>NZ_CP108695.1:4800000-8613784 GCF_045208035.1 Nocardia sp. NBC_01009 | reverse complement strand
CGCGACGACGTTCGATGTGTCGTTGTGGGGGTATTTCCTGCCGTTGCTGGTGGGCGCCGAGCTGGTGGTGGCCGCGCCGGATGGGCATCGGGATCCGTTGTATGTGGCGGAGATGATCGAGCGTCATGGCGTGACGATCACGGATTTCGTGCCGTCGATGCTGACGGTGTTCGCTGCGAACGCGACCGTGGATCAGTGTGCGTCGTTGCGTGCGGTGTTCGTGATCGGTGAGGCGTTGCCGCCGGAGACGGCGGCCGGGTTCCGTGCCATCAGCTCTGCGGGTTTGCACAATCTGTATGGTCCGACCGAGGCGGCAGTGTCGGTGACCTCGTGGGAGGTCACCGCCGCTGACACGGTGACGGTGCCGATCGGTGTTCCGGAGTGGAACGTCGAGGTGTATGTGCTGGATGCGCGGCTGCGGCCGGCTGCTATCGGCGCCGCGGGTGAGTTGTATCTGGGCGGGCGGCAACTGGCGCGTGGGTATCGCGGGCGGCCGGACCTTACGGCTGATCGGTTCGTGGCCAATCCGTTCGGTGCTGATGGTGAGCGGATGTATCGGACCGGTGATCTGGTGCGGTGGAAGGCTTCTGGTGTGCTGGAGTACATCGGGCGTACCGATTTCCAGGTGAAGTTCCGTGGTCAGCGGATCGAGCTGGGTGAGATCGAGACCGTGCTGCTGGCGAATCCGGCGGTGTCGCAGGCGGCGGTTCTGGTGGTCGATACCGCGACCGGTCAGCAGTTGGTGGCGTATGTGGTTGCCGGGCCGGGTCTGTTGGTTGATTCGGTGGAGCTGACCCGGTTCGGTGGCGAGCGGTTGCCGTCGTACATGGTGCCGGCGGCGGTGGTGGTGTTGGAGGGGTTCCCGCTCAACACCAGCGGCAAGCTGGATCGGAAAGCGCTGCCGGCGCCGGTGTTCGCCGCCGATGCGGCCGGTTATCGCGCCCCGCGGACGCAGGCCGAGCAGGTCGTGGCTGCGATTTTCGCTGATGTGCTGAATTTGCCCGTGGTCGGCGTTGATGACGATTTCTTCGATCTGGGCGGTAATTCGCTGGTTGCTACTCAGGTGATGGCGCGGGTAGGCGCGGCATTCGGTGTCCGGTTGGGGGTGCGGGTGCTGTTCGAGACCCCGACCGTGGTCGGGATCGCCGCGCGGGCGGAGACCGCGGGCGGGTCCGAGGTCGTGCGGCCGCCGCTGGTGGCGCAGCAGTTACCGGATCGGGTGCCGTTGTCGTTTGCGCAGCAGCGGATGTGGTTCCTTAATCAGTTCGACAAGTCGTCGTCGGCCTACAATCTGCCACTTGGTATCCGGTTGACCGGTGACCTCGACGTCGCCGCACTGCAGGCTGCCATCGGTGACGTGATCGAGCGACACGAGTCACTGCGCACCATCTTCCCCGACACCGACACCGGCGCCGGCGGGCCAGTACAGGTTGTGCTGGAGGCTAGCGGGATCGTGCCGGATCTGGCCCTGCTGCCGGTCACCGAAACCAACCTCCTCGAGCATCTGATCACGCTGGCATCCACAAACTTCGATGTCAGCACCGATGTGCCGCTGCGCGTACGGCTGTTCCAGCTCAGCGCATCGGAGTACGTGCTGGCCCTGGTGGTGCACCACATCGCCGCCGACGGCTGGTCCCTGGCACCGTTGGCCCGCGACATCATGCTTGCCTACACCGCGCGTACCGTCGGCGAAGCCCCCGCATGGACGCCGCTGCCGGTGCAGTACGCCGACTATGCGGTGTGGCAGCGTGAGGTGCTGGGTTCGGAGGATGATCCGGAGTCGTTGATTTCCCAGCAGATTCGTTATTGGACTGCTGAGTTGGCGGATTTGCCGGATGAGTTGGTGTTGCCGGTGGATCGGATGCGGCCGCCGGTGGCGAGTTTTGGTGGTGGTCGGGTCACGGTTGATGTTTCTGCTGATGTTCAGCAGCGGTTGATTGTGTTGGGGCGCAAGCATAATGCGTCGGCTTTCATGGTGTTGCATGGTGCGTTGGCGGTGTTGTTGGCGCGGTTGTCGGGTACTGATGACATTGCGATTGGTACGCCGATTGCTGGTCGTGGTGAGCAGGCGCTCGATGATTTGGTCGGGATGTTCGTCAATACGTTGGTGTTGCGGTCGCGGGTGGATGGTGGTGAGTCGTTCACTGATTTCCTGGGTCGTGTTCGTGAGACGGATTTGGGGGCGTTCGGGCATACGGATGTGCCGTTCGAGCGTCTTGTGGAGGTGTTGAATCCGGCTCGTTCGCAGGCGCGGCATCCGTTGTTCCAGGTGATGCTGTCGGTGCAGAACTTGGATAAACCTGTGCTGGAGCTGAATGGTCTGGTGGCGCGCGCCGAGGAGCTCGAGGTCGAGCTGGCGAAGTTCGATCTGCAGTTCGCTGTGCTGGATGCCGCCAGTGGTGGCTGGACGGTGGAGTTGACGTACGCGACGGATTTGTTCGATGAGTCGACCGCTGCTGATATCGCGCAGCGGTGGGTGCGTGTGCTCGAGTCGGTCGCTGCCGATGAGTCGGTGGCAGTGGGGGCTGTCGATGTTTTGGGTGACGAGGAACGGTCGCTGGTGCTGCATCGGTGGAATGCCACCGAGTACCCGATCGATCCCGCGACCCTGGTGTCGTTGTTCGAGGCGCAGGTGGAGCGGACTCCGGACGCGGTCGCGGTGACCTTCGAGGGGACGAGTCTGTCCTATGCCGAGTTCGCGCGTCGGGTGCATCGTGTGGCGCATCGTCTGGTCGAGGCGGGTGTGGGTCCGGAAACTCTTGTCGTAGTGGGGATCCCCCGGTCGCTGGATCTGCTGGTCGCGATCTATGCGGTTGTGGAGGCGGGTGGTGGTTATGTGCCGCTGGATTTGAATCAGCCCGCTGACCGGATCGCCTACGTTCTGGACGCGGCGGACCCGGTGTGCGTGCTGACCACCTCGGAGGTCGGCGCTGACCTCGCGCCCGGACGGTCCACTCTGGTGGTGGACGCGCTGGACTTGTCGTCGTACCCGGATGTGCCGCTGACCGATGCCGATCGGCGTGCTCCTTTGCGACCGGAACACCCCGCTTACGCGATTTTCACCTCGGGGTCGACGGGCCGCCCGAAGGGTGTGCTGGTGCCGCATTCGGCGGTGGTGAACCAGATTCGTTGGATCACCGGCGAGTACGGCATCGACGTCGAGGATGTGGTGCTGTTCAAGACACCGGTGACCTTCGACGTGTCGGTGTGGGAGCTGTTCGGCCCGTTGACTGTTGGTGGCCGCGTGGTGGTTGCCGCGCCGGACGGCCATCGTGATCCGCAGTATCTGGCCACGGTGATCGCAGAGGAAAGCGTCACGATGACGTCCTTCGTGCCGTCGATGCTGGCGGTGTTCGCCGGTGCGGTCGAGGGTGCGGCGTTGTCGTCGTTGCGTGCGGTGCTGGTGGCTGGTGAGGCGTTCACTTCCGACACCGTGGCCGCGTTCCGCCGCATCAGCTCGGCCGAGTTGTTCAACCTGTACGGGCCGACGGAGTTCACTGTGCATGCCACGCATGCGCCGGCGGGCTCGGTGCCAGGCGCCGTCCCGATCGGCAAGCCGGTGTGGAACGCGCAAGCGTACGTGCTCGACGCACGGTTCAATCCGGTGCCCGCAGGGGTGGCGGGTGAGCTGTATCTGGCGGGTGATCAGCTCGCTCGAGGCTATCTGGGGCGCCCTGATCTGACTGCGGACCGATTCGTGGCCGCGCCGTTCGGTGAGGACGGAGCGCGCATGTATCGCACCGGTGATCTGGTGCGCCGCGGTCCCGACGGCTCGATTACCTACTTGGGTCGTACCGATTTCCAGGTGAAGCTGCGCGGTATGCGGATCGAGCTCGGTGAGATCGAGTCCGCGCTCACCGCACACGAATCGGTGGCACAGGCTGTCGTGGTGGCGCGTGATGATGAGCGCACCGGTGCGCAATTGGTTGCCTATCTGGTCGGCGTGGATGCGGGGATCGACACTGATGCGCTGCGCGTGACGCTGACAGCGCAACTGCCGGGTTACATGGTCCCGGCGGCGTTTGTGGTGTTGGATGTGTTCCCGCTCAATGCTTCGGGCAAGTTGGATCGTCGGGCTTTGCCGGTGCCGGTGTTCGAGGTGCGGGAGTTCCGGGCGCCGTCGACGCCGATCGAGGAGATCGTGGCGCGGGTGTTCGGTGAGGTGCTCGGTGTGGAGCGGGTCGGTGCCGATGATGATTTCTTCATTCTGGGTGGTAATTCGCTGATTGCTACGCAGGTGGCGTCGCGGTTGGGTACTGCGCTCGATACCCGGGTGCCGGTGCGGATGTTGTTCGAGGCGTCGACGGTGGCGGCGTTGGCAGCGCGGGTCGAGTCGCATGCTGGTGTCGGGGCGTGGCAGGAGTTGGCGGCGCGGGAGCGGCCCGAGCGGGTGCCGTTGTCGTTGGCGCAGCAGCGGATGTGGTTCCTCAACCGGTTCTCTGCGGGTAGTGCTGATGCCACTGAGTCTGCGGTCAACAACATTCCGATCGCGATCCGTCTGTCCGGTGAACTGGATGTGGCTGCACTACAGATCGCTGTTATCGATGTGATCGACCGACACGAATCACTACGAACCCGCTACCCCGAGGTGGACGGGCAGCCCTATCAGGAGGTCGTGCCCTTCGGTCGGGACCTCCTCGATCTGACTCCGACCGTCACCGCCGAAAGCGAACTGCCGCACCGCCTTACGGAGATGGTGCTGTCCCGCTTCGACGTCGCCGCCGAGGTGCCGTTGCGGGTCCAGCTGTTCGAGATCAGCCCCACTGAGCACGTGCTGGCTCTGGTGGCGCACCACATTTCCGCCGATGGTTTCTCGATGGGACCGCTGACCCGGGACGTGATGGTCGCCTACACCGCGCGCATCGGCGGCGGCGAACCCGGCTGGCAACCGCTGGCGGTGCAGTACGCCGATTACGCGCTGTGGCAGCGTGAGGTGCTGGGTTCGGAGGATGATCCGGAGTCGTTGATCTCCAAGCAGATTCGTCACTGGACCGGCCAATTGGCGGAGTTGCCCGATGAGCTGGCGTTGCCGTCGGATCGCCCGCGGCCGCCGGTGGCCAGTTATCGTGGCGGCAGCTATCCGTTCGTGATCTCCGCCGAGACTCAGCGTCGGCTGGTCGCGATCGGCCGTGAGCACAATGCGTCGCTGTTCATGGTCATGCATAGTGCGTTGGCGGTGTTGTTGGCGCGGTTGTCGGGTACCGATGACATTGCGATCGGTACTCCGGTGGCCGGGCGTGGCGAGGCCGCGTTGGACGATCTGGTCGGCATGTTCGTCAATACTCTGGTGCTGCGCACCCGGGTTCGTGGCGAGCACACTGTCGCCGATCTGCTCGCCGAGGTCCGTGATACCGATCTGCAGGCGTTCGCGCACGCTGACGTGCCGTTCGAGCGTTTGGTGGATGTGCTCAACCCGGCTCGCTCGCAGGCCAGGCATCCTCTGTTCCAGGTGATGCTGTCATTCCAGAACCTCCAGCAGACCAGCCTGGAGCTGCCAGGGCTGGCGGTGCGGGGTGTCGATTACGATCCCGGCCTGGCGAAGTTCGATCTGCAGTTGATGGTGCAGGAGGTGTCGGACGCTGCGGGTGAACCCGCTGGGATGTCGGCGGCGTTCTCGTACTCGGCGGATCTTTTCGACCGGTCCACGATTGCCGATTTCGCCCGGCGGTTGGATCGGGTGTTGGCGGCCGTGGTCGCCGACGCCGAGGTCGCGGTCGGGGATATCGATGTGCTCGGTGACGAGGAACGGTCGCTGGTGCTGCATCGGTGGAACGCCACCGAGTACCCGATCGATCCCGCGACCCTGATGTCGTTGTTCGAGGCGCAGGTGGAGCGGACCCCGGACGCGGTCGCGGTGACCTTCGAGGGGACGAGTCTGTCCTATGGCGAGTTCGCGGGCCGGGTGTCGCGGCTCGCGCGGTGGTTGATCGCATCGGGTGTGGGGCCGGAATCGCTTGTCGCGCTTGGGATGCGGCGTTCTGTCGAGCTGGTTGTCGGTATGTACGCGGTGGTCGCCTCTGGTGGCGCTTATGTGCCGGTCGATCCGGATCATCCGGCCGAGCGCATCGCCCACATTCTCGATACCGCGCGACCGGTGTGTGTGCTGACCACGTCCGTTGATGGACTGGAGTTGCCGGAGACGGTGCGTCGGGTGGAGATCGACACCCTTGATGTGTCTGATTTCTCCGATGTTCCGGTGACGGATGCGGATCGGTTGGCGCCGTTGCGGCCGGACAACACGGCCTATGTCATTTACACGTCGGGTTCGACGGGCCGCCCGAAGGGCGTGGCGGTGTCGCACGCGGCGATCGTGAATCGGCTGGTGTGGATGCACGCCCAGTACGGCCTGAGGGCCGATGATGTGGTGTTGCAGAAGACGCCTGCCACGTTCGACGTCTCGGTGTGGGAGTTCTTCTGGCCTTTGCAGGTCGGTGCGCGGCTGGTGGTGGCCAAACCGGACGGGCATCGTGATCCGGCCTACCTGGCGCAGCTGATCTTGGACGAGGGCGTCACGACGGTGCATTTCGTGCCGTCGATGCTGGCGGTATTCGTGGCCGATCCCCGGGTCGGTGAATGTGTCGGTCTGCGGAATGTCTTCGCGTCCGGTGAGGCGTTGCCGGTGCCGACCGCGCAGCGGCTGCGGGAGTTGACCGGTGCTTCGTTGCACAACTTGTATGGTCCGACCGAGGCTGCCGTCGACGTGACCTTCCATGAGGTTGTCGATACCGACACGGTGTCGGTGCCCATCGGTCTGCCGGTGTTCAACACCCAGGTATACGTGCTGGATGCGCGTCTGCACCCGGTCGCGCCGGGGGTGTCCGGTGAGTTGTATCTGGCTGGTGCGCAGCTGGCGCGCGGCTACGTGCGGCAGGCGGAACTGACCGCGGATCGGTTCGTGGCGAACCCGTTTACCGACGGTGAGCGGATGTATCGCACCGGTGACCTGGTGCGCTGGACTACCTCGGCGAGCGGTGAATCCGATGCCGCCGATGAGCTGGAGTACCTGGGGCGTACCGATTTCCAGGTGAAGGTGCGCGGTCTGCGCATCGAGCTGGGCGATATCGAGTCCGCGCTCACCGCGCAGGAGTCGGTGGCGCAGTCCGTCGTGGTGGTGCGTGATGACGAGCGCACCGGCGCTCAACTGGTCGCCTACCTGGTCGCCGCGGACACGGGGATCGACACCGACGCGCTGCGCGTGACGCTGACAGCGCAGCTGCCGGGTTACATGGTCCCGGCGGCCTTCGTGGTACTGGACGCGTTTCCCGTCAACGCCTCGGGCAAGTTGGACCGGAAGGCGTTGCCACAGCCGGTGTTCGAGGTGCGTGGGTTCCGTGCGCCGGTGACATCGGTGCAGGAGATCGTGGCGGGTGTCTTCGCCGACCTGCTGGGTGTCGACCGGGTGGGTCTCGACGACGATTTCTTCGCTCTCGGTGGCAACTCGCTCATCGCGACGCAGGCGACCGCGCGTCTCGGTGTGGCGCTGGATGCGGATGTGCCGGTGCGGGTGTTGTTCGATGCTTCGACGGTGGCGGCGTTGGCTGTGCGGTTGGAGTCGCATACCGGTCAGGGCGCGCGTTCGCGGTTGGTGGCGCGGTCCCGGTTGGCGGGTGAGTTGGTGCCGTTGTCGTTTGCGCAGCAGCGGATGTGGTTCCTTAATCAGTTCGACAAGTCGTCGTCGGCCTACAATCTGCCACTTGGTATTCGGTTGACCGGTGACCTCGACGTCGCCGCCCTGCAGGCTGCCATCGGTGACGTGATCGAGCGACACGAGTCACTGCGCACCATCTTCCCCGACACCGACACCGGCGCCGGCGGGCCAGTACAGGTTGTGCTGGAGGCTAGCGGGATCGTGCCGGATCTGGCCCTGCTGCCGGTCACCGAAACCAACCTCATCGAGCATCTGATCACGCTGGCATCCACAAACTTCGATGTCAGCACCGACGCGCCGCTGCGCGTACGGCTGTTCCAGCTCAGCACATCGGAGTACGTGCTAGCCCTGGTGGTGCACCACATTGCCGCCGACGGCTGGTCCCTGGCACCGCTGGCCCGCGACATCATGCTTGCCTACACTGCGCGTACCGCCGGCGAAGCCCCCGCCTGGACGCCGCTGCCGGTGCAGTACGCCGACTATGCGGTGTGGCAGCGTGAGGTGCTGGGTTCGGAGGATGATCCGGAGTCGTTGATTTCCCAGCAGATTCGTTATTGGTCTGCTGAGTTGGCGGATTTGCCGGATGAGTTGGTGTTGCCGGTGGATCGGGTGCGGCCGCCGGTGGCTGGTTTTGGTGGTGGTCGGGTCACGGTTGATGTTTCGGCTGATGTTCAGCAGCGGTTGATTGTGTTGGGGCGCAAGCATAATGCGTCGGCTTTCATGGTGTTGCATGGTGCGTTGGCGGTGTTGTTGGCGCGGTTGTCGGGTACTGATGACATTGCGATTGGTACGCCGATTGCTGGTCGTGGTGAGCAGGCGCTCGATGATCTGGTCGGGATGTTCGTCAATACGTTGGTGTTGCGGTCGCGGGTGGATGGTGGTGAGTCGTTCACTGATTTCTTGGGTCGTGTTCGTGAGACGGATTTGGCGGCGTTCGGGCATGCGGATGTGCCGTTCGAGCGTCTTGTGGAGGTGTTGAATCCGGCTCGTTCGCAGGCTCGGCATCCGTTGTTCCAGGTGGTGCTGTCGGTACAGAACCTGGATAAACCTGTGCTGGAGCTGGCTGGTCTGGTGGCGCGCGCCGAGGAGCTCGAGGTCGAGCTGGCGAAGTTCGATCTGCAGTTCACCGTGCTGGAAGCAGACGGGGGTGGTTGGACTCTGGAGTTGACGTACGCGACGGATTTGTTCGATGAGTCGACTGCCGCCGATATCGCGCAGCGGTGGGTGCGCGTCCTCGAGGCTGTCGCCGCCGATGAGTCGGTGGCAGTGGGCGCTGTCGATGTTTTGGGTGTGGATGAACGCGCGGGGTTGATTGCGCGTAGCGGGTTGGCTGCGGAGCCTGCGCGGACGTTGCCGGAGTTGTTGGCCGAGGCTGTTGCTGGTGATCCGGAGGCGCATGCAGTCGTGTTCGAGGGGACAAGTCTGTCCTATGCCGAGTTGGATGCGCGGTCGAATCGTTTGGCGCGGTTGCTGATCGAGTCCGGCGTCGGGGCCGAAGACGTGGTTGCGGTGACGGTGCCGCGCTCGGAGTTGTCGTATCTGGCTACCTGGGCGATTTCGAAGTCGGGTGCGGCGTTCTTGCCGGTTGCTGCGGATCTGCCCAGCGATCGAATCGATTACATGCTCACCGATTCGGGCGCACAGGTAGGTATCACTGTCTCGTCGGTGCGCGGGCAATTGCCGGATTCGGTGAATTGGCTGGTGCTCGACGAGCTCGATCTGCAGGGTTATTCCGATGCGGCGGTGACCGATTCGGTTCGGTTGCGACCGTTGGTGCCGCAGCATCCCGCGTACGTGATCTACACCTCCGGCACGACGGGTCGCCCGAAGGGTGTGGTGGTGACCCATGCCGGTTTGGCGAATTTCCGTGCCGAGCAGAACGAGCGGTATGGGCTCGATAGTTCTACTCGGGCACTGCATTTCGCATCCCCGAGTTTCGATGCCTCGATTCTGGAGTTCTTGCTCGCCGTGGGTGGCGGCGGCGCGTTGGTAGTGGTGCCGCCGGGGATGTATGGCGGTGCGGAGCTTGCCGAGTTGATCCGTGCCGAGCAGGTCACCCATGCGATGTTGACCCCCTCTGTGCTCGCGTCGATGGATCCGGCGGCGTTGGCTGGTGTGCGGGTGGTGATCGCCGGTGGTGAGGCGGTTTCGGCTGATCTGATCACGAAGTTCGCGGCGGGTGGGCGGCAGTTCTTCAACGCCTACGGTCCGACCGAGGCGACCGTCGCTTCCAATATCAGTGCTGCGTTGTCCCCGGGTGATCGGGTGACTGTGGGTTCCGCGATCCGAGGCATGCGGGCATTGGTGCTGGATTCGCGGTTGCAGCCGGTGCCGGTCGGTGTCGCGGGTGAGCTGTATGTGTCGGGTATCCAGCTGGCGCGCGGTTATCTCGACCGATCCGGTTTGACAGCTGATCGGTTCGTGGCCAACCCGTTTGCCGATGGTGAGCGGATGTATCGCACCGGTGACGTGGTGCGTTGGACTGCCGGTGGTGCGGTCGAGTATGTGGGTCGTTCCGACTTCCAGGTGAAGGTGCGTGGTTTCCGTATCGAGCTGGGGGAGATCGATGCGGCGTTGACCGCCGATCCCAGTGTCGATTTCGCTGTCACGGTGGGGCATACCGGTACCGCGGGTGTGACGGTGCTGGTGTCGTATGTGGTTGTTGTGCCGGGGTATTCGGTTGATGTTGCGGAGTTGACCGGGGATCTGAAGCGACGGTTGCCCAGCTACATGGTGCCGTCGTCGATCATCGTGATCGATCAGGTTCCGTTGACTCCCACCGGAAAACTGGATCGTCGGGCTTTGCCGGTGCCGGTGTTCGAGGTGCGGGAGTTCCGGGCGCCGTCGACGCCGATCGAGGAGATCGTGGCGCGGGTGTTCGGTGAGGTGCTCGGTGTGGAGCGGGTCGGTGCCGATGATGATTTCTTCATTCTGGGTGGTAATTCGCTGATTGCTACGCAGGTGGCGTCGCGGTTGGGTACTGCGCTCGATACCCGGGTGCCGGTGCGGATGTTGTTCGAGGCGTCGACGGTGGCGGCGTTGGCAGCGCGGGTCGAGTCGCATGCTGGTGTCGGGGCGTGGCAGGAGTTGGCGGCGCGGGAGCGGCCCGAGCGGGTGCCGTTGTCGTTGGCGCAGCAGCGGATGTGGTTCCTCAACCGGTTCTCTGCGGGTAGTGCTGATGCCACTGAGTCTGCGGTCAACAACATTCCGATCGCGATCCGTCTGTCCGGTGAACTGGATGTGGCTGCACTACAGATCGCTGTTATCGATGTGATCGACCGACACGAATCACTACGAACCCGCTACCCCGAGGTGGACGGGCAGCCCTATCAGGAGGTCGTGCCCTTCGGTCGGGACCTCCTCGATCTGACTCCGACCGTCACCGCCGAAAGCGAACTGCCGCACCGCCTTACGGAGATGGTGCTGTCCCGCTTCGACGTCGCCGCCGAGGTGCCGTTGCGGGTCCAGCTGTTCGAGATCAGCCCCACTGAGCACGTGCTGGCTCTGGTGGCGCACCACATTTCCGCCGATGGTTTCTCGATGGGACCGCTGACCCGGGACGTGATGGTCGCCTACACCGCGCGCATCGGCGGCGGCGAACCCGGCTGGCAACCGCTGGCGGTGCAGTACGCCGATTACGCGCTGTGGCAGCGTGAGGTGCTGGGTTCGGAGGATGATCCGGAGTCGTTGATCTCCAAGCAGATTCGTCACTGGACCGGCCAATTGGCGGAGTTGCCCGATGAGCTGGCGTTGCCGTCGGATCGCCCGCGGCCGCCGGTGGCCAGTTATCGTGGCGGCAGCTATCCGTTCGTGATCTCCGCCGAGACTCAGCGTCGGCTGGTCGCGATCGGCCGTGAGCACAATGCGTCGCTGTTCATGGTCATGCATAGTGCGTTGGCGGTGTTGTTGGCGCGGTTGTCGGGTACCGATGACATTGCGATCGGTACTCCGGTGGCCGGGCGTGGCGAGGCCGCGTTGGACGATCTGGTCGGCATGTTCGTCAATACTCTGGTGCTGCGCACCCGGGTTCGTGGCGAGCACACTGTCGCCGATCTGCTCGCCGAGGTCCGTGATACCGATCTGCAGGCGTTCGCGCACGCTGACGTGCCGTTCGAGCGTTTGGTGGATGTGCTCAACCCGGCTCGCTCGCAGGCCAGGCATCCTCTGTTCCAGGTGATGCTGTCATTCCAGAACCTCCAGCAGACCAGCCTGGAGCTGCCAGGGCTGGCGGTGCGGGGTGTCGATTACGATCCCGGCCTGGCGAAGTTCGATCTGCAGTTGATGGTGCAGGAGGTGTCGGACGCTGCGGGTGAACCCGCTGGGATGTCGGCGGCGTTCTCGTACTCGGCGGATCTTTTCGACCGGTCCACGATTGCCGATTTCGCCCGGCGGTTGGATCGGGTGTTGGCGGCCGTGGTCGCCGACGCCGAGGTCGCGGTCGGGGATATCGATGTGCTCGGTGACGAGGAACGGTCGCTGGTGCTGCATCGGTGGAACGCCACCGAGTACCCGATCGATCCCGCGACCCTGATGTCGTTGTTCGAGGCGCAGGTGGAGCGGACCCCGGACGCGGTCGCGGTGACCTTCGAGGGGACGAGTCTGTCCTATGGCGAGTTCGCGGGCCGGGTGTCGCGGCTCGCGCGGTGGTTGATCGCATCGGGTGTGGGGCCGGAATCGCTTGTCGCGCTTGGGATGCGGCGTTCTGTCGAGCTGGTTGTCGGTATGTACGCGGTGGTCGCCTCTGGTGGCGCTTATGTGCCGGTCGATCCGGATCATCCGGCCGAGCGCATCGCCCACATTCTCGATACCGCGCGACCGGTGTGTGTGCTGACCACGTCCGTTGATGGACTGGAGTTGCCGGAGACGGTGCGTCGGGTGGAGATCGACACCCTTGATGTGTCTGATTTCTCCGATGTTCCGGTGACGGATGCGGATCGGTTGGCGCCGTTGCGGCCGGACAACACGGCCTATGTCATTTACACGTCGGGTTCGACGGGCCGCCCGAAGGGCGTGGCGGTGTCGCACGCGGCGATCGTGAATCGGCTGGTGTGGATGCACGCCCAGTACGGCCTGAGGGCCGATGATGTGGTGTTGCAGAAGACGCCTGCCACGTTCGACGTCTCGGTGTGGGAGTTCTTCTGGCCTTTGCAGGTCGGTGCGCGGCTGGTGGTGGCCAAACCGGACGGGCATCGTGATCCGGCCTACCTGGCGCAGCTGATCTTGGACGAGGGCGTCACGACGGTGCATTTCGTGCCGTCGATGCTGGCGGTATTCGTGGCCGATCCCCGGGTCGGTGAATGTGTCGGTCTGCGGAATGTCTTCGCGTCCGGTGAGGCGTTGCCGGTGCCGACCGCGCAGCGGCTGCGGGAGTTGACCGGTGCTTCGTTGCACAACTTGTATGGTCCGACCGAGGCTGCCGTCGACGTGACCTTCCATGAGGTTGTCGATACCGACACGGTGTCGGTGCCCATCGGTCTGCCGGTGTTCAACACCCAGGTATACGTGCTGGATGCGCGTCTGCACCCGGTCGCGCCGGGGGTGTCCGGTGAGTTGTATCTGGCTGGTGCGCAGCTGGCGCGCGGCTACGTGCGGCAGGCGGAACTGACCGCGGATCGGTTCGTGGCGAACCCGTTTACCGACGGTGAGCGGATGTATCGCACCGGTGACCTGGTGCGCTGGACTACCTCGGCGAGCGGTGAATCCGATGCCGCCGATGAGCTGGAGTACCTGGGGCGTACCGATTTCCAGGTGAAGGTGCGCGGTCTGCGCATCGAGCTGGGCGATATCGAGTCCGCGCTCACCGCGCAGGAGTCGGTGGCGCAGTCCGTCGTGGTGGTGCGTGATGACGAGCGCACCGGCGCTCAACTGGTCGCCTACCTGGTCGCCGCGGACACGGGGATCGACACCGACGCGCTGCGCGTGACGCTGACAGCGCAGCTGCCGGGTTACATGGTCCCGGCGGCCTTCGTGGTACTGGACGCGTTTCCCGTCAACGCCTCGGGCAAGTTGGACCGGAAGGCGTTGCCACAGCCGGTGTTCGAGGTGCGTGGGTTCCGTGCGCCGGTGACATCGGTGCAGGAGATCGTGGCGGGTGTCTTCGCCGACCTGCTGGGTGTCGACCGGGTGGGTCTCGACGACGATTTCTTCGCTCTCGGTGGCAACTCGCTCATCGCGACGCAGGCGACCGCGCGTCTCGGTGTGGCGCTGGATGCGGATGTGCCGGTGCGGGTGTTGTTCGATGCTTCGACGGTGGCGGCGTTGGCTGTGCGGTTGGAGTCGCATACCGGTCAGGGCGCGCGTTCGCGGTTGGTGGCGCGGTCCCGGTTGGCGGGTGAGTTGGTGCCGTTGTCGTTTGCGCAGCAGCGGATGTGGTTCCTTAATCAGTTCGACAAGTCGTCGTCGGCCTACAATCTGCCACTTGGTATTCGGTTGACCGGTGACCTCGACACCGCCGCACTGAAATTGGCGTTGTTCGACGTGGTGTCCCGGCACGAGTCGCTGCGCACCCGCTACCCCGAGCATGGCGGCACCCCGATGCAGGTCGTGGTCCCGGCCGAGCAGCTCGCACTGGAGCTGCGCGCCTATCCGGTATCGGATGACGAGCTGTTGGCCGCTGTTACCGACTTCGTCGTCACCGGTTTCGACGTGGCCGAGCGGGTGCCGCTGCGGGCCCGGTTGTTCCAGGTACAGGCCGACGAGCATGTGCTGGTCGTGGTGGTGCACCACATTGCCGCCGACGGTTTCTCGATGAGCCCGCTGGCGCGGGACGTGATGGCCGCCTACATCGCCCGCACCCAGGGCGCGGCGCCGGGCTGGGCGCCGCTGCCGGTGCAGTATGCGGATTTCGCAGTGTGGCAGCGGGAGGTGCTCGGCGCCGAGGACGATCCGGAGTCGCTGCTGGCCCGGCAGGTCGCCTACTGGCAGCAGACCATGGCGGGCAGCCCCGAGGAACTGACGTTGCCGACCGACCGGCCGCGGCCCGCGATCGCCTCGTATCGCGGTGCGACCGTGGTGGCCACGTTGCCGGCCGAACTGATCGCCGCACTCGAAGATGTCGCACGTGCACAGGGTGTTTCGCTGTTCATGGTGACGCACGCCGCCCTGGTGGTGCTGCTCGGCCGTCTTGCTGGTACCGACGATGTCACCGTCGGCACTCCGATCGCTGGGCGTGGTGAGGCCGCGCTGGACGACCTGGTCGGCATGTTCGTCAACACCCTGGTGCTGCGCACCGGCCTCGACCTCGCCGAGTCGTTCACCACGCTGCTGGCGCGAGCACGGCACCACGATCTCGAGGCGTTCGGCCACGCCGATGTGCCGTTCGAGCGGCTGGTGGAGCTGCTGGCGCCGGAGCGGTCGCAGGCGCGCAACCCGCTGTTCCAGGTGATGCTGGCGTTCCAGAATCTGGACCGCGCCACTCTGGAGCTGCCGGGGCTGGCCGTATCGGAGCTGGAGGTGGACACCTCCACCGCGCGCTTCGACCTGCAGTTCACCTTGTCGGAAATCCCGGCCGCCACCGACTCGGTCGCCGCTTCCCGGTCGGCCGGTATGGCTGTGACCTTGACCTACGCCACCGAACTGTTCGACGAGTCCACTGCCGCGGCGATTGTGCGGCAATGGACTCGGGTGCTGGCGGCCGTCGCCGCCGATGCCGAGGTCGTGGTCGGTGATATTCCACTGCTCGATGCCGCCGAGACGGCGCGGGAGCTGCGGGGATGGAACGAGACCTGGCGTGAGCTGGGTCAGGGCGCCACACTCGTGGAATTGTTCGCCGATCAGGTGGGACGGACCCCGGATGCGGTCGCCGTGGTCGATTCGGAGGCGGGTCAGGTTTTGACCTACGCCGACTTCGCACGCAGGGTGCACCGTTTGGCGCATCGTCTGGTCGAGGCGGGTGTGGGCCCGGAAATCCTTGTCGCAGTGGGTATTCCCCGGTCGCTGGACCTACTGGTAGCGATCTACGCCATCGTCGAGACGGGCGGCGGCTACGTGCCGCTCGACCTGGAGCAGCCCGCCGAACGGATCGCCTACGTTCTGGACGCGGCGGACCCGGTGTGTGTGCTGACCACCTCGGAGGTCGGCGCTGACCTCGCGCCCGGACGGTCCACTCTGGTGGTGGACGCGCTGGACTTGTCGTCGTACCCGGATGCGCCGCTGACCGATGCCGATCGGCGTGCTCCTTTGCGACCGGAACACCCCGCTTACGCGATCTTCACCTCGGGGTCGACGGGCCGCCCGAAGGGTGTGCTGGTGCCGCATTCGGCGGTGGTGAACCAGATTCGTTGGATCACCGGCGAGTACGGCATCGACGTCGAGGATGTGGTGCTGTTCAAGACACCGGTGACCTTCGACGTGTCGGTGTGGGAGCTGTTCGGCCCGTTGACTGTTGGTGGCCGCGTGGTGGTTGCCGCGCCGGACGGCCATCGTGATCCGCAGTATCTGGCCACGGTGATCGCAGAGGAAAGCGTCACGATGACGTCCTTCGTGCCGTCGATGCTGGCGGTGTTCGCCGGTGCGGTCGAGGGTGCGGCGTTGTCGTCGTTGCGTGCGGTGCTGGTGGCTGGTGAGGCGTTCACTTCCGACACCGTGGCCGCGTTCCGCCGCATCAGCTCGGCCGAGTTGTTCAACCTGTACGGGCCGACGGAGTTCACTGTGCATGCCACGCATGCGCCGGCGGGCTCGGTGCCAGGCGCCGTCCCGATCGGCAAGCCGGTGTGGAACGCGCAAGCGTACGTGCTCGACGCACGGTTCAATCCGGTGCCCGCAGGGGTGGCGGGTGAGCTGTATCTGGCGGGTGATCAGCTCGCTCGAGGCTATCTGGGGCGCCCTGATCTGACTGCGGACCGATTCGTGGCCGCGCCGTTCGGTGAGGACGGAGCGCGCATGTATCGCACCGGTGATCTGGTGCGCCGCGGTCCCGACGGCTCGATTACCTACTTGGGTCGTACCGATTTCCAGGTGAAGCTGCGCGGTATGCGGATCGAGCTCGGTGAGATCGAGTCCGCGCTCACCGCACACGAATCGGTGGCACAGGCCGTCGTCGTGGTCAGCTCGCAAGCCAGTACCGACCAACTCGTCGGCTACGTCGTCCCCGCTACCCAGCAGGCGGGCTCGCCCGCGCCCGTGGATGCGGCCGCATTGCGTGCGTATCTGGCGGGTCGTCTGCAGTCGCACATGGTGCCGTCGGTGATCATGGTGCTGGCGGAGTTGCCGTTGAATGCCAACGGCAAGCTGGATCGTCGCGCGTTGCCGGAGCCGGTGTTCACCACGGAGGTGGCCTTCCGTGCGCCGCGCAATCCGATCGAGCACCTCATCGCCGAACTGTTTGCCGAGGTCCTTGGTGTGGAGCGGGTCGGTGTCGACGACTCGTTCTTTGCTCTCGGCGGTGATTCGATCGTGTCGATCCAGCTGGTGTCCCGCGCGAAGGCGCGCGGTGTGGTGTTCTCCGCGCGCGACGTATTCGAACAGCGCACCGTCGCCGGGTTGGCTGTCGTCGCGGAAACCGCAGCGGCACAGTCGGACTCGGCGCCGGTACTGCCGGAGCTGCCCGGCGGTGGGGTGGGTGCGAGGCCGCTGACCCCGGTGGAGCGCTTCATGGTGGCGCGCCCCGGTTCCTTCCGCCGCTTCCATCAGGCGGTGGCGCTGGGACTTCCGGCCGGTATCGACCGGGCGGGGATCGGCGCGACTGTCGCGGCCGTGATCGATCGGCACGACATGCTGCGAGGGCGGTTGGGCAGGCACGCGGATGCGGAGTGGAGCGTCGAGACCGCCGCGCCCGGCATGGTCGATGTGGACGCGCTGATCGACCACACCGAATTCGACGCCGCTGCGTCCGACGCCGAGCTGGTCGAGATCGCTTCGGCGGCATTGGATGCCACCCTGGATCGACTGGATCCGGAAGCGGGCGTGGTGATCCGGTTCGTGTGGCTGGAACCTGTCACTGAAGCCGGTGTCGCGGATCGGGCCGGGTACCTGATCGTGGTCGCGCATCACCTGGTGGTGGACGGCGTGTCCTGGCGGATCCTGGTGCCGGACTTCGTCGCGGCGTGGGGACAGCTGACAGCCGGGCAGAGCCCGCAACTGGAAGCGCCGGGCACGAGCATGCGCACGTGGGCACACGCACTGGAGCGGGCGGCTGCCGGCCGCGCGGCGGAACTGGACTTCTGGCGCGGTGTGGTCGACGGGCCCGACCCGTTGTTGTCCGCGCGTGCGTTCGACCCGGCCGTCGACGTGACCGACGTGGTCGACACCATTCGGGTCGAGGTGTCGGCAGAGGTCACCCAGTCCCTGTTGACCACGGTTCCGGCGCTGTTCCACGGCGGCGTGAACGACGGTTTGCTGACTGCTTTGGCGTTGGCCCTCGCGTCGTGGCGTGCACAGCTCGGTATCCGGGACGATTCCGCGCTGATCCGCCTCGAGGGCCACGGGCGTGAAGAGGCGGTCGTGCCCGGCGCCGATCTGTCGCGCACGGTGGGCTGGTTCACCGCGATCTTCCCGGTGCGGTTCGATCTGGCGGGCATCGACATCGATGCCGCGCTGGCGGGCGGTGCGGAGATGGGCCGTGCCATCAAGACGGTGAAGGAGCAGTTGCTGGCCGTGCCCGACAAGGGCATCGGCTACGGGCTGTTGCGTTACCTGAACGCGGATACCGCCGGGTCGTTGCCGGACCGGATGCCGGGGCAGATCAGTTTCAACTACCTGGGCCGGTTCGCCGACAGTGCGGCGCCGGAGGCGTTGCGTGGTTTCGGTTGGCTCCCCGCACCCGAACTCGCGGGGTTGGCCGGCGCCGCTGATGCGGATCTGCCGGCGATGGCGCCGTTGGACATCAACGCGGCTGTGGCCGATGACCGATTGGGTGCCCGGATCGCTTATCCGGCAACACTGCTCGACGCCGACCGAGTGCGTGAATTCGCCGGGCTGTGGGTGCGTGCGCTGGAATCGGTTGCGCGGCATGCGGATACGGTGGAAGCGGGCGGTTACACGCCGTCCGACTTCCCGCTCGTGCGCAGCACACAGACCGATATCGACGGCTGGGAGCGGCACTTCCCGGCGCTCACCGATGTGTGGCCGTTGTCGCCGCTGCAGGCCGGTCTGCTGTTCCACGCGCAACTGGCGGCGACCTCGGTGGATGTGTACACATCGCAGACGGTGCTGACATTGACCGGGCGGGTGTCCGCGGTCCGGCTGCGGTCGGCGGCACAGGCTCTGGTGGACCGGTACGAGAACCTGCGCACCGCGTTTGTCACCGATGCACACGGCAACCCCGTGCAACTGGTCCTCGACGGTGTCGAGGTGGCGTGGGTCGAGCGGGACCACCGGTCGACCGGTGACGCGAGTGACTTGATCGAGGCCGATCGCATTCAGCGGTTCGATCTGACCGCGCCGCCGTTGATCCGGTTCACGCTGATCCAGGTCGGCGAGCAAGAGTGGTCGCTGGTGGTGACGAACCATCACATCCTGCTCGATGGCTGGTCGATGCCGTTGCTCATGCGGGATCTGCTGGTGCTGTACGCCACCAACGCCGACCCCGCCGGGCTGCCGCCGGTCCGGTCCTACCGGTACTTCCTGGACTGGGTGGCGCAGCAGGACAACTCGGCGTCGCTGGCCGCGTGGACCCGTGCGCTGCAAGGTGTTTCGGAGCCGACCCTGCTGGCCCGTCCGCAAACCGGGCGCGAGATCACCACGTTGTCCGGCGAATACCGATTCGAGCTGGACGAGACCGCGACCGCGGGTATCGTCGCGCTGGCCGCGGAGCTGGGTGTCACCGTGAACACGGTGTTGCAGGCGGCATGGGGTCTGGTGCTCGGGCGTTCGACCGGCCAGGACGACGTCCTGTTCGGCACCACCGTGTCCGGCCGCCCGGCCGAGCTGAACGGTGTGGAGAACATGGTCGGCCTGTTCATCAACACCGTGCCGGTGCGGGTGGCATTCGACCCGGCGGAGTCGCCGCGTGCGCTGCTCACCCGCATCCAGGGTGAGCAGGCCGATCTGCTGGATCACCATCACATCGGATTGGCCGATGTTCAGTCCGCAACCGGTCTCGGTGGCCTGTTCGACACGCTGATGGTGTTCGAGTCGTATCCGGTTGACGCCGAAGGGATCCGGGCGCAGGCCGCCGATATCGACGGGATGGCGGTCGCCGGTCTGGATGTCGCCGACGCCACCCACTATCCGCTGACGCTGATTGCACAGCTGGATTCGCGCTTGCGTATTCGTGCCGGCTACCTGAGTGACCTGTTCGATGCGGACAGCGTCGCTCGTATCGCCGATCGACTGGTCCGAGTGTTGTCCGCACTCGTCGCCGCACCCGCCGCACCCGTCGGTGACATCGATCTACTCGGCGAGACCGAGCGTTCGAATGTGCTGGAACGCTGGGTGTCGTCGGGAAGTGACGGCGGCGTCGGGCTGTTCGCTGATCCGACTACTGACCTGTCGTCGTTGGTTGATGCGATGGTGGTGGCGCATGGCGACCGGGTCGCGGTGCGGTTCGGTGACGACGAACTGACTTATATCGAGTTGGATCGGCGTGCGAATCGGTTGGCGCGCAAGCTGATTGCTGAGGGTGCTGGGCCGGGGCAGTTGGTCGCAGTGATCCTGCCGCGGTCGTTGGATCTGGTGGTGGCACTGCTGGCGGTGATCAAGTCCGGCGCCGGGTACGTGCCGATCGATCCGACCTACCCCGCGGATCGCATTGCCTACGTGCTGTCGGACGCCGCCCCGGCGGGCGTGATCGTCGACGGCAGCGTGGATGCCGAGCTGCTCGACGGCATGGCGGTCGTGTCGATGGACGGCTTCGGTGTGCAGACCGGCGATCTGATGGATGTCGGTGAGGGGCCGATCACCGATAGTGATCGGATCGCGCCGTTGCGTGCGTCCAACACTGCCTACGTGATCTACACCTCCGGTTCGACCGGCCGCCCGAAGGGTGTGGTCGTGGCGCACCGGAATGCGGTGCGGCTGTTCGCGAACACCGATCGTGAGTTCGGTTTCGGCCCGCAGGATGTGTGGACGTTGTTCCACTCGAGTGCGTTCGACTTCTCGGTGTGGGAGCTGTGGGGTGCACTGCTCTACGGCGGCACGGTGGTGGTTGTCGACTACTTCGTGTCGCGTTCGCCCGAGCAGTTCCTCGAGCTGCTGCGCCGCGAGCGGGTGACCGTGCTCAACCAGACCCCGTCGGCGTTCTATCAGCTGGCCGAGGTCGATCGCAACGCTGGTGTTTCGTCGCCTTTGGCGCTGCGGTATGTGGTGTTCGGTGGTGAGGCACTCGACTTGGGTCGCCTCAATGACTGGATGGCGCGCCACGGTGACGGGTCGGCCGGGTCGGCCGGACCGCGGCTGGTGAACATGTATGGCATCACCGAGACGACGGTGCATGTGACGCATCGAGTGCTCGATGTCGAAACAGTTGCTGCGGCGACGGGTTCGGTGATCGGTCGGGCCATCGCAGGCCTGTCGGTCTATGTGCTCGATACGCGTTTGAATCCGGTGCCGGTGGGTGTGCCGGGTGAAATGTATGTGGCCGGACCGCAATTGGCTGATGGTTATCTCGGGCGCCCGGATCTGACGACGGCGCGGTTCGTCGCGAACCCGTATGGCGGACCGGGCAGCAGGCTATATCGTTCCGGCGACCTGGCGCGCTGGAACGAGCAAGGTGAGCTGGAACACCTCGGCCGCGCCGACGATCAGGTGAAGCTCCGCGGTTTCCGCATCGAGCTCGGTGAGATCGAGGCCGCGTTGCTCGCGCTGGAGGAGGTCGCTCAGGCGGCGGTCGTGGTCCGCTCGGACAACCGGTTGAGTGATCAGCTGGTCGGATACGTGGTCCCGGTCGACGGTGAGGTCGATACCGAGCAGCTGCGGGCGCGACTTTCGGGCACGTTGCCGCCCTACATGGTGCCGTCGGTGCTGATGGTGCTTGCGGCGTTGCCGCTGACCGTCAACGGCAAGCTGGATCGTAAAGCGTTGCCTGCGCCGGTGCTCGAGGCTGCGGCCTTCCGGGCGCCGGTGACCGCTGCTGAGGAGATCGTGGCGGGTGTCTTCGCCGAGGTGCTCGGTGTGGATCGGGTGGGCTTGGACGATGATTTCTTCGCCTTGGGCGGCAACTCATTGATCGCCACCCGAGTGGCTGCCCGTCTGTCGGCGGCGTTGGACACGCAGGTCGGGGTCAGGGAGCTGTTCGAGGCCTCCACCGTGACCGCGCTGGCCGCTCGCGCCGGGTCCGGAATCGGTACCGGCGCACGGCAGGCGCTGGTGCCGCAGCAGCGGCCGGAGAGGGTGCCGCTGTCCCTGGCGCAGCAGCGCATGTGGTTCCTCAACCGGTTCGATCCCGAATCGGCGGTGGACAACATCCCGGTGGCCGTGCGGCTGTCGGGCCTGCTGGACCGGCAGGCGCTGCAAATTGCGGTGGCCGACGTGCTGGCCCGCCACGAGTCGCTGCGCACCCGCTACCCCGAGGTGGACGGCACGGCGTATCAGGAGATCGTGCCGACCGGCAAGGTCATCCCCGACCTGTCCCCGGTGGAGGTCACCGAGGCCGAACTGCCGCAGCGGCTTTCGGAGCTGGTGCTGCGCGGCTTCGACGTCACCGCCGAGGTGCCGTTACGGGGTCTGCTGTTCGAGATCAGCCCCACCGAGCACGTGCTGGTCCTGGTGGTGCACCACATCGGCGCCGACGGTTTCTCGATGGGCCCGCTGACCAGGGACGTGATGACGGCCTACGCCGCACGCGTCGACGGCGGCGAGCCCGCCTGGGCGCCGCTGGCGGTGCAGTACGCCGACTTCGCGCTATGGCAGCGTCAGGTGCTCGGCCGTGAGGACGATCCGGAATCGGCGATCGCCGAGCAGATCTTGTTCTGGCGACAGGCGCTGGCCGGGCTGCCCGAGCAGCTGGATCTGCCGTCGGACCGACCCCGTCCCGCGGTCGCGTCCGGACGCGGCGCG
Source organism: Nocardia sp. NBC_01009 (assembly GCF_045208035.1). Taxonomy (NCBI): domain Bacteria; kingdom Bacillati; phylum Actinomycetota; class Actinomycetes; order Mycobacteriales; family Nocardiaceae; genus Nocardia; species Nocardia sp. NBC_01009. The sequence goes on along the minus strand of NZ_CP108695.1, from coordinate 8,591,202 downwards.
CGGTTCCGCTTCGAGATAGACTCCGACACCCACGCAGGGCTGGCCGAGCTGGCGCAGGCTCAGGGCACGACCTTGTTCATGGTTGTCCACGCCGCGCTGGCGGCGCTGCTGGCACGGTTGAGCGGCGAGTCCGACATCGCGATCGGCACGCCGATCGCCGGTCGTGGTGAGCGGGCGCTCGACGATCTGGTCGGCATGTTCGTCAACACCCTGGTGTTGCGGACCGAGGTCGAAGGTGGTGTCACGTTCCGCGAGCTGCTGCGGGCGGTGCGGGCCACCGATATCGCCGCGTTCGGGCACGCCGACCTGCCGTTCGAGCGGCTGGTGGAGATCCTCAACCCCGCCCGCTCGCAGGCGCGCAACCCGCTGTTCCAGGTGATGCTGGCGTGGCAGAACACCGGTCAGACCGTGCTCGAACTGCCGGAACTGACCGTCAGTGCCGTCGATCTGCCGAGCGACACCGCGAAGTTCGATCTACAGTTGGTGCTTGCCGAACAGCCGGGCGGCCCGGCGGGCGGGATCAGCGCCGAATTCATCTACGCCACTGACCTGTTCGACGCCAGGACCGTTGCGGACGTCGCACATCGGTTCACCCGGATGATGAAGGCGATCGCCGCCACGCCGGACCAGCCGGTCGGAGATCTGCCGCTGCTCGATGTCACCGAGCGTGCGGTGCTGTTGCAGGACTGGAACGACACCCACTACCCGATCGCGGTGTCGGCGGGCGATGCTGCGGGGACGCTGATTTCGCTGTTCGAGGCGCAAGTCGCCGCGACCCCGAATGCCACCGCGGTCACGTTCGAGGGGACAAGTCTGTCCTACGCCGAGCTCGCCGACCGCGTCCGGAAGCTGGCCCGGTGGCTGGTCGAGCATGGTGTCGGGGCGGAATCGCTGATCGCGCTCGGTATGCGGCGTTCGATCGACCTGGTGGTCGGCATGTACGCGGCGTTGGCGGCGGGCGGCGGCTACCTGCCGCTCGACCCGGATCACCCGGCCGAGCGCACCGCCTACCTCCTCGCCACGGCCGACCCGGCGTGCGTGCTCACCAGCGGCGACGACCTGCCGATCGACACCGCGCAGGTGCGGATCGATCTGCTCGACTTGTCCGGGTACTCGGCGGCGCCTGTCACCGATGCGGATCGTATTGTGCCGGTGCGGCCTTCGAATACGGCATATGTGATCTTCACATCGGGTTCGACGGGTCGGCCGAAGGGCGTTGCGGTGTCGCATGCGGCAATCGTGAACCGTCTGGTCTGGATGCAGGCCGCCTACGGTCTCACCGCCGCGGATGTGGTGCTGCAGAAGACGCCGGCGACCTTCGACGTGTCGGTTTGGGAGTTCTTCTGGCCCTTGCAGATCGGTGCGCGCCTGGTGGTCGCCAGGCCGGACGGGCACCGCGACCCGGCCTACCTGGCCGAGGTGATCGGCAGCGAGCAGGTCACGACCGTACACTTCGTGCCTGCCATGATGTCGGTGTTCGTGGCCGAACTCGCTGCGGCGCGCTCGGGGATGGCAGCAGGCGGAGCCGACGGGGTGGGTGAGCACTGCACCTCGCTGCGGCAGGTGTTTGCCTCCGGTGAGGCGCTGCCCGCGGCGACCGCACAGCGGCTTCGGGAACTGACCGGGGCCCGGCTGCACAACCTGTACGGCCCGACCGAGGCCGCGGTCGACGTCACCTATCACGAGGTGATCGATGCCGACACCGTCTCGGTGCCGATCGGTGTGCCGGTGTCCAACACCCAGGTGTATGTGCTCGACGCCCGGCTGCATCCGGTGCCGGTCGGGGTGGCCGGTGAGCTCTACCTGGCCGGTGCGCAGTTGGCGCGCGGCTATGTGGAGCGACCGGATCTGAGCGCGGAACGGTTCGTGGCCAATCCCTTCACGCCGGACGAACGGATGTACCGCACCGGCGACCTGGTGCGATGGGTGCCTGCCAGCACGGGTAATGCGGGCGAGCTGGAATACCTGGGCCGCACCGACTTCCAAGTGAAGCTGCGCGGTCTGCGGATCGAGCTCGGCGAGATCGAAGCCGCGCTCACCGCGCTGGAACCGGTCGCACAGTCCGTCGTGATCGTGCGCTCCGACGACCGATTCGGTGATCAGCTGGTCGGCTACCTCATCGCGGCCGCCGGTCGTGGCATCGACATCGACACGGTGCGTGCGGAATTGGCGCGCTCGCTGCCTGCCTACATGGTCCCGTCGGCCTTCGTGATCCTGAATGCGTTCCCGCTCAACGCTTCCGGGAAGCTCGACCGGAAGGCCCTGCCCGCTCCGGTGGTGGAAGCACGGGTGTACCGCAGGCCGGTCACGCCCATCGAGGAGATCGTGGCCGGCACGTTCGCGGATGTTCTCGGAATCCGCGGGGACGGAACGGAAGTCGGTCTGGACGACGACTTCTTCGAACTCGGCGGCAACTCGTTGATCGCCACTCAGGTCGCCGCCCGGCTAGGGGCGGCGCTGGACACCCGGATTCCGGTGCGCACGCTGTTCGAGGTACCGACGGTGGGTGCGCTGGCCGCACGGCTCTCGACGCACGTCGGGGCCGGTGGTCGCCGGGCATTGGTGGCCGGTCCGCGACCGGAGCAGATCCCGTTGTCGCTGGCGCAGCAGCGCATGTGGTTCCTCAACCGGTTCGACATGGCAAGCGCGGTCAACAATCTGCCGCTGGCGATTCGGTTGACCGGCGACCTGGATGTCGTCGCGCTGCAACAGGCCGTGCGTGACGTGATCGCTCGGCACGAGGTGCTGCGCACCTACTACCCCGAGACCGCCGACGGTCAGGGTGTGCAGGTGATCCTGCCGGTCGCCGAGGCGACCCCGGCACTGGAACCGATCGCGGTCACCGAGGCGGACCTGCACGCCCGCATCGCGGACGCGGTGCTGACCGGATTCGATGTCACCAGCGGTGTGCCGGTGCGCGCCGAGCTGTTGCGCGTCACGCCGGACGACCACGTCCTGGTGGTCGTCGTGCATCACATCAGCGGCGACGGGTGGTCCATGCGGCCCCTGGCTCAGGACGTGATGGTCGCCTACGTCGCCCGCTCGCGCGAGGAGGTGCCGGGCTGGGCGCCGCTGCCGGTGCAGTATGCCGATTACTCGCTGTGGCAGCGCGAAACGCTCGGTGCCGAGGACGATCCGGAGTCGCTGATCGCCAAGCAGACCGCATACTGGACGGCGACGCTGGCCGGACTGCCAGGGCGGATCGACCTGCCCACCGACCGTCCCCGTCCGGCCGCGGCCTCCAACCGGGGCGCTGTGTATCCGTTCCCGGTCGACGCCGCGCTGCAACAGCAGCTGACGGAGCTGGCCCGTGCGCACGGCGCCAGCATGTTCATGGTGGTGCACGCGGCGCTGGCCGTGCTGGTCGGCCGATTGTCCGGTAGTCGCGATTTTGCGATCGGCACTCCGGTGGCCGGACGCGGCGAGGCCGAGCTGGACAACCTGATCGGCATGTTCGTCAACACCCTGGTGCTGCGGACGGAGCTGGATCCGAGCGCGCCGTTCACGGCCCTGCTGGCGGAGACCAAGGACACCGATCTGGCCGCGTTCGCCCATGCCGATGTCCCGTTCGAGCGGCTGGTCGAGGTGCTCAGTCCGGAGCGTTCGCAGGCGCATCACCCGTTGTTCCAGGTGGCGCTGTCCTTCGAGGCCACCGATGCCGGCGGTACCACCCGGATGACGCTGCCGGGCTTGGAGATCGCCGCGGTCGATTTCGATCCGGGCACCGCGAAGTTCGATCTGCAGTTGGCCGTCGCCGATCCCACGGACGGTGGCCTGGCGATGTCGTGGAACTACGCCATCGATTTGTTCGACGCGGCGACGGTGGCGACGTTGTCCGAGCGCCTGCTGTGGATCCTGCGGCGGGTGGCGGCCGATCCGCAGGTCCCGGTGGGTGACATCGATCTGCTCGGCGAGGTCGAACGGACCGATGTCACACAGCGCTGGGTGTCGTCGGGAATCGACGGCGGCACAGGGCTTTTCGCGGATCGCGGCGTGACGCTGCCGGATCTGGTCGATGCCATGGTTGCCCGGCGCGGCGACCATACCGCGGTGAAGTTCGGCGACGACGCGCTCACCTACGCCGAGCTCGATCGGCGGGCGAACCGTCTGGCGCGCACGTTGATCGCGCAGGGTGCCGGGCCGGGACAGTTGGTCGCGGTGATCCTGCCGCGATCGTTGGATCTGGTCGTGGCACTGCTGGCGGTGGTGAAGTCGGGTGCGGGATACGTGCCGATCGATCCGTCCTACCCCGCGGATCGGATCGCGTATGTGCTCTCGAATTCGGCGCCTGCCGGTGTGGTCGTCGACAACAGCGTGGAGGTGGAGCTGCCCGATGGGGTGACGGTTGTGTCGATGGCCGACCTCGATGCGGAGACCGACGAGAGTCCCATCACCGACCGCGATCGGATCGCGCCGCTGCATGCGTCGAACACGGCTTACGTGATATACACCTCCGGCTCGACCGGCCGCCCGAAGGGCGTTGTCGTGGCGCACCGGAATGTGGCGCGGCTGTTCGCGAACACCGATGCCGAGTTCGGTTTCGGCCCGCAGGACGTGTGGACGCTGTTCCATTCGAGCGCCTTCGACTTCTCGGTGTGGGAATTGTGGGGTGCGCTGGTGTACGGCGGCACGGTGGTTGTCGTGGACTACTTCGTGTCACGTTCGCCCGAGCTTTTCCTGGAGTTGCTGGCTCGTGAGCGGGTGACGGTGCTCAATCAGACCCCGTCGGCGTTCTATCAGCTGGCCGAGGTCGAGCGGACTGCCGCTGTGGCGCCTTCGGCGTTGCGGTACGTGGTGTTCGGTGGTGAGGCGCTGGATCTGCGTCGTCTGGGTGACTGGATGACGCGCCACGGCGACGGATCGGGTGATTCGGCCGGGCCGCGTCTGGTGAACATGTACGGCATCACCGAGACGACGGTGCATGTGACGCATCGGGTGCTGGATGCGGAAACCGTTGCCGCGGCGACGGGTTCGGTGATCGGCCGGGCTATCGCCGGTTTGTCGGTGTACGTGCTCGATACGCGTTTGAATCCGGTGCCGGTAGGAGTGCCGGGTGAAATGTATGTCGCGGGTCCGCAGTTGACCGATGGTTATCTCGGGCGTGCGGATCTGTCGGCGGTGCGGTTCGTGGCGAATCCGTTCGGTGGGCCGGGTGAGCGGTTGTATCGCTCCGGCGACCTGGCGCGTTGGAATGCCCAGGGTGAGTTGGAGCATCTGGGTCGTGCCGACGATCAGGTGAAGGTGCGTGGTTTCCGCATCGAGCTCGGTGAGATCGAGGCGGCGTTGCTCGCGCTGGACGAGGTCGCTCAGGCGGCCGTCGTGGTCCGCTCGGATGGCCGGGTCAGTGATCAGTTGGTCGGGTACGTGGTGGCCGCCGCCGGTGAGATCGATACCGAGGGCTTGCGGGCGCGGTTGTCGGAGACGTTGCCGGCCCACATGGTGCCGTCGGCGCTGATGGTGCTCGCGGTGTTGCCGCTGACGGTCAATGGCAAGCTGGATCGCCGGGCATTGCCCGCCCCGGTGCTCGAGATCGCGGCTTTCCGGGCGCCGGTGACCCCTGTGGAAGAGATCGTGGCCGGTGTCTTCGCCGAGGTGCTCGGTGTGGATCGGGTCGGCCTGGACGATGACTTCTTCGCCCTGGGTGGCAACTCGCTGATCGCCACCCGAGTGAACGCGCGGCTGGGCGCCGCGCTGGACCGGCAGCTGTCGGTGCGCGATCTGTTCGAGGCCTCCAGTGTGGCCGCGCTGGCGGCGCGGCTGGAGCAGAACGACAACGCCGGTCGGGCCCGGCCCGCGCTGGTCGCCGGCGAACGGCCGGAACGGATCCCGTTGTCCTCGGCGCAGCGACGCTACTGGTTCCTCAACCAGTTCGACCCGGCCACTTCGGCGGTCGATAACATCCCGCTGGCCGTTCGGCTCTCCGGCGCGCTCGATGTGGCCGCGCTGGAGCAGGCGATCGGTGATCTGCTGGCTCGCCACGAAGTGCTGCGGACGATCTATCCGCAGTCGGAGGCCGGCCCGCGACAGGTGATCCTGCCGGTCGATGCGACCGCGACGCGGTTGACGCCGGTGCAGGTCACCGAGGACGAACTGGGCGGCAAGGTCATCGAATTCGCGCTGACCGCCTTCGATGTCACGATCGAGGTGCCGCTGGCGGTGGCACTGTTCCGGATCAGCGCGGGCGGGAGTAGGGCGGGATCCGGCATCGACGAGCATGTGCTCGCGTTCACGGTGCATCACGTCTCAGCCGATGGTTTCTCGCTCGCGCCGCTGGCGCGGGACGTGATGACCGCGTATGTGGCGCGCGTGCAAGGCGATGTGCCGCAGTGGCTTCCGTTGCCGGTGCAGTACGCCGACTACACGCTGTGGCAGCACACGGTGCTCGGTTCGGAAGACGATCCGGAATCGCTCGGCGCGCGACAGCTGGCCTACTGGCAGGCCACGCTGGCCGGCCTGCCCGACCAGCTGGAGCTGCCTGCGGATCGGCAGCGTCCGCCCACACAGTCGTTCCACGGCAAGGCGATTCGCTTCGAGCTCTCGCCGGAGCAGCATGCCCGCCTGCATGAGCTGGCTCGCGCGAACAACGCGTCGCTGTTCATGGTGGTGCATACGGCGCTGGCGGTGCTGCTGTCCCGTTTGTCCGGCAGCGACGACATCGCGGTCGGTACTCCGATCGCGGGTCGTGGCGAACGTGAACTCGACGACATGATCGGTATGTTCGTCAACACCTTGGTTTTCCGTACCATGGTCGCGCCGGGCGATCGGTTCGTCGACTTGCTCGCCGATGTGAAGGAACGCGACCTGGAGGCGTTCGCCCATGCGGACGTGCCGTTCGAGCGCCTGGTCGAGGTGCTCAATCCGGTGCGTTCCACCGCGCACAATCCGCTGTTCCAGGTGGGCTTCTCGTTCCAGAACCTGGCCGAGACCACCTTCGAGTTGCCCGGTCTCTCGGTGAGCGCGGCCAACTTCGACTCACAGCTGGCCAAGACCGACCTGCACTTCACGCTGGTCGATCACTACGCCGAGGACGGCACGGCGGCCACGCTCGGCGCCGAAATCGGTTACGCCGTCGACCTGTTCGACGAGAGCACGGTGCAGGGCTACGCGGACCGCTTCGTGCGCGTGCTCGACGCGGTGATAGCCGACGGGTCGGTCCGGGTCGGTGAGATCGAGCTGCTGGACGTGTCCGAGCGCGACCGGATCCTGCGGGGCTGGAACGACACCGAGCACGAGGTCGACTCGGCGGCGACGTTGGTGTCGCTGCTGGATGCGACTGTGGCCGTGCACCCGGAGCGGGTGGCGCTGGTCACCGACGACGGCGCCACGCTGACCTATGCCGAGCTCGACGTGCGGGTCAATCGTTTGTCGCGTTGGTTGATCGGCCGGGGTATCGGTGCGGAGGATCGGGTGGCGCTGGCTATCCACCGCTCGGTGGATCTGGTGGTCGCGATGTATGCGGTGGCGCGGACCGGTGCGGCGTATGTGCCGTTGGATCCGTCGCAACCGGCCGAGCGTCTGGACTACATCCTCGAAACTGCCGCACCAGCGGTCGTGTTGACCACGACCGCGGTGTTGGAGCAGCGGTCGCAGGGCGCGGCCCTGGATTGGGTGGCTGTCGATGAGCTGGATCTGTCCGGTCAGGCCGGTCATGCCCTCGAATCGGCCGAGTTGGTTCGTGAGTTCGGTGCTGCCAACACCGCGTATGTGATCTTCACGTCGGGTTCGACGGGTCGCCCCAAGGGTGTCGCTGTCAGCCACGCGGCGATCGCGAACCAACTGCAATGGAAGGTCACCGAATTCGGCCTCGACACCGCGGATGTGCTCGTGCTGAAGACGCCTGTGACGTTCGACGTCTCGGTGTGGGAGTTCTGGTCGGCCGCGGTGTGTGGTGGTCGCCTGGTGATCGCCGCTGCGGATGGGCATCAGGATCCGGGATATTTGAACCAGCTGATGCGTGACACACAGGTGTCGACGTTGCATGTGGTTCCGTCCATCCTGGACGGGCTGCTCATCGAATCCGAGGGTGAGCTCAGTCGTTCGCTGCGCCGGGTTCTGGCGATCGGTGAGGCGTTGCCTGCCGCGGTGGCGCAGCGGTTCCGTCGTGGCAATGCAGCGGAGCTGTTCAACGTGTATGGCCCGACCGAGGCCGCGGTGTCCATCACCAATCATCGGGTCACCGATGCCGATCAGGTGTCGGTGTCGATCGGTGCGCCGGAATGGAATTCGCGTGTCTATGTCCTCGATGCTCGGTTGCGGCCGGTGCCCGAGGGTGTTTCGGGTGAGTTGTACCTCGCGGGTGTGCAGTTGGCGCGTGGTTACATCGGGCGTGCGGATCTGACCGCGGATCGGTTTGTGGCCGATCCGTTCGGTTCGGGTGGGCGTATGTATCGCACGGGTGACCTTGTTGCTTGGCGCGACGGTGAGTTGGAGTATCGGGGTCGTACCGATTTCCAGGTGAAGATTCGTGGTTTCCGGATCGAGTTGGGTGAGATCGAGGCTGCGTTGCTTGCGTTGCCGGGGATCGCGCAGACCGCGGTGGTCGCCCAATCCGATCCCAGGACTGGTGATCGTTTGGTGGCTTATGTGGTGCCAGGCGCTGGTGCCGCGCGGCCGGTGGATGTCGGACAGGTGAGCTCGGCCCTTGCCGCAGTGCTCCCGTCCTACATGGTTCCGGCCGCCTTCATGGTGCTGGATGCGTTGCCGCTCAATGCGAACGGCAAGCTGGATCGCAAGGCGCTGCCGGCGCTGGAATCCGAGACCGCTATCTTCCGGGAGCCGGCGACTCCGATGCAGCGCGTTGTTGCCGAGGTGTTCGCGGAAGTGCTGGGTGTGGAGCGGGTCGGTCTGGATGACGATTTCTTCGCTCTGGGTGGCAACTCGTTGGTCGCGACGCGGGTGAGCGCTCGGCTTGGAGCCGTGCTGAATTCGCGTGTTCCGGTGCGGACGTTGTTCGAGGCGCCGACGGTCACCGCGTTGGCCGCCGCGCTCGATTCGCAAGCCCCCGCCGGGCGCGGCATCGAGCTGGGCAGCATCGCTCGTCCGGAACACATTCCGCTCTCGCTCGCGCAACAGCGCATGTGGTTCCTCAACCGCTTCGACACCCAGTCGGCCGCCTACAACGTGCCGATCGCGGTGCGGTTGACCGGTGCGCTCGATGTGGCCGCATTGCGCGATGCCGTTGCGGATCTGGTGAACAGGCACGAAATTCTGCGTACCGTCTACCCGCAGACCGAATCCGGTCCCGTGCAGGTGATCCTGCCGCCCGCGGAGGCCGTGCCGCAGCTGGATGTGCGGACGGTAGCCCAGGACGAGGTCGAATCCGCTGTCATCGCACTGGTTTCCGCCGTCTTCGACGTCACCACCGAGGTGCCGGTCAAGACCGCGTTGTTCCAGATCGACGGGGCAGCACAGGAATACGTGCTCGCAATGGTCGTGCATCACATCTCGGGTGACGGTTCGTCGGTCGGCCCGCTGACTCGCGACCTGATGACCGCCTATGCGGCTCGGACTATGGGAGCGGCACCGGGTTGGGCGCCGCTGCAGGTGCAGTACGCCGACTACTCGATCTGGCAGCGCGAACTGCTCGGCAGCGAGGACGATTCGGAATCGCTGGCCGCCAAGCAGGTTGCCTACTGGCAGCAGGCGTTGGCCGAGCTGCCGGATCAGCTGGATCTGCCCTCGGATCGTCCGCGCCCAGCGGTGCAGTCCTTCGCGGGCGGCAAGGTGGAGTTGCGGGTCGACGCGGCAACCCATCAGGCCTTGATCGAGCTGGCGCGCGCCGAGGGTGCGACGCTGTTCATGGTCGTGCACACCGCGCTCGCGGTGCTGCTCGCTCGCTTGTCGGGCAGCGACGACATCGCGATCGGTACGCCGATGGCCGGTCGTGGTGAGGCCGTGCTGGACGATTTGATCGGTATGTTCGTCAACACGTTGGTGTTCCGCACCAGGGTCGAGTCGGGCGAGCCGTTCATCGAATTGCTCGCGCGCCAGCGTGAGATCGATATCCAGGTGTTCGCCAATGCGGACGTGCCGTTCGAGCGCCTGGTCGAGGTGCTCAATCCGGTGCGTTCGACCGCGCGGCATCCGCTGTTCCAGGTCGGCCTTTCGTTCCAGAACCTGGCGCAGTCGTCGCTGGAGCTGCCCGATCTGACCGTGGCCGGTGTCGATATCGACACCCAGCTCTCGCAATTCGATCTGCACCTGATCGCCACCGACCGCTACGGCGCGACCGGCGACCCGGAAGGCATCACCGGCTACTTCACCTACGCCACCGATATGTTCGATCAGGGCACGGTGCAAGGCTTCGTCGATCGGTTCGCGCGTCTGCTCGGCGAGATCGTGGCGACGCCGCGTACGCCGGTCGGCGACATCGAGCTGCTGGCTCCGGTGGAGCGGGCCGAGTTGGTGGTCGCCCGTAACGACACGGCGCAGGCGGTGGATCGTTCGGCGACGCTGGTGTCGTTGCTGGATTCGACGGTGGCCACGTATCCCAGGGAGGTGGCGCTGGTCACCGACGACGGCGCCACGCTGACCTACGCCGAGCTCGACGCACGGGTGAACCGCCTTGCCCGGCACCTGATTTCGCTGGGTGTGGGACCGGAATCGCGGGTCGCGCTCGCGATCCGGCGTTCGGTCGATCTGATCGTGGCGATGTACGCGGTCGCCAAGGCCGGTGGTGCGTATGTGCCGGTGGATCCGGATCATGCTGCCGAGCGGACGAACTACATCCTCGAGACCGCGGCCCCCGTGTGTGTGCTGACCAATGCCGAGGCGGGATTCGATTCCGATGTCGCGCCTTCGGTGCGTATCGATGACCTCGTCCTCGACGAGGTGGACGGTGCGCCGGTCACGGATGCGGATCGGGTACGGCCGCTGCGGGCGTGGAACACCGCGTATGTGATCTTCACGTCGGGTTCGACGGGCCGCCCCAAGGGCGTCGCCGTCAGCCACGCGGCCATCGCGAACCAGCTGCAATGGAAGGTCACCGACTTCGGCCTCGACGCCGCGGATGCGTTCTTGCTGAAGACCGCCGCGACGTTCGACCTTTCGGTGTGGGAGTTCTGGTCGGCCGCGGTGTGTGGTGGCCGCCTGGTCATCGCCGCGCCGGACGGACATCAGGACCCGGCGTACCTCAACGAGTTGATAGCCGGCGAGTGGGTGACCACCTTGCACGTGGTTCCGTCGATGCTCGACGCGCTCACTGCCGGCGAGTTCCCGAACTCGGTATGGCGGGTGCTCGCCATCGGTGAGGCGCTGCCCGGCGCACTGGCGCAACGGGTCCTGCGTGATTACGCCCGGACCGAACTGTTCAACCTCTACGGTCCGACCGAGGCCGCGGTGTCCATCACCAGCCACCGGGTGACCCAGGCCGACCAGACCTCGGTGTCCATCGGTCTGCCGGAATGGAACAGCCAGGTTTATGTGCTCGATGCTCGGTTGCGGCCGGTGCCCGAGGGTGTTTCGGGTGAGTTGTACCTCGCGGGTGTGCAGTTGGCGCGTGGTTATTTCGGTCGTGCGGATCTGACCGCGGATCGGTTTGTGGCTGATCCGTTCGACGTCGGAACTCGGATGTATCGCACGGGTGACCTTGTTGCTTGGCGCGACGGTGAGTTGGAGTATCGGGGTCGTACCGATTTCCAGGTGAAGATTCGTGGTTTCCGGATCGAGTTGGGTGAGATCGAGGCTGCGTTGCTTGCGTTGCCGGGGATCGTCCAGGTCGCGGTGGTCGCCAAGTCCGATCCCAGGACTGGTGATCGTTTGGTGGCTTATGTGGTGCCGTCGGATGGTGATGTCGATGTGGCGCAGGTGAAGTCGGCGTTGAGTGCCGGTTTGCCTTCGTACATGGTTCCGGATGCCTATGTGGTGCTGGATGCGTTGCCGCTCAATGTGAACGGCAAGTTGGATCGCAAGGCGCTGCCGGAACCGGAGTTCGAGGTCGCTGCCTTCCGCGCACCCGCCACGCCGATCGAGGAGATCGTGGCCTCGGTGTTCGCCAAGGTGCTGGATGTGGACCGGGTGGGTCTGGATGACGATTTCTTCGCTCTGGGTGGCAACTCGCTGGTCGCGACGCAGGTGAGTGCTCGTCTCGGGGCCGTGCTGGGTTCGCGTGTTCCGGTGCGAACCTTGTTCGAGGCGCCGACGGTGGCCGCATTGGCTGCCGCACTGGATTCGCAGGCCCACGCCGGCCGCGGTGTCGAGCTGGGTTCCCTGGCTCGACCGGAGCGGATCCCGTTGTCGTACGCCCAGCAGCGGATGTGGTTCCTGAACCGGTTCGATCCGGCTTCGGTGGCCTACAACGTTCCGGTCGCGGTGCGGCTCACCGGTGTGCTCGATGTCGCCGCCATGGAGCTGGCGGTGGCCGATGTGGTTGCCCGCCACGAGGTTCTGCGGACGGTTTATCCGGCGGACCGTGACGGTGTCGCGCAGCAGGTGATTCTGCCTGTGGGGCGGGCGGTTCCGGAGCTGGAGGTGCGTACCGTCGCCTCGGCCGATGCCATGGCCGCCGTCGTTGAGCTGTTGTCCTCGGTGTTCGATGTGACCAGTGAAGTGCCGCTGCGGGTGGCCCTGTTCCAGATCGACGGTGGGGCGACCGAGGTCGCCGAGCCGGAGTATGTGCTGGCTCTGGTGGTGCACCACATTTCCGGCGACGGCTCGTCGATGGCTCCGTTGACCAGGGATCTGATGACCGCCTATGCGGCTCGGACTATGGGAGCGGCACCGGGTTGGGCGCCGCTGCAGGTGCAGTACGCCGACTACTCGATCTGGCAGCGCGAACTGCTCGGCAGCGAGGACGATTCGGAATCGCTGGCCGCCAAGCAGGTTGCCTACTGGCAGCAGGCGTTGGCCGAGCTGCCGGATCAGCTGGATCTGCCCTCGGATCGCCCCCGTCCAGCGGCGCAGTCGTTCGCCGGCCGCAGAATCGAGCTGTCGTTCGATGCCGAGACCCATCGGGGCCTGGTCGAGTTGGCGCGGGAGCAGGGCGCGACGCTGTTCATGGTGGTGCACAGCGCGTTGGCGGTGCTGCTGGCCCGGTTGTCGGGTACCGATGACATCGCGATCGGAACGCCGATGGCGGGCCGCGGTGAGGCCGTGCTCGACGACGTGATCGGTATGTTCGTCAATACCTTGGTGTTCCGTACCAGGGTCGACGCGGACGCGGCGTTCACCGATCTGCTCGCGCGGCAGCGTGAGATCGATCTGCAGGTGTTCGCCAATGCGGACGTGCCGTTCGAGCGCCTGGTCGAGGTGCTCAATCCGGTGCGTTCGACCGCGCGGCATCCGCTGTTCCAAGTGGGCTTGTCGTTCCAGAACCTGGCCAGGACCGGCTTTGAGTTGCCCGGTCTCGCGGTGTCCGGGGTGGAGTTCGACGCCGAGGTTTCGCAGTTCGATCTGCATTGGATCGTGGCCGACGAGTACGACGAGTCGGGTGCACCGGCCGGCATCGGTGGCACGGTCACCTACGCCGTGAGCATGTTCGATGAGGCCACGGTGCAGGGCTTCGTCGATCGATTCGCGCGTCTGCTCGGAGAGATCGTCGCCTCGCCGCGGACAGCGGTCGGCGATATCGAGCTGCTGGAGGTGGCCGAGCGCGATCGGATCCTGCGGGGCTGGAACGAGACCGGGCACGAGGTCGACTCGGCGGCGACGCTGGTGTCGCTGCTGGATGCGACCGTGGCCGCATACCCGGAGGCGGTCGCGCTCGTGGCGGACGGGGCGGGCGCCGAGGTGCGGCAGGTCGTGACCTATGCCGAGCTCGACGTGCGGGTCAATCGTTTGTCGCGTTGGTTGATCGGCCGGGGTATCGGTGCGGAGGATCGGGTGGCGCTGGCTATCCACCGCTCGGTGGATCTGGTGGTCGCGATGTATGCGGTGGCGCGGACCGGTGCGGCGTATGTGCCGTTGGATCCGTCGCAACCGGCCGAGCGTCTGGACTACATCCTCGAAACTGCCGCACCAGCGGTCGTGTTGACCACGACCGCGGTGTTGGAGCAGCGTTCGCAGGGCGCGGCCCTGGATTGGGTGGCTGTCGATGAGCTGGATCTGTCCGGTCAGGCCGGTCATGCGCTGGCTCCGGCGGAGTTGGTTCGTGAGTTCGGTGCTGCCAACACCGCGTATGTGATCTTCACGTCGGGTTCGACGGGTCGCCCCAAGGGTGTCGCGGTCAGCCACGCGGCGATCGCGAACCAACTGCAATGGAAGACAGCGGAATTTGCACTCGGATCCGACGACGCGGTGTTGTTGAAGACCGCTGCTACCTTCGACCTTTCGGTGTGGGAGTTCTGGTCGGCCGCGGTCAGTGGTGGCCGCCTGGTCATTGCGACCGCGGATGGGCATCAGGATCCGGGATATTTGAACCAGCTGATGCGTGAGACGCAGGTGTCGACGTTGCATGTGGTTCCGTCGATGCTGGACGGGCTGCTCATCGAATCCGAGGGTGAGCTCAGTCGTTCGCTGCGCCGGGTTCTGGCGATCGGTGAGGCGTTGCCTGCCGCGGTGGCGCAGCGGTTCCGTCGTGGCAATGCAGCGGAGCTGTTCAACCTGTACGGCCCGACCGAAGCGGCGGTGTCGATCACCAGTCATCGGGTGACCGATGCCGATCAGGTGTCGGTGTCGATCGGTGCGCCGGAATGGAACAGCCAGGTCTACGTGCTGGATTCGCGCCTGCGGCCGGTCCCCGCCGGCGTCTCGGGTGAGCTCTACCTCGCCGGCGCGCAGTTGGCCCGTGGTTACTTCGGCCGTGCGGATCTGACCGCGGATCGGTTCGTGGCCAATCCGTTCGGTGCGGGTGCGCGCATGTATCGCACCGGCGATCTGGTGGCGTGGCACGGTTCCGGTGAGTTGGAGTATCGGGGTCGTACCGATTTCCAGGTGAAGATTCGTGGTTTCCGGATCGAGTTGGGTGAGATCGAGGCTGCGTTGCTTGCGTTGCCGGGGATCGTCCAGGTCGCGGTGGTCGCCAAGTCCGATCCCAGGACTGGTGATCGTTTGGTGGCTTATGTGGTGCCGTCGGATGGTGATGTCGATGTGGCGCAGGTGAAGTCGGCGTTGAGTGCCGGTTTGCCTTCGTACATGGTTCCGGATGCCTATGTGGTGCTGGATGCGTTGCCGCTCAATGTGAACGGCAAGTTGGATCGCAAGGCGCTGCCGGAACCGGAGTTCGAGGTCGCTGCCTTCCGCGCACCCGCCACGCCGATCGAGGAGATCGTGGCGGAGGTCGTGGCGGAGGTGCTCGGTATCGAGCGAGTCGGTGCCGCCGATGACTTCTTCGGCCTGGGCGGCGACTCGATTCGGACGATCCAGCTGGTGTCCCGAGCCAAGGAGCGCGGCGTGCGGTTCACGCCACGGGATGTGTTCGAGCATCGCAGTGTGGCCGCGCTGGCCGAGGCCGCCACCCTGATCGAGGGCACCGAGCAGCAGCGGCTGCCGGAGCTGCCCGGCGGCGGGGTCGGCGAGATCCCGTTGTCGCCGCCGGTGCTGGCGACGCTGGCCGCCGGCGGGTCGATGCGGCGCATCGCGAGGTCGATAGCGCTGCGGTTGCCCGACGACATCGATCGGGCGACCCTGGTCGCGATGATCGGCGCTGTCGTCGATCACCACGACGCGCTGCGGGCGCGACTGCGCCACGAATCGACCCCGGCCGACGCGGGCTGGGTCTTCGAGACGCTGGAGCACGGTGCGATCGACGTCGATGCCCTCGTGCATCGGGTCGACGTGCCGGGCGGCGTCGGCGCCGCCGGGTTGTCGCAGTTGGCGCGGGCCGAATACGAGGCGGCCCTGGGTCGTCTCGATCCGGCGAACGCGGTGATGACCCAGTTCCTGTGGTTCGCGTTCGGCGGTGCTCAGCCGGACGTGCTGCTCGTGGTGGGCCACCGCTTCGTGGGCGACGACGCGTCCTGGCGCATCGTGGTCGCGGATCTGGCGGTGGCCTGGTCGCAGCTGACGGAGGGGCGAGCGGTCGCGCTGCCCGCCACCGGCACCTCGATGCGGCGCTGGGCGCACGCCTTGGCCGAGGCCGCACACGACCCGGCTCGAAGCGCCGAACTGTCGTTCTGGCAGCAGGTTTCGGCTACCCCCGATCCGCAGCTCGGCGCCAGGGCGTTCGATCCGGCGATCGACACCGTCGCCACCGTGGAGCGGGTGGAACTGAGTGTGCCTGCGGGCGTCACCGAGGCTGTGCTGACCGCGATTCCGGAGCTGTACCGCGGTGGCGCCGCGGACGGCCTGCTGTCGGCGCTCGCACTGGCGATTTCCCGCTGGCGCGGCGAGGCGGCGGGCGGTGCCGCGCTGGTTCGGTTCGTGAACACTGATCGGGCGGCGAACAGTGTTGCCGGCGTTGATCTCTCGCGCACCGTCGGCTGGTTCGCCAGCGAGTTCCCGGTGCGCTTGGACTTGGCCGCCGCCGACCTCTCCGAGGCGTTCGCGGGCGAGACCGTCCTGGGCGGCATCGTGAAATCCGTGAAGGAGCAGCTGCTCGCGGTGCCCGGCAAGGGCCTGGGCTACGGCCTCCTGCGTTACCTGAACGAGGACACCGCCGACCAGCTCGGCGATGCCGCGCACGAGGTCCCCGGTCAGATCAGGTTCTGTTACGCGGGCAACCAGCCGACCGGCGCGTCGCTGACCGACTACTCCGATCAGCCGGTCGAGGTGGGCTTGATGCCGGTGGCCGAGCTCGGCCTGCCGGACACGGATCTGGACCCCGACATGGCGGCCGGCGCGACGGTCGACATCACCGCGTGCGTCTCCGACGGGGCGGATGGTCCGCGCTTGCGCACCTCGTTCGCCTATCCGGCCGGCCTGCTGACCCGCGTGCGGGTGCAGGAGCTTGCCGAGCTGTGGGTGGCCGCGCTCACCGCGCTGGCCGCGCACGCGCGGCGGCCGGAGGCCGGAGGCCGTACACCGTCGGATCTGCCCCTGGTGTCGGCCGTGCAGTCGGACATCGAGGTCTGGGAACGCGACTACCCGGCGCTGGTCGAGGTGTGGCCGCTCTCGCCGCTGCAGTCCGGTCTGCTGATCGAGTCTGCGACGAGCCGTTCGTCCATCGATGGCTACACCATGCAGGCGGTCGTGGATCTCGGCGGCGCGCTCGACGCCGAACGGTTGCGGGCTGCGGCCCAGAGCATCCTTGACCGCTATCCGAACCTGCGGGCGGCGTTCACCACGGATTCGGCCGGTCGGCCGGTCCAGGTGATTCCGTCGCGGGTCGAGGTGCCGTGGCGTGAGGTCGACCTGACGACAGAACCCGAGGGGCAGCGGCTCGCGGAGCTGCAGCGCCTGGTGACCGTCGATCGCGAGACACGCTTCGACATGACGGCGGGATCGTTGCTCCGCTTCACCCTGTACCGCACCGACCAGAGCACTTGGCAGCTGGCTGTCACGACCCACCACATCCTGCTCGACGGCTGGTCGTTGCCGCTGCTGATGCGGGATCTGCTGGTGTTGTACGCGGTGCACGGCGACGCCACCGCGTTGCCCCCGGCGACGTCCTACCGGGATTTCCTGGCCTGGCTGGCCGGGCGGGACGACCAGGCGTCGTTGCAGGTCTGGCAGCAGGCCCTGGCCGGGGTGGCGGAGCCGACCCAGCTGGCGCCGCAGCCGCGGACGACCGACACCGGCGAGGTCGGCAAGCTGATCACCGACTTCGACGCCGAGGCCACCCTGCGGATCGCCAAGCACGCCGCCGACCTCGGGGTCACGGTGAACACGATGGTCCAGGCGGCATGGGGCATTGTGCTCGGGCGACTGACCGGCCGCTCGGACGTCGTGTTCGGTGCTACCGTGTCCGGTCGCCCGGCCGAACTGGCCGGCGTGGAGTCCATGGTGGGCCTGTTCATCAACACACTGCCAGTGCGCGTCCGCGTCGACGATCACGATTCGGTCGGCGAGTACCTGCGTGGTCTGCAGAAAGACCAGGCCGAGTTGCTGGATCACCACTATGCGAACCTGACCGACATTCAGCGGATCGCCGGTGCCGGAGCACAATTCGACACCCTGCTGGTGTTCGAGTCGTACCCGGTGGACAAGGAGGCCATCGCCGCAGCCAACTCGATCGACGGCATGTCGATCACCGGTGTCGGTATCGCCGACACCGTCACCAGCTATCCGCTGACGCTGGTGGTGACCGCCGAGTCGACGATGGAATTGGCTTGGACGTACCGGAGCAGCTGGTTCACCGCCGACGAGGTGCAGGTCCTCACGGCGCGTATGCACCGCGTACTGGAGGCACTGCTGGGCGATCCCGCGACACCCGTCGCCGGCATCGATATCCTCGATGCCGACGAACGGGCTGCCCTGCTCGGTGCATCCGGCTCCGCTGCCACCGATGTCGCGGTCACCCCGGCCGGTCCCACGGACTCCGGCCCGCGGACGGTGGCCGAGGTGCTCGGTGTGGTCGCCGAGGCGGATCCCTTCGCTGTGGCGCTGCTCGTCGGTGATACCGAAGTTGCCTACTCCGAGCTGGATTCGCGGTCGTCGCGGCTGGCTCGCGTGCTGATCGGCCGTGACATCGGTCCCGGCGACACCGTCGCCGTGGCGCTGCCGCATTCGGTCGAGCAGGTGCTGGCGCTGTGGGCGGTCCAGAAGGCCGGTGCGGCGGCCCTGCTCGCCGGTGACCTCTCCGCCGACGAGATTCGCTCCGCCGGTGCTGATTTCGCCATCACGGCGGAACCGGTGGACGGATCGCCGCGCGCGTTGGTGTTCACGGAGTCGGCGACGCAGGCGGCGATGGCCGCCGCGGCGGCCCACCCGGTGTCCGACGCCGACCGGGTCCGCCCGCTGCACGCGGACCATCCGGCCTTCGTGCTGGTCTCGTCGAACCCGAGTGTCCTCACCCAGGCACAGGCGCTGGACCGCGCGCGGCTCCTGTGCGCGGCGAACGAGATCGACTACGAGTCGGTGACATACACCACAGCCGCATCGGGCACCGCGGCACTCAGCGAATTCCTGGCGGCCACCAGCGTCGGCGCGCTGTCGGTGCTGCCCACCGGCGACCCGGCGGCCGACCGCGCTGACGGCGAGGTCACCCATTGGTTTGTCACCAAGGGCGCGGAGAACGAGGAGGAGGCCGTCGATGACGGGTCGCGTATCGTCGCCGAGTAAGCTCGTCAGGCCCAGCGGTGCCGAAATCACCCAACCTGTCCCGAAAGCTGTAGCAAAACGCGCCGCTGTAGCGATGATCGACACGGCAGGCCGGACAGCATGGGCGGGCCTGCCCGCGGCCAATCAAGGGAGTCGACTGTTCGATGAAGCGTTCTGTACTAAGCACGGTGAACCTGCGCCGCACCATGGTGGTGGCGCTCGCCGCCATGGTGTCGGTGACCGCGTTCGGAGGTATCGGCGTCGCGGAGCCGGCGAAGCCCTCTTCTGTCACCGAGGTCGTCAAGGACGGGCGTACGTGGCACCTGAAGGTGTACTCGGCAGCGATGGACAAGGAAGTCACCATCGATGTGCAGCGTCCGATCGACGAGTCCGCACCCGCGCCGAACCTCTACCTGATGAGCGGCCTGGACGCTGGTGAGAGTTCCGCGAGCTGGCGGGCCCAGACCGATGTGCTGCCGTTCCTGGCCGACAAGCAGGTCAATGTCATCGAGCCGATCGGCGGCCGCGGCAGCTACTACACGGACTGGGTAAACCCAGACCCGAAGCTCGGCGTGAACAAATGGCGGACCTTCTTCACCGAGGAACTGCCCCCGCTGCTGGACAAGACGCTGCAGTCCACCGGCCGCAACGCGCTGGCCGGGGTCTCGACCTCGGGCACCTCGGTGCTGCAGCTGGCGGAGGCCAAGCCCGGTCTGTGGAAGTCGGTCGCCGCCTACAGCGGTTGCGCGCAGATCGCCGACCCGCTCGGCCGGACGGCACTCAAGCTGTCCGTCGAGACCTGGGCCGGCGGGAAGATCGACAACATGTACGGCCCGGCCGACAGCCCGTTGTGGGCGGCCAACGACCCGGTCGTCAACGCGGAGAAGCTGCGCGGCACCGACCTCTACCTCTCCACCGGCAGCGGCCTCCCGGTGTTCGAGGATCTGCAGTGGTACCAGAGCGACGCGCCGGGTCCGACCGGCATGGTGAATCTCACCGTGGGCTCGGTCATCGAAGGCGCCGTCGAGCAGTGCACCCTCAATCTGAAGGGCAAGCTCGACTCGCTCGGTATCCCGGCCCAGTACAACTTCAATCCGGTAGGAACGCACCGCTGGTCGTATTGGGACGAGACCTTCCGTGAGTCCTGGCCGATGCTCGCGCGCAGCATGGGACTGACTTCCTAGCGTTTAAAAGAACCCGGCGACAACCCGTGGTGTGAGATCGACCTGCGGGCGGCGCGGAAGACGCGCCGCCCGCTCCGCTATTTGTTCGGATGGGTGCGTCCGGGGAGTGAGGAATTGGCATGGTGAACGCGCGTCGTGACGGGCGCTCCGGTCGTCGTCGTGGGTCGGTGGTTCCGCTGTTCGGTGATCTGCTGACCGCAGCGGCGAAAACGGCCGCGGAGCATGTGGCGGTTAGTTTCGAGGACCGTGAACTCACTTACGGGCAGCTCGATGAGCGTTCGGCGCAGTTGGCGCGTGAGTTGATCGGTCGTGGTATCGGTCCCGGCGATATCGTCGCGATCGCGATCGCGCGCAGTATCGAGTCGGTGCTTGCGGTGTGGGCGGTCGCTCGTACCGGTGCGGCGTTCGTGCCGGTGGATCCGGTTTATCCGAGGGATCGGATCGAGTTCATGCTGGCTGATTCCGAGGCTGTGCTCGGGCTCACCACCTCGCCGCACCGGTCGGGGTTGGGTGAGGGTATCGAGTGGCTGGAATTGGACGATCCGGTGGTGGTGCAACAGGTCGCTACACGGCCGACGCACCCGTTCTGGTACGGCGATCGTATTCGGACAGCGACGGTGCAGCATCCGGTCTACATCATCTACACCTCGGGCTCCACCGGTCGGCCGAAGGCAGTGGTAGTCACCAGCGACGGAATCGCGAGGGTAGCCAGCGCGCAGTACGGCATTTCGGCTACGTCGCGTGTGACCCACTTGAGCTCGCCCAGCTTCGATTTTTCGATTCTGGAGTTCCTGCATACTTTCGTGGCCGGTGCCACGTTGGTGGTTGTGCCGCCGGCGGTGTTCGGTGGTGAGGAATTGGCGGTGTTGCTGAAGCGGGAGCGGATCACTCATCTGACGATCACGCCGGGTGCGTTGGAGTCGGTGCCGCTCGACGAGTTCGGCGATCTACGGACCGTGATCTGCGCCGGTGACACCTTGAATCCGGCGTTGGTGGACCGGTGGACCGCGGCCGGTCGGGTGGTGTTCAACGCGTATGGCCCGACCGAGACGACGGTGATCGTCTCGACCGGGCCGATGACGGCGGGCGCGCCGGTCACTTTGGGCCAGGTTACCGAGGGAGCTCGTCCGCTCATTTTGGATTCGCGGTTGCGGATGGTGCCGCAAGGGGTGGCAGGCGAGCTGTATTTGGCGGGATCGGGTCTGGCACAAGGGTATTTGGGTCGTCCGGGGTTGACCGGCGAGCGTTTCGTGGCTAACCCGCTCGCGGCGGAGCTCGGTCTGTCGGGTGTGCGGATGTACCGCACGGGGGATCTGGTGCGCCGAACCGAGGACGGTGCGCTGGAATACTTGGGTCGTTCGGATTTTCAGGTGAAGATCCGTGGTTTGCGGATCGAGCTGGGCGAGATCGACAGTGCTCTGTCCGCGCATCCGGACGTCAGTTTCGCGGTCACGTTGGGGCAGGCTTTGGCTTCGGGCACGACCGCGCTGGTGTCGTATGTGCTGGCGCGCCCCGACGTCACCCTCTCGCCGTTCGAGCTGGCGGTGTTTCTCTCGAAGTCGTTGCCCGCCTATATGGTTCCGGCATCGATTACGGTGCTCGATGAGATTCCGCTCACCCCGGTCGGTAAACTGGACCGGGCTCGGCTGCCGGAACCCGTCTTCACGGTACGGGAGTTCCGGGCGCCGTCTACTCGGGCCGAGGAGATCGTGGCCGAGGTCTTCGCGGCCGTGCTGCGGCCGGACGAGGACGTGCCCGTCGGCGCTGAGGATGACTTCTTCGAGCTCGGCGGCAATTCGCTGCTGGCCACTCAGGTCGCCGCTCGTCTCGGTGCGGCGCTCGGTACTCGGATACCGCTGCATCTGGTTTTCGAGGCGAGCACTGTGGCGGAGTTGGCCGCACGGGTGGATCGTCATGTCGGGATGGCAGCAGGTGAAGCGGTCCCGCTGTTGCGGCCGATGCCGCGGCCCGAGCGTATCCCGCTGTCCTACGCTCAGCAGCGGATGTGGTTCCTGAACCGGTTCGACCCTGACAGTGTGGTGAACAACATCCCGATGGCGGTGCGCCTGTCGGGTCGTCTGGATTTGGACGCATTGCGTGCCGCGGTGGGTGATTTGGTGGAGCGGCACGAGGTGTTGCGCACTGTCTACCCCGGATTCGATGGTGAGGGTTATCAGGTGGTGCTTACTGCCGATGATCTGGGGGCGGTGCCGGACCTTCCGGTGGTGGTGGCGGCCCCTGAGCAGATTCGCGAGCTGGTCGTCGAGACCTTTGCCGCGGCATTCGACGTGACCGCGAGGCCGCCGTTGCGGTTGCGTGTGCTGCGGATCGGCGATACCGAACACGTGCTGGTGTGCGTGGTGCATCACATCGCCGGTGATGGTTGGTCGATGCGCCCGTTGACCCGTGACCTGATGACCGCCTATGTCGCGCGCGCCGCCGGTGAGGCCCCTGTGTGGGTGCCGTTGCCGGTCCAGTACGCCGATTTCAGTATCTGGCAGCGCAGTGTGCTCGGCTCGGAAGATGATGCGCAGAGCCTGATTTCGGCGCAGGCCCAGTACTGGCGTGCGGCATTGGATGGGGTGCCCGACGAGCTGCCTTTGCCGTTCGACCGGCCGCGCCCTGCTACCCAATCGTTTGCGGGTGGTCACCTGGTGTTCCCGATCGGGGTGGATCTGCACCAG
The DNA here is from genome assembly GCF_045208035.1 of Nocardia sp. NBC_01009. Classification (NCBI taxonomy): domain Bacteria; kingdom Bacillati; phylum Actinomycetota; class Actinomycetes; order Mycobacteriales; family Nocardiaceae; genus Nocardia; species Nocardia sp. NBC_01009. Next base: position 8,568,260 of record NZ_CP108695.1, on the reverse strand, counting down.
AGGTTGCAGGAGGTTGCGAGGGAACAGCAGGGCTCCCTGTTCATGGTGTTGCATGCCGCGCTCGCATTGTTGCTGGCGGGTGTGTCGGGTACCGATGACATCGCGATCGGCACCCCGGTGGCCGGGCGTGGTGAGGCCGCGCTGGACGATCTGGTCGGCATGTTTGTCAATACTTTGGTGTTGCGCACTCGGATTCGTGGCGAGCTGACCATCGCCGAGTTGCTGGCCGCTACTCGTGACACTGATCTGCAGGCGTTCGCGCACGCCGATGTGCCGTTCGAGCGTCTGGTCGAGTTGCTCGCTCCGGAGCGTTCTATAAGCCGGAATCCGTTGTTCCAGGTGATGCTGTCGTTCCAGAATCTGCCGGAGGGCACGTTCGAATTGCCGGGTCTGCGGGTCTCGGGTGTCGATTTCGAGAATGTCACTGAGAAGTTCGATCTGTCGCTGACCATCAGTGAGGCCACGGGCACTGATGGCGAGCTGGGTGCGGTCGGCCTGATGGCCGAATTCTCTTACGCCACTGATTTGTTCGATGCGGTGACGGTGGCCGGGTTCGCTGACCGGTATCTGCGGGTATTGAAGTTGATTGCGGAGGATCCGCAACGGCGGTTGGGTGATATCGATCTGCTCGATGATGCCGAACGGTCGTTGGTGCTGCATCGGTGGAACGCCACCGAGTACCCGATCGATCCCGCGACCCTGATGTCGTTGTTCGAGGCGCAGGTGGAGCGGACCCCGGACGCGGTCGCGGTGACCTTCGAGGGGACGAGTCTGTCCTATGGCGAGTTCGCGGGCCGGGTGTCGCGGCTCGCGCGGTGGTTGATCGCATCGGGTGTGGGGCCGGAATCGCTTGTCGCGCTTGGGATGCGGCGTTCTGTCGAGCTGGTTGTCGGTATGTACGCGGTGGTCGCCTCTGGTGGCGCTTATGTGCCGGTCGATCCGGATCATCCGGCCGAGCGCATCGCCCACATTCTCGATACCGCGCGACCGGTGTGTGTGCTGACCACGTCCGTTGATGGACTGGAGTTGCCGGAGACGGTGCGTCGGGTGGAGATCGACACCCTTGATGTGTCTGATTTCTCCGATGTTCCGGTGACGGATGCGGATCGGTTGGCGCCGTTGCGGCCGGACAACACGGCCTATGTCATTTACACGTCGGGTTCGACGGGCCGCCCGAAGGGCGTGGCGGTGTCGCACGCGGCGATCGTGAATCGGCTGGTGTGGATGCACGCCCAGTACGGCCTGAGGGCCGATGATGTGGTGTTGCAGAAGACGCCTGCCACGTTCGACGTCTCGGTGTGGGAGTTCTTCTGGCCTTTGCAGGTCGGTGCGCGGCTGGTGGTGGCCAAACCGGACGGGCATCGTGATCCGGCCTACCTGGCGCAGCTGATCTTGGACGAGGGCGTCACGACGGTGCATTTCGTGCCGTCGATGCTGGCGGTATTCGTGGCCGATCCCCGGGTCGGTGAATGTGTCGGTCTGCGGAATGTCTTCGCGTCCGGTGAGGCGTTGCCGGTGCCGACCGCGCAGCGGCTGCGGGAGTTGACCGGTGCTTCGTTGCACAACTTGTATGGTCCGACCGAGGCTGCCGTCGACGTGACCTTCCATGAGGTTGTCGATACCGACACGGTGTCGGTGCCCATCGGTCTGCCGGTGTTCAACACCCAGGTATACGTGCTGGATGCGCGTCTGCACCCGGTCGCGCCGGGGGTGTCCGGTGAGTTGTATCTGGCTGGTGCGCAGCTGGCGCGCGGCTACGTGCGGCAGGCGGAACTGACCGCGGATCGGTTCGTGGCGAACCCGTTTACCGACGGTGAGCGGATGTATCGCACCGGTGACCTGGTGCGCTGGACTACCTCGGCGAGCGGTGAATCCGATGCCGCCGATGAGCTGGAGTACCTGGGGCGTACCGATTTCCAGGTGAAGGTGCGCGGTCTGCGCATCGAGCTGGGCGATATCGAGTCCGCGCTCACCGCGCAGGAGTCGGTGGCGCAGTCCGTCGTGGTGGTGCGTGATGACGAGCGCACCGGCGCTCAACTGGTCGCCTACCTGGTCGCCGCGGACACGGGGATCGACACCGACGCGCTGCGCGTGACGCTGACAGCGCAGCTGCCGGGTTACATGGTCCCCGCGGCGTTCGTGGTGTTGGATGTGTTCCCGCTCAATGCTTCGGGCAAGCTGGATCGGAAGGCGTTGCCGGCGCCGGTGTTCGAGGTGCGCGAGTTCCGTGCGCCGGTGACACCGGTGCAGGAGATCGTGGCCGGTGTCTTCGCTGACCTGCTGGGTGTGGATCGGGTGGGTCTGGATGATGATTTCTTCGCTCTCGGCGGCAACTCGCTGTTGGCCGCCCGCGCGGCGGCGCGCATCGGTGAGGCCATCGAGGGGAGCCTCGCGGTGCGGGTCCTGTTCGAGGCGCCCACCGTCGTCGCGCTGGCGGCGCGGGTCGAGCCCGGCGCCGGTGGGCCGGTGCGGCCGAAGCTGGTCGCGCTCGCGCGGCCCGAGCGGCTGCCGCTGTCGCTGGCTCAGCAGCGGATGTGGACGCTGAACCAGATCGCTCCCGAATCGCCCGCGTACAACATTCCCCTAGCGCTGCGGCTCACCGGCACATTGGATGTGGACGCCCTGCGTACTGCTGTCGGCGACGTGCTGGAACGGCATGAGTCGCTGCGCACCCGATACCCGGCCGACGCTGCCACGGGCCTGCCCTTTCAGGAGATCCTCTCGGTCGGTGAGGCGCTGCCGGGTGGGCTGCGGGTTCGGGCGACCGCTGACCCTTTGGTTGACGTCACGTCCTTCATGTCCGCCGGATTCGATGTGACACAGCAGGTTCCGGTGCGTGCAGTGCTTCTCGCCGCCGGAGCCGCCGAGCTGGGTGAGCAGGAGTATCTGCTGGCGATGGTGATTCATCACATCGCCGGCGACGGCTCCTCGGTCGCACCCCTGGCGCGGGATCTCATGACCGCCTACGTCGCACGCAGCACGGGCGGTACACCCTCCTGGGCGCCACTGGAAATCCAGTATGCCGACTACGCGCTGTGGCATCGCCGGGTGCTCGGTGACGACACCGACGAAAATTCCCTTGCCGCAAGCCAATTGGCATTCTGGCGCGGTCATTTGGCTGGGTTGTCCGGCATGCCGGGGTTGCCGCAGGATCGCCCGCATCCGCCGATGCCGTCCATGCGTGGCGCGGTGACCGCGTTCACGGTGCCCGAGGAGGTGCACCGAGCGCTGGATCGTATTGCGCGCGAACGGAATGCGACACTCTTCATGGTGGTGCACGCGGCGGTCGCCGTGCTGCTGGCCCGGATGTGCGGGCGCACCGACGTCGCGATCGGCACACCGGTCGCCGGCCGGGGCGCACGGGCGCTGGACGATCTGGTGGGAATGTTCGTCAACACACTGACGTTGCGCGCCGAGGTGGATGGCGCGATCGGTTTCGACGCTCTGGTCGATCGGATCCGCGAGACCGACCTGGCCGCCTTGGACAACGCCGACATCCCGTTCGAGCGGGTGGTGGAGGAGGTAGCGCCGCACCGGGGTCGTGAGCAGAACCCGTTGTTCCAGGTGGTGCTGGCGTTCCAGAACACCGAGCAGGCCAGTCTCGAGCTGCCCGGGCTGACTATCGCAGGCGTGGACCACGGTGCGGTAGCGGCGAAGTTCGACCTGAGTATCGACGTCGAGCCCATTGTGCACGCGGACGGAACCCTTGGTGAGCTGTCCATCGGATTCAACTATGCCACCGACGTGTTCGACGCGACGACCGTTGCCGCATTCTCGGAACGGTTCTCACGGGTGCTGGCGGCGGTGGTCGCGGACCCGCGCGCGGTCGTCGGTGATATCGATGTGCTCGGCCCGGGTGAGCGTGATTCGCTGCTGGTGGATTGGCATGCCGTGGGTGTCCCGGCGGCGCCGGTGACGCTGGTGGACCTGATCGCCGAGCAGGCGGCACGGCGCCCGGACGCGGTGGCGGTCCGGGCCGGGGACGAGACGCTGAGTTTCGCGAAGTTGCTTGGCCGGGCCAACCAGGTCGCACGCGCGTTGATCGCGCATGGCGTCGGACCGGAATCGCGGGTGGCCGTGGCTGTTTCGCGAACAGTTGAGCTCCCGGTGGCGCTGTTGGGTGTGCTGGTGTCGGGCGCGGGCTACGTGCCGATCGACACCGCGTACCCGATGCAGCGCCTCGAGTTCATGCTCGCCGATGCCGCGCCGACGGTGGTACTGACCACGGCGGAGGGACGGGAGGCGTTGTCGGGCACTGATATCGAGGTGGTGTTGCTGGAGGACGTCGGTGGTTTCGCCGATGGGCCGGTGTCCGATGCCGAGCGGGTCGCGCCACTGGTGCCGGCGAACCTGGCGTATGTCATCTACACGTCGGGTTCCACGGGTGTGCCCAAGGGTGTGGCGGTCACCCACGCGAACGTTCTCGGGTTGTACACCAATGCCGGATTGCGGTTCGATTTCCGTGAGTCGGATGTGTGGACGATGTTCCATTCGTTCGCGTTCGACTTCTCGGTGTGGGAGCTGTGGTGCGCCCTTGCGAGCGGCGCTGCGGTGGTCGTGGTCGACCAGATCACGTCCCGGTCGCCGGAACAGTTGCGCGAGTTGCTGGTTCGCGAACGGGTGACGGTGCTGAACCAGACCCCCTCGGCGTTCTACCAGCTGGCTGAGGCCGATCGCGTCGCGCACGATGCCGATGAATTGGCTTTGCGGTACGTCGTTTTCGGTGGCGAGGCCCTGGATCTACGGCAACTGCAACGCTGGTATGACCGGCACGCGGTGGACGCGCCACTGCTGGTGAACATGTACGGCATCACAGAGACCACCGTCCACGTGTCCTACCAGGCCCTGGACGAGCGGTTGGCGCTCAGTCCCGCCAGTGTGATCGGGCGCGGCCTGCCGGGTCTGCACACCTATGTGCTCGATCATCGGTTGACACCGTCGCCGGCCACCGTGGCCGGTGAACTGTATATCGCCGGTGCGCAACTGAGCCGTGGCTACCTCGGACAGCCCGGGCTGACCGCCACACGGTTCGTCGCGAACCCGTTCGGACCGGCAGGGTCGCTGATGTACCGCTCCGGCGATGTGGGCCGGTGGGCCGGCCGCGAGGACACGGCGGCCCTGGAGTACTCGGGTCGTAGTGATCAGCAGGTGCAGTTGCGTGGTTTCCGGATCGAGCTCGGGGAGATCGAGGCGGCGCTGTCCCGGTTGCCGGGTGTCGCGCAGGCCGTTGCCCTGGTGCGCACCAAGGACGGCATCGGTGATCGCCTGATCGGGTACATCGTCGCCGAGGACTCGCTCGCCGAGGCACTCGAACCGGCTGCACTGCGCTCGGCGGTGGGGGAGTTCCTGACCGGGTACATGGTGCCGGACGTGATCGTGGTGATCGAGGCGTTGCCGTTGACCCCGAACGGCAAGCTGGATCGCAAGGCGTTGCCCGCGCCGGAGTTCGTGGGTTCGGCGGTGTTCCGTGCGCCCTCGACCCCAGCTGAACAGGCCATCTCGAGGGTGTTCGCCGAGCTGCTCGGTGTCGAGCGCGTAGGTCTAGACGACTCCTTCTTCGAACTCGGCGGCAATTCCCTGCTCGCCACCCAGGTCGCGGCCCGCCTCGGCGCCGAACTCGGCGAGAAGGTTCCGGTGGTCTGGTTCTTCACCGCAGCGACCCCCGCCGGGCTCGCGGCCCAGCTGGAGAACCGCCGATCGGGTCATATCGACCCGGAGGCCGCCTTCGACGTCCTACTGCCTTTGCGTTCGTCCGGTTCGGCCGAGCCACTGTTCTGCGTGCACCCTTTGGGCGGTCTTGCGTGGTCGTTCGCCGGCCTGGCCGCACACCTGGACGCCGATCGCCCCATTTACGGCCTGCAGTCCCCGGCCCTGACCTCCAACTTCTCGTCCCTACCGGACTCGATCCAGGACTGTGCGCAGCGCTACGTCAAGGAGATCCGCACGGTGCAGCCGCAGGGCCCCTACCATCTGCTGGGCTGGTCGATAGGCGGTGTCCTAGCGCATGCCATGGCCGTCCAATTGCAGTCCGAGGGTGAACAGGTGGCCCTCCTGGCGATGATGGACAGCTACCTCGAGGCTGGCAGGGCGCCGGTGGACGAGGCCGCCGAGCCCGGCCCGGTTCCGTTCCAGGAGCTGTTCGGTGGCCTATTCGGCGGCGTTGCGGTTGACCTGCGACTAGACGAGGCCTCCGACGTAGGAGAAATCGTCGAACAACTATCGGCCCTCCCGGAGCCGTTCGCTTCCCTCGGCGCCGGCCGGATCGACCGCATCGTCCGGTCGAACCTCGAAATGGCCGGCCTGACAAACCATTACGAGGCCTCCCAATTCCACGGCGACCTGGTGTACTTCACCGCCGCCGAAACCGTCCCGGCCTCCACCCCGGGAGTCGAGACATGGCGGAGTGTGGTGAACGGCACAATCCGCGACCACCCCCTGCCCACCACCCATTGGCGAATGACCGAGCAGGCCTCCCTTGCGAGAATCGGATCCGTGTTGAACGCCTCCCGGCGCACAATGCTGGTCGCGCGCAGCACCGGTGGTACACCCTCCTGGGCGCCACTGGAAATCCAGTATGCCGACTACGCGCTGTGGCATCGCCGGGTGCTCGGTGACGACACCGACGAAAATTCCCTTGCCGCAAGCCAATTGGCATTCTGGCGCGGTCATTTGGCTGGGTTGTCCGGCATGCCGGGGTTGCCGCAGGATCGCCCGCATCCGCCGATGCCGTCCATGCGTGGCGCGGTGACCGCGTTCACGGTGCCCGAGGAGGTGCACCGAGCGCTGGATCGTATTGCGCGCGAACGGAATGCGACACTCTTCATGGTGGTGCACGCGGCGGTCGCCGTGCTGCTGGCCCGGATGTGCGGGCGCACCGACGTCGCGATCGGCACACCGGTCGCCGGCCGGGGCGCACGGGCGCTGGACGATCTGGTGGGAATGTTCGTCAACACACTGACGTTGCGCGCCGAGGTGGATGGCGCGATCGGTTTCGACGCTCTGGTCGATCGGATCCGCGAGACCGACCTGGCCGCCTTGGACAACGCCGACATCCCGTTCGAGCGGGTGGTGGAGGAGGTAGCGCCGCACCGGGGTCGTGAGCAGAACCCGTTGTTCCAGGTGGTGCTGGCGTTCCAGAACACCGAGCAGGCCAGTCTCGAGCTGCCCGGGCTGACTATCGCAGGCGTGGACCACGGTGCGGTAGCGGCGAAGTTCGACCTGAGTATCGACGTCGAGCCCATTGTGCACGCGGACGGAACCCTTGGTGAGCTGTCCATCGGATTCAACTATGCCACCGACGTGTTCGACGCGACGACCGTCGATGCACTCGCCGATCGGTTCGGCCGGGTGTTAGCGACGGTAGCCGCCGATCCGGCGGCCGTCGTCGGCGACATCGATCTGCTGGACACCGTCGAGCGGGCCGGTTTGCTGCGGTCGGGCACCGGTGCCGAATCTCCGACGGATTCGGCAGCGACCCTGGCGTCGCTGTTCCAGGCACGGGTGGAGCGGACGCCGGATGCCGTCGCGGTGACGTTCGAGGGCGAGTCCCTGTCCTACGCCGAATTCGCGGCTCGCGCCAATCGTCTGGCGCGGCATCTGATTTCGCTGGGTGTGGGGCCGGACAGGCTGGTTGCGCTGGGAATGCGGCGATCACTGGACCTGGTGATCGGTATGTATGCGGTCACCGTCGCAGGTGGTGGTTATGTGCCGCTGGATCCGGACCATCCGGCCGAACGCACGGCGTATGTACTGGCGACGGCGAACCCGGTCTGTGTACTGACTACCGCTGCCGATGTCGCTGATGTGTCCGCATCGGTAGACGGCGGATATCAGCTTGTCGAGCTGGATGCGCTCGATTTGTCCGGATATTCGGTGGCTCCGGTGACGGATGCGGATCGGTTGGCGCCGTTGCGGCCGGACAACACGGCCTATGTCATCTACACGTCGGGTTCGACGGGCCGCCCGAAGGGCGTGGCGGTGTCGCACGCGGCGATCGTGAATCGGCTGGTGTGGATGCACGCCCAGTACGGCCTGAGGGCCGATGATGTGGTGTTGCAGAAGACGCCTGCCACGTTCGACGTCTCGGTGTGGGAGTTCTTCTGGCCTTTGCAGGTCGGTGCGCGTCTGGTGGTGGCCAAACCGGACGGGCATCGTGATCCGGCCTACCTGGCGCAGCTGATCTTGGACGAGGGCGTCACGACGGTGCATTTCGTGCCGTCGATGCTGGCGGTATTCGTGGCCGATCCCCGGGTCGGTGAATGTGTCGGTCTGCGGAATGTCTTCGCGTCCGGTGAGGCGTTGCCGGTGCCGACCGCGCAGCGGCTGCGGGAGTTGACCGGTGCTTCGTTGCACAACTTGTATGGTCCGACCGAGGCTGCCGTCGACGTGACCTTCCATGAGGTTGTCGATACCGACACGGTGTCGGTGCCCATCGGTCTGCCGGTGTTCAACACCCAGGTATACGTGCTGGATGCGCGTCTGCACCCGGTCGCGCCGGGGGTGTCCGGTGAGTTGTATCTGGCTGGTGCGCAGCTGGCGCGCGGCTACGTGCGGCAGGCGGAACTGACCGCGGATCGGTTCGTGGCGAACCCGTTTACCGACGGTGAGCGGATGTATCGCACCGGTGACCTGGTGCGTTGGACAGCCGCCGGTCAGCTGGAATACCTGGGCCGTACCGATTTCCAGGTGAAGCTGCGTGGTCTGCGTATCGAGTTGGGGGAGATCGAGTCCGCGCTCGCTGCCGCCGAATCGGTGGCGCAGGCAGTAGTGGTGGTGCGTGCTGACGAGCGTCTGGGTGATCAGCTGGTCGCCTACCTGGTGGCCGTGCCCGATGCCGAGATCGTGATCGATGACGTGAGATCGGTGTCAGCGCAGCAGTTGCCGACCTATATGGTGCCGTCGGCGTTCGTGGTGCTGGACGCGATCCCGGTCAATGCCAATGGCAAACTCGACCGGGCGGCGCTGCCGGCTCCGCGTATCGTCGCGCGGGAATACCGTGCCCCCGGCACCGCGCAGGAGCAGGCCATCGCCAAGGTCTTCGCCGCCGTGCTCGGTGTCGAGCAGGTCGGCCTCGACGACGACTTCTTTGCCTTGGGTGGTAATTCGCTGTCGGGTATCCGGGCCTGCGCGGCTCTCACCGCTGAACTCGGCCGGCCAGTGTCGGTGCGACTGCTGTTCGGACACTCCAACGTTGACGCGCTGGCCACAGCGTTGCGCGACGGCACCGAGGTTTCCGACGGTTCCGACCCCGCCGCCGACGCCGTGCTCGATGCCTCCATCAGCATTGCCGGGTGCGCCGCGCCGCGCCGAGAAGAACCAGAATCGATCCTGCTCACCGGCGCCACGGGCTTCCTCGGCATCTTCCTGCTGCGCGAGTTGCTCGAACGGACGACGGCCACCGTTTACTGCCTGGTCCGCGCGGCCGACGACGTTGCCGCGGCGGCCCGTATCGATGCCGTCGAGCGAAAGTATCGGGTCGATCTGGATGCTTATCGCAGCCGGATCGTCGCTGTCACCGGCGACCTGGCCCGCCCGCTGCTCGGCCTCGAACCGGCACGGTTCGCCGACCTGGCGGAGCGGATCGATGTGATCTACCACAATGGCGCCCAGGTCAACCATCTCGAGCCATACGCCCGGATGCGGGCGGCGAATGTCGGCGGCACGACCGAGGTGCTGAGGTTGGCGAGCACCACCAGGGTCAAACCTGTCCACTATTCGTCCACGGTGTCCGTGCTGAAGGGCACTCCGCAGGACGACGGTGTACCGGACGGGATGGAGGGTTACGGACTCAGCAAATGGGTCGCCGAACAGCTGGTGTGGGCCGGCATCGGCCGCGGCATCCCGACCACGATCTATCGGGTCGGCCTGATCACCGGCGATTCCCGCACCGGCGCGGCCCCGGTCGACGACGCTGCGACGACGATGCTCCGAGCCATGCTGGTCCTTGGGGTGTGGCCGGCCTTCGGTGACATCGATCAGCCGATGGCACCGGTCGACTACGTCGCCGCCGAGCTCGTCCGGTTCTCGCGCGATCCGAACCCGCCGAGCAATCTTCACTACCTGGCCGGATCGAGTGAAGGGGTGTGGTCGGCCTTCGCGGAGGAGGCGCACCGGCGCGGCTATCGCATGGCTGTTACCGAGCCGAAGCACTTCGTCCAAGCGGTTACCGATGCCGCCGAAGATGCGATCGCCACCGGAGACGACGCTCTGGCCCGGGCAGCAGCCCTCATTATCAATTTGGCTGGGGACGGTGGCGAATCCGATCATGCCGACGAGCAGGTCGCCCAGACCGGCAGCGAGGTCGCCCTGAATGGTAGTGAGGTAGACCTGACCGGCAGCGAGGTCGTCGAATTGACCGGCAGCGAGGTCGAATTGACCCTGCCAGCGGTCGATGCGACGATCCTGGCACGCTACTTCGACTACTTCATCGAGATCGGATTCTTCCCAGCTCCGATGGGGGAGCAGCTCAGCGAGGTCGAGGCGACCTCATGATCCGGGCTCCGCGCCGCTCGCTTGCGGAGCTGCTCGAGCGTTGAAGTCAGGGGACCCTGGTTCGATTAACTCCGCGTAAGGTCCACCAAAACCCCAGCTCAGGCTGGGTTTTTGGTTTCCGGAGTGCTTTCGCATCGACCGATCTTCCAACTAACTCCGAACAGTGGCTCTAACAGCGAGCGCTACAGAGCGAGGACGCGTTGCCGCGTCCCCGCCCCCTCAGAACGCATCTGAGAACTGGGTCAGGTGCGGGCGAGGCGGCGTGACATGACCGCGATCATGGCGATGTAGACCATGGCTTCGTGGTGGTCGGGTTTGGTTTCGTAGTCACGGACGCAGCGGCGGTGTTTGGTGATCCAGCCGAATGTGCGCTCAACCCCCCAGCGCCGGGGCAATACCTTGGATCCGGCGGCGTCATCGGTACGTTTGACGATCTGAACAGTCCAGTACCAGACCGGTTTTCGGCCATTCCACCAGCCGTGCAGGCCGATCGACTGCGTGCGCCCGCGCAGGCGATCCTCGACAGGTACCCGAACCTGCGCACCGCGTTCGTCAGCGGCTCCGACGGCCAAGCCTTGCAGGTTGTCGTCGATCGGCTCGAGGTGCCGTGGCGCGAGGTCGATCTGACCGGGTTGCCGGAGGCCGAGCGGGCCGAGGAATTGCGACGGCAGTTGGCCGCGGACCGGGCGACCAAGTTCGACATGTCCGTCGCGCCGCTGGTGCGCTTTACGCTCTTCCGTACCCATGCCGAGCAGTGGCATATGGCGATTGCCACTCACCACGTCCTGATCGACGGCTGGTCGATGCCGCTGCTGTTGCGCGATCTGCTGGTGCTCTATGCGACCCGGGGTGATCTTGCGGAACTGCCGCAGGTGACCTCCTATCGCAGCTTCCTCGACTGGCTCGCCGAGCGCGACGCGGCCTCATCGTTGCGGACCTGGGCACAGGCGCTCGACGGTGTCGGTGAGCGGTGGTGACCTCGCCGACGACCTCGCCGACGGGGAGGTCACGCACTGGTTCGTCGTTCCCGGCGAATCGACGGATGCGGCCGATGCGGAGATCCGAATCGTGGTCACCGAGTAGGACACCATCGATGCGCGAAAGCCGTTGCCCATTCGTGGCAACGGCTTTCGCGGTGTCAGGGACGGTGCTACGCCGAGATGGCGTGCTCTTCGGCGAAAACCTTGCGGCACACCGCCGCCCGGAATGCGTAATCGAAGCCCCTGGTCATCACGGGCATGATTCCGTTGGTGGTGGCCGGGTGCGGGTGGGGGCTCGCCTGTTCGGTCGAATTCAAGGATGCGGCTCTCGAATGGGTGCGAGCCTGAGCAGTTCGTCGACAGACCATTGGTCGTCGGCATGGCTGCCGAGTTTGCTTGCCAGTACGCGGCCGTCCGGTGCGATGAGGAAGTCGCCGGGCAGGCCGAGGCGGCCGCCGTCGGGCTTATTCGGGGGAGCGGGCTTGTCCTTGCGGAGGATGGTCGGCAGTGTGCTTGCGACGGCACGCGCGATGCCCGGCCAGGCGCGGGGGTCCAGTAGCGCACGTGGGGCGGATTCGATGCCGAACTCGCGGTAGAGGATTCGGGTCGGGTCAGCGATCAGGTCGAACGGCAGGTCACCCTCGTACTTGCGCAATTCGGCTGCGCTGGAATGGAACACGACAACCTCGCGAATGCCCGCGGCCAGGATCTCGTGGTGCCGAGTGGCGATCGAACGCAGGTGCAGATTGCACACCGGGCAACCGGCGAAGCGGCGGAACTGTAGGTGGATCAGGTGATCGGGGTCCGGGACCGGCACGGTGACACCGGTGACAGCGTCCAGCGTTCTGGTGGTCACGGTGGATGGCAGCGGCATGATGCTCCTCTTGTAGGTGTACAAAGTACTCCTACGTCCAGTATGGGCGTACCCGGTACGCTGTCAACCCATGCCTCGTCCGCGCTCCTTGACGCCGACCGCCATTGCGGCCGCCGCGCTCGCGGTGATCGACCGCGACGGCCTGCCCGCGCTCACCATGCGGGCCGTCGCCAAGGAGTTGCACATGGCGACCATGGCGCTGTACCGCTACGTCCTCGACCGCGACGGGCTCGAAGCGCTGGTGGTCGACGAGATCTTCCAGGCGATCGATGCGTCACCGCCGCCGGAGCCGGACTGGCGCGATCGCACGGCGGCGCTCTTGGCGCGGGTGCGCGACGCCGCGGCGGCGCACCCCGATGCGGTGCCGCTGCTGTTGCGGCACCGGCAATCCTCGGTTGGCTCCCTGGCCTGGATCGAGGCGATGCTCGCTGTCCTCACCGATGCCGGTTTCACCGGTCGTGATCGAGTGATCGCCCAGCGCACCCTGATCGGCTTTCTGCTCGGGTTTCTGCAGAATGCCCACTACGCGTCACTCGCGGGAACCGGCACTGCCGCCATGGCGGATCTCTCCCCGGACGATTACCCGTATCTCGCCCGAACGGCCATCGATGCGCAAACACTCTCCGCGGCAGACGAATTCCGTGGCGGCCTCGAGATCGTGCTGCGCGGCCTCGTTCCTTAGCCTGCGGTCGGCGTGAAGTGCCGAGAGCGTTGTGTCAGTGCGGTGATATCGAAGGTTTCGGCCATCGCGCTGGCTCCGGCGTCATTGAGGTGCAGGCCGTCGCCGCTGTCGAAATCCGGGCGGATGTAGTCGGGGTTGTCCGGGTCCTCCACGGCTCGTGCGACATCGAAGACACCGTCGAAAACGTCGGTGGTACGCAGCCATTCGTTGATTTCATTGCGGACGGGTACGCCGGTCTCCGTGCTGAGGCCGGGGTAGATCACCCCGGCGAAGGGACCGACGGTGTTGGCGTAGATGGGCAGGCCGGCGGCGTGCGCGCGCTGCGCGAGAATGGTGAAACCGGCGATCAGGTCGGTGACGGCAGCAGTGCCCGCCACAATCAGGTCGTTGATGCCGATGTTCACCAGAATATGCGTCACGCCTGGGACATCGAGCACATCGCGGTCGAATCGCGCAAGTGCATGATCGCCGACTTCGTCTGTCAGCAGCCGATTTCCGCCGGTGCCCTGATTGACCGCCCAGCCTGCGGTCAGGCGCTCGTTGAGCACGTCGACGGAGCGGCGATTGGCGCCATGGCTGGAACCGACGCCCTCGAACCAGGAGTCGCCGAAGGCGACGATGACCGGAGCGTCGGTCGCGGTCAGCACATCGATGCCGGTGACGTAGAAGCGGGAGGTGAGCTCCTCGGCATCCGGCAAACCGACTGCCGCCGTGTGGTTTCCGGTGGCGACGTACGCGGACTCCACGGGAATCTGGGCGAACGGTGCGAGCTCGGTTTCCCCGGGAAGGTACAGGCTCAGCACCAGGTCGGTACCTGCGATCACGGCCAGGTCGACGGTGTCGCTGATGATGTCGCTCCCGGCCGGGATGGTCACCCGGGTAGCGCCGCCGAACCGCACCTCGGTGTCGGTCTCGGTCACGATCTCCCCGCCTGCCTTGCGCACCGCGATGCGGGCCGCGCCGATGGTGAGTGGCGTCCGGCCGTAGCGGTTGGTCAAGCGCACTCGCAGCTGCTCGCCGCCGCCGGCGAGGTGCAGCACCTGGCGCAGCGTCTGGTCGGTGAAGTTCCTCGGCTCGGCCAGCCGAATCTGCTCGGCGGGGTCGACCAGTGCGGAACGGAATCCCGCGATCCAACGCGATGTGGCAGCCATCTGAATCTCCATTTAGTTGACATGAGGAATATTGCGCTGACAACAATCTAGCGCACATTTTCCTCATGTCAACTATCCGCGATGCAACTATCTCGGATAGGCTCGGTGTCATGGACGCGACAGACCTCTTCGACGACCCGAGGCTCACCACCATCGGCCTGCTCTACGAGGCGCACGACGGGCTGATCGCGAAGCTGGAGCCGACCTGGAAGGAGAACGGGCTTTCGGGCCTGGATGCCAACGCGTTGATGCGGTTGAGTCGCTCGCCCGGTCGACGGCTGCGTATGACCGATCTCGCTGCACAGACCCGCCTGTCCACCAGTGGCATCACGCGATTGGTGGATCGGCTGCAACGGAACGGGTTTGTTCGGCGGGAAGCCGATGCGGGTGATCGGCGCACCTCCTACGCGGTGCTGACCGCGGCGGGGGCGACGCGGATCGCGCGCGTACTGCCCGCGTACCTGGAGGGCATCGAGCAATGGTTCACCGGGCTGCTGACCGGGGCGCAGTTGGACGAGTTGGTCGCGGGGCTGCGCATCATTCGCGACGCGGCGAATCCCGAGGCGACGGCACTCGGCGATTAACTACTCGGGCCGAGTCTGCTGCAGCCGTTCCAGCCCGTCGAGTATGAGGTCGAGCCCGAAATCGAAGTCGGCGACGCCGTTGTGCGTGCCGGAGCTGACCAGCCGGGCCAGCGCATTCATGTGGGGGTGGCTTTCGGCGGGGATCAGCGGCAGGAATTGCTCTGCGGCCGAGGCATATTCATCGGGTACGAGCGGAAAATTGAGTTCCTGCAGGGTGAATCCATAGATGTGGCTGTCCATGGCATTCCAGGCGCGGTCGGCCTGCTGGAGGCTGAAGCCCGCAGTGTGCAGGCAGCCGATGGTCGCATCGACGTAACGCAGCATGGCGGGGCCGACGTTGATTCTCGATCCGATGAGTCCGGTGGCCCACGGATGGCGGCGCAGTGTTTCGTGCGCGGAGGTGGCCCGCCTGCGCATGGCCGCTTTCCAGTCGCCGCCGATCTCCGGTACCTCGATCTCGGCGACCACGAGGTCGACGATGCCGTCGAGGAGATCGTCTTTGTTGGCGACATGGTTGTAGAGCGACATCGCCTCTACGCCCAGCGCCTGTGCCAGTTTGCGCATCGACAGTGACCCCAGCCCGTTCTCGTCGGCGAACCGGACTGCGGTGCGCAGCACCCGGTCTCGGCTGAGCGGGGTGCGGGCCGGGCTTGCGGGGGTCTTGGGCATGGGCCCTTCCTTCTTGACGTACTTACGCCGTAAGCGTACCGTTTCGAGCGAACGACTTACGGTGTAAGTGTGTCGAATCGCAGGTGAGGACGAGTTCCATGGTTGAACCGAAGGGTCAGCAGGTCAGGACGAAAGCTGTGCCGACGGACCGGGGACGGGATATCCGCCGGTGCTGACGGCGCCACGATGCATGCGATTGTCGGCCCGGTGCTCTGGATCGGAAAAGTCTTCCTGACCAACCTGTTCGCAAGCCAGACCTTCGCGCCGCTACTCATGCGCCCGACCCGCGCCGACCTCGAATTCCTGACCGACCTCGCCGAGAACGGCACCCTACGTCCGCTGATCGAACGGCGGTATCCCCTCGCCGAGACGGCCGACGCCTTCGCGCACCTGGTCGACGGTCATGCGCAGGGCAAGACGGTGATCCTCGGGTGATCGTAAGGTAGCCGAAGCATCAAAGCTGTTGGCTCAGAGGTGAATTCGGCTCTCAGTGAACTCGTGCGCGGAAATGAGTGCGACGCCGCACAATGGGCGGCGCGACGCGGGACGCGTCGCACCGTAGCGATGGGAAGGTGCAGCCGGTGAGCGCACGAGTGGATGTATTGAACCCGCAGCGACCCAAGCGGGTGCTGATGGTGGCGTCGAATCCGGCGGTCTCGCGGCAGACCGGGTGGCCGATCGGATTCTGGTGGGCGGAGTTGACCCATCCGTACTGGGAATTCGTCGAGCGGGGTTATCAGGTCGACATCGCCAGCCTCGACGGCGGCGCGCTGTTCGCCGATCAATGGAGCGATCCGCGGGATGATTCCGCCTATAGCGACGAGGACCTGATCAGCCTAGGGTTCCTCTCCTCGCCGAAACATGCTGCATTGGTGGAAAATTCGCTGGCCCTGGACGCGGTGAACCCAGATGACTACGACGCGGTGTTTCTCGTCGGCGGGCAGGCCCCGATGTACACCTTCATCGACGAGCCTCGCATTCATGACTTGGTGTCCTCCCGCGTCGCGGCAGACCGCGTCGTCGCCGTCGTCTGTCACGCCACCTGTGTCCTGCTGAAGGCCACGCTGCCCGATGGACGGCTCGTGGTGGACGGGCGAACCTGGACCGGATTCGCCAATGCCGAGGAAGACTTCGCCGACGAGTTCGTCGGCCAGACCATCCAGCCGTTCCGAATCGAGGACGAGGCACGCAAACTCGACGGTACGAACTTCATCGTCGACGGTCGCTTCGTACCGCATGCGGTACGCGACGGCAACCTGATCACCGGCCAACAGCAGTACTCCGGCGCCGCGGCGGCCCGGCTGGTGATCGAGGCGCTCGGCGTATAGGCCGCCCCGTACGCAGTTCCTGTGGTCGAGTGGCACAGAGGTGCGGCGAAGGTCGAGAAGTTCGCTCGCTCATGTGCCACTCGGCTCGTCCACGGCGGCGGTGAAGCGGGCAGTAAGGGTGCGGATGTGGGCGATCAGTTCGGGGGGTTCGTGGATGTGGAACGGGAAGCCGAAGCCGGCTACGTAGATGGCCAGTTCGTCCAGGGAGTTGGAACCTGTTCGAAGTAGGCAGGATTGGTGGTCGAGGGGTTCGATGGCGCCGACGGTCGGGGCGATGCGGTCGGCGGCCACCTCGGCGGGGACCTGCAGCGTGATGCGGGCGGAGTAGCGGTAGGGGGAGGTGGTGACGCCGCGGGAGATGTAGCCCGCGAGGTCGATGTCGGGGGCCTCGCGCGGGGTGAAGCGCGGGCCGGTAGGGATGCGGGGTTCGATGCGGTCGACGCGGTAGGTGCGCCAGTCGGCGCGGTCGAGGTCCCAGGCGATCAGGTACCAGTGGCGGCCGGTGTGGGCGAGGCGGTGGGGTTCGGTGGTGCGCAGTGATGTTGTGCCGCGATGGCTCCGGTAGTCGAAGCGCAGGCGGTGGTTGTCGCGGATGGTGGCGGCGAGCGCGGTGAGGACATCGGGATCGACGGTCGCCGCCGCTGCGGGGACGGTGATGGTGGTCGAGTGCAGCAGACTGATGCGGTGGCGCAGCCGCGAGGGGAGCACCTGCTCGAGCTTGGTGAGTGCGCGCAGCGAGCTGTCCTCGATGCCCGCGATGGTGCCGCCCGCCGCGGTGCGCAGGCAGATGGCGATCGCAACGGCCTCGTCGTCGTCGAGCAGCAGGGGCGGGAGTTTCGCGCCCGCGCCGAGGCGGTAGCCCGCCACGCCCGGCGTGGCGTCGACGGGATAGCCGAGGTTGCGTAGCTTGTCGATATCGCGGCGGACGGTGCGTGCATCGACCTCGAGGCGGTCGGCCAGTTCGGCGCCGGTCCAGTCGCGAGGCGTCTGCAACAGCGACAGCAGACGCAGCAGGCGGGCGGAGGTTTCCAACATGAACAAAGTCTGCCCCTAACCTAGGGCGGAGGACGTCCTAGGTGGGTCATCACGTCAATGTCATAACCACAGACCCCTTGCCTGCGGCCCTGTCGACTCATCCGTCGGTCGGCTCGCCTGGATCACGAAAAGCCCGTGAATGGACGCATCCGCGAAAAACCGTACTGGACAAGATCACTGATCGAGATCGGTTGCTGATAGACGCAATGTTGTTCTAGCTCAATGGAACCGCCGGTCGGCCGGGTACGTGGCAACGCACAGGATGGGTGTGGGGCGAACCCAGCCGAATTCCGATGTCCCACCCGAGTAATCGTCCTCGCACACGGTATCGGTATCCGGCAGTACGTCAGAACGGAGAACGCCATCACCCATCGGGTCGATGTCGATCGCGGCGGGCACTTCGCGGCAACGAGGAGTCGGAGCTGTTGGTCGCCGATATCCGCGCGTTCTGCCGCGACTTGTGCTGAAACCGAAGCCTGTGGTGCTTGTTTCGGCATATCGTCGCCGGAGCGAGACCGCGATCGGATGTACAGGAGTGACCGTCATGAGCGAGCAGCGTTGGCTGACCCAGGAACAGCGTGAAGATTTCTGGGGCGCTGCGGCTGGTCACCGACCATGCCGGAATCCGACCGCGTGATCATCGAAAACCGCTGGGACGACGAGTCGATCGACATGGCGAGCTTGTTCGGTTGGTGACCTGGACGTCCACGCCTCACCCAATGAGTTCGCCCGCGCGCTGCCACGAGTTCCGCTCCGCGGCGAATGCCTCGGCTTGCATTGCCCGGAATTCCGCGATGGATCCGGCGTTGTCGGCGAGGAACTGCCGGTAGTCGGCCAGTCGGAAGTCACCGTCTTCGGCTTTTACCCCGACGTTGCCCGCAGCGAAATCGGCACGCAGGTCGAGGAGTTCCTCGGCTTCGACGGGATACCAGCGGATTCGGTCGAAATAGCGAAGCAACCACGGGTTGTCTTCGGGGTCGGTGCCGGCGTTGCGGTGGTTCCACACCTGGGTGGTGCGGCCGACGAACTGATAGCCGCCGGGGCCCTCCATTCCGTAGATGCACAGGTAGGCGCCGCCGATGCCGACCGCGTTCTCCGGGGTCCAGGTGCGGGCCGGATTGTATTTGGTGGTGACCAACCGGTGGCGCGGATCGGTGGGGGTGGCCACCGGCGCGCCGAGATAGACGTCACCGAGGCCGAGGACCAGGTACTCGGCGCCGAATACGGTGTCGTAGACGTCCTGTACCGCTGCCAATCCGTTCATGCGGCGGATGAATTCGATGTTCCACGGGCACCAGGGGGCATCGGCGCGGACGCCGTGCTGGTAGCGGGTGATGGCCTCCCGGGTCGACGGATCGTCCCAGGACAGGGGGAGATGGACCGTGCGGCTCGGCACGATGAGCTGGTCGGAGGCCGGGATGGTGTGTTCGGCTTCGGCGAGCAGGTCGAGCAATGCGGGTACCGGCAGGATGGCAGGGTCGACGCGGACCTGGAGGGACCGGACACCGGGGGTCAGCTCGGTCACGCCGCGCACTCGGGCGGCAAGCAGGTGCCGGTGCAGTGCGTGGACGCGGGCGCGCAGACCCAAATCCAGTGTCATGGCGCCGTATTCGACGAGCACACCGTCATTGCCTTGGCGTCGGTAGGTCACGCCCGTCTGGTCGTCGACGTCGGTACGGCGCAGCACGCCGTCGTCATCGTCGCCGCCGGTCGAAATGACTGTGGGCCATGCAGCCCGACGCGCCGGACCCAGTTCACGGATCGAGGCGGCGTGCGCACTGCGAATCGGGACGAAGCGCACGGCGTCGCCGGGGGCGAGCTGGCCGAGCTTCCACCGGTCGGCGGCGACCACGGTGACCGGGCAAACGAAACCGCCGAGACTGGGCCCATCCGGACCGAGCAGGATCGGGGTGTCACCGGTGAAGTCGAGTGCACCAACGGAATACGGGGTGTCATGAATATTCGACGGATGCAGGCCCGCCTCGCCGCCGTCGGTCCGTGCCCACGCCGGCTTCGGGCCGATGAGCCGGACTCCGGTGCGATCGGAGTTGAAATGCACTGCGTAATCGGTCCCGATGACGGTGTCGAAGTCGGCGCGGGTGAAGAACTCCGGTGCACCGTGCGGACCCTCGGTGACCGCCAGCTCCCATCGTCGGCTCAGCACCGGCTGTTCCTCCATCGGCACCGCCGCTGCAACTCGGCCGATATGCGGTGCAAGCGGCAGTATTTCGCCCACCCGCAGCGCAGTACCCGCACTGCCGCCGAACCGGCCGAGCGTGAAAGTCGAGACGCTGCCGAGGTATTCGGGGAGCTCGATGCCGCCCGCGATCAGCACGTAGCAGCGCATGCCCGGCCCGCGAACGGCCCCGACATCCAGCACGCCGCCGGCCGGAACCTGCACGGTCCGCCACTGGTGCACGCGCGCACCGTTCACCGTGATATCGGTGGGTGCACCGGTCACGACCACCCAGGTCGGTGCCGAAAACTTCAGTGCGGGTCCGCCGAGGGTGCATTCGAGTCCCGCCGCGCCCTCGTCGTTGCCGAGCACCCGGTTGCCGAGCCTGAAGGAAAGATCGTCCATCGGTCCCGACGGCGGTACACCGACATGCCAAAAGCCGAACCGGCCCGGCCAGTCCTGCACTGTGGTGAGCATCCCTGGGCGCACCACCTCGACCTGCGCGAGGGAGGGCGAGTCCACAGCTCTGCGGTCCGCAACAGCGGGGCGAGCATTCCGGCCCGGACAGCCGGTTGCACCGCTGTCGAGAAGGTCTGCGGCGGCCTGACCGATCGGACCCGTGGGAGGCCGACTGTCGGCCCGGTCGGATTCTCCGTATCCCGACCGGGCCGCTGTCGGAGTCGAGATTTCGGCGGATTTTCCGGGTGAGCTGCTGGTCGTTGCGCCGCTGCGCGGTAGTTCGGCGACGGTCATCGGGTCACCACCATGCGCACGGGGGTGGGGTCGAAGCCGTTGCAGGGGTTGTTGATCTGCGGGCAATTCGAGACGAGCACCAGCGTGTCGGTCTCGGCGCGGAGGGTGACTCTCTTTCCGGGAGCAGACAATCCGTCGACGATGCCGAGGGTGCCGTCGGCCTCCACCGGGACGTTCATGAACCAGTTGATGTTGGACACCAGATCTCGCTTGCCGAGACCCCATTTCAGTGCCTCGGCCAGGAAGTTCTCCACGCAGGCGTGCTGCTGGCGGGTGTGGTGGCCGTAGCGCAGGGTGTTGGACTCCTGGGAGCAGGCGCCCGCGATGGTGTCGTGGTTGCCGACCTCGTCGGCGACCACGGTCATCAGGGCGGTGCCCACATCGGTGCGCAGCACACTGCCGGTGGTGAGGAAGATATTGCGCTGGGCGGTGATGGTGGCCTGCGCGCTGTAGCGGTCGGTGTGGTCGGCGGCCGAGTACAGCAGACAGTCGACGGCCTGATTGCCGTGCAGGTCGATGATCTCGAGCTGTTCGCCTGCCCGGACTACCGTGGACCACGGCGCGCACGCGGGGACGGTCTCGTCGAGCACGATGGTGCGCGTCAGTGTCGAGTTCATGCCGATACCTCCAGCGTCAGCGCGGCCGCCCACGCTTGTTCGGTGTTCTGTACGGCCCGTTGGTATTCCGGGTCGGAGTTGTGGGTGGCGGTGAGCTCCTCCGGCGCCGACCAGGCGATGACATCGAGGTCTGTTGCGGGTCGGTCGTCCAGCGGGTGCGTGGCATTGGCGATCAGCGCGACTACCGGTAAGTGCACGAGCAGGTCGACCGAGGCGCCCGCACCCGCGCTGCCGGTGGCGATCAACGTGCCGTCGGATTCGACGCGGACACCGCGGAAGAACGACACCGTGGGTGCGATGTCCCGTGGTTCGAGGCCCTGTTTGGTTCCCGCGAGCCGGAGCAGGCCACGGGCCTCTGAGGTGGGTCCACAGAGGGTGTCGTGGCGGCCGGAGGTGTCGGCGAGCACGGTGGCGAGCACCCGGCCCTGATCGGAGAGCAGCGGATGGCCGTCCGCGAGGTAGGCCTGCCACGGCACCTTGACGGTGTCGGCGACATTGAGGCGTTCCCACGGCGCGTCGGCCCGCACGAGCAGCAGGTGCCCGCATGCGGCGCCCGCAGGATCGCCGAGCCGGATGCGGGTGCCGCGGCCGAGCACAACGTTCGCGTAGCCGCCTGCCGGAATGCGTTGGGCCCACGTGATCTTCGTGGTGGCAACGCCGTCGGGCAGCACAGGGTTGGCGACGGCGGCCGCTGCGGCCTGCGATCGGGCGTGCGCGCGGGCGTCGGTAGTGGAAGCGGTGCTTGTCATGATTGCTCCCTCGGGTCAGGTGTGTCGAGGTATCGGATCGGACGTGCGCGGTGGCGGGCAATGGCGGCGCACCACCGCGCACGGCCGGGGTCAGGCAGGTACTACGGCGGGTTCCGAGAGGTCGGCGCGGCGCGGTCCGGCATTGACGAACCGATGTACGACGATTCCGACGGCCACCACGATCAGCACGAAAAGCGGTGCGGCCCAGAGCATCCACCAGCTCCCGCCCTTCGGTGTGTACACCTCCGCGCGGGGCCAGATCAGATTCACCGCCATCGCGATGCCCCACACCACGGCCAGCAGATTGACCGGAATGCCCGAGCGGCCGAGGTTGAACAGCCCGGCGTCGGCGTTGTCGCGGCCCCAACCCTTGAAGCGCGCGGCCAGCAGCGGCACCGTGACAAGCAGGTAGGCCAGATACAGCGTCACAATGCAGACGCTGGCCAGCGTCGCGAAGATCGCGGCGTTGCCGAGGTTGAGCACCAGCAGGCCGATGCCGAGCACACCGATCACGACGGCGGGCAGCATGGGTGTGCCGTAGCGCGGATGCACCGCGGCGAGTCGCTCGGCGAAGGGCAGCTTGCCGTCGCGTGCCATCGAGAACATCAGCCGCGAACCCGCGGTCTGAATTGCCAAGGTGCACACCATGATCGCCACCGCGACGCAGCCGAGCAGTACCTTGCCCGCCGGGCTGTCGAGCTTCGAGGTGAGCACATAGGCCAGGCCGTCGGTGGCCAGCGTGCCGTCGGACAAGCTCGGTGCGGCCATCAGTGCGCCGATCAGCAGCAGGCCGCCGCCGAGTGCGGAAACCGACAGTGCAGTGAGGATGGTGCGCGGCGCTACCGTGCGTGGATTCTTGGTCTCCTCGGAAAGCTCACCGGCGGAATCGAATCCGACCATCACATACGCGGCCATCAGGCCGGAGACAAGGAACGCGGCCCAGTACGGGCCGGGTGCGGCCTGATCGGTCTGCAACACCACTCCCGGACCGCGTTCGGTGTGGGTGAAGAACAGCGCGACGATCGCGACGACACCGGCGATCTCGACGGTGACACCGATCGAGTTGATCTTGGCCATCAGGTCGATGCCGATCACATTGATCACTGTCGTGATCACCAGCAGGACGCTGCCGAGCAGGACCGCGTTCGCGGCCCCGGACGAAGAGGTCAGCGCGCTGTCCGCGCCGACAACCTGGAATCCGCTCCAGATCGAGGGCAGCACCACCTGGAGGGCGATGGCCGCCGCCGCGGCGGTGACGATCTGTGCGATGACCATCATCCAGCCCGCGAACCAACCGACGACTTCACCGCCCAGTCGGCGCGACCACTGGTAGATGCAGCCCGAAATCGGGTACCGCGCGGCCAGTTCGGCGAAGTTGAGCGCGACGAGCAGTTGGCCCGCGAACACGATCGGCCAGGTCCAGAAGAACGCGGCGCCGCCGAACGAGTAGCCGAGGCCGAAGAATTGGAAGATCGTGGTGAGGATCGAGACAAAGGAGAATCCGGCCGCGAACGAGGCGTAGCGGCCGAGCTTGCGGTGCAGCACCGGCTGATAACCGAAGCCGGCGAGGTCCACGCCGTCAGCGCTGGTGTCCGGTGGCGCTGCGGGGGCGGCGATGGTGGGGGCGGGCGAATCGACTTCAATGGCCATGGGTGGGGTCCTTCGGCGAGTGGCCAATACCTATCAGATGACAGTTTTGCGTTCGCGATCGCGCTTTCGGTGTCCGGTGTGTATCGCTTACGGGAACCCCGGTAACTTCTGGATTGCCTTGATTTCTGTCAAGTGACAGAAACCTCTCTGCTCGGCCACGACCGGCCGTGTGAACGCTGATGCGCCGGTGAAAGCCCCGAAACGCGATGCCAGAATGGGCAGGTGGCAAACCTCGGCCCCGGCCGCCCTCGACTGGCACAGCGACCGCGTCGCGGGCAGACACCGCGCGCCGAGATCCTCGACGCCGCCGGTGAGCTGTTCACCACCAACGGGTACGCCAACACCTCTACGCGTGTTGTCGCCGATGCGGTCGGAATCCGGCAGGCCTCGCTCTACCACCACTTCGCCGCCAAGGACGACATCCTCGACGCGCTGCTCGGCGAAACTGTCGCCGCCCCCTTGGAACTCGCCGAACGGCTGCGCGATGTGCCGGAATCGGTGGCCGCGCGACTCTACGCGCTGGCCTGGTTCGATGTCCGCCAGCTGTGCGCGGCCCGCTGGAATCTGGGTGCGCTGTACCTGCTTCCCGAGCTGCGTACCGAACGCTTCGCCGCCTTCCGTTTGCGGCGCGACGAATTACGCAGGCACTACGAGGTATTGGCCGCAAGCGTGCTCACCGAGACGGCCGGCGCGAGCGTCGCCGGGCTGGCGGGGCTCCCGTTCCGCCTCGTCGAGACGGTGATCGGCATCCGCTCCGATGCAGGCAGCGCGCCGGCTTACGCTGAACGCGCGATCCCCGACGCAGTGCTGCGGATGCTCAGCTGGCCGGGCGACCTCGACGAGTTGCGTACGGTGGCGGGCACGCTGCTGCACCGATTGCAGGCCGCCTGACCTTCGGTTCGTCAGCCCTTGCCGCTGGAAGCCTGGAATTCGAAGCCCCAGCCGTACATCTGGGCGATCTCCCGGATGCCGCTGCCGGGACGGCCCCCGGGCGGACGGATGAAGGTGCCGTCGCGGCGAACGACGAACTCGCCGTTGAGATTCTCGATGTGGGCGAGAACGACGTCGCGCGAGTTGTCCGTGCAGCCATCCATGGTCATCTCGATCGGCACCGAGTTGACCGGGTACAGGGTTGCGGTGGCCTGTACACCGCGGAAATCGGTCGCGCCCTCGTAGATGGACGCGAACACCAGGATGCGGCGGAACTGCGCGGTGAAATCGAGGTTGATGTCGAGATTCTCGCCGGTGCTGCTGCTGCCGGTCCGGTCGTCCTGGTCGAGCCGGATGAAGGGCGGACGGTCCAGCGCGCCGAACGAACGATCCAGTGCGCGAACGGAACCGATGCGGCCGTCGGCCAGCTCGAAGAAGCAGCAGAGATCGAGGTCGAGGGTGCCCCCGCCGCGCTTCCTGCCGAACAGCCCGCCACCGCTCGGAGCGACCGAGGTCGTCCAGTTCAGGTTGACGCGCATAGTGCCCGATACCGCGCCCTGCTTGGTCAGCGAGATCGATGGCGACTCTTTGGTCAGCGAGATCTTGCTCATGTTGATCGGCGCACCCGACGGCCCGGCTGCCGGAGGCTGCTGCGGCGGGTAGGGCGGTGGCGGCGCGCTGTAGGGAGCCTGTGGTGGGTAAGGCGGATACGGCGGTGGTGGCGCGGGCGCACTGTAGGTCGGCGGCGGTGGCGCGAACTGTGGTGCGGGCGGGGCGAATTGCTGCGGTGGCGCGGGCGGCGGTGGCGGTGCGAACTGCTGCGGCGCGGGCGGAGGCGGTGGTGGGGTGAACTGC
This sequence comes from Nocardia sp. NBC_01009, assembly GCF_045208035.1. Lineage (NCBI taxonomy): Bacteria > Bacillati > Actinomycetota > Actinomycetes > Mycobacteriales > Nocardiaceae > Nocardia > Nocardia sp. NBC_01009. The sequence continues at coordinate 8,542,736 of NZ_CP108695.1, read as the reverse complement.
TGGGGTGGCGCGGGCGATGCGGCAGGAGCCGGTGCGTCATCGACGGAGATGCCGAAGTCGGTGGCAAGACCGGCCAGCCCCGAGGCGTATCCCTGTCCGACGGCACGGAACTTCCACGCGCTCTGCCTGCGATACAGCTCGCCGAGTACGAACGCGGTCTCGGTGGTTGCGCCGACGCTGTCGAACCGGGCGACCTCGCCGCCGTTCGACGCATCGATCACCCGCACATAGAGACCGTGGAACTGCCCGAAGGTGCCGCCGTCCGAGGAGGCCGCGATCACGATGGTGTCGATCTGCGACTCGACCTGGGCCAGATTTACCGACAACGTGTCCAGCACGATCGGACCCTGCTGTTTGCCCTCGTGCCGGACTGCGCCGGAGGCATGCGCAGGCTGGTTGTAGAAGACGAAGTCACTGTCGGACCGCACCTTGCCCGAGACGAGCAGCAGTGCGGACGCATCCGCATCGGGAACCGCGGGTCCCGACTGCCACCCCAGTTCGATGCGGACCGCGGACATCGGCACCGGAACATTGGCGCCCTTCATCATCGACACAGCTGCCAACGTATCGGAAACGGGCCGCCCGCGTCAGGGCTACGCGCCGCGGGTCGGCGGCGCGATCTGCCAATGTCGATGCAGCCCGCCCGCAATCTCCGGGAGCACCGTGACCGGGACGCATTTGCGGCGCAGCATCTGCCGAATTTCCTGCACCTGCTCACGTTTGCGCATGTCGTAGGCACCCGACACCGGGCGAATCACCGGCGGAATGGACAGCAGCACCAGCTCACCGTGGCGTTCGTCGCCACCGGAAAGGTCGAGGGCAAGCGACCACCTGGCCCGCTCGTCGAGTGCGAACCGCCCGGCAACCACCCGATCCCAGTCGATACTGGATTCCCGCCACGGGGTGCGCCGGTAGATCCCGCCGTCGGTCAGGACGACGACGTCGCGTCCGAACAGCGCGACCAGGATCGCGATACCCGCGACCACACCGGCGAGCAGCCCGGTGAACACCCGGTTCGGGCCGAACCCCGTGACGATCGCACCACAGACGAGTGCGGTCACCCCGATGCCGAGCGCGCCGTAGAGCAGCGCTCGTTGAGTGGGAACCACGCCAGCGCGCACCATCGTCATCTCGCCTCCTGCCGACTGCGAATCCCACCGTACCGGGCCGACCCGCCCGTAGAGTCCTAGCGCAAGCAGTTCGCTTTGATCCGGAAACGTTTTGCCGCGAGTAATCCGCCCCGCCTCGGCGGATCCGTCGCCAGGCCATACGGCGGTCCGCCGCGCAGGCGAGCATTACGGCCGGTGGCCGGAGGTCAACGGCCGGTTACCGGCCGTATCGAGGTGATAAGCGCTCGCCGCCGTTCAGTCGCAACTCCACCCGGCGTACCCACCCGGGGCTGATCCGGCAATCGACCGCGAACTCTGAACTGCTTGTCCAACAGGCCCCTCCAGAGCATCTGCTTGTTGACCTCTGCGGCCGCGCTGGACGTCGTATGCGAAATAGCGCAGGTCGCCGTCCGAGTCGAGGGCCGATGCCAGACTGCCGCCGACCATTTCATCAGCCGGCCCGATGTGTCTACCGCGACGCCGAGGACAACGGGTGGATCGACGGCGGCGAGTGTCATAGGTGGAGTACGCGGATGTCTTCGATGCCGAGGGTGCTCTGTGAGATCAGTTGTGTAGCGCGCCGCCCGGATACTTGTTGCTGGACAGGGCGAAACGGACACCGAATCCAGGCTGATTTGGGCGTAACCTGAGGCCCCGAACGGCGATTTGCAGACGAACGAGCAGCCCGCCTCCGGCTACTACGCAAAGCCTGCCGACGATTGATAATAATTAGTGATCGTGTCCATAAGCTATTCGATGCCATTCCTTCCCGGCAAATCCTTTGTGCTGTAGTAGCATTCATGTCCGGTGGCCTTCCATTCGTCGGTGCGTCCCATCCGCTTTGCGGGAAATGGAATAGGAGAAAGCGCGTTGGGCTGCACTGTCGAGTTCGGGGGAATTGGCCGGAAACAGTTGACGGCTGGTGCCGGTCCGGACGAAGGCTGAGGAGTTCGATTGTGGCAGTACCAGATCCAGCAAGCGACGCTGCTTCCGTTGTCTTGTATCTCGACCCCGAGACCTTTCCCGCTTCGGTCGCAGGCGTGGCTACCGCTCACAACTGTGTGGCCATCGCACGATCGCAGCTGATAAATTCGGTCCCTGGCAATTCGGACGTATTCGGCGACGAAGGTGTCCAGTCCACGTGCTCGTCATTCCACGACGCCTGGCAGGGCGAGACCGATGTGGCGGCGTCGGCGCTCGCCGAAGCCGCATGGCTGCTCGCCACTGCCGTTCAGAATCTGGTGGGCGCCGATATCCAGGGCGGTGCCACTGTCACGAGCGCGTACCCGCCCGATTCCAAGCTAGTTGTATCGCCCCAAAACCTGATGCCCCAAGGCACGCTGCCCCCACCCCAGCTCCCCCAAGACATCCCGGTGCAGACATCACCTCCGGCAGAAGGCGCCGACCCGCCCCCTGAGACCTCCGTTGACGTGCCGCTCCCGGGTAACAACGAATACGAGTCCCTCCAATGAGCGCGGTACAGGCCCTACAGCACGCCATGGACATAATGGACCAACACGCCGCTACTCTCGCGCGTGTGCCGTCGCTTTTGGGGCAAGCCATAGATGCCGCACTGAAGCCGCCGGCCATCAGCGGATCTCCCGATCGAATCAAGGCCCAGGCCGAGCATTACCAAGAATCATGGGGCGAATGGTGGAGGGCGTGGAATGCCTTGCATATCGTCGTGGGCAGGGATCTGCCTACGGCGTGGCGAGGCGCTGCGGCCGAAAGCGCGACGCAAGCCGTGGACGCCCTGGTCCGTGAGTCTTCGACAGGTGCCGAAGCGTTCGCGGCGGGAACCAAAACATTGAACGCCTGGGCCGAGACGTTGAAATATGCGCGAGACTGCGACGATCAGGGACGCACGCAACTGAAAACCGCCAGAGAGCAGCTGTCGAAGGCCATGCTGGCCTCCGCCACAACTTCCCTATCGCAGACGACGATGGTCCCGATCCTCGAAATGGCGAGTACCGGCTGCCACGACCGCTTGGTCGCCGCAAAGAATTTTGCCGCCGGTGCCGCAGAAACGGCCAGCGCCCTGAGGCAATGGGCCGAGCGGGCTCGAGCCCGGCGGGTCGGTGCACCCGGCGTGAGTCCGCTGACCAAAGTCGTTCTAGCTGCCACAGCCCGCGAGATACTGACCCCGACCGCGCTGCAACGGGCATCCCAGCGACTCCAGAGCATGTCAGCTGCGGACCGCTCGGCATTCGAGAAACTACTGGCGGATTCCAAATCCCCGCTCGAGGCCGCCTTCCTGTGGAAGACATTGGCGTCAGGGTATTCGAGCACAGAAATTCAGGACTTCTACGACAAAATACATCCGCACGGCGACGACGAGAAATGGCTCACTGACCACTTGCAGCCCGATATCGCCAATCGGAACGCAGGCACCGGCGAAGAAGGTCAGCACATACTCCGATATCTCGGGGAATGGTCGGTCCCGAATGCCGATGGGAATCCAGAGCCTGTCTATGGCCAGGATGCGGGTAACTGCGTCGCTGTCTCGACGGTCGGCGCACGCGCGAATTCCGATCCGGCGTTCATGCTCGGCCTGACAACCGGGCAAGGACCCGCCGCCGTCGGCGGCGCGAAAGCGGGCGATGACAGCCTCGACGCGTTCCGAAAGCGACTCGTGGAGTCCTACCATTCCACCGACGCAACGTATAGCTCGACATCCCAAAGCGATGACGACCGCACTAAACTGTTCGACAGGATGTTTTCACCATCGACGGGTACGGGCTACGAATATCAGCGTTTGACCGATGCAGACTCACGGACGGCGGCCCTGCCCCGGATCGAAGCGGCAGTGGAATCCGGCAAACCGGTCCCAGTCCAGGTGGACGACTCGACCTACGGAGGGGAAACCCACGAAATGATGATCATCGGGGCCGAGGACGGCAAACTCGAGATCTACAATCCGTGGGGATTCACCCAATGGGTGACGAATGATGAATTCATCGACGGACGCATCGGCGCGCTGACAGAGGCGGGGTTGCCTAACGGCGGAATGCCCATTCCGATTGATGTTCAGCTGCCGAAATGAGCACTACACCCCGACGCCGAGATCAAGACCTGAGCGGCGTGGACGTCGAGCAAGCCCTCATCAGTGGCATGGGCGAACCCGGTCCGGCACGCAATGCACTGTTCACCGAGGCCGCGATCGCCGCATCAATGCAGGCCGAAAAGCTTGCCGTCGAACCCTATTCCCTAACCTTTCTGGCCCACTGTGTCCGCTCGCTCGGCCTCGATGACGCCCTGCGATTACCGGAGCCGCTGATCGGATCCGCGCCAACGCTGCTGGTTCGTAACTGGATGTCAGCCGCCTATACCGGAGCCGTGGTGGACGTGGCCCGCGACGACCTGTTCGCGCAGTGGCTGGACATGGTCGCGATGCTGCTCGGTTCGCGCAAAAAGGCAGCCGCCGATGCCGAACCGGAACGCAACGACTCGCCCGACACGACCGAGCTTTCCTAGCAGGCAGTTCAGAACGCGGTGGTCGCTTGGACCACAGAGTATTAGAACGCGTTTGAGAACACGGGTGTTGGGCCCTGGCGCCCATCGCTGAGGAAGCGACGATCGAGCTGGAGGCCTCCATCGACTCGCTGCACTCCACCCCCGCTGAGCAACGCCTGGGCTGACGACCGGTCGGGCAGTGCGCCAGGCGCCCTGTGCCGCGCCCGTCATGCCCTCGGCGGCCCACCCCAAATGCTCCCAAAACAGTTGCATCACACCACATCACGACGTCGGCAGACACCCACAACCGACACCACACCCACCGCTACGGGATAAATCTCGAACTCAGGCCTCCAACGCGACCGCGGCCTCGCCCGTGTACACCAGGAAGGTCAGGCTCTGCTGGAAGTACAGCTGCACCGACTCGGCGTCGTGCGACAGGTAGCCGATCGACAGGTCTTGGCCGAGTTGCAGGTCGAAGTCGCCGCCTCGGGTGGTCAGCACGAACGCGCCGTCGATCGCGGGGGCCCAGATGATCTCGCCGTCGGGGATCAGGCGTTCGATATGGGTGCGGATCGGGTGGCCGTGATCGGACGTCTCGCTGACCGCCGTGTACAGGTCCGCACTGAGCAGCACCGAGTACGGGCCGTCGACGCCCGCCAGCCGCAGCGCGCTGAGCGCCTGGGTGACGGCCTCGGGTACCAGCCGCGGGTCGCTCGGCACGCTGATCGCCTCGTTGGACGAACTTGCCCGGATACCGGTGATATTCGCGGCCGGGTAGCCCTCGAAGATGGCGCGGTCCTCGGCGAACGCGATGCGTCGCGCGGCCTCCTTCACCGGATCCAGATCCGTGTCCTTGGCGCCGCGCTCGACATCGTCGAGCTCATCGCGCGACAGTGCGAACGGGACCCGCAGTTCGACCAGCGGCGCGACAACGCGCTGACGGGCCTGCACGCCCACGTCGGGCGCGGCGATCGCGGTGGTGCGCCCGAGACCGACGGCGGAGTAATCGGTGCCGTGCGGGCCGGACAGATCGACGACGCGACGTCCGGCGATGTGCCGCTTGAAGGTTCGCGTCGCCTCTTCCTCGATTGCCGTCCACGCCTCGGAGGTGATCGGCGCGAGTTCGCGATGGAGGTTGTTCATTGCTGCGTGCTCCTTTTCAACGTGCCGATACCGAGTGATCCGTCTCCGGTGTCCGACTTGTCAACGCCCTCGGCGCTCGAAGATTCCTCGACCTCGGGAGCGTCCGGGGGAGCGTCGAGGAAGTCCTGGGGCGGTGTGAAGAACAACGTGCCGGTGACCGCGGTGGAGAAGTCCAGAATTCGGTCGTATTCGGCCTCGTCCGAGCCGAGGAACATCCGCGTGAGCATGGCCTCGGTGACGCTGGGTGTGGCGGCGTAAGCGATGTAGTACGTGCCGAATTCGTCATCGCGGATGCTGCCGAACGGCATATTGGCGCGCAGGATCTGACGTTGGGTTCCATCGGGATCGACGATGGTGTTCACGGCGACATGGGAATTCAGGGGCTTGTCCGCGTCGGAGAACTCGATGTCGTCCAGCTTGGTTCGGCCGATGACCCGTTCCTGCTCGGGGACGGGTAGTTCGCGCCAGTCCGTCATGGCGTGCAGATATTTCTGCACGATCACGTAGCTGCCGCCCGCGAAGTCGGGGTCCTCGTCGCCGATCAGTGCCACCCGTCCTGCGTCCGAGGTTCGCGAGGCGCCTTCGGGATTCTCGGTGCCGTCCACGAAGCCGAGCAGATCGCGCTGCTCGAAGTAGCGGAAACCGACGGTCTCGTCGACGATGGTCACCGCGCCGTTGAGTCGGTCACTGAGCAGCATCGCCAACTCGAAGCAGGCGTCCTGCACTTCGGCTTTGATGTGGAACAGCAGGTCGCCCGGTGTGGCGGGGGCTTTGTGGTGTGCGCCGTCGTAACCGGGGAAGTCGTGCAACTCGGCGGGTCGCGGTCCGGTGAACAGCCGATCCCACGCGGCCGAGCCGATCGACGTCACACAGGTCAGTCCGGATCCCGGCAACCGGAACCCGACCGAACGGCGCAATCCGGACAGATCGGCGAGCACCTCGCGCACCGTCTGCTCTCCGCCCTCGTCGATGGTGGCGACGAGGAAGATCGCGGCCGGTGTGAGCGGTTCGAGGATCGGCTGCGGCTCACCCATGATCAACAGCGTAGTGGCCGGCGCCGACACACCGGTCGAGCGGTGCGGGCTACTTGGCGACTGTCAGCAGGAACGCGACGTCGTCCACGGCCTTGACGCTGTGTCGTGCTTTCGGCACAACCAGCAGGTCACCGGCCGAGCCCTTCCATTCGTTGGTGCCGCTGATCAGCGTCAGCGTGCCGCTCAGTACCAGCAGCGTCGACTCGCCCGCGTTGTCGTGCTCGGCCAGACTCTGGCCCGCGCTGAGACCGACAACGGTCTGGCGCAGCGAATTGGCGTGTCCGCCGTAAATGGTTTGCGAACTGCGCCCGCTCGTGGCGGTGGCTGCCAACTTGAGCTGTTGGCGAGCAACCGCTGTCAGCGATTTCTTGTCCATGGACCGCCTTTCGCAGATCACATCCACCCGGGCTGGTGATTCGGGCTGGTGGGCGGCGGGTGGACGGATGTCCGAACCGCCGCCTATTCAGGAGTATGCCCGACGTCTGCGCGCCGCGGGCCAGGTTTGATCGCCTGCCCTCGGTGCGGCGTGTTCACGGCCGTTCCCACCGGTCGAACGGTGTTGTGCTGCTGCGGCTGACCGACGCCGGAGGTTTGCCGACTAGTCGGATCGGTGGCGGATGTAGTGCCGGATACGGAAGCGCAGCCCGGTCGTCGACTCCCGCCACTGCGCCGGTTCGACGGCATGCCATTCGGGGCCGATGAGAGGTGCGTACGCGTCGCCGTCCACGGTGGTGTCGACCTCGGTGACGAGCAGGTCCGTCGCGAAATCCATAGCGGCGCGATAGATCTCGCCGCCGCCCGCGATCCACACGGTGCCCGGCGTACTCATGGCCATCGCCTCTGGCAGCGATCCTGCGCGTTCGGCGCCCTCGGCGGACCAGTCGGATTGCCTGGTCACCACGATGTTGCGGCGGCCGTCGAGCGGGCGGAATCTCGGTGGTAGCGAGTCCCAGGTGCGCCTGCCCATCACCACGGGATGACCCATGGTGACGGCCTTGAAATTCGCCATGTCCTCGGGCACGCGCCAGGGGATGGTGTTCTCGAAACCGATTACCCCCTCAGGGGTTTGCGCCCAGATGAGCCCGATCGTCCGGTCCGGTCCGCTCACACCGCCACCGGGGCCTTGATGGCCGGGTGATGCTGGTAGTCGACGATGTCGACGTCGGCATAGGTGTAGTCGAACAGCGTCGGCGCCTGGTGCAGCCGCAGCGTCGGGAACGGGTACGGGTCGCGGGTGAGTTGCTCGGTGACCTGCTCGATGTGGTTGTCGTAGATGTGGCAGTCACCGCCGGTCCAGATGAAGTCGCCGGGCTCCAGCCCGGTCTGCTGGGCCACCATATGGGTGAGCAGCGCATAGCTGGCGATATTGAACGGGACGCCGAGGAACAGGTCGGCGCTGCGCTGATAGAGCTGGCAGGACAGCTTGCCGTCGGCCACATAGAACTGGAAGAACGCATGGCACGGAGCCAGCGCCATCCTGTCCAGCTCGGCCACGTTCCAGGCGGAGACGATCATGCGACGCGAATCCGGATTGTTGCGCAGGGTGTGCAGCACCTCGGAGATCTGGTCGATGTGGGCGCCGTCCGGCGTCGGCCACGACCGCCACTGCACGCCGTAGACCGGGCCGAGTTCGCCATCGGCGTCGGCCCATTCGTCCCAGATGGAAACGCCGTGCTCTTGCAGCCAGGAGACGTTGGAATCGCCGCGCAGGAACCACAGCAGCTCGTAGACGATCGACTTCAGATGCACCTTTTTGGTGGTGATCAGCGGGAAGCCCGCCGCGAGGTCGTAGCGCAGCTGGTGGCCGAAGATGCTGCGGGTGCCGGTCCCGGTACGGTCCGCTTTCGCCGTCCCGGAGTCCAGGACCAGACGGAGCAGGTCCTCGTACTGGGTATCGCGAGCATTGGTGGCCACGCCTCGCGAGTTTACTGATGCCTGGCAAGCTCTCCGCACATGCGCAAGCTCTACGTGATCGGCATCGGCGCCGGCGACCCTGACCAGGTGACGGTGCAGGCCATCAAGGCCATGCGGCAGGTCGAGGTGTTCTTCGTCATCGGCAAGGGCGTCGAGAAGCAGGAGCTCGTCGACGTGCGGACCGCCATCCTGACCGAGCACCTCGAGGGCGATTACCGGATCGTGGAGATTCCCGACCCGCCGCGCGACCGCATGCCCGCGGACTACCAGGGCGTCGTCGAGGACTGGCACGACCGCCGCTCGGCACTGCTGGAGGAAGCTTTCGCGCAGGTCGACGGAGTCGGCGGCATTCTCGTGTGGGGTGATCCTGCGCTGTACGACAGCACCTTGCGGATTATCGAACGGGTACTCGAGCGTGGTGCGCAGAGCTTCGACTACGAGGTGATCCCCGGCGTCACCAGCGTCCAGGCGCTGGCCGCCCGGCACCGGATGGTGCTGCACCGCATCGGCGAACCGGTGCACATCACCACGGGCAGGCGCCTGCGCACGGAGGGTCTCGGCCCTGGCTCCAACCTGGTGATGCTGGACGGCGACTGTGCCTTCACCGAAGTCCCCGGCGACAATGTGCACATCTGGTGGGGCGCCTACCTCGGCATGCCCGACGAGACCCTCATCGAAGGCCCGCTGCGTGCGGTCGAGGACGAGATCGTCCGACGCCGTGCGGAATTGCGTGCCGAAAAGGGCTGGATCATGGACATCTACCTACTTCGCGTCGACACATAGCGTGCGCACGAAAGTGGCTATCTGCGGTGGTGGAACGGTGGGTGCGTAGGGAGCTGTGGGGCCACCATTTCACTACGCTCGCTAATCCCTCGTTGCGCGCGGAGGCGGGCGGTGTTGCTGCTGCGCATCCAGCTGTTTTGTCGGTGCTCCCGGGTAGCCTGGGATTCGTGCCCGAGCTACCCGAGGTGGAGGCGTTGGCGCAGTTCCTGCGGGAACATGCGGTCGGCGCTGTTGTGGGGCGTGTCGATGTAGCCGCGCTGAGCGCGGTGAAGACGTTCGACCCGCCGGTGACGGCGCTGTCCGGACGGGATGTGACGGGGGCGGGCCGGTTCGGCAAGTTTCTCGGGCTCGAGTGCGGTGGACTGTGGCTGATCACGCATCTGTCCCGGGGCGGCTGGCTGCGCTGGATCGATGAGCCGAGTACGACACCGCCGAAACCGGGCAAGGGACCGTTGGCGTTGCGTGTGCACTTCTTCACGCAGGAAGGGGCGACGCCCGCCTTCGATCTGACGGAGGCGGGCACCAAGAAGCGGCTGGCCGTCTATATCGTCGACGATCCGAAGGTGGTACCCGGCATCGCCCGCCTCGGCCCCGACGCGCTCGACGTCACCGAGGCGCAGTTCGCCGAAATCCTGCACGGCACTTCCCAGCGCATCAAGACCGCGATCGTCGACCAGGCGCTGATCGCCGGGATCGGCAACGCCTACTCCGACGAGATCCTGCACACCGCGCGGATCTCTCCCTTCGCCAACACCAAAACCATGTCGGCGGAAACGATCTCGACACTGTATGCGGCCATGCGGGCCGAGCTCACCGACGCGGTGCAACGATCGGTCGGCCAGGATGCCGCCCGCCTCAAGGGCGAAAAGCGTTCCGGCATGCAGGTACACGCGCGCACCGGGCTGCCGTGTCCGATCTGCGGCGACACTGTCCGCGAGGTCTCCTACGCCGAGCGCTCGTTCCAGTACTGCGCGACCTGCCAGACCGGCGGCAAGGTGCTGGCCGATCGGCGGATGTCGCGGCTGTTGAAGTAGCCGACCGGTATGGCGAGCATGCCGGTGTGCAGCCGGATGTCGGGCCGTGCACAGAGCCCATCCGCGGTCACGCCCCAGTTATTGCTCGGTTGACCAAACCTCACTCGGCGGCAGCACGGGCTGCCGGTCAGCGCCATTTGCAGACGTCGCCCTGGTGCATCGCTCGCGACCGGTCCGGTTCGGACCTCACGTCAGCGTCGGCACCCCGATGCCTTGCCAGGCACTGCGTTTCGCTGCGTCCGGGTCGTTTTCCAGCCGGGTCGGATCATCGATGATCAAGGTGGTCCGGCGGTCCTCGGTGTAGGCGGGCCACGACGGCAGGGGTACGCCGTTGCGGGCGAAGGACAGCCAGTTGTCCTGGAACTGGCGCGTCACCGCGCGCAGGCCACGGCGCCCGCCCGCTGCGGTGATGGCCCGCCCGAAGGGGGAGTCGACCGCGCCGAATACCGGGATCAAGTCGGTCGCGTGGGTCGCGCCGACGCCCGCGAGATGGAATGCGCGCGGGGCGAAATCGTAGCGGTAGGCATACGTGGGTGCGTGGCGGCTGTGGCCTTCCATCGCGGTGACCGAGGGCCGCCAGAAGACGTAGTCGCCACCCATGCGCACCGCGACCTTCGGCGCGGGATAGCCGGGATACGCGGCGGTGACCCGGGATTCTGCTTCGTCGCCCGCCCGCGACAGCAGCCGGTGCAGTCGGTCGGGGTCGGTGGGCAGGTCATCGGCGAACTTCGCGAACAGGGTGCCTTCCTCGCGATTGGTGCCGATGATGAGCGGCACCCGGTGTGCGGCGCCATCGGTGATCGCCTCGATCGGGGCCTTCGGCAGATAGGCGCCGTCGACTGTCGGTGCGATGGGGAACAGGCCGGGGTGTTCCCGCAGCACCCGCCCGCTGCTCCGGTCGACCGCGCGGCGAATCTCGTTCGCGTCGGCCGCGATCAGCGCGTCGGCCGCGTTTTCCGCAGTGGCACCGAGAGCTTCGACGCAGCGGCGGGCGAAGGCGCGGGCATCATCGGAACTCATCGCCCAATCGGCGGGCGGGCTCTGTGCGATGCCGCGGTGGAACAACCCCTCGGCCGCGGGTGTGGCCAGCAGCGAGAGCACCGCGTGCGCGCCCGCGGATTCACCGAAGACGGTGACATTGCCGGGATCGCCCCCGAATGCCGCGATATTGCGCTGCACCCAAGTCAATGCGGCGACTTGATCGCGCAACCCGAGGTTGGCATCGAAAGGCCGCTCCGGCGTGCCGAATTCGCCGAAGTCGACATAGCCGAACGCGCCGAGTCGGTAGTTCAGCGACACCACGACGACATCGCCGCGCACCGCCAGCCGCGCGCCCGAATACAGGCTCAGCGCCGACGTGCCGATCACATAGCCACCGCCGTGGATGAACACCAGCACCGGACGCGGTGTCGACGAGTGCTCCGCCGGTGCAACGACATTGAGTGTCAACGAATCTTCGCTGGTCGGCTGGTAGCGGCGCGGCCCGATCCGCGCACCGGACCTGTGCTGCATCGCGGCCGAACCGAATCGCGTCGCCACCCGGACGCCGGTCCACGGGACTACCGGTTGCGGTGCACGAAAGCGCAGGTCTCCCACCGGAGCCGCCGCGTATGGAAGGGATCGCCAGCGCACCACGCGACGGCCGCGGTGACCGCGGACAACTCCGTCGGCGGTCGTGATATCTGCCATCTACCGATGGTAACTACGTTCGACGTGCTTCCAACAGACGTAACCAGAGCTCGCTTACCGTCGGGTAGGAAGGCACTGCGTGCCACAGTGTTGCCAGCGGTACCTTGCCGACCACGGCAATGGTCGCCGCGTGGATGAGCTCGCCGACCTCGGGGCCGACGAAGGTCGCACCGAGCACGGTGTCGGCGGCGGCGTCGATCACCAGCTTGGCGCGCCCGGAATAGTCGTCGCGCGCCAATGACGAACCGGCGACGGCGATGTCGATCTCCACGGTCTCCACCGAATACCCAGCTGTGCGCGCCGCCGCCTCGGTGAGTCCGACCGAGGCAACCTCGGGTGCGGTGAATACGACCTGCGGGACCTGCTGGTGATCGGCGGTCGCGGCGAACCGCGCATCGGAAAGCTTCCGGCCCTCCGCCCGTGCGGCAATGACATCCCCACACACTCTGGCCTGGTATTTGCCCATGTGTGTCAATGCGACGCGCCCGTTCCCATCGCCCACCGCGTACAGCCAGTCGCCTTCGACACCGCGCGCGGTCAGCTGGTCGTCCACCTCGACCGGGCCATCGGGCAATCCGACCGTGGCCAGGCCGAGTGTTTCGGTGGCCGGTCCGCGCCCGGCGGCCACGATGATCTCGTCGGCCTCGATCCGGGCATTATCCGAATCCACGTCATCGCCACGCAACCGCACGGTCACCGGGCCGCCGTGGATGCGCCCCTCGCCGGTGTCCTTCGCGTCCGCGCGCTCCACCTGCGCGGGCTGGGTCCGGAAGCGGACCCGGACACCCGCGTCGGCCAATCCGGCGGCCACGCGCTCCCGTGCGAACGGTTCGGCATTGCCGAGTAGTGAATTCCCGCGCACCAGCAGCGTGACCTCCTCGGCACCGAGACCGGCCAGCCAGGTCGCGGCCTCACAGGCGACGACACCGCCGCCGACGATCACCACCCGCCGGGGGACTTCGTGCAGGTTGGTGGCATCCCGCGAGGTCCATGGGAGTGCCTCGCGCAGGCCGGGAATGTCCGGAACGCTGGCGGTGGTTCCGGTAGCCAGCACCACGGCGTGCCTGGCGCGCAGCGTGCGGCCCTCGACCTCGACGAGCCGTGCGCCGGCCAGGCGGCCGCTGCTGCGGATCACGTCGATCCGGTTGTCGGTGGCCCACTGCACCTGCGAGCTGTCATCGTGGTTGTGGGTGAAGCTGTCTCGTCTGCGCAACACCGCTTCGACGTCGAGGCCGCTCGCGGAGATTCCGGCCATTGCCTGGGCGCTCGACAACAGGTGCACGGGTCGCAACAGCGCCTTGCTCGGCATGCAGGCCCAATATGAACATTCGCCACCGACCAGTTCGCGCTCCACGATGGCCGCGGTGCGCTCGCTACCTGCGATGGCGTAGGCGGCCGCGTTCTCCCCGGCAGGCCCACCACCGATCACGATGACGTCGTACTCGGTGGTCTCCGGCCCCGAGGTCACTGCAGATAGCCCTCGACCTGACGGGCCGAATTGACCTGTGCATCGTCGGGCGAGCCGCCCTGATCGATGCGCGCCCGCCGGTGCCGCAGCAGATCCCAGGCCTGATCGAGCATGACTTCGAGCTCCGCGAGTTGCTGCCGCTCGGTTATCGGATCGACCTCACCTGCCGTCGCTCTGGACCGCAGATCGTGCTCGCGGTCGACCAAATTCTTGATACGCGCCAGGATGTCCTGTTCGGTCATGGAGACCATGCTACGACCGGGCCAGGCAATCTCCGGCCAACGGAACGGCGTTCTCCAGGTCGGCCCAGCTGAGCGCGGTGTAACCGAGGGCGACGCCGAAGGACCGTTGCGCGCCGATGTGGTGGCGGGCCAATCCGTCGAGGGCGATGCCGCGCGCCCGGCCCTCGGCGATGGCCTGTTGCTCGGCCGCCGCCGATGTCAACGGCACCACGACATGCGAACCTGCGTCGTCGCCGACCACCTCGAGACCCCGCCGGCGCAGCTCATCGACCACCAGTGCCCGGCGCGGTGGCAGGGCACGGCGCAGCCTGCGTAGGTGTCGCGCCAGGTCACCGTGCCTGGCGAATTCGACGAGCACTCGCTGGCCCGCCGGACTCGGCCCGGTGCCGGTCAGCTCTCGGTGCGCGAGCACCGCGTCGGCGATCTCCGGCATTGCGACCAACCAGCCGGTTCCCAGGCTCGGTGACAAGATCTTGCTCGTGGTGCCCAGGTGCACGACCACGTCCGGTGCCATCGCCGCGAGCAACGGCAAAGGCGCTGTGTCGTAGCGCAGCTCGCCGTCGTAGTCGTCCTCGATGATGGGCACGCCTGCCTGTCGGGCGAATTCGACGAGCTGAACCCGGCGCGCCGCCGGCATGCGCGCGCCGATCGGAAACTGGTGTGCCGGTGTGCAATACACCGCTTTGATGCCGGGCGGCAGCAGCTCGACCCGCAGTCCCTCGGCATCGACGGGGACGGGCAGTACCCGGACCCCCGCGGCCAGGAACGCGCCCGCGGCGCGTTGATAGCCGGGGTCCTCCATCGCGATCGCATCGCCGGGTCGCAGCAGCGCGGCGGCGAGTTCGCCGACCGCCGAACTGGTTCCGGCAGTGGCGAGCACGACGGTGTCGCTGTTCGCGCCGAGACCGCGGTGCCGCAGCAGGTGTTCGGCGATCGTCGACCGGAACTCCGGCTCACCGCCGCGGTCCTTGCGGACCATCGGGACGATGTCGGAGGCGGCCCGCCAGGCCCGTCGCCAGGCCGGCTGGTCGATGGCTTCGACGCAGGGTGCGCCGGGGCCGAGGTCGAGAAGCTCCGGGTTGTCCGTCGATCCGGATAAGGCGCTCGGCCGGGTAGGACTCGCGACGGGGGCGGTGGTCAGGTAGGTGCCCGATCCGCGCTTGCCTGCGATCCAGCCCTCGGCGTGCAGCTGGTCATAGGCCGCGGCGACGACGGTGCGGCTCACCCCGAGCCGCTGCGCGAGCGACCGCGAGGAAGGCAGCCGGTCGTCGGTCCGCAGCACTCCGGTGCTCGCCGCGGCCCGCAAACCTGCTGCGACCTGTGCAGACAGCGGCTGCGCGGCATCGCGATCGAGTATGAGCGGGAGCTCGTCGAGCACCAGGTCCTCCGGAATTGGACTGTTCATTTTTACTTGAATTGGCTATTTCAGAATGCCACTTTCCGCTTCAGGATAGTGCTATGACCAAGTCGATTACTGCTCGGCCTCCGCTCTCGCCGACCCCGCGCAGCACACCGACCCGCGCAAAGGAACGAGCCAGGACCGAAAGGGCCGACCTGGACGCGGTCCTCGACGCGGGACTGGTCTGCCACCTCGGTGTTGTGCTCGGCGGCTCTCCCGTGGTGATACCCACCGTCTACGGGCGTGCCGGCGACACGCTCTACTTGCACGGCTCGACCGGTGCAGGCAACCTGAGGGCCGCACTCGACGGCGATATCTCCATCGCCGTCACCCTCGTCGACGGCCTCATCTACGCCCGCTCGGCCATGCACTTCTCGATGAACTACCGCTCGGCAGTGGTGCGCGGCCGCGCCGTGGAGGTGACCGACCCCGAAGCGCGGATGCACGCGCTGCGCATAGTGATCGAGCACTCCGCACCCGGCGCATGGGATCGGGTCCGCAGGCCCAACAAAAAGGAACTGACCGCAACCAAGGTGCTCGCGCTCGATCTCACCGAGGCATCGGTGAAGGTCAGGACCGGTGGCCCGAACGACGATCCGGAGGATATCGAGGCCGGCGGTGTGTGGGCGGGCGTGCTGCCCGTGCGTCGGGCGTGGGATACGCCGGTGCCTTCGGCGGATCTCGAGCCCGGCATCGAGGTGCCGCGGGATGTACTCGACCGCGCGGACGCCGTCACGGCATTGTGATCACACCTCGCCCCGCGGCTCAGGGCTGGTTGCGCAGGAGTGTGTCGAATTTCGCTTTGCCTTCTTTGGTGAGCCAGGTGTCGAAGGTCATGAGTGTGGGGTGCAGTTTGCGTAGGGCGGGGATGTCGGCCTGCCAGCCGCCTTTTTCGTTGGCGACGATGTAACCCGCGATCGCGTCGGGGTCTCGTCCTTCGAGTGCTTCTCGTGGGATGTGACGGTAGGTGACGGGGTGTCCGGTGGCATTGGTGATCGCGTCGACTATCTGTGGCATGGTCAGTTCGTCGCCCGCCAATTCGATTGCCTTACCTAGGTATTCGTGCGGGCTGCCGAAGGCCAGTGCGGCGAAGGCGCCGATATCGCTCACGGCGATGAGCTGCACGGGAACTTCGGGGAGGAATACATCGGCGAGGGTGCTGTCCCGCACGCCGAGTTGCGGGTCGGCTTGGTTCTCCATGAATCTGACCGGGCGCAGGATCGTTGCCGGCAGGCCGAGGTTGTCGATGTGCCGCTCGACTTGCCGCTTGCTCTCCCATCGTCGAATGCCGGTCTTGCGGTCCGCGCCGCCGACGGAGGCGTAGACAAAGTGTTGAACGCCAGCGGCTTTCGCTGCGTCGGCCACGTTGACGCCCAGTCGGATTTCGTCATCGATGGTGAATTCGGTCGGGGTGCCGGGATAGCCCTGGGTCGGCTGGACGCTGAAGACTCCGTACGCGTCCCGCATCGCGGCATCGAGCGAGGTGCGGGAGTCCATGTCGCCCGGAGCGAGTTCGGCACCGGCCTCGGCAAGTGCCTGAGCCGCTCGGCTGCCCGGCGTGCGGACGAGCACCCGGACCCGCCAGCCATTCGCGAGCAGGTGTCGCGCCGCGGCGCCGCCCTGCCACCCGGTGGCGCCCGTTACGAGAATCGGGTGTTCTGCAGGCATGTCTTCCTCCATCGTGTCCCACCACAGTTAATTGGGGAGTGTCCCCGTTTCTCTGCTGTTACGATATGGGGACTATCCCCGTTTGGCAACCCGAGAGAGACTCGTGACGAAACCGAAGGGCCAGGACGGTCTCGCCCAGCGTCCAATGCGCGCCGACGCGCGGCGTAACTACGAACAGCTGCTTGTCGCCGCCAGGACAGCGTTCGCCGAGCACGGCATCGACGCGTCTCTCGACGACATCGCTCGGCGTGCCGAAGTCGGAAACGCGACGCTCTACCGGCACTTCCCGACACGGCAGGCACTGCTGGAAGCTGTTCACCGCGACCAGATCGAGGCACTCTCGGAAGAGGCCAGGGAGCTGCTTACCGCGCAAGCGCCGGGCGAGGCACTGGCCACCTGGTTGCGGGCTGTCGCTGCCCACGGAAGTACCTCACGTGGGCTGGTTGCCGCACTGACGGCCGCCCTGCACAACGGGGGATCGGATATGTCGTGGTGCCGCGAAACGATATTCGCCGCCGCGACAGCACTGCTCACCCGAGCTCGGCAGTCCCGAGCCGTGCGCCCTGATATCACGGCGGCACAACTACTCAAACTCGTCAACGCGATCGCCTTCGTCACCGAGCGAGAGTTGGACGGCGGCGAGCAAGCCGAACAGCTGATCTCACTGGTAATGGACGGCATTCGTTTCCGGGAGCCGGTCACAGCTTCGCCGGTAGTCGACGAAGACTAGGGCGATCCGCGGAGCTGCGGACCGTCCGGTCACTGTGCGTTCGCCAAGGGATTCACCACGCCCAATTGGTGCGCCTGACGGGCTCGAAAACTACCCTCATCCAGCCTCGACTACCCATAGGACGACGACGAGTGCGGTGCGCCGCTTGCGCCGCCGGACGCGCCGGGCGTCGGATAGAGCGGCTCGTCACCACATGGTGAGCGGCACATGCCGATCTGCTGCTGTCGTGCGAACGAGATCCCTTAACGCTGAGGTGGATTCGATGCGGGTGGGGTCGAGGCCGACCAGGGACAAGACGTAGTCGTCGGCTATGCGGCACAGGTACCCGGATAGGCGGGTGCTGGGGAGCAGGTTCGCGGTGAGGCCGGGGTGGATGGCGCGGGCGGCGACGCCGGTGCAGTGGTGTGGGCCGAGGGTGCGCAGGGACGCGGGGAGGGTTCCGATGTTGGAGCACAGGATGTCTCGTTCACCGGCGCCCTTGGACAGCGCATAGGCCCAGCGGTCGGGAATCACCTGTAGCAGTTCCTCGGGCATGCCGCCGGGGCTGGACATGCGACGCTCGTAGGCGATGCGGGACTTCTCGCGAATCGTCGCGGGGGTATCGGCGCGGTCGACGGTGATCTCCGTCATCGCGAGATCGTTGTCGACACGGCGTTCATCTCGGGTGTCGACGGGGAGGCTGGCGTCGATCGTCGCGTGGGGGAATCCAGTGGCCCACAGTATGTTCGCGACCAGCCAGATGAACAGGCTGTTGGCGGTACCGCCCTGTGCGGCGGCCGCCTGGTCCCAGTCGGATACCGCGCACTGCATGATCGCGCTGTGCGTCGGTGCAATGCTGGAACCGGCGCGGGTACGGTCCGCTGGGGCTGTCCCGGGGCGTGCTGGAATGCCATTGCGAAATGCGCGGGCAGTGCCGCGCAACACGATCGACCACTGTCGCAGCGCATCGGCCCAATCCGATTTCGAGGCAATGGAATTAGTCGATTGATTGGCGAGGTTCACCGAATCGATCGGGTCCGATCCGCTCGGCGTGTAGTCGACGGGACGGGCGGCGCCGGCTCGAGGTGATTGCGGTGCTGTCGAGCTCGTGCCGGAACCGCCGTCGGATGCGGCGGGATGCCTTGCGGCCCGGCTGCGCAGGGCTTCGTCGACCGCGAGAACGAGTGCGCGGCCGTCGGCGATGGCGTGTGAACAGGTCAGGGAGACAAGGGTTCCGCCGTCATCGAGGGCTACGGCCGACAGTCGCCAGCCGGGGCCGAACTCGGGGTCGAGGTCGGCGCCACGGCTGTCGGCCCAGTCGAGAAGTGCTTCGGTGGGGATCGGCTCGGCGATGCTGTCGAGTGGGTGGGCCCTGATGTTGGGTTGCCACGATCGGCGGGCGCCTGGTACGCGCGGGCGGACTACGCGGCGGCCCAATGGTCCGGTACGCAGGGCGGTGTGGACCTCGCGGAGCAACTGCGGGTCGATGCGTTCGGCGGTGCGCCAGAGGCCCTGTAGGGCGATCGGGGTGCCGAGGCCGCGATGAGTGCGCAGGAAGATTTCGTCGACGACGCTCAGTCGACGGCTGCTGCCGAGCCGATCCGTGGGGTCGAATCGGTTGGTGTCGTCGAATCGGTTGGTGTCGTCACGTCGATTCCGTGCGCTGGGTCGGCCCATCCGGGTCAGGCGCGTGCGCCGTGTCGGCCTGCGCCCGCGGCGAATCGCTGGGCGCCCTCCAGAGCCCCGTCGGCAAGGGCGGTCATGCCGTGCCGAAACTCATTGCGGATCGCGGCTTCCTCGTCGAGGCCGTCCTGTTCGAGCATCGACATCCGATCGGAGCGCAGGCAGGTTTGCGGCAGCGCGGCCAGTTGGGCGGCGACCTCTTCGGCGGCCCGGCGCGCATCACCGTTGGACACCACGCGATTCACCAGGCCCATCTGCAAGGCCTCGGGTGCGCTCACCGCGCGGCCGGTGAGCACCAGGTCCATCGCGCGCCCTGCTCCGATGATGCGCGGCAGCCGCACGGTGCCGCCGTCGATCAGTGGCACGCCCCAGCGGCGGCAGAATACGCCGAAGGTGCTGTCCTGCTCGGCGATTCGCAGATCGCACCAGAGCGCGAGCTCGAGGCCGCCCGCCACCGCGTAACCGGAGACGGCGGCGATCACGGGCTTGGACAGCTTCATGCGGGTCGGGCCCATGGGGCCGTCGCCGTCTTCGATCGGCCGGTTGGAGTTCTCGGTGCCGAGCGCTTTGAGGTCCGCGCCCGCGCAGAAGGTGCCGCCATCACCCCATAGCACCGCGACCGACGCGGTGGGATCGGCGTCGAAGGCGCGGAACGCGTCGGCGAGCGCGGCGGCGGTCGGGCCGTCGACGGCATTGCGCGCGGCGGGGCGATGCAGGATGACGGTGGTCACGGGTCCGGAGTATTCGACACGGACGGCGGGACCGCTGGCTTGGTCAGTCACGTACACGACCATACGACGTACAACAGCCTGGAAACAGTCCTTGCGCCAAGAAATGAATCTGTGTTTCACTTCTTGCGTGGTGTACCGCAGAACCCCTGCCGTGCAGGCCCGCCTCGATGCGCAGGCCGCGCTGATCGTGCAGGCCGCGACGAAGGTCCTCTCCAGAGAGGGCTTTGCCGGGCTGTCCATGGTGGCGGTCGCGAACGAGGCCGCAGTGGCGACCGGGACGGTGTACAAGCATTTCGAAGGCAAGTCCGAACTGGTGAGCGCGGTCTTCCGGAAGGTGGTCGCCCGTGAGGTCGCCGCCGTCACCGCCGCGGCCGCGGAACGGATCGCGGATGCCGACACCGCAGCCTCCGCGGTCGAACGCGTCACCGCCGCGGTCGAAACCTTCGCGGGGCGTGCGCTGAAGAACCCGAAGCTCGCCTACGTACTGCTCGTCGAACCGGTCGATGCGGCTGTCGACAACGAGCGCCTGCACTTCCGGCGCGCTTTCGCCGAGGCCTTCGAATCGGCTATCACCGAGGGTGTCTCGCGCGGGGAACTGCCCGCACAGGACGCGCGAACCAGCGCCGCCGCATTGGTCGGTGCGATCGGTGAGGTGCTCGTCGGTCCGCTGGCCCACGCACCACACGGCGAATCCGTTGTCCCCGAACTCGTTGCCTTCGCGATGCGCGCGCTAGGCGTGCGCGATGATCAGAGCGCCCCGGGCGCTCCAGAGAAACAGGAGTTGTCCGATGCCGACGCATGAAGTCTTCAACCAGGTTCCGAACATCGTGCCTTTCGACGTCTCGCAGAACCCGGCGCTGCTGGAGGGCCTGCACCGTGAGGGCGCGGGCTGGGCCGAGCAGGAGGTGCGTGAACTCGGCAGGCTCGCGGGCGGTTTCGCGGCGCAGGAGTGGGGCCGGCTGGCCAACGAGTATCCGCCGGTGCTGCACACCCACGACCGCTACGGCAATCGCATCGACGAGGTCGAATTCCACCCGCACTGGCACGACCTGATGAATGTCGCGGTCTTGCACGGACTGCACGGCTCACCCTGGCTCGACGACCGGCCCGGCGCTCATACCGCCCGTGCGGCCAAGTTCTACACCTGGGGTGTCGCCGACGCGGGCCACATGTGCCCGATCTCGATGACCTACGCGGTGGTGCCTGCGCTGCGCCACAATGCGGAGCTCGCGGCGAAATACGAACCGCTGCTCGGTTCCAGGACCTACGACTTCGGCCTTCGTGAGCCGTCGACCAAGGCCGGGCTCATCGCGGGCATGTCGATGACCGAAAAGCAGGGCGGCTCCGACGTCCGCGCCAACACCACCACCGCGACTCCGCAGCCCGACGGCAGCTACCGGATCGTCGGACACAAATGGTTCACCTCCGCGCCCATGTCGGACATGTTCCTCACGCTGGCGCAGGCGCCCGGCGGCCTGTCCTGCTTCCTGCTGCCCAGGGTGCTGCCCGACGACACCCGCAATCCGATTCGGATCCAACGGCTCAAGGACAAGCTCGGCAACAAGTCCAACGCCTCCTCGGAGATCGAATACGAGAACGCCACCGGCTGGCTGGTCGGCGCGGAGGGGGGCGGGGTCAAGACCATCATCGAGATGGTCAATATGACCCGCCTCGACTGTGTGATCGGCTCGTCGACCGGCATGCGCATCGGTGCGGTGTACGCGGTGCACCACGCACGGCACCGGGATGTCTTCGGCAAGAAGCTGATCGATCAGCCCGCGATGCGTAATGTGCTCGCCGACCTGGTGATCGAATCCGACGCCGCGACCACGGTGATGATGCGCCTGGCGGGCGCCACCGATCGGGCAGGCCAGGATCCGGCCGAGGCGGCGCTGCGCCGAATCGCCTTGGCGGTCACCAAGTACTGGGTGTGCAAGCGTGCGCCTTCGCACGCGGCCGAGGCACTGGAATGCTTCGGCGGCAATGGCTATGCCGAAGAATCCGGGATGCCGCGCCTCTACCGCGAGGCTCCGCTGATGTCGATCTGGGAGGGCTCCGGCAATGTCGCCGCCCTGGACGCGTTGCGTGCCATGGGTCGTCAGCCCGAGACCGTCGAGGCGTACTTCAACGAGGTCTCGCTGGCCCGGGGGGCGAACCCCCGTCTCGACGACGCCATCACCCGCGTCGGCAAGGAACTCTCCGACCTCAGCGATATCGAATACCGCGCACGCCGCATTATCGAACTCATGGCCCTCGTCCTGCAGGGCGCGCAACTGGTCCGCCACGGCCACCCCGCCGTCGCGGATGCCTTCTGTGCCACCCGATTGGGCGACGACTGGGGCATCGCCTTCGGCACCCTGCCGACGGGCGTGGACACCGGCGCAATCATCGAACGCGCCTTCGTCTGATCGGCGCCGCGCTGGTCGAGTGTCCGCTCGACCAGCGTCGCCGCGATCCCTTCGTTTGCTCGTGCGCACAACAGTGGGCTGGGGCGTGGTCGAAATCTCGGGTGGGTCAGTTGGTTTGATCGGGGTCGGGAGATGGCCGTTTGGTGGCCGGGTCGGGGGCCGCCGGTCGTGGGGCAGCCTCGGGAGGTGCCTGCTGGGAGGCGGCTTCGGTAGATGCCTGTTGAGGGGCCGGTGATGGTTGCTGGGGCTCGGGAGCCGGTTGTGGGGAAGCCGAGGGTTGCTGCGGCTCGGGAGCCGGCTGCGGCGAAGCCGACGGTTGCTGCGGCTCAGGTGCCGGCTGTGCGGGGCCAGACGATGGCCGCGTAATGACGATGGGCATGCGCAGCGGTATCTGGATGGGTCCGGCCGGGCGATTGCGTACCCACTGGCCGATAGCGGCCACCGCCGAAACCACCGCCATAGCGCCGGCGAACCATGCCCAAGAGGTGAGACCGGCAGTGGTCCATGTGTACCTGCGGACACCGGGCAGCGCGTAACCGCTGTTGCCGGAGGCCCAGCGCACTATCATGCCGACCTGGCTGCCCAGATCCCGCGCGGAGCCGTTTCCGACCATGTTCCGCACGTCGGGAGCTTTGTTGTTGATGTGGACCAAGGCGAAGATGACGAAAAAAGTCAGGGCTATCGAAGAACCCATCACCAAAGTCGAAAGCGCTCGAGTCTGCGCCCGCAGATTGACTACTGCGGCGACGACGATGACGGCGATGGTGATGCACGCGAGAACAGCCCAGGTGCCGTTGATCTTCGCGGTGGGCGGTGGCGATCCCGCCCACAGGGCCACGAGCGAGCTGGATATTTCGAACTTCCCGAACGGGGTGGCTTTGATCTTGCCGTCGGTCGAGGAAGCGTTGATCCACGGCTGGAACAGCGCGTACAGCGTGATAACGCCGCTGATCGCGGCGCCCAGATAGCCCCAATTGCCTCGACACAAGACAAGTACCGGTCGGAGCGCGGCAAGTAGCGGTCGGAGCGTGGCAAGCGCGTTCGCGACGTCGACCTGACGTCGTGGCGCACCGCCTGCTGCTCGGCTGGGCGAAACAGCCTGCGCCTGTGGAGTTTTGCCCGCTTGCCAGGGCGTCGGCTGCACCATGGTCCAAGCTTATGAGTCGTCCCACGATTGTAGTTCGGTCCGAACCCACCGCCGGTGGGAAGCTCGGATCCGTCCGGCGGGGTCACCAGGCGGTCGAGATTTTCGGTGTCACTTGGGTGGGTCGGGTGTGGGCGCTGGAGTGGGTGTGGGCGCTGGAGTGGGTGCGGGTGCTGGAGTGGGTGCGGAGTCGGGTGCAGGGGCAGGTGCAGGGGCCGAAGATGCCCGCGTGATGACTATGGGCATGCGCAGCGGTATCTGCAGCGGTATCTGGATGGGTCCGGCCGGGCGGTTGCGGACCCACTGGGCGATGGCCGCGACGGCCGACATCACCGCGATCGCGGCGGCGAACCAAGCCCAAGCGGTGAGACCGGCGGTGGTTATCGAAACTTTGCGGAGACCGGGCACCGGGTAGTTGCCGTTGCCGGAGGCCCAGCGCATCAGCAGGCCGATCTGGCTGCCCAGATCTGTCGGGCGTCCGTATCCGAGCATGGCCCGCAATTCGGGTGCTTTGCCGTTCATGTGGACAAGGGCGAAGACGATGAATAATGCCGTGGCCACCGAAGAGCCTGCGGCCAAATGCGACAGTGCCGTGGTGCGAGCCCGAAGATTGACAACTACGGCGAACAAGGTGACGGCGATGGCGACACAGGCCAGGACGGCCCAGGTGCCATTGATTTTTGCCTGAGGCGGTGGTGCTCCCGACCACAGGGCAACAAGGGAGCTGGATATTTGCCATTTCCCGAAGGGGGTTGCTTTGATTCTGCCATCGAGCCCGGAAGCGTTTACCCACGGTTGGAACAGTGTGAAGAAAAGAATTAGGCTTCCGGCTGCGGCGGCCAGGTAACCCCAATTTCCGCGGAGCCGCGCCAGATGCGGTCGGAGTGCGGCCATCGTGCTCCGGACCTCGACTCGACGTCGTGGTGCGCCGCGCGCAGACGGGTTGGGCGGGTCGACCTGCCCGGGTGGATTTTTGCCTGTTTGCCAGGGAGTTGGCTGTGCCATCCGCCAGAGTTTAGGAAAAGTGATCGATGTAAGCGGGGTCCGGTCTTGCCGCCCATGGGAAGTTCACACTTGTTGACGACGGCCGCCCGCGGGCGGTTCGAGTACGCGTTCGACCAGCGCGGTGTCGCAGTGCTCGATCAGCTCGGTGAGCTGTCCGCTCGCGAGTCGGAAGATCATGCAATATGTCTGTTCGTACGGCTCGCCGCTAATTGTGATCGCGTGGCCGCGGACCTGTGCCACGACCCGGTCGTCTTCGGCGATGATGAAGTCTGCTGTGCTCCGGTATTCGGTGAACTGCTCCATGAGTGGGCGCAGAAGTTCTTTCAGCACAATAGTTTTCGGCTCCCAGCTGCCGGACCACGACCAGTTCCCTGGGAAAGTCCAGCGGAAGTCGTCGGCCATTGCGTCACTCATCGCCCGCGTATTGCCCTGTGCCATCTGGTCGAAGATGTGCTCGATCAGTTTCTTGTTTTCGGCTGCGCTCATGGATTCGACGCTATGCAGTGCCTCGGCATGCGACAAGCGAGAGTCTCGCATATTTGGTATGAGTAGATCGCATGGGTGAATTCACGATTGTCGGCTTGCGTGTGGTTCGTGAGGCGGGCCGATGTGGATCGTTCTCGACCGCCGCCGAGAATCTCGGCTACACGCAGTCGGCGGTGTCCAGGCAGATAGCCCTGATGGAGCAGGCGGCGGGCAAGACGTTGTTCGAGCGACACGCCCGCGGGGTCCGGCCGACGGATGCGGGGCGGATCATCCTTCGGCACGCGGATACGGTGCTCGCCGGGATCGGCGCGGCCCGGCACGACCTCGACGAGCTCGTCGCGCGTGCGCCGGCGCTGCTTCGTGTCGGCGCGTTCTCGACCGCAATGGCGGCGCTGGTGCCAAGGGCCATTGCCGCCACGTCCAGCCGACTGGCCCGGGTGCCGCTGCGCGAGGGGACCAGCCCGCGGCTACTCGCCGCCGTTGCCCGGGGTCGGCTGGATCTGGCCGTGGTGACCGCAACACCGAACCTGCCCGGCGACCTCGTGCTTGAATCGCTGCTCGACGATCCGCTGCTCATCGCGGCCGGGCGGGGCCACGCTCTCGCGGACCGTGTCAGCGTCACGCCGGCGGAGTTGCGTAGCGAGCGCTGGATCGCGGGCAGCACCGAGTTGAACAGCACCCTGCTCGGTGCGTTCGGTGACGCCACCTGGGAGCCCGACATCGCCTTCGTCGCACGCGACTGGTTTGCCAAGCTCGGTCTGGTCGCGGCGGGTATGGGCATCACCGTGGTGCCCGGCATCGCGGTGCCGGTGCTTCCGCCGACGATCGCGCTCGTCCGCATCGACCATCCCGCGGCGGTGCGCGGCACGGCCGTCGTCTATCGATCCGAGGCCGGAGCCACCGAGCCGCGTCGCATGTTCATCGAGGCGCTGCGCGATGGCGCGGCCGAGTTGTCCGCCGAGGTGCGGCAGCGACTCCGATAGCCGACTTCGCCGGCCACGGGGGCAAATTCGCCGGCAGCGGTGCGCAGTCTGAGTACTGTGGCTCCGATGACGCGGACTACCGTCGAAATGCCTGTGCGCTCGCTCGTCGAGCACCTGCGGATAAGGGCGGCGGCGTGCGCCCGTCGGTATGTGCTCGGTATCGCGGGGCCGCCGGGGGCGGGCAAGTCCACGCTGTCCAAGTCCATCCGGGACGAGCTGAACATTCGAGCGGGCATGCTGATTGCCGAGATCGCGCCGATGGACGGCTTCCATTTGCCGAACGCGGCGCTGCGCGCGACGGGCGATGTCGAGCGCAAGGGCGAACCGCATACCTTCGATGTCGACGGCTACCTCGACACGTTGCGCCGCCTGCGCGATACCCCGATCGGCGAGCCGGTGCCATGGCCGACTTTCGACCGTGCCATCGAGGAGCCGACGCAGGCCGGCGTCGTCTTCGACGGGCACGAAATCGCGATCACCGAGGGCAACTACCTGCTCTTGAACGATCGCGAATCCAGCTCGTGGTGCCGGGTGCGCCCGCTGCTCGACGAAGTCTGGTACCTGGACGTCGATCGGGACGTGATCGCACAGCGCCTGATACGCCGCCATATTCGCGGCGGCCGCAGCGCCGACGCCGCCCGAATCAAGGTGCGCGACAGCGATCTGCCGAATGCCGACCTGATCGCGGGCACGAGGCAGCGCGCCGATCTGGTGCTCCGTCAGCGCGAGGGCCGCTACTACACCGCGGATGCCTGAGGTCTCGATACCCGGACATTCGACCGGGTCGAAACGGCTCGGCGAGTGCTGCGGCTCGACGGCAATCTCGGACCGATGAAGCAGTCTCGGCGAATCTCCGGGCTCGCGCACCCGACGCGCAATGCGGCGACACCAGCATTACCCGCCGACTGGAGGCCGCAGGCGTGCGAAACACCCGGCATGACCGACGTTTCCGAGACAGCACGCTCAGCGGCGTCCGTCAGCGGTTGGCGCGATACCAGCGGATCAGCGCGTCGGTGGAGGAATCCCCTTGGGGCTCGGGCTCTTCCGGGGAGGTGAGCAGCGGCGCCACCGCGAGGGCCTGCTGTTTGCCCAGTTCGACGCCCCACTGGTCGAAGCTGTCGATGCCCCAGATGGTGCCCTCGACGAAGACCTGATGTTCGTAGAGGGCGATCAGCTGGCCGACCACCGACGGAGTCAGTTGCGGGGCGAGGATGCTGGTGCTCGGCCGGTTGCCGGGCATCACCTTGTGCGGCACCACTTTCGGGTCGGTGCCTTCGGCGGCGATCTCCTCGGCGGTCTTGCCGAAGGCGAGCACCTTGGTCTGGGCGAACAGGTTGCTCATCAGGATGTCGTGCATGCTGCCGGTGCCGTCGCGGGTGGGCAGATCATCGGTGGGACGGGCGAATCCGATGAAATCCGCAGGGATCAGGCGGGTGCCCTGGTGCAGCAGCTGGTAGAAGGCGTGCTGGCCGTTGGTACCCGGTTCGCCCCAGAAGATTTCCCCGGTCGAGGTGGTCACCGGCGTGCCGTCGGCGCGCACCGACTTGCCGTTGGACTCCATGGTCAGCTGCTGCAAGTAGGCGGGAAAGCGCGCGAGATCATTCGAATAGGGCAGCACCGCACGGGATTCCGCGCCGAAAAAGTTCGAGTACCAGACCCCGAGCAGGCCGAGCAGCACTGGACCGTTCGCCGCGAGCGGAGCGGTCGCGAAATGCTGGTCGACGGCGTGCATGCCGGCGAGGAACTCGCCGAAGCGTTCCTTGCCGATCGTCGCCATCACCGAAAGGCCGATGGCGGAATCCACCGAGTAGCGTCCGCCGACCCAGTCCCAGAACCCGAACATGTTCGCGGTGTCGATGCCGAATTCGGCGACCCGCTCGGCATTCGTCGACACCGCGACGAAGTGCTCGGCGACGGCGTCCGCGCCGAGTGCCGCCACCAGCCAGCGCCGCGCGGCGGTGGCATTGGTCAAGGTCTCCAGTGTCGAGAACGTCTTGGACGCAACGATGAACAGCGTGGTCGCCGGGTCGAGGCCGTCGAGTTTCGCGACCAAGTCCGCGGGGTCGACATTCGACACGAAGCGTGCGCCGATCCCGGCGTCTGCGTAGTGGCGCAGCGCGCGATGGACCATCTCGGGTCCGAGATCCGACCCGCCGATCCCGATATTGACCACCGTGGTGATCCGTTCGCCGGTCGCGCCGCGCCATTCGCCCGAGCGCAGCGAGTCGGTGAATTCGCCCATCCGCCGCAGCACCTCGTGCACCTCGGCGACCGCGTCGGCGCCGTCCACGATCAGTGATTCACCGGCGGGCAGGCGCAGCGCGATGTGCTCGACCGCCCGGTTCTCCGAGGTGTTGATGTGCGCGCCGCGGAACATCGCGTCCCGGCGCTCGACGACGCCTGCCTCGCGCGCCAATTCGACCAGCAACTCCAGGGTTTCCCGCGTGACGCGGTGCTTGCTGTAGTCGATGTGCAGGTCGGCAACCTGGACGGTCAGCTCACGGCCACGGGCCGGATCGTCGGCGAAGAACTCACGCAGGTGTCGCTCGGCGACCGCGCCGTGGTGATCGTGCAGTTTCCCCCATGCCGCCGATGCGGTGATGTCGCTGCTCACGTTCGCCGAGGGTACAAGCCCTCGATCCGCCGCGCAGGGAAGGTACGCAAACTTGGGCGGGTGTTGGGCCCTCGGCCACCGGAGCCGGGTCCGCGGCACCCGCTCGGTCGCGGGAGATTTCGCCGGCGATCGGTCGAGCGGTCGGCATAGGCTGGCGACATGGTGTCCGAACGCGAACTTCTTCAGTCAGTACCGACGCAGTTGTGGATCGGCGGGCCGGTCGATGCCACCGGAGGCGGCACTTTCGAGGTGCACAATCCGGCCACCGGGGAGGTGTTGACGCACGTCGCGGACGCGACGCCGGCGGACGCGGTGCGCGCGCTCGACGCGGCCGACGCGGCACAGGCGGATTGGGCCGCGACCTCGGCGCGGGAGCGTGGCGAGATCCTGCGCGCGGTGTTCGAGGCGATCACCGCACGCGCCGAGGAATTCGCGCTGCTGATGACCTTGGAAATGGGCAAGGCGCTGCCGGAGAGTCGCAACGAGGTGCGCTATGGCGCCGAGTTCTTTCGCTGGTTCAGCGAAGAGGCCGTGCGCGTGCACGGGCGCTATTTGCACGCGCCGTCCGGGGCCGGCCGGATCATGGTGCACAAGCAGCCGGTCGGACCGTGTCTGGCGATTACGCCGTGGAACTTCCCACTGGCCATGGGGACTCGCAAGATCGGTCCCGCACTCGCGGCGGGCTGCACGATGATCGTCAAGCCCGCTTCGGCGACCCCGCTGACCATGCTGCTGCTCGCGAAGCTGTGCAGCGAGGCCGGCCTGCCGCACGGTGTGCTCTCGGTGATCACCTCCAGCCGTTCCGGCGCGGTGACGCAGCCGCTGCTCGACGATCCGCGCCTGCGCAAGCTCACCTTTACCGGATCGACCGAGGTCGGTAAGAAGCTCGTCGAGAAGTCGGCCCACGGACTGTTGCGTACCTCGATGGAACTCGGCGGCAACGCGCCGTTCGTGGTGTTCGACGATGCCGATATCGATGCGGCCGTGCAGGGCGCGATGCTCGCCAAGCTGCGCAACGGCGGCGAGGCATGCACCGCGGCCAACCGTTTCCATGTGCAGAGCGGCGTGCTCGAGGAGTTCACCACCAAGTTCGTCGAGACCATGTCGAGCACCGTCACGCTCGGTCCCGGCACCGACCCCGGCACCACCCTCGGCCCGCTGATCAGCGAGGACCAGCTGAACATCGTGAGCGAACTCGTCGAGGACGCGGTGTCGGCGGGCGCGCAGGTGCAGCTGGGCGGCAAGGCGCCGGGCGGCCCCGGCTGGTTCTACCCCGCAACCATCCTGACCGAGGTGCCGCCGCACGCCAGGATCCTGCGCGAGGAGGTGTTCGGGCCGGTCGCCCCGATCGTCGGTTTCGAGACCGAGGCAGAGGGGCTCGCCGCCGCCAACGACACCGAATTCGGTTTGGTCAGCTATGTCTACACCCGCGACCTCGATCGCGCGCTGCGCGTCGCGGAGGGTCTGGACAGCGGCATGGTCGGGGTCAATCGTGGCGTGATCTCCGACCCCGCCGCGCCCTTCGGTGGTGTGAAGGCCTCTGGCTTCGGCCGAGAGGGCGGTATCGAGGGCATCGAAGAGTACTTGTCCACCAAGTACATCGCGCTCACCTGAGCGCCGGTCCCGGACGCGAAACGACCGCCCCGGGGGTGAACACCCGGGGCGGCCTTTGGGAATGCGGAGGTCTTACGATCGCCGCATGAGTGTGGGGGCCGCGTGCGCGGCGGGCAGTCGGTAGCCCAGCGGGCAGGCAGTCAGTGGCCGAGGCGGCCGCGGCCGAGCCGGAGCAGCAGCATCGCGAGGGTGTGGCCCTCCTGGCCGAGTTCACTGAAGCGCTCGAGCACCTTCATCTCACGACTGTGCACGAGGCGGGGTCCGCCGGAAGCCATGCGCGTGCGGCCGATGATCCTGGAGATCTCGGTTCGGCGCTTGATGGCGGCGAGGATGTCCGCGTCGAGCTGGTCGATCTCCTTGCGGAGCTTCTCGATCTCCGCCTCGGAGTGCGGGAGAGCCGAGTCGGACCCGGTCGTCGTGGCAGGCGTGCTCATCATTCATCTCCTCGTGTCAGAACATGGATCGGCGGGTGAGCCCGGCTCGTTACCGATCGGTTCTTTCACCGTGCAACAGACCTGTTGGGGTGTTGCATTGTCCCCCCGGACGGGCGCTCAGGCGTAGGGTCTGCCATCACGATATCCGGCTGTTAACCGTATCGGATACATCCCACGAGCGCAGATCATGTGGCCAGTGTGCCATGGGTCCGAAGCAATGCAAAACACTTCATTTTGTGAATCTGCTGAGAGCGCCGTCACAGATTTGCCGTCCGGGACACGCTGCGGCCGTTCACTCATCGTTCGCCGACACGCCGCCGAACAGACATCGACGGGAACGGGACTTCATGTCTGTCGGTAGCCGCCGGTAGCGTTGATGGACGATGGACATCACGGTGGCTCCCCAGATGCAGGCCGGGCAGACTCGGCACCAGGACTCAGCCAAGAAACCGCAGGTCGACGATGGTCGTGCCGTGGATTCGGTGCAGTCCCCTGAACAGCGCCGCCTCGAAAGGGAGCAACGCAAGGCCGAAGAGGCCGAGCGGCTACTCGAGGGCCTCAACCCGCAACAGCGCGCCGCGGTCGTGCACACCGGCGCGCCGCTGCTGATCGTCGCGGGCGCGGGCTCGGGCAAGACCGCCGTGCTGACCAGGCGCATCGCCTATCTGCTCGCCGCGCGCGGCGCGACGCCCGGCCAAATCCTGGCCATCACCTTCACCAACAAGGCTGCTGCGGAGATGCGGGAACGCGTCATCGGTCTGGTCGGCCCGCGCGCCAACAATATGTGGGTTTCCACATTCCACTCCAGCTGCGTGCGCATCCTGCACATGCAGTCGGCCCTGCTGCCCGGGCTGAATTCGAATTTCTCCATCTACGATGCCGACGATTCGCGGCGACTGCTCACGATGATCAGCCGCGACTTCGACATCGATGTGAAGAAATACTCGGCGCGGCTACTCGCGACCGCCATCTCGAATCTGAAGAACGAGCTCATCGGGCCCGCGCAGGCAACGGCGGACGCCGAGTCCGACGAGACCGAATTGCCGGGTCTCATCGCCAGGGTCTATACCGAATATCAGCGCCGACTGCGCGCCGCGAACGCGATGGATTTCGACGACCTGATCGGTGAGACGGTGGCGCTGCTGCAAAACCACCCGCAGGTCGCGGAGTACTACCGGCGCCGCTTCCGGCACGTGCTCGTCGACGAGTATCAGGACACCAACCACGCGCAGTACATTCTGGTGCGTGAGCTGGTAGGACACCACAGCGAGGCAGCGGAATCCGGCGACGGCGAGGCGCCGGACGCGGTGGCGCCGAGTGAACTGTGCGTGGTCGGTGACGCGGACCAGTCCATCTACGCCTTCCGCGGCGCGACCATCCGCAATATCGAGGAATTCGAACGCGACTTTCCGGATGCCGAAACTATTCTGCTGGAACAGAATTACCGGTCCACCCAGCACATCCTTTCGGCCGCGAACGCGGTGATCTCGCGCAACGAGAACCGTCGCGACAAGCGACTGTGGACCGATTCCGGCGAAGGTGATCTGATCACCGGCTATGTCGCCGACAACGAGCACG
Organism: Nocardia sp. NBC_01009; assembly: GCF_045208035.1. Classification (NCBI taxonomy): domain Bacteria; kingdom Bacillati; phylum Actinomycetota; class Actinomycetes; order Mycobacteriales; family Nocardiaceae; genus Nocardia; species Nocardia sp. NBC_01009. The sequence continues at coordinate 8,510,408 of NZ_CP108695.1, read as the reverse complement.
ACGAGGCCTCCTTCGTGGCCCGCGAGATCGACCGGCTGGTGGATGCCAAGGAAGCCACGTACGGCGACGTTGCGGTCTTCTATCGCACCAACAACAACTCGCGCGCGCTGGAAGAAATCTTCATTCGAATGGGCCTGCCGTACAAGGTGGTCGGCGGCGTCCGCTTCTACGAGCGCAAAGAGGTGCGCGACATTGTCGCCTACCTGCGCGTACTGGAGAACCCCGACGACGCGGTGAGCCTGCGTCGGATTCTCAACACCCCACGCCGCGGCATCGGTGACCGCGCCGAGGCGTGCGTGGCCGTGCATGCCGAACAGCGCGACATCGGTTTCGCCGCGGCACTGCGCGATGCCGCCGAGGGCAAGGTCGCACTGCTGAACACCCGCGCCCAGCGCGCGATCGCCGGGTTCCTCGAGCTGCTCGAGCAGATTCGGGCGGCGGGCGCACAGGCCGACCTCGACTTCCCGGATGTCGGGAATGTGGTCGATGCGGTGCTGGAACGCACCGGCTATCGCGCCGAGCTGGCGGCGTCCGACGACCCACAGGACGGCGCGCGGCTGGACAACCTGAACGAATTGGTCAGCGTCGCACGGGAATTCAGCTCCGAGGCCTACAACAATGCCGCCGCGGCCCGCGAGGAGGGCCTGGTGCCGGAGGCGGCCGATGGTGAACCGGATCCCGGTTCGCTCGCGGCCTTCCTGGAGCGGGTCTCGCTGGTGGCCGACACCGATCAGATCCCCGACGAGGGCGCGGGCGTGGTCACGATGATGACCCTGCACACCGCCAAGGGCCTGGAGTTTCCCGTCGTGTTCGTGACGGGCTGGGAGGACGGCCAGTTCCCGCACATGCGGGCGCTCGGCGATCCCTCCGAGCTCGCCGAGGAACGCCGCCTCGCCTACGTCGGCATCACCAGGGCCAGGCAACGGCTGTACCTGTCGCGCGCGGTGGTCCGTTCCGGCTGGGGCCAGCCCGTCTCGAACCCGGAATCTCGCTTCCTACAGGAGATTCCGAGCCACCTCATCGACTGGAAGCGGCTGGAGCCGAGCGGTTCACCGCTGACGCGCGGCATCCGGCGTCGCGGTGACGACGACAGCGTGGAACGGGACTGGACCCGAGGCGACGGCTGGAACGAGCAGCGCCCCGGCGTGCGCGGTGACCGCGGCCCGCGCCGCCCCGCACCCGGCGGCGCCACCCGCAACAACGCCAATCTCGTACTTGCCGTTGGGGACCGGGTCACCGACGACAAATACGGCCTCGGCCGAGTTGTCGCGGCCGAAGGCTTCGGGCCGTTGGCCACCGTCACCATCGATTTCGGCACTGCCGGAAAGATTCGCCTGATCCCGCAATACAGCCGGACGCTGGTCAAGCTCTGAGAAAGCGGCTGCCAACCGCTCTGCTGATCGAAGGGTGGCAAGCCGTCGCCCCGAGGTGGTTCGACGTGTCCGCTCGGGTGAATCGAGACTCTCGAGCTGCGGCTGCGTGAGCACGCTGACGGGCTGGTCGAGCAGGCAGCGCCAATTCGCTGTCGTGGGTGGATTGTTGTGGTCCTACGGGCAGCTTTCTGCGATCTGGTTGTTCGATATCGATCAGCGGGGCAGCAGATCGCTGAGTGCTTCGTCCAGGCTTGGGTATTGGAAGCGGAAACCGACTTCGCGCAGCACCGTTGAGGTTGCATGCCTGCCGGTGAGGCCGAGGGCGGGGTCCGAGCGCAGCAGGATCGCGCCGACTGCCAGCAGGGCTGCCGGGGTCGGCGGTGCGGGCGGGCGGTGCAGGTGTCTGCGCAGCGCCGTCATCAGTTCGCGGTTGCGGACCGGGAAGTCGGTGGCGGCCACCAGGATTCCGTTCGGCAGCGTGACCTCGGGGTCGAGTCCGAGGGCGGCGCGGACGATGGCGAGCCAGTCTGCGATGTGAATCCAGCTGAACCACTGCTTGCCGCTGCCGACCCGGCCGCCGAGGCCGGCTTTGGTCAATTGGCCGAGTCGTCTCAGTGCGGGGGCCTGGGCGTCGAGCACGATCGAGGTGCGCAGGATCGTCGAGTGCAGCGCATTTGCACCATCGAAGGCGCGCTCCCATGGCTCGGCCACTCCGGTCATCTGTGGTAGCCCGACCGGCAGCGGAGTTGTTTCGGTGCAACGGATTTCGCCCGCATCCGACCAGATCGCGGTCGTGCCGGCCTGCACCCAGTAGTCGATCGGCGCGTCCAGCGTGGCGGCCGCGTCGACCAGGGCGCGCGTCGAATCCACTCGGCTGCGGCGCAATTCATCGATATTGCGTCGGGTCGGTCGGCAGTCGACCAGCTTGCCCGCCAGATTGATCACCGCGGTGGGACCCGAATTCTTCAGCACACCAACCCATTCGCCGACGGACCTGCCGTCCCATTCCGCCTGCGCGAACGGCAGCTCCGGGTCGCGCCGCCGCGTCAGGATGGTTACGCGATGGCCCCGGCAGGTCAGGTCTGCGGCAATCTGCTTGCCCAATGCCCCGGTGCCGCCCGCGATCACCGCATGCAAGGCCGAAGCGTCCGGAGCGATCCCGGCGAGCTGAGCGAGCCGTGCAAAGCACACACGGGCATCTGTTTCCAGCTGCGGAGCGACTACGGCCCTGGCGATCGGCGCGGACACCCCGCTGAAGGTGAGCCGCTGTGTCACCTCGGTCCCACCGTCGCGCGGCGTCAGCGTCCACGACATCCGCATTCGCCCCGCCGGTTCCGGTTGCTCCAGCGCCAGTTCATGCCCGGGAACAAGCACCGTGATCACAAACGGCGGCGCAGTCCGCCCGTGCACCGCCTCGAGGACCCGCCCGCGCGGCAGATAATCCCCGGTAGCGCCGACCGCAACCACCCCATGCAGCCGCACTGATGTGACCGCCGCATTCCACTCCGGCCACCGATCCGGATCCCCCAGCACCCGCCATACGTCTTCCGTTGGCAGTGCAATGAATTGGGTGTACGTCGTTGTACGAGCCATATCCAGAAGCTATCTCGCTCCGGCGCACGCAGGAAGCGTGCCGTTGATCACCTACACACCGCGCCGGCCCCGATCTCGGCCTTCTCGCCGCGGCGTGGCGCGGCCTCGGGTTCGGATTCGGATTCGGCAACCGGTGACAGGACACCGGTCAGCTGTCGGGGTGCGCGACATGGTGCCGAGTCCTACCGTGGCCGTCGATGAGCGAGGGGCGCAGTAGCTGTCGGCCTGTGCGTGCAATTCGGTGGTGTGGCACAGCGCGATGCCTCCAGCGATCGCCGGTTCGAGACACGCGTCGAAGGCCTGCAGCAGCTGCCGGTGTGCGACACGGCACCAAGACCTGCGGCAGCAGTCCGCGCCACCACACCAGGGCACAGCGACTACCGGTCCGAGGCGCGGCGCCGAGCCCACCGATGAGCGGGCTCTATGCCTACAGAGGCGGGTGTGGCGGCATGGTCAGTCGCGCTGTTGGCCGAGGCTGATGCCGCGGGTGGCGAGCCAGGGCAGCGGGTCGATCTTGTCGTGGCCGTTGAGCCATACCTCGAAGTGGCAGTGCGGGCCGGTGGAGAAGCCGCGGTTGCCGATGGTGGCAATCTGATCGCCCGCCAGGACTCGCTGGCCCTGTGACACCGTTGCGGTGTCGATGTGGCCGTAGATGGTGACGGTGCCGTCGTCGTGCAGCAGCCGAACCCACATGCCGAATCCGCTGGCCGGGCCGGCCTCGATGACCGTGCCGTCGGCTACCGCGTAGATCGGGGTTCCGATCGGGCCCGCGATGTCGATGCCGAGGTGCTGGACGCCCCAGCGGGCACCGTAGCCGGAGGTGAAATTGCCCGCGGCGAACTTCGTGAACAGCGGGCGCAGCTTGGCGGCTTCTTCAGCGGCGAGATCCTCGGCGTACTTCTGCCCTTTTTGCAGGATGTCGTTGAACTGGCCCAGGTTGCTCGGGGCCGAGACATTGAGCACCTGAGGCGAATCCGGTGCGGCAGTGGGGTCGGACACGCTCATCGACTGCGCGGCGATCTCGTGAATCTGACCGGCGGCTTCGTAGTCGACGGTCGCCGAAGGCTGTTCGGGCGAGGCGAACGCGGCCTGGCCTGCGGCGACGACAGCGCCGGCCGCGACAGCGACGACCGCGGCACGTCCTTTGAGCGAGGACGGTGGCGCCGGCACTCGATGTGCGCCGCCGCGGCGCTGCGAACGGCGCCCGGGGATGACAGTGGGAAAGGCAGGGGATTCGGCATCGTCCGTCTCGTGTTCCCACGAGTCGTCCGCGTCGGGGGCCCAGGAATCACCGGTATCGGGAGTCCACGAGTCGTCGGCGGGGGCCGTCCAGGAGTCACCGGCTTCGGGCGTCCAAGAGTTGTTGGTTTCGGGCGTCCAAGAGTTGTCGGCGGCGGGCGCCCACGCTTCCTCGGCCGACCATGCGCCGCCGTCGGACCACGAATCCTGTTGCGACCATGCACCGTTCGCGGACCAAGAGTCGTCGCGGTGGTCGCCTGCGGGGTGGAAGTCGTATCCGGCATGCGCTCCGGCGGCGGGGGCCGCGTATCGGGCGTCGGCTGCTGGGGCACCCTGTCTGCTCTGGTCGGCGTAACCGCCGAACGGTTCGTCATCGGCCCGATAACGATGGCCGGAGCGAACGCGATTGGAAGTAGGGAGGGTCGAGCGATGATTCATCGGCTGTGCCACATCATGAAGCTGGAGATGTTCGCGGTGTCGAGATCCCTGCCCCGATGGGGTGTTGACAGGTCATCTGCGGAACGGCTCTCCGTGTGCGGAGTGCTGTGCTGCGTCAAGCTTGCCGTCCTCCTAGTCGTGACCGTGTTGTGACATCGACCGCACTGACGGTAACGAAACGATTGCGGGGTTCGCAAGCGCTGCGCGCGATCAATTCAAACATGTGAGATTGATCACGGTAACACTACGGAATATCGCACCGCGCGCTGGGCACTCGGGTGAGGTCGTTCGACGACAGCTTGTAGTAGACAGCTCCCTTTTCCGGGTTCGGCTGATCTACCTGGCGCACCGCCAAAAGCTACTCGCGAGTAGTGTTGGCCAGCGGTTTTTCCGGCCTGGACACTGGCCCGTGACCTGCGCCACTTACGATGAATGTGGCCGTTTGGCCATCCATGTGACTGGTTAGAGTCCGACCCGACCCGCTTCCGACGTCGGGCCGCCAACAAAGACGTTGTCATAGCAACGCAGACGAGACGGTGAGTACATGGATCTCTTCGAATACCAGGCGAAGGAGCTCTTCGTTAAGCACGGAGTGCCCTCGTCCGAGGGCCGCGTGACGGACACGGTCGAGGAAGCCCGCGCCATCGCGGAGGAAATCGGCAAGCCGGTAATGATCAAGGCACAGGTCAAGGTGGGCGGCCGTGGCAAGGCGGGTGGCGTCAAGTACGCCGCCACCCCGGACGACGCGCTTACCCATGCGCAGAACATCCTCGGCCTGGATATCAAGGGCCACATCGTGAAGAAGCTCCTTGTCGCCGAGGCCAAGGACATCGCGGAGGAGTACTACATCTCCTTCCTGCTGGATCGTTCCAACCGCACCTACCTGGCCATGTGCTCGGTCGAAGGCGGCATGGAGATCGAAGAGGTCGCCGCCACCAAGCCGGAGCGGCTGGCCAAGGTCCCGGTCGACGCCGTCAAGGGTGTCGACCTCGCGTTCGCCCGTTCGATCGCCGAGCAGGGCCACCTGCCCGCCGACGTGCTGGACGCCGCGGCCGTGACCATCCAGAAGCTGTGGGAGGTGTTCGTCGGCGAAGACGCCACCCTGGTGGAGGTCAACCCGCTGGTCCGCACCCCCGACAACCAGATCCTGGCCCTCGACGGCAAGGTCACCCTCGACGAGAACGCCGAGTTCCGGCACCCGGACCACGAGGCGTTCGCGGACAAGGACGCGACCGACCCGCTGGAGCTCAAGGCCAAGGAAAACGACCTCAACTACGTCAAGCTCGACGGTGAGGTCGGCATCATCGGCAACGGCGCCGGTCTCGTCATGTCCACGCTCGACGTGGTCGCCTACGCGGGCGAGAACCACGGCGGCGTCAAGCCCGCCAACTTCCTCGACATCGGTGGCGGCGCCTCGGCCGAGGTCATGGCCGCGGGCCTGGATGTCATCCTGAACGACGCGCAGGTCAAGAGCGTGTTCGTGAACGTCTTCGGTGGCATCACCGCGTGTGACGCGGTCGCCAACGGCATCGTGAAGGCGCTGGAAATCCTGGGCGCCGAGGCGAACAAGCCGCTGGTCGTCCGTCTCGACGGCAACAAGGTCGACGAGGGCCGCAAGATCCTGGTCGATGCCGCGCATCCGCTGATCACACTTGCGCAGACAATGGACGAAGGCGCCGACAAGGCCGCCGAACTGGCAGCGGCCAAGTAAGGAAATCGGAAATGTCTATCTTCCTGAACAAGGACTCGAAGGTCATCGTCCAGGGCATCACCGGCGGTGAGGGCACCAAGCACACCGCACTGATGCTCAAGGCCGGCACCCAGGTCGTCGGTGGCGTCAACGCGCGCAAGGCGGGCACCACCGTCGCGCACACCGATAAGGACGGCGCCGCGGTCGAGCTGCCGGTGTTCGGCACCGTCGCCGAGGCCATCAAGGAAACCGGCGCGGATGTCTCCATTGCGTTCGTGCCGCCGAAGTTCGCCAAGGACGCCATCATCGAGGCCATCGACGCGGAGATCCCGCTGCTCGTGGTCATCACCGAGGGCATCCCGGTGCAGGACACCGCGTACGCGTGGGCCTACAACGTCGAGAAGGGCAACAAGACCCGGATCATCGGCCCGAACTGCCCCGGCATCATCACCCCCGGCGAGTCGCTGGTCGGCATCACCCCGGCCAACATCACCGGCAAGGGTCCGGTCGGTCTGGTGTCGAAGTCCGGCACCCTGACCTACCAGATGATGTTCGAGCTGCGTGACTTCGGCTTCTCGACCGCCATCGGCATCGGCGGCGACCCGGTCATCGGCACCACCCACATCGACGCCATCGAGGCGTTCGAGAAGGACCCGGAGACCAAGCTGATCGTGATGATCGGCGAGATCGGCGGCGACGCCGAGGAGCGGGCCGCGGCCTACATCAAGGCCAATGTCACCAAGCCGGTCGTCGGCTACGTCGCGGGCTTCACCGCCCCCGAGGGCAAGACCATGGGCCACGCGGGCGCCATCGTCTCCGGCTCGGCCGGCACTGCCCAGGCCAAGAAGGACGCACTCGAGGCTGCCGGTGTGAAGGTCGGCAAGACGCCGTCCGAGACCGCCGCGCTCGCACGCGAAATCCTGGAGAAGGCAAGCATCACCGCCTGATTCGCGATAGTCGAAAAGGCCGCCGCCCGACTTCGGGCGGCGGCCTTTTCGTGTTGCGGGTGGTCTGATCAGGCGCTGCCATGCTGTTGGCGTGGAGGTGCCGGTGCTGGGCCCAGCGGGTGTGGGCGGGCGAGGAGAGTGTCGCCATCGATCGACCTTTGGAACGCGCTGTGCTGGTGCGACTGGTGCTGGCGAACGGGGTTCCGGTGCCGGATGGGCGGCTGACCGAGGACCTTGGGGGCAGTGTGAGTCTCGCGGCAACCAGGTGTGAAGGGCGGGGAATGGCAGGACTACGACTGCCAGGGCAGCTACGGCACCTACTATCTGGCGTCACGCTACTGACGTCATTCGGAGGTTTCACGCCTCGACTAGAGGGGTTTCCCGCCCGGAGTGTCCACGGCGACTCGGCCGCCGGATACCCCGGGCGCGAATTGTTATGGAGTCGGGACCGTCATGCGGCACCAGGCACGGAAGGCTTGATCAGGTCGCCCGGCCGGTTCGTTAAGGATGACCGGGACCGGCCAGTGCAGTAGCGTCAGATGAGATCCAGCCGTCTAGAAACGTACGACTCGACCTAGGAGACGACGACATGTCCTACCCGACCGGGGGCTCCGGGTACAACACACCCGCGACGCCCTCCGTTCCTTCCAGCCTCGGCCAGTCGGCGGGTAGTACCGGCACAAGTTCGAGCACTCCCGGATCCGATGCCAAGGGACTGCCGTACTTCCTCACGGTCGGTGCCGCCGGCCTCGGCGTGCTGAACTTCCTGCTCGGGTTCCTGCCCTATGCGGGCCGCGAGGCGGTCAACCCGTTGAACGGCGCCAAGATCGCCAGCGAGAGTGCCAACGGCTTCGACGTCCCGCTGACGGCGCTGCTCGCGCTGCTGCTGCTCGGCGGCCTGCTCGCCGGACTGTCGCTGCTGCCGAAGCAGAACTGGATCGGTGCGGCCGCCGCCGCGTCACTCGCCGGTTTCCTCGGGCTTGTCGTCCAGTCGTTCAATCTGTCCGACGGTGTCGAGTTGAAGTGGGGCGCATGGGTTGTGCTCTTCCTCGCCCTGGTGCAGGCCGCGGCCGCAGTCGGCGCGGTGCTGTTCGAAGCGGGCATCCTGACGCCGCCCGCGCCCAAGCAGGCCACGCCGCAGGGCCCGCCGAGCGGTTTCGGTCAGGGTGGCTATGGCCAGCAGCCCGGGGCGTTTTCGGCGTTCGGTCAGAGCCCGAGCCAGTCCGGCTACGGCCAGAGCCAGCCCGGCCAGACCTACGGGCAGCAGCCGTCCTACGGCCAGAGCCAGCCCTCCTACGGTCAGGCCCAGCCCAGCCAGCCGAGCCAGCCCACCTATGGCCAGAGCCAGCCCGGCCAGCCCGCGTACGGCCAGAGCCAGCCCGGCCAGGGCTACGGTCAGCAGCCGTCCTACGGTCAGCAGCCCGGATACGGTGCGGCACAGCAGGGTTCGCCCTACGGTGCGCCGGCGCCCACGCCGCGCCCCGACGAAAGCGCCACCCAGCATTTCGGCGCACCGCAGCCCGGTCAGCAGCAGTACGGTGCGCCCGGCTACGGCCAGAGCCAGCCGCAGCCGGGTCAGCCGGGTCAGCCGCAGCCGGGTCAGCCTTTCGGTAGTGAGCAGGGTTCGGACCCGGCCTCGGACGCCACCCAGGCGTTCCGTCCGTCGGACGACAACAAGTAGTTTCGGTCGCTCTCCCGGCGCCGCGCCCATCGCGGGCGGGCGCGGCGCGCCTGACCCGCTCGCGCCGGGGGAGCTGCCACGCTGAATTTCTATGAGCTCCCCGAGATCCTCTCTTGTTCGCCGGACCACCGGGTCCCGTAGCGCGCCGGATTCCTCGGTGCGCAGGTCGCGTCGCGGCGCTCCGGCACCAAGCGATGGTGACGAACACGGGTTCCTTTCGCTGAGTCCGGAACGCGCCCGCGTGCTGGTACTCGTCGCCGCGCGCCCGACGGCTCTCACGCTCACCGCCGTTATCGTCCTCGTGCTCGCCACGCTGCTGGCCTCGGGCAGCAGCATGGCCGGAACCTCCGGCGCGATCGCCGCGGGTTGGCTTGCGGCGCACCAGGTTCCGCTGGTGATCGGCAAGACGTTGCTCGGCCTGCTGCCGCTGCTGCCGACTGGTCTGCTGGTCTGGCTTTCCGGACGTGAATGCGCCCGCGCGGTCGAGCCGAACAGCACTCGCGCAGATCTCGGTTGGATTCTCGGTGCGGCGCTGGGCGGGCCCCTACTGGTCACGGCGGTCTGTCTGGCGGTCGCCGAGGACGCCTCCGGAGTCGTCGCGCTGCAACCGCCGAACACCCTCGCCGCGTTCGGTTGGGTCGGCGGCGTGCATCTACTCGCCGCGGCGGGTGGGATCGCCTCCCGCAATCGGCGCCGGGTTTTCACTCTGCTGCGGATGCCGGACTGGGCTGTCGCAGGCACGTTCGGCGCGGGCCGGACCGTGCTGCGGCTACTCGCCTGTGCCACCGCGGTCACCGTCATGTCATTCTTCGCGCATTGGTCGAGGATCGGTGACACCTACCAATCGGCCGGCGATGCCGCCGGGATTATCGGACTGACTCTGCTCTCGCTCGCCTATCTGCCGAATGTGGTCGTCGCTGCGGTGAGCGCGCTGATGGGCGCATCCGCACAGTTCGGCGACGCGTCGGTCGGTGTGTTCTCGGTGGTCGGCGGGCCGATTCCGGCGGTGCCGGTGCTCGCCGCGGTGCCGACCGGGCCTGCGGCGGGCTGGTGGCTGGTGCTGCTGCTTGTCCCGGCGGCGGTCGGTGTCCTCGGCGGGCTGGACAGCGCGCGGACCTCCACCGACCGGGTCGCCGCACCCTGGGCGACGCTGACCTCGGCCGGTCTGGCGACTGTGGTGCTGGCATTGCTCGGCGTGGTCGCGGGTGGTGCACTCGGAACGTTCGGCCGAGTCGGTCTCGACCTGCCGATCTTCGCGGTGGTGAGCTTCGTCTGGCTGGCCGTCGCGGGTTATGCGGGGCTGGTATTCGGGCGTTTCTTCGTTGTCCCGGTCGGTGCTCCGAGTACTCGATACGACGAGGACGACGACTATTACGCGGACGACGAGTACGCCGACTATCACCACGCCGACTATCACGACGACGACTACGACGACTACGACGCCGACCACGACGAGTACGCGGCCGATGACGACGACTACTTCGACGATGACGAGTACCAGCACTACGACGGGCCTGACCTCGAGGTGGAAGTCGACGGCGAGCTCGTCGAGGAGCAACCCGCCCTCGGCGTGCGCGGTTCGGCGCCGGGCGGCGATACCATCCCCGACATCGTCGACGCCGAAGTGGTCGAGGCGGACCTGCCGGAAAGTGACCCGGTGGACGGTCGTTAGGCTCTACAGCGGCGGTCTCGTGCCGCCCGCACTATGAACAGCCCCGCCTTTTCGATCGATACGCAGGAGTAGAGCGCTGACGTCCCCGCATGCTCAGTGGGTGCCCACCACGGCCCCGGCCACCGTCGTCGTGCTGGCCTCGGGCACCGGGTCGCTGCTGCGCGCCCTCATCGAAGCCGCGTCCGCATCCGACTATCCCGCGAAAATCGTCGCCGTCGGTGTCGACCGGAACTGTGCCGCCACCGAGTACGCGGCCGCCGCGGGCATCCCGGATTTCCGGGTGGCGCTCAAAGACTTTCCCGACCGCGCCGCGTGGGATGCCGCGCTGACCGAGACGGTCGCCGCGTACCACCCCGATCTCGTCGTCTCGGCCGGCTTCATGAAACTCCTCGGTCCGGCGTTCATGACCCGATTTGGCGGCCGGATCATCAATACCCACCCCGCGCTGCTGCCCGCCTTCCCCGGCGCGCACGGGGTACGTGACGCGCTGGCTTACGGCGTCCGCGTCACCGGCTCCACTGTGCACCTTGTCGATTCCGGCGTCGACACCGGACCGATCCTCGCGCAGGAAGCGGTGCCGGTGCTGGACGACGACGACGAGGCCACGCTGCACGAGCGCATCAAGGTTGTCGAGCGACGGTTGCTGGCGGAAGTTGTCGCCGCCGTCGCCACCAGAGGCATTTTCTCCGACGGACGAAAGGCAGTTATCCCAGATGAGCGAGTTCTTCGGTGAGTGAGCGCAGCGAAGGAACGGTTGACCCGGCTGAGCGCAGCGAAGGGTCGGTGCGGAAGTCGATCGAGCGGGCCCTTGTCAGCGTGTACGACAAGACCGGGCTCATCGAGCTCGCCACCGGGCTGCACGCCGCGGGCATCGAGCTCGTGTCGACCGGGTCGACCGCAGGCAAGATCGCCGACGCGGGCATCCCGGTCACCAAGGTCGAGGACCTGACCGGGTTCCCGGAGACCCTGGACGGCCGGGTCAAGACGCTGCACCCACGCGTGCACGCGGGCATCCTCGCCGACACCCGCAAGGCCGAGCACGTCGACCAGCTGGTGGAGTTGGGCGTCGAGGCGTTCCAGCTGGTGGTGGTGAACCTGTATCCGTTCACCGCGACCGTGGCCAGCGGGGCGACTCCGGACGAGTGCGTCGAACAGATCGATATCGGCGGGCCGTCCATGGTGCGCGCCGCCGCCAAGAACCACCCTTCGGTCGCAGTGGTCGTCGACAGCGGCGACTACGACGACGTGCTCAGCGCGGTGCAGGCCGGCGGTTTCACGCTGGCCGAGCGGACCGCGTTGGCGGCCAAGGCTTTCCAACACACCGCGAGCTATGACGTCGCGGTGGCGAGCTGGATGACCAACGTGCTGGTGCCGGGGAAGGCCGAGTCGGCCGAGCCCACCGGTGTGCAGTTCCCCGGCTGGCTGGGCGGCACCTGGGCGCAGGCCGCGGTGCTGCGCTACGGCGAGAACCCGCACCAGGCCGCCGCGCTCTACGTCGACAACGACGGCGGCGTCGGGCTCGCGCAGGCACAGCAGTTGCACGGCAAGGAAATGTCGTACAACAACTACACCGATGCCGATGCCGCGTGGCGCGCCGCATACGACCACGCCGCCCCCGCGGTGGCAATCATCAAGCACGCCAACCCCTGTGGCATTGCGATCGGCGCCGATATCGCCGAGGCGCACCGCAAGGCGCACGCGTGTGATCCGGTCAGCGCCTACGGCGGTGTGATCGCGGCCAACCGTCAGGTGACCGTCGAGATGGCCGAGCAGGTCGCCGAGATCTTCACCGAGGTGATCGTCGCTCCGTCCTACGCCGACGGCGCCGTGGAAGTGTTGCAGCGCAAGAAGAATGTGCGCATCCTGGTCGCCGCGGCACCGCAGCGGGCCGGCGGGGAGCTGCGTCCGATCAGCGGTGGTGCGTTGCTGCAGCAGCGCGACATTCTGGACGCGGCAGGCGATGACCCGGAGAACTGGACGCTGGTGGCCGGGGAGGCCGCCGACGCCGAGACCCTGGCGGATCTCGAATTCGCTTGGCGCGCCTGCCGTGCAGTGAAGTCGAACGCGATCCTGCTCGCCCACGACGGTGCCTCGGTCGGCGTCGGCATGGGACAGGTGAACCGGGTGGACGCGGTCGGCCTTGCCGTGCAGCGCGCCGGTGACCGCGCCAAGGGCTCGGTCGCCGCTTCGGACGCGTTCTTCCCCTTCTCGGATGGTCCGCAGCAGCTCATCCAGGCGGGCATCCGCGCGATCGTGCAGCCGGGCGGCTCGGTCCGCGATCAGGACACCGTGGATCTGGCCCGCGAGGCCGGAGTCACTCTGTACCTCACGGGTTCTCGCCACTTCGCGCACTGAGCCACACCACGTCGAGCACGTGGTCGAGCAAGAGGGCGGGCCCATCGGGTCCGCCCTCTTCGCGTCCGCGCACGACACAGGTCGCCAACCTTCGGCGGATATCGAACCCGGCTTTCTACAGTTGGTCGCATGTCGACTCGTGCAGCGATGGCGTCGGTGTGGTCATGATGCTCGCGGCGGTCACCGTGGTGTTCGGTGCGCAGGGGGAGGCCGGTGCGGAGCAGGTCGTGCCGCAGGCTGTTCCGTCGCTGAAGCGCTGGGTGCCCGGTGGGTCCTCGTTCGCGCTCGGTACACACGCGCGGGTGTTGTACGCGCAGGATGCGCTGCGCGACAGCGCCACCGACCTTGCCGAAGAACTGCGCGCCGTCACCGGCAATGACGTTGTGGCGCAGGCGGGTTCGGTGGGTGAGTCGGGCGACCTCGTGCTGCGAACCGGTTCGGTGCCAGCAGCGCCGGAATCTCCTGAGGCCTACCGGATATCGGTGTCAGAAACCCTCGAGCTGACCGGTGCGGATGTCGCGGGCGCCTTTTACGCGACCAGGTCGGCGCTGCAACTGCTGCGGCGCGGCATCACGCTGCCCGGCGGGGTTGTGACCGATTGGCCGGAGTACCGCGAGCGCGGGCTGATGCTCGATGTCGGTCGCGAGTATATGCCGGTCGATATGCTGCGCGCCCAGATCCGGCGGATGGGGCAGTTCAAATTGAATGTGCTGCATCTGCATCTCTCGGACCGATTCGGGTTCCGGCTCGGCAGCGACCGGCATCCGGAAATACAGCGCCGGAACACTATTCGAAACAAGAGCTACGCGATCTCATCGCATATGCGGCGCGCTACCAGGTCGAGATCGTGCCCGAGGTGGACTTTCCCGGCCACATGAACGGCATTCTCGCCGCCCATCCGGAGGTGAAACTGCGCAGCGCGAACGGTGTCGTGTCCGACGCCGCCATCGACATCGCCGATCCGCGCAGCTACGACCTGATGCGCGACATCCTCGAAGAGTTCCTGCCGTTGTTCCCTGGGCGCTATTGGCATCTCGGTGCGGACGAGTTCCTGCTCGACGGCCTCCGTGTCGCGAGCTTCGAGGACTATCCACAGATCGGCGCGTATGCGCGCGCCACCTACGGACCGCAGGCTCAACCGGTGGATGCCTTTCTCGGCCTGATCAATTGGGGCGCGGCGATAGTGCGGGAGCACGGCAAGCGACCGCGTATCTGGAACGACGGTCTGCGCACCGGCGAGGGAACCATCGCCATCGATTCCGACATCGTTGTCGATTTCTGGAGTAGGGCGGGGATTCCGCAGCTGCCGCTGCCGTACTTCGGAATCGCGCGCACCGCAATGGATCTCATCGCGTCCGGACACCAGGTCCGCAACGCGGCCTTCACGCCGACCTACTTCGTGACCGGCGGCCCGACCTCGATCGGCAATGTGCCTGCGCCGATAGCCTACGAGCTGTGGGACCCCGCGGTGTTCGTCGACGGCAGCAGGCTGACACCGCAGCAGAACGCAGGCAACCTCGGGTCCGGTCTGTTCGTGTGGTGCGACGACCCGACTGTTCGGACGCCCGCACAGATTGCCGTGTCGATCACGATGCCGCTGCGGGTGATGGCGCAGAAGACCTGGGGCCCGGCGCGCGCGGGCAGCTACCTGGAGTTCGCCGCGCTATCGGATGCGGTCGCCGAACCCGTCTCGTGAGCGATGCGCTCATCCTTGATCTGCACACCACGCCGCCCTGACTCGAGTCATGTTGGTGCGTCATGGTTTTCGGTGCGGTGCGGTGCGGTGCGGTGCGGTGCGGTGCGCACACATCTATGGCATCGGTCACCAGGATGTGTTTCCGCCGCTGTGGGGCTGCGACCTCGCTGCGGGGGCCTACGTCGCGCTGAGGACCTGGCGGTTCCCGAGCGGAGCCTGCAGCGGCACCTCGAGCGTGCCGAACACCGCGATCATCGTGCACATCCGCCCGACTGCATCGGCGCGCGTGCCGGACCGCAGTTCGATGGTGACCGTCGAATCGGTCTCCTTCGCGGTCGCGTCCACGCCGTAGCACTCGGGTGCGCCGGTCTGGAAGTTCACCGCGATCCGATCGTCGGCGACCCGGGTCCACGAGGTGAACGGAATCGGATGGGCTCCGACGATGGTCGGATCGGCGACGAAGGGGTTGCCGGAATTGCCGCTCGCCTCCTCGGTGGGCGTCGTCGGCGCCGAGGTCGTTGCGGTCGTCGTTTTCTGTTGTGCGCCTTCGTCGTCGGAGCCGCCGCAGCCTGCGACAGCGAGGACGGCGAGCAGAACTGCGGCGGCAGCAACGGGGCGCGCACCCGACATCCGAGACATGGACACCACCCTAGTTGACCACGCCCCGCGACCGGCGAAGATCGCCCTCGCCGTGTGCCAGCTATCGCCGTAGACGGCCTGCTGCACTGTGCGACAATCCAACACAGCGACCAACGCCACACAGTGAACTTTCGGCGAACCGTGCGCGTAATCCCTCCACGCGGGTCGGAAGGGCAGTAGATTCGGCTCCGACGTACGTCATGATCTTGTTTCGAGCGATCTGCAAGCAAGTCGCCAGCGGTGTTGTGACCTGTAAGCAGTCGCAAGCGGTGTTGTTTTCGAGAGACCTGTAAGCAGTCGCAAGCGGTGTTGTTTCGGGCGACCCGCGTGCAGTCACAAGCGGTGTCGCGGCGTGCGTCGATGTCGGATGCTTGGCACAGTAACTCTTCGAAAGGAACGACGTGGGCGACACGCTGCGCGTAGGTGAAGAACTCGGACTCGGCCAGTCTCTGGTGGGCGGTGCGTACACCCTGACCCTGCAGCCGGATGGCAACCTGGTGTTGTCGGAGCCGGATGGAAATGTCGTGTGGGCCACCCAGACTCACGATCAGGGTGTCGAGCGCGCCGTCCTGCAGGAGGATGGCAACTTTGTGCTCTACAAGGGCGAAGGCGCTGCCTGGTCCACCGAGACCAACGGCAGGAGCGCCGACAGGCTGACCGTGCAGGCCGACCGCAACGTGGTGCTGTACGGCACCGACGGCGGCGCCCTGTGGTCGTCGGAGACCCAGACCGACAACCCGCTGTCTGCTCCCGAGCCGGTCGCCGAAGAGGTTCCGGCCGCGCCGGCCGCCGAAGAGGTTCCGCCCCCGCCGCCGGCTGTGCAGACCTACACGGTCGAGCCGGGCGACACCCTGTGGGCGATCGCCGAGCGCTTCTACGGCGACGGCAACCGCTACCAGGAGATCGCGAACGCCAGCGGCATCGACAACCCGGATGCGATCAACGTCGGCCAGGTCCTGACCATCCCGTAATTTTGGCCGCGCGGGCGCGGCGGGTTCGCGGCCCCCTTGGTCTCGCGTCCGAGCCGTCGAGACTCGCGCCTTCGGCGCATGCGCTTCGACGACTCGGACGCGAGACGGGCTGCGAACGGGTCGCTCGTAAGACTCGCTCCGTGGTGGTTGCGTCGGTCCTCGGGACTTGTGCGTTTGGTGCATGCGCGGTTGTCGGACCTTCGTCAGCCCCGGCGCTTCAAGCTTCGACGACTCGGACGCGAAACGGGCCGCGAACGGGTCGCTCGTAAGACTCGCTCCGTGGTGGTCGCGTCAGTGGCGATTCGCGCGACCGAATGACTGCGGAGCTGGATGACTGCGCCGTGATCGGCCCTGGTCGTTGGTCGGGGTGGGCTTACCGACTGGTGAACGGCAACAGTGCCATCTCGCGGGCGTTCTTCACCGCGACGGCGACCTGGCGCTGCTGCTGGGGGGTGAGCCCGGTGACCCGGCGGCTGCGGATCTTGCCGCGGTCGGAGATGAAGGTGCGCAGCAGATTCACGTCTTTGTAGTCGACGGTCTCGATGCCCGCGGAGATGAGCGGGTTCTTCTTGGGCCGCCGGTTCTGTTCGGCGCGAACCTTCTTCGAGGGTGCTCGCTTGACTGCCATATGACGGGTTCCTTCTCACGAGAACAGTGGTTGTCTACCAGCTCGATTTGTGCACACCGGGCAATTCGCCCCGATGGGCCATTTCGCGCACTCGCACACGGGAGAGTCCGAACTTCCGGAGATGACCGCGCGGCCGTCCGTCCGCGGCGTCCCGATTGCGCAATCGTACCGGACTCGCATCGCGAGGCAGCCGCTGTAGCGCCGACTGCGCGACGGCCCGGTCGGCGTCGGCGGTGGCCGGGTTTCGGATCAGCTCCTTGAGCTCGGCGCGCCGGGTGGCATAGCGCGCGACGACCTCCTTGCGCTGTTGGTTGCGTGCGATCTTCGATTTCTTGGCCATCAGCGTTCCTCGCGGAAATCGACGTGCTTGCCGACCACGGGGTCGTATTTGCGCAGCACCATCCGGTCCGGATCGTTGCGCCGATTCTTTCGGGTGACGTACGTATATCCGGTTCCCGCAGTGGATTTCAGCTTGATGATCGGCCGGAGCTCGGTCGACTTGGATGCCATCGGTGTTCCTCTCAGATCTTGTCGCCGCGAGCCCGGATCCGGGCCACAACGGCTTCGATCCCGTCCCGGTCGATGGTCTTGATGCCTTTGGCGGAGACGGTCAGCGTGATGCGCCGATCCTCGCTGGGCAGGTAGTAGGTCTTGCGCTGGATGTTGGGGTTCCAGCGACGGCTCGTCCGCTTATGCGAGTGCGACACGGACTTACCGAACCCCGGCTTGCGCCCGGTGACCTGGCAGTGGGCCGACATGCGGTCTCCCTCCAGTAGATGATAATCATTTTCGACAACGGCTGTTCGACAATGTACCGTCGAGCTACTGTAAATGAAAATCGTTATCGAAAGGGGTTCCGGTGATCGAGTCCGACCGGAGAACGCCCGTCGTGGTGATCGCCGGATCTTCCGGACGTGCGACGGCGGGTGTGGACCGCGCGGCCGATGCGCTGCGCACGACGCCAGGCACCGTGACCATTCGGCACGACCTGAGTGGATTGCGCGAGGGCATCGTGCATCGGACGGTGCGCACCGGCGAGCACGAGACCTCGGCGGTGCTCGAACTCGCGCACGGTTGCGTCTCGTGCACCCTGCGCATGGATCTGTTGCCACTGCTGTGCACGTTGGCCGCGCGCGACTCGGTGTATCGCATTGTGCTCGCGCTCGACCCGGCGTTCGAAGCCGAAGCGGTCTGCCAGGCGATCGAGAATGTCGTCGTCACCGGCATCGTCGGCAGGGTGGATGGGCCCGCCGGTCGCGACGTGCGCCTCGAGGCCGTGGTGACCTGCCTCGAGGCCGAGCGGTGGCTCGCCGACGCGACCGGTGAGGAGACGCTCGCCGAGCGTGGCCTCGCCACTGCGGATGACGAGCGGACCGTCGCGCAGCTCGCGGTCGGCCAGGTCGATTTCGCCGATGCCGTTGTGGCGCTCGGTGATTCGGGTGATCCGCTGGAGCGGATGCGGCTCGGCGCGGTGCTGGCCAGGCTGGTGCCCGGAGCCCCCGTCGCCTGGGTGGCCCCCGACGGTCCCGGCTCCGAGGAGATCGAGACCCTGCTCACTCGAATTCCCGTGGACTCCCGGCGCGGCCGGGTCTTCGACGCGCACGCGCCGCTCCTGCGCGGACAGCCACCGCTCGGCGCCGATCACGCAGTTGCGCTGATGGAGTTCGCCGCGAGCCGCCCCTTCCATCCCGTGCGCCTGCACGAAGCGCTCGACGTGCTGTTCGACGGCGTGGTGACCGCACGCGGCCGCATCTGGCTCGCCACTCAGCCCGACGAGGTGGTGTGGCTGGAGTCGGCGGGCGGCGGCCTGCGCGTCGGCGGTGCGGGACCGTGGCTGGCGGCAATGAGCCCTGCGGAGCTGGAAAGCGCCGATCCGACTCGGCGGGCGATGGCCGCACTGCGTTGGGACGACAGGTTCGGCGATCGGGACACCTCGCTGGTGATCCTGGTGCACGACGCCGATCCTGCCGAGATTCGCCAGGCCCTGTACTGGGCCCTTGTCGAGGACGACGAACTACGCCTGCTCGAACGCGCGCCCGAACTGGTGGCGCAGTGGGAAGACCCGTTCGGCGAATGGCACACCGACCCGTGCGAGACCGGTGAATCGACCGGCCTGCCCGTGGAAGGCAGTGCGGGACAGTCGAAAAGCCCGAAAGGAGAAAGCACATGAAGATCGGAATACATCCGGACTATCACCCGGTGGTTTTCGAGGATTCGAGCACCGGTAAGCAGTTCCTGACCAGGTCCACCTCCACCAGCACGCGGACGGTGCAGTGGTCGGACGGCAACACCTACCCGTTGCTCATGGTGGACGTGACGTCCGATTCGCACCCGTTCTGGACCGGAGCGCACCGCGTGATGGATACCCAGGGCCGGGTGGAGAAGTTCGAGCGCAAGTACGGCAGGCGGGCCCGCGGAGCGTCCCAGCCCGGACGAGGGGAGGGCTGACATGGCGGTTCCGAAGCGCAGGATGTCGCGGTCGAATACCCGCAGCCGCCGCGCACAGTGGAAGGCGACACCGCCGGACCTGGTGCCGGTCACCGTCGGAGGTGTTGTGCACAAGGTGCCGCGCCGGTTGTTGCAGGCGGTGCGACGTGGGCTGATCGACCTCGATCGGCTCTGATCGAGGTCCGGTTCGAACGCAGTGTGCTCGAACAACAGTGGGCCGGCCGGGCAACCGGCCGGCCCACTGCTGCATCTGGTGCGGTGTGGGCAATCGATGAGCTACCGATGTGTCCTGCGCCACATGGCAATTCTTTGACGACGCGGTTGCGATGCGGTAGCCAATGGTTGAAATACGTACTGAGGGTTGGTTTTTGGTGTCCGTAAAAGTCCTCATGAAGTGATGATTTCGTGTCCCTACGCCGGTACCCTCGTGCGAGAGGGCGGGTTCTCCTGGACCCCCGAGAGAACCCGCTCATCGCCAAACTTCCGGCCGAATCGGCCGATCTCGATCTTCCGAATCCCTTTGTCCCCCTGTGATTCGCGCGTCCCCAGCCGATCCAGCAACAGTGGGGCTGTGGGCGACGTTCAGTTCACTGCACGGTTCCGAGCTGTGCCGGCTGTGCGATCTCGGCTCGGTCATCCTGCGCCGATTCGCCATGACCGGGCATACCGGGCAAGTCCGGCAACAAGGACTCCAGTCGGGCCAGCTGCTCCGCGACGAGCGCCGCGGGACCTTCGATCAGGGACAACGGCCACGGCCAATGCCGCCCGTTCAACCGCTCGACCTCATCGACCAAATCGGCTGTCGTGGCCTCCAGTTCACTGATCTCGGTCCGCAATTCGCTGATTTGCGTTCGCAATCCAGTTGATTCGCGCTCCAGGTCCTCGATCCGGTGCAGTGCCGCGGCCAGTCCGTCCACCAGGGTCAGGCTGTGGCCATCGGCGTCGGTGCCCAACTGCGGCCAGCCGGCAAGTCCGGGCCCACGCAGCTGAATCTGGATGTCACGCAGCACTGCCGCTTGTTCCGGCGTCACGTCCGGTTCCTCCTGTAGGAAATCCCATTGGCCGAAGTCTTCGGTTTCGGCCTCGTTCACATCGCAGAGCACCCCGCCGACCACCACCTGGCGCAGCGTCTGATGGATATTGCGGCGAGTCTCGACATTGGTCCCCGACCAGGCATCGGTCTGCCACGCCCACGCCGCACTGCCCACGTCCAGCGCCCTGCTGACCGACCAATACCCGCCGTAGACACCGACATTCGCGGCGCCGAGCACCGTTGCCGCACCATTCAGGTAGGCGTTGATGGCGAGTTGATCCTGCGGCGTCGAATCGAAATCGGCGGAGAAGTAGATCGGCCGGTCCCGGCGGCCACCGCAGCGCAGCACCTGCGCCAGGCCCGCGCGGGCATCCACGATGCCAGCACTGTGGCCGTCGAGCATGCGGGCGGCGGTGGTTTCCCAGTTCGATACGATCGACACCCCGTGCGCCCGCAGATCGTCGGCCTCGGCGGGCGTGAGCAGCTTTCCCGGCAGTGTCGGGCCGCCATCGGACAGGTAGCGCACCACGAAGTCGAACCCTGCCGCGCGGATTGCTGCACCCCCAGGGCGTCCCGCGGCGTAGTCCAGACCGAAACGCATATCTCTCACTGTAAGACGGTCGGGCACGGAAATCGGCGGCATTGTCGAACCCGCGAAAACTGGCGGTCCCGGCTGGTTGACTGTGGGTGGTTCGCGTGGTCGCCGAGATGGTGTGTGCACCGCGGAGTTGTGAGAAGGCGATTGCTCGGCCGTTTGTCGATACGAAACTCATCGAAACGGAGATGTCCAATGCCCATACGCAACGAGGCCTGGCAACCCGGCACACCCGCCTGGATCGACTGTCAGGTCGACGACCCGGCGAAGGCCAGTGAGTTCTACACCCAGTTGTTCGGTTGGGAGATCCAGGACGGCGGCCCGGATGCGGGCGGCTATCTGATGGCGGCGAAATCCGGCGCGGCGGTGGCGGGCATCGGGCCGAAGCCCGACTCCATGCCCGGGATGCCGTCGGCCTGGACGACCTACTTCGCCGTCGTGAACGCCGACACCAGCGCCGACGCTGTGGTGGCCGCGGGCGGCCGGTTGATGGTGCCGACCTTCGACGTGATGGAGTTCGGCCGGATGTTTGTCGCCGCCGACCCGAGCGGCGCGGCCTTCGCGGTATGGCAAGCGAAACAGCACAACGGCGCCGCGGTCTACAACGAGCACGGTGCCTACGTCTGGAACGAGCTGCACACCCGCGACCTGCCGGCCGCGAAGGACTTCTATGCCAATGTCTTCGGCTTCAGCTACGCCGATTTCCAACTCGGCGACGCCGAGTATCTGATGTTCACCCCGCCGGGCCGGACCGAAGGGGTTGGCGGGCTGACCGACGACTCGGCCACGGTGAGCGACTCGATGCCGGACTACTGGCTGGTGTGGTTCCAGTTCGACGACGTCGACGCGGGCATCGCCAAGGCCCTCGAACTGGGCGGCACCGTGTTGCAGCCCGCGTCGGACTCCCCGGTCGGGCGGTCGGCGGTCCTTGCGGCTCCGCAGGGTGAGTCGTTCGGCATCATCGATCCGAGTCGAGCCGCCGGCGAGATGCCTGCCCCGAAGGGCTGAGGCGGGTTCGATCCGCACGCGAACCCGGTCGGGCGCGAGGCGACTCAGCGAGCCGCTTCGAGCCCGACCTGCCGCGTGGTTTCGGCGATCGCCGCGGTGTCGCGCCGATCGGGTGCGACGAGCACGGCGGTGATCGGCACGGTCAGGGCCAGCGACCCGATGACGAACATGGGGAAGACGAAGTCGAACAGCGGAAGTCCGGTCGGCGCCTTCGCGGTCGGATCGATGGTGAGCTCGATCGCGCCGATACCGGCGTAGTACATCCCGGCCACGCCGATGCCGAACAGCACCGTCGTCGCCGCTCGTGCCATCGGGAACTGGAAGGCCTGTACGGACCACAGTGTGGCGGTCGCGGTGATGATGGCGACGGTCAGCGATACCGCGGCCAGCGCCGGTGAAATCTCGACCGAGCCCTGAACCTGGATCGAACCGATGCCGAGGTAGAGCGACAGCCCGGTGCCCAGCCCCATGACGACGCCGCCTGCGATCAAGCGCGGCAGGTGCAGGGTGCGCCCGATGATCACCAGCGCGGCGAACACCGCGACGAATGCCACGACCATCGACGTGATGAGGCTGCCTGCGTCGAACCGCACATCGCTGCCCGGCACGTGCACGCCGAGCAGCACCACCGAAGTGGCCAGCCAGATCCCGACGCCGCCGACCGACACGGCCGCCGAGGCGAGCCACACCAGCCGGAAGCGAATCGACCGCGAACCGTGCAGGATGCAGGCCACCCCGACCACCGCGCCGACGACCGAGATCCCCAAGGAGAGCGCGGCGATCCAGTACCCCATGGAGAACTGGTCCACCGCACCGTTGTTCCCGAGCGAGAACAACCGGACCTCATGCATGCGAGGCGGTTCCTTCCAGTTCCGAGGCCTTCAGCTGGGCGATTGCGTATTCGGTCACCGCGGCGAGTGCTTGGCGTACCTCCATGGCGTTGCGGGCGTCGATGTCCACGATCGGCACGCCCTCGCGCACCGAAAGCGCTTCGCGCAATTCGGCGATCGGGAAGCGGGGCGCGTCGGGGAACCGGTTGACCGCGATGAGGAACGGCAGTTTGCGCGCCTCGAAGAAATCGACCGCGGCGAAGCTGTCCTCCAGCCGTCTGGTGTCGATCAGCACCACCGCGCCGATAGCCCCACGGATCAGGTCGTCCCACATGAACCAGAAGCGACGCTGGCCCGGGGTTCCGAATAGATACAACACCAGGTTGCCCGGCAGGATGATCCGCCCGAAATCCATGGCGACCGTGGTTGTTTCCTTCTCCGGGGTATCGGCGAGATCGTCGATACCGTCGGAGAAGCGGGTCACCATCGCCTCGGTGCGCAGCGGAACGATCTCCGACACCGCGCCGACAAAGGTTGTCTTGCCCGCTCCAAAGCCACCCGCTACAACGATTTTTGTCGATGCGACGCGGGAGTCGGCATCGTTCGGTGCGAGGTTGTTATAACGCGCGGAGTCCACGCAAAGTCCTCTCCATCAGTGAACGGCGCTCGTCAAAACTCGCCTCTTCGGTCAGTGTCGAATGCATCCGCAGGTGTCCGTCGACGACCAGGTCGCCGACCATGACCCGAACCATTCCGAGTGGACGATCCAGGTGCGCGGCGATCTCGGCAACCGAGAGACGGTGGGTGCCCAGCCTGAGGATCTCCGTACGGAGATCTCCCGATGGCCAGTCGAGATGGGCAGTGTAAGACAGGGTTTCGATGACAGCCTCAAGCGGCAGGTCGACCGCGGGCTCGGTACGCCCAGAGGTCAGCGCATACGGTCTGACGCGTGTGGCCGGTCGGTGTTGTCCGGGGCCGTTGGGGCTGGACATCTCACCCTCAGACGGCGGTGCGGGCGGTGGCGGTGACCACCGTGCCCACCCGATCGACCAGCAGGGCCATCTCGTAGCCGATGCGGCCGATGTCGTGTGCCTTATTGGCGAGCACGGCCAGGTGCGAGCCGTTGCCGACACTCATCACCAACAGGTAGCCGCGCTGCATCTCGACGATCGACTGCATCACCTTGCCGCCGTCGAAAAGCTGTGCGGCACCGGCCGACAAACTGGCGAGGCCTGCGGTGACCGCGGCCAGTTGTTCGGCCCGGTCACTGGGTAGATGCGGGCTGGTTGCCTGCAGTAGGCCGTCCGCCGAGACCAGCACTGCGTGCGATACCCCGGGGACGTCCCTGGTGAAGCGGGTGACCAGCCAGTTCAGGTTTTCATCGGTGGTGCTGTTCGCGTTGGTCATCCAAGCCCTCCGTCGTTGTACTGGGCATCGGCCCGCCCACTGCGGACCCCACTGAGATGCCTGGTGAGGTTGCTCCGGATTTCCTCCGGATCACGAGCTGCTGCGTCTTCGGCAGGCGCAAGACCACCGGGCACCAACTGCGCTCCTGGGCGCCGGATCGGCAGACCGCCGACGGTGCGGGAGGTGGTGGACGGCCGGGCGGCGTCCTCGGCGGCCAGCCAGCCCGCGTCCGCCGCCGGTGAGGACCAGGTCGCCTCCGACTGCTGTGAGGTCGCGGGCTCGACCAGCCATTCCGAGACCATTCGCTGGTAGATCGGCGTCGGCGATTCGCCTGCCACCGGCTGCAGCCGCGATGAGGTGACCGTCGCGGGTTCCGGTGCGCCTGCGGGCTTTCTGGCGGGCGATGCCGGTCGTGCGTCTGCCGACACCGTCGCGGGCTCCCGGTCGACGACCGGGTTGGGACCGGTTGTCACCGCCGCGTCGGCCTCGGTCCAGGTATCGCTCGCGGTGCCGAGCGGCACCTGCGGTTCGATGTCGGCGACGGGTGTCGAATCATCGATGGCCTCGAAGGAGCCGGTGTCGAAGATGGGCCAGGCCTGGGTGTCCACATCGACGGAGGACTGTGCCGCCGACTTCGATGCCGAGGCCGGCGGGCCGAACGCCGCGACCCTCGGCAGCTCGAGGCTCGGGGTCTCGATCGGATGTTCGGCGAACATATCGGGCAGCGGTTCGGAGTCGTCGACCGTCGGTGTCGCGATTGCGGGCTGCTCGGCCGTGTCGGCCACCCGGATGGCTGGACGACGCTGCGGTAGCCCGGAACTGGTGAAACGCGGTGGTTCGCGCTGCGGCAGACTCGGCACCGGCACCAGCGTGCGCGGCGGCTGGCTCGGTGTGGCGGGCACCGCGGGCGCTTCGATTAGTTGCTGCGTCGGCTCCGGATCCATCGGCGGCGCCACGAGCGCACCGGGTAGATGCACACTCGCGGTGATGCCGGGCTGCTGCGCCATCGTCGAGGTCCGGCGCAGGCTGACCGTGATGGTGTGCCGCTTTGCGAGCCTGCCGACCACGAAAAGACCCATTCGGCGGGCGGTTTCGACGGTGACCTCACCACCGGAAGCGAGCCGGTCGTTGGTCGTCTGCAGATCGTCGAGGCCCATGCCGAGGCCGCGGTCGGTGATCTCGATCAGGTAGCCGCCGTCCACCGCGCGCGCGACCATCACCGCGACCGGAGTCGTCGGCGGCGAATAGCGCAGCGCGTTGTCGATCAGCTCGGCGAGCAAGTGCTCGATGTCGACCGCGGGCTCGCCCGCGACAATGCCGTCGGGCACCGCGCCGATCTCGACCCGCTGGTAGTCCTCGACCTGAGAAACCGCGCTCCACAGCATGTCCGACAGCGGCACCGGGTGCAGCTGACCGCGCCGCAGTGCCGTGCCCGCGAGCACGAGCAGGTTGTCGCCGTTGCGGCGCATGCGGGTCGCGAGGTGATCGAGGCGGAACAGGCTCTGTAGCCGTTCGCCGTCGTCCTCGTCGTGTTCCAGATCCTCGATCAGTGCCAGCTGCTGCTCGACGAGCGACTGGCTGCGCCGGGAAAGAGTTTCGAACATGTTCCCGATCTGCAGTCGCAGTCGGGCCTGTTCGGCTGCCAGATTCAGCGCTTGCTCGTGGATTTCGTCGACCGCGCGGGCCAGCTGCCCGACCTCGTCGGTGGTGTGCACGGCGACCGGCGTGATCTCCGGTGTCGCGCCGCCACTGCGCACTACCGCGAGTTCCTCCGGCAGCTTGACGTGCGCGACCTCGAGTGCGTCGCGTCGTAGCCTGCGGACCGGGACGACCAGGGTGCGCGCGACGGCGAGCGCGAGCGCGAGACCGGCGAGCAGCATGCCGATCACGATGGTGGTTTCCCGTAGCGCGCCGGTCTGGGCCTCGGTGGTCCGGTTGGCGAGTGCCTTGTCGATGGTGTCGGTCAGCTGGGCGGTGGTCTTCTCATAGAGGTCGGCGCTGGTTTGCAGTGAATCGAGCACTGCGGGATTGGACGTCGGATCGCCCGCGTTCTGGCTGAAGGCCGCGAGCCGGACGGAGACTGCGTCCAGCATCTGGCGCATGTTGGTGGAGTTGTCGGGAAGGATGACGCCATAGGTGTTGATCATGGTCATCTCGGCGCCCGCGGAGGTGAGCACTCGGGGGCGCACGGCCGGATTGCGGCCTGCCTCGGGCGAGCCGACCAGCATGCGCTGCTGGGTGAGCACGCGCCGCGAGGTCTGGATCGCGCCGATCTGCAGGAAGTACCGCTGGATGATGAGGTCTTCGACCGAGGGCGACATCGCGAAGGCGTTGCCGATGCGCACCGCGATTTCGTCGGCCTGCTCGCCGACCATCGCAGGTGATCCGTTGCGCAGGCTGTTGCGCATGGTGGTGCCGGTGGCGACGGCGGAGGCGAGTTCGGCGCTGACCCGGTTGCTGACTTTGGAGGTACGCATCGCGGCCTCGAGGTCGGCGAGCGCCTGGTCGAATTTCGTCAGCGCCGCGTCGGTCGCGGGATCGGCGATGTTTCCCCATGAGGAGGTCGCAGCGATCGCGAGTTGTTCGGTGGCCGTGCCGAACTTGCCGATCGGGCGGATGATGATGACTTGCTCGGTCGCCGCGTCCAACTGCGACATGGTGCGCAGCTCGTTGTTGATACGGAGTACGGCGAACACGGTGGCCAGCAGCACCGGAAGCACCAGAACGATGCCGACCTTGCGAGTGACAGACCAGTTGGACAAGCTGAATTGCCAGGACCGCGGTGCAGCTTCCATCCGCTTCCGTTGCCTCCGCTTCACGAGTGGCCCCCGGATGGCGCGTGGCTGTTCGGTTTTGATTCAACCCGCTGAGAACCAACTAGAGGTCTTCTTTTTACCGCAGGGAACATACCGCGCAGAGTGAGCCACGGCAATCTGGGGCTCTCAGTCTGATATTCCGCGGAATATGGCTATACAGAACATGATTCAAGACTCAATTGGTTCCCAGGCGCGGGAAGTTCTGTAGAAGGTCACGAAAGGTGCTGGTCCATCGACCAGTGTTGCTCATGGGATGGCTACGAGCCTGACGCGGCGTGTCGGAAGCTGCCCTCTCAGTCGACTCTCAGTCGGTGCGGTCAAACTGGTGGCATGCGCATTCTGGTAGTCGACGACGATCGCGCCGTCCGTGAATCACTGCGCCGGTCGCTGACCTTCAACGGCTACTCCGTCGACCTCGCGGTAGACGGTCTCGATGCGTTGGAGAAAGCAACCGTGCAGCGACCCGATGCACTCGTGCTCGATGTGATGATGCCGCGGATGGATGGGCTCGAAGTTTGCCGACGCTTGCGCAGTACCGGAGACGATCTGCCGATTCTGGTTTTGACGGCGCGGGATTCGGTATCGGAGCGGGTTGCTGGACTCGATGCCGGCGCCGACGATTATTTGCCGAAGCCATTCGCGCTGGAGGAATTGCTCGCCCGGCTGCGGGCACTGTTGCGTCGACGGACGACCGATGCCGGCGAGATGTCGGAGACGATGACGTTCGCTGACCTGTCGCTGGATCCGGTGACGCGCGAAGTATCGCGCGGCGAGCGCGCGATCAGCCTGACCCGCACCGAATTCTCACTGCTGGAAATGCTGATGGCTAATCCGCGCCGGGTGCTGACTCGCAGTCGCATCCTCGAGGAGGTCTGGGGCTACGACTTCCCGACCTCGGGCAACGCGTTGGAGGTGTACATCGGATACCTGCGCCGCAAGACCGAGGCCGAGGGCGAATCGCGGCTGATCCACACGGTGCGCGGCGTCGGCTACGTCCTGCGCGAAACACCTCCGTAGGCCGCCGGATCATGGCCCGCTCAATTCCCAAGCGACCTGCCGTCGCCGCGCTCGGTCCGCTGGACTCGGCGGAGATGCGCCCGCCCATGCCGTTGACCAGATCGGTCTCGCTGCGCTGGCGAGTGACGCTGCTCGCGGCCTCGGTGGTGGCCATCGCGGTCGCGGTGACCTCGATCGCGGCCTACGCGATGGTGGCCCGCGCGCTGTACGCCGATGTCGACGCGCAGCTGAAAGCCCGCGCCGCCACGATGATCAACAACAATTTCGAGAGCCTCGGTTTCCAGTCGATCGTGCTGGCGGGGCTGTATTCCAACGATGTCGGCGTCGCGCTGGTCTTCCCCGACCACAAGCCCTACATGCCACCACAGCAGACGATTCCGCCGGTCGGCAGTCAGGAGTTCGCCGTCGCGGATGGCGAACTCGCCTCGTCGCTGCGCACCGTGAGCAGTCAGCGAGTGCTCGCCATGCCGACGCATTCCGGTGCGACGCTGATCATTTCGCAGCGGCTGCAGCCGACCCGCGAGGTGCTCGACCGGCTGGCGTGGCTGCTGTTCGTGGTCGGCGGTTGCGGCGTCGTGCTCGCGGCGGCGGCGGGCACCGCGGTCGGCCGTACCGGACTCCGTCCGATCGCACGGTTGACCGCGGCGACCGAACGCGTGGCCCGCACCGACGACCTGACGCCGATTCCCGTCACCGGTGACGACGAACTCGCCCGGCTGACCGAGAGTTTCAACACCATGCTGCGGGCCCTCGCCGAGTCGCGCGACCGGCAGCGCAGGCTCGTCGCCGATGCCGGGCACGAATTGCGCACCCCGCTCACCTCGCTGCGCACCAATATGGAACTGCTGATCGCCTCCAGCCGTCCTGGCGCACCCGCGCTTCCTGACGAGGATATGGCCGGGCTGCGTGCGGATGTGATGGGGCAGATCGAGGAGCTGTCCACCTTGGTCGGCGACCTGGTCGATCTCGCGCGGGAGGACGCACCCGAAACCGTCTACGACCGCATCGATCTCGGCGAAGTGACCGAGCGCGCGCTGGAACGGGCAAGACGGCGGCGTGGCTCGATCGAGTTCGTTGCCGAACTGAAACCGTGGTTCGTGTACGGCCACGAGGCGGGGCTGGAGCGGGCGATCCTCAACGTCCTCGACAATGCTGCCAAATGGAGTCCGGCCGCGGCTCAGGTGAATGTCACCATGCGCGAGGCCGGACGTGGGCTGCTCGAGCTAGCCGTCGACGACGCAGGTCCCGGCATTCCGGCCGATGAGCGCGAACTGGTCTTCGAGCGGTTCTATCGAACAACTGTCTCGCGCTCGATGCCGGGCTCGGGCCTCGGTCTCGCCATTGTCAAGCAGGTGGTCACCAAGCACGGTGGCACGATCACCATCGATACCTCACCGCGCGGTGGCGCCCTGATCCGTATCGTATTACCTGGTGAAGGTGGTGCGCCCGGTGCGGGCGCCGCCACCGAAGAACGCGATCAGTAGCCCGATGGATCGGAAGATCTCGGCCAACTGATAGCGGGGTCTCAGTCCGCTCTAAGCCGTCGCCGCCAAGCTGGTCGGCAGACGTGAGGAGAAACGAGAAACCATGAGCGAGGATGCCAAGGACCGGCAGGGGGAGCCGTCAGCTGCGAGCGCCGCCACCGGCTCTCATTCGACTGAGCAGATCCCGGCCTCGGGACAGCCGGGTCCGCCGTATGCGCGGCCGCCCTGGTCCAGCCCGCAGCCGCAGTACTATCCGGCCGCGCCGCATCAGACGGCTCCCCATCAGACCGCAGCGCATTACACCCAGCCGTTCCCGGGGTATGAATCCGGTCAGGAGTACAACGCGTCATCGTTCGATCCGCCGATCCCGCCCGACGCCATGCCCGGCGCGGCCTTCGGGGCGCAACCGAATCCGGGACCGGCGCGGCCGCCGATCCGGACCGGGCTCGTCGCAGGTGCGGTAGCGCTCGCTCTGCTCAGCGGTGGCGTCGGCGGCGCGGTCGGCGCGCTCGTCACTCGGTCGGACACCGGGCACACCGCCGTGACCAACGCCCTCGATGCCCCGAAGCCCAATGTCAACAACGTGGTCAACACCCCGGCGGGCTCCACCCAGGCGGTGGCGCAGAAGGTGCTGCCGAGCGTGGTGATGATCAAGGTGGCGAGCAATAGGGCCGAGGGGGAGGGCTCCGGCGTGGTGCTGTCCTCCGACGGCCTGATCCTCACCAACAATCACGTGGCTGCCGGTGGCGGCGCCAACGCCAAGATGGAAGTGGTCTTCTCCGACGGAAGCACCGCGCCCGCATCCCTGGTCGGTGCGGATCCGGTGTCGGATCTGGCGGTCATCAAGGTCAACGGCAAGAGCGGTCTCACCCCGATCGAGCTCGGGGCCTCCTCGAACCTCCAGGTCGGTCAGCCGGTCATCGCCATCGGGTCGCCGCTCGGCCTGGCGGGTACGGTCACCACGGGCATCGTCTCCGCGTTGAACCGGCCGGTGTCGACCAACGGCGAGGGCACCCCCGATCCCTCGGTCAATCCCGTGATCGACGCGATTCAGACCGACGCGGCGATCAACCCGGGCAACTCCGGCGGCGCGCTCGTCGACAGCAGCGGAAAGCTGATCGGCATCAATACCGCGATCGCGAGCCTCGGCGCGGGCGAGCAGCCCGGCCAGCAGAGCGGTTCGATCGGCCTCGGCTTCGCCATTCCGGTCGATCAGGCCCGCCGGGTCGCCGACGAACTCGTCAAGACCGGCCACGCGACCTACGCGCAGCTCGGCATCAAGCTGCGGCCGCAGGACACCGCGGCACGCGTACTGGAGGCAACTCCGGACGGCCCGGCTGCCAAGGCGGGCATTCCCCCGGGCGCGGTCGTGACCAAGCTCGACGACCGGCCCATCGATTCGGGCAACGCGCTCATCGCCGCGGTCCGCTCACATCAGCCAGGAGACAAGGTGAAGGTGACCTACACCGACGAACAGGGAAACAACGCCAAGACCGTCGAGGTAACCCTCTCCGGCGCGCCCGCGGGCGGTGGCCGGTGATGCGCGTGCTGCCCGGCGACTGGACGCCCCGACTCGCCGTCGATGCCGAGCTGCTCGCGATGGACGCAGAGCTTGTGGGCGTGGGCGCCCGGCTTCTGGATGCGGACGCTACGGTGAGCACCATGGAAATCGATACTCCGGTGGCTGGGCGCGCACTTGTGGTGGTCGTCGACGATCGAACGGCGCATGGAGGTGTGGATTCGCTCGGTCCACTGGTTACCGAGCTGCTGACCGAGGCGGGTTTCCTCGTCGACGCTTCGGTGACGGTTCAGGCCGATGAGGTGGAGATCCGCAATGCGCTGAACACCGCGGTGATCGGCGGCGTCGACCTGGTCATCTCGGTCGGTGGCACCGGAATGTCCCCGCGCGATGTCACGCCGGAGGCCACCTCACAGGTGCTGGACCGGGAACTGCCCGGCATCAGCGAGGCGCTGCGCTCCTCCGGCCGGGTGGCGGGCTCGCTCGACGCGGGTCTGTCGCGTGGTCTCGCCGGCGTTTCGGGCAGCACCCTGGTGGTGAACCTGCCCGGTACACGGTCGGCGATCCGCGACGGCATGGCCACCCTCGGTCCGCTTGCCAGCCGAGTGATCGGTGAGCTGTCCGGATTGGCCGAATAATTCCGGCGCCGGATTCTTCCGAGGACCCTCGCCCGGCCGTGCGCCGGGCGAGGGACTCCGCGCGTCTGAACAAAATCTTCGGTGACGCGCTGCCGGACACCACGCGCGACGAACGCGACCAGGATTCCGAGGTGGGTTCGCCCTCCGATGACTGGCTCCGCGAGCAGGTGCCGCCGCACCACGGCTGAGGCTCATCTACTGTCCAGTTACGTATAACGGTCGGTTATCGGCGATATCCACCTGTGATTACTTCCGGCTGAATGTATTTTGGCGATTACTTACGGCCTTGGCCCGTATTTGACGGGCGGCCTCTCTGCGCCTACCGCCCCTATTTGTGCTCAAAACGAGACACTTTCCAGCTATTTATGCACGTCAAGCTACATGTGCATGTCAGCTGTCGTGATCTACATCACATTGATATTAACGATTCTTTACGTTGCTTCGCCGTTACCGAACGTTTAGTGTTCGCCGGGAGCCACCCACATGCTGGACCTTGCGGGCCTGGTTCGGCGCGTACGCGCCGAACTGGCGGAACCTGGGCTCGGTTCCTGGCCGGCTAGAGTGTTGCGCCGAAATAACAGCCGGTTACAAGTCGGCAACAAATGAAGCACAAACTGAGCTGGGCCTGAGAGGACCACCGTCCAGCCTCGATGGTCGAGGCTGACTGTTCGAACCTGATGAGGGGAAGTATGAGCGAGAACCGCACCATCGGTCTGCGCCGCGGTGTCCGCGTCGCGGGCGTCGGCGCTGCCGCGGCCGTGGCCATGGGCCTGTTTTCCACCGGTGCTGCCAACGCCGATACCTTCGTGCCGTTGCCGGACGGCCAGAAGATCGGTACAGGCGTCACCATCAACCGCACGGGTGAGCGCGCCCTGATTTCGCCGTCGCTGAGCGCCAATGGCGCCGGCCGTGTTGTCTGGGTTTCCGGCAACGCCATTGCCGACGTGGCTGTCACTCCGGAAGGAACCGTCGGCCCCTACAACGGCGCGACCAACGCCCCGGGCACCAACAACTCCTCGACCCACGGCGCCTCCGCGCTCACCACCGGCTACATCGTCGGTTGCCAGGTCAGCATCGCCAGCGACGCGATCTCCGCCGGTGTCTCCGGCGGCATCAGCCTCGACGGTGGCAGCCTCGGCGGTTCGATCGGCCTCAACCTGGGCCCCGGTGAAGTCAAGTTCGTTTCGATCGACTCGAAGGACATCCTGAAGCCGGGCGTCTACTCGGTCGAGTACCAGGATGCGGAAATCGAGATCCAGGGCTGCGCGGGCTACGCCCAGGCGCGTTCCTACACCGTCGTCGAGATCGTCGGCGACCACTACTCGAAGACCACCCTCTACGGGCAGCCGTTCAGCATCGGCTGACATCGGTCGAATCACACGAACATTCTTCTCGCGGAAGCGAACTCAACCCCTGAGGGAAAAACATGATCAACCGTAAGAACGTGGCGCGGGTGGCCGGTGTCGGTGCTGCTGCCACCATCGCCATGGGCCTGTTCTCCACCGGCGCGGCGAATGCCGATACCTTCGTGCCGCTGCCGGGTGGCGAAATCTCCAAGACACTGTCCGATGGCACCGTCGTGACGGTCCGCCTGGTCGGCGAGTCTGCCAACATCAACCCGTCCATGGGCTCCACCCCGGTGCACCGCAACGCGTGGGTCTCCGGTAGCGCTCAGGTCGAGGTGTCCGGCGATGGCAGCGGGTCTATCTTCCCGGGCTACACCGTCGGCTGCCAGGTGAACATCGCGGGCGGCGGCGCCTCCGGTGGTGTCGATGCCTCGGCCGACTGGAGCGGCGAAACCGTCACCGGCGGCGTCGGCGCCAACAGTGGCGGCAACCTGACCCTCGGCCCCGGCCAGTCGCAGTCGTTCTACATTCTCGACCTGGAACAGGCCGACGACTTCGGCAGCGAGGTGCACAAGAAGCGCAACAAGTTCAAGGGCGGCAGCGGCTCGGTCACCTGGGCCGACTCGACCATCGGCCTGACCGGCTGTGGGGGCTACGCCCAGGCGCGCGCGTTCGTCAGCGTCGAGGTCGAGACCGACAATGTCATCACCTGGGTGACGTTGTGGGGCAAGCCTTTCAGCCTCGGCTGAGTCTTCGCGGGTAGCTGACCCGCCGCACACGAAACGGGCCCGTTGCATTCGCAACGGGCCCGTTTCGTGTGCAGACCCTTTGGTGCCCAACATGATCGCCGATCGTATCGGGCAACGGACCGGTGCGGCGGCACTTGGGCGAATTTCCTGAGAGAAGTGACGGAAACAAATAACATTAGAACCCCAAGATCGTTCATCAACGAGATGGTCGGCAGTTCCCATGGTGGACAGTCCAATCCGCCACGCTCGGCTGACCTGAAAGGGAGTTTTTCGGCCTCGGCAAACCCCGAGACCGACCGCTAGAACCTGATGAGGGGAAGTATGAGTAACAACCACCCCGCCCTGTTGCGTCGCGGTGTCCGTATAGCGGGCGCCGCCGCCACCGCAACTGTGGCTATGGGACTCTTGTCGAGCGGCGCTGCCAACGCCGATACTTTTGTGCCGTTGCCGGACGGTCAGAAGTTCGGTCCAGGCGTGACTATCAGGCACACTGCCGAGCGCGCGCTCATTTCACCATCGTTGGCCGCCAACGGCGCTGGTCGCGTCGTCTGGGTATCGGGCAACGCCATCGCCGATATCTCGGTCACCCCGGAGGGGGAGGTTGGCCCCACCAATGGCGCAACCAACGCTCCGGGCACCAATAACTCCTCGACACATGGTGTTTCAGCACTCACCACCGGATACATCGTCGGCTGCCAGGTCAGTATCGCCGACAACGCGATCTCCGCGGGTCTCTCGGGCGGCATCACCCTCGACGGTGGCAGCCTGGGCGGTTCGATCGGCCTCAATCTCGGCCCCGGTGATGTCAAGTTCGTTTCGATCGATTCGAAGGACGTTCTCAAACCAGGCGTCTATTCCGTCGAGTATCAGGATGCCGAAATCGAGATCCAGGGCTGTGCGGGTTATGCGCAAGCGCGTTCCTACACAGTCGTGGAGATCATCGGTGACCACTACTCGAAGACCACCCTCTATGGTGCGCCGTTCAGCATCGGCTGACGTCTGTCGAATCCAACGAAAACTCTTCTCGCTGAAGCGAACTCAATCCTCGAGGGAAACCAATGATCAACCGTAAAAACATGGCCAAGGTGGCGGGTGTCGGTGCTGCGACAACCATCGCCCTCGGTCTTTTGTCCACCGGAGCGGCGCAAGCCGATACCTTCGTGCCGCTGCCGGGAGGTGAGATCTCCAAGACGCTGTCCGACGGCACCGTCGTGACGATCCGCCTGGTCGGCGAGTCTGCCAATATCAACC
This sequence comes from Nocardia sp. NBC_01009, assembly GCF_045208035.1. NCBI lineage: Bacteria > Bacillati > Actinomycetota > Actinomycetes > Mycobacteriales > Nocardiaceae > Nocardia > Nocardia sp. NBC_01009. The sequence goes on along the minus strand of NZ_CP108695.1, from coordinate 8,475,345 downwards.
CGTCCATGGGATCTACGCCGCTGCATCGCAATGCGTGGGTCTCCGGTAGCGCCCAGGTCGAGGTGTCCGATGATGCCGGCGGCAAGATCTTCCCGGGCTACACCGTCGGCTGTCAGGTGAACATCGCGGGCGGCGGCGTCAGCGGTGGTGTCGAAGGCACGGCCGACTGGAGCGGCGAAACCGTCAAGGGCGGCGCCGGCGCCAACAGCGGTGGCAACCTAACGCTCGGTCCGGGCCAGTCGCAGTCGTTCTACGTCCTGGACCAGGAAGTGGCCGACGACTTCGGCAACGAGTCGCACAGGAAGCGCAACAAGTTCAAGGGCGGCAGCGGCTCGGTCACCTGGGCCGATGAGACCATCGGCCTGAACGGCTGTGCCGGTTACGCGCAGGCGCGGTCGTTCATCAGCGTCGAGGTCGAAACCGACAGCGTCATCACCTGGGTGACGTTGTGGGGCAGGCCGTTCAGTCTCGGCTGAACATAGGGGTCACCAACTCCGCACACACGAACGGGCCCGTCGCCACCTTGGGTTCATGCGGTCGTCGCAACACTCTCGATGTGAGAGGTTGCGGCGACCGTGTCGTTTTCGGAGGATTTGGTTCAGTTCGGTGATCAGCTGGCCCGGCTGGCCGATGCCGGGGTCCCGGTGAGGCAAGCAGCTGAGGCGTTGGGGATCGGGCGGGGGCGTTGCTATGCGATCCTGCGTGCGCAGGGTCGTGCAGCGGGCAAACCCAGGGGTGCGTCCCGGGCGGCGGACCCGGAGTTGATCAGGTCGGTGTTCGAGGCGACGGGATCGGTGAACCGGGCGGCCGAGACCGCTGGGGTGGCCTTCTCGGTGGCGCGCCGTTTTCTGGTTGCCGATGGCCTGATCGGCGTGGGTCCGATAGTTCGCGGCAAACCCGACGCCAAGAGGCGGTTCAGTGAGCTGATCGCCTCGGGGTGGTCGGTGGCGCGGGCGGCTCGCGAGGTCGGGGTGAACGAACGAACTGCCCGGGATTGGCGGGCTGGGATACGCAGGTCCGGGGACAAGCGGATTCATCCCGACGGCACGGTGGTGGACTACACGACCGGAAGCCGGTACACATCTGCGGTGATCAAACCCGTTGGTGTCGAGCCTGTTTCGATCAGTGACCGGTACCTGTCGTTGCAGGACCGCCTCGATATCGCCGATGGGCTATTGATCGGGCAGTCGTTGACGGGGATCGCGGCACGGATCGGTAAACATAAATCGACGGTGTCGCGGGAGGTCCGGGCGCACCGGATCGATGGGCTTTACCTGCCCTATCAGGCGAACAAGGCTGCCGCGGATGCGCGGGCGCGTCCGAAGGGGTCCAAACTGGTGACCAACCAGGCTTTGCGGGCGTGGGTGGTCGATGGTTTGTCACGGCAGCGGTCTCCCGAACAGATCTGTCACCGGCTCCGCAGGGACTATCCCGACGACGAGAGTATGCGGGTGAGCCACGAAACGATCTACCAAGCCCTCTACTTCCAGTCCCGTGGCGGGCTGAGACGTGAAGTCGCGCAAGCGTTGCGAACTGGACGGACCCGGCGGAAACCGCATCGCAAATCAGATCAGCGCACCCACCGGTTCGTCGATGCGATGATCATGATCAGTGACCGGCCCGCCGAGGTCGAAGATCGTGCGGTGCCCGGCCATTGGGAAGGCGATCTGATCATCGGCAAGGACGGTGGTTCGGCCATCGGCACCCTCGTGGAACGGTCCACCCGTTACACGATGCTGGTTCACCTGCCCGGCGGTCACGACGCCGAAACCGTCCGTGACGGCTTGATCCGGACGATCTCGACCCTGCCCACCCACCTGCGCGGGTCGCTGACCTGGGACCAGGGCGCCGAGATGGCCAGGCACAAGCAGTTCTCGATGGCCACCGACATGGCGGTCTACTTCTGCGACCCGGCGAGTCCTTGGCAACGCGGAACCAACGAGAACACGAACGGGTTACTGCGCCAATACTTCCCGAAAAGCACCGATCTGAGTGTCTATGGTCCCGAAGACCTCGAACACGTCGCTCACCAACTCAACGATCGTCCACGCAAAACGCTCGACTGGGAAACCCCAGCCGAGCGTCTGCGTGATCTACTTACCCGCTAAAAGCAGGCAGTGTTGCGACGACCCCTTGAATTCACCCACCGCGGCGGGCCCGTTTGCGTTCCCGTGGAGGCGAATTCGGTTCACGACTCGTGCCTGCGGCCCGCGCTGTTGCCTCGCACGACAAGATCGCCGCACGCACGCGACGTGAGGCGGGCTCGTCGGTACTGCGCTGTATCGTGGTGATTTCCCTGACGAGGATGTGGTCGTGGCACACACAGAACAGGCGAGTACTCCGCGCGCAGCCGTGGTGCTCGGTGCTGGTGGAGTAGTCGGCACAGCATGGATGGCCGGCCTCCTCACAGGTCTGCGCCGTCACGGTGTCGACCTGGCCTCCGCCGATCTGATTGTCGGTACCTCGGCTGGTGCGATCGCCGGTGCCATCCTGGCCACCGGCGAACCGATGCAACGACTGGCGACTCTGCCCGCTCGAACACAGCAGCGGAGCGCGCCGATAGATACTGCACACCCCCGGCTAGGCGAGGTTTTCGCCATACTCCGCGAGCCAGGTCAGCAACCCGCGACCGCACGGCGCCGTGTCGGCGAACTCGCCCTCACAATCGGCATGGGTGACCCGACCGAACAGATCGAACGGATGCGTCGCCTGATCGGTGTATCCGAATGGCCCGACCGAGATTTGCGAATCACCGTGGTAGACGCCGAAACCGGCGAACCGGCAGTCTGGGACAGGCACAGCGGCGTACCACTGCCGACCGCAGTCGCTGCCAGCACCGCATTCCCAGGCGCCCAACCACCCATATCAGTAAATGGGCGCTACTACATCGACGGCGGTCTACGATCGGCCACCAACGCCGACCTTGCCTCAGGCGCAGAAACTCTCGTGGTCATCGAGCCGCTGGCACACCTGTTCTCCGATGATCCGTCACCAGAGCCGCTTGCCGAGACAGTCGTTCGCATCGGCCCGGACACCACAGCGCTCGAGGTCTTCGGCACAAATCTCTACGATCGCGCAAACTGGGCTCCCGCGTATCAGGCCGGCCTACGCCAAACCGAAAACAGTTCGACGCGTGCCCAATTCGCTCGCTTCAGAACTGACTCCTGAGCTCACCGACGAAACCACCGCTGTGACTCTCAGCGATAGGTGGCGCTGAATTTTCGCCCGTCGGGTGGCCGCCGATGCGCCGGTTTTCGAGCTGTTCCCCGTCGATCGACACTCGCCGCCGCCAGCCGACCAGCGGACGGTCGGCCTATCGTGCGGTCCTACTGCGTGGCTGTCGGGGAAATTGGTGTGGGGTGGATGTCGGTGCCGCGCTTTAGGGTCACGCCATGTCTGGTTCTGACCACAGCGCTTTCGATCAAGTGTGGGATCGCTTCGTATCCATGTTGGTCGTGTACTCACCGGCCGATCGTGCGGCATTGCGGCCCGTGGAGACTTATGTCAGGACCGAGTCCCGGCAAGGATTCGGTTCAGAACTCGTGCTTGCCGCCTGCGCTGTCCCGGCCCTCCGCGAGCAGGTCGCGGATCTGGCGCAGCACGTCGGAATCGGTGAGTTCCGTCTCGTTGGAACCCCAGCGCTTCTTGGCGTGTATGGCGGGCAACACGAGCACGAAGTACAGCACCGTCGCGATGATCAGGAAATTGAGAGCTGCGGTGATGATCGGACCGACTTGCACAAAGGTCGCCGGCTTGTCGGCTGCCAACCGGAAACCGAGGCCGAGCTCGTCGTTGCCACCGAATACGGCCAATATCGGATTGATGATGCCATTGGTGAACGCGGTGACGATCGCGACGAACGCGGTACCGATCACCACGGCTACGGCCAGGTCTATGACATTTCCGCGGAATAAGAAGTCCTTGAAACCCTTGAGCATTGCCGATATCTCCTCTTCGGATGGGAGCTTTCCAGTCACGCTCGGCGGTTTATGCAGCCGGTCCGACGATGCTAGTTCAGGTTTGGCAAATGCTTGGCGAACATTCTCAATGGAAGACAACGGTAAGTGCGGTCCGCAGCGAGGCTGCCGCGACCGTGGTGGCGCGCTCGGCATCCATCGCGACCAGCACGATCCGTTCCTGGCTGCCGCGTCGATCGCCGGGGCCGGAGACCAGAACCACCGCGGCATCGGTGGCGAGGGTTCGCGCCGGGCGAGCCGCGGAACCGGTCTGTTCCTCGGCGCCGACGACATCGACCCGATCACCGGCGCGCAGGATCTCCGCGACTGCGGTGTCGGCCAGGCGGATGGGCACAATCCTTGCGTCGCGCCCACCTGTGGCCACGGCGGCCAAGCGTGGGCCGACAATGCGCAGATCGGTGAATATCTCGCCGGTGCGCATGGCCGCCGTCAGCGTCGCACCGACAAGAGTGGTGCTGTCGGTGACGACACCCGTCGGCAGGGCGCCCGATTCGCGAGCGGCCGAGCGTAGGTCGTCGGCCTGGATGAGATGGCCGGGTGGCAGGTCGCGGCCCGCGACCACGATCCGGGTGCGCTCGGCGCCCGGATCGCCTCGGATGAAGAGGGCGGCGGCGAGTGCGGTGAGAACGACCGCCAGCAATCGCCGCACCAGCAGGCCATCGGCCCATGGTGGTCGATTCCACAGCGCGAAACGCAGTGCGCTATCGCGACCGAGATCGCCGAGTGATCGAGTCATGGCCGGATCCTATGGCCACAATCACACCTGCTCAGCCGCTGAAACGGCCAGCTGTGGACAGCGAGAGGCTGGGGACAACTCAGCTGGCGACGGCAGTGCTCGTGGCCGTGGACGTGCTGCTGGAGGAGCTCGAATCCGAACTTGACGAGCTGCTCGAACCGTCCGACTTCGCGGGCTCGCTCGCCGTCGAGGCGCCGCCGCGGCTGTCGGTGCGATAGAAACCGCTGCCCTTGAACACAATGCCGACCGAATTGAACAGCTTGCGCAGCTTGCCAGAGCACTCCGGGCAGACGCTCAGCGCCTCATCGGTGAAGGACTGAACGATGTCGAAGCGGTTGTCACACTGGGTGCACGCGTACGAATAAGTTGGCACAGGATCCTCCGCAGGGTTCGTCAATCTGGCACTCTACAGCCGACATTGCCAACGCCGCTAATCGACGTTTCATTCCGTGCCCTGTTCCACACCGAGTTGTTGCAGGCCGCCCTGCGGTGTGAGCGCCCAGCCCATGCGCAGATCGTGCGGTTCCTCGGGGAGCCGGTCGACCAGCTCGTCGTCACGGACCACCGCGATCAGGCGCGCGGCCGGATCGGCAGCGGCCAGCGTGCGGTCGTAGTAGCCCGCGCCCCGTCCGAGCCGGACACCGCGGCGGTCCACCGCGAGCGCGGGCACCAGGATCAGTCCGGCCGTGCCGACCGCGGCGGTGGGCAGCACCTCGCCGGACGGCTCGAGCAGTCCGAACCGCGCGGGTCGCAGGCCCTCGACGCCGGTGTATTCGGCCCAGCTCAGCGGCCCGAGGGGACCGGTGACCGGCAGCAGCACCCTGGCTCCCGCGGCGCGCATGGCATCCAGCAGCGCCGTCGAACCCGGTTCCCCGCGCACCGGCACATAGGCACACACCCAGTCGGGCAGCTCGAGCCTTGCAGCGGTCTCGGCCAGCGCACGCGCCTCTGCCTGCTGGTCAGCGATTGTCATCGCGGCCCGTCGAGCACTGATTTCGGTGCGCCACGCATGTTTGTCACGCTGACCGGGCATCTCCACAGTGATCACCTTAAGCTCACCGGGACCCGGATCGGCCCGACGGCCGATTCCGGTGCTGTGCCCGACGGGCGTTGGGACGCTGTGACGGATGGATAGGGTAGGCGTATGACAGCAGTGCCGGATAAGACGGCCGGACGGCCCGCGAATGACGCGGTGGTGTCGTGTTTCCGCACGGCCGTGGTACCCGCGGCCGGCCTGGGGACGCGGTTCCTGCCTGCGACCAAGACGGTGCCCAAGGAGTTGCTGCCGGTCGTCGACACCCCCGGCATCGAGTTGGTGGCGGCCGAGGCCGCCGACTCCGGCGCGGACCGGTTGGTGATCGTCACCTCACCGGGTAAAGACGGCGTTGTCGCGCACTTCGTCGAGGACCTGTTGCTCGAGAGCACGCTGGCAGAGCGCGGCAAGTTCCATCTGTTGGAGAAGGTGCGCAAGGCGCCGGGTCTGCTCGATGTCACTTCGGTCGTGCAGGAGGAACCGCTCGGTCTCGGTCACGCGGTCGCGCAGGCCGAGCGCGTCCTCGATGACGACGAGGACGCCATCGCCGTGCTGCTGCCCGACGACCTGGTGCTGCCGTGCGGTGTGCTCGACGTGATGAGCCGGGTGCGCCGCAAGCGTGGCGGCACCGTGCTCTGCGCCATCGATGTGCCGAAAGACGAGGTCAGCGCGTACGGCGTCTTCGATGTCGCCCCGGTGCCCGATGCGGTGAACCCGAATGTGCTGCGCGTCAACGGCATGGTGGAAAAGCCTGCTCTCGCCGACGCGCCCTCCACCTTCGCGGCCGCGGGCCGATATCTGTTGGACCGCGCGATTTTCGACGCGCTGCGTCGGATCACGCCGGGCGCGGGTGGAGAATTGCAACTCACCGACGCGATTGCGCTGCTCATCGAGGAGGGCCATCCGGTCCATGTGGTGGTCCACCGTGGGTCGCGCCACGATTTGGGCAACCCGGGCGGTTATCTTCGTGCTGCGGTCGATTTCGCTTTGGAACGAGAGGAATACGGCCCCGCCTTGCGGGAGTGGCTGCAGCATCGGCTGAGTTCGGATTGGGATCCGCAGCTGACAACGTACGACTAACGCGGGTGGGCGTCGGGTTTCGCCGATAGTGGACTGTCGGGTACGAATGATGGTTCATTGCGGCGTGCGCGACGGGCCCGGAGACGGCAGCTTGCGTGACCACGAAGGGCCCCGGGAACGCCGCCGATCGGACACCGTCGGGCGCACCGAACTCAGTTGCGCTGATGCGGAATCCGGGTTGGGTGCGAAGAGATCAGGAAGGGCTGGATGCGCTCGGTTGAGGATCAGCAGATCAAGGTGACCGCCGCGGCGGTCGCGCCCCGGCCGGTCCGGGTCGCGATCTCCGAGGCCCAGGGCCTGCTGTGTGCCGAGGACGTCGTCACCGAGCGGCCGCTGCCCGGCTTCGATCAGGCCGCCATCGACGGCTACGCGGTGCGCAGTGTCGATGTGGCCGCCGCCGGTTCGGATATCCGCAATGAAGATGGCGAGTTGGTCGATCTCACTTTGCCGGTAGTCGGCGAGGTGGTCGCCGGTTCCAAGCAGCCGAGCAGGCTGCAACCGCGCCAGACCGTTCGGGTCGATACCGGTGCGCCGCTGCCGACTTTGGCGGATGCCGTTCTGCCGCTGGACTTCACCGATGGTGGCCGGGCCAGGATCAAGGTGTACGAGCCGGTGCGTTCCGGCGACTACGTGCGGCGCATCGGCGACGATGTGCAGCCGGGCGATGTCGCGGTGCGCGCGGGAACCATCATCGGTGCGGCGCAGGTCGGACTGCTCGCGGCCGTCGGCCAGGACAAGGTGCTCGTGCATCCGCGGCCCCGGCTCTCGGTGATCTCCGTCGGCGGCGAGCTGATCGACATCGATCGCACGCCCGGCCCCGGCCAGGTCTACGACGTGAACTCCTACGCATTGGCCGCCGCTGCCCGTGACGCGGGCGCCGATGTCAATCGGGTCGGCATCGTGAGCGCAGATCCGCGGCGACTACGCGATGTGGTCGAAGGTCAGCTTGTTCGTTCCGAGGTCGTGGTGATCGCCGGGGCCATCGGCGGCTGGGCGTCCGAACAGGTCAGGGAAGCACTCGAAGGTCTCGGCGAGTTGGAGATCGCGCGGGTCGCCATGCACCCCGGTTCGGTCCAGGGCTTCGGGCGGCTCGGCCGCGACGAGGTGCCCACTTTCCTACTGCCCTCGAATCCCGTTGGCGCACTAGTAGTTTTCGAGGTGATGGTGCGTCCCTTGATCCGGATCGCGCTCGGGCGCAGGCATCCGATGCGCCGGATCATCCGGGCCAGGACCATCACCCCGATCTCCTCGATGGCCGGGCGCAAAGGCTATCTGCGCGCGCAACTCATGCGCGACGAGACCACGGGCGACTACCTCGTCCAACCGCTCGGCGGCGGCGCGGGCTCCTCCTCGCATCTGCTCGCGACGCTGGCCGAGGCCAACAGCCTGATCGTGATCGATCCGGACGACACCGAGATCCGCACCGGTGACGAGGTCCGAGTCGCTTTTCTCGCACAGCGCGGCTGAGGCGTGGAGTCGATGAACGTGTTCCGGGTCACGCAGCATCCCGGATGGCCCGCGCATCTCGGACCGCTGCGCGTCGCGGCAGGTCAGGTGACGTTGCGGCCGGTGCGATTGCGCGACGCCGCGGCGTGGAGCCGGATCCGGCTGCGCGATCGGGCGCACCTGGAGCCGTGGGAGCCGACCGGCCGGGGGGCGTGGGAGGCGCGCAACCACGCGTCGAACTGGCCGTCGCTGTGGTCGAGCCTGAAGGCGGAAGCCCGTCGGGGCGCGATGATTCCGTTGGTCATCGAGGTGGACGGCACCTTCAGCGGCCAGCTGACCATCGGCAATATCGTGCGCGGTGCACTGCGCTCGGCCTGGATCGGCTACTGGGTGGCCAAGGACCTCGGCGGCCAGGGCGTCGCAACCGCGGCCCTCGCCCTCGGCCTCGACCATTGCTTCGGACCCGCCGGACTGCACCGCGTGGAAGCGACCGTCCGCCCGGAGAACCTGGCGAGCCAGGCTGTGCTGCGCAATGTCGGATTCCGCCAGGAAGGTCTGCTCGAGCGGTATCTGGACGTAGATGGAGCCTGGCGCGATCACCTGCTCGTCGGCATCACCGTCGAGGAGGTCGTCGGAACAGTGGTCGACCGCCTGGTCCGCGACGGCCGCGCCACCTTGCTCTGAGCGTGGTTTTTGCCGATTTGTGTGACAGGTGTGGCAGATGTGCACGGCGCGCCTGACGGATCTCGCTGCGACGCGGAATTAACCTACGGACGTCGGTGGTGCGTCTTGCGTCATCGGCAGGGAGCCTGCGAGGCGTCCGGCGAACTCGCCGAAACGCTTGGCGGCGACCGGACTTCCGCGGAGTCCGAGTGCGTTTTGCGGCGAGCGAACGCACCGCGATGGGGAGCGGAGCGACCGGTCGAAGGCCGAACGGACAACCCAGGCGGGGACGGAGGTGCTGAGGCGATATGCCGAATTCAATTCTGTGGATCGGCCTCGTCATTCTCTGGGTCTTCGTCCTGTTTCCGATACTCGCCGACCGGCACCCGAGAATCCGGCAGACGACCGACGCGGCGCTGGCGACCCGTGTATTGCACCGCGGAGATTCCAAGCGGCGCCCGAAAAGTGGACCGGCCGCAGGGCACGACAGTGATCCCGATTATCGGCCGACCCGCGTGCAGAGAAAGCATCCCCATAGTGATGATGCGGAGGACCGGATGACAACACCGGCCGACGAGCCCGTCACCGAAATCGACGACGAACAGTCTCTTCGAAGCGAAACACTGGAGCTCGAGGGCGGCACCCCTCGTGAATCCCGATCTGCTGCATCCGATTCCGACTCCGATTCCGATATCGCCGAGGCCGAGGCCGACATCGATGAGCTCGATGACGAGCTCGACGATCGTGCGAACGAACTCGGTGCGGCGGAGGCCGAATTCGATGATGTCGAGCCCGAATCCGATGGCGTCGACGGTGAATTCCATACCGAATCGGGCAGTATCGACATCGCTGCGGCCGGAATCGCTGCGAACGCCGGTGCGGCGGCCGATGATGACCTCGTGGCCGATGAGCGCGACGATCCGGCGGCCCGGATCCCCCCGGCGCGCTCGGCTGCGCCCGCACAGTACCTCGACACCGACGACGACACCGAATCCGATTCGGCCGACCCGGATTTCGTCCCCACCCGGCGCGGCCGCGGTGGCTTCGATCCGGAGGCCGACGCGATCGCCCGCGCGGCCCGCTACACCTTCCGTCAGCGCGCCGTGCTCGGACTCCTCCTGAGCGCCGTCATGTTCGGCGGCCTCGGTATCGCGGTGGCATCGCTGTTCTGGTGGGCCTGCGGCTTGTCGGCGGTCGTGCTGGTGACCTACCTGGCGTACCTGCGCAAGCAGGTCCGCATGGAAGAGGAGATCCGCCGCCGCAGGGCCGCGCGCCTCGGCCGCGGCCGCGAGCAGGCCGAGCACCTCCCGCACCACACCGAGAAGCAGGCCAGGCAGCAGGCCATGGACCGCGACACCGCCCGCGCCCTGCGCCGCCGCTCCGCCCGGCTCGAGGCCGACGATGAAGACCCCATGTTCGAACACCTGGAAACCTTCGACGCCGCCACCGCCCGCGCCGTCCGCAACCGCACCGGCGACATGCGAAGGGCAGCCGGCGCGTAATCGCATACGCCCAGGTCAACGGGCCGATTCGGAGTCTGAGCCCCGCTACTGATACAGTGTCACAGCGCGGTTCCCCGGAGCCGCACGGGGCTATAGCGCAGTTGGTAGCGCGTCTCGTTCGCATCGAGAAGGTCAGGGGTTCGATTCCCCTTAGCTCCACTAAAAAGGCGAATGCTCATGGCGAGCATTCGCCTTTTTAGTTCCGGGTGTTTTGTGGGGAGCGAAGCCCCGGGCCGCGTTCCTTGTCGGCCAGTGGATGCAAGCTGCTTGTCGGCTTCTTCGTCGAGGCGCCCATTCGCACTTCGTTCCCGCCCCGGAACTCTCAGGTGTCACCGCACCCAGCGCTGGTCGCGAGCATAGCGTGGGTGCATCTCTGGGATGCGTGCTCCCGCGCGGATTACAGGCCGTCGGCGCGAGCTATCTGGAAACAGTCGGCGACGCAGGCTATCTCGCCGTGTAGGTGGGCGAGGATCTGTATTACCGAGGAGCCGGAATTGGCGTACTCCCAGGCGTTTGTCAACGCGAGGGCGGCACCGGTGGATCTGTCCCGGGTGCCGGGCCAGGTCTTGAAAGTTCCGTCGATTGTTTCGACGACCGAACGATAGCGGTCGAGTGTGTCGTGGGGTGCCACGGATTGCATCAGGCCCACGAGCGCGGTGAGGTAACCGTCGTAGAACTCTGACGGGCAGGTGGGGTCATAGCGGCTCTGCATCATGGTGTTGTCGTAGGTGGCGTAGCCCTGAATGCCCTGGATTTCTTCGTCGGTGCACCAATGGTCCACCCGCACGCCGAAGACCGGGTCCGGGGCACTCACACCGGGGCTGGGTTCCGCTGGTGTGATGGGTGGTGGCCCCTCGTAGCGGCTGCGTTGGTCTTGTACCGGCCAATCGGTGCCGGACTGGCGACGCACTTCACGTTGGATGTCGAGCTCGATGCCCGGGGCGCTCGCAGCGGCCACTCCCAGATAGCCGGCGGCCATATTGGTGATGTCCTGTTCGGACATGGACGAGTTCAGTGCTGACTCACGTGCCCGCTGCACCGCTTCTCGAATGTCCTCCTGGACTCGGGGATCCTGCGGGTCTGGATACGCCGACATGCCGACCCTCCTCACTTGGACGGGACAAGCAAACTGAAACCAGAATATCTCCGATCGATCGCCCTTCGAAGTTGCCGCTCTCGACCGAGTCCAGACGTTGCCGAGTGCCACATGGTGGAGGGGGCCACCAGGCGATTCGCCTCAACCATGTGCCACTCGGCGTTCGGCTCAGTTGGGTGTTGTGGATTAGGGGCGATTGTCTGATGGTGATCGGGTTGGGCTGCTAGTCCACCAGAAATCCCAGCTCAGGCCGGGCTTTTTGGTTTCGGTCCACTTTTCGAGCCGCTGCGGCACAGCTGGGTCGACCGTCCAACAAGTGTCAGGCCACGGGCGCGGTGCTGAGCGGAAGCAGTTCGGCCGGACCCGCTCGGAACGCCTTGTTGGCAGCATCAGCTGCGATCATGTGCTCCGAGGCGTCGTGCTTTTGCAGTGCCTCCGCCGACGCCCATTCCTCGAACAGTACGCAGCCGTCCGGATCACCGTTCACGGAGTGCAGGTCGTAGCGCAAGCAACCGGGCTCGTCGCGAACCACAGGTGCCAGCGCTGCGAAAGCGGCGATCTGTTCGGCTCCGCGCCCGGGCTGGGTGGTGATCAGAACAATCGCACGAAGGGTGCCGGACATGCGCCGAACCTAGCAAGCATTTGGATGGTGCTCGCGCTCCTGCGTTCAATACTTCGCTCGGTCCTTGGATCGGTCGTGCGTTTTGACCCACCTTCGTTTCACTGCGTCGCTGCTGTGCCATGGTGGCGGGGCACGACACAATAGGGTGCTGTTCCGCAGACGAGGAGTGCATCATGGAGACCGAAACTCGAGTCGACCCGTCTTCGCATGCGGCGGGTAGTGGCGGAACCGTTCGGGGCGCGGTCGTGGTCGGTGCTCTCGGTGTCGTATTCGGCGATATCGGGACCAGTCCGATCTACACCATCCAGACGGTGTTCAACCCGGCCGACCCACACCCGGTGCCGATCAGCACGGACAATGTGTACGGCGTTGTGTCGCTGATCTTCTGGTCGGTGATGATCATCGTCACGCTGACCTATATCTCGCTGGTGATGCGCGCCGATAACGATGGTGAGGGCGGGATCATGGCGCTGATCACGCTGCTGCGCCGCCTGGGTGGAACCCGGGGTCGGCAAGCGGCCACAGTGCTGGCCGGGGTCGGCATCTTCGGTGCCGCATTGTTCTTCGGCGACAGCATGATCACTCCCGCGATTTCGGTGCTGTCCGCGGTAGAGGGTTTGAAGATCGTCGAGCCGGGATTCGAGAATCTGATCATTCCGATCACGGTGGTGATCATCATTGCGCTGTTCTCGGTGCAGCGCCACGGCACGGCCGCGGTCGGTCGACTATTCGGCCCTGTGATGATTCTTTGGTTCGTCACGATCGGTGCTTTGGGTGTGTCCGGTATCGCCCGGCACCCGGAGATCCTGAAGGCACTGTCGCCGACCTACGCGCTGGGTTTCATGTTCGGGCACTTCGGAATTGCGTTCTTCGCGCTGGCGGCGGTCGTGCTCGCGGTTACTGGTGCGGAGGCGCTGTATGCCGATATGGGCCATTTCGGGAGGAAGGCGATCACCCGCGGCTGGCTGGGGCTGGTGCTGCCGGCGTGTGCATTGAGCTACCTCGGGCAGGGCGCGCTGCTTCTCGGCGATCAAAGCGCGGTGAGCAGCCCGTTCTTCCTGCTCGCTCCCGGGTGGGCGCGGTTCCCGCTGGTGCTGTTGGCGACCGCGGCAACCGTGATCGCTTCGCAGGCCGTGATCACCGGCGCGTTTTCGGTGGCCGCGCAGGCGGCTCAGCTCGGATACCTGCCGAGACTGCGCGTGGCGCACACCTCGGAGTCCACGATCGGGCAGATCTATGTGCCGTGGATCAACTGGGTGCTGATGGTGTCGGTGCTGACATTGGTGTTCGCTTTCCGTAGCTCGGCGGCATTGGCGTTCGCGTTCGGCATGGCGGTGACCGCGACTATCTCCATCACGACGTTGCTTTTCTTCTACGTCGCTCGCACCAAGTGGGGAACGCCGCTGTGGCTGGTTCTGCTCGGTGCCATCCCGTTGTTGGCGGTGGATGTGCTGTTCTTGTCGGCGAACCTCACAAAACTCGTGCACGGCGCGTGGTTGCCACTGTTGATCGGTCTCACGGCGTTCACTGTGATGATCACGTGGGCGCGTGGGCGCGTAATCGTCACCAGGGCAAGGGAACAGGTAGAGGGATCGCTGCGCGCGTTCATCGATCAGTTGCAGGATTATCACCCGCCGCTGGTGCGGATCGCTGGGACGGCAGTATTTCTCAACCGAGGCAAAGAGACCGCGCCGCTGGCGATGCGAGCCAATGTCGAGCACAATCGCGTGCTGCACGAACACGTGGTGATTCTGGCGATCGACACGCTGCCGGTGCCTCGGGTGCCGGATTCGCAGCGCACCGAGATCGACGCGCTCGGGTACGGCGAAGACGGGATCATCCATGTGACCGCGCACTTCGGTTACATGGAAACACCGAATGTCCCGCACGCGTTGCGCTTACTCGACCCAGCACGGACCGAAGGGCCGATATCGGTCGATGGCGCCTCCTACTTCCTGTCGAAGATCGAGTTGAAGAAAGGCTCGGCGCCCACGATGGCGCCTTGGCGCAAACGCCTGTTCATCGCCACGTCCTACATCACCGCCGACGCTGCCGAATACTTCGGCCTGCCGGGCGAGCGGACAGTGATCATGGGTTCGCAAGTCGAGGTGTAGGTGTGCCATGGCCGAGGGATCCGGCCGCAAGTGGTCGGGCTATTTTTCTGTTCGTGGGGTCTCGCGATAGCTTGGTCGGGTGATCAGCAATCCGGTGCCCACGGTGGCAGGAGCATGGCGAGCGGGTGACGGTGCTGCGGTGCCATTGCGTGAGGCGACGGTGGCATGGGCTTTGGCCGCGCACGCGGAACTGTCCGAGATCGCTACCGGGTACGGGCATTTCATCACGGTGGCCGAGCTGGCCGAGCGGGTGCAGGAAGCGTCCGGCGTGCAAACCGAGGCGCCGACGCGCACCTGGATGGACGCCATCCTGCGAAAGATCGCGCGGCGCTGCCACAAGGCGGGCGAGCCGCCGCTCACCGCGCTCTGCGTGCAGCAGAACCACACCGTCGGCGACACCTATAAGTACGTGCTGGAACTCGCCGGATTGCCGATCCCGAACGACCTCGAGCTGCACGCCGCCTACGCCCGTTGGCAGTGCTACCTCCACCACGGGGCCGAAATGCCGGCCGACGAAGGCGTCCCCCCGCTCACTCCCAAGGTGGCGAGCCGCCGTTCGCCGAGCACCGCGGGTCAGGCCGAGGTCAAGCCGCAGCCGACCCGCGCGGCGGTGTGCGCCCAGTGCTTCATCGAGCTTCCCGCCAGCGGAACCTGTCAGTACTGCGTGTGACCGGCTCGGGCCCACGGAAAGCCCGGTCCGCAACGACCGGGCCATGTGTTCTGCCCTGAGAACCGGCGTACGAGTGGTGAATTATGTTGCTGGACAGTAGATCACCTTCGCTTATCCGTGCCGCCGCCGCTTGCCGGATCGCGGATTCGACGAAGCTGGTGTGCTTGGATGTCGAGCAGATCCCAGCGAGAATTCTCCCGGCGTAGGCATCGATCACGAACTCGCCGCCGCCGTGGCGACATCCTCGGAATCGCCCTCATCGACCGCGGCTCGGCGATCCCACTTCCGCAACGTCTCGGGGCACCTTCACCGGCTCGCGAGTGGTGATCGCGCCTACTCCGAGGCGTAACCGTCTCGGTGCTCGCGAGCCAGACGAACCGCCTTCGCCTTCGCGTCGTACCTGCTCGGCATCATGCCTACTTCCCGATCAAGAAGGCAGGCCTCAAACCGAGGACTTCACTTCAGCCTTTCGCGGCCGGTCCTCCCGGCCCTGTGCAGGAAGCGTTCTCGGCTCGGGCGGGACAAGGGCGTTCCCTTCTTCACTGGCTGTCAAGCTACCGGTCGGTTACTATTTCATTGCGCCGTCGCAGTATTGAGTGGGTCAAAAAGAAACAATATTGGATGCATGGGTGGCGTTGGTTCTCCCAGGTTGTTTTGTTGTGGCCTTGTCTTCCTTTGACATGTGCGGAGCCATCGACGGTGACGGCTCACGAAGCGACCCCACCCGTCGGTAAGGGGTGCGCTTTCCAGATTTCCCGTTGGAGCGTCGGTGTTCCCTCAGCGCCGTTTCCGTAAGTTCGCCGCACGTGCTCCAGAGCAAGAAGCCGGCAAGTCACAGCGCTGAGCTACCTCGTCGAGGACGCGGGACTGCGCACATTGCTGTTCGGAAAGGGCTGGCGGCGACCAGTCTCACGGCGTGACCGCGGGCAACATCGGCAAGAACCTACGCGCCGATCGGCCGGATGTATGCCGGTCGGCGGGACGGAGGATCGAGGAGATGTCACCGAAGGAATACAGGCCGGGAACTGCTTTTCCTGGAGTCATCGGTCGGACGGCCGATGTGTCGAGTCCCGCTTGGCCGCAACCGGTGCGGCCTGTACTGGGTGCGCCGAACGTGCTGTTCATCGTGCTCGATGACACCGGGTTCGGACAGCTCGGTTGTTACGGCAGTCCGATAGCCACGCCGCATTTGGACGCCCTGGCCAAGGGCGGATTGCTGTACAACAACATGCATACGACAGCGCTGTGTTCGCCATCGCGTTCGTGCATCATGACCGGACGCAATCACCATGCCAACGCGATGGCGAGCATTACAGAAGTAGCCACGGGATATCCGGGCTATAACGGCAACATTCCGTTCGAGAACGGGTTCCTCTCCGAGATGCTGCTGCAACACGGATACAACACCTACATGGTCGGCAAATGGCACCTGGTGCCGTCGGACCAGGAATCGGCAGCAGGCCCGTACGAGCGCTGGCCGCTCGGCCGTGGTTTCGAGCGGTTCTACGGCTTCCTCGGCGGCGACACCAGCCAGTGGTACCCGGATCTGATCCACGACAACCACCAGGTCGAACCGCCCGCCACCCCGGAGGAGGGCTACCACCTGACCGCGGATCTGGTCGACAAGGCGATCTCCTTCATCTCCAGCGCGAAGCAGGTTGCTCCGGATAAGCCGTTCTTCTTGAACCTCTGCACCGGGGCGACGCATGCCCCACACCATGTGCCTAAGGAGTGGGCGGACCGTTACCAGGGCCGCTTCGACGACGGCTGGGAGGCCTACCGCGAATTCACCTTCGACCGGCAGAAGCAACGGGGCATCATGCCACCGGACGCGCAGCTCTCCCGTCACGACCCGGATGTGCCGGAGTGGAACTCGATGCAGCCAGATGTGCGCCGCCTGGCCGCGCGGATGATGGAGGTCTTTGCCGGATTCCTCTCGCACACCGACCATCACATCGGGCGGCTGCTGGACTTCCTGAAGGAGATCGGCGAGTTCGACAACACGCTGATCATGGTCGTCTCCGACAACGGCGCCAGCGCCGAGGGCGGAGTCACCGGGACCACCAATGAGCTGCAGTTCTTCAACAACGCCCCCGAACCGATCGAGGACAGCCTCCGAGCGATCGACGAACTCGGCAGCCCTACCACGTTCAACCACTACCCGTGGGGTTGGACCTGGGCGGGCGACACGCCCTTCCGTCGGTGGAAGCGTGAGACCTACCGCGGTGGTGTCAGTGACCCGTTCCTGGTTCACTGGCCGCGGGGCATCATGGCGCGGGGTGGGGTACGCACTCAGTACGCGCACCTGGTCGACATGGTCCCCACCGTCCTCGACGCGCTCGGAATCGAACCCCCGGCCACTATCAAAGGCGTGCCCCAGTCGCCCCTCCACGGTGTCAGCTTCGCGCACACCTTCGACGACCCGGCCGCGCCGACCCGGCACCACACGCAGTACTTCGAGATGATGGGCCACCGCGCGATCGACCACTGCGGATGGCGTGCCGTGTGCCCCTGGCCGGGCCCCTCCTTCACCGAATCGGGCAAACTCTTCGGCACCCCCATCACCGCCGCGGATCTGGGCGAGTTGGACGCCCACCACTGGGAGCTCTACCACATCGAGGAGGACTTCGCCGAGACCCGCGACATCGCGGCAGAGCACCCGGACAAACTCCTCGAGATGATCTCACTGTGGTACGTCGAGGCGGGAAAGTACCAGGTATTGCCCATCGACAGCAGCGGCATGCAACGGCTGATGGCGGAGAAGCCCCAGATCACACCGGCGCAGCTCAGCTACACCCTCCGCCCCGGCACCGAGGCATTGCCCGCGGCCGTGGCGCCCCGGGTGATCAATCGTCCGCACAGCATCACTGCCGATGCCGAGATCCCGCCCGGCGGCGCCGAAGGCGTCCTACTGTGCCAGGGCACCAATGTCGGCGGCTGGTCCTTCTATCTCAAGGATGGCCGACTGCACTACGCCCACAACTATGTCCGGCGCGCCATCTACCGTGTCTACTCCATGGAGCCGGTTCCCGAAGGCCGCCACGAGCTGCGCTTCGAATTCGAACCCACCGGCGAGCCCGACCTCGCGCACGGCAAAGGCACACCGGGCCGCGGTCAGCTCTACATCGACCACCGCTTGGTCGGCGAGGCCGAAATCCCCGTCACCACGCCGGTCGCCTTCAACCCCGGCGGGATGACCTGCGGCGCCAACTCGGGCTCGGCGGTGGCACCTGACTACGAACCGCCTTCCCGGTTCACCGGCACGCTGCACTCCGTCACCGTCGACCTCTCCGGGGAGCTGATCACCGACATCCAAAGCGAGATGCGCATGCACATGGCCCGGCAATAGGGCGTCGGCTTTGCCGCCGAGCAGTCGGCACAGGTCTCATCCGCAGCGGGTTCGGCATCGCGAGCCGAGCCCGGCAGGTGCTGGGGGTCCGGTAGTAACGGCGCAAAACAACGGATGTGGCGTATCGCCTGGTCGCGGGGTCCGAAGAGAACCCTCGTGACACGCTCGGCATTCTTTCCCGACTTCTTGTCGGTGAAGATCCGCTGACACCCCGCGGCGGTGAGCGCCTGGATCTGACGATCCAGGTTCTGGTCCTTGGTGGAGACGCGGCCGTAGCTGATCAGCGCGCCTGCTCCGCCGACCGGGTCGAGCCTGTCGCCGTCGGGGGTGAGCGGTGCAGGGATGTCGAGATCGCAGGTCGCGGTGGCCAACCCATGGGACTGTAGGAGAAAGGGGCGACAAGAATTGTTGGATATCAACACTTTTCGACACGTTTTATCGATATGTGGCCGAAGTGGGTGACCATGAACTGCGGTTCGCAGCGATCAGTAGCGGTGAGGTGTCGGAGAACCGAACGATTTACGACAACCACTACACCGGCATGATCCTTACCGGCATCGTTGCTAGATCCGACCGTGGGCGGGCGGTTGGATGTGTCTCATAGTTGCTTGAAGGCGACCGGAATGCCCGGCCACGTGTCGGAGCCCTCATGATCGCCCGGAATTCCGTAGGTCACGTCATCGGGATCCATATTCGTCCGATTGTTCCGCCACGAGACCATCAGACGCTGCGTAGTCGGGCACAGGTTGTGCCAATGGATGGTTGTTGTGGTCGTCGAAGTGCCGTCCTCGGTCCACCACCACTGGATACAGCCCGCCACACCTTCATGTCTGGTAACCGCTGCTTCCGGCTGGCCGTGCGCGGCGCCAGTGAACGCCACCACGGAGACAGCCGCGGCTGCAAGAACGGCGGCCAGCTTGTTTGTCGAGGTCATGTTCTGAGTTCCTGCCTGCTGCGAAATCTCGTGGTGAACTCAGTTCTAACGCATTCCCTTTCCTGGAGAACCGATGTGCACTGCGAAGCTGGACACACCGATATCGCAATTGCGCCCTGATGTGCTGGTACGCCTGGACACACTGCTGACCGACTTGGGTTACTGGCGCGAGGAACTGGCCGACCCTTGATGGCTGCGCGGGTGCGCGTGGAAATCGCCCCCCGGCCGCCCTTCACCAGGGCGGCGATGCCTCGGCGGTCCCGCCAGCAGCACGGTAGGTTGATCGCCGAATATCTCAGCGCCCTTGCCGAATGGCGGATCCACCGGTGGGGCCTCTGCTTTCGTCGTTGGCTTCCTGCTCGTCTCGCCTACTCACCCGGGAGATTGATATGCGTCGTGGACGGTTTTTGTCGGCTTGTGTGGCTGTGCTGATGGCTGCCGCCCTCGGCGGGGCGGGTGAGGCCACCGCCGGAGTGGACTCCACGTGTGGCGGGGCGTCGTTCGCCCAGGACATGCTCAACGCCCACAACCAGTACCGGGCAAAACACGGCTCGCCGAAAATGGTGCTGGATCCGGCGGTGTCGGCTTCGGCCCAGAAGTGGGCCGATCATCTGGCCGACACCCAGATTTTCGAGCACTCGAAGGGTTCGGGCAACGGCGAGAACCTCGCTGCTATATGGGGCGACCGGCACACCGGCTCCTCGGCGACGAAAGCGTGGTACGACGAGATCAAGGACTACAACTTCGACACACCGACCGGGTTCTCCAGCCAGACCGGGCATTTCACACAAGTGGTCTGGAAGGCCAGCACGAAGCTCGGGGTCGGGGTCGCCTGCAACACTGGCGGAAGAGGTGGGCAATACGTCGTCGCCCAGTACAACCCGGCCGGCAACATGATGGGCAACAACAACCAGTACTTCCGGGAGAACGTGCAGCGCGGGTAGGCCAAGCGGTCACTGAGCGTTATTTTCCGCGCCCTGGTCCAAGTCCGGATCAGGATCTGGTGCCGCCTGCCCATCCACAGCCGCCAAACGTACTGCGACTGCATCGGCCAATGCGGTCGCCTTCTCGACGTCCAATCCATGTTGCGCCGCAAGCTCGAGTACGTGTCGTCGGACTGAGGTGATCTGCTCTCTGGTCAGGGCCGGTACTTCGACCGGGCCAGCGGGCCGGCGGAACAACCTGCGCACGAGCGCTTTCGCCCCTTTCGACACCTCGTCACCGGCCGCGTCGCCCAACTGTTTCGCCGCTTGGTCGACCGCGAGCCACACCACCGGTGTCGCTAGGGCCGCGACCTCCGCGACTCCGAATCCCAGGGGGTCGCGTCGGCCTCGACGTCGATTCAGTCGTTGGATCACAGCCGAGTCGTCCAGGGTGGCCATTGCCTCCACGAGCGGTATCTCCCCAGGCGCTACCGCCATGATCACGTCGCGCACGACGGAGCGGACCGTAACCGCCGGGACTGCGACACTTTTGGCGTCAGGACCCGAACTGTCGCTGTACACAACACCCCCAGAGAGTTCACCGGTTCACTCTGAGTAAAGAATACGGCCACACCGTGTGTCGTGCCCGCCGACCGCGTGCAGCTGGAAGTTCATCGCCCGCTGGAGGTTCGACGCTCGTCGACGGGGCAGGACGACCGTGTGGGGCGACAACCTTTGCCGCGGTGAGGGTTCCCGAGATCGGTCCATCGATCACGCCCATCCTCTATCGTTGACGGCGAGCCAATCACTCTGGGGGCGGGGATATGCGTAGGGCAGACGTCGACTTCGTTGGACAGAGCGGATTTCACTTGAATGCCTCGGCCAGGGTGCGCTGCCGAGATCACCGCGGTACACATGCCTCGGGGACGAGCACCTCTAGCGGGCGCCAGGCACTCGCGGTGTATACGTGGTACAGCGCGCAGTGAACAGCACATTACGGAACCGGTTCCTGACTTGCTGGGTGACTGTGCAATGGGCGTGACTCAGCTGCGGAACCGGCATCGAAAAGCGCTTCCCCGGAGGGTATCTCGCGAGGCGCCGACCATCGCGCAGATTCCTCCCACCACCCGATGCGGCTGTTCGGGGCGGGTGGGGTGTTCCGAAGGCATGTGCCCATGACAGCGGCGACGGACCTGCGAGCACGGGTTGACGATCAAGCGATCGGGACTGGAACCACGATACGGTTCGTGCTGCTGGTCGTGTTGCTGTTGACGGCGACAACTGCAATGGCTGCATCACTTTCCGCCGATCTGGCGGGAGGAGGGTCCTGGCTCTGCCAGCTTGCTGCCGGCGCCGACCCCGACCAGGACGTGGGCGCGAACGTCCTGAAGATGTGGGATCAGATGGACAAGCTGAACCAGTGCATAGGTCGGTATGAGCCGCCGCCGCCCTGGTGGTTGCCGGTGGCATGGATGGCAGTGGAATTCGTGTGCGCTGCAGGGATGTTCCTATGGCTACCGGTATGGAAGTTGCGTCGAAGCAAGATCGTCGGGCTCGAAGTGTTCGACCCGGACGGGGACCTGCAGCACCGGTTGCAGGGCCTGGTCGAGCGTGCTGGGCTGGCTCGTACGCCGAGGTTCGTGGTTGACCGCACCGCATTGTCGTCGGGTGCGGTCGTGTTCGGTCGCACAGCAGCACCGACGGTATGCCTGGACGGTGGACTGGTTGCCTCGAGAGACAATGCAGAGAACCGTTTCCGCGCCGTGGTACTGCACGAGCTTGCGCATATCCACAACCGGGACGTCACAGCGACGTACCTGACGGTTGTGCTGTGGCGGGTCTTCCTCGCGTTGCTCCTGCTGCCCTACACCGCCTCAGTCGTTGTTGCGGCGCTGAAGCTGCTCACGCGACCCCACACCATCGGACCGTCCACGGAACTGACTGTCGATACCCGCAATCTGGCGCTGGCGGCCTTTCTTACCCTGTTGATCTATCTGGCGCGCGCCGACCTGCTCCGCCATCGGGAGATCTGCGCCGACCGCGCCGCTGTGCGGTGGGGTGCCGATCCGCGCGGCTGGGTGATACCAACCCCTGCTCCCGTCACCAGCCGTGTGCGCGCGGCGCTGAGGGCATTCGCTGAACTGTGGCGGACGCACCCCCGCTGGGACCTGCGCCGAGCCGGACTGCAGGACCCGG
Organism: Nocardia sp. NBC_01009; assembly: GCF_045208035.1. Lineage (NCBI taxonomy): Bacteria > Bacillati > Actinomycetota > Actinomycetes > Mycobacteriales > Nocardiaceae > Nocardia > Nocardia sp. NBC_01009. The sequence continues at coordinate 8,453,004 of NZ_CP108695.1, read as the reverse complement.
CGCAGCTGTTCGGTGTCCGAGCGCTGCCGCTGTTTCTGACCGGCGCAATAGCGATGCTCATCGCCACCCAGAGCGACCAGTTCAACCAACGAATGGGAGCGCTACCCGCGGTTGACTTTTGGGTGGCGACTGGAGTCGCGGTCCTCGTGACCGCGGTGGCTGGGATTGCCCTGTGCCGGGCTGTGATCTATGCAGACCTCACTGATGGCCGGATCCCGTCGGGCTGGCTTGCCGGGCTTTGGCTGGGATTGGGGCTCGCCGTGAGTGATGTGATATCCGGGACGCTCTCGGTACAGGCGTGGATACCACCTCACCCATGGGTTCTGCTCATCCCCGTCATCACCGGTATCCTGTTCGGCGCCTGGACAGTTGAAAGCTCACTGCTGTGGTCGCGGGTCTGGCGGGGTCGTAGCATCCGGCCGGTGCTGGCGCTGGCCTTGATCCCGGCGGGGCTCGGCTTGGCCGTGTGGTTCGTAGGCTGGGGCAGCCACCGAACCGTTTTGGGCCAGGGTGTGCTGTCCGGTGTGCACCTGTGGCAACGTTGGGGCTTCGAACTGTCCGATCATGTCGTGGAACAAACCGCGACCGATCTCACGTTCCGTCACACAGCGTTCATCGGTTCTATCGCATCGATACCGCTCGCGATCACAGCATTATGGGCGATTCCCTTATGGGCGTGCGCAATTCGGCGCACGACGGTGGTGCCTGAGTGGATCGACTCCACGCTGGCCAGGACAGGTACGGATACCCGAGCGGCGATCCCTCTACCCTCGTTGCGTGCGGTGCTGTGGCCTGCGCTGATCGGCACACTGGTTTGCTGGTTGTCAGTGCTTGCCGTTCAGGCATATATGCATCGTTGGCGGCCTGATTCCGGCGGGACACAGCAGACCGGTTTCGAATGGGTCGACAGTTGGTGGCTGCTGATCACCGTCGTGATGGGTGCCGCCACTGCTGTGGCCGTCACGCTCGGGTACTCGACGCGATTCTCTCTTATCATCGCGATCGTCGCCGGATACACCACTGTGCTGATCGGAACCGCCGGGATCCTTGCGCTGACATCGACGGATGGCTGCATCCGGGGGCTTGCGATCACCACACGGACCTGCGGATTCCGTCCCCGCCTCACGCAACCGTTCTTCCACTTCGTCCCTGCAGCGGCATTGCTGGTAGCCCTGCTCGCTGGGGTGGCCGTCGGACTGGCCGCCCTGGTGCGCGGCATTCGACAGCGATCGCAAGCCACCCGAAAACCCGAGCCATTGTCGGTGCCTCGCACTCCCGCCGCCACGACAGGTCCCAGGCAGCGCGTTGGAATCATGATGGTCTCCAGCGCTGTGATCGCGGTCGCACTATTCGGCACTACCCAACGAATTGCATCACTCGATCAAAGACCGCCGACCGCGAGCGACCCCGATATCGATGGTCGTTCCGAACCTGTATCGATCATCACGCGTGCTTTGCAGGTCGGTGCGTGGGGCGAGCGGGGAGGCAACGAACTGCTCAAACGTAATGTCGAAATCTTCGACAACGACCTCCCCGCCGCGATCGTTGAAACCGATGACGCTGTCACCGTCGACGTGGGACTCCTTCAGATCGCCTGTACCAAGCTCGGGCAGGGTGCCGACGATGCCGACCGGCTTTTCCGCGTCCCGGATCCGGACGCTCAGAAACTCTGGCAGTCGTTCCTGTCCCAGGCTCATGGCGCCAGCAAAGACTGTCTGAAAGCAATCGACGACATGGGCGGCGTCGGCCAGCCAGACCGTCAAGGTGACCCATCTGATCCTCTCGCGCTGTCACTGCCGGCGCTATTTCGAGCACGTTCCTCCTTCGCCGCCGTACTCGCACGGATAACCGAAGACGTCGCTGCAGGACTTCGGCAATCGTGAGTAATGAAGCGCAGGCGGAAGAACGCCCCAGCTCCACCCGCGACAACGCCGGGAACCGGCCGTGCACTGGTCTGCACACAAGCCCGGTCGTTCAGCCGTCGAGGCAGTGGTCGGGACGCCACCTGGCGCATGTACCTCCGGTGCCCATGAGCTGCGACCGGCCTCGTGCGAGCACCGTGGCGGTAATGGCGGGCGGTTCTTCTCTATGAGACAGTGCCGTCGTGGCCAATCCTCCTTCTCAGCACCTGCCCAATCCCGAGGCGCTGTACCAAGCTGTGGCGGACCGGCGTCTTCAATACGAGAACCTGCTCTGGCAGGTGCCCGCCGTCAGTATGACCGCCCAAGCTTTCTTGTTCAGCGTCGCGCTGAGCCAGAGCATCGACCCTTTTCCGCAGATCCTCGCCGGTTTTCTCGCGCTGAATGTGTCGGTCATTTCGATCATGCTCATGGCTAGCCACCATCGCTCCGAAAGCCGGGATGCTCAATGGTTGGAGCAATTCGAGCAGCAGGAACTGGGCGCGGGCGCTTGGGGCGCGCATGGTGCGGCATTCCGGTCGCAGTACATCGTGGATCCCGACGCCGGCTGGGTAGACAACCTGATACACCTGAGGCTCGTGTTCCAGGTCTGGGTCATCGGTCTCGGATTGTTCGGCTTCGTAGCCATCTTGATGATTGTGAAGACCCTGATAACTCTCGCCCTCTGACTCGGGGCCCACCCCACACCGGTGTCGCTGGTGACCGTTCCACATGAACCACCGGAAGTGCCGAGGTGTGAAGGCTTATTTAGCATGGCCCGTGAGCGGAGAAGTCGGGCAGACTTATCCGCTCACGGGCCACAACGATCAGCGGTGGTTCGTGAGCTGAGGTGACTCGATTTCCACAGTGGGGCCTGCGGATTCGGCACAACGGTTGGTCCGGTCCGTTCGAACCGCTACGGAACCGGGATATCGACGCGCTCGTCACCTGGCTGCCGGTAGAGGAGCCGGATATCACCGTCGGACCCACGGTGTTCACCGAGGGGCAACGAATGATCATGTCGGTCGAACACGCTCTGACCGAACGTGATTCGGTGTCGATGGAGGACTTGGGCAACTATCCGACCATCACGGGCGGAGTAACCGTGCCCGACTATTGGGAGGACGCGTATCTGCCCTTCTACACGCCGAAGGGGCGATCGGTGGGAAAAATTGTGCCGGTGGCCAACATGGAGGAAATGCTGGCGGCGGTCAGCCACGACGGCGTTATCAATACCTTGGCCGAGCACTTCCGCCGCTATTCGACGGGCGTTCGTCCCGATGTCGTCGACCGGCCGATCCGCGACGCACCGCAGCTGCGCTGGGGCCTGGTGTGGCGATCGGATGCCGACAACGTACAGGTTCGTGCGCTGGCCGACGTGATTCGCGAGCTCGGTCCGATGGCGTTGTGAGCGCAACCAGCAGAACGGCCCGGTCACACCGGTGTCGCAGTGCGGGATTTCGCCGCGACTATCGTGGGGTTATGGGCGTTATGGGCGAGTTGTTCCCGGGACAGAAGCTGACCGATGAGGGCAGCGAGGACAGTGACGGCCAGCCGCATCGTCCTCGGTTCGACATAGATCTGGATACCGGGGTGGCGCGGTTGCCGAGGTCGGCTGCGCAGCAACCCACGGAGGAAACCGCCGAGTAGGTGCATGCCCGCGTCGGGCGACGCGGTGGGCGTGTCCTCGGTCGGGGCTCGAACAGGCACCAGGAAGACCCTGAGCGGTCATAATCTGAGGTGATGCGCTTGCATCGGCGAGCGGCGCGCTACTACTACCCGGCCGAAAGTTACTGGCGGCCTTGGCTCTAGGTCTGAGGAAGCACATGGTTCGAGTGCCGCAACGACTTGTTCGATCCATCGAGCAGGCGCACCGATGATCGGCCGGGCTGCGATCATCGGGTGCGGTATCGGTGGAGCCAGCACTGCACTTGCCCTCGCGAAGATCGGTGCCCGCGTGGAGGTCTACGAGGCCTCTGCACGGTCGGTCGAGGTGGGCGGGTGGGTTACTCTCGGGCCCGCGGCCTCGACTGCGTTGGACCGGCTCGGGCTCGGAGAACAGGTCCGGCACTTGGGCTTTCCGGTCGTCAGGGTCACCACGGTCGATACGATCACCGGGCGGGTGAACTCGTTTGCGCGGAACGAGCCCGGCCATCGCTGGCCGAGTACCCATGTGTGGCGACGGGACCTTTTGGCGGTGCTGCGTGATCGGCTCGAGGATGTGGGTGTCTGCTGTCACTACAACGTTCGGGCAGTGCCTGCAGACGTGGCAGGCGATCTGGTTGTCGGCGCCGATGGTGCTCGGTCGGCCACCAGGCGCATGCTCGGCGACCTTCGCAAGCCGACCTACACCGGCCAGCGCATCTGTTACGGCCACCATGACCTGTGTGCACCGGGATTGCCCACCGGAATCTTGCACTTCTGGACGCATCCGGACGGGGTGGTGGGCTATGCGGGCAATGACCGAGATGGCTCGTTTTGGTTCAGTAGGCGTAACGCGGAATCCCCGAACGTGGCACTCGGTCGGGATGCGTTCCTCGAACCGCTACGAGACACGCCGATCGCAGGAGTGTTGGAACTCTCCGAAGTGAGCGACCCGATCGCACTGCACGAGCTCGAACCCGAGGGAATCTGGCACACCACCGACACCGTTCTCGTCGGCGATGCCGCGCATGCTGTTTCACCGGCGGCAGGGCGCGGCGCTACCTCTGCCATTGAAGACGCGATTGTGTTGGCGAAAGCAGTGCGTGACAAGGGATCAATTGTGGCCGGGCTCGATGTCTACACCGCGACCCGGCGACCGATCGCGCGCGCAACTTACCGTCCGCGCGCGGGACGGCCACCCACTCGAGTCACCGCAGCTGAGTTGGAGCTGTGAGGTCCGTCTAGTCTGCCGAGGCCTGGTCCGCTAGGGCCGGGCCATTGGTTTGGCGGGGCTGTCGGCGTCAGCCGCAGCAACCGGCGCCGGAGGCTACGGCTGCGCTTTTGGCCTGGCTGCCGCAGCATGCGCCCTCTTCGGCCGCCTCCTGCGCGGTTCCGCAGCACGGGTCTTCCGCGGCTTCTGGATTCGCGGCGTTTGCGGTGGTTTGCGGTGCGGTGCCGAAGGTTTCGCTGTCTGCAAGCACTGTGTAGACCTCCCAGCGTTCACCGCCGGGCGCGGTCACCCACACCTTGTCCTGGGTGGCGAAGCAACACGTCGTCGCCATCTCCTCCTCGGTGAACACTCCCGCTTCCGACAATCGAGCGATCTCGGCGTGCACCTGCTCGCTGGACTCGACTTCGACGCCGAGGTGGTTGATGCTGCCGCCCTTGCCGGGGTTCTCCAGGAGCACCAGCTTCAGCGGCGGTTGCGCGATCGCGAAGTTCGCGTAGCCCGGCTTGCGCTTGGCGGGTTCGACGCCGAACAGCGTCGAGTAGAACTTCACCGCCACGTCTACATCGTCGACATTGAGGGCGAGCTGGATACGAGACATGATGACCTCCACCTTTGAGACGTATGTCGAATTACTTGGGATGTCACAATCGTGCCCACCTTTTCGGCATATGTCAAGATCCTCGGTAAAGTGGGGTCATGCCGAAAGCATTGCCTGTCATCGATGTGACCGCGCCCATCTGCTGCGCTCCGGTCGCGGCCGGACCGGTCGACGACCAGGCCGCCCTCGAAGTAGCCCTGCGCCTCAAAGCCTTGGCCGACCCCGCGCGGGTCAAACTCATGTCACTGCTGTTGGCGAAGGGTGATCAAGCCACCGGGCAGCTCGCCGAGGTCGTTGGGCTGTCGGAATCAACTGTCAGCCATCACCTCGGCCAGCTCCGCGCCGCCGGGCTGATCGAGTCGACCCGGCACGGCATGAGCGTCCAGCACCGGCCGCTGCGGAATGCGTTGTCCGCCTTGTGCATTGTGCTCGACCCGAACTGCTGCACCTGAAGAGCGCTGCCGAGTTCCGCACCGATCGCGGCAGTGCCCTGACATGGTCGCCGTGACCCGGCCAATCGACCGGCGGCGCCGAGCGTTGCGCGGCTATTGTGACGGCATGGGCGTCATCGGTGAGCTGTTTCCGGGCCAGAAGCTGACCGACGAGGGCAGCGAGGACAGCGACGGGCAGACGCACCGCCCTCGATTCGACATAGATCTGGATACCGGCGTGGCCAGGGTGCCGAGGCCGGTTGCGCCGCAGCACACGGACGAAACAACCGAGTAGCCCCCGATCGAACCCGGGTAGGAAGACTTCCATGTCGCCTGAGCCGGGTTTGTTTGCCGGAACGGTTCTGTCGACCCGATCAGGCGGCGGACTACGCGACGCCCGATTCCGTTGTGCAGGCACGGGAGGCCAAGCAGGACGGAATGCCGTCCAGCGGTCCGGTTGGGGGTGCTGGACAAAGAGTTGCGGCAGCTCGTTGTCGACCTGGGATCCACGTTGATTGACCTGTATGGCATCGGACCATCCAGTGCGGCAAGGCTTCTCGCCGGTACCGGCGATATCCACCGGTTCGTCAATCGGGACCGCTTCGCCTCCTGGAACGGCACAGCGCCCTGGACGCCTCCTCCGGAAACCAGAAACGGCATCGGCTCTCCCGCGCCGGGAGACGCAGGATCAATCGGGTCCTGAACATCATGGCCGTGGCCCAGCTACGCAATCCCAGCGCCGGTCGCACCTACTTCGACACCAGAAGAGCAGACGGGAAGACCCCGAAAGAAGCGATGCGCGCCCTCAAACGACGGCTGTCCAACGTCGTCTACACCCGCATGCTCGCCGACCAGCGCAGACGGGAAACGGCAAGCCCGGGAGGGTATTCGGGAACGACTCTGGACTCCAGCGTGACCGGCCCGACCCCGCACACCGGCCCTTCGGACAAGCCGCAACCCGGACCTGCCACCACAGAGTCTTGCGGCGGACTCCCCACCACCTCTTGACATCAAGAGGAGCCAATATCGCGCGTTGAACGCGGTCGAAAGGTTGGATCCCCTGCGATGAGGTGCGTTCGCTGGCGTGGGGGCCATTCTGTCGGGCCGGCACCACTGCCGATGATCGGCGTGTAATACACGGACCGGTGCCTTTCCGCCCCTCCTTTTGTTCGCTGTGACCAGGCCGAACACCGTGTCAGTGAGCCTGTCAGGTCGGTGTCAGGTCGGTGTCAACCCGGCCGGTGAAAGTAATTCCTGTCAACAGCACAGCAACCGCAACCCCCAGGGCTACGGAAGCGATGCGGGACGAACCCAGTTCACACACCGCACCCGTTGCACACGTTAGAAGGAGTACCGCCATGCCCACATTCGCGACACCCGAACCGATCACCCTCACCGTCGACGTGCTCTCCGCTGACGTCCAGGTCATCGCCTCCGACCGTAGCGACACCGTCGTCGAGGTCCGACCGGCCGATAAGTCCAAGAAGGGTGACGTGCGCGCCGCCGAGCACACTCGGGTCGATTTCGCCGCCGGCACCCTGACGGTGACAGCGCCGAAGGATTGGCGGACCTACACCCCGTTCGGTGGCAACCCGTCGATCGAGGTGACCATCGAGGTGCCCACCGGCTCTCGACTGAAGGCCACCGCCGCGGTGGGCCGACTGCTGGGCATCGGTGGACTCGGTGAGTGCGACCTGGAGATCGCCGCCGGTGACATCATCGTCGAACGCCCGCTCGGTTCGGTGACCGCGAAGGCCGCCAAGGGCGACATCCGTATCGACGAAGCCTCACGTGGTGTGTTGCGGCTGGAAACCTCGATGGGCGAGCTGGAGGTGGGTATCCGCCCGGGTAGTGCGGTGCGGTTGGAAACCAACACCTTGCACGGCAGCGTGCAGAACGTGATGGGACCGGTCGACCGACCGCGGGACACTGCGGACATCGTGCGGGTGGATGCACGGAACTCGTTCGGCAACATCATCATCCGGCACGCCACCGCCGCCTAACGCACCCAGCTTCCACGCTCGAGGGCAGTAAGACCCTGACCGCCTCGGTGACCAAAGGGGACGCCGCAATCGACCTGGCAATGGAGTTCCCGAAGGCGACGCAGAGTCTCATCAAGGAGGTGTTCTGTGGCGGGCAGGCCGGGTGAGCTGACGGGGCCGAGCCGGCTCAGTAGACGGAGCTGAGCACTGCGCACCCGTACGCCTTGAAGGTGGACTCGTCGAGGTCGTGCATCAGGCAGAGCGCGAACCGGGCCACGCCGAGCTCGCTGAGCTCGGCGTGGCTGGGCCACATGCGCGGACGCCGGGCCCAGGGCAACTTCAACAACCCCGGCCGTAAGTCTCGTCAATGTCCTGTCCGCCGAGTTCTGCCCCTCGGTGGGCACTTTCCGACTCATTTCACGTACCCATTCACGACCAGTTTGAGGAGCTCTTGTCATGCGCGCCTTTGAAGACACTCGACCGAACGGAATAGTCAATCGGCTACTGGGCGACCGCCACTCGATGCCGCTATCGGTCGTGTTGCATCTTGTCCCCGGCGCCCTGATCGTCGCCGCCTACCTGCTCATCGGCGAACCATTCGTCGAGGCCATCGGTTATCCGACCTTGATGGGCTGGGCGATCGCCCTGTGCCTGGTTCTGATACCGATTCTGTCGGGGCTGCTGTGGCTGGGCCGCAAGCACAACGGCCGCTTCTCATTACGCGGCGTGCTGCACTACACCGACAAGCCGCTCTCGCGCGGGAAGCTGGTGGCGATGGTCATCCCGCTCTTCGTGTGGATGATGGTGCTGAGCTTCGCGACGGCACCGATGAACACCTTCTTCCTCGAAAACTTCTTCACATGGGTTCCGTATACGGACGACGCCGGCAGCTTCACCAAATTCCTCGACGGATACTCGCACTCGGTCGCGCTCACCACGATGGTGATATGCCTGCCGCTGACCGGAATCTCCCTCCCGCTCATCGAGGAGCTGTACTTCCGCGGTTTCCTGCTGCCCCGCATCGCCCACCTCGGCGGATGGGCGCCGGTGGTCAGCACGGTCTTGTTCTCGCTGTACCACTTCTGGTCGCCGTGGGTGTTCGTGTCGCGGGTGATCTTCATGTTTCCGGGGTTCTGGTTCGCCTGGCGGGAGAAGGACATCCGGTTGTCGATCGGGATGCACGTCGGCGTGGGCTCGACCCTGGCGACGTTCGGCACCATCGCGGTTGCGCTGAACCGCATCTAGTGGCGCGGTGGTTGCGCTGCGCGGTGTGTGTGGCGCCGACGTATCGCGTGGCCGCAACCGCAGCATGTCAACCGCGATCAATAAGTGCCGCCGAAGCGCACCAACGACAACACCGCCCATGAGCTGTCGCAGACGACCTCGACGAGCAACTCGATGAGCATCGAGTTCTACGACAATCTGGCGCTGCTCGGCAAGGTATTCGTCACCAACTAGCAGGGAAGATGCAGGCCAGCATCGCATGGACACCTGCGACCGCCGGTGACCATCTCATCACGGCCCTCGCTAGCGGTGACCATGTCGCCCCGGAGGATCTCGTCAATACTGCGACGGTTCGAGTTGCCACCGACCTCAACCTCAGTTCGCCTATATCCCGATCGGATGAGCGCCGGTTACCAGCGGTCTTCTTCGGCTTCGCGGAGACGTTGGGTGACGCGGTCGATCCAGTCGCCGAAGTGGGCGGTGAGGTCGGTGGGGGTGGTAGGGCGGACGGTGATGTGTTGGCCGCGGAATTCGGTGTAGCGGCCGTCGTTGCTGATGTCGTGCCATTGCACGGTGTGCAGTGGGTCGGTGAGTTTGTTGACCGGGCCGGTGTAGAGGAGTGCGGATCCGCCGCCGTCGGCGGGGCGATGGAGCAGGCGTTGGTAGCGCTCGCGGGGGGTGTTGCGGCTGATGCTTTCGAGGTGGCCGTTGGGGCGGCCGTATAGGTCGTCGGGGTGGAAGGTGTCCGGTGGTTGCGTGCCGGGTTTGCAAGGTGGCAGGGCACTGGACAGCTGCGCGGTCAGATGGTCGACGGGGAACAGGCGGCAGCGGATGGGGCCGATGGAGTCGTCGAAAGTGGCTTGGGCCAGCGACATGGCGCGCTGGTCGTTGCGCGCGCCGACGACGCGGTACACGCGGGTTCCGCCCTTGGGATTCTTGTGTTGGGTTGTGCCGCCGAAGATTTCGATACGCATGGTCGAGGTGGTCAAGGTGTGCAGGGCGAGTTGGATCTCTTCGAGTTCGTCGCGGGAGTAGCGCTCGCGCACAGTGACGCGGTGGGCGTCGAAGTCGTCGCGGTAGGGGAAGCGACTGGTGAAGCGGAGTGGATTGGGGAACCGGTCGTTCGCGGGGCCAAACCATAGCGCGGCGAAATCGTCCGGCTCCCAAGTCCATTCAGCCATCTAGAGATTCCAATCGGTCGTGCGGGGTGAGTAGTGCTCGGCGCGGTACGGCGAGCAGGAGCGGTGCTCCGGAGTGGTCGGCAGGACGGGTTCGCGCTGGGCAGGATTCGCGCGACCCGGTGCCGCGCGATCCATTGCCGCGCGGCCGCGCGAGTGCGCCGCCGAACCGGAACCGGCGCAGTGGTCAGTTGCGGGTGGGCGGCAGCGGGGGCGCAATGTCTCCGCCGATCACGCCACCGGGAACGGTAGGTGCGATCTCGCCGATCAGTTCCGCCGTGTTCTCGGCATTGATGAGATAGTCCGGCGTCTCGTGGGTGTTTTCATCATCGGACTTGCCCTTGCCGGCGCCAGCGCCCATGCCGCCCATGCCCGGCATGCCTGTTCCGCCTGCGAGTCTGCTGGCCGCGGCCGCCGCTGGATTGGCGCTTGTGGGTGTACCAGGGACACCCGGGACGCTGCGGCCCGGGCTCGGGGTGCTCGGCGACCCTGGTGTGCCGCCGCCGGGTGAGCCCAGCCCGCTCGGGGTCCCCGCAGGTGTGGTCGGGGTGCCTGCTTTGGATGGGTCGAGCGCGGTCGGCGTGGTCGGAGTGCTGCTCGGGTCTGTCGAAGTCGGATTGGTGCTGGAGGGGTTGGTGTCCTCCGACGACGGATCGTCGGTCGATTCCTCCTCGGTCTTCTTCTCCTCGGGGTTCTCGTCCGTTTCCTTCGGATCGTCGGTTGAGCCAGGAGAAGGGTTTCCGGAACCGCTGGGATTCCCCGAGCCCGGGTCACCGGTGCCGGTGGGTTTGGTCGGTTCGGAGATGTCCAGTGGGTTGGTGGGGTTGAGCGCTGTGGGGAGTACCGGGACCCGTCCGTCGAACTCGGCGAACTTTTTCACGTAGTTCTCGAGCATGGCGTTGCGAGCGCCTGCGGTTGCCTCGCTGCGGGTGTTTTCTTCCTCGGCGGCACGCGGTGGCCATACGTTCGAGGTCCAGGAGTGGTGGTTGGCCTCCGGGATCCCGGTGGCGACGCTGCGGATCGCGTCGGCGGCGGCCTCCATGTCGTTGGACATCTGCGTGATCAGCGGGGTCAGCTCGTGGGCGTCTTTGACGTAGCGGGTGATTGCGTCTTTTGCCTTATCGGCGGCTGAGCCTTCCCATGACTCGGCGATCGAGCCTTGGACAGAACGGGCGAAGGTCTCGAGTCCCTGGTCCCATTGGGTGGCCACGTTGGAGTACTTCATGGCAGCGTCGTGGGCATCTTTAGGATTCAACGGGGTGAACGCTTCCTCGATTTCGGTGCGTTCCCAATGGAATACGTTCTCCCCACGCGGGGGGATCTGGGTGGACTCGTTGCCGGTCAACGGATCGCCCCTTTCTTTACAGGCCTGGCCAGGAGAAGATCTTCGCCTGGGCCGGTGGTTGCTTCGGCAGATTCGTCTCCAGGTCCTGGTATCGAGTGGCCTGGGCACTGTCGGCGCTGGTGATGCGTTCGCGAACGGTACGGAACAGGGTCTGGAAGTCTTCAATGACCTTGTAGTGCGACTCCATCACCGCGAAGACACTGTTATCTGAGCCCTGGGATTTTTCCCGCCAGCGGCTCACCATCGTCTTGGCGGAGATCAGGTCCCGGTCTCCCTCCTTGGGGAAATGCTCACCGAGACCCCAGGTGTCCTGGTTATGGATCCGGGTCATAGTCGTCTGGATGTCTCGGATCTGATCCTTGAAGTAGTCGCAGTCGCGGTCGAGGTAGACGAACTTCTCGAGGTCCATTCGCACCGTCAGCCGACCCTCGCGGGCCTCTGTGATCAGGTTCGCTAACGGGCTTGATGAAGTTTTGTCGTCTTTTGCCATGGGGTCCCCTCCCAGTTCGTTCTGTGCAGCAGTTGGTCAGGAAGCGGGGGGCAGGCTGGGCACAACCTGTTCCGCCAAGCCCCGAGCTAGCACACACGAGTCGATGCTGCCGGTGTCGCGGCCCGATGGCGGATTATTCAGGTTGATGTCGAGGCTGCCACCCTTCATCTCGACATTCACGGTGCACACATATTTGATGAACTCTCCTTCGAACTGCCGCGTCGAGATTGCCCGCCTGCCACCGATGGTGAACTCGCTTGCCTCGGCGAAGTTGCGGCTGCGGATGAGATCGATGGTGAGGTTTGTTGTGCGGATGCTCACTCCATACCCGTTCGACCGCACCCATTGGCAACCGACCCAGCGGACTCCTGAGCTCGTATCGTCGTCGACGGGGTGCTGGTTGTGCAGCTTTTCTGAGTCAAGCACGCTTTGCGGAACGTCCTTGCACGGGTCGTAGTTGCGTGGCACATCAGCTGCGAGTGATGGCCCCGTGCTCGTCGGGGTCGCTGGCTTGGCTTCCCCTCCAGTCGATGGCCCACATCCCGACAACAGGACAACAGCACTGGCCGCGAGCGCGGCACCGAGCAGCGTGTTTCCCCTGCTGGTCATGTGTTCCTCCCGGTCGCCGGCTGTATCGATGACATCGATCAGGGCCGGCCCGGCTCCCCGCCCCCTGTTCAGCTGGATTGACCGTACCGGCCGGTCAACCAGCGTGCAACCGCCCCCGGGCGGGTTCCGGCGAAGTTAGGAGGCGTGCGCTGCGGACGCGGACCGCGATCTGGATGCCTTCCCAATCAAGGCACTTCGAGGAAACAGCGGTATGGATCGCCCACAGGACGTTCAGCAGGCACGGGATCGGCAACGAGCTCCATCTCGGCACCGACGACGTCATGGTCGTCTTCACTCCGGAACTGGGCTCCCGGATAGGCATTCCGAAAGACCGTTGAGTCCAAGGCGTCACGGTTGCCGCAGGCGCGTATGCAACTCATCGAACCGGTTGCCCAGCACCGTGTAGGCCTCCAGCCATCCGCTACTGGCCGCGATCTCACACAGCGGCCCGGTAGGCACGAATAGGAATGAAAGATCGGGCAACCGGCTCAAATCTCCTTGCCCGATACGCCGGGCATGATCGGTGAGATCATCCACGAGCTCTTGTTCATCCGAGTACCGAGATTGCCAGATCAGCTCCTGCGGAGCGCGTTTCACGATCACCAACACGTGATCGAGGATGCCGACGATCTCCATCGCGGCCGACTTCATCCCGCCAGCATGCCATGCCCGGAGCGGACACTCCGCCTGACAACCGATCGGTGTGTTCAGGTGCAAGGGCCGAGGTCAGCGCTCAGGCGCAGGACGGCCACTCGGTGGCGAACACAAACTCGTCCTTCGGGAATGACCAGATGAACTGGCGCAGCTGTAGATGGAAGGCCATTGGTTACCTGGCCGTCGAACCCGTTTGACTCACCTGAAACAGCAGCCATACCAATTATTTCCACGTCGCGGGGCTGTAGCCGCCGAAGCGCAGCGTTCAGCTGCTGCCCCCGCCTCCGCAGCCCCCACCCCCGCAGCCGGATCCGCCACCGCCACAACCGGATCCCCCATCGGAAGTATCGCTGCCGCCGTCGAAACTGCTGCCGCCGCTGGACGCCCCCCACGCTCTGCGCCTGCGCCCCCGCCGCCTCGATGCCTTTCGCTTGTCCCTGCGGACTCCCCAGGCCATCAGTACACAAAATACGACCAGACTCCCTAGACCCCAGAGAATCGCGCGCATCGAGTCGGCGAACACGATGACGATCACAGCCAGAATCGCCGCGATGACTGCCAAAGCCGAAGCGGGCTGTGCTCGAGCTCCCATCCCGCTAGTCAACGCGAGCTCCGCCGATGCCTCAAGACCCTGATTGTGTGACGTTTGGACACCAGGCATCCGGGGAAGCGGCGCGCACCACATGTGCTGCATGCCCGGCGTTCACCGATGTAGTAGGCCGGTCACCGAATTCGCGCCGCTGCCGATCGATCACGACTGCTCTGTGAACCTCACTCAGAACCAAAACCCCGTTGGTGACAGGTTCCGTCAGCGCACGCCCAGCGCATCGAGGATCATCGGACGCGCCGTCGCGAGCGCTTGCTGCCAGTAGGGCCAATTGTGCGTTCCATTGACGATGTCGACGCGAGCGGCGATTCCGAGCGCTGTGGTTCGATCACGGAACATTTGGGTAGCGGTTGTCGCCATCGCCTCGAGGCTCATCGCGTTCACCGTGTTGCCGACCCCGTACGGCAGGTCGAGCGGGCCGGGCACGCCATTGCCCGTCCAGATGTACATCGGCAGTCCACGCAGCAATTCGGCCTGCACAGTGGCATCGTTGCGGGTCCAGGCGGGGTCCTTGGCCGGACCCCACATGTCGTCCACATTGAAGTTGCCCTCGTCCCACATGGCAACGCGCATCGCTTCGCTCCAGAGCGGATACGTCGGATGTACGAAGCCTGAGAAGGATCCGGCGAACTTGAACTGGTCGCGATGGTGGCCGGCCAGCGTCAGGGCGGCGTTGCCGCCCATGGAGGCCCCGACGATGGCGTTGTTGGTTCGCGAAACGCCGTGTTGTTGCAGGAAGGCGGGCAGCTCCTGGGTGAGGAAGGTCTCCCATTTGTACGTCGTCGTCTGACGGTTGGTACTACTCGGCCGGTACCAGTCGGTGTAGAAGCTCGAGTGACCACCAACCGGGAACACCAATGTGACGTTGTCGCCGGCGAACTGGCGCAGCGCGTCGGTATCGGTCGTCCACTGACTGTGGTCGGCGGGCGCACGGAAACCGTCGAGCACGTAGAGGGCCGCGCTCCCGCCGCGGGCCGCCCACTGCACCTGGACTTTGATCGGCCCCATGCTGGACGGCACGAAGAGCTCCTGGTAGCCGCCTGCCGGTGCGCGCAATATCGGTGTGTGGATCGGTGCGGCGGTCGCCACCGCCGCACCGATCGACGACATCAGCACAGCTGTTGCTACGACAACGCCGGTCTTCCTCAACCAACCGCGAATTCCCCGCTGGTCCCCAGATCGCACTGCTCCGCCCACCCCGTTTACCTCCTGCTTTTCCCGATCAGTGACCGAGGAGATCCGAATTTGGTTGTCGCTCAGGCCGAGTCGCTACCCGTGCGCTCGCGGTCCCGCTCAGCCCAGGAGCGGAAAGACCATCATAGGTTGTGCCGCAATCGCTCTCGAGCTGCCGTACACGTGCAGCCCTCGGGTGAACCGTCGTCAGTGTGTACGTGCGCTCCAGACTCGCTCGAGGAAATGCTGTCCAGAATGTGGAGTTGTTGTCGTCAGAGAAGTCGTCAATCTGCCGTCACGCTCCTCTTCATACAGTGGCTCACACGCTGTCACCACCAGTGGGGAGGGCAACCCCGACCTTTCATGAAGTGTGGTGGTCTTCTGTGACATCACATCTGCAGTCACGCCTCCCTTGCCGTGCGGCGCCACACCGAGGTGACGCCCCCGTGCGAACGGGCTGGGGTAGACCGTGAGTCAACCTTCTTGATAAAGCCCCTGTTACGCAGCCGCAGGAGCATCGGCCCGAACTGGCGAGGCTCCGGTAACTCCGGCCATCCATCAGCGCGCATCGTGTTCTGCACGTCCGCGTTGATGAACTCCGTCCCTACCGGCAACGCAAGGATCAACTTCTCTGCTGTCGCGAGATACCTCCCTGGGTCAGGCGTGGTTGCCGGTTTTGGTTGCTCAGTCATCCCGATACCCTCGATCCGCTCGATAGCCCCGCTGCGGAGATCGCTAGTCGCCATCGCTGCCCTCGATCCCAGTTTGGACGTCTCCGGGCGCCTTTTCAGCGCGTTCGACTAAAGAACAGTCGGCGGCGGATTGGGCTGATGTCGGCTACGGGTTTGACCGATGGGCGCACTGCATCCCACGGCACGCAGTGGCGCAGCGTGACCGCGGTCAGGCCCGGAATGAACCGGTGGAGTCGGTGTTCGCACCCTGCGCTATTCGCGCGGTGACGGGTCGTCTGAGGTGTTCAGGACATCGTTCGTCGGATGCGGCACCCGCGGTCAGGTTGGACCTGGGCACTGCTGAATTCACATCAGGTTCTCCACCGGTGGTGCTTGTGTGAGGGGTATGTTCGCGGGGTGGGAGGCAGGCTGGCGCTTGTGGTGGGGTCGGAGTGTGCGGCGTTGCACCGGTTGGGGTTTGCGGACCGGTTGGCGAGCGACCTTTCTGACCGGTTGAGCGCGTTAGGAGGGTGGGAACCAGCCAGGAGTTCGGGTGGTGCGCTGCTGAATCCGACAATCACGGAACTAGTTTCGGCGGTCAAGGCCGCGTTCACGGCGGCCTCGGAGCAGCAGGCAGCATTGCTGATCAGTTTCATCGGTCATGGTGTGGTGACCGGTGATGGGAACTTCTTTCTGCTGGCACGTGATTCGCCTGCCCTGCCGGAGTCTGATACCGCATTGCACCTGGTTCAGGTGTTGAGCGAGCAGATGGACCGTCATCCGGTGGATGGGCTGATCGTCATGATTGACGCATGCGAAACCCAGGGGGGCCTCACCGGTGCTTCACAGCGGCTGACCGACCGGACCGCGTTGGCTGCCAAGCGAATCGAGCTGCTGGTAGCGACCGGCCACGAGAACGCCTATGACGGCTGCTTTACTCGCACCGCACTGTCTGTGTTCGAACACGGACTCCCCGCCCGCGGGGAGAACCTGCTGCCGGTAGATCTGTTGGATCCGTTGGCCTCGGGGTGTCCGCGTCAGGTGCCCGGGCACTGGGGTGTGGCCCATGGTGGAGATCCGGGTCTGTGGCTGGTACCGAACGTCGCTCGCCGCGATGACGCCGTGCAGGGGCGGTCGACGGCGGGGTTAGTGGATCAGCTCACCGAGGGCGTGGTCCTCACCGATACGTTGCTGTGGCGGGTCGCCGAAGTGTTCAGTACCACCAGTATCCGCCTGCGCGTGGTGATCGGCCCGGCAGGCTGCGGCAAATCAACGCTGATGTCAGTGCTGATCCGTCCGGGACTGCTCGGGAAGACCTGGTTCAGCCCCGATTATGTGGCCGCCGCCGCGTTCGTCTCTGCGGCTACGTCACTGGGGTCACTCGCGATCGAGCTGTCGGAGCAGCTGTATCGGCGTGTCGAAGGGTTCGGCGCGGCTGCCGCGCTCGCCGCGACGCGTGGTGAGGATGACTCGGACGTCGATGTTTTCGAGTCGATGGTCTTAGAACCGTTGGCGCAGATCGCAAACCAGTGGCTGCCGATCAACATCGTTATCGACGGTCTCGATCAGGCCGAATCCGGTACCCGTGACCTGATCTTGGCCGCGCTGGCGAAACTGGTCGAGAGCGACGAACTCGAGCATGTGAAGCTGATCGTGGGAATCCGGGAGGGCACCGGTCTTGAGGACCAGCCGCTGTTCGCCGGAATGCATTGCGTCCAGATCCCACCCCCAACACCAGAGGAGATCGCCGCGGTCGTGGACTCAGCCCATATGGCAGCGACTCGAGAACTCCCCGACACAGCCGCGAGCGACTGGGAGCGGTGGATTAACCGGCTGCGGGGGCAGTCCGATGTGGGTGGGTGGCTGCTGGCACGGTTGCTGACCGAACTCGACAGCGACGACGCACTCGAGATCCGCGGCGGCATCACCGTGGCCGGGCTGGTTGAAAAGCGTATCCACCACGCCCTCCGCACCACCGATCCCGCAACACCCCGACCGATCCCAGCCCTGCTGGCCGTGCTCGCCGCGGCGGGATCTGGCCCGGTGTTACCGGTCGAGCTCCTGCACGCCGCGCTTACCGCACTCGGTCACACGGTGACCGCTGCAGGTCTGCGTGACAGTGTGGTTGCACTAGGGATGTTGATCAGCCGAGGCAACCCCGGAACCTCCGAGGAATTACTCGGACTCGCCCACGAGGAATTCATCAACCCGATCGGCACCGAAGCAGATCGACTCGGCATTGTCTCCACCGACGCACACCGAGCGATCACCACAGCATTCGAAACCGTCACCGGTGACCGCAGCCTCGCATACGCCCGCGCGTCCGGTGTGCGTCACCATTTAGCCTGCGGTGAACCCGCCGCCGCCATAAAACTACTCGCCGACTTGGACACCCCACGCACGGCTGATAGCCGCGATGCTTGGGCGTCCTGGCTGCCCCTGATCGACCAAACGCTCGGGCCCGACCACCCCGGCACCCTCGCCACCCGCAACAACCTCGCCCACTGGCGCGGCCGGAGCGGTGATATCCCCGGGACGATCGCCGAATTCGAGCGGCTACTCACCGATCGCCTGCGGGTGCTCGGACCCGACGACCCTGGCACCCTCACTACCCGCAACAGCCTCGCCTCTTGGCGCGGCCGGAGCGGTGATATCCCCGGGACGATCGCCGAATTCGAGCGGCTACTCACCGATCGCCTGCGGGTGCTCGGACCTGACCACCCCGACACCCTCGCCACCCGCAACAACCTCGCCGGCTGGCGCGGTGAGAGCGGTGATATCGCCAGAGCGATCGCCGAATTCGAGCGGCTACTCACCGATCGCCTGCGGGTGCTCGGACCTGACCACCCCGACACCCTCACCACCCGTAGCAACCTCGCCAACTTGCGCGGCCGGAGCGGTGATATCGCCAGAGCGATCGCCGAATTCGAGCGGCTACTGGCCGATCGCCTGCGGGTGCTCGGACCCGACGACCCCGACACCCTCGCCGCCCGCAGCGCCCTCGCCCACTGGCGCGGTGAGAGCGGTGATATCGCCGGGACGATCGCCGAATTCGAGCGGCTACTCACCGATCGCCTGCGGGTGCTCGGACCCGACGACCCCGACACCCTCACCACCCGCAACAACCTCGCCTCTTGGCGCGGTGAGAGCGGTGATATCGCCAGAGCGATCGCCGAATTCGAGCGGCTACTCACCGATCGCCTGCGGGTGCTCGGACCTGACCACCCCGACACCCTCACCACCCGTAGCAACCTCGCCAACTTGCGCGGCCGGAGCGGTGATATCGCCAGAGCGATCGCCGAATTCGAGCGGCTACTGGCCGATCGCCTGCGGGTGCTCGGACCCGACGACCCCGACACCCTCGCCGCCCGCAGCGCCCTCGCCCCCTGGCGCGGTGAGAGCGGTGATATCGCCGGGACGATCGCCGAATACGAGCAGTTACTCACCGACAATCTGCGGGTGCTCGGACCCGACCACCCCAGCACCCTCACCATCCGCAGCAACCTCGCCGGCTGGCGACGTCGGATGCAGGAAGGTTCCTGATCGACCTCTGCGGGTTGGAAACATCGGCATCCAGCATTGTGCTAGCCCTCTCCTTCGAGTGAGATGACTTCGATGTTCCTCGAGCCTGGACCCGTGCCGGGGCCTCCGAAATCTATAGGCGTTCTTCGAGCACTTTCACGAGGGCCGCGGCCATGAGGGCCACGGCCCGATCATCGTCGTGGGCCAGTTGACGCAGGGTAGTGAGCGCGATGGTCCCCGGCATTTCGGCGAGTGCCTGTGTCAGCCGCATCCGCACCGCCGAATCCGCTGTGTGGGTGGCGAGTTCATCGACCATCGCACTCATGATCCGGTCCGCCCACTCGGCGTCGTATGCCAAGGTGCCCAGTATCTCGGCTGCCTCGACATCGTTCGGGCCTTCGACCACGGTGTCGACTAGCGTCGGCACTGCTCGGGTCACGCCCCGCGCGCCCAGTGCCAGAGCAGCATGTCTACGGGTCGTCGTGTCCGTATCCCCGAGCGCGTCCGTGAGCACTGCGGTCGGCGCGTCGCCGGGTAGCTCGGCGAGGGCCAGGACCGCGCGCCGCCGGATGGCGATGTTCTCCGAGCTCATGGCGGGTATCAGGCTTGCCACACCGTCACCGCCTGCCCTCGCGAGGGCCCACCGCAGGGCCCCGGCAACGTTCGGATCGGATTCGATGAGGACCGCCTCGGCCAGCAGCTCGGCGGGCATCGGCAGATCCTCGGCCGGGGCCAGGACGGCTTGCTGCCGCCGCGCGGCACTCGGCGATGCCAGTCCGTGCAGGAGCTCGACGATGCGCGCGACGTCCTGCCAGCTGGAGGGCTCGGCCGTCTCGACCGTACGGAGCCGCTCGAGTAGCTCCTGCTCCCGGTTCAGTCGTTCCTCGGCTTTTCGGATGAGGTCGCCGACCAATGCGGACGGGGTGAATCCGGGATCGTCGAGAGCGGATCCGATCTGGCGCAGTGACAGTCCCAGGGATCGCAGACCCTCCACGTGGAAGATCCGCCGGATGTCTTCGGCAGAGTATTCCCGGTAGCCACCTACAGTGCGGCCTGTGGGTCGTACCAGGCCGAGGGAGTCGTAGTGCCTGAGCATCCGGGCGCTCACCCCCGAGCGGCGCGCCGCCTCACTGATCAACACGCAGTTGCCTCCTCCTGGTCTGGACCGAGCGCGACGACCCGTCGTGCCTCATCGACAGCGAGGTCGAATCCGGCATCCGGGTCGTGCAGCAGCCGCCGCGTGGCGCTCGCATGCGCATGCACCGCCGGGTCGTGACTTGCCATCGCCGCCTGCAGGATCGGCTCGATCACATCGCCGAGCGCGACGAGGGCACGGCTCAGACTCAACCGTACGTCCCGGTCACCGCGCCCGAATTGCGTGGCCAGTTCCGTGGCCAGACCTTCCTTCTCCCCATCGGGCGCGAGAACGACGGCAGCGCGCCATGCACTCCGTGCGACCTCGTCGTCGGAATCGTGCAGCAACGACCGCGTGATTGCGGGCCACACGTTCTTGTCCCCGATCTTCGACAGCGTATGCAAGGCCTGGCTCCGAGCCTGTGCGCGTTCGGAACAAAGTTCCGCGCGCAGTTTCGGAACCGTAACCTCCGACGCGAGGCGGGTCAGCGCCCACGTGAGCATGTCGCGCACGAAGAAGTCCGGCTCGATCGCACACCGTTCTACGAGCACATCAACGAAACCGGGTACAGGATGCGTACCGATTGCCAGGGCCGCCTTCAGCCGCGTCGACGAGTTCTCAGCGGCCAGCAGCCGCGTGTCCTGTGAATTCCTGTTTGTCGAGTTAATGGGGACCACCTCCGACCGCCAGTGAAAGCCTTCTCACAGTGACAATGTCAAGTTCACGGGCGAGACGCTCAACTCCACGAGCACATTCGGGCGCCGGCCCGCTCGAACTCATGGCTGAATTCCGGCACCGCAAACCCGAGAACCTGCGCCACTACTTCAAGCTCTCCGCCCAGGCCATGCGCGGCCTCGCGAGCCTCATCGGCCCTGAGCTGAACGACACCGATGACCAGCAGCTACCGAACTTCGTTTTTTTTGCGCGGTTACTACCGGAACCCCGTCAGTTGGGTTCTGGGATTGGAGAAGCAGTCCAGTCGCCGAAGGGGAATGTTGTGGCGCGCAGCCCATCTGGCCAGCCTGCGGAACCTGCCGTTCCACCGCTTCGACGCCAACCGCGTCTGGCTCGCGCTCGTCACGCTCGCACTCGACCTCACAGCCTGGATGCAGACCCTCGCCCTCACCGACCACCCAGCCCGCCGCTGGGAGGCGAAAACCGTACGGCTGCGGCTGTTCTCGATCCCCGCTCGCCTGGCCCGACACGACCGCCGCGTCCACCTACGCCTGTCGGCCCACAACCCGTGGACCAACCTCGCCCTCGGCGCTCCGCCCGCCTGGCAGCGACCTGAACAGCGCCACGTGCCCCTACAACCATCGAAAGGACATCACCGGGCCCGTGGAACCCGGCAGCCCACCCGCTGACACGGGCCGCTCAACCACACCCACCCGCCCGGATGCCATCAGAAAATCGCAATCCGAACCCGATCACGCCGGGCCGAAGGCCCGGCGAAAAATCGAGGTTAGTTCTCCATAAGTTGCTTGAGTTTTTCCGTCTCCTGCACTTGCTGTTCCTGTTGTAGTGCGAAGCTGGTCGAGGCTGTGTGCAGTGCATTTCCAATCTGTTCAGCCACGGGCTTAGCCTCATTTAGGCGCTTCTGAATGAATTCCGCAGCCCCAATATAGGCTTCCCACATCCCAAAGAATAGAGGCCCGAACTGTACCACTGTATATTTTAACGGGTCGATCTCTGCAGCTGTCTGCGCCAACTCTGGAGCAACGTCGTTCAGCCAAACCTTCGACACTTTCTCAAGAAGGTCGACGTCTACTTTCAGCTCTCTCGCCACTGAACATCACTCCTTAACTGTTCGGCTTTTGCATTTCGGGGACGGCCCTTATCGCTGTCCGTCTCATTATGGATCTACAATTTTCCAGATCGCCATTTCAGCTTCTGCAGGTGCCGCGCCATTCCACGGATGGTCCTGGAAGTTTTCATCGGTTAGAAGCGTTCGATACTTTGGTTTCGCTGTGCCTTGGTTAGTGATGTCCACTACCGAGATTCGCGATGCAATTGCAGTCTTCTTGAGAAGGCGCGCGATATCAGTGGCGACCGGACGTAAATCGTCGGGACCGGCCGACGCTGCCACATCGAGGCTAACGGTAACTGATATTTTGCCCGGGTTCTCGCTCCTGTCAGTTGTGTATACCGTGAATAGGCAAGTTCCTGACGGAAAAGAAAGTTTCGCAATTTCCGCCGTCAAATATTTCTCGTCCGCGTTCTGCGTTTTTCTGGATTTCCAGTCCACGCACGGTGCGGAAGCAACTGTCGACACCGCTTGGGAACTAGAACTCGGCTGCGCAGTTGGCGTAACATAGTTGCTTGAACCGCACGAGGACAAAACGAATATCCCAGCGACGACGGCTATGGTCTTTGGTGCCGACTGGAGGTGATCAAAGACTGCCGCTCGTGGGGATTGCGACATACGGCGGCCATTGCTGGATTGCGACTGAATGCAGTTCATTTCTCCTTCTCCTCACCGTCTTGATGCCAATCATCATCTTTACTATCGTAAAGATCGCTTGCACTGCTGGGCCAAGTCACAGAACCCGATTTGGCAACATCGAATCCGGTTGGGGAGTGGATGAGATTCTTCAGGTCATTCATCGCGACGTACACTTTGCTCTGGACTTTTATGAAGTCAGTAATTGCCTGAACGACGAGCTCAACTGCCGCCACAACGGCACCATTCAGAGTGTCGATGGTGAAGGGCACACTGCCGCCGGCTGTGGATCCCGCTTCCGAGGCGAACGTTGCCACGTTAGCGATTATCGTAGCCAGCTTGCCGACTATGTTGTAGTAAAGAGTTTGACCCTCTTCTGCCACCGTTATGAGTTTGTCATGAATGGTGGTGCACATAGTGTCGATGGAGGCCATAGCAGCCTGCTGGCTCTCTTTTGTTGTCTTAAAAGACTTGTAGGCGCTCCCGTCCCATCGGCCCTCCATGTTCAGATCGCGCTGGTTCAGCATGCCGTTGCATCCGCGGACCTCGCCGCCTATCCATTGCCACTTGGCTGCGTAGTCCAGGAACAACCAGGGAGCAAACATCCCCTCAATAGCTTCTTTTAATTTTTCGAACAGCTCAGCGAGCTTCTCTTGTATATCATCCCTGATATCGCTCACCTTCAAGTACACCAGGGGTGCAATATACTTCAACTTATCGACTGCGTCATTAATTTTATCTGGCGCCTTCTTGACTTCATCGACCTTCGCCGAGAAGTCCTCTCTAACCTTCGCCAGGCTCGCTTCCGTCAATTCAACCATAAGAATCCTGTGTCCACTCTAATCATGTCTTCGATCTGTCGAGTCGCTAACCGTCCCCTACTGAGGCGTGTGAGTTCGCGGCATGCGACTAATACGATTGGCCAATGAAATCGGGATCGTTCAATCCGTGAACTTCCCAGTGTCATCATCAGCTATCTTGCAATAGATAATTCTCATGCTCTACCACCCGCGAGGCCACCTGGCTATCCGGTTCTCGATCCATGTAGACGTCTTTTATAGGCTTAGGTCTATTCGCTCTGATCTGCTGACAGCATTCGAGGATATCCTGGGCCACGAAATTAGCATCGATTTCATTCGCCCAGGTCGCGTCGATACTGATAGAGATGAGCTTCGCCGAAGACGCAGTGACTGTCAGCACTGGCTGGCCGTATGCGTTTCGCCCTGGCCCATGAACCGTAATCGGCTTTTCGAGATATAGCTGGTCATATAATTCTCGAAAATCTTCGATAGTGCGGGTCCTTAACAACATCGGAGCAGCGTCGCGCAGCGACGGCACTGTCGACGGAGGCAGCGTTCCGGCCTCGACCATGCGAGCAGTCATATCGTAGAGTCCAAAGCGATAAGCGTCCATAATTGACTGGCCCTGTTGCGCCGGCTCGAACGCATTCTTCCAGTCGCGGCTCAGCTTGATATTTGTAGGCAGGCGATCGGGGCCAACCTCCACAGAGACCAAAGATGATTTCTGCGGCGGGGTGATGCCAAGCTTTGTCATCAGAGCGGCCGACTCCGACGAACTCAACGTGGGCGTGGTATCACGGCCGGCAGGGGAAGAGCGGCTGAACGACGAGGACGAGGATGTCGCGGGACGAGGCTCAGTCGACGGTGGTGGTGGCTGGTACGAAATAGGTTGACCTACGGGTTGGTGGTACGAGGGCGGGGCCTTGGGTGTCGGCTTGAGAGGTGCCTCGTCCCAGTCTTCATCGGGGTCATCGTAGTGGTTGTAGAACCCGCCGGCCATCACTTCACCTCTCGGCAGTCGCTGGCCGACAATGCGGGCAGCATGGTCATTTCACGAATCAAGTTAACCCCCCATTCGAGTTGATCTCCGCCGTATTCGGACGTGACTACCCTGTCTCCCACCATTCGGATTTCTTACAGCCCTGGCCAGGAGAAGATCTTCGCCTGGGCTGGCGGTTGCTTCGGCAGGTTCGCCTCCAGGTCCTGGTATTTGGTGGCCTGGTCGGTGTCGACGCTGGTGATGCGTTCGCGGACGGTGCGGAACAAGGTCTGGAAGTCTTCGATGACCTTGTAGTGCGATTCCATGACTGCGTAGACGTTGTTCGGGTTCTGCGTGCTCTGTGACTTCTCTCGCCAGCGCGAGACCATCGTCTTGGCTGAGATCAGGTCCCGATCTCCCTGCGGCTCGAATTTTTCACCGAGACCCCACTTGTCCTGGATGGAGATCTCGGTCATTCTGTTCTGGATGTCTCGGATCTGTTCCTTGAAGTATTGGCAGTCACGGTCGACGTAGACGAACTTTTCGAGGTCCATACGTACCGTTAGCCGACCTTCACGGGCTTCGGTGATCAGGTTCGCCAATGGACTCTGTGTTGTCTTGTCGTTTGCCATGTGGGGTCCCCTCCCAGTTCGGTCTGTAAAGCAGTGATCAGGCAGTCGCTGGCAGGCTGGGTACAACCTTTTCGGCCAAGCCTCGAGCGAGCACACACGAGTCGGTGCTGCCGGTGTCACGGTTCGACGGCGGATTATTGAGGTTGATCTCGAGGCTTCCGCCCTTCATCTCAACATCTACGGTGCATGCCTCTTTAATGAAGGGGCCGTCGAATTGGCGTGTCGAGATCGCCCGCCGTCCGCCGACGGTGAATTCGGTGGCCTCAGGGAAGTTGCGGCTGCGGACGAGGGCGATGGTGAGATTCGTCGTCCGGATGCTCACTCCGTAGCCGTCCGGCCTTATGTAGGCGCACCCGCGCCATTTGACACCGGCGCTCGAATCGTCATTGGCGATGCGGGTTTGGCGCAGCTTCTCTGAATCCAGCACGCTTTGCGGGACGTCTTTGCAGGGGTCATAGCTGTGCGGCGCATCAGCCGCGAGTGATGGTCCCGTGCTCGTCGGCGTAGCTGGCTTGGCGTCTCCACCGGTCGATGGCCCACATCCCGAAAGCAGGACAACAGCGCCGACCGCAAACGCGGTGCCGAGCAGTGTGTTTCCCCTGCTGGTCATGTGTTCCTCCCGGTCGCCGGCTGTATCGATGACATCGATCAGGGCCGGCCCGGCTCCCCGCCCCCTGTTCAGCTGGATTGAACGTACCGGCCGGTCAACCAGCGTGCAACCGTCGAGGGGCTGGGCTCCGGCGAAGTAGAAGGTGTGCGCAGCAGACGCGGACCGCGACGTGGATGCCTTGCTGATGCGCAGAGTGTCCTATGACTTGCATGAGGATGTCGGTGTCGGATTGCGACGTCGGCCCGACGGCATCCGTGATCGCCAAGCCGCCGAAGCTGTTGCATGGGCTGGACTTTCACAGGGGTGACAGGCCGACGGCCCCGTTTCGACGTGAGCTCGTCGCGCGGGGCCGCTTCGTGGGTGTTCGGTAGTTTGTGTCCGGCTTAGGCTGGGCGGTTGAATTCTCCGTCGGTGACGCCAGCGGTGAAGGCGTCCCATTCGCTCGGCGTCAAGGTCAGTGCTGGGCCGGTCGGGTTCTTCGAATCTCGGACGCCGACCCTGCCTCCCGCGAGCCAAGCCACCTCAACACAATCGGTTTGGCCGCCGCTGTAGCTACTCTTGAACCATTCGGCCTCGGGCTGGTCAATGCCGGTCAAGCTCAAACTCCTTCGTCGCAAGGGGCCGCTCGATGGGGTTGGGGGGTTTGTGAGCTCAGGCGGGGCGGTTGAACTCTCCATCGGTGACGCCAGCGGTGAAGGCGTCCCATTCGCTCGGCGTGAAGATCAGCGCCGGACCGGTGGGGTTCTTCGAATCGCGGACGCCGACACCGCCTGCAAGCCAAGCCACCTCGACACAAGCGCCTTGGCTGCCACTGTGGCTGCTCTTGAACCAGGAGGCTCTAGATAGGTCAATGTTGTTCACGCTCAAGCTCCTTTGTCACCCGGCGAATTAGCTCCCGGGTCTGTCCTTCATCCAGCGATGCGCTTCGAATGGCCTCTGCGAGCTCACTATAGAGCCGCACCTCGTCGGGCTTCTCGAGGTAGACGTCCTGGGTAGGCCCGCCTTCCAGGTAGACGATCGGCGGCTCGATCGGATCATTCCGGGTGCCCGTGTCGAAGCGCAGGATGGCGAACAAACGATACGGCGTTCCCCAGGTCAGGCCCGCGTCGTAGGGATGTATCCGCAGCGTGACGTTCGGCAGCTTCGAGATCTCGGCCAAGTGCCGGAGCTGTGCCCCCATGATCCTCCGGCTACCGACCATCCGGTGCAATGCCGACTCGTGCAGCAAGACTTCCAGCTCCACCGGATTGGTCTTGCGGGTGACGATGGCCTGTCGTTTCAGCCGATGTTCGACCCGGCGGTCGATATCGTCGCCGCTGCTGAATCCAGGGTATGCGCCGATGATGGCTCGGGCGTAGTCAGCTGTTTGGAGTAGGCCAGGGACGTGTTCGTGATAAGTGATCTGTTGCCGCGCACCTGCTTCGAGTCCGACGTACATGTTGTACGCGCCGGAGTACAGGCCGCCATACGCGTGGTACCAGCTCTGTGTCCTGGCCATGGCTGCCAAGTCGATGGCGGCCTCGGTGTCATCTGGGCCGATGTCGTAAAGCTCGCACAGGGCGCGGACATCCTGTTTACGTACCTTCTGGGTCTGTCCCGCTTCGATCCGTTGCAAGGCTGAGGCGGACAGGTCTACCAGCTTCGCGGCGGCGGCGACGGTGAAGCCGTTTGCGTCGCGCCAGTCGCGCAGGAACCGGCCGAGCTGGCGTCGCGGCAACGTCGAGCTGGGTACAGCATCGGTGTCACCATCGGGACTGGTCATGATCTTCTTCCCCCTTGTCGCGGAAACGGATTGAATCAGTCACGCAATCGGGTCCGTTGTACCGCACTATCGGGTCGGTTCGTGGGGCTTTGGATGAATTCCAATTGGGTACCCGATTTCTCTGGCTCCTGGCGGTAGCCGGTGGTGTGCTTGGTTGCAGCGTACGGATGACACCGCATTTTGGAGGCCGCAAACATCTCCAAAATGCTTGAACTGCAACAACTTCGACTGAGTGCATCGCCCTCGATTCCGCCCCACGAGCGAACAGCACCCCTTCCTGCCGGTCATCCGAACGCCTGACAACTCAGCACACCGACCAGGTTCCGGGGGAACCATGACACACACGCAAGCCATCAAGTCGCTGCTGACGACAAGCGACAAACCGAAAGCCATTGGGTTCGTACGCAATGACGTGTCCGGTCTGGACGCGCCACGCCACGCCACGGATGTGCAGCGGCACGCTCGCAAGCTCGGCTACCAGTACGTCTACACCGTGCGACCACCGGCCGACGTCGACCCGATCGGGTACGCGCTCGGCATAGCGGCCGGACTGGGAGTGGAGGTGATCGTTGTCTTCGACCTCGGGCAAGTGGACTGTCTGCCCGCCTTGATCTGCGATGAAGGCTTCGACTTGGAAACCGTTTGCCCGCAAGGCATGTGGGCGCGTAGCGCGCAACCCAGGCCCGGCGTCGAGATGGGGGCCGCGTAATGCGCGAAGACACAATCGTCACACCACCGAACATCTGCGGCTCAGCCGAAGTCGAGCTCGCGCACCGGCAGATGCGGCGGCACTGTGCGTGCCGGATCGACCGGTGCGCGTGGAAATGGGTCGCGTACTACACGCTCGTGCACCACGGCCGGATCGCGCCGCAGGAGTTCAGCCCGCGCGAACGCGCCCACCTGCGTGGCATCGACTTTCCGACCGACACCACCGAACGCTGCCTGCCCAACGGCGCACCCGAAGTTCTCACATTCCACCAGGTGCTCGACGGGCTCGCGCAACTAGCGCTACCGCCGATCTATCCGGGTAATGGCTGTGAGCGGTGAACGGCGTATGGGCGCCTGGCAGGTGGTGCACAGCATCCTCGCGGTTGTCGGGAGCGGCGCGTGCGCCATGGTCGGGGTGGCGTGCGTGTGGCCGGTCGACAAGCCGAACCGCCAGCGGTCTGCTCGAGGACGCTGCGCCATCCGGCCGGTCGAGTGGCCGAAGGCGTGGACATGCGGCCCACCCGGTCGGCCGTTCACGCTCGCCGACGCCCATCTGGCAATGCAGCTGCACCGCGATCACGACTGCGACCGCAAGCATGCCGCGTTCGACGCGCTGGTAGCCGCCGGACGCATCCATCCCGATTCATCACGCCGACATCGACTTTGGGGGAAGCCCTGGTGAACGAGAACGAAAGGCAGTCACGGCCCGTGACGCGGCAGCCGGATTCGTTTGTGGCGCAAGTGCGCCTCCTCGAGGCTCGGGCCGAGCAGGCCGGATACCTACTCGTCCATGCCGAGCATTCACCGGGCGGCTGGACTCTGTTGGCTGCCGAAGATGGCGAGCGCATCTACAGCGGCAGCCTGGATCAGATCGACGCGTGGTTGAAGTCGTAGCAGCCGCGATGTGCCGGGAAATGGTCCTGGTCGGCTCCGCCGGACGTAGCAAGGACAGGGGAGAGGTCCGCCTCGCTACGTCCGTGCCGGCATGGATTCGGCCCTGGTCCCGATCCCGTGGTTCAGGAACGGCGCGACTGTTGCCGCGTCCTGTGCCGCGAGCAGGGCAAGCGTCGCGCTCGTCGGATCGAACATCACTGCTACCAATGACATTCGAGACAGGAAGCTTCGGTGCGGAGTACGGAGGAGTCGGGCAACGGTTTGTGGCCGCACCAAGCCGAGGCTGTCGAGAAGATCTGTGTCGAGCTGGGTGAACGGGGCCGGGCGACGGCCGTGGCCGCGTGCGGAACCGGTAAGACGCTGATCGGTGCGGAGTGCTCGGTGCGTTTGGTGCCCGCCGGTGCCGTGCTCATCGTGGTGCCCACCCTGGAGTTGTTGTCGCAGACCGCGCTCGCCTACGTGAGTCATCTCGGTTCGGCGGCCGGTGTCATCGCGGCGGTGTGTGGGGACAAACAGGTCACGGATCCGGCCGCCGAGCTGCGAACGGAGCTGACCGGATTACCGGCCGCAGTCACCACCGACCCCGCGGTGATCGCTGGTTTCGCCGGGCGAGCCGAGCGCGTCACCGTGTTCGCCACCTATGCGAGTCTCCCGGTGATCATTGCGGCGCACGCCAAGAACGGGCTGGGATGCTGGGGTTTGGTCGTTGTGGATGAGGCCC
Organism: Nocardia sp. NBC_01009; assembly: GCF_045208035.1. Classification (NCBI taxonomy): domain Bacteria; kingdom Bacillati; phylum Actinomycetota; class Actinomycetes; order Mycobacteriales; family Nocardiaceae; genus Nocardia; species Nocardia sp. NBC_01009. The sequence continues at coordinate 8,423,066 of NZ_CP108695.1, read as the reverse complement.
ATCGCACTGCCGGAGTGCGGGGGCAGTGGGCGCAGATACATGAGGATCGGCTGGTGCCGGCAACACGGCGGCTGTATCTGACTGCGACGCCACGGATTATGACGATCGGTGGCACCGACAGTGTGAGCATGGACGATCCCACGGTGTTCGGTCGGCAGGTGTTCCAGCTGCCGTTCGCATCCGCGATCGAGTCGGGCCTGCTGGCCGACTATCGCGTGGCAGTGGTGACGGTTACCGACGCCGAGGTGGCGAAACTGACTGCCGCGCGCCGGCTTGTGAGTGTCGATGGGCGCGCGGTCTCGGCGCGGATGCTGGGCATGCAGGTTGCATTGGCAAAAGCGGTGCGCGACTACGGGTTACGACGTGTGATTACCTATCACGGACGGGTCATGGCGGCGACCCGGTTCGCCAGGGGGTTGGCCGCGGCCATCGACCTGTTGCCCGCGGTTGATCGACCACCGTGGGAGGTGCGGGCCCGTTGGGTCAGCGGGGACATGCCGCCGCAGCACCGCCGTGCCGCGCTGGCCGCACTACAGCGCCCCGGCGACTCGACAGTGGTGGTCTCCAACGCCCGCGTTCTCGCCGAGGGGGTGGACGTACCCGCCTTGGACGCCGTGATGTTCGCCGACCCGCGCGACTCGGTCACCGACGTGGTGCAGGCTGTCGGCCGGGCTTTGCGACGCGGCGGCGAAACGGGAAAGATCGCCACGATCATCGTGCCGATCTTCCTCACCGAGGGCGAGAATCCACAAGCGGCGCTGGATGGTTCGGAATTCGAGACCGTCTGGCGGGTGGTGCGGGCGTTGCGTGCGCATGATGAACGGATCGCCGACTACCTTGATCGGCGGCGTCAGCTGTCGCGGCCCGGACAGCCCGAATCCCGGGAAACCGGTTGTGTCCCTGGCTGGTTGCAGATTGATGGCGCACCCGCACGAGTAAGCGATGCGTTCCATCGAGCGATCCTGCTGCGCACCGTGGCGACGACGACCTCACCATGGTGGGAGAACTACGGCGCTCTCGTGGCCTTCCACGCCGAGTACGGCCACGCCGATGTCGCCTACGACTACCGCACTCCCGATGGCTACCCGTTGGGCCGGTGGTTGGGGCGGTGCCGCCGCGAATACAAAGCCGCGACACTGCGCACCGACCGGGTTGCGAAGCTGGAAGCCCTCGGCGTGGACTGGGATCCGTTCACGACCAGATGGGAAACGGGAATCGCCGCATTGCGCCGATTCCGCGCCGAGCACGGACATGCGAACGTTGCCGCCGACTACCGGTCTGCGGACGGACGCCGGTTGGGCGAGTGGCTGGCGCAGTGCCGCACTCGGCAACGGTCCGGGAGGCTTTCGGCGGTCCGGGTGGCGGAGCTGGAAGCCCTTGGAGTGGGCTGGGATTCGCTAGCCGTCAAGTGGGAGGCCGCGATCGCCGCGCTGCGTGCTTTCCATACCGCACACGGGCACGGCGATGTCGCGGTCTCGTACGTGACTGCTGATGGCTTCGAGCTGGGGCATTGGCTGTGCAAACGCCGCGAGCAGTACAAGGCGGGCACCTTGTCGGAACGGCACGCCGCAGCCCTGGAAGCTGTTGATATCGACTGGAATCCGGCCATCAGCCGTCGCACGAGTCGATGGAAGACGGCGCTGGCCGCGATCGACGCCTATCGGACGCATCATGGTCACACAGACGTCCCGGCCACCTATATCGCATCGGACGGTTTCCAGCTCGGCAAGTGGCTGTCGCGCCGCCGCGAAATGTTCCACGCTGGGACGTTATCGAGCGAACAGGCCACTGCGTTGGCAGCCGCAGGCATCGACCTTGCCGAACAGCGATGGAGCCGACGGCTGTGGAACCGACACCTCGAAGATCTGGCCGCGTTCCGCCGCGAGTACGGGCACGCCAACCCTGCCCAAAGGTATGTGACACCAACGGGATTCCGGCTCGGTGCGTGGATCAGCGGATGCCGAACCAGCTACCGTTCGGGCGAATTGACCGCGGCCCAGATCGACGACCTGCGCCGCCTCGGCGTTGACCTGGGCCCACAGCTCACCGGCGGGACCGCACACAAACAATCGCGATGGCGGATCGGAGTGGAACATCTCGAGGCATACCGGAGCGAGCACGGCCACGCAGGCGTCGACAACAGTCACCGCACCGTGGACGGATTCCGGCTCGGCGCATGGCTTGCGCAATGCCGCCGCGACCATCGCTCGGGTACGCTACCCGCGGACCACGCCGGCGAACTCGAAGCACTCGGCATCGACTTGCGCGGTTCACGAGAAACCTTGTGGGACAACGCCATCACCGCCTTGAGCGCCTATCGCGAGCAATACGGGCACATCGACGTCCCCACCCACCATGTCACCCGCGACGGCTTCCGGCTCGGCACATGGCTCCGATCACGCCGCAACGACTATCGAACCGGCCGGTTATCCGCACAAAGAAAGCAGGCCCTCACCGAACTCGGCATCGACTGGCACCCCGCCCGTGGCCGGAAGTCCAGCACGGAGGCGCGGTGGGCAACCGTTCAGTGAAGGGTCTCCACCCAGCCTCGAGCAGCCTGACTCTCGACGACATTACGAGCGAGACCACTAAGTTCCACAGAGGGCCCGATCTGCAAGGACCGGCTCTTTTGTATGCCCCTTCAGTGGAAGAAGCTTTGGTTGCGCCTCTCATTCAGCTCGATCAACTCGTCTTCGCTGAGCTCGTCTTCGTGCGCCGGTGCGGGACGACGTCGCGGTTCGGGCACTGGCGGCGCCGGACGTTCGACGGCGCTCTCCAGCGTCTCCCGCACCGCCTCGATCCGAGGATCGGCGCTGAATTCGGCCAGGCGTTCTCGCACGTTGATGCGCGCTTCCTCCAGGGCTTCCCGGGCCAAATCAGTGATCAGCTTCCCGAGTTCGACCCCATACGGCGTGACGCTCTCGTCGATGCGAACCGCGGCCAGGGTCCCGTCCGCGCCCACCTCGACGGTGACTCCATATCGACCGGCGCTGGCCCGATCGGTCAGCAGCGCGCGCCGCACCGCGTCCATCCGGCCGTTGATCGGATCGATGTCCTTACTGTTTGGATACACCGTCGACTTCGCCCTCCACGTGTCCAATACAGTCGTGTTAGCGTAGCCCGCTTCCAGGGGAGGGACTAATGACCGAGCTATATGTTGATCAACCCGCAGTTGAAGGCATGATCGGCGCGCTGAACCAATCCCGCGATGCGCTGGCACAGATCCCCACCAGCAGCTTCATCGCCGCGATCGAGCAGGCGCTGCCCGGCTCCGGTCTCGGGCACGCCTTCATGAAGGCTGGCTGGCGAGCAGGAGCGAGCGTGAAGGGTGTCAATGCCCAGCTAACCGAAATCGCGGACAAGGCGGGCATCAGCATCGTCGAGTACAACAACCGCGACCAGACGAACGCCGGTGCGCTGGAATCTGCCGGGGACGCCCCCCGATGAGTTCGCTACCACCGACAAAGTCGCAGATTCGCAGCTGGAACGTCGCACCCCTGGCAGACCAGGGCCTGGAGTGGGGCCGCGGCGTCAAGACGATCACCGACGAACACGGCGCTGTCTCCCGCCAACTCGCCGATTCCCCGGGCTTCTGGCGCGGCCCCGCGAGCGACGCCATGCGCGACAAAGGCACCGAAGCGCTGTCGTCGATGTCCAAGGTGGCCACTGCCTTTGAAAAGGGCGAACTGGCGAGCCCTCAGATCGCGCAGACCCTCGGCTTCGCGAAAACCACAGCAGTGAACGCGATTGCGACCGCCGAGGAGCAGAAGTTCATCGTCGCCGAAAGCGGTGCCGTCGGCTACGACGACACGACAGTAGGCTGGCTGCTGAGCTACCCGGACACCTCGTGGCTGACTGCGGACTATGTCTTGCGCGCGATTGCGAAGCAACACGAAAGCGACATCGTCAAGGCGCTCCAAGCCGCCGCCGACGCCGCGGAAAACGCCCGCAAATCCATCGAAAACGCTTTCGCCGACGTCCCGATCCCACCTGGCGCCGTACTCGATCGGATCCTTGTCGACAATCAGGTAGAGGCAGACCCCGGGGGCATGGTGAAGTGGCCGGACGGTGCGCTCGCGACGCTCATGGGCTTGAAGCCCGGGTTCGAACCACAGAGCGTGACGGAGGCCGAAGCGGCCATGCTCGAACAGCTCAGCCTCGGCGACAAGATCAGGTTCTACAACATCAAGACCGAGGCCGAGGAGACGGCCGAATCGCTCTTTCCCAACGAGAACACCCAAGACAACCACACCGACGCCTACCGGCACGCCTACTGGAATGCCTTGATGACGCAGGAATTCGGCGAGGACTGGACCAAGGAGTACACCTCCAAGCACGAAGGCCGCCCCGACAATGCCGCCGTGCGTGAGGCAATGGACTTGTACAACAACGAAATCGGCCGCAAGATCGCGTTGGCGAATCCTGATGCCAGCCAGGAACAGCTGCAAGACCTCGTCAAGGATGCCGTCGACCGCGGCGATACCGTGCTGATCAACCAGAACCAGAGCCTCAGCTTTACCAATCAGGTCGGACAGGGCCAAGCCGTCGATTCGTCCGAGTTCGATAAGAATCCACAGTTCCTGCCCGGCACCCCGTCACCAAATGATCGACCGTCGCCCAAATAGTGCGGACTTCCCTCTCGCGACCATCGGAGACTCATGCGAATTAGTACAGATACGACTACCAAGTGCGCGCTCAGCCTGTTCGGGCTGGCGACGGTCGTCGTGGCGGCCACTGGGTGCCAGCTTCCGTTCGGCGATGAGAGCGTGACCGTACAGGCCGAGAATTCCGCTCTGGCAGCGGCTTTCGATCGGGTGCGGGATGCGCGAAATACCGCGCGGCTCGGAGATATCGTCACCGATTCGGGGATCGGGATCGGGGCGTGGGATCGGATGTACAGCTTCTACTCACCTGTGTCCGAGGACAAGGTGAATGCGACGCTCGGGACCAAGGACCTCGACTGGAAGGGGTTACCACAGGGCTCGGATTCCGCGATACAGGTTTTCGTGCGGGAAGGCAAGGTCGTGTACGCGTTTGACGACAAGGTCCCGCGCCACAGTGTGCACGCCAAGAAGTACGCGACGCCCGATTCCGTTGTGCAGACTCGGGAGACCAAGCAGGACGGACCACTGTCCAGTGGTCCGGTTTGGGTGCTGGATATCGAGGAATTCTCCTGACAGCACGTCACCCGCGACGGTTTCCGGCTCGGCATGTGGATCCGATTACGCCGCAACGACTATCGAACGGGCCGACTGTCCGCGCAAAGAGAGCAGGCTCTCACCGAACTCGGCATCGACTGGCATTCCGCCCGTAGCCGGTAGCCCAGCACGGACGCGCGGTGGACAACCGTTCAAATGTAAGGTCACCACCAAGCCTCGAGCCGCCTGGCTCCCGACGACCTCACGAGCGAGACCACTAAATTCCATCGATGAGGATCCGACCTTCCTATCTGGTTATGTTGTGCCGCCGTGATTTGCCATCATCGAAGTGTCACATGCTGATTCGCTTTTTCGGAGACACGGAGACACGGAGACACGTGCTGAACGTCAAAGCTTATGCCGCTCGAAGGGTACTCGGCCCGCTCGGGCTGGCCGCGCTCATTGCTGTCGGTTCGGGATGCAGTCAGTTGCCGCTCGGCGGTGACAAAGCCACCGTGGAGGACGAAAATCCAGATTTAGCCGCTGCTTTCAGTCGGCTCATCGATTCGAGAGGTTCCGCGAACCTCGACGAGATGATCGCTCAGGCCGGCATACCTGCCGGATCGTGGGACCGCATGTACTCGTTCGACTCGCCCAACACAGAGAAGGAACTCAACGCTGCTCTCGGCACCGATGGGCTCAGCTGGGCGAAACTTCCTGAGGATTCCGAGCAGACAACGCAGGTCTTCGTGCAGAACGGCAAAGTCGTGCGTGCGTTCAACGACAAGAAGCCGAGACACGGTGTCCGTAACGGAAAATACGCAATTCCAACTTCCGCCGTACACGCGGTAGAGGAGCCTCGCGGCTACCCGGCAACCGGCACCGTGTGGGTACTCGAAATAGACGAGTTCTCCTAGGCTGAGATGCGACGGCGAGTTCATGCGACAGCGCAGAGACGACTACTAGGCCGAAACCCGCTGTCAGGCATGAGCTAGCCGGACTGTGTCCGAATGTGGGGGTGCCGGTTGTGTTGTTGGCTTCTGCGGAGTTCCGGACTCAACGGTGCAGCAGGGTTTCGCGTTGCTTATGTGACAGCTTCTGGGGATTGCGCACGGAGTAGATCCCGCTGATGAGTCCGGCGTCGATGCGCACCGCCATCACGCTGTCGAGCTCCCCGTCGAGCAGAATGATCAGCGCCGGGTGTCTATTGACCTGTGTCGGTTGCAGTGTCGCCTCGGCGCCTATCGTGTTCCAGTAGATGGCGAACAGTCGAGATCGACTGGCATCCCACCCCTAACCGGTAACCACCGGAATTTCGGAGCGCATTGCCGGAATCGTGATGCACAAACAGGTGAAGCTACACCGGGCTGATGGAAGGCTGGTCACGCGTCGACAGGCTCGGGTCCGCGCCCGCCGGTATGAGGGGAGCGTGCGAGTATGCCCGGCGGAATACCAGCACGGCGGCGACCGCGACCGCGATGACGGCAGCGGTAATCGAGGGAAGCATGTCGCGTGAGGAGTCGACAAGGAGCGCACCGAGTCCGGAACCCGATGCGATCCCTACCTGGAAGGCCGCGACATAGTAGGAGCTCGCCAACTCGCGGCGTGCGGGCGCGGCGCGAATGATCCCGGCCTGAGACGCCGGGCCGAACGCGCCGTACCCACTGCCGCACAAGGCCATTGCCGCGAGCAGCAACACGCCCCGCCATACCGGCGCCGAGGTGGTGGCCGTGGAGGCCAGCAACAACATTCCCGCCAGATAGGTCGCCGCCGAAGCTATCGCACTGCCCTGCGGGTGGCGGTCGTTGTGCATGCCGACCAGGAAGTTTCCCGCACTTCCCGCCACGCCGAAGACGGTCAGCACCGTAACGAGGAGCCCCGAGCCATGCAGTATCGAGATGACGATCACCGCGAGATAGGTGTAGGTCGTGTAGTGCGCGGTCACAAAGACCAGGCAGATTACGCAAATCGCGGTAACGGCCCGCCAATCGACCCCACGATGGTCCGAGATATCTTGCGATGCTTTCGATTCCGCTGTATGTGCCGCCTTCGGTGAGGCTGGGAGGACCAACCACAGGCCGATAGCCGTGGCCGCGGTCCAGATCGCCACCAGTGCCGCAGTTTGCCGCCACCCCAGAGCGTGGCCGATGAGCGTGGTGAGCGGACTGCCCGCCACCAAGGCTAGCGACGCACCCGCGAACACGGCAGCGGTGGCTCGCCCCATGCGCGCGGGCGGCACCAGCAACGCGGCGACCGGCGGCACGAGCGACCAGAACAATCCGTGTACCAGCGCCGCAAGCACTCGGCTTGCGGCCAGCGCGGTGTAATTCGTCGCCATGGCGGTGATCACCTCGGAGCCGAACAGCGCGACCAGCGATAACAGTAGTGCGTTGACTCGCGACAACCGCGCGGTGATCAGTACCGATGGGATCGTCACCAGCGCGGAGATCGCTGCATATCCGCTGACCAGCAAGCCAATCCGGGCATCGGACACACCCAGGTCGCTTGCCATGTTCGGAACCAGCCCTACCGGAAGGACTTCGAATGTCACCGAGATGAATGTGGCTGACGCGAGCAGTAATAGCCGGATTCGGAGCACACATCAGGATGCGCGCAGCCCACAGCGCGTTCCCGTTGGGGTACGGCTCCGGTGGTGCAATTCTCCTAGGCTTGGCGCATTCTCTTCCGCTGCACGGTGAGACAAGACTTGCTACGCCAGCACCGGCGTGCGGGCGGAGGTACCGGTTGTGTTGTCGGTTTCCGCGCCGAGTTCCGGACTCAACGGTGCAGCGAGGTTTCGCGCCCGTTCGCCGAAACGGTGGGGTGTCGTCAGGAGAGGAAGCGCTGTAGTTCCGCGGTGACGAACTGGGGGTTCTCCTCGACGAGCCAATGTCCTGCATGCGGCACGTCGACCGCACGCACGATGTTGTTTATGCGCGGGGACACGGTGGCTCGGACCGCGTCGAGTTGCCCCTGGGCGGTCATGAGCAAGGTCGGGACACGTGTCGGTGCTGCTGCCACGGTGTCGCGGACGTCCTTGTCGAGGGCGCGGTAGAGCTCGAAGCCACCCGCCAGAGCCTCGGGCCGGCTGTAGGAGCGTGCGAATTCGTTGATCTCGGCGTCGGTGAACGGGGACCGATCCGACGTGCCACCGAATGCCGTGCCGCCGAAGGAGACCTGAGGGTAGAACATGGCCAGGTACTCGCGGACGTGGTCGCCGACAACCGCTTCGGGGACTCGCCGCTGGGAGTGGAAGGCGATGTGCCAGCTCAGTGAGCGGTAGGTCGGTGCATCGATCGCGGGCCCGGGTAGCGGCAGGTCGAGGTAGCCGAGGCGTGCGGTGTCGGCGGGGAACTGGGTGGCGTACTGGAATGCGACGGCGGCGCCGAAGTCGTGTCCGACGACGCGGGCATCCCGCACTCCGAGCCGGTCGGCGATCAGGGCGTGCACGTACCGCGCCAGGGTGGCCTTGTCGTAGGCGGTCGGTGAGCCGGTGCTGTCGCCCAGTCCGGGGAGGTCGACGGCGTATACGGTGTGGTTTTCGGCGAGTGCGGGCATGATCGGCCACCAGCCGTACCAGGTCTGTGGCCAACCATGGATCAGCACTATCGGCGTGCCGCTGCCGCCGGTCACATAGTGCATACGGACACCATCGACGTCGGCGAACTCGTGCCGGAAGGTGCTGTCGAACGCGGGGTTGTCCTGGGTGGCGGCGGCGTAGGGGGCGACGTCGGGGGCGGTCGTGGAACAGGCCGCGGCGCTGATCGTGATCAGGAGGGCGAGCGCGACGGCCGCCACCGCGCGCGCGGATCGGAGGAAGCCGTGTGTTGGCGGCCGGGTTGCGGTGATCATGTGTTCCTTGCCTGGAGTGGAAGTCAGCGGCCGGTTGTGCCGTCGATCAGTTCGCGGAGGATGTCGGCGTGGCCCGCGTGTCGGCCGGTCTCCTCGATCATGTGTGTGAGTGCCCAGCGGATGCTGGGAGTGGGGCGTCCCGGTCGCGGTCGAGGTATCGGTGCACCGAGATCGGTGCAGCCCTCGAGTATTTCGTTCGCGCGCTCGACCGCGGTTCGGTAGCGGGCGACGACGTCGGCCACGCGGTCCGCTGGAGAAGCCTGGAACGTCGCCTGCCAGTCGGTCACGTTGTCCCCGAGGAACATCGAGCGTTCGACGAAGGTCAGGTGCTCGAGCAGGCCGAGCAGGTTCGTGCCCGACGGCACTGCGGCCATGCGCACCTGCGGTTCGGGTGCGCCGTCGACCTTCGCGACGATCGAGGTCCGCAGATAGTCGAGGAATCCGCGCAGGACCTCGATCTCGTCGCTTCCGGTCCGAGGAGGCGGGGTGTCCCCGCGGCGGGTGCGGCGCGTCGTGCTGGGCACGGTGGTCTCCTTCCTTCGTCGCGAGCGTCAGGCGGTGCGGTGGATGAGCAGGACGTGGTCGGTGACCTCCGCGGTGCGCCCATCCGGTCCCGTCGCGATCCGGCGGGGTGCGTCGGACCGCTCGACCCTCCACGTCGCTGGATCCAGATCCATACCCGCGGCGACCTCCCGCGGGCTCGGGTACCGGAGGTTGGGATCGGAGTTCCACGACCACGGCGCGGTCGAGCCGTGGTCGACGACCAGTAGCCGCCCGTCCGGACGCAGCGCGTGCGCGGCCCGGCGCAGCACGGTGGCTCGGTCGAGGTCGAAGGGGGTGTGCAGATAGTGGGCGCAGATCAAATCGAACTCGCCCGGCGGGAAAGACTTTCGCAAGTCGTGCCGCTCGGCGACAACCCGGTCGCCCACGCCGTGTGCGCGTGCCAGGTCGGCGAGCCGCGCGACCGCCACGTCCGAGATGTCGGCGGCGGTGACATGCCAGCCCCGGCGGGCGAGCCACAGTGCATCGCCGCCGTCGCCGCATCCGAGGTCCAACGCATCTCCGGGCAGGAGTTCCGAAACCGCTTCGGTAAGAAGGTGATTCGGTTGCGGGTCGGTGGCTGCCGGCCCGGCGGCGTAGACGCCGTCCCAGAACGTGACCGCATCGGTGGTGCTCATCGAGACTCCTTCTGTCGGGACGCGCTCAGTCTCGCCGGGCCCGCCACGATCTGGCACGCAATCTTGCGGTTTCGGCAAGATGGTCTCGTGGACCGCGAAACCGACGACGTGCTCGACGCAGTGGGACCGAGACTGCGTGCGCTGCGCCGCGCCCGCGGGATCACCCTCGCCGACCTCGCGACGCTGACCGGGGTATCTGAAAGCACGCTGTCCCGGCTGGAGAGCGGGCAGCGCCGGGCGACCCTGGAGTTGCTGCTGCCGCTCGCCCGCACCTACGACATTCCGCTGGACGATCTCGTCGGTGCCCCGCGTACCGGCGACCCCCGGATCCATCTGAAGCCGATCCGGCGGTTCGGGATGATCTTCGTGCCGCTGTCCCGGCGGCCGGGTGGGATGCAGGCGTTCAAGATGATCATCCCCGGTCGGCCGGAACCGCTCGAACCGACACCGCAGACCCACGATGGCTTCGAATGGCTGTACGTGCTCAACGGTCGCCTGCGGCTGGTGCTCGGCGAGCGCGACCTGACATTGCCGCCCGGTGAGGCCGCGGAGTTCGACACATCCCTGCCGCACTGGCTGGGCAGCGCCGACGGCGGAGTGGTCGAGCTACTCATCCTGTTCGGCCCGCAAGGGATGCGTGCGCACGTGCGCGCCGACCAGCCTGAGAACCGTTGACCGACAACGGATCTTCTCCAGTCCAGAAAGAAGCTCCTGCTGCGACGTGCGCTCGTCGGCATTAGGGGGATGCCTCGAGCCGCACTAGGTCGCGACGCCGGCCGCGGCGGTGTGGTCGGCTCGGTCCGCCCGCTCAACGGCTACTTAAGACTGGCGATAGGACCGGTGCTCGGCCAAGCTCTGGTCCAGGTGCCCGGTGAGACGCTCCCCCAATGCGGCTGCCCACCATCGTGATCGGTGTGGCTCTCTCATGGCTTGCGTCTCACCGGGCGCCGTGCGGGGAGTGGCTCGAAAGGGGTTTGCCCGGGCTCGAAGTAGCGGTGCCCTCCCTAGCCTGAAAACACACGCTAGCCAGGGAGAACACCAGTGGCGGTCATCATCGGAATGGATCCACACAAACGCTCGGCCACCATCGAAATCATCGATGACATCGGGAAGGTTCTGGCCCTCGGCCGGTACGGCACCGACAAGACCGGCTATGCCGACATGCTGCGCGCCGGGCGTCGATTCACCGATCGAGTGTGGGCGATCGAAGGCTGCAACGGCATCGGCCGCCATATCGCACACCGGTTGGTCCACGACGGCGAAACGGTGCTGGATGTGCCGGCAAAACTGTCAGCGCAAGTACGCGTGTTCGCCACCGGCAACGGCCGCAAAACCGACCCAGTGGATGCGCACTCGGTAGCACTGGCAGCACTGCATTCACCGAATCTGCATCGTGTCGAGGCGGATTCGGAGCTGATCGTGCTGGGCATGCTCGCTGATCGCCGCGATGGTCTCGGCACGGCCCGCACCGAGACCGTCAACCGTCTGCACCGGATATTGCTGGACTTGTTCCCCGGCGGCGCCAAGAAATTCCTCTCCGCCATGCAGGCACGCAAGCTGATCGCGACGATCAAACCGCGCGATCCGGTCGGCAAGACCCGGCGTCGCCTCGCCGTCGAGCTGATCGGTGAGCTCGAAAGTATCGACCGCAAGATCAAAGCCGCCGACAAAGAACTCCAGCAGTTGGTCACCGACCGCGGCTCGACCCTCACCGACCTGCACGGCATCGGACCCTCCAGCGCCGCACGACTTCTCGCAGACACCGGTGACGTCCACCGTTTCCGCAACCGGGACCGATTCGCCTCCTGGAACGGCACCGCACCCTTGGACGCATCCTCAGGCGAGCAGCAACGACACCGCCTCTCCCGAGCCGGGAACCGACGAATCAACCGAGTCCTGCACATCATGGCCGTGGTTCAACTACGCAACCCCACCCCAGGACGCACCTATTTCGACACCAGGAAAGCAGCCGGGAAGACCTCGATGGAAGCCATGCGATCGCTCAAACGACAACTATCCAACGTCGTCTACACGCGCATACTCGCCGACCAGAAACGAAGCGAAACGGCAAGCCCGGGAGGGCAATCGGGAACGGCTCTGCAATCCAGCGCGACCGGCCTGACCCCGCACACCGGCCCTTCGAACAAGCCACATCCCGGACCTACCACCACCCAGCCTAACCACCGTCTCCCAGCCATGTCTTGACATAAAGGGGAGCCATGAGAGTGCCTTCGGTAGATGCATGTGACCGGCCGCGGGAGGCATGGGATCGTGTCGGCATGGTTGGATTTGCGGACCGGCTCGAGGCCGCCTGCCAGTGGCGGTGTGCCGCTGTCGACGCATCGCAGGACGGGTACTGGGTTCGCGATGCCGTGGAACGACAGGTGATAGCCGATATCTCAGCCGCCACCAACGCCTTACACGGTGGACGAATGCCTCCGTTCGTCGGCGACTCATGGCATGTGCGGATCGGACGGATCGCCAATTGGGCCGGTGTGCTTCGGCTGGCCGCATGCGCCGGGGGATGGGAACTGAGATCGGTCGTCGGGCACAACCCGCCGCGCCCTGCCGGCATGACCGAATTACTTTCGGGTATTTACGCCGTCGCTGAGCAAGGCGAGATATGGGGGCGGCAACTTCTAGCAGACCAACTGACGCCACCCGAACGCGAGATCGCCTTGGCCGAAGGCTTTTTCATTGGCCCAGGGTCCATAGAGGACCTCGAGCTGTTCTTCTATGACTGAGAATTTCCTGACTGCCAGCGGGTCCACCACGCCACAGCCATCTCCCGGAACGGCGACAGCTACCGGCTCGAGGACCGTGACGTCGGTCGCGTGCCGCAGCCGAGACCGATTGATTCCGCGGAGTTCCGGACTCAACGGTGCAGCGAGGTTTCGCGTTGCATATGCGACAGCTTCTGAGGATTGCGCACAGAGTAGATCCCGCTGATGAGTCCGGCGTCGATGCGCACCGCCATCACGCTGTCGAGCTCGCCGTCGAGCCGGATGATCAGCGCCGGGTATCCATTGACCTGTGTCGGTTGCAGTGTCGCCACGGCGCCGATCGTGTTCCAGTAGATGGCGAACAGTCGAGCCACTTGGTCGGCCCCGACGATGGGCCGCGGTAGGGCCTGCTTGATTCCGCCACCGTCGTTCAGGGCGACGACGTCGGGTGCGAGGATCTCGAGCAGGCGCTGTAGATCGCCGGTTTCGACCGCTCGTTGAAACGCTTCGAGTGCGTCTCGGGTCTCGGCCGCGGAAACGATTCCGCGCGGTCGGCGCGCGGCGACGTGTGCCCGTGCTCGGTGGGCGATCTGGCGGACCGCGGCGGGGGTCTTGTCGACGGCTTCGGCGATGTCGTTGTAGGCCAGGTCGAATACTTCGCGGAGCACGAATATCGCTCGCTCGGTCGGTGCGAGTGTTTCGAGCACGAGCAGCATTGCCATCGAGACGCTGTCGGCCAGCTCGATGTCCTCGGCTACGTCGGGGGCGGTGAGCAGTGGCTCGGGCAGCCAGGGGCCGACGTAGGACTCCTTGCGCCGGTCGAGGACACGCAGTCGGCTCAGCGACTGGCGGGTGGTGATCCGGACCAGGTAGGCACGCTGATCCTGCACGGTGTCGAGGTCGACGCCCGCCCACCGTAGCCAGGTCTCCTGCAGGACGTCTTCGGCGTCGGCGGCCGAGCCGAGCATCTCGTAGGCGACGGTGAACAGCAGGTTGCGGTGGGCGATGAACGCCTCGGTGGCGGGATCCGAGCGGTCATGAGGTAGCGGCGCCGTGTCCGTTGTTCGCTCGCTCATAGCCGACTCCTGCCTGTTTGCTCTCGACTGTGTCACACACCAGACGCCGGTCGGGCCCGCTTTGTGACACCTGCGATCGGTGGCGCACGTCACGTGGCCGAACTGTCACGGGGGTGTGGTCACCAGCGTCTTGTGTTCGTCGAGTTACACCAGACAGGAGGCTGACATGCAGGTTGTAGTAGTGGGCAGCGGCTACTCGGGCACGCTCGTGGCGAACCGGGTGGCCAAGAAGGTGAAGGGTGCCGAGATCGCGGTGATCAACCCGCGCCCGGACTTCGTGGAGCGGGTAAGGCTGCACCAGCAGATCGCCGGGACAGCCTCGGTGGCGACACCCCTCACGGAGGTCCTGCGTGCGGGGATCACGGCGCGGCTCGGCACTGTCGACAAGATCGGCGACGGCACCGTCGCCCTCACCGACGGCGAGAGAATCGACTTCGACTACGCCTTCCTGGCCGTGGGCAGCACAGTGGTGCCGATGCCGGGCGCGGTCCCGGTGGGCACGTGGGAAGGTGCGCAACAAGCTCGCGCGGCGCTGGCGGCGCTTCCCGCGGGCGGGCAGGTCACGGTCGTCGGAGGCGGTGCGACGGGCATCGAGACGGCGGCCGAGATCGCTGAGGCCAGGCCGGATGTGCGGGTGCGGCTGGTCGGGTCCTCGGTGGGCGGGGGCTTTGCCGAGGGAGCGCAGCTGCGGGTCCGCGCCGGACTGGAGCGGCTGAGCGTCGACATCGTCGATGACGGGGTGACCGAAGTATCCTCGGGCGCAGGGCAATTCGGCGGTGTCGTCCACCTGCGATCGGGAGCGTCATTCACCTCCGATCTGACCCTGTGGGCGATTGTGGCCGACGTTCCCGACCTCGCGGCGCGCAGCGGCCTCCAGGTCGATGCGCGTGGTCGCGTGGTCGTCGACGAATTCCTGCGCAGCGTCAGCGACGAGCGGATCTTCGCGGTGGGCGACTGCGCAGCCGTGCCCGGAGCTCGTTTCGCCTGCTACACCGCCCTACCGCAGGCCATTCACGCGGCCGACAACTTCACCCGGCTGCTCAAGGGGCGCACACCCAAACCGCACTCCTTCCCCTACTGGAACCGGGGCATCTCTCTGGGCAGGAAGGACGCGGTCGCCCAGTTCACCCATGCCGACGACACCGTCCGGCGGTCCTATCTCGCCGGTCGAAGCGCGGTCGTGCTCAAGGAAATGGGTTCCCACAGCGCGTTCTCCACCGCCCGCGCGGGCGTATCCAGCCTCTGATGAACAACACCGCAAAGGCTTCGCAACCAGGGAAGGACAATCGTCATGCGTATCGCAGTCTTCGGAGCCAACGGTCCCACCGGCCGCCTGCTCACCGGCCAGGCACTCGCCGCCGGACATCAGGTCGCCGCGGTCACCCGGCAGCCGGATTCGTTTCCGCTGCACCATGATCGGCTCGAGGTAGTCGGTGCCGATGTGCTCGATCCGGTGGCGGTCGACGCCGTAGTGGCGGAGCAGGATGCGGTGCTGTCGGCGCTCGGGGTGCCCGCTGGGAAGGAACCGATCAGCACCTATTCGCGTGGTGTGGCCAATATTGTCGCCGCGATGCAACGGCATCGGGTGCGTCGGCTTGCCGTGGTCAGCTCGAGCGGGGTCGACCCGCACCCGTACTCCGATGGCGGGTTCCTGTTCAACCGAGTACTACTGCCATACGTGACGCGGGTGCTGGGTAAGACGCTGTACGACGACATGCGGCGGATGGAAACGCTGGTCCGCGCCAGCGATCTGGACTGGACGATCGTGCGCCCGAGCGGGCTCTACCACCTGCCGTCGGTCACCGACTACACCGTCGTCGAGGGCCACGCCGATGGCAGGTTCACCGCCCGTGCGGACCTGGCGGCGAGCATGCTGTCCCTGCTGGACGGCGACCGCTACCTCCGCACCGCCGTCGGCGTCATCACGACCGTCGACAACCCCACCTTGCTCCAGTGGATCCGCGGCGAAGCACTCGCCAAGAGCTGAGCCGATTCGTCCACCGAGGCGCTACTGCAATGGGTACGCACTCCTTTTCGACGGTACGCACCCCGTATCGGCATACATCAAGGTGTGCGTACCGCCATTCAGGAGCGCGTGCCCGGTGCGTGGGGTAGGAGGTTGGCGCGGAGTGTCAGTGGGGGCCTCGTCGGTGTTGCCCGGCTCGGAGCGGTGTCCTTGTCCTCTCGCTGTTCCCACTCGCGCGTGGCAGAAGATATGTCTCCGGCCGCAGGTCCTGGCTGCGGTTATCCGGTGGTTCGATGCCGCGCTACTTGCGGCTCATTGACCAGTGAAGGTGCCTTCCAAGCGGTTTCGCGATCCCGGGTGGACCAGCCGCGCTGCGCTGACCAATCCCCGCGCCGACCACGTCCGCCGACGAATCAATAGGCAAGGTTCGGACCGCTTGATTCGAAGGAGTCGGCATTCGTCCGCACTGCCGAGTACTGCTTCGACAATGTGCTCCCCGCGCTCCAGCGGCGCGACTTCGCTCAGATAGTTGTTCGGCGTTTTCCGCGTGAAATCCTGGTCGAGGTAGCCGGGGGCTTCGCTCGGGCTGACGTATCTGTCTTCGACCTGAATCGGTGTGTCGTCTTCGAAATGCACCATCAGCGAGTGGAAGACCTTGCCGCGCATCAGATCCTGGATCACCGGGTTGGCTGTGTCGGCGTGTTCCTCGCGCACATAGATCACCTCGGTGCGGTGGCGGTGGCCGCGCCGTTGGATCTCGTCGGCGATGTTCTTCACCTCGAAGAGGGGGGATGCGGTCTTCGGCGGGGCGACGAAGGTGCCGACGCCCATCATGCGCACGATGAGTCCGTCGGCGGTGAGTTCGCGCAGTGCGCGGTTGATGGTCATGCGTGACAGGCCGAGTGCGGCGACGAGCTGGTTCTCCGAGGGCAGCTGGTCACCTTCGGACCAGTGGCCCGAATTGATCTGTGCGACAACGAGATTCTTCACGCGCTCGTAGGCAGGAGCCGATTCGGTTCCCGCGTCGTTGTACAACGCAGCAAGCTCTGCGTCGACGATCGCCACGATTCGAACCCCTATCCGTTGACTGCACGCTGATCATCCCATGTGGTCGGCGCTTGTCCGACAGCGCTTGACATGAGGTTGTCTATACAGGACTATACATCCTGTTCACGGGAAAACGTGAGCCAGCGCACAGTGCGTACGAGATGGTGGCCCAGCCGCATCACCTCGCACCAGCCGGACTCGCGGGAAAGAGATCAGGCCTATGACTATCGACGAACCATCCGAAGTCGTCCTCGCGCCGGAGCGTCGCACCATCGACGTCATCCCCGACGACGAACGGTATGGCTCCCCGTTCAGCCAGTTCACCCTCTGGTTCGGCGCCAACATGCAGATCACTGCGATCGTCGACGGCGCGTTGGCCGTCGTGTTCGGTGCGGATGCCATCTGGGCGATCCTCGGCCTGCTGATCGGCAATGTCCTCGGTGGCGCGGTGATGGCGCTGCATTCCGCACAGGGCCCGAGGCTCGGACTCCCGCAGATGATTTCCAGCCGCGCGCAGTTCGGTGTGTTCGGCGCGGTGCTTCCGCTGCTGCTGGTGGTGCTGATGTATCTCGGTTTCGCCGCCACCGGCAGCGTGCTCGCGGGCCAGGCTGTCAACAAGATCCTGCACATCGATAGCCCGACCGTCGGCATCGTCATTTTCGGCGCACTCACCGCATTCGTGGCGGTGACGGGATACAAGCTCATTCACGTCGTCGGACGCATCGCCACGGTCATGGGCATCATCGGCTTCACCTACCTGGCGATCCGGTTGTTCACCGAATACGACGTATCGGCCGTGGTGGGCGTCAAGGGCTTCGACATCGCCACCTTCCTGCTCGCGATCTCCCTCGGCGCGGGTTGGCAGCTGACCTTCGGGCCCTACGTGGCGGATTACTCCCGCTACCTGCCGCGCACCACCAGCGCCCGCGCGACGTTCTGGTCGACCTTCGCGGGCAGCGTCATCGGATCGCAGTGGGCGATGACCTTCGGCGCACTGGTGGCGGCGGTCGCAGGCAAGGCGTTCCTCGGCGACCAAGTGGGATTCGTCGGCAAACTCGCCGGGCCCGCCGTCGTCGCGACGCTGATCTACCTGGTGGTGCTGGTCGGCAAGCTGACCGTCAACTGCCTCAACGCCTACGGCGGCTTCATGTCGATCCTGACCACGGTGACCGCGTTCAACGGCCAGACCAAGATTTCCAGTGCCGCCCGCACCGCGTACATCGTGGGCTTCACCGCGGTGTCGGTCGTCGTCGCGGTCGGTGCCAGCGCCGACTTCCTCAACAACTTCAAGAACTTCGTACTGGTGCTGCTCATGGTCTTCACGCCGTGGAGCGCCATCAACCTCACCGACTACTACCTGATCTCGAAAGAGAAGGTGGACATCCCCGCGCTCTACGATCCCGACGCGCGCTACGGCCGCTGGAACAGCACCGCCCTCGCGTGCTACGTGATCGGCGTGCTGGCCCAGATCCCGTTCCTCGCCCAGAAGCTCTACACCGGACCGATTACCGAACAGCTGGGCGGCGCGGACATTTCTTGGATCGTCGGCATCGTCGTCACCGCAGCCCTCTACTACCCACTCGCGCGGCGCACCAGCAATCCGCCCGCCTCGATGATCTATCCCGCCGATCCAGCGACCACAAGGAGCATTCGATGACCGCACACCCCCCGGCTACCTCCGGCGCGCGCCGCGTGTCCGCACCGCGCGGCAGCGAACTCACCACGCTCGGCTGGCAGCAAGAGGGCGCGCTGCGCATGTTGATGAACAACCTGGATCCCGACGTAGCCGAGCACCCGGACGAGCTGGTCGTCTACGGTGGCACCGGCAAGGCCGCACGGACGTGGGAGGCCTTCGATGCGATGGTCCGCACGCTGAAGACCTTGAAGTCGGACGAGACCATGCTGGTGCAGTCGGGCAAGCCGGTCGGTGTCTTCCGCACCAACGAATGGGCGCCTCGGGTGCTCATCGCGAACTCGAATCTGGTTGGCGACTGGGCGAACTGGGAAGAATTCCGCCGCCTGGAGGAACTCGGCCTGACCATGTACGGGCAGATGACCGCAGGCTCCTGGATCTACATCGGAACCCAGGGCATCTTGCAGGGAACCTACGAAACCTTCGGCGCCGTCGCACGGAAGCTGGCGGCATCGGGTCGTTTGCCGAACAGCGACGGCACGCTGGCGGGCACGATCACTTTGACCGCGGGACTCGGTGGCATGGGCGGCGCGCAGCCGCTCGCTGTCACGATGAACGGTGGCGTCGCGATCTGCATCGATTGCGATGTGACCCGCATCGACCGCAGGATCGCCCACAAGTATCTCGACACCAAGGCCGTCGACCTCGAGGACGCGTTGCGCCTGGCCGTCGCGGCGCGTGATGCGAAGCGACCGCTGTCCATCGGCCTCGAAGGCAATGCGGCGGAAGTGTTTCCGCAGCTGCTCAAGATGGCGGCGCCCATCGATATCGTGACCGATCAGACCTCCGCGCACGACCCGCTGGCGTACCTGCCGATCGGCATGGACCTCGCCGATATGAAGGCGATGGCCGAGAAGGATCCGGCCAAGTTCACCGACGACGCCCGCGCGGCGATGGCCGCCCAGGTGCGGGCGATGGTCGGCTTCCTCGATCGCGGCGCAGAGGTCTTCGACTACGGCAATTCGATCCGTGACGAAGCCCGAAAGGCCGGATACGACCGGGCTTTCGACTTCCCTGGCTTCGTGCCCGCCTACATCCGTCCACTGTTCGAAGAGGGGCTCGGCCCGTTCCGATGGGCGGCGCTGTCGGGCGATCCGAAGGACATCGCCGCCACGGACAAAGCGATCGTGGAACTGTTCCCGGACAACGAGCATCTGCGCCGTTGGATCGAAATGGCAGGGGAGAAGGTGGCTTTCGAAGGTCTGCCCGCTCGTATCTGCTGGCTCGGATACGGCGAACGTCACCTCGCCGGGTTGAAGTTCAACGAGATGGTGGCCTCCGGCGAGCTGTCCGCGCCGATCGCCATCGGGCGCGACCACCTGGATTCGGGGTCGGTGGCCTCGCCGTATCGCGAAACCGAGTCGATGGCAGACGGTTCCGACGCGATCGCGGACTGGCCGTTGCTGAATGCCCTGGTGAACACGGCATCCGGTGCGTCCTGGGTGTCGATCCACCATGGCGGTGGCGTCGGCATGGGGCGTTCGATCCACGCCGGACAGGTGTGCATCGCGGACGGCACCGACCTCGCCGCCGAAAAGCTGACAAGGGTCCTCACCAATGATCCCGGTATGGGCGTGATCCGGCATGCCGACGCGGGCTATGAGCATGCCAACAATGTCGCCAGGGAGCGCGGCGTGCGCGTGCCGATGGCCGAGGCATGAGCGCCATGCGCTCCGATGTGCTCAGCGCCATGGGATCCACAGTCCTCACCGGCATTGGCACCCTCGTCACGAACGATCCCGACCTCGGTGCCGGTCCGCTCGGCATAATCCGTGATGCCGCCATCGTTTTCGACGAGGGCGTCGTCGCGTGGGTGGGTCTGTCCAGCGCTGCGCCGAGCGCCGACCGCGGACACGATCTCGGTGGCCGCGCAGTGTTGCCGGGCTTTGTCGAGAGCCATTCGCACCTGGTCTTCGCCGGTGATCGCGCCGAGGAGTTCGGGGCGCGGATGTCGGGAACGCCCTATGCGGCGGGCGGCATCCGCAACACGATCGCGGCGACCAGGGCCGCCACCGACGACGAGTTGCGCGCCAACACTCGCCGGTTGATGAACGAATCGCTGCGTGGGGGTAGCACGACCGTCGAAATCAAGACGGGCTACGGGCAGTCGGTGGAGAGCGAACTGCGCAGCGCCAAGATCGCGGCCGAGTTCACCGATGAAGTCACCCTGCTCGCCGCGCATGTGCCACCGCCGGAGTACGCGGGCCGCGCCGATGACTACGTGCGCATGGTCTGCGACGAGATGATCGATGTGTGTGCGCCGCACGCCAAGTGGATCGATGTGTTCTGTGAGCGGGGCGCATTCGATCGCGATCAGGCGTACGAGGTGCTCACGGCGGGTATGGCGAAGGGGCTCGTGCCGCGTGTGCACGGCAACCAATTGCAGACCGGCCCCGGCGTCGCGCTCGCGGTGGAGGTGGGCGCCGCGTCCGTCGATCACGTCACCTATGTCACCGCAGCGGACATCGACGCGCTGGCCCAGAGCTCGACGGTGGCGACTCTGCTTCCCGGCGCGGACTTTTCGACCCGCAACAAATACCCGGATGCCCGGGCGCTCATCGACGCCGGAGTCACCGTCGCGCTCGGAGCCGACTGCAATCCGGGCACTTCGTACACCACCAGCCTGCCGTTCTGCATTGCCATCGCGGTGCGGGACATGCACATGACACCCGAGGAAGCGGTGTGGGCCGCGACCGCGGGCGGGGCGCGGGCGCTGCGACGTGACGACATCGGCGTTCTGCGGCCGGGTGCGCTGGCGGATGCGATTGCCTTGGCCGCACCGTCCTATCTGCACCTTGCCTATCGGCCGGGAGTGCCACTGATCCAACAGGTTTGGCGGGCCGGTGTTTCGGGCTATACCGCTGATCGATGAGCTTTACCGATAAGGAGACCATGGTGCTACCCATTCCGGTGGCGACTGCTTTCGAGCCGTGGACCGGGCGTGACGACGGCAGTGGTGTGGAGCATCTGCGCTGGCATCACGTGGTGGAACCGTATGCCGCGCAGTCCAAGCTGGCCTCCTGCGTATTCATCGGCTTCGCCAGCGATGAGGGCGTGCACCGGAACAAGGGTCGCCGCGGTGCTGCCGCGGGACCACGTGCGCTGCGGCAGGCGTTGGCGTCGATGGCGCTCGCCACCCCGATCCGTGCCTTCGATGCGGGCACCGTGCCGGTCGACGACGACTTGGACGCGGGCCAGCGGGAACTGGGTTCGATGGTGCGCGCCACCCTCGATGCCGGCCACTTCCCTGTGGTGCTCGGCGGCGGCCACGAGGTGGCCTTGGGCACCTATCTAGGTCTGGCCGATTCGGCACTGCTGACTGTGCACCCGCGCATCGGAATCCTCAATCTCGACGCCCATTTCGATCTCCGATCCGATGAGATCCCCAGCTCGGGCACGCCGTTCCGGCAGATCTTCGATGCGGCGAGCGCGGCGGGCACTTCCGTCGAATACGCGGTGGTCGGCATCAGCCAGCCGAGTAATACGGCGGCGCTGTTCGACACCGCCGACCGCCTCGGCGTCCGCTACCTGTTCGACGATGAATGCGGTACCGGAAACCTCACCGCCGTACAGGATTTCGTGCAGGACTTCCTCGGCAGAGTCGATCTCGTCTACCTCACCATCGACCTCGATGTGCTGCCGGCCGCAGTAGCGCCCGGTGTCAGCGCCCCGGCCGCTTTCGGTGTGCCGCTGGAGACGATCCAACTCGTCGCCGACCTGCTCACCGCAAGCGGGAAACTCGCGGTATGCGACGTGGCCGAGCTCAATCCGGAATTCGACATCGACAATCGCACGGCGCGCACGGCGGCGCGACTTATCCATCGCATCGTCACCAGACACGTTCGGCTACAGCAGCTTCCATGAGGTGCAGAGGGGCTGTCGACTCTGGGCAGGGTCGCTACGGGGAGCTGCCACGACCTGTAACCGGCACATCGGCCGGGTCGTCGGTCGATCGGCCTGCGATGCCGGGCTATCGACCGACTTCGGGAGTCGACGCCGCGCTACGCCGACGCCGATATCGATGAGGTGCTCGACGAAAAGAAGGAGCCACCGGATCAAGCGGGGGACGAGTGGGACGTCACGAACGAGGGGTCGTGGCGACCACACTCGATCGGGTTTGCCGCAGCATGAAGGCGAGCCCGGCGAACGAATGGTCTGGACGACAGAGAACCTAGCCGTCGTCTGACTTCGCGCCCAGCTGCGATGACGCGCGAATCGCCATGCTGGAGAAGAGCCTGCCCGAGAAACCGAAGAGCAATGCGAGCGCGAGGGCAATCGGCGTAGTCGGCATCTCCCACACGTCACGGAAGATCGACCCGAGCAGATTGACCCGTGGATCGGACAACAGGGCGACCAGCAGTAGGCCGCCCACCGCGGTCAGCGCGCCGCCGACCGGACTCAGCACCCGAACTCCCCACGAGGACGGCGTATTTCGGTTGGTCAGCGAGCTGACCGTGGGGGCCAGGAACCCGCCGAGCGCACCCATCAACATCGTCACCTCGTGGCCGAGCACTATCCCGATTGCGATGACACCGTCGAGGCCGACGAGCGCGAGCCAGAGCGATACGCGTTGATGGTCGAATTCGGTGACGAGCCGGGCATCTTCGCGCTCGTGCACGAGCTCATGGGCGCGCTCGATGACGATCCGTTTGCTGTTCGGCGTGGCGGCCTCGTGTAATTGTCGCCCTAATCGCCCCGCCTCCTTGTCGTCGAGCACCTGCAACCGGGCGATGATCTGTGCGCCGTAGGTCATGAGGTCGGGTTCCGGGACTAGTTGCACGAACCGCCGGTTCACCGCATTCAAATGTTGCAGATCGGCGGCGAGCTGGGTGAGCGGCGCATCGAAGAGCCATGCGAGCCGCCTACGCATCCAGCTGCCGGGCGATCGCCGCTGAGCCGTTGTCGGGCCACTCAGTTTGTCGATGGCCGCATCGATCGTCGCGCGCGCGACTTCTGTCGCCTCATCGCGGCTGGATCGAGCCCCGATGATCGTTGCGCGCTCCCGCGCCAGATCCACCTGAGTCAGCAGTAAGCGTTTGCGCGGTCCGGCTATCACGCCGCGGTTGGTGATCATGATGATGAGGAGATAGCCGAGGCATACCAGGACGATAACCAGTGCGTTCACGGCTACCTCCCTGCGCACGGGAGAGCCCCCGGCCGCTCCGAATGCTCATGGTCCGTCAGTCTGGGTGCGTTCGGCACGGTTAAAAGATCTTTCGGTAATTGGGTGACATGTGGTCACAGTGATAGCCCGGTATGGGTGAGGAAGTTGAAGCACAGGTCGTAGTCGCCACCGACGCGGTCGAGGCCGGCTTCGGCGGCCGCCTGTGCCTTGTCGAGGGTGTCGGGGCACAGGTTGGCCAGCTGCCTGGACTTGATATTGCCCCAGACCTGTTCGATAGGGTTGAGGTCGTAGGCGTAGCCGGGCAGCTGCTCGGCGCGCAGCCAGTGTCGTTGCGTGGCGATCCAGCCCTGTCAGGAGCCGGAATACTCGTTCAGTTTGGAGTTCAGATAGTCCCACGGGAAGTTCGAGCCCACGTCGGTGTGCGAACCGTTGTGCTTACCGATCGTGTAGGCATTGTGATCGGCTATCCCGGCCTGGTCGTTCCCGAGCTCTTCCGGTGTGATGGTGCGGATGGGAATCCGGTACTTGCGGCAGTCCTGCACCGCGATCCAGACTGCACAGTCGATGCCGCGCTGCATATTCGAGAACCATTCGTCGCGGGTCCACGCGACCCGCGAGCCTGCGAAACAAAGGTTGATCGATTGCGGGTTGCCGCTGAGCACCGACCACGACGCCAGATCCGTATCCACCACGTCGATCACCATGCCGGAGTTGTCGACCGTGTAGTGATAGGACACCCCGGAGTTAGGGTTCTGCAGGTAGTTCGCCAGCGACTGGGCGTCGCCGTCTCCCTCCTGCGTGTGCAGCAGGAACCAGAGGATCGGCGCGCCGTTGCGGGATTCGCAGTTCGGGCTGACGCTGGTCTGATCTTCTTCCTTGTTCATCGGCGATGTCATGGTCATGTTGTGTCCCCTCCTGGTTGCCGAGCAGCCGACCACTGTCCGTAGTCGTCCTTCAGAGCCTCGTTCACATCGACGCCGACGCCATCCACCTGGCGCTGGTCGATCTCGATCTGATGCAGATGTGCCTGCGGATGATCTCCATTGATGGACGGATCACCGGACCAGTTGTGCTGCCAGAACCACCGCGCCACACCATCTTCCAGCGCCCAATCGATGCAGCGGGCGTTGCAGTAGACGCCTGTCCATTCGAGGCCGACAACCGACGCCCAGCCGCGCAGGAACGGGGCGATGAGGTTGGTCCAGTCCTCCAGGCTCGGGTTGTCGTCAACCGGGGCATACAGCGGACGATAGCCGGGCCCGCCGGCCTCGAAGTGCAGGCGCAGTGCGGTTTCCGCGTGCCGGGCACCGCCGTCGTAGCCGCCGCGCCAGTCCGCGGTCTCGCCCTTGCCGTATTGATAGTTGGTGACGATCTCCAGTCCCGCATCGCGCAGCCGATCACAGTAGTCACGGCGTAGCCGCTTGGCACCGAAGTTGGTACCTGGACGCGACTCGGAGAAGTATCCGACCACTCCGGCGAAACCGGCGGCCCTGATGTCGGCGGGCTCGATAAGTGCCGCCGAGAAGTCGATCAGCTGAGCCACGACAGTCCTCCGGACGCCCGACGACTGCAGCCCGCGGATTGCGCACAGAAGCAGCGTTGAAAACGCAAAATGTATTGTCCTTCCACATGTTCCGGCGACTCGACTGATCACGCAAAGCCTGGCAACCCGGACGACACCGCGCAATTACTCAGCGGACGAGCGGATCAACGGGTTGATGACACCAACCCTTGAACGGCGGGTTGTCCCGGATCCGCAGGTGCTGTCGAGCCGTGAGCTCGGCTACCGATCCACGCGCGTGTCGAACGGATCAGTTTGGGACGCAGGACAATTCGCAGAATCCTGACCTTGTTTCGCCCCCTCCGACGTACCTGCGTTCCGCCCGGCAGTATACAACTGCATATCAAGGGTTCTGCGGCGCAATCCCCAAACGTGTTTCAGCACAACGTTCTTCACCCAGGTCGGGCGTGGTGCTCCTGCGATGGACTGCGCAACCAGCCGCATGGTCTGTCCAGATCACTGACAGTCCCCCTTCGGTAATTCGGTGCGTCGTTGCAGGTGGGTTGTGATGCGGTGCAGGACAATCCCGGAGTGTCTGGGCGAGTGCCGTTGTCGGGTGAGCGGAAGGGGGCGAAAGCGGCCGGCTGCTCGTCGGGATTTCGACGCTCTGCGGGAGCGCCGTATGCGATCGGTGGAGATGTTCGAGGCCGGTAGACAGCGGGTCGACGTCGTTGTGGAGCTCGAGGTGTCGGCGCAGGCCCAGAATCACTCAATTACCGAAAGATCTGTAACCGACTACTCGTTATATCCAGACGGGAGAGCAGATGAAGACAGCCGATCTCGGCACCACTCGCTGGATGCAGTGTGGTGCCTCATGGGTCGGCAACCACCAGTGCGATGTCTGCAACGGGTGGTGTCGCGCGATCAGCTGCTGACCGGATTCGCGACCAGAACCAACGGGCGACTACCGCCGAGGCCGCATCGCTTCGGCGGGAAACCTCGCCCTGCTCTACTCGACGCCCAGCGAGACTTCGGTCGACTTGATGAGAACCTTGACCGGTTTGCCTTCGGCGAGTCCGAGGTCCTCGACGGCATCCCTGGTGATCGAGGAGGTGATCTCGTCTCCGCCGGTCAGCTGGATCCGCACGACGGCCATCGCTTCGCCTCGGGTGACCGAGAGGACGGTTCCATCGAGCTGGTTGCGCGTGCTCAGTCGCATGGAGGTGAGCATACGCAGCGCGCTGGCGGCTGAGTGGGAACTCCAGCCGGTGTCGATCAGCTGCCCGACCTTTCCGAACCCAGCGAGTCAGTTGCGACGCGGAAGGCTGCGAATTTCAGGTGCGCCGGGCGCGATTTTCCAGCTTCCGACCGCCGAACAGGGCTTTGCTCTGCCCGCAGGGCCGAGGGCCCCGGCGGCATCCACCTGCTGTCAACGGTGTTGCGCGGACAGGACGCTGGTCCCAGGTTCACAGGGAGCGTGGCGTCGGCGGATATTGCCGAATCGGCACGGCACCAGCCGGCCCGAAACTACGGGCCTCCGGCGTGCTCGCGAGCGAGTCCGAAGGAGACTGTTGCTACTGGTTGGGAGAGCGCGCGTCCAACGCGCCGAGTATCTACCGATCGAGCGGGCGGATGTCCAACGCGCCGAGTGTTTACTGATCGAGCGGACGCACGTCCAATAGCTGCTCGAAGAAACCGCCGATATTGCGTTCGCGGTCGATGAGGTGGATTTCCAAGATCCAGTGGCATGCGCGGCCGGTGGGGTCGAGGCGTCGCATCGGGGCGGTGGAGTCAGGGGCGACGTAGGTGGTGATGTCGGTGCCGGAGATCTGCTTGTGCGGGAACTCCCCGACGAGATGGCCTGCGATCGGGGCCGAGAATTCCCAGCCCTGCTCGGTCGCACGATCGACGACCCAGGCGTAGAGCTGCTCGCCGGTGATGTCGGGGGTGGCGTCGAAGTAGTCACGTCCCTGCTGCCACAGTGGCTCCAATGCGTCACGCAGCGCCAGCTTGGCGGGATCGTCGCCGAGGACAAAGGTGCGGCCGAAGTCGGCTTCCCACTCGGCGAAGATCGGCCCGAAGTCCAGGAAGCAGATGTCATCGGACTCGATGACGAGATTCGGCGGTTTCGAGGCATAGGGCTCGAGAGTGTTGATTCCCGATCGCACAATGCGTTTGTGCCAGAACCTGCGCGTGCCGAACATCTCGTTGGCCAGGTCACGCACGGCGTCGCTGACTTCGGACTCGGTGGCGCCGGGGGTGATGATGCTGCGAGCGACGACCTCGTCGAACAGGGCCGTCGCTTTGGCCTCGGCGTCCAACAGTGCCGCGACGCGCTCCGACTCGTCGAGGTCCAGTGTTTCCATGCTTTCGACCCTAGATCAGCACGCACAGAACGAGGTCTGCTGCCCTGGGAAGGGTGGACCGCGGACCTGACTGCGGGAGGGTAAGTCGGGGTAGCCCACCAGACGTGCCCAGCACTGCCCCGGTAAACCCCTGGTAGGCAAAACCTCTCGAACAGTCAGACCCCGGAGCACGTCACCGACGCAACAACCCTCGCCCGCTCGATTCCCTACGGCCCATACTGCACCCGCCGTAGTGCTCGAGCGGGATCAGGCTGTCCTCGCCGAGTGGCACATGGCAGCGGGATGTTCTCGGCGTTTGCCGCGGCCATGTGCCACTTGCCGGGACCTTGTCAGTGGCCTCTGGCGATCCAGTCGGCGAGGGCGGGTTTTTCGGCGCCGATGGTGGTGGTGTCGCCGTGCCCGGTGTGGACGACGGTTTCTTCGGGGAGGGTCAGGAGGCGGTTGCGGATCGAATCGATGATGGTGTCGAAGTCGGAGAACGATCGGCCGGTTGCACCGGGGCCGCCGGAGAACAGGGTGTCGCCGGTGAAGAGGGCGGCGGCCTCGGGTAGGTGCAGGGATACCGAGCCGGGGGAGTGGCCTGGTGTGTGCAGGATGTCGATGTCGGTGCCTGCCACGGTGATTCGGGGCAGGTCGGCCAGCGAACGGTAGTTCACGTCCGGGTGGGTCATGCGCCAGAGCGGGTCGTCGCCGGGGTGCAGCAGGACCGGGGCGTCGAGCCGTTTGCTCAGTTCGGGTGCGACGGTGACGTGGTCGTTGTGGCCGTGCGTGCACAGCACCGCGACGACGTTGCGGTCCCCGACCGCGTCGATGATGGCGTCGGCATTGTGCGCGGCGTCGATGACGAGGACCTCGTCGTCGTTGCCGATCAGCCAGACATTGTTGTCGACGTCCCAGGTGCCGCCGTCCAACGCGAAGGTGCCCGAGGTGACCACCCGATCGATGCGGACCCTCACAGGACGACCACCGAGCGCAGCACCGCACCGGCGTGCATCGCATCGAAGGCCTTCTCCACCTCGTCGAGCGCGATGCGTTCGGTGACGAACCGCTCCAGCGGAAGCCTGCCCTGGTGGTAGAGGTCGATGAGCACCGGGAAGTCGCGTTCGGGCAGACAGTCGCCGTACCAGGAGGACTTCAACGCACCGCCGCGGGAGAACAGATCGATCAGCGGCATGTCGAGGGTCATATCGGGAGTCGGGACGCCGACCAGCACCACCGTGCCCGCCAGGTCGCGGCCGTAGAAGGCCTGCTTCCAGGTTTCGGGCCTGCCGACCGCGTCGATGACGACATCCGCGCCGAACCCCTCGGTGAGTTCCTGAATCTTGGCCACCACGTCGTCGGTGCTGGCGTTGATCGTGTGGGTCGCGCCGAAGTCGGTGGCCCACGCGAGCTTTCGCGGATCACGGTCGATCGCGATGATCGTCTTCGCGCCCGCAAGCCGAGCACCGGCGATCGCGGCATCGCCGACGCCACCGCAGCCGATGACCGCGACGGTGTCACCGCGCGAGACATTGCCGGTATTCATGGCGGCGCCGATGCCCGCCATCACGCCGCAGCCGAGCAGGCCCGCGACCGCAGGATCGGCGTCGGGATCGACCTTGGTGCACTGGCCTTCGTGGACGAGGGTCTTGTCGGCGAAAGCGCCGATGCCGAGGGCAGGGGAGAGTTCGGTGCCGTCGGCGAGGGTCATCTTCTTGCTCGCATTGTGGCTGGCGAAGCAATACCAGGGGCGACCGCGCTTGCATGCGCGACACTCGCCGCAGACCGCACGCCAGTTGAGGATGACGAAATCGCCCGCGACGACGTGGGTGACCGCGTCGCCGACGGTTTCGACGATGCCCGCGGCCTCGTGTCCGAGCAGGAACGGGTATTCGTCGTTGATGCCGCCTTCGCGGTAGTGCAGGTCGGTGTGGCACACCCCGCAGGACTGGATACGCACGATGACGTCGTGCGGGCCCGGATCGGGGATCACGACATCGACGATTTCGACCGGCGCACCTTTGCTACGGGCGATGACGCCACGCACGGTTTCGGACACGAAAACCTCCTACGGAGTTGGGATCGGGGTGAGCCGCTCGATCTGCTTGCGATATCTGGTGAACAGGCGAGGGTTATCGATGGCGAACACCGCCACCGGCGCGCCATCGCGCTCGTAGAGGGCGGTCAGCGACCGCGTCGACGGGTCGCCGTCGACGAAGCGGACCTCGTCGGTCGGTCGGCAAGCACCCGCGAACTGCAGCATTCGTCCATACTGCCGCGACCAGAAATACGGCGCGGCGGGAGGGCGCTGCGGTGCGCCGAGAATCGCCGCCGCCGCAATACGCGCCTGGACCGTCGCATTGGTCCAGTGCTCGGAACGGTGATGAGCGCCGGCTGTTTCGTCGTAGCTGCGGGCGCAGTCGCCGATGGCGTACACGCCGGGTATCGAAGTACGGCACTGCGAATCGGTGACGAAACCATTGTCGATCTGCACATCCGAGTCCGCGGCCCATTCGGTGTTGGGCACGGCGCCGATTCCGATCACCACGGCATCGGCCGACAGTACGGTTCCATCGGTCAATTGCACCGCATTCACGTGCTCGTCGCCGAGGAATCGGTCGACAGCGACACCGGTCAGTAATCGGACGCCGTTCGCGTTGTGCAAAGATGCGCACAATGGTCCGATATGTGGACCGAATACCGCGGTGAGCGGATCGTGGCACAACTCGACAATGGTGACCGCAATTCCCATAGCAGCTGCGGTGGAAGCGATTTCGGAGCCGATCAGACCGGCGCCGACAACGGTCAACGTGCGCGCAGCGCGCAGCGAACGGCGGATCGCGTGCGCGTCGTCGATCGTGCGCAAGGTGTGCACGCCCCGCAGCGCCCCGACGCCGGGAAGGGCTCGGGCGCGTGCGCCGGTGGCAAGTACGAGCGAGTCTCCGGCGAGCCGGGTGCCGTCGTCGAGCGTGACTCCGGGTCCGGCTGCGGTCACGCCGATCCCGACCGCGCGCCGCCCGAGCAGCCAGCGTGCGCCGGTCGCGGATTCGTCGCCCAACGCGAGGTCGACATCCTCGCGGAGAAACTCCTTGGATAGCGGCGGCCGATCGTAAGGCAGATGCGCTTCGTCGCCGACGACCGTGATGCTGCCATCGTGGCCGTGCTCGCGCAGGGCGTTCACCAGGGAGAACCCCGCCAGCGATGCGCCGACGACCACCACCGAGCCCGCGCTGCTCACGAGTCCGCCTCGTTGATGCTCGACTCCGTAGGCACAGCCCGCTGTGGCCTGGTTTGTCGGCTTCGCTCGTTCACGACTGCCTCTCGCTGGCGCTCGACTTCGTGTGCACTGTCTGTGGTGGCCTGGTTTGCTGGTTTCGCTCGTCCACGACCCCTCGTCGCTGACGCTCGACTTCGTGTGCACTGTCTGTGGTGGCCTGGTTTGCTGGTTTCGCTCGTCCACGACCCCTCGTCGCTGACGCTCGACTTCGTGTGCACTGTCTGTGGTGGCCTGGTTTGCTGGTTTCGCTCGTCCACGACCCCTCGTCGCTGACGCTCGACTTCGTGTGCACTGCCTGTGGTGGCCTGGTTTGCTGGTTTCGCTCGTCCACAACCCCTCGTCGCTGACGCTCGACTTCGGAATACGCACCGCCCGCAATACGCACCGCCCGCTGACATGGTCCGCTCGCTCATGACGGCACCGCGGCGACCATGACATCGCCGTCGACCACGCGCACCG
This sequence comes from Nocardia sp. NBC_01009, assembly GCF_045208035.1. Lineage (NCBI taxonomy): Bacteria > Bacillati > Actinomycetota > Actinomycetes > Mycobacteriales > Nocardiaceae > Nocardia > Nocardia sp. NBC_01009. The sequence continues at coordinate 8,391,686 of NZ_CP108695.1, read as the reverse complement.
CATAGGTGCGGACGGGGATCTTCGCCGGTGGCCCGGAGGCCGCGCCGGTGCGGAGGTCGAAGCAGGATTCGTGCAGCGGGCATTCGACCGTGCAGTTCTCCACCCAGCCGTCCGCCAGTGAGGCGTCCTGGTGGGTGCAGGTGTCATCGATCGCGAAAAAGCCGTCCTCCGTGTGGAATACGGCGATCGGGGTGCCGCCGTCCGGTTGCACTGTCGCGACTTCGCCGACCGGCAGGTCTGTCAGATGCGCGACGAACAGGTCCGTCGTGGATGTCGCCGGTCGCTGCACAGTCGATTCCATGAGCCCTCCAAGTTGCTGATAGCGCAACAGTGATCGCAGTACGCAACAGTGTGGGCCGGTTTTCGGTCGTCGTCAACCCGTAAGCCAATTTATGAACGATTGGTTTCCAGCGGTTGACACGCGCCCGAATCGGGTTGACCATTTGTTGCGTAATGCGATTGCGTTGCGCAGTAAGCAACATCGGAGGCATGCCTTGGCTCACCCGAAAGTTGTCATCATCGGAGCCGGAATCGTCGGGACATCGCTCGCCGATGAAATAACTTCACGCGGTTGGACCGATGTCACGGTGCTGGAGAAAGGTCCGCTGTTCGTTACCGGCGGATCCACCTCACACGCGCCGGGATTGGTGTTCCAGACGAACTCGTCCAAAACAATGACGGAGTTTGCGCGATACACAACCGAAAAGTTTCTGGCGCTCGATCATCCGGACGGCTGGGCGTTCAACCCGGTCGGCGGGCTCGAAGTGGCCACCACCCCACAGCGCTGGCAGGACCTACACCGCAAAGCCGGCTGGGCGCAGTCCTGGGGAATCGAAGGTCGCCTACTCGACCCCGTCGAGTGCGTCGCGCTGCACCCACTGCTCGATGTCGACCGAATCATCGGCGGATTCCACACTCCGACAGACGGTTTGGCGAAAGCGCTGCGTGCCGCGGAGGCGCAGGCGCGACTCGCGACAGCCCGCGGCGCGGTATTCCGACCGCACCAGGAAGTGCTCGGCATCGTGGCACGTGGCGGCCGGGTGGCCGGGGTGGAAACCGCCGACGGTGTCATCGAAGCCGACATTGTCATCTGCGCGGCCGGATTCTGGGGCGCCGAAGTGGCCAAGCAGGTCGGCCTCGTGGTGCCGCTGGTTCCGATGGCGCATCAATACGCCAAGACCGGTCGGATCGACGCACTCGAGGGCCGCAACACCGAACACGGTGAGGCGAGTCTGCCGATCCTGCGGCATCAGGACCAGGACCTCTACTTCCGTGAGCACGTGGATCGGATCGGCATCGGCTACTACGGGCACAAGCCCATGCCGGTGGACATGTCCACGCTGACTGCCGTGACGGCGGGCACGGCGATGCCCTCCATGCTGTCGTTCACCGACGAGGACTTCGCGCCGGCATGGCACGAATCCATGGAACTGCTTCCCGCGCTGGGTGATTCGAAGGTGGAGGAGGGTTTCAACGGGATCTTCTCCTTCACCCCCGACGGCTTCTCGATCATGGGCGAGCATCGGGAACTGGCCGGTTTCTGGGTCGCCGAGGCCGTGTGGGTTACCCACTCCGCGGGCGTGGCCAAGGCGATGGCCGAGTGGATCATCGAAGGCGCACCGCAGACCGACGTGCACGAGTGCGACCTGTACCGCTTCGAGGAGGTGGCCCGCAGTGACCGCTTCATCATGGAGACGAGTTCACAGGCGTTCGTCGAGGTGTACGACATCATCCATCCACACCAGCATCGAACCGCGCTGCGCGGACTGCGGACCAGCCCGTTCTATGCCCGTCAACTGCAACTCGGCGCCTACTTCTTCGAGGGCGGCAGCTGGGAGCGCCCCGCCTGGTACGAGGCCAATGCCAAACTGGTGCAGCGCCTTCGCGACGACGGCGTGACCTTCCCCGAGCGTGATGAGTGGTCGAGCAATTTCTGGTCGCCGATCTCCATCGCGGAAGCGCACTGGACCAGGCAGCGGGTGGCGATGTACGACATGACGCCGCTGACCCGCTACGACATCGCGGGCCCCGGCGCGCTGGAACTGTTGCAGCGGCTCACGACGAACAATCTGGACAAGAGCGTCGGCTCGGTCACCTACACGCTGCTGCTCGACGAGAACGGCGGCATCCGCAGCGACCTCACGGTGGCCAGGCTCGCGCCGCAGCAATTCCAGGTCGGCGCGAACGGACCGCTCGATTTCGACTGGTTCACGCGCAATCTGCCCGCCGATGGGTCGGTGACGCTTCGTGATATCACCGGCGGCACCTGCTGTATCGGGTTGTGGGGTCCAGCAGCGCGAGATCTGGTGCAGCCCTTGTGCTCCGACGATCTCTCCCATCAGGCCTTCAAGTACTTCCGTGCGTTGCAGACCTATCTCGGCGCCATACCCGTCACGATGATGCGCGTCTCCTACGTCGGCGAGCTCGGCTGGGAGATCTACACCACCGCCGAATACGGAAGGGCCCTCTGGGATCTGCTGTGGTCGGCCGGGCAGGCGCACGACGTGATCGCGGCCGGCCGGATTGCGTTCAACAGTCTGCGCATCGAAAAGGGCTACCGCGGCTGGGGAACCGATATGACCACCGAACATCTGCCCGCCGCCGCGGGCGTCGATTTCGCGGTGCGCATGAACAAGCCCGATTTCGTCGGCAAAGCCGCCCTCGAGAAGGCGGACCCACCGGCGAAGATCCTGCGCAGCATTGTATTCGACAGTCCCACGATGGTCGTGCTCGGCAAAGAGCCGGTCTATGTGCGCGGCGCCTGCGCGGGCTACATCACCAGCGCGGCCTATTCCGCCACGATCGGCCGCAGCATCGCCTACGCGTGGCTGCCCGCGGCCCTCGGCCCCGGCACCGTGGTCGAGGTCGAGTATCTCGGCACCCGCTACACCGCCGTCGTGCACCCTGAGCCGGTGGTCGACCCCGAAATGTCCCGGATCAGGAGGTAGCGAAATGGCTACTACGACAGACGGTTACGACGTCATCGTTATCGGACTCGGCGGGATGGGCAGCGCCGCCGCCTATCACCTCGCCGCCCGCGGGCAGCGGGTGCTCGGGCTGGAGAAGTTCACGCCCGCGCACAATAAGGGCTCGAGCCACGGCGGTTCCAGGATCATCCGGCAGTCCTATTTCGAGGATCCCGCGTACGTGCCGCTGCTGCTGCGTTCGTACGAACTGTGGGAGCAGCTCGCCGCAGATAGCGAGCGCGAGGTCTTCCGCCTCACCGGCGGCCTGTTCCTCGGCCCACCCGACTGCCTGACGGTGGCGGGCAGCCTGCGCGCGAGCCGCGAATGGTCGCTGCCGCACGAAGTGCTCGACGCTGCCGAGATTCGGCGCAGATATCCGAATTTCACCCCGGACTCCGGCGATATCGCGGTCTACGAGGACAAGGCCGGATTCGCGCGCCCGGAGCTGACGGTGCAGGCGCACATTGATCTCGCGCTGCGCGCGGGAGCAACGCTCTCGTTCGGTGAGGAGGTGCTCGGCTGGGCGGAGACCGGCTCCGGCGTCACGGTGACGACCGCGCGGGCCACCTACCGCGCCGACCAGCTCGTCATCTGTCCCGGCGCCTGGGCTCCGGAACTGCTGGCGCAGTTCGGCATCCCGATCACCATCGAACGACAAGTGCTGTACTGGCTCGACCCGATCGGCGGGACAGCCGCCTTCGAAGACCAGCCGATCTATATCAGCGAGAACAGCTCCGGTCAGCAGATCTACGGGTTCCCCGCCATCGACGGACCCGCGGGCGGGGTGAAGACGGCATTCTTCCGCAAGGGCATCGAGTGCACCCCCGACACCATCGACCGCGTCGTGCACCCGCACGAGATCACGGAGATGCGCGACCGCGTCGCCGAACTGATTCCCGCATTGGACGGTCCCTGCGTGCACACCGCGACCTGCATGTACTCCAACACCCCCGACCAGCACTTCGTGATCGCGCGCCATCCCGACACCGCGCGCGTGACCGTCGCATGCGGTTTCTCCGGCCACGGCTTCAAGTTCGTCCCTGTGGTCGGTGAGATCCTCGCGGACCTGGCCATCGATGCGAAAACCGCACACCCCATCACACTTTTCGACCCGCAAAGGTTGGTGACCTATGACAACAGCATCGCGTAGCGATTCCTTGGGGGGTGGCGGTCCGGAGACGGGTGGGCCGACCGCGGATATGCCGGTGCAGACCCCGGCGCTGATCCCGACCCTCGGTGGCAAGTGGTACGTCGAGGATTCGATCTTCGCGGCCGAGCAGGAACATCTCTTCGAAAAGATGTGGTTCTGCGCGGTCCGATCCGCCGACCTCGCCGATCCCGGCCAATTCAAGAAAGTCCAGGTCGGCAGGGAGAGCGTGCTGATCGTGCGCGGCCGCGATGGTGCGCTGCGCGCCTTCCTCAACATCTGCCGCCACCGCGGCGCGATGCTGTGCACCGAGGACGAGGGGCAGGTGCGCCGCAACCTGCGCTGCCCGTACCACGCCTGGACCTACGGGCTGGACGGCAAGCTCGTCGCCGCACCCAATATGGCCGCACTCAAGGACGCCGGGGGCGAAGACATCGACCGGGTCGCCTACGGCCTGGTGCCGGTCGCGCTGCGGGAATGGCTCGGTTATGCCTGGGTCTGTTTGGCCGACGAGCCGCCGTCGTTCGAGACCGACGTGATCGGTGCGGTCACCGAACGGCTCGGTACTGAGGCCGCGATCGACGCTTACGACATCGACACCCTGCAGGTCGGTCGCCGCGTGGTCTACGACGTCGCCGCGAATTGGAAGCTCATCGTCGAGAACTTCATGGAGTGCTACCACTGCGCGACCATCCACCCCGAGCTCACCGAGGTGCTGCCCGAGTTCGCCGACGGTCTGGCCGCTCAGGTCTTCGTCGGCCACGGCGCCGAGTTCGGTCCGGAGGTCGAGGGGTTCACCGTCGACGGTTCGGCCGGGTTCGACCGCCTGCCCGGAGTCACCGCGGAGCAGGACCGCAGGTATTACGCGATCACGATTCGACCGACTGTCTTCGTCAACTTGGTCCCGGACCACATCATCTTCCATAGGATGTACCCGCTGGCCGCGGACCGGACCCTCGTCGAATGCGACTGGCTCTACACCGGTGACGTTGTTGCCGCAGGTCGCGATGTGTCGCGCTCGGTCGAGCTGTTCCATCGCGTCAATGAACAGGATTTCGCGGCATGTGAGCGAACCCAGCCCACGATGTCCTCGCGTGCCTACCGGGACGGCGGGGTGCTCGTTCCCGCCGAGCACCACATTGCGGAATTCCACGAGTGGTTGCTCGCCCGCATCGGCGATATGAGGTGACATGACATGAACGGTGAACCGGACCTGCTCATCGACGGCGCGTGGACGCGTGCCTCCGATGGCGGCACGAGGCAGATCGTCAACCCGGCCGACGGCTCGGTGGTGGCCGAGGTGGACGAGGCCACACCCGAGGACGCACGCAGAGCGGTGGCGGCCGCGCGCGCCGCCTTCGATGACGGGGCCTGGGTCGCCACACCGGTCACCGAACGCGCGGCGCTGCTGCTGCGGATCGCGGATCTGCTCGAACGCGATAAGGAGCAGCTGGCCCGCCTCGAGACGGTCGACACCGGCAAGACGCTGGTGGAAAGCCGGATCGACATCGACGATGTGATCTCGGTGTTCCGCTATTACGCGGGACTGGTCGAGATCCAGGCCGACCGGCTGATCGACGTCGGTGATCCGACGGTGATCAGCCGCGTGGTTCGCGAGCCGATCGGCGTGTGTGTGCTGATCGCGCCGTGGAACTATCCGCTGCTGCAGATGTCGTGGAAGATCGCGCCCGCGCTGGCTGCCGGCTGCACGATGGTCGCCAAACCCAGCGAGGTGACCCCGCTCAGCACCATCGCCTTCGCCCGCCTGGCCGAGGAGGCCGGCGTGCCGGCGGGGGTGCTGAACCTGGTGCAGGGCAGCGGCGCGGTGCTCGGCGCGGCACTGACCGACAACGCGGACGTCGATTTCATCTCGTTCACCGGTGGCCTCGCGACGGGGCGGACGATCTCCGAGGTCGCCGCCCAACATGTCACGAAGGTCGCGGTGGAACTCGGCGGCAAGAACCCGCACATCGTGTTCGCCGACGCCGACTGGGAGAGCTCGGTCGACCAGGTGCTGACCGGGGTGTTCCTGCATTCCGGCCAGGTCTGCTCGGCGGGCACGCGGCTCATCGTCGAGGAATCCATCGCCGACGACTTCGTCGCCGAACTGGCCCGAAGGGCCGAGCGGATTCGGGTCGGCGACGGCCTCGATCCGGCCAGCGAGACCGGCCCACTGGTCTCCGAACAGCACCGAGCAAAGGTGGAAGCCTACGTCGAGCTGGGCATTTCCGAGGGCGCGAAACTGGTGACCGGCGGCGTCCGGCCCAGCGACCCGGCGCTGGCCGCAGGCAGTTTCTTTCTGCCGACCATCTTCGACAACTGTGACCGATCGATGCGGATCGTCCAGGAGGAGACGTTCGGCCCGATCCTTACCGTCGAGCGCTTCAGCACCGAGGCCGAGGCGATTCGGCTCGGCAACGACACCGAGTACGGCCTCGCGGGCGGCGTGCGCACCGCCGACCCGGCGCGCGGCGAACGCATGGTGCGCGCGCTGCGGCACGGCACGGTCTGGCTCAACGACTTCGGCTATTACACGGCGGCCGCGGAATGGGGCGGGTTCAAGAAGTCCGGCAACGGACGCGAACTCGGCCCGACCGGATTGGCCGAATATCAGGAAATCAAACACATTTGGCACAACACGGCACCGAAGCCGGCGGAGTGGTTCCAGGGCGTCTGATCCAAGTTTCGATCTCGGCCGGACAGCCCGTACCGGCCAGCACCGCGAAAGGCACGGTAGCAATGGTAGTCAAGGAACACAGTGTGTCCGATGACAATGGGATGGAGGATTTCGGCTACAAGGAATCCCTCGACCGGAGTATCGGAAAATTCGCCAGCTTCGCGGCAGGCGTCAGCTACATTTCGATTCTCACCGGTACATTCCAGCTGTTCTATTTCGGGTTCGGCACCGCAGGTCCCGCCTATCTATGGTCGTGGCCTTTGGTTTTCGTCGGTCAGCTCGCTGTCGCACTGTGTTTCATGGAGCTGGCCGCGAAGTATCCGGTCGCGGGCTCGGTGTACAACTGGTCCAAGGCGCTCGGCAGCAGAATCGTCGGGTGGTCCTCGGGTTGGCTGATGCTGACCGCGTCGATCGTGACACTGTCCGCGGTGGTGCTCGCCCTTCAGTTGAACTTGCCACGACTGTGGAGCGGCTTCCAGCTGATCGGTGACGGCAGCGGTCAATACGACTACGCCACCAATGCCGTGGTGCTCGGCACGATAATGATCGTGTTCACCACCGCCGTCAACGCGCTCGGCGTCCGGCTCATGTCCATGATCAACAGCGCGGGCGTGTTCATCGAACTCATCGCGGCCGTATTGATCGCCATCATCTTGGCGGCCAACTGGACTCGTGGCCCGCAGGTGTTCTTCTCCACGCACGGCTACGGCGCCGGGGAGTCGGGCGGTTACCTGGGTGCGTTCCTGGTGGCCTCGCTCGCCTCCGGCTATGTGATGTACGGCTTCGACACCGCGAGCTCGCTCGGTGAGGAGACGGTGGAGCCGCGGCGCACCGCACCGAAGGCCATCCTGCGCGCGGTTCTCGCCTCGTTCGTGATCGGCGGCGCGATCCTGGTGTTCGCGGTGATGGCGGCTCCCGATCTCGACGACCCGCAGATCGGCAGCTCCAGCGGCGGCCTGCAGTACATCGTCGAACAGGTGATGTGGGGCCCGCTCGGCACCATCTTCCTGTGTTGCATCGTGGTCGCGGTGACGGTGTGTTCGCTGGCCGTGCACACCGCCGCTATCCGGTTGACCTTCGCCATGGCTCGCGACAACGCGCTGCCCTTCGGCGAGAAGCTCGCCCGTGTGCACCCGAAGACCCAGACCCCGGTGGTGCCCGCCGTGCTGATCGGCGTGCTCGCCGCGCTGATCCTGGTGATCAATATCGGCCAGCCGAAGATCTTCACGGTGCTGACCTCGATCGCCATCATCATGATCTACCTGGCCTACCTGATGGTGACGGGGCCGATGCTGAAGAAGCGGCTGCAGGGGCAGTGGCCGCCGAAGGATCTGCAGGCCGGCGGCTACTTTTCGATGGGCCGATGGGGCCTGATCGTCAATATCGTCGCCGTTGTGTGGGGCATCGGGATGGCGTTGAACCTGGCCTGGCCGCGCGAGGCGGTGTACGGCACACCCTGGTACAACACCTGGGGCGCGTTCGTCTACATCGGTGCGATCCTCGGCGCCGGGCTGCTCTGGTACTGGGCAAAGGGCCGCAAGAGCATCGGGACCCTTGCCTCCCATGCGGCAGCGGTGACGAAGGCGGATTCCGATGTCTGACAACGTATTCGACTATGTGATCGCGGGCGGCGGCACCGCGGGATGTGTACTGGCCGCCCGGCTCAGCGAAGATCCGGACGTGTCGGTGTGCCTGCTGGAGGCGGGACCCTCCGACGTCGGCGACCGCAATATCCTCGAGCTCTCGGAGTGGATGTATCTGCTCGATTCCGGGTACGACTGGGACTATCCGGTCGAACCGCAGGAGCGTGGCAACAGCTTTCTGCGTCACGCAAGGGCGAAGGTGCTCGGCGGATGTTCCTCGCACAACTCGTGTATCGCGTTCTGGCCGCCGGCCGAGGGCCTGGACGAATGGGCCGCGATGGGCGCGAAGGGCTGGAGCGCGGCCGAAGTGCTGCCCTACGTCGCGCGGGTGGAGAACAATGACGCGCCGGGCGAGGAGCACGGCCGCAGCGGTCCGGTCCGGTTGCGCGACGTCCCGCCCGTCGACCCGTGTGGTGCGGCGGTGCTCGAAGCCGCCGCGCTGGTCGGCTTGCCGACGGTCGAATTCAACCGCGGCACAACGGTGCGCAACGGCGCGGGCTGGTTCCAGATCAATTCCGACGAGGACAACATCAGGATGTCGTCTTCGCACGCCTACCTGCACCCGGTGCTCGACTCGCGACCCAATCTCTTTGTGCGCACCGGGTGTTGGGTCAGCGAGATCCTGTTCGACGACGCCCGCAACGCCACCGGTGTGCGGTATCAGCGCCCGGATCTCACCGGGTACGACACGGTGTCGGCCCGGCGCGAGGTGATTGTCACCGCTGGAGCCATCGATACGCCGAAGTTGTTGATGCTGTCCGGGATCGGGCCCGCCGAGCATCTGCGCGAAGTCGGTGTTCCGGTGCTGGTCGACGCTCCCGGCGTCGGTTCGAACCTGGACGACCATGTCGAAGGCCTGGTGTTCTGGGAGGCCGCGCGGCCGATGGTCACCACTTCGACGCAATGGTGGGAGATCGGACTGTTCGCCACCACCAACGAGACCTTGCGGCTGCCGGATGTGATGATGCACTACGGCAGCGTGCCGTTCGACATGAACACCCTGCGTCAGGGCTACCCGACCACCGACAACGGTTTCTGCTTGACGCCCAATGTCACGCAGGGCCGTTCCCGCGGCACGGTCCGGCTGCGCAGCCGCGACTTCCGGGACCGCCCCAAGGTCGACCCGAGGTACTTCACCGATCCGGAAGGACACGACGAACGCACCATGCTCGCCGGCGTCCGGCTGGCCCGCAAGATCGCCGAGCAGACACCGCTGCGGAACTGGATCGCCAGGGAACTCGCACCGGGCCCGGACGCCACGACCGACGACGAACTGCTCGACTACATCCGCGCCACGCACAACACCGTCTACCACCCGGCGGCCACCGCGCGGATGGGGGCGGCCGACGATCCGATGGCGGTGCTCGATCCGGAACTGCGGGTGAAGGGCGTGTCCCGATTACGGGTCGTCGACGCCTCCGCGATGCCGAAATTGCCCGCGGTGAACCCCAACATTACTGTCATGACCATGGCAGAGAAATGCGCGGACCTCCTACGGAAAACCTGAGTGCGAGGTGCCGAAGGAGGGTGAGCTAGCGGCATTTCTCGCCGATCACGCGCCGTTCCAATCGATGACGCCGCCCGAGCTGGACCAGCTCGCGGCGGCTTCTTCGCTGCACGCGTTCGCCGCGGGCGCGGTGATCATGGACTATTCGGCCCAGGTCCCCGACGACATCTGGATGCTGTGGACCGGCCGCGTCACCCTGCAGGGCAGCGGCGACGGCGCACCGATCGATGCCCTCGAGCCTGGCGGAATCTTCGGCTACGTTCCGCTGCTGACGGGCGGCAGCGCCGACTTCGTGGCGCGGGCGGTCGAATCGAGCCTGCTGATTCGGTTGCCCGGAGCCTTGGTGCGGGCTCAGTTCGCCCAACCCGACGGCCTGGCGTTCCTCGCTTCCTCGGCCTGGAAGACGGCGTCCGGCGATCGAACTCCGATGGCGCCGGTGCTCGGCAGCCGACCGGTCGGCGAACTCGTCTCCGGTGCGGCAGTTTTCGTCGCGCCGGAGACCAGCGTGCGCGATGCCGTCGTGCGAATGACCGAACAGCGTGTGTCCTATGTGCTGATCCGATTGCCGCAGGGCGAATTCGGCATCTTCACCGATCGCGATCTGCGAACCAGGGTGGTCGCGGCCGGGTTGTCGGTCGAGGTGCCGATCTCCCGGGTGATGAGCGCTCCGGCCCGCCGGGTGACCGCCGACCTGACCGCCGAAACCGTGCTGATGGAGATGCTCGAATGCGGTCTGCGGCACATGCCGGTGCTGTCGCGGCGCGGTGCGGTGCTCGGCGTGCTCGAGGACGCCGACCTGCTCGCGGCCTCGGCCCGGCAGAGTTTCGTGCTGCGCCGTTCGATCGCCGCGGCCGCGGATGCGACGCAGTTGCAGCGCGCCGCCCGCGAGATCACCGGCACCGTGGTCGACCTGTTCCGCAATGGCACCAAGGCATCGGCGACCAGCGGCATCTTGTCGGTCGTCATCGACTCCGTGGTCCGCAAGGCGCTCGAGCTGGCACTCGCCGAGATCGGCGACGCGCCGGGGCCGACCCCTTCCGGCGACCGGCAATCAGTCACCGGCGGCGGATTCGCCTGGCTGACCCTCGGCAGTATCGCCCGCCGCGAGGCGATGCCGTCGTCGGATGTCGACAGCGCGCTGTCGTGGCCCGACGAATTGTCCTCGGCCAGTACGGAACTGCGCGCCGTCGCCGCGCGAGTGCACGCCATCCTCGATGCCTGCGGCCTGCCGGCGGACAGCAATGGCGCGATCGCCGCGAGGCCGAAGTTTTCCCGTTCCCGCTCGCAGTGGGCATCGGCGGCCGCGGGCTGGCTCGAGGATCCGTTGCAAGATCGGGGCCTGATCCTGTCCTCGCTGCTCATCGACGGGCGCGTCGTATGGGGCGAGGAAGCGCTGCACACGGTGCCCGCCGCCTTCCGGAGCATGCGCGCCGAACACCCGAACGCCCTGCGATTGCAGCTGCTCGACGCATTGTCGGGACGAGTGCGGGCGCGCTCGCTGCGCGATGTGCTGTCCCGGCGCGGGGGGACATTCGATTTGAAGAGCCACGCGCTGGCTCCGATCGTCAACCTCGCTCGATGGGGCGGCCTGGTGGCGGGCGTGACCACGGCGTCGACGCCGGTGCGGTTGGCGGCGGCCGCGAGCGCGGGGGCGCTGCCCGAGCGCGATGCCACCATCCTCACCGAGGTTTTCGTGATGCTGCAGCGCATGCGGATGGTCCATCAGGTCGAGCAGCTCTCCGCCGGGCACAGTCCCGGCGACATCATCACGATGTCGGAACTCTCGCCACTGAATCGCAGTCTGCTCAACGATGCATTGCGGGAGATCGCCGTGGTGCAGCGACGTGTCGGCAGCTTGGGAGCGACGACCACTTAGAATGGCGTTCGAGATGGCAACTCGAGACGGCGATGACAACGGGCGGACGGCTGCGGTGCAGTCCGTCGACCGAGCGCTGCTGGTCATGGAGATTATCGCCAAGCTGGGGCAGGCCGGCGTCACGGAGATCGCCGCGGAACTCGGCGTGCACAAATCTACCGTCTCGCGCCTTGTCGCCGTGCTGGAATCGCGTGGATACGTGGAACAGCTCTCGGAGCGCGGCAAGTATCGGCTCGGCTTCTCCATCGTCCGGCTCGCCGGATCCACCAGTGCGCAGGTCGACCTCGTCGGGCAGAGCCAGGGCGCGTGCAACGAGCTCGCGATCACCTCGGGTGAGACGACCAATCTCGCTGTCCTGGACGGCAATCGGATCATCAATATCGTCGAGGCGATGGGACCCGGCTCGATCGCGCTGCGGTCCTGGGTGGGGCAGAGCTGCCCGGCGCACGCCACCTCCAGTGGCAAGGTGCTGCTCGCGGGGCTCGAGCCGAGCGAGATGCGTAAGCGGGTCGGCGCCAAGCTCGAGGCGTTCACCGACAACACCCTCACCAAGGTCGCCGACCTGGCCGCCGAGCTCGTCGAGGTCAGGAACAATGGCTGGGCAAGCGTGCGCGAGGAACTGGAGATCGGGCTGAACGCCGTCGCCGCGCCCGTTTACGACAGCAACGGTGCAATCATTGCGGCACTGAGTGTTTCGGGTCCCGCCTACCGCCTTGCTCCGGACGGTTTCGCTCGCGCCGCCGAGCTGACCATCGCGAGTGCCGCGGATATCAGCCGCCGCCTGGGGTACCTCGGCTGACCACATCCGTACCCTCTCTCGCGATCTGTGCCTGCTGCGGTCGTCGTACGCGGGCGAATCGTGAGGAGGGGTGATCGGTATCGGTGTTCCTGTTGACAAGGGGTGGGGGCGGCCCAATACTTAGTTGCATATGGAGCACCAGTTGCGTATTACGAAACTAGTTGCTCGATGTGCAATCGAATAATCGCCGTTCGACGCGTAGCGGGAGATCTCCACGGGTTTTCGTGGGGAGCCGAAGGAGCAAATCCTCCCGGGAATCTCTCAGGCCCAGTACCGCTGCGCACAGGCAACTCTGGAAAGCAGTGCGCACGCACTCGCCGACGGGGCAAACGCGCAGTGTCCCAACACAGTGCGTGAAACTCTCAGGCCATTGGACAGAGCGGGAGGAGCCACCTACGCGCATGCGTCGACGAAAGGCTCCTCATGGCCGAACCTGTCACCGCTGGCGACCGCTTGCAGGTCGTTCGAAACAGCAACACCGCCGTCCGAACCGAGCTCGACGCGTCGCTGCGCGAATTCGACCCGCTCGTCGCACATTTTATCGACCGCGAAATCGACAGGCAGCAACGCGGTCTGGAAATGATCGCCTCCGAAAACCACGCGCCGCTGGCAGTGATGCAGGCGCAGGGTTCGGTGCTCACCAACAAATACGCCGAGGGCTATCCCGGCCGCCGCTATTACGGCGGGTGCGAGCATGTCGATGAGATCGAATCACTCGCGATCGACCGGTTGCGCGCCTTGTTCGGCGCGGAATACGTCAACGTCCAGCCGCACTCGGGAGCCCAGGCCAACGCCGCGGCGATGCATGCGGTATTGCGACCCGGCGACGGCATCCTCGGGCTTGCGCTGGATCATGGTGGACACCTCACCCATGGCATGAAGATCAATTTCTCCGGGCGGCTCTATGACGTTGCGGCCTACCATGTTCGGGCCGAGGACCATCTCGTCGATATGGACGAGGTGCGACGGCTTGCACAGCAGCATCGGCCGAAGCTGATCGTGGCAGGCTGGTCGGCCTATCCGCGGCACCTCGACTTCGCCGAATTCCGGCGCATCGCAGACGAAGTCGGCGCATACCTGATGGTGGACATGGCGCACTTCGCCGGTCTGGTCGCGGCGGGGTTGCATCCTTCGCCCGTGCCGCACGCGCACATCGTCACCTCCACCACTCATAAGACCCTCGGCGGGCCACGCGGTGGATTCATCCTCGCCGTCGAGGAATTGGGCAAGAAGCTGGCTTCGGCGGTCTTCCCCGGACAGCAGGGCGGGCCGCTGGAGCATGTGATAGCGGCCAAGGCCGTCGCCTTCAAAATGGCGGGTGAAGCGGCGTTCCGTGATCGCCAGCAACGCACGCTCGCGGGTGCGCGGATCCTCGCCGAGCGACTGCTCGCTGCGGACTGCCGGGCGGCGGGGATCAGCGTGGTCAGCGGCGGTACCGACGTGCACCTGGTGCTCGTCGACCTACGCGACTCCGAGCTCGACGGCCAGCAGGCGGAGGATCGGCTCGCCGAGATCGGAATCACCGTGAACCGCAACGCTGTTCCGTTCGACCCGCGACCGCCGATGGTGAGCTCCGGTCTGCGGATCGGCACCCCGGCGCTGGCCGCACGTGGCTTCGACACCGCGGCATTCACCGAGGTCGCCGACATCATTGCCGCGGCGCTGCGCGCGGCGCAGCCGGTCGAGGAGTTGGGCGAGCGGGTCGGTGCGCTGGTCGATCGGTTCCCGCTGTATCCCGGTCTGCGTGGGCGGGCATGACGGTCAGCATTTTCGACCTGTTCCGGGTCGGCATCGGGCCGTCGAGCTCGCACACGGTCGGGCCGATGCGCGCGGCCGCCCGGTTCATCGAGCAGCTCAAAACCGATGGTCAGCTGCACAATACGGCCGGTGTTCGGGTTGAGCTCTACGGATCGCTCGGCGCGACCGGGCGCGGGCACGGCAGCATCGAGGCGATTGTCGTCGGGTTGTCCGGCGAACGGCCGGAGACCGTCGATCCGGAGGTGGTGGCCGCCACCACGTCCGAGGCGCGCGACACCGGCACGCTGCGGCTCGGTGGGGTGCATCCGATCGGCTTCGCCGTCGACGAGGACATCGAACTGCTCTGGCGAATCCGACCGGTCTTCCACAGCAACGGCATGATGTTCCGCGCCATCGATGCCGAAGGTCAGGTGCTCGTCGAGCGTCGCTTCTACTCCGTCGGCGGCGGATTCGTGCTGGACGAAACCGAGATCGACCGGCCTGCCGAGACTAGGACCACGGTTGGGCACCCGTTCGCCTCGGCCGCGGAGCTGCTTGCCCGCACCGCCGCTACCGGGCTGTCGATCAGTGCGCTGATGTTGGCCAACGAAATGACCTGGCGCAGTCCGGATCGGATCCGGACCGACCTGCTCGAGATCTGGAAGGTCATGCAGGACTGCGTCCAGCGGGGGACCTCGACGGCGGGTGTGCTGCCGGGCGCACTCGCCGTTCGACGGCGTGCGGCAGCGCTGCACGAACGATTGACCCTCGAAGCCGACGACACCGACCCGCTACGAGCGATGGAGTGGGTCACGCTGTACGCCATGGCCGTCAACGAGGAGAATGCCGCGGGCGGTCGGGTCGTCACCGCGCCGACGAACGGCGCCGCGGGCATCATTCCCGCTGTGCTGCACTATGTTCAGCAGTTCGTCACCGGTCCGAACGACGACAGCGTGATCGATTTCCTGTTGACCGCGGGTGCGATCGGGCAGCTGATCAAGGAGAACGCCTCGATCTCCGGCGCGGAGGTCGGGTGCCAGGGCGAGGTCGGCGCGGCCTGCGCGATGGCGGCAGCCGGACTCACGGCCGTGCTCGGCGGCACACCCGAACAGATCGAGAATGCCGCCGAGATCGGCATCGAACACAACCTCGGTCTCACCTGCGATCCGATCGGCGGACTCGTGCAGATTCCGTGCATCGAACGCAACGGTGTCGCGGCGGTCAAGGCGATCACCGCGGCCCGCATGGCGATTCGCGGTGACGGCGTGCACCACGTGTCGCTCGACAAGGTCATCCAGACGATGCGCGCGACGGGCGCGGACATGCTGGACAAATACAAGGAGACCTCGCTCGGCGGCCTCGCGGTCGCGGTCGTCGACTGTTGAGCGGCCTGGTGGTGCCCCCGCCCGAGCGCGGGACGCCGGCTCAGTGGCTGCCGGTTTCGGCTGCCGGGAACAGACGGTGGATCGTCTGGGCCGCCGCGAGCACGCGGGAGTCGTTCGGATCGGTGGGATCCAGACCGGTGAGCTCGGTGATGCGTCGCAGTCGGTAGGTGAAAGTGTTGGGGTGCACGTGGATTTCGGCTGCCGCGACCTTGCGTTCGGAGCCGTGGCGCAGATGCGCGTCCAGTGCCTCCAGCAGATGCGGGCTGCGCAGGATCGGAGCAATGCGCTCGGCCAGCCTGGCGCGGGCCGGTCCCGGTCTGGTGAGCTGGAACTCGAGCAGTAGATCGTCGAGCCGATAGACGCCGGTCGGCCTGCCGAGCAGGCGGGCGAGTTCCGCGATCTCGGTGGCCTCGTGCGCGGCCTGCGGGACGGATTTGCGTGCGACCGAAGGGCATTCGGCCACCGTGACTTCGGTGCCGAACTGTGCGGCCAATCCGATGGCGAGCCGGTGGTATTGCTCGTGATCGAGCTCGGCGGACTCGGAGACGTTCGGTAGCAACGCGATGCCGTTCGAGCCGTCGAAGGTGGCGAGCGCGGTGGTGCCGGTGAGGCCGTCCAAAGCGCGTTGCAGGACGCGGATCCGGCGTCGGGTCAGCAGATTCGCGACAGTGCTCGAGCGACTGTCCTGCGGCAGCCGATGGTCCTGGTGGATATGGATCGCCAGCACGGTGTAGCCGTCGGTGAGCGCGGTATCCGCCCGCGCCGCAAGCTCTTCGGCGGGCAGCCCACGCAGCAGCGCCGAACACAATTCGCGACGGGCCTCGCGCTCGGCGTTGTAGATCGACTGTTCGACCTCGGAGTAGGTCTCGACCACGGTGATGTTGATGTGCATCAGCAGCTCGAGTAGGCGGCTGCCGACGACCACAAGATCCGCCGTCTCGGCGGGTGTCGCCAGTGCCGCGGCCTCGGCAAGCACGGATTGTGCCGACCCGTGGATGGCCTCGATCAGCACCGCGAGCGGGAATCGGTCCTCCGCATGCCGCTCGACCACCGGTGCGACGAAGGTCGCGACCTCGGCCCTGCTGAAAGTGCGCTGTTCGCCGATGGCCTGCAGGACCGCGCGGCCGCAGGCATAGATGGCGGGCAGCACCTCGGCGGTGAAATGCCCAGGGGGCAGATCGGCGGCGGGCGGGGTCGCACCCAGCCCAGCGGCGAGCATGCGCTCGGAGATCTGGGGCCACCTGGTCAGCAACCGAACGACCAATGAGGCTTCGCTGTTTGCCGGTGAGAGAGCGACGGACATAAGCCGATTGTTTCCAACGACAGTAACCGCAGCAAGCCTTCGGTCCTATCGACGGGAACTTTGTCACACACAACAAGTTTCGGTGCGGTTTCTTCTCTCGGCAGCGCAGTGACGCTGGGGGTGTGCCGGCCATAGATTTGGGCAGCGGAAACAAATATGGCCGCAGTCACACCGAAGCCGGAATGTGGCGCAGGAAACAGTAAGTGGTCATGGGGATCCGTTGCTCGAACCGCCGTTCGGTGAGGTCTTCGCGCTCGTCGATGGTTGCATCGCGGTCCGTCGCCACATGGTGGCGGGGCTCCGCAGCCCGAACGCGGAGATGCTGGACGGGAAATGAACGGAATGTTTGCAATGAAGCAAAATGCTCGACGGGCCGTCTTCGGTGCCGCAGTGATCGTGGCAATGACCGTCGCGACGGCGCTCGGCGGCGGCGGGGCCACCGCGGACCGACAGACCGCGCCGACGGAACAGACTCTCGCGGAGGTCATCAGCGCCGGGCTCACCCCGGCCGCGGACGGCAGGCAGCCGCAGGCGATCGTCGATACCGGCAGCGGTTCGGGATCGGCGACGAGCCGGGCCACCGATGTCCTCGGTGAGGGACCCGAGATGTCGGCGTATCTGGCCGCATTCGGTTACGGATTACTGCATCCCGATTCGGCGCCGCCGGGCGCGAATCGCTGGAACTGCACCCCGTCGGCCGAGCATCCCCGGCCGGTGGTGCTGTTGCACGGCACTTGGCTCAACGCCTACGACACCTTCTCCTATATGTCTGCGCGCCTGGCGCGCGCCGGATTCTGTGTGTTCGCCTTCAATTTCGGGCGTTCCACTCTCCTGGAGGGCGGCGGGCTCGGCCCGATCCTGCCCGGCCGCTATGGGGTTGGTCCGATGGAGGATTCGGCACGGCAACTGAGCGATTTCGTCGATCGCATAGTGGCGGCGACGGGCGCGGCGCAGGTCGACATCGTCGGGCATTCGCAGGGTGGGACCGTGGCGAATCAGTATCTGAAGTTCGACGGCGGTCAGGGCAAAGTGGGCAAACTCGTCACCTACGGCGCCACGCACCACGGCACCTCACTCATGGGTATCGCCACGCTCGGCAGGCTGATCAATAATCTCGGTGTCAATATTCTCGGCTTCTACGAGCCGATCGTCGGGCATTCCAATATTCAGCAGGCTTTCGGTTCACCGTTCTATACCCGCTTGAATGCCCACGGCGACACCGTTCCCGGCGTCGACTACACCGTGGTCGGTTCTCGCTATGACGAGGTCACCAATCCCTACGACTGGACGTTTCTGCGGGCCGGGCCCGACGCGACGGTGGACAACCTCACGCTGCAGGCCGGGTGTGAACAGGATCTGTCCGATCACCTCACGATGATGTATTCGCCCCGCTCGGTGTCCATTGCGCTGCACGCACTCGATCCCGCGGCGCACCCCGATCTGGAGTGCGCGTTCAACCCCTGGATGCTCGGCGGCGGCGGCGGTCTCTGACGAGGCTGTCACTGCACGGACAGGAGAAACCCCGGCGCGCGAATTGTGACCGCTGACAATTCTTTTCCTTCTCGGGCATTCGTAGGCTCGAGTACGGGCAGCCGGCGGCATCGACGGCGCGGCGCTCTCGTTCATCGGCGACCTGCGCCGGCTGTCGCGGCACATGTTGTGCCGTGCCGTTCGAAAGGATCAACCCTGATGAGTGTCGCCGCCGACCCGACCGCGTTCGCGACCCACGCCGATCACACGCCGTCGGCCACTGCGCCGTTGTTGCCGGAGGAGGATCCGTTCTACCTGCCGCCGGCAATGATCGGGCAGCTGCGGCCGGGCGCCGTGGTCCGCGCACGAGAAGTCGAGCTGGCGCTGTTCGGTCGAGTGGCGCAGAAGATTTCGGCGTGGCAGCTGCTGTATCGGACCTGCGACCTGGATGACACACCCGAGGTGGCAGTGACGACGGTACTGCTGCCGTGGGGTGCGGACCCTACGGCAGCTCGCCCGCTGGTCTCCTTCCAGTGCGCGATCGATGCCGTCGCCTCGAAATGTCTGCCGTCGTATGCATTCCGGCGCGGGGCGCGGGCCGCCGGTGCCATTCCACAGCTCGAGCTTCCGCTCATCGCGGGCGCATTGGCCAGCGGCTGGGCGGTGTCGGTGCCCGACCACGAGGGGACCGGTGGCCAGTTCGGTGCCGCCCGCGAGCCCGGGTACCGGGCGCTGGACGGGATTCGGGCCGCGCTCGCCTTCGAACCGCTCGGCCTCGGCACCTCGACTCCGGTTGCGCTGTGGGGTTATTCGGGTGGCGGCCTTGCCACGGCATGGGCGGCGGAGCTGGCGGGCGAGTACGCACCGGAGCTCGATATCGTCGGCGCGGTGGCCGGTTCGCCGGTCGGTGATCCCGCGGCGGCGTTCGTCCGCATGAACGGCGGACTCTTCGCCGGGTTTGCCGCGGTCTTCACCGCCGGACTGTGTCGGGCCTACCCGGAGTTGGACCGGCTGCTGCGCTCCCGGCTGGATGCCGACTATCTCCGGCTCATGGCGGCCGCCGAGTCGACGACGACATTCCCGCTGCTGTACCGCTTCGCGCGCCGCAATCTCGATGACCATTGCACCGGCGGTCTGGCCGGTCTGCTGGACGCGCCGGAGCTGCAACGCATCCTGGCCGACATCCGGCCCGGCGATCGCGCGCCCGCGATGCCCTTGCTGGTACTGCAAGGGGTGTACGACGAGGTCATCGCGGTAGCCGACGTCGATGCGCACGTCGACCGGTATGTTGCCGCAGGCGTGCATGTTCGGTATCTGCGCGACCGACTCAGCACCCACCTCCCGTTGCAGTTCATCGGGGCGCCAGTGATCATCGATTGGCTGTCGGATCGGTTCGGCAATCGCGCCCTTGCCCCGAACGCTGTCGAGACGGTGTGGTCGGTGGCGTTCTCCAAGCGGGCCGTGTCCGGGCACCTGCGGCTGGCATTGCTGTCGGCGCGCATGCTGTTCGGCTTGCCCATTCGGCAACGCAGGCAAGTGAATCCGCCCAGCGACGTGCACCGGTTGTCGCTTCGGTCGACGTTGCGCAATCCGTTGTCCTGAGCGACTTCCCGCTGTGGGCTCCGGCATCGGTCGGCCGTCGGGGTGTGTCGCGGCACTGGACGACCGCCATTCGGCTCGGTAGGAGGAGACGCGATCAATGCCGCGCAGCTGTAGGCAGGCCGGCCGCGGTTGCGGCATCGGCGAGGACTGCTTCGAGCATGGGGGGAGTGAGTCGTCCTGTGAAGGTGTTCTGCTGGCTGACGTGGTAGCAGCCGAAGAGCTGCAACGGTTCGCGAGTGTCGTCGGATGGTGCCAGCGTGATGCGGGCGTTGTGGCCGAATTTGGGGCGTGGCCGAGGAACGATCCACCCGGCCTCGGCGAGCACGGGCAGCAGCGCCTGCCAGCCGAACGCTCCGAGCACGACGATCGCCCGGACCGTCGGCGCGAGCAGTGCCAATTCGGTGCGCAGCCAGTGACTGCACCGGTCGCGTTCGTCCGGCGTCGGCTTGTTGTCCGGTGGTGCGCAGTGCACGGGCGCGGTGAGGCGGACTCCGGTCAGCCGCAGGCCGTCGTCGCGTCGGATGGAAGTGGGCTGGTTGGCCAGGCCGACTGCGTGCAGAGCGGCGAATAAGACGTCGCCGCTGCGGTCGCCGGTGAACATGCGCCCGGTCCGGTTGCCGCCGTGGGCGGCGGGGGCGAGGCCGACGATCAGCAGCCGGGCGTCGGGCGGGCCGAATCCGGGGACGGGGCGGCCCCAATAGGTTTCCTCGCGAAAGGCGGCGCGTTTCTCCCTCGCTACCCGTTCGCGCCAGGCGACAAGCCGCGGGCAGGCGCGGCAGTCCGCGACGACGGTGTCCAACTCGGCGATGGTGTGGCACACAAGGAAACCCAATCACAATCAGTGGCGGGTCGGCTCTAGTAACCAGAGGTTTGCATCCAGGACGTGTGTCCAGGTCGGTACGGCCGTGAGCTGCGGATAACGACCCGGACGTGTGATCGTGACCACGAGGGTCGGGTTGATAGCATGGCCTTTCTGGCCGACCGGATGCGGGCATCGCCCCCGGATTCACCTCGAAAGAGTCTTTCCATGCAGTTTGAAATCGTCGAGCGAGACGAAACGTGGGTTGCCGGGCTGCCAGTGCGCAGCCCGAAACGTGCGCTCGGGGAACTGCGTGATCACGATCTGGAGGCGGCCTGGGCCGCGGTGCTACATCAGGAGCTCGGTGGCCCGTTGGCCAGCGCGTACACCGATTACACCGGTGAGCTCGGCACGTACAACACCCAGATCGTCGGCTACGAATGCGCGTCGTTCGACGACGTCACCCGCGGTCACTTGGTCGCGCGGCTGCCGCGCGGCACCTATGCCCGGTTCTCCTCGGTCGGTAACTTCCCGCAGGTGATGACCGATCTGTGGACGCAAATCGCCTATGCCGAGGAGCACAACTACATCAAACGCACCTATACCGGGGACTTCGAGTGTTACCCGCACGCCTACAAGATCGACCTCTACCTGGCGGTAGATGCCCGATGACCTATGCGATTGTCGTGCGTGGTGAGGCGATCTACGCAGGCCTGGTGGTGCCGCGGGTGCGGCCGAGCTTCAAGGTGAGCAATAGCGATCTGATCGAGTTCCTCAAGGACCGGCTGCGTGACCGCGCCGGCGAGCAGCAGCGGTCCGATCACCCGATGTACACCGTGTACGTGCCGGATCCCGCGGGGAACTTCAACGCTGTCGTCTGCTTCGAATATCCGGCACCCGACGTGGTTCCGGTCGGTGATGTGCTGGTCAAGGTGCCGAAGGGCGTCTACGCGCGCTTCGTGCCGAATGGCGACTACCACGATCCGGTCGAGGACGTGTGGGCGCAGGTCGACGATGCGACTGCCTCGGCGGAGATCACTCGCGCCTACCGCGAAGAGGTCGAGATCTGGCACGGACCGGAGTCTGTGGAGTTGTTCATCTCGATCCTGGTCTAGTTGCTGAATGGTAGCTACCTCGGTACCAACTGGTCTCCACGTTCCGTTCCTTGTTCGAAAGGTGCGGCCTGACCTGCGGTGATTTCGGGGGCCGAAATTAGTTTTCGGAAGATTAACCGGTCGTCTGGTCAATTCCTTTCGGATGACGGATACTTCCCTAGGCAATCTCACCCGACCGGCGGGCTGTCGGGTGTGAGAGCTGGACCGGCTCGATTGACCGCGCGTGGGCGCGGTGGCTACGGAGTAGGGAACACCATGACTGTCGAAGCAATCGCAGTCGGCCCAGGGGGCACACGCGATGCCGAGGTGTTGCGCTTTCGGGATATGCATTCCGGATATGTCTTTCACGTCACCACTCCGGAGGCGCATCCCGAGCTCTGGCGTCGATACTTGCGCGGTGCGCTGCAGGTTTACCGGCATTACGATGTCGATCACGCGCTGGAATACGACAAAGTCGAAAACGGTTGTACGACAACATTGTTCTGCACCGCCGTGGATCCTTTCGGCGAGGTTGTCGCGGGCCTGCGGGCGCAGGGGCCCTACTCGGCGGTCGAGGACGTGCACGCGCTCGGCGCCTGGGCCGGGCGACCCGGTGCGGACGCACTGCGCACGATGATTGCCGAGCGGATACCGGAGGGTGTCGTCGAGGTCAAAGCAGTGTGGGTGGCGCGGAACGCGCCGCGCCGGTCTGCGCTTACCGCCGCGCTGTCCCGCTGTGTTGTGCATGCGACCTGGCTGCTCGATGCGCGATTCGGCTTCGTCACCACCGCCTCGCACAGCCTGGAACTTTATCGCTCGAGTGGTGGGCGAGTGGCCGATCGGATACCGTCTGTCCCCTATCCGGACGACCGTTATCACACGGTCCCCGTGTGGTGGGACACCCAGACATATCGGTCATTTGCCACAAAATTGCAGACTTCATTGATAGCGCTCGAGCAGGCCGCGCTCGAAGCCTGGCATGCACAGCCGCACGGTGGGCACCGTGCGGGTGACCATGGATCGGAGGACGGGCGCAGGTATGAACGGTGACCCCGGCCCGGTCGCGGACTACAGGCCGCTGATTCTCGATGAAAACGCCCCGGACGACGCCCCGATCCTCCTACAGCTGCGAAAGTCACCCCAGGTCCGCATCATCGACCTGCGGGATGTGCTGCATGGCGAGCTGGCCAAGGTGCGGTCACGGCCCGCCCTCGACGATCCGGATCCGGACCGGTGGGTCTACTACCCGTGGCGGCGCACCCTGGTCGGACTGCCCGGCGAGCGCACCTACCGGGCGATCCGGCTGGACCGCAATCGCAACAAGCTCACCAGGGACGAGCAGAAACGCCTGGCGGGCTTGACAATCGGCGTCGTCGGGCAGAGCGTCGGCCATGCGGTTGCCTACACCCTGGCCATGGAGGGCACCTGTGGCCTGCTGCGTCTTGCCGATTTCGACGACATCGAGCTGTCCAACCTGAACCGGGTGCCGGGCGGCATCTTCGATATCGGGGTGAACAAGTCGATCGTGACCGCGCGCCGGATCGCCGAGCTCGATCCCTATCTGCCGGTCGAGGTGCGCACCGCGGGCATCGACGAAGACTCCGTCGACGAATTCCTGACGGGACTGTCGATCGTGATCGAGGAATGCGATTCGCTCGACATCAAGTTCGCCGTCCGTGAGGGCGCGCGCAGGCATCGCATCCCGCTGCTGATGGACACCAGCGATCGTGGCCTGCTCGATGTCGAACGATACGACCTGGAGCCGGGCCGCCCGCCGTTCCACGGACTGCTCGGCACCACCGAGGGCGCCGACCTGCGCGGGCTGTCCACCAGGGACAAGGCACCCCACGTCATGCGGATCCTCGATCCGAAAGAGCTGTCGGCGCGGATGGCCGCCAGTCTGGTGGAGATCGACGAATCGGTCACCACATGGCCGCAGCTCGGCAGCGATGTACAGCTCGGCGCGGCCATCGTGGCGGCGGCGGTGCGCAGACTCGGGCTCGGACAGAAACTTTCGTCCGGGCGCACGCGCATCGATCTGGAGCGTGGTCTCGACGCGTTGGCCGAGCCGGAGCCGGTGGGTGAGCTGGTGTGCGAGCCGCAAGCGGTCGCGGGCAAACCGGCACCGGCGGGGACCGCGCTGCTGAGCGTGCTCGAATGTGCCCAGCGCGCACCCTCCGGCGGTAACACCCAGCCGTGGTCGCTGCGGATCGATGGGCCCGACCTGCGGATAGATCTCGCCCGCCCGCGCTCCTCGGCCCTCGATATCGGCTATCGGGGCAGCGCGGTGGCGATCGGTGCCGCGCTGCACAATGCGCGCGCCGCGGCGGCCGTACACGGCATGCTCGGCGAACACGAATTCCTCGAAAGCGAACCCACGGCGCTGACCGCGGTGCTGCGTCTCGGTACGGCCACCGATGCGTTGCTGGCCCGCGACTATCAGGCCGCACTGGCCCGCGAGACCAACCGGCGTCTCGGCACGGGTGCGCCGTTGACCGGCGGTGTGCTCGCCGGCCTCGCCGCGGCCGCCGCTACCGAGGGCGTGACGCTGCACAGCATCACCGACCGGGCCGACCTCGCGACGGCGGCCGAATTGCTCGGCGAATCGGATCGAATCCGCTATCTGACGCCACGGCTGCATCAGGAGATGTTCGCCGAGCTGCGGTGGCCCGGCGACGATCTGCTCACCGGAATCGACGTCTGCGGTATGGAGTTGGCCGCCGACGAGTACGCGAAGCTCGAGATCGGGCGCCGCGCGGATGTGATGGACCGATTACGCGAATGGTCCGGCGGCGCCGCGCTCGGCGAGCACACCGCGGATCGGGTGCTGTCGAGTTCGGCGGTCGTCGCGGTGACGTTCACCCACCATAAGGGGGCCTCGGGGCCTGGACTGACCGACTATGCCCGTGCAGGTGCGGGAATGCAGCGCGTCTGGCTCGAGGCGCAACGGCGTGGACTCGCGGTGCAACCGGTCTCTCCGGTGTTCCTGTATGCACGGCACCCCGACGAGCTGATCGCGATTTCCACGGATTTCGCGGATACACTAGCGTCACTTCAGGGCCGTTTCCTGGACCTGCTGGGAGTGCCTGGGCATGAGATCATGGCATTGGTGCTTCGCCTGAGCTATGCGGCGCCAGCCTCGGTCCGCAGCAGGCGGCTTCCAGTGCCGGGCGCGGGCAACCGCAGCTAGCACGATCGGAGACAAGGTGCCTCGGCGAACGCTCGACTCATTGGTGACCCAGGTCGCCTCCGAGTTGATGGGCGTCGACGCCACGACGATGGTGGCGGCGAGTGAGCGGGTGCTGGCCAGATTGGTCGAGCACTTCGACGTCGATTTCAGCTATTTGCGACACACCGATCGCGAGCGAAGAGCCACCGTGCTCATCGCGGAGTGGCCGCATCGCGGTGACATCCCGGATCCCGATCCGCTGAAGGTCGTGTACTTCGAGAGCGCGGATTCGGTGTTCCGCGAGCTCGAACACGCCACCGAGCCGATCGTGGTGCGGCCGACCGTGGAATCCGCCGACTATCAAGAGACGATCCGTCGTTCCTCGGGGATCCCGGAGGTCGCCATGGCCGCCGTCCCGCTGCTTTCGCGTGGTGAATCGACCGGTGTGCTCGGCTTCATCAAACAGGGCGATCGGGACTGGAGCACCAGAGAACTCAACGTGCTCAAGGCGATTGCCGCGCTGTTCGCGCAGCTGCAGGCGCGAGTGGTCGCCGAGGAGCGGCTGCGCTACATCGCACTGCACGACGATCTCACCGGACTTGCCAACCGCCGTGCGCTGCTCGAGCACATGGAGGAACGATTACACGCGGGCAGTCCCGGCCCGGTGGCCGCGTTCTTCCTCGACCTCGATCGACTCAAGGCGCTCAACGATTTCCTCGGCCACACGGCCGGCGACAATTTCATCCGCACGCTGTCCTCGCGACTGCGTGAGAACCTCGACTCGAACGACATGATCGCCCGGCTCGGCGGCGACGAGTTCGTGATCGTGCCCGCCAAACCGATGGACGCGGTGGCGGCCGAGCTGGAGGCGACCAGAATCCAGCAGCTCATCGGGCGGCGGGTCACCGTCGGCGGCGAGTCGGTCAGCCGCGGTGCGAGTGTCGGTGTCGCGGTGGGCATCCCGGGGCAGACCACGGTCGCCGATGTCCTGCGCCGGGCCGATCATGCGCTGCTGTCGGCCAAGTCGGGTGGCGGCAATGGCGTCGCGGTGTTCACCGATGCCATGCGCGCTCAGTTCGAACTGCAGGACGATGTCGAACTCAACCTGCGCGGCGCGGTGTCCGACGGCTCGTTGCTGCTGCATTATCAGCCCGAGGTCGACCTGCGCACCGGACGGATCGTCGCATTGGAGGCTTTGGTTCGCTGGCTGCACCCGACGCGGGGCCTGTTGCCGCCCGGTGCGTTCGTCAGTGTCGCGGAGGCAACCAATCTGGCGGGCGAACTCGGCCGCTGGGTGATCAGGTCGGCGTGCGCCCAGTTCGCGGAATGGCGGCGGCGTGGCCTGGCCGCGAATATGGTGATGCGGATCAATGTGTCGCCGGTTCAGCTGGTCAGCCTCGACTTCGTGGAGCGCATCGAGGACATCCTGCGGCTGTTCGGCATCGACGGCAGTTCGGTGTGCCTGGAGATCACCGAGCATGTGGTGGTACAGGATCTGGCCCGCACACAGGTCACACTGCGTGGACTCAAGCGGATGGGCGTACAGATCGCCATCGACGACTTCGGCACCGGCTACAGCTCCTTGTCGCACCTCAAGGCGCTGCCGGTCGACGCGGTGAAGATCGACCGCGGCTTCGTGCAGCGCCTCGGCGCGAGCACCGACGACCTCGCGATCGTGAAGTCCATCATCGGCCTGGCCGGATCCTTCGGCCTCGGTGTCGTCGGGGAGGGCGTGGAGACGCCGGTGGCGGCGCGCACCCTGGTCGGTTTGGGTTGCTATCGGGCGCAAGGCTTTCTGATCGCCCGGCCGATGCCCGCAGACGAGGTCGAGCCACATCTCGCGATGGGCCGAATCCCCTTGGACCTCGATCTGCCGCGTGCGGGCCGCGGCACTGCGAAGTACTGACCCACTGCGCTTCAGCTGGTCCTGCGGCTGCCCGCCTTCACTCGGCCCGGCGCAATGGCGGCCGCGTCGCCTTCGCTCGGCCAGCGCGACTTTCGACGGACTCAGCCCGGCAATGCCGTAAGCGGCTGCCTTGCCTTCGCTCGGTCTGGTGCAATGGCGACTGGGTCGGCTTCGCTCGGCGCGGCGCGACTAGCGATGGACTCGGTCCGGCAGTGCCGTAAGCGGCTGCCTTGCCTTCGCTCGGTCTGGTGCAACGGCGACTGGGTCGACTTCGCTCGGCGCGGCGCGACTGGCGACGGAATCCGTCCGGCTGTGCCGTTATGCGGTTCTTTCACGGCTGTTCATGCGCCGTTGGGCGCACCGGTCCCGATCCGCTGCACGATCGGCGGAGTGCGCATCGTGCAGCTGGCGAACTTCTACGGCCCGCGGTCCGGTGGGCTGCGCACCGCACTGCATCACCTCGGTGAGGGCTACGTGGCAGCGGGACACGAGGTGGTGCTGATCGTGCCGGGGCCGCGCCGCGCCGAAGAACTACTGCCGACCGGTGCGGTGCGGATTACCTTGCCCGCCTTGGGCATTCCATGGACCGGCGGCTACCGGGCGGCAGATCCGCGGCGGGTGGCCGACGTGCTGGCCGGCTTAGGTCCGGACGTGCTGGAGGTGTCCGATCGGCTGACGTTGCGCGGATTCGGTCGATGGGCGCGGCGGCGCGAGGTGGCGAGCGTGATGATCTCGCACGAACGGCTGGATCGGCTGCTCGGCCAGGTCATGCCGGGGCCCGCTGCCCGCCGCTGTGCCGACGTGGCCAACCGGCGGACCGCCGCGGAGTACGACATCGTGGTGTGCACCACGGAGTTCGCGCGCGCGGAGTTTCTGCGCGTCGGTGCGTCGAATGTCGAACTGGTACCGCTCGGTGTCGATCTGGAGCTGTTCAGTCCGCGTCGGCGCGATCACGCGCTGCGGGCCGATCTCGGCGTGCCGGGGCATCCGCTGCTGGTGCACTGCGGCAGGCTCTCGGTGGAGAAGCGGGTCGACCGCAGCATCGAGGCGGTGGGCGCGCTGCGGAAGGCAGGCCTGGAGGTGCGGCTGGTCGTCGCGGGCGAGGGCCCGCGGCGCGAGGCGCTGGAGCGCCGCGCCAAGGCGCTGCCGGTGCTGCCGGGCGGGTTACCGGCGGTGCATTTCACCGGGTTCATCTCGGATCGGTCGATGGTCGCGAAACTGCTGGCCACCGCGGACGTTTCGCTGGCGCCCGGCCCGCACGAGACTTTCGGCCTCGCCGCGTTGGAGGCGCTCGCGGCCGGGACGCCGGTCGTCGCCAGCCGATCGTCCGCGCTGGCCGATATCGTCACCGCGGAGTGTGGTGCGGTGGCCGCCGATCATCCCTCGGATTTCGCCCGAGCGGTCACCGATGTGCTGGCACTGCCGACCGCGGGGCGCAGGAAGGCCGCGCGCAGCCGGGCCGAGCAATTCACCTGGCCGCGGGCGGTCGCGGGCATGCTCGCAGTTCTCGGCCGATGATCGCCTTCGCCGGCGGCGCGAATTACCGATGATCCTGCGGACCGATCGGCGGCGCACAGTACCCTGCGAGGACTGATTCGGGGCTATGGGAGATGGGGTTCACC
The DNA here is from genome assembly GCF_045208035.1 of Nocardia sp. NBC_01009. NCBI lineage: Bacteria > Bacillati > Actinomycetota > Actinomycetes > Mycobacteriales > Nocardiaceae > Nocardia > Nocardia sp. NBC_01009. The sequence goes on along the minus strand of NZ_CP108695.1, from coordinate 8,362,984 downwards.
GGTGCGAATGGTTGGTCGCGGACGCGCAGGCCGTAGGACGATGCAGGGCGCCAAGGTGTTGGTGACGGGCGCCGCCAGCGGCATAGGCAGGGCGAGTGCGCTCGCTGCCGCGGCGGACGGCGCCGAGGTGGTGCTGACGGATATCAATGCCGAAGGACTCGAGGAGACGGTGTCGGCCATCGGGGCGGCAGGCGGCGTCGTGCTCCTGGCACGGGCGTTGGACATCACCGACTACGACGCGGTCAGCGAGTTCGCGAAGGATGTGCACGCGGAGTTCGGCACCCTCGATGTCGTGATGAACATTGCCGGCACCTCGACCTGGGGCACCGTCGAGAACCTCGAACACCAGCATTGGCGAAAGATGGTGGACGTCAACCTGATGGGCCCGATCCACGTGATCGAGAACTTCGTGCCGCCGATGGTGCGGGCGGGGCGGGGCGGGGCGCTGGTGAACGTGTCCTCGGCGGCGGGTCTGCTCGCGCTGCCGTGGCATGCCGCCTACAGCGCGGGCAAGTACGGCATCCGCGGCGTCTCCGAGGTGTTGCGATTCGATCTGGAGCGCCACGGCATTTCGGTGCATCTGGTGGTGCCCGGCGCGGTGAACACGCCGCTGGTGCAGTCCTTCGATCTGGTCGGCATCGACAAGGACGACCCGCGGGTGCGCCGGCTGGCCGGTGCGTTCACCAAGCATGCGGTGGAGTCGGAACATGTTGCGTCGCAGATCCTTCGCGGCATCGAACGCAACAGGTTCCTGGTCTACACCTCGTTCGATATCCGGTTCGGGTATTGGTGGTCGCGGAAATTCGCCTACCCCTACGAATTCGTCATCCGCAGGGTCAGCGCTCGCTTCAGCAGGCTGCTGGCTTCGACGGGCAGTTGAGCTGCACGTCGAGCACTCTGGCACCAGGTCCCTGCTCGCCGAGCCGATCGTGTTCGTTGACCAGCCTGCAGCTGCCGAGCGACAGGCACCCGCAGCCGATGCAGCCGGTGAGGTTGTCGCGCAGCCGGGTCAGCTGGGTGATGCGGTCGTCGAGGTCGGTCCGCCAGGTGGTGGACAGGGTCTCCCAGTCACGCCGGGTGGGGGTGCGGCCTTCCGGTAGTTTGTCCAGCGCGGCGCGGATGTCGCTGAGCGGGATGCCGACGCGCTGCGAAATACGGATGAAGGCGACGCGTCGCAGCGTCTCGCGCGCGTACCTGCGCTGATTTCCGCTGGTACGACGGCTCGAGATGAGACCCTCGCGTTCATAGAAGTGCAACGCGGACACCGCTACTCCGCTACGCTCGGACAGCTGCCCGGGGGTCAGTTCCTTTGCTCGCCAATCGGTTGTCGACATCAACACTCCTCCATTCACCTAAACAATACTTCAGGTTAGGGTGTGCTGGGGTAGGAATCGGACACACCCCATTTGCATCCCCTCGAGCCCTCGGCGAACTACGGTCGGATCATGGGAGCAGAGGCTGTGCAGGGTGGGCACGCAGGCGAGCCGGACGGGAACGAGCGCGGGGGCGCCGGCGACCCCGGCAGACGCCTCGCCGTCACGTCCGAAGTCGGCACACTGCGCACGGTGCTGCTGCACCGGCCCGGTGACGAATTGCGCAGGCTGACCCCGCGCAACAACGATCAACTGCTCTTCGACGGCATCCCGTGGGTGGAGCGGGCCCAGCAGGAACACGACACCTTCTCCGGTGTGCTGCGCGAGCGCGGCGTCGAGGTGCTGCTGCTCGCCGACCTGCTCGCCGACACCCTCGACGTCAGCGGCGCCGCCCGAATCCAGGGCATCTCGGGGGCCGTGGATGCGCGCAGGCTCGGGCACGGGCTCGCCGACGAACTGGCCGCCTACCTGCGCGGCGTGCCCGCGCGCGAGCTGGCCGACATTCTGATGGCAGGCATGACCTTCGATGAACTGCCGTTCGGCCCCAACACGCCCTCGCTGGTGCGCCGGATGCACCACGGCGGCGATTTCGTCATCGATCCGCTACCGAATCTGCTGTTCACCAGGGACTCCTCGTTCTGGGTCGGGCCGCGCGTGGCCATCACCGCGCTCGCCCTGCCCGCCCGGATGCGCGAGACCTCGCTCACCGACCTCATCTACGCCTTCCATCCCCGCTTCCTCGGGGTGCGCCGCGCCTACGAATCGCACACCGCGCCCATCGAGGGCGGCGATGTGCTGCTGCTCGGACCTGGTGTCGTAGCGGTCGGCGTCGGCGAGCGGACCTCACCCGCCGGGGCGGAAGCATTGGCGCGCAGTCTGTTCGACGACGGTCTCGCGCACACCGTGCTGGTGGTACCGATCGCGCAGAATCGCGCGACCATGCATCTGGACACGGTGTGCACGATGGTCGACACCGACGCCATCGTGATGTACCCCGCCGTGCGGGACTCGCTGTGCGCGTTCACGATTCACCGTGAAGACGACTACGGCGTCCGGGACGGCGGTGGGGTGAGCATGCGCGGTCCCGACCCGTTCCTGCCCGCGGCCGCCGAGGCGATGGGCATCGGCAAGATGCGGGTCATCGACACCGGGCTCGACGGCGTCACCGCCGAGCGTGAGCAGTGGGACGACGGCAACAACACCCTGGCGCTCGCCCCAGGCGTGGTCGTCGCCTACGAACGCAATGAGATGACCAACTCCCGGCTGACCGCCGCGGGCATCGAGGTGCTCCGAATCCCCGGTTCCGAACTGGGTTCCGGGCGCGGCGGCCCACGCTGCTTATCCTGTCCACTGTCCCGAGATGACGTGTGAGCGAGACATGTTCAACATCACCATCACCCATGATTCGCCCGCGCCGCCCTACGAGCAGCTGCGGATGGGCATCATCGCGCACGTGCGGTCGGGCGAGCTGACCGCGGGCACGAAGATACCGACGGTTCGTGCACTGGCGGCGGAACTCGGTCTCGCGCCGAACACCGTCGCTCGCGCCTATCGCGAACTCGAGGCCGACGGTGTCGTCGAAACCCGGGGCAGGCAAGGCTCGTTCATCGCCTCCTCCGGTGATCCGACCAAGGATGCGGCGGGTCGGGCCGCCACCGATTACGTCAACGCGATTCGCCGACTCGGTCTGGACAACGACACTGCCCTGCGCTACGTGACATCCGCGCTGGAAAGTTAGGTCCGCGGTCGGCCGAGTGCAGCCCTAACGCCAGCTTGGCAGCCAGAGATGAGCGTGCCAGTTGCCGGGTGTGATCGCCATGCCGGTGAGGATCGGCCAGAGCCAGACAAAGTTGGCGATGACCAAGCCGAGGTAGATACAGACCGCCAACAGGCCGAGACTATGCCGCTCGTTGGGTGTCGCGGGCAGGAAGGTGCCCGCGGGACTGCGGCGGAACGGACTGCTGCGTGCGGGACCGAGGATGTCGCCGAGCACCAGCGCCACGCCCATCACCAGGAACGGGGCGAGGGCGACGGCGTAGAAGTAGTACATCTGCCGATCGAGGGTGAAGAACCAGGGCAGCAGGGCGGCGCCGTAGCCGACGAGCACCGCGGCGTAGCGCCAGTCGCGGCGCACCATCGTGCGCCACAGTGCCCAGGCGAGCATCGGGAACGCGATCCACCAGATGGCGGGCGTGCCGATCAGCATCACGGCCTTCACACACGGGGTTTGGCCGCAGCCGGTGACACCGTTGTCGGCGTAGTAATAGAGCATCGGCCGCAACCCCATCGGCCAGGTCCACGGCTTGGACTCCCAGGGGTGATGGTTACCAGCCGAGTTGGTGAGGCCGTCGTGGAAACGGAGGGTCTCCCCGCTGTAGAACCACAGCGAGCGCAGCGCATCGGGCAGCCACGAAAAGGCCCCGCCGCGTCCGACCTGATTGCCGACCGCATACCGGTACACGCCGTCCTCGCCGGCGAACCAGGCCCAGTAGGAGGCGAAATAGAGGCCGAGCGGGATGAGCACCAGCGCGTACAGCGCGGGCCCGACATCCCGGAGCGCAGTGCCGAACCAGGGGCGGCGCACACCGTATGCCCGCCGCGCTGTCAGGTCGAAGCAGACACTGAGCAGGCCGAAGGCAACCACGAAATAGATGCCGGACCACTTGGTTCCGCAGGCGAGCCCGAGCATCACCCCCGCGCCGAATCGCCACCAGCGCACCCCGAGGCGCGGACCCCATGGACTCGCGTCGATGCGGCCCTCGGCGTCGACGCGCGCGATCCGCGCTCTGACTTCGTCGCGGTCGACGATGAGACAGCCGAAGGCAGCGGTGATGAAAAACGCCATGAAGATGTCGAGCATGCCGATGCGCGAGGAGACGAAGGTGACCCCGTCCGCGATCAGCAGGATGCCCGCGATCGCACCGATCAGTGTGGATCGTGTCATCCGCCGCGTGATGCGGATGACCAGCAGAACCAGCAGGGTGCCCGCGAGCGCGGCAGTGAAGCGCCAGCCCCAGCCGTTGTAGCCGAACATCCACTCGCCGATCGCGATCAGCTGTTTGCCGACCGGGGGGTGCACCACCAGCCCGTAGCCGGGATTGTCCTCGACCCAGCCGCCGGTGAGCATCTGCCAGCCCTGCGGGGCGTAGTGCTTCTCGTCGAAGACCGGAGTGTGCGCGTCGGTCGGGTAATCCAGGTTGGTGAACCGGGTCACCGCCGCGATCGCGGTCAGGAACACGGTGACCGCCCAGCCGCGCACGGTGTCGAGCGGCCCGAAATCGGGCGACGGCCGCAGAGGCGCGGGGCTCGACCAGGAGGGCACGGCCCCTGGTGCGGTCGCGCGCTGGTCGGTCACCTGGGTCACGCCCCGATCGTATGCTGTGTGCCCGGAGGGGACGCGCATCGGTGAGCATGCCGCCGCGCGAATCACAGTGCGTACGACTGCCGACAGGGGCGTCTCGATCGGTTCGATGCTCCGGATCGGCAGCGGATGGCCGGCCTTCGGTGGGCGTGGTCGGGATCGACGGCGCCCGGTCGATACGCTGCTACCGGGGCAATTGTCTGGACGAGGCCGATGGGTGGCCGAGGTAGGAGTGCGGTGACGGACGAGGCGGCAACCGGCGCGAACGCGACGGGCAGGCTGGTGCTCGGTGCGACGCCGATGGGTGACATCGGTGATGCGTCGCAGCGACTGCGCGACGCGCTCGGGTCCGCCGATATCGTCGCCGCCGAGGACACCCGGCGGACGCGAGCGCTGGCGAAGGCGCTCGGGGTGGAGATCAGCGGACGGGTGGTCAGGTTCGACGACCATGTCGAGACCGCGAAGATCCCGGCATTGCTCGGCGATATCGAGGACGGGCTGACGGTGCTGCTGGTGACCGACGCGGGTATGCCGTCGGTCAGTGACCCCGGCTATCGCCTGGTCGCGGCGTGCGTGGAGCGCGACCTTCCGGTGACCTGCCTGCCCGGCCCGTCCGCGGTGACGACCGCGCTCGCATTGTCCGGCTTGCCGGTGGAGCGGTTCTGCTTCGACGGTTTTGCGCCACGAAAGTCCGGTCAGCGCCGAGAGTGGTTGCGCACCTTGATCACCGAACCACGAACCTGCGTCTACTTCGAAGCGCCGCACCGGCTGGCCGTTTCCCTCGCCGATGCGGTCGAGGTGCTCGGACCGGACCGTCGAGTCGCGGTCTGCCGCGAATTGACCAAGACCTATGAAGAGGTGGTGCGCGGCACGCTCGCCGAGGTTGCGGCCTGGGCCGTCGACGGCGCGCGCGGTGAGATCACCGTGGTCGTCGCCGGTGCGCAACCCAAGTCCGCCGATCCCGCGGATCTGGTCGAGGAGGTCGAAGCCCTCACCGCCGAAGGACTCCGCCTCAAGGACGCCTGTGCCCGGGTAGCCACCGCAAACGGCACCTCCCGCAACGAGCTCTACGACGCTGTCCTCGCTGCCCGCCGCGACGACGCAGAGTAGTGCGGCCGAGTCGGGTGCGACATCGGGCGCAGTGAAATGGCGGCCCGAGCCGAGCCCGAAACCGCCATTTCACTGAATCGTTGCCGTGGGGGAGGGCGGGGTTACTGGTAGCTGGGGGTGGCGGGGATGGGTTTGCCCTCGGCGACTGCGTCTACGACGGCCGTTGCGTCGGCTGCGCGGTATTCCTCCCCGTAGACCGCGCCGGCGCGGCGCGGGGCTTCCATCACGGCCGCGTCAGCGGTGCCGCCGAGGTCGATCGGGACGAAGCCCGCGTCGGTGATCAACCCGGCGACGATGCTCTTGGCCTCGGCGTCGTCGCCGCAAAGCCATTGCACGATACGGTCGTCGCCGGTCCTGGTCGCCGTCTGAGCCTGGAATGCGGCGGTGAGGGTGTTGAACGACTTGGTGTAGCGCGCGCCCGCCATCCGCTCGGCGTTGAATTGGGCGGCGGTGCGCCCTTCCGGTGGCTGTGGCGCGCCGAACTGGTTGGTGGTGTCGATGACGATCTTGCCTGCCAGCGAACCCAGCTGTGGCAAGGCTTCGGGCAGCACCGGCCACGGCACCGAGATCACCACCACCTCGCCGAATGCGACGGCTTCCGCGGGCGTGCCGACCGTGACGGTCGGCCCGATCGAGGTGGCGAGAGCCCTCAGCGTCTCCTGGTCGCGGCTGAAGGCGAGCATGAGCTCATGCCCGGCTCCGGCCAGTTGGCGGGCGATCCCGCCGCCGATGTGTCCCGCACCGACGATGCCGACCTTCATCTTGCTCCAATCATCTTGCGTAGCCGTACTTTTCCCGTAACAGACTCTGCCATCCGAGGCGGCTCGCCGCGTTCCCTCGGGTGACACTCGAGGAGGTTTTCGCTGCGGGCTGACACAATCGATCCCATGACCTCACTGGAAGGCAAGGCCAAGGCATTTCTCGAACTGCATCGCCCCGGCGATCCCGCCGTCTTTCCGACGGTGTGGGACGCGTGGTCGGCAAACCTCGCGGTGGCCGCGGGTTTCTCGGCACTGACCCTCGGCAGCCACCCGGTCGCGGACTCGGTCGGCCGCAGCGACAATGAGGGGATGAGCTTCGCGGAGCTGCTGACCCGGGTCCGTCAGATCACCGAGGTCATCGAGGTTCCGGTGTCGGTCGATATCGAATCCGGCTACGGGCTCGAGCCCGCCCAGCTCATCGAGGGGCTGTTGGAGGCGGGCGCGATCGGCCTCAATATCGAGGACACCGTGCACAGCGAGGGCGGTCGGCTACGCGGCGCCGAGGAGCACGCGGCCTTCGTGCACGGTCTACGTCAGTACGCCGACGCGGCAGGTGTGCATGTGGTCGTCAACGCCCGCACCGACATGTTCCTGCGCGAGGACGGCGACGAATCCGATCGCCTCGACCGCGCCATCGCACGGCTGCAGCTGGCCGCCGCGGCGGGCGCCGACGTGCTGTTCCCCGTTGGCCGCCACTCCGACGCGGACGTGCGCCGCCTGACGAGCGAACTGCCGCTCCCGGTCAGCATGGTTGCGGTGCCCGGCGAGTCCGACAAGGCGGTGCTCGCCGACCAGGGTGTCGCCCGAATAAGCTTCGGGCCCTACCTGCAGTTCGCGCTCGCCGCCGAGGCGAACCGGCTACTCGACCGCTGGAAGTAGGCCGTCGGCCTCGTCCGGGTCGGCGATGGCATCGAGGATGTCGCCGCCTTCGGTCATGGCGTACTCGACCCGCCCCGGCCACCAGCGCGACCGGTTGTTCGGCAGCGCTGATCAGCTGACCTCGAATACGCAAGAGCCCCCGACCTTCTCTCTCGAAGGTCGGGGGCTCCGGCACATACTTGTTGCTACGCCTCGGTTTTCGGCTCCACATAGCGCGGGTAGACCGCCTCCGGCGCGGGCAGCGGGACACCGGCCTCGATCGGCGTCGCGATGTCGGCGAAGGTGCGGTTCTGCTGTGCGAGCAGGTCGAGGATCTTGCCCGCCGAACCGGGCATCACCGGCTGCACCAGGATGGCGACAATGCGCAGCACCTCGAGCGTCACGTACAGCACCGTGGCCTCGCGGGCGAGGTCCTCCTCGGTGCCGGATTTGGCCAGCGTCCACGGCGCCTGAGCGGAGAAGTACTTATTGGCCTCGCCGAGGGTCAGCCAGATCGCTTCCAGCGCCAAATGCATTTGCTGGGCATCGAATTCGATGCGGCAGCGGTCCAGCAGGCCATTGGCCCTATCGAGCAGGGCGCGGTCCTCGTCGGTGAACTCACCCGGGGTCGGCACCGCGCTGTTGCAGTCCCTCGCCACCATCTTCAGGCTGCGCTGCACCAGGTTGCCGAATTCATTGGCGAGGTCGCTGTTCATCCGGCCGACGATCGCCTCGTGGCTGTAGCTGCCGTCCTGGCCGTAAGAGATTTCACGCAGTAGGAAGAAACGCACGGCGTCGAGCCCGAAGGCGTCGACCAGGGCGAGCGGGTCGACGACATTACCGACCGACTTGGACATCTTCTCGCCTTTGTTGTACAGGAACCCGTGCACGAAAACGCGTTTCGGCAGTGCGACGCCTGCCGACATCAGGAACGCGGGCCAGTACACCGTGTGGAAGCGGGAGATGTCCTTGCCGATGATGTGCACGTCGGCGGGCCAGAACTGCTGGAACGCGGCGGATTCCGTGTCCGGGAAGCCGACGCCGGTGATGTAGTTGGTCAGCGCGTCCACCCACACGTACATCACGTGGTCGGGATGCCCCGGCACCGGAACGCCCCAGTCGAAGGTGGTCCGGGAGATGGACAGATCCTTCAGGCCGGCCTTCACGTAGCTGACGATCTCGTTGCGCCGGGTCGCGGGCGCGATGAATTCGGGATGCTCCTCGTAGAGCGCGAGCAGCTTGTCCTGGTAGTTCGACAGCCGGAAGAAGTAGTTCGATTCCTCGGTCCACTCGACCGGCGTCTTCGACTCGGTGGAGATCCGTGTGCCGTCCTCCAGCAGCGTGGTCTCTTCGTCGGTGTAGAACGCTTCGTCGCGCACCGAGTACCAGCCGGAGTAGGTGCCGAGATAGATGTCGCCGTTGGCGAGCATCCGCTCCCACAGCGCGATGCTGGCGACCTGATGATCCGCATCGGTGGTGCGGATGAACCGGTCCAAGGAGATGTCGAGCGTCTTGTCCAGCGCTTCGAACACGTCGGAGTTGCGCGACGCGAGCTCCTCCACCGGGATGCCCTCGGCGATCGCGGTCTGCTGCACCTTCTGACCGTGCTCGTCGGTGCCGGTCATGAAGAACACGTCGTACCCGTCGAGCCGCTTGAAGCGGGCAATGGCGTCCGCCGAGATGTACTCGTAGGCGTGCCCGATATGCGGCGCACCGTTCGGGTACGCGATGGCCGTTGTGACATAGAAGGCGGGGCGTTGGGCTGCGCTCATGGTGATGTCTACTGTAATGCGCGTGGTTTCCAACCCTCACGCGAATATCCCCGGACGCGATGCGGCTGCGCTCTTGTCCGCCGGCGCCGTTTCTCGTGGCACCGTGCTCCGGTCTGTCGGGACGCGCCGATGAGCGACAAGCGCCCGGCGCCCGCGCTGCCGGAACCCCTTGCCCCCCTGGTGGATGCGCACACCCACCTCGATGCCTGCGGCGCGACCGATGCCGAATCGACGGCCGTCATCGTGGATCGCGCGGCGTCGGTCGGTGTCGGACAGGTGGTCACGGTCGCCGACGATCTTGCCGCCGCGCAGTGGGCCGTGCAGGCTGCGAATCGGGATGTACGTGTGTATGCCGCCGTCGCATTGCATCCGACGCGGGCGAATGCGCTCGATGATGCGGCGAAGGTCGAGTTGGAGCGGCTGGCCGCCGATCGGCGGGTTGTCGCGATCGGCGAGACCGGACTCGATTACTACTGGCCGGGCAAGCTCGACGGGTGCGCCGATATCGAGACGCAGATCGAAGGCTTCCGCTGGCATATCGATCTGGCGAAGCGCCTGGGTAAGCCGTTGATGATCCACAACCGCGAGGCCGACCACGACCTGCTGACGGTATTGCTCGACGAGGGCGCGCCGGAGACGGTGATCTTCCATTGCTTCTCCTCCGACACCAATATGGCGCTGGCCTGCGTCGCCGAGGGCTACATCCTCAGCTTTTCCGGCACCGTGAGCTTCAAGAACGCGCACGAATTGCGGGAAGCCGCCAAGGTGGTGCCCGATGATCAGATTCTGGTGGAGACCGACGCGCCATATCTGACTCCGCATCCGTTCCGTGGTGCGCCGAACGAACCGTATTGCCTGCCGTACACGGTGCGGGCGCTCGCGGAGCTGCGTGAGCAGGATGCGGGGGAGTTCGCCAAGATCACCACCGCTAACGCGCGTCGTATCTACGGCATCTGAGCCACGGTCGCGTTAAGACCCCTGACCTCTTCGTTGTGTCCTAGGTCACTATCATTGGTGCGTTTTGTGATCTACCTGCGGTGGTGATATCAATTCGTGATCACTGAAGCACCCGCTAGGCATTCCCCGGTTGTCGACCTCTGACCCCTTCGTTATCGTACTGTGACCATGTCCCCATTCACGAGGATCAACCAGTCGCGCTCGCCGATGCTGTACGCGGCGGTGGCGGCGCTGCTCGTGACGCTGATCGTCGGCGCCGCGATGGCGATCGTGAACCGCAAGACGGTGACGGTGGTCGTCGACGGTGAAATGTCGACGCAGGACACCATGTCGCGCAATGTCGGCGGCGTGCTGAAGGCTGCCGGATTCGATGTGGACGATCGGGACCTCGTCCGGCCGTCGCGGGCCGAGACCATTACCGACGGCGCGACGATCATGTTGAACCGGGCGCGGGAAATCACGCTGTCGGTGGACGGCAAACCACAAAAGGTGTGGTCCACCGGATTGACGGCGGGCGATGTCCTCGAGCAGCTGCGCCTGCCCGCCGACATCTTCGTTTCCCCGGCGCGCAAGGAAAAACTGCCGCTGGAGGGTGCGGCGGTGAATGTGTTCAGCCCGCGCTCGGTGTCGCTGCTCGACGGCTTCGGGCAGCCGGTCGATGTTCGGCTCGCCGCGCCGACGGTCGGTGAATTCCTCACTGCGGCAGGCATTCCGCTGATCCAGCAAGACTCCGTCGAACCTGCGGCGAACACGGCGCTGACCGATGGCCTGCACATCGTGGTGACTCGCAAGCGGATCGAAAACCGCACGGAGACACTGCCGTTGGATCCGCCGGAGAACGTGATCGAAGACCCGACGATGAACATGAGCCGCACCGTGGTGGAGACGCCGGGTGCGCCAGGGGTGCAGGATGTCACCTTCGAGGTCACCATGGTGAACGGTAAGGAAGAGAGCAGGCAGCCGATCGCCTCGAATATCACGGTGACCGCGCAGCCCAAGACCGTTCGCAAGGGCGCCAAACCGGGCACCGAGGTGCCACCGGTACGCGATGGTGCGATCTGGGACGCACTTGCCCGTTGTGAATCGACCGGTAACTGGGCGATCAATACCGGCAACGGTTATTTCGGTGGCATTCAGTTCGATCAAGGCACCTGGGAACGGCAGGGCGGCTTGAGGTATGCGCCGCGGGCCGATATGGCGACCCGGGAAGAGCAGATCGCTATTGCTGAAGTCACCCGTGCTCGTCAGGGTTGGGGTGCTTGGCCCGCATGCACCAGCCGCCTCGGCATCGCGGGCTGATCAGGCGTTTCGCGTATTCGGGTCACGCGAGTCGGGTGCTGCGAGGTTGCGGTCTGCTCCCGCGTTGGGTGCCGGGTCGAGTTTTCCGGGGCGCCCCGGTGAATTGCCTCTGTGCTTGCGAAATCAGTTGTCCGGTCGCCGGAAAGGGCTCGCCGAGTAAGCGTTGCGTGCGCGGATTTCTACAGGATCTCTGTATCTTTATGGGATTGCTCAGTATTCGCCGCAGAGACTTTGGCGGTGGGGCGCCGAACTGTACGCTCGTCCAAATTTGGGGTGGTTGGGGTTGGCGAGATGAGTTGTTCGATGCGATCGCCGCGGACGTTCGGGCGGACCGCGATTGCCGCGATTGCCGCGGTGGTCGCTGCTGGAGTCGCGCTAGGGGTGACAAGTGCGCCAGTGGGCGCGTCGACACCGGGCGTGTTGATTTCCGCGGTCGCGCAGGCGGATGGTTGGCACGGAATGTCCGGCGGGTCGGTGATCGAGTACTGGATGCCCGGTTCCGACGGCACACCGCGGCCGGCCAGTGGAGCACTCTTCGTTCCCTCGGGTGCGCCGCCCGCGGGAGGCTGGCCGGTGATGGCCTTCGACCACGGCACTTCAGGGCTCGGTGCGGGCTGCGGCGGTCAGGCCGACCCCGTCGGAAGTCCGTTCCGGCGCGGCCGCTCCACACAAGACGAGATGATGCGGCACACGGTCGAGAAGGGGTTCGCCGTGGTGGCGCCCGACTATCTCGGACTCGGGCGGTTCGACACCGGGCCGCACCCATACCTGGAAATCGGCACCGAGGCGACCGCCACCATCGACCTGGTTCGCGCGGCGCGCGCGGCGCGGCCCGAACTGTCGCGGACATGGGGTGTGATCGGCGCCTCCCAGGGCGGGCAGGCCGCGCTCGGCACCGGACACCTGCAGGCGAGCTACGCCCCTGAGCTCGACTTCCGCGGCGCCATCGCGATCGACCCCGAGTCCGACGTCGAAAAGTTGCTCCCGCTGACCGGTCCCGGCATCCCGGCGATTCCGAAAACCGAAGACTGGATGAGCTTCTATGTGAGCATCCTGGCCGGGCTACGCGCGGCGCGTCCCGATATCGATGTCAACGGATACCTGACCCCACTCGGCCGGTCCGTCCTCGATGACATCGGTACCGAATGCTCCGGCAAAATCATCGAGCGCGTGCGGGGTCTCGGCATCGGCGACCTGCTGGCCCGTCCGCTGTCGGACGAGCGGATGCGCGCCGCTCTCGACGCTTACATGACCGTGCCGACCAGCGGCTACGACGCGCCGATCCTGTTGCTGCTCAATGCGACCGACACCGTCGTCCCCTCCCCACTGCACGCCGCGCTCGTCGCCCAGTTCGTAGCCAATCGCGTCGACTTCCAGGCCGTGGTCGGTACCGAAAAACATACTCAGCTCAACCAGCAGATGTCGACGGCGCTCGACGAATTCCTCGCGCGCAACTTCGCGGTGCCGTCGCAGCCCTGATGTCACCGGTCCGTGGAGGACTGCTGATCGGGCCGACTGCCTTCGGCAGGTTCTCCGGACGCCGCGGACCCCTGCATCGCAGGCTGATGCTTGTGCTGGGCGCTGTGGCCGGGTGCTGCCTCGGGTGTGGTGTTCGATGTTTCGGGGTGCTGCGTCGGGTGTGGTGTTCGATATTCCGGGTGCTGCTCGGATGTGGTGTTCCATTTCCCGGTGCTGCCTCGGATGCAGTGCTCCAATTTCCGGGTGGTGCGCTGTTGTGTCGGTGGTGCGCTGATGTGCGGGTAGCGCGTTGTTGCTGGACCGGTTGCGTCGAGGCAAGAGGTCGGCTCGGCGTCGGAGTTGGTAGGTTCTTCCAGTGTCCGAACCCGATATTTCCGCTCGTGGGAGCGCTGCCCTGCTCGGGCCCGCCGAGGTGCGGGCGCTGGCCGAGCGGCTCGGTGTGCGGCCGACCAAGCAGCTCGGGCAGAACTTCGTGCACGACGCGAACACGGTGCGGCGCATCGTCGCGGCGGCGGGCGTCGGGCGCGGGGACACGGTGCTCGAGGTCGGGCCCGGTCTCGGGTCGCTGACGTTGGCGTTGCTGGATGTGGTGGCATCGGTGGTTGCGGTCGAGATCGATCCGGTACTCGCCGAGCACCTGCCGGTGACCGTCGCGGATCGGGCCCCGGAGTTGGCCGGACACTTGCAGGTCGTCGCGGCCGACGCGCTGCGGATTACCGCGCAGGACCTGCCCGCGGTGCCGACTGCCTTGGTCGCGAATCTGCCGTACAACGTGGCTGTGCCCGTGCTGCTGCATTTGCTCGCCGAATTGCCGAGCATCACCACGTCATTGGTCATGGTGCAGGCCGAGGTGGCCGATCGGCTTGCCGCCGAACCCGGCAACCGCACCTATGGGGTGCCGAGCGTCAAGGCAGGCTTCTTCGGCGCCGTGCGCCGCGCGGGCGCGGTCGGCACCCAGGTCTTCTGGCCGGTGCCGCGCGTCGATTCGGGTCTGGTGCGGGTCGAGCGCTACCGCGAAGCGCCGTGGCCGATGGACGAAGCACACCGCCGTCGCGTGTTCACCGTGATCGACGCGGCGTTCGCCCAGCGCCGCAAGACACTTCGCGCGGCACTTGCCGGCTGGGCGGGATCACCCGCCGAGGCCGAACGCCGCCTCGTCGCCGCGGGTATCGACCCCACTGCGCGCGGCGAAACTCTGGACACCGCGGCCTTCGTCCGCCTCGCGAATCAGGCGTAGGCTCCGATCCCGCCGACACCGACACCGACACCGACAGCTGCGCGGAGTCGAATGGCGGTTGCGCACAGTACGGATAGCCACCATTCGACTCACCTCGATGAATCGTGGCGTTGCTCGGCGTTCAATGAGAGCGGCGTGGAATGTGAAGCCAGTTGCGGGCGTTGGTCGATGGGGTCAGCGGAAGGAGCGCAGGCGCAGGCTGTTGCTGACGACGAAGACGCTGGACAGGGCCATGGCGGCGCCTGCGAGCATGGGGTTGAGGAGCCCGGCCGCGGCGAGGGGGATTGCGGCAACGTTGTATCCGAAGGCCCAGAACAGGTTTCCCTTGATGGTGCGCAGGGTGGCGCGGGAGAGGCGGATGGCCGCACCGACGGTGCGGAGGTCACCTCGGACGAGGGTGATATCGCCTGCTTCGATGGCGAGGTCGGTGCCGGTGCCCATGGCCAAGCCGAGGTCGGCTGCGGTGAGCGCGGCGGCATCGTTGACTCCGTCGCCGACCATTGCTACAACTCTGCCCGAATTCTGTAGTCGCCGTATTGTTTCCAACTTCTCGATTGGCAGTACTTCGGCGATCACCTCGTCGATGCCGACCCGGTCGGCGACGGTACGTGCGGCGGCGAAGTTGTCGCCGGTCAGCAGCACGGGGGCCATTCCGAGGCGGCGGAGTTCGGTAATAGCCTCGGCGCTGGTCGGTTTGATCGCATCGGCGACCACGAGCACGCCACGCGCCGCGCCGTCCCATGCGACAGCGATCGCGGTATGGCCTGCGCTTTCGGCCGCGGCTTTGGCCGCCGCCAGTGGTGTGGGCAGTGCGATCGACCACTCTTCCAGCAGGGCGCTGCGGCCGACAATCACCGCACGACCGTCGACGACGCCCTGCACACCCTTGCCGCCATGGTTGCTGAACTGCTGCACGGGCGGTACCGCCAGTCTGCGTTCGGCCGCGGCGGCGACGACTGCCTGCGCCACCGGATGCTCGGACCCGTACTCCACTGCCGCGGCGATGGTCAGCAACTCGTCTGCGGACACGCCACGGCCGGCGAGCGGGTCGCCCGCGGGCGGGATCTCGTCTCCGGAGGTGATCATGCCCCCAGCATCGGTGCCGTTCGTGGTGACGATGTCCGCCAACGTCATTCGTCCGGTGGTCACCGTGCCGGTCTTGTCGAGCACGACCGTGTCGATCCGTCGGGTCGATTCCAGTACCTGCGGGCCCTTGATCAGGATGCCGAGTTGAGCGCCGCGCCCGGTGCCGACGAGGAGTGCGGTGGGCGTGGCCAGGCCGAGCGCGCAGGGGCAGGCGATGATCAGTACCGCCACGGCCGCGCCGCACGCCACTGCTGTCGATGCCCCGGTGACCAGCCACACTGCCAGCGTGAGCGCCGAAATGACGAAGACGATCGGGACGAAAATGCTCGCGACTCGATCGGCAAGTCGTTGCACCGGCGCCTTGCTGTTCTGTGCCTCTTCGACCAGTGCGACCATCTGTGCCAGTTGGGTATCGGCACCGATTCGGGTGGCGCGCACGGTCAGTAGCCCGCCCGCGTTCACCGTCGCGCCGATCACGACATCGCCCTGACCGACGTCGACGGGCAGTGATTCGCCGGTCAGGAGGCTCAGGTCGAGGGCCGAATTGCCTTCGACCACTACACCGTCCGTGGCGACCTTCTCGCCGGGGCGGACGAGGAACAGCTCATCCACACGCAATTCCGCAACCGGAACCCGGATTTGGACGCCGCCGCGCAGCACGGAAACGTCCTTTGCTCCGAGCTCGAGCAGCGCGCGCAGCGCGGAGCCTGCCCGATCCTTGGCTCGGGTTTCCAGATATCGCCCGGCCAGGATGAAGACGATCACCCCGGCGGCAACCTCGAAGTACACGTTGGACGCCGCATCGGCCCGCTCGATGCCCAGGCTGAACGAGTGCTTCATGCCGGGCATTCCGGCGTGACCGAAGAACAGCGCGTACACCGACCAGCCGAAGGCGGCGAGGGTGCCGACCGAGATCAGGGTGTCCATGGTCGCGGCGCCGTGCCTGGCATTGCTCAGGGCGGCTCGATGGAAATCGGCGCCGCCCCAGAACACCACGGGCCCTGCGAGCGCGAGCGAAAGCCATTGCCAGTTATCGAATTGCAGCGCGGGGATCATCGCCATCGCGACCACCGGCAGCGCAAGCCCGGTGCTGATCAGCAGTCGTTGTCGAAGTCGATCGAGTGCGGTGGATCTTTCATCGGACCGGTCGGTTTCTGCTGTGGGCGGCGCGGGAACGTGCGCGGTATATCCCGCGCCGTGCACCTGCTCGACCAGCTGTTCCGGCGAAACGGATTGTGGATAGCTAACTTTTGCCTTTTCCGTCGCGAAATTGACGGTGGCCGTGACGCCCTCGATTTTTCCGAGCCGTTTCTCGATCCGCGCCGCACAGGACGCGCAGGTCATCCCGCCGATCTCCAGCTCGATCGAGCGCTGGTCGGCGGGCGTGGCCATCAGCGATCGCCACCCGGATGCGAGTGACTACCGGATGTGGATGGCGCTGTGGATGATTCGACCTCGACGGTGAACTCCGCAGTGTGGACGGATCCGCCGTGTGAGAAGTCTAGATACAGCCGATACGCGCCCGCACTCGGGGCCTGCGCATGGAAGGACACCTCGGGACCTGCAGGGGTGCGGCCGACCTCGCCCTGGGGGTGCACATGCAGGTAGGCGAGGTCGCCGGCGCGTAAGGCGACCAGGTGCGCATATGCGCCGAGATACGGCTCCAGATCGGACACCGGAAGGCCGTCACGCGCGACGGTGAAGCGCAATTCGCTGCCCGCGGTACCGAGATCGCCTGCCAACGTCACCTGATATCCGTCCACCGTTGCGCTCCGTGTCGGTGGGGGAAGTGGTTGCGGCACGGCCGCTCCCGAGACGGTGACGGTCCGGCTGAGCACCAGATCGCCCGGCCCGGCGCCGCTGGTTTCCGGGACGAAGTCGGCGAATACGCGATACGTGCCCGGGGCCGCCCAACTCCACTCGATCGACCAGGTGCCCGCGTCGTCCATGGTCGGATGCAGGTGCCGATACCCAGTGGTGTCGGATCGGACGACGATCAGATGCAGCTTCTTGTCGTGTTGGGTGGTGAATCGGGTCACCGGAGCCCCGTCGGGCCCGGTGATCCGGAACTGCAGTGAACCGGCCTGGTTCGGCTCCGCCGGAGCGGTCACATCGGACATGGCATAGCCGGATTGTGCATCCGACAGCCCGATGGCCGCATCGTGGCCGGTGTGCGGCATCGCGCTGTGGTCCGGCGCCTGCTCGGCCGGACCGCCCACCAGGGCGCCGATGCCGAGCGCGACGGCCAACAGCGCGACGAGCCCGCCGCCGACCGCGGCGAACTTCAGCCGGTCCTGCATCAGACGGCGACCTCGTAGCCTGCCTCGTCCACGGCGGCGACGATATCGGCATCGGCGACCGGGGTGGTGCTGTCGACCTTGACCGCGCCGGTGGCGAGGTCCACATCGACACCGGTCACGCCGTCGATCTTGCCGATCTCCTCGCGGACCGAGCTGACACAGTGCCCGCAGGTCATCCCCGTAACGGTGTAAGTGGTGGTGGCCATGTCCGACTCCTTCGCTCGTGGTTGATCATACGGACCCGGGGTATCCCCGACACGAATGAACATACCCCCCATGGGTATTTACCGCAAGTGTTGATCGATCGGCCGCGCCGGCCGCGTCGTCGGGTAGTCGTTCGGGTCGTGTTCATAGTTCCTGTGGCCGTGGCGTCGTGCTGGTGAACGCCGGAGTTCGGGCGCTGGGCTCGGCCATCACCGTGCGGTCGATGCCGACCTGCCGGTGTTCGCTGGAGCGGCGCCCGGCCAGCCGTGCATGGCCCATTCGGCGACTTGCTGGAGCTGGGCCGACGCGGCGCCATCGCGCGCGGCCTGGGACATGCCCTGCATGACTGTGCCGATGTAGCGGGCGAGCATGGCCGCGTCGGTGTCCGCGGGCAGGATTCCCGCATCGATATCCGCCTGGATGCGGGCGGTGAAGACCTCGATGTTCCGGTTGCGCATGCCGCGCAGCAGTGCGGCGATCTCGGCGCTGGTGGTGTTCAGTCCGGCGCTCATCACCAGGCAGCCGTGCGGGCAGTCGGGCCGGGTGTACTCCGTCGCCGCCTCGCGCAGGATGCGCCGCACCGTCGCCTCGGCCGTCGGTTCTTCGGCGAGTGCGCGCGCGACGAATCCGCCGTAGCGCGCGCCGAAGGTTGCCACCACCTCGTTGAACAGCTTGGCCTTGTCGCCGAAGGCGGCATACAGACTCGGCGCTCCAATGCCCATCGCGGCGGTCAGGTCGCCGATCGACGTTGCTTCGTATCCACGCGCCCAGAACAGTCGCAACGCCTGCTCCAGTGCCGCATCGCGATCGAAGGAACGGGGTCGGCCCCGGGCGGGTGCGCTCATGGAAATCATTCTATAGCGATCGCTAGAAAATGTGCTAACGTCCGTTCTGTAGCGATCGCTAGAGAAAGGACTCGCCTCATGGGTGCACTCACAGGCAAGACGGCACTGGTCACCGGCGGCAGCCGAGGCATCGGCCGCGCCATCGCCGAACGGCTGGGACGGGACGGTGCGCGGGTTGCCGTGCACTACAACGGGAACGAAGAGGCGGCGAAGGAGACCGTCGCGGCGATCGAAGCGGCGGGCGGCTCCGCGTTCGCGATCCGGGCCGAGCTCGGTGTGCCCGGCGACGCCGCGGCACTGTGGGCGGCGTTCGACGCGCACGCCGACGGCGTGGACATCATTGTCAACAATGCGGGTGTCGGCGATGTCCGCACGCCCATCGGCGACACCGACGAAGCCGCCTTCGACCGCGTGTTCGCGGTCAACGCCAAGGCGCCGTTCTTCGTCACGAAGCACGGCCTCGAGCGCCTGCGCGACGGCGGCCGCGTCATCAATACCTCCACCGGGCTCACCCACGGCTTCGCAATGCCCCAGCTGATCGCTTACACGATGAGCAAGGGCGCGATCGACGTCTTCACCGCCAACCTGGCCAAGCAGCTCGGCGCCCGCGGCATCACGGTGAACGCCGTTGCGCCGGGGATCATCGACACCGATATGAATGCGGCCTGGTTGCGCAACGACCAGGCCGAGGCGATGGTGGCCGACTACTCTCCGCTCCAGCGCGTCGGGCAGCCCGCAGATATCGCGGATGTGGTGGCGTTCCTCGCCTCGGACGACTCGCGCTGGGTCACCGGTCAATGGATCGATGCCACCGGAGGCGCCCTCCTGTAACCGAATGACACACATCCGGTGCATGACTCATCGCGAGCCGCGCACCTGTCGTAGGCACCCGCTAGGCGGCTACCTCGCCTACGCTCGGTCCGGCGCATGAGCGGCTACCTCGCCTACGCTCGGTCCGGCGCATGAGCGGCTACCTCGCCTACGCTCGGTCCGGCGCATGAGCGGCTACCTCGCCTACGCTCGGTCCGGCGCTTGTGTGGGGTGCCTCGCCTCCGTTCGGTCCGGCGTTTGTGTGGGTGGCTCGCCTCCGCTCGGTCCGGCGCGGGTTTGGGACGGACGTTGTCCGGCTGTGCCCACTAAGCTTGACCACCGTGTTGTCAGTTGTGCCCAGCCCAGTCGTCGTGCGCGCCCCGTCCAAGGTGAATCTCCATCTCGGCGTCGGCGACCTGCGTGCGGACGGCTATCACGATCTGACCACGGTGTTCCAGGCGCTATCGCTGAGCGACGATCTAGAGATCTCGCCGTCGGCCTCGCTCATGGTGCGGGTCGCCGGCGAGGGCGCGGCGGACGTGCCGACCGACCGCACCAACCTGGTGTGGAAGGCGGCCGTCCGGCTCGCGCACCTGGCCGGCCGGGCCCCACTGGTGGAAATCGCCATCAGCAAAGGTATTCCGGTGGCGGGCGGTATGGCGGGTGGTAGCGCGGATGCCGCGGCTGCGCTGGTCGGCTTGAACGAGCTATGGGACCTCGGACTGACTCGCGACGAATTATCCGCGGTCGCAGCCGAACTGGGTAGTGATGTCCCCTTCGCGCTGCACGGTGGCACCGCGCTGGGCACCGGCCGCGGCGAGCGGCTGCTTCCGGTGTTGTCCCGCAATACCTTTCACTGGGTGCTCGCACTGGCCAAGGGCGGGCTGTCCACCCCCGCGGTATTCGGCGAACTCGATCGCCTGCGTGCGCACGGCGCCCCGCCTCGCCTCGGCGAGCCGCAACAGCTGATGCAGGCGTTGGCCTCCGGCGACCCGAACCAGCTCGCGCCACTACTCGGTAACGACATGCAAGCCGCGGCGCTTTCGCTGAAACCGGAGCTGCGTCGCACCCTGCGTGCGGGTGTCACCGCGGGCGCGCTCGCCGGTCTGGTCTCCGGCTCCGGGCCCACCTGTGCCTTCCTTTGCGACGGTGAGGAATCCGCCGTGGCGGTTGCCGCCGAACTCGCGGGCGCTGGTGTCTGTCGCAGTGTTCGCACCGCGAGCGGCCCGGTCCCCGGCGCTCGCATCTTGAGCGGCGAGGGCCAGGGCAAGCGCTGACGACTCGCGACTAGCCGATGACGTCGGCGAGGCGGTCGACCTGGTCGGCGTCGCCGCCGTAGCAGTAGAGCATCACTTCATCGGCGCCGAGATCGTCGAATTGCTTGATGGCGGCGCGGATTTCGTCGGGTGTGGTGAGCATTCCGGCGACCATGTAGTCGGCGCGGCCACTGAATTCGTAGTAGGCGCCCATGGCAGCCTTGGCTTCCTCGACCAGGTCGGGCGCGCCGAGCGCGACATTGACCTGGGCGACGATGCGGGGCTCACCGGCGCGGCCGTGCTCGGTCCACGAACGGCGGGCGGTATCGAAGAGGCCACCGGCCCAGGACGGTGCCGCGGCGGCGAGGAAGCCGCCGCCCCAGCGGCCGACGCGGTCGATGGCGGCGGGCTGGAAACCGCCGAAGAGCACCTCGGGGCCTTCGGGGCGCAGCGGCGCGGGACCGACCGGGCCGCAGTCGGTGCCGTAGGCCTGGCCGGACCACAGGCGACGCATGATCTCCATCTGCTCGTCCAGGCGGCGGCCGCGGGTGCGGATGTCGGTGCAGGAGGCGATGTGATCGTCCTCGCGACCGCCGACGCCGAGGCCGAGGACAAGGCGACCGCCGGACATGCGGTCGAGGGTGGCGGCTTGTTTGGCGAGCAGCGTCGGCTCGCGCAGCGGTGCGATGAGCACCTCGGTCTGCACTTTGATGCGGCTGGTCGCGCCTGCGAGCATGCCGAGTGCGACCAGGGGTTCCGGGTTGTCGTACACGAGCCGGTCGAGCAGGCCGAGTGTGGAGAAGGGGCCCGCGTCGGCGCGGCGGGCCCAGTCGAGCAGGGCGGCGGGATCGGAAATGGGCAGGCCGAGACCGATGTGCATGAGAAACCTCCAGGTAAGGGGTAGTTGAACCGTGCCGCCCCTCGCACCTCGAGCTGAGGTGGGGCTCCCATTCTGCGGCTTTACTTCGAGAGCGCCATTCGGACTAACATTGTTCGTAACGAACGTTGTTCGATGTGACTACTGTAAACGAACGCCGTTCGTTCCGCAACCCGTGTGTGGCGTCGGCTGGAGCGCGGCCATGACCGGATCGTCGCATCGGTGACTGCCGGATGGATCGGGCGAGTGCCTTATAGAGAGCAAGGCTTTTCGCCCGCCCACTCGTATGGCCTGAGTAGGCGAAGAGCCGGAACAGTACGCTTGCTCCGGGGCGAGCACTCCGCCCGCGCATGACTCGGAAGGATCTATGTCCAACCTGATCAACCTCGAACAGGTCTCCAAGAGCTTCGGGATCACCCCGCTCCTGGACACCGTGTCGCTCGGCGTGCACGCGGGCGAGCGGATCGGTGTCGTCGGCCTCAACGGCGGCGGCAAGACCACCCTGTTGGAGGTGCTGACCGGCCTCGAGCCACCCGACAGTGGCCGGGTGAGCCGAGTCGGCGGTCTGCGAATCGCGGTCGTGACCCAGCGCGGGGTGCTGCCACCTGGTGCGACGGTCGGTTCCGTGGTGCTGGCCGGGCTTGCCGACGACGCGATGACCGACGATGTCGCCGAACACGAATGGGCTGCCAATCCGCGCATCCGCTCGGTGATGGAGGGCATCGGGATCGCTGGGCTCGGCCTGGAGACCTCGATCGACAACCTATCCGGTGGCGAGCGCCGTCGAGTTGCCCTGGCCGCCGCGCTGGTCCGCGATCTCGATCTGCTCGTGCTCGACGAGCCGACCAACCACCTCGACGTCGAGGGTGTGCAGTGGCTGGCCGAACATCTGCTCAACCGCCGCAGTGCACTGGTGGTCGTGACCCACGATCGCTGGTTCCTCGACACCGTCGCCACCAATACCTGGGAGGTCGTCGGCGGCAAGGTGGAAAGCTATGAGGGCGGTTACGGCGACTGGATCTTCGCCCGCGCCGAGCGCGCACGGCAGGCCGACGCCTCCGAAGCGCGACGCAGCAATCTGGCCCGCAAGGAATTGGCCTGGCTGCGGCGCGGCGCGAAGGCACGCACCTCCAAACCGCGCTACCGGGTGGAGGCGGCCGAGGCGCTGATCGCCGATGTGCCGCCGCCGCGCGACAGCGTCTCGCTGGCCGCGTTCGCCAGAAAACGCCTCGGACGGGTCGTCATCGAGCTGGAGGACACCACCCTCGCCACCCCGGACGGCCGGGAGTTGGTGCGCGACTTGACCTGGCGTCTCGCGCCGGGGGAGCGGGTCGGCCTGGTCGGCGTGAACGGATCCGGCAAGACGACCCTGCTGCGCACCCTGGCCGGGGACACGGAACCGGCCGCGGGCAAGCGCATTCAGGGCCAGACGGTGCAGATCGGCTGGCTGCGTCAGGAACTCGACGATCTGCCGACCGATATGCGGGTGCTGGAAGCCGTGCAACAGGTCGCGCAGCGAATCATGCTCGGCGACAAGGAGATCTCTGCGGGCCAGCTGGCCGAACGGCTCGGCTTCACCCCGGCTCGCCAGCGCACGCCGGTCGGGGATCTGTCCGGTGGCGAGCGGCGCAGGCTGCAGCTGACCCGCATCCTGATGGCCGAGCCCAACGTGCTGCTGCTCGACGAGCCGACCAACGACCTGGACATCGACACCCTGCAGCAGCTGGAGGACCTGCTCGACAACTGGGCGGGCACCCTGGTCGTCATCAGCCACGACCGCTACCTGATCGAGCGCATCTGCGACTCCACCTGGGCGTTGTTCGGCGACGGCAAACTCACCAACCTGCCCGGCGGCATCGATGAGTACCTGAAGAAGCGCGCCGCGCAGGGCGATGTCGCGATTCGCGCGGGCGCCACCGAGGTGAAGTCCGCACCTGTGACCGACGCCGCGGCTCAGCGCGCCGCACGCAAGGAACTCTCCAAGCTCGAACGGGCCATCGAGAAGTTCGACGAACGCGAGCAACGACTACACGCCGCGTTGGCAGAGGCCGCGACGGACCCGGACAAGCTGCTCGCGCTCGGCGCGGAGCTCAAGCAGGTGGTCACGGAAAAGGAAGCCGCCGAAGAGCGTTGGATGGAACTGGCCGAAGGCGTCTGACCGTGGGTCAGCTGGTGCCTGCGGCGCGGCCGTCTTGGACGACGACCGGTAGGCAGGTTTGTACGAAGTCGGCGCCGAAGCCGGTGAGTGCGATGCTGCGGTAGTGCACCTTGGTGCCGAATCCGGACCGTTTGAGCACCTCGCGCACGGGGGACTGTGCTTCGAGGAGCTGGTAGCGATTCGCGTTGCCGACCGGTTCCTTGACGAACTCGATCAGGCCGAGCCTGCGCAGGTTGGGCAGGTATTGCTGAATGCGGTTCGGGAAGCGCAGTCCCGCGTGTTCGCCGATCAGGTTGAGTCCGGACATGATTCGCTCGGCGCCGAGGCCACGGGGGCGGCCGGTGCGGATATCGATCGAGGGCTGCGGTCCGTCGAGATGCAGGAAACGCAGGATGCGTGCCTCGTCAGGGGTCAGGTCCGCCAACATCCTGGCGAAGGCCGGGTGGCTGTCGCTGTGCTCCCCCTGCGTGCTTGCCGACAACCGCAGCAGCGCGGCGCCCTGCTCGCGCAAGGTGGGCAGCGCGGCGGGGTCGGGCGGCTCCGGCGTGGCGGGCAGGCGCAGCGCTCGGCGCACCGCATCGCGCACTTCGGCCTCTGCCTCCGCGAGGACCTCCCGTGGTGGCGCACCGGCGACGCTGCCGCGCACGACCGTCGCGCCGACGCCGAGTGCGGTGTCGAAGCTCCACGCGGCGACCTCGGTGGCTGCGGTCACCGCGACCCGCGCAACGCCGGTCGCCGCGCGCACGGTCTTGCGCACGCCGGATTGTCTTCCGCGCGTTGGCGATTCGTCCGCAAACTGGATTTCGGTGACGGGCCGTCGCGCGATCTCCTTCGACGGCGCAGCCGGCTCTAGAGGCTCGACGGCCTGCATATCGTCGCCGTCTCCACCGGGTTCCCTCACCACCATGCTGTTGCCACTCCTGTCCCGAAGATCAGGATATGAGCGTATCCGGCAAACAGGCCGAGCACACCGCCATGGAGGAAAAGCAGCCATTCGTCCTGTTTGATCGCCGATCGCAGCATGTCGACCAGATCGGTGGGCGATAGGGCGGACATTTGCTTGGCGATGTACTCGTTGATCTGCTTGCCCTGCCGGACGTTGAACTCCGGATCGGCGAACGCGATCGGGGCGATGTTCATGGCCTCTGCGGTGAGCGTCGACTGCAGCGCGTTGTACTCGCGGCTGCCGAGCACGAACTTGACCGCCGACTTCGCCGGTCCGAGCGCCCGGTCGGCGGCCGGGCGCAGGGTGTCCTCCAGCATCTGCATCGTGCGGTCCGAGCGCGGACCGTTGAGGAGTTCGTCGCCGATATTGGCAACCGTCATGACCTGGCTGGAGACCAATTCCGCGTAGCCCGCGGTGATTTCGGACTGCCGCTTGATCAGCAGGCCTTGCCGCCACGGGCACCACCACTTCGGGTAGGCGGGCGCGAAGATCATATTGATGCCGACCCAGTTGACCACCCAGCCGATGACGACGCCGCCGATCGGCAGCACCGCGAGCGTGGACCATCCGGTCACGTGCAGGATCGCGACGAGCACGGCGCCCATCGGCGCGCCGAAGTAGAAGCCGAAGTTGATCATGAACCGCAGCTCTTTGGCGCCGAGCACCTGGAACAGCTGATTGAGCAGCTGCGGCCGGGCCTGGAAGTAGCGGATGACCATCTGTTTCACATCGAGCAGCTGATCGATATTCGCGCCGAGTTCGTCGGTGAGGTTGCGCAGGATTTCGGGCAGTTGCTGACGGACCCGGTCGTGCACCATGTCGCGCACCTGGGTCGGCAGGTTGTACCAGAACTGGGGATGTTCGCGGCGCAAGATTTCCTCGACGATGTCGTGGATTTGCGTTTCCGCGATAGTAGTCAAATGTTCGGCGAGGGCGTCCGGCTCAATCTCTCGATAGAAGTCGGCGACGCTGCCCAGTTTCGCGAGCCCTTTGTCGACGGCAATGCTCGCCATCTTGTCCGCACGCGACGGCACGATGCCCTGCCAGCCGATTCGGCCGCCGTAGCTCAGCAGCGGCAGTACCTGAATTCGCTTGGGCAGGTACGGGTATAACGCACGCAGCCCGGGTAACCGAATGCCGTGAAAGGCGATAGGGCGGAACAGCATCAGGACGCCGGTCCAGTTGGTGATGTAGCCGATGATGCCGGTGAAGAGCGGAATCGTAATCAGTTCCAGCGCAATGGTTGGGTGGAACACACTCTCTAACACGACACCCTCCTGCCGATAAACCGGTGATCGCCGCTTCACCGGGAACTCAAAGTAGCACCCTGTCGGCGACTGGACCCTACTGTGAAGTACGGAATGCGGCCAACATCGAGTGTGGCGGGCCACGTCGGATTGTCTGAGACATCAGTCACAGTGCATGTCCAGAATGTCGTACTGCCCATCCGGAGCGGAGACAATGACGACCAACCACATCCCACTCGCCACAGGTACGGGTGCTTGGGGTTTGCGTCGGCGCGGGGCCGGTCGTGAGCGGCACAGTTGTGAGCGGAAGCCACACGGCTGGCGAGTTGGGCATACCTGGAAGGCTGTCGGGCAATAATCTGTGGGCGTATTCGTTCACTAGGCAATACATCGGAGTAGGACGTGGCAGACGACAGGACCGGACAGGACATGGCCCGGGCCGGTTCCCGCGCGGTCGAGCGCAGCTCGGATGTCGAACAGCGGCAGATCAGCAATGAGGCACGGCTGATTCGCGGTGTGTTCCGGGCGGCAGGGCTGGCGGCGGGCACTGTGGTGCGCGGCAGTCAGTGGGCGGTGAACACCTCCTATGAGGTGACCAAGGAGATCACGCAGGCCGCGCTGGACGGAGAGTCCTCGGCCGATATCGCCGAGCGGACCGGCAATGCGCTGCGGTCTATCGCGCGCAGCGCGCTCGGTGTCACCGAGGGCTCGGTGCGCGAAATCGTCAGCTACGTACCGACTTCCAATGGCCCGGCCGCGCAGCAGGCGATCGGCCTCGGCGCTCCGCTGCATTCGGCCTCCATCGAGGACCTGCGCCGCCGCGGTGACGCGCTGCTGGCCCGCTCGGCGGATGTCTACTTCTCCGAGGACGTCCACCCGGCCTACGACCGCATTCTCGACGAGCTGGCTCCGGACGAGGCGCGCATTCTGCGCTTCATGGCGTTGAACGGTCCACAGCCCTCGGTCGATGTGCGGACCAATCGGCCGCTCGGCATCGGCTCGGAGCTGGTGACCGGTGATCTGACCTCGGTGCCGGAGCAGGCCGGCGTCCGCTACCCCGATCGGTCGCGCACCTATCTGATCAACCTCAACCGGCTCGGGCTGACGCTGACCTCGGACGATCCGGTGGTGCTCAGCCGCTACATGGTGCTGGAAGTGCAGCCCGAGGTCGAGGCGGCGCTGAAGAAAGCGGGCCGGGCGCCGAAGATCGTGCGCAAAAGTCTGCGTCTGACCGAGTTCGGCGAGGACTTCTGCCGCACCTGCTTCACGATCGGAAGTTGATCTTCGACACCCCCGGCTTTCCGAATCGGGCGGCCCCGTCATAGCAATCTGATACAAATCTCGCAAATCCCGCAGTACGGCCGCTTCGAATGGGATTGTTTGAGGTATGGATCAGGATGCTGTGTCCGCCATCGGCCGGTTGAAGTTCCGATACCTGCGCGCCCTCGACACCAAATCGTGGGAAGAATTCGCCGACACCATGGTGCCGGAGGCAACGGCGACCTACAGCGAATACCTGCAGTTCGAGTCCCGAGATGCCTTCCTTGCCTTTATGCGCAACACACTCGGTCCGCACGTCATCACCGAGCACAGATGCGATCATCCGGAGATCGACGTCGACGGTGACACCGCCACCGGTACTTGGTATCTCGCCGATACCGTGCTCATCCCGGCGCACAATATGCTGCTGCGTGGCGCGGCGTTCTACACCGACAATTACGTGCTCTGCGGCGACGGCAACTGGCGCATTTCGCACACCGGCTACGAGCGCACCTATGAGGTGGTCCTCTCGCTGAGCGACCTCCCGAGCCTGCGCCTGACCTCCAGCCGCTGGGGCCTCATCGCCCAGGAAGACGGCAGCTTCGCCTCGGTCGAACGAGAACCAACCACCCCGTTGCGGCGGGAGCCGGACGCCGGGTGACTCAGTCGGCGGCGGCGACCAGCGGTTCCAACGTGAGACTCGGCAGTTCCTTCTCGATGTACTGCAGCCGCCACTTGTCGCTGAACAACGCAAGCAGCGCGCCGTCGCTGCGGGTGAAGACCTCCACCCCGCGCTGACGGCTCAGCTCGGGCGCCGACTCGGCGTCGGTGCGCCGCGCCAAGGTGTAGGCCAGGTTTTCCATCCTGGTCTCCACATTGAATTCCGCCATCATCCTGGCGGTGACCACCTCGAACTGCATCGGACCGACGGCCGCGAGCACGGGGGAGGCGTCGCCGCGGATGTCGTTGCGCAGCACCTGCACCACGCCCTCGGAGTCGAGTTGGTCGATGGCCTTGCGGAACTGCTTGTACTTGCCCGCGCTCTCCGCGCGCAGCACCGCGAAGTGCTCCGGCGCGAACGACGGGATCGGCGGGAACTCCACCTTCTTGTCCACGAACAACGTGTGTCCCGGCGCCAGCGCGGTCGCGTTGACCAAGCCGACCACGTCGCCGGGGTAGGCGGTGTCGACGGTGGAACGTTCGCGGCCGAACACGGTCAACGCATACTTCGTCGCGAAGGGCCTGCCGGTCTGTGCATGCGTGACCACCATGCCGCGCTCGAACTCGCCCGAGACGATCCGCATGAACGCCAGCCGGTCGCGGTGCGCCGCGTCCATGCCCGCCTGCACCTTGAACACCACAGCACTGAACGGGTCGGTGGTGTTGCGTGCCGTGCCCGCCACATCGGGACGCGAGCCGGGCGCGGGCGCGAGCGCCACCAGTGCCTCCAGCAGCTGCCGGACACCGAAGTTCAACATCGCCGAGGCATAGATGACCGGTGAGGTCTGACCGGCGAGGAACAGTTCCTGATCGTGGTCCTGTCCGGTGGCCGAGAGCAATTCGCTCTCCTCGGCCGCCGTGGTCCAGGCTTCGCCCTCGCGCGCTTCGGCAGATTCCGGCGTCAGCGATTCCTCCGGCGCGATGGTCGCGCCGCCGGCGGTGCGGGTGAAATGGATGTATTCGACCGCTGCGCCGTCGGGACCGCGGCGCAGCAGGCCGCGGAAGTCACCGGCGATGCCGACGGGCAGGAACAGCGGGGTCGGCGTGAGGCCGATCCGTTCGTGGATCTCGTCGAGCAGTTCCAGCGGTGCCTGGCCCGGCCGGTCCCACTTGTTGATGACGGTGATCACCGGGATGCCGCGGTGGCGGCACACCTGGAAGAGCTTCAGCGTCTGTGGTTCCAGGCCCTTCGCGGCGTCGATGAGCATGACCGCGGCGTCGACGGCGGTGAGCACCCGGTAGGTGTCCTCCGAGAAGTCCGAGTGACCAGGGGTGTCGACCAGGTTGATCACGTTGTCGACATCGGAGCCCGCGGCGCGGTAATTGAACTGCAGCGCGGTCGAGGAGACCGAGATGCCACGGGCCTTCTCCATCTCCATCCAGTCCGAGACCGTCGAGCGGCGTCCGGCCTTGCCGTGGATCGCGCCGGCTTCGGAGATCATCTTGGCGTGCAGTGCGAGCGCCTCGGTGAGCGTCGACTTGCCCGCGTCGGGGTGGGAGATCACCGCGAAGGTGCGGCGCCGGGCAACCTCGGCGGGCAGCCCGCGCGGCGTGGGCGCGACGACACCCTCAGTGGAGGCGGTCAACTTCAACAACCTTTCGCAAACGTCCGATCGGCAACCGCTCCAGCGTACGCGACCGGTATGACCATTGCCCGACGCACGGTAACCACCCGATTCACCTCGCGCATGACCATTGCGCTATGGTGTTCGGGTTGTCTCGGCGAGGGTGACCGCAGACCTTTGCGCTCACCGTGATCGACGCGGCTCGGCTTCCGGCCGTCCTCGTTCGGTCTTCGCCCGACGAGTTGACCAACTTAGAGCCAGGGCGGAAACAGTCCCTGGTGAGCACTGTTGACCAAGCCCGGAAGAGCCGTAGGGAGTAGATCCAGTCATGTCCGACGCCAACGTTCTCGAAGCCGCCGTTCGTACGGAGTTCGGCAAGGGCGCCGCCCGCCGCACCCGTCGTTCCGGCAACGTGCCCGCCGTGCTGTACGGCCACGCCGCCGAACCGCAGCACCTTTCCCTCAACGCACGTGACTTCGCCGCCATCCTGCGTGAGCACGGCACCAACGCGCTGCTGAACCTCGTCATCGACGGCAAGAAGCAGCTCGCGCTGACCAAATCCGTTGTCGTGCACCCGATTCGCCGTTACATCGAGCACGCCGACCTGCTGATCATCAAGCGCGGTGAGCGCGTCACCGCCGATGTGCAGATCGTGCTGACCGGCGAGGCCGCCTCGGCCACCCTGATCACCCAGGAGAGCACCACCCTCTCCATCGAGGCCGACGCCACCAAGCTCCCCGAGTCCATCGAGGTGTCGATCGAAGGCATCGAGGCGGGCACCCAGATCACCGCCGGTGGCATCGAGCTGCCGAGCGGCGTCAGCCTGGCCGGCGATCCGGAAGCCCTGATCGTCAACATCATCGCCGCCCCGGCCTCCGCGCAGGAGACCGAGGAGGCCGCTGCGGCCGCCGCAGAGGGTGCTGCCGAGAGCGCCGAGTAAGAACTCCAGCGGGTCGGTTACTTCATGACCGAATCCACGACCGGGCCCGCGCTCGTAGTCGGACTGGGTAATCCAGGTCCCGAATACGAGCGCACCCGGCACAATGTCGGCTTCATGGTCGCCGACGTGCTCGCGGAGCGCGTCGGCGGCCGTTTTGCCGTGCACAAGAAGTCGGGCGCGGATCTACTGCAGGCCCGCCTCGACGGCCGTCAGGTGCTGATCGCCAAACCGCGATCGTTCATGAACCTGTCCGGTCGCCCGGTCGCCGCACTGGCCCGCTTCTTCTCCGTGCCGCTCACCGAGGTGATCGTCATCCACGACGAACTCGATCTCCCCTTCGGCGCCGTGCGACTCAAGCGCGGCGGCGGCGAGGGCGGCCACAATGGTCTTCGCTCCGTGTCCAGCGCCCTGACCACGAAGGACTACCTGCGGGTTCGGTTCGGCATCGGCCGTCCGCCCGGTCGTCAGGATCCCGCGGATTATGTGCTCAAGCCGTTCTCGGCCCCCGAGCGCAAGGAAGTTCCGGTGATCGTCGAGCAGACTGCCGACGCGGTCGAGCTGCTGCTGCGCGTCGGGCTGGAGACGGCACAGAACCAGCTGCACTGAATCCGCCCGCTCGCGGCACCAATTTCCTACGGGGACAAGGCATGTCGACAGATCAGCGGGGAAAGCGATAGCGCGTCGGGGTGTCGTCCTCGCCCTTGCCGAAGGCGAGGACCTGGGCGGGGGCGAGGCCGAGACGACGGCCGCGGCAGATATTCCTCGCTGCGCCGTGCAGGCTGATGTTCAGTGCAGGTGGATGGCGGTGGCGGAGCGGCGGAGTTTGCCCGAGGAGGTCTTGGGAAGCGCACCCGGACCGAGCACCGTGACGGTGCGAGGGCGGACGCCGACCTCGGTGAAGACCGCATGCACGATCTCGTGCTCGATGCGTTTGACCTCGTCGGCGTTCTGGTGGTCGTTGCTCTCCACCACCACCGCGAAGCTTTCGCGTTTCTGACCGGCGTCGAGACGGACGGCGACCGCATTGCCCGGCCGGACGCCGGTGACGTGCATCGCAGCGCGCTCGATGTCGGTGGGGTAGATATTGCGGCCGCCCATGATGATGACGTCCTTGATGCGGCCACAGACCACGACAAGGCCCTCTTCGGTGAAGTAGCCGATGTCGCCGGTGTCGAGCCAGCCCTCGTCGTCCTGTGCGGAGCGGAAGCCGTTGACGGTGATGTAGCCGGCAGTTACCGCCGGGCCGCGCAATTCGATGACGCCCACCGATCGGGTCGGCAGCGGCTGGCGTTCGGCGTCGACTACCCGGCCCTCCAGGTTGTCGACCAGGTAGCCCAGCGTCGGCAGTCTGCGGACATTGCCCTGGTGCGCATGGTCGTCGTGCACCGGCACCGCCTTACCGAGCGCCTCGAGCAGGTCGGCGTCGACAATGTCGAGCACCTGGCCGTGGCCCGGGTCCGGGACCGAGACAGCCAGGGTGGTTTCGGCCATGCCGTAGACCGGGGTCAGTGCCATCGGGTTGAGCCCGAAGCGTTGTCCGGCCGTGGCAAGCGCGTCCATGGTGTCGGGATCGACCGGCTCCGCACCGTTCCACATGTAGCGGACGCTGCTGAGATCAAGCGATCCCGCCTCCGCCTGCTTCAGCCGGCGAGCCAGCAGGGAGTACGCGAAATTCGGTGCCGCCGTGACGGTGCCGCGGTATTTGTCGATCAGCTCCGCCCACAGCAGGGGGCGCATCAGGAAGTCCAGCGGCGTCACGCACACCACCTCGGCGCCGAATTGCATCGGTACGCTGAGGAATCCGACCATGCCCATGTCGTGGAACAGGGGCAGCCAGCTGATCATCACATCGTCGTCGAGCTGGAACTTCACCCGATCGAACATGGCGTAGGCGTTGACGAAGAAGTTTCCGTGCGTGATCTGCACCGCTTTGGGCGATCCGGTCGACCCGGAAGTCAACTGCTGCAACGCGATATCGGATTCGGTGGTCGGCACCGGATCGGTGTCCTTGCCGTTGTGCAGCTGATCGATGCGCACCACCATGATGCCGCGCTCGCGCAGCAGCGGCTCCGCGGCCTCGAAGGGAGCGCCGAGCACCACGGCCCGCGCCTCGATCATGGTGAGCACGGTCTCGGTGTCGCGAGCCCACATCATCAGATCGGTGC
The DNA here is from genome assembly GCF_045208035.1 of Nocardia sp. NBC_01009. NCBI lineage: Bacteria > Bacillati > Actinomycetota > Actinomycetes > Mycobacteriales > Nocardiaceae > Nocardia > Nocardia sp. NBC_01009. The sequence continues at coordinate 8,330,398 of NZ_CP108695.1, read as the reverse complement.
GCGGGGTCGGCTGATGCAACATGGTGATCGACGCGCCCCGCATCCAGATGGCCTGGCATGCGGGTGCGATATCGACCGGCAGGCCGGCGAGCACGCCGACAGCGTCGCCGTGTCCGATCCCGGCTTCGGCAAGTCCACCCGCCATGCGGCGTGCGATCTGATGGATTTCGCCCCAGGTCTGGCGTCGCGGGGCGTCGGGTTCTCCGGTGACAAGCCCGTGGGTGGAGGTGCTGGCCGTCGCGTACATCTCGTCGGTGAACCTGCTCAACGTCCAACTCCCTCATCACGAACGCAGTGGCCGGATCCGCCTCGCCCGAGCGCACTGCAACCGTTTTCCCGGCCTGTCTCCACTATCCCGCCATTTCGGCCCGGCGTTAACCCCTCTTTCGATTCGCCGGCCGATCTGTTGGGGTAATTCCGGCTACTGCCGGCTGCCGAAGGTGGCCGCGTAGCGGTCGACGTAGTGGCGGCCCGACCGCGCGGCGAGCTCCCGCATCAACAGATCGGTTGCGGCACGAACGCGCTCGGCGGGCACCTCGGTGTTCAGCACCATCGGCGGGTAGTAGCGCGGTGCGCCCACATCGATGCGGACCTTGGCGAAGCGCCAGAACCGGCTGCCGCGCGGGTTCACCTTGTCGGTGCCGGACAACACCACCGGGATCACCGGAGCGCCCGTCGCCATGGCGACACGCAGCGCACCTGTTCGGCCGCGGTAGATCCGGCCGTCGGGGGAGCGGGTACCTTCCGGGTGGATCGCCCAGACGCCGCCCGACCGCAGGATCTTCGTGGCGGCGGCGAGAGCGTCCGCGGCCGCGGTGCCGCCGGTCCGGTCCACCGGCACCTGACCTGACGCGGTAAAGAACCAGCGCTGGAAGCGTCCCTTCACCCCGGTGCCGGTGAAGTACTCCTGCTTGGCCAGGAACGTGACTCGCCGAGGCATGACCAGCGCCAGGTACAGCGAGTCGATCACGGCCAGGTGGTTGGCCGCGATGATGACCGGTCCCTCTGTCGGAACATGCTGCAACCCTTCCACTTCGGGTCTGCCGAGCAGCCGCAACAGCGGGCCTAGCAACACGTACTTGAACAGCCGGTACCACACAAGCGCCTCCGAGAAAGTTGGTTGTAGACACTGTCTACAGCACGAAGTAGACAGTGTCTACTCGACGCTGCGACAATGTCGCCATGGTCGGAAACGAGTCACTGCGGGAACGGCTGGTCGGTGCCGGTGTCGAGCTGCTGGAGGAAGTCGGCGCGGGCCAGCTCGGGCTGCGCGCGATCACCAGGGCGGCGGGGGTGTCACATGGTGCGCCGCGCAGGCACTTCCCCACCCACAATGCCTTGCTGGCCGCCATCGCCGCCCGTGGCTTCACGGATCTCATCGAACGGTTCGATGTGGTCGAGGCGGGTGCGGCGACGGCACGCGCGCACCTGGAGCGCATGGGCGCGGCATATGTCGAGTTCGCGGGACTGCGGCCCGAGATGTTCACCCTGATGTTCCGCCACGATCTGCTCGAGGGCTCCGGCGAGAACCTGCGCTCGACGACGCTGCCGCTGTTCCGGCGGTTCGCCGCGCTCGTCCACGAGGCGACCCCGGCGGACACCGACTCGGGTCCGCCGGGGGAGCGGGCGATCGCGCTGTGGACCAATCTGCACGGCATCGCGGCGCTGCAAGCCAACCGCAGCCTTCGACTGGTCGGTCCGGCTATCGATGTGCGAGCACTGGTCGCCCGGGTGATCGAATTGCACGTCGCCTGAACGAGAGGCGAGCGGTCATATTCTCGCTGCGAGTACCAGCGCGAAACGGTTGTCCGGGTCGGTCCAGACGTGTTCGGTGCGGAAACCTGCCGCCGTCAGTTCGGTGTCGAGCCCATTGATGCGGAACTTGGCGGAGATTTCGGTGCGTAGCTGCTCACCGCGGGCGAATTCGACGGTCAGGTCGAGATCGCGGACCCTGACGGTCATGTCCTCGACCGCTTCCAGGCGCATTTCGATCCATTCGTTCTCGGCATCCCAGCGGGCGATGTGCTCGAACTTGTCGGGTTCGAAGTCGGCGTCGAGCCGGTTGTTGAGAACATGCAGGACATTTCGGTTGAACTCCGCGGTGACCCCTGCGGCATCGTCGTAGGCGGGGACGAGGACGGCGGGGTCGATGACCAGGCCGGCCCCGAGCAGCAGTTGTTCACCGGGTTCCAGCACATCGTGGATGCTCGCGAGGAACTCGGCGCGTTCGGCCGGGACGAGATTGCCGATGGTGCCACCGAGGAAGGCGATCATGCGGCGTCCGCCGCCGGGCAGGTTGTGCAGGGTGTCGGTGAAATCGCTGACCACGCCGTGGACGGCTAGGCCGGGGAATTCCGCCGCGATCTCGTCGGCGGCCGCGCGCAGCGCCGAGGACGAGACATCCTGCGGGACATAGGTCTTCAACGGCCCCTCGCTGGTGAGCGCGGAGAGCAGCAGCCGAGTCTTGGCTGCCGAACCGGCGCCCAACTCGACGAGGACCTCGGCCTGCGCGGTGCGCGCGATCTCGCCGACAACCTGTTGCAGCAGTGCGCGTTCGGTGCGCGTCGGGTAGTACTCCGGCAGTTCGGTGATCTGCTCGAACAGTTCGCTGCCGCGGGCGTCGTAGAACCACTTGGGTGGCAACCACTTCGGGTCCGCGGTGAGCCCGAGCCTGGCATCCGCCCGCAACGCCGAGGTGAGGTCGTCGTCGGATAGGTAGATCTCCAGCGTCGGTGCGGTCATAGCGGAGTGCCTTTCGGTATCGCGTCGTTCTCGGGTGACGCGGGTGCGGAGGGAAGCGGATCGACCGACAGCGCGCCGGGCCGTGCGGTGACCAGGCTCCGATCGGGGATCGGCTGCCAGCGGGGGTCGTCATCGAACGGTTCGGAGGAGAGGATGGCGAAGTCGTCGGTGACCAGCGCCGACAGCGAGTGATGCCAGGTGGTCGCCCACAGTTGAACGCCATCGCCGAGCAGGAAGTTCAGCCGCGATTGCGGGGCGTGGGCGAGCACGGCGGAGACCAGCAGGCTGAGTGCGGCGGGCGCGGCACCCCACTCGCCGTCGGGCGCGCTGGTGGCGAGCAGGCCGCGCAGAATCACCCAGAGCATTGCCGAATCGGTGGCCGATTCCGCTTCGAGCAACCGGGTCGGCGTGAACAGCCCGGCACCGAGTTCGGCTGCGGTGCTGTCGAATTCCGCGGCCACCGCGGCGAGCGTGCGCCGCCAATCCGACACCATGCCGTTGTGGCTGAATGCCCAGCGGCCGTGGGTGAACGGCGCGCAGGCGCTCCGCTCGATCGGCATGCCGACGGTGGCCGAGCGTACCGCGGCCAGCACCGCCCACGATTCCAGTTGCGGCAGCACCTCTTCGACGGCCGGGTCGGTCCAGATCGGCGCCGAATTGCGGTAGCGGCTGACCGTCACCGAGTCGTCGCCGTCGCGCCACCAGGCGACACCGAACCCGTCGGCGTTGATCGTGCCGCCACGACGCATGTCTTTCGGCGCCCACGCCTGGGTGCGCAGTGAATGTGTTCCGAGCGTGAGCATGTCACCCACCCGCACCTGCGGGCCGAGGTAACCGAGCTGCCTACACATCGGCGGCTCGCGGGTAGCGCCGATGAAAGCCGATGCCGAGCACCGCATCCCGGCCGCTGTGGCGATCGTGGCCTGCCGCTGCCGTAGTGCTCATTCGCCTTCACCCTGTCGAAGGTCGCGGGCCAGCCGGAAGCCGGAGAAGATCTGCCGCCGGATCGGATGGTCCCAGTTGCGGAAAGTGCTGCGGCAGGCGACGGGATCGGTGCCGAACGACCCGCCGCGCAGCACTCGATAGTCACCACCGAAGAAGACATCCGAGTACTCCGCATACGGAAAGGCACGGAAGCCCGGGTACGGATCGAAACCGGAAGCGGTCCACTCCCAGACATCACCGATGAGTTGGTGCACGCCGGCCGGGGACGCACCCGCCGGGTACGCGCCGACATCGGCGGGCTCCAGATGCCGCTGCCCGAGATTCGCGGTGCTGGAATCGGGTTCGGCATTACCCCATGGGTAGCGACGCGACTCCCCGGTGGCCGGATCGACGCGGGCCGCCTTCTCCCATTCGGCCTCGGTGGGCAGGCGCTTGCCCGCCCAGTTGGCGTAGGCCTCGGCTTCGAACCAGCACACGTGCAGCACCGGCTGATGCAGACGCAGCGCTGTCGGCACGCCGAAAACCCGGCGCCACCACTGCCCGGCCGGATCGCGCTCCCAGAACTGCGGCGCGACGAGCCCGGCCTGCTGACGATGCGCCCAGCCGCGCTCCGACCAGAGCTCAGGTCGGTCGTAGCCGCCGTCGCCGACGAAGGCCAGGTACTGCGCGTTGGTCACCGGCGCCGCGTCGATGGCAAAGGCGGGCACCTGCACTCGGTGTGCGGGGCGCTCGTTGTCCAGGGCCCACGGCTCGGTCGAAGTACCCATGGTGAATTCCCCTGCGGGAATGATCACTTCGCCGCTGACCGGGGTGGTCACCGTCGGTGCTGCGGGCGCGGACAACACGGCGGGCCCGGTTCGCAGCTGATGGGTGGCCAGCATGGTCTCGTCGTGCTGTTGCTCGTGCTGGGCGATCATGCCGAAGGCGAAACCGCCGTCGACGAGCTCCCTGCCGCGTAATGCGCTGCGGTCCAGCACATCCCACACCCTGTCGCGCACAGTGCCGACATAACCTCTGGCCTGCGTCGGGTCCAGCAGCGGCAGCTCGGGCCGGTTGGCGCGCGCGTGCTTGAAGGCGTCGTAGAGCTCATCGATGTCGGCGCGCACCGGCTCACGTCCGCCGACATCGCGCACCAGCCACAGCTCCTCCTGGTTGCCGATGTGCGCGAGGTCCCACACCAGCGGGCTCATCAGCCGGGAATGCTGGGCGATCAGCTCGGCCTCGTCGAGGCTGTCGGTGAGGGTGAGGGTGCGCTCGCGCGCCCGGGTCAGAACTTCGGCGATCTGGTCCCGGAGCCGTTCGGTCTCGGTGTTGTCGGTGCTCGGGTGATGAATGGTCACGAGAGTGCTCTCCACAGTTGGTCATGGTCGGCCGGCGAGCTGATTCGGCCGCTGCGCGCGACCCTTCCCCGCGCGGGCATGGGTGTCGTCGGCACGTCAGCGGGTAATCGGCTGCCCGCGTGGGAAACTCCAACGCGCGCAACCGTGATCACGACCCTCCTCCTGCGCTGTCGGCGACGGCCTCGTCGGTCGGAGTGCGACCACCACGACATCGCCGGAGCGCTCCGGCGATCTCGCGGGCCGCGTCCGGTGTGGCCGCATACGCCTCGGCGAGGGTCAACAGCTCGACAGCTACCGACCGGATCTGCGGGTCGGCCAGGCCGCAGCGCGCCGCGTGCAGCCACTGTCCGGCGAGCGGCGCGGCCACCGCGGTCGCCTCGGCCACCGCGGCAGGGGTCGACATGAGCGCGTCGAACACATGGATCGGGACCATCCAGTCGTCGTCGGGCTGGGCGTCGAGGTAGCGGACCTCGAGGTGCCCCGCCGCGCGCACCGGCGGGAACAACGTGGTCAGGTGGTAGTCGAGATCTCTGATATCAGGGCGGCGACCCACCTCGTCGTCGAGCGCGCCGGAAAGCCAATCGGCGAACGAAGCCCCCGGCGGTGCGGACCAACCGGGATCGTGCCCGTTGTCGCCCGCTCCGGTCGCGGCGGCATCGCCATCGTGCGCCGGGTCCGGCCTGCGCACGCACAGCAGCGGCACATCCAGCGCCCACCTGCCGTAGTCGGCGATCGGATCCGGCCAGGCCTCCACCGGTGGGCGGGTGCGCGCGTGGTCGAGTCGCAACCAGGTGCGCATCCGTTGCGAGGCCCAATCGCCCACCGGCGCACCACGCAGTGCGGGCGAACAGGCGAATGCGGCAAGCAGTGCGGGACCGATCGCGTACAGCGCCGTCCAGCGGGCCGTGACCTCCGCGCGATCGGCGCCCGCATCGACGCTGACCTGGGTGGCCGCGGTATTGCACATCATGAGTTTGCCGAAGGGGCCGATACCGCCGAAGGACTGCTCCATGGCGCGATAGCGCGGCAGCTGCAACACCCGTTTGGGGCGGCGGTCCGCGTCGGCGGCGGCGGAGACAGTGCGGATGGATCGGGATTCGAGAAGATCCCGCAACATCCGGGAGTCGATGCGCAATCCCTCGCACAGCTGCGCGGCAGCGGCGAACGGGGCGCTGGAGAGTTCGATCTGACCGCCGGGTTCGATGGTGACCCGGCTGCCCCCCGGCAGTGAGAGCGCCGGTGAATCGGGGGCGATGGACCTCGGTGCATAGGGTCCGAGAGCAGCTGCGAGTGCAGCCAGTTGCGGGCGGGGAGCGGCCGATCGGCCTGACGTCGAACACTCACCCTGCACGGTGAGCCACTCGAGTTCGGCGCCGATCAGCGTGGGTGGTCCCAATTTGAAACAGACGCCACCCACATAGGCTTCGGCCGCGACCCGCGAGGACAGATCCCCGTCCTGGATGGCGCTGACCGATTCCGGATGTTCCAGCGTGACCGCCATACCAACCTCCGCTGATGAGTCCGTCGGCGGCCGGACGGGTAGGTCCGTCCGAGCGCCCTGGTCGGCGGGTTCGTGTCCGCCTTAGCTGGTGTATCGCTGTGGCAGCGTGTTGCATTCCGCGTACGCCGACTCAAACCAGGGTAGCGAGCGAGACCGACAAAAAAGCGACAAGATTTCGAACTCCTGACCGGATATGGTCGTCGGCATGCTGGACGACCATCGCGTACGGGACGACACTCCAGGCATCTCGTCGAGCTCGGGAACCGGGTTGGTTTTCCTCGACAGCGCGGGATCGTCACTGCCACCGCGGACTGTCACCGACACCGTCGTCGATCACCTGCGTCGTGAAGCCGAGATCGGTGGCTACCGTGCAGCAAATGAGCGTCTCGACGATCTCGCCGCTGTGAAAACCGTGATCGGCACGCTCCTCAACGCCGACCCGGCAAGCATCGCGCTCAGCGACAGCGCCACCCGCTCCTGGGCCGATTTCTTCTACTCGGTGCCGCTGTCGCCGGGCGATCGCATCCTGATCTCCGGCGCCGACTACGCGAGCAACGCCATCGCGGCATTACAGCGCGCGGAGGCGACCGGAGCAACCGTGCAGCACATCCCCAGCGACAGCAGTGGCCAGCTCGATCTCGACGCCCTCGCGGCTATGATGGACGAGCGCGTCAAGCTGGTCTCGCTGCTGCACGTGCCGACCAACGGCGGACTGGTCAACCCGGCCGCCGAGGCCACCAGGATCGCGCACACGGTCGGCGCCTTGGTGTTGCTGGATGCCTGCCAGTCCGCAGGGCAGCTCCCGATCGATGTGGTCGAACTCGGCGTCGACGCGCTCTCGGTGACCGGCCGCAAGTGGCTGCGCGGACCGCGCGGCACCGGATTTCTATACCTGCGTCCGGAATTGGTCACGTCGATGGTGCCCCAACGTCTCGACCTGCACAGCGCAGGGTGGACGGCGCCCGACACCTACACCCTCGCCCCCGATGCGAGGCGATTCGAATTCTGGGAATGCGATGTCGCGGCCCGCCTCGGCTTGGGCGCCGCCGTGCAGTACCTGCTCGACCTCGGCCCCGACGACGTCTACGCCGCTATCGCGGCCCGCGCGGAGTACTTACGCAAGTCGCTGCCGGAGATCGACGGCGTCACCGTCCGTGACATCGGCATCAGGCACAACGGCATCGTCTCCTTCACCGTCGACGGCATCGACTCCGTCGATGTCCGCGATCATCTTGCGGCACAAGAAATTACGGTGACGGTCAGTCACGCCTCCTCCACGCTGTTGGATATGACCGCGCGTGGTCTGGCGTCGGTGGTCCGTGCCTCCCCGCACTGCTTCGTCAGCTTCGAGGAGCTGGACCGTTTCGTGGCCGCCGTCGCAGCGCTCTGAGCACCCATGTCACCACGCGAACTCGTCGTCCTCGGCACCGCGAGCCAGGTGCCGACCAAACAGCGCAACCACAACGGGTACCTGCTCCGATGGGGCGAGGAGGGCCTGCTCTTCGATCCCGGCGAGGGCACGCAGCGGCAGATGGCGTACGCGGGGGTGTCGGTCACCGATATCACGCGCATCGCGGTGACCCACTTCCACGGCGACCACTGCCTCGGCCTGCCCGGGGTGATCCAGCGGATCAATCTGGACCGAGTCCCGCATCCGGTCGACGTGTACTACCCCGCCTCCGGCGAGCAGTATCTCGACCGGCTCAGTAATGCCACCGCCTTCCATCACACGGTCGAGCTGCGCAGGCATCCGATCACCGGGCCGGGCTCGTTGGCCGCCTCCGGCGCGCCTTTCACCCTGGCCACGGTGCCGCTGTCGCATCCGGTCGAGGCCTTCGGCTACCGGATCACCGAACCCGACGGTGTCCGTATGCTGCCGGATCGACTCCGTGCCATCGGGCTGCGCGGACCGATCGTCGGGCAGTTGCAGCGACAGGGTTCGATCGAATGGGGCGGGCGCACAGTCACTTTGGCCGAAGTCAGTGCGCCGCGGCGGGGGCAGAGTTTTGCGTTCGTGATGGACACTCGGCTCTGCGCGGGCGTCCACGAGCTGGCCGCCGAGGTGGACATGCTGGTGATCGAGGCGACGTTCCTGGACGCCGATGCCGGCCTCGCCGAGGAGTACGGGCACCTCACCGCAGGACAAGCGGCCAGGGTGGCCGCGGCAGCGGGCGTGCGCATGCTCGTGCTGACGCACTTCTCCCAGCGATACCGGGACCTCGACGAGCATTTCGCCGAAGCCGCACGGCATTTCACCGGCCCGATCGTTGTCGCGGAAGACCTGGCGAGAATCCCGCTGCCGCCCCGTCAGTAGGCCGGGCTCATCCCACGACGGCCGCAAGCCATTCGATGAGGGGGCGCATCCCTTCCCACGCGGCGCGAATCTCCTTCGCGGCCCTCGGCTTGTCGAGCCATGGCGGCGCGCCGAATTCTTTACTGCAGGTGAGGGATTTGTGGCGCAGCAGATCGATGCGGGGATGGTCGGCTTCGTAGCCCTTCGGCTTGGTTTTGAGCTTGTCCCCGCCGATCGTGTACCCCGCTTTGGTCAGCTTCGCGAGGATGGCCTCCAGCTCGGCGCCGCGCACCTCGTCGGCGATGGTCGCGCGCAGTTGGGCGACCTGGGTGGGGGAGCCCGAGTAGAAGCCGCCGCCGATGAACAACCCGGCCGCGCTGATCTGCACGTACCACCCGGTACCCGGTGCGACGCCTGCCACCGCGCCCTGCGCGGTCTTGTACGGCGATTTGTCCTTCGAGAAGCGGACGTCGCGGTACGGGCGGAAGATCTTCGCGGTGCCGAAGTCCGGCTCCAGTTCCGCGGCGAGTGCGACCATCGGCGCTTTCACCGACTGTTCGTAGACGTCCTTGTGCGCATTCCAGAAGGCCTTCGAATTGTCGGCCTCGAGGTCCTCGTAGAAGTCCAATCCCGCCAGGGGGAACCCACCGAATCCGCTCATGGAGAAAAATCTACCCGGTGGGTTCCCCGGTCAGCTCTGGTCGGGGAGTGCGTCGCCGGCCAGCACGATGTAGCTCACGACGATTCCGATGACCATGGCGACAGCGGCGACGATGACGGCGACCTTGCCGAGGGATTCGCCCTTGTTGCGGCCGATGACGCCGAGAATGATGCCTGCCGGGCCGAACAGGATGGGGCAGAACAGCAGCGATAGCGCCGCGCAGACGAAGGCGATGATCGAATAGATCTGAGCGCCGGATCGTTGGGGCGCGGCACCGTACCCCTGATACGGCTGCTGGGTGTACGCGGGGAACCCGACGTAGGGCGATTCCTGCGGGGCTCCGGTCTGCGGGTAGTTGTCCGGCCCGCCGGCCGCGGGAGTTGCCCACTCCGTGCCTGAAGGTGGCAGCGGCTCAGGCTCTTTGGCGAGCGACGGTGATCCGGCATCCGGCGGCTGTGGCGCATCGCCGCTGGGCTGTGGCGCATCGCCGGTGGGCTGTGGCGCATCGCCGGTGGGTTGGGGCGCGCTGCCGGGTTGCGCCGGGGGCGCTTCGTCTTCGGGCGGTCGGGGTGCGCTGCCGGTCGGCTCGGCCGCCTTGTCATGGTTGTCGGGATGCTGCGGAGTAGTCATGACGCCCTCCTCGTGTGTGTCCGGGTCGCGCTCTGCGGGGTACCACGGTGGAGCCAGCCCTCACACGATCACGCGTTCCGATTTCCCCGGACGCGTCGGGCCTGTTTACTCGGCAGGGAACGGTGTCATACCTCGGAATCGTCGATGATCACCATGGCGGCGACCTCCGCGGGACGTTCGTCGGCTTCGGCGTCTTCGGTAGCCTGACTGCCTGGCGTCCACTCCTGCTCGAGCTCCTCGGTGATGCCGAGGCGGCCGGCGTCGTCGTTCTCGTGGTCACGAATCTGCAGGTCGGCGGGTGGATCCTCGATATTGCGCTCGTACTCCCTGATCTCGTCCGCCTGCTTGTCGTCACCCATGTCGGTGTCCAGCGATTCACGGTCCATACGACCAGTATCCTCCGGCGCCCATCCTGCAAATGGGACCCGACACGGCTAACGTGTAACCGCAGCCGCGGACCACCGACGCGAAACGGCGGCCGGGACCCGTGGTCCCGGCCGCCGTTTCCGAGGCTATGCCTTAGGCGTTGCCGTTGAAAAGGCCGGTGACGGAACCGTTTTCGAAGACCTCGCGGATGGTGCGGGCCAGCAGCGGCGCGATGGAGAGGACGGTCAGCTGCGGGAACTTCTTGTCCTCGCTGATCGGCAGCGTGTTGGTGACGACGACCTCTTTGGCCCCGCAGTTCGCGAGGCGCTCGGCGGCCGGATCGCTCAGCACGCCGTGCGTGGCGGCGATGACGACGTCGCCCGCGCCGGCTTCCTTGAGGACCTTGACCGCGCCCGCGATGGTGCCACCGGTGTCGATCATGTCGTCGATCAGGATGCAGGTACGGCCCTCGACCTCACCGACGACCCGATTGGACTTGACCTGGTTGGGCACCAGCGGGTCGCGGGTCTTGTGGATGAACGCCAGCGGCGAGCCACCGAGCGAGTCGGCCCACTTCTCGGCGACGCGCACGCGACCGGAGTCGGGAGAGACCACGGTGATGTGCTCGAGGCTGTAGTTGTTGCGCACGTACTCGGCGAGCTGCAGCTGCGCATGCATGTGATCGACGGGCCCGTCGAAGAAGCCCTGGATCTGATCGGTGTGCAGGTCGACGGTGATGATGCGGTCGGCGCCTGCGGTCTTCAGCAGATCGGCAACCAGACGGGCGGAGATGGGCTCACGGCCGCGGTGCTTCTTGTCCTGGCGGGCGTACGGGTAGAACGGCAGCACCGCAGTGATCCGCTTGGCCGAACCACGCTTGAGCGCATCGATCATGATGAGCTGCTCCATGAGCCACTGGTTCAGCGGCGCCGGAAAGCTTTGCAGGACAAACGCATCGGATCCGCGGACCGACTCCTCGAAGCGGACGAAGATCTCGCCGTTGGCGAAGTCGCGCGCGGTCTGTGGGGTGACGTGCACGTCGAGCTCTTTGGCGACCTGCTCGGCCAGCTCAGGATGCGCGCGCCCAGAGAAGAGCATCAGGTTCTTCTGATTGTCGGTCCATGACGCGGTCACTGCTGTTTGCCATCCTTTTGCTCGATTGCCTGACTCGACATCTCGTTGGCCGCGATGGCTTCCGCCGCCGCGTGCGCCGCAGCAGTTCCGGGACGGTACCGCTGGACCCAGTTTTCGATATTGCGCTGTGGTCCACCTGACACCGCGAGAGCCCCCGGTGGAACGCTTCTGCGCAGTACAGTACCCGCCGCCGTATAAGCGCCGTCACCCACGGTGACCGGTGCGACGAACATGGTGTCGCTCCCGGTGCGCACATGCGATCCGACAGTGGTGTGATGCTTCTTCACTCCGTCGTAATTCACGAAAACGCTCGACGCACCGATGTTGCTGTGTTCGCCGATGGTGGCATCGCCGACATAGGTGAGGTGCGGTACTTTCGAATGCGCGCCGATCGTGGCGTTCTTGGTCTCGACGAATGCGCCGAGCTTGCCGGACTGCCCGACCACGGTGCCGGGTCGCAGGTAACTGAAGGGGCCGATAGTCGCGCCCGGGCCGATCATGGCCTGGTCGCCGTGGGTCCGCACGACGCGAGCGCCGACGCCGACGACCACATCGGTCAAGGTGGTGTCCGGTCCGATCTCGGCGTCCTCGCCGATGTCGGTGCCGCCGAGCAGCTGCACCCCCGGCCGGATCACCGCGTCCCGCGCGATCTTCACGTTCGCGTCGACCCAGGTGGTCGCGGGATCGACGATGGTCACCCCGGCCCGCATATGCCGCTCCAAGATGTAGCGGTTGAGCGTGCGCGCGGCGTCCGACAGCTGCACCCGATCGTTGACGCCGGTGACCTTCGCCGCGTCGATGAGCCGGGCGCCGTGCACCGGATGTCCGGCTTCGCGGGCCAATCGCAGCACATCGGTGAGGTACAGCTCGTGCTGGGCGTTGGCGGTGGACAGTCGGCCGATCATGGTGCGAAGCACTGCGGCGTCGAAGGTGTACACACCGGAGTTGACCTCGTTGATCGCGCTCTGTTCCGGTGTGGCGTCGGCATGTTCGACGATCTCGGTGACCTGGCCGTTGGCATTGCGGACGATGCGGCCGTAGCCGTTCGGGTCGTCGGGCACGAAGGTCAGCACCGTGACCGCGGAGCGTTCGGCATAGCTGCGGTGCTCATCGAGTAGCGCAGACAGGGTGTGCCCGTCGAGTAGCGGCACATCGGCTGAGGTGACGAGCAGGTCGCCGGTGAAATCTTCGGGCAGCGCCTGCAGCGCGCATTGCACGGCGTGTCCGGTGCCGAGCTGTTGTTCTTGGATTGCGGTAATGATCTCGCGGCCGAGATCGGTGGCGACGGCGCCGACCGCGGCGCCGACTTGCTCGCGGTCGTGTCCAACCACGGTGATGAGAAACGCGGGGTCGATCTCGTTAGCCGCATGCAGCGCGTGTGCGAGCATGCTTCGACCGGCGAGCGAATGCAGCACTTTAGGGGTCTTCGACCGCATCCGCGTCCCGGCACCAGCTGCGAGAACGACGACGGCGGTCTGCTGTGGCATGGATCTCCCTCGGCTGCCTGTCATCGTGCTGGCCAACGTGCGGGGCCAACGATAGGCCATCGTGCCGGTGAGCTCCGCCGCCAGGACTCGAACCTGAACTATCTGAACCAAAATCAGAGGTGCTGCCATTACACTACGGCGGATTATCACACCGGCGGATGGGTGAACCCGCCGCTGTGCTCGAGCACGATGAAGATCCTCGCATACTGTTGTGCTCTCGGGCGAATGCTCCCCGTCTCCCGGTGTCTTTTGCCGGTCGTCGGATGTTTGGTTCGGCGTTGGAGCAGTGCCGATCGATCGGCACTGCCCGGGGTGACTCGTGGTGCAGTGGGGCTGTCTGGAACAGTTGTTGCCAACTTATGGTCGTGCGCAAGGGAGGCGGGAGCGATGTCTTCGGGTGAGCCTCGTGTGCCCCGGCCCCGGATGACGGGCACGCAGCGGCGTCAGCAGTTGATCGAGATCGGTCGCGCACTGTTCGCCGAACGCGGGTACGACGCGACCTCGATCGAGGAGATCGCGCAGCGGGCCCAGGTCTCCAAACCCGTGGTGTACGAACACTTCGGCGGCAAGGAAGGTCTGTACGCGGTCGTCGTCGACCGGGAGATGTCGATGCTGCTCGACATGGTCACCTCCTCGCTGACCCAGAACCGGTCGCGGATCCGGCTCGAGCAGGTCGCGCTCGCGCTGCTGACCTATATCGACGAGCGCACCGACGGCTTCCGAATCCTGCTCCGCGATCAGCCTGCGACGACCACCGACGGGCGTTACTCGAGCCTGCTCAACGAAGCGGTCAATCAGGTATCCCACATCCTTGCCGGGGATTTCGAGCGCAGAGGCTTCGATACCAGTCTCGCGCCGATGTACGCGCAGGCATTGGTCGGCATGGTTTCCACTGCGGCAACCTGGTGGCTGGATGAGCGCAAACCGTCGAAAGAGGTTGTCGCGGCACATCTGGTGAACCTCTGCTGGAATGGACTCCGCAACCTGGAGGCCGATCCGCAGTTGAGCTCGGAATGGCGCACTGACAAGGGTGATTGACACGGTTGGGGTGGCCGGGATTGTTCGGTGCAAGACCGGGTTGGTAACCAGCAAATTGCGACGGAGGTCCGATCGAATGCTCGAATTGATTGGCGGGCGCCCACCTGGTGGTACGGTTCACGCATCCTCTGGGTGCTGTTCGGGCGGTAAGTCGGTCTTGTTCGTGATGTCGGTCTACTTCAGGATGGCTGGTTTTAGGGATGACAGGCGGATCTGATGGCTAGGCAAGCGCGCGCGGAGATCACCCGCGATTCCGTCCTTGCGGGCGCTGCCGATGTCTTTCTGCGCTTGGGATATGCGAATGCGAGCCTGAGCGAGATCATCGCGCAGTCGAACGTGACCAAGGGCGCCTTGTACTTTCACTTCGGTTCGAAGGAAGAGCTAGCGCGCGCCGTGGTCGACCAGGGCAACGAGCGCCTGGTCAGTTCGTGCCAGGGTTTCTTCGATCCCCGGGTGCCCGCGCTCGAAGCGTGCATCGGGATCACCTATGTGGTCGCGGACCTATCGATGAACGACCCGATGGTCGGCGCGATGCTCAAGCTGACCCACCAGATCGGTGACTACCGCGGCGCCCAGGGCGACAACATCGCCAAGACGTGGGGCGACACCTACCGCGTGCTCTCCGAACGTGCCATCACCCAAGGCGATCTGGAGCCCGAGCTCGATCCCGAGGTGATCGGGGTGCTGCTGCAGGAGATGACCGCGGGCGTGCACATCATCGCCGTCGGCACCGATTCGATGGATCAGATGGCCGCGCGGATGGAACGCATGTGGTTCTTCCTGCTGCCGTCGATCGTGCCGCCGGAGAAATTGTCGTACTTCCGTGAGTTCGCCGCTCGCCGTCTCCGCCGCTACGTGCCGTAATTTGCCGCGTGGCCGCGAATGGGCCCGTAGGACTCACCTGAGCGGGTCGGCCAGGGTGGAATGTTCGGTCGAGATCCTGTCCCCATGTGGGGCCGGGTTGCCTGTCAGGGGGAGTGGCTAGACTCGGTTGGCCGTCCTAAACCCCGCCTGAGCTCAGGAGTCCGCATGTCCACCCATCGTCCACCACTGGCGGGACTGGCCGCGGTGGCCGGTGCCGACGCCGCGCTGCGAACCGTCGCCGACCTGGTCGGGAAGTCGCCGGTCGAATTGGTCGCGCCGTCGGCGGTGCGGCCGTTCGTGGCGGCGACGATCGCGGCGCGCAAGCCGCTGGTGGTGGTGACCGCGACCGGTCGTGAGGCCGACGACCTGACTGTCGAGCTCGAGGAGATTCTCGGCCCCGCCGTTGCGCAGTTCCCCTCCTGGGAGACGCTGCCGCACGAGCGGCTCTCGCCGGGGGCGGACACCGTCGGGCGCAGACTTTCGGTGCTGCGACGGCTGGCGCACCCGGAGGACCCGACGTTCCCGGAGCCGCTGCGGGTGGTGGTGACCACGGTGCGGTCGCTGATGCAGCCGATGGCTGCCGGGCTCGGCGATATCGAGCCGGTGGTGCTGCGCGTCGGCGCCGAACTGGATTTCGACGAATTGCTCACGCGCCTGGTCGAATTCGCTTACACCAGAGTCGACATGGTCGGTAAGCGCGGCGAGTTCGCGGTGCGCGGCGGCATCCTCGATCTCTTCCCGCCGACCGCCGATCACCCGGTGCGCGTGGAGTTCTGGGGCGACGAGATCACCGAGCTGCGGCCGTTCGCCGTCGCCGACCAGCGATCGCTGCTCGACGTCGAGGTGGACCTCGTCGTCGCGCCGCCGTGTCGCGAACTGCTGCTGACCGCGGCGGTCCGGGATCGCGCCGCCGAAGTTGCCGTCGAGAATGCGGCCGATGCCGCGCTGGTCGAGATGCTGGAGAAGCTGGCCGAGGGCATCCCGGTCGAGGGCATGGAAGCACTGCTTCCGGTGCTGCAGCCCGGCGAGCTGCGGCTGCTCACCGAGGTGCTGCCGGACGGAACCCATCTGCTGCTGTGTGATCCGGAGAAGATCCGCACTCGCGCAGCCGATCTGGTGCGCACCGGCGAGGAATTTCTCGAAGCCTCCTGGACCGCGGCCTCGTTCGGCAGCGACGCGCCGCTGGGCGCACATGGTCTCGATCTCGCCGCGTCGGGCTACCGTGCGCTGCCGGAAATCCACGACAGCGCGAACGCGCAGGGATTGCCCTGGTGGAGCCTGAGCCCGCTCACCTCCGGCGATCCCGCCGAGGTTGTGTTGCCGGTGCTGGCCGGTCCCGCGGCGCGCGGTTCCGACGAGCTGGTCGCGACGATCTTCGCGTCGATGCGTGCGCACGTGGCGACCGGTGGCCGTGCCGTGGTTGTCGTCGCCGGACACGGTACGGCGCAACGCATTCTGGAGCGACTCGCCGACGCCGAGGTGCCCGCCGCGGCGTTGGCAGCGGGTGCCGAACCGACCGCGGGCGTGGTCGGGGTGCTGTGCGGTTCGCTGCACGACGGGATGGTGCTCGACGACGCCGGATTGGTCGTCGTCGCCGAATCGGATCTCACCGGCAACCGGGTCACTGCACCGGGCGAAGGCAAGCGACTACCCGCGAAGCGGCGCAACCAGGTCGACCCGCTTGCGCTGAACGCGGGCGACATGGTGGTGCACGACCAGCATGGCATCGGCCGGTTCGTGGAGATGATCGAGCGGACCGTCGGCGGAGCGCGCCGCGAGTACCTGGTCATCGAATACGCACCCGGCAAGCGGGGCCAGCCGGGCGACCGGCTGTTCGTCCCGATGGAATCCCTCGATCAGCTCTCCCGCTACGTCGGTGGGGAGATGCCGAGCCTGTCCAAGCTCGGCGGCTCCGACTGGGCGAATACGAAACGCAAGGCGCGCAAGGCCGTTCGCGAGATTGCCGGTGAACTGGTGCAGTTGTACGCGGCACGACAGGCCGCGCCCGGGCATGCGTTCGCCTCCGACAGCCCGTGGCAGAAGGAGATGGAGGACGCGTTCGCCTTCACCGAGACCGTCGACCAGATGACCGCCATCTCCGAGGTGAAGGCCGACATGGAGAAGCCGGTCCCGATGGACCGCGTGGTGTGCGGCGACGTCGGCTATGGCAAGACCGAGATCGCGGTGCGCGCCGCGTTCAAGGCGGTACAGGACGGTAAGCAGGTCGCGGTTCTGGTCCCGACAACGTTGCTGGCACAACAACATCTGCAGACCTTCGCCGAACGCGTCGCCGGCTTCCCCGTCACGGTGAAGGGGCTGTCGCGTTTCACCGATCCGGCCGAGTCGCGGGCGGTGCTGGAGGGCCTGGCCGACGGCAGTGTCGACATCGTGGTCGGCACGCACCGATTACTACAGACCGGTGTGCGCTGGAAGGACCTCGGCCTGGTCGTCGTCGACGAGGAACAGCGTTTCGGTGTCGAGCACAAGGAGCACATCAAAGCGCTGCGCACCCACGTCGATGTGCTGACCATGTCCGCGACGCCGATTCCGCGCACGCTGGAGATGAGCCTGGCGGGCATTCGCGAGATGTCCACCATCCTGACTCCGCCCGAGGAGCGCCATCCGGTGCTCACCTATGTCGGCGGGTACAACGACAAGCAGGTCACTGCCGCCATCCGCCGCGAGCTGCTTCGCGACGGCCAGGTCTTCTACGTGCACAATCGGGTGTCCTCGATCGACAAGGCCGCCAAGCGGATTCGCGATCTGGTGCCGGAGGCCAGGGTCGCGGTCGCGCACGGTCAGATGAACGAGGACGCGCTGGAAGGGACCGTGCAGGGTTTCTGGGAGCGGGAATTCGACGTGCTGGTCTGCACCACGATCATCGAGACGGGGCTCGACATCTCCAATGCGAACACGCTGATCGTGGAACGCGGCGACTCCCTCGGCCTTTCGCAGTTGCACCAGCTGCGCGGCCGGGTCGGGCGCAGCCGTGAGCGCGGCTATGCCTACTTCCTGTACCCGCCGGAGAAGCCGCTCACCGAAACGGCCTACGACCGTCTCGCCACCATCGCGCAGAACTCCGATCTGGGCGCGGGCATGGCCGTGGCCATGAAGGACCTCGAAATCCGTGGCGCAGGAAACGTGCTCGGTGCCGAACAGTCCGGTCACGTCGCGGGCGTCGGCTTCGATCTGTACGTGCGCCTGGTCGGCGAGGCTGTGGAGGCCTACCGCGCCGCCGCGGACGGCAAGCCGATCACCACCGAGGAGATCAAGGAGGTGCGCATCGATCTCCCCGTCGACGCGCACATCCCGCCCGACTACATCGCCAGCGATCGCCTCCGCTTGGAGGCCTATCGCAAACTCGCGGCCGCCCAGGACGATCCGGCCCTGGCCCTGGTGGTGGAGGAACTCGTCGACCGCTACGGCCCGCTGCCGGTCGAGGTCGGCCGGTTGATCTCGGTGGCCAAGCTGCGCCTGCTGGCCCGCGAATACGGTGTCACCGAAATCGCGGTCACCGGAACCACTCTCAAGGTTGCGCCGCTGAGCCTGCCGGACTCCAAGCAGATGCGTCTCAAGCGCATCTACCCCAGCGCGGGCTACCGGGCCGCCAGCGGCGTGGTCCAGCTGCCGCTGCCGAGGGTCGAGGACAGTGTCGGCGCCGAGCGGGTACGTGACGTGGTGCTGCTGCAGTTCGTCGCCGACTTGCTGCTGGCGTTGGACGGAAAAGCACAGGGCGCGGTCGATCTCACCGTCGCCACCGAGGTTTCGGCGTCGCGATGACCGGCTCCTCGGCATCGGAGGGCACCGCCTCCGACACGGCCAGGCTCGCCGAGGGATTGGCCGAGGCAGTGGAGGTGATGGACCGGCTCTGGAACTTCGGCGGGTGGGAGGTCACCCAGACCCACGACTCGTTGCGTCCCTACCTGCTCGAGGAAACCTACGAACTCCTCGACGCCATCCAGCACAACGACGCCGAAACCATCAAGGAGGAACTCGGCGATCTGCTGCTGCAGGTGCTGTTCCACTCCCGGATCGCCGAGGCTGCAGGGGAATTCACGGTCGACGATGTCGCGGCCGCGTTGGTCGCCAAGCTCGTCAATCGCAGCCCGCACCTGGTCGATGCGCCCATCGACCCCGGCGCGACGGTCGCCGAGAAGATCGCGGCCCAGGAAAAAGCGTGGGAAGAGCGCAAATCCAGCGAAAAGTCCCGGCGTTCCTGCCTGGACGGCATCGCCATGGCGCAGCCCGCCCTCGCCCTCGCCGAAAAGATTTGCGAGCGCAGCGCCAAGGCCGGCCTACCGGACGACCTCGTTCCGGATGCCCTTCGCACGGTGCGGTTGGGCGGCCCCGGTAGCGCCGAAGAACGGCTCCGCAAGGCGACTCTCGCGTTCGCAGCCGAGATTCGCGCCGCCGAGGATGCCGCCGAAGCGAGCCGTGGCGAACGCACGCCGCTGTCGTCCTCGGCCTGGCGCAAGCATTGGCCCGCTGCGGATTAGCCTGTGCTTCGGCCGCAGGGCCGCCCGATCGGGTTGACGGTCAACGAGATCGGTCTTCGACGGCGTGAAATACAGTGGATTCACTCGTGTGTCCTATCGAATCCAACCGAGCTGCGCCGTTCTTCGATTCGCGGTAACGTCGCAGGTAGTTAGCGATTTTTGGCCTTAATGCGAACGGGACTTGTTGTGGGATAACCCGTTTTTTAGTGCTCGTTATTGTTTCGTTATAGTTATTCGGTGTGTCGATACCGCGATCGGCGAGTTATGCCGCAAGATTTCACGTGGATCCGCTGGACTTTCTATACATGTGTTTCGAAATCCTTTCGAGGCCTTGATGGAGTCCGTGTTCGACCATCTGGGCCTCCATGTGAGCATCGGAGGACCGCATGAAGATTTCTGTTCATCGAAAACGTTCGCACGCGGCAGCCGGCTGGACTGTCGCCACAGCCGCTGCGGGTATCGGCTGTCTGGTGTTGACCGCCGCATCCGCGGCGGGTCAACCGATTCCGATTCTCGACTCCGGCGCCATCGAAGTCCCGAACGGCATCTCGATTCCGATGGATGCGCTCGGCGGCGAGTTGCCGGGCCGCACCGAGATTCCGGGCTTCGAAATCGCACCGCTCACCTTTATTCCGGGGGCCGAGCCGCAGAGTGTCATCGACGCTGCCGGACTCGAGTCACTCACTTCCCCCAGTGCACTCGGTGTCGACGATCCTCGGGTGATTCGTGCAGTCGGGCTCCGTGCGATTCCTGGAGTCGGACTCCCGTTTCTCTCCGGCCTTCCCGCCGCGGTGCAGTCCCTGCTCGCTGGAGTGCCGGGCGTCGAATTCCCGTTCCTGACAGATGTTCCCGGCAGCAGGCCCCCTGCGCTCCCCCGGGTCGCGGCGCCGCGAACCATCGATGAGCTCGCCGTCGACCTCGCGCGCTCCGAGCTCGAGTCGCAGCACGCCGGCGGCGCGGGCCCGGATGCCTTCGACTGCTCGGGGTTGGCGCAGTGGTTCTATGACCGAGCGGGCACAGAGGTGCATCGCACCAGCTACGAACGACTCGGTTCGGGCACCCTGGTATCGGCCGATGAACTGGAACCAGGCGACCCGTTGTCGTGCTACGCCGGCGGCCACGCCGGTCTGTACACGGGCGAAGCGACCGTCATCCACGCCTCGACGTACAGCAGCGGTGTCGAGATCTCCCCGATGGCCTCGATGCCACAGGCCGGCGCGCGTCGCTTCTGATCGGCAGTTTTGTCACCGAACCCACACCTCCCCGCAAGCATGTCGTCACCGTGCGTCGGGAAACCCTTTAGTGGGCCTTCGCTATCCTGGCGGTGGAACCCGAAGCCAATGGCGGGCAAACCGCCGGGGAGGACGTTCGGTCCGGTGCCCATGAGCAGAGTCGCGGAGCACCCGCGGCCGAATCACGTGTTGTTCCATTTCAGCGATACCCATCTGATCGCAGGCGACGGCGAACTGTACGGTGCCGTCGACGCTGAGCAGCGGTTGCGCCAGCTGCTCGACCAGGCCGCTGCCAGTCATATCCGGCCGACCGCGCTCGTGTTCACCGGTGATCTCACCGACCAGGGTGAGCCCGCCGCCTACGACAAGTTGCGCGCGCTGGTCGAGCCGTTCGCGCGACGATTGCACGCGCCCATCGTCTGGGTGACCGGCAATCACGACGATCGGGGAGCGCTGCGCCGGCGATTGCTCGGGGAGCGGGAGTCCACTGCGCCGCTCGACCGAGTGCACATGGTCGACGGTTTGCGCATCGTCGCCCTCGACACGTCGGTGCCCGGCCACCACTACGGCGAGATCACCGACGACCAACTGGCCTGGTTGCGGTCGGTGCTCGCCGAGCCCGCCCCGTTCGGCACGATTCTGGCGATGCATCATCCGCCGGTGCCATGCGTCATCGACCTGGCCGTCACCGTGGAGCTGCGTGATCAGCGCAGGCTCGCCGATGTGCTCGACGGCAGCGATGTGCGCGCCATTCTGGCCGGGCATTTGCATTTTTCGACGAGCGCGACATTCGCAGGCATCCCGGTATCGGTGGCGTCGGCGACCTGCTATAGCCAGGATCTCGGGGTCGCGGAGGGCGGGTTGCGTGGTCGCGACGGGGCGCAGTCGTTCAACTATGTCCACGTCTACCCCGACACGGTGGTCCATTCAGTGGTCCCCATTGATCGAGGACCTACCGTCGGGGCCCCGTCGACGCCCGAGGAAGCCGCGCGCACGCTGGCGGACGAGGGCATCGTGATCCCGCCCGCCACCCGCATTCCACGGGTTATGCGGCGCCAGGCGCAGACTCCGAAATCTGATGACGAGGCGGTGCACTGACGCGCTCCCACGGCGCCCGGTCGGGGAAATAGCCGGACAGGAATTCCGAGACCGCGCGGACCCGTTCGGCTTCGGTGATCTCGGGGAAGCTCCCGTCGTTGAGGCAGAAGAAGTCGACATCGCGATGCGCGGCGAGTCCGTCGAGCAGTGTGAGCCCGGTCCGGCTCGTGGTGTCGACGTAGCGCATCCGCGCCGACTCTTGCGGTACCGCGCGTCCGGAGAACAACGCGTAGTAGTGATAAAGCGAGTTGGTCACCGAAATATCGGTAGCAGACCGGAATCGGCTCGTCCGGGTCCGCGCGAAATCCCCCGAGAATTCGTCCTCCATTTCGAGGAGCACGCTACGGCGCAACGGCACCGGCGTGTGCTCGAGATGCCGGGTGATGACATGGCCGAACCGCGCGGCGAGCAACTCGCGGTTCACCCGCGCCGCATTCTCGAAACCGCTGCGGCGCTCGTTGTTTCGGCCGAGGCCGATCCTGGTGTCGGCCTCGATGAATCGGCTCACCCCGGCCGGGGTGAAGAACATCGACGGGCGCACCGGCCGGGCGAAGAACATGTCGTCGTTGGAGTACAGGAAGTGTTCGCTGAGCCCGTCGATGTGCTGCAACTGGCATTCCACCGCGTGGGAATTGAAGGTCGGCAGCCCACTGGTGTCGCTGAAGTGGTCGACCGCACGCACGACAGTCACCTTCGGGTGGGCGCCGAGCCAGTCCGGCACCGCGGAATCGGTCGCGATGAAGATGCGCCGGATCCACGGCGCGTTCTTGTCCACCGACCGCAGTGCGTATTTCAGTTCGTCGATCTGCCGGATGCGCGCGTCGGCGTCGTCGCCTTCACCGACGACGACCTGCGCGAGCATGCCTGCGCGGCGGGCGCGGAACTCCGGGTCGGAGCCGTCCACCCAGGAGAAGACGATGTCGATATCGAAGGCGACATCGGTCGGCTGCGGTGCGAACATGTCCACCAGCGTCGGCCAGCCGCGTTCGAACAGGCGCACCGTGGTCTGCTCGACATCGGCGAGGTCGAAGACCATGCGCGTCAAGGCGTTCGGTCGCGGGCATTCGACGGTGTCGCCGTGGTATTGCCACAGCTCCAGATCGACGTGGTGTGCCGGGTCCGCGTCGCGGCCGAGTCGTAATACGTTGTGCTGCACTTCCTTGCAGGCGAAACCCGAGGTGATCGCGGTCGCGATCACACGCTGCAGCATCGCTCGGTGCGCCGCGTCGGCGGCGAGCACGAGCCGATGTCCGCAGTCGCGCACGAGCAGGAACGGCACCTCTGCTGCTGCGAGTTCCGCTCGCAGATAACCCAGGTCGTCGATCAGCGTCGTCGATACGATCAGATTCCCGGCCGTAGGCCGGAGCACCATCTCCACGGCCCTTGGATCCACTGCCCCCATATCCACCATTTCCGTCTCCACATCTGTCCGCATATCGAAAGGTCCGCAGACGCCGCGCGTCGGGACTTCGCCAACTGCCGCATCGAACCGGGTGCATCACCCGAGCGGTCGGCCCGCCGACGCGGGAACGTCGACAGGGGTACCGCGCCCGATGCGGCCGCAGTCAGAAATTGGGGACAGTGCCGTAGCGGAGGAGAAACGTATTGACGGCACGATATCCAAACGATCGGTAAACCATTCGTTCTCACCTCTCTTACGGCGGGACGCCATGGCGTCGTGGGAAGTGCTGTGGCGTGCGCACAGTGGGTCGAGGCGAGCGCGAACAGGAACAGCACGCTTGGCCGGACAATCATCGGCCGGCGAAAAAGGGAGATGCCCCAGATGAACAGGGCGTTGCTAGAAAATGATGCATCCATGGCGACCGGCCGTCAATCCGAACACACTGCCCTGTCGATGCCATTGCGCCGCCTAACATCGGCTCGGCCGAGTGAGGATAGCCTCACCATATCCTGCGGAGAGGAGCGATCCCGGTGCGCGTCGTCATTCTGTTCGGATCCGAGATGGGCACGGCGGAGACCGCCGCCGACAGCATTGCGGACGTCATGGCTGCCGCCCACGATGCCTCGGTGTACGACATGTTCGATTTCGATATCGACGATCTCGACGTTCGGGATTTCCACGTCCTGGTGTGCTCCACTTACGGCGATGGCGATCTGCCGACCGGAGCGGAACCTCTCATCGACGCCCTCGATGCGCGCAGTCCTGATCTGAGCGGACTGCGCTTCGCCGTGTTCGGTCTCGGTGATTCCGTCTACGGCGACACGTTCAACCGCGGCGGCGAGATCATCGCGGAGAAGTTCCGTTGGTGCGGCGCGACCCAAGTGGGTGAGCATGCGCGCCACGACGCCTCGTCCGAAGTTCGAGTGAAGGACATGGCACGCGACTGGCTTGCGCACTCCTCGACTCAGCCAAGGCTGTCCTGACCTCGGTCTAATAGTCGGCTGAGAGCAGTTCGGACAAAGGTGGCAGGGTCAGCGGACAAGGGGCACAGCACCTTAGACTGCTATCAGCGCGGCACAGCCCGCCGCGCGTGACGATCCATGAGGTGACGAAGATGGCAGCCGGAGCGAGCCCTGCGCAACGTCAAGACCACTCGACCGATGATCACCCCGTACTGGACGTGTTACCCGAATGGCCGAAGGAAACGATCGCGGTACTCGTCACCACCGACCCGGCGCCGCACGCGATTCCGGTGTCCTGGCCGGTCCGTGCCGGCGACCGGCGCATCCTGCTCAGCCTGAAATCCGATCGCGGTTCGCTGGCCCGGCTGCGGGAGCGCGCCGATGTCGCGCTGCTGATCCTCGGGGGTGGCGACGTCGCATTGTGTGCGCGGGGCAAGGCGCAGGTGATCCCGGAGGACCTGCCCGGCGCGCCCGATTATGTGGCGGTTCGGATCGATGTCGAGGTGATCGACGATCATCGGCAATCGGCATTCGAGGTGGCCGACGGCATCCAGCGTAAGGTGCTCGACGCGAGCGAGTTACGTGCGCTGGAAGGCCGCGTGACAACGTTGCGCGCCTGGGCAGGAAACCAGAACTGAACCCGCGCAGCACTTCTGGTACCGAGTCATAATCGTGGAGAAAGGCGGCGCGAACGCGCCGAGCGGAAGGGGATCATGAGCGTCACATTGGCCAAAGGCGGAAATGTTTCGCTGTCCAAGCAGGCACCGAACCTCACCAAGGTGACGGTCGGGCTCGGCTGGGACGTCCGCACCACCACCGGGGCCGACTACGACCTCGATGCGAGCGCGCTCGCCACCGGGCCGAGCCTGAAAGTGCTGTCGGATCAGCATTTCATTTTCTACAACAACCTCCGCTCGCCCGAGGGCACTATCGAACACACCGGTGACAACCTCACCGGTGAGGGCGAGGGCGACGACGAGACGATCGTTGTCGACCTGGCTGCGACACCGCCGACCATCACCAACATCTTCTTCCCCGTTTCGATCCACGACGCCGACGCGCGTGGCCAGTCCTTCGGGCAGATCCGCAATGCGTTCATCCGGGTCGTCGACCAGAACACCGGCGCCGAACTGGCCCGCTACGACCTGACCGAGGACGCCTCCACCGAGACCGCGATGGTGTTCGGTGAGCTGTATCGGTACGGCAACGAGTGGAAGTTCCGTGCCATCGGCCAGGGTTACGCGTCCGGGCTCGCCGGAATCGCGCGCGACTACGGCGTCCACATCTGATTCAGCGCGGCCGGGCCCGACGCGGCTGAGGCTGGGCCAGCCGTTCGGACGGAGCTGGGCCCGATTCAGGTGGAGTCGGGCCCGATTCAGCCAGGCTGCCGGCGGGACTCAGCCCGGGCTGGGCAGACTCTCCGGCACCAGGTGCGGGTGTGGGCGGTTCCTTCGCGTCGAGCAGCGTGAAGTAGAGACGCAACATGAGCGCGGCGGTGGTGGCCAGGCCCGCGGGGAGCCCCCACCACACGCCCGCGGCGCCAAGGCCGACCGGGAAGGCCGGCAGCAGCGCGGTCGGCAGGCCGACCAGCCAGTAACCGACCAGGGAGAGCCGGAAGCCCGCGTTGGTTTCAGCTAGCGAGATTCACCGCAGTGCCTCCGCCGGAGGTGCGCTCGGCAGGAAAAGAGCGTTCATCGCGCCTCCACGAGCTGAGCGCGTCGGGCGGTGGGGGAATAACGGTCCAGCATCTCACGGACCTCGCGTTCGGTGGCGGCGTCGAGCAGGTCGCGGTTGTTCATCCAGTCGTCGTCGAAAACGGTGTCCAGGTACTTTTCGCCACCGTCACAGACGATGGTGACCACGGTCGAGCCGGGCGGGAATTCCGCCAGCCTGGTGAGCGCGGCGTGCACGGAGCCGCCCGCGGAGCCGCCGATCATCAGGCCGAGCTTGGCCGCGATCGCGCGGGCGGTAGCGAAGGCCGCGGTATCGGACACCTTCACGCCCTCATCGAGCAGGGAGTAGTCGACCGCGGTGCCGATGGTTGCGCCGGGCGGCGTGCCGGTGCCCGACTGCCAGTACGGCCCGCCGGGGCCGCCGAAGGCGATGGAGCCGACCGGCTCGACACCGATCACCCGCGGCGTGCAGCCGAGCTGGCGCAGTCGGGTCGCGGTGCCGAACAGCGAACCGCCGGTGCCCACCGCAGACAGCAGGATGTCGACCCCCTCCACGTCCTCCAGCAATTCCTCGGCCACCGCGTAGTAGCCGAGCGCGTTGGCGTCGTTGTTGTGCTGTTCGGTGAAATACGCGTCGGAAAGTCCGGCGGCCATTGCCTCGGCGAGGTCCTCTCGCGCCGAGGTGGCCAGGTTGTCGTCGTCCTCGTCGGCGACGAATACCAACTCAGCTCCCATTGCCCGCATAGCGCGCAGTTTGTCCTTACATGCGTGATGATCGACCACGGCAGTGAAGCGGTACCCACGTTCGGCAGCAACTACCGCAAGGCCGAGTCCGGTATTCCCGGATGTGGATTCGATGATGTGCCCGCCATCGGCCAGCAACCCTCTGCGCTCGGCATCGAGCACCATCGCACGCGCCATCCGGATCTTGGCGGCGCCTGTCGGGTTGAACTGCTCGAGCTTGAGCAGCAGCCGGGTGCCGGTCGCGGTGGTCGCCAGTTCGAACAGGGGGGTGCGACCGATCAGATCCGTCACGCGCGTGATGAGCGGCATGGGTGTCTCCATCGTTCAGGGCCTGGGTGAAAGTTCCGGTTATCCGGCGTCGAGCGTCCAGCGCAACCGTCCGCGGGGTGCTTCGTGCAGCACCGCCTTCGGCGGTATGGGTAGTTCGTGAAAAGCCGATTCGTTCGAATCCATTTGGTAGCCGGCGGTATTCGGGTAGATCAGCAGATCGCCGACCGTTGCGGGCCGCGGCAGTGGGATGCGCCGCCAGCTGAGCATGTCGGATTCCAGGCAGGTTGCCGCGCCGACACAGGTCGGTGTGGGTGTGCCACCGGGTTGCGGCGGCCACAGCACCGGGTCCGGAAGGTATTCGCTGTCGAACCACTGCTCGGACAGGCTCAGACTGCTGCCGTCGACGGTGAGCAGGTGGTAGGGCTGCCCGTCCGTGTGGCGGGTTTTGCTGCCCTGCACCCGGAAGACGGTGCAGCCCGCGTGGTCGAGCAGGGCACGGCCCGGTTCGACGGCGAGGCGGATGCCGTTGTCGCGCAGGCGTCCTGCCAAGCCACGGTGGTCCAGGATGGTGGTCAGCATGGCCGGGCCAGGGGCGGGGAAGTGGTAGGGGTAGTACGAACCGAAGGACTTGCCCGCATGGAACCACCGCGGGTCGGCGGCAGCGGTGAACTCGGCCCATGCCGACGCCGGGACATAGTCGACACGGAATCCGCCGCCGATGGAGATGGTCGTCACCGGATGTCCGAGCGTCCGGGCGTCCCGGCACCGGTCGATCAGCGCGTGCGCCTGCTCCGCGCGCGCGACGGCGTCGTAGCCCGACAGGTGGAAACTGAAACCCGTCAACCGGATCGACTCGTTGCCGACGGTGCCGGAGGAGCCGATGAACGACAGCGCCCGGCCCAGCTCGCCGTCGGTCATCCCGAATCTGCTCGTCGATGTGGCGGGCAGCACGCGAAGTACTACCTCGGCGGGTGCGGCCACGGTGGTGATCGTGGCGAGCCGGTCGAGTTCGTCGAGGCTGTCCACCGCGATCAGCGCGCCGTGCCGGACCGCGAGCCACAGCAGGTCATCGGATTTGGCCGGGCCGGTCACCATCAACTCGTGCCCGCGAACACCCTGTGCCAGTGCGGAAGTCAGCTCGCCGATGCTGGAGACATCGACACCAGCACCCTGTTGCGCGCAGACCCGTGCGACGCAGGCGGCCTTGTTGGCCTTCTTTCCGTAGTAGACGACCCGGTCGACGCCCGCCTGCTCGAACGCGGCATGAAATCGGTCGATATTCCGCCCGACCCGCTGGGGATACATGAGATGGAACGGCCCGCCGACCGCGAAGGCGATATCACCGAGCAGATTCGGATCGTCGCATACCCGCCGCTCCCATTCGTCGGTGCGCGCGGGCATCGGTGCCGCGTGGATCTGGCGCAACCCCCTGTTCGGCGCGGTCTCGTCGCCCGGCCTGGCGGCACCGGGGGCTAATCCCACAGCGGTACCAGGCCCTCCGGGCGTGTGCCGTACAGCATGAGCTTGCCTAGCTGCGGATTGGTGGCGAGCAAGTGCGGCAGTGCATTTCGGCCCTGGGTGCCGGTGCCGATCAGCAACACGCTCTCGGCGCCGCGGCGTACTGTCTGCCGGACGAGCAATGCCGAGACCGCTGGTGTCCGCAGCGCGCCGACCCGCGCGCAATCCATCATGCTCCGGTCACGAGTGTCCAACGGTTCCTCGATCATCGGCTGTGTCCCGCTCTGCTCCGGCCGAGGCGTGGCCGCGGCCGGCACCCGCTCGAATCGGTACTGCTCCGCCGGTCGCGAGCGGGGCAGTGCGAGCCGAGCGGAACGGGGCGACGATCTGTTGCCCATAGCCATTCTCATCGGCCTCGGCGGCGCGGCGACGTCGTTCGGGCAGACGGACGTTCACCCGCTTGAGCCATCGATCGGTGCCGTCGTAACGCGCGGTGAACGGCACTCGACCGTGCACGGCGACGTCATTGTCGACCAGCAGCAGCTGACCGGGTGCGAGCGCCGCGGTGACGCAGACGCGCTCCAGCTCTGCGGTGAGGTGTGCGTAGGCACTGCGGAATTCGGCGTCGGCGTCGTCGAGCGGGGTGTAGGCCGGGTCGTATCGAAGCGTCAGATCTGTGGTGTCGCCGGTGGATTCGGCGTGCCAGAGAGTGGGCAGCGGAGTCGCCGGGTAGTGCTCGTGGCCGGAACCGTAGGACACGTCGGGCAGGATCGGCAGCCTCGGCGTGCTGAGCAGAGTGCGTTGCGCCGCGGTGAGTTCGGTGCGGCGTACCGAGGAGACGGTGGTGGCGACCCGATCCGGATTGCGCAGGCATGCGAGCATCAGCAGGTTGGCCCGCTGCGGGTGGAAGGCGTCTTCGGTATGCGGGCTGAGCAGCGTTTTGCTACTCGCGCCCGACTGTTCGTGTTCGTGGCCGGGGGACGGGACGATGTTGTTGACAAGGCGACCATCCTGCTGACCGTGCCAGCCGAATGGTTCGCCCGCGCTCCTGGCCAGCAGCAGCATGACGATGTCGAGCTGGAAAGAGCTTGCGCGACGGGCTGCCTCGCCGTTCCACTGTGCCGCGTCGTGCCAGCTGGGCGGGGTCGGGCCGAATTCTTCGTCGGTCAGCGGCAGTCTGCTGACGATGGTCGCGCCCGCGGTGGTGGCGGGTGGGCGCATCGCCGTGCGCACGTCGGCAGGCAGTTCGCCGACGCGGCCGTCGATCTGCGCGAGCAGTTCGGGATCGGTCAGCGTGCGCGTCATGTGTGCAGCACCACCGGCGCGGCTGTCCAGTACGGTGCATATCTCTCGCGCCAGCTCGCGGACCGCACGTCCGGCGTCGGTGGGCAGCTCGCGTTGTTCGATGTCCTGCGGGTGAAACGTCTTACGTTCGGCGAGAACGCTTTTCACCAGGGGTTCCCTTCTTCGCATCGGGTCGAAAAGCAGGTGGGGACGATTCGATCTGCGAAGCTATCGCCTCTCGGCGCCTTAAGCAAGGCTTACCTAAGCGAGTCGCGAAAAATAGCGAGAATGCATCACTGGGATTATGTCATCCGCTCCCATCACTACACCGCCCTACTCATCCCACGACATCCCCTGGCGGTCACTTACTGCGCGTCCTCGACCACGGCAGAATCGTCGAATCCGGCAACACCCCCACAATCCTCGAATTCCCCGACCCACAACGTCATCCGAGAACTCCTCCCCTACTGGTCGTGCTCCGGATTCGCGGGAGTGGTTCGGCGGATCTGGATGATGGAGGGATGCTCCTGAGGATGACCGGCGTTCTGGCCGTTGCGATGGTGGCCGTTGCACTTGCCGGTTGTGGAGGTGAACGCAATCTGCCCCCGATTCCCGAGGGTATTCCGCCTGGGCCCGGTACTGCGTTGCCCGTGATCGATCTGGATGCGCCGGGTCGGACCGCAGTGCAGTTGCGTGGTTGGGCCGACGAGCAGGCCGACCGGCTCGGCATACCGTCGATCGCTTTGGAGGCGTATGGGTATGCGGCGGCGGTGCTGACGCGATCGCGGCCGGACTGCGGCATCGCGTGGACGACCCTCGCGGGCATCGCGAGTGTGGAAAGCAAGCACGGCACCCACCGGGGTGCGGGGGTCGGCGCTGACGGCTCCGTACGCCCGTCGATCATCGGCATCCCGCTGGACGGATCCCCCGGCGTCGCGCTCGTGCGTGACACCGACGGCGGCAAGCTCGACGGTGACCCGGTCTACGACCGAGCACTTGGCCCACTGCAATTCATCCCCGAAACCTGGAAACGCTGGGGCGTCGACGCCAACGGCGACGGCGTGATCGACCCGCAGAACATCGACGATGCCGCCCTCACCGCCGCCCGCTACCTCTGCGCCAGCGGTGGCGACCTGACCTCTGAGCGCGGTTGGCAAAGCGCGCTGCTCACCTACAACCAGTCCAACACCTATCTCCTTACAGTTCGCGACCGCGCCGCCGCCTACAGCGTCGGTCGCCGCGCATAACCCGCACTTCGACCCGGTGCATCCGCCGCATCCAAGCCCTCGCCCGGGATCCGGCCGCCTCACCCACTGGGTGCAGATCCCGACGTCTGGCGCAGCACGTGCGACCGCGTCGACCGCCGTGATGTGGCAGACCTGGCGCCGCTGTGTCGGGCAGCGTGGGCGGTCCCGGGCGGGCAATTCGGCGGGCGGTGTGTGGTTTGTGGTGGGTCGGGTGCATGGATCGGGCCGTATCGATCGGCGTGGTGTGGTGGATCGGGTGCACAGATCCAGGGCGCGCCGACCGGGGCGATGTGGCAGAGCGGGTGCGGCGCGTTAGGCTCGCAGGCGCACGGTTCTCCCGTGTTATCCACCGTGCCAGCAGCCGAAGGAGTGTCGTTTTCGTGGCCATCATCGAACAGGTCGGAGCGCGCGAGATCCTGGATTCTCGCGGCAACCCCACTGTCGAGGTCGAGATCGCCCTCGACGACGGCACCCTGACCCGGGCAGCAGTGCCCTCGGGCGCCTCTACCGGCGAGCACGAGGCCGTCGAACTTCGTGACGGCGGCGAGCGCTACGGCGGCAAGGGCGTGCAGAAGGCCGTCGAGGGTGTGCTCGACGAGATCGCGCCTGCCGTCATCGGCTTGGACGCCGTCGAGCAGCGCACCGTCGACCAGGTGCTGCTCGACCTCGATGGCACCCCCGACAAGTCGCGCCTCGGTGCCAACGCGCTGCTCGGCGTCTCGCTCGCCGTGGCCCGCGCCGCCGCCGAATCCTCGGGGCTGGAGCTGTTCCGCTACCTCGGTGGCCCGAACGCGCACGTGCTCCCGGTGCCGATGATGAACATCCTCAACGGTGGCGCGCACGCCGACAGCGGCGTGGACGTGCAGGAATTCATGGTCGCCCCGATCGGCGCGGCCACCTTCAAGGAGTCCCTGCGCTGGGGCACCGAGGTGTACCACGCGCTCAAGTCGGTGCTGAAGTCGAAGGGCCTGTCGACCGGCCTCGGTGACGAGGGTGGCTTCGCGCCGTCGGTGGCGGGCACCAAGGAAGCGCTCGACCTGATCAGCGTCGCCATCGCGAAGACCGGCCTGAAGCTCGGCACCGACGTCGCGCTGGCGCTCGATGTCGCGGCCACCGAGTTCTACACCTCGGGCAGCGGCTACAAGTTCGAGGGCAGTGTTCGCACGGCCGCCGAGATGACGCAGTTCTACGCGGAACTGCTCACCGCCTACCCGCTGGTCTCCATCGAGGACCCGCTGTCGGAGGACGACTGGGACGGTTGGGTCGCGCTCACCGACGAGATCGGCGACAAGATCCAGATTGTCGGCGACGACCTGTTCGTCACCAACCCGGAGCGTCTGGAAGAGGGCATCGCCAAGGGCGCGGCCAATGCGCTGCTGGTGAAGGTCAACCAGATCGGCACGCTCACCGAGACTTTGGACGCGGTGGAGTTGGCGCATCGCAATGGCTACAAGACCATGATGAGCCACCGGTCCGGCGAGACCGAGGACACCACCATCGCCGACCTTGCCGTCGCGGTCGGCAGTGGCCAGATCAAGACCGGTGCACCGGCGCGTAGCGAGCGGGTCGCGAAGTACAACCAGCTGCTGCGTATCGAAGACGCGCTCGGGGACTCGGCTCGCTATGCGGGTGACGTCGCGTTCCCGCGGTTCGCGTTCGAAGGCTAGTCACTAGGGGAGCAGTATGACGGAGCGACGTGCGCGTGGTACCAGTCCGGCCGGACGCGGGAACCGCCGCACGTCGCGCGCCGTCCGGCCGCGCCCTGCCGACACCGCTGCCCGACCCGCCGCCGCGCGCACTTCGCGCAAGCGGGCGGACTCGGACAATAAAGCAGCGCCACAGAAGGTCGAAGCGCGGGCCGGTGCACACGACGACCGGCATGAGCGCACCATCCTCGGGCTGTCCACCGGCAAGGCGGTAGTCCTCGCCATCGTGGTGTGCGCACTGGCACTCACTCTGGCGGTGCCGCTGCGCACCTATTTCACGCAGCGTGCCGAGGCGGCGCATTTGGCGCAGCAACGCACCGAGCTGGAAGCCGATCTGGCCCGGTTGCGTGATCGCCGTGCGCAGCAACAGGACCCGGCCTTCGTCAAGACCGAGGCCAGGGACCGGTTGCGGCTGGTGATGCCCGGTGAAACGCCCTACATCGTGCAGGTGCCGGGTATCGAAGCACCTGCCCAGCCGGCCGCGGCGCCCAAATCCAAGGCGCCCGACCCCTGGTACACCGAGCTGTGGCGCAGCATCTCCCAACCGCAGGCCCCCGCGGCCGATCCGGTGGCGCCGACACCGTCCGGCCCGCCGTCTGCCGCGCCGCCCCCGCCAGGACCGGAAGGACCCAGGTGACCGAACCGACCGACCGCGATCTCGAGATCATCGCCAAGCAGCTCGGCCGCGAACCGCGCGGTGTGCTCGCCGTCGCCTATCGCACCCCGGACGGACTGCCCGCGGTGGTGAAGACCGCGCCCCGGCTGCCCGACGGCACGCCCTTCCCGACGCTGTATTACCTGACCGACCCGAGGCTGACCGCCGAGGCGAGCAGGCAGGAATCGGCGGGTGTGATGCGGGAGATGACCGACCGGCTCGCTGCCGACCCGGAATTGGCCGCCGCCTACCGTGCCGCGCACGAGAGCTATCTGGCCGAGCGCAACGAAATCGAGTCCCTCGGCACCGATTTCACCGGTGGCGGGATGCCGGAGCGGGTCAAATGCCTGCATGTGCTGATCGCGCATGCCTTGGCGAAGGGGCCTGGGGTCAATCCGTTCGGCGACGAGGCGGTGGCTCTCGCGGCCGACAATGGTCTGCGTGGCACGGCGATTCCCGCCGACTGGCCGACATACCAACGGACCGAGGCGCAGGCGCACGAGCGCTGATCGGCGCTGAATGTGGACCTCGCGGCGAGTGGACCTCGCGGTAGAAGTGGACGGAGCACAGCATGAGTGACCGAGTAGCAGCCGTCGACTGCGGCACCAATTCGATCCGACTATTGATCGCCGACGTGCTCGGCGACGGTCGCCTCGCGGACGTGCATCGTGAGATGCGCATCGTCCGGCTCGGCCAGGGCGTCGACGCGACCGGCTCGCTGGCCCCCGAGGCCATCGAACGAACCAGGGTCGCGCTGGCCGACTACGCGGTATTGATGCGTGAGGCGGGCGTCAGCCGCGTGCGGATGGTCGCCACCTCTGCCACCCGCGATGCCTCCAACCGGGAGGACTTCTTCGACATGGCCCGTGCCGAACTCGGCACCGTGGTGCCCGGCGCAGAGGCCGAGGTGATCACTGGTGACGAGGAGGCGCGGCTGTCCTTTACCGGAGCGGTCGGCGAATTGTCCAGCGAGCGTGGCCCTTTCGTGGTCGTGGACCTGGGCGGCGGCTCGACCGAGCTCGTGCTCGGCGACAGTGACGGTGTGCAGGCCGCATTTTCGGCCGACATCGGGTGTGTCCGGATCACCGAGCGCTGTCTGCCGGGCAACCCGCCGACGGCCGACCAGGTCAGCGCCGCAAGGGAATTCGCGGCGCAGCGACTAGCCGAGGCCTTCGCGCGCGTTCCCGTCGAGAGTGCACACACGTGGGTCGGCGTCGCGGGCACCATGACCACCATCGCCGCCGTCGCCCTGGATCTCCCCGAATACGACTCCGAGCGAGTTCATCTGACCCGCCTGAACGCGGATCAGATCCACGCGGTCTGCGACAGTCTGATCGCCATGAATCACGACCAGCGCGCAGCCCTCGGCCCCATGCATCCCGGCCGCGTCGACGTCATCGGCGGCGGCGCGGTGATCACCGAGGTCCTCGCCGACGAATTGTCCCGGCGCGCAGGCATTTCCGAACTCATCGTCAGTGAGCACGACATCCTCGACGGCATCGCGCTGTCCATCGTCTGAGGTCCGGTCAGGTCGCTGCGCGGGACTTGCCGATGATGAGATCGGACAGTCGTCCCAGTGACTCCTGGTTGCGCGGTTTGAGCAGCAGGCCCTGCACGGCGTTCGGCAGCAGCTGACCGGGGCCGCTCATGGCGTGTTCGGTCATTCTGATCCGCGTCACACCCGGCGCGACCTCATCCAGGTCCAAGCGGATGCGCGCCGAGCCTACCGGCCACAGCCGCGCCTCCAGGTCGAGCATCCGAGGTGCGTCTACCGCGCGCACCTCGGTGACATCCTGCACGGTCAGGGGCCAGAGCCCCAGGCTGTAGTGGATACGGGTGCCGACCGCGGGCCAGCCGGGATCGACTTCTCGGATATGCGATGCGCCGACCACCCAGCTCGCATACAGCCAGCCGTCGGCGAGCGCCGCGAACGCCCGCTCGGGGGTGACGGGCACGGTAACTTCGGTTTCGATCATCGATGTTCCCGCTTTCTTGGGTGGCGCCGTGACAGCACGGCGATGTTGCCGAGGAAAACGTGCGATCAGTGTCGATGGCCGCGAAGCCCAGCCTAATGTGCGGCTGCCAGTGTGCCTCGGGAGCGGAGGAGTCGAGGCCACCGGACCGCGGGTGCAGGCAGACAGCGTTTCCTCGACAATCCGCACTCGACGAGCGGAGCGGATGTCCAGGCGTCAGGAAGGCCGGTCATCGACGCGATCTGCGACTGCCGGCGGGTGTCGAGCCCCGCTGCGAAGGGCTCCTGCAATCCCGCAAATCCGCAGTTTGCCTGGATCGTCGGCACACTGTGCACCCGAGCATCGAACCTGATGGCTGAAACATTCTTTACGGATGCCGGATATTTCCTGCCCGGCGTGGGATCGTCGGAGCATGTCCGACGCAGCTATAACCGAGCAACCGGTCGAAGATCGGACCCTGTTCGGTCATCCCATTGGGCTG
Organism: Nocardia sp. NBC_01009; assembly: GCF_045208035.1. NCBI lineage: Bacteria > Bacillati > Actinomycetota > Actinomycetes > Mycobacteriales > Nocardiaceae > Nocardia > Nocardia sp. NBC_01009. The sequence continues at coordinate 8,294,716 of NZ_CP108695.1, read as the reverse complement.
ACCAACCTTTTCGGAGTCGAACTCTGGGAACGATTCTCGTTCTACGGAATGCTCACCATCCTCGGCTACTACCTGTATTACTCGACGACCGATGGCGGTCTCGGGTTGTCGCAGAGCACCGGCGTCGGGATCGTCGGCGCCTACGGCGGCCTGGTGTACCTGTCCACGGTGCTCGGCGGCTGGATCGCCGATCGGCTGCTCGGCATGGAGCGCACCGTGTTCTACGGCGGCGTCGTGGTGATGGCCGGACATATCGCGCTCGCGGTGCTGCCGGGCCTGGCCGGAGTCGGGGTCGGCCTCGTGCTTGTCGCGCTCGGCAGCGGCGGGCTGAAGGCCAATGCGTCCTCGCTGCTCGGCACGCTCTACAAACCCGGCGATCCACGTTTCGACGGCGGCTTCACGCTGTTCTATCTGGGGATCAACCTCGGCGCGTTCACCGGTCCGCTGCTCACCGGTCTGCTGCAAAGGCATTGGGGATTCCACTACGGATTCGGCGCCGCTGCGGTCGGCATGGCGTTGGGGCTGACGCAATACGTGGTGTTCCGGCGCAATCTCGGCACCGCGGGCAGGCAGGTGCCCAATCCGTTGCCGCGCAGTGCCATCGGACCGATCGCCGCACTCCTTGTCGGCGCGGCGATCGTTGTCGCGATCGCGCTGACAATCGGGCTGGTGAACCTGGACAACCTCTCCGAGGTCACCACCGGGGTCATCGTCGTCGCCTCGATCACCTATTTCGTCGTGATGCTCACCAGCGCCAAGGTGACTCCGGTCGAGCGCAGCCGGGTCCGCGCGTTCATCCCACTATTCATCGCGAATGCCGTGTTCTGGTCGCTGTTCCAGCAGATCTTCACCGTGCTCGCGGTGTACTCCGACGAGCGGATGAACTGGAGCGTCTTCGGCTGGACCGCACCGTCGAACTGGATCGGCTCGGTGGAGCCGGTCTGGATCATCATGCTGTCCCCACTTTTCGCGGTGATGTGGACCAAGCTGGGCAATCGAGCCCCGAGTACACCGCACAAGTTCGCCATGGGTGTGATCGGCATGGGTCTGGCCTTCTGGCTGTTCGTGCTGTTCTCGGGCACCGAGGGCAAGTCCGTTCCCGCACTGGCGGTGCTCGGCATCATGGCCGCGTTCGCGGTCTCGGAGTTGTTGCTCTCGCCCATCGGTCTTTCGGTCACCACGCAGTTGGCTCCCGAAGCCTTCCGCGCCCAGATGATGGCGCTGTACTTCTTCTCGGTCGGCCTCGGCACCTCGATGTCGGGCACGCTGGCCCGCTTCTACGACGCCGACCACGAATTCGCCTACTTCGGCATCACCGGCGCGGTCGCGATTCTGGCGGGGCTGGTAGTCGTTGCCTTGTCACCCTTGGTGAGCCGACACATGCAAGGCGTTCACTAGCATTCAGCGAGTCTCGAGTACCCCTTCGAGATCAACGATACAAGGAGACCGTGTGACGACTTCGCGACCCGATCGTCGAAACGCTCTGTTCCGCACCAAATCCGTGGAGCAGTCGATCCGAGACACCGACGAGCCGGACTCCAAGCTACGCAAGGATCTGACCGCCTGGGACCTCACGGTCTTCGGTGTCGCCGTCGTCGTCGGTGCCGGTATCTTCACTCTGACTGCGCGGACCGCCGGAAATGTTGCAGGACCGTCGGTTTCGCTCGCCTTTGTCTTCGCCGCGATCGCCTGTGGGCTCACAGCGCTCTGTTACGCCGAGTTCGCCTCGACCGTGCCGGTAGCCGGCAGTGCATACACGTTCTCCTACGCGACTTTCGGTGAGCTGGTCGCCTGGATCATCGGCTGGGACTTGATTTTGGAGTTCGCGCTCGCGACTTCCGTTGTGGCCAAGGGCTGGTCGCAGTACCTCGGTGAAGTGATGGGGTCCCGACAGCCGGTCGTGCATCTCGGGCCTATCACCTTCGATTGGGGCGCAGTACTTCTCATCGCGATTCTCGCGGTGTTGCTCGCGGTCGGAACGAAGGTCTCATCCCGGGTTTCCGCAGTGGCGGTGGCCATCAAATTGTGTGTGGTCGCGCTGGTGCTGGTCGTCGGTGCCACCTATTTCGACTCTTCGAATCTGAAGCCCTACATTCCGCCGTCGCAGCCGGGAGCGGAAGGGGAGGGGTTGCACCAGTCGCTGTTCTCGTTCCTCACCGGCGCAGGACACAGCACCTTCGGCTGGTACGGCTTGCTTGCGGCCGCCAGTCTGGTGTTCTTCGCGTTCATCGGCTTCGATGTCGTCGCGACCACCGCCGAGGAAACGAAGAACCCGCAAAAATCCTTGCCTAGGGGCATTCTCGGTTCACTGCTGATCGTCACGGTGCTCTACGTCGCGGTCTCCCTCGTGCTCACCGGAATGGTCCCCTACACCGCCCTCGCCGGTGACAACGCCACGCTCGCCACCGCCTTCGCGATCCACGGCGCGACCTGGGTGAAGAACATCATCTCCGTCGGTGCGCTCGCCGGTCTGACCACCGTCGTCATGGTGATGTACCTCGGGCAGACCCGAGTCCTGTTCGCCATGTCCCGCGACGGGCTGCTGCCGCGCAGGCTGGCCCACACCGGTAAGCACGGCACCCCGGTGCGCCTGACCGTCGTCGTGGGCGTGATCTGCGCGATCCTGGCCGGCTTCATCGACTTCGGCACCCTCGAAGAGATGGTCAATATCGGCACCCTGTTCGCCTTCGTGCTCGTCGCCATCGGCGTGCTCATCCTGCGCCGCACCCGTCCGGACCTCCCGCGCGGCTTCCGAGTCCCCCTGGTCCCGCTCATCCCCATCCTCGCAGTCCTGGCCTGCGCGTGGCTGATGCTCAACCTCTCCGTCGAAACCTGGCTCCGCTTCGTGGTCTGGATGGCTCTGGGCCTGCTCGTCTACGTCGCCTACGGCCGCCGCCACTCCGTGCTGCGCACCACCCCCGACGAAGACCCCAGCACAGCTCAGCCCGCAGACGCCACCGACTGAACCGGCGAATTCTTCGACGAGCAGCACACGAGGGCGGCGACACGCCGTGAACCCCGCCATCATGCGCCACTCGTCGCCCAGGCATGCCCATCCGGCCTAGCGTGGCAGGCACAGCCGTCCGAGGAGTATTTCGGTACGGCAGTACGAGTCGGTACGCTGACCGGGCGCCCCTATAGCCCAATTGGCAGAGGCAGCAGACTTAAAATCTGCAAAGTGTCGGTTCGAATCCGACTGGGGGCACGAGATTTCTCCGGCCGGCAACCAGCCCCGGGATGATGGCGAAGGCCAGGGCGCCAGTCGTGCATATCGCGGCGAGCCACGATAACCAGTGTCACGACGGTTGCTGCCGCGGTGGTGAGCAGCAGGCAGCCGAAATGTCGAAGAGCGCAGGACGCATCGGCGGCAAACCACCCGGTTTCCAGGGGAGGGGCAGCCGCCACTTCTGGTAGGGCCGGGGTGGGTGTGAGGCAGGTCTGATGGCGCGTGTGTGGTGGCAGCCTGAGGTTCGGGCGTGGCGGCCTCGGGACACCCCTGTGGGCCAGGCGAGTGATACATGAGGCCGAACTCCAAGGGGCGGACGTGGCCGCGATGGCGGTAGCTGCTCGAACGAAACCCTGTCGCCGTGCACCGTGGCGCGGTCTCGTCAGTGGCGCAGCCCGAGCGATTCGCGAGCGCCGGGCACGAGGTCGGCGGTAACGGATTCGTCACGTCCACGTTGGAGCGCGCGGGCATCATGACGCAGGCGAGAGGCGGATCCTGTCGCGGGAGCGGCGTGTCGCCGATCAGTCCCTCGATAGTGAGCTCGCTTTCGAGCGAGCGAATCAAGAACGTTGCAGATAGTTATTCCCAGTGCGGACCGTCCCCGGCTCGTCCATAGACGTAAACGGGTTGCGCGGCATAAATTCAGCGGCTCGTAATGCCTCGGCAATCCCGCGATACACGGGTGCTGGCAGTGCTTCAAAACCTAACACAGTTAACTGTGAGCATTCCCCTGGTCGAGGAATCGCATCGGCAGGTGGGGAGCCCTGGATCTCCCGCAGGAATCGATGTCTACCTGGTGCTGGAGTGTTCGAAGCAGGTCGCGCAGTTGTTCGGGGTTTGAAGGCCCACTGTGGGGCAGTGGAACTGTCGGTAGTCTAACCTGACTGATCATAACAGCTGTTAGCTAACTTATTGCTGGTCTACCGGTATGAACTGCTCCTTCAGGCTTGCGCGGGCTATCGTACAACGTTATAGCCATCTTGACGGTGCAGCAAGTGTCTGCGCCATATTTGCGGCCGGATGTCGAATCGTACTCTAGACTTGTGGCTTCAGTCCCTGGGCCGTGCGCTGCGGGCGACCTGACGATGGATGAATGGCTGAAACGTCCGGCCGACGAGAACGCCGCGCATCGTCGGCGAGATCGGGTGCCGATCGCCATGACTATCCCTTCCTGAGCACGTGATCCGGTTATCGTTACCATATTGCAAATTCCAACAAGCTGGTATGGGCAACTTTGCAGCAATATAACTGAGATCCTGAATGCAACGATGTCAGCGGAGGTCGAAATGGGCCAAAAGAGTGACAGCCCGGACTTATCGAAATGGTTGGAAACCAGTTCATTCCGCTCTTCCGGAAACCCGGATTCTGGTAACGGGTCCGGCGCGCGCTCCAACGGTAATGGGGACGCGCGACTGCCGTCATTCGACATTCTTCCACTGACTGCGGCGCAGCGGGGGATCTGGTTTGCCCAGCATCTCGCGGAATCGTCGCCGATATCTGTGGCCCAATACGTCGAGATCGTAGGCGAGTTGGACGTGGAATTGCTTGCCGAGGCCTGCAGAACCGCCAGCCGCGAGTTCGGATCCGGACATATGCGACTGATCGAGGTCGACGGAGAGCCGTGTCAGTTCGTCCACGAAAGTGGAGGTCAGGTGTCGGTCGTGGACTTGCGCCGGCACGCCGATCCGGTGGCAACCGCGCACAGACTTATGGTTCGGGATTATTCAGCTCCGTTGGACGTGCTGAATGACGACCTCATGACGAGCATTGTGTTCCAGGTTGGCGAGGACCATTTCCTGTGGTATCAGCGCGCGCACCATATCGCGCTCGACGGATTTGCTGCGGTAACGATGCTGCACCGGATAACCGAGTTGTACAACGCTTGGGTGAGGTCCGAGGAAGCGGCACCGTGCGCGGCGCAGGACCTGGGCGACGTCGTCGAGCAGGATCTGGCGTACCGGGGTTCGGCGCGTTTCGACAACGACCGTAAGTACTGGCTGGAGCACCTGGCAGGCGCGCCTCCCGTCGTCAGCCTGGCCGGTCGCGTGGGCAAGCCCACCATTCATCCGGCGCTGGTCAGCACAGAGCTGCCGGACGCCACCGCGCAGCTTCTGGAAAGCGTCGCGCTCGCGCACGGCCCGAGCGTGGCTCCGGTCATCGTCGCGGCGTTCGCCGCTTATCTCGCGCGGATGACCGGAAGCGATGAAGTATTGCTGAGTCTGCCGGTTTCGGGTCGGCACTCTGCCGTGCTGCGCCGTTCCGGGGGGATGGTGGCAAATGTGGTCCCGTTGCGAGTGCAGGTCGCCGGCCGCAGCGTCGGTGAACTGATCGCCGCCGTGCAAAGCGAGTTGACGAGTGCTCTTCGGCGGCAGCGCTACCGCCAAGAGGACATATTCCACGATATGGGGATTGCGCGCGACGAGGCGGCATCCTTCGGGCCGGCCGTGAACCTCATGATGATCGAGAACGAGGTTGTACTGGGCAACACGACGGGGCGCCTGAACGTCCTCACCTCAGGCCCTACCGCCGACCTTTTCGTCAATATCTACCCGGGCGCGGGCAGAAACAGTACACATATCGACTTCCAGGGGAATCCGAATGCCTACAGCCCTGACGAGCTCGCTGCTCACCACCGGCGGTTCCGCATGTTTCTGCACGAGTTCCTCGCCGGGGGGGCGGGATGTCCGGTCAGCAGACTGCCGCTGCTCGAAGCACAGGAACGGTCTGCGCTGCTGCCTGTCCGGGGGCCCAGCGGGGTCGAAACACGGCTACTTCCGGAGATTCTGACCGAGAGTGCGCGCCGGAATCGTAGTGCGTGCGCAATCACCTCGGCCGGGCAGACAATGACGTATGGCGAGCTGGACACCAGATCCTCCCAGCTGGCCCGGCATCTGATAGCTCTGGGTTGTGGGCCGGACACGGCGGTGGCGATCATGCTGCGACGCTCGGTCGAATCGGTCGTGGCGACGTGGGCGGTCGCGAAATGCGGGGCCGCGTTTGTCCAATTGGCCCCCGAGTACCCGTCGATGCGGATAGAACATATGGTCGCCGACAGCGGCGCAGCTGTGGCGATCACGGTCGACGCCTTGCGCGGGCGGCTCCCGCTGGCGATGCGCCATGTGGTTCTCGACGACCCCGCAACGCTGGGGGAATGCGACGCTGCGAGCGGACCGATTTCCGACGATGACCGTGTCCGCCCACTACGGCCGTCCAACGTCGCCTATATCACCTATACCTCCGGATCCACCGGAGCGCCCAAAGGCGTCCAGGTCACGCACACCGGCCTCGCGAATCTCGTTGCCGACCGCGCCACCACGTACGGCATCGACACGACATCCCGCGTGTCCTATGCCCTCTCACCCAGTTTCGACGCCTCCCTGGAACAGTTTCTGACCTGCTTCGCGAATGGATCCACGCTGGTGATCGTGCCGCCTGAGGTGACCGGCGGTGAGCCGCTCACGCAACTGCTGGCCGACGAGCACGTGACCCACCTGACGCTGACGCCCACGATGCTGGCAACCGTGGACCCGCGTCCGACGACCGACTTGCGGGTGGTCGTGGTCGGTGGCGACGTATGTCCACCGCACGTCATCGAGCGGTGGACACCGTCCGTGTCCATGTACAACGAATACGGTCCCACCGAAACCACCGTGACCGCCGTCGGCGCCATGCTGAGACCCGGCCGCGCCCACACGGTCGGTGGCCCCATCCGTGGCGTCTCGGCGATGGTGCTGGACCGAACGCTCCAACCGGTGCCCAAAGGCACCGCGGGCGAGTTGTATCTCGCCGGGCCGGGATTGGCCCGTGGGTACAGCCATCTGTGCGTCGAAACCGCCGCCCGGTTCGTCGCCGATCCGTACTGCGGCACCGGCGATCGGATGTACCGCACCGGCGACATCGCGCGCTGGACCGGCGACAACGCCGAGCTGACGCTGGAATTGATGGGGCGCAGCGACTTCCAGGTCAAGATCCGCGGGTACCGGATCGAACCGGGTGAAATCGACGCCGTGCTCACCACACACGAGGACGTGGCCCTTTCCGTCACGGTGCCGGTGCAGAACAACACCGGCACGACCGTGCTGGCGTCCTATGTCGTCCCGGTCAACGGCCGTCGGATCGATCCGCTCGAACTCCAGCGCTTCGCCCACGATTCGCTGCCGCCGCATATGGCTCCGGCGGTGATCCTCTCGTTGGACAGCCTCCCGGTGAACGCCTTCGGCAAGCTCGATCGCAGCGCTTTGCCGAAGCCCGAATTCGGGACCGCGCCGGTCGGTCGGGCGCCGGCCACAGCCCGGGAAAAGACGGTCGCAAGGCTGTTCACGGAGGTGCTCGGCGTGCCTCGAGTCGGGGCGGACGACAGCTTCTTCGCCCTCGGCGGCGATAGCATTCTGTCGATCCGGTTGGTGGCGCGGGCCAAGGCCGAGGGCCTGAGTTTCTCCACACAGGATGTGTTCGTGCACAAGACCGTTGCGGGCCTGGCGGCCACGGCGACGGACGCTGGCGATACCCCCGGTTTGGCCGAGTTGCGCGGTGGCGGCATAGGGCCGATGCCGTTGTCGCCGATCATGCGCGCAATGCTCGATCGGGGTCACTACGACCGATTTGCGCAGGCCGCGCTCGTGCAGCTGCCCGAGGGGGTCGATCGAGCGGGTCTTGTGCGCGCACTGGGATCCCTGCTGGACCGCCACGATATGCTGCGCGCGGCACTGCGCGGCGGCGATTCGGTTGATCGGTACGTCGAGGTACTCGATCGGGAAGCGGTCGACCCGGACGGCGCGCTCGCCGATGTTCGGCTCGATCGCCGTGACGCCGCCGAAGTCGACCGGCACCTGCACAACGCCGCGGACCGATTGGACCCGGGTAACGGTGTGCTCGTTCAGGCCGTGTGGATCCAGGATGGCAACGGCTCGGAACCCGACCTGATGTGGCTGGTGATCCACCATCTCGCCGTCGACGCGGTGTCGTGGCGCATCATCCTCGCCGACCTCGCGCAAGCCTGGTCGCAAGTCTCCGACAGCGCCAAACCGCATTTCGGCCCGGTCGCCACCTCGTTCCGGCGGTGGGTGCACGGGCTGGTCGAGCAGGCGCCGGGCAGGCGGTCGGCGGAGCTCGACCTGTGGAAAGACCTACTCGAGCGAGGCGATCAGCTAATCGGGTCGCGCCGTCTGGTCCCGGATCGAGACGTCGTGGCCACGGCGGGCCGGGTACATCAGCGCATCCCGGCAGCGGTTGCCGAGGCAGTTCTCACCACCATTCCGGACCGCTTCCACTGCAGTGCCAACGATCCGTTGCTCGCGGCCCTGGTACTGGCACTGAGTGAGTGGCGGCGCAGGCGCGGTTCGGCGGCGGCCGCCGGAGAGTTGATCGCGCTGGAGGGACACGGCCGCGAGGAGCGGGCCGTCCCCGGCGCCGATCTCAGCACCACCGTGGGCTGGTTCACCACACGCTTCCCGGTCCGGATCGAATGGGAGAATATCGACCTCGATGATGCGCTGGCCGGCGGCATGAGTGCGGGACTGGCGATAAAGCAGGTGAAGGAGCAGCTGCGCGCCGTGCCCGGCAACGGCATCGGCTATCAGATGCTGCGTCACCTCGATTCCCGGGGCAGCGCCGAGCTCGCAGACCTACCCGAACCTCAGATCAGTTTCAACTATCTCGGGCGGGTGGGTGTCGGTGAACGCTCGGGGCCCTGGGCGCCCACCACCGAATTCACCGCACTGACCGCGACGAGCGATCCGGGGATGGCGCTGTCCGCCGTGCTCGATATCAATGCGATCGCCGAGGAAGGTCGCGACGGGCTCGAACTCGACGCGACCTGGGAGTTCGCCTCGCAGGTGTTGGGAGCTGAGGAGGTCGACGAGCTCGCCGGGCTGTGGGCTCGCGCGCTGGGGGCACTTGCCGATCATGTCCGATCCGACACCACACCCGGCTTCACCCCCTCCGACTTCCCGCTCACCGCGGTATCGCAGGACGATGTCGACAACTGGCTGCGGGAATACCCGTCGATGACCGATGTGTGGCCACTCACCGCCCTGCAGTCCGGGCTGCTGTTCCACACGATCTACGACCGGGACGGCGACGACGGCTACATCGTGCAGGCGGCGCTGACGTTTGCCGGGCAGGCGGACGCGGAGCGGATGCGGCGGGCCGCGCAGGTGCTCATCGACCGGCACGACAGCCTGCGGACCGCGTTCGTCGAAAGTGCCGATGGGCCACGTCAGATCGTGTTGCGCGACACCAGGGTCGATTGGGCCGAGTCGAGTATCACCGATATCAGCGATGCCGGCCAGCAGGCCGAAGCACTTCGGCAACTCGCGGTGGCGGCCGCGACTCCGTTCGACCCGGCCCGCCCGCCGCTGGTGCGCTTCCACCTCGTGCGCACCGGCGTCGATATGTTCCAGTTGCTGGTCACCAACCACCACCTCGTGCTGGACGGCTGGTCGATGCCCCTGCTGATCCACGAATTGCTCGCGTTGTACACATCCGATGGCGATACCGCCGAGCTCGCGCCCCCTCGTTCGTATCGAGAGTATCTGCAGTGGCTACAGGTTCAGGATCGCGACGCCGCAACCGCCGCGTGGCGGGAGATGCTTGCTGGAATCGACAGTCCGACGCAGGTCACGAGCGGGCCGGATCGGACCGTCACCATGCACGCCGGCGAAGTCGGCGTGAACCTGGACGCCGCGACCACCGCTGCGATTCTCGATCTGGGCCGCTCGCACGGCGTCACTGCCAACACGGCCCTGCAGGTGGCGTGGGCATTGCTGGTGGCCGTCCTGACCGGACGGTCGGACGTGGTGTTCGGCAATACGTTGTCGCACCGCCCGCCGCAGATTCCGGATATCGAGCGGATGGTCGGGCTCCTCGTCAACACGCTGCCCGTCCGCGTCCGGCTCGAACCCGACGAAACCGTCGGCGACCTGCTCGTCCGCGTGCAATCCGAGCAGGCCGCCATGCTGGATCACCAGCACATCGGCTTGGCGGAGCTGCAAAGGGCCACCGGTATCACCGATATGTTCGACACCGCGACGGTACTCGAGTCCTATCCGTTCGACCGGGAACTGTTGGCACGCAATCTCTCCGACGCCGGATTGCGGCTCGTCGAGATCGACGCACACGATGCCACGCCGTATCCGCTGAGTTTGCAGGTGACCCCGCCGCGGTCGAGTCGCGACGGACGACCGGACGCCGACGAGCCCGGCACGTACTCGGTGACGCTGAAATTCGCCACCGACCGATTCGATTCACACGATGCCCACACACTGCTCGAACGATTCGAACTGCTTCTCACGCAGACCGTCAGCGATCCCGCTCAGAAGGTCGCCGCGATCTCCTCCTGCTGGGATTCCGAACGCGCGGAACTGCTTTCGGTCGGCAGCGAAGAACCTGCCGCGGAGCTCGTGCTTCGCGACATCCTGTGGGAGACCGCGCGGAGGTATCCGGATGCCGTGGCTGTCCGGTGCGGTGACACCACGTGGACCTATCGTGAGCTGGAGCGTCGCGCGGACGGGTGCGCTCGTCTGCTGGCCGGCCACGGTGCTCGCGCCGAGTCGATCGTCGCATTGGCCGTTCCCCGTTCGGCCGAACTGGTGGTTGCGATTTGGGCGGTGGCGAAAACAGGCGCCGCCTTCCTGCCGTTGGATCCCGGCAATCCCGCCGCGCGGATCGGGGAGTTGTTGTCCGACTCGCGGACCAGTCTGGGCGTGACGACCAGCGCTGTGGCACCGCAGCTTCCGGATACTGTCGACTGGTTGATTCTGGACGCTTCGACTTCGGACGTCGATGAGGGTCTACCTCGTCCGTCCGGTGTCCCGGCTGGGGCCGACCGGCTGTCGGCCGACAATGCGGCCTACGTGATCCATACGTCCGGATCGACCGGCAAACCGAAGGCGGTCCACCTCAGCCATCGAGGTCTGGCCGACCTTGTCGCGGCGCAAGTCGATGCCTTCGGTGTGGGTGCGGATTCGGTGGTGTTGCAGGTCGCGTCGCCGGGATTCGACGCCTGCTTGTCGGAGTTGCTGTTGGCGCACGGCAGTGGCGCCTGTCTCGTGGTGGCGCCACCGGAGGTGTACGCCGGGATCGACCTCGAGGAACTGCTTCGGTCGCAGCAGGTTTCGCACGCGATCATCACCCCGTCCGTGCTGAATACCATGGATCCGTCCCGGACGCCGTCGTTGACATCGCTCGCGGTCGTCGGCGAAGCGACCGGGTCGGACACCGTGAACCGGTGGGGCCCTGGGCGACGGCTGATGAATCATTACGGACCGACCGAGTGCACGATCTGGGCAACAGGGTCGGATGCGCTCGTACCCGGCGAGCCGGTGACGATCGGTGGCCCGATCCGAGGCGCGTCCGCGACGGTTCTCGACACGTGGCTGCGACCGGTGCCGGTCGGTGTCGCGGGCGAACTCTATATCGGTGGGCCCGGACTTGCCCGCGGGTACGTCGATCGACCGGGCGTGACCGCGTCGCGCTTCGTTGCCGATCCGCGATCCACCCGCGGCGAGCGGATCTACCGCACCGGTGATTCCGTGCGCTGGGTGCGCGGACGCGCCGGATTGGCACTGGAATATCTGGGCCGCAGCGATCAACAGGTCAAGATTCACGGCCTGCGGATCGAGCCGGGGGAAATCGATGCCCACCTGGCCCGGCACCCGGACATGGCGAGCGTCGCCACCGTTGCGGTGCAAGGGCCTGCCGGCGAACCGGTTCTGGTGTCCTATGTCGTCTCCGCGACGGGCGCTGCCGTGGATGTGGCGGCGCTCGGCGACGATCTCGCGGGCAGGCTACCTCGTTATATGAATCCTGCGGCGATCGTGCAGCTCGAAGAGATGCCGTCCACGCCCACGGGAAAGATCGATCGGCAAGCGTTGCGGCAGCGCGCCTTCGATTCCGACACCGCAGCCGGCAGGCCGCCGTCGACGCATACCGAGCAGGTCGTGGCGCAACTGTTCGCCGATGTGCTCCATCTCGACACGGTGTCCGCCGATAGCAACTTCTTCGCGCTCGGCGGGGACAGTATCGTCTCGATGCGGCTGGTGGCGCTGGCGAGATCCGCCGGGCTCACGTTCACGCCACGAGATGTATTCGAAGGCAAGACAGTTGCCGCCCTCGCCGCAATGGCGGGCGGCGGTGCGGCTCCGGTGACAATCCCGACGGCGGATCATGCTTCGGAGTTTCCGCTCGTCGCGCTCACACAACCCGACATCGATCGGCTCGAACGGCAGTACCGCGGTCTGTCGGACGTATGGCCGTTGTCGCCCACGCAATCCGGGATGCACTTCCACTCGATGTTCGACCCGGATGCCGGGGACAACTACACCGTCCAGACGATGATCGGACTTTCCGGCGCGGTCGACGGTGCACGCCTGCGACGTGCCGCCCAGGCCGTGGTCGACCGGCACGATATCCTGCGGGCCGCATTTGTGCAGACGGCGGCCGGGCCGTGCCAGATCGTGCTGGACCATGCCGAAATCCCGTTCCGGGAGATCGATCTCGCCGATGCGGGCGATGCGGAATCCCCCGCCGACCCGGGATCCATTGCCGCGGCGGACGCGGCGGCGGGATTCGACCTGTCGGCTCCTCCGCTGCTGCGCTTGACGCTGATCCGTATCGATGCGGGGTCCTTCCAGCTGCTCGTCACGAATCACCATGTGATCCTGGATGGCTGGTCGATGCCGCTGCTGATGCGGGAACTGCTCGACTACTACGGATCTCCCGCACATATCGACTCCGCCGAACCCGCGCCCTCCTACCGCGACTATCTGTCCTGGCTGGGTCGGCAGGACAGCGCCGCATCCAAAGCGGCATGGGCGCAAGCCTTTTCGGATGTCGGCGCACCCACCCGGGTGTCCCGCGACGTCGGCGCGGCGGGCCCGGTATCCGCCGCTGAGGTCGGGGCCGAGCTGACGGCGGATCGTTTCGGAGAACTCCGTCGAGTGGCGGCGCAGGCGGGTGTCACCGTCAATACGACCGTCACCGCGGCCTGGGCCCTGAATCTGCGCGTGCTGACCGGTGAGACCGATGTGATCTTCGGCGCCGCGGTGTCGGGCCGACCGCCGGAGTTGCCGCTGGTCGATCAGACGCTCGGCATGTTCCTGACTACGGTTCCGGTGCGAGTCCCGCTCGAACCCACAATGACGGTACGCGAGTTGCTGACCGGCATTCAGGCGCGGCACGCGCGCATGCTGGAGCATCACCATATCGGTCTGCCCGAGATTCACCGCAGCGTCGGACTGCCCGAACTCTTCGACACCGCGATCACCTTCCAGTCGTTCCCGGTCGACCGGACGGCGCTGCAGGAACTCGTCGATTCGGCGGGCCTGCGGGTGGACGAACTCAGCGGTGTGGACGCGACGCCGTACCCGCTGAGCCTGGTCGTGGAACCGAAGCAGTCCGAGGACGGCGAGGCGCAGGGGCTGCGGATCATCCTCCGATTCCACGACCGTGCATTCGACACTGCGTCGGCGCGCCGCATCCTCGACCGCTTCGTCGAGTTGCTGTGCCGGATCGCCGCGAACGCGGACGTGCGGCTGGGTGCGCTGCCGCTCGACGCGGAACCGGGGCCGTCGTGGCCGGTTTCGGGTGCGGAAGCTGCGATTCCGGACACGTTGGACCGCATACTCGCCGCTTCCGCTGCCGCCGAACTCGACGCGATCGCCGTGCGGTGTGGTACGGCCGCCATGACCTACCGGCAGCTCGACGAGCGCTCCGCACGTCTGGCTCGGGTTCTGCTGCGGCACGGCGCCCGGCGGGGGCAGGTCGTCGCTTCTGCGCTTCCGCGATCCCTTGCGGCGACGGTGGCACTGTGGGCCGTGTCCAAGGCGGGCGCCGCCTTCCTGCCGATTGATCCGGCCCTGCCATCGGACCGCATCGCATTTCTGCTGTCGGACTCGAAAACCGTGCTCGGGCTCACCGATACGTCCACCAGGAAGCACCTTCCGGATGGCGTCGACTGGCTGATCCTCGACGCGGAGCAGACGCTCGGCGCCGAGGACTCGGCTCCTGCTGTGCCGATCAGCGATGCCGAACGCGGCGGGCCGATTCGGCGGGATCAGACCGCGTACGTGAGTTACACCTCCGGGTCGACCGGAACGCCCAAGGGCGTTCTCGTCAGCCATCGCGGCTTGGCCGATATCGTCGCGGCCCAGCGGCGGATACTCGGCGTCGACCCGACGTCGGTAGTGCTGCAGGTCGCCTCGCCCAGCTTCGACGCCTCGGTGTTCGAGCTGTTGATGGCGCACGGCTCGGGCGGTCGGCTCGTCGTCTCGCCTCCCGATGTCTACGCCGGTCCCGAGCTGGCGAATCTGATTCGGCGAGAAGGTATTTCGCATGCCATCGTGACCCCGTCGGCGCTGGCGACAGTCCCGTGCGATGGTCTCGACGGGCTGCGTGTGCTGGCAGCGGCCGGTGAGCCGGTCGGGCCGGAACTGGTCGATCGGTGGGCGCCGCATCGCGCCATGGTCAATGTCTACGGTCCGACGGAATGCACGATCTGGGCTACCTCCGGCGACGCTCTGGCACCGGGTGCCACGATCACGATCGGCAGGCCGGTCGGCCCGGTCGCGGCCGTGGTCCTGGATACCTGGTTGCGGCCCGTGCCAGCCGGTGTCGCGGGCGAGCTGTACCTGTTCGGCCCCGGCCTGGCCCATGGGTATATCGCGAGGATGGGGTTGACTGCGGCGCGGTTCGTCGCCTGCCCGTTCGGGGAGCCGGGTCAGCGCATGTACGCGACCGGTGACGTGGTGCGTCGCACCGTCGATGGTGAGATGGAGTTCTTGGGTCGCAACGATTTTCAGGTGAAGGTGCGCGGCACCAGGATCGAGCTGGGGGAGATCGACGCGGTGCTGGGTGCGCGTGCGGATGTGGCATACGCCGTCACCGTGCCGCGCAGCGATGAGGGGCGACCGGTGCTGCTGGTGTCCTATGTCGTGCCCGCGACCGGGGCACAGGTATCGGGTGAGGAGTTGCGTGCGGCGCTGGCCGAGGCGTTGCCCCGGTACATGGTGCCGTCCGCGGTGGTGGTGCTGGACGAGGTGCCGCTGAACGCCAACGGGAAGCTGGATCGCGAGCGGTTGCCCGAACCGGTTGCCGTCGCCCGCGAATTCCGGGCGCCATCGCCGGGGTTGGAAGAGTTGGTCGCGCGGACATTCGAGCAGGTACTCGACGTGGACCGGGTGGGAGTCGACGACGACTTCTTCGCGCTGGGCGGCGATTCGCTGAGCGCCTCGCTTGTGGTGGCGCGCATAGGTGCGGCCATGGACGTGCGCGTGCCGGTGCGATCGGTATTCGAGGCGCCGACCGTCGGTGAATTGGCCGCGCTCGCAGGGACACTCAGCGGTGGGGGCCGGTTGCCCCTGCTGCCCGGAGTGCACCCCGACCCCGTGCCGCTGTCGCTGGCACAGCAGCGGATGTGGTTCCTGAACCGGTTCGAGCCGGACTCGGCGGCATACAACATTCCGGTGATGCTGCGGCTGTCGGGACGGCTGGACACCGCGGCGCTGGCGGCCGCGCTCGCGGATGTGATGGCACGTCACGAGGTACTGCGAACGATATATCCGGAAGTTTCCGGTGAGCCGCGGCAGGTCGTTCTCGACGAGCCCGCGGTGCCGGTGGAGCCGGTGCGGGTGCCGGTGGATTCGGTCCCGGAGGTGGTGGGCGAGTTCGTGCGGCGCGGATTCGATGTGACGGCCGGAGTGCCGATGCGAGTGGGATTGTTCGAGCTCGACGGTGACACCGGAGAATTCCTGCTGGCGCTGGTGGTCCATCACATCGCAGGCGATGGTCACTCGATGGGGCCGCTGGCCCGTGACGTGATGGCGGCGTATACGGCGCGCCTGGCAGGGCACGCGCCGGAATGGGAGCCGCTCGCCGTGCAGTACGCGGATTTCGCGTGGTGGCAACGGCAGGTGCTGGGGACCGAGGACGATCCGGCGTCGTTGATGTCCACGCAGCTGGAGTTCTGGCGCTCGACGCTCGCGGACGCACCGGACCGGCTCGAACTGCCCGCGAACCGATCACGCCCGGCCGTCGCATCACTGTCGGGAAGCCGGGTTCCGGTGGAGATCGATGCGAGGCTGCACGAGCGGTTGCTCGCGCTGGCACGGTCGCATGGGTCGTCGCTGTTCATGGTGATGCATGCGGCACTGGCAACGGTATTGGGGCGTCTCGGTGGCAGCGACGATGTAGTGATCGGCACCCCGGTCGCGGGGCGCGGCGAGTCCGCTCTGGACGATCTGGTGGGGATGTTCGTAAACACCCTCGCATTGCGGACCCGGGTGGATACGGGCGAGCCGTTCGCCGAGTTGCTGATGCGCACTCGCGAGACGGACCTGCTTGCGTTCGAGCACGCGGACGTGCCGTTCGAGCGGGTCGTGGAGGCGTTGAGCCCGGAACGATCGGCGGCGCGGCATCCGTTGTTCCAGGTGGCCCTGGCGTTCCAGAACGTGTCGACGATCGATATCGCGCTGCCCGATGTCCGGGTCGCCCGAGCGGATGTGGATACCGGGGCGACCCAGTTCGACCTGCAACTGGTGCTGTCCGATTCGTTCGGCAATGCCGGTGTGGTGCAGGGCATCTCGGGAACGATGACCTATGCGCGGGATCTGTTCGACGAGGCGACCGCGGCGGCGATCGTCCGACGGTTGGTGCGGGTGCTGGAAGCCGTCGCCGACGATCCGGCCGTAGTGATCGGGGATATCGACTGGCTGGAAGCCGACGAGCGCTCGGCGCTCACATCGCGGGTGGGGGCGCATACCGTGGCGGCGCCGGAGCCCTCCGGATTGCTGCCGGATGTGTTCGCCTCGGCCGTGCGGGACAACGGCGACGGTATCGCCGTTGTCGCGGGGGATGTCACGTTGTCGTATGGACAGCTGGACAAGCGGTCCAGCCGGCTGGCGAGGGTACTGATCCGCCGTGGCGCCGGACCGGAGCATCCGGTCCTGGTGGCGGCAGCCCGGTCGATGGAATCCGTCGTCGCGTGGTGGGCGGTGGTCAAGACGGGTGCGGCGTACGTGCCGGTGGACCCAGGCTATCCCGCGAGCCGGATCGAGCAGCTGGTCTCGGATTCCGATGCGACGCTGGGAATTACGGTGTCGTCGGCGCGTGCCAAGGTGCCCGATTCGGTGGACTGGATCGTGCTCGACGACCCGGCCGTCGCCGCGCAGATCGACGCGGCGGCGAGCGGCCCGATCAGCGATGACGAGCGGCCGCGGCCGCTGCGGGCTTCGGATGTCGCCTACGTGATCTTCACCTCCGGAACGACCGGGGTGCCGAAGGGCGTCGCCATAACACATTCCGGCATCGCAGACTTCGTCTCGGGGTGGCGCGCGGACCGCGAGCTTCGGCACACGTCCAGGGTCTTGCACTTCGCGTCGCCGTCGTTCGACGCCGCACTGATGGAGATCCTGATCGCGGTCAGCCGGGCCGCTGTACTGGTCGTGGCGCCGACAGGGATCTACGGCGGCGGCGAGCTGGCCGAGCTCTTGCGCGTACAGCGGGTCACCCACGCCTTTCTGACCCCGGCCGCGCTCGCCTCGGTGGATCCGGCCGGGCTGGACGACTTGCGGGTGGTGATGTCCGGTGGTGAGGAGGTCCCGGCGGATCTGGTGAGCCGATGGGCTGGCACCGACACCGCGGGCGCCAGGAAGTTCCAGGTGCTGTACGGGCCGACCGAGGCCACGATCGCCGCCACGGCGACGGGTGCGCTGCGACCGGCCGACCGGCCGACGATCGGTACCCCGCTGCCGGGAATACAGACGCTGGTTTTGGATGCCCGGTTGCAGCCGGTGCCGATAGGGGTGGCCGGAGAGCTGTATCTGGCGGGTCCTGCGCTGGCGCGTGGGTACCTGAACAGGGCGGCGACGAATGCGGCGCGGTTCGTGGCGCACCCGTTCGGGGAACCGGGACGTCGCATGTATCGCACGGGTGATGTGGTGCGCTGGAATACCGACAGTGCCCTGGAATTTTTGGGGCGCAACGATTCCCAGGTGAAGATCCGCGGTTACCGCATCGAGCTCGGCGAGATCGACGCGGTGTTGAGCGCGCGAGCGGATGTCGCATACGCGGTCACCGTGGCGCGGCGGGAGGACACCGGTGCGGTGGTGTTGGTGTCCTATGCGGTGCCGGAAGCCGGGGTCAGCTTGTCGGGCGAACAGTTGCGGGCGTCGTTGACCGAGGTGTTGCCGTCGTACCTGGTGCCCGCCGCGGTGATGATCCTGGACGCGATCCCCCTGTTGCCGAATGGAAAACTCGACCGCGCGGCCCTGCCCGCACCCGTCGTCCAGGCCAAGCGATTCCGGGCCCCGGCGTCACCGGTGCAGGAAATAGTGGCCGGCGTATTCGCCGACGTCCTCGGCATCGATGGTCCGGTAGGCGCCGACGACGACTTCTTCGAACTGGGTGGCAACAGCCTGGTGGCCACCCGCCTAGCCGCACGGATCGGTGCCGCCCTCGACGCGAACATCCCGGCGTCGATGATTTTCGAGGCGCCGACGGTCGCGCGGTTGGCCGCGCGCGCCGAATCGCGGGTCGACACCGGTCGGGTGGCGCTGACCGCACAGCAACGGCCGCAGCGAATTCCCCTGTCGTACGCACAGCAGCGAATGTGGTTCCTGAACCGGCTCGACCCCGGCTCGGCGGCCTACGGCATTCCGATCGTGCTACGACTGTCTGGGCAGCTGAATCTCGACGCGCTGCGCGCGGCCGTCGAGGATGTGCTGAACCGGCACGAGGTACTGCGGACCGTATACCCGTATCGTGAGGGCGAGCTGTCGCAGGTTGTCCTTCCCGCCGCCGAGGCGATCGCGCCGGTGACCGTGACCTCGGTCGCGGAATATGAACTGGCCGAAGCGTTGTCGGCGTTCGTCTCGACGGTGTTCGATCTGACGGTCGAGGCGCCGGTGCGGGTCCGGTTGTTCGAGCTCGGGCCGAACGAGTGGATCCTGGCCGTGGTGGTGCATCACATCTCCTGTGACGGGTTGTCGCTCGGCCCGCTGGCACGGGACATGATGACCGCGTACACGGCACGCCTGGTCGGGGAGATACCGAGCCGCCCGCCGCTGCCGGTGCAGTACGCCGACTACGCGATCTGGCAGCGGACCGTGCTGGGGACCGAAGACGATCCCGACTCGCTGCTACGCGCCCAGATCGACTACTGGACAGTCGAATTGGCGGAACTTCCGGTTTTGCTCGAGCTGCCGACCGACCGAACGCGCCCGCCCGTACAGACCCACGCGGGCGCGAGCGTACCGATAACCGTCGGTGCCGATCTGCACGCGCGATTGCAGCAGGTCGCGCGAGCACACAACGCGACGCTGTTCATGGTCTTGCACGCTGCGCTGGCGGCTACGCTGGCCCGGCTGGCCGATACCGACGATATAGCGATCGGCACTCCGCATGCGGGACGCGGCGAACCCGAACTCGACGATCTGGTCGGGATGTT
Source organism: Nocardia sp. NBC_01009 (assembly GCF_045208035.1). Taxonomy (NCBI): domain Bacteria; kingdom Bacillati; phylum Actinomycetota; class Actinomycetes; order Mycobacteriales; family Nocardiaceae; genus Nocardia; species Nocardia sp. NBC_01009. The sequence goes on along the minus strand of NZ_CP108695.1, from coordinate 8,275,049 downwards.
CGTCAACACGCTGGTGCTGCGGACCCGGTTGGCCCCGGGGATGACCTTCACACAGCTGCTCGAGCACGTGCGCGGGACCGATCTGGCCGCGTTAGCGCACGCAGATGTTCCGTTCGAGCGACTGGTGCAGGAGCTGAACCCGGTGCGGTCGCACGCCCACCATCCACTGTTCCAGGTGATGCTGGCATTCCAGAACGTCGGCAGTGCCCAGTTCGAACTTCCGGGGCTCTCGGCCTCGGCTGTGACCGCCGACATCGACACCGCACTGTTCGATCTGCAGATCACGATGTCGGATTCCTACGACTCCACCGGTGCCGCGGCCGGCATCAGCGGCGCGGTGACCTACGCGAGCGATCTCTTCGACGCGACAACGGTGACCACGATCGTCGATCGCCTGCTGCGGTTGCTCGGCGCACTGGTGACCGATTCGGCACAGCCGGTGCACGAGGTGGATCTGCTCAGCGCCGATGAACGGGAAGCCGTGCTGACACAGTGGAATTCGACAGATCAGATGCTCCCTCCCGGCGAGACGCTCGCCGCGGTCTTCGCCCACTCCGTGCAGTCGTATGCGGACCGGCCCGCGGTGATATTCGGCGAACAGTCGCTGACCTATGCGGAATTCGCCTCTCGCGTATACCGGTTGGCGCGGTGGTTGATCTCTCGCGGAGTGGGTCCGGAATCGTTGGTGGCGCTGCGGATGCGGCGTTCACTGGACCAAGTCACCGCCACGTACGCGGTGCAGGCCGCCGGCGGCGGGTACGTGCCGGTCGATCCGGACCTTCCGGCCGACCGGATCGCGTACATGCTGTCGATTGCCGCACCGGTGCTGGAGCTGTCGTCCCTCGATGGGCTGGAGCTGTCCGGATTCGATGACGCGCCGGTCACCGACGCCGATCGGCTCGCACCGCTACGACCGCACAACGTTGCATACCTGCTCTTCACTTCGGGGTCGACCGGGCGACCGAAAGGTGTTGCGGTATTGCACTCTTCGGTAGTCAACCAGGTGCGGTGGGTCAACGAAATCTCCGCACTGACGCCGAATGACGTCGTACTGCAGAAGTCCCCGGCCACGTTCGACATGTCGGTGTGGGAGCTGTTTGCGCCACTGGCGGTGGGGGCGCGGCTGGTGATCACGCGAGCCGACGGGCATACCGACCCGGCTTATCTCGCCGAAACCATTGCCACCCAGCGGGTCACGATCACCGCGTTCGTGCCTTCGATGCTGGCGGTATTTGCGGACGCGACGCCTGCGGGGTCGCTGGAGTCGGTGCGGACGCTCCTGGTGGGTGGTGAGGCATTCGGCCCTGAGGTGGTGGACGCCGCGCGGCGAATTGTGCCCGGGGTCGAGTTGCACAATATGTACGGGCCGACCGAGTTCACCGTGTGCGCGACCTCGCATCGGGTGACCGACGCCGACAGCGGGAGCATGCAGATGGGCACACCGGTGTGGAACGCGCGGGCATATGTACTCGACAAGCGGTTACATCCGGTACCGCCCGGGGTCGCGGGGGAGCTGTACTTGGCGGGTAACCAGCTCGCGCGCGGCTATCAGTCACGTCCGGGCCTCACCGCGGAACGGTTCGTGCCCGACCCGTACGGTGACGGCCGGCGCCTGTACCGCACCGGCGACTTGGTGCGGTGGCGCCGGAGCGGCGAATTGGAATACATGGGCCGCACCGATTTTCAGGTGAAGCTGCGCGGCCTGCGCATCGAACTCGGTGAAATCGAGGCAGTACTTGCCGAGCACCCCAGCGTCGCCCGGGCGATCGCTGTGGTGCGCTCCACCGGTGCGGTGGACCACCTCGTCGGCTACCTCGTGCCTGCCGCGGGTACCACGGTCGACACCGCAGCGGTCTCGGCGCACGCGGCAACGAAACTGCCCGACTACATGGTGCCCACCACGATGGTGGTGCTCGACACCGTGCCCCTCAGCCCGTCGGGCAAGCTGGACAGCACGCGGCTACCGGAGCCGGTGCTCGCGGTAGGGGAGTTCAGGGAGCCCTCGTCGTGGCTGGAATGGGAGGTTGCCCGGGCCTTCGGAACGGTACTCGGTATGGATCGGGTGGGCGTCGATGACGACTTCTACGCATTGGGTGGTAACTCGCTGAAGTCGGTGCAAGTGGTGAGCGAGTTGCGCAAGGAACTCGACTACGAGGTTCCGATCAGCTGGATGTTGTCGGATCGCTGTCCGGCCGACCTGGCAAAGCGGATCGAATCCGGAATGCGCTCCGGCCCCGCCCTCGACCGGACCGATGTCGGCTTCGATGTGTTGCTGCCGATCCGGACCGGCGGTGAGCGAGCACCACTGTTCTGTATCCACCCGGCCTTGGGCCTGTCGTGGTGTTACCGCACATTCGACCAGTACCTCTCCGACGGTCGACCGATCTACGGCATTCAGGCGCCACAAATCGGCGGTGAGGTCCCCGGTCCGACATCGATCGAAGAAATGGCCGAACGCTACTTCGACGAGATTCGCGCGGTTCAGCCACACGGCCCCTATCACCTCCTCGGCTGGTCACTGGGTGGTGCGATCGCCCATGCCATTGCCGTCGAGATGCGCGCCGCCGGTGAACAGGTTGCGCTACTGGCACTGTTGGACGCCGAGGTGGGCGGTGTCGACGAGTCGACGCTGCGCACCGTCACCGCCGGAGAACTGATCAGCAATCTCGGCCCGGTCATGGGCGTCGATTACGTGAGCCCCGATGCGAATGCCGAGGAGGCCGCCGACCTGATCGAACGGCACTTGGGGGGCAGCCTCGGTATCGACGCCGCACGGATCGAGCGCCTGACCGATGCCTACAACCTGGCGATCCGGGCAGCCAGTGTGTGGCGGCCCGCGGTCTTGGACAGCGACATGCTCTACTTCGCCGCGACACGTGAAAGGCGATCCGATGCTGCGGGTCACGAGGGATGGGCGCGGGTGGTCCGCGGGCAGATGTCGATTTTCGACATCGATGCGACCCACCTCACAATGACCGAACCCGGAGCGATTGCCCAGATCGCCCGGATTCTCAATGCACGACTGGATCGATGACCGCGTTTTCTTTCGGCGAGGTGGTGGGCGCGCCGGACCCATCGAGGCCGTCCTCTTGCGGGAGGGGCGTGGTGATGCCCACTATCGCCCCGACCGACGCCCCGAGCGCCCCACCGAGCAGGGCGGCAGGTCCGGCAACGACGGCGACGCCGACGGCCGCGCCGGCGAGCGGGCCGACAACCAAGCCGGTCGGCATGAACGGGATCCCGGCGACGAACCCGGCGCCTGCACCGATCATTCCGGCGGTGATCGCGACGGGCGCGGACACTCCCGCGGCGATGCCCGCACCGATTGCTGCACCGACGGCCGCGTCCATGGCGGTGACGGTGCATCTGCGGGGATCTACGGGGACGTGCTCGCAGAACGCCTGGATCGGCTCCTGGCTCACGGTCGGCGGCGAGTCCGGCGCGTCCACCGTCGCGAGTCGGGTCCAACTGCCGGCGGCGAGCGGATTCGCTGGGATAGGACCTTGCCCCTGCTCATGGTCCGTCAGCGATAGCCAGTTCGCTGTCGTCGGTGGCGCGGCAGGTGCCTTCGCGGTGTCATCCAGGGATGCGTTGGCTACTCCGGTTGCGAGAACGACCGCAATCGGCAACATGCTCGCAATCAATATCGGACGTGATCGCTGCCAATGACCGGCTTCCGGCATTCCGCACCTCCTGGACGTCTACCTCTTAGGTTTCTCGACTTCGAGTATTTGTCGCACGTTGCGGCGCTGATAGCTTAAGCGGTCGGCGGGGCTGGGTCGGGGAGAACTGTCGACGCCCGCGTGTCAGGCAAATCTGTGGCTATGCCCAGCTGGTGCGTGACACGCTCCGCTACCTGAATGTGCCGGACCGGTATCCCGCCGTGCTTGCCAGTCCGCCGCGCGCTGACGTCGGCCGGCCGAGTGCTGTGCTCCAGGGCCCACAACGCCGAGTGTCAGCACCGCACGGAGATTCGGACTGTTCGGATCGGGCCGGCGCTCTGGTTGGGTCGGCCGCCAGCCGGTAAGCGGAGCGCCCGGGCGGGGCCGCCACAGAGCTGTGATGTCGTCGGAGGGACTTCGGTCAGAAACTCCCTCGGGACCCACGGCGCATTCGAGGACCAATGTCTCCTTCTGCGGCGACGATCGGATCTGGCGTCTACGTGGGTATATGTCGAAGCTGAAGAGATCACTGAGGAGGTTCGTCGTGCTGTTCGATGATCGTGCGGACGCCGGACGTCAGCTGTCGCTGCGGCTGAGGTACCTGGACGAGGAGGACACCGTGGTGGTCGGGTTGCCCCGCGGTGGCGTCCCCGTCGCCTACGAGGTCGCTGTCGGGTTGGGGGCCCCGCTGGATGTGATCGTGGTTCGCAAGCTCGGGGTGCCGCATCAGCCGGAGCTCGCGTTCGGCGCCGTGAGCGAGGACGGCATCGTGGTGATCGACAACGGCATCGTGACGCGTGCCAGACTCACCCTCCACGAGATGGCGGAGGTGGAACGCCATGAACGTCAGCAGCTCGTTCGGCGTACCGCGCTGTTGCGAAGTACCCACCCGCGCATAACGTTGTGCGGCCGGACGGTGATCGTCGTCGACGACGGAGTCGCGACGGGTGCGACGATTCGTGCGGCCTGTCAGGATGCACGGGCACGCGGTGCGCGCCGGATCGTCCTTGCCGTTCCTGTGGTGCCCCGAGCCGTCCTGCCTCTGCTGGCAGGTGATGTCGACGAGACGGTGTGTCTGGCGTCGCCGTCGTGGTTCGGGGCGGTCGGCCGGTGGTACGGCAGGTTCGATCAGGTCTCCGATGCCGAGGTCGCCGACCTGCTGCGCCGCGCTGCGGGGCATCTGCCGGCGCCGCCGACGGCCGGCGCGGACGATCCACTGCTGCGGAATGAACCGGTGCGGGTGATCACCGGGGGAGTGGCATTGAATGGGTACCTCACCGTTCCGGAGCACCCGCTCGGGCTGGTGGTATTCGCATACGGCAGTGGCAGCAGCCGGCACAGCCCCCGCAATCGCTATGTGGCCGAGGTGCTGAACCGTGCCGGGCTCGGGACGCTGCTCGTCGATCTTTTGACCCTGGAGGAGGAGACCGATCGCTCCCGAGTCTTCGATATCGGGCTGCTGTCGCGGCGGCTGGTGGACATCACGGTTTGGCTGTCGCGGCGCAGCGATGTGGACTTGCGAATCGGATACTTCGGAGCCAGTACCGGCGCGGCGGCTGCCCTGCGGGCGACAGCAGATCCAGCTGTGCGGATTTCCGCGGTGGTGTCGCAGGGCGGTCGGCCAGATCTCGCCGGACCGCACCTCGGCGACGTTACGGCGCCGACCATGCTCATTGTCGGAGGCGATGATGAGGGCGTACTTGCGCTGAATCGTCGTGCGATGCAAGCGATGACGTGCGAGACGGCGTTGACCGAGGTGCCAGGCGCCACCCACTTGTTCGCCGAGCCCGGGGCGCTGGAGAAGGTCGCCGCGATCGCCCGTACGTGGTTCGTGAACCAGCTGTCTCCGTCCGAGGCAGCCCAGCAGCCCGCTCGTGAGCAGGGTGTATACCGACCTGGCGGAGGCAGCCGGGATCGGCTCGATGAATCGTTCGCCCCGCGTCGAGTCAGGCCGCGGCGGCTGCTGCTACAGAATCGGCGGCGCAGCGAATTCAGAGAGGACAAACAATGAACGACCATCCGATCATCGCGGCCGTGGACGGTTCGGCGAGCTCATACCAGGCAGCGGCCTGGGCGGCGGTCGACGCCGCCCTGTGTCACTGCAATCTGCACCTGGTCACGTCGGAAGCGCTACCCACCACGTACGCGCCCGGCGTCATGATGGGCCCGCCGGAAACAGACTTGCTGCGCGCCCAGGGCGAGCAGGTCCTGGCCGAGGCCACCAGCGTCGCAAGGCAGGCCGCGGGTGAAGAACTCGATCTCACCACGGAATTGACCTTCGGCGCGATCATCCCGACCCTCATCGAACGGTCGAAGACCGCAGCGATGCTGGTGGTCGGCAGTCGTGGCCTCGGTGCGTTCCGACGCGGTCTGCTCGGTTCGGTCAGCGCCGCGCTCACTCATCACGCCCACTGCCCGGTCACCGTCGTGCACCAGAATTCCGCAACCGACCCGGTGTCACTCGGCAGGCCCGTCCTCGTCGGTGTCGACGGCTCGACCAACAGCGTGCCCGCGATCGAGCTCGCGTTCGAACAGGCATCCCGGCGCAAGGTCGGGCTCGTCGCCCTGCACACCTGGAGTGACGTCAGCTCGGTCGACTACCTACCGGTCCCGGGATGGGACGCGGCACGGGAATCGGAAGAGGTCGTGCTCGCGGAGAGCATGGCCGGATGGAGCGACCGTTACCCGGACGTCGCGGTGCGGCGAATCGTGACGTGTGACCGGCCCGTTCGTTCGCTGCTGGACACATCATCGAACGCACAGTTGCTGGTCGTCGGTAGCCACGGCCGCGGTGGATTCACCGGGATGGTGCTGGGCTCCACCAGCAACGCGCTGCTGCATTCGGTCGAGTGCCCGATGATTGTGGTGCGCTGCCCCTGACTCCAGACGTGTTGTGCCGAAGCGCCGGCCGCTTCGGTCCGCGAACCATCGCCTCCGGCACGGTGTTTCACACCGCCGTTCGAGCTGGCGGGCGCGGGCGGATTCAGATGCTCGGTGAACCACACCGCGGCCCAACTCGATCCGAGATTGCACGACCCGTAGGGTGCCGGCGGCACTTCGCCGCACGGGTTGGTGGCTCTTCCAGCCAGCCGAGTCCAGGAAGCGGATAGTGCGGCGAGGAGCGCCGATCCAGTCGGCGACAGGCCGAGGTCATCCACCGATCCAGGCCGCCCGAGCGCAGTCTTCGGCCGCCCGAGCGCAGTCTTCGAGGATCGATCGTGTCAACGGCCATGACGCCGCGCCTACCTCGCCGACGCCGTAGAGTGCGGTCGGCCCACCGCAATGGTCTGCGGCGATCGTTCTTCGCGAAGCACGGGCCTCGTCCACGTCACAAGCATCGAGACGACATCTCCTCCTACACATCACAATCGACGCGCAGCGGACCCTGCCCGACGTTGTCGACGGCCTGGTCGGTGTAGCACGCGGTATCCATATCAGTAAGTGTGTTCGGCTCCGATCGCGGGCACACGATCACCGAGTCCCTCGTGCGAAGGGCTTTCGTTGTCGCCGTGAGCCCGGGATGTGGGCTGCCCGCGCTCGCAGTGAAGCGATGCGCAATCCGACGATGGCGGCGACGATGGTGACGACACCGGCGATCGTGACCAGCCGATTGACGTCGATCGCCGGCTGCCAGCGCACCTGGCCGTCCTTCAGCACGTACGCGCCGACTGGCTTGGCGCCCACACCGAAGCCGCCGCCGGATCCTTCTTTCCCTTCTACGTCGGTGCCTGCGCCTGCGCCTGCGCCTCCGGAGATCGCGGCGGCCGTGATCACGGTGGTTCCGTCACGTTCGACCGGCTCGGCGAATACCCGCTCGACCGTCATCGAGTCCTTTGTCCTGGCAAGGACGTCTTCAACCTTCATGTGTGTCTCCCGTGTCGACTCGGCTCGACCGGACCGCATGTCCAGCTCTTCGCCAGTGTCGGAGGCTTCGAGCACGCTGTGGAGGGCCGGTGGTCCTTCGTCGAGATGACGAAAGCAATCGCAGCCACGTCAAGACGGGATCCGGAATTTCAACCGGAGATGATCGGCACCAGATGCTTGCGGGCGAATTCGGTGAGCTCCTCAGTGGATTGGAGCGGGATGGATCCGTCCGGCTGCAGGACGAGTGAATGGACGAAACGGCAGACGATCTCCGCGCGGGTCCGCAAATCGGCGGAGTCCGGCAGCAGATTGCTTTCGACGGCCTGCTGCAGCGCGGCGGACGTCGCCGCGACCGACATGGCGAAGGTTGCGGCGCCCCCGGTGGTGAGTTGCGGAAGGACTCGCTCGGGTTCGAGGGTCAGCATCCGTTGCACGAGGGGATGGGTGCGCCATCGGGTGACGACCGTGACGAAAATGTCGGCGACGAGTCCGTCGAGAGTGTCGTGGCGTGCGGGCATCTCGGCGAGTTCGGCGAGCACGCGCCCCACCTCGCGGGTGGTGACCATCTGCACGACGTCGTCGCGGGAGCCGACGCGACGGTAGACCGTGACCCGATCGACGCCGGCGCGGCGGGCGATGTCCTCGATCGTCGTCTTTTTGATCCCGACCTGTTCGAACTGAACCAGTGCGGCGTCGAGGATGCGCGATTCGATGGCTTCGGCCGATTCGCGCGTATTCGACGAGGTCGTGGCGGTCACGTTTCGACGCTAGCAGGGATCGCGCCTTCTGAAACATTCTTGACCTAATTGTTGCTGCAACAGTGTAGTGCTATTTTGTTGCGCTTATCGGAAAACGGGCCGCGCCCCTGCAGTGCCGCGCCGACGCGATTCTCGAGATGCATTGTGCGCCGCCTTTATCAGTGGATTTCCGAGTCTGTGGTGGTGTCCGCCGATTCCCCCTCGACCACGACGACCCGGCCGTCGGGAAGCGACGTGGTCGGAGCACGCCGAGGCGGCTCCAGCCGGCCACCATCTCGTCGTCGGCGACGGTTGCCGTGTCGTTCAGGCTGCGCGCCCATGGCCGTGCGGTCCGGGGCAGGCCGCCGATATCCGGCTGCGGGCCTGCAGCGGCGGCTTGCGGATCGCTCGAGCTTGACGAATCGGCAAGGGCCGCAAGGAATTCCGCGAAGGCGGCCTCGGTGATCACCTCGTCGGGCCGCTGCGCGGGCCACCAATGGACCTGGCAGTAGTAGAAATCGGCCTGCCATGGCAGCGCCATTCGCTTGGTGAGTTCCCCGGGGGGCAGGTCGGGGCGCAGCCGGTGTGGTTCCACATACATGTTCGGATCGCGGCTGGTGTAGGTCATTTCGATGCCAGGGAAGAACGGCCCGCCCGCACATGCCTCCAGCGCCGCGCGCTCGAGGGCGGCCGGTTGCTCGGTCACCGGTATCTGGTCGAACCGCCGCGGCGTCGGCTCGCGGCCCGGCCAGTCCGCGTCGAAGTCGCCGTCGGCCCACCGGCGCATTGCCGCATATTGGTGGGGCAGCAGAGCCAGGAACGTTGCCGCTTCATCCGGCCTTGTGCGTCCTTGAACGGCCCTTCGGGGTTTGTCGGAATAATCCCCGGCGCTTCCGGTCCGAGGAAGAACTCGTCCGGGCTGTTACCGACGCGCGCCACTCCGATGCCGGGGTGGATCTGCGCAAACGCGATGTGCGACGGGTCGGTGTCACTGCCGGCTGGTGGCGGGGATGTCGCGGCGCGTCCAGAAGGCCGAGGCGGGCCACCGCTGCTCGGTCCGGTATCGGTCGCTGCGCTGTCGGAGGTGCTCATCGAATAACTCCATCTCGCGGTGCGGGTAGTCGGTGATGGCCGAAAAGTCCTGGGTGCGTAGGGCATCGGCGGCCTGCGCCCCCGCGGCCGCGCTGCTGGCCGCGTGCAGGATCCCGCTGCTGCTGAGTGGGTCGTAGGTGGCCGCGGCGTCACCGACGGCGAGCCAATTCGGCCCGGCAACAGGGTCCAGCCTGGACGGGCCGGCCGCAGCGACGGCAAGGGCAGGGTTGGCTGCTGCCCGGGCGCGAGCACTGGTGTTCGGAGCTCGCTGCAGCAACGCGACCCACTGCTTGCCCAGTTCGTTCACCGCGAGATCGACGACCTCGGTGTCGGTGACCAACATGACCGATAGTCCATCGGTCGCCGGTGCCGAATACCACCAGCCGATATCGGTGGCTTCCACCAAAGTATCGGTCGCCCCGGCATTTCCGGTGGGTTCGCATGTGGTGGCGAAACTCGTCGTTTGATCGATATTGAGGCGGGTGGCGCCGAGTCCGCGTGCCACCCGCGCCGAACGGCCGGTCGCATCGATCACCACGGCGGCATCCACGTGCATCGCGCGGTCGGATGTTTCGACATACAGCGCAACGTGTTCGGTGCGGTTCTCGGCACGCGTGACGTGGCCGTCGATCAGGCGAACCCGGTGTTGGGCCGCTGTGGCGCGCAGCTCGGCCTCGAAAGCAGGCAGGCTGACATGCCAAGCGCATCCGTACGGGTGGCAGATGTAATGCCGTTCGCGCGGCTGCGCGCTACCCCAGCACGATTGATTGCTCCAACACTCGCGAGGTCCGGACCGGAGAAATTCCGGCCAGAGTCCGAGTTCTTCCAGCAGCGGCCGGAACTCTGGGGGCACCGTCTCGCCCCGATTTCGGCGTCGCGGCCGTGCGTGGATCAGCGCAACGCTCCTGCCTGCGCGGGCAGCGATCAACGCCGCCACCGATCCAGCGACTCCCGCGCCCGCGATGGCGACATCCACCGAGAGCTGGGGGACGGCCATTGCTTCACGGTAGGACCGGCGCACCTCGACTACACGGGTAGTCGAGTACTCGTCCTACCCGAGCAAATCCGCAGCGTGCTCGAGTATCGGTCCGTGCTGGGTATCGGTACTGCTCAGTGCTCGGAGTTTCGGTCGAGTTTGCGGGCTGCTCGTTCGGCCTTGACTGCCGCGCGGGTGGGGCGGCCCTCGTTATGCATCGTTAGCGGTTCGCTGGGGCGGAGAAATCGCTGGATGGCACGGAGCGCGGTGCGGGCTTTGTCGGCGAGCGTCATTGCGGTGGACTTCCTAGGGGCGGTAACCAGCTGGGTCGCCGAATACCTCCAGTGAACTCCGATGGACCGCGGGTGTCAACGCTGTAGGTATACACTCATGACCCACGCTTGTTGCATAGAGGGAGTGCTTGTGATGGCCGAATCGCCGACCGGCGGCAAGGGCGCGGCCGCAGGGGGTCGTGACAACGGCCAGATCACGCGGGCGGTGGTGCTTGCGGCCGCGCTGGAGATCGTCGATCGGGACGGGGTCGAGGGGTTGTCGATGCGCCGCTTGGCCGACGCGGTGGGCCGGGATCCGATGGTGATCTATCGACACGTGCCGAACAAGGCCGCGGTGCTCGACGGTGTCGCCGAGTCGGTGTTCGCCCAACTGGCGGTCAATGCCACCGGTAGCGACTGGGCCAACCAGTTACGGGTGGTCGCGCGCGACTTCCGGCTACTGGCTCTCGCGCATCCACGCGCGGTTCCACTGCTGGTGACGCGGCCGTTGGCGACGCCGCTGGGGATGCGCCCCCGAGCCGTAGTACGGCCTTTGGAAGACATCATCGGCCTGCTGACCCGCGCGGGATTCTCGGGAGCCGACGCACTGCATATCTACCGTGCGCTCTTCGGATTCCTCTACGGCCACATCCTCAACGAACTCCAGGAGCTCGTGGAACGTCCGGAGGAAACCGACGAAGTACTGCGCCTCGGGCTGCATCGGCTGCCGATCGGTGAGTTTCCGCTGCTGCGCGAGCTGGCCCCCGTCCTGGCGTCCTACGACGGCGCTGCGGAACTCGAGCGCGGGCTCGACATCCTGCTCGCCGGCCTCACCGCGACACTGCCTGATCCCGGCAAGGCCGCTCGCACGCCGGGCGGGTGATGCGAGAGGCGCGGTTCGGCTCTCAATGGCGCAGTGCGGCAATTGATTCGATGCGCCGACGGAGGGCGCGGTTCTTCAGTGCGGTGCGTAGACCGCGTCGGGTCGCCGCGGAGCCGGTGTCGGAGGTCGTGGCGGCGACATCCTTGTCGAATCGTCGTTCGGACGCGGTTTCGGGTGCGTCATCGCTGGTGGCGGTGAGGAAGCGGTCCGGAAGGGCGAGTTTGTGGATGGTGCGCAGCGTCAGCAGGTACTGGTGGGTCAACGAACCGGTGGTGTACGGCAGATCGTATTTGTCACACAGGGCGCGCACCCGCTCGGCGATCTCGGCATAGCGATTGCTCGGCAGGTCCGGGAACAGGTGATGTTCGATCTGGTAGCACAGGTTTCCACTCATGAATGCCAGCAGCGGGCCCGCATCGAAGTTCGCGGTGCCGAGCATCTGCCGCAGGTACCACTCCGGTTTGGTCTCGTGCTCCATGACTTCGGGAGTGAATTTCTCGGCGCCGTCGGGGAAATGTCCACAGAAGATCACCAGATACGCCCAGATATTGCGCAGCACATTGGCGGAGGCATTCGCGGCTATGGTTCGCCGCCACCGCCGCCCGCTGAGCATCGGGAAGAGCAGATAATCCTTTCCTGCCTGCCTGCCGAGCTTGCCGATCATCGCCCTGGTCTGCGCGGTCTTCTGCTCCTGGGTGGGCATGCGATCGCGCTCGGCATACATGCCGTGCAGGGCGATACCCCACTCGAAGGTGGCGGCCAGGAAGAGATTCTGCAATGGCTGCAGCAGAAAACGGGGCTGCCAGGTTTGGTCGCGCGTCACCCGCATGACACCGAAGCCGATGTCGTCATCCATGTCGAGCACATTCGTGAACACATGGTGGCGATAGTTGTGCGAGTAGCGCCACTGCGCCGAAACGCCGGCCATATCCCATTCCCAAGTGCTGGAATGTATTTCGGGATCGTTCATCCAATCCCATTGGCCGTGGCACACATTGTGGCCGATTTCCATGTTCTCGATGCTCTTGGCCACCGCCAAGCCCGCGGTGCCGAGCAGCCAACCGGCCTTGGTCCTGCTGCCGCCGATCACCAGCCGCGACGCGGCATCCAGTACCCGCTGGAAGACAATCGTGCGACGGATGTACGCCGCGTCCCGCTCGCCACGCTGCTCGGTGATGTCCCGGCGGATCGCATCGATTTCGTGCCCGAGCGCCTCGACGTCGGCCGCGCTCAAATGCGCGTATTCCTTGATTTCGGTGATTGCCATACCAGGTCCTCGTTGTTCTGTGAGATCGAAACTCTGGTGCGCAGTCACCATAGTGATGAAAGTGCCCATCCAGGTGGAACCCCACGTTGGCCGAGATCTGATCTGCCAGAACTCCAGTACACGCCCGTATAGGTCAAGTGTCAACGGTGTAGGTCAACGAGTGAAGACTACAGTGTGAATAAACGATGAAGCAGTGCGCGAGCCCTCAGTCGGGACCGGCTTCCAGGGTTTGCCGCAGCAGCGTCGGTAGCGATATGAACGCGAATCCGACCGCCGAGTCGCTGCACCCATAGGGCAGCACGAGGGTGTCCTGGTGGACCAGTGCGCCGCAGGAATACACGACGTTGGGCACATAGCCGTTGCGTTCGGCCTCGTTCGGCGCCAGCAGTGGTCTGCGCAGTGCGCCGATGACACGGGTCGGATCGTCGAGGTCGAGCAGCATCGCACCGATGCCGTAGGTACGCATCGGTCCGACGCCATGGGTCAGCACCAGCCAGCCCGCGGGTGTTTCGATCGGCGGACCACAATTGCCGAGCTGGATCAGCTCCCATGGCCGGGTCGGCCGATAGACGGTGACCGGGTCGCTCCACACGCGAGCGTCGGCAGAGCTGACCACGCTGATGCTTTCCCGATCCCACCGCGACAGCATCAGATATCGGCCGCCGACCTGTCGCGGAAAGAGCGCCATCCCTTTGTCCCGGGCTCCGTCTCCGGCAAGTGCGGTGCTGACGAAGGTGGTGAAATCGCTGGTGTGCAGCAGTCTCGGTGTGACAACCGCGCCGTCGAATGCGGTGTAGGTGGCGTAATACGTCACGGTCCCGTCCGCCGTGACGAAGCGGGTGAACCGCGCGTCTTCGATCCCGCGGCTCTCCTCGTCGACTGCCGGGAAGAGCGCTCGCTCACACATCGGGAGTTCGGCCGGAAAGGCCACGGTGTAGTCGCCGGACGCCGTCGAGGTGAACTGCCCGGTCTCGATGTAGGGCGTCTGCTCGTCCAGCCGAACCGAATCTCCTTGTCCGAGTAGGCCGGTCCGGAACTCGATGCTCGAAATATGTCCTTCACCGAGCGCGCGCAGGCTCATGACGAAGCGCAGTTCGCCAGGGGCAACACCGGATTGATCGGGGTGCGCGACGATCGACGGATTGAACAACGCCGCGGCTTCGACCGCGTACTCCTGGGTGAAGCAGGCGCCGATGAGCTGACGGCGTTCGAGCGTCGGCGTCGATGTGCGCGGTACCCGGTGCGCGACCTGCGCATAGTGCGTCGCGAACGTTGCGCCGATATCGCGGTGCCGTTCGCCGAACCGGCCCATCGTGTCGGCCATGGTGGCCGACACATCCGCATCGGAGAGGCCGAGCACTCGCGCGATGATGGCGTCGGCGCGCGAAATGCCTTGCCCGAGAATCTCCTGGCCGGGCAGGAACAGTCTGGCCAAGACCCGGCGTTGGTCGGGATACAGCGCCCGGTCGCCCCGCCGCGCGAGCTGGGCCGGACTCGGCGCCGCGGGGTCGGCCACTACCGCGCCCGCTGAAGTCGGCGGGCGTGTTGCTGGGTGGAAATCAGCGCGAGTGTCGATTCGGCGCCTTGGTTTTCGTTTCTGCCGGTCGGTTCCAGTCCGTCACAGCAGCCGCCGCTGACCTCGTCGAGCAATGGCGTCCCGACGTCGTTCGCGCCGCGGAACCAGCTGTCGCACAGCAGGACCGCATCCTTCCAGCGCTGGTCGCCGGTCTGGTCGTAGGCGCGGGCGCACGCGTCTGCCAAACTCGCGACCTCGATCGGCTGCTGATCGAAGCCGGGTCGCAGCTCGCCGGTGGTCCAGCCGTCGACGGGGGTCACCGACAGGTGGTCGCCCGCCGTTTCCACCTCGAGCAGCCAGCGCAGCATTACCAGTCCATCGGCGTGTGTTCGTTCCTCGCCGAGGGCCGCGCCCGCCACCAGAATCGCCTCGGCCAACACCGCATTGGCGTAGTCGAGCCGGGGTTCGGGCCAGCGCCAGTGCAGTTTTCGAGTCGGTGGCCCGATCAGCGCGCTCGCGCTGGCCAGTAGCTCACGGGCGACCTGGTTGGTCGGATCGGCCTGCAGCACTTCGGCCGCACCGAGCGCCGCGAAGGCCATCGCGCGCGGCCATTGCGAACGCCGTCGCGCACCGACGGTGAAATGCGCGAGCGCGGTCTCCGCCAGGTCCGGCCTTCGGGCGACCACCGAGCCGAGCGCCCACAGGCCGCGGCCCCAATGGTCTTCGAGGCTCGGCTCGTCCTGCCAGGTTCGGTCGGTTCCGCGGCGATTGTGGAAGCGGCCGTCGGTGGCGAGTGCGCTGACAACGAAGTCCAGATACACCTGCGTGAGGGCGAGCAGTTGCGTGTCGGGCTCGGGCTCGCGGACGGCGACAACGAGGGCGCGCGCGACGTCATCGACGCAATAGCCGTTCTCGGTGCGCGGTTCGGTGAACTTCGCGTGCTCGAAGATCCCGCAGTCATCGCTGAGCCGGAACATGTGTGCGTAGGAGATGGTGATGGTGTTGTTGTTCATGCGGTGGCCAGCTTTCGGTCGGCCTGCAGGGTTTCCGTGGCGAGCGCGCGATACTTGCGGCTCACTGAGGACCAGAGCAGTTCGGGTGCAATGCGATCGGCTTCCTCGCCCATGCGACTCGCGAGGCCGGGCTCGGTGAGGATGCGGCGCAGTGCCGTCGCAATGGCAGTGGGCGACTCTCTCTCGACGAGCAGGCCCGCGCCGCTCGACAGCAACTCCTGCGCATGTGGGAAGGCCGTCGATACCACCGGTTTGCCCGCGGCGACGGCCTCGATCAACACGCCGGAGGTCACCTGCTCGCGCGAATCATAGGGCAGGAGTACGACATCGGCCTGCCGGATCAGCCGGTACAGCTCGGCGCTCGACAGGTAGCGGGCATCGAAATGCACGACGTTGCCGACCCCGCGACGACGGGCACGTTCGACCAGTCCGGTGCGATAGGACTCGCCGTGCTGTTCCAGCACCCGGGGGTGAGTCTGTCCGACCACCCGATACTGCGCCGCAGGTCGCAGATCGGCGAGCTGGGCCATCGCATCGATGCCCCACTCGATGCCCTTGCCGGCACCGAGCAGCCCCCAGGTGAGGATTACCGGTGACCGTGAGATCGGCTGGTGCCGGTCCTCGGGCTGTCCGGCGCGGTTGTCGGCGGCTCCGTGCGGGATCAGCCGGATCTTCGTCGGGTCGACCGTGTAGTGATCGATGAGCCGTTGGCCTGCGGTTTTCGTCATCGTGACGACCGCAGCGCAGATGCGAGCGAGCTCTTCGAGAATCACTCGTTGCCGGGACGTCGGGGTGGCCAGCACGGTGTGCAGCACCACGATCGCTGGAACACGAAGGGCGCGAACGGTTTCGAGCACATCGGCACCGTCTCGGCCGCCGAAGATGCCGAACTCGTGTTGGACTATCGCCACGTCGTAGCGGTTGAGCGCCGCGGCCGCGGCGATCGCGCCGCCGCGTGCGCTACGCACCCACTGATGCGCCACCTCGGGCAGCGGTGCCTGCTCGGGGGTGTCGACAACGGCGACAACGCCGACCGTACTCACCTCGCGCACCGGTTCGCGGACCAAATCGACTGGTGTATAACTGTTTTCGTGCGATGTCAGCGAAGCGACCAAGGCGTCGGTGAAGGTCGCCAACCCGCACTGGGTGGGCGGATACGTGCTCAGAACTCCATAGGACCGAACTGACACGACGTCAGCCTTCCTGTTTCGAGGCAGCGTCTACGGTGGCGCTGTCTGTAGCCACTCAATTGGCTATCGTGCTGCGCTCGAGCGCTTGAGAATCTGCTCCGGACTGCAACACGGGCGGATCGACCACTAGGCCCCGATCGTAACACCCAGGTCACGGGACATGGGGCGTGGTACGGTCGTGTTATCAAGTCCGCTCCGTCACTCGACGATTCTCGCGGCAAAATCGCCAGTAATCGAGGATCTATGAAAATCGGCGTTATTTCATCGGTCGCACACCGGTCGCCTCCGAAAAACTATGGACCGTGGGAGCAAATCGCCTCGACCTTGGCCGAGGGATTCCTCGCGCGTGGCCACGAGGTGACGCTGTTTGCCACCGCAGACTCGACGACGTCGGCACGGCTGGTCGGTCCCGTTCCTTCGGGATACGAAGAGACGGTCGACGCGGATGCGAAAGTGCTAGAGGCGCTGCACAATTCGACCGTGTTCGAGCATGCGGGAGAGTTCGACGTGCTCGCCAACCACTTCGACTTCATGCCGCTGACCTACAGCAGGCTGGTGTCGACCCCGATGGTCACCACGATCCACGGCTTTTCCTCGCCGAAAATCGTGCCCGTTTATCGGGCATTCGATGATATTGCGCACTACGTGGCGGTCAGTGCCGCCGATCGCCACCCGGATCTCGGCTATGACGCGACCATTCATCACGGCGTCGACCTCGCGGATTTTACCTTCCGGCCGGAGCACGGCGAATATCTGCTCTTTCTCGGCAGAATCCACCCGGAAAAGGGCACCCACCTGGCGATCGAGGTGGCGCGGCTGGCCGGGCTTCCGCTGATCATCGCAGGCGTGATTCAAGACGAGGAATACTTCCGCACCGCGGTCGAGCCGCATCTCGCCGATGCGGCGGTGACCTACGTCGGTCCGGTCGGTCCCGCGCAGCGCGACGAGTTGCTCGGCGGCGCGCGTGCGCTGCTGCACCTCATCGGTTTCGCCGAGCCGTTCGGATTGTCGGTCATCGAATCCTTGGCAACCGGAACACCGGTCATCGCCACGCCATTGGGATCGATGCCGGAGATCGTGCGCGATGGCTCGACGGGATTTCTGGTGACCGATGTCTCCGCTGCGGTCGAAGCGGTAGCCGAGATCGGCACGATCGACCGCCGCGCGTGCCGGGACGATGTGAAGGCACGCTTCGACGCGGACCGGATGATCGACGCCTACCTCACGCTGTTCGAGCGGATTGTGCGACTGCCTCGGCGGTCCGCCGAGTTCGCCGCACCTGTGACGGTGGGGCAGTCCATCGGCTCGCCGGGGCTGTTCTCACACGCAGGTCTGTAGTCACGGCCGCGTTGACGGAATCCGGTGTGTCCGAGTCCTGGTGGAATTGGCTCGGCGCCGCTAAGACCGTGTCTCACGTCGCAGAGTCAGGAAGCACGCAGGCAGTGGCCAGTTGTACGCACTACTCTCGGGGGTACGCAGTTCGAGCCATTGATAGCATGAGTGCCGGTCGGACAGACTGCTTCGGCGTACGCGACTAGGAGGTGGTCGCCGCCATTGATACGGGTCAGGTCAGGCCGAATATTTCGGGGGCATGCGTATAGATGTACGTTTGCCGAAAACCCACCTCCTTCGCGCGCCATCAAAGAACCGCGTCCGACGTTGATGTGATGCATGCAGGGTGCGTCCCAGAATGGGGCACCACCGTTGGGTGATCGAGCGCATGATTTCCTGGTTGGCGGCGCCGTCGGCACCGTGCTCAGGGCGCGCTTGTACTCCCACGTCCCGTTACCGCTGTTGTCTATGGCTCCGGTCATCGGCGCGACGGCACTCGGATTCGCCGCCTGAACTCTGTTCGCCTCGGCTGGGAAGCAAGGGGTCGTGGTTTAGCGCGCGCATCGCGGCGGCGGGCGATATCGTGCACGTGTCGGCGGCGCAGGCGGATTACCGGCGCAGTGGCCGGCCCGACACGACCGAGAAGGCGAATCATGCACTACCGCAACAGGCTGTCGATGTCGGTGATCGTGGCGGCCCTCGCGGTATGCCTCGGCGTGGGATCCCCCGCGACCGCGCAGGCTCAGGTGACCGCGTACCCGGGCATGACGATCCGGACTGCCGACCGGATCTGCTCGGTCGGGGCTACGGGACATATGGGTAGTGCGCAGTACGCCGTCACGGCCGCGCACTGCTTTCAGCAAGGGGCGCGCGTCTACGACGCAAACGGCGGCCTCGTCGGATGGTTCGAACAGAGCTACGGTGACGACTCGACGGTCGCGAACCTCGGTTTCGCCCTCATCCGACTTGCGAACAATGTCGGCATCTCGGCCTCGCTCGGCACCTTCGGCATCCAATCCACCTACACCGAACCCTTTGTCGGCGAGGGCGTGTGCCACGTCGGCTGGGCAACCACCTGGACATGCGGAACCATTACCTCGATCGGCGATAACTACTTCATCACCGACTTCAACGCCGACCGGGGCGATTCCGGCGGCATTGTGTACAACCAGACCCCGGAGGGACGTGCGGCATTCCTCGGAATCCTGATCGGGGGCAAGGAATCCGGCGGCGTCGTGGTCGAAACAGCCAACTACCTGCGGGATACCATCGACGCCCATGCCGTCGGCTACGACAGCTTTCGCTGGTACATCGAATAGCGGCACCGGCGCGGTCGGCCGTCTCCCGTCCCCGACGACTTGACTCCCGGGCGTCGCGCGTCGAGAGTGCCCGAATGGTCCACGCCACTGATGTGTCCGGCGCGACGGTGCGCAAGGTCACCCTCCGTCTGGTGCCCTTTCTCGGGCTGCTGTATTTCGTCAACTACCTGGATCGGGTGAATATCGGCTTCGCCGGGCCCAGCGGTATGAAGGCTGATCTCGGGTTGAGCGAAACCGCGTTCGGCCTCGCCTCCGGGATCTTCTTCATCGGCTACCTCATTCTCGAAGTGCCGAGCAATCTGGCGCTGCATCGGTTCGGGGCGCGGCGGTGGATCGCCAGGATCATGGCGAGCTGGGGGATCGTCGCCACCGCAATGGCTTTTGTGCCCAACGAAACCATGCTGTATTTGCTGCGCTTCGCACTCGGTGTTGCGGAGGCCGGCTTCTTCCCCGGCATTCTGCTCTACCTCACCTACTGGTTCCCGCAGCAGCACCGCGCGAAGATCGTTGCCTTGTTCATGACCGCGGTACCGATCTCCACCGCGCTCGGCTCGACGGTGTCGAGTCTGATCATCCAGTACGGCGATGGCGTGTTCGGGCTCACCGGCTGGCGCTTCATGTTCCTGGCCGAGGGCCTGCCCGCGCTGGCGCTCGCGGTCATGACCTGGTTCTACCTCACCGACCGTCCGGACAAGGCGCGCTGGCTCTCGCCGCCCGAACGCGATTGGCTGACAGCCGAACTCGCCGCCGAACAGGCCGCGCTGGAGCAGGCCGAGCACTGGACGGTGCGCAAGGCACTGACCCATCCGCGCGTACTCGGCCTCGCCCTCGTCTACGGTGGCATCGTCTACGGCCTGTATGCGCTCGGGTTCTTTCTGCCGACCATCATCGGCGGATTCCAGCAGCAGTACGGAACGCACTTCTCGATCGTCCAGCGCGGTCTCATCAATGCCGTGCCCTACGTCATCGGCGCGGTCGTCATGGTGTTGTGGAGCAAGCACGGCGACCGAACCGGTGAACGGACCTGGCACGTCGCCCTGCCCGCACTGATCGGCGGACTCGCCATCCCGGTGGCCCTCTACCTCGGAAATCCGTTCGCGGCAATGGCCGCTGTCACCGTGTGCGCGGTCGGGGTGCTCGCCGCGCTACCCACTTTCTGGGCGCTGCCGAGTACCTTCCTCTCCGGCGCCGCTGCGGCGGGCGGCATCGCGCTGATCAACTCGATCGGCAATGTCAGTGGCTTCGTCGCGCCGTATGTGACCGGTGCGTTGAAGGATCTGACCGGCGGCCAGCGCGCTGGTTTGTGGGTTGTCGGGCTCTGCATGGTGGGGGCGGCGCTGGGCGTACTGGTTCTGCGAAACCGAACGCGTGCGCTGCAGGGCGGTCTCCTGCCCACGTCACCGTCTGCATGATGTGATGAACTCCCGCTGTCCGCACCACAATTCGGACCCGTATCGACGCGGGACAGGAATAGCGCTCCGCGCTGCCGCGTGGGTGGTGTGTAGGCGGTCGGCGATGAGCTGGTGATGAGGTGGGCGGCATTGTCATCGGTGAGGCGGTCGGCGCGGTGGCGCCGATGGCCGCGCGGCCATCGGCGCCCGGTGGTCAGCCTTGTTCGGTGGGGACGACGATCAGCTCGGCCACATTGACCCGGCGGGGTGCCGCGACGGCGTAGACGATCGCGTCGGCGATGTCGGCGGGGGTGAGGGTTTCCAGTTGGGTGCGCCATTCGGCAAGACCGGCCCGTTGGCTGTCGTCGCGCATGCCGTCCCCGAGTTCGGTGGTGACGAAACCGGGTTCAATGTTCTTGACGCGGACGCCGCGCGGGCCGAACTCGGCCCGCAGGTTGCGGGTCAGGTGTGCGACGGCGGCCTTGGTCGCGTCGTAGACGCCGTAGTTGGGGAAGACCGCGTGCCCGCCGATGGAACCGACGTGCACCAGGTCGGCGCGCCGGGCCGCGCTCGCGGCGGCGAGCAGGTCATCGATGAAAGCCTTTCCGGTGTAGAGCAATCCGTTGATGTTGGTGGCGACCATCTGATCCCACTCATCGGTGTGGGCGGATTCGAACGGCGCCGCGAGCATGACGCCCGCATTGGCGACGACAATGTCGATCGGGCCGAAGGTGGCACGGACCGTTGCCGCGGCGTCGAGTACGGACTGCTCGACGGCGACATCGGTCGCGACGGCAATGGCCCGGCCACCGATCTCGGCCGCCAGCTCTTCGAGACGATCTTTGCGCCTGCCGAGCAGGGCGACCCGCGCGCCCGCGGCGGCGAGCTGCTGAGCGGTGGCGGCGCCGATTCCGCTGGATGCTCCGGTGACGACTGCCACCCGGCCTTCGAGGTTGTTTGTCATGACCGCAACGTTCGGGCAGGTCACGGCCTTGTGCCAGGCTGCGGGCTTCCTGGGTGCGGCAGGGCCACCCGCACGGCGCGGTGCGCGTCTAGGCTCGGATTCATGGATTCCGACAACCGATTGGGCGCCTTTCTGCGGGCACGGCGGGAGTTGGTGCGTCCCGAACAATTCGGGATGCCGGGCGGCGGTCATCGGCGGGTATCGGGGCTACGGCGTGAAGAGGTCGCGTTGCTGGCCGGAATGAGCGCCGACTACTACACCCGGATCGAACAGGGGCGCGACAAACATCCGTCGGAACAGGTTGTCGAGGCATTGGCCCGGGTGTTCGCGCTCGATGAGGCGGGCACGGCGCATCTGCGGGAGCTGGCCCGGCCGGTCGCGCGGCGCAAGCGGGCGGCGCGACGGCCCGAACGGGTCGGCCCCAGTTTGTTGCGACTGATGCGGGCATGGCCGAATACTCCGGCGTTGGTGCTCGGCCGATGCCTGGATGTGCTGGCTGCCAACCCGCTTGCCGTCGCCGTCAATTCCTGTTCGGTACCCGGCGTCAATCAGGTCCGGATGGTGTTTCTCGACCCGGAGGCCCGCAATCTCTATCCGGACTGGCCGACCGTTGCCGCGGAAACCGTTGCCACCCTGCGTGCCTGCGTCGGCGCGGATCTGGACGACCCCCGGCTGATCGACATCGTCGGCGAGTTGTCGTTGAAGAGTGAGGACTTTCGCCGCCTCTGGGCACGACATGATGTCCGCGCGAAAACCGTTGGGGTGAAGCGCTTCCACAATCCGGTGGTCGGGGCACTGACACTGTCCTACGACACGTTCGCGGTGAATGGCGCGCCAGGTCAGCTCCTCATCGTCTACCACGCCGAACCCGGCTCCGACTCGGAGCGGTCGATGGCATTGCTCGGCAGCATGATCGCCTCCGACAGCGAAACCCTCGAGTCTCCGGTCGATGTGGACGTGCACCAAGCGTGAACAGCAAACGTTCGAGAGTGTCATGTGTTGCGGCTCGGACTGCCGTCTCGTAGTCCACCGGTACCTGCGAAATTGGCCCCAGCATCAAGCCGGAGCGTCCCGGCATCTCGGGGTCGGGCCGGAGCGCGGCGGCTGCCTTGCGGCAACTCCGTTTCTCCCACCTGCCGTCCGAACCGGGACTTGCCGGAGGTTCGCGAGTGCTTCCCGAAGCTGTTCGGCCTGTGGGACGCTGTGCGGGCTCAGTACTGGGATATCGTGTCGCCGCTGGACCATCTGCGCTACGTGGGGCCTTGCGATTCAGTGCGCGAAGGCGGTGTCAACGGATGCAACGCGACCCGGATGGATGAACTTCCCTGTGCTGTAAGGCATTCGGTGTAGATGCCCGAAATGATCCCGTTCCAGCCAGCTGGCGAAATCGCCCCGTCTGTGCGCGCATTGCTCGCAGCGTTCCACGAGGACACTGCCCGCAAGCTCGAACTTGCACCCGTCGACAGTCAGCCGATCGTCCACCAGTCGGACGGAACACTCTGCGACGTGGACGACGACGGCTGGCTGGACTCATTCGATGACCTGCAGTGAATATCAGCTCGCCAACTCCGGATGCTCGCGGTCCACCGACGCGCGGCTATATGGCAATTGCAGTACCAGCCAAGACTTGTCGCCGTCGTAGTCGTGCTGATGGGAGGCCTCCGGATCCGCGCCGAGCCCGTCGACCTGCGTCCATTGATCGGCACCGCACCGAATCATGTCGGTGTAGCGATAGTGCAGATGTCCGTGCAGCATCAGGCCGGGCCGCAGCGTGTTCACCGCGCGCTGGATACGGTCCTGATTGGGCAGGCACTCGGGCAGATTCTTGCGATTCCAGTCCGGGGCCGAGTCGCGCGGTTTGTCGTGCGCGAGTAGCACATCGACCGGCGAGGTGTCGGCGGTGAGCACCGCATCGAACTCCTCATCGGTCATCTGCTCTTCCGGAAACCACAGCTTCCCCGTCGTGGCCGGGCGCCGCGACGACCCGAAGCGCCTGCGCCGCTCCGCATGCTGTTCGCTCTGCGCCTCCTTCGCCAATCGCCACGACTTGTCGACCGAATACGCCCCACCGAACGCTGCGAACCGCGTCCCCTCCCACACCCATCGATGCCCACGCGGGGCATACCGAATATTGCTGCGGCACACCAGGAAGCCGTCCTCATCGGCTTTACCGTCATACAGCTCATGGACCAGCGACGACTTATCGTGATTGCCGTCGAGGAAGTACACCTGAACCCGCTGCTTGCGCGCCGCCCGATTCACCACATCGAAGTAGTGCCTGCCCTCCGGCGTGTGTTCCCACGCGCCGAAGTCCCCGAGCACGAACATCCGCTCGCACTTCTGCCGCACCGCAACACGCACCAACCGCACCGCATGATCGGTATTGCCGTGTATATCCCCGGTCATCAGCACGCTCCCCATGACAACATCGTCGCAGGCGCGTCCACACTCGGCATCCGCATTTTCACCCATATCGAATGGCCTGGCCGCAGATCCAGCTCATCGCGGGTTCGGCAGGTCGATGCAGGGTTCCGATCGCGATCGTCAGGCTTGGTGTCAGTGCGCGCCGACCCGCATGCCGACCGGCCGTTGACGTCGTCCGGCGGCAGCCGGTGGCAGCGGCGATGCGGCCTGCCGAGCAGGGCCGGGATACCGACGAGCGTCACGGTCGCGGTCGTTCTGGACGCCCTCGTTCGATCGAGTAGCGGGCGGTCAGGGCTGATCAGGGCGCAGTTGTCAGCCGCGGATGCGGGCGGCGATGCCGTCCAGCATGCAGTCGAGACCGAAGTCGAAGCGCTGCTCGGGACCGGCGTCCTCGGCGTCGGCGACGCGGCGGGCGAAGTGGGGGTAGGCGTTGCTCGCGATGACTTCGCGGATGTAGGGCGCGACGGCGGCACGCCATTCGTCTTCGGTGTGGCCGGTGCGGCGTTGCGCCTGCTCCTCGGCGAGGTGTCGGGCGACCGCCCCGAAGACGTAGGCGTCGACGGTGTCGACGACAGCGGCCGCGACAGTGATGTCGGCGGTGAGGGTGCAGGCAGCTGCTAGTGCAATGTCTTGCAGGCGTAGGGAATTCGCGCCGAGGGTGGGGCGTCCGGTGAGTTCGGCGGCGAGCCACGGGTGGCGGATCATGGTGGCGCGCAGATGGCGGGCCACCGCGGTGAGGTCGGTGCGCCAATCGCCTGCCAGCTGCGGGGGTTCCACTTCGCCGTTGACCGCATCGATCATCAGGTCCAGCAGGTCGTCGCGGCTGGCCACGTAGCGGTAGAGCGATGCGGTGCCGGACTGGAGCTCGGTGGCGATGCGCCGCATCGAGACGGCCTCGAGTCCTGTGCTGTCGGCGAGGTCGACGGCGGTGCGGACGATCTGCTCTACGTCGGGCGCGCTGCGGCGTGGGGTGCGCCGCTCCTTGGTCCACACCACAGCGGGGGTCTCCGCCGACTTCGCCACTCCGTCCTCCTTGTGAAAAGTCCGACCTTGCGAACATCGTAGCAGTATGCCTACGGTGTAGCCGTAATGAGAACACTGTATCCATAAGGGAGTGGCCATGACACAGACTCGGGTTCCCGTGCTGATCGCGGGCGGTGGCTCGGTCGGCCTGTTCGCAGCGCTGTTGCTTGCACACCATGGGGTCGAGGCGATGGTCGTCGAGTGCCAATCGGGATCTTCGATCCATCCGCGCGCGACCGGCCTCGGACCGCGAACCCTGGAATTCCTGCGTGAGGTCGGGCTCGCCGACGCGGTCGATGCGGTGGCGGTGGACATGACGGCGGGCAACCTCGGCAAGATCTCCGCGGTCACGCTGGCCTCGATCGATTCGACCGACCTGCCGGATGTGGCACCCGCACGCGCGGGCCGGGTCGCCGACCGATTCAGCCCCGCCACGATTCGCGGCACCTGCCCGCAGCACCGGCTCGATTCGGTAGTGCTGCCTGCGGCGACGACGCGGGGCGCCACGATTCGGCACTCCACTCGGCTGCTGTCCTTCGAACAGGACGCGGACGGTGTCACCGCGCATCTGGACGACGGTGCGACGATCCGGGCGGACTATCTGATCGGGGCCGACGGCGTGCACAGCGGTGTCCGCGGCGCACTCGGGATCGGCACGACCGGCCCTGGCGCACTGGGTAATCCGAAGGTGAACATCCTCTTCCGCGCGGATCTGCGGCCCTACACCCGTGGGCGGTTCTTCGCCGCCTGCGACATCACCACCCCGGATGCGCCGGGCATGTTCATGACCGTGGACGGCGCAACCGAGTGGATCTTCCACACCGAATACCGCCCGGAGGATGGACAGTCGGCCGACGACTTCACGCCCGAACGCTGTCGTGCCCTGATCCGCGCTGCCGTCGGCGACCATGAGCTCGACGTCGAGGTGCGCAGTCGATTGCCATGGCGGGCACGTGGATTGGTTGCCGACAGCTTCCAGCAGGGGCGGGTATTCCTGATCGGTGACGCGGCGCACGCCGTCCCGCCGCTCGGCGCGTTCGGCCTCAACACCGGCGTCGCGGATGCGCACAACCTGGCCTGGAAGTTGGCGGCGGTGTGCGCCGGGCAGGCCGGTCCCGCGCTGCTCGACAGCTATCACGCCGAACGTCGACCGGTGGCGCTGACCACCTTGGAGCAAGCGTTGCTACGGCTGAAAGCGCCATGGCTGCACTGGGATTCCAGTGCGGCGGCAGCCTCGGAGCGGACGGCGATGGGCATGATCAACGCCCCGATCGTGCAGCTGGGCTACCGCTACGACTCGGCGGCGGTGGTCGATCCGCAACCGCACTTGCCCTCCACCGAGGACATCGAGCTGGTACTGGACGGCGCACCCGGCTCCCGGCTGCCGCATGCCTGGATCGACCTGGACGGTAGTCGAGTGTCCACGCTCGACCTCGTGCAATCCCGCACCACCCTGCTCATCGATGCGGGCGGTGTGGAGTGGGCGCAAGCCGCGAAAACGGCGGCGGATCGTCTCGGTGTCCCGCTCGCAGTCGTCGCGATCGACTCGGCGAACAGTTGGGCGCGACAGGTCGGGATCGAGGCGGGTGGCGCGGTTCTGGTGCGACCCGATCAGTTCATCGCCTGGCGATCGCCGACATCGGTCGAAGATCCGACCGGCGAGCTCGTCGCCGTGCTGGATCGCGTGCTCGCCGGCGGCGGGGATGGCCGATGCTGATTCCGTTGGCGGGGCAGTGCAGTCCCATCGACGAGTGGTAGCCGCCGAACAGTTTGGGGCCGCGTAATCGGGCAACCCCTCGATATGACGCAGCCGGGCGCTTCGCCCGAACCGAGACGTGAGGTACCAGCATGACATCGGACGGATCGTGGGAAATTCCCCCACTCGACGACGCACCCGATATCGCCCGCACACCCGAACCCCAACCGGGACAAGCGCTGGCCGACGCACGAAATTGGGCCGGGTTCGTCCTGCTCTTCATCGGAGGTCTGGTGACCATCGCCGCCGCGGCGATCGGGGTGGCCGGCTATCGCGGGCCGGCAGTGGTCGGCGCGGTCATCGCCATCGTTATTGTGCTCGGCGGCACCGCGCTGATTGTGCTCGAGCGCCGGAACGCGCGGTCGCAGCAAAGCCGGACGGCCGGGCCCGAGGCGCCGGCTTCCTGGCAGGCCGTTGTACCGCCGGGGGCTTGACCCGGCCATCTCGAGGATCGCGGCTGGACCGCCGCGGACGCCGAATCCTGGATCGCGTGAAAACCTTGGCGCAGGTAGTGCTGGCGCTGACACCGTAGAGGCAGGAGTTCGATCATGACCATCGACTCGGCAGACCCCGCGATCACGTTGCATGTGCACAGCCGGGGGGAGGGGCATTGCCCCTGACCGAGCCGATACCGCAGGTGCTGCTCGACGGAATGCGGCAACTGCAGGGAGCCTCTCCGCCGGACGAGGCGAACCCGCCGCTGGAGCGGGCTCCGTGCGGCGGGCTTCCCGATTCTGGTGGTCTCGGGCGGGCACCGGCAGGCGTTCGAGGACATCTGCGATGCCATCGCTGAGCGAACCGGCGGTAAGCGCGCTGTCTGCCCCGGCATGGATCACCTCGTGCCCGACACCGGCGCGCCGTTCAACGAACTGCTGGAAGACTTCCTCGAGCGCGCCGAACGTGGCTCGAAATGAGTTGTCTCAGTGATCTTTGCAGACAGCGATTGCGGCGTCCTTGGTGGCGTTGAACCTGTCGATGGCGGCATTCAGGGTGTCGGTCGGTGCGCGCTGGGCGAGCGTGTCGGCCAGCCCATTGGAGTCGTCGCGGTAGGCGCGCAGCGGACCGGCCACGTCGGCCGCCACCTCGTTGGTCAACTTTGCGTCGAGGTTGCGCGCGTTGTCGCGCAGCGTGCCGACCGCGACGTCGGCCTTGGCATTGACCTCGGGATCGTCGAGCCCGCGATCATTGCTCACGGTGATGTATTCGTTGAAAGAGTGCACCGAGCTGGCATTCGCGCTGCGCAGTGCGGTGCACGCGGCCTCGGTCGTGCGTTCCGCCGCCGCGGCGCGCGAGGAGGACGCGGCGATCGAGGACGCGGTGACCTCGGAGGTGTAGGCGGCGAGGTCGGTCCGGTTGACCGCAGCGGTGCCGGAGACCTGCGTGGAGCAGGCGCCGATCGTGACAAGACCAACGGCGGTCGCCGCGATGGTGGCGGCCAGACCCGCGCGTTCCAGTCGACGCATTGTCGGCATCCCCTCTTTCCCTCCGAGTTGCCGGCCGCTGGAAGTGCCGAACGAGGCCGGACATTCGACCGTACTTTTCGGCGCGCCGCTCGTCAGCGGGCCGCGCCGATATCGATGACGAACCGATACCGGCGCGGCGGCTGCTGCCTGTGGCGTCAGCCCTGGCCGAGCATGGCGCGCATGGTGCCGATTTCGGCCTGCTGCGCGGTGACGATGGCACCGGCCAATGCCTTCGTGTCCGGGTTGGTGCCCGTGGCGAGCTCGGTGTTCGCCATCGCGATCGCGCCGGCGTGGTGATCGATCATCATGGTCATCCACTGGCGATCGAACTCGACGCCCGACGCGGCGTGCAGGGAGCTCATCTGCTCAGGCGTCATCATGCCCGCCATGTCGTGGCCGGTGTGCCCGCCTGCCGCGGTCGGCGCCTGCTGGCCGAAGCTCTGCAGCAGGGTGCTGATCTGCTGCATCTCCGGAGCCTGTGCCTTTTCCACCTCCGTGGCGAGCGCGAGCAACTGCTGATTTCCGCTCCGGCCAGGGACCAGCTTCGCCATCTCGACGGCTTGCGCGTGATGGGGATACATCATGTGCAGGAAGGTCACATCGGCGGAGTTGAAGTCGGTTCGGGCGGCAGGCAGGCCGGAGCTGGCCGTCGCGCCGGCTGACGAGCCGTGCTCCATGCCGGGCATGGAGCCGGAGTCGTCGTTGCCGCAGCCGGCAACGAAAAGTGCTGCCGCGGTTGCGGCGATGGTGACGGTGATCCGGGTACGGGTGATGAACATGTCTGTGCTCCTGGTGAATGCGAATGACTCGGTGTCGGACAGGCGAAGGCCGCGGCCGTGCTCGGTGGCTCGGACGCGGTGGACCTGTCAGATCCGCAGAATCGACAATTCGGCCAGTGACGGAACCGTCCACGGCGGTGCGCGTTCGCGCCGGGGCCTGCTGTTGCGCAGTGCTGCTGCGTCGAGGTGCGGTCGATCGACGGTGACCCGATAGAGCAACACGAGTATCAAGGCGAGACCGACGGCGGTCAGGATGAACACGCACGCGTGCATGCCGCCGTGGGAGTCGCCGCAGCCATCGCTGCCGCAGTCCGTTCCGGTCGCGACAGTGCCATGGTCGTCGGCAGGCATGGCCGTTGTGACCGCTGCGGCCATATGGTGGTCGCCGGGGATCGCGAACACGCCCGCATGCATCGCGATGATGCCTGCGAGCAGCGCGAGCACGCCGAGCAGCCGGGGGAGCCCGGATGCGCGCAGTGGAGCGTGCTGTGCCGTCACCTCGCCCATTCTAGGCACGGCGGGTCCACGCTCTGCGATACCCCAGGTGGGTAACTCGTCATGGCGTGGCTATGTCGATGACCAGGCGGGTGGGGTTGGTGAGTGTGGTCACGGAGAATGGCGGGCGGTCGGCGTGCACGCCGATGAAGGACTGGGTGGTGCCTTCGAAGACGTTGGACCGGTAGACGCCGGCGACCGCGGGGGCGCTGGGGTCGGTGGCGGGGTCGGGACCCGCGTAGGGGGTTGCGCCGCTGTCGAATGGATACGCGGAGCCGGTGATCTGGACCTCGAGGATCGAGCGGCCCGCTACGTCGATGATCGTGCCGCTGCCGTCCTGGACGGCTCGGTCGGCATATTGCACGATCCAGCCCGGGACGCCGACACCGCCGAGGTCGTAGACCACACGGTCGAATCCGGGTTGGTGGCCGATCCGAATATCGGTCACGGTCAGGCCGGCGTCGCCGGAGGGTTTGGCCCGCTTCGGTTGCGCGTCCTCTGGTGTGGGCCGTGGTGTCGCGTCGGCGAGCGTGCTCGCGGCCGATGTGGTCGGGGAGCCCGAGGTGGCAGTCCCGTCGTCATCACAGCCGGCGAGCAGTGCCGCTGTGGCAGCGGCTGCCAACACCATCCTTGTGCGCATAGGGCCCGATGGTAGCCGTCGAATCGAGTGTTGCCGTTGATTTGCCCGATGCGGTTGCCGATGCCGGTGAACCAGGCGGGCGGCTGCCACGTAGTTATCGGTGACCGGGTGCACCGGATGCACCACGATCCATGGAGGGATTCGAAAAATGCTGTCGACCACAAGCTTCCGTCGTTCTGCGCTGCCGTTCGCCGCTGCCGCGGTGGCACTCGCCGGATTGCTGACTGCGTGCGGAGGCGCCGAACCGGCGAAACCGGTCGCCGTTACCAGTTCGGTCCCGCCGGCGTCCGCCGCCGCCCCTGCGCCGCAGGCAGGACAGGTGCCCGCGGTTGCGAAGACGCAGGGCTGGCTGAAGATCTACGACGGGCCCGCTCCGGCGGGCGCAAACGCGGTGCAGCTCAATGTGACCAGCAATCCGAGTGTCGGACAGTATGTCTCGGACGGAGCAGGTCGGTCGCTGTACCGGTTCGATAAAGACACCGCCAATCCGTCGGCCTCCAATTGCGCCGGGCAGTGCGCCGTCACCTGGCCGCCGCTGACCGTCGCGCGAAATCAGTCGATCTATGTGGCCGGCGTCGACCCGCAGCGCGTCGGATTCATCGAACGTGCCGACGGCGCATGTCAAGTCACCGTCGGCGGCTGGCCGGTGTACTACTTCGGGAAGGATAAGAACGCGGGTGATCTGCTCGGCCAAGGCGTTGGTGGCACCTGGTTCGCGGTGGCGCCGAGCGGCGGCAAGGCTACGGCGAGCTGATCCGGATCCCGTTGCGGCGCAGTAGCTCGGTGGTTCTCCCGGCCCCGACGAGACCGCGCGGCAACGATCTAGCACACTTGACGTGTGGGAACTGTCGAGGAAGTACTTGGCCGACTGCGGCGGTATCCGGATGTGGAGGCCCAGAACCTCTACGCCGTGGATGCCGCCGATCGGCTGATCCTCGATGTCGCCGACGACGCGATCGCCGCGGCCGGTAGCGGGAGAATAGCCGTTATCGGCGACAATTACGGTGCGCTCACCCTCGGTGCGATCGCCGGGCACGACTTGCGCGATGTCCGGGTGCATCAGGACCTGCTCACCGGCGAGCTGGCGCTGGCCAACAACGCCCGTGCGCTCGGACTCGCGGATCGCTACAGCGCGCAGCCACTCACCGACAGCCTGCTCGCGGACGTGCAGGTGGTGCTGCTGCGGCTGCCGCGGGTCCTCGCCGGGCTCGCCGAGGTCGCCGACGCCATCGCGCGCTACGCCGACCCGAAGGTCCAGGTGTTCGCGGGTGGTCGTGACAAATACCTCACCACATCGATGAACGACCTACTCGCCGAGTCCTTTTCGGAGGTGCGCGCCAGTCGCGGCAGGCAGAAGTCGCGCACCCTGCTCGTCACGGGGCCGAAACCGGTTGGCGAGCTGCTGTTCCCGGTGCGGGAGCGGATCGATGATCTCGACATCGATGTCGTCGCGCACGGCGCTGCCTTCTCCGGGGCCCGCCTCGACATCGGAACCAGGTTCCTGCTGCAGCACCTGAAGTGGATGAAGCCCGACGCCCGCGACGCCATCGATCTCGGCTGCGGCACCGGAATCCTCGCGGTCACACTGGCGAAGGCACGACCGGGCATCACCGTCCTCGGTACCGATCAGTCGGCCGCGGCGGTGGCCTCGGCGCGGGCGACGGCCGAAGCCAACGGCGTCGCCGACCGAGTGACGGTGGTGCGCGATGACGCGATGTCCTCGGCCGCCGACAACAGCGCCGATCTGGTGCTGTGCAATCCGCCGTTCCATGTCGGCGCGGCCGTGCACACCGGCTCGGCGATCAAGATGTTCACCGAGACCGGCCGGGTGCTGCGTCCCGGCGGTGAGCTCTGGACCGTCTTCAACTCGCACCTGAATTATCGAGGGGTGATCGAGCGGATGGTCGGGCAGACCGAAGTGATCGGTCGCAATCGAAAGTTCACGGTGACGCGGTCGGTGCGTGGGCTGCACGACGCGCATCGATAGTAGAGTCCGAATTGTCCGTCTCGTTGAGTTGCTGGAGCCTGGCTCCGGGAACTCGACACAGCCGACACGCGTTGGACGGGTAGTTGGATATCGAGTGACCAACGGCCACGGCGAGCGTGGGCCACGACTCCAGAAAGGCATTCACGGTGCGCACGACAAGCAATCCGGTTTTCAGAAATCTCCCTCGGCAAGAGGGCGGTGGCTATGCCAACTTCGGGTCAGGGGTAGCGGGCGCGGGCCAGCTGGGTCAGCAGTTCGGTAACCAGTACGGCCAGCCGTATCAGCAGCCGTATCAGCAGGCCCCCGCCACGCGCGCGATGACCATCGACGATGTGGTGACCAAGACCGCGGTCACGCTCGGCGTGCTCGCACTTTCGGCGATCATCTCCTACGGCCTGACCAACGCGAACAACTCGCTCGCGCCGCTGTTCGTTTTCGGCGGTGGCCTCGTCGGCCTGGTGCTGGTGCTGGTCGCTAGCTTCGCGCGCAAGATGGACAACCCGGTCATCGTGTTGTCCTACGCGGTGTTCGAGGGCCTGTTCGTCGGCGCGCTGTCGTTCATGTTCACGAATATCGAGTTCGGCGGGGTCGGCGGCAGCGCCATGATCGCGCAGGCCGTGCTCGGCACCTTCGGTGTGTTCGCGGGCATGCTCGTGGTCTACAAGACCGGTGCGGTCCGGGTTACCCCGCGCCTCACCAGGATGGTCGTCGGCTCCATGATCGGCGTGCTCGTCCTGGCGCTCGGCAACGCGATCGCCAGCTACTTCATCGACGGCGGCCTCGGCCTGCGTGACGGCGGCCCGCTGGCCATCGTGTTCAGCCTCGTCGTCATCGTGATCGCGGCATTCAGCTTCCTGCTCGACTTCGACGCCGCCGATCAGCTGATCCGCGCACAGGCGCCGGAGAAGGCGGCCTGGGGCGTCGCGCTCGGCCTGACCGTCACCCTGGTCTGGCTCTACGTCGAGATCCTGCGCCTGCTGAGTTACTTCAACAACGACTGACCCTGACAAGCAACGGCTCCCCATCCGATCCCGGATGGGGAGCCGTTTGGCGTTGCGGCGACGGTCGGTCGCCATCAGGCGGCCTGATCGGATGCTGTGGGCGTGAAACGCCGAACGGCTCCCTGTCCGCCGGGACAGGGAGCCGTTCGATTGACGTAACTAGCTGAGGCGCTCGATGACCATCGCCATGCCCTGGCCGCCGCCGACGCACATGGACTCCACGCCGAACTGCTTGTCGTAGGTCTGGAGGTTGTTGAGCAGCGTGGTGGTGATGCGGGCGCCGGTCATGCCGAACGGGTGGCCGAGCGCGATCGCGCCGCCGGAGACGTTCAGCTTGTCCTCGTCGATCTTCAGCTCGCGGGCAGAGCCGAGCACCTGCACCGCGAACGCCTCGTTGATCTCGAACAGGTCGATGTCATCGACCGTCTTGCCCGCCAGCGCCAGGGCGCGCTTGATGGCCTCGATCGGGCCGAGGCCCATGATCTCGGGGGAAAGGCCGGAGACACCGGTGGACACGATGCGCGCCAGCGGGGTCAGGCCGAGTTCCTTGGCCTTGGTGTCGCTCATGATGACCAGCGCGGCGGCGCCGTCGTTGAGCGGGCAGCAGTTACCGGCGGTAATGCTGCCGTCCGGCCGGAAGACCGGCTTGAGCTGGCTGACCGCCTCGTAGGTGACACCGGCGCGCGGGCCGTCGTCCTTGGAAACGACTGTGCCGTCGGGGAGGGTGATCGGGGTGATCTCGCGCTCGAAGAAACCGGCCTTGATGGCTGCCTCAGCCCGGTTCTGCGAGCGAACGCCCCAGCGGTCCTGGTCCTCACGAGTGATGCCGGTGAGGGACGCGACATTCTCCGCGGTCTGGCCCATCGCGATGTAGGCGTCCGGGATCAGGCCGTCCTCGCGCGGGTCGTGCCAGATGCCCGCGCCGCCCTCGGCTGCCTTCGCGGTGCGCGCCTTCGCCTCGTCGAAGAGCGAGTTCTGCGTGTTCGGCCAGCTGTCGGCGGAGCCGTTCTTGTAGCGGGACACCGTCTCCACACCCGCGGAGATGAATACGTCACCCTCGCCGGCCTTGATCGCGTGGAAGGCCATCCGGGTGGACTGCAGCGACGAGGCGCAGTAGCGGTGCACGGTGGTGCCGGGCACGAAGTCGTAGCCGAGCTGCACGGCGACGATGCGGGCGAGGTTGAAGCCCTGCTCACCGCCGGGCGAACCACAGCCGAGGATCAGGTCGTCGATCTGGGCCGGGTCCAGCGCAGGCACCTTGTCGAGCGCCGCGCGCACGATCTGCGTCGTCAGATCGTCGGGCCGCATATCGACCAACGAGCCTTTGGCGGCGCGGCCGATCGGGGAGCGGGCGGTCGAAACGATGACGGCCTCGGGCATGAGGACTCCTTTGTTGGGACGGTAAGTGTTGGCGTTCAGACGTTGTCCGAGCACACTCCGCGAACCGTTTGTTACTAGTGCGTTCTCATCGAATCTACGTCGCGTCCTGCTGGGCGGGAAGCGGGGGTCGCCTCGTTCAGCGCGTCGATCAGTGCGGGCAGCAGCAGCGCCGCAGCCAGTTCGTAGCCCGCCGCCGAAGGGTGGAATCCGTCGGCGGCGAACATCAACTCGGGCGCGGCGCGGAACTCGGGCGCGAGCAGATTGCCCATCTGCACCGGGCGCCCGCCCGCGACGGTGGTCGCCACGGTCTGGGCCCGAGCCAGTCGGGCGCTCCAGTTCTGCACCACGGTCCGCAGCGGCTGCGGAATCGCGGTGACGATGCCGAGATTCGGGCAGGTGCCGACCACCACGATGGCGTCGGCTCGGCGCAGCCGCGCCACCGCGCTGGCCAGTCTGCGTGCTGAAGCCCGGATGGAATGCTTCTTGGTGATGTCGTTGGCGCCGATCAGGATGACCGCGGCGTCCGGCGGCGGCCCCGCCACGAACATCGCGTCGACCTGGCCGGCAAGCCCTTTGGAGGTGGCCCCCGATATTGCCTTGGTGCTCAGCCGAATTCGCTGTCCGGTGGCCTCGGCGAGACCGCGGGCGATGCGCACGCCGGGCACCTCCTCGGCGCTGTGACAGCCGACGCCGCCTGCGGTGGAATCACCGAAGATCATCAAGTGCAGATCCGCGTGCACACCGGTTCGCCATGGCTGCGGCGCGAGGCATCCCGCGGTGTAGATTCCGTCTGCCTCCGGTGGTTTCGAGGTGTCGCGCCCGATCACGCCCCTCGCCACCCCCGCCTGCGCCATGAGCAGGCGATACGCCGCCCAGGATGCCGTCCCCGCGCCGGAACCGGCCAGCACGGTTGCGGCACTGGTGACTGCCGCGATCCGCCAGCTGATTCGTGGTGTGCTCACGGGGAGAAATTTTACGGACTCACCCGGCGGGCACAATTCCGCCGGGCGGTTCACTCGATGACCTCAGGCGGGCACGTCGAACCAGCCGCGGGCCGGGATGCTGGCGTTGTTGGTGGTGACGGTGACCTCGACACGGCCGGGGCCGGTGTCCTGGAACAGCGAGTATTGGATGCTGCCGTAGATGCCGGTGACCACGATGTTGTTGTAAGCGCCCGTCGCGCCGGTGGTCATATTGCGCCAGGCGACGGTGGTGTAGACCTCGCACAGCGGCGCAAACGGGTACGCGCCGGGACCGATTCCGGAGACCGGCAGGGCGCGGACGTTGAATATGGCACGGCCAGGCCATTCCTGGTTGGTCTCGACCCAGGTCCTGACGTTCGTCCAGCACAGTCCGCCGGTAGCCAACGTGGGCACCTGGGGGAACTCGACGGTCGTCGCGTTCGTCTGCGCACCGGATCCGACGATCACGGCCACCGCCGATCCGGCCAGAACCGCGGCGGCACGGGCGATGTTCGGCTGCCTCATGCTCAGAGATCCTAGGCGCGGGCGCACCGGATTGCCGGTAGTCACGACAGACGTGGCGTGCCCGAATTCACATCTACCGGCGCCTGCGGTGCGGGCCAAGGGTGTTCGGCCGGGTGCCGGGTAGTAGAGAACATGGCGGTGGGCTGCCCGGACGACGGTTCTGCAACGATGGGTGCCATGCGCATCGCGGATCATGTCGTGGACCTCATCGGTAATACACCGCTGGTCCGGTTGAACTCTGTGGTGGGACCGAACGCCGGCGTGGTGGCCGCCAAGATCGAGTACCTGAATCCTGGCGGCAGTTCCAAGGACCGGATCGCGGTGAAGATGATCGAGGCCGCCGAGAAATCCGGGCAGTTGCAGCCCGGCGGCACGATCGTCGAACCCACCTCGGGCAACACCGGTGTCGGCCTCGCACTAGTCGCCCAGCAGCGCGGCTACAAGTGTGTGTTCG
Source organism: Nocardia sp. NBC_01009 (assembly GCF_045208035.1). Classification (NCBI taxonomy): domain Bacteria; kingdom Bacillati; phylum Actinomycetota; class Actinomycetes; order Mycobacteriales; family Nocardiaceae; genus Nocardia; species Nocardia sp. NBC_01009. Next base: position 8,238,682 of record NZ_CP108695.1, on the reverse strand, counting down.
TCTGCCCGGACAAGGTCAGTGAGGACAAGCGCAACGTGCTGCGGGCCTACGGCGCCGAGGTCGTGGTGTGCCCGACCGCCGTGCCGCCGGATCACCCGGACAGCTACTACAACGTCTCCGATCGGCTGGTACGCGAGATCGACGGCGCATGGAAGCCCGACCAGTATTCCAATCCTGGTGGACCCGACAGCCACTACGAGACCACCGGCCCGGAGATCTGGCGCGACACCGACGGCAAGATCACCCATTTCGTGGCGGGCGTCGGCACCGGCGGCACCATCACCGGCACCGGTCGGTACCTCAAGGAGGTCTCCGGCGGCAAGGTGAAGATCATCGGCGCCGACCCGGAGGGCTCGGTGTACTCCGGCGGCACCGGTCGTCCGTACCTGGTCGAGGGCGTCGGCGAAGACTTCTGGCCGTCCGCCTACGACGCGGCCATCCCCGACGAGATCATCGCGGTCTCCGATGCCGACTCCTTCGACATGACCCGCAGGCTCGCCCGCGAGGAGGGACTGCTCGTCGGCGGCTCGTGCGGCATGGCGGTGGTGGCGGCCATCGAGGTCGCGCGTCGCGATCCGGACGCGCTCATCGTGGTGCTGCTGCCCGACGGCGGCCGCGGCTACCTGTCCAAGATCTTCAACGACGAGTGGATGAGCTCCTACGGCTTCCTGCGTGAACGCCTCGACGGCACCACCGATGAGCCGCTCGTCGGTGACGTGCTGCGCGGCAAGTCGGGCGGGCTGCCCGATCTGGTGCACACGCACCCGTCGGAGACCCTGCGCGACGCCATCGAGATTCTGCGCGAATACGGCGTCTCGCAAATGCCGGTCGTCGGCGCCGAGCCGCCGGTGATGGCGGGCGAGGTCGCGGGCAGCGTCTCCGAACGCGATCTGCTCTCCGCGGTGTTCGAAGGCCGCGCGCACCTGACGGATCCGGTCGCCAAGCACATGAGCCCGTCGTTCCCGCTGATCGGTTCCGGCGAACCGATCTCCGCCGCGACCAAGGCGCTGTCGGACACCGACGCGCTCATGGTGGTGGAGGAAGGCAAGCCCGTCGGCGTCATTACCCGCCACGACCTCCTCGGCTTCCTGAGCACGGGCAGCATCGGCCACTGATTTCCTCATGATCGCCGGGCTGAATCCGAAGGCCCGGCGATCCCGGGGCCGCCGCGGCCCGCTATCGGCGGCCTGCCGGATCGGTGGCGTAGCAGGGTTATCCGATGATCAGGGTTCGAACGTCGTGAGCATCGCTTCCAGCGCCTGCTGATCCGGCCCGACGAACGGGGGAGCCGTCGGTGCCGCCGAGATCGTGTCGAACATGTGATCGTTCATGCCGATGGCCGGCGGCAGGTGTGTGCTGAAGATGCCGGACGGGTCCAGTTTGCGAATCGGATCCACAGTGGCCGAGTACTTTTCGGGATCGACCGTGTGTACCCATGGGCTGTCCACCGTGGCCCACAGCAGCTGCGCCTGCGGCAACTCCGGTCCGGCGGCGCGCACATCGGCGCCCATGGCGATCTCTGCGCTCGGCAATGGCGCGCCGAAACAGTCGGAGCTGAACAGTGCCCCGGAGCCGGTATCGAAAACGCCGACCGTAGCGGGGTTGTCGAACAGCGGCGGCCGGAGGCCGATCAGTGTGCGATCCCCGACGTCCAATTGCTGCCCGGGGTTGAGCAGAAACACTCGATCGAGCGGAATCGTCCACTCGCAGGACATGATTCCGACGCCGGCGAAGGTCGTGACAATGCGGGCGTGCGGTGCGGCTTCGAGCAGGCTCCACAGCCCGCCGGTGTGATCGCGGTCCGGGTGGGTGAGCCAGATCCAGCGCACGTCGGAGGGATCGATGACCTGCCCGAGCTCGGTGCGGAAGTCCTTGTCGGAGTTGCTCAAACCGGTATCGATGACGACCGGCTCGGCGGCGTGCAGAACGAAAGCGTTGACCGGGATGAACCCGAGACCGGGCACCTCGGCGCAGTCACTGAGCGCGGTGACATCGGCGGTGAGCTGATGGATGTTCATGGCGTCCTCGAAAGGGTTGGTCGGCGCGAGTCAGAACGGGACCTGGGTGCGCAGCAAACCGGTTGCTTCGCCGCGGCCGGAGAGTGCCCGGCAGAACTCGGTGGCGTCGAGTTCGAGCGGATCGGGTGCGTCGGCGGACGACCAGGCGCCGCCCGCCGCTCCGGTGAGCGTCAACCGGTAGGGCATACCGTGGCGCTGGGCCCATTCGCGAACGACGTTGTCGACTATGCGTCCGTCGTGGTCGGCGGTGAGCACCAGATCCTGGCCGGTGGCCCGGCACAGGTCGATCCGATGCATCCAGGGGTCCCGGGTCAGGATGATGTCGATCGGGTAGCCGAGGCTCCATCTTTCGGCGACGCCGTTGATCGGCTGCGAACCCGGCATCGGCCGACGGCGGATGAATCCGGGTATGCGGCGGCGCATCCGGGCAGCTCGGGGGCCGAGCTTCGCGAGTAGCGCGGTGAGCTCCGCGGGCGTGTGCTCGCCGAACTCGCGGACCTGCAGCGCGGTCAGCGCGTCGATCATCTCGGCTTCGCCGCCCGGTCGCTTGTTCGCGATCCGGTTCTGCCGGAAGTTCTCTCGCGGGGAGGCCGCCATTGCGGCCATGCCGACTACATGCGAAATCAGTTGGTGCACAGTCCATTCCGTGCAGTCGGTGGGCTTCGCCCAGTCATCGGGGGCGAGCCCGGCCACCGCTTGCGCAATGCGCGTGTATTCCGTTGCCGCCAGCCGCATTGCCTCGGGATGGTCGAGTGTGGGTCGGCGGAGCTCGGTCCGTTCGCTGGTGCTCATTGTTGTCATGGTCGCTTCCTTGCGCTGTCACTCGGTTGTTCCGCTGTCGTGTGCCAGGCCGACACCGTCGGCCCACATATCCACTGCGCGATCGAGCAGCCTGCGTCTGCTGTCGCCGCCCGGGTCGTTGGCCAGCTGCTGATCGATGAGTCCGGCCAGGAGGGCGAACCAGATCTCGACATCGCCGCGATCGGTGACGCCGATATTCGCGAGTAGCTCGAGGCCCTGGTGCATTACCCGGACGGACGGCGCATACGACTCCGACGACGGTACGAAGCCGGGGATGGTCCGCTGGTTCATCAACTGGTAGCGCGCCAGATCGGCGACCGCGAAGTCGAAGAAGACTCGGGACACTGTCCGCATCTGTGCCCGAGGTGAGGCGGGCAGCTCGGCGATCGCGCGCTGGGACACTTGCTCGTACTCCTGCCAGGCCTGGCCGAACATCGCGTCGTAAATGGCGTTCTTCGAAGCGAAGTGCGTGTACAGCGAGGGGGCTCGCATGCCGACCCGGCTCGCTACTGCGCGCAGCGTCAGCTGAGGGAGTCCGTGTTCTCGCGCCAACTCCCAGGCAACCTCCAGGATTTCCTGCCGAGTTGCCTCACGCCGTTCGGCTTGCCTATTGCGAGTAGATTCACCTAACACAGTTAGGAGTGTGATCCAGTTCACATCGAATGTCAATAGTGCACACCCGCGCGGATCGGCCGCCGAAGCCGGGATGCTTCGGCGGCCGATGCTGCTGCTGTTGCGGCAATATTCGAATTTGGCAAATTGTTCGCAAGTCTATGATTCCGGCGTTCACGCCGGGTATAACCGGCCTGGAAGCAGTCCCGGCAAATCGTCAGGGCGCAATCGGATAGCGAAGGGATGGGCCGTGCACACCTCCAGTTTGGCTATCGATTTCCAGCAAGGGTTCTCGGACGCGTGGAGTTCCGTCGCGACATTCGTCCCCAAGCTGGCCGGATTCCTCGTCATCCTGCTCATCGGTTGGATCGTTGCGAAAGCGGTCGCGGCGATCGTGAACCGAGTGCTCGAGCGGGTCGGCTTCGACCGGCTCGTCGAGCGGGGTGGGATCAAACAAATACTGTCGCGCAGCCGCTATGACGCTTCGGATCTACTGGCAAAGCTGGCCTACTACGCGATCCTGCTTATCGCGCTGCAGCTCGGATTCGGCGTATTCGGGCCGAACCCGGTCAGCGATATGTTGAACGGCATCGTCTCCTGGCTGCCGAAGGCCGCGGTTGCGATCGTCATCGTGGTGATCGCGGCGGCGATCGCGCACGCCGTCCGTGACATCGTCACGAACATGCTCGGCGGCCTGTCCTATGGACCGACGCTCGGCTGGTTCGCCGCGGTGTTCATCTGGGGTGTCGGCGTCATTGCGGCACTGAATCAGATCGGGGTAGCGACCTCGGTCACGATGCCGATCCTGATCACCGTCCTCGCCACCATCGGCGGCATTCTGGTGGTCGGCGTCGGCGGCGGCATGGTCCGTCCGATGCAGCGGCGCTGGGACAGCTGGCTCGGCAACCTCGAAAAGGAGATGTCCGCGGTGAAAGGGCATGCGCAGGCGTATAACCGTGGCCGAGAGGATGCGTCGCGCGAGCAGCTGTGGATGGATCAGCAGGCCGCCCGTGGACAGCAGTGGCAGCCGGAGGCGTCGGACGGGTCGTATTCGGGTGGGCATTCGCAGGGTTGGTATTCGAACGGCGGGTATCCGCAGGGCGGCTATTCGCAGTACGGCGATCCGCGCGATATGCGATAGGCAGCCGACACCGAGTAGGTGCAATGTCCGCCGCGGGCCGATCCGGTTCGCGGCGGACGTGCGTCATGGGACTCTGCGCCACGGATCGGATTGTGTCCTCGCGAAATCACTCGGCTGGGTGCGGAGTCGATTGTCGAAGTCGACTTGCCCCAGCACATCCGTGGCAATTTCAATTCTCAGCGAAACGCATTCGCGTCGGTCAGCGCTTTGCCGAGCACGAGTTGGTGAACCTCCGCGGTGCCCTCATAGGTGAGCACGGACTCCAGGTTGTTCGCATGACGCAACACCGGATAGTCCAGCGTGATGCCGTTGGCGCCCAGAATGGTGCGGCATTCGCGGGCAATCGCGATGGCCTCCCGTGTGCTGTTCAGCTTGCCCGCGCTGATCTGCTCCTGTCGCACCACACCCTGATCCTTCAACCGGCCCAGATGCAGCGCGAGCAGCTGGCCCTTGCCGAACTCCAGCGCCATGTCCGCCAGCTTCGCCTGGGTCAACTGGTAGGCGGCCAGTGGCTTGTCGAAAACTTCCCTGGTCCTCGCGTATTCGATGGTCGCGGCCAGGCAGTCGCGGGCCGCGCCGAGCGCACCGAAGATGATGCCGAAACGGGCCTCGCTCAGGCAGGCCAGCGGGGAGCTCAGCCCGCGTGACTGCGGCAGCAAGGCATCGGCGGGCAGGCGGACATCGCTGAAGTCCAGTTCCGCGGTGATCGAGGCGCGCAGCGACAGCTTGCGATGCATCTCCCGCGCAGTGAACCCGGGCGTGCCCGCAGGCACCAGGAATCCGCGAACCACCTGTTTGCCCTCGTCCTCGGTCTGGGCCCAGACCACCGCGACATCGGCCACCGATCCGTTGGTGATCCACATCTTCGATCCATTGAGCACCCAGTCGGCGCCGTCGCGCTTGGCGCGGGTCCGCATGCCACCGGGGTTGGAGCCGAAATCGGGTTCGGTGAGCCCGAAACAGCCGAGCGCGCGGCCCGCCGCCATCTCGGGCAGCCACTGCTGCTTCTGCTCCTCGGATCCGAACTTGTGGATCGCCGTCATCGCCAGTGACCCCTGCACCGACACCATGCTGCGCACCCCCGAGTCCACCGCCTCGAGCTCCTGGCAGGCGAGCCCGTAGGTGGTCGCCGACATCCCCGCGCACCCGTAACCGTCCAGATGCATGCCGAGCAACCCGAGCTTGCCCAGCTCAGGGGCGATCTCACGGGCCGGAAAGGTGCCCGATTCGAACCAGTCCGCGATATGCGGTCGCAGCCGTTGGTTCGCGAAGGCCGCGACGGTATTCCGGATCTCGCGCTCCTCGTCGGACAGCAGGGCATCGATCGCGAACAGTTCTTCGACAGTCACCATGGCCTCAGCCTAATTCGGATCGGCGGCACCGAGACCGGCCTCACTCCGACCGCCCGTCACAAGGCTCCGGGCACTGGCCGCGCGGCCGCCTGCTGCCGATGGCCGAGGGGCGGCGGGGAACAGGCGGTCCGGTATACGCAGTAAGAGGTTGCACCAGCCAGTTGCCCATAATTCACCGCCATCTAGGCTGGGGCCATGAGTGAGTTGGGATTCTCTACACGGGCCGTGCACGCCGGATTCGATCCCGATCCGCGGACCGGTGCGGTGAACGTGCCCATCTTCGCGAGTTCGACGTTTGCCCAGGACGGGGTGGGCGGGCTGCGCGACGGCTACGAGTACGCCAGGACCGGCAACCCGACCAGGACCGTGCTCGAGGCCAACCTCGCCGCGCTCGAATCGGGCCGCTTCGGACGGGCATTCGCCTCCGGCATGGCCGCGACCGACTGTGCGCTGCGCGCCACGCTGCGGCCCGGCGACCACATCGTGATTCCCGACGACGCCTACGGCGGCACCTTCCGGCTGATCGACAAGGTGTTCAGCCAGTGGGGCATCGAGCACTCGCCCGCCCACGTGTTCAACGTCGACGAGATGCGCGCCGCGATCCGTCCGAACACCAAACTGGTCTGGATCGAGACCCCGACCAACCCGCTGCTCAGCATCGGCGACATCCCCGCACTGGCCGAGGTCGCGCACACGGCGGGCGCGAAACTGGTGGTGGACAACACCTTCGCGACGCCGTACTTGCAGCAGCCACTGCTGCTCGGCGCCGACATCGTCACGCATTCGACCACCAAGTACCTCGGCGGGCACTCCGACGTGGTCGGTGGCGCGCTGATCACCAACGACCCGGAGCTCGACGCGGCATTTGCCTTCCTGCAGAACGGTGCGGGCGCGGTGCCCGGCCCGTTCGACGCCTTCCTCACCCTGCGTGGCACCAAGACCCTCGCGTTGCGGATGGATCGGCACTGCGACAACGCGGAGGCGATCGCCGAGTTCCTCACCAGGCACCCTGCGATCTCACAGGTCATCTACCCCGGACTGGCCGAGCATCCCGGTCACTTCATCGCCGACAAGCAGATGAAGCGCTTCGGCGGCATGATCTCGGTGCGGCTGCACGGCGGCCCGGACGCGGCGCGCGACTTCTGCTCGCGGACCAAGATTTTCACCCTGGCCGAATCGCTCGGCGGCGTGGAATCGCTGATCGAGCACCCCGCCGCGATGACACACGCATCCACCGAGGGCTCCGATCTCGAGGTGCCCGCCGATCTGGTGCGGCTTTCGGTCGGCATCGAAGACATCAGCGACCTGATCGCCGATGTCGAGCAGGCACTCGCCGGCTGAGGTATCGGACATGACGAAGCGGCCGCATCCGGAATCGGGTGCGGCCGCTTGCGTTCGGGGGAGAGCGTGGTTCCTCTGTCCGAGGAGGCCGGGCGCAATGCCTCGGCCCGATGCGTCAGCTGTGGTAGGGCTCCGCGCTGACCAGCGTCACCTTCATGGTGTTGCCGTTGGGCAGCGTGTACTCACGGGTCTCGCCGACCTTGGCGTCGATCAACGCGCCGCCGAGCGGCGAGGCGGGCGAGTAGGTCTCCAGTTTGGAGTCGTTCAGACCCTCTTCGCGGGTCGCGATCAGGAAGGTCTCGGTGTCGGACTCGTCGCCGTCGTAGTAGACCTTGACGACCGAGCCCGGGAGCGCGACGCCTGCCTTCGTCGGTGCGACGCCGACCTTGGCGTTGTTCAGCAGTTCCTGCAGCTGGCGGATGCGCGCCTCCTGCTGGCCCTGCTCCTCACGAGCTGCGTGGTATCCACCGTTCTCCTTGAGGTCGCCCTCTTCACGGCGTTCATTGATCTCGGCAGCGATGACGGGACGATTGGCAATGAGCGCGTCGAGCTCACCCTTGAGCCTGTCGTGCGACTCCGGGGTCAGCCAAGTCACTTGCGTCTCAGTCATCTCGATCACTCCCTAGTAGTTGTTCCCGGCAGGCCGGGATTCCCTGATAACCGCTGCAGTGCCCACAGGGGGCGGGCACGCACCAGCCGACGGCTAGTGCCATCCTGGGGAAGTTCTTCGAACCCCGACAGGCCTCTGCTCCGGGCAAATACGAAAATCCGGAACCGACAGCGCTGGCCGCCAATGCAGCAAACACGGCTCCGAGCCCCGGAACCGTGTATCAGGCTATTTTAGCATGAATCATAAACATGCAGGTCGGAGTTTGTTTTGTCGTGGCTGGGGTGTAGGTCAGCCGTTCGAAGGTACTCAGCCCGCGCGAAGGTACTCCGGGACCCGATCACTACAGGCGTAGATGCTGCCCGCGGAGGCGCGCGAGGATGACCGCACGGTCGTGGACAGCTCGATCGTGCCGCTGTCGGACGGCTCCACCAGGACTTCGCGGCGGCCGACCTCGGTGCCGTCCTTGTCCATGGCCCGCACGAAACACACCACCGGCTGCTGTGGATCGTTGCGGGTGATCTTCATCCGGACGGTCAGCGTCGAGTCGTCCACGACGACGTAGCCGAGCTGCTCGGCCTCGATGTCCTCGGGGCCGTATTTCTGCCATCCGAGGTAGGCGACACCCAGCCCGAGCAGCACGACGACCCCGCCCAGAACCGGTGGAATCCAGCGCGGTCTGCGGCGTGGCGCGGTGCCGTAGCGGTCGGCGCGCCGTTCGATGGCCGCATCGCCACCGGCTGATTCCGGCGCAGGCTCGGTCATGAGTGGTCGCTCCCGGGGGGTACGTCGGAACAAAAGTCTGTCGAATGGAACTATAGGGAACGAAGCCCAAGCACCCGCGAGCGAGAGCGATGAGGTGAACGAGACGTGAGTGGCCTTCGCCTCATGGCGGTCCATGCCCACCCTGACGATGAATCGAGCAAGGGTGCCGCGACGACCGCACGCTATGCCGACGAAGGAAACGAGGTCCTCGTCGTCACGCTGACCGGCGGCGAACGCGGCAGCATCCTCAATCCCGCGATGGACATCCCCGGCGTGCTCGACCGGATCGAGGAGGTCAGGCGCGAGGAGATGGCCGCGGCGGCCGCCGCGCTCGGTGTGCGTCAGACCTGGCTGGGATTCGTCGATTCGGGTCTGCCCGAGGGCGATCCGCTGCCGCCGCTGCCGGAGGGCTGCTTCGCGCTCGTTCCGCTGGAAGAAGCCACCGAGGCGCTGGTGCGGGTGGTGCGGGAGTTCAGGCCGCACGTGATGACGACCTACGACGAGACCGGCGGTTACCCGCATCCGGATCACATCCGGTGCCACGACGTGTCGATAGCCGCGTTCGAGGCCGCGGGTGACCCGGAGCGGTTCCCCGATGCCGGCGAGCCGTGGACGCCGCTGAAGCTGTACTACGACCATGGTTTCAGCCTGCAGCGGATGGAGGCGTTCGCCGCGGAGTTCGAGCGGATCGGCGAACCGTTCCCGATGCAGGAGTGGCTGGATCGGATTCGTAAGTACGCCGTCGAGCGCGGTGATGTGATGTCGCGGGTCACCACGCAGATCGAATGCGCCAAATACTTCCCACAGCGTGACGACGCGCTGCGCGCACATGCCACCCAGATCGACCCGAACGGCGCTTTCTTCGCGATTCCGCTGGAGATGCAGCAACGGGTGTGGCCCACCGAGGAATTCGAGCTGGCCAAGACGAAGGTGCGCACCGCGATCCCCGAGAACGACCTGTTCGCAGGCATCGAGGATCTGTGATGCTCGCCCTGCTCGCGCAGACTCCTGGCACCCCTACCGGGCCAGAGTTCGGTAAGGCGTCGCCGCTCGGGCTCGTCATCATCCTGATCCTGCTCGCAGGCACGGTGCTGCTGGTGCGTTCGATGAACCGGCATTTGAAGAATCTGCCCCCGACCTTCGAGCCGGAGCATCCCGAGCCGGATCAGGAGGCAGACGAGGGCACCGAGCCCGGTATCACCCGGCAGGTGTCCGAGGATGCCACCGAGATCGCCGAGCCCGACGGCAAGGCCGACAAAACCTGAGGCTTCCGCCTGTCACAACGGCCGTCCGCACCGAGCGGGCGGCCGTTGGACATTCGCAGGTCCTATTTCGTCATTTGAAGTAACGCGTCGGATTGCCGCATCTCACTGGCGGCAGTCAAGGCCAGGCGAACCGAGATCGTCGACGCTATCGGCGGTCATATCAGCGGGCTCGAGCCGTACGCCTTCCGCACCCCGGACGAAGGCGCGGCGGCCGCCTTCGGCGAGTCGACGCTGGCTCGCCTCGGCGAGGTCAAGCGCACCCGGGACCCGCACGGCGTAATTCGCGCCAACTATCCGGTGCTCGGATAGCGCTGTTGCGCTTAACGATTCGTAGGCCGCGGGCGCACATCGCAACCCGCGGCCTACCTATCGGCCGTCCATTGCGGAGACATCGTCGTTCTATCAACAGGGTCGCTCAGAGTAATGGCATGACAATCACAGAAACCGCCCCAGCCACCTCGACCGCCACCGCTACCGGCTCGAATCGGATCACCTCCTTCGTCAACGCCGTCGCGGGCGACACCCTCGCGTCGCGGGTACGTTTCACTGCCTTCGCCGTCGCTACCGGCGCGGTCCTCACCGAATCGGTGGTCGGTTCCTACTGGGATCTGGCCCGAACCCAGTACGTCGTCGATACTTTCGACGACCTGAAGTACCCGATGTATTTCGCCACCATCCTCGGTGTCTCCAAGCTCGCCGCCGTCGCGGCCGCGGTGGTTCCCGGATTCCCCCGGCTCAAGGAATGGGCCTATGCGGGACTGACTTTCGTCTATGTCGGTGCGTCGGCGTCGCACCTGGCGATCGGTGACCCGGCCCCGAAGTGGATCTCGCCCCTGGTGTTCGCCGGCCTGACCTTCGTGTCGTGGTCATTGCGCATGCCCGCACAGCGAGACCCGAAGCCGCTGCCGAAGGTGGCACTGCGCTTCAAGGCGCTCGTCGGCGGTTCCGGTCGGACCGAGCAGGTCTGATCGGTTGCCCGAGACGTCGCGGAACGCGGCGGCCCCGCCCCAAGGGGCTCGCCGCGTCCTTGCGCGCCGAATTCGGGCACGACGATGGATTTTTCGACGCGCGGCGTCTGTGCTGGCCGCGGTTTGAATGTCGGTCCGGTGTGCTACTTATTCAGCGAGCCCACGACCGAAGGATGACGATGGATTCTGTGATCGACCAGATCGACCGCGCTCTGGACATGACGGGGGCGATCGTCGCGACGGTCGACGACGACCGGCTGGTCGCGCCGACACCGTGCCGGGAATGGGATGTGCGTGCGGTGCTCAACCATGTCGTCGGCGGCATGCACCTGTTCGCCGCCGCGTTGACCGGGATGGATGCGGGGGCCGAGCACGAAGACGACTGGCTGGGCGTCGATCCCCAAGCCGCATACGCCGCAGCGGCCGAGGTGGATCGGGCCGCATGGCACCGGCCGGATGTGCTGACCGGGACGGTGCACATCTCGTTGGGCGATCTGCCGGGCTCCGCGGCAGCGCTGGTCCATCTGACCGAGCTGGTGGTGCACGGTGTCGACATCGCGCTCGGAGTGCACCGGCCGGATCTCGCCGATGACGAGTTGTGCGCTGAATTGCTCACCGCGATGCAGACGATGGGCGGCATCGATGGCTTCCGCAAGCCGGGCATGTTCGACGCCGAGGTACCGGTCGCCGCCGACGCGCCCGCTCATCAGCGGCTGCTCGGCTACGTCGGCAGGACGTGGTGACCACAGCGCTCAGGCGTGGACGTGCCCGACCGGTTACTCGGCCACATCGGCGTACCGGATAGCACCCAGACCCGAGCGGCCCGTCGATGAGCAAAGACAGCGTCGGCGAGATGGCGATCGGGTAGCGCGCGGTCAGGCGTCGATGTGGCGAACCGGGTGGCGCAGAATGGTTTTGGTGCTCGCGGCCGGGGCCTTGCGTGGATCGGATAAGTAGATTTCGTGATGGCGACCGTTCATCGTCAGGCCTTCGGCGGTCATGAACGCCTCCATGCGGGCGAGGGTCTCGGGCTCGGTCGAGTAGGGGCCGACGTGCAGCACCTGGATCGTGTCGCCCTCGGTGATCGACTCGAAGCTCGCGCCCGACACCATGTCCGCGGTGACGGGGTCGGGCATGCGGATCATCAGTTTCCAGTGCCACTGCTCGCGTGGCAGCGAGAGCGGTGGTTCGTCGGATTCCACCCACCATTGGCCCTCCAGCTTCGGTACAACGAAATCCGCTGCGGCGGCCTTGGCGATCTTCTTCGCGCCATAGGCGGCGCGATACAGCGCGGCGACGGCATCGAGGTACGCCGGGCTCTCCGGTGCGCCGGAGCCGGTGACCGTCACGTAGTTGTAGGCATCGAACGTGCGCAGCGCAGGATCGCGCGGCGCGTCGTAGTAGTGCTTGTCGGTCTTGGCCAGATCGATCTTCACCGGATGTCCTCCTGTCGGATTGCCTGTCGGTGGCCAGCGTGGACCCTCCAACGACGGGAGAGTCAAGACGCCGGTTCGACCCGTCGTTCGAATGGCGCGGGCGGGTTGGCGCGCAGTCGACTCGACCGTGAATGCTGGCAGCCGTGGACGAGTTCTTCCAGAAGGTTGGTGTGCGTGGCTGGGTGCACGCCAGGTGTTTCGACTGCGGCGGCGAAGAGGGGTCGGGCGCCGACGAGCCGGTGGTGCTCGCCTCGGTGGTGAAGGTGCCGCTGGTGCTGGAGTTCGCCCGTCAGGTCGCCGTGGGGCAGCTGGACCCGGCCGATCGGGTGCGGGTGCGTGCACGCGACCGGCTCGGCGGCGTCGGCACGGCGGGATGCGTCGACGATGTCGAGCTGAGCCTGCGCGACGCGGCGTTCTTCGCCCTCACCCTGAGCGACAACACCGCGGCCGATCTGCTGTTCGATCGAGTCGGCCTCGACAATGTCCGCTCGCTGGTGCGCGAACTCGGACTCACCGGCACCCGGATCGTCGGCGCGCCACGCCACATCGTGCAAACCATGGCCGAGGACATCGGCGCGGCGGACGCGATAGATTTCGCCGTGCGGTTTCCGGCGCTGAGCGCCGCGGAGGTCCTTGGCACTCGTGCCATGGATCCGCAACGGACCACCGCGAGCACGCCGCGCGAAATGACCGAGCTGCTTACGCTCATCGGCGCGGATCGGGCAGGCACCGCCGAGACCTGCCGATGGGTGCGCGATCTCATGCGTCAACAGGTCAACTGGCACCGCCTCGCCGCGGCGTTTCCGCCCGAGGTGCGGCTCTGGGCCAAGACCGGCACACTGCCCGGCGTTCGCAATGAGATCGGCGTCGTCGAATATCCCGGCGGAAGTCGCTACGCCGTGGCGGTTTTCACCAGGGCCGGCACCCTCGAACAGCGGTTACCCGAGGTGGACCGTGCGATCGGCGCCTCGGCGAAGCACGCGATCGAAAACATTGTTCACGGCCTGCCGTACACCACATTCCACGGACGCTGCGGTATTTCCTGAACAGGTGCGGGGCGGGAAGCTCCGTCACCCTGCACCACATTCGCGACCAGCTCGGCGAGCTCACGCACCAGCGGATGCGGTGCCGCAGCGGGCCATGCCAGCGACAGTCGCCAGCTCAATGTTCCTTCCGGCAAGGGACGCCAGACCACCCGCGGTTCCTTTTGCGCGACCATGCCCTGGTCGAAGGCCACGCCGCGGCCGGAAAGCACCATGCCGAGTACGAACTCGGGATTGCGGGCGTGCTGCACCGACGTCGGCCGGAAACCGTGGTCCCAGCAGGTGCGCAGCGTCGCGTCATACAGTCCGGGCGCCGCGGCTCTCGGAAAGATCACCAGTCCATGCCCGGCCAGGTCGGCGAGGGTGAGCGAAGAACGCACGGCCAGCGGTGAATCCCGCGGCAAAACCACGCCCAGGGGCGTGTCCACCGCTGGTCCCGTTTCCAGGCCGATCATGTCGACCGGATGCTGCAACAGGCCGGCGTCGAGTTGCCGGTCGGCCAGCAATCGGACCTGCTCGGCGGTGGACAGCTCCTGCAGGTCGACCCGGATGTCACGGCTCTCGAATGCGGTCAGCACCGCGGCAAGCACCCGCCCGGCCAGCTCGGGCGGCACCCCGACGCGTAAGGCGTCGATCTCGCCCCGATGCGCTTTGCCGACGAGCGCTGTCGTCCGCTCCCAGCGCGCGAGCAGATCGCGGGACTCGGCGAGCAGAATCTGCCCGGCCTCGGTGAGCGCGACCCGGCGACTGTCGCGATCGAACAGTAGCGCACCGAGGTCGGCCTCGAGTTTGCGGATCCGCTGACTCAGCGGTGGCTGGGCGATGCCGAGGCGCTCCGCCGCGCGTCCGAAATGCAGTTCTTCGGCGACGGCGATGAAATACCGCAGTTGGCGCAGGGGATCCACGCTGCGACGATATCGGTTTCGATATCGGTATTGCGATCAGCTCGCTCGCAAGGGGCCGCCGAGCGTTTGTGCGGGATTCATCCCGATGATGACCGGCCCCCGGGTTCGTTGCGAATTGAGAGATTCGGTCTGGATCGGTCCAGACTACTGGGTAGGTAAGGTCCCGCTCATCCTCCGCGACCGGGCGGTTGGGCGAAATCACCGTCCGTGAGCGCACGGTGAGGGTTTGGTGAGAGCGGTCGGCGAACGTCTGTGTCAAGGAAACACACCCGAGCACAGGAGTTCCAATGTCTCAGATCGGTAAGTTCGCCCTCGTCACCGGCGCTTCCCGCGGAATCGGCCGCGCCATCGCCCTGCGGTTGGCGGCGAACGGCGCGGTGGTCGCGGTGCACTACGGGCACGACGACGAAGCGGCGGCGAAGACCGTCGCGGAAATCGGCGCGGCGGGTGGGCAGGCGTTCGCCATCCGCGCCGACCTGAGCACGCCCGCCGGAATCGACGTGCTGTTCGCCGAGCTGACGAAGAGCCTGCCGGACGGACGGCTGGACATTCTGGTGAACAATGCGGGCGGCGGCGGTGGCAACGGCTCGATCGAGCAACTGACCCCGGCGGCGGTGGACAGCCTCTTCGCGGTGAATGTAGCCGCGCCGCTGTTCATCTCGCAGCAGGCGATGCCGCTGCTGCGCGATGGCGGTCGGATCGTCAATATCTCCTCTTGCGCACCGCGAGTGGCGGCCCCGTCGCAGGTGGCCTACGCCATGAGCAAGGGGGCGATCGATGTGCTCACCAAAACCCTCGCGGTACAGCTCGGTCCGCGCGGTATCACCGTGAACGCGGTGGCCGCCGGTGCGACCGAGACCGAGGGGATGGCCGCCTTCCTTGATGGCAATCCGCAGGTGCGGGCCAGCATCAGTGCCATGACCGCGCTGGGCCGGGTGGGGCAGCCCGCCGATATCGCCGATGTGGTGGCCTTCCTCGCCTCCGAGGATGCCCGCTGGATCACCGGCAATGTGGTCGATGTGAGCGGCGGCACCGCCATCAGCCCGGCCATCGGTGCCCAGTAGCCGTCCAACCGGTAGCTAGGAGAATGCGCGGGCATACTGTCAACCGTGCAGTTCGGAATCCTCGGTCCCATCGAAGTCCGCCTCGCCGACGGGAGTCCGATCGCGGTCGGCGGCCCGCAGGTGCGGGCGCTGGTGGCGCTGCTGGCGCTCGACGCCGACCGCGTCGTGTCGCGAGATCGGTTGATCGATGGTCTCTACGGGGAGCAGCCACCGGCCAATGCTGGGCATGCTCTGCAGGCGCAGGTGTCGCGGCTGCGGGGTGCACTGCGCAGAGCGGGCCGCACCGAGGAGATCATCGAGTCCTCGGCTGCCGGGTATCGATTGGCGGTAGCGCCGCGGGACGTCGATGCGCATCGGTTCGTCCAACTCACTCAGGACGGTCGAAAGGCCGTGCACGACAAGGATTTTGCCACCGCTGCCGTGTTGCTGGACGAGGCCGCGCGGCTGTGGCGCGGCCCGGCCCTTGCCGATGTGGCGGATGCGCCCTTCGCCGCGGTGCAGACTGTTCGCCTCACCGAGGCGCGGCTCGCGGCTCTGGAGGATCGCGCGGAGGCGGCGGTGGCGCTGGGCGATCACCGGGCAGCGCTGGCCGTTCTGCCCGAAATGGTTGCGGCGCACCCGCTTCGAGAGCGGGCACGGGCCCTGCTGATGAGGGCCCTGTACGGGGCGGGGCGGCAGGCGGAGGCACTGGAGCTGTTCGAGGAGGGGCGGGAGCTGCTCGCCGAGGAACTGGGTGCCGACCCCTCGGTGGAATTGGCGCAGGCGCATCTGGCGATCCTGCGCGCGGATGCCGCACCCGAACGCGCGGTCCGGCGGCTGCCCACGCCGTTCACCGGATTCTTCGGGCGCGATGCGGAATTGGCGCGGGTAGCGCTGCTGCTGGCGCAGTCCCGGCTGGTGACGCTGACCGGTCCGGGCGGGACCGGCAAGACGCGGTTGGCCTTGGAAGTGGGCGCTCGCACCGAGGGGCCGGTGTGCTTCGTGGATCTGGCCCCGCTGGTGGACGGGGCGCAGGTGGTCCAGGCGGTGGCCGCGGCGTTAGGTGGGCGCGAGAGCCCCGGGCACACCCCGGGCGAGCCTCGCGATATCGAGAGCCGCGTGCGCGCGGTGCTCGTCGAACGACCGCAGCTGATCATTCTGGACAATTGCGAGCACCTGATCCTCGACACCGCACGCCTGCTGCATCGGCTGCTGCTGGACTGCCCTGGTTTGCGCGTGCTGGCCACCAGCCGAGAACCCTTGCGGATCACCGGCGAAACCGTTTTCCCGGTCGGGCAATTACCCGTCGCCGCGGCCGATGCTGCATTGGCCGAGCAGCTCGAGTGCGCCGCCGTCCGGTTGTTCGCCGATCGCGCCGCCGCCGCGCGACCCGGATTTGCCGTGGATGCCGCGACGATCGGCGACGTCCGGCGTGTTTGCGCCCGCCTCGACGGATTGCCGCTGGCCCTCGAACTCGCCGCCGCCCGGCTGCGCACCCTCGATCTCGGCGAGATCGACGCGCGCCTCGGCGACCGCTTCCGGCTGCTCGCCCGCGGTGACCGTACCGTCGAGCCCCGCCATCGCACCTTGCAGGCGGTGGTCGAGTGGAGCTGGGAATTCCTGGCTCCGGCCGAACGGCTACTGGCCCAACGGTTCTCGGTCTTCGCGGGCGGAGCCACCGCGCGGACCGCGCGCGATGTCTGCGATATCGACGATGCCGATGAACTGCTCGACGATCTGGCCGACAAATCGCTGGTGGAGGTGACCGGCGGCCGCTATCGAATGCTGGAGACCATTCGCGAGTTCGCGCGGCGGCAGGCGATCGACTCGGGCGAGCATGAGCGGCTGCTGAACGCGCACGCCCGGTATTTCACCGCCCTCGCCGAGCGAGCCGACCCGCTGCTGCGTGGGGCCGACCAGCTGGATTGGCTGGCCCGGCTGGCCGCCGATGACGGCAATCTGCAAGCGGCGCTGCACTGGGCGGTGCGTACCGATCCGCCGCTGGCGCAACGGCTCATCGCTGCCCAGGCGTGGTACTGGTGGTTGAACGGTCGGCCCGGCGACGCGGTCGAAATAGCCGAACATATACTGCCCCAACTTGATTCGACGTCCGTCGAGGAGTACGCGCTGTGCGCGGCGGTGGCGGCGCGGGCCGGCGGCGAGTCGCGAGCGGCGATCGAACGCGCGGCTGCGGCGGTATCGGAATCCCGAACCCCTTTGCGGCGACCGCATCTGGTGTTTCTGCTCGCCATCGCGGGCGGTATGGCAACCGTCGATCCGGATCGCTCGCGACTGCTCTTCGGGCCTGACTCGTGGTCGCGGGCTTTCCTCCGATTGGGTGATGGGCTGCGCCTGCTCATGTCCGGGCGCATTCTCGACTCCGAGGCTGAATTCCACGGAGCCCTGGACGGTTTCCGCACAACCGGCGACCGCTGGGCGATCGCCACGGCGCTGGACAAACTTGCGGCGGTTGCCGACTGGCGCGGCGATCGACCGGCCGCCTTGGCCTTGATCGATGAGGCCGTGGAGCGCTACACCGAGCTGGGCACCGTCGACGACACCGCCGATCTGCTCAACCGCCGTGGTGACATCTTGGCCGGCAGCGACCCCGCCGCCGCCCGTGCCGCCTACGAACGCGCCGCCGAACTGTCCCGCGCGGTGGGCGCGACAGATATGCACGCCAATGCGATTCGCGGGCTCGGCGATCTGGACCGCGCCGGCGGGAACCTGTCGAGCGCTCGCGAGCGATACGCCGCAGCCCTGAACCTGGCATCCGAAGGCACGGTGGGCGCAACCGAGGCCCGAGCCCGCGCGCTCATCGGTCTGGGCTGGGTCGCCGTCTCCGAAGGCGACCTGGAGGCGGGACGCGCCACACATCGCAGGGCCTTCGAACTCGCATACCGCCACCAGCTGCGACCGGTGGCGGCCACAGCCGTCGAGGGCTTGGCCGGAGTGGCCGCCACGTGCGGCGATGTGGAGCGTGCGGCCCAACTGCTCGGTGCCGCCGAAACGTTGCGCGGTCTGTGCTCCGAAGGCGATGGTGAGGTCGCCCGCATCACCGTCGAAACCCGCTCCGAACTGGGTGAATCCGGATTCCTCTCGGCCTACCGCAAGGGCCGCGGATACCCCGTCGAGGAGGTGGCCGCACTGGTCGGTGAGTGACGGTGAGCCGATGGTCAGGCCACGGTGAGCGACCCCCGCGAAGCTACTTTCCATGACCGAGACACAGCAGTTCACCAACAAAACCGTCCTCATCTCCGGCGCGAGCATCGCCGGTCCGGCCCTCGCCTACTGGCTGACCCGCTACGGCTTCACCGTCACCATTGTCGAGCAGTCGCAGACACTGCGCGAGGGCGGCTACAAGGTCGATATCCGCGGTGTGGCGATGGATGTCGTCGAGCGCATGGGCCTCATGCCGCAGCTGCGCCAAGCCTCTACCGATATGCGCGGCGGCGCTTGGGTCGACGCGTCCGGCAAGGCCCTCGCCACGCTGGGCCCCGAGCTGATCGGCCTGCGCTCGCCCGGCGATGACGAGGTGCTGCGCGGCGACCTCGCCCGCATCCTCTTCGATGCCACCAAGGGCGATGTCGAGTACCTGTTCGGCGATTCGATCACGGATATGACCCAGCACGCCGACGGTGTCACCGTCGGCTTCCGCAATGCCGCCCCGCGCGTCTTCGACCTGGTCATCGGTGCCGACGGCATGCATTCGGCCGTGCGTCGCATTGCTTTCGGCCCCGAGGAGCAGTTCGCCCGCCACACCGGCATGGCGGTCTGCGCGTTCTCGGTCCCCAACGACCTCGGCCTGGACCGCTGGGAACTGGTCCACCCAACCCCCGGCAAGGTCGTCCAGCTCTACAGCACCCAGCACACCACCGCCAAGGCCCAGTTCATTTTCCCGGCGCCCGACCAGCTCCCCGACCGCCGCGATATCGCCGCCCAACAGCGCCTCGTCACGGAAACCTTCGCCGACGCGGGCTGGGAAGCCCCGAACCTGTTGCGCGCCATGCCCGAATCCCCCGACTTCTACTTCGACACCGTCAGCCAGATCCACCTCGACCACTGGTGGGACAACCGCGTGGCCGTCGTCGGTGATGCCGCCTACTGCCCGTCCCCCCTGTCCGGCCAAGGCACCAGCATGGCCCTGGTCGGCGCATACGTCCTGGCCGGTGAACTACGTGCGGCCAGGGGTGACCAGTACGCCGCCTTCCCCCGCTACCAGGAAGCCATGAGCGACTACATCTCCCGCAACCAAACCCTCGGCTGGTCCAACGCCACCCAGATGGTCGCCACCGACCGCCGCGCCATCCGCACCCAGACCACCATGCTCCGCATGCTCCGCCACATGCCCTGGAAGGGCCTGGCCCTGCGCCCCATCATCAAACCGATCGAGCGCGCCGCCAACGCCATCACCCTGGCGGACTACTGATCGTGCTCGGTCATATCGCTACGGCCACGATTTCCAGGGCAGGGCTCTGGCCGGCTTCAGCGTGGCTCATCCGTTGCTGATCCGCCGTTCCTCGAGGGCTCGGCCGTACAGCATGCGCCCAACTAATCCAGATAAGCAATAGTGCGGCAAACCAGGAAGAAACTAGGGCACTTGCCGGATAGTGCGGATGCGCCGCACTTCGTAGTCTCGGAGGCCGCGCCGGGCACAAGTCCGAAGACAAGACGGTCGATGCACCACCGACACCCGGCAACGAGTAAGCGATGTCACTTCGTCGGCGAGGAGCTCGTGTCACACCGGCGGGCCCTACGTCGTCGACCAGTAGACAACCCAGCACGACAATGATGAACGAGGATTGAGAATGTCTATCGAGAACTTGCGCACCGCGGTCCGTGGCGGTGTGTTCCTGCCGGGCGACGCCGATTTCGATCGGGCGGCGCGGCCGTGGAACACGGCAGTCGCGCAGTCGGTGGCCGGGGTTGTCGAGGTGGCCGACGCACTGGATGTGGCGGCGGTGCTCGAGTACGCCCAGCGGGCGGGTCGTGTCGTGGTGACGCAGCCGACCGGGCACGGTGCGACCGGCGATATCGACGGCGCGGTCCTGGTCCGCACTACACGCTTCGACAGCATCGACATCGACGCCGAGCAGCGTGTGGCGCGGGTCGGTAGTGGCGTGGCGTGGGGGCAGGTGCAGGCCGCGGCGGCCGGGCACGGGCTCACGGGGTTGGCCGGGAGCAACCCGGTCGTGGGTGTGACCGGATACACCCTGGGCGGTGGTTTCGGTTGGTTCGCCCGAAAGTATGGGTGGGCGGCGAACGCGGTGCGTGCGGTCGAGGTCGTCGATGCCTCCGGGCGCCCGCAGCGAGTCACTGCCGATTCCGATCCGGACCTGTTCTGGGCATTG
Organism: Nocardia sp. NBC_01009; assembly: GCF_045208035.1. NCBI lineage: Bacteria > Bacillati > Actinomycetota > Actinomycetes > Mycobacteriales > Nocardiaceae > Nocardia > Nocardia sp. NBC_01009. The sequence goes on along the minus strand of NZ_CP108695.1, from coordinate 8,218,034 downwards.
CGCGGTGGTGGTGGCGACTTCGCGATCGTCACTGGTCTCGAGTTCGAGTTGTTCGCGCTGCCCCGGCTCTACGGGGGGCGGGTGATGTGGTCGGCCGACCGCACGCGCGAGGTCTTCGACCTGTTCACCGAGCTCACCGCTGACGCGCCCGCCGAGCTGTCGGTGTGGCTGCAGCGCTACCAGATTCCAGGTGCGGCGCCGACGGTTGCTATCGACTTCGCCTATCTCGGTGATCCGGCCGAGGGACGTCATCTGACCGGCGGGCTCGACGGGATCGACGGCGTCATCGCCGATACCCGCGGTGAACTGAGCCCGGCCGAGATCGGCAAGATCACTGCCGAACCGACCGATCCGAGCCCGTCGCTTTCGCGTGGCGAGTTGCTCACCGAGCTCGATGACGCGGTGGTGAAGACGCTCATCGACGCGCCTGTCGCGCCGCTGCTGAATGTGCAGATTCGTGGCTTGGGTGGTGCGCTGGCCGAGGGCCGGCCGGACGGTGGTGCGCGCGGCGCGGTTAGCGAACCGTATGCGCTGTATCTGCTCGGGCTCGGGCTGCCGCAGCTGCTGGGTGGTATCCGTGGCCGGTTCGAGGAGATCACCGACGCGCTCGGGACGCACATCACTGGCAGCAAGCCGTATACGTTCCTGGCTCCTGGTGAGTCCGCTGCTGCGGCGTTCGACCCGGACACTTTGGCGCGGTTGCGGGAGATCAAGCGAAACCGTGATCCGCACAATGTTATTCGCGCGAACTTCCCAGTTCTGGGCTGATACCGCGTCCGCCGCCGGCATGGCCGGCGTCTGTGGCGGGCATGCCGTTCCCGCTGCTGCCCCGTATTTCTGCTGCTTCTAGTGAGATTGAGAAGACCCGATGAGCTCAGTAACCGAATCCGGCGCCGGTTGGGGTGATCTGCTGACTCGTGACCGCCTCGGTGTGACGATCGTGCTCGCCGGCGGCACAGCCCTGTACGCCATCAGTAGCTATGTGACCGCGAGCCTGTTGCCGACGGCGATCGGCGAGATCGGTGGCGCGCGCTATTTGGCCTGGGCCACGACTGTTTTCGTGGTGACCTCGATCGTGTCGTCGACGCTGGTGGGCGCGATGCTTGCGGCCCGCGGTCCGGTCGGGTCGTATCTGACCGGATTCGGGCTGTTCTCGATCGGCACCATGATCTGCATGGTGAGCCCGTCTATGTCGCTGTTGCTGGTGGGCCGGGCAGTCCAGGGGCTGGGCGGTGGCCTGCTGATGGGGCTGGGGTACGCGGTGATTCACCAGGCGTATCCGGCCGCGCTGCGCGCCCGGGCGGCGGCGCTGGTGTCGGCGATGTGGGGTGTGGGGACGTTCGTCGGCCCGGCGCTGGGGGGTGTGTTCGCTCAGCTGGGGCCGTGGCGGCTGGCGTTCGGGTGTCTTGCGGTGTTGACGGTATCGGTCGGGGCGACCGTGCCGATTGCACTGCGCGGCACCGGAAGGTCCGGTCACGCGCAGCGGATTCCCGCGGTCTCGCTGACGCTGTTGATGGCGGCCGCGGCGCTGGTCAGCATCGCCGGCGTGCTGCCACGCGGCGGCTGGACCGCGGCCGGTGTCGTGGCGGCGCTGCTGGTCGTGGCCGGATTCCTGGCCTGGGAGCGGCGCGCCGCGGTGACGGTGCTGCCGCGCCTGACCTTCGTGAAAAGGTCGCCGCTGCGCTGGATCTACCTGACCATGGTCGCGGTTGCGATCGGTATCAGCCTGGAAAACTTCGTGCCGCTCTTCGCCCAGGAATTGGGTGGGCTCGCCCCGCTGGCGGCCGGATTCGTCGGTGCGGCAGCATCATTGGGCTGGACGCTGGCACAGGTCGTCAGCGCGGGCGCGCAGCGGCCGAGCACCGTCGATCGCCTGCGGCTGGCGGGTCCCGTCGTGCTGGCTGTCGGTCTGACGCTCACCGCTCTCACACAGATCCGCCACGCGGGCCTGTCCACCCTGCTGGTGTGGGTGCTGTGCATGATGGTCGCGGGTGCAGGCATCGGTCTGGCGTGGCCGCACTTGTCGGCGGCGGTCATGGCCAGCAGCCCCGATCCGGCCGAAGCGCAGCAGGCCGCCGCCGCGATCGGCACCGTGCAGCTGATCGCCACCGCCTTCGGTGCGGCCATCTCCGGTGTGTTGGTGAACCTCGGCGAACCCTCCCTGTTGCGCTCGGCCCGTTTCCTCGAGCTCGGTCTGGCCGCCATCGCCGCTCTGGGTGTGGCGGCCGCCCTGGCCGCGCACCACGCCGCTGCCCGTACTTCATCGCAGTGGCAGCCTGCCCTCACCCAGTCATAACTCGTTACACCACCAGGATCGCTGATCAATGCATCCAGAGCCGTTTCGCGGGATCCTGCCAATTCGCCCTGCGAGAGCGGCCACATCGTCACAACATGGGCTCGGCCGGTCAGTGACTGCCCGGCGGCCGGGAGTGACCCGTAGCGAGTCGAGCCGGTCAGTATGAAGCGGCCAGCCCGTAGATCCCCATAATCCCAGAATTGCCAGACATTTGGTCCAAGATCTGCCAGATGCTGCTGACCGCCCGAAGGCAGCGCCGGCCGGCTGGCCGGGCAGCCCGCTGACCAGGGTGACGGTCGAACTCGGACCCAGCGGACGCCGGCCGACCGCTCTCATCAGGATGGACGCAGATGTGGTCAGGTGGTGGCGCACTGATCACCATGTGATGGCCCACGAGTCGAGACTTTGATGGGCGGGGCGCTAGGTAGTGTTCGTGCGGTCGTGTGTCATCGGCCGCGCGGGGTTGTGTGCGGATCGTGTTGAGTGCTTGCCGGGTGTGGGAGGCTGGCAGGGTGAACCGATTGGTCAGTGCGATATCGCCTTATCTGCGTCAGCACGCGGATAACCCAGTCGATTGGCGACAGTGGGATGCCGAGGCTTTGGCGGAGGCGGCGGCGCGGGATGTGCCGATCCTGCTGTCGATCGGGTAGGCCCTGCCACTGGTGCCATGTGATGGCTTAAGGCTACTAGTCTGCGTATGCGCAGGTAGATCGTGGGCGTTAAGTTTCGTCGACGATTTCGCCGGTGAGCGTGGACGCCTCCAACATCAATGCCCCGGTAGCGTCGACCAGCGGGATGCCTTGTGCGGCAGCGATTGCGGCCAGCATGTTCTCGGCGCGGTCCCAGCGCCAGGTGTCAAGGTATGTGCCGTCCTCCAGCCGGGTGAGTCGGGTTTCGGTCAAGCCCGGATTGGCGAGACGGATTCCGTCGATGAGAGTTCTACGTTGAGCCAAAAGGTTTTCGAGATCGGCACGGGCGACTCGAAATCTGTGCATTCTGACCACGGCCATACCGGCGTCCTCGCTCCTTCGGGTCTTGTCGTGCGAACGAGTAACAGCCTCACATCGGCGGAGGACGGGGAGTAGTGTGCCGGGCACCGATCGTGCATGCATCCGGCAGCGTGGAACCGTGCAGAATGCACGAGTCAGCAAGGCACCGCGGCCTCGAGACGGAACTCGCCATCGCCGGTCGAGGTCATAAAGGACCCGCCCGCGTCGAGCACGCGAGCGCGCATGTTCCGCAAGCCCTGTCCTGACCCGCCCGAAGCCGCCGCTGCGCACACACCGTCGTTGTGAATATTCAGCTCTACATTCTGATATCGGCTTCGGCAGTAGATCTCGACGCGCGTCGCGGTGCTGTGGCGCAGCACATTGGTCACCGCCTCCCGGACGACCGGAGCGAGCACGGTGTCGGCCCGTTCCGGCAGGTCGTCGTCGTAGTCGATGCGTACGGTCGCAATTGCGGTGGCGAGTATCATTCGGGCCGAATCGAATTCGTGCCGCAGTGAGAGGGCAGCGCGATCGTCGGTGAGGGCAAGCGCCTCGAACTGCGCGTCGGCCGCGATGCGCAGGGCCTGGTCGATCTCGGATGCTGCGCGGCGCGGATCCCGCGAGATCAGTTCGCTGATGAGATCACATTTCAGCGCCAGGACGGACAGCGTCAATCCGAGCAGATCATGGATGTCGCGAGCCAGGCGTAGGCGTTCGAGTTGCGCTGTCCGAGTGGCCAGCTCGGCTCGTGACCGATTCAGTTGCGCCGAAAGCTGGTGGAATCGCGAGAGTCCGAAGAGGACCAGAGTCGTCTGCAGGGCGAGAAGAACCCAGCTGGTTCGGTCGGCCAGCGCGCCGGTCGGTTCGTTGAAGACCGCACGCAGCACGAAGAAGCCGACCGCTGCGACCGCCCAGGACACGCGCTGGCGCAGCAGCGCGGCCACGGCGAGCAGGCTCAGCCACGAACACCAGGACGGACCGAGCCACAGCAGCGGAATCAGGGTGAGAGTCAGCTGAGCCCACAGCAGCGGCACCGCGAACCGCGCCCAGACAACCTGCGCCAGTAGCAGCGCGGAGAAGGCGAGCCCACCCGCCGCGTTCAACACCTCGTACTGCGGGACCTCCAGGACCTGATTGGCGCTGATCGCCAGCAGGCTGGCCACCAGTGCGGCTAGTGTCAGCCGAGGAGCCAATCGCGCCACCGGTGCCCGGTCCCTGAAGGGCCTGTCGAAATCACGCTGGGCCGCCGCGGTGCGGCGCATCATGGCAACGATCGTGCGGGTAAGGCCGGCCACATCATCGGCCGTGCGACGTGCTCGATCCGGCGATTCCTCCATTTCGCGTTGCATCAGATGCAGGCGGTCTGCCACCAGGAGGAGCTCTTCACCGAGCCCGGCACGCAGGTCCCGCGCGACGCGGAATCGTTCTTCGGCACGAATGACTCGTGTCAGTTCCTCCTGTGTCGAGCCCAGTTGATCGACCAGGTCCGGCAACCTCAGCAGGCTGCTGAGCACCAGACCAACGGCCGCTGTCCCGACAGCGGCGTGCAGGTACGCCGTGCCGCTCGCATGCAACCCGTAGTCGAGAGGACCGGACGCCAAGGTCACGACGCCGAAGACGAACCACCGCGAGCGCTGTCCGGACCCCAAGACGATGGTGGCGGCCAGCAGGCCGTCGAGATGGACTGCGCCGGTATCGAAGAATGCGATCGGCAGATAGGTCGCCACGGCTTGCCCGACCAGGACGGGCCGGGTCGGGCCCGGCCACCGATGCGCCATGACCAGCAAGGCAGCCTGCGCGACGGCGCAGCAGGCGGTAGCAATGCCGTTCCCGCCGAAAACGATCGGGAGGACGCACGGGACCAAGAACAGGTACCCGATCGACCTCGAAAGCAACGACACGCGATGATTGCATACCGTTCGGCCGGTCCTTAGCAAATTGAACAGCTCTTGGGGGCGGGCCGCGGTGAGGAGAGGTATCAGATGATCAGAATACTGATCGCCGAGGACATGCGTCTGCTGCGCGAAACCCTGGTGGCGTCCCTGGAATTGGAGGACGACTTCGTGGTGGCCGCTGTTCTGGAAGAGGGCGGATCCATCGTGGTCACCGTGGCCACCGAGGATATCAATCTTGCCATCCTCGATATCGATCTGCCGGGCAAGGACGGACTCACTGCCGCCGCCGAGATTCGCCGCGACCACCCGGAATGCCGGGTGCTGGTGCTGACCTCGCTGGCGAGTCCCGGTCACGTCAAGCGCGCCATCGATATCGGCGTCTCCGGATTCGTGCTCAAAGACAGCTCACGCCGAGACCTGCTACACGCGGTCCGTACCGTCGCGGCCGGCGGCAGCGTCCTCGATCCCGGACTGGCATTCACGACGCTGCGCGGCCCGGCCAACCCGTTGACCGACCGTGAGGTCGACGTCCTGCGCTGCCTCGCCAGCGGAGCCGACCCGAAACAAATCGCCGCGCAACTACATCTGTCCTACGGCACGGTCCGCAACTACCTCGCTGCCGCAGCGGCCAAACTGCAGGCACGCACCCGAGTCGACGCCGTGCGCATCGCTCAGCAAGCCGGCTGGCTCTGATCCACGCGCAATGTGCACCGACGAACCGTGCGTTTTGCACGGTTCGCCACTATCGAATGCATCTTGAGGTCATGACTCGGCGCACTACAGCGCTCCGTCCCGCGATGTGACGCTTTCCTTGTTCGAAACGGACGTCGAAGCGTGTGCCTCGACTTGCAAAAGGAATGGTCTCTCATGAACATCGCGTACCACGTCGTCGGAGTCATCGCGGCCCTGTGGATCGGCTTCTCCGGTTTCTCCCTGTTCACCAGGAAACAGTTCGTCGTCGAACCGCTCCAGCAGTACAACGTCCCCGAGTCCTGGTGGAACTGGCTGGCTCTGGCGAAATCCGCGGGAGCCCTCGGCCTGGTCGTCGGCTTCGTCCTCCCCCCGATCGGCGTCGCGGCCGCGGTCTGCCTCATCGCCTACTTCCTCCTCGCCTCGGCCACGTCCATCCGGGCCGGCCACGCGGGATCGGCCATCTTCCCGGTCCTCTACCTCGTCCCCGCCGCCGCGACGGTCGCGCTCCAGTTCGCCAAGTGACACCTGCTCAACCTGCGTCAACGAAGGGAACAACATGCCGAAAGCGGTCATCGTCGGCGGCGGCATCGGTGGTCTCGCGACAGCTATCGCGTTCACGCGCCAGGGCTGGGAGGTCGAGGTACTGGAGCGTTCGGCCCGGATCACAGAGGTCGGGGCGGGAATATCGCTGTGGTCCAACGCACTTCAGGCATTGGATGAGCTGGGTCTCGGCGACGAGATCCGTGGCCGGGCACGAGAGGAGAGCTCGGCCGGTATTCGGAACAGCAAGGGACGCTGGCTTTCCCGGACCGATATCGAAGCCGTCCGTGCCCGCTACGGCAGTCCGATCATGATGCATCGTGCCGACTTCCTGGAGATCCTGCGCGCGGCGGTTCCGGAATACGCTGTGCGTACCGGGATTTCGGTATCCGGCGTGCAGGCGGACGACATCGTCGCGCACTCGGCGGGGACCTCGGCCGGGGATTTGGTCGTGGGTGCGGACGGTGTCCGCAGTGTGGTGCGACGCGCGGTCTGTGGTGAGATCGAACCCCGCTACAGCGGATATACCGCGTGGCGAGTGGTAGTAGCCCCTACCGAGCCGGTCGGCGATATGGGCGAAAGCTGGGGTAGGGGAGAACGCTTCGGATATGGCACCCTCCCGGACGGCCGGGTCTACTGTTTCGCCACGGCCGATATGGCCGCGGGAACCGCGGGCGGTGGGCTATCCGAAATGCGTGCCCGGTTCGGCTCCTGGCATGACCCGATCCCTGCTCTGCTGTCGGCGGCCGACGACACGGCGATCCTGAAGCATGATCTCTACGACCTGCCGCCCCTGAAAACCTATGCCACAGGGCGGATCGCCTTGATCGGTGATGCCGCGCACGCCATGACCCCGAATCTGGGCCAGGGTGCCTGCCAGGCGCTCGAGGATGCCGTGACGCTGGCTCGGGTCGCCGCCGAGGATGGTGATCTGGCGCGTTACGACGCGCAGCGCAGGCCACGTACCCAGATGATCGTCAAGCGTTCCCGCGTGATCGGTGCAGTCGGTCAACTCTCCTCGCCCCTGGCCGTGTTGGCGCGCAATGCCCTGCTGCGGTTGACCCCGCCTTCGGTGCAGTTGAAATCACTCGCCCCGGTACTCGATTGGGAGGGCTGACGGGCGGATGAGCATCGATGCTGTACCTGGACCGTTGTCGAGGTTGTAGGTGTTGTAGTTGTAGTTCATTTGCCCCGCCCTGCTGTCATTCGCGCCGGGCCAGGAAGTACAGCTGCCGCCCCGACCATCGATCCTGCCGCGCGCACTACTCTTCATGTGATGGCCCACGAGTCTGCGATGCGGGTGGCCGGACAGTTTTGCCATTCTGGCAAGTCCGAACTTCGCGGATCGAAGCGAAGTGGGAGGAGCGTGTCATGTGCCGGCTCAGCGTAGGAGGTTGATGGGTGTGAACCAATTGGCTGGTGCGACATCGCCGTATCTGCGTCAGCACGCCGGGAATCCGGTGGATTGGCGGGAGTGGGACGCCGAGGCGCTGGCCGAGGCAGCGGCGCGGGACGTGCCGATTCTGCTGTCCATCGGGTACGCGAGCTGCCACTGGTGCCATGTGAGTTGTTAAGTACCAGAGTCTCCGAAAGGTATTGCTAACTGCGGAGATTCGGTCACGAGCGGGTCGTTGTGTGCAGGGAATTCCGAGGCCGGCTGCTCGTGCAGGCCGCGGTCCTCTGGCGCCTGGGCCGACATGCGTTGCACTGAAAGGTATTCCGTGGAATTGTCGGATGATGTGATCAACAGACGAATTCCAACGATCGGTTTTCTCACCTCGGCGGCGGCCATAGCGCTTGCCTCCTTCGCCGCCGTGCCCGCGAGTGCGGACACACCGTTCAACGCCCCCGAAGTGAGCTTCAACGGCACCGCTGTGGGCACGGTGACTGCCACACTGCGCAATCCCAACGATCGCGGAACCTGCTGGGCGGAGGCCTCCATCGGGAATCAACGCGTCTTCTTCGGCGACAGCAAACCGCTGGACGGTTATGAAGAGGCTGCACGGAATGAGACGCTGGCCGGCGTTGGCCAGACGGTCACGGTGAAACTGGAAGGCCTCGAGCCGGGATCGACGATCAATGTGCGGGGCGGTTGTGTGAACAAATGGGAGGAACAGTTCAGTAATTTCGTCGCGGTCACCGTTCCCGCGACCGGCAAGCCCGCCACCGGCAGCTTCGGCTTCTAGAAAACGGCGAGACCGTAGCTCACAGGTGACCATCGGCGTGGAGCGTCATGCCGATGGTCGCCGTCGATCTTTAGTCCAAGAGCTGCCAGCGGCTGCTGGCCCGTGTGCAACGCGGCTGTGCGTGGGTTGCGTTGTGTGCTCGCCGGTTGTGGGAGGCTGGAGGCGTGAACCGATTGGGCAGTGCGACATCGCCGTATCTGCGTCAGCACGCCGGGAATCCGGTGGATTGGCGGGAGTGGGACGCCGAGGCGCTGGCCGAGGCAGCGGCGCGGGACGTGCCGATTCTGCTGTCCATCGGGTACGCGAGCTGCCACTGGTGCCACGTGATGGCGCACGAGTCCTTCGAGGACGAGGCGACCGCGGCGCTGATGAACGCGAACTTCGTGTGTGTGAAGGTGGACCGGGAAGAACGGCCCGATCTGGACGCGGTCTACATGACCGCCACCGTCGCCATGACCGGTCAGGGCGGCTGGCCGATGACGTGCTTCCTCACCGCGGACGGTGAACCGTTCTACTGCGGCACCTACTACCCGAAGCTGCCCCGGGGCGGCATGCCGTCGTTCACCCAGCTGCTTACCGCGATCACCGACACCTGGATCAACCGGCGCGACGAAGTGAACAAGGCGTCCGCGCAGGTGACCGAGGCGCTGCGGGCGCAGGCGGCGGGGCTGCCCGGCGGCGATTTCAGCATCACCACCGAACTGCTCGATCATGTGGTGGCCGCGGTGCTGCGCGAGGTGGATGATAAGCACGGCGGCTTCGGTGGTGCGCCGAAGTTCCCGCCGTCGGCGCTGCTGGAAGGGTTGCTGCGGAGCTGGGAGCGCACCGGTGATCCCGCGGTGTTCGAGGCGGTGTCCCACACCGCAGAAGCGATGGCTCGTGGCGGCATCTACGACCAGCTGCGCGGCGGCTTCGCGCGCTATTCCGTGGACGATGCCTGGCTGGTACCGCATTTCGAGAAGATGCTCTACGACAACGCCCAATTGCTGCGCGCCTACGCGCATCTGGCGCGCCGGACGGGATCGGCGTCGGGCGAAACGGTCCTCGCGTGGCCGCTCGCGTTGCGCATCACGGAGGAGACCGCAGGCTTCCTGCTCGATGATCTCGGCACCGAACAGGGCGGTTTCGCCTCCGCACTGGATGCCGACACCCACCTGGAGCCGGGCGGGCCGGGGGTCGAGGGCGCCACCTATGTGTGGACACCCGCCGAACTGATCGGCGAGCTCGGACCCACCGACGGTGCCTGGGCCGCAGAGGTTTTCGGAGTAACCACTGCGGGCAACTTCGAACAGGGCACCTCGATCCTCACCCGATACACCGATCCCGACGCCATTAAGGCCGCGGTGCCGGTCGATCCGGATGCCCCCGCCCGCTTCGAGCGCATTCGAACCACGCTGCGCGCCGCCCGCGACCGTCGCCCGCAGCCTGCGCGCGACGACAAAGTAGTAACCGCATGGAACGGGATGGCCATCACTGCGCTTGCCGAAGCGGGAGCTGCGCACGGCCGCCCCGATTGGGTTGCGGCTGCGGCGCATTGCGCACGCTATCTGCTCGGCCGGCACGTCGTCGATGACCGGGTGCTGCGCGCCTCGCTCGGCGGCGTCGCCGGAACGGCACCCGGGGTGCTGGAGGACTACGCGTGGCTGGCTGTCGGGCTGCTCGCCCTGCACCAAGCCACCGGTGAACCGAGTTGGCTCGCCGAGGCACAACGCCTGCTGGACAAGGCCATCGAGCACTTCGCCGACCCGGCGGCGCCGGGCAGCTGGTTCGACACCGCCGACGACGCGGAAATCCTGGTCACCCGCCCGCGCGACCCGATCGACGGCGCCACCCCGGCGGGCGCCTCCGCGCTCGCTGAAGCACTCCTGACCGCAAGCGCCGCAAGCGATCCTGCCCGCGCGGTGCGCTACCGTGAGCTGGCCGACCAGACCCTCACCCGAGGCGCGGTGGTGCTCGCTCGCGCACCACGCTCGGCCGGGCAATGGTTGACAGTCGCCGAGGCAGCGCTGCGCGGTCCGCTCCAGGTTGCGATCGTCGGTCCGAGTGGCGCATACCTCGGCGGCGGTGAACTGTCGCTCGATGCGCCAGGCGCGGTCGAGTTCCAGGACGAGCGGAGATTGCTCTCGGCCGCAAGGAAATCGGCCCCTGGCGGCTCGATAATCGTTGCGGGCGAACCGGACTCGGTGCCGCTGCTGGCCGATCGCCCTCTGGTCGACGGCGCGGCCGCGGTGTACGTGTGTCGCGGCTCGGTCTGCGACCTCCCGGTCACGACCGCTACGGACGTGCAGGCGGCCCTGGGCAGGCAGTGAACGAAGTCAGGGCTTTTCGCCCCGTGTGCGACTCGTGGTGACCGCGTCGGACCCTGCTGCGCGCACGTGGAGCGCGTCGGACTCGTCTTCCGTTGCCGGTGTGCGGATCTCGGAGATCGGACTGCGATCGGCCGTCGGGTCCGTGCTGGCGTCCGGCGCCGCGGCGACCGCGTTGCTTTCCTTGGTCTCCGGTGCGGTGCAGCGGATTTCGGTGACCGCACTCACCGGTGTGGCGCCGTCCTTGGCGATCGCCGCCGCGGCGTGTTCGGTGCCGGCGGCGGGGTGGCCGGTGCTGCCCGTGGGGTCGATATCGGTCCAGCAGGCGGTGGGTTCCTTCATGCCGCGCAGCCGGATCGATTCGTACAGGGTCCATTCGGCCCTCTCGTCATCCGCGGCGGCTTCGATCACTGTGCCGCTCACCAGGATTCGACGGGGGACCTCCTTGGCCTCGGTCGTCAGCCGTGCGGCCTCGTTGACCGCGTCGCCGATGACGGTGTATTCCAGCCGGGTATCGGAACCCACGTCGCCCGCGAAGACCAGGCCGAGGGCGACGCCGATGCCGATATCCAGTTCACCGGCGGCGACCACTTCGTCGCGGATCCGGCGGGCGGCCCGCAGAGCCGGGGTTGCGTTGTCCCGCAATGCAATCGGTGCGCCGAAGATGCACAGTGCCGCATCGCCCTCGAACTTGTTGACCAGACCGTTGTTCGCCTCGGTCGCCGCGACCACCGTCGAGAGCAGCCGGTTGAGCTTGGCGACGAACTCCTGCGGCGGCAGCCCGGTGGAGAGTTCCACGGAGCCGGTGACATCCACGAACAGTGCCGCAACCACGCGCACATCGCCGGTCAGATCGACGCCACGGGCCAGGGCCCGTTCGGCGACTTCCGCCCCGACATGCCTGCCGAACACCTCCCGCATCCGCATCCGTTCGCGCAGATTCGTGGCGAGCTCGTTGACCGAATGCTCGAGCCGCCCGATCTCGCTCGCGCTGCCGATCGGCACTCGCACATCCAGCTCACCATGGGTGATCCGGTCCAGCGCCCGGCGCAGCATCCGCAGCGGCGCGGCTACGGCGCGGGCCAGCGTCGCGGTGGCGAGCGCGCCGACGCCGATCCCGACCGCGGCGACGTAGATGCCGGTGCGGATGCGGTCGGACGCGCCGGACACCGGGTCGGCGAGCACCACGATGAGCATCAACAGCGGCATTGCTCCCGAGACCACCCAGGTGAGCACGACGCGGACGAATACCGTTGAGCTCCAATGCATCGTCGCGCCGAGCACGGCGGTAACGATCGGAATGGTCGGTCGGATCAGTCGATCGACGATCAGGAAGGTCAATGCCGCCGATTCGAATCCGCCGAGGACGAACATCGCCATCATGACGGCGAGGTCGTGCTGCGGGGTCACCCGCGATAGCGCCGCGGCAGAGATGATCACACCGGGCAGCCACAGGGCAAGGGCGCGCGTGGTGATGGCGATCGGCAGCCGCAGCAGGCGGCGGGCCTCTTCCGGTGTGGGTTTGCGCCCGTCGTCGAGCCAGCCGAAGTACACGGTCCGGTCGCGGATCGCGAGTGCGATACCGGCGAGGAATCCGACCGCCGGGTAGACAGCCACCAGCGCCATGGCGCGCACGGTGTCGGGGCCGAGCCGGTGGAAGAAGCCGCTGAGCCACAGCTCGGTGACGATGACGGCGAGACCACTGAGGTTGCAGGTGATGACGACCGCGGCCAGACCCCAGCGGGCCCGCAGTGCCCAGACGACCAGCTTGGCGATCACCGGTTTCGCGAACCTTCTCCGACGGGTGTCGGCAGCCACCAGTTCCAGGTGCCGAACAGCTTCATCAGCGCGGGCACCAGGATCAGCCGCACCAGCGCGGCATCGATGGCGACGGCGACGGCCAGCGCCAGTCCGATCTGCTTCAGCTCCAGCACGCTCGCGGTGAGGAAGCTGCCGAAGATGACGACCATGATCGCGGCGGCCGCGCTGATCGGCCGTGCCGTGTGCTGGAGCCCTGCGGCGACCGCGTGCTCGTTGTCGGCGGCGGTGCGCGGACTGTCCTCCCAGAACTCTTTGATCCGCCGGATCAGGAACACCTCGTAATCCATCGACAGTCCGAACAGCATGGCGAACACCATGATCGGCAGGAACACCTGGATGAACCCGGTGCTCTGGAACCCGAGCAGCGACTCACCGATACCCCATTGGAACACCGCGACGGTGATACCGAGGGCGGCTCCGGTGGCCAGCAGATTCATCACGATCGCCTTTACCGGCAGCACGATGCTGCGGAAGGCAGCGACGAGGAACACGAACGAGCAGCATAGAACCAGTGCGACCACCAACGGCAGTTTCCTGGTGATCTCGTCGGACATGTCGGCGAATTCGGCGGTCACGCCACCGACCAGCACCTGCGAATCCGGCAGCCCCGCGGCATCGGCGCGGATATCCCGGACCAGCGCGTTGGCTTCGGGCGAATCGAACGGCGTCTCGGCGATCACTGTCGCGAAGATGCGCCCATCGCGCTGGAACGGCAGCACCCGGTCGATGCGCTCGTCGTGGGCGAGCTCGGTCAGGAAGGTCTGCACCTGTCCGGCCGCGTCGGCGGACAGTGCCGTGTCGTCGGGGCCGGTCGCGATGAGCGTGATCGGCGCCAGCAATCCTGGCGCGAAATTGTCCGTGGCGATGGCACCGGCTTTCCCGGAGGCGGTCTCGCTCAAGGCCGCGGTGCCCATATCGACGCCGTAGCGCACTCCAGCGAGCGGTGCCGCGGCCAGCAGCAGAACCAGCGTGGCGGCTATGCTGAACAGCGCGGGCCGTGCCATCACGGTCCGGCTCCAGCGAGCCCACCGGCCGGTGGCCGGATCGACGGCGTCCGCGCCCGCCCGTGTCTCCAGCGGCTGCCAGCGGGCCGGGAGCGCGCCCCGATTCACCCGCGGACCCAGCAGCGCCAACAGCGCGGGCAGCAGCGTCAACGCCACGCTGAGCGTCGCGATGACCGCGACCACAACGCCGACGGCGATACCGCGAAACACGGGCGCGCGTACCACCATCAGCGAGCACAGCGAGATCATCACGATCAGCCCGGAGGCGACGATCGTCTTGCCCGCGGTGGCGACGGCTACGCCGCAGGCATGCGCGATGCCCGCCGGCGAGGCGCCGGGTGGCTGCTTGGCGAGTTCTTCCCGGAACCGGCTGGCCACGAACATCGCATAGTCCAATCCGATGCCCGTGCCGATCATGGTCGCGACCGCGAGCATCAGGGAACTGGTGCCCATCACATGCGATATCAGGAAGAGCCCGCCGAATGCGAGCAGCAGCCCGCTCAGCGCCACCGCGACCGGCACGAACGCGGCGACAACGGTGCCGAGGGCCACGATCAGGAGCGCGAACGCGACCGGCAAACCGATCGCTTCGGCTCGGCCGGAATCGGCGACCTCGATTTCCATCAGATCGCGCAGTCCGGGGGAGAACCCGGCGAGGCCGACGGTGACCTCGTCGCCGGACTGGTGGCCCGCTAGTTCCTGGAGCTCGTCGGACAGCGCGGCGCGCGTCGGGATATCGCCGTCGATCCCGATGATCGCCAGCGCGGCATGCCTGGACGCGGAGATCTGGGACTTCTGGTCGCCCTGGAAGGGACCGAGAGCGATCCGGACACCCGCAACGCCACCCACATCCTCGACCGCTCGTTCGATGACGGCTCGGTACTGCGCGTCGTCCACCGTCCGCTGTGCCGAATAGAACACCAGCGCAAGCTCTTCGGCGCCGAGATCGGGGTAGTGCGCGGCGAGCAGCTCGGAGGCCCGTGTCGATTCCACATTGTCGGCGTGGAATTCGGCGGCCTCCAGCCTGCCGTCGAGTTTCGGGTAGGCGATCGCGCAGGTGACGATGACCAACAGCCACAGCACCGCGATAGGACGGCGGTAGTGCGCCATGGCCACGCCCCAGCGATAGGCCAACCGCTGTTCCGGTGGCCGAGCCGTGGCCGGTTTATCGGTGTGGATCGTCTGTTGTGCCATCGTCTGCCGCCCCGAATCGAGTTCCCTCGTATCCGACTGTATTGCCGAAACCGAGGGAATGGGACGGTCGAATTGTTCACTTCGCCCGTTGCGGCCGGTCAGCGCAAGACGACCAGCCAGATTGCGACATAGTGGCACAGTGCCGCGAGCACGGTCGCGGCGTGGAAGAACTCGTGATGACCGAATACCGCGGGCCACGGATTGGGCCATTTGGTGGCGTAGAGGATCGCACCACCGCTGTAGACGAGCCCGCCGATCAACAACAGGATCAGCGGCGCGATGCCGACCTGCGAGTTCAGCTGCCCGGCGACCGGGACGATGGCCCAGCCGAGCAGCAGATACAGCGGCACACCGACCCAGCGCGGCGCCGTCGGCCACAGCAGTTTCAGCGCGACGCCCGCGAGCGCGCCGATCCAGACCACCAGCAGCAGGGTCTGTCCGGTCCGCCCCGGCAGTCCGAGTAGGGCGAACGGGGTGTAGCTGCCCGCGATGAACAGGAAGATCATCGAGTGGTCCGCGCGCTTCATCCGGATGCGCGCCTTCGCGGTCGGCCAGGTCACCCGGTGGTAGACGGCGCTGATCCCGAACAGTCCGCACACTGTCAGCCCGTAGACCAGTGTCGACCAGCCTGCCGTCGCCGAGATGGTCGCGGCGGTGGCGACCAGGACGATGACCGCGATTGCCGCGATGCCGACGGCCCAGGTGTGGATCCAGCCGCGCAGCCGCGGCTTGCCGAGCGCCGACACCAAGGATTCGCCTGCCGTGCCCGGGGTTGTGCTGGATGCCGCGTCGGCGGCGACCGATTCGGACACCAGTTACCTCCAGTTTGTACCGCCCAGTAACCTACGGGACCGTAAGTTATGGCTCTCCGTAGTGTACGGGATTCGCGGTCGCTGCCGGGATCCTGCCGGTGAGGCGTACTGTAGGTCGCCGTGGAGTTTCCGAGTCGGGTGCGTGGATTGCCATACCGCATCTACGAGGCGCGGCTGTCCAAGCAGCTGGCCGGCAAACAACATCCCCGGCATGTCGCGGTGATGTGCGATGGTAATCGGCGCTGGGCGCGGGAGAACGGTTTCACCGATGTCAGCCACGGACATCGAGTCGGTGCGCTGAAGATCGCCGAACTGGTCGGCTGGTGTGCCGCCGAGGGCATCGAGATGGTCACCGTCTACCTGCTCTCGACCGAGAACCTGCAGCGCGATCCCGACGAGCTGGAGACCCTCTTCGAGGTGATCACCGATGTCGTCGAGGAACTATCGGATCCGGAACAGAACTGGAGCGTGCGCATCGTCGGCTCGCTCGACGGATTCCCCGAGCTGATCGCCAAGCGCCTGCGCACCGCTGCCGAACGCACCAGCGGTCGAGACGGGGTGCATGTGAATGTGGCCGTCGGATACGGCGGCAGGCAGGAGATCGCCGACGCGGTCCGCAAGCTGGTCCGTCAGGAGATGGCGGCGGGCGAGACCGGCGAGGACCTGGTGCAGTCGATCACCGTCAACGCCATCGGCCAGCACCTGTACACCTCCGGCCAACCGGATCCCGATCTGGTCATCCGCACCTCCGGTGAGCAGCGACTTTCGGGGTTTCTCCTCTGGCAGAGCGCATACTCGGAAATATGGTTCACCGAGGCGTACTGGCCGGAGTTCCGGCGGGTGGATTTCCTGCGCGCACTGCGCGATTTCGCCGCCAGGCATCGCCGCTTCGGGGTCTGAGCACTCGATCGCGGCGCGAATCGGGTTCCGCCTCGCCGCTTCTCGCGTACCGTGCGGTCTTATGAGTGCGTACGACGATTGGCTGGGCGGGCCACGCGAATTCGCGCTCGACGAGACGGCAGGGCAGCACCGTGATCCGGTGTCCTACGTCAGTTACGAGGAATTCGGCAGGCGCTTCCTGGAATACGCCGCCTCCGAAGCACGCATCGCCGGCGCCTTCGGTCAATTGGCCGGTGCGGCATTCGATTTCGGCCCGATCGGAGTCGGGCCCGGTCACCTGGTCAAGGCCAGTGCCCAGGTCCAGCTCGGACAGCCGCGGGTGCGTCGCGGCGTCGACGAGTACATCTCCTTTGAGCTGAGCATCCCGCTGAGCGTCGACATGCTCATCGACTTGGCAGTCGACCGGCATCGCTTCCAGGTCGAGGGCTATATTCACCTGCACCTGACCGCGCGCACAGCGGAGCCGCTTCGGGTGATCATCGACATCGCCGAGCCGCGCCCGAGCGACGTCCGCATCAACGTCGCCACTGCCACCAAGCGCGGCCAGCTCTTGCGCATCCTCGCCAGCGTCGACCACGAGATTCGTCGTTTCGTCGCCCGCTATATCGCCAAAGAAATTCGCAAACCGCATATCGCCGCCGCCCGCGATATCGACGTCGCCGCCCGGCTCGACGCGGCCTGGAAACTCTAGCGACCGGCTGGTACACCGATCGGGTTACAGCTTGCGCAGGCGCAGCCGGTTGATGGTGTGGTCGGCATCCTTGCGCAGCACCAGGGTGGCCCGAGGGCGGGTCGGCAAGATGTTGTCGACCAGGTTGGGGCGGTTGGTGGAATTCCAGATCTCCTGTGCGGTGGTGGTCGCCTGCTCGTCGGTGAATCCGGAGTAGTGGTGGAAGTGTGCGTTCGGGTCGGCGAATGCGGTTTCCCGGAGCGTGAGAAACCTTTGCACATACCACTTCTCGATGTCCTCGATGCGGGCGTCGACATAGATCGAGAAGTCGAACAGGTCCGAGACCATCAGTCGCGGACCTGTTTGCAGGACGTTGAGGCCTTCCACAATGAGAATGTCCGGCTGCCGCACGCAGTGCAATTTGTCGGGGATGATGTCGTAGGAGATATGCGAATACACCGGTGCGCACACTTCCGGTGCGCCGGATTTCACCTCGGTGACGAAGCGCAGAAGTTTACGGCGGTCGTAGCTTTCCGGAAAACCCTTGCGATGCATGATGCCGCGCCGGGTCAGTTCGGCTGTGGGGTAGAGGAATCCGTCGGTTGTGACCAAATCCACACGCGGGTGGTGATCCCAGCGGGCGAGCAGCGCTTGCAACACGCGTGCCGTGGTGGATTTACCGACCGCGACACTGCCTGCGACGCCGATGACAAAGGGCACCTGCTGGTCGGGATGCTTCTCGCCGAGGAAGGTCGCCGTCGCGGCGAACAGCCGCTGACGTGCGGCAACCTGCAGGTGGATCAGGCGAGCGAGCGGCAGATAGACCTCGGCGACCTCTTCGAGGTCGATCTGTTCGCCGAGGCCGCGAAGCCCGATCAGTTCTTCCTCGGTGAGCACGAGTGGAGTCGACTTCCGCAGCGTGCGCCACTGTTTCCGGTCGAATTCCACATACGGGCTCGGCTCGCTCATTCGTGCCACTTACCCGACGCTCCTGTTAGGCAAACACGCACACATAACGTGGCGCCGCTGTGAGATTCGGTCTAGCTCTGGCCGCATAGCCGAATTCTGCTCTGCGTCAACAGCGTGCGAAAAGCGGGGTGCCACTACCCGATGGTAACCGGGTCGATACCTGTGCTGACAGCGGCTAATGTCGGGCGGCATGGAAGCGCATCCGCTCGTGACGGAGTACCTGCGACTCGGTTTGGCCTTCGACCGGTTGGAGGAAGGTTTCGTCGACGCCTATACCGGTGATCCGGCGCTGCGTCGCGAGGTCGAGAACGCACCCGCACCGGAACCGCGTGCGCTGGCTCGCCGGGCCGCAGCCCTGCGCGCCGAACTGCCCGCCGCGGGACTCGCGCCGGAGCGGACCGAGTTCCTCGACGTGCACCTGCGCGCGCTGGAATGTTCCGGTCGCAAGTTCGCCGGCGACGAGATCGGATTCGTCGAGGAGGTGCGGGCCTACTTCGATGTGGACATCGCGCCCGACGACGAAGCGGCCTACCGCGACGCACACCGGCAGATGGACGAAGTGCTGGCCGGCGAAGGATCGCTGGCCGAGCGGGTTGCCGCCCATCGCAAGGCCGACGAGATTCCGCCGGAACGGCTACGCGCCTGTGTCGAAGAGTTCTCCGGCGCATTGCGCGAACTCGTGCGTGCGCGTTATCCGCTGCCCGACAACGAGCACGTCACCTATGAGGTGGTCGGCGACAAGCCCTGGTCCGGGTTCAACTATTACCTGGGCAACTACCAGTCGACGGTGGCGATCAACTCCGATCTCAAACAGCACATGGCGAACCTGCCGCACCTCATCGCGCACGAGTCCTACCCGGGCCATCACACCGAGCACTGTCGCAAGGAGGCCGGCCTGGTTGCGGCCGGCCAGGCCGAGCAGACGCTGTTCCTGGTGAACACGCCGCAGTGCCTCATGGCGGAAGGTCTCGCCGATCTCGCGCTCGGTGCCATCGTCGGACCCGACTGGGGGAAATGGGCGCAGGAGATATACGCCGATCTGGGCCTGCGCTTCGATGGTGAGCGCGCCGAACGCCTGGCGACTGCGTCGAGCAAGCTGCTCGGCGTGCGACAAGACGCCGCGCTGCTGCTGCACGACCGGCACCGCGACGCAGACGAGGTCGCGCAGTTTCTGCAGCGCTGGAACCTGATCACCCCCGAGCGTGCCCGCCAGTCGCTGCGCTTCCTGTCCTCACCGCTGTGGCGGGCCTACATCAGCACCTATGTGGAGGGCTATCGCCTACTGGGTGGCTGGCTCGATCGCGCATCGACCTCCGATGACCGAGTCGAACGCTTCCGCCGCCTCCTCGACGAACCGCTCACCCCCGGCGCGGTGCGCGATGTGACCCGATAACACTGGTGAGTCGAAGCTGGGTCGCGTGCCCCGTTCGACAAGCAAACCCACGTCCCAGCGGTGTTCCGGGCAGTGCTGGGCACGTCATGTGCCGTACCCGGCTTTGTCTTCCGCAGCCTGTGCAGACAGGCAATGGCTTCCAGCGTGCGGACTGGCTGTGGTTGCGTTCCAAGCATTTTCGGTGGCGAGGGTAGTCGAATGGTGGTCGGTTCGGGGGTGGGAGCCGCCATTTCACTACGCTCGTGCCGCTCGTGGCGTCGGGCGGGTGGGGATCAGCGGAAGATGACGCAGGTGGTGGTGGCGTGTGCGACGAGGCGGCCCTTGTCGTCGACGACGCGGCCCTCGGCGGTGGCGGTGGTGCGGCCGACGTGGATGGTGATGCCGGTCGCGGTGAGTCGCCTGCCGTCGGTCGGGACCGAGCGGATGTAGTTGACCTTCAATTCGAGCGTTGTGTAGCCGACCCCGGGGTCCAGCGTGGTGTGCACGGCGCAGCCCATCACCGAATCCAGCAGCGTCGCGCAGATGCCGCCGTGCGTGGTGCCGAGTGGGTTGGCGAAATCCGGGCGGGTCTCGAGGCCGAAGACCACCTTGCCGTGTTCGAGCAGGTCGACCTCCATGCCGAGCAGATCGCCGATGAACCGCGGCCGGCCCGCCATCGTCATTGCCGTCCGCAGCAGCTCCAGCCCCGACAGCTCGGTGAAATCGATCTCCGGGGCGGCCGTGGTTTCCGAACTCATGGGTTCCGTCCTTTCGGTGAACCGATCGGTCCACATCTGCCATAATTGGAGCATGGACCGATCGGTTCACGCAACTGTGAGGAGGGCACCGATGACCGCAGGCCCGCGCGCCCGGCTGATCGAGAGCGCCATCGAGCTGGTCCGCGAACAGGGCGTGCACGCCGCCGGGCTCGCCGCGCTGCTCGACCGCAGCAATGCCTCGCGCAACTCGCTCTACCAGCACTTCCCCGCCGGAAAGAGTGAACTGGTCGAGACCGCGACCAAGATCGCCGGTGACCGGATGACCTCCCTTATCGATAAGGTCACCGCCGCAGGCCCACCCGAACAGTGGCTCGCCGCACTGGTCGGCTGGTGGAAGCAGGTCCTCGAGCAGAGCGCGTTCACCGCGGGCTGCCCCATCGTCGGCGCCGCGCTCGCCGAATCCGAGCCCCGCGTGCAAGCCGCCGCAGGTGCGGCACTCGGCGACTGGGCCGACCACCTCGCCACCGCCTTCACCGGCAGCGGCATCCCCCGGGCCCGAGCCGCATCACTGGCGAGCTTCGTCGTCAGCGCGATCGAAGGCGCGATCATCCAATCCCGCGCCCGCAAATCCACTACGCCCCTCGACGAGGCACAGGAACATCTCGTGGCCCTACTATCCGCCACAACTCCGGCCTGACTCGAGACACAGCTCGGCGAGTGCCACATGGCTGTCGCGAATGTCGAGACGGACGCACAGCGGTGTGCTGCTCGGCGATGTTTCGACCTGAGCGAACCCCCTGGCGGTGGGCGTATACGGGGGCCAATAGACTGATGCGGTGACGCAGACGACCGCCTCTGTCAATACCCAGTCTCTCGGTGAGCTCGATCCGGAAGTTGCTGCCGCGATGGCAGGCGAACTCGCCCGCGAACGCGACACCCTCGAGATGATCGCCTCCGAGAACTTCGTGCCGCGCGCCGTGCTGCAGGCACAGGGCAGCGTGCTCACCAACAAGTACGCCGAGGGCTACCCGGGCCGTCGCTACTACGGTGGCTGTGAGCATGTCGACGTGGTCGAGACCCTGGCCCGCGATCGCGCCAAGGAGCTCTTCGGCGCCGAATTCGCCAATGTGCAGCCGCATTCCGGCGCGCAGGCGAACGCGGCGGTGCTGATGGCGCTGATGGATCCGGGCGACAAGCTGCTCGGCCTCGACCTCGCGCACGGCGGACACCTCACCCACGGCATGCGGCTGAACTTCTCCGGCAAGCTGTATGAGGTGCACTCCTACGGGGTCAGCAAGGAAGACCACCGCATCGATATGGACGAGCTGCGCAAGACCGCGCTCGCCGCGCGCCCGAAGGTCATCGTGGCAGGTTGGTCGGCCTACCCGCGCCACCAGGATTTCGCCGCCTTCCGTGAGATCGCCGACGAGGTCGGGGCCTACCTGTGGGTGGACATGGCGCACTTCGCCGGTCTGGTCGCCGCGGGTCTGCACCCCTCGCCCGTGCCCTACGCCGACGTGGTGTCCTCCACCGTGCACAAGACCCTCGGTGGTCCACGGTCGGGCCTGATCCTGGCCAAGCAGGAGTACGCGAAGAAGCTCAACAGCGCGGTGTTCCCCGGCCAGCAGGGCGGGCCGCTCATGCACGTGATCGCCGCGAAGGCCGTGGCCTTCAAGATCGCAGGCGGCGCCGAGTTCAAGGACCGCCAGGAGCGCACCCTGTCCGGCGCGAAGATCCTCGCCGAGCGCCTCGGCGGCGGCGACGTCAAGGACAAGGGCATCAGCGTCCTCACCGGCGGTACCGACGTGCACCTGGTGCTCGTCGACCTGCGCAACTCCGAACTCGACGGCCAGCAGGGCGAGGATCTGCTGCACGAAATCGGAATCACGGTGAACCGCAACGCCGTTCCGTTCGATCCGCGCCCGCCGATGGTCACCTCCGGTCTGCGCATCGGCACCGCCGCCCTGGCCACCCGTGGCTTCGGTGATGCCGAGTTCACCGAGGTCGCCGACATCATCGCCACCGCGCTCGCCGGCGGCTCCGACCCGGAATCGCTGCGTGCCCGCGTCGTCAAGCTGGCCCGCGACCTCCCGCTGTACCAGGGCCTGGAGGACTGGAACCTGCTCGGCTGAGCCGACCCGCTCCGACCAACGTCTCCGCACACCATTCGAGGTGTGCGGAGACGTTTTTCATGGATGCACCGACGGGATGGCCTGTGCCGGAACGGAAGTCGCTGTGCTACCGCACCAGCGGACGCAGCGTGCGGCCGGCGAGTTCGACGATGCCGGGCTCGTGGCCGTTGGTGACCATGTTGATGATCAAGCCGTCGACACCGTGGTCGAGGACACGGCGCTGCAGCTGTTCGGCGACATCGTCGGGGTCACCGGCGAATTGGCGATCGGCTTGCGAGGTGCGCAGTTCGGCGGGCAGTGCCGACAGCTCGTCCCCCTGTTTACCCAGCAGATCTGCCTGTAGCTTGCGGGCGCGGTCGCCGTCCTCGTCGAGGATGACGTTGGCGAGGAAGCTGGTTTCGAGAGTCGCCGGGTCGCGGCCGATCTCGGCGCAGCGTTCGTGCAGCGCGGCCAGCTTCTGCGGCAGTTGGGAAGCGTGGCAGATGATGTTGAGATGGTCGGCGTAGCGGGCAGCCAGCGCAAAGGTCTTCTTTTCGCCGCCACCGCCGAGCAGGATCGGCAGGTCGTCGCGCAGGCGCGGTTCGTTCATCGCCTCCTCCGCGCGGTACCAGGCCCCCTCGAAGCTGGCCCGCTGTCCGCGCAACATCGGGATGACGATCTGCAGCGCCTCCTCCAGCCGGGCGAACCGATCGGTGAAGGTGCCGAATTCGAATCCATACTGCCGATGTTCCAGTTCGTACCAACCCGCACCGATGCCGAGCACCGCCCGGCCGCCGCTCACCACATCCAGCGTGGTGACGGTCTTGGCGAGCAGCGCCGGATTGCGATAGGTATTGCCGGTGACCAACGCCGACAACCGGATTCGCTCGGTGGCGGTCGCGAGCGCGGCCAGCGTGGTGTACGCCTCCAGCATCGGCTCCTCGGGCGGGCCGATCACCGGCAGCTGATAGAAGTGGTCCATCACGAACGCGGTGTCGAACCCGGCCGCTTCGGCCTCCTGCGCCTGCGCGACCACCGAGGGGAACAGATCGCGGACCGCGCCCGCGTGGCTGAAATTCGGCATCTGATAACCGAGGCGGATGCTCATGCGAACCAACGCTACTGGGCATGCGCACTCGGTCGACAGGGAGAAACTGACCCTGGCAGAACTCGTGAAACACGAGTACTGGTTGCGTTATCGCTTGACAGCGTGAGTGTGTGGCCAGGGTGCCTGCACGATGGTGCCGGCAACGAGGTCGGCGGCCGCATCGCGGTCTAGTGATCAGGCGGTCGCCGATCGGCCCGGCCGATAGCGATGCCCCCTCGACTCACTGCGCCGGGCAGCTGTCGAGCATCTCGCCGAGCGCGTCGCGTTCGGGCGGGGTGACGTGCAGGCCGTAGCGGGCCTTCACACCGACCCAGCGTCTGGCGTACTCGCACCAATACTCGTGGCGGGTCGGCCGCCACCGGTCCGGGCTCTTGCTGCCCTTGTCCCGATTGGCCTGTTTCTGCACCACGACCAGGTTGTCGATGTCATTGGCGAGGCGCTCGCGCCGATCCGCGGGCCAATCCCATGCACCCGAACGCCACGCGTCACCGAGTGGGACAACATGGTCGATCTCGAGGTCGGAGGCCTTGAAGCGGTTGTAGGGCAATGGTGTACCGGTGTAGGGATCGTTCAACCTGCCGGACAACACCATGCACCGATCGCGGTCGGCCATCCGCACCTCGTGCAGGTCTCGGCGCAGCACCGCATCCCGTGCGGTGCATCCGTCCGACTGCACCGGTTCGCCGCCGTGGCCTGCCCAACCGGGACCGAATGCGTTGCGGGCGTAGCTCTCCCAGTGCTCGTTCCGTGCCACGGTCAGGCTGTTCAGCAGTGCCCGCGCGGATCCGGGACCGGGCGGGAACGACGCTGCCGAGGAAGGCCGAGGACTCGGCGAACCCACCGCCGACCGCATCGAGTCGCGGTGGGTGATCCACAGTGCGGCAGCGGCGGCGGCCACACACAACAGCAGCGCCAGCGTGGCCGCGGCGCTGCGCAGGAACCGTCGCGGCCTGCTCCGGCCTGCCGGCTGCCGAGTCGCCATGCGGGCAGGATGGTCCCCGGCAAATGCACGGACACCAGGGCGCGCAGGGCGTCGCAGGTCCCTAACCGTCGAGCCGCGCTTTGCCGCGAATGATGGATTCGTCCAGGTAGCGGGTGATATCCGTGCTGGTTGCCGGCCGGATCATGAGGGCGCGGTTGGCGGGAATCTCGCAGTAGCGGCCCTCCGTCGTATCAATCCAGCGCAGCTTGCCGGTCCGGATCGGCGTGCCGTTGCGTGGGCCGAGCAACACAACGGCAGAGCCTCTGGTGTCGTAGGGCTGACGCCAGAAGCGCCGGTAGCGTTCCTTGATCGCGCGCGAGGGCGCATTGGCGAACGGGTCGGGACGGTCGTCGTTGAGATCGTCCAGCAGGTAGCTCTTTTCGGCTGCGGTACCCGCAGGCGGGTCCGGCAGTAGCCGAACCAGTTCGGTGGCGAGCTGGTCGACGCGGCAGCGGCGCAAGCGCACCTTGCCACCGTCGGGGCCGGGCGCCTGCACGGCGATGACGCCGGGGCCGCCGCGGGTCGCGCACCCGATGGCCCGAATCTCCGCCGACTCGCGGGCATTGTCGATGCCGAATAGTTCGATGCGCCAATCGGGTCGGGCCAGCACACCGAGCGCGCGCCGGAGGTGGATGTGGTCCTCGCGCGCCAGTTCCGTGCGGAACTGCTGCTGATACGCCTGATACTCGTTGCGGCCGGGGAAGCGGCTGGTGAACCGGAACGGAAAAGGTAAACGGTCCATGCCGGTTCCGAACCACGCGGCCGCGAACTGCTCGGCTGTGAGCAACCATTGCGCCATCACTCGGCCCCGAGCACCGGCGGGACGGTCCGCTCGACCGGGCCGAGAAGTTCCGCGGCATGCTCCTCCGAGCGCAGGTAGCTGGGCGACTCGTGCTCGCCGTCGGTCCCTCGTGCCCGGGTGCGCGGCGGGACCATGTTCGAATAGCCCGCTCCGACTGTCGCACCGGGACGACCGGCGGGGCCGGCGACAGGCTGTGTCCCCGGCGTTCCCGCCGTCGGGCCCGGCTGGCCGGGGACCGACGTGCCTGGTCGAGGTTCGTTGCTGTAGACCGGTGCCGCGGTGGGCGAGCTCGGTGTCGTCGGCCGGCTCGGGATGCCGTCGAGCGCGACCGGCGCGACCGGCGTGTACGCGGTCGGGACCGTTGCCGGATACGAGGCAGGGCCGAGTGTCGAGGGCATGGCCGCTCTCGTCGGGGTGGGTGTGGTGCCTGCTGGAATGGTGGGCGCGCCGTTCTGCCCGCTCGATGCGGGCGAGACTTGCTGCGGAGTCTCTTCTTCCGGCTGCCCCTGCTGCTCCGATTCGGATTGCAAGGCCAGTGTGTCCTGCTTGCCCGGTGTGTCCTGCTCTGCCGGTGCGCCGTGATCTGTGGGTTGGTCTCCAGCTGCCGGCTTGTCCGTGGGTTTGTCCGGCCCGGCGGGCTCGTCGTGGCCGGTCGGATTGTCGTGCTCGGTCCCGCTCTGCGTGCCGGGTTTGCCCGATCCGGTGCCGTTCGGACCGCCGGGTTGCGCGCCGGCGTCCGCACCGCCGATACCACCCGGATTCACACCGACGGGTCGCACCGGCGGTGGCAGCGTCGGAATGTCCGGGGCAGTATTCCCATACGGTTGGATGTACAGCGTGTTCATGTCGTCGCGGGCCTGCTCTTCGGCGGTGTTTCGGGCCGCGGGATCGGTTGTCGTTCCGGAACTTTCGACTATGTCGGGCACTGCGGCCTTGAACCGCGCTGCCGCGCCTGCCGCCGCCGAGAGCGGCTGGGACTGCTGATCCAGTGCCTGCCCGAGCTCACTCATCCGCGCGGTGAACTGCCGGATGCCACGCACGGCGCTGTCCGCGGCGGCCCCCTCCCAATCCTGGTCCGCCGCTTGCTGAATGGCCGCCTCGAATTGTTCCCCGGCCTTGGTCACCGCCGCCGCGATAGCCGACCAGGCTTCGAAGGCGCCGTCGAGCCCGGCCGGGTTCATCTGAACCGACGCCTTTTTGATCTCTGCGTGCGAAAAGTTCTGCGCGTTCTCGGGATTGGTGATCGCGCGGCCGTCGGTTGGTCTCATGACCGGCCCTCCGCCCTTCCGTCAGTGCCGTCTTGACCCTATAGACGCACCCGACCCTGCCCCGGTTCCATCGAAACACACCCCTGCCCTCCGGTGCTAGCCACGCCGTGGCGGATTCGCACCGTCGGACCGGTTCAGTTCGCAACGGACTGGGTGACCAGAGCCGGGTAGTCCCGCAGGTCGATGTTGTTCGCCGCGCTGTCGCTGTACTTCATCATGAGCGTGAACATCCGCGAGTTCATGAACCAATTGCGCATCTTGATGCCGCGCGCGGTCTTCGGCGCGAGGAACGCACCGGCATTGCTGTTGCCCGCGAGCTTGGTGTAGCGGCGCATGATCTCGTCGTAGTTGGCGAAGGCGGTGGGGTGATCGTCGGTGACGGCGAGTTCGCCTGCGATGACATAGGCGCCGACGATCGCGAGTCCGGTTCCGAAGCCGCCCAGGGTGTTTCCGTAGGCCGAGTCGCCGACCAGCGCGACCCGTCCCTTGGCGTAACCGGCCTTCTTCATGTCCACCTTGCTGATCGAATCGAGGAAGACGTCCTCGAACTCGTCGATTTCGGTGAGCATGCGCGGCAGCTCCCAGCCGACGTCGGCATAGGTCTGCTTGATGACCCGCCGCTGGTCCGCGGTGCAGTTGCGGTCGTAGTCGAGTTCCTCGGCGGCGAACATGTAGAGCTGCTGTGCTTTCGAGCCGCCGCTGACCGCGAGCCTGCCCGGTGTGTTGTGCGCATACGCAGTCGCACGTTCGCGCGGCCCGTCGGCGTCGAGGCTCCACGGGCTCGCACCCGCGACGCAGTAGTAGTGGCCCAGGTGCTTGACGAAGTCCTTTTCCGGTCCGAAGGCCAATTTCCGTACCCGCGAATGGATTCCGTCGGCGCCGAACACCAGGTCGAAGGTGCGCGCCGGGCCGCGCTCGAACTCGACGAACACACCGTCGGCGGTGTCGGTGAGTGTGCTGATCGAGTCGCCGAAGAGGTACTCGCATTCGTCGGCGGTCTTCTTGTACATGATCGCCGCGAGGTCACCGCGCAGGATTTCCACGTCGCCGCCGGTGAAGTCGCCGGACATGACGCCGAGTTCTTTGCCTGCTTCGTCGACGAACACCGTGTCGGTCGTGCCGGTGCGCTGCTGCTGGATATCGTCCCAGATCCCCATCCGCTCGAGCACGATGCGGTGCGTCTCGCCCTTGAAGTCGATGGCCTGACCGCCGGTCCGCAGCGTAGGTGCCCGCTCGACCACGGTGACGGCGAATCCGTAGCGGTTCAGCCAGTAGGCGAGGGCGGGACCGGCAACGCTGGCGCCGGAGATGAGAACGGTCTTGTTTCGCATACTGACTCCCTATGTTCTGCGTCCAATGGAATCTGTTTCTGTCGGACACGAATGAGAGTATGGTAGACACAGTTCCGAGTCAAGCCGTATCTCCGGAAGGATGTGGTGATGCCATCACCTACCGCTGTCGAGTTGCTATGGGGAACCCAGCAGCGACCAAAGCGTGGACCGAAGCCCTCGCTGTCACTGAATGGGATCGTCGCCGAGGCGATCGCCCTCGCCGATGCCGATGGCCTGGCAAACCTGTCCATGCAGCGTCTCGCCGAGCGCCTCGGCTACACCAAGATGTCGCTGTATCGCTACGTGCCGGGCAAGGCTGAGCTCACGGCGCTGATGCTCGACGCGGCCCTCGGCACGCCGCCGGATATGGCAGCGATCCAAGCGGATTCGGTCGAGCAGCGCTGGCGCATCGGCCTGCGCCGGTGGACGGAGACGATCTTCGAGAAGTACAACGCGCATCCGTGGTCGCTCGAACTCTCCGTGGGAGTGCGTCCGTTCGGGCCCAACGAGTTGTTGTGGATGGAGGCCGCGCTGCAGGTGTTGGCGGGCACCGGCCTGACCGGAGCCGAACGCCTCGACACCATGGTGCTGTTGAACGGTCACGTCCGCAGCCTCGCGCAGCAATCGATGACGGTGGGTACAGAGGGACTGGAACAACAGCTGATGCGCGAGCTCGGGGAGGTCATGGCGGCCGCGGGCGATCGTTACCCCGAGACAGTCGCGGCCTTCGCCGAGCAAGCTGTCGTCGGGGCCTCCGAACCAGGGGCCGGCCGTGACAATGCGCTGAACTTCGGCATCGACCGCATCCTGGACGGACTCGCCGTCTTCATCGCAGACCGGCGCTGATCTGCCCGGAGCCGACCCGCGCGGCTTACAGTCGGAACATGTCCGATCAGACCGAATTGACAGAAGACGCGATCATCACCGTGCGCGAATTCTTCGCCGCGCTGGAAATGGGCGCGGTGGAGGAGGCGCTGGAGCTTCTGCACCCTGACCTCGTCTGGAAGAACTCCACGCTGCCCGACGTCGGCGGCGGTCTGGCCCGGCGCATCCTGCGCGGTCTGCACCGGGACCAGTTCGGCTTCGCCGTCGAGATGCATCACATTGCGGCCGAGGACGACAACGTGGTGCTCACCGACCGCACCGACATCCTGCGGTTCGGTCCGGTGCACGTGGCGTTCTGGGTCGCGGGCACCTTCGAACTGCGCGAGGGCCGGATCATCCTGTGGGACGACCACTTCAGCTGGGAGAACTTCCTGCGCGGCACCGCTGTCGGGCTGTGGCGCGCGGTGTTCCCGCGCGATTGAGCCGGGAACTAGGAATGCTCGATGAGGTACTCCAGGTAGTACGGGCGCAACACCTCGGCGACTTCGCCGTCGCCCGCATGGACGTAGTCATCGATCATCGGGACGACGTACTTGATGTCGGCCGCGCTCTGGCCGAGGTTGCCCGCCGCAGCCTCGGCAGCGGGGATCGAGGTGAGCAATCGCCACAGGTACTTCACGTCTCCGTGACGCACCGCCAATTTTACCGCCCTGTCGTGCAACTCCTTGGACGACAGCTTCTCCAGATCCTCGTAACCGGCCATGTCTGCGACTCTAACCCTTGGGCGCCGGATGTTCCCGTGAGCTCGGGTTAACGACAAATTCACGGACACGCCTTCCGGTCCGGGAGCGAGGAATCTCGGTCGGCGGTAGCGTCGGTGGTGCGGGTCGCGTCGGTGTGACTCGCACGGGAGGTCCTGACCGTGACTGAGCTATTCAGTACGAGGGGGCCGGCACCCGGCCCTCGTGGCATCTGACTCACGTCGGATCCATCAGGACGGACCGGTCCAGCGAGATCGTCTGTGCGGGTGCCGCGCGGACACAAAGGAGCCCACCGTGACTGCTGCACGCTCCGTTCCCGCTCCCTCGGCGCATTCCCGCTCCGCGAAAAATAAGGATTCCGCCGCTGTCTCTTCGGACACCAAGGGGGCCCGCCCCATGCATTCCCACAGTTCCGGTGCCAGGACCTTTGTGATCGACACTTCGGTGTTGCTGTCGGATCCCTGGGCTTTCACCAGGTTCGGCGAGCACGATGTCGTCCTACCGCTGGTTGTCATCAGCGAGCTCGAAGGCAAACGACACCATCACGAACTGGGCTGGTTCGCGCGGGAAGCCCTGCGCAACCTGGACGATCTACGCCTGCAGCACGGCAGGCTGGATCAGCAGGTGCCGATCGGCACCGAGGGTGGAACGCTGCAGGTGGAACTGAACCACACCGACCCAGCGGTACTTCCGGTCGGGTTCCGCACCGACACCAATGATTCCCGAATCCTGGCCTGTGCCCTCAATCTCGCGGCGGAGGGCCGCGCCGTGGTGCTGGTCTCCAAGGACATTCCCTTGCGCGTCAAGGCGAGTGCGGTGGGATTGCAGGCCGATGAGTACCACGCCCAGGACGTGGTCACCTCCGGCTGGTCCGGGATGGTAGAGCTGGATGTCAACTCCGCTCAGATCGACCGGCTGTACTCCGAGAGTGTGATCGATCTGGATGATGCCAAGGAACTGCCGTGCCACACCGGAATTCGGCTGCTCGGCTCCAGCTCCAGCGCGCTCGGCCGGGTGACTCCCGACAAACGGGTGCAGTTGGTGCGCGAGCGCGAGGCGTTCGGATTGCATGGCCGCTCGGCCGAGCAGCGCATCGCCCTCGATCTGCTGCTCGACGAGAGCATCGGCATCATCTCGCTCGGTGGCCGAGCGGGCACCGGCAAGTCGGCGCTGGCGCTCACCGCGGGTTTGGAGGCGGTGCTCGAGCGCCGCACCCAGCGCAAGGTGGTGGTGTTCCGGCCGCTGTATGCCGTGGGTGGACAGGACCTCGGCTACCTGCCCGGCTCCGAGAGCGAGAAGATGGGCCCGTGGGCGCAGGCCGTTTTCGACACCCTCGACGGGTTGGCGAGTCGCGAGGTGATGGAGGAGGTGCTCAGCCGCGACATGCTGGAGGTATTGCCGCTCACCCACATTCGCGGTCGTTCGCTGCACGATTCGTTCGTGATCGTGGACGAGGCGCAATCGTTGGAACGCAATGTGCTGCTCACCGTGCTCAGCCGACTGGGCACGGGATCACGGGTGGTGCTCACCCACGATGTGGCACAGCGCGACAACCTGCGCGTCGGCAGGCACGACGGTGTCGCCGCGGTGATCGAAAAGCTCAAGGGGCACCCGCTTTTCGCGCACATCACCCTCACCCGTAGCGAGCGGTCGCCGATCGCCGCGCTGGTGACCGAGATGCTGGAGGAGTACGGCCCGAGCGCATAGCCCGGCAAACCCCGTGCGGCGCCTGAATAGTCAGCAACTATTCAGAGTGTGTTTCATCTCACAATCGAATGGGTAATATCCGCCGCGATACGTGTTCAGCAACGACCCGGCGAGTCGGTCACCGATTCGCCGGGTCGTTGCCGGACAGCGGCCTAGGCTACGGCCGACGTCACCGCGTCCGCGGTGTCGCCGGTAGCCACTTTCGAGAGGATGGAAATGCACCACTTCGCTCGACGAACGGCTGGTCTCACTGTGGTGCTCGCGGCGGGCGCATTGCTGCTTGCCGCGGGCTGCAGCAAGGATGACGACAAAGACTCGAAGCCCGCTTCGATGACGACCACCTCGATGCCCTCGATGCCCATGGGGCACATGGAGGAGGAGCACACCGCGGGCGCCGTGGAGGAAACCAAGATCGCTACGCAGGGTGGCGACATCGCCGTTGCCGGCGAGATCCTCGAAAAGTACACCGCGACAGGTGGTCCGACCGGTCCGCTCGGTGCCCCGCTGGAGGCACTGGAGACTGCGCCCAACGACGGTAAGTACCAGGACTTCACCGGCGGCACCATCTTCTGGAGCAAGGACACCGGCTCGCACATCGTGTGGGGCGAGATTCGCAAGGCGTGGGAAGACAACGGCGGCGCCAACGGCAAGCTCGGCTACCCGACCAGCGACGAGCAGGACATCGCGGGCGGCAAGGAGAGCGATTTCAGCGGGGGCACGATCACGTGGGTGGACGGCAAGACTACAGTCACGCCCAAGGCCTGATCGGCCGCGGCGTCCGGGGCCGTGCGCGCACGTTGCCGGACGCCGGTCTCCATCCCTGTTTCTCATCTGTCGATGCCCGCGCCGCGGGCCCAGCAGCTAGGTTGTGTGAGTGCAAAATCTCTTGACCGACCGCGAGCTTCTGCAAGCGCTTGCGGACGAGGTGGAACTGAATCTGCGTCGTCACATCGAAGCCGCAGACGGCTGGCAGCCGCACGACTACGTGCCGTGGGACAACGGCCGGAACTTCGGCTTCCTCGGCGGCATCGATTGGGAGCCGGAGCAATCCGAGCTCAGCGAGACCGCCAAGCTGGCGTTGACCGTCAGCGTGCTGATCGCCGACAACCTGCCCTCGTACCACCGTGAGATCGGCAAGTACCTGCGCACCGGTTCGTGGTGGCGCTGGGTCGGCCGGTGGACGGCCGAGGAAAACCGCCACGAGATCATGATCCGCAACTACCTCATGGTCACCCGCTCGGTCGATCCGATCGAGTTGGAGCGGTTGCGGATGGACCACATGACCAAGGGCTTCCGCCGTCCCGCGCTGCACCTGCTCGACGTGCTGGCCACCTGCGCGTTCGAGGAATCGGCCGCCGCGATCCGGCATCGCAACACCGCGGCCCTCGGCGAGAACAAGATGGTCACCGTCATGGCCGAGCGCATTGCGGCCGACGACGAGTTGCAGTCCGTCCTTTTCGCCAACCTGATCGCTGCCGCCTTCGACATCGCGCCCGACCAGACGATGCGTGCCATCGCCGACAGTGTGGCGAGCTTCCACGTGCCGACGGTGACGCTGCCCGACGGGCGCAGCAGCGACGACCTGCTGGCCGACGCAGGCATCTACGACCCGGCCAAGGAGGGCGAGCTGGTTTTCGCTCCGCTGCTGGCCCGGTGGAACGTGTTCGAACGGACCGATCTCGGTGACGAAGGCGAAAAGGCTCGTGCCGAGTCGCTTGCCTGATTCGGGCTGTCGCGGATAACGCGAATGAATTGCCGCCGGCCGGTGCACGGACACGTGCACCGGCCGGTTTTTTTTGTGGCGCTGAGGGGCTATTCGCTGCCGGACGCTTGCTGTCCGTCCTTCACCTTCGCCATCGACAACACGTCGAGTCGGCGGTCGAGTTCTTGCTCTGTCAGCTTTTCGTCGATGAGGCCACGGTCGATGACCGTCTGCCGAATCGTCTTACGCTGTTTCAGCGCCTCTTTCGCGACGGCAGCCGCCTCTTCGTAGCCGATCGCCGAATTCAGCGGCGTCACGATGGACGGGGACGATTCGGCCAGGGTGCGCAGGTGGTCCTCGTTCGCGACCAGGCCGCGGATGCACTTGTCGGCGAACAGCCGGGAGACATTGGCGAGCAAGCGGATCGACTCCAGCAGATTGCGTGCCATCACCGGGATGTAGACGTTCAGTTCGAACGCACCGCTCGCGCCGGAGAACGCGACGGTCGCGTCGTTGCCGATCACCTGCGCGGCGACCTGCGTAACCGCCTCGGGCAGCACCGGATTCACCTTGCCCGGCATGATCGAGCTGCCGGGCTGCAGATCGGGCAGCTGCAGTTCACCGAGGCCGGTGAGCGGGCCGGAACCCATCCAGCGGATATCGTTGGCGATCTTGGTGAGACTGACCGCGACAGTGCGCAGCGCGCCGGAAGCCTCGACCAGGCCATCGCGCGCGGCCTGCGCCTCGAAGTGATCCTCCGCCTCCGACAGTGCATCGAGGCCGGTCGAGCGCACCAGTTCCGCAACGACTTTCGTGCCGAAACCGTCCGGTGCATTGAGGCCGGTGCCGACCGCGGTGCCGCCGATGGGCAGCTCACCCAAGCGCGGCAACACCGCCATGATGCGCTCGATGCCCGCCGCGACCTGGCGGGTGTAGCCGCCGAATTCCTGGCCGAGGGTGACCGGTACCGCGTCCATCAGATGGGTGCGCCCGGACTTCACCACCGTGCGCCATTCGGTCGACTTGTCCAGCAGCGCAAGCCGCAAATGATCCAGCGCCGGAATCAGATCTTTGATGGCGCCCTCGGTGGCGGCCAGATGCGTTGCGGTGGGGAAGGTGTCGTTGGACGACTGGGACATGTTCACGTCGTCGTTGGGGTGCACGATGACGCCGTTGGCCTTGGCGATCGAGGCGATCACCTCGTTGGCGTTCATATTCGAGCTGGTGCCGGAACCGGTCTGGAAGACATCGATCGGGAACTGGTCGTCATGCTTGCCCTCGGCGATCTCCACGGCCGCGGCGATGATCGCGTCGGCCTTGGTGGCATCGAGCAGACCCAGATCGCGGTTCACCTCGGCGCACGCTGCCTTCAACAGGCCGAGCGCGCGAATCTGCGCACGCTCCAGGCCGCGTCCGCTGATCGGAAAGTTCTCCACGGCCCGTTGGGTTTGCGCCCGCCACAACGCGTGCACGGGGACGCGGACCTCGCCCATGGTGTCGTGTTCGATGCGGTACTGCGTCTCCTCGGTCGTCATAAATCGACCCTAGCTGTGTTTGATTTGCAGCGCCTTCGGCGCTGCGTGTTCGCGGCCCCCTTAGGCTCGCGTCCGAGCGGCCGAGACTCGCGCCTGCGGCGCATGCGCTTCGGCCGCTCGGACGCGAGCCGGGCCGCGAACTCTAGTGCTCGGTCTCGCTGCGCTCGGAAGACATCATCGTGCCGAGTGGGGGCGTTGGTAGCTGGACTTGCGACTTTGGTCGATGCGCGTCAGTTGTTCTGGAGGTGGGACGGGCCGCGAACGCTGGCGTTCGGGCTTGCTGCGC
This sequence comes from Nocardia sp. NBC_01009, assembly GCF_045208035.1. Taxonomy (NCBI): domain Bacteria; kingdom Bacillati; phylum Actinomycetota; class Actinomycetes; order Mycobacteriales; family Nocardiaceae; genus Nocardia; species Nocardia sp. NBC_01009. The sequence goes on along the minus strand of NZ_CP108695.1, from coordinate 8,183,250 downwards.
TCGGAAAGGTGTCATCGTGCCGAGTGGGGGCGTTGGTCGCTGGACTTGCGACTTTGGTCGATGCGCGTCGGCTGTTCTGGAGGTAGGACGGGCCGCGAACGCTGGTGCTGGGTCTTGCTGCGCTCGGAAAGGTGTCATCGTGCCGAGTGGGGGCGTTGGCAGCTGAGTTTGCGACTTTGGTCGATGCCGTCGGTTGTTGTGAGGGGTGGGACGCGCCGAGAACGCTGGTGCTGGGTCTCGCTGCGCTCGGAAGGTGTCATCGTGCCGAGAGGGTGGGGTGGTTGTGCGGCGATTTCGGGTCGGCCGTGTGCGCAGGGCGAATGCGACTGGACCGCCGACCACATGGGGGAGTGGTCGACGGTCCAGGGGTGATCGAAGTCAGCCGCCCGTTACGGTAGCGGGGGGATTGCGTCCTCGTCGCCGATGAAGTCGACCGAGGAGTATTCGCGCAGCTTGGTGAGGCGGTGGTACGCGTCGATCATGCGGACGGTGCCCGACTTGGAGCGCATGACGATCGACTGGGTGGATGCGCCGCCGCCGTAGTAGCGGACGCCGCGCAGCAGGTCGCCGTCGGTGACGCCGGTGGCGCAGAAGAAGACGTTGTCGCCTGCCACCAGATCCTCGGTGGTCAGCACCCGGTCCAGATCGTGTCCGGCGTCGAGCGCCTTCTGCCGCTCGGCGTCGTCGGTGGGCGCGAGCATGCCCTGTAGTTCACCGCCCATACAGCGCATGGCGGCGGCGGCGATGATGCCCTCGGGGGTGCCGCCGATGCCGACCAGGATGTCGGTTCCGGAATCGGGTCGCGCGGCGGCAATGGCGCCCGCGACGTCGCCGTCGGAGATCAGCCGGATACGAGCGCCCGCGTCGCGGACCTCCTGGATCAGCTCGGCGTGCCGAGGCCGGTCCAGGATGCACACGGTCAGGTCGGACTTCAGGAGGCCCTTGGCCTTCGCGACCCTGCGGATGTTCTCGCCGATCGGTGCGGAGATATCGATCACGTGGGCGGCGTCGGGGCCGACCGCGATCTTGCGCATGTAGAACACCGCGGACGGATCGAACATCGCGCCGCGATCGGCGACCGCGAGCACGGCGATGGCGCCCGGCGAGCCCTTCGACATCAGTGTGGTGCCGTCAACCGGGTCGACCGCGAAGTCCACCTCGGGACCGGTGCCGTCGCCGACCAGCTCACCGTTGTACAGCATCGGCGCTTCGTCCTTCTCGCCCTCGCCGATGACCACCACGCCGCGCATGGAAACGGAGCTGACCAGCTGCCGCATGGCGTCGACGGCCGCGCCGTCGCCACCCTCCTTGTCACCACGGCCGACCCAGCGACCCGCGGCCATCGCACCGGCCTCGGTGACCCGGACCAGTTCGAGCGCGAGGTTGCGGTCCGGCGCCTCGCGGCGGCTGGGTGCGGGCGAAGATGCCGTCATTACGGTGTGCCTCCTACGGTCGTTGCTAGGAGTGATTGTCTCAGAAGCGTGGACGTTCCCGATCAGGTACACCCGTACCGGCCCCGGGCCACCTGTGGTCGAGCCTGCTGGGTGGTGCGTGGATACTGGGAGCGTGTCGTACCAAAAGCCGCGCATTCTCAACGACTACCGGGATCTGCTCTGGTCGCTGCTCCCGTTGGTGCTGATCGCCGTGGTTTTCGCCGGGTTGGCAAGCCAGTGCAGTTTCGCGGCCAAGGGCCCGACGCAAGGGCAGATCCCGCACTTCGACGTCACCGCCGCGCTGACCGCGGACGCCCGCACCCTGCCCTTCCCGATCCGGAATCCGAGCCTGCCCGCGGGTTGGACGCCCAACTCCGGCAGCCGCGACACCATCACGAGCAACGGCGGCGGACCGGTCAGCACAGTGGGGTACCTCACCCCGCAGGGCACCTACATGCGCATGAGCCAGAGCAGTGCGACCGAGGAGTCGCTGTCCCGTTTCGTGCTGGGCTCGCGCTACGCCAGCGGCGCCGAACAGGTCGGCGACCAGAAGTGGGTCGTCTACGCCGAGCCCGGTGAAGAGTCGGCGTGGATCGCCGATCTCGGTCGGTCGCGCGTGCTCGTCACCGGCGCGGGCAACGAGGCCGCTTTCCGGACACTGGCCGCTGCCGTCGCCGCCGCGGAGCCACTGAAGCGCTGAGCCATTGAGTCGCTGAGGTCACTGAGCATTGAGTCGCTGAGTTCGCTGAGCCATTGAGGCGCTGGGTTCGCTGAGCATTGAGGCGCTGAGCGCTGAGGCGCGGGGGTGCTGGAGCGCCGAGGCGTCACCCCCGCTGGTGTTGCTGGTAGTTGTGCACGTTGCCGCGAACCGAGTGTGGTCGCTACGGTTGCCGTGGCGCGAGATACGCGAGGACCGGGTCGGGCGGAGGTTGATGAATATGGCTGTCGGTAGCTGTCTTCCGCACGTCCGCATCCGGTCTGCTCGCTGCTGAATCTCGAATTCACTTGCCGGCCGGACTCTTCCGATAGTCAGGAGTGTCCCCATGTCTCGCCATTTCTCGACCGCCGATTCCGACTTGATCACCGATCGCCTCATGCTGCGATCGTGGACCGCCGATGAGGTGGCCGCCGTACTGGACGGCCGCCGACTCGCCCACTGGGCCGAGGACTTCCCCGCCGAGGGCGACCGCGTCATCGTCTCCCTCGTCGCGGAGCATCCCGGCTGGTTGACCGAGTACGGCCACCGCCAGATCATCGAATGCGAAACCGGCCTCGTCGTCGGCTCGCTCGGCCTGTTCTGGCCGCCGGTGGACGGTGCGCTGGAGATCGGATACGGCGTCGTCGGCTCGCGGCAGGGTCGCGGGTACGCGACCGAGTCGACCAGCGCCCTCGCCGAATTCGCGCTGACCACAACAGAAGTGCACACCGTATACGCGAATGTGGAGCTGTCGAACCCGGCCTCGATTCGCGTGCTGGAGAAGGCCGGATTCCAGCACTGGGGTACAGCAGACGATAAGGCCCGCTTCCGCATTATCGCGGCGGACTGATCGCTGAGACCGGCGTGTGGGGCGGGTGTGCACCACTCGAACCGCGCGCCGGTCGCGCTGCCCGGTGCACACCGGATGGCGAGGGTGGGCCGACGATGCGGGGAGTGCGGGTCGAGCGGGAACGGCCCGTCAGCGGTGGTTCACCACGTTGACGATGGTGCCGCTCGGGTCGCGGACGAAAAAGCGGCGCACGCCCCATGGTTCGTCGCGCAGTGCGTACACGATGTCGGCGCCCGCGGCGACCATATCGTCGTGCACGGCATCGACATCGTCGACCTCGACGCTCATATCGGGTTGCCGCTGTTCGGCTTCCGGGCCGACGAGCAAGACCTGGGCGGTCGGGTTGGAGGGCGAGGCCATCGTCACCACCCAGCCGAGATCCATCGCCTCTTCGAAGCCGAGCAGCTTGTAGAACTCGCGGCTGCTCTCCATGTCGTCGGTGCGGATGTCGGGGGTGGCGCGACGAATGGTCATTACTGCTCCTCGGGCTTATTCGGACTCGGCCTCGGATCGGGACAAAGCGTCCTCGACGCGCTTGCGTGCGCCGGCGAGATGTTCCTCGCAGCGGTTGGCGAGTGCCTCGCCGCGCTCCCACAGCGCGAGCGAATCGTCGAGGTCCATACCGCCCTGCTCGAGCATTTTCACGACGTTGACCAGTTCGTCGCGGGCGCGTTCATAGCCGAAGGTGGCGATCTCGGCCAGCTCGGTGTCGGCGTCCTTGCCGGAGTCGGCCACGGTCATTTCCTCCCTGCTTCGGTGTTTTCGGTGGGCTCGGCGCCCACTGTTCGGGTGCCGAGCTGTTGGGTGCCGAGCGCGGCGGCGGTCACGGCGCCGTCGGCGACGCGGATACGCAGCTGACTGCCCGCGGGCGCGTCGTCGATCGAGCGCACTACATGCCGCTCCTTGCCGTTCACGCGCTGCACGACAGCGTAGCCACGGGCCAGCGTCGCGGCCGGGCCTACCGCGGTCAACTTCTCGCGTAGATGGCGCGTTGCCGTGGCTTCGGTGCGGATCAGATGTTCGGCGGTGCGCCTGGTGGCAGTGCGCAGTCGTTCGACTTCTTCGTAGCGGCGTTCGAGTTCGCGCAGTGGATCGGCGAGTACCGGCCGGGAACGCAGCTGCACCAGCGCCCTGGTTTCGCGGTCGACCCAGCCGCGCAGCGCGGCAGCCGAGCGGGCTCGCATATCGCGCACACCGGCCAGCTCGGCGGCGGCATCGGGCACGATGCGCTTGGCGGCGTCGGTGGGGGTGGCCGCGCGCAGGTCGGCGACCAGATCACTGAGCGGGTTGTCGGGTTCGTGGCCGATTGCGCTGACGATCGGGGTGGTCGCGGCGACGATCGCGCGGCACAGGGCCTCGTCGGAGAAGGCCAGCAGATCCTCGACGCTGCCGCCGCCGCGGGCGAGCACAATCACCTCGACGGCTGGGTCGCGGTCGAGCTCGGCCAGCGCCTCCAGCATTTGCGGCACCGCGGTCGGGCCCTGCACCGCGGTATTGCGGATCTCGAAATGCACTGCGGGCCAACGATTGCGGGCCACGGTGAGGACATCTCGCTCGGCGGCGCTGGCCCGGCCGGTGATGAGCCCGACGGTCTTGGGCAGGAATGGGATCGGTCGCTTCAGCCGGGGATCGAACAGGCCCTCGGCGGCGAGCAGCGCCTTCAGGCGTTCGATGCGGGCCAGCAGCTCACCGATGCCGACCGGGCGAATCTCGATGACGCGCAACGACACTGTGCCGCGGCCGGTGAAGAACGAAAGCTTGCCGTAGACCACCACCCTGCTGCCTTCTTGCAGCGGGACAGGCGATGTGCGGATCAGGTCGGGGTCGCAGGTCACCGACAACGACATGTCGGCGGAGGGATCGCGCAAAACCAGGAACGCGGTGCGGGTGCCGGGGCGCAGATTGATCTGGGTGATCTGGCCCTCGACCCAGATACTGCCGAGCCGATCGATCCATTGCGCGACCTTGATGGCCACCGAACGCACCGGCCACGGTTGCTCGGCGGAATTGGCCGGCGTGGCTTTGGCCGAATCGGCCGGACGGTCGGGTTGGCCGGAGGACACCCGGCCAACCGTCGACGAAGACGTCGGGGGTTCGGTCACTGGGCCCGCACGGTGGCGATCCGGTTCGTCAGCATGGTGATGAACGGCGCGCGGGCGCGAGTCTGCTGCTCGTAATCCAGCAGCGCGGTCAGATCCTCGACGGTCAGCATGCGCAGGCGGGCACGTAGCTGGGCCAGGGTCATGTTGGCGTAGTCGTAGCGGGTGGCGACTTCCGGTTCGGTGATCTCCGGCTCCGGCTCGGGCTCGTCGGTGTCGGGGGCAGCGGTTTCCTGCTCGGCGGTTTCCGGTTCGATGAGGGTCTGCACGGCGGAGCTGTGGCCGTTGGACCGATATTCGGTGGGTTCCTCGGCGGTGTACAGGTCGAAACGGCTGGATCGTGCGGTGGCGGGGGTATCGGAGCCGAGGGTTTGCTCAGGTGCCGCGTCCTCGTCGAACGTGGCCCACTCGGGTTGTTCCACGGGGCTATTGGTGAACTGCTCGAAGACCGCGTCGCCCTTGAGAGCGAGGCTGGTCACGAACTGTTGGATGTGCATCGTGGTCTGCAACATCTGGCTGATCGCGGTGATCGGGAGATTCATTGCCGCCGTGGGTAGCCGACGGGTTTCTTCGATGGCATAAACGGCCGCACCGGCGGCGACGCGGGCCAGGAATGGTGGTCGGAACATGGTCCTAGCCTGCCCGAAGCGGGTTGTTATGCAAAGAACAGATGCGTATGTGTCACCGTCCGGCACCGTCATCCACCACCATTCCGGCCAATTCGTCCCAGACGGATGTCCGGACGTCACCCATATTGTTCCGCACCATGGCGTCGCGGCGGTGACCGGCCGCTGATCGATTCGTCCGGCGCACGTAAGCTGAACGGCATGTCTTCGGCCATATCCTTGAACCTCGGAATCGCCCGCTCGGCCGGTTCCGGATCTGCCGATGCCGACGGCGGAAAGCGAGTGCTACTCGCGGAGCCTCGTGGGTACTGCGCCGGCGTGGACCGCGCGGTGGAAACGGTGGAGAAGAGCCTAGAGAAGCACGGTGCGCCGATCTATGTGCGCAAGGAGATCGTGCACAACCGGCATGTCGTGGAAACACTGCGTGAGCAGGGCGTTGTCTTCGTCGACGAGACCGACGAGGTGCCGGAGGGCGCGGTCGTGGTGTTCTCGGCGCACGGTGTCTCGCCCGCGGTGCACGAGTCGGCGGCAGCCCGCAATCTGCACACCATCGATGCGACCTGCCCGTTGGTGACCAAGGTGCATCAGGAAGCCAAGCGCTTCGCCCGCGACGACTACGACATCCTGCTGATCGGCCACGAAGGCCACGAGGAAGTCGAGGGCACCGCGGGGGAGGCCCCCGACCATGTGCAGCTGGTGGACGGTCCCGATTCGGTGGATCGCGTCACAGTCCGCGACGAGTCCAAGGTCATCTGGCTGTCGCAGACCACGCTCAGCGTCGACGAGACGATGGAGACGGTCAAGCGGCTGCGCGAGCGGTTCCCCTCGCTGCAGGATCCGCCGAGCGACGACATCTGCTACGCCACCCAGAACCGTCAGGTCGCGGTCAAGGCGATGGCGCCGGAGTGCGATCTGGTGATCGTGGTCGGCTCGCGCAATTCGTCGAACTCGGTGCGGCTGGTCGAGGTGGCTCTCGGCGCCGGCGCCAAGGCTTCCTACCTGGTCGACTACGCCCGTGAAGTGGATCCGGCGTGGCTGGAGGGGGTGCGGACGGTCGGCATCACCTCCGGCGCTTCGGTGCCGGAAATCCTGGTCCGCGGTGTGCTGGACATGCTGGCCGAGCACGGCTTCGCCGATGTTCAGCCCGTCACCACCGCTAATGAGACGCTGGTGTTCGCGTTGCCGCGGGAGTTGCGCACCACTCGGAACTGAGCACTGTCGCACTGATCGCTGTTGCCCGGGGCCGTAATAGGCGCCCGGGCACGGTCGTAACTACAGGTTCTCCGGCTTGCGCCGTTCGGTCCTGCTCGAATCACGTTCGCGGTAGCGGACATTGGGCTGCGGATGCGGCGGCGGTAGCTCGGCGCGCCCACGAGCTCCCGACCTGCGGTTCGGCTCGGCGCCTGCGCGCGGCATCGCGGCAGTAGGCCGGGCGGGGCCACGGTTGCCGCGGGGATATTTTGCGGTGGGACGGTCGTCGGCCCCGGGTTCCGCGGCGGTGGCGGCCAGCCGCGGCGGCGTATCGGCCACTTGCCCGCCGGCGCGTTTGCGGATTCGCGGCGATGCTTCATCGGCGTCGAGGTCGTCGAGGTCGTCGGGTTCGGGCTCGGCGCGCTTGACCCGGCGGCGAGCGGATTCGGCCAGGGTGCCCGCGGACGTACCGGTCCGTGGGCGTTTCGGTGCGCTGCGGCCCCAGCTCGTGCCGCGCCTGGACTCGTCGGTGCGCTCGGAGGTTGCTTCGCGCCGGTGCAGCAGGATCCGGCCCGCGCCGATCGCTAGCACGAGCAGCGTGGCAATTGCCATCGTTGGGAACCTGTTCACCAACGGGATCGCCAGATTGAGCAGGATGTCCTTGATCGAGGTCGATTCGCGCCCGGTCAGTTGCTGATAGGCCAGCGGCACCGAAACGAACAGCAGCAGCGGCGGCAACACCATCGTGGTGAACAGGCCGCGGTAGCGCACGGCGAGTACCGCGATCACGCAGCCGACCACATACAGCGTGGCAAAGGTGCCGGTCAGCTCGCCGCCCTCGCCGCTGGCATCGATAAGGAACCCCAGAAACGTGCTGGCGACCGCGATCAGGACCGCTGCGCCGGCCGGGATGCCCGGGACCGACGGCAGGATCGAACGATGCGGCGCGGGCACCCGGGATTGCACACGTTGGGAAGCAGCCACGCTATGAACACTAACTGCCATCCCGCTCGGTGGCGTTACGGCACGTCCATTGTCCGGGCTAATCGTCGGCGTCGGCGAAGCCCACCGCGCGCGGCCAGGAATCCACACGATGGATTGCTGGCACCTCGCGTTCAGCTATTTCCAGGTCGTGCAATTTGCGTGCGGTGACCATCACCCGCGACTCCACGGATGCGACGGTGTAGTTGAAAGCGTCCACGGCCTTACCGAGTTGCGCGCCGAGCCGATCCAGATGCTTGCCGGTCATGCCGAGCCGGGCGTACAGCTCCCTACCCAATTGCTGAACGGTTGCCATATCTCGAGACAATGCCTCTTGACGCCAGCTGAACGCGACCGTGCGGAGCAAAGCGATCAATGTCGTCGGCGTTGCGAGGATCACGTTGCGGCCGAACGCGTGCTCCAGCAGTCCGGAATCCGTGGTCAGCGCGGCATCGAGGAAAGGGTCACCCGGCACGAACAAGACGACGAACTCCGGTGTCGGATCGAATGCCGTCCAATATGCCTTGTCGGCCAGCTGATCGATGTGGGAGCGCAGATGCTTGGCGTGCCTGCCGAGCAGTTCGGCGCGCACGTCGGGATCATCGGCCATGGTTGCGTCGAGATAGGCGGTGAACGGCACCTTGGCGTCCACGATGATCTGCCGGTTGCCCGCCAGGTGGACCACCAGGTCGGGTCGGACCATGGCGGTTCGTTCGGAAGTTCCGTCGCCGCGCGTGGCCTTGGTCACCTGGGTGTCGAAATCACAGTGCCTGCTCATGCCTGCCAGCTCGACCACCCGCTCCAATTGGATCTCGCCCCACCGCCCGCGCACCTGCGGCGCGCGCAACGCCGCGACGAGCTGACTGGTCTGGCTGGTGAGCTGATGCGAGGTGCGCTGCATGCCCGCAACCTGTTCGCGCAGGCTGGAATAGGCATTGATGCGATGATGCTCGACCTGCTGGATGTGCTGATTCAGCGCGCCGACCGCTTCGCGCAACGGATCGACCATGGCGCCGATGGCATGCGAATGCCTACGCGCCGCATCCTCATTGGCCGCAGTGAGCGACTGCCGTAGCAACCGTTCGTTATCGGCGGCCGCCGATAATCTCGCCTCCGCGGCCGTCGCCCGATGCCCCGCGCGCGCCGCATGCCCGAGCCAGCCGAGGCCGACCCCCGCGGCGAACACCAGCATCAGTGCGACGAGCATCGGTGCGGTCATAGCGCAGATAGTGCCGCACTCCACCGACAAGAAACGAATCCGCCGAGCTACCAGGCAGCAGCACCTCGCTAAACAGTCACGGAACCGCACGGACAGCGTGTGCAGATGCTTGCCGCGGCGAGCTCAGCAAACCACGCCGGGTGCGAGTGAAGCCCAGACCAGCAACACCCGAAACCACCGAGAACCGAGTCGCACAAGACCAAGCACCAGCCTCCGCGGCCCGTCCCACCTCCACAGCCGCAGCGCATCCACGAAGTCGCAAGCTCAGCTACCGACGCCCTCACTCGGCACGATGACACCTTCCGAGCGCAGCGAGATCGAGCACCAGCGTTCGCGGCGCGTCCCACCCCTCACAACAACCGACGCGCATCGACCAAAGTCGCAAGCTCAGCTACCGACGCCCCCACTCGGCACGATGACACCTTCCGAGCGCAGCGAGATCGAGCACTAGAGTTCGCGGCCCGTCTCGCTTCCGAGCGGCCGAAGCGCATGCGCCGAAGGCGCGAGTCTCGGCCGCTCGGAAGCGAGACCAAGGGGGCCGCGAACACGCCGCGCCGCAGGCGCGGCCAAAAATAATTGAGTCTGTCGGTGGGTTCGCCTACGGTTTCGCGGCATGCGGATGTTGCACACCTCGGACTGGCACATCGGCCGCACGTTCCATGGGGTCGACCTCCTAACCGACCAAGCTCGGTCGCTGGCTGCCATCGCCGACCTGGTGGTCGCGGAGTCGGTGGACGTCGTTGTGGTGCCGGGCGACGTGTACGACAGGTCCATCCCGAGCTCCGATGCGATTGCCGTGTGCAATCGAGGTTTCGAGGCCATCCGCGCGGCCGGAGCGCAGATCGTCGCGACCGCTGGCAACCATGATTCCCCCGCCCGCCTCGGCGCGGGAGCCAGTTTCGCGGCCGCGGGCGGCCTGTATCTGCGCACCACCGTCGCCGATGCCGACCGGCCGGTACTGCTGACCGACGGACACGGCGAGGTCGCCTTCTACGGGATCCCCTACCTGGAGCCGGAGATCACCCGTGCCGAACTCGGTGTGCCGCAGGCACGTTCGCATGCAGAGATCCTGGACGCAGCCATGGGCCGGATACGGGCCGATATCGCCGCGCGGCCGGGAACGCGCACGGTGGTGCTCGCGCACGCATTCGTCGTCGGTGGGGAAGCGACCGGCTCGGAGCGATCCATTTCGGTCGGTGGGGTGGAGACGGTGCCGATGTCGGCATTCGACGGCATCGACTACGTTGCCCTCGGTCACCTGCATTCGCCACAGTCCCTGTCGGAGTCGGTCCGTTACTCGGGTTCGCCGCTGCCGTACTCGTTCGCGGAGAACTCCCACCGCAAAGCCGTCTGGATCATCGATCTGGATGCCGAAGGGCTGCAATCGGTGCGCCGCCACGACCTGCCGTTGGTGCGCGGGCTGAGCAAGCTCACCGGCACTCTCGACGAACTGCTCGCCGACCCGGTGCACACCGCGGCCGAGGACCATTACGTCTCGGCCACCCTCACCGACCACGCGCGCCCCGTCGATGCGATGCGCAAGCTCCGCGAACGCTTCCCGCATGCCGTGCACGTGGAATGGTCACGCCCGGAGGGCAATCCGGAGCTGCGCTACCGTGAACGAGTGCACGGCCGCCGCGACACCGATGTAGCGCAGAGCTTCCTCGCCGATGTCCGTGGTGTGCCGACGGCGGGCGAAATGCAGTGGCTGGAACGAGCTCTCGCCGCGGCGGTCACCGAACCGGACGCGGTTACGGCGACGAGCGGCACGATCCAGGAATTGTCCGCGTGAGCACGGACGCTCGCGCCGGTGGGGTGCGATCCGGGCCACCGCTTCGCGTGTCGGACGCGGATGGGGTGACCTCGGGTGGCGCGGAACCAACGTGGCCGGGCTCGAGGTTGCCGGCCTGCGGTGACCACCGGCTCCGCTCCGCGATACATCAGTCTGCGCTGCCGGGCGTCGGGGCCGTCGCGTGAGACTGCACCGGCTCGAGATGACCGCGTTCGGCCCGTTCGCCGAAACAACAGTCGTCGACTTCGACGCGCTCGGCGCGGACGGGTTGTTCCTGCTGCACGGCCAGACCGGTGCGGGCAAAACCACCGTGCTGGATGCGATCGCGTTCGCGCTGTACAACAAGGTGCCCGGTGCACGCGGCGAGGGAAAGCGGTTGCATTCCGATCATGCGCCCGAGCAGACGCCGCCGCGCGTGGTTTTGGAGGCGACGCTCGGCGGGCGGCGAGTGCGGTTGACGCGCACCGCAGAGTTCGAGCGGCCCAAGGTGCGTGGCAGCGGCGTCCGTACCGAACAGGCCAAAGCGACGTTGGAATGGTTGGACGGGCAGGGCCAGAACCTCTCTCGCATACCGGATATCGGCGAGGAAATCGTCCGATTGCTCGGTATGAGTGCCGAACAATTCTTCCAGGTGGTGTTGCTGCCGCAGGGTGATTTCGCGCGATTCCTGCGGTCGGACAACGAGGATCGCGAGAAGCTGCTCGAAAAGCTCTTCGACACCGAACGATTCGGCACGGCCGAGCAGTGGCTGGCCGACAAGCGTCGAGCGTCGGCCGCCGAGGTCGAGGCGAGCAAGGACGGGATCAATCAACTGATCGCCGAGATTCGAGGTGCGGTGGGACTCGGCCGCGCCGAATCCGTCGAGACGCTGGAGGCGGTGTCGTGGTCGCAGGATCTGCTCGCCACCGCCCGTGCCGAACTGGCGGCTGCCGCAGCGGAATCCGAAGGTAGGCAACAAGATTCGGTGCGTGTGCGAACGCTCGCCGAGCAGCAGCGCAGGGTGCACGAGCTGCGCCGCCGGATGGCAGTCGCCCGACAACAGCTCGACGAGTACACCAGCGCTGCCGTGCACCGCGCTGATCTGCAAGCCGAACTCGAATCAGCTCGTCGCGCAGCGCCGGTCGACGAGGCGATCGGCGAGGCTCGTGCCGCCGTCATGCACGCGCGCCGCAAGGCCGACGAATCTCAGCGCGTCGCCGCGCGACTGGCCGGCCTGCTCGTCGAACCGGCGGCTGCCGATATCGCTGGGATCGACCTGATTGCCATCGAGGCCGGTGCCGACGCGTCCCCGATCGTCGGCGCAGATGCCGATATCGATGCGGCCATTCGGCGGTGGAGCGGTCAGATCGGCGCGCTCGACGAGGTCGGCGCCGACGCAGCCATAGCGACCACGCTGACCACTGAACTGTCCGGCCTGCACGACGAGGCCGCCACGCTGACCGCCCGGGTCTGCGAGCTGACTCGGCTGCGCGAAGAGCTCCCTGGATCAATCGTCACCACCGAGGGCAGGCTGCGCGAGGCCACCGAGGCCGCGGCTTCGCTGCCCGGGCTGTCCGCCGAATGCGAACGCCTGCAGATCGCGGCGGCCGCCGCCGTCGAGATCGCCGGACACAGAAGCGCTCTCGACCGTGCGCGAATCGAATTCGAGTCGAACCGCACCGCGCACAACGACGCCAAGGAACGGGTGCTGGACCTGCGTGAGCGCCGGCTGGCGGGGATGGCCGCCGAACTTGCCGGACAGCTCTCGGAGGGACAGCCGTGCACGGTGTGCGGCTCCGCCGACCATCCCGCGCCCGCCCGGCCGGCTGCCAGCGCCGTATCCAAGGATGCCGAGGATGCCGCGGCCGCAGCGGAACGCGCCGCCGAGGACGCCCGCGACCGCGTGCTGTCGCACATCACCACCTTGGAACGCGACATCGAGGCGCTGATCGCGCGCGGCGGCGATGCCGACCGAGTCGAACTGGCCGCCACGCTGCGCGCTGCCACCGATCGCTACGAGGACGCCGCCGAACTTGCGGGCCGGTCCGAGGGCCTCACGGCCGAGCTGTCCTGCCTGCGGGCCGATGAACTGCGCCTGCACGAGGAACTCCGCCGATCCGACACCCGCCGGAGCACGGTCGCCGCAGGCATCTCGGCCACGACCACCCGCCTCGCCGAACTCACCGCCCGGCTGCGCGCTGCCGCCGGTGCTGACGAGACGATTGATCGCCGCCGCGCCCGCCTGCATACTCTGATCGCCGACGCCACCGCGCTGCGCGACGCGCGCCAGGACGCCGCGACTGCCGCCGAACAGGTGGCCGCAGTCGCCGACCGCGTCGAAAGTCTCGCAATAGCAGCGGGTTTCGCAGTGGCCGGAGAATCGTCGGATCCGCGGCCGGGCGTCGTCGACACCGACAGTTCGGCTGCAGATAGCGAACCGGTCGATGCACGTGCGCTCGGTACGGGATCCGAATCAGCCGTCGTGCGGCGCGACGACGTGGCCATGCTGACCGCCTACGCGCGGGTGGTGACGGCGGCCGCGCGCACGGCGCAGCGGCAAGCCGAGATCGAAGCCGAGCTGGTGACCGCAGACCGGGCTCGTGCCCACGCGGAAGCCGTTCTCGCGGAACCGGATATCCAAGCGGCGGCCAGGGCCGAACCCGGCGATCTCGCGGAGCTGGAGGCGTTGGTGACCGCCACGCAGGCCGAGCTGAACGTCGCCGTGGCCGCGCACGCGGAGGCGTCACGTCGGGTGAGCCAGTTGGAGCGTCTCGGCGGTCAGCTGTGGGCTGCGGTGGAGCGCATCGCCCCCGTGCAGCGTGCCCACGAGGAACTCGCCGCGCTGGCCGAGGTGGTCGCCGGCAGGGGCGAGAACAACCGTCGAATGTCCTTGCGCTCCTACGTGCTCGCCGCTCGCCTCGAGGAGGTCGCGCTGGCCGGATCGGTCCGGCTGCGCCGAATGTCGGGTGGCCGCTACGAATTCGTCCACTCCGACAAGGCCGGCCCGCGTGGCCGTCGCGGCGGCCTCGGTCTCGATATCCGTGACGACTACACCGGCGCTGTTCGTCCCGCGAAAACTCTCTCCGGTGGCGAAACCTTCATGGCCTCACTGTCATTGGCGCTCGGTCTGGCGGACACGGTCGCCGCCGAGTCGGGCGGCCTGGTCCTGGACACCCTCTTCATCGACGAAGGTTTCGGTGGCCTCGACGCCGACACGCTCGATGCTGTGATGGGCGTATTGGACGAACTCCGTGACGGCGGCCGGGTAGTCGGTGTGGTCAGCCATGTCGACGAAATGCGCCAACGCATCCCGAGCCGCCTGCACGTCCTGCGTGGCCGCGCAGGCTCCCGCCTCGAAACTACTGTCGCCTGATTCTTTCTCGGCACCGGCGACGAGCTCAGCCATCGGCCACCACGGCACCGCCTTGTTCGCCGCCGCGATGTTTCGCCGACAGAGTGCAGGAAACGCCGATATCGGCCACGGCGTTCGGCTGTCAGGAATTCGGGTCGGTCCGCAGACTGCTCAGTCCCAGCTGATGCGTGGGGCTTTCGTGGTCGAGCAGCCAGCGCTTCACCTCCAGTCCCCAGCGGAAGCCGCCGAGAGCGCCACCGATGCGGAAGATGCGATGGCAGGGGACGAAGAGGGCGGCGGCGTTGCGAGCGCAGGCGTTGGCGGCCGCGCGGGTGGCGTTGGGGCGGCCGGAGATCACGGCATAGTCGGTGTAGGTGATCGGGCTCCCCGCGGGGACGGTCCGCAGCACTTCCCACGCGTGTACGAGGAATTCGCCGGATTGCTGGCGGACGGGAATGTCGTCGATCGCCGTCAGATCACCGTCGTGATAGGTGGTGATCGCTCGGGTCACCTCGCCGAGCGAATCACGGTGGCGCAGTTCGGCGGGCCGCAGGCTCGGGTGGATCAGCCCGCGCAGGTTCTCGGCGTCGGCGGTCCAGCCGGAGGCCAATACCGCCCCGTCGGCGTCCACCAGTGCCGTGAATGGGCCGATCGGCGTTTCGGTGATTGCGAAATCAGCTGTGGTGGTTGCTGTTTGGACAGTATCGCGGGGAATTGCAATCGCAGCGGTCACGATCGGGCACTCGCTTTCGAGTTGGCAGGGGTGATCAGGAGTTGGTGCGTGGCTTCGAACGAGCCGCCGCCTTGGTGCCACGGCCCGCCAGTGCCGTCTTCCACAGGTGCATGGACAGATACGAACGCCACGGCGCCCAGCGGGAGGTGTCGGTGAGGTCGAGGCCGAGCAGGCCGGCGCCCTGCCGTACCACCAGGTCGGTATCGAGCAGGATGTCCGGGTCGGCGAGCAGGCGCATGGTGACGTAGTCGGCGGTCCACGGTCCGACACCGTCGAGGCCTATGAGTTCGCGGCGCAAATCCGTTGCGGTGCGGCCTTGGTGCAGCACTAGCTCGCCTGCGGCGAGTGCCTCGGCGACGCCGATGATCGAGCGGACACGCCGCGCAGGGCCGGTCAGTACCTCCGCGCCGCGTTCGGCGATCGCGTCGGGAGTCGGGAAGAGCAACGGCACCGGTCCATCCACGCGCTCGCCGAGTGCCTCGACCAACCGCGCGGTGTGGGTGGCGGCCGCGGAGACCGAGATCTGTTGCCCGATCATGGTGCGTAGCAACAACTCCGGTCCATCCAGGCAGCCGGGCACCCGGATTCCCGGTGTGAAGGCAGGCTGACTGTGCTCGGTGGTGCGTACGGTCACTCCGATATTGAACGGGTGCTGTGCGGGTGCGGTCCCCGCGTCGGGCAGGTCGGCGCCGTCGGGTATGAACTCCGCAGCGTCGCGGCGGTGTGCTGTCGCTCGTCGCGAGGCCACCGTTTCGTAGTCCAACCGGGTCACCCGGCTCGGCTCCGTCGGCGGAGCAGCGGGACCGACACCGAGCGCCTCATCGATGCCGACCGGGTCGGCGTCCAGATCCAGCAGATGGCGCACTCGCGCGACAGTCGGGGCCAGGTCACGCATATCGTGCAGCGCCAGTTCGGCGCGCACATGGTCGCTTTGGAAGCTCAGCCGGATCGTTGCGTGCCCGTGCGGCGTGCGCAGGTTTCTCGTGTAGGCGCGGTCCTCCCACAGCTCCATCCCGGGGGCCACATGTGAAGACAGGAACCACTCCAGCCACGCCCGATCCAGCGGCTCCCGGTAGGGCAACCGCAGTGTCAGCGAACCATTCGTCGGCGCGACCACCTGACCGTTCCCCGAACGCGTCACCCGCTGGGCCTCGGTGCGCATGGTGGTGGGGCTGACCGCGAACACTTCGCGCACGGTGTCGTTGAACTGACGGATACTGGCGAATCCGGCGGCAAAGGCGATGTCGGACATCGGCATGCTCGTGGTCTGGATCAGCAGCCGGGCCGTGTGTGCGCGGTGCGCTCGCGCCAAGGCCAGCGGCCCGGCGCCGAGCTCGGTGGTGAGCACCCGGGTGAGCTGGCGTTGCGAGTAGCCGAGCGTCGCGGCAAGCGCGGGCACCCCGCCGCGTTCGATGACGCCGTCACCGATGAGCCGCATCGCTCGGGCGGCCAGATCGGCGCGGGTGTTCCAGAGCGGCGATCCCGGCGCGGCATCGGGCAGACAGCGGCGGCATGCGCGATATCCGGCCTGCTGTGCTGCCGCGGCCGTCGGCAGGAACGTCACATTGGTCGGCTTCGGCGTGATCGCCGGACACGAAGGGCGGCAATAGATTCCGGTGGTGCGCACCGCCGTGAAGAACTGGCCGTCGAATCGTGGGTCCTTGGTGGACACCGCTCGATAGCAGCGCTCGAAATCCAATGCCGTGATCGTCACCCCAACCACAATGGCAGCAACCCTCGTTGTGCGCTAGCGGAAATCCGCCACTACCCCCTAGGGGGCTCAGCAGCAGCGGTTGCTGGGGTTGCGATCGGCGTCGGCGTGGCGGGTACGCCAGTACTCCCGTTCGGTGGGGATTTCGCAGCCGGGATGGGCTCGGCGCAGGTGCGCGATATAGCGCTGATAGTCCTGACCGCCGAGAACCGAGTTGAACCACCAGCCGAGCGCGCGCACCGTAGTGCCGCAGGCGGTTGCGGCTGCGCGCAGCCGCGCTCCGGCCGGTCGTGGAGACCGGCCGGAGCGCGGGGCGTCGGATGCGGTCAATGCCCTCGGGCGTGTGCGGCGCCCGGCGCGCGGACCTGCCCCGATTCGATCAGGGCGTCCCATTCCTTCTGTACTTCCTTCTCCGCGGGAGTGGCGATGAAACCACGTGGCGCGAAGATTTTCGATGGTTCCTCCGGTGATTCGCTGCTCGGGCCGCCGCCCGCCCGCCACGCGCGCACACAGACCACGACGCCGACCACCGCCACGATCAACACGAGCACCGCGAAGATGATCGACAAACTGCCCTGGATGAACGTGTTGCGGACGATCTTGTCCATGTCGTCGACATTCTTGGCAGGCGCCAACAGCTTTCCGGCATCGCGGGCCGTGCTGTAGTTATTGTGCTGCTTCCAGTATCCCAGCTTCGGATCGGCCGAGAAGATCTTCTGCCAGGACGCGGTCATGGTCACCGTCAGATCCCAGATCAGCGGCAGCGCCGGGATCCAGGCCCACTTGACCAGGCCCTTCTTGATCAGAATGGTCAGCACAACGGTCAGCGCGATCGCCGCGAGCAGCTGGTTGGAAATGCCGAACAGCGGATACAGCGTGTAGATGCCACCCAGTGGATCGGTGACACCCATTAGCAGCACCGAACCCCATGCGGCGACCACGACGGCCGAGCAGATCCACGCGCCGGGCCGCCACGACGGGTCCTTGAACTTCTTGGCGGGGCCGCCGAGATTGCCGAGGGAGTCCGAGAGCATGAAGCGCGCGACACGGGTGCCCGCGTCGATCGTGGTGAGGATGAACAGCGCTTCGAACATGATCGCGAAGTGGTACCAGAACGCCTTCATGCCGGAGCCGCCGAGGAACTGCGACATCACCTGGGACATACCCACCGCCAGCGTCGGCGCGCCACCGGTGCGCGAGACGATGCTGGTCTCGCCGACCTCGGTCGCGGCCCTGGTGAGTTCAGCGCCGGTGATGGGGTCACCGCTGAGTCCGAGCGAATTGGTGTAGGCGGCCGCCTTGTCGGCGGTTCCGCCGGTGAGCCCGGCGCCCGCGTTCATCGCAAAGTACAGGTGCTGGTCGATGATGCTGGCGGTGATGATCGCCATGACCGCGACGAACGACTCCATCAGCATGCCGCCGTAGCCGATCATCCGCGCGTGCGACTGCTTCTCCAGCAGCTTGGGCGTGGTGCCGGAGGAGACAAGGGAATGGAATCCCGACAGCGCACCACACGCGATGGTGATGAACAGGAACGGGAACAGGCTGCCCGCGAAGGACGGACCGTTGCCGGTGTGCGCGAACTCCGACACCGCGGGGGCCTTCAGCACCGGCATGGTGATCACGATGCCGATGGCGAGCAGGCCGATGGTGCCGATCTTCATGAAGGTCGACAGGTAATCGCGCGGTGCGAGCAGCAGCCACACCGGCAGCACCGAGGCGACGAAGCCATAGAGGATCAGCATCCACGCGATGGTGGTGCCGGACAGGGTGAACAGGTCACGGCCCCAACCGGACTCGGAGACCCAGCGCCCGGAAATAATGGCGAGCAGCAACAGCGCGAACCCGACGACGGAGACCTCACCGACCCGGCCCGGTCGCACGTACCGTAGGTAGACGCCCATGAAAAGGGCGATCGGGATGGTCATGCCGATCGAGAACACGCCCCACGGGCTGCCACCGTGCAGTTGGCCGTCCGCGCCCTTGACCGCGGCGAGCGCCTGCACGACGACGATGCCGAGCACCGCGAGCAGGATCATCATGATCACCAGCACCGCAACGATCGCCGCGACGCCGCCGATCGGGCCGAGCTCGTCGCGGGCCATCTGCCCGAGCGAGCGGCCGCGGCGCTTCGACGAGGCCCACAGCACCAGGTAGTCCTGCACCGCACCCGCGAAAACGACGCCGACGATGATCCAGATCGTGCCCGGCAGGTAGCCCATTTGCGCGGCGAGCACCGGACCGACCAGCGGACCAGCGCCCGCGATGGCGGCGAAGTGGTGTCCGAAGAGCACCCGCCGGTCCATCGGCATATAGTCCTTGCCGTTTTCCAGTTCTTCAGCGGGCGTTGCCACGTCGTCGCGCGGCTTGGTGATCTTGTATTCGATGAGCCTCGAGTAGAACTGGAAAGCGATCACGTAGCTACAGACCGCCGCGATCACGATCCACACGGCGTTGACGTTCTCGCCTCGTGCGATGGCGACCACGGCCCACGCGACCGCGCCGAGAACCGCGATGACGGCGAACACCGCCTTCTTGGCCGGGGTTATCGGAGACCGATCGACAACGCCGACGGGCGGCAATTCGGGATCGGTCCGTAAATATTCGATTGTCGCCATCCGCCCTACTCTCCTGTAAAACGCGCAGGATCTTGCTGAAACACGTGACAACGTATCCGATCGGTGACGGCGTGCGGGCGCGTTTCCCGACTCCTTCGGCCGACGTTAAATATTGTTCGTGTGTCGGCCATCACCTCGGTGTTGCCGAACGTATGCTGCCATGCGGTTCGTGATGCGCTACATCCGCCCCGAGGAGGGCTGACCTGTATCCCACCCGGTGTCCCCACTTCTGGCAGTTCGCGATGCGTTGCGTCCGAATGGGCCAGGGTTAGTCTCGATCGCCATGCATCCACCTCAGCTGGATTCAACGCAACCCACCCCGCCGGTTCGGCAGCTACGCCGGCGCACGCTGCTGGCTTCGGCCCTGGCCGCGCCGCTGCTCGCCACCGGGTGTGGCGCCGACGACGACGCCTTGACCTTCTTCTTCGGCGCCCGGCCACAGGAAGCGCGGGTCCGGCAGCGGATCATTCAGGAATTCCAGAAAACCCACCCGGACATCAAGATTCGCACCATTGTGTCGGGGCCCGATGCGCTGCAGCAGATGCTCACCTATTGTGCGGGCGGCAAATGTCCCGACATCATCATGGCCTGGGAACTGCTCTACGCCAGTCTCGCCGAGCGTGGCGTGCTCCTGGACCTCAACCCGTTGCTCCAGCGCGACGCCGAGCACGCCGCCGCGCTGCGCAGTGACGGATTCCCGACGCTGTATGACACATTCACCTATTCCGGTGGGCAATACGCGCTGCCCGAGCAGTGGTCCGGGGTGTTCCTCTATTACAACCGGCAGCTGTTCGCCGAGGCCGGACTAACTCCGCCCGCCCGCTGGACCGAGGCGTGGAGTTTCGCTGAATTCCTTGACACGACAAAGGCTCTCACCCATCGTGAGTCCTCGGGCCGAACGCGGCAATGGGGCTTCACCGACGCCTGGGTGCCGTATTTCTCGGCGGCCTGCTTCGGCATGAACAATGGGGTGGAGTGGTTCACGCCGTCGGTGGGGCCGACCAGAACCAATCTCGGCGATCCCCGGTTCGCCGAGGGATTCCAGTTCTACGCCGATCTCGCGGTGCGGCATCATGTTGCGCCGAGAGTCGCTGACCAGCAATCGGTTTCGGCGCCCGACCTGTTCCGGCGCGGCAAGGCCGGGATGATGATGGGCGGGCACTGGCTGTACTCCGAATTCGTCGGCAAGAAGGACCTCGATGTCGATCTCACGGTGCTGCCGGTCGGTCCCCATGGTGGTCCCGGCGCGATCACCGATGTGGGATGCACCGGTCTGTCCATCGCGGCGGACAGCCCGCGCATCGAACAGGCCTGGGAATTCGTCAAATTCGCGACCGGCCCGGTGGGTCAGGCCATCATCGCCGCCTCGGGTCTGTTCGTCCCCGTCCTGAAATCGGCCATGGGTTCGCGCGGTTTCGCCGACGCGCACCGCGAAATCCGCAACCTGGAAGTCCTCACCGGCGGCCCCGCCGGCTCCCGCCCCCTGCCGGTCACCCCCGCCTGGGGCAAGGTTTCGGCCCTGCTCGAACGTGGCGGCAACCGAGTCCTGCGCGGCGCCGCCACCGCGGCTGCCCTCGACGGCGACTTCACCACCGACATCAACGCCCTCCTGGAGCCCACCACATGACCACGCTGCGCGAGCGCCTGTCGAGCGGCACCGGGCGGCGGCAACCGTCGACCAGTGCTCACCACCCCGTGCCAGTCGTCGAACGCGGGCGGCTGGCCCGGCAGCGAGAGCGGGCGGGATGGTTGTTCGTGGCGCCGAACCTGGCGGCGGTGGGGGTGTTTTTGCTTTTTCCGTTGGGGTTTTCGCTGTATTTGAGCTTTCACGCGTGGGATTTGTTCAGTTCGCCCCGCTTCGTGGGGTTGGCGAACTATCGGCGGTTGTTCGGGGCGGATCCGCTGTTTCTCATCGCGTTACGGAATACGGCGGTTTTCACGGTGCTGACGCTGGTGCCGACGGTGGTGATCGGGTTGGGCGTCGCCGCGGTGCTCAACCGAAAGTTGGCGGGCATCGGCATCTTTCGGACCATCGCGTTTCTGCCGTTGGTGGCTTCCACCGTGGCCATGGCTGTGGTGTGGCGGTTCATTTTCACCAGTGACGACGGGCTGCTCAACATCGTGCTCGGCTGGGTCGGTATCGATCCGGTGCCGTGGTTGATCGATCCGGACTGGGCGCTGGTGTCGCTGAGCATCGTGACCGTGTGGAAGAGCGTGCCTTTCGCGACGGTGATTCTGCTGGCCGCCATGCAGGGGGTGCCGGAGACGTTGTACGAGGCGGCGAAGATCGACGGGGCCGGTGCGCTGCGCCGGTTCTGGTCGATCACGGTGCCGCTGATTCGCGGACCGCTGTCGTTCGTCTTCGTCATCACGATCATCAACTCGGTGCAGGCCTTCGACCAGGCGTATGCGCTGACCGGTGGTAACGGCGGGCCGGAGACGGGCACCTACCTGCTCGGAATCATGCTGTTCCAGAACGCATTCAGCTTCTATGAGGTCGGGTACGCGGCGGCGCTGGCCTGGGTGATCTTCGCGATCCTGCTGGTGGTGACCTTGGTGCAGTTGCGGTTCGCGCGGCGCGAGGAGGTCGAATTGTGAACGCCTACCGGGTTGTTCGCCGTGCATCATCGATAGAGCGCAGCGCTGAAGCAGTGGAGTCGCCGATGCAAGCGTCCGCCTGTGCGCCGGCCACCGAGGTCGGTGTCGTTGTCCGGGGCAGTCGGGTTCAGCGGGCAATCATCCGGCGTACGCTGCGGGGCACCCTCACCTATGTTGCTCTGGTAGGTATCGCCTGGTGCGCGCTCGCCCCGATCCTGTGGGCGCTGTCGGGCTCACTGAAGCGTGACGGCGAGATCACCGATCCGACACTGCTGCCCGCGCAACCGCAATGGTCGAACTATCGCGAGATCTTCGATCTGCTGCCGCTGGGCCGGATGTTGCTCAACACCACGGTCTATGCGCTGTGCGTCACCGCGGGACAGGTCTTCTTCTGCGCTCTGGCCGGATATGCCTTCGCCCGCCTGCGATTTCGCGGTCGGGACGCCTTGTTTCTCGCCTATCTCGGCACCCTCATGGTGCCGCTGACCGTCACGGTGATCCCGCAGTTTCTGATCATGCGCGCGTTCGGCTGGGTGGACACCCCGTGGGCGATGATCGTGCCCGGCCTGTTCGGCAGCGCGTTCGGCACCTACATGATGCGCCAATTCTTCCGCACCCTGCCCGCGGAGCTCGAGGAAGCGGCCATAATCGACGGTTGCACCACCTGGCAGGTCTTCTGGCGCGTCCTGCTCCCGCACACTCGCCCCGCCCTCATGGTGCTGGCCGTCCTCACCTGGATCGGCGTCTGGAACGACTTCCTCTGGCCGCTGGTGATGATCCAGCGCAACGAGATTGCCACCGCCACTTTGGGTTTGGTGCGATTGCAAGGCCAATACCACACCCAATGGCCGATCCTGATGGCCGCCACCATGGTCCTGCTCGCCCCGCTGCTGGTGATCTACGCGATCGCGCAGAAGTCCTTCGTCAGCGGCATCGCACAGTCGGGAATCGGCGGCCGCTGAGTTCTGCTCGATCGCGCTGGTTACGCCCTTCCTCGGTCGAAAGTCGATGCCCGCCTGGTGAAACCGGCCAATCGATCGTTGCCCGCACCCGAGCTGCACCGTCTTCAGGATGCGCCCACGCGGCCGGGCGTCCATAGGCGAACCCGGCCGCGCTTGTCGCCGATCTACTCGCCCCAATAGGTGCCGAAGCTCCAGACATTGCCTTCGGGATCGCGGACGGTGAAGCCGCGGGAGCCGTAGTCCTCATCGCGCAGGCCGCGCACCACCTCGGCACCCGCGGCGGTCGCGCGTGCGAAGAGGTCGTCGGGGTTATCGCAGACGACGTAGGTGGAGTCGTTGCCGGGGGCGCGCTGTCCGAACACAGTGTCGTCGCGGCCGTGAGAGCCGAACATGATGCCGCCGCCGAGCGGCCAGCGCAGCTCGCCGTGTTCGACGATCGACGGGTCGTCCTCGCGGGCATAGACGCCGGTCTCCTCGAAGCCGAAGGCCTCGACGAGGAACGCGGACATGGCGCGAGCGTCACGGAAGATCAGGCAGGGCCAGATCGCAGTGGCGGTGCGGGTGGTGCTGGTTGCTGTCGTGGGATTTGTCATGTCTCCAGCCTCATCCGGCGAACCCCGCGTCGTCTTGGACGGATGGAATCTCCTCGGCCAGCCAGGTAGTCGGGCTGCAGCCGGCCAAGTCCGCGAAGTCGCGGTTGAGGTGGGCCTGGTCGTAGTAGCCACAGGTGGCCGCGACCTGGGCAATGCTCACGAAGGACGGCGTGCGTTCGATCATGTGTCGCGCACGTTCGAATCGGGCGACCCGCGCGGCCAGCTTCGGGCCGAGGCCGAACTCCGCGCCGAAACGGCGGGCCAGGTGCTGCCGACTCCAGCCGATCTTCTCGGCCAGCGGACCGATGGGCGCGGTGCCGCCGGTATCGACCAAAGTCCGCCAGGCCCAGGTCAATTCGGGCGTCACCACCCGATCATGGCAGGCCAGATCGGTCAGTGCGCGATCGCACGCGGCGAAGCGATCCGGCCAGGCGCGCAATGTCTGGATTTGCTCCCACAGTTGGCGCCCGGCCGGGCCGATCACGTCCGCGAATTCCAGCGACATGTTCCAGAGTTCGCCCGCGGGCATGCCGAACAGGGTGCGACAGCCCAGTGGAGTCAGAGCGATCGACACGCCCTCTTGAAAACCGTCGTGGGCGATGGTCGCACTGCTGGCCTGCAGACCGCTGAGCACGCAGCCGTAATTGTCGGGTGTCTGTCGCGGATCGGTTTGCGCGACAACGTCGATGGTGTGCCCGATGGCGACGATGAACGTCATGTGCCGCGACGGCAGTCCCCGATGCAGTCCGGGCGCGAACCCGGACATGCGGTAGCCGACGTAGCGGTCGATGAAGGCCGCGAGCGCGGGTGCCGGTCGTGCCGTCACCACTCCGGTGGTCGGCTCCATGAACGTCACGCTACGCCCGTCGCCGGTTCCCGCAACCTGCCGTCAGAGCGCAACGCGGAACTGTGCCTGCCGCAACTGCACCGGCCATCCCGAAGGGCTCTGGTACATGTGCATCGGGCAGGCGGGGTCACTCGTGATCGGCGCGCCGCCGGATCGTCGATGCCAACCGAGCGGCGCCACAGGATGGGTTTGTCGCTCAGCTCGCGACGTTGATGTGCGCGCGGATCAGCTGCGGGTCGGCCGCTGCGTCGAGCATGCACGTGGCGAGATCGGCCCTGGAGATTCTGATCCCGAACGTCACATTGCGCTCGATTGCGGTCCGGTAGGAGCCCTTCGCCGGCTTGTCGGTGAGCTGGGGTGCGCGGATGATCGTCCAATCCAGCGCGGTGTCACGCACCGCTTGCTCGGCTGCGGCCATGTCGTCGAGGCTGTGCCGCAGCAGCGGACGCAGGATCAGCGGCTTGACCACGAAGCGGGTGAACCAGTCGTCGCCCGGCCCTGCGATTCTGGCGCTGTTGCTGACCAGGACGATGCGGCGGACGCCGACCGATTCCATGGCCTTGGTGATGGACAGGGCGGTGTCGGTCGCAACACTCGTCGGTCCTTTGTCTCTGGAGCCGATGGTGTCGAGCACCGCGTCCGCACCTCGGATCGCTTCCGTGAGCGATCCGGGGTCCATGACGTCGGCCGGCACGACACGGAGCTGGGGATGGTCCTGGATCGAGTGCTCACCGCGGACTACCACGGTCACCTGGTGCCCGGCCGTCAGGGCTTGGTGCACAAGGTGTTCGCCGGTGCGTCCGGTTGCTCCGAAAATCGTGAGTCGCATGACGGGCCCTTCTAGTTGGTGAGTATTTACTAACCTAGGATGGGTGAGTACTTACTAACTTGTCAACCGGGAGGCACCGTGGGAACGCGCGATCAGATCCTCGACGCCGCCGCCGAGATCATGCGCAACCGTGGGGTGGCCTTCGCGACTACCAAGGAGATCGCCAAGGCCGCAGGGTATTCGGAAGCCGCGCTCTACAAACACTTCAGCGACAAAGAAGACCTCATACTCAATGTCCTGCGGCATCGCATGCCGGGTGCGATCGATGCCGGGCCGCAGCCGGGTGCGGCCACGGTGGAAGACAATCTCGCCGCGATGGCGCGCGGCGCACTCAGCTTCTATCGGCAATCGCTGCCACTGCTCGGTGGCCTGTTGGCGCAGCCGAAACGGATGGCAGCACACCGTGATTCGATGAATCGCCATGGCGCGGGTCCCGGTCGTGCAATCGCGGGCATCGCCGGCTATCTGCGCGCCGAGCAGGAACTCGGTCGGGTCGATTCGGCCGCCGACGTCGACACCGTCGCGGCCCTCCTCGACGGAGCCTGCTTCCATCAGGCCTTCCTGCGTTTCTATGAAGCGGGACCCGATGCGACACCCGCGCCGGACGAGCTCGCACGGAATCTCGCACGGACGCTCACTCGGGCCCTCGGTCCGGACGCGGGCGGAGAGTCGCGCAGCTGAACCTCTGCGCAGCGGGGGCCCGAACGTGCCTCTCAGCCGATGTCGAGCGATGGTGAGATGGAGCACTCGGGCCGCCGAGGCGCTGCGGAAACACACTGTTGTCCGGTTACCGTTACCGCTTCTAAGCATTTTGGAGGTGTGATGCGGCGGGTTCAATACGAGCGCAGCGGTGGTCCGGAGGTACTCGAGGTCGTGTCGGTCGAGGCGCCGACGCCGGGCCCGGGTGAACTTCTGGTTCGGGTCGAGGCGATCGGGGTGACTCTGCCGGTGGTCCGCAAGGTGCGTGAACCGCGGGAGCCGATCGCGCTGGGCGGAGAGATCGCGGGCGAAGTGGTCGCGGTCGGCGAGGGTGTCACCGGATACACGCCCGGCTACCGGGTGACCGGACTGGTGTTCGGCCACGGTTATGCCGATTACGCGCTGTTGTCGGTGGCGATGGCGTCACCCATTCCCGACGGCGCCTCCGCTGTCGATGCTGTCGCACTGGTGCGCAGCGGGCTCGTCGCCTTGGGTGCGCTCGACGCCGCGAACCCGAAGGACGGGGAAGCCGCGCTGGTTACGGCTGCTGCGAGCGGCGTCGGGCACCTTGCTGTTCAGCTGGCCCGGGTGCGCGGTGCGGCGCGGGTGGTCGCTGCGGTCTCTGATCTCGCCAAGGCGGATTTCGTGCGTGATCTCGGCGCGGACCAGGTGGTCGAATACGGACAGGAGTCGTGGGGCGACCGCGTCGACTACGCGCTCGACGCGGTCGGCGGCGAACTGCTCACCCCCGCCGTCGCGGCACTCGCACCGGGCGGACGGCTGGTCGCTTACAGCTCCGGCGGCGGCACGATCCAGGCCTACGACCTGCTCGTCGGAGCCAAATCGGTGACCGGTTTCCAGCTCGCGCTGATCGCCAGGAACTCCCCGAATCTGTACGAGCACTGGCGACAGGAGCTCTGGCAGTACTTCGCCTCGGGCCAGCTGCGCCCTGCCGTCCATGCGGAATTCGCACTCGACGACGCCACCGCGGCGCACGCCGTCGTCGAAGCCCGCGCCAATCTCGGCAAGGTCGTCCTGATTCCCTGACGTTGCCTGAAGCCTGCGTCGCCACCCCATCCGGTGCGCGGCGGCGCAGGCAGTGCGACAGCCGTTCGGCGACGGCGCGGGAAGAGTGACCCGGACCGCCGCGTAGACTCTGTTCCTCGTGAGTCTCACCCTCGGAATCGTCGGCCTGCCCAACGTCGGAAAGTCGACGCTGTTCAACGCGCTGACCAAGAACGACGTGCTTGCGGCGAACTACCCGTTCGCGACCATCGAGCCGAACGTCGGGGTGGTGCCACTGCCGGACCCGCGGCTGAACAAGCTCGCCGAGATCTTCGGTTCCGAGCGCATCGTGCCTGCTGTGGTGTCGTTCGTCGACATCGCGGGCATCGTGAAGGGCGCCTCCGAAGGTGCTGGCCTCGGCAACAAGTTCCTCGCCAACATTCGTGAGGCCGACGCCATCTGCCAGGTGGTTCGGGTGTTCGCCGACGACGACGTCATCCACGTCGACGGGCGGGTCGACCCGACCTCCGATATCGAGGTGATCGAGACCGAGCTGATCATCGCCGATATGCAGACGCTGGAGAAGGCGATCCCGCGGTTGGAGAAGGAAGCCAAGGTCAAGAAGGACCGCAAGCCGGTTCTCGACGCCGCCAAGGCCGCCCAGGAAGTCCTCGACACCGGCGCGACCCTCTTCTCGGCCCGCGCGAAGCTGGACAACGAACTGCTGAAAGAGCTTTCGCTGCTCACCACCAAGCCGTTCCTCTACGTCTTCAACGCCGACGAGTCGGTGCTCACCGACGAGGCGAAGATCGCGGAGCTGAAAGCCGCAGTGGCCCCGGCCGATGCGGTGTTCCTCGACGCGAAGGTCGAATCCGAACTGCTCGAGCTCGATGACGAATCCGCCATCGAACTCCTGGAATCCATCGGCCAGACCGAACCCGGCCTGCACGCCCTCGCCCGCGCCGGCTTCCACACCCTCGGCTTGCAGACCTACCTCACCGCAGGCCCGAAAGAGGCCCGCGCCTGGACAATCCACCAGGGCGACACCGCCCCCAAGGCCGCCGGCGTCATCCACACCGACTTCGAACGCGGCTTCATCAAGGCCGAAGTGGTCTCCTTCGCCGATCTCGTCGAACATGGCTCCATGGCGGCGGCGAAGGCTGCGGGCAAGGTTCGGATGGAAGGCAAGGACTACAACATGGTCGACGGGGACGTTGTCGAGTTCCGCTTCAACGTGTAATTCGTTGCGCCCGGGGGCAAATGAAGGAGCCCACGCGCATGAAGTATTGCAGAGGCAGCGCTGGGGCGTTCTCCAACAGGATAGTGTTCCTGCGTACCGATTTTCGAACGCGTCCCGCCGTTCAGCGGAAGAGGAAGTTGTTCAGTGCCAGTATCGCTCTGTTTGCCGCCGCATGGTCGGGATGTGTCCTCGACCGGTGCCGAGCGAAGTGATGGGCGAGCAGCTCGCGATCTGTGCGGTCCCAGGCCGCTGCTAGCTCAGCTCCTCGTACTCGACCGAGAATGTCCGCGATCTCCTCGCCGAGAAGATACAGAGCGGCGAGGTCGGCGTCTAGTTCAGCTCTGATCAGCAGATCGGTACGTGCTCCGTAGAGCGCTGCTCGAATGTCAGCGTCGTCCTGGTACCAGCCGCACACTGTCGCGATGTCGCCGACATCCTTGTACTCGCCGTTGGCGGATCGATCGCACCAAGCCTTGAACTTGAGCGCGGCGTAGCCTGCTGGCACGGGAATCCGCACCCGATAGCCGCTCGGTAATCGCAACTCGATCGATTGGGCGAAGACCTCCCGGAAGCCGAAGACGTCGAGCGATTCTGTCCTGCCTGGTAGGGAGGTCGTTCCGGCGGGGTCTTCGATGTCGCCGAACGGCACTACATCGACCGCGACTCCCGCGATCGAAAAACGGATATCGGTGGTTCCCGACCGAGGTAGTGCCGCGATGATCCGTCGATATTCGGCATCGCCGTTGACGGCGATGGCGATGTCCACATCACTCGTAGAGCGTAATAGATCGGTGCGACCAAAGGCTGTGTGCAGCAAGTCGCGACAGTGCGCACCGATGACCATGATCGATATCTCGTCAGCCTCAGCGCCTGAGATCAATTCGACCACCACGCTGTCGATCAGATCCAATGACTGTGTACCGATTCGGAGAGGGGCAAACAAGTTGGTCCCTCCTCAATGTTCTCGCCACCTCGGATTGTCGTGGCTCACTGGACGTCAGTAGATCTGCGTAGATCATGAGCGGAGGGGCCGCAGACCTGGTGAAGACACCGTGTCGATCGGATGGGGCCGCCCAGTTGGGCTCCTTCCAGAATTTCTGGCGAACCTCGATATTCGGGTCGTCGGACTTCTGCCAGCCGTTTCGGATGGCTTCTGTGAGGTCGAAGTGCTCGACGTAAATCGTGAGTGTCTGTGGTTGCCGGATCAATTCAACAGCAGATTCTCCACTCACGAAGTATCCGTGGGGCGGCGACCAGCTTTCGATACTTCCGCTGAAGGAGCTACGCCGGATTTTCGGCAGGAGTGCACCTCGGAATGCAGCGGCCCATAGGTCGAGCAGTTCATCGCGACGTTGTAGTGATCTTCCGATGAGGTAGTCGGACTCCTTCATGATTTCGAGCGTCGACTGCGCGATCCCCACCGACGTTCCGGCAGCCTCTGCAATCTTCCGAACCGGCATATCCACGAAATCCGGCCATGCCAGCAACACGAAGAGGACCTGCATCCGTCGAGCGCTGAACAGGTTGGCATCCGCAGGGCGATGACTCGGCTCCTTGGTTGGACTACGACGTCCGCGGATATCTACCAGTACAGGGCCGAAGTTCAGATGCGCGTTTCCTGCGTAATCGATGTAGTCGATTTCGGCGGCACGGAGTGCCTCCGCAGTGCGACTGGTGATCTGTGGGCCGGTCACCAGCAGTCGATGCGCGCGGTCTTGCTGGTCGACTCGCGATAGTTCTGACAGAGTCGCGTGCGGCAACCAAGCCATCCGATATGTCATATCGAAGCCGTGGCGGCTCACGTTGACGATCGCGGTCTGATCCGACGTCCAGTGCTGTACGGAGAACTCGATCGATAGCTCCGACAGCACCTGGGCTGTCGAGTGTTCGATGTCACGGTGTTGCGTTCGGTCGGCCACGTTGTTCAGTTTAATTGAACGCTAGGGAATATTGAACAATGCCGCGCCGGTCCGCCAGCAGGTCACTCGGTTGGGCTGGGCGGCGCGGGCCGAGGCGTCTGCGCTCCGAGTGCCCGCGCCGCCGCCTCGACGGCTTGGCAGGCTCGGCGGGCGGCCCGGAATTTCGACCACTGGAGGCTCAGGGCGGCGTAGCGCTGGGTTTCGGCAGCGGTCACCGACGTGGAGTCCACCACGGCAGTCGATGCCGACCGCCGTCGCTGACATTTCTTCAAGAC
Source organism: Nocardia sp. NBC_01009 (assembly GCF_045208035.1). Classification (NCBI taxonomy): domain Bacteria; kingdom Bacillati; phylum Actinomycetota; class Actinomycetes; order Mycobacteriales; family Nocardiaceae; genus Nocardia; species Nocardia sp. NBC_01009. The sequence goes on along the minus strand of NZ_CP108695.1, from coordinate 8,153,002 downwards.
GAATGTCGTTGTCGCCCAGCAGGGTGGTGGTGTCACGGATCGGTCGAAGGAGGACCTATGAATGAGACCACCACCGCCGCCGCAACGCCGGGTCGGCGACGACGCATCGGGCTGATGATCGCTGCGGTGTCGGCCGCCCTGTTCGCGGGCAACGCGGCAGGTGTCGCGACCGCCGCGCCGGACGTTTCCCAGGAGCAGATGGTGCACCTTCCCGCTGGAGATATCCATGTCATCTCGAGCGGGGTGCCCAGCGCGGATGCCGTGGTGCTGTTGCACGGGCTGGCCGGATCGACCGCGTGGTGGGACTCGGTGATGCCCGCCCTGCAGAATCGATACGTGGTGCGGACCGATCTGCTCGGACACGGCGAATCGGCCGAACCGAATAGTGGTTACGGAATGGCCGAGCAGGCCAGCCGGGTCGCAGAGGTGCTCGATCGACTCGGCGTGCGCCACGCGATCGTCATCGGACATTCCACCGGTGGCTATGTGGCGACCTCGTTGGCGGAACAGCGCCAGGATCTGGTGACGGCGCTCGCGCTGATCGATACCGGTTCACGGCTGGACGCGTTCACCGACAACGGCCCGGCCGGCGATCTGCTGCTCAACCCGGCGATAGGGCAACCGCTGTGGCCGCTGCTTCCGGACGCCGCTATTCGGTACGCCCTGAGCAGTGCTTTCACCCGCGACGTACCAGTTCCCGAGCGGATCTTCGCCGACGTCCGAGGTATGACATACCGTAGCCTTACCGCGACATCGAACGCGTCGGATGCGTACCTGCGGGACCGCCCCGAACCGGACCGGCTGGTGGACCTCGGCCTGCCGACCATGGTGATCTATGGCTCCCAGGACAAGCGCTGGCCGGCAGCATCCTTCCAGGACTATCGCCGAGTCCCGAACGTCCGGATCGAGTCCCTCGATTGCGGTCACACCCCCATGATCGAGGATCCCGGCGCCACCGGCACCCTCATCCGCGACTTCGCCGAGCAATACTGAACAACCCCTCGGCGTGTGACTGTCCTTGCGTCGGGTCGACGGGCCGGTCGTGCCCGGTGCCGTCCGGCGGTTTCGACCCACGGTTACCGCGCTGCTGGAAATCGGCGGTGTCCAGGCTCCGTCATCGGCCGGATGCGTTGTGACACCCTCGATCCCGGGCACCCGATCCGGCATCGGGCCGGTGCGGTACCGATCAACCTGGCCGACCCGACCACCAGTTCGTCCGGGCATCCTTTCGGCCCTCGACGAAGGCAACCACACGACTTTCAACCCACCGCCCGGGGAGTTCAGGGCATCGAACCCCGGACACCAAAAACACGTAGGGCACACTCATGCGGATTCTCATCTCCGGCGCCAGCGTCGTCGGTCCGGTGCTGGCGTACTGGCTTACCAGACACGGCTTTTCGGTCACGGTTGTCGAGCGCGCGCCGGCTCCGCGCAAGACCGGCGGCCACGCGGTCGACCTGTTCCGGCCCGCGATGGACATCTCGGAGAAGATGGGAGTGCTTGCACGCATCGAGGCGCGAACCACCGGCACGAACCAGATGGCCCTCTTTCCGGAAGGGGAGCGGCGGCCCGTCCGGGTGGACCTGTCCAAGATCTTCGGTGCCACGTCTGATCGGCACGCCGAAATCATGCGCGACGACCTGAGCGAGATCTACTACGAGGCCGCGTGCGACGACGTCGAGTACCTGTTCGGCGACTCGATCACCGCGATCTCGCCGAACGGCGAGGTGCTGTTCGAGAACGCCGCTCCACGCCGCTTCGACCTGGTCGTCGGTGCGGACGGGCTGCACTCCAACGTGCGCCGCCTCGTCTTCGGTGAGGAGTCCCGCTTCAGCGCCTTCACCGGGGCTATCTCGCGGTGCTCACTCTGCCCGGCACCTCCGGCGTCGACGGCGAACTCCGCATCCACGTCGGCGTCGGGCGCACCGCCGGGATGTACCGCGCGCGGCACCTCGGCGACGCGCGGGCATTGTTCCTGTTCCGCAGTGAGTGCGAACTCGACTATCACCACCACGATGTACCCCGGCAGAAGGATCTGCTGCGCGCCGCGTTCAGCGGTATGGACCCCGAGGTGGAGCGCTGGCTGGACGCGCTCGACCACACCCCGGCCTTCTACTTCGACTCGATCACCCAGCTCCGCATGGACACCTGGTCACGGGGGAGGGTGACCCTCGTCGGTGACGCGGGCTACTGTCCCGGCCCGGCTGTCGGTGGCAGCACCAGTCTGGCTGTCGTCGGCGCGTACGTCCTGGCCGGAGAGCTGGCGCGGGCAGGCGGCGACCCTGAGCGCGCCTTTCCCGCCTACGAGCGCGCGATGACAGAGCACGTGCGGGACAGCCGCGCGGTTGCGCTGAGCGCGGCGAAAACCCTGATCCCCACCTCCCGCCTCGGTGTGCGGGGACTGGTCCAGGGCACTCGCCTGCTCTCCGTCCTGCCCGCAGGGCCCAGCCGCGCCGTCCTCCGCCTCACCACGAAGAGCGCACGCGTGTACAACTGCATGACCGTCGAGGACTACCCACCCCCGCCGGGACCGTCGATTTAGCCGGACTCTCATCCACTTCTCCGCGGGAAAGACTTGCGGCCCTTTGTGATTCAGCGATCGACGGGCTCTGGGTCGACGCCGGTCTCCTGTACGACACGCACATTGTCGAGTCCGTTTCGGAGCAGCGCATCACGCAATCGATCGTTCCTCACAGCACCTCCAGGATGAGGACCCCGATCCCGGCCCCGAGCGGAACGCCCGAGTCGACGACTTCGGTGAGCTGCCGGTGCGGCGAAGGCCAGGATTGCAGAAACCTGTGCCGCCGACGAGGCCAGCGGGGCGTGCTGCTGCCCACGAGGCTGCCGGTGGTAGCGGCGGCCCCGTGGCCAGCGCACGATCACCCGGGTAGCTGCACAGCGGATGCGTCCACACCCAGTCCGTTCTCTCCCAGCGGTGAGCCCGCCAGCGGCGAGTTGTCGAGGTATCGGATCTCGTAGACCCGCTCGGTGAACTTCCAGCCGTCGGCTGTTCGCCGGTAGCGATCGTGGTAGATCGCATAGTTCAAATGTGCACTGCCGCTTTTCAACCGGCCGAGTTCACAGATGTGGGCGCGGCCGCTGGCGGTGTCGCCGTCGATGTCGATCGCGCCGGGATGGGTGTGCTGAACGAAATAGTCCCAGGCGTCTTGCATCAGCCGCATTTTGGTCTGGAATTCGGTGCCGGCGACTTCGATACCGGCGTCGGGGATGCGTAGCACCGCGTCGTCGGTGAACAGTGATGCCAGGCGGTCGAAGTCGCGCATCATCACCGCGTCGGTGAATTCGCCGCCGAGTGCTTCGATCTCGACACGGTCTGCGAGGGACCGAAAGTCGTTTGGTGACAGCATGATTGGCTCCTCAGGAATTGATGAGAGTGGTTTCAGCGCTGGCCTGCCGTAGCGGCGCGAGTGCGGCGCTCCATGCGATGAGCTGATCCAGCACCTTGTTCAGGGTCACGGCGTGGTGGTCGCCCGGGGCGAAGCGGGTGTGGTTCTCGAAATCGGTGTGCAGCGACAGCGCCACCTCGGGGCTCACATCGGCCATGCCCAAGGTGCCGCAGACCAGCCGCAGCTGCTGCACCGCACACACGCCGCCGTTCACACCGTAGGAGACGAATCCGACTGCTTTGTTCACCCACTCCGCGAACACGTGGTCGATGGCGTTCTTCAGCACCCCGGGGGCCGAGTGGTTGTACTCGGGGGTCACCATCACGAACCCGTCGAACGGGGCGACCCGCTCGGCCCAGGCGCGGGTGTGCTCATGTACGGAGGGGCCGAACAGCGGTGGCACGGGCTCGTCCAGATGCGGTAGCGGGTGCTCGCGCAGGTCGATCAATTCGAACTCGGCATCGCCGCGCCGCGATGCCGTGTCCAGAACCCACTGGGCGACCTGCGGGCCGTTGCGGTTGGGCCGGGTACTGCCGAGGATGATGCCGATTCTGATCATGTCCGGAACTCCTGCTCTGCTGAAGGTGTCACAACCTTCCGACGACGCAGCCGACCGGAATGTCAGGCCGCCTCACAGTTCGGGTCGCTGTTTCGTCAATTCAGTGAGGGCCGCATCGACCGAAGGAGCCGACACCATGACCGATCCGCAACTGCGCTCGGTGATCAGCGAACGCCGTCAGCTGATCAATCTCGCCTACCGGCTGCTCGGCTCGCTGGCCGAGGCCGAGGATGTGGTGCAGGAGACCTACGCGCGCTGGTATGCCTTATCCGAGCCGCAGCGGCGGGATGTGGCGGCACCCGGTGCTTGGTTGACGACGGTCGCCAGCCGCATTTGCCTCGATCTGCTCGGCTCGGCGCGAGCCAGGCGGGAACGCTACGTGGGCGAGTGGATTCCGGAGCCGGTACCCGACCGTTCTGAATGGCTCGGTGGTCCCGCCCCCGCCGATCCCGCCGACCGGGTCACCCTCGACGAGTCGATCGGTATGGCCTTCCTCGTCGTGCTGGATTCCATGACGCCGGCCGAGCGGGTGGCGTTCGTCCTGCACGACGTCTTCCGCTACTCCTTCGCCGAGGTCGCCGACGTCGTCGGGCGCACCCCCGCGGCCTGCCGCCAGCTCGCCTCCTCCGCCCGCCGCCGCATCCGTACCTCGCGGGGTCCGTCGGGCACCCAGCGCGCGGAGGTGGTCCGGGACTTCAAACGAGCCTGGGAGACAAGGGATATCGAGGCCCTGATCGGTTTGCTCGATCCGCAGGCGATCGCGACCGCCGACAGCGGCGGCCTGGCTCCAGCCTTCATCCGCCCGATCAACGGCGGCGAGCAGATCGCCCGCGCCTGGATCGAAATCGCCGCCCGAGCCCCCGAGGTGACGCTGCTCGAGCGCACGGTGAACGGCCAACCCGGCCTGGTTGCGCAGCTCGCCGACACCATCGTGTCGGTCTACGCCTTCGATATCGCCGACGGCCGGATCACCCGCATCTGGGCGATCCGCAATCCGGAGAAACTTCGGCCCTGGACAGCAGGCTGAACTCCGGCACTCTTCCACTGGAGATAGCCCCATCGGTAGAAAAGGGTTGGGTGGGACGACGTTCGGCTGATAGCGTGCCGGGAGACCGTGACGTCACGCGAGGAGGTGAGACCCATGAACGCTGTATCCCTGTGGGTGCTCTCCCGCTTGTTCACGGTCGGCGATTGACGTAGGTGTCGCCGGGAGCGCCTCGATAAGGCAATCCCGAAAGGCAACAACCTATGCATTTCACTACGGAGACATCGTCGAATGGTGTCGTCGAACGCGATTTCACGCTGGGTGACGTCCCCGGCGTGCTCTGGTCGCCCGCATCCGGCTCCGATCCCGCGCCCCTGGTGCTGATGGCGCACAGTGGCGGCCAGCATAAGCGAGCACCGGGAATCATCGGCCGCGCACACCGCTTCGTGACCGGCTGCGGTTTCCATGTCGCCGCCATCGACGCGCCCGGACACGGTGACCGGCCCCGCACGGCGGCCGACGAACAGCACATCACCGTCCTACGGCAGGCGCAGGCGGCGGGCGAGCCGCTCGGTCCGGCCGTCGTGGGGATCCACATCCACCTGGCAGCGCGTGCTGTGCCGGAATGGCAGGCGACCCTGGACGCCCTGCAGAAGCTGCCGCAGATCGGCGCCGAAGGGCCGGTCGGTTTCTGGGGCATCATGCAGGGCACCGGGATCGGGGTGCCGTTGACGGCGGTCGAACCCAGGATCACCGCGGCGATCTTCGGTTGTCTCGGACATGAATCCCTGGCCGAGGCGGCGGCACGGATCACCGTTCCCGATCGAATTCCTGCTCCAGTGGGACGACGAGCACATCGACCGCCAATCCGGACTCGCGTTGTTCGACGCCTTCGCCTCGAAGGAAAAGACGTTGCACGCCAACGCGGGCGGCCATGGCGGCGTGCCCAGATTCGAGGTCGACAGCGCAACTCGGTTCTTTGCCCGCCATCTCGGCCGGGCCGAACCGTCACCGGCCTGACCTAAGGGGTGCGGGCGTCCGGCGTCGAGCCGGGCGCCAACACCGCTGTCGCAGATCGTCTTTGGCCAGACCCGAACTGCGCGGTCGGAGGCACTACTTGATGCTCACTTGCGTGGATGTCCGCGCTGTGTCGGAGCAGGATGAGCCCAGCGCGTCGAATCGGTCGCCCGAGTTATGGCGTGAGCGTGCGTCGCGATGAACTTCCGATCAGCCGCACGGCAGCGCGTTGAACAGCTGCATACGCTTCGGGTACTGCGGTGGAAGGGGTTGACCTTGACCCTGCGTCAGGGTTGCAGCCTTGTCGCATGACCAACAACAGCGCTTCCCCGGCTCGGCTCGCTCCGCCGGTCGGAGGATTTCAGGAGATCGACGGCCGCCGCATTTTCGTGCATCGGTCCGGTAGCGGCGGGCCGGCCGTCGTGTTTCTACCGGGCGCGAGCGCGGTAGGCCTGGACTATTTCGGTGTCCAGCAAGCGGTTTCGCAGTTCACCACCGCTGTGGTGTACGACCGCGGCGGCACGGGATACAGCGATCCCCTCCCGCTGCCACGCACCGCAGCCGCGGTCGCCACGGAACTGCACGAGCTGCTACGCGCTCAGAACATCGCCGGCCCCTACGTACTCGCACCGCACTCCCTCGGCGGCTTCTACGCGCACCGATTTGCCCAGCTGTACCCGCAGGACGTGGCCGGGCTGGTCTGGCTGGACGCCCTGCACCCCGAGTGGGACGAGTTCATGCCGCCCGCGGCGAGCCTGGCCGCGGCCGAGCAGATGGCGCCTGATCTGGAGCAGCTCGAACAGCTGCGCCCGGCGCTGCGCGAGTGGGGCGCCGAGTTGCTCGCGGACTACCCGGAGCACATGCGGCAACCGCTGCTCGATGCCAAGTTGAGTGACGAATGGATTCGCGTCGGCATCGCCGAGCGCAGCATGTTGGCCGAACTCGCCACCGAACTGCGGGCCGGGCCCGACATTCCCGATGTCCCGGTGGTCGCACTCACCGCGGTCGGCATCGACCCCGCCCAGCAGACGCTGACGTCGGAGCAGACGCTGCAGGCGATGCGCGACGGTAGAACGCGAATGGACGCCGCAGTGGTGAACGCGGTCTCGCAGGGGGAACAACGCATCCTGTCCGACACCCTCCACCACCGGCTCTGCTTCGACCGCCCCGATGCCGTCGTCCAGGCGATCCGTGATGTCGTCGGTCGAGCCGCTCGCCCCTAGACTCGGCACGATCGCCTGTCACGACGACCCGAGGAGGACGGTGCTCACGATCGGCCAACTCGCCGCGACCGCCGGCGTCACTGTGCGCACCGTCCGCCACTACCATCACGTCGGGCTGTTGCCCGAGCCCGAGCGCGATGCCTCCGGCTACCGCCGCTACAGCGCGCAAGCGGCGGTGGACCTCATCAGGATCAGGACCCTCGCCGATGCCGGAGTTCCGCTGGCCCGCATCGACGCGCTGCTGCACGCACAGCCGACCGAATTCGCTTCGTCCATCACCGACATCGACGCCGAACTGCAGCGCAGAATCGACGAGCTCACCGAATACCGCCGCCGCATCGCCGAATTGGCCAGCGGCGAAAGGCTTGTCCTGCCCCCCGAAGTGGTCGCCATCCTGAACCGGATGCGCAGCCTCGGGGTCAGCGAACGACGAGTACGACTCGAGCGTGACTCCTGGATCCTGATGCAGGCACTGGAACCGGGCGTCATGCGGCAGCGGATACGGGACAAGAACGCCGCCTTCGACGACCCCGAGACGGTGCGCATGTATCTCGCCTGCGATCAATCAGTGGACTGGGACCCGAACGATCCACGCCTGGACCGGCTCATCGACGAGCTGGACGCATGGAAGATCGACCACGAACGAGACAGCGGCCGGTCAGGGCACCTGAAGCTGGTCTTTTCCCGGATCTCCGAGGAAACACCAGCATGGCAACGCATCGTCGACGCCCTCACCCACCGCGCCGAGCGGCGCCGAACCGCCGGGTACGACGGCTGAAGCCGGCACCGCATGCAGAAAAGCTCTCGGACGCCACAGCGGCGCGCGCAGATTCGTCCAGCCGGTCCGGACGCCGACTACCACTCACATCGGCAGGGCACATCGATAGCGTTTGCAGTGGTGTTCGAGCGATGCTCCCGTTTGCCCGCCGCTGTGCTGATCAACACCGGAATGCATTGGCGTACAAGCGCATCTGCAGAAGCAAACGACCCGCCCGTCGTACAAGACGTTTGCGTCCCATTGCCGCGCGTCATACAACGGACCGATCACTGCCCCGCGTCAGGTCGCTGTAGCTGAACACCGGACAACCACAGGCCCTCGCAAGAACTGTTCGCTGTCGGTCGGTCAGCTCGTTGGAGAAGACAACGGCCCCGGCACGCACCCGAGCACACGCGCCCGCGATCTCGCCGACTTTGCCCGTGCTCATCAACGTTCTGGCCGAGTAGGGTTCGGCCATCGTCGCTGTGCCGCCCGGCGTGTCACCTTTCTTGCCGCCCGAGACCCCGCGGCGCTGCACGAAACACTCGACCACTCGACCTCCGAGACGAGCGACACCTGCCGAAACATCAGCCATCACATCGAGGCAGTCCGTGCGCTTGGCCGAGAACAGGCCCGCCACCACCACGTCGGCACCGGCGATGACGTCCCGCGGTTCCAGCTGCATGGAGTCTGCTGGGTTTCGTCGTCGCCCGTCTCCGCGTCGCATGTATCGCCGATCGCCCACGTGCGCACCCTATGAGCGGCCCGGCTCGGGCGCCAGCGGGGGAACGAGCCGCCGAGTGGTGCCAAGGGATCAGCTCAGGGCCGTGGCACGCTCGATTCCGGCGATCCGCGGCCACCTGCCTTGCTCATGGCACATGACAAAGACAAGTCCGCTGCCGCAGATCACCGGGGGATTGCGTGCCTATGTGCGGTAATCGCGGAACGTGGCGCGCAAATCGTCGATGATGAGGTCGGGTTCTTCCATGGCGGCGAAGTGGCCGCCTCGGTCGAATTCGGTCCAGCGCACGATGTTGTGGTTCTGTTCGGCGATGCGGCGGATCGGGGCGCCGATGTCGTGGGGCAGGACTGCTACGGCGACCGGCACGTTGGTGTCGGGTTCGGGTTTGCCCCAGGTGGCGGCGCCTTCGTAGTAGTAGCGCGCCGATGAGCCTGCGGTGCCGTTGAGCCAGTAGATCATGACGTTGGTCAGCATCGCGTCGCGGTCGACGGCATCCTCGGGTGCGTCGGTGGAGTCGGTCCAATCCTTGAACCGTTCGACGATCCAGGCCAATTGACCCACCGGCGAGTCGGTGAGCGCGTAGGACAGCGTTTGCGGCCTACTCGCTTGCAGCATCGCGTACGCGCCGAGTTGGTACTGGTAGCGGCCAGCAAGCTCGACGGCGCGCCGTTCGGCGGGATCGTCGAGGTCGGCGGTCTCGGCGGTGACGCTGGCCGAGGCGATATCCGTCAGATGCACCGCGACCAGGTGCTCGGCATCGATGACCGCCAGCTGGCGGGTGATGGCTGCACCGGTGTCTTCGCCGTGCGCGGCGTAACGGTCGTAGCCGAGGCGACGCATCAGTTCGGCCCATGCGAGCGCGGCTCGTGTGGTCGACCAGCCGATGGCGGGTCCGGAGAACCCGTATCCGGGGATGGTCGGCACGATGACGTGGAACGCGTCCTTTGCGTTGCCGCCGTGCGTCACCGGGTCGGTCAATGGCCCGATCACCTCGAGGAATTCCACGATCGATCCCGGCCATCCGTGCGTGAGCACCAGCGGCAACGCGTCGGGTTCTGCGGAGCGGACGTGGATGAAATGCAGGTCGTGGCCGTCGATCTCGGTGCGGAACTGCGGGAAGGAGTTGAGTCGAGCCTCTTGCGCTCGCCAATCGTAGGTAGTGCGCCAGTAGTCGGCCAGTTCCCTGGTGTAGTCCAGCGGGATGCCCTGTGTCCACCCCGCGCCGGGAACCTCGTCGGGCCAGCGGTTGGCGTCCAGTCGCCGATGCAAGTCGTCGAGCTGCTCCTGGGGGACGTCGATGCGAAACGGTCGAATCTGTTCGGTCATGAAATCCATCGTAGGAACCACCTAGGACAGTTTCAGCCCTAGGCTCACTGGCTAAAAGAAATTAGCCAGGACCGAGAGGCGGGGCATCACCTTGGTGGTGGTTCTGCTCCACCTTGGGGGTGGGACCCCAGCACTCGGGGGCCTGATACCGGCGACGAATGCGATGGACAGTTGGACAAGTCACCGCAAGCGAACCGGAGCCTCCAATGTCGATCACCAGCGCAATCGCCACCTCGGCAGAACGGCGTGCCACGGTCTCGACCGAGGACGGTGTGGCACTTGCGGTTCGCGAATACGGCCCACGACATGCCGACCTCACCGTCGTCCTCTTGCACGGACATTGCCAGCGCACCGAGTCCTGGACCTTCGTCCGGGACGCGCTGTTGCGCCAATACGCCGACGCCCGGGTCGTCTGCTACGACCACCGTGGCCACGGCGACTCCGCCGCGGCGTCCCGACAGACCTACAACCTCGAGCAGCTCGGCTACGACCTGCGCAACGTTCTCGATGCCGTCGCCCCTACCGGACCGGTCGTCCTCGTCGGCCACTCGATGGGCGGCATGACCGTGCTGACCTACGCCAGCCAGAACCCGCACGAGATCGGCACTCGCATCGTCGGCGTCGCACTCATCGCGACCGCTGCGAACGGGCTCGCCGACGCCGGCTTCGGCCGCCTCCTACGCAACCCGGTCGTTTCGGCATTCCAGGCTGCCGTCCGACGTGCTCCGGGCATGATGCACCATGCGAAGGCAATGGCCTGCAAGGTCTTCGCCCCGGTCATCCGTACCGCGGAATTCGGCAATCGCAGAGTCAGCGCTCGCGTGCTCACCCTTGCCAACGCGATGCACAACGACACCCCGATCGTGACGATGGCGAGCTTCTTGAGCGCCTTCATGGTCTATGACCAAACCGACGCGCTTCCTATCCTCTCGAAGATCCCCACCTTGGTGCTGTGCGGCTCCGCCGACCTGATGACGCCGCTGTCCCATTCCGTCACGATGGCAGCGGTCGTCGAGTACTCGGATTTCGTGATGCTCGAGGGCGCCGGTCACTCGGTGATTCTCGAGCAGCCTATTGGGGTCGTCGAGGCCATCGCTCGCCTGATGACGCGAGCAGGCGGTACCGGCCGGGTCGAAGGCGTTCACCTCACACTCGTCGCGTAGTCCGCTCGTGCGCAGGGGTTTCGGCGGCCATCCAGCCTGCCGCCGGTCAGGAGAGTGCACAAGGTTCCGGAGTCAGTCATCACTCGGGAGCCTGGCCTCGCCCGCCTGCTGGCGGACCGCGGTCTCGACGAGCTTGCGGACCTGCGCCGCGGGGACGACGATGCCGGGCGTCCGGAGAGTCCAGCGCAGGAAGTCCTCGACGCTCATTGCGGGCGTTTCGCCGAGGTAGGGCTGGATGTACACCGGTGTGCTCGGTTCACTGCGCCAGCTGGTGGCAAGGGTGCCGGTGTCCACCGCGTCATATCCGAGGATGTTCAACAGCCGGGTGGCTCGTGCCTTGGCTTCCGCGTCGTCGCCTGCGATGGGTAGGGCGCTGCGGTCCGGCGCGCCTGCGGGCCGGGCGAGAGAGAACAGCTGGTGCGGGGTGATGTTGTTGAATGCCTTGATTACCCGGGAGCCCGCGAGGTGGCGCTGTAGCAGGGCCGTAGAGGTCAGTTCGCCCGCATCCAACTCGGCCACGTGGCCGTCCCGCTCGGGGTAGTAGTTCGCCGTGTCCAGCACCGTCTTCCCGGCCAGAGCTTCGGCCGGGAGCTTTTCATAGGCATGCAGCGGGATGGCGGCCACCACCAGGTCCGCAGCGTGTGCTGCTGCCTCCGGTGTGGCCGCTCGAGCACGCCCGCCCAATTCGGCGACTAGATCGGCAAGTGTCTCGGGGTCTCGCGAATTGCTGAGGACAACCTCGAGGTCTGCCGCAACGGCCAGGCGGGCAATGGAAGTGCCGATCATTCCGCTGCCGATGAGTCCGAGCGTTTGGGGCACGACTTCTCTCCGTTCGTTCGTGTGAATGCGCGATAAGAGCCGGGGAGCGCGGCCAGGGTGTGCCGGTCGCGGGTGGCTCGCTTTCAGCATGAAACCGCCACGACCACCCGACCAGGTCCGTGTGGTGCGTACTCACGGCGTGATCACCCACCGCAGGCTCCGGCGTAGCGTTGGTCCGTGGACGACCGGACCGAGCTCAGCGGCTTCCTCAAATCACGGCGTGCCCGCCTGCGACCGGAGCAAGTCGGGCTGCGCGACTACGGCAGAGTGCGCCGGGTCGCGGGCCTGCGGCGTGAGGAGTTGGCGCAGCTGGCGGGTGTGAGCATCGCCCACTACACACGTCTGGAACAGGGCAAAAGCGACAGCGTCTCGGATGAGGTGCTCGACGCCATCGGCGCGGCGCTACGCCTGGACACCGATGAATTGGCGTACCTGCACCGGATCGCGCGGCGTCCCCCGCCGTGTGCGGCGTCCACCGCCTCGTCGGATGTGCCGGCGAGCTTGCGCTACCTGCTGGAGTCGTTCGTGATGACGCCAGCGCTGCTGGTCGGTCGGCACACCCAGATTATCGGCTGGAACCAGCTCGCCGTGGCGGTGTTCGGCGACTTCCCCGCCCTGCCGGAGAACCGCCGCACGCTCTCACACCTGCTGTTCACCGAGCCCTACCTGCGTGAGCTGCACGGCAGCGACTGGCCGCGGGCGGCACGCGAACAGGTGGCGCATCTGCGTGTTCTGCTCGGACGGTATCGCGGGGACCGCGCACTCATGGCGCACATCGATCAAATGCGTGATCTGAGCGCGGAATTCGCGCAGATGTGGGCGGAGCACCCGGTCGCGCAGGTCCGGTCCCGGGCGTACGTGTTGCACCACCCGGTCGTGGGTGAACTGACCCTGCACGGCGAGCTCGTCGCGCTGCCCGACCTGCCGTCGTGCTGCGGGCTGGACCTGTTCGCTGCTGAGCCGGGCTCGGCATCCGAGCAGGCGCTGCGGAAACTCGGGAGCCTGTAGGTACTGAGCTGACGTTCGATTGCACGACTGATGCCGCCGGGCGGTTCCGCGCAGGCATCGCGGCGATCAACTCCGCCCGCGGCACCACCAACATCCAGTTTCTGATCCGGGCGTGGCGGGCCCAAGCCCGGATCGCGAGATCAATTGCCCGCGGGGATCGGCTGGGGCCTCGCGGCGTGGTGTGTGTTGGGCGGCGTCCTGCTGGTGCCGTCCGCGTTCTTCGCCGGGGTTGTCCCCGGGGCGCTGATCATTGTGGCCGCGCGGAAGGGCGATCAGTCGGCAGCACCTCGAAGCGGGGAGATGGCGTTCAGTCAGCACGCGGCGTGACCTTGTCCCTGCGTCAATGTTTAGCGTCGGCCGACATGACGATCACCGTTCTCGACACCTACTCGGCGATGAAGCAGATCCTGCAGGCCACCGGCCCGGATCGCGTCGCGTTGCTGCGCTCGATGCTCGAGCCCGTCACAGACATGTACCGGTATTTTCCCGGTGAGGTCGATCTGGTGGCGATGCACCAGCTAGCGTGCGGATTTCCCATCGATCGTGATGAGCAGCGTTGCCTCGACGCACTCGAGACGCTGGCGGCGGCCGGGGCCTGGGAACGGATGCAGCGCGCGCTCGACGATGCCCTTGCCCTGCAGCTGGCGGCGACGCCCGGAGTGGAGGTCCCGGACATCACCGTCCTGTTCGTGCTCGGTGACCCCGGCGATGCCCACTTCATGGGTCCCAGCCTCGGACTGACCGGGAACGGTGGGATGTCGGGCTACCTCTTGATCACACTGTGGCCCTACCCGGAGAATGTGGAACGGCTCGAGGCCACCGCGGTACACGAGCTCAACCACAATCTGCGATACAGCCCGGGCGGGGTCGTGTGGAACCCGATGACCGTCACGGTCGGCGAGCACGTCGTGTCAGAGGGCCTGGCCGACGCATTCGCGCGCCAGCTCTACGGCGACGAACTCGGCTACACCCGCATCGGCGTGCCACACCTGCACGATGAGGCGGTCTTCGCCAAGGTGGTGTCCGGACTCGACGTCACCGGCATGCAGAACTTCACGGCCTGGGTGCACGGCGACGCCAGCGCGGAGCGCTACGGCGTTGCTCCGGTGGGACTGCCGACCGGGGCCGGGTACGCCGTCGGAAATAGGCTGGTCGACGCCTACCTGGCAGCGACGGGACAGACGGCGGCACAGGCCCTGCACGCCGAAAGCTCGGAGATCATCGCCACGGCGCTGCAGCGCGCGTCCTGATCAGCCGGGATCTGGCGGCCGGGCGATCGGGGCGTCGCGACAACAGGAGGTGACTATGGAGTGGATGATCCAGGAGCTCGCGGCCAGAGCGGGCATCACCAGCCGCGCTTTGCGCCACTACGACCGCATCGGGCTCTTGCACCCCTCCCGAGTCGGCGCGAACGGATACCGCTATTACGGCCCCATCGCGGTCGCCCGACTGCAGCGCATCCTGCTGATGCGTCAGCTGGGAGTAGGCCTGCCGACCATCGCCGACGTCCTGGCCGAGGAGGTGGACGAGCAGGAGGCGCTCCGGGCGCACATCGTCGCGCTGGAACGCGAACGCGATCGCATCGAGCAGCAGATCCGGTCCGTGCGTCACACTTTCGACGCCGCGGCGGCCGGGATCGAACCGTGCATGGACATCATGCTGGAAGGGTTCAACGATCGCTACCGGGACGAGGTTATTTCGCGTTGGGGTGAGCACGCGTTCCGGGCGAGCAACGACTGGTGGCACGCCAAGAGTTTCGAACAGCAGCGGGCCTGGAAGCGGGCCGCCGACGACCTCGTCGCCGCATGGATCGCCGCATGGAAGGCCGGGGTGTCGCCGACCTCGGAGCGCGCACAAGCACTGGCCGCTCGACATGTCCAGTGGCTGAGCGACATTCCCGGCACCCCTACGGCCGAGGGCGATCGGGACCGCTCGATCCAGATGGTGAACGGCCTCGGCCAGATGTACGTCGAGGACCCTCGCTTCGCAGCCACATACGACGGTGCCGAAGGCGCGGCATTTGTCCGCGACGCGCTGCACGAGTACGCACAGACGCAGATGTAGCGCTGCGGTACCAGGCCGAGCTTTCGCGCCCCATCAGCGAAAGCGGTTGGTTCCCAGTCGATTCGGGTCATCGTCGACGTCAAACCGGGTGATGCGGGCAGAGCGGTGACAGGCCCCGGCCCGCCGGGGCCTGTCCAGGTCGATCAGGCCGAGTAGTCGATGGGGGAGCCGAAGGTGCCGTCGCCGTTGCCGTAGCGCAGGGTGATGTTCCCCGAGCCGGTGTTGCCGATGACCGTGTCGATCTTTCCGTCGCCGTTGAAGTCGGCGAGAATCGGGGTGGACAGGGGGACGAGCCCGCCGGAGGGGTACGTGCGGGGCGCGCCGAAGGTGCCGTTGCCGGTCCCCAGCAGAACGCTGATGCTGGAGGTGCCACCGTTGGCGACCAACATGTCGAGCTTGCCGTCGCCGTTGATGTCGGCGATGTCGAAGCACTGCGGGAGCAGGCCGCCGGTCAGGTATGCCTTGGGCGCGCCGAAGGTGCCATTCCCCTGGTTGAACAGCGTGGACACGGTGCCGCCGGCGAGGTTGGAGAAGAGGATGTCGGGCTTGCCGTCGCCGTTGATGTCACGCGCCACGCCGTACCAGGCGGTCAGGGCGCCCTCGCTGAACGTGGTCGGGGCCGCGAAGGTGCCGTCACCGCGGCCGCGGTAGATCTGGATGGTGCTGTTGACGTAGTTGCCACGCAGCAGGTCGAGGTTGCCGTCCCCGTCGAAGTCCGCGGCGTCGGCGGACCCGGAGCCGACGCCGAGGTTGCTGGGGAGAGTGACGGCCTTGGAGAAGGTGCCGTCGCCCTTGCCCAGGAGCACGGACATCGACGGGGCCTGGTTGGAGGTGGCCAGGTCGGGGTTGCCGTCGTGGTTGTAGTCGCCGACGACGACCGCCCCGGGGGCGAGGTCGGTCGAGTAGTTGACAGCCTTGACGAATGTGCCGTCGCCGTTGCCTCTCAGGATGGAGACGTCGCTCGTGGTGAAGTTGGTGACGGCCATGTCGAGCTTGCCGTCGTGGTTGAAGTCCGCAATTGCGACGTAGTCCGCCTGACCGCCGGTGGTGTAACGGACGGCGGGCTGGAAGCCCCCGCCGGGCTTGCCCAGGAAAACCGACACGCCGAACCCGAGAACGAAGTCGCTGAACACGACATCGGTGTAGCCGTCGTCGTTGAGGTCGGCGATCGCGGGCACCGCGGGACCGGTCAGGTTGGGAAGCGCATCAGCGGATGCCGGAGTGCTGGTGAAGGCGGTGCCCGCCAGCGTGGAGCCTGCCATTGCCAGAGAAGCGAGAGCGCTTACGGCGAACTTGATCTGTGTCACTTATTCTCCCGATTGTCCGATATCGGCAGAACTTTACTGGTTTTCCGTGTCCGGCGAAACTATCGAGGCCATAAGATAATTCGATAATTTTTCCTTATCGACGGCCATGCTCAACTTATCGGTTCATTGATAATCATCACTTATGAAATTCGCCTTCGAGGGTTCGGCCCATTCCTGTTCGAAGACCGATGTTGCCATGCCCGGGGTGGCGGGCGTGACAACATCGGCGCAACTCACTTCATGCAGGTCTTCTTGTTGAATGTGACGATCCGCTGGGCGATCTGCCCGATGTCGGGCGGCATGCTCGTGGTGCTGCTGGATCCGCCGCCGGACATCAGCTTCTCCTGCGCATCGGCGAATCGTTCCCAGTCCGCCTTGATTTCGTCCGGTGCTACCTCGGCGACCTCGCGCATCTTGGGCACTGTCTCCGACGAGGCTGTGTTGGGTACGTAACTCCCGCCGCCGAGATCCTTGACGGCGGCGTAGTAGTCGGAACCAGATTTCCCGTCGCCATCGCTGCACCCGGCGAGAATGCCTGCGCCGTGGGCGAATACCGTCGCCGCGGTCCTTATGCGATGCATATCTCTTGTCTATCCCTTCAACGTGTTCATGACGCGCCGCACTTGTTCGGTAGCGACGGTGACGACTTCGTGCTCATCGAATTCGGCCGCAATGCTGACAATAACTTGTTCAACATCGACAGGTCGAGCAAAAACGCAGGCATCGACGACTTCGTCTGCGCTGTAAGTCTTCTCGGTGCCGCTGCTACTTTTCACGGTATCGCGGTCGCCGGTGGCCACCACGATGCCGATCACCGCAGCGAGTGCGATCACGCAGCCGATAGCCGCAATGAATCCATGGTCGAAAATTCCTGGACCGCGGAGTCCCCGCTGGCGCTGCCATCCTGAATCCTTCGCCGATCAGCGTCGCCCCCCAGGGACCTCGGCATGCGGCAGTAGCTGGGTGCGGATGCGCGAATGTCCGTCGGCGGCCACCAGCAGATCCGCGTCGGTGACCGCGCCGTTGGCGAAGAATGTCCGCACGCGGCCGTCGTCCAGTAGTTCGTAGCGTTCGAACGAGGCGCCGTGGTGGACATCGACTCCGGTGAGCAGGATTTGGCGCAGCGTGAGCCAGTCGACTGTCAGATGCCGCCCGGTCTTGTCCTCGTGTGCCGTTGGCGGCACCAGCATTTCGTGGACGACCCGCAGCTGCGGGTCGAGAAACCGCACCCCTGTTCCGCGCTTGCCGGGTGGCCAGCTGTATCTGGCGCACCGCTACGCCCGCGCGGCTGCAGGCCCACCACCTCGAACTGCGCCACCTTGGCGTGCTCACCTGCCTCGCCGAAGCCGGACCGCTCAACCAGCGCGCCTTGGTCGACCGACTCCAGATGGACAAGTCGTCGATGGTCTACATCATCGATGAACTGGAACGCCAGGGCCTGGCAGCCCGCTGTAAGGACGAACGAGACCGCCGCAGCTACGCCGTCCACCTCACCCAGGCCGGCCGCGACCGCCTTGCCGTCGCCACAACCACCACCGACGATGTGATGACCGAACTGCTCACCCCGTTTACCCCGGCCGAAAGGCGACAGCTACACGAGCTGCTCGCTCCATTCATCGAGCGCGCCGCGCGGGGGCCTGATCAGAATTGGTGCGGGAGCTACTCCGTGAAGGTCACGCCGAAACGCTCGCCCAGCTGCCGAAGGGCCTGCGGGTCGGCGAAGACAGCTTCCGCGCCGTAGTCGGGCGGGTCGATGCCGCACCAGCATTCGGGGGAGTTGTCGGGGGTGAGGCCGGAGATGTAGGTGGCGAAGGTGAGTGCGGCTTCGACGGCACGGACATCGGCTTTCGATGAAAAGGGCAGTGGCGCAGCCAGTTACAGGCGCGGAGGCAAGTCGCAACCGTGGGATAGGTCCGCACGGCAGTCATCAGCCGCTCCCTTCGCTCGTTGGTCACGAACATTAGGGGTGAGCACCGACAAGCCGTTGGAGCCGTCACCGCTCGCGGGAATACACCTTCACCACCGTGCCGTCGACGTCCGCCGCGAGGTACGCGCTGCCGTAGTCGTCGGTCAGGTACACCATGATGGTCGGGCGATCGTCATTGAAAGTCCATGCGGGGTCGACGATCACATAACGGAGGGTCGGGGTGGGGACATTGAGCTGGTCCTCTGCGGCGCGCATCAGGGTCGGCAGGATGTCCCAGTTGATCGAGCTCAGACTTACGGTGGCTTTTCCCGACATCTGGCCACCCGCGCCCTTGCGGCCGGCAATGCCGTTTCGGTAGCTGAACTCATCGTATATTTTCGGCTGGCCGGCGACGGGTGCGGCGACGTTGGCGAAGGTCGGGTAGAACGTCGCGTCGGTGAATTGCGTTCCACCGGTGACCTTTTCCAGGGCGGCGATCACCGTGCGGATGCCGTCGGGGGTGAGGAGGTCGCCGGCCTCTTCGGTCACGGGCGCGACGGAGGGAGTCGCGCCGGGGAGTTGGGTGCTGCCGGGTCGTTGGCTGGTGCCGGGAGGCTGACTCGAGCCGGTTCGATTCGTCGACGAATCGGGCTGCATGGCCACCGCCACGACTATCACGGCGGCAATGGCGGCGGCCGCGATTCCCGACAGGATCCAGCGTTGCCGCTGTGCGGACGCCGCCGGATTGTGGCCGGGGATTCCGCTCGATGGCACAGGGGTCGGCGCTGCCGGCGCAGGTGGCACGTGCGCATGAACCTGGGCCAGGTGCGGGTGGGCCGGCGCGGCGGGCGCAGTTCCGATCGGCGCGGTCGCCTGGGCGAGCATCCAATCGACCTGCTCGGGGGAGGGCCGATGGCTCGGTTCCGGCACCAGCAGCGCCTGCAGCGCCGGAGTCAGCGGCCCGGAACGTTGCGGCGGCGGGACCTCGCCCTTCAGGACCGCCGCAAGTGTTGCGACAGTGGTGTCGCGGCGCATCGGGTGATAGCCCTCCACCGCCACGTAGAGCACCAGACCGAGCGACCACAGGTCGGAGGCGGGGTTGCCCTCCTGGCCGCCGAGTCGTTCCGGCGCAACATAATCCAGCGAGCCGACCACACTGCCGGTGGAGGTGAGCCCGTTCAAACCGGTGATCGCCGCGATGCCGAAATCGGTCAGCACCGGCGTGCCGTCTTCACGCAGGATCACATTCGCCGGCTTGATATCGCGATGCAGCACGCCGACCACATGGGCGGCACGCAGCGCGCCGAGTATGCCGCGGCCGATCTGCGCCGCGCGCGCCGGGTGCATCGGGCCGTCGGCGAGATGTTCAGCGAGCGTGCGGCCACGAATCAGCTCCATGACGATCCACGGATGAGCGGGAGCATCGGAATCAACGATGTGATGGACCGTCACCACATTCGGATGCGCGATCCTGGCCAGCGCCCTGGCTTCCCGCAGCACGCGTTCCCGCTGTACCTCGGGCAGGCTCGCACCGCCGTCCGGCTCGGCCGCCCGCACCTCCTTCAACGCCACTTCGCGATGCAGGGCGAGATCGTAGGCGCGCCACACCGTCCCCATCCCGCCGCTGCCGAGCGGTTCGAGCAACTCGAAACGCCCGTCGACCACTGTCCGCTCGGAAATCACCGCGCCAGCCTATGGGTATCGTCGCGGTTGCGCGAGGCGCACCTCGAGGTCGTCGGGACGCCATGGTCGCCGGTGTCGGCACGAGTGCCGCGTTCAGTGGGCAGCCTCAACGCGGGACCGGTGCGCCTGTTGACCGGTCGAGGGCGTTGTACAGCCAGAGTTGGCCTGCGCCCACTGTCATGGTTGCGCCGGTGATTTCACCGGTGAGACGCCAATAACGTTGTGTGCGAGGGTCATTGTCGTACCTGCCGGCTCGGAGGCGTTCGCGGAATCCCGGGGTATCGCGTTCGCCGCGGGCGGTGGCGTGGGCGTCGACGAAACGGTCCAGTGCCCGACCGGAGGAGGGCGCGCGTCCCGCGTGGATCTGCGACTCTGCCATGCCGCAGGCTTCGGCGACTCCGGCGAGCAGGCCGACCTTGTCGCGGATCGGAGTGGGTCCAGGGCGCCAGAGCTGTTGGGAAACAACGGCAGCGAAGCGGGGCTCGGCGACAAGGGTGACCAGCTCGGCGTAGCCGACGACCTGTTCCGGCGTCGGGTCGCGCAGCGGATCGGGCACGTTCATCGAGACGAAACCCTCGAACATGTCCGAGGGCATCGGTGTCAAGATCCGCCGCCAGAACGCGACTACCGCATCGTGAGCGGACCAACCATCCGTTACCCCGGCCAGCAGCTCCAGCCTGGTTGCCCGCTCCGCAGGCACCGCGTTTTCGATGGCTCGCAACGACGCTCGCCGCCACGCCAATGCCCCTAATTCGACATCGACGACAGCCCGTTCGGCGGCTATCGCTTCCGCCATCGACTGCTCGCCGGTGAGCACCGCGGCGATTGCCGCCAACCCCAACCCGAGTGCACGCAGTCGACGAACCAGCAGCAACCGATCCACCGCCGTGCGCTTGTCGAACATCCGATGGCCGCCCGTGGTGCGTGTGGACACCACAATGCCGCTGTCGCAATAGAAGCGAATCGTACGAACCGGAACACCGGTCAGCCGCGACAGTTCCCCGATGCTCACCAATCCATGCAATGTGCCGCCGGTCACAATCTCTTGAACCTCCACCCGGGTGGAGTTCCTACCGTACTAGCGCCCGACACGGAAGGAATCCCCGATGACCACGACATCCGACGAGATCTGGCAAGCCGTAGCCACCGAACGCGCCACCCTGGTCGATCTCCTCGAAAACCTCTCCGAGGCCGACTGGAATCACCCCACCCTCTGCGATGGCTGGCGGGTCCGTGAGGTAGTCGCTCACGTAATCCTGTCCAGCAGTGCAACATTGGGCGCTGTCCTGGTCAATCTCATCCGAGCGCGCGGCAGCATCGATCGCATGAGCCTCGATACGGCTGTACGCCACGCCGACCGCATCACGTCCCAGCAACTGCTTGCCGAACTTCGCGCCACGATCCCGCTGCGCATGGCCCCGCCCGCCACGACTCCCACCGACCGCCTGATGGACATTCTCGTCCATATTCAAGACATTGCCATCCCGCTCGGCCTTTCCCGCGAAATGCCGACTGCTGCCGCGCGCCTGGCACTCGACCGGGTCTGGTCGGCCGACTGGGTGTTTCACGCCAAGAAAAGACTGTCCCCCTATCGTCTGACTGCCACCGACACGAACTGGACAGCCGGCACCGGCCCCACCATCGAAGGCCCCATTGCCGCCCTACTGCTACTTGCCAGTGGTCGAACCGCCGGACTCTCCGCCCTGACCGGTGAGGGCGTGGCAATCCTGCGGGCGAAGGTCGGTTAGGGCCGCTCTGGTTCGGCGACCGGCCGTGGAATACGTGCTACGACGGTATTCCGTCGGTGCCTTCTACGCTGATTCCTGTTGATCAGGACGTACCACTTCCCATTCGAGAAGGGGCTACACATGATTTACAGGTTCGCGACGGTCGGTGCGGTCGGAGTTCTTACCGCATCAGCCATCGTTTTCACGGCTGGTGGCGCCGCGGCTGCGCATCCCCCCGAGTGCGCCGAGGCCGCCGTCGTCATGGCTCAGTTCGCTCCCGATGACGACGGGGGTCTTGCCGGCGACATCGGAAAGAGTGATGTGAATGGCGAAGACGGGGATGGCAAGGGCGGGGGCGGCAAAGGGAAAGGGAAAGGCAAGGGCAAGGGCGGGGGCGGCAAAGGGAAAGGCAAGGGCAAAGGCAAAGGAAACGGCGACGCCGATAGCGAAATGCCGAGTACCGGCAGCAGCGGCATGATCTTCGGCGCAGGAAACTAGCCGTCGGAGGCTGCGCTGACAACGTCTTTGCCCC
Organism: Nocardia sp. NBC_01009; assembly: GCF_045208035.1. Taxonomy (NCBI): domain Bacteria; kingdom Bacillati; phylum Actinomycetota; class Actinomycetes; order Mycobacteriales; family Nocardiaceae; genus Nocardia; species Nocardia sp. NBC_01009. The sequence continues at coordinate 8,130,777 of NZ_CP108695.1, read as the reverse complement.
ATGACCGGGCACCCACCCTGCCGATCCGGTGCACACCGTGATCGGCGGGTGGCATCCCGTACCGACGTGCGGCAGGTGCTCGTTCCCGAATGGTATCGGGGGATGGGAGGGACGGGGCTAGCCTCGGTGCGGGGGTGATGCGCGGAGGAGGGTGCGGTGCGGCGAGCGGTGTCGGTCGGTGCGGCGGGTGGTGTTGTCGTGGCAGTGCTGGTGTGGGGAGAGATCGAGCATTGGTGGGCTTCGCGGGCCGTGTTGGGGGAGCCACGGTCGGGGGTTCCTGCATCGGAAGTGCTGGTAGTGCTCGGGTTCGCCAATCGGAGTGCGAATCGGGCGAATGCGCTCAATCGGTGGCGGGTTCGGGCTGCGCTCCGGTCGGTGGATGACAAGGTGCCCGATAGTCGGCTGGTCTTTTCCGGGACGACGCGGCCTGGTGGGTCTGTTTCGGAAGCCGAGCTCATGGCGCGATATGCGGTGCGGGAGCGCGGGGTGTCGCGTGCGCGGATCCAGCTGGAGGACCGGTCTCGGACGACATGGGAGAACATCCAGTACTCGATTCCGTTCATGGACGATGCCGAGTCGATCAAAATAGTTTCGAATCCTCTGCATGCGTTACGTGGCCGTCTGTATCTGCGGCGACAGCGGCCGGATCTGGCGCGCAGGATTCGGCGTGCTTCCGACTATCGGTTCGGTGAGAAGTCCTGGGCCAAGCCGTTTTTCGCCCTATATGGCCTGCTGGATCTGGCTCGGACGCGGAAAGATACGCGGATGCGGGATGAGTAGGTCGCCGTAGCGCTCCCGTGAGTAGCCGGTGACTCGTGATCACGGGTGGCGGCAACGGACCGAACCCGATATGGTCTGGCGGCAGTTCGTCGATGTTCACGGCGGGCTTTGAAATGGGGAGGGCCGTATGGCATTTCGTAAGAAGAAGATTCTGGAACAGGTGACGCAGAAGCTGGCCGAGGTCGGTCCGCCGGGGGAGCAGTTCAATACCGCTTTTCTCGCCATCACGGGTCCGAGTCCGTGGGTCGACAGCCTGCCGTATGTGCGGTTGGTCATGGTGTTTCTGCGGAAGTACTACTTCGTGGTGCTGACCAACACCTCTGTCGTGCTGATCGAGGCCAGCAAATGGACAGGTCGGCCGACGAATCTGGTGTCGGCGGAGCACTTCCGGACCGCCGAGTTCTCCGGTCTGGAGATCAATTCGCTGTGGTCGAAGGTGTTCTACCGACTGCCGGGAACTGCGGTGGTTGAGCGGCTCAATGTCCACCGCCAGTGGCGCACCGAGTTGGATGAGCTGGTGCGCGTGACCCATCAGGCACCACAGGTCCAGCAGCCGAGTTCGCATCTGTAGCGAACCGGAAGTGGCCTTGCTGGGCGGGATACGTTGCCGCCCAGCAGGGTTTGCCTATGAATCGGTGGCTGTGCCGACCCGCGCTCGGCATGAGTACATGCGAGTCGCCGAGACCGCCTGAGGGGCGGAGTCCAACGGCAGTGCGCTGACGAGCGCCATCTAACGGGGGCGCAGCCGGATTGCGCAACAACGCGCTGGGCCCGAGTCTCGACGAGGCAGCCGCCTAACGGTCGTGCGGCGGACGCGGCCAGGGGTTGTCTTCGATGTGCTCGATGGACTCGTTGAAGCGTGCGATCAGTGTGCTCAGTTGTTCGACATCGGCGTCGGACCAGTCGGCGACCACCGCGCCGATGCCTTCCTGGCTTCGGTCCCGATCGGCGGCGACCTGTTCCAGGCCCTTTCGGCTGGCCCGGACCTTGCGCGCGATTCCGCCGTCCGGATCGGGCACCCGCTCGACCAGGTCCTGCTTCAACATGGCGCCGACCTGACGGTTGATCGTGGAGATGTCCAGCTGGAAGGCCTCCGACAGCTCGCGCAGGCTGAGCGGGGAGTCGATCTCGAGCCTGCTGAGGATGAGGTAGGCCGAGCGGTCCAGGTGGAACCCGGGGCGGCGCAGCAGGGATGCGGGGAACTGCCGGGAGAGCAGGGTCAGCTCGAAGACGAGGCGCGAGAGCGCGGCGCTTTCCTCTGGACCTGATGCTGGCATGGACCACACTATGTCGCCTGAATCACGGTCATAGCAAATTGTGCACGATACACATCATGTGTAGCGTGCACATTTGTGACTGTTGCTGCCGACGCGTCCTCGACCGTCTCTGGTACCGACGACCGGCGCAGGCCCGCGCCGGCCCTACTCATCGCGACCCTCGGCACGGTCGGTGTCGTCGTCTCGCTTATGCAGACGCTGGTTATCCCGATCATCCCCACCCTCCCATCACTGCTGAATACCTCGGCGTCCAACGCATCGTGGGTGATCACCGCGACGCTGCTCGCAGGCGCTGTGGCAACCCCGATCAGTGGCAGGCTCGGCGACATGTTCGGCAAGCGTCGGGTGCTGTTCGCGAACATCCTCTTGCTGGTCGCAGGCTCGGTGGTCTGCGCGCTGTTCTCCTCGCTCGTTCCGGAGATCATCGGCCGCTCGCTGCAGGGCGCCGCGGTCGGCGCGATTCCGCTCGGCATCAGCATCATGCGTGACGAGCTGCCCGCCGAGAAGGTGGGTTCGGCAATGGCGATCATGAGCGCAACGCTCGGCGTCGGCGGTGCCCTCGGGCTGCCGCTCGCGGCGGCGATCGCGCAGAACGCCGACTGGCACATGCTGTTCTGGACCGCGGCCGGCCTCGGTGTCGTCTGTGCCGCACTGGTTTTCGTCTTCGTGCCCGAGTCGCCGGTGCGCACCCCCGCGCGCTTCGACTTCGGTGGTGCGGTCGGGCTTTCCATCGCACTGCTCGCCCTGCTGATCGCGATCACCAAGGGCGCGGACTGGGGCTGGGGCAGCGCGAGCATCCTCACCCTCTTCGCGATCGCGGTGGTGGTGTTCGTCGGCTGGGGCGCCTTCGAGCTCCGGCAGCGTTCGCCGCTGGTCGACCTGCGGGTCTCGGCGCGGCCCCGGGTGCTGTTCACCAACTTCGCCTCCATCGCGGTCGGCTTCGCCCTCTACGGCATGTCGTTGACGTTCCCGCAGCTGCTGATGGCCCCAGAGCAGACCGGATACGGGTTCGGCTTGTCCATGGTCAACGCCGGATTGGCGCTTGCCCCTACCGGATTCGTGATGATCCTGCTCTCGCCGGTGTCGGCGCGGCTGTCGGCGGCCCGAGGGCCGAAGGTCACCCTTGCGCTCGGTTCGGCGGTGATTGCGGCGGGCTACCTGTGCGCCGTGGTGCTGATGAACAGCGTTTGGGAAATCATGGTCGCGGCGATGATCGTTGCCGCCGGTGTCGGCCTTGCCTACGCCGCGATGCCCGCCCTGATCATGGGTGCGGTCCCGATCACCGAAACCGCGGCGGCCAACGGTCTCAACTCGCTGATGCGCTCGATCGGCACGTCCACCTCGTCGGCCGTGATGAGCGTGGTGCTCGCGCACATGACGGTGCAGCTCGGCTCGCACGTGCTGCCGTCGCGCGACGGATTCCACACCACCTTCCTCATCGCCACGGCGGCAGCGCTCATCGCGATCGTGCTCACAGTCTGCATTCCGATGCGCAAGGCGCCGGATGCCGCGGACAAGGCCGGGCACGCCTGATCATCGGGCCATCGCGCTCGAACGGCCACGGGGCCGATCCTCAACGGCGAGGATCGGCCCCGTTGTCGTTGGCATGACGCTATGAAATGTCCGCCGCGAACCGATCGAAGCCCACACGGCTCGCGAAGTATTCGACTTTGTCCGCAGGCTTACCGATGTTTCGGTTCGAGGAAGAACTCGTCGTTGGCCATGTGCGCACACTAGCGGCGTCGCCGGTGCCGGTAGCGCCGCTGCTTGCCATGGCGTGCAGCAACGCTACGGTGCGGATTCCACCGAGGCGGTGTAGCGGCTGGCCAGCGTCCGCAGATGTGCGACCAGCTCCGGTGGGCCGTCGACACGGAAATCCATCATCAGCATGCTGAGGTAGATGGCAATGGTCTCCAACGCATCCGCGCCGGTCAGCAGAATGCAGGTGTCCGCGTCGACGGCCTCCACCACGCCGACGGCGGGATTGATGCGGGCGATCACTGTTTCGGCCGGTGCGAGCACGGTGACGCGGGCGTGCACCTTCCAGCCGGTGCTGGCGATGTGGCGCATGACGAACGCGATCAGGTCCTCGTCGGGCAGTGGGCGCGGTCCGAAGTGGCGGGTGCTGGTGGCCGCCCGGTGCACCTGTGCGACGGGAATCGCACGCCAGGAATGGGTTTCGAGATCGTAGGCGACCAGGTACCAGCGTCGCTGCCAGTTGATCAGGCGGTAGGGCTCGACGTCTGTTGTGCCGCTGCCCAGCTCGATCGACACCGCGGTCGTGTCCCGGATAGCTCCGGCCAGGGTGGTCAGGACGGCGGCGGGTACCGGGGCGTCCGGTTCGCGCGAGCCGGTGGTTGCCGGTCCGATGGCGGTGGCGTTGCGCAGCGCTAATACCTTGCGCTGCAATCGCTTCGGCAGGATCTGTTCCAGCTTCGCCAGAGCTCGCGAGACGTTCTCGCTGATGTCGGCGATGCCGGTGGCACCGTCCTCGGCAAGGCCGACTGCCACGGCCATCGCCACCGCCTCGTCGTCATCCAGCAGCAGCGGCGGCATCGTCGAGCCGCGACCGAGCCGGTAGCCACCGATCGCACCGCGTTCGGCGTGCACCGGGTAGCCGAGTTCGCGCAGTCGCTGGATGTCATTGCGCAGGGTCCGGTCGGTGATGTCGAGCCGATCGGCCAGCTCCCGGCCGGTGTACGCGCGATCCTGCAGCAGCGAGAGCAAACGCAGTACTCGCGTTGTGGTGGGTGCCACATTCGCCTCCCAAATTATTAGGAACGAATCCAGCCTAATGGCCTCATAGGCTTAGGTCATCACCAAGAAGCACAACGAAAGGTCGATCATGAACATCACCTCCGCCGCCGACGCCACCGCGACACTGCGCCCCGTGTGGCGCGAGGTGCTCTCGACCTCCTACACGGCGCTGGAAAACACCGTTGCAGGCATCGGCGACGAGCAGTGGCAGCTGCCGACCCCGTGCTCGGAATGGAATGTCACGCAGGTGATTCAGCACGCCGCGGGTGACCAGCTCGCCTTCGCCGAGGCACTCGGTGTCGGCGTCGGACCCGCCGACAACCCCTTCGACCCCTCCGGAGCCATCGACGGCTCGGCCGCCGCTCTGGTGCGCGACGCGATCGAGCAGACCGCCGCCGCCTGGGCGACCGTCGCCGACGACACCGAGGCCGTCCCGACTCCGCTGCCGCACGGCGCCTTGGCGACCCCGGTCGCTGCGGTGATGTGCGCGTTGGATGCCGCCGTGCACGCCTGGGATATCGCGATCGCGACCGGTCAGCCATCGCCACTGACCGACGAACTGGCCGGCTACCTGCTGACCGCCGCACGGACCGCGCATCCGGCACCGGGTAGCGGTGTGGAGGCGGAAATCATTGAGCCGCTCCGTCAGTGGGGAGCCTATGCCGCGGTGGTCGACGGTGACACGGACGACACCACGGTCGCCGAGCTGCTGCGCTACCTTGGCCGCGAGCCGCGCGCATGAACCGGGGTGTGCGGGTGTGTACCGTCGCACCCGCACACTCGGCAATCGAGTTGTGCTGCCTCTCTTCGCAATCGGCGGCTATCCCCGGGTGGTGGATAGCGCAGCGTCCTACCCGGTGCGACGAATCGGCGGTGCGGTCAGCGCGCGGTGACGAACCCCTGGGCAACCATCCAGTCCCGCGCGACCTCGGCGGGCTCCCGCCCGTCCACATCGACCTGACGGTTCAGTTCGGTGATGGCCTCATTGGTCAGCAGTTTCGAGATGGGCGCCATAATTGCGGCGACCTGAGGGTGCGCGTCGGCGAAAGACTTGCGCATCACCAGTGCCGCATTGTATTTCGGGAAGAAGCCGAGATCGTCCTTCAGCAACACGAGATCGAGGGCGGGGATGCGGCCGTCGGTGGCGGCGACGGAGCCGAATCGGCATTGCTTGCTGTCGGCGGTGGCCTGATACACCAGAGCGTCCTGCACGATCTGCTTGTGGACCTTGCCGGTATCGATGCCGTACTTGCGGGCCAATCCCGGGAAACCGTCCTGGCGCACATTGAATTCCGTGCCCACGCAGGTGGCCGCCGCGTCCGGGTCGGTATTGCTGAGCCGTGCGTAGTCCGACAGCGTCGTCACGCCGGTCTGCTGGGCGGTCTGCCTGCTCATCACCACCGCGTAGGTGTTGTTCATCGGCGCCATATCCGTCCACACGATGTTGTGCGCGGCCAGGTCGGCGTCGCGGACCGCCTCGAACTGGTCGATCTCGTCCGGTATCGGGGTCTCGTTGCCGAGGTAATTGATCCAGCCGGTGCCGGTGTATTCGTAGGAGAGATCGATCTGCCCGTGCAGCTGGGCATCGCGCACGCTGTTGGAGCCCTGGATATTCGTCAGATCCCGCACCTGTGCCCCGGCCGCGGACAAAGCGAACTCGATGAGATAGCCGAGGATGTTCTGTTCGGTGAAGTCCTTGGATCCGACGGTGATCGCGACCCCGTCGAGCTCGGGCACCGGACGGATACTGCCGGGACCCACCCGCAGCGGCACCGCGCCGCCGGATTGCAGGCCGCAGGCGGTGATCACCATGAGTACCGCGCCAGCGGCGGCCGTCGCGGCGCGCCCACGCCATCCGCGCCTCATGTCAAACCCCGTGGGCCGAGGAACTGTTCGGCCAGCGCGCCGAGCCAGTCGACAAGCAGCGCGAGCGCGACGGCGAGGACCGCGCCGACGACCAGCGTGACGTTGTCGCGCAGCTTGTAGCCGGTGTCGATCAGGATGCCGAGACCGCCCGCACTGACCAGGAACGACAATGTCGCGGTGCCGACCGCCAGCACCAGCGAGGTGCGCAGTCCGGCGAGGATGTAGGGCACTGCGAGCGGAAACTCGATGCGGCGCAACACCGTCAGTGTCGACATGCCCTGCCCGCGGCCTGCGTCGATGAGGGTGTCATCCACCTGCTGGTAGCCGAGGATCGTATTGCGCAGTACCGGAAGCAACGAATAGAAGGCAATCGGTGCAACACCGATCCAGAACCCGGTAGTCCGGGTGGCGAGATAACACAGCACGATGAGCCCGATCGCGGGCGCGGCCGCGCCGATATTGGCGATGCCGATGAAAACCGGTGCCAGACGCCGATATCCGGGTCGGGTGAGCAGTGTGCCGAGCGGCACCGCCACCGCGACGACGATCAGCACGACCGTCGCGGTGATGAGCACATGCTGCCAGGTAAGCGTCGCGATATTGGCCACGCTGATGCTTGCCTGCTGGGTAGCGGTGAGGTCACGTCGGAACGCCCACACCAGCACCCCCGCGGTGAGTGCGAGTACCAGGACCGGCTGGACGAGCAGTCGAATGCCTTCTGCGCGACGCGCTGTCGTCAGCATGCGTCCCGGCTCGGTGGTGCCGGGTGGCGTTGCGGGCTGTGTGGACGGAGTCATACTGTCTCGTCCGCACCTGTGGTGGTGTGGGTGGCGCGTAACGCCGACAGATGCTCGACGAGCGTGTCGATCGTGATCAGCCCGGCGTACTCACCGCGGCGCCCGGTGACGACCGCGGTCGCCGTCTGCTCGGCAAGTAGCGATTCCAGCGCCTCCTGCAATGTCGACTGCAGCGACAGCGGAGCGCCGACCGGAGATCCGATGTCGCGCAACGATGTCGCGTGCGCGAGGTGCTCGGCCGACACCCACCGCACCGGGCGCCGATGATTGTCGAGCACCAGCGCCCACGGCCACTTCCGGCCCGCGAGTGCGGTGCGCAAAGCCTCGACCGGTTCGTCCTCGGCCGCGATCGGGCACTGGCCGAGGGTGACATCCCGGACCCTGGTGAGGGTGAGCTGCTTGAGCGAGGCATCCGCGCCGACGAAACCGGCGACGGTCTCGTCCGCGGGATCGGCGAGGATGGCTGCGGGGGTGTCGTATTGCAGAATGCGGGATCGGTTGCCGAGCACCGCGATTCGATCGCCGAGCTTGACCGCCTCGTTGAAATCGTGGGTGACGAACACAATGGTCTTGCCGAGCTCGGCCTGTAGTCGCAGCAGTTCGTCCTGCAGCAGGCCGCGGGTGATCGGATCGACGGCGCCGAATGGTTCGTCCATCAACAGCACCGGGGGATCGGCGGCCAGTGCGCGAGCCACCCCGACCCGCTGCTGCTGGCCGCCCGAGAGCTGCCGGGGATAGCGGTGGCGGTAGGTGTCGGGCGTCAGGCCGACCAGGTCGAGCATCTCGTCGGTGCGGGCGGCGATCTTCTTGCGATCCCAGCCGATGAGGCCGGGGACGGTCGCGATGTTCTTGGCGACCGTCATGTGCGGAAACAGGCCGGCCTGCTGAATCGAGTAACCGATGCCGCGCCGCAGGCGGTCGGGGTCGACGGCCGTGACGTCGCGGCCACCGATGGTGATGGTGCCCGAGGTCGGTTCGATGAGGCGGTTGATCATGCGCATGGTGGTCGTCTTGCCACAGCCGGAAGGCCCGACGAGGACGACGATTTCGCCTGCCGGAATGGTCAACGACACATTGTCGACAGACGGATCCTGTCCTCCGGCATAGCGTTTGGTGACCGAGTCGAGCACGATCTCGACGCCGGAAACCACCGACTCCGCAGTGTCGCTTCGGGTTTCGGTCTCAGTCACGAATTCCCCTCGAGGTGGTGAGACGGCCGATGATCACGAAGAATCCATCGAGAACCAGGGCAAGGACGACGATGAGGATCGTGCCGACCAGGGCCTGCGGCACGGCATTCGGACTACCGAGCCTGGCCAGGCCGGAAAAGATCAGATTGCCGAGCCCCGGGCCCTTCGCGTAGGCGGCGATCGCAAGAATGCCCATGATCATCTGGGTGCTGACCCGGATGCCGGTCAGGATCGACGGCCACGCCAGCGGGATCTCGATGCGGGCCAGCACCCGCAGCCGATTCATTCCGACACCGCGCGCGGCATCGACGATCGCCGGATCCACCGAGGCCAGGCCGACGATGGTGTTCCGGAGAATCGGCAGCAGCGCGTAGAGCACCAGCGCGGTAATCGTCGGCCCGACACCGAGGCCGAGGAACGGGATCAGCAAGCCGAGCAGCGCGAACGAAGGAACAGTCAGGATGGCGCTTGCCGTCGCCGTCGCCACCGAGGAGCCCAGCGGGCTGCGATAGACCAGCGTGCCGATCGCCACCGCGACGATCGTGGCAAGCAGCACCGACTGGACAACCGCCGAAACATGCAGATAGGAGTCGGTGAGCAATTGCGCCCGTCGGTTCACCACGAACGTCCACAACGTGTCCAGGTCGCACCTCCCCCTTCGCCCGGTGTACCGGGAGACTATCTCGACTTGCGCTCGGCCGGAGAGGATTCCGGGCGGCCCGGTGTCCGCCGGAGCCGACAGACTTCTCGCAGAGAATGCCCACACGGTGCCGTCCGAAACCAGGCCCTGGCGGTGCCGGGAACCGATCGGGCGGACGGTTCGTCTAACTGATCAGGGCCGCGAGTCGGTCGCGATCGACAGAAGGCCGGGGGAGCATGGCGGAACAAAGGACGGCGCGTCGGCGGCTGCGTTACCGCTGGCTCGTGCTCGGTTTGGTGGTATCGGCGCTGGTCGCTGGGGGTGTGGTGGGCGTGCGCCTGTGGCTGGAACACGGCGAGGGCGAGGCCATCGCCGGTGTCGGTGTGTGGACGTTCCCCGTGATCGACAAGTCCACGCTCGACCCGACCCAATCCAAGGCGGTCGCGGTGCTCGAGCGAGAGTTCGGCGCTCCCGGCGATGGGTCGAAGTACGCGGAGGGAAAAAACGAGCCCTGGTGCGCAGACTTCGTCAGCTGGGTAATGCGCGAATCGGGTGTGCCGCTGGCCAACCCGAACTCGGGATCGTGGCGGATCCCCGGGGTGTACACACTGCAGGAGTACTACCAGAGCACCGGACGATTCACACCGATCGGCGCCGGATACCAGCCGCTCACCGGTGACGTGCTGCTCTACGGCCCGGCCAGCCCGTTCTCCCAGCACACCAACATCGTGCTGACGGCGAGCGACGGAGTCGTCACCACGATGGGCGGAAACGAGCTCGGCGACATCCGCATACACCGTTTCGACCTGGCCGAAGTGCCCGATATCGTCGGATTCGGCATGCTGTGACTGTCCCGGCGCGTGTGCGCGGTCGGCGGGTCTGGGGGTACCACCTAAAATAGATCCGGCGGCGCCCGGCAGCGCCGCCCGGCCCCTGTCCTGCTACCCCCTCATCAGCAGGACAGGGACCACCTAATGGCACTGTCGGACGCGCAGTCCGCCGACAGCCGCGCCGGGGCGGTCGGCGCCGAGCGCGCGTGGGGGGTTAGCAGTTGTCGCCGTAGCGGCCGCGTTGTTCTCCCCGCGGGTTGCCGAGGGTCGACGTGAGGCAACCGCTGCAGCGCTGGGGTGAGCGGAGGCGAGGCAACCGCAGGAGCGCCGGGGTAAACGGGGCGAGGCAGCCGCTGGATGAGCGGCCCCAGCGGTCGGGGGCCAGGTGTAACGCGTCGCGTACCGTGTCGGGTGTCCGTTGACGAGGTGAGGGTTTCGGAACATCTGATGCAGCCGACCGACCACACGAGCGCCGATCCCGTCTGGATCGAGTACGCCGATTTCGGGGAACGTTTCCTCACCCACGCGGTGACGGAGGCCAGGATCGTTGCCGCGGTGTCCGGTATGGCGGGACGTGGGATGACGATCGGGCCGTTCTCGGTCGGCCCCGCCGGTCTGGCCGGATTCGTCGCCGAAGGCAAGGTCGGTCAGCCGGTGGTGCTGCGCAGTGGCCCGAACGTGACTTTCGAAGTCACGGTGCCGGTGTCGCTATCGGTGCAGGTACTGCTCGGCGGCAGGAAGCTACGGCTGGAAGCGGTCGTCGAGATCGATCTCACACTGCACGCGCACACCGCGGATCCGTTGCTCATCGTCATCGACGTCCCGCCGATCACCTCACGCGATGTCAGCTTCGTGCTGCGGGCTCGCGCCATCGAGACGGCCTGGGAATGGCTGCTCGACCCGATCGCCGGAGTGGTGCAGCGTGAGGTCGCCAATCGGGTGAATGCGATGCTGGCCGATCCGCAGGGGCGCCGCGGCCGGGTCTTCGACATCGAGGCGATGGTCGACGGAATGCGCTCCGAGCATGCGATGCAGACGACGTTCGACTGGATCGACTACGGCGAATTCGGCCACCGGTTCTTCGCCCGCATCGTGACCAGGGAGCGCGTCTTCGATGTGGTGGAGCGGCTGGCGGGCCGCCCGATCGAGATCGGACCGCTGCGGACCGGTCCGCGCAACTCGGCCACCGTCACGGTGCGTGGGTCGGTGCGGGTGCCGCAGCTGGCGGATCGGTCGGACGACGCGGTGTCCTTCGATCTGGTGGTGCCGGTGAGCCTCGACATCACCGTCGACGTGCTGAAGGCGAATCACTATCGCGCCGACGTCGAGATTCCGCTGGTGCTGACCGCGCGGGCGGCCGATCCGCTGTTGGTGGTCATCGACGTCCCGCCGCCGGACTCGTCGGACATCCGGCTGGAGTTCAAGGCCAGCGGCATGCGGGCAGCCACCCTCGGTGCGCTCGCGGGGATCAGGAAGCAGGTCGTCGCCCAGGTGGCCGAGGTTGTGCGCAAGGAACTGGCCGACAGTTCGGGCCGGACGATCGATGTCGCCGCGCGCATCGATGGCGTGGCCTGAACCGATCCGCGGCACCAGGAACGGAGCCTGCAGGCAACTCCTGTGGCGAGTGTGGTTTGTGTTTCCGATGGGTCTAGCGGTTCCCATGTGAATATGGTGAAATGAGTGCACGTTCGAGGCTCCCGGCGCGCGAGTGACTTCTGGGGAAGGTGCGCCGGGCACGCTGCTATTCCATATCGGGGTTGCGCGAAGGAGTCCTGCGATGCGTTCCTTTTCTGTGTCCCGCCGCGAGCTGTTCGTCTATGCCGCTGCCACCGCCGCTTTCGGAGCGACCGTCGTCGCGCCGAATGCCGCAGCAAGTGGAGTCATCGGCACCATGGTCGACTATGCGGGTGGGGTTCCGTCGGCCACGGCGATCCGGGATGCCGGCCATATCGGTGTGATCAGGTACGTGTCGGATCGCCGTCCAGGCGCCGAATGGATGGAGGGCAAGCCGCTGCTGGCAAGTGAAGTCGATCAGCTGCACGCCGTGGGCCTGACCATCGTCTCGAACTACCAATACGGCAAAGCCCAGACCGCAGATTGGCGCGGCGGGCTGGAGGGGGGCAAGAAGCACGCCGCGCGTGGGCTGGAACTGCACCTCGCCGCGGGCGGACCCGAGAACCGACCGATCTACGCCTCGATCGACGACAACCCGACGCCCCTCGACTTCGCCACCATGATCGCGCCGTATCTGCTCGGCTGGGAGTCGGTGGTCGGCAAGCAGAACACCGGCATCTACGCGAACGCGCCGACCATCGAACTGGCGCGCGCCGCGGGCCTCGGTGCCTGGTACTGGCAGCACAATTGGGGCAGCCCGAAGGGTTTCGTGCACCCGGCGGCGCATCTGCATCAGATCGAGATCGACAAGCGGTCCATCGATGGTGTCGGTGTCGACGTCAACAATGTGCTGCGGCCGGAGTACGGGCAGTGGTGAACTGACCGCTGCCCGCCTGCGCCGGGACCACCGACGGCCGCTCGCTCAGGTCTGGCAGTGGCAGGTGGGCGCCAGGCGCAGCTCGGGCTCGTCATCGGGGACGACACGCAGCGTGGGCCGACTCTCCGGCGCCTGGTGATCGCCGAGCCAGGAGAACAGCGACCAGCGCGACAGGCCGGAGAAGGCCGAGCCGACGCTGGCGAACGAGCCCGATGAAATCACCGACCCGAACGATCCGACCGAGCCGATCGACAGCACCGAGCCGACGCTGCCGATCGAGAGGATCGAGTACGCGGAGCCGATGGACAGGATCGAGCCCTCGGAGCGGAAAGACAGTATCGATCGCCGCGAGCGCCTGCTTCGAATCGAGCGTCCGTGCTGCTTGGAATTCGTGCTCTCTATCGAATTATTGCGCCGTAGCGACACTTCGACGGTAGCCATGGCTTCGGTCTACCACAGTGTGGTGCGGTTATGCACTATCGCAGGCGATTCGCCCGGATGTGTCGACCTGCAGGAACCCGGCCATGGATACAGCGAAGCCCGGCGGTCCGTAGGGACGCGCCGGGCTTCGGAGAATCATGCGACGGTGAAGAAACCCAGCGTCGGCAGGAACGAGCAGGTGCGCGGAGCGGCGTCTGCGGCCTGCGTGGTCAGTGAGCCGGAGACCACCGCGACGACGCGGCCGAAGCCGGTGTCGGCGATCGCGGACAGGGTGGCCGGACCGTCGGGGTTGATCTTCGCCTCGTCGGTCAGCGGCAGGATGCCCGACTTACGGGTGTCCAGGTTCATCCACTGGACGGTCATCGGCGGGTTCTGCACCGGCGTCGGCGACTTGGTGCCGAGCGCGGTGAAGACGAACCCGGCCTGACCGGCCTGCGGTCCCGGCGGCGGCAGCTGGGCCGGGCCGGGCACGGCCAGCGCGGTGCCGATGGAATCGGCGGTCGGGCTGATGCAGCCCTTGCCGATGGTCGGGTACAGGAACTGGGCGATGACCGGCCCGCCGTCCCTCGGAATCTCCGGTCCACCACCGCCACTGCCGTCCAGGAAGGTGATGATCTTTTCCAAGGTGGACTTGATCTGCGGTGGCAGGTTGAGGGTGGCGAGCAGCTTACGGGCCGAATCGAGCAGCATGCCCTGCAGGCCGCCTGCGATCGGCTTGGCGTCGGCCGGGCCCGCGATTGCGCCGACGATGGCCGGGGCCAGCGCGGCGAGCGCATCGATCGGGACGCCCTCGGGCACCATCGGGACATTGTTCGGAACCGCCGCGGGTACGGGTGCCGGGGCCGCGACAGCTGCCATCGGCGCAGCAAGCGAAGCGCTCGCCGTGATGGCGAGTGCGGACAATACGATCCGCGATCCTCGGGTGCGAAGCACTGGTCTAGCCGTCCTTACCTCGGGTACATCTGGAGTTCGATGCTGAAAAGCCATCGTTTCGGGGGTCACTCTAGGGACACGGTTGCATGTTGTACAGCGGCAGTATCCCGACAGGTGCGTTGGACGAACAGTGTTATCAGACGTTAGCGCCAAATGGTGTTACAGAAGTGAATGGTGATGCAAATGTTATCAGTGATTCGAGGGCATCACCGCCCCACTCCGGGCTGCGGCTAATCTAATCGGAGTCTTCAGATCTTGTCGCCGAACGCCCGAACGTCCGCGGGTCGCAGGCCGACGACCTGCCGCCCCGACTCGAAAGCCTGCGAATTGAACCGACGCCTACAGCTGGCTGTGTCAGCGCTGGGTCTGTCCGTGCTGGCCAGGCTGTTATGGATGTTGCTGTCGACGAACGGCATGAATCTCGTCGACCTGCACGTCTATGTCGACGGGTCGGCCTCGTTGCTCACTCATGGGCTCTATGACTTCACCTACGCCGAAAAAACGCCGGACTTCCCGCTGCCCTTCACCTATCCGCCGTTCGCGGCCCTGGTGTTCTTCCCGCTGCACTACCTGCCGTTCACGGTGGTCGCGGTGCTGTGGCTGCTCGCTACGGTCGCGGCGCTCTACGGCGTGGTGTGGATAAGCCTCGAGCTGATTCTCGGCGAGCAGCGGGTCCGCGAACCGGGCTGGCAGACTGCGGCCGTTGCCTGGACCGCGGTCGGCGTGTGGCTGGAACCGGTGCGAACCACCATCGATTACGGGCAGGTCAACGTCTTCCTGGTGCTCGGCGCCATGATCGCGGTGCGCAGTGTGCGGTGGTGGCTGTCGGGTCTGCTCGTCGGCGTCATCGCGGGCATCAAGCTGACTCCGGCGATCACCGGGTTGTACTTCGTCGCCCGCCGTCGCTGGGGCACCGTGATCTGCTCGGCGGTGGCCTTCGGCGCGACGGTCGGGGTCAGCTTCCTGATCGCACACACCGAGGCGAAGCGCTACTTCGGCACGTTGCTCGGCGACGCGAGCCGGATCGGGCCGGTCGGCTCGGTATGGAACCAGTCGCTGCGTGGCACCCTCAGCCGCATCCTCGGCTACGACGTCGAATCCGGGCCGTGGTGGATGGCGGCCGTGCTGGTCGTCGCCGTGCTCGCGTTCCTCGCTTGGCGCACACTGGGTTCCGACGACCGGATGGGCACCCTGATCATGGTGCAGCTGTTCGGGCTGATGGTCTCGCCCATCTCCTGGTCACACCATTTCGTCTGGCTGCTGCCGACGGTGCTGTGGCTGGTCTACGGTCCGCTGAGTGCGGTCGCGGGCGCCCGGCTCATCGCGGGCTACTGGCTGGTGACGATGTTGATCGGCGTGCCGTGGGTGCTGTCGTTCGCCCAGCCGTCGATCTGGACCATTTCGCGGCCGGGCGTATTGTCCTGGCTCGGCGCGGTCGACGCGCTCGGCGTGCTCGTGCTGTTCGGTTGGATGATCTGGCACGGACGCGCCGCGCTGCGCTCGGATATCGGGTCCGTGCGGCAGCGGCTGCGGACGTTCCCGAAGGCGTTGTCGGCGGACCGAAACGCCGTCGGTGAGCCGCCGCTGCGTCGCGCCGCCGCCGACTAGTGGCCGACGTTCAGCCTGTGGCCAAACGATCGATCTGATGGGCCAGCAGCATGTCGCGGCCGGTGAGTCCGCCCGCGGAGTGGGTCGACAGTGCGAAAGTGACCCGGCGCCAGCGAATATCGATATCCGGGTGGTGGTCGGCGGCCTCTGCGGCGTCGGCAACCCGCCGCACCAGCTCGATACCGTCGAGGAAGGTCGGCGCCTTGATCGTGCGGGTGATGGTGTCGCCGGAGCGTTGCCAGTCGGGCAGGTCGGACAGCGCGTCGTCGATATCGGCGTCGGACAAGAGTTCGGTAGCCATGGTTCAAGTATCCGCGCGGATCAGGCGGCGCGGGCTTTCTTGAGGCCCTTCTTCAGCTCTTTACCGCAGCAACCAGCGGCTTCGAGGCGCTTCATCCGCATAATGACAACAGGGCATTTCAGGCAGCGCGTCTTCTTGCGACAGCACTTCTTCTTGGGTTTCAGACTCGAAACCTTCTTTGCCTTGACCTTGCCCATGGTTGGTTAGCATACCCTTAGTGGGGCGCGTGGTCTGCGGCACGCCTGGATACCGGTAGTCTGTTACTGGCCGCAATGCCCGGTGAGTATCGATTCTCCACCTGTTTGCAGGGGTCGGCCCGCACCAACACCAACAGCAGGAGGATTAGGCGTGTCGTCTGCACGCGATTTTCGCAACGTCGCCATCGTGGCCCACGTCGACCACGGTAAGACGACGCTGGTCGACGCCATGCTGCGCCAGTCAGGAGCCTTTGCCGAGCGAGCCGAGCTCGTCGACAGGGTGATGGACTCCGGCGACCTGGAGCGCGAGAAGGGCATCACCATTCTCGCCAAGAACACCGCTGTCCACCGGCACCACCCGGATGGCTCGGTGACCGTGATCAACGTCATCGACACGCCCGGTCACGCCGACTTCGGTGGTGAGGTCGAACGCGGCCTCTCCATGGTCGACGGCGTCGTGCTGCTGGTCGACGCGTCCGAAGGGCCACTGCCACAGACCCGGTTCGTGCTGCGTAAGGCACTCGCCGCGTCGCTTCCGGTGATTCTGGTCGTCAACAAGACCGACCGCCCCGACGCCCGCATCGAGGAGGTTGTCGAGGAGAGCCACGATCTGTTGCTCGATCTGGCTTCCGACCTCGACGACGCCGCCGCCGAGGCCGCCGAGCTCGCGCTGGACCTGCCGGTTCTGTACGCGTCGGGCCGTGAGGGCAAGGCGTCCAAGGAGCGTCCGGAGAACGGGAACGCGCCCGACGCCGAGAACCTCGACGCGCTCTTCGACGTGCTGATGGAGAACATCCCGGCGCCGAAGGGTGACCCGACGGCACCGCTGCAGGCGCACGTCACCAACCTCGACGCCTCGGCCTTCCTCGGCCGCCTCGCGCTGGTCCGCATCTACAGCGGTGAACTGCGCAAGGGGCAGAACGTCGCGTGGATGCACGCCGACGGTGTCAAGACCGTCAAGATCACCGAACTGCTGCAGACGATCGGTGTCGAGCGTCAGCCCGGCGAGGTCGCCGTGGCCGGTGACATCGTCGCCATCGCGGGTATCCCGGAGATCATGATCGGCGACACGCTCGCCGATCCGGACAATCCGGTCGCGCTGCCGCGCATCACCGTCGACGAGCCTGCGATCTCGGTCACAATCGGCACCAACACCTCGCCGCTCGTCGGTCGGGTGCAGGGCCACAAGCTGACCGCACGCATGGTGAAGTCGCGCCTGGATCAGGAACTAGTCGGCAACGTCTCGCTGCGTGTCCTCGACATCGGCCGTCCGGACGCCTGGGAGGTGCAGGGTCGTGGTGAGCTGGCGCTGGCCATCCTGGTCGAGCAAATGCGCCGCGAGGGCTTCGAGCTGACCGTCGGCAAGCCGCAGGTGGTCACCAAGCAGGTCGACGGCAAGATTCACGAGCCGTTCGAAGAGCTGACCGTCGACTGCCCGGACGAGTATCTCGGCGCGATCACCCAGCTGCTGGCTGCCCGTAAGGGCAAGATGGTCCAGATGACCAACCACAGCGCGGGTTGGGTGCGGATGGAGTTCATCGTCCCGTCGCGCGGTCTGATCGGTTTCCGCACCGACTTCCTCACCGAAACCCGCGGCACCGGCATCGCCAACGCCGTCTCCCACGGCTACGCGCCGTGGGCCGGTGAGATTCGGGCCCGGCACACCGGTGCACTGGTCTCCGACCGCGCAGGCTCGGTGACTCCGTTCGCCATGATCCAGCTCGCCGACCGCGGCCAGTTCTTCGTCGAACCGGGCGCGGACACCTACGAGGGCATGGTCGTGGGCATCAACCCACGCGCCGAGGATCTCGACATCAACGTCACCCGCGAGAAGAAGCTGACCAACATGCGCAGCTCCACCGCGGATGTGTTCGAAACCCTCGCCAAGCCGCTGCAACTCGATCTCGAGGCCGCGATGGAGTTCTGCGCGGACGACGAGTGCGTCGAGGTCACACCGGAGGTGGTCCGGGTCCGCAAGGTCATCCTCGGCGCCACCGAACGCGGACGCGAACTGTCGCGACGCAAGGCTCGGGACCGGGCCGCGTTGTAATTGCCGGACCGCCTGGCCGGGCCTGAGGATGATCCGGCTGTCGCGTACTCATGGCGATGTACCGAAACGAAACTGGGGAGCGAATCATGAGAATGATTCGCTCCCCAGTTCTATTCGGTGATCGCTGCGCTCGTCGCGCAGTGGATTTCGAACAGTCGCAGCGCCTGGTGATCAGCACCGCTAGCCGCAGTACCAGCCGGAGACCAGGCTTCCGTCATTCCGTTGTACGACTTGATTACTGCCCGTCCCGGCCGGTACTGAAGCTTGCGAAAGGCACGGGATCTGGCCGCCTTGTCGCCAAGGTAGAGTGCGGATCGTGAGCTTGGCGGCAAGACGACGTGCAAGGGTGCGCGCAGCGCTGGTTATCGCGGCCATCTCCATCACGGTGGGCGCTGGTTGCACCGCGAATCCGCCACCTCCGATCGAAAGCACCGACAGTCCCAAGACGACGCCGGCGAAACCTGGCAAGAACACTGTCGTGGTGGCGATCGACGACATCGGGATCGGTTTCAACCCGCACCTGCGGTCCGATCAGTCACCTGCCACAGCGGCGGTGAGTTCGATGGTGCTGCCGAGTCCGTTTCGTCCGGTGCCGAGTCCTGCTGTGCCCGGTGCCACCGAGTGGGTGCCGGACACGGCGCTGGTGGTGTCGGCCGATGTCACCACGCAGGAGCCCTTCACCATCACCTATCAGCTGCGCAATCAGGCGAACTGGTCGGATGGTGCGCCGATCGCCGCAGAGGACTTCCGGTTCCTCTGGCAGCAGATGATCACCCAGCCCGGCGTCGTCGATCCCGCGGGCTATCGGCTCATCTCGGATGTGAGTTCCTCTGGTGGCGGCAAAACCGTCACCGTGACGTTGACCGCGCCGTATCCGGCCTGGCGTGAGCTGTTCTCGAACCTGCTGCCCTCGCATCTGGTCAAGGATGTGCCCGGTGGCTTCGCCAACGGACTTGTCGAGCGAATCCCGGTGTCGGGCGGCAACTTCGACATCAAATCGGTCGACCGGGGTCGCGACGAGATCCTCCTCGAACGCAATGACAGGTACTGGGGCACGCCCGCTGCTCCTGATCAGATCCTGTTGCGCCGCGGCGGAACTCCCGCACAGCTCGCCGATTCGCTGCGCACCGGCGACGCCCAGATGACGCTGGTGCACGGCGGTGTCGCGACCCAGGCGCAGCTGGCGGCGATCGCTTCGGTGCGCACCGCGATCATGCCCCAGTCGCGCGAGCTGCAGTTCGTATTGAACGGGCGCAGTGGCGATCTCGGTGATCCCCGGATCCGTCGCGGAGTGCTCGCGCTGCTCGATCCGGCTCTGCTCGCCACTGTCGGCGCGCAGACCGGCGGCTGGGTTGAGCCGGTGCGCGCGCAGATCCTTACCCCGTCGGACCCCGGCTACACACCCACCGCGCCACCGCGGCCCACCGCGGACGAAGCCTTCGCGCTGCTCGGCGAGGTCGGCTACGGTCGGGCGCCGGAACCGCCGCCGGTCACATCGCCGACCTCACCGGCGCCGCGTCCGCGTCCGCTCGCGAAAAACGGTAAGGCGCTGGCGATTCGAATCGGCGCGGCCACCGGTGACGCCACCGCCATCGCGGTGGCAAATACGGCGGCAGATCAATTACGCAGTGCCGGAATAGATGCCAGCGTGCGCAGCGTCACCTCGGACACCCTGTACGGCAAGGATCTGACGGAAGGTGCGGTCGACGCGATCGTCGGCTGGGAGGTCGCGGGCTCGGACCCGGCCACCGTGCTCGCCTCGCGCTACGGCTGCCCGCCCGTGGAAAATCCCGCAAGCAACGGGAATTCGCAGGCCACCGCCGAAGCGGCCAAGAAGGCGCCGAGCAATGTGTCGGGTGTCTGCGACCCCACGCTGCAGCCCGCGATCGACGAGGCGCTGCGTGGCATCGAAGTGGGCCGAGTGCTCGCCGACGCCGAGCCCAAGTTGTGGGGTCTGGCCACGGTGCTGCCGATCGTGCAGGACAACGTGGTTGCCGCCTCGGGTCCTCGGGTCGACGGTGCTTCCCTCAGTGGCGCCATCCAGGTCGGCATCTTCGGTGACGCGGCGATGTGGCGCAGGATCCCGTGACCGGTGGGTTGCTGCTTGTCCACGCCCACCCGGACGACGAATCCATCACCACCGGGGGCACGATCGCGCACTACCGCCGGCGGGGGGTGCCGGTCACGGTGGTGACCTGCACCCTCGGTGAAGAGGGCGAAGTGATCGGCGACCAGTGGGCGCAGCTGACTGCCGACCGCGCCGACCAACTCGGTGGCTACCGGGTGCTGGAACTCACCGGGGCGCTCGCCGCGCTGGGTGCGGGACCGCCGCGTTTCCTGGGCGGCGCAGGCCGCTGGCGTGACTCCGGCATGGCGGGCACTGCGGCGGCGGAGAATCCACGCGCCTTCATCCACTCCGGCATCGAAGCCGTGGACGCGCTGACCGAGGTGCTGCTCGAGCTGCGGCCGCGGGTGGTGATCGGCTACGACCCCCGGGGCGGCTACGGCCACCCCGACCACATTCGGGCCCACCAGATCACCACAGCGGCGGTGCATGCGGCTGCCGACCGAGGTTGGGACACTCCGAAGTTCTATTGGACCGTCACCGATGACGAGATGCTGCGCCTGCATACCGAAGTCCTCGCGCGCCGCACGGTCGAGGGGTTGCCTGGCGCGTTGCCGCCCGGCTGGCTGCTTCCCTCGGTTGGGGAGCTCGCCAGCGTGCCGAGCCACACGGTGACCACGACGATCGACGTGTCCGATTCGCTCGCGGCCAAGCGCGCCGCGCTGCGGGCACATGCAACGCAAGTGGTGGTGGCGCCGACGGGTCGGGAATTCGCGCTCTCCAATAATGTCGCGCAGCCGGTGCTGCCGGAGGAGCACTACGTGCTCGTGCGCGGGCAACGTGGCGTCGTCGGCCCCGATGGGCGCGAACACGACCTGTTCACCGGTATTGCCTGAGGGTTGCTGTAACGCGGGATTGATGCGCCGGGTACCGTCTTCGTGATTTCGGACATTGACGTGGAGGCTCAGCAGTTCATGACAGCGGTCGGTGACAAGGCTCACCTCAACATCGAAGACGACGGATACCACAAGAGTCTCAAGCCACGTCAGCTACAGATGATCGCCATCGGCGGCGCCATCGGCACCGGCCTGTTTCTGGGTGCGGGCGGGCGGCTCGAGAGTGCCGGACCAGGTCTTTTTCTGGTGTATGCGGTGTGCGGTATCTTCGTATTCTTCATTCTGCGCGCGCTCGGTGAGCTGGTGCTGCACCGGCCCTCGTCGGGCTCTTTCGTTTCCTACGCGCGCGAGTTCTTCGGTGAGAAGGCAGCGTTCGTCGCGGGCTGGATGTACTTTCTGAACTGGTCCATGACCGGGATCGCCGACACCACGGCGATTGCTCAGTATTTTCACTATTGGGCAGGATTTTCACATATCCCGCAGTGGCTGCTCGCACTCATCGCGCTGGTGCTCGTGCTCGGCGTCAATTTGATGTCGGTGAAGTGGTTCGGCGAGATGGAATTCTGGGCCGCGCTGGTGAAGGTATTCGCGCTGAGCGCCTTCCTGATCGTCGGCACGATCTTCCTGCTCGGCCGGTTCACCGTGCAGGGCAACCCGACCGGAACGAGCGTGATCACCGAAAGCGGCGGCCTGTTCCCGACCGGGATCCTGCCGCTGGTCGTGGTCACCTCCGGCGTCGTGTTCGCTTACGCCGCCGTCGAGCTGGTCGGCACCGCGGCGGGGGAGACCGAGAACCCGGCCGAGATCATGCCCCGCGCCATCAACTCGGTGATCCTGCGCATCGCGATTTTCTACGTCGGTTCGCTGGTGCTGCTCGGGCTGCTGCTGCCCTACACGAGCTACACCGCCAAGGAGAGCCCGTTCGTCACCTTCTTCACTTTGCTCGGCGTGCCGGGCATCGGCAGCGTGATGAACCTCGTCGTGCTCACCGCGGCCTTCTCCAGCCTGAACGCGGGTCTGTATTCGACAGGTCGCATTCTGCGGTCGATGTCGATGAACGGCAGTGCCCCGAAATTCACCGGCGTGATGGGCCGCAACGGCGTTCCCTACGGCGGCATCCTGCTCACCAGCCTGATTGCGCTGTGCGGCATCGCGTTGAACGGGATCGTGCCCGACAGTGCCTTCGAGATCGTGCTGAACCTGGCCTCGCTCGGCATCATCGCCTCCTGGGCCACCATCGTGCTCGCCCAGCTGCAACTGTGGCGCTGGTCCAAGCAGGGCAAGCTGCAGCGGCCGGCGTTCCAGATGTTCGGCGCGCCCTACACCGGCCTGGCCACGCTGGCCTTCCTGTTCTTCGTGGTGGTCCTCACCGGCTGTGACTATCCGGTGGGCACGTGGACCGTCGCCTCGCTGGTGCTGATCATTCCGGCGCTGATCATCGGCTGGTTCGCGGCCCGCAAGCGAGTGCTCGCGATCGCCGAGGAACGCAGGGGCTATACCGGTGAATATCCGGTGGTGGCCAACATTCCGATCGACGGTGACTGAACCGACGCGGCCGGAATAGACTCGATATTTATGTATAACTGGGACCTGCAGAACGCGATCGCGGGCTTCGTGGACAGCCTGCGTCCCGGCGCGCAGCAACAGCACGACATCTATATGTCGGTGCTGTACGCGTTCGTCGATATGCAGAGCCATCTGTTGACCCTCCTCGGCTTCCCTCCGGTCGCGTGAGGGCAGCCGTCGACCACAGTGCCGACGATCGTGCCGCGGCACGGTCGGGCCATGGCAAGCCGCAGTGGGGCCTGGAGTCCCTGGCGCCGGTGATCATCACCCTGCTGGTGCTCGATGCGTTGATCACCCTCGCCCTCGAGGTGCTCTACCTGCCGACCTACCTCGACTCGGTGGCGTTCCCGCTCTCCGCCGTGCTGGCCGGTGTGATCAACGTGCTGCTTGTCATGGGCGTTCGCGCGGTGACCACCCGCGTCGGGTTCGCGATCCTGCCCATTGCCGCATGGACTTTCGGCTTCCTGCTGTGCTCGGTGACCGGGCCCGGCGGCGACATCATGCTCGGAAGCGATTGGCGCACAGCACTTCTCTTGTTCTGCGGGTTGGTGCCGCCGCTCGGGTATCTGTACTTCCGGCTCAATGCGGGGCTGTTCGGTAGTCGCTGAGTATTGCTGCCGCCGTTGGCGATACGAGTCACGCTTCGGCCGACCTCCGCCCGCGGACCGAGGGCGCGTTGTCGGACCCGTCAATCCAGTCGCACCGCGAGGGTGGCTATGACGGCGTCGGTGCGGGCGCGCAGAGCGGCGGCGAGGACAGGGCCGCGCGGGTTGTGCAGTGGTCGCTGCCACCAGCGGTGGGCCTCCACCTGGGCCAGTAGGACCATCACCTGGCGGCCATAGCGGGTTTGGTTGCGGACGTACCCGACGAGTGTGGTGACCAGGCTGCGGTGTGGGCACGGCAGCACAGTGAGGGGGACGCCGGGGTCCCACTCTTTCCATTGGCGGCTGAGGCGACGGGTGGAGGCCGAGTCGATTTCCGCTGCGACGGCGACGATTTCGCCGTTCATTGCTTGGGCGGTGCGCAGCGCGCGTGCGGCGACCTCGCTGACCGCGACCACCGGGACCACGATCAGCATGGGCTCCAGGTCGGGGGATTGCGGTGGGAGCGCGGGAATTCGGCCGAGGCTGAGCTGTTCTGCGACACTGCCGTAATAGCTTTCGGTGCGGGCGAACAGAATGATCAACGCGGGCACGATGATCACCAGCAGCCACGCGCCCTCGGTGAATTTCTCGGCAAGCAAGACCACGGCGGCCACCGCGGTGAGAATGGCCCCGAAGCCATTGAGTGCGGCGCGCGCAACCCACCCGGTTCCGCGTTGTGCGCGCCAATGCCGGACCAGCCCGGTTTGGCTGATGGTGAAGCCGATGAAGACGCCGACCGCATACACCGGCAGCAGCCGGTGGGTTTCGGCATCCACAATGATCAGCACGGTTGCGGCTACCACCGCAAGCGCACCGACGCCGTAACGGAACACCGGCCGTTCCGAGCGCAAGGCGAACAGGTGCGCGACTCGGTGGTCCTTCGCCAGCAGCGAAAGCAGCACCGGCAGGCCGCCGAAGCTGGTGTTCGCGGCGAGGCACAGCGCCAAGGTGACGGCAAGGTTGGTGACGTAGAACGGCCAGCCGGTGCCGAACGCCGCTGCCGACAGCTGCGCGAGCAGGGTGACGTCATCGCGCGGAACCGTGTGATGCTGGCGGATCAGCACGGCGAGACCGAGCAGCATCCCGCACAGCAGCACGCCCAAGACGACCTCGGTGTGCTGGGCTCGTCGCACCGCCGGCGTCCGGAACGCCGGCACTGCGTTGGCGATCGCCTCGACCCCGGTCAGTGCTGAGCAGCCTGCGGAGAATGCCTTGAGCAACAGCACAATCCCGATGGCGTCGATCGGCACGATCGGTCCGCGGTCGACGCCGATGACGGCTACCGGCTCCGGGCGCGCCAGTCCGACCACGATCACCGCGAAGATTGCGACGATGAACAGCAGCGTCGGTCCCATCAGCACTTTCGCCGATTCGGCCACCCCAACCAGGTTGATCACAGTCAGCACCGCGAGCCCGATCAGCGTGATCAGCAGCAGATGATCCGCCAGCACCGGAAACGCGCTCGCCAGGCTGGCCGCACCGGCGGCGAGGCTCACTGCGACGGTGAGCACGTAGTCGATGACCAGGCCGGCCGCCGCAAGCAGGCTGGCGCCACGACCGAGATCCTTTTTCGCCACCGCATAGGAACCACCGCCGTCCGGATGCACCGCGATCACCTGACGGTAAGAAAGAACCAGCACCAGCAACAGCACCGCGATCGCCAGCGAAACCGGCAGCGTCCACGAGACTGCCGCCGCGCCCGCCGCGATGAGCACCAGCACGATCGCTTCCGGCCCGTAAGCCACACTGGACAACGCATCCAGCGACAACGCCGCCAGCCCGCCGATCGCGGTCAGCCGATACTTGTCGCCGCGCTGGTGCCGCCGCATTCGGCGATCGACTATCCGAGGCTCCTGCGACTCCGACCGCACCGTCTCGACCACACGACCCATTCAACGCGGACCACACGTGGCAACCGCTTAGCGACACTACCGAAACCGCGCCAAAGCCACCTAATGGGCGCTACCGGGTCAGTCGGTCGGGCAGGCTCGGTGCCGGTAGCCCCCGGCAGGTGAGCACTCACGCCACCCAGGGCGCCGTGCGGCGCCGACCGGCTTCAGCGGGCGCCGAGGAGACCCGGGGTGACCGAATCGATGAGGGGCCAGGCTCGGTCGAGCGGGATATCGATCACGAGGTAGCGCTTCTTGCCTGCGGCGGATGCGGCGACAACGCTGGCCACCCCCGCACGGCGTTGCCAAAAGGATTGGCGGACGGTCCAGCCGATGACACCGGGGGCTTCCAGGCAGTCGCGGTCCCGGTCGAGTGAACCCGCACGGGTGATCAGCCAGGTGGGGCTGCTGTCGGTGGCCGCTAGGACAGCGTGGCCGAGGCCGCGGTACCGGTCCTCGGCCAAGGCGGTGGCGATGATCGCCATGACGGCGGGCAGTAGCCACCACCACGCCGAATACTCCACTCCCGCAAGGGAAACAATGAGCAGGGCGATCACGATGAGCAGGACCGGCAGCAAGGCCCGTGAGTGCCTGCGCCGATGGGCGACCGGTCCGTGCGCGGCCAGCGGTGCGGTGCCGAGCTCGCTCGGTCCGACCTCCGCCCCGGCTGCGCGGGGCGCGAGCAGTTGCGCCAGCGTGTGCTCGACGGCCGCGCGCGGAGCCTGCGGCAGGATCTTCTGACGCGGGTTGTCGCCGACCATGATGGCTTCGAGTTCGCCGGCCCCCGCCAGGCGCAGCAGCAGCGGCTCGTTGACGGTGGCGCCGCGGAAGCGGGCGCGGTCCAGGGTGGTCTGGCGGGTGGTGAACAGCCCGCGGCGCAGCTGCAGGGTGCGACCGTCATCGAGCACGCGCAGGCCGAAATATGTTGTGAGATAACGGGCGCAGGAGGTGAGGCTGACCACGATGACGATCGCGACCAACAGCAGCACACCGGCGACCGCGAGGAAGACGGTGCTGCCGTCCTCGATATTGTGCACCGCATTCGAGTTGAACAGCGTCTGGCCGAGCCCGAACTGGAACGCCAGACCCACGACGGGTGCGATGATCGCGAACCCGGTCAGCGACAGCGGTGCATAGCGCACCCAACTCGCGTGCCAGTGTCCGATCTCCCTGGCGCTGCGCGGTGTCGACAGATCGCCGGATGCGTTCTCCGGCAGCCCCTTTCGGATGATGTCCGCCGGGTATGCGGAGTGCGGAACCGGCGATCCGGCAACAGCGTTCGACGCGCTCGCGGTGGCGGTGTGTGCGAGCAGGGCGGCGCGTAGCCCCGGCACCACCCGTGCGTCCAACGCGTCGAGTTTGAATTTCTCCCCCGATTCCGCGTGCTGACCGGTGCCTATCGCGAGTACCGCCAACCCGAGGGCCCGGTGCAGCAGGTCGGCCTCGATATCGACCGAGCGGATCCGTGAGCGCGGCACCGAGAGCTTCTTGCGTTGAATCAATCCGGTGCGCAACTCGATATGGGTCGGGCCGACCCGGTAGGTGGTGGTGAACCAGCGGGTGAGCGCGAATCCCACGATCAGCGCCAGCGTGATGACGCTCCACCCGTGATTGCCGCTGCTTGTGCCGAGGATCACCGAACCGATCAATACCGGGATGAACTTGACCACCTCGGTGACGGGGTGCACCAGCAGCATTCGCTTGTCGAGCCGCAGCCACGGTTGATCCGGGTGTGGCTCGGGTCCGGCCGCCGCGGGCAGCACCGGCTCGGTCATGTCGCGTCGCCGCGGTGTAGTGCCGCGATTTCGGCCAGCCGTGTGACGGTCTGCTCGGCCACCGGCAGGTCGAGTGCGGAGATCTGCACCGCTCCCGCCGATGAGGCGGTCGTCACGGTCACTGTGGCAAGGCCGAGCAGCCGCTCCAACGGCCCGCGCTCGGTGTCCACTGTCTGCACTCTGGAGATCGGCGCGACCCGGCTCTCCTGGGTCAGCCAACCGACCCGGGTGTAGACGGCTTCGTCGGTGACCTCCCACCGATGCACCGCATACCTCCATAGCGGCACCACACCGATGCTGACCAGTGCGAGCACCGCTGTCACGGCGAACACCGCAAGCTGTGCCGCGCGGTGTTCCGAGTCGACGAGCACCCAGACGACCAGAGCGACCACCGGAATGATCCAGGCTATCGCGGCCTGGAGGGTCCACAAGAGTTTCGCTTTGGGGCTCGGGCGCCAGGCCGGATCGGCCATGATCGTGCGCGGCTGCGACATGCTTGACATGGTTGCATGAACTCGTCCCGAAGCGCTTCGGCCTGCGGGAATAAACCCGCGGCGCAGCAAAGGAATAGTGCGCTCCATCGTGCAGTTGGCAACGGTCACAAGCACTGGAGGGAGACAGTCCGGGATGATTAGCGCATGATCGAGGGCGTGATCGAGCTAGCGACCCCGAGTGTCCCGCCCGCACCGCCAACGCCGTCGGCCATGCGCCGCGCGCTGCGGCGGGCTCGCGACGGCGTGACGCTCAATGTCGACGAAGCCGCTGTGCTGTTGCACGCGCGCGGCGCAGACCTGGTCGATCTGAGTCGGAGTGCGGCCAGGGTTCGCGACGCCGGGCTGGAGTCGGCGGGTCGGCCGAAGACCATCAGCTATTCGCGCAACGTGTTCATTCCGCTGACCCGGTTGTGTCGGGACAAGTGTCACTACTGCACCTTCGTCACCGTGCCCGGCAAGCTGCGCGCCGAGGGCAAGGGCATGTTCCTGGAGCCCGACGAGGTTCTCGACATCGCTCGCCAGGGTGCTGCGCTCGGTTGCAAAGAGGCGTTGTTCACCCTCGGTGATCGACCGGAAGACCGCTGGCCTGAGGCCGCGCAGTGGCTCGATGAGCGCGGCTACGACTCCACCCTGGACTATCTGCGCGCCGTATCGATCATGGTGCTGGAGGAGACCGGGCTGCTGCCGCATCTGAACCCCGGCGTCATGTCGTGGGAGGAAATCTCCAGGCTCAAGCCGGTCGCGCAGTCGATGGGCATGATGCTGGAGACCACCTCCACCCGGCTGTTCACCGAAAAAGGCCAGTGCCACTACGGAAGTCCGGACAAAGATCCCGCCGTCCGGCTGCGCGCCATCACCGATGCGGGCAGGCTCTCGGTGCCCTACACCACCGGCATCCTGGTCGGCATCGGCGAGACGCTGTCCGAGCGGGCCGAGTCGATCATGGCGATCCGTAAGCAGCACAAGGCTTTCGGGCACATCCAGGAAGTGATCATCCAGAACTTCCGCGCCAAGGACGACACCGCCATGCGCGATGTCCCCGACGCGGGGCTCGAGGAGTTCCGGGCCACCATCGCGGTGACGCGGCTGCTGCTCGGCCCCGACGTTCCGGTGCAGGCGCCGCCCAATCTGGTGTCGCACGAGGAATGCCTGGCGCTGATCGATGCGGGCATCGACGACTGGGGCGGCGTATCGCCGGTCACCCCGGACCACGTGAACCCGGAGCGGCCGTGGCCGAACCTGGACACCCTGCGCGAGATCACCGAGGCCGCCGGTTACCAGCTCGTGGAACGCACCTCGGCGCACCCGAAGTATGTGCGGGCGGGCAACCCGTGGGTCGACCCGCGCATCGGTGCGCACGTTGCCGCGCTCACCGATCCGGCCACCGGCCTGGCGAAGCCGGATGCGATGCCGGTCGGACTGCCATGGCAGGAGCCGGACGAGTCCTGGGAGTCGGCCGGACGGGTGGATCTGAACACCTCGATCGACACCGACGGACGTATCACCGAGACCCGAAGCGATTCCGCGCTCGGCCGCGGCGTGAGCGACGGGCCCGGAGGTGGCAGCCCGCGTAACCACGAAGGGACCCGTGAAGGCCGCCGATCCGACACCGATGTCGTCGGCGCTTTCGGCGATTGGGACACCGTTCGGGAGCAGGCGCGCGATCTCGCGGTCACGGCGCCGGAGCGACTCGATTCCGAGGTGCTCGCCGCGTTGCGTTCGGCCGAGCACGACCCGGCCGGCCTCACCGACGCCGAGTATCTGGCGCTGGCGACCGCCGAGGGACCCGCGCTCGAGGCGGTGGCGGCACTGGCCGACCAGCTGCGCCGTGATGTCAACGGCGACGAGGTCACCTACGTGGTGAACCGGAACATCAACTTCACCAATATCTGCTACACCGGCTGCCGTTTCTGCGCGTTCGCCCAGCGTAAGGGGGATGCCGATGCGTTCACCCTGAGCATGGACGAGGTTGCCGACCGGGCCTGGGAGGCGCACGTCGACGGCGCCACCGAGATCTGCATGCAGGGCGGCATCGACCCCGAACTGCCGGTCACCGGTTATGCCGATCTGGTGCGGGCGATCAAGCAGCGGGTGCCGTCCATGCACGTGCACGCCTTCAGTCCGATGGAGATCGTCAACGGCGCTTCCCGAGGTGGGCAGAGCATTCGTGACTGGCTGGTCGCGCTGAAGGAGGCCGGGCTCGACACCATTCCCGGCACGGCCGCGGAAATCCTCGACGACGAGGTGCGCTGGGTGCTCACCAAGGGCAAACTGCCGACCTCGGCGTGGATCGAGGTGATCACGACCGCCCACCAGGTGGGTCTGCGCTCCAGCTCCACGATGATGTACGGCCACGTCGACAACCCGAAGCACTGGGTGGGGCACCTGCGGGTGCTGCGCGGAATCCAGGACGAGACAGGTGGTTTCACCGAATTCGTGCTGTTGCCCTTCGTGCACCAGAGCTCACCGCTGTACCTGGCGGGCGCGGCGCGTCCGGGACCGACGATTCGGGACAACCGCGCCGCCCACGCATTGGCGCGGATCATGCTGCACGGCCGGATCGATAACATCCAGACCAGCTGGGTGAAACTCGGCACAGCAGGCACCAGAATGATGCTCAACGGTGGATCGAACGATTTGGGGGGTACGTTGATGGAGGAGACAATCTCTCGCATGGCCGGCTCCCAGCACGGCTCGGCCAAAACGGTCGCGGAACTCACCGAGATCGCCGAAGGCATCGGCCGCCCGGTCCGCGAGCGCACCACCACCTATGGTGTCCCGCAACACAAGATGTCGGTCCTGCCGCTGTCGGTGGGATAGTTCCGAGGAGCCGCAACGACGCGGACGCAACTTGGGTTCCGTGGTGTGCGGAACCAAGTTAGTTAGGGCAGACTGACCCGGAGTAACCTGGGCTGCCGGGATAGTGTGACGCTGGGCGGACTATCCCCGCAGGTGAGGACAGACTAGGAGAGCGGCAGTGCCGTACATCATCGCTGAACCGTGCGTTGACGTGAAGGACAAGGCATGCATCGAGGAATGCCCCGTGGATTGCATCTACGAGGGTGGTCGCATGCTGTACATCCATCCCGACGAGTGCGTGGACTGTGGTGCATGTGAACCGGTGTGCCCGGTGGAGGCGATCTTCTACGAAGACGACACTCCGGACCAGTGGGTCGGGTACGTGAACGCCAACGTCGACTTCTTCGACGAGCTCGGTTCGCCCGGGGGCGCGACGAAGGTCGGCAAGGTGGATTACGACCCGGCGTTCATCAAAGAACTGCCCCCCATGGCGAGTGAGTGAGTTCGTAACGTGTCATCGCGTGGCCGGGTCAGCAGTCTGCTGCCGGATTTCCCTTGGGACACCATTGCTTCGGTAAAAGCGAAGGCGGCGGCGTATCCCGGCGGGATCGTCGACCTTTCGGTCGGAACTCCGGTCGACCCGGTCGACCCGCTGATCCGCGCCGCGCTGAGCTCGGTGGCCGAGGTTCCCGGCTACCCGACCACCCACGGCACGCTCGAGCTGCGCACCGCCGCGGTCGACGCACTCAAACGACGCTTCGGCATCACCGGCATCGATCCGGCGGCCGTGCTGCCCGCGATCGGCACCAAGGAATTGATCGCGGGACTGCCGCGGCTGCTCGGTCTCGGTGGCGACGATCTCGTCGTTATTCCGGAGGTCGCCTACCCGACCTATGAGGTGGGTGCGCTGCTGGCCGGAGCGCAGATCGCACGGGCGGACGGGCTGACGCAGCTCGGCCCGCAATCACCCGCGCTGATCTATGTGAACTCACCGTCGAATCCGACCGGACGCGTGCTCGGCGTCGAGCACCTGCGCAAGGTGGTGGCCTATGCCCGCGAGCGCGGTGCGATCGTGGCCTCCGACGAGTGCTACCTCGGTCTGACCTGGGAGGGCCGGGCGGTGTCCCTGCTCGACCACGAGGTGTGCGACGGCGACCACACCGGCTTGCTCGCCATCCACTCGTTGTCGAAGACCTCGAACCTGGCCAGTTACCGCGCCGGTTTCGTGGCGGGCGATCCCGCACTGGTCGCCGAGCTGCTCGAGGTGCGCAAGCATTCGGGCATGATGGTCCCCTTCCCGATCCAGGCGGCGATGACCGCCGCACTCGGTGACGACACCCACGAGGCGCAGCAGCGCGAGCGCTACCGCGCGCGGCGTGCGGTATTGCGGAATGCCTTGTTGGCGGCGGGTTTCCGTATCGATCACTCGGAGGCCGGCCTGTACCTGTGGTCGACTCGCGGTGAATCGTGCCGCGCCACCCTGGACTGGTTGGCCGACCGCGGCATCCTCGCCGCACCCGGTGACTTCTACGGACCCTCCGGGGCCGAACACGTGCGGATCGCGCTCACCGCTACCGACGAGCGGGTCGCCGCGGCGGCGCAGCGACTGACTGCCTGAAACATCTTCTGCCGCACGGGATTCCGGTCGACCGGATGGTACGTGCGCCCGCACCGGTTGCCCGCGCCGCCGGTGTGGGGTGCCGAGCAGTCCATCGTGTAGGCATTCCCCCAGCTGATACCGCCGAACCCGAATGGAACGGCCTGGCGGGGTGCGCGCTGTTCCGCGGTGGCAGTGCCCACTGCCGAACCGGGTGATCCGGTCCCGCTGCGGCAGATCGCCTGCACCCACCAGGACGGACTGATCGTGTGGTTCTCCGAATACGCGAGCGGCGATGCGGTCGGCGCCTACCTCGTCGCCAAGACGACGCAGGTCGGTGCGCGGCCGATCGGGGACCACGCCAGTGTGCTGGTGTTCCAGCCGCTCGATGCCGCCGCCCCGTTCACCTTGCCCGCGCGGGCGCGCGGCACGAGGTTTCCCGACACGGTGTCGGTGGAGGTCTCTTGGCCGAACCGCACCTTCGAGCAGGCCAGCGAACAGTGGTGGGAGCGGGCGCCGTGCTGACGGCCATCGCGGCTCGCCGACACGGCTCGTGGTCACGCGCGATCATCGACGAACGGCGTTAGCCTGGTTTATGGACGCTGTCACGGTTGTCCCCACCCCCGGCAATGAGCCGGTGCATTCCTACGCGCCGGGTAGTCGTGAGCGGGAGTCGCTGGTTGCCGAACTCGCCGAGATCTCCGCGGACTCCGTGGATGTGCCGCTGGTGATCGGGGGTAAACATCGGCCTGGCATCGGGCAGCGGCACCCGATCGTCGCACCGCATCGACACCGCCAGGTGCTGGGGACCTACACCGATACCACCCACTCCGAAGCGCGCGGTGCGATCGAAGCGGCGATGGCCGCCGCGCCCGGCTGGCGCACGTTGCCGTTCGACGAGCGGGCCGCCATCTTCCTGCGAGCCGCCGATCTGCTCGCGGGGCCGTGGCGGGAAACCATCGCCGCCGCGACCATGCTCGGTCAGTCGAAGACGGTCCAGCAGGCCGAAATCGACGCGCCGTGCGAACTGGTCGACTTCTGGCGGTTCAATGTGGCATTCGCGCGCGGGATTCTGCAGCAGCAGCCGGAGTCGAGTGCGGGGGTGTGGAATCGGCTCGACTACCGGCCGCTGGAAGGTTTCGTCTGCGCGATAACCCCGTTCAATTTCACCGCGATCGCCGGGAATCTGCCGACTGCGCCCGCGCTGATGGGCAATACCGTGGTGTGGAAACCGTCTTCGGCGCAGACACTGTCGGCGTTCTACACGATGCGGCTGCTCGAGGCGGCGGGCCTGCCGCCCGGGGTGATCAATATGGTGACCGGCAGCGGCGTCGAGACCTCCGAAGTGGCGCTGGCCGATCCGCGGCTGGCCGGCATCCACTTCACCGGATCCACCAAGACCTTTCAGCACCTGTGGGGACAGGTGGGCGCCAATATCGGCCGTTACCAAGGGTATCCGCGGCTGGTCGGTGAGACCGGCGGCAAGGACTTCATCGTCGCGCACCCGTCTGCCGATCCGGAGGCATTGCGCACCGCGCTGATTCGAGGTGCCTACGAGTATCAGGGGCAGAAGTGTTCGGCCGCCTCACGCGCTTATATCGCCCGATCCGTGTGGCGCGTGATGGGTGACGACTTCCTGACGCTGACCAGGGAACTGACCTACGGCGATGTGACCGACCTGTCGAACTTCGGTGGCGCGCTGATCGATCGACGCGCCTATGACAAGAACGTGACCGCCATCGAGCGAGCACGGGCGGCAGGCATCGCCATCCCGGCGGGCGGTGCATACGACGACAGCGAAGGGTGGTTCGTGCGGCCGACGGTGCTGCTGGTGGACGATCCGCGCGACGAGTCGTTCGCCACCGAATACTTCGGGCCGATCCTCTCGGTGCATGTCTACGACGACGCCGAACCCGGGGCTTATCCGGCCATCCTCGCCGAGGTGGAATCGGCGGCGCCGTACGCGCTGACCGGTGCGGTGTTCGCCCAGGACCGGCACGCCATCGAACAAGCCTCCGCCGCACTGCGATTCGCGGCGGGCAATTTCTATATCAATGACAAGCCCACCGGTGCGGTGGTCGGCCAGCAGCCCTTCGGCGGCGCCCGCGCCTCCGGCACCGACGACAAGGCCGGGTCGCCACTGAACCTGCTGCGGTGGGTGTCGCCGCGCACCATCAAGGAGACCTTCGTGCCGCCGACGGACTATCGGTATCCGCACATGGCGGAGGCGTAGCGTGATGAATCCGCTGCGGCCTGCCATTCTCGCCGCGGCGGGGTCGCCGCGGATGAAGCGAATGCTCACCGGGATTCCCGTCACGGCGAACATCGTGCGGAGGTTCGTGGCCGGGGAAACCCGCGACGAGCTGATCCCGGTGGTGCGGGGACTACTGGGCAGTGGTCGGATGATCAGTGTCGACTTCCTCGGTGAGAACACCACCGACCGTGCTCAGGCGGATGCCACGCTCGCGGAATATCTTTCGTTGATCAATGATCTCGCGGTCTTGGACGACGGCCGCAGCGGCGCGGCCGCGCGGATCGAGGTGTCGGTGAAACTGTCCGCGCTCGGTCAGGCGTTGCCCGACGACGGACCCGCGACCGCCACCGAGAATCTGCGCATCCTGTGCGCCAAGGCCGGGCAGGCGGGCGTGTGGGTCACCGTCGACGCCGAGGACCACACCACCACCGATGCGACCTTGGCGACAGTACATGCCGTGCGTGCCGAATTCCCCTGGCTCGGCGCGGTATTGCAGGCCTACCTGTACCGCACCGAGGCCGACTGCCGGGAGCTGTCGGGTGCCGAGTTGCGAATCCGGCTGTGCAAGGGCGCTTATCGTGAACCGCGTGCCGTCGCCTTCCAACGCGCGTCCGAGGTCACCGACTCCTACCTGCGCTGCCTCGACACCTTGATGCGCGGCGCCGGCTACCCGATGGTGGCGTCACACGATCCGGTGCTCATCACTGCTGCCCAGCAGCTCGCTGTCGAAACCGGTCGGGGCACAGACCGATTCGAGCAGCAGATGCTGTACGGCGTTCGCGACACCGAGCAGCTGCGGTTGGCCGCCGCGGGCACCGCGATGCGGGTGTATGTGCCCTACGGCGACCAGTGGTACGGCTATCTCACCCGCCGCCTTGCCGAGCGTCCGGCGAACCTGGCGTTCTTCCTCCGCGCGCTGGCCGGTGATTCCTGACGCAGTGCTCCGGTCGCTCGGTCGCGCCGCGGGAGATCGGTCGATCAGAGCAGCGGCTTACCGAGACGATGCCGCCTGCGCATGTTATAGAGAAAGGCATTCATCGGAAAGAGCCTGGCCTGCTTCGGAAGTCGGCCGTGTACGGCCCCGATGGCGCGCAGCAGCACGACCGCGAGCCGGTTGTGCCGTGCGGTCCAGGTCATGCGCATCTGGTCGCGCAGCTGCGGTGGCAGCAGGGCGGTGGCCACGAACCGCTGGAACGGTGCGAAGACCCGCAGCGGCCGGGGGGTCATCTTCAGGTCGATGAGATGGTCGAAATAGGCGCGGGTGCGTGCGTCGATGGTCTTGGTTGCCAGATTGGTGTCCCAGTACTCCGCGAACGCCTTTCGGTCGGCGGGCCACATCTCCCTGCGCATCTGCAGCGTGGTGCCGAACCGGGCGGCGTACTGATAGAACACCGCCGCGGTGTCCTCGTCCATCGGGCCGTGCAGTCGTTCCTCGAGATCGACGACGCCCCAGTAGAGGCAGGCGGCCACCCACAGCTGCAGTTTCGGGTCGAAGGCGTTGTATTTGACCGCCGCGCCCGGCTCGGAGTGGATCGGGCGGTGCGACTGGTTGACGGCCTCTCGATAAACCGCGCGGTCCTCCTCGGTACCCATCATCGCGACCGCCAGATAGGTGAGCGTGGTGCGCAGTCGCTTCCACGGGTGCAGATCGACCCGGCCCGTCTCGACCGTGCTGTCCATGACGCCGTAGGCGACGGGCTTCAGGCTCAGCTGCATGATGACGTTGGCGGTGCCCCCGAGAAAGGCCGCGACGCCGCTCCACATCTCGTCGATGGCGAAGTCGTCGGCCGTGCCGTAGCGGCAGCGCAGGGTCGGTTCGGGCGTCGTTGCGCGAAGGGGCGGGGTCATCGTTGGCCTCGTCTTTCCTGATCGCGGTGCGATGGTTGAACGGTGAGAGCTTTGAGTGCTCACCTTCTCATCGACTCGCGGAGAGTGTCAATCGGTAGTCCGGGTGGTCTCACACCAGTGGTGTGCCTCGGCGCATCCGTCTGCGCAGGTCGTAGAGGTAGATGTTCAGTGGGAACAGCCGTGCCGGCTTCGGCAGTCGGGTCTGTACCGCCGAGATGCCCCGCAGCAACCGGTCGAATCGGCGCTGATCACGGTCGGACCAGGTCAGGTGCATCTCGTCGCGCAGGTGCTGCGGTAGCAGGCCTGCGACGACGAAGCGCTGCAGTCCGGCGAAGCTGCGCTGAACCGGTCGCGGCATCATCTTCAGATCGATCAGGTCGTTGAAATAGTCGCGCAGCTCGGGCTCGATCGAGCGGGTGGCCAGGTTCTCGTCCCAGTACTTCTGGAACGCCGCGCGGTTGGCCGGCCACATTTCCGGCCGCAGCTGCAGCGTGGTGCCGAGTCGGGCGCAGTATTGATAGAAGGCCTCGGCGGTGTCGGGATCCATCGGCCCGCGCATGCGCGTGTAGAGGTCGTCGATGCCCCAGTAGAGGCTGGCGGCCACCCAGAGTTGCAGCGTCGGGTCGAAGGCGTTGTATGCCACCGGGCTCGACGCGCCCGACCGGACCGGTCGATGCGATTCGTCGATTGCGGCCCGGTAGCGTGCGCGTTCCTCGTCGGTGCCCATGAGTGCGACGGCGAGATAGCTCAGGGTGGTGCGCAGGCGTTTGATCGGGTGCAGCGTGACCTTGCCGCTGTCGACCGTGCTCTCCAGTACGCCGCGCCCGACGGGGCGCAGGCTCAGCTGCATGATCACGTTGGCGGTGCCGCCGAGAAAGGCGGCGATGCCGTCCAGGTGTGCGCCGATGGTCTCCGGAGTGAATGGCGGAACCGACGATCGGGCGCGGTCCGGGTCCGACCCGTGGCCGTCGTTGTGCAAGGGGGCGGTCATCGTTGACCTCGTCTTTCTGTGTCCATCCGCACTGCTGCGAGCCAACTGATGAGAAGATTTGTCTTAAATCTTCTCATTGCCTCGACGTAGTGTCGATCACTGCCCGCGCGCGATGACGAGTTAGTACCCAATCGCCGATGATGGCATGCAATGCTGTTGGTGTCATCGTTTCACCGACGTGGATAGGGGTGGGGACATGGCGAGGCTGACCAGACTGTTGGCGTTGGTGCGCAGTACCGGCCCCGAGGACCGCAATCAAGCGCGGGTGCTCGACGCCGCCCTGCTGGCATTCCTGGATTTCGGCATCAAGCGCACCAGCATGGTCGAGGTGGCCCGGCGGTGCGGGCTCTCGCTCGCGACCCTCTATCGGCGTTTTGCCAGCAAGTCCGATCTCATCCAAGCGGTCGGGTTGCGTCAAGCGCGTCAGTTCATCGACGAGGTGGACGCCACCCTGCAGCGGCAGGTCGATCGGGACGCGAGCGCCGAGGATCAGATCGTCGAGCTGTTCGTCGCCTTCCTGAACGGGTTGCGCGGCAACAAATTACTGGACCGGCTGCTGAAGACCGAGCCGGAGATCGTGCTGCCGTACCTCACGGTCAAGGGTGCTCCGGTCATCGAAATGGGTCGCGACTATCTCGCCGAATTCATCACTCGGCTCCAGGGCGAAGGCAAGCTGCCCGACTACGACCCGGAGCCGCTCGCCGAAATGATTGCGCGGACGGCGGTTTCGCTGGCGCTCACGCCGCAGACGGTCATTCCGCTGGGTGACGATGTGGCAGCGCGGAAGTTCGCGCGCGACCACGTCGTCGTCTCGTTCCGTGTCACCTGATGGCACTGTCGGACGAAGTCCGCCGACAGCCGCGCCGGGCCGAGCGAAGGCGAGGCAGCCGCCTGATAGGCGCAGCCGGACGTAGTCCGACCGCAGCCGCGCCGGGCCGAGCGAAGGCGAGGCAGCCGCCTGATAGGCGCAGCCGGACGTAGTCCGACCGCAGCCGCGCCGGGCCGAGCGAAGGCGAGGCAGCCGCCTGGATCGTCCGGCCACCCGGGACTCAGGCCAGGCGCAGGCCGAGCCGTCGCCGGATGCGCATGTCCCATAGGAAGGCGTTGACCGGAAAAGTCTTGATCTGCTTCGGCATTCGGCCTTCGATGGCGCCGACCGTGTGCAGCAGCCTGGCCAGCGCTATGTCGTCGCGCGCACTCCAGGTCATACCCATTTCAGCGCGCAGATG
The DNA here is from genome assembly GCF_045208035.1 of Nocardia sp. NBC_01009. Classification (NCBI taxonomy): domain Bacteria; kingdom Bacillati; phylum Actinomycetota; class Actinomycetes; order Mycobacteriales; family Nocardiaceae; genus Nocardia; species Nocardia sp. NBC_01009. The sequence goes on along the minus strand of NZ_CP108695.1, from coordinate 8,092,572 downwards.
TGGGGGCAGTAGTCCGGTGGTCACCCAGCGGTGCAATCGGCCGAAGGTCAGCTGCACCGGGCGCGGGAACATCTTCAGATCGACGATCTCCCAGAAGTATTCGCGGATCGGGGGATCGATGGTCGTCTTCGCCAGGTTCTCCGTCCAGTAAGAATCGAACGCGGACCGGTTGGCGGGCCACAGGTCCGAACGCATCTGCAAGGTGCTACCCAGTCGTTCGGCGTGCCGATAGAACGCGTCGGCGACGGTGTCGTCCATCGGGCCGTGCATGCGCTCGTAGAGGTCGCGAGCCCCCCAATACAGGCAGGCGGCCACCCACAACTGCAGTTTCGGGTCGAAGGCGTTGTACTTCACCGGGCTGTTCGCGGTCGAGTGCACCGGTTTGTGCGAGCGGTTGATGGCGTCGCGATAGGCCGCGCGCTCGTCGTCATCGCCGAGCATGGCGACGGCGAGGTAGGTGAGCGTGGTTCTGGTCCGCTTGATCGGGTGCAGCATGATCTTGCCGCTGTCGACGGTGCTCTCGACTACGCCATAGCCGACCGGTCGAGTGCTGAGCTGCATGATGACGTTCGCGGCGGCGCCGAAGAACGCGGCGGACCCGTCGAGATACTGCCCGACGTCGAACTTCTCGGGCTGCGTCGACGAGTGGGTGGGTGCGCCAAGCGGGCTGGTCATCATCGACCCCGTTCTCGTTGCTGAGAAGGATATGGATCAACGTTCTCACTGCCTCATGGGCGTGTCAACAGCCGCGCACAGGTTCATCGAGCTGTGATCGGCGCGGCCACGCCGGGCGGTGCGACAGGTTCGTGCGCCGCCGAAGTAGCGTGAGCGAATGTCGTTCGGTGCGCCCCTGCTGCTTCGGTCCCTGAATCCGCTCGCGGTCGCCGCCGGGGAGGACATCCCCGATGCGGTCACCATCGACGGCGTGACGCTGTCGCGCAGCGACCTACTCGGTGCGGCGACCTCGGTGGCCGAACGTATCGCCCGTGCGGAGCGAGTCGCGGTGCTGGCCAAGCCGACCGTCGGCACCGTGCTCGCGGTGGTCGGCTGCCTCATCGCCGGGGTCACCGTCGTTCCGGTGCCACCGGACGCCGGGATCGCCGAGCTCGAGCACATGCTGAACGATTCGGGAGCCCAGGCGTGGCTGGGGGAGGCGCCTGCCGGGACGATGCTGCCGGTGGTGCCGGTCCGCGTTCATGCCCGCTCGTGGCACACCTACCCCGAACCCGATCCTGCCGCAGCGGCATTCGTGCTCTACACCTCAGGGACCACCGGCCTGCCCAAGGGCGTTGTGCTCAGCCGCGCCGCCATCGCGGCCGGGCTCGACGCCCTCGCCGACGCCTGGGCGTGGTCCGCGAACGACGTTCTGGTGCACGGGCTTCCGCTGTTCCACGTGCACGGACTGATCCTCGGGGTGCTGGGCCCACTGCGCGTGGGCAGCCCGCTGATCCACACCGGCAAGCCGACCCCGCAGGCATACGCGGACGCGCCGGGCACGCTGTACTTCGGTGTACCCACGGTGTGGTCGCGCATCGCCGAGGATCCTGATGCGGCACGGCAATTGGCGAAGGCACGCCTGCTCGTCTCTGGCAGTGCGCCGTTGCCGGTGCCGGTGTTCGAGCGGCTGCGCGAGCTCACCGGCCACGCACCGATCGAACGGTATGGCATGAGCGAAACAATGATCACGCTGTCCACGCGGGCCGACGGCGAGCGACGACCCGGTTGGGTCGGCGTCCCGGTCGCGGGCGTGCGAACCCGGATCCGTGACGAATCGGGTGTGCCCGTCCCGCACGACGGCGAAAGCATCGGCGGGCTCCAGGTGCAGGGGCCGATGGTCTTCGACGGCTACCTCGACCGGCCCGAGGCGACCGCCGAATGCTGGACCGACGACGGCTGGTTCAAGACCGGCGACGTCGCGGCCATCGACGCCGACGGCTTCCACCGCATCGTCGGCCGGGAATCGGTCGACCTCATCAAGTCCGGCGGCTACCGCATCGGCGCGGGCGAAGTGGAGACCGCGCTGCTCGGGCATCCCGAGGTCGCGGAGGTCGCCGTCGTCGGACTTCCCGACGCCGACCTCGGTCAGCGCATCGTCGCCTATGTCGTACTGCGCAGCGCGGCAACGGATTCCATCGAGAAGGCGCTCATCGAGCACGTGGCCGAGCAGCTCTCGGTGCACAAGCGGCCACGCGAGGTTCGGGTGGTGGCGACGCTCCCGCGCAATGCCATGGGCAAGGTGCAGAAGAAACTGCTCGGGTGAGCGCCGTCGACGCCTCAGGCCAATCGGGCGTCCGACGACCCGGGGGGTGCGGCCGCACAGCGCGACCATGGTGCGGATCAGGTGCGGCTGATCGGCGAACCCGGTCTGGGCGGCCACCTCGGCGGCCGGGCGGAGGGGCAGTTGTAGTCCGGCCTCACGCAGCCGATGCCAGCGCCGCAGTGCGGTCAGCGGTCCACCGATCGTCTGGACCGACAGCATGCTCGGCATCTCACCGCTGCGGCATCTGCTCGTATACCCGCCGCTGCTGCGGAACATCGAGCGGAGATGGCGGCTGCAGACCGCGGAATAAGCCGCACCGACGGATACCGCGCAGCGCGGCCGCGGGACTGAGCGCCGGGTGAACCGGGGCATTTCGGTATTGACCTCTACTTAGGTCGAGGTCTTACAGTCGCGGCATGACCGCAACTCTGACGCCCGAACAGCTCGAATACCTGAACACGCAGCGGCTCGGCCGCTTGGCGACGGTGCGTCCGGATGGATCGCCGCAGAACAGCCCCGTCGGCTTCCGCTATAACGCCGAACTCGGCACGATCGACATCGGCGGCTGGAATATGGGCGCCTCGAAGAAGTTTCGCAACCTCGCCGACAATGATCGGGTGGCCTTCGTGGTCGACGATGTCGCCTCGGTGCAGCCCTGGCGGGTGCGGTGCCTCGAAATCCGCGGCACCGCAGAGGCGCTGACCGGTGTGCAGTCCTACATCGACGGTGAAATCGGCGAGTTGATCCGAATCCACCCGCACCGAATCATTGCCTTCGGGCTCGTCGAAAGCAACTGAGCGCCGTCGGTGTCGAGGGCAGTGAGATGGTGGGTCCGAACCGCATTGTCGGCCACCATTTCACTACGCTCGCCGCTGACGCGGGGTCAGTCGTTGGCGTGCAGGGCGGCGTTGAGCTCGATGCCGGTTCCCTTGCGCGGCACCACTTCGACGGCACCGGTCAGGGAGTTGCGGCGGAACAGGAGGTTGTTCTGGCCCGCCAGCTCCGAAGCCTTGACGACGGTGCCGTCGGGGGTGGCGACCTTGGTGCCCGCGGTGAGGTACAGGCCCGCTTCCAGCACGCAGTCGTCACCGAGCGGGATGCCGAGGCCGGCGTTCGCGCCGAGCAGCGAACGCTCGCCGACGGAGATGACGGTGGTGCCGCCACCGGAGAGGGTGCCCATGATGGAGGCGCCGCCGCCGACGTCGGAGCCGTCGCCGACGACAACGCCCGCGGAAATGCGACCCTCGACCATCGAGGTGCCGAGGGTGCCCGCGTTGAAGTTCACGAAGCCCTCGTGCATGACGGTGGTGCCCGAGGCCAGATGCGCGCCGAGGCGGACCCGGTCGGCGTCGCCGATGCGGACGCCGGAGGGGAGCACGTAATCCACCATCCGCGGGAACTTGTCCACGCTGTAGACGGTGACGGGCCCGCGGGCGCGCAGCTTGGCGCGGGTCAGCTCGAAGCCCTCCACCGCTGCGGGGCCGTGGTTGGTCCACACCACATTGCTGAGCAGACCGAACTGGCCGTCCAGGTTCAGCCCATGCGGGTGAACCAGGCGGTGCGAGAGCAGGTGCAGGCGCAGGTAGACGTCGTGCGCGTCGACCGGGGCTGCGGCGAGATCGGCGATGGTGGTCTGCACCGCGATCACCTCGACGCCGCGGGCATCGTCGAAGCCGACGAGCGCCGCGAGCTCATCGGGAGCCTGGTCCAGCCGCTTGGTGCCCGTCTCGGCGAACTCGCCCAGTTGCGGGTTCGGGTACCAGGTGTCCAGGACGGTTCCGTCCGCGGTCACATTGGCGATGCCGACTGCTGTTGCTCCCTGAATGCTCACGTCAAGAGAGAATACCGACCGCGGTCCTGCGGCCGGACCGCACATCTGTGACGTCGAGCGCACGGTGCGGTCCGGCTATCGGGGTGGACCGGCCGGCGGGCGTTCGCCGCTGCGAGCCGGGCGCGCGGTCGACGGCCGGGTGCCCGTCCTCCCTGCCGATCGCGATGGGCACGGACCTAGGCTGAGGCGGTGACCCTCGATCTGCGCGCCGACCCGATCCAGCTCACCGCCGCCCTCGTCGATATCGCGAGTGTGTCCCGCGACGAGGCGAGGATCGCCGATATCGTCGAAGGGGCGCTGCGCGGGCAGACTGTGGGATTCGAGGTGCTCCGGCACGGCAACGTGGTGCTCGCCCGCACCGATCGTGGCCTGCCGACCAGAGTGATCCTGGCCGGGCACCTGGACACCGTGCCCATCGCCGACAACGTGCCGAGCCGATTCGAGGTGAACGAGGCAGGGGAGCAGGTGCTCCACGGCTGCGGCACCGTCGACATGAAGTCCGGTGACGCGGTGTTCCTGCACCTGGCGGCCACCGTCGCCGAACCGGTGCACGACCTGACCCTGATCTTCTACGACTGCGAGGAGATCGCGGCCGAATTCAACGGACTCGGTCGCATCGAACGCGAGCTCCCGCACTGGCTCGACGGCGATATGGCGATTCTCGGCGAACCTTCCGGCGGCTGGATCGAGGCGGGTTGCCAAGGCACGCTGCGTGTTCGGCTCACCACGGCGGGCGTGCGGGCGCATTCGGCGCGAGCGTGGCTCGGCGACAACGCCATTCATCGACTTGCATCGGTTCTGCAGCGCCTCGCCGACTACAAGGCGCGCGAGGTCGATATCGACGGCTGCGTCTACCGCGAGGGCCTGTCCGCGGTGCGCGTCGGCGGCGGCGTCGCGGGCAATGTCGTCCCCGATGCCGCCGAGGTGGACGTGAACTTTCGCTTCGCCCCCGACCGTTCGGTCGAGAACGCCGTCGATCATGTCCGCGAGGTCTTCGCCGGGCTCGATCTGGCCTTCGAGGTGACTGACTCCGCGGCCGGTGCACTGCCCGGCCTCGCCGCCCCCGCGGCTGTGGACCTCATCGCCTCGGTGAACTCCCATGGCGGCGGCGGCGTGCGCGCCAAATACGGCTGGACCGATGTCTCCCGCTTCGCTGCCCGCGGCATCCCCGCCGTGAACTTCGGCCCCGGCGATCCAAACCTCGCCCACAAGCGCGACGAACACGTGCCCGTCGCGCAGATCACGGCGGTCGCCGCCATGCTGCGCAGCTATCTGACCGGTGCAGTCTGATCGAGATTCGGTACGGGACGGCGGTGCAACCCTGTGCTGCGCCCCGGCCCGGTACCGTGGGCGCCATGTCCACCGAAGCCGCCGATAACGAGGTCGTAAGCACGCCGAAGTCGACACCCAAGTACCGCGGGCCGATCATGTTCCGCCGCGATCGCAAACCGGGCGGCACCGCCGATCAGAATCTGCTGGATCAGCACGGGCCGAGCGACTGGGTGCACACCGACCCGTGGCGGGTGCTGCGCATCCAAGCCGAATTCGTCGAGGGTTTCGGCGCCTTGGCCGAGGTGCCGCGCGCGGTGACGGTTTTCGGTTCCGCGCGCACCCATGCCGGCCACCCGGAGTACCAGGCCGCACGCGCCATCGGCGGCGCGCTCGCGCAGGCCGGTTTCGCGGTGATCACCGGCGGCGGTCCCGGCGTGATGGAGGCGGCCAATCGCGGCGCATCAGAGGCAGGCGGATATTCGATCGGCCTCGGTATCGAGCTGCCGTTCGAGCAGAGCCTCAACGAGTGGGTCGACCTGGGGATCAACTTCCGGTACTTCTTCGCCCGCAAGACCATGTTCGTGAAGTACTCGCAGGCCTTCGTTTGCCTGCCCGGCGGATTCGGCACTCTCGACGAGCTGTTCGAGGCGCTCACCCTGGTGCAGACCCGCAAGATCACCCGCTTCCCGATCATCCTGTTCGGCACCAAATACTGGGCGGGGCTGGTGGATTGGCTGCGGGATTCCCTAGCGGGCTCCGGCAAGATATCGCCGGGTGATCTCGGGCTGATCCATGTCACCGACAACGTCGACGAGGTCTGTGAGATCGTCCTCGCCGCGGCCGAGAACGGTGGGAGCCTGGATGCGGTCGGGACGGAGGATCAGTGGTGAGCGCGGCTGCGGGGTACTCCGTCTGTGTCTACTGCTCGGCCAGCACTGCCGACCCGGCCCACATCGGACTCGCCGCCCGGGTCGGTACCGAAATCGCCAGGCGCGGTTGGCAATTGGTTTCCGGCGGTGGGCACATCTCGATGATGGGTGCGGTCGCTACCGCGGCGCGTGCCGGTGGCGCCAATACGGTCGGCGTGATCCCGAAGCACTTGGTGCACAAGGAAGTCGCCGATGTCGACGCCGACGAACTCGTCGTCACCGACACCATGCGTCAGCGTAAGCAGGTCATGGAGGATCGCGCCGATGCGTTCCTCACGCTGCCCGGCGGTATCGGCACGCTGGAGGAATTCTTCGAGACCTGGACCGGTGGCTATCTCGGGCAGCACGACAAGCCCGTGGTCATTCTCGACCAGGACGGCTTCTACACGGGTCTGTTCCGCTGGCTCGACGAGCTCTACGACCGAAAGTTCGTGTCCCAGTTCGCCAGGGACCGCATCACCGTGGCCACCGATCTGCGGTCGGCCTTCGCAGCGCTGGAACCCCTTGCGGCACTGGACGACAGTGCCACCCCGGACAAGGAGAAGTGACGCGTGAGCACCGACGCCCGCCCGACCGTCAGCTTGCTCGATGTGGCGAAACGACTGCCGGGCATGGCGGTCGACGCTCCCTCCATGCTTCGCGGCGCGATGAGCATGCTGGTCCGACCCGGCGACAGATCCTCGGTCGGGCTGTACTTCCAGCGCAACGCGCACCGTCATCCGGACCGCCCTTTCCTGCGGTTCGAGGGCAAGACCTTCAGTTACCGCGACGCCAACACACAGGTGAACAGGTACGCGAATGTGCTCGCCCAGCGCGGTGTTCGGCGCGGCGACGTGGTCGGCGTGCTGATGACCAACCGGCCGGAAACGCTGTTCGTAGTGCTGGCGACGGTGAAGCTGGGCGCGACCGTCGGACTGCTCAACCATCATCAGCGCGACACGGTGCTCGCCCACAGTTTCGGCCTGCTCGACAGCGTGCTGAATGTCGTCGGCGCGGAATGCGCAGCGGCGTTGGACTCGCTGCCGGGGCCACTCGCCAATGTGCTCGACGCGCAAGAACTGCACGCGGCTGCCGAGTCCGCCGACGCCACCGATCCGCCCAGCTGCGCGCAGATCACCGCGAAGGAGCGGGCTTTCCTGATTTTCACCTCCGGCACCACCGGGTTGCCGAAGGCCAGTGTGATGACACACCTGCGCTGGACCAAGAGCATGGCCGGACTCGGCGGGCTCGGAATTCGCCTGCGCGACACCGACACTCTGTACTGCTGCCTGCCGCTGTACCACAACAACGCGCTGACCGTCGCGTTGTCGTCGGTGCTGGCCGCGGGGGGTACGTTCGCGCTCGGCAGGAAGTTCTCCGTGTCCGGGTTCTGGGACGAGATCATCCGGGAGAAGGCCACCGCGTTCATCTACATCGGTGAGCTGTGCCGGTATTTGCTCAACCAACCCGCGAAGCCGGTCGACCACCGCCACAAGATCCGGCTCGCCGTCGGCAACGGGCTGCGGCCGGAGCTGTGGGACGAATTCAAGAAGCGTTTCGGCATCGACAGGATTGTCGAGTTCTACGGCGCGAGCGAGGTGAACATCGCCTTTGTCAATGCGTTCGGAGTGGACCGGACCGCAGGCTTCGGGCCGCTGCCGTACGCGATCGTCGAATACGACGACACCACCGGAAAAGCCGAGCGCGGCAAGAACGGACGGCTGCGGCGCGTCCCCTCGGGTGGGGTCGGACTGCTGCTCGCCAAGGTCACCACCCGCTCGCCCGCCGACGGTTATACCGACAAGGCCGCCTCCGAGGCCAAGCTGGTCCGCAACGGCTTCAAGGACGGCGACGTCTGGTTCGACACCGGCGACCTGGTCCGCGATCAGGGTATGCATCACATCGCCTTCGTCGACCGGCTCGGCGACACCTTCCGCTGGAAGGGCGAGAACGTCGCGACCACCGAGGTCGAAGGGGCCCTTGCCGCGACCGCAGCGATCTCGCAGGCCGTTGTCTACGGCGTAGATATTCCGGGCGCCGACGGCAAAGCGGGCATGGGCGCGGTGACGCTGTACCCCGACGCCGAATTCGACGGGCATGCGCTCGCCGAGCAGGTCTACGCGCAGTTGCCCGGGTATGCCGTGCCACTGTTCATCCGGGTAGTGCCGGAACTCGAGCAGACCTCCACCTTCAAGAGCCGCAAAGTGGACTTACGCAAGCAGGGCTACCAACCCGACGCCGAGAGCACCCTGTACGTCCTGGCCGGTCGTGCCGAGGGCTACGTGCCCGCCTACGACGATTACGCCACAGACGTGGCCGCGGGGCGCGCACCGAAGTGAGCTGAACGCGACAACTGGTTTCGTCAGCACCCGGGTAACTCGTCGGGTACGCCCAAAACTGATCCGTACCCAAACGCCGGACCTGAGTTCGACCTTTGTGATGCTCGAGTCGTACGGCCTCAATACGCGCCAGACGCGGGCTGTGCAGCGGACAGTCAGGCGGACAGCGAGGTGGGTTAGCTACAGTCGGGGGCATGTTCAGCCCCGTAACGCCGCTCCCGACTTTGTGCGGCAAGCCGGTGGCGACGGATCGCGCGCTCGTCATGGCGATCGTCAATCGCACGCCCGATTCCTTCTACGACAAGGGCGCAACCTTCACCGACGAGGCGGCCATGGACGCCGTCGCGCGTGCGGTCGACGAAGGTGCCGACCTCGTCGATATCGGCGGCGTCAAAGCGGGTCCAGGAACGCTGGTCGATGCGGCCGAGGAAGCCAGCAGAGTGGTCCCGTTCGTCGCGGCGATCCGGGCGAAGTACCCGGAATTGCTGATCAGCATCGACACCTGGCGGGCCGAGGTGGCCGCTGCGGCGGTCGGCGAGGGCGCTGATCTGATCAACGACACCTGGTCGGGCGCCGACCCGGATCTGGTGCGGATCGCGGCGGAATTGGGTGTCGGCATCGTGTGCAGCCACACCGGCGGCGCGATTCCGCGGACCAGGCCGCATCGGGTGCGCTACGCCGATGTGGTGCCCGAAGTGACCGATACCGTGGTCGCGGCCGCAGAGAATGCGGTCGCGGCGGGGGTGCGCAAGGATTCGATTCTGATCGATCCGACCCACGATTTCGGCAAGAACACTTACCACGGGCTCGAGTTATTGCGGGGAATAGACATTCTTGTAAATACCGGATGGCCAGTCTTGATGGCGCTCAGCAACAAGGATTTTATCGGGGAGACTCTAGGTGTCGGTCTTTCCGAACGGTTGGAGGGCACATTGGCGGCAACAGCATGGTCGGCAGCGGCAGGCGCCCGAGTCTTCCGAGTACACGAGGTTGCCGAAACCCGGCGCGTCGTGGACATGATCGCCGCGATTCAGGGCATCCGGCCCCCCGCACGAACCTTGCGAGGTCTGGTATGAAAATCCAACACCGCGAGCCCGCATGGGCGACGACCAATACCTGGGACACACCCGAGTGGACGGTGGACGAACTCGTCGCCGCCAAGAACGGGCGCACCGTTTCTGTAGTGCTGCCCGCGCTGAACGAAGAACGCACCGTCGCCGACGTGGTGGCCAGTATCCGGCCTCTGCTCGGCACGCTGGTGGACGAACTGGTGGTGCTCGATTCCGGGTCGACCGACGCGACCGCCGAACGCGCACGCGCCGCGGGCGCCGACGTGATCAGCCGCGAAGAGGCCGTTCCCGAACTCGATCCGCTGCCGGGCAAGGGCGAGGTGCTGTGGCGCTCGCTGGCGGTGACCAGCGGTGACCTGGTCGCCTTCGTCGACTCAGATCTGATCGACCCGGATCCGGCCTTCGTGCCGAAGTTGCTCGGCCCACTGTTGACGGTCGAGGACATGCAGCTGGTCAAGGCCTACTACCGCAGGCCACTGCGCCAGGGCGCCGCAGTGGACGCGCATGGCGGCGGCCGGGTCACCGAACTCGTCGCCCGCCCACTGCTGGCCGCGCTGCGCCCCGAGCTGTCGGATGTGCTGCAGCCGCTGGGCGGCGAATACGCGGGCACCCGGGAACTGCTGACATCGGTGCCGTTCGCCCCCGGCTACGGCGTCGAGATCGGGCTGCTGCTCGACACCTACGACCAGCTCGGCATGTCCGCGATCGGTCAGGTGAACCTGGGCGTGCGCACCCACCGCAATCGCCCGCTCGCCGATCTCGGCGTCATGAGCCGCCAGATTCTCGGCACTGTGCTCGGCCGCAGCGGCGTGCAGGATTCCGGCGCAGCGCTCACCCAGTTCCCGCTGGTCGGCGACGCCTTCACCGCGCACAGCACCGAGGTGTCGCTGGCCGATCGCCCGCCCATGAACACGCTGCGCCCGGCTCGCGCGGCCGCCTGATGATCGTCGGCTCGGCAAGTCCTGTCGAGTTTGCTGCCGGATCGCTAGTCTGGGTCGCAGTCCGTACCTGGTCGGCAGCCAGCCGCCGGGCTGTCGGGTGCCGCCGCGCACCTGACAGTGGGGAAGCCGGGTCCTAGCGGGCAACCAGGCCGTTTCATCAATTCGACGGTAATGGTCGCTCGAAGAGGCCTCAGTACAACCATTTCACTACCGTCGATACCTGAAGTGCTTGTTACGCAACCACAGCAGTCCTCATGCTGGGAGCTGTGTGTCTGTTTGCCCAGGCTGCGGAAGATCAAGTCGGGTACGGCACCCAACGTGCCAAGCACTGCTCGGTAAACCACTGGTAGGAGCGCCTATTGAGGAGTCTCTAGCTCTGGCGGTCCCGAAGAGGTTTGCCATCCAGCGGATTACCGGGGCAGTGCTGAGCGCGTCAGGTGGGGGTACCCGGTTTACTTTTCCGCAGCTCGGGCACGAAGTGTTGGATTCCAGCATGGTCGACTGGCTGCGGTTGCGGTGTCGGGCTTTTGGGGTCAACCGCAGAGAAATGGTTGCTAGCGGCTTTTTGTCGACCATTCCCATGCGCTCGGCTGAACGGTGGTCAGTAGTGGATGGGGCCGGCGAGCTGGTCGAGGGGGCGTGCCGAGGTGCGCCCGCGTTCGGCGAGGATTTGGGCGGCGATGGAGATCGCTGTTTCGTCGGGGGTGCGGGCGTTGAGATCCAGGCCGAGTGGGCTTTTCAGTCGCGACAATTGGCTGTCGGTCACGCCTGCGGCACGTAGTCGCTCGGTGCGTTCGGCGTGGGTGCGGCGCGAACCCAATGCACCGACGAAGGCGATGTCGGCCATGTTCAGTGCGGCCGCGATCGCGGGCACATCGAACTTGGTGTCGTGGCTGAGGACGCAGACCACGGTGCGCCGGTCGATCCGCCCTGCCGCCCGCTGCGCCTCCAGATATCGGTGCGGCCAGTCGACGACCACCTCGTGGGCGGCGGGGAATCGCGCTGTGGTCGCGAAGGTTTCGCGGGCATCGACCACAGTGACCCGGTAGCCGAGCTGGCGACCGGTCCTGGCGAGTGCGCGCACGAAATCGTTGGCGCCCGCCAGAATCATGCGGGCCGGAACGCCGAAGGTCTGCACGAAGACTCGGGGTCGCGGCGTCTGCGCCGTTTCGCACTCCTGCACGCCGACCACCCCGCTGGCTCCGGCGGTGAGCAGGGCCTGCGCGTCCTTATCCACGCCACGCCATGGCTCGGAATTGCCGGGCCGCAGTAGTTTCCACTCCGCGGCCGAGTCCAGCGTTGTCACAAGCGCCACTGGACTACCCGCGCCGATCTGTTGTCGCAACGCTTCCAACACCGAAAGGCGATCGCTGTCGACCCGTTCGACGAAGACCTCGATCTCGCCGCCGCAGGTCAACCCCACCTCTAGACCGTCGCCGTCGGCGTAACCGAAACGGTCGCTCATCGCATGCCCGGTGGCGAGCACCTGCCGCGCCGACTCGAGGACGGCAGATTCGATGCAGCCGCCCGACAGTGATCCGAATACCTCACCTGCTGCGGTGACCACCATGGCGGCCCCCGGGTCGCGCGGTCCGGCGCCGGTGGCATCCACGATCCGCGCCAATGCCACCGGCCCACGACGGGTCAGCATGATCAACTGCTGGAGCACGGTGCGCACGGAACCAGCCTAGCTACGCAACGGCTATTCGTCGCGGCGCTCGGCCATCCTCACTCGCGGGTCGGCTCGGCGTCGTCGGCGCCGCCTTCCTCGGCCAGGCGTGCCTGCAGGTCCGCCACGGTCAGGTGAGTACGTGGAGAGCGGGTCCGCAACAGGACAGCGGTCAGCATGATGAGCAGTCCGAGCACGATGACGACAGCGCCGACGATGAGCATGTTCACCGTTGCCGCCGCGGGCGGCCGCTTGCTGTTATGGCACGGTGCGGCCGCATCAGCCGAGCACCTCGCGGAGCTGGAAGCCGGGCGGGATGTCGTCGGTATGGAAGTAGGTCGCGAATACCTGCGCGGCGTGTGCGGCGGTGAAGACCTCGTCCGCATACACGCGCAGGAAGTCGGTCCCGTCCGGGATGCAGACGGTCGGCTCGCTGTCGCGACTGCCGGGCAGGCCGACGATGAAGTGCTGCGGTACTCCATCGACGGCAGTCCAGATCTCGATGACCAGCGCGTTCGTCGAGCCCGTGCACTGGACGGCGCTGGCGCCGCGCGCTGAGCCGACGGCCGTGGTGATGTCGGTGGCCGGAAGCGGTGACAGCAGCCTGCTCATGTTCACCGCGTAGCGGTGGTAGCCGTCCAGCCTGCACAGCGGGCGGAGGAAATTGTCGACCGTCTCGTCGGGTCCGATGAACACCTTCAGCCGGTCGCTGTAGGTGACGCGGTGCGTGGCGACCGTCGGCTGTACGCGGGTCGTCGAGTCGGTCGCCACGAGCTCTGTCGGGGCCGCCTCGGCCGGGGATGCGGTATGTGCTGTCATCGAACGTCGAACATTCATCGGGTCCACCTACCACCGATTAGTTATCTTTCAGCTATTGAAACATCGGTGTAGCAATTTCCGTAACGGGACACGCCCGTGACGTGTGACACAGGGCCTTCGAGTTTGGACCGACAGCGGATGGTCGAGACGTGCAACCCGATCCCGACCCCGGGTCGACCTGTCGAGTCCGTGCCGGCTCGGCGGCACGACCCGTGCAGGAAGACCGCCACGGGCCGGGCTCCGAACCGGCACATCATGTTCGACGACCACGAGCTGAATCGTGGAGTCCGGAAACGGCCTCGGCTACGACTCAGCGCCTGCTGCCGGGCAGTGTCGATCTCGGATCGTGGTCGTGCCAGTAGACGGGAGTAAGCAATTCGGCTTCCTGCGGTTCGCCGGTGGAGCGGTCGTAGCGCACCGCAACGAGCACTGAAAACAGATGGGCGGCTGCACGTTCGTGCAGCGTGGCCAAGCGTGTAGCGAGCAGGCGGATGGCGCCGAGTGAACCGGGCGGGTGCAGGCCATCGATGATCAGCACCGTGCCACGACCATCCGGGCGGGGCAGGCGAGCCAGGTAAGCGATGTCGTGCGGTTCGGGGCCGCCGGGCCGGTACACCCGCCGGGCCGCGCGATCCTCGATACCGCGGCGGGCGTCGCCCGCCCGAGCAACCGCGCGGCGCAGGCGCGGGTCGGCCGTGATCAATTGGCGCACACTGGGGGACAGCTCTGGACCGCCGAGCACGATCAGCCCGTCCCGGTTCAGATCGACAGGGCGGCCCGGGAGAAAGTGCTCGACCGCGGCAGCGAAACCGAGCTCGTGCAGCAGCTCGACGAGTCGCTGTGCCGCCGTGGGATCCGGTGCGCCGAGCACCCGGCCACTGCGAACCTCGGGGGCCAGCACGGTGATCGAGCCATGCCCGAAGAACAATCCCTCCGGCGCCGGACCCTGGGTGCTGACCTGATGAATGCGGGCGCGGGAAAGTCCCGCGGCCGCACCGATTCTGGCGAATGTCCAGCCTTCGGCATGGAGTTCCCTGATTACCGCGCGCCGAATCCGGGTGAGTTCGTTGATGGTCTGCTGGGCCGCCGCCACACCATCGGTGGCCGCTTTCAGTCGCTCGACCTTGTTTTCGATTGCGAAAACGCGCGCCACGTCATCGGCCGACATGTGCGAAGTCTAGACAGCTCGACAGGCCCCTGTGTCTACTCCGCTTGACAGAACCTTGCCCATTTCAATAATTCGGCGTCCCTTTTCAGGTCGCGTCGGTGTCGATCGGTGGACGTTCGTTGCGGTCCAACGGCTTTTCCAGCTTCGGCATCGGGTAATCCGGCATCCCACTCGCCGTGCCCAACAGGTCCTTCTGGTCCGGCACCGCGCTCGCCAAATTGCGCAGTAGCGAATCGTCGCCGTTGAGAAGATGTTTGGTCACCATCGAGCGCGGCGACATCTGGCGCAACTCGTTCAGGTCGGCGAGCGGCTTGCGCAGCTCCTCGAATTCGGGCCCGAGCTCCTGCTGCAGTTGCTGCGTGGCGCCACTGGCATAGTCGCGCACCTGGCGCAGGCTACGCGTGGTCCAGCGAACCGCGCCGGGCAGTCGCTCCGGGCCGAGGATCACGAGGGCGGCGACGAGCAGGATGACCATCTCGCTCCAGCCGATGTTGCTGAACACAGATCCAGGCTACCCGGGGACCCTCGGCGCAGCTCAGTCGGATTCCAGCGTGACCGGCACGTCCACCTGCCTGCCGTCCCGGATCAACTGCACGTTCACCGTCTGGCCGATCTTGCTCGACTGCACCGCGACGACCAGCTCGTCCGGCCCGGTCACCTCGCGGTCGCCGATCTTCACGATCACATCGCCCTCGACGATTCCGGCCTTCGCCGCAGGACCGTTGGGCGCGATGTCGGCGACAGCGGCGCCGCTCATCACTTCATTCGCCACCTGTTTGCTGCGGGCGCTGAGGCCGATCATCGGGTGGTGCATCTGGCCATCGTGGATGAGGGTCTGCGCGACCTCGGTGACCATGTCGACCGGTATGGCGAAGCCCAGACCGACCGAACCGCCGGTCTCGCTGCGGATCGCGGTGTTGATGCCGATGACCCGGCCCTGCAGGTCGACAAGCGCGCCACCGGAGTTGCCGGGGTTGATCGACGCGTCGGTCTGCACCGCATCGATCACGGCCTTGGTGTCGCTGCCCTCACCGGAGAGTGCGACCGGACGGTGCAGCGCACTGACGATGCCGTAGGTGACGGTCTTGCTGAGGCCGAGCGGCGAACCGATGGCCAGTACGTCGTCACCGACCTGGACGTCCTTGGACTTGCCCAGTTGCGCCACCGTGAGATTTTTCACATCGACCTTCAGCACCGCCAGGTCGGTCTTCGGATCGCGCCCGACGATGTGTGCGGGGACTCGGGTGCCGTCAGAGAAGGTGACCTGGATGGCCGCCCGATTGGACTTGTCCTGGGCCGCCATCGAGATCACGTGGTTGTTCGTCGCGATATAGCCCGCGCCGTCGATCACCACGCCGGAGCCGGTCGCGCCGTTGTCGCCGACGGTGACGCGAATCGACACCACCGACGGCAGCACCGCATTGGCGACCTTGGCGATCTGACCGTGCGGCCGCTCGGTGCCATCGGTCTGCTCCAGCGCGACCTTGCGGGAGGTCAGCGGCGCTGCGGACTCGGCGGTGAGCCTGCCGACCAGTCCACCGAGCACGCCGACCGCCAGCGCGACCACGGCGAGCAGCGCAAGCGCCTTCGGTGCGACGCGGGAACCGAACAGCACTTCGCGGGCGCCGAGCTTCTTCGCCTGCGGTAGCGGTGCGGGTTGCGGTGTCGGCAGGGCGGGCGCGCCGAGCCGGGCGCCGGTCGCCGGATCGCGCCATGGATCGGCAGGGCCGGCGACAGGCGCGGTGGCGTCGGCCGCGTCGGGGTCACGCTGCAGGAGTTCGGTGGAGCCTGCCGGGCGTCCGAAGGCCTCGGACAGCACCGCGTCCGGCGGGCGGTTCTGCAGGTCGGGGCCCAGATGCGGTGCGGCAGAACCGGACTGCGGCGCGGTGTACTCGGCGAACGAGCCGGTCTGGCCCGAAGGGCGGCGGAAGGCACGCGCCGTGTGGGTGTCGACATGGGGGCGGTAGACCGGGCGCGGCCCGAGCACAGGCGCGTCCGACGGCCTCAGGTTCCCCCGGTTGGCCGCCGAATCCGGGGTGTCGGCCGATCCGGAGTTCGTCGATTCGGTGGTCACTCGCCAAACTCTACTTGCGCCACCAGGTTGTCCACCGGGTCGCGGTGAACGAATCTGTCAGAAAGCCGAAAACCGCCTCGTTGCGCGGGGTCCCGGTAGGGGGCCGCGTAGATCCGTTGGATGCGCCGCCGGGCAGTTCGGCCAGCGGAATACGGGTCAAGCTGTCGTGCAGGCCGGTGGGAATCGACACCTGACCGGCCCGGCGCAGCGCGATCCTGGCCTGCTGCTGCGCATCGACCTCCGCCGCGCATTCCGGGCAGAGCGAAAGATGCTGAGCAGCGCGCAGGTAGGCGTTCATCCGCAGCTCGCCGTCGACGTACGCTGCGATCGCCTCACTCGCCAGATGCTCGGTGGGCTGAAAACGCTGCGGCCTGGCCTGCGCACGCCCGGGCTCCTCGTGCGACGGACGACCTGACGTGCTGGAGTCGCCACTCATTCGGTGCTCACCCTTCCAACCGACATCATCCAGGACATAGGTGACGTCGGCACCCGACCGATCACCCTACGTTCGTGTCAGCGGCGAACCGCTCCTCAGTTCCATTATGCGCAAGGTAGTCACGCAGTGCCTGACGGCCACGGTGGATTCGACTGCGCACGGTGCCGAGTTTGACGCCGAGGGTGGCGCCGATCTCCTCGTAGGACAGCCCTTCGATGTCACACAGCACCACCGCGGCACGGAACTCGGGAGCCAGCGAGTCGAGGGCGGACTGTAGGTCAGGGTCGAGCCGGGCATCGTGATAGGCCTGCTCGGGGCTCGGGCCATCGGCGGGCACCCGGTCGTAGTCCTCGGGCAGCGCCTCCATCCGGATCCGGTTGCGCCTGCGCACCATGTCCAGGAACAGGTTCGTGGTGATGCGATGCAACCAGCCCTCGAAGGTGCCCGGTTGGTAGTTCGACAGTGAACGGAACACCCGGATGAAGGTCTCCTGGGTGAGATCGTCGGCATCTTGGGCGTCGCCGGACAGGCGGTAGGCCAGCCGGTATACCCGATCGGCATGTTCGCGGACCAGTTCGTCCCAGGACGGCATCACCGATCTGTCACCGGTGGCATCGAACGCGGCAGTGCCGCTCAGTTCGTCTATCGACTCTGCTGCCGTCTCGAGCTCGATCGGCAGTGCTTGCTCTGGCAGGGTGGCGTATTCGCGCGCCGCATCGACCATGTGGATGGGGCTACCTCCTACTAGGGACCGCTGGCTCTGGAACTCGGCGCCGATCCGGATCTGCGGATCGTTGCTGACGGGTACAACAGACAACCGGTATGTCCTTGTTCCCGCGTCCCGCACCGGGCGGTCAGCTGGTCTTGCGTAGGGCTCACTCTCCTTTGTTCCGATATGCCACGGATATGGAGACCCTGAGGGACACCTGAGAATCTGCCGGGAGCGGCACTCCTTAAATCTGTTATCGCGTCGTACACCGCCGTTGTTGCCAGGTGTGCAGTACATAAGCCCGAAAGCGCGCAATTGCCCGCCGCGGTGTGGCGGCAAGATTCGACGCACGCAGTTGTGTGCTGGAAACGCGGACATACGTACTCGCGAGATAGCCTGCTTAGGTGGCATCGAACCTGGAGCGAAATCTCTCCTACGTGGAGGAATCCGTCGTGGAAGACGAGGTTCTCGTCAGTGCGCGCGAACGGGCCACCGAGCTCGGTGCTTCGCCGGTCGCACCGTCGGTGGGGGCGCTGCTGAGTATGTACGCGCAATTGCTCGGCGCGCGGACGGTCGTCGAGGTGGGCACCGGCGCGGGTATCAGTGGGTTGTGGCTGCTGGACGGTATGCGTGAGGACGGGACGCTGACCACCATCGATTCCGAGCCGGAACACCAGCGCGCCGCCAAGGAAGCGTTCCGGACGGCCGAGATCCTGCCCGCCCGCACCAGGCTCATCAACGGTCGTGCCCTCGATGTACTGCCTCGCCTCGCCGACGGCGCCTACGACCTGGTTTTCATCGACGCGGCCCCGCTCGAGCATCCGCAGTATGTCGTCCAGGCTGTGCGGTTGCTGCGCGCAGGCGGCGCCATTCTGCTCCACAATGCGCTGCTGGGCGGTCGCGTTCCCGATGCCACCCACCGCGACCCCGCCACCCAGGCTGTGCGTGCCGCCACGCGTGCGATCGCCGAGGACCCCGAGCTCACCAGTGTGCTCATCCCGGTCGGCGACGGCCTGCTCTGTGCTTCACGCGGCTAGTTTCCGCGGGCCCGGCTAGCGGGCGGGGGGTCTGCTGCGGGTGCCCGTTGTATTGGTGGGCGAGGACGCGGGCGCGCGGCCAGTGCGCGGCGATCGCGGTGAGTTGGTCGACCTCGTCGAGTAGATCGCGGGCCGGGGGCAGGCGCAGCGCGCCCACCCCGACTGCGGAGACGCCACGTTGCTTCGCGGTGCACGCCATGGCGAGGCACACGGCAAGGTCGAAGGCCTCGCGTTCGGGACCGGGCGGCGTCCCGTCGGCCACGGCCGCCGCCAGCCGCGGCGGATTCGGCATCGCGTACTGCGCGAGGGTCCGCACACCCGCGTGATCGCGCCTGGCCCGCCTGATCATGCCCCCAATCCTCGGGCCTGCTGTGGCGGATGTCCAGCGGCGTCGCAATGAGATTCGGCCGTCTGCGTCGTTCGTGCATCACTGCGCCGAAAGGTCCGGGTGCTCGGCTGGGCCGTTCGTATCCTGAATAGGTCGGGTAGTGGGAACGGCCCCAGAGAGGCCCGTCGCCATTGCCTGGTGCCATTCATGAGGCGGGAGGGGTACGAATGCGCCACAAGAGGTCGGCCTCGGATATCGGGGAGGCAGCCGCGGCGCAGGTGGCCGAGTCGCTCGGATTCGAGCGCGTCGAGGCCACCGGTCACCGCGAGCATCAACAGCGAGCGGTGCTGGATTACGTCAGCGGCGACGTGCATTCGGACTCCGTCGAGAAGCTGTGGGGCACACCGCTCGACGACGAGGTGCTCGCCGTGGTCCGTGCGGTCTCTGTGCACGCCCTGTGGGTCGGACTGCTCAGCGCCGGCCTGGGCGCGTCGGCGGCCGCGGCGGCGCTGGTTCGACTGACCGAGGTGGCCGAGCGCGGCATGATCACCGGCGAGTCCCGGGATGCGGACCGAGTCGGCTAGACCCACACGCCCTTGCCCACGGTGACGACGCCCCCGTGGCTCACCGCGAAGCGTTCGCGGTCGCGATCCAGATCGACGCCGATGATTTCGCCCTCGCCGACCACCACGTTCTTGTCCAGGATGGCGCGGCGCACGACCGCGCCGCGACCGACGCGCACACCGGGCATCAGGACGCTGCCCTCAATGGTTGCGCCGTCATCGACCATCACATTGGAGCTGAGCACCGAGTTGCGGACAGTGGCGGCCGAGAGAATGCAGCCGGAGCCGATGATGCACTCCTGCGCCAGACCGCCTTGCGCGAACTTCGCGGGCGGCAGGTTCTCGGCGGCGCCGCGGATCGGCCAGTGCTTGTTGTAGAGGTTGAACACCGGATGCACCGACACCAGATCCATATGCGCCTCGTAGAAGGCATCGATGGTGCCGACATCGCGCCAGTAGCCACGGTCGCGGTCGGTGGCGCCGGGGACATCGTTGTCCGCGAAGTCGTAGACGGCGGCCTCGCTCGCAGCGACCAGCGAGGGAATGATGTCGCCGCCCATATCGTGGTCGGAGTCGGAATTATCGGCGTCCGCGCGGATCGAATCAACCAGCACCTTGGTGGTGAACACGTAATTGCCCATGGAGGCGAAGGTCATGTTCGGGTCGTCGGGGGTGCCGGGCGGATGCGCGGGCTTCTCCAGGAACTGGGTGATCCGGCCGGACTCGTCGGAGTCGATGCAGCCGAACGCGCTTGCCTCGCTGCGCGGCACCCGGATGCCGGCCACGGTGACGCCTGCGCCGGAATCGATATGTGCGGCAAGCATTTGCTCCGGGTCCATCCGGTACACGTGGTCGGCACCGAACACCACGATGTAGTCGGGGTCCTCGTCGTAGATCAGGTTCAGCGACTGCATAATCGCGTCGGCGCTGCCGGTGTACCAGCGTGGACCGAGGCGCTGCTGAGCCGGGACCGGGGTGATGTATTCGCCAGCAAAGCCTGATAGTCGCCAGGTCTGCGAGATATGCCGGTCCAGCGAGTGCGACTTGTACTGCGTGAGCACACACAGTCGCAGAAAACCCGCATTGACCAGGTTGCTGAGGACGAAGTCGATGAGTCGGTAGGCACCCCCGAAAGGAACGGCAGGCTTTGCCCGGTCCGCGGTGAGTGGAAACAGGCGCTTGCCCTCGCCACCGGCGAGCACGATCCCGAGTACGTGCGGCTGGCTCCTCACACCTGCCAAACTACCGCGCCGCGCGCGCGAGAGTGGCCCCCTGCGACCTGAGCGTCTAGTTTGAACCGGTGAGTTTCGGCACGGAGGGCGCGCGCTCGGCGGCAGGATCCGGGCAGGAGCGAACCGACCACGGCCTTGCGCAGGACCGGCTTCGGGTCGCGATGTTGACGCGCGAGTACCCGCCGGAGGTGTACGGCGGTGCGGGCGTGCACGTCACTCAGTTGGCCGCACAATTGCGGCAGTTGTGCGAAGTGACCGTGCACTGCATGGGCGTGCCGCGCACCGAAGCGGTGGTGCACCAACCGGATCCGATGCTCTACGCCGCCAATGCCGCATTGCAGATGATGTCGGCCCAGCTGCGGATGGCCGACGCCGCAGGGCAGGTGGACGTGGTGCATTCGCACACCTGGTACACCGGGCTCGCCGGGCATCTCGCCGCCACGCTGTACGGGATACCGCACGTGGTGACCGCTCATTCGCTGGAGCCGCGCAGGCCGTGGAAGGCCGAACAGCTCGGCGGCGGCTACCGGCTCTCGTCGTGGTCGGAACGCAATGCGGTCGAACATGCCGACGCCATCATCGCGGTGAGCGAGGGCATGCGCCACGACGTGCTCGACGCCTATCCGGCGATAGACCCGGATCGGGTTCATGTGGTGCACAACGGCATCGACGCCGCGGTCTGGCATCCCGGACCGCCCGCGACCGGTTCCCCGTCGATCCTGACCGAGCTGGGGGTGCGTACCGACCGGCCGATCGCGGCCTTCGTCGGCCGGATCACCCGGCAGAAGGGCGTCGGGCATCTGCTCGCCGCGGCACGGGATTTCGATCCGGAAATCCAGCTGGTGTTGTGTGCGGGCGCAGCCGACACCAGGGAGCTGGAAGCAGAGGTGTCCGCGGCCGTCGCCGAGTTGCAGCACAACCGCGGCAATGTGTTCTGGGTGCGCGAGATGCTGCCCACCGAGCAGATCCGGCAGATACTCGCGGCCGCGACGGTCTTCGTCTGTCCTTCGGTGTACGAGCCGCTCGGCATCGTGAACCTGGAGGCGATGGCATGCGCGACGGCGGTGGTCGCCTCCAACGTCGGCGGCATCCCCGAGGTCGTCGCCGATGGTGCGACCGGACGACTGGTGCACTATGACCCGAGCACCACGCCGGATTACGAGCGGGCTTTGGCAGCGGCCGTGAACGAGGTCGCGGGCGATCCGGTTCTCGCCGCGGAATTCGGCGCTGCCGGCCGCGCGCGGGCGATCGCCGAATTCGACTGGCTCCAGATCGCCGCCCGCACGGTCGAGGTCTACGAGCAGGTCCGCAAATCGTGAGGCACGGCTAGCCAAGCGGTTTGCGGTAGCTGGACACTAGAACGGACGCGGTGACCTCAACGGTCTCGGGCATGGCAGCGATGCGCGGGTCGTCGGCGTGGTCGGCATGGTGACCGGACGGGCCCATCGCGACCACATTGGCCACGTCGGCCCGATCGAGTTTCATCGAGTACTCGACGAGCGTGCGGTCGATCGCATCGAAATGGCCGGACATGGCCGCGCCGAGCCTACGATCCTTGTCCGGGTCCACCGTCAGCATGCCGAGTGGCTCGATCAACTCGGCCAGATGGCGTTCGGTGGGGGTGGCGACAACAAAACTGCCGTCCACGGCGAGCACTCGGGCGACCTCACCGGGATTGCGTGGCGCGAATACCGAGAGCACCCGGCTCAGCGCGCCGTCCCGGATCGGCAGTCCGCGCCAGGCGTCGGCAAGCACCGATGCGGCGCGCGGATGCGCACGAGCGTTGCGCCGAGCCGCGGGCTTGGCCACGTCCAGCGCGACCCCGCGGGCGTCCGGCGCGCCGTCGAGCACACCGGCAAGGTAATAGCCGGTGCCTGCGCCGACCTCCAGCACTGTGCCGGACGTCGAACCGATCGCCGCGGCGACCGCAACGGCGATCGGCGCGAAATGTCCCTTACCTTGAAATGCGGCACGCGCGTCGAGCATTGCCGAGGTATCACCGGTCATCTTGGTCGACGCGCCGGTCAACAGACTGACGTAACCCTGCCGGGCTATGTCGAAGCTGTGCCCGACTCCGCAGCGCAGCACTCGATCCTGCGGCTCGAATCCGAGACCGCATTCGGGGCAGGCCAATAGACCGGCCACATCAGCAAGCGCCGAGCGACTAGCTGGTGACACTCTTCAATTCGTCACCAAGCGCTGCTGCCTCATCCGGCGTGAGCTCTACGACCAAACGCCCGCCACCCTCGAGTGGAACCCGCATGACGATTCCACGCCCTTCCTTGGTTGCCTCGAGGGGACCGTCCCCGGTGCGGGGCTTCATGGCCGCCATCCTCTGCTCCCTCCAGATCTGCGCGGTATGCTGCGCACTTTCTTGGAACTCCAGTTGTCACCAACCAGTGAGCTCGCCGGCATTTGGCGAGCTACACCCGTCCTATTCTTCCCTATCGCTCTTGTGGACGGATACCTGAGTTCGAAATGTGACCGCTCGGCCTGTGTTGGACAGGTCACCATCGACCCAGCAATCGGCCAGGTGATCGTCGACCATTCCGGTCGCCTGCATCAGTGCGTAGGCGGTTGTCGGGCCGACGAAACGGAACCCGCGTCGCTTCAATTCTTTTGCCAGAGCTACAGATTCGGTGGTGATCGCGGGCACATCGGCGACCTGCCGCGGGCGCGGGCGCGGCGGCGGTGCGAACGACCAGATCAACTCGTCGAGACCGATATCGAGGTCGAGGGCCACGCGCGCGTTGGCGATGGCGGCGACGATCTTGGACCGGTTGCGCACGATGCCGGGGTCGGCGAGCAACCGCGCCACATCGTCGTCGCCGAACGCGGCGACCTTACTGATCTCGAACCCGGCGAATGCGGTCCGGAAGGCAGGCCGTTTGCGCAGGATGGTGATCCACGAGAGCCCCGATTGAAACGCTTCGAGGCAGACCCGTTCGAACATCGCGTCCGCGCCGTGCAGCGGCCTGCCCCATTCGTGATCGTGGTAGTCACGGTAGAGCTGGGAGGCCTCCGACCATGGGCAGCGGATCATGCCGTCGCCTGCCGTATCGCCACCGGCACTCACTTCGACTCCGGTGTGACCGAAACCTGCCGCGGGAGGCTGCGCGCCTCCGCAAGCTGCATCTGCAACTCATCGATCCTGGCGGCCAGCCTGGTCAACGCCCAGTCCACCTCACCAGCCTTGTAGCCGCGCACCACCTGCTGAAAGCGCAACGCCCGCACATCCGCTCCGGAGATCCCCTCCACCGGAAGCACGGTCGCCGTCGTCCCCTCCGGCAACGGTCCGAGCTCCTCCGACCGTCCGAACACCGCACTGGCGACAAGAAATAGCACCGCGGCGACCAAGCCGACGATCAGCACATACAACAGCAGCGTGAGCATGCCACCGAGCTTATTGGCACCCCCCGACAGCGGTCACATCTCGTCCCGCGGAAATCAGCCGTCGAGATCGCGGAAGACCGTGAGTCCGAGCTGATCGTTGCTCGGGTTCGTGGCAGGAACTACAGGTGCCGGGTGGTGTCGATGCCGAGAGACATGCCCGCAAGGCCGCGGCGGCGGACGGCGAGCTTGTCGGCGACGTCGAGCAGCGCCTTGCCTGCCGCGCTCTCCGGGGCGCTGAGCACGATGGGGATGCCTTCGTCGCCCGCTTCCCGCACCGCCTGTTCGATCGGGATCTGACCGAGCAGTGGGACATCGGCGCCGACGGCGCGGGTGAGCCGATCGGAAACGACCTGGCCGCCGCCGGAGCCGTAGAGCTCCATCCGGCTGCCGTCGGGCAGGTCGAGCCAGGACATGTTTTCGATGACGCCCGCGATGCGCTGCCGGGTCTGCAGTGCGATGGCGCCAGCGCGCTCGGCGACCTCCGCGGCGGCGATCTGCGGGGTGGTGACGACCAAGATCTCGGCGCCGGGAATGAGCTGGGCGATGGAGATGGCGATATCGCCGGTGCCGGGCGGCAGGTCGAGCAGCAGCACGTCCAGATCGCCCCAGAACACGTCGGCGAGGAACTGTTGCAGCGCGCGGTGCAACATCGGGCCGCGCCACACCACAGGCGTGTTGCCCTGGGTGAATTGTGCGATCGAGATCATCTTCACGCCGTGGGCCTGCGGCGGCATGATCATTCGCTCGACCTGGGTCGGGCGGGCGTCGGTGCCGAGCATGCGCGGGATGGAGTGGCCGTAGATGTCCGCGTCCAGCACGCCGACCGAGAGGCCGCGCGCGGCCATGGCGGCCGCGAGATTGACCGTGACACTGGACTTTCCGACGCCGCCCTTGCCGGAGGCGACCGCATACACGCGGGTGAGCGAGCCGGGCTGGGCGAACGGGATCACCGGATCGGCCGAGTCGCCGCGCAGCTGCTTGCGCAGGTTGGTGCGCTGCTCGTCGTTCATCACATCGAGCTCGACCGTGATGGCGCCGACGCCGGCGACGTCGGCCACCGCCTTGGTGACCCGCTGCGTGATCTCGGTGCGCAGCGGGCAACCCGCGGTCGTCAAGAAGATCTCGATGTGGACATTGCTGTCCGCGCCGATCGCAATGCTCTTCACCATGCCGAGTTCGGTGATCGGCTTGCGGATCTCCGGGTCGTCGACCTTCGCGAGGGCTCCCCGCACATCCGCTTCCGTTACCACTGACATGGCAGTAATTTTACGTTGCGTCAGATCCGCGGCAGCTGTCCGGGCTGTGGTGCGACGCCGCTGCTGTAGGAAGTCGCCCACGCCATGACGTTGGCGACGTAGGCCATCGAGTTGTTGTAGCGCAGGATCGCCCGGGACTGCTGAGCGAGATCGTGCATGTTCAATCCGCCGTCGCAGAGGTACTTTCCTGTGGTCAGCGCCGCGTCGAAGAGGTTCTGCGGGTCGGCGATGCCGTCACCGTTGCCGTCGGCGGCGTAATGCTTCCACGTCTCCGGCAGAAATTGCATCGGCCCGATGGCGCGGTCGTAGCCGGCCAGGCCGTCCAGAGTGCCGCCGTCGGAATCGTGGATGACATTGTTGCCCGACAGGCTGCCGTCGAGCACCGGTCCGTAGACGGGTGTCAACGGGTTGCCGTCCGCATCGGCCTTGCCGCCGAAGGCATGGGTGGATTCGACGCGGCCGATTCCGGCAAGCAGGTACCAGGGCATCCCGCAGGCGGGATTCTCGGCGGCGAGGGTGTGTTCGGCGGATTGATACGCGGCGATAGCGACGCCGGGGACGCCCAGCGGACCCGGGGGCATGGCGGCGGGTTGTCTACCATCCGGCAGCGCAACGGTTTTCACGACGGGAGGCGTGGCATGCGCCTGCCTGGCCATGGTGTGAGCGACGAAGTCGGCCGTCGCTGGTGGTTCGGCGACGGCCACGGATCTGGGAACGTGGTCGTCTTGTTCGTTCCCCGACAGGTGTTCCAAGACCGACGCCGCGGTCTCATCTGCAAGGCCCACATTGGACGCGGCAGCCACTGCCACGAGCCCAGCGGGAACCAATCCTGTCAATGCGATAACAGAGCTACGTCTTACGTTGGCAGTTGGTGGTTTTCGGTGACGCCCCACTGTGCGGTGACCCTCCAATTGACTCGATGACGAGCCCTTCGTGATGGACGAAGTTGAGGGTACCGCATTCGAGATCTTTTTGTTACTACTTCGTGACCTGCTCTGGTGTTTGGTCTCAGCCCTGTGACGGCAGCGGGATCACGATGCCGAACGGCAACGTGATGCCCGGCTGTGGAGTTGTCGTCGGGGCAGCGGCGGCCGGGGCGGGTTCAGCAGGGCCCGACTCCGGTGTGCTGGCGACCCCCGGCTCCTCGGTCGGCTGGACCTGCTGTGTTTCGACAGGCGATTGCGCAGGCGCCTGCTCGTTCGGAGCGGATTGCGCAGGCGCCTGTTCGTTCGGAGCGGCGCCCGGCTGCGTGCACGAGGCGGGCAGTTGTGGCGGCGTCGGGTGCTCGGGGTCGACCGGTTCGCCCGCAGCGTTCGGTTCGCCCGCCGTGCCGTAGGTCTGTCCCGGCGCGACCGGGGCAGGCACCGGTTGACCGGGGATCGGAATCGGGATCGGTATCTGGATCGACATCGGGATCGGTATCTGGAACGGCATCGGGATCGGCGCCGTGACCACCGGCGGGTCGCACGGATTCACGGGCTTGGGCGGTGCCGGGCAGAAGATGCCGCACGGGATCGGCGGCAGCCCCGGGATGGTGATCATCACCTGGGTCGGCGCCGCCGGGGTGACGGTGGTCGACGCGGTCGGCGGGTGCTCGGCAGCCGTGGACGGCGCGACCGAATTGACGGCCAGCATGTCCGGTCCCGCCTGGATCGGCGCGGTGCCCGGCGGAATCAAACCGGGGGAGATGCTCACCTGGCTCGGTGTGCCACCGGTGCGGTAGGCCGCCGACCAGCTCAGCACATTGGCCGCGTAGGCCATCGAGTTGTTGTAGCGCAGCACCGAGCGCAGTTCCTGCGCCGGGTCGTGCAGGTTCAAGCCGCCGGAGCAGAGATATTTGCCCGCGGCGAGTGCGGCGTCGAAAACGTTGTGCGGGTCGGCGACTCCGTCACCATTGCCGTCGGCGGCGTACAGCCTCCAGGTGCCGGGTAGGAACTGCATCGGGCCGATGGCGCGCACCGCGCTGCCGTCGGCGGCCCTGACCACCTCGTTGCCGGGCAGAGTCCCGTCGAGTGCGGGCCCGAAAATGGGGGTGACAGTAGTGCCCGCGGCGTCGGTGCGCCCACTGCTCGCGTGCGCCGATTCGATCCGGCCGATGCCTGCGAGCAGGCTCCAGGACAGACCGCACCCGGGCATCGAGGATTCCAGGGCCAGTTCGGCATTGCGGTAGGCCGCGAGCACCACTTCCGGAATTCCGAGAGCGCCGCCCGTCCTGGGCAGCGCGATATCGTGCAGCGGAACGGAGCCCGCGAACATCGGCAATCCATCGGCGGACGGAGTCATTGCTCGAAGTTTGCGTGGTGCATCCGGAGTGACCGGAAGCAGACCGACTGTCCTGGACAATGGCGCATCGGCGCCCGCCGCGCTGCTGCCCACCGCAGGACCTCTGGACGCCGCGAGCAAAGCCTCCGGCGCTTTGGGTGGCGTGGTCGATTGGGTGGTGTGTGTTGCCGATCCAGCAGAGACAAGACCCGCGACCACGAGGGCCGACACGGTTATCGGAGCAGATATTCGCATTCGGCCACACCAATCCTCTACGTCGTGAGAGCATGCCTGTCCGGTGGGGCGCGGTTCGGGCGAAGGCCCGACTCGCGCATCCCCTGCCCGTCCGCTCGGGACAACGTGCTCCAGGTTACCCACCAGTCAGGTGAGTTGTTGAGCATTTCCGGTCAATCATGAGCTAGTGGCGGCCATTCCGGGCCCTGCGTCGGCTTTCGGCCGGAGCTCTTCTTGCGATTCGCCTTTGCGGGTTTTTCAGCCTGCGTGACTCGATCCGAAGACCCCGCAGCGGCTTCGATGCGATCGAGCACTTCACGCATTTCGTCCAACTCCCGACGCAGATAATCGCGGGTGGCCACTTCACCGACCGCGATGCGCAATGCCGCGAGTTCGCGGGCGAGGAATTCGGTGTCCGCTTTGGTCTGTGCGGCGCGAGTTCGGTCCTCCTCCAACGACACTCGGTCGCGGTTGTCCTGCCGGTTCTGGGCAAGCAGGATCAGCGGCGCCGCGTAGGCGGCCTGGGTGGAGAACGCCAGATTGAGCAGGATGAACGGATACGGGTCCCAGCGCAGCGCGATCACGAACACGTTCAACGCAATCCAGACGATCACGAGGATGGTCTGCATTGCCAGGTATCGTCCGGTGCCGAGGAATCGGGCGACCCGCTCGCTGCTGCGCGCCAATGCCTCGGCGTCCCAATCGATGCGGAACCTGGATTCGACCGGCGTTTCGAGGCGTTGGCGCGCTGAACTCGGGCCGGCCCGGCCGCTCGTGGATTTGTCACTCATGTCCGGGTACTCCCACGTGCGATTCTTCCTGGTCGCGCCAGTCTTCCGGCAGCAGGTGATCGAGGACATCGTCGACGCTCACCGCGCCGAGCAGATGATTCTGGGCGTCCACCACCGGCCCGCAGACCAGGTTGTAGGTGGCGAAATAGCGCGTTACCGCACCGAGCGGGACATCGGGCCGCAGTGGGGCGAGGTCGGTGTCCAGGATGCCGCCGACCAGATGCGCGGGCGGTTCGCGCAGCAGTTGCTGAATGTGCACGCAACCCAGGTAGCGGCCGGTCGGGGTGGCCGTCGGCGGGCGGACCACGAACACCATCGAGGCGAGTGCGGGCGTCAGGTCCGGATTGCGGACCCGGGCAAGCGCTTCGGCGACCGTGGTCGCCGGGGTCAGGATGATCGGCTTCGGTGTCATCAGACCGCCAGCGGTGTCGGGGGAGTGTTCCAGCAACCTACGTACCGGCTCGGACTCCTCCGGATCCATCAGCGCGAGCAGCGATTCGCGCTCCCCGGTGGACAGCTCGCCGAGCAGGTCGGCGGCGTCGTCGGGGTCCATGGCCTCCAGCACGTCGGCGGCCCTGCGTACCTCCAGGTGTCCGAGCAGTTCGACCTGGTCGTCGTCGGGCATTTCCTGCACGACGTCGGCGAGCCGTTCGTCGTCGAGCGCCTCGGCGACCTCGATGCGCCGCTTCTCCGGAAGTTCCCGAAGCAGGTGTGCGACGTCGGCGGGTCGCATGCCCTCGAACTGGGCGAGCAATTGGGTGACGTCCTGGCCCGGCCTGCCGACCTCGTAGGGGGTCAGGCCGCTGACCTGTGTCCAATCCACCACGTGCACGGTGCGGCGGCGGCCGATGCGCCGGTGCCCGCGCACCGCGACCCTGGTCACCACCCAGTCCCGGGTCCTGGTCTGCTCGATCCCGAGATCGGCGACGAAGACGTCGACCTCGGCGAGGTCGGGCAGACCAGGATCGTGCACGCGCACCGTGGAATCCACGATTTGGGCGATCGCGAGCAGTTCGCCGGGCCGCGGCGCGAATCGGCGCAGGCTGACCGTGCCGGTATTGAGCGTCACCACACCGGGCTCGATCGCGGTGACCCGCAGCATCGGCACGAAAATCCGCCGCCGGGTCGGCAATTCGACGACCAGGCCATGGATGCGCGGCTGTTGGCCGTCGTACCGGATGGCCACGACGACGTCGCGGATGCGGCCGATAGACTCGCCGTCCGGGCCGAGCACCACCAGGCCGGCCAGCCTGGCGACGTACACCCTGGTTGCTGCCATGGCTGCCAGGCTAGATGTTCGCGGGCGGGTGTACCCGCCACGCCACGATCGACGGGAGTGATCATGAAGCCGCGCCGTTCGGTGCTTGCCTGTCCGGGCAGCAACCCGAAAATGATCGAGAAGGCCAAGGGCCTGCCCGTGGACGAGGTGTTTCTCGATCTCGAGGACGCGGTCGCGCCGGTGGCCAAGGCCGCCGCCCGCGCGAATATCGTGGCGGCGCTGAACGAACCGGGCTGGGGTGCGCAGCTGCGGGTGGTGCGAGTCAACGACTGGACCACCGAATGGACCTACGCCGACGTCATCACCGTCGTCGAGGGGGCAGGCGCGGCGCTGGATGCGATCCTGCTGCCGAAGGTCACCGACGCCGGTCAGGTCAGGGCCCTCGATCTGCTGCTCACCCAGCTGGAGAAGGCCAGCGGACTCGAGGTCGGCCGCATCGGCATCGAACCGCAGATCGAAAATGCGTTGGGGCTGCGCAATATCGACGAGATCGCCACCGCGAGCGAGCGGGTGCAGACGCTGGTCTTCGGCCCCGCCGATTTCATGGCGAGCATCAACATGCGCACCCTGGTGGTCGGCGAACAGCCCGAGGGTTACGACACCGGTGACGCCTACCACCACATCCTGATGACCATCCTGCTCGCGGCCCGCGCGCACGGTCTGCAGGCGATCGATGGCCCGTACCTGCAGATCCGCGACGTCGATGGGTTCCGAAGGGCAGCGGCACGCACCGCGGCGCTCGGCTTCGACGGCAAATGGGTGCTGCATCCCGGCCAAATCGACGCCGCCAACGAGATTTTCAGCCCGCGTCAGACCGATTACGACCGCGCCGAGCAGATTTTGGACGCCTACGCCTTCCATACCTCCGCGGCGGGCGGAGCGCGTGGGGCGGTCATGCTCGGTGACGAGATGATCGATGAGGCGAGCGCGAAAATGGCGCAGGTGATCGCCGACAAGGGCCGGGCCGCGGGAATGCAGCGTTCGTCTCAATGACGGGCAGCGGGGCGTTTCACACCACCGAACGATCAGTCGAAATAGCACAATAGAGGTATGACGAATCCCATGGGGAACGCGAATCGCGCCCGGCAGGGTCTGCCGACGCCGCCGACCGGCTGGCCGGTGGGCTCGTACCCGACCTATGCCGAGGCGCAGAAGGCGGTCGATTTTCTGGCCGACGGGCAGTTCCCGGTACAGGACGTGACCATCGTCGGCGTCGATCTCATGCAGGTCGAGCGGGTCCTATACCGACTGACCTGGGGCAAGGTCATCGGTGGCGGCGTCGTGTCCGGTGCGTGGCTCGGCCTGTTCCTCGGTCTGCTGCTGAGCCTGTTCACCACCAGCGGCGCGCTCGGCCCGCTGATCGTCGGTCTGGTCGGCGGCATCATCTTCGGTGTCATCTCGACCTCGATCCCGTACGCGGCGACCAGGGGCCAGCGCGATTTCGCCTCCACCATGCAGTTGGTGGCCGGCCGCTACGACGTGCTGTGCGACCCCAAGTCGGCCGAGCAGGCGCGCGACATGCTGGCGCGGCTGGCGATCTGATCGCATGGAGGTAGTGGATAAGGTCCGCACCGAGGTGCTGGACCATTTCGGTGTGGACACCGCGGGTGTGGATTCCGCGTCGGTGACGTTCCTCGGCTTGGAGCCCATCGAAATACTGCGGATTCCCGGCGATGATCTGGTGCATTATGTGACGTTGGGCGGATCGCGCCATCCGATGGGTGATCCGAGCGACCTGCTCGCGGATCCGGTGCGCGGGCCGCGGGCCGAGCTGGTGCTCGTCTTGCGAGCCGGGTCGGGGACGAGTGCGGGCCTGGCCAAGACGCTCGGTGTGCTCGCCGCGACGCCCGTCGTGGAAGGTGTTGTGCTGCAGGCGGATGCGCTGCTGGACCTGGGTGAGCCGATGTGGCGGGATGCGCCGTTCACCGCGGTTCTGTTGGGTGAGAGCGACATTCCCGCGGTGGTGTTGCCCGAGCCCGCCGAGCCGGTCAGGTATCTGACGGTCGTTCCGGTGACCGCGACCGAGGCGGCGTGGGTGCGGGTGCGTGGTGCGCAAGCGTTGCGCGACGCGTGGGCCGAAGCCGGAATCGATGTGCACGATCCCGCGAGAGGCGCTGCCTCGCTGTAGCTCTGGTCAGAGCCAGTTGTTGCGGTGGAAGGTGACGTACAGACCGGCGCAGATACCGAGGGTGACCAGGAGCACCACCCAGAAGCCCCAGGTCGCTTCCAGCGCGGGCATATGGGTGAAGTTCATGCCATAGATGCCTGCGACCATCGTCGGTACCGCCGCGATGGCAACCCAGGCCGAAATCTTGCGCATATCCGTGTTCTGCTGCACGCCGATCTTGGCGAGGGCGGCGCTGACCAGTTCGCTCAAGGACTCGTCGAAGTCGGTGATGCGTTCGGAGACGGTGGTGTGGTGGTCGGCCACATCGCGCAGATAACGTCGAATCTCCTTGGGCAGCGGCAGATCCGGCTTGTGGCCGAGTAACTGGAGCGGGATCTGCAGCGGATTGACCGCGCGCCGCAGTTCGACGACCTCGCGCTTGAGCTGGTAGATCGATTCGATGGTGATGGCATTGCGCGGAGTGAAGACCGCCTCCTCCATCTCCTCGATATCGTTCTCGACCGAAAGGGCCACCTCGATGTAGGAATCCACCACATGGTCGGCGACCGCGTGCAGCACCGAACTCGGACCGAACATGAGCTGTTCGGGGTGGTTCTCCAGCTCCTTTCGGACGCCGGCGAGTCCGGTGTGCTCGCCGTGCCGCACGGTCACCGCGAAATTGGGTCCGGTGAAGACCATGATGTCGCCGGTTTCGACGATCTCACTGATGCTGTGCATTTCGTGCTCGACGTAGCTGACGGTGCGCAGCACGAGGAAGAGGGTGTCGTCGTAGCGTTCCAATTTCGGTCGTTGATGTGCTTTGACCGCGTCCTCGACGGCGAGTGGGTGCAGGTCGAAGGTGGTGGCGATATCGGCCATCTGGTGTTCGTCGGGTTCGTGCAGCCCGACCCACACGAACCCGTTGCCGCGATTGCGGACCTCGGCCATCGCATCGGCATGGCTGAACCGGCCGGGCAGTCGCTTGCCGTTGAGGTAGATCGCGCAGTCGACCACCGCACGTGCGGTGGGAACGGGAATACGGGGCAGCGGTGGATGCGCTCGACCCTGGCCGCGGAAGGACGGCAGCGGCGGAATGGATGGCACCGGTCGATGCTACGTCGCGTGCGGGGCCGCGACGAGCGCACTGTAAGACTGGAAGGCGTGCGCATCGACCTGCATACCCACTCGACCGCGTCCGACGGTACCGACAGCCCTGCCGAACTTGTTCGGAACGCCGCTGCCGCAGGCCTGGACGTCGTCGCGATCACCGACCACGACACCACCGCGGGGTGGTCCGAAGCGGTGGACGCGTTGCCGAAGGGCATGACGCTGGTGCGCGGCATGGAGATGTCGTGCGTCGGTCTGGGTGAGGACGGCTGGCCCGTTCCTGTGCATCTGCTCGCGTACCTCTTCGACCCGACCGATCGGTGTTTCGCCGACGAGCGGGAGCGGTTGCGTGCCGAACGCGTCGATCGGCTGCGCGCGATGGCCGAGCGCATGCGGGCCGACGGCCTACCCATCGATCCCGATGCGGTGCTGGCCTCGGCCGGACCGTCGGCCGGACGGCCGCATCTGGCACGGGCGCTGGTCGAGGCGGGTGTGGTGGCGAGCGTCGACGCGGCCTTCATCGAATTGCTGGCGCCACACGGGCCGTATTACGCGGAGAAGGCCGACACGCCGTTGCGTCGCGCGGTCGAAATGATTGCCACCGCCGGTGGCGTGAGCGTGCTCGCGCATACGAGGGCGCGCAAGCGCGGACGGCTATTGGCGCTGGACGATATTCGAGAACTTGCCACGCTCGGTCTCGGCGGGCTCGAGATCGACCATCCCGACCATTCCGCGGCCGACCGCGCGCTGCTCGGTGGGCTGGCCGCCGAACTCGGTCTGCTCACTACCGGCTCGTCGGACTACCACGGCGCGAACAAAACCATCCGGCTCGGTGAATTCACCACCGACCCAGCACAATTCGAGGAACTTGCGGGCAAAGCCACGGGAGTGTCGGTGATCGCCTCGTGAGACTGGTGCGCGGGCTGAGCGGTGTGGTGGCCGCCGGGACGTTTGTGCTCACGCTCGTTGTCATCGGCACTGCGATCATTGCTGCCAGGCGGGAGTTTCCCGGTCCCGGCGGTGTATCGGTGACCTGGCATCTGACCGCGTCCGTGACTGCCATTGCGGCACAGATTTTTTCGGACAGGCATCGGGGTTTCGCCGCTTTTTCCGGATCGATGGTTGTTTTTCTGGCTGCCGGACTATTGCTGTGGTCACAGTGGTGGAGCTGAATTTCCGGGAATGGTTGCGGCCGGGTGAATTGTGGTCGAACATTTCTCTTTGTGGGTGAAATAGAGACGGACGTACTGGTTCTGGGCGGTGGCCCCGCCGGTGCCTGGGCCGCCGTCTCGGCCGCCGCCACGGGAGCCCGCGTCGTGCTCGTCGACAAGGGACGCTGCGGCACCAGCGGTCCTACCGCCTTCGGGACGACCTCGCTGTGGAATATCCCGCCGGGACCAGCGAGGGACGAGGCGGTGCGGCACGCCTACGCGCATGGTGGTTACCTCGGCGACCCGGACTGGATGCATCGGGTGCTCGAGGAGACCCATCTGCGTGTCGAGCAGCTGGTGCAATGGGGGTATCGGTTTCCCGGCGAGGGCCGCAATGCCGGTGACCGTGGACTGACACCCGGCGAGCCGCGCGGCGGCGCGCCGGCGGAAAGACGAACCTCGCTGCGAGTGTGCCTGGACGGCGCGAGCTACCTGCGCCGGATGCGCCGCAGCCTGCTCGACGCCGGGGTCCGCATTCTCGACCACCATCCCGCGCTGCAACTGCTCGTCGATCGCGACGGTGTGGTATCCGGAGCCATCGGCGTCCAGCAGCACAATAGGTTTCGCAGTTGGACGGTCCGTGCGGGTGCGGTGGTGGTGGCCACCGGCGGCTGCGCCTTCCTGTCCGGCGGCGCGGGCACCGACGTCGACACCGGCGACGGACTGTTGTTGGCCGCCGAGGTGGGCGCGCAACTGTCCGGCATGGAGTTCTCCAGCGCCTACGGGCTGGAGCCGGTGCTGAACTCGGCGTTCACCTCCGGCTTCGCGCTGCACTTCGCCACGCTCTACGACGAATCCGGCGCGGCCATCACCGGTCATCGCGCTGCGGCCTTCGCGGCGATCGCCGACGGCCGCCGCGTGTACGCCGCACTCGAAGACGTGCCCTACGTCGTGCGGTGCAGGCTGTCGCAGCAAGGTGTGGTGGACAACACCAAGCGGGTCCCGTTGCGCGCGGTGCTCGAAGGCACCGTGCGGGGGACCGGCGGCCTCCGCATCGCCGGCGCCGACTGCGCGACCACGGTGGCCGGACTGTACGGCGCCGGTGACGTGACAACGCGGGAGCCGATCACCGGTGCGGTGAGCGGATTCGGTGGCCAGGGCGGCGCGTGGGCCATCGCCTCGGGTGTATGGGCAGGCGCGGGCGCTGCCTGCTTTGCGCGTGCCAGGGGCCGGGTGGGCCGGGCACGCGGGGTGCCAGGGGCCGGGCTCAACCCGGAGGCGCGGATCGACCCGCGCGCGGTCGTCGGACTGGTGCAGGAACATACGCTGCCGCTGCGGCGCAGCTACTGGCGTAGCGCGGGCAGCCTGCACGACAGCATCGGCGAACTCGACGGCATGTGGCCCGGCGCGGAATTCGGCCTCGGCGGCGCCGGTGTGGATCGACTGCGGGCCAGACAGGCAGCAGCACTGCTCGCGGTGGCGAGGTGGACCAAGTACAGCGCGCTGGCGCGTACCGAGAGCCGGGGCATGCATCGGCGCACCGACCACCCGGACGTCGCCGCGGATTGGCGCGTGCGATTGACCTCGGGCGGCCTCGACACGGTGTGGGTGCGCGCGGACGCCCGTCGGTCGGCGTCCGACGAATCGACTCCGACCGTGCCGGCGACGCCCGCGCGGCGGGAGCAGACCGTCACACCGGACGAAGCATCGATCGTCAGGGAGGTGACGGCAGGCGTGCGCGCAGCGGTACCCGGCACGCGGGCGGCGACCCCGGTCGTGCCACCGTCGGTGGTGGCCGACCCCGACCTCACCGCAGGTGACCCGCTGCCCTTGTGACAGCTCACCGCCGCGGCATGGGGACGTGCGAGTTTCCCCTTACGCCGGGGTAATTCCGCCGACCTATCCTGGCCATATGGCGCTCGACCGGATTCCGACACACCGGTTTGGCAAGTCGTCGACCCGGCTGGCAGAATGTGTCGGATTCCCCGCCTATGCCACCGCCGGGTTCGGGAATAATGGAGGTCTACGCCTCGCAACGCACCGTCGCGACCCGAAGATCTCTCCGCATGTTCCGTCCGGACCTACCCGTCCGGCTCCCGCTCTGCGGATCAGTGCCGCGCCACGTGATCGAGATATCGGCATCCCTTGCTTCTGTGTAAGTCGCCGCGATACGGACCGGTCAGCGCACTCGATGAGCGGTATGAGTCACCTATTACCTAAATACCCGGCGGTAACCGTTTCCCGGTTGTGCCCGACCCGAGCAGGAGTGAAATCGTGTCACCTGTGACTGACGCACCGAATGCCACTGCCAGCCTTTCTGAGATCACTCACGAAGAGATCTTCGCGGGTCACCTCGGCGGTAAGCTCTCGGTCGAACTCGCCGCGCCGCTGGAGACTCAGCGCGACCTTTCGATCGCCTATACCCCCGGCGTGGCTCAGGTCAGCCGCGCCATCGCAAACGATGAGGCGCTGGCCAAGCGCTACACCTGGACCGACCGGCTAGTGGTCGTGGTCAGCGACGGCACCGCGGTGCTCGGTCTCGGTGACATCGGCCCGCGCGCCTCGCTGCCGGTGATGGAGGGCAAGGCGGCGCTGTTCAAGAAGTTCGCCGGGCTCGACTCGATCCCGATCGTGCTGGACACCAAGGATTCCGACGAGATCGTCGAGACGATCATCCGGCTGCGCCCGAGCTTCGGTGCGGTGAACCTGGAAGACATCTCCGCCCCGCGCTGCTTCGAGATCGAGAAGCGGCTGATCGAGGCGCTCGACTGCCCGGTCATGCACGACGACCAGCACGGCACCGCCATCGTGGTGCTCGCCGCCCTCAACGGCGCGGCCAAGGTGCAGGGTCGCAGCATCGCGGGTCTGAAGGTCGTGGTGTCGGGCGCCGGCGCCGCGGGTGTCGCGTGCACGAACATCCTGCTCGCCGCGGGTGTGCAGGACGTGATCGTGCTCGACTCCAAGGGCATCGTGAGCCGGGACCGCAGCGACCTCAACGACGTGAAGGCCGAACTGGCCCAGCGCACCAACCCGCGCGGGCTGACCGGTGGCGCCGCTGAGGCGCTGGCTGGCGCCGACGTGTTCCTCGGCCTGTCGGCCGGACTGATCGCCGAGGAGCTCATCGCTTCGATGGCGCCGGAGTCGATCGTGTTCGCCATGTCCAACCCGGATCCGGAGATCCACCCCGAGGTGGCTCGCAAGTACGCCTCGATCGTGGCCACCGGCCGCAGCGATTTCCCGAACCAGATCAACAACGTGCTCGCCTTCCCCGGTGTCTTCAAGGGCGCTCTCGACGCGGGTGCGCGCCGCATCACCGAGGGCATGAAGATCGCCGCCGCGGACGCCATCCTCAGCGTGGTCGCCGACGAACTGGGTCCGGAGAAGATCGTCCCGAGCCCGCTCGACCCGCGTGTGGCACCGGCAGTGGCCGAAGCCGTCGCCGCCGCCGCGCGCGCCGAGGGTGTCGCCTGATCCAGGTGTAGCCGAGACAGATACGAAGGCGCCCCGCTCATCTCGAGCGGGGCGCCTTCGTATGTGTTCGGGGAAAGAAACTCAGTCCGCGGTCTGCAGGATGCCCGCCGGTGTCACGGTGACCTGATTCGAGCGGCGCAGGCGGCCGGTTCCCGGCGCGCTGGCCCAAACCGTGAAGGCGAGCAGGCCGTCGAGGAACATGGCGAGCACAGCCACTAGCAGGGCTCCGACGAGAACGCGGTCGTAGCGGTAGAGACCGATGCCGTCGAAAATGTAGCGACCGAGGCCGCCGAGGTTGACGTAGGCGGCGATGGTCGCTGTGGCCACCACCTGGAGGGTCGCGCCGCGCAGACCGGTGAGCAGGATCGGCAGTGCGTTGGGGACTTCCACCCGGAACAGGATCTGGGTTTCGGTCATCCCCATGGCGCGGGAGGCGTCGACCACATCCTTAGGCACATTGGCGATTCCGGCGTAGGCGCCGGCGAGCAGCGGCGGGATGCCGACGGTGACG
Source organism: Nocardia sp. NBC_01009 (assembly GCF_045208035.1). Taxonomy (NCBI): domain Bacteria; kingdom Bacillati; phylum Actinomycetota; class Actinomycetes; order Mycobacteriales; family Nocardiaceae; genus Nocardia; species Nocardia sp. NBC_01009. The sequence goes on along the minus strand of NZ_CP108695.1, from coordinate 8,054,354 downwards.
AGGGCCAGCAGCGGTGGGACAAGGCCGAGGCCCATCAGCAGCACCAGGAAGGTGAGCAGGCCGAGGGTCGGCAGGGCGCGCATGGCGTTGGCGAAGCCGACGAGCACGGCCGCACCGCGCTTGGTGTGGCCGATGATCAGACCGAGCGGCACGGCGACGACTGCCGACGCGGCGACCGCGAGGAAGCTGTACCACAGGTGTTCGGCGATACGGTGCTGAATGCCGGTCGGCCCGCTCCAGTTCGCGCCGTTGGTGAGGTAGTGCCAGGCGTCGAGGAAAAGGTTCATGCGGCAGCGCCTTTCGCTTTCGAGGCCCTGGCGTCGGCGCGCGCCCATGGCGTCGACCAGCGGCCGAGCGCGTACACCAGCCGGTCGAAGATCAAGGCCAGCGCGAGGGTCACGATGATGCCCGCGATGATCTCGTCCGGATAGTCGCGCTGGTAGCCCTGGGTGAACAGCTTGCCGAGGCCGCCGACACCGATCAGGGCGCCGACCGAAACCATGGCGATATTGGAGACGACCACCACCCGGAGACTGGATATGAAAACCGGTACGGCAAGGGGCATATCGACGGTCAAGGTCCGTCGCAACGGACCGAATCCGACGGCATCCGCGGCATCGATCACGTTGGCCGGCACCGAATCCAGTGCCGTCGGCACCGCAATCACCAGCAGCGCAGTCGAATACACCGTGAGTGCGATGATCACATTCATCGGATCGATGGTGGAAATCCCGGCCAGCGGCGGGATGATCACGAACAATGCCAACGATGGCACCGTGTAGGCCAGGCTCGACACCGTCACAGTGACACGCCGCAGCCAGGACACCCGACGAACCAACGCCCCCACCGGAATCGCGATCACCAAACCCAGCGCCAGCGGTACCAGCGCCAAGTACAGGTGAGTCTTGGTGAACCCCATGATCTCCGAGAAGTTGTCGATCAAGTACTTCACGAGACCGCCTCCCGCCGGCGGGGCGAGACCGACGCGACGTTCGGTGCGGTACTCATTGCGCGGCTTCTTGTTCGAAGTAGTGCCGGTTGCGTTCGGCGTCTTCGGCGGCCCGTTGGCCTGCCAGTTGCTCGAGCACCTCGGTGGCGAGCACCCCGCCGCGGACCGCCCCCGAATCATCCACGGCGACACCGACTCCAGCCGGTGAGGAGATGGCCGCGTCGAGCGCTTGGCGCAGGTCGCCCGACGGCGTGAACAGCGAGCCCCCCGCCGACATGCTGTTGTGCAGTTCCCGTCCGGCGCGCACCGCCTCGACCCCTGTCACATCGACCCAGCCGACCGGCCGCTTGTCCGTGTCGATCACCAGCACCCAGTCGCCGCGTTCCAGCCGCAGTTTCGCCGCCTCATCGGCGGTCGTGGTCCGGATCTCGTGCAGCGGAACGTTGTTCGCGGTGCGGAAGGACAGGCCGCGATAGCCGCGATCACGGCCGACGAAGTCGGCGACGAAGTCGGTGGCGGGCTGGGCGAGGACGTGTTGCGGCGGATCGTATTGCTGCAGCACGCCGCCGCGACCGAAGACCGCGACCCGATCGCCGAGGGTGATCGCCTCGTCGATGTCGTGGGTGACGAACACGATGGTCTTGTGCAATTCGGCCTGCAGCCTTTGCATTTCGACCTGCAGTTCGGCACGCACCACCGGGTCGACGGCACTGAACGGCTCGTCCATCAGCAGCACCGGCGGGTCGGCGGCCAACGCCCGCGCCACCCCGACGCGCTGCTGTTGCCCACCGGAGAGCTGGGCCGGATACCGCCCGGCCAGCGAGCGGTCCAGACCCACCCGGTCCAGCACGTCGAGCGCCGCCGCACGCGCGGCGCGGCGCGAATCGCCACGCAGCACCGGCACCGTCGCGACATTGTCGACAACGGTCCGGTGCGGCAGCAGCCCGCCGCTCTGGATGACGTACCCGATACCGAGCCGGAGCTCGACCGGATCGACTGTCGAAATATCTTGCCCGGCAATGGTGATCGTGCCGCCGGTCGGGCGGATCATCCGGTTGATCATCCGCATCGAAGTCGTCTTACCGCAGCCGGATGGACCGACGAACACGGTGAACGATCCCGATTCGATGCGCAGGTCGAGATTGGTGACGGCATGGGTGCCGTCCGGATAGGTCTTGCTGATACCGCTGAATTCGATATCGGACACGCGTGCTCCTGTGTTCGGCGCGGCGGGGCCTGCCCCGCACACGGACGAGCACAGGCGCGGCCACCGCTTATCCGGTCGGCTTATTCAGTCCCTGCGCGGCGACCCATGCCGCGGCGGCGGCCTTGGGCTCGGTCTTGCTGCTACCGGAGACCGCTTCGTTGAGTTTGATCAGTTCGTCGGTGGTCAACTTCGCAGAAACGGCGTTGAGCGCGGCGAGCGACTTGTCCGATTTCTTGGCCGCATTGAACAGCGGGACCACGTTCTGGGCCGGGAAGTTGTGCTTCGGATCCTCCAGCACCACAAGGTTGTTCTGCGCGATCGCGGGCGAGGTGGTGAAAACATTGGCCGCTGTCACCTGGCCGTCGACCAGCGCGCGCACCGTGGCGGGCCCGCCGCCGTCGGCGATCGGCACGAAATTGTTCGCGGCGATGTCGAGGTTGTAGTTCTTCTTCAATCCGGGCAGTCCGCCGGCGCGCTCCTGGAACTCGGCGGGCGCACCGAACTTCACCTCGGCCGAATGCGCGGCCAGATCGGCGATGGTGCGCAGGTTCCAACGCTCGGCGGTCGCCTTGGTGACGACGACGGCGTCGGAATCCTGACCGGGCGCCGGGGTGCCGATGGCCAGATCGGAGCCGAGCGCCTTGCTGAGTGCGGTGTCGATGTCGGCGGAACTGGTCGCGGTCGCGCCCTTGTCCAGGTATTGCAGCAGGTTGCCGTTGTACTCCGGGATCACCGAGATGGCGCACTGGCGCAGCGCCGGGATGTAGGCCTCGCGGCTGCCGATATTGAGCCGGGTGTCCACCTTGAATCCGTTGGCCCGCAGCACTTCCGCGTATACATTGGCGACAGTCTCGGACTCGGGGAAGTTGGCGGAGCCGACGGTTAGCCCGTCACCCTCGCAGCTGCCCGTTGCCGCGAGCGGGTCGGAATTGCCACATGCGGACAGGATCATGGCGGCGGCCAGCGCTGCGGCGGCGACGAGGAACCGGGTCGCGCGCAGCATCATGCGCAGCGCCGACCGCCCGTGCCGCGCGGCATCGGGGGAGATCGTGGTTTTCACTGGGGGTCCTTCCGGCAAGGGCGAGCGGTGCGACGGGCCGTGCCTCAACGGCCACCGGTACATTCTGGTTGTTGTTCATACTGCCCGGTTCGTGGTGTTCCTGTTGGCTACGGAGAGTTGGTGTCGCCGGATGTTGCTGGCCGTGTCGAGGCGAGTGCTGGCTCGGGGTTTGGTCGTTGCGGCCGTCACGCTGGCCGTTTCCTGTGGAAACGATGACCAGGGCCTCACAATAGTGGTCGGCGCGGGCGATTCGATGGAATCAAATCTGCTTGCGCAAATCTATTCCGGAGCGCTCTCCCGTACCGGTGTGTCCACCTCCGTCGCACCGCATCTCGGCAATCGCGCCGACTATTTCGCCGCATTGGACGCGGGCACCGTCACGGTGGTCGGTGAACACACCGGCGAGTTGCTCGCATTTCTCGATGCCAATTCGAAGGCGCGCAAGCCGGCGGATGCCACCGAGGTGGCGACCGACGGGGTGCCCGAACCGTCGGTGCCCAAGGCGGTGAACGCGTCGCTGCCCGAGGGGCTCGCGGTGTCGGATCCTGCCGACGGCACGGACATGCGACCGCGAATGCTGCTGACCGAGGCGGCGGCGACCCGCGATCGAGTCCGGTCGATCGGCGATCTCGCGGCCCGCTGCGGCGAACTCGAGGTCGGAGTGGCTCCGGTGCCGGAGGTGTTGCGCGCGTCCACCGATACGCTGCGAGTTTCGGGCTGCGGCTTCGCCCGGACCAAGCTGTTCCCCGACGCCGCCGCTCTGCGAAAAGCCTTGCTGGACGGCGAGGTCCAGGCCGGAATCCTGGGCGGGCCGCCCGCACTCGTTCCTGGAGCGACCGACGGCCTGGCTGTCCTTTCCGACGACGACTACGCACTTCGCGCGGAGAATGTGCTGGCCGTGTACCGCAAGGGCGAGCTCGGCGACCGTCAGATCCGGAAGCTGAACTACGTTGCGGGCGAGCTGACCACCGATGACCTCGTCGTCATGATCGGCCGGATCCGCGATGGTGCGGTCCCCGCCGATGTGGCGCGCGACTGGCTCGATAGCCACGCTCTGTAATTTCCGTCCGGGTAGCTCCCGGATCGCGTTCGGTGGATTGCCGCCGCTCGACTATTGCCGCCCACTCGGAGCGGACACCCGCACCGGACCACGTGGTTCGGCTTGGTCGGAGATCATCGCGTTCAGTGATCACTGTCGCCGTATCCGCTATGTCGCCGATCACATTTCCGATCGACCGAAGCGTCTTGCGACCGTGCTGTTCCGCGCCGTATATTCCATGTGGAATATTGCACTGGGGAGCATGTCGGTAGCTGCGGCTACCGTGCGTGGTCTCGAGGATCAGTAGGAGGTAACCGGATGGGTCAGCAGGCGCGCTCCGCGGTGACGCCCCTGGCAATCGCCGTGCTCGCACTGCTCGAAGAGCGGCCCATGCATCCCTACGAGATGTACCAATTGCTGATCGCCCGCCGCGAAGACCGGCTGGTGAAGGTGCGGCCTGGCTCGCTCTATCACACGGTCGCGCGGCTGGCCGATCAGGAACTGGTGTCGGCGGAGGGCGTCGACCGAGCGGGTAATCGACCGGAGCGAACCACCTATCGAATCAGCGATAGCGGCCGAACGGCGTTGCGCACCAGGATCACCGAGATTCTGCGCAATCCCGCACCGGAATATCCGATGTTCCCCGTCGCGCTCGCGGAGGCGCACAACCTGCCGAAGGCGGACGTGCTCGCGCTGCTGCGGGAGCGCGTGGAGCACCTGGAACACGACCTGGCCGACATCGAGATGATCGGCCGATGGGCAGGCATGAACGCGGTGCCGCGCCGCTATTGGATCGTGCTCCCGTACCTGCGCGCCACCGTCGCCGCCGAGATCGCCTGGGTCAACGACCTCACCGCCGAGCTCGACAGCGGTGAGATGGAATGGGAGGAATTCGATCCGGCGACCGGTGCCCGGATCTCCGACCATCAGCACGCCTGGTCCGAAGGCGCTGAAACCGTGGAAGCCGCCCTGCCACCGGTGCCGCTGCCCGCGGCGCGGACGAGCCCGTCGCGAACCAGTCATTTCATCGAAGGTTCGTCGTCCAGAGACTTCCGAGATAGGAACGAAAAACATGTCCACCCAACGTAATCCGTGGCTGGCGCTCTTCGCGCTCGTCGTCGGCTTCTTCATGATCCTGCTGGACATGACGATCGTCGCGGTCGCCAACCCGGCCATCATGGTCGACCTCGGCGCCGATATCTCCCAGGTCATCTGGGTCACCAGTGCCTACCTGCTCACCTACGCGGTGCCGCTGTTGGTCACCGGCCGTCTCGGTGATCGATACGGCCCCAAGAACATGTATCTCATCGGACTCGCGGTCTTCACCGCCGCGTCGCTGTGGTGCGGTCTGTCCGGAACCATCACCATGCTGATCGCCGCGCGCGCCGTGCAGGGCCTCGGCGCCGCGCTGATGACGCCCCAGACCATGGCCGTGATCACCAGGACCTTCCCACCGGACAAGCGCGGCGCGGCCATGGGCCTGTGGGGCGGCGTGGCCGGACTCGCTACTCTCGTCGGTCCGATCCTCGGTGGCGTGCTGGTCGACGGCCTCGGCTGGGAGTGGATCTTCATCGTCAACGTCCCGGTCGGCATCGTCGCCTTTGCGCTGGCGGTCTGGCTGGTGCCCGCGCTGCCGACGAACCAGCACAAGTTCGACATTCCCGGCGTGCTGCTCAGTGGAGTCGGTCTGTTCCTGCTGGTGTTCGGAATCCAGGAGGGCAATACCTACGACTGGTCGTTGCGGATCTGGCTGATGATCGGTGCCGGTGTGGTCGTGCTGGTGGCCTTCTTGGTGAACCAGGCGCGCAATACCGGTGAGCCGCTGCTGCCGTTGCGCCTGTTCCGCGACCGTAACTTCGGGCTGTCCAACCTGGCCATCGCCTCGATGGGCGCCGCGGTCACCTCGATGATGGTGCCGTTGTACTTCTACTTGCAGGCGGTGCGCGAGATGTCACCGACCAGGTCCGCCTTGGTGTTTGCGCCGATGGCCATCGTCACCGGTATCTTCGCGCCAGTGATCGGCAAGTACTCCGACAGGTTCCATCCGCGCATTGTGCCGACCATCGGCTTCATCGGTTTCGCGGCCTCGGTCTTCTGGTTCGCGGCCGTCATGACACCGCACTCGTCGATCGTGTGGTTCCTGCTGTCGGCCGCACTCGCAGGCGTCGCCAACGCCTGCATCTGGGCGCCCCTGGCCTCGACCGCGACCCACAACCTGCCGGTGCAGTTGGCGGGCGCGGGCGCGGGCGTCTATAATACCACCCGCCAGGTGGGCTCGGTGCTCGGCAGCGCCGCGATCAGCGCTCTGATCGCCGCGCGGATGACCGCCAACGGCCTGCACGGCGGCAAGGTCACCGAGGGGGCCGGCGGCCCGGTCCCCGAGATGGTCAAGGACGCCTTCAGCACCGCACTCGGCCAATCCGTCCTGCTCCCCGCGGGCATCCTGCTGATCGGCGTCATCGCCTCGGCGCTGTTCATCCGCCACGGTGACGGCGCCACCGCAGGCCCCGAGTCTGCACCCGTCGAAGCCGACACCGTCGCGGCCTGATTTGCGTGTGCCCCGTGAGCAATTCGCTCACGGGGCACCGCTATGTCAGCGCGCGAGCCCAGTAAGTCGATCCCAGTCGATCGACATTCGAATCGGCAGGTCGATAGTCGTTTGAGGCCCGCCTGGCGTCAACTGGGCATGAGGTCGGCAGTGGCACGCCGACGGAAAGCGCGCTCGGATCGGGGAGGCGTAATCGTGGTGCTCAACGGCAGCGTTTGTCGGATCAGCTCACCTGGACAGTGATGGTGGGGTAGCCGGTGGCGCCGTCGGGGACTACGTCGCGGCGATCGGCGGTTTGGGTTTCGCCGGTGCCATCGGTGGCGCGGGCGCGGAGGGTGTGGGTGCCGGGGATGGCGTTCCAGTCGTAGACCCATTGGCGCCAGGTGTCGATGGACTGTTCGGTGGACAGGCGGGCGGGTTGCCAGTCGCCGTTGTCGATTTGGAGCTCCACGGCTCTAATGCCGCGGTGCTGGGCCCAGGCGACGCCGGCAATCGGGGTGGGGCCCGCCTTGATGCGGGCTCGGGATCGCGGGGTGTCGATGCGAGACTCGGTTTTGATCGGGCCGTAGGCCGACCAGCCGCGGCGGGTCCAGTAGGCGGTGGCGCGGTCGAATCGGGTGACCTCGAGTTCGGTGACCCATTTGGTGGCGGAGACGTAGCCGTAGAGGCCGGGCACCACGAGCCGGGCCGGATAGCCGTGCGCGACCGGTAGTGGTTCGCCGTTCATGCCGACCGCGAGCAGGGCATCGCGGCCGTCGGTGAGGACGGCAAGCGGGCTGCCCGCGGTGAAGCCGTCGATGCTGTGCGAGAGCACCATGTCGGCATCGGGATGCGGGCCCGCCTCGGCGAGTAGCGCGTCGAGGCGGTAACCGCGCCAGCGGGCATTGCCGATCAGATCGCCACCGACCGGATTCGAGACGCAGGCCAAGGTCACCAGGCTTTCGACAGCCGTCCGATTCGCAAGATCGGCCCAGGTGATGTGGATTTCGCGATCCACCATGCCGTGGATGCGCAGCGACCAATCATCGATGGACACCTGTGGAACGATCAGCGCGGTGTCGATGCGGTAGAAGTCGGTATTCGACGTCACATACGGTGTCAGCCCCGGCAAGCGCAGATCCACACCTGGCGCGAGCGGCGCCTGCGGCTCGATCGGCTCCGGCAATTGCACCCCGGCCCGCTCACCCGAAACGTCGTGCCGCTGAGCACCGAGCAACCGCCCACCCACTCCGGCGAGCACCGCCAGCCCGCCGGTCATGGCAAGCCCGCGCAATACCTGCCGCCGCTCCGGGGTCGTCGCTGCACCCAGCCCGGTGCGTCCGGCATCGTCTGTGCGCGCTTGCACCGACCGCACGGTGGGTCCGGGCGGAGTAGCTGCGACCGAGAGATCTGTGGATTGTGTTGCGGCATGATCATTTTGCGCGGTTGAGGCGGGATCTGCCGAACTGGTGGGGCTACCGGCGCCCGGGGTGCGGCCGGAGGCGCCGATGGCGGCGGAGGAAGATTCGGGGGCCATAGATTCGGCGGCCTCGTCGATGCGCCAGGTCAGCGCTCGCAATGCGTAAATGCCTGCGGCGATGCCGATTACGGTGGGAATAGCGCCCGCGAGGCCGGTGCGATCGGCGGCGATTACGGCGGCAAGGAGACCGAAGAGGGCAAGCAGGATGGAGCCTGCGGCCCGGGTGGTGCGCTCGATCGCGCCCGCGCCTGCGGCGACCATGATCGCGACTGCCGCCATGCAGAGGTACAGCACCGTCTTGTCGTTGGTTCCGAAGGTGGAGATCGCCCATTCGCGCAGGCCATCGGGAGTGTGGTCGACGACGGTGTTGCCGAGGGCGGCCAGCGGTGCGCGTTCGGGACCCATGAAGGCGGCGAGCAATTCGGCGACGCCGAGTGCCAGCCCGGCCGAAACGATCCCCGCCATTACACGCTGTACCCGCAGGTCGGCCATGAAGCGAGCCTACTGCCGGATTTACGACAAAAGTATGACCACTCGGTGACGTATCCCGGCCCGCCGTGCCGTTGTACACCCGGTGTTTCGCGAGGCCCGAGTGGATTCAGTTCGCCGAGCCCTCAGGCTTGTGCCGCTGGTAGTAGCGGGCGACACGCACCCGATTGCCGCATCGCTGTGCCGAACACCAGCGCCGACGGGGGTGGGTGGGCAGGAACAGCAGCACGCAGTCGTCGGCTTCGCAGCGCTTGAGTTTGTCGATCGATGGGTCGGTGAGCAGGTCGATGGCGGACTCGGCCAGCGCCGCCGCGGCGGCAGCGCCGAGTGGGCCGTCGCGGCGAGCGGTCGCGACCACGGCGTCGCCGTTCCAGGTCAGCTCTCGGATGAGCGGCGCTGCGGCCTGGGCTTTTTCCAATCCACGCAGGGCGGTGGTGGGCGGTTGCTGCCCCGCCAATATGGCCTCCAGCGCGGCGGCAGTGTCGTCGCGGACTGCGCGGACGGCATTCAGGTCGGTCGCGGTCGGCTGCTCGATCCCGACGCCGTGCAACCGATCTGCTTGCCGTGCAAGCCATTTCGCCAGCTGCTCCGCCGTGCCGAGCAGGTCCGGCCCGTCCGGTGCGGTGTTGACCAAGTCCAGTGCCAGCGGCTCGCCGATCAGCGGGGTGGAATCGCTCATAGTTCTAATGCTACTCCCATGGGTTGACACATTAGTCCGCCTTGGGCTAAAACTAATGCAACATCTCATCAAGAAAGCATGTGAAAAGATGAACGCCTTGCCTCGAGTCGAGTACCGCAGCACCGATGTCGCCGGAGTCCAGGTCTTCTACCGGGAGTCGATCCCGGACCACGCCGACGCGCCGGTGCTGTTGCTGCTGCACGGCTTTCCCTCGGCCTCGCACCAGTTCCGCAGGCTGATCGACGTGCTCGGCAGCCGATACCGGCTGATCGCCCCCGACTACCCCGGTTTCGGCAACACCGTCTCCCCAGCCGATTTCGAGTACACCTTCGATCGGCTCGCCGACGTGGTGGAGGGCTTCGTCGAACGCCTCGGCCTGCGCCGCTTCGCGATGTATGTCTTCGACTTCGGCGCTCCCGTCGGCTTCCGCATCGCTACCCGCCACCCGGAGTGGATCGCGGGCCTCGTGGTGCAGAACGGCAATGCCTACGAGGCAGGTTTGTCCGATGGCGCAAAGGAATTCACCGCATTGACACCGGCGCAGGCGGGGGCCGAGGACACCATTCGCGGCTTGCTCACGCTGGAGGGCACCCGCGGCCAGTACGAGCACGGCGTCGCCGACCCCACCGTGATCTCGCCGGAGTCCTGGACCCTCGATCAGCACTTCCTCGACCTGCCCGGCCGCAAGGCCGCACAGGTTGCCCTGGCCTTCGACTACAAGTCCAACGTCGCCGCCTATCCGGAATGGCAGGCTTGGCTGCGCAAGTACACCCCACCGGCCCTGATCGCGTGGGGCGCGAACGACCCCTTCTTTCCCGCTCCCGGGGCGCACGCCTACCTCGCCGATCTCCCGGATGCCGAGTTGCACCTCTTCGACACCGGTCACTTCGCGTTGGAAACGCACTTGGGTGACATCGCGCCGCTGATCGCCGACTTCCTCGACAAGCTCCCCGACTACAGCGTGTCTCCCGATCGGTGAGATCGGTGGACACCGTCCTTCTCGGACGTCCTCCACTCACGCGTCGACCTCGACGACAAACCAAGGGGGAGACACGCCCTAGGCGAAAGACGCTGCCGCCCGGCCCAACGCGTCCGGCAGCGCCACGGCAGCGCTCCGCGAGCAGCTCACACACCCGGCCTATCTCACCGTCGCGATCGGTGTCTCGGCGCGGCTGTCTCGGTGCCGCTCGACAAGGCCACCGAGGCGTTCGACTCCAGCCGGCCGCCACACCACTGACGCCGCATAAAAAGCGTGGCCCGCGACAGGTACCTGTCGCGGGCCACGCTTCCTCTGGAACTACCTCAGCTGTAGATCTTCTCCACCTCGGAGGCGTACTGCTTCATGACCACCGCGCGCTTGAGCGACATCTTCGGGGTCAGTTCGCCGGTCTCCTGGGTCCAGTCGACGGGCAGGATGCGGATCTTCTTGATCGCCTCGGCGTGCGACACCTTCTTGTTGGTGTCGGCGATCGCGGCATCGACCTCCGCGACCAGCTCGGCGTTCTCGATCAGCTTCTCGATCGGGGTGTCCGCGGGCAGGTTGTGGCGTTCCTTCCAGCCCGGAAGCGCCTCCGGATCGAGAGTGATCAGCGCGCCGATGAACGGCTGGCCGTCACCGACGACCATCACCTGGCTGATCAGCGGATGCGCCCGCAGCGAATCCTCCATCAGCCCGGGGGAGACGTTCTTGCCGCCCGCGGTGACGATGATTTCCTTCTTGCGGCCGGTGATGGTGACGTAGCCGTCGGCATCGATCGCGCCGAGGTCGCCGGTCTTGAACCAGCCGTCGGCGAACGCTTCCTCGGTGGCCGTGGCATTGCCCCAGTAGCCGTTGAACACCACCGAACCGCGCAGCAGCAGCTCGCCGTCCTCGGCGATCTTGACAGCGTGGCCCTCGGTCGGCTTGCCGACGGTGCCGACCCGGATGTTCTCCGGAGTGTTCACGGTGACGGCCGCGGTGGTCTCGGTGAGCCCGTAGCCCTCGTAAATGGTGACGCCGACGCCACGGAAGAAGTGGCCCAGACGTGCGCCCAGCGGTCCACCGCCGGATACCGCGGCCTCACACTGTCCGCCGAGCGCGACGCGCAGCTTGCTGTAGACGAGCTTGTCGAACAGCGTGTGCTTGAGCTTCAGCACCAGGCCGGGGCCACCGTTGTCGAGCGACTCGCTCCAGGCGATGGCGGTCTCGGCGGCCGCGTCGAAGATCTTGCCCTTGCCGCCGTCGTGCGCCTTCTGCTTCGCGCTGTTGAACACCTTCTCGAACACGCGCGGCACCGCGAGGATGAAGTGCGGGCGGTAGCTGCCGAACTGGTCGACCAGGGTGGACCAGTCGGAGGTGAAGGCGACGATGACCTTGGCGTCGAAGGCAGCCAGCGTGACGCCGCGTGCGAAGACATGCGCGAGCGGCAGGAACATCAGCGTCTTCTTGCCCGCGGTGACGTACTTGCTCAGCGCGATACGGTCGGACTTCGACTCGGCGTAGAGATTCGAGTGCGAGAGCATGACGCCCTTGGGGCGACCGGTGGTGCCGGAGGTGTAGATCAGGGTCGCGGGCGAGGCCGCGTTGACCTGTGCGCGGCGCGCGTGCACCGCCTCGTCGTCCAGGTCGGCGCCGCGGGTGGTGAGCTCCTCGATTCCGCCCTTGTCGATCTGCAGAGTTTCCTTCAGATCGGTCAGCGCGCCCGCGTCGATCTCGTCGATGACTGCGCGGTGCTTGTCGCTGTCGACCACCAGCAGCTTGGTGGCGGAGTCCTGCAGGATCCACTTGGCCTGCTCGGGCGCGGAGCTGTCATAGATGGCGACGGTGCAGCCACCGGCAGCCCAGATGGCGAAGTCGAGCACGGCCCACTCGTAGCGGGTCGGGGCCATGATGGCGACGCGGTCACCGAGTTCGATACCCGAGGCGATGAAGCCCTTGGCGACGCTGGTGACGGTCTTCGCGAATTCCGCGGCGGTCACATCGGCGAATCCGCCGTTGCCGTTCGGAATGTTGAAGAGCACCGCGCCCGGCGACTGCTCGGCGTGCCGGAAGACGTTATCGGAATTGTTCGCGTCTTCCGGAATGGTGTAGGAAGCCGGGACTTCGAACTCTCGCATCAGTGCCCTTCCACGTGGTTTTACTCGCCAGTAATCTACGACACCTGAGACCGGGCCATTCCCTCGACCACCGAAAAGTGATCCGGCTCGAAAATGGCGGCCGATCGAGGCCTTAATCGTACGCAGCCGGACTCGGCCCGTCCTCGGCTTTGCGTGGGCCGGGGACGACGAGGCGGCTGCTTATCCTAGGTCGCGAGCGGACGCCGGTTGGATCGCTTCGCGCAGAAATTCGGCCAGTTCGGTCAGCACCGCCGCGGCAGGCGCGACGAGCGCGGCCTGCAACTGCGCGACGTGCCACAGTCCCTGCGTCTCGGCGAACCGCACCTGCACGCCTGCGGCCCGCAGTGCGGCGACCAACTCGGTGCATTGGCTGTACAGCAGCTCGCTCGTGTCGACCTGCACATACGTCGGCGGCAGGCCGCGCAGCTCGCCGGTCAGCGGGGCGTAACCGGGGTCTGTCGAATCGCCGTTGCCGAGATAGGCGGCAGCGCACGCCCGCGACCACGGCTTGTTGATCACCAGATCGCGGTGGCGCTCGGGGATCTGGTTCGGATCGGCCCATGGCGCGATCAGTCCGAGCGCGGCGGGCGTGTGCCCGTGCTGGGCGAGCAGGCGCTGCGCCGTGGCAAGCGACAACCCGCCGCCTGCCGAATCACCGGCGAGGGCGATATTGTCGGGACGGTAGCCCACGCTCTCGACCAGCTCGAGGAACGCCAACTCGGCGTCGTCGAGCCCGGCGGGGAACGGGTGTTCCGGCGCCAGCCGGTAGTCGAGAACGTAGACGGTGCAGCCGGTTTCGTGTGCAAGTCGGGCGGCGAGCGAACGGTGCGTCGCGAGCGAACCGACCGCGTAGCCGCCGCCGTGCAGGTAGAGGATCGCGCCCCGCGCCGTCGCGCCGCGCGGAGATTGCGAACCTGCCGAGATCTGCTCGGCGGGCCTGCCGCCGAGGCGCAGTTTGCGCACGGCAGTTCCCGCGGGCAGCAGCTGCGCACGGGAACCGACATCAAGTAACAGGCGTTGCCACCGCCACGGCATCCGCTCGTTCAGCGTCACTCGGAAGATCGGCCGCAGCATCGCCCGTGCGACGGGCAGCGGAAGGTTGATGTCGCGCATGGTGTTTCCTCGACTGTGCCTTCTCGTGATCAGAGCTGGAACCGGCGATTCACCACGGCGGCGATGCGCTGGTAACCGGAGGCGGTGACACGGACGAACAGGTCGAGCGCCTTCGCCTCCCAACCGATCAGCACCCGGCCGTGCCCCTTGCGCACGCCCTCGGTGATGGTCTGCGCGGCCATCTCCGGGGTGTGCATCGCCAGCTTCTTGTCGAACATCGATGCGGCGTTCTTGCCGTCGATGCCCTCGGCGTAGGTGGCGTTGCGGGCCACCGCGGTCTGGATGCCGCCGGGATGCACGCAGGTCACCTGCACCGGGTGCCTGCCGACCAGCATCTCCTGGCGCAGCGACTCGGTGAACCCGCGCACCGCGAATTTTGCTGCGTTGTAAGCACTCTGGCCGGGCACCGCGATCAGGCCGAACAGGCTGGACACGTTGACGACATGGCCCGCGCCGGACTCGATCAGCATCGGCAGGAACGCCTTGGTGCCGTTGACGACACCCCAGAAGTCGACGTCCATGATGCGTTCGATGTCCTTGAACTCCGAACGGATCACCTCGCCGTGGTAGGCGATGCCCGCGTTGTTGTAGACCTGGTTGACCTTGCCGAAGTGCGCCTGTACGGCGTCGGCGTAGAGCAGCACGGCCTCGCGCTCGGCCACATTGATCCGGTCCGACTTCACCTCGGCGCCGAGCGCTTCGCAGCGGCGCACCGTTTCGGCGAGGCCCTCGGTGTCGATGTCCGACAGCGCGAGCTTGGCGCCGCGCCCGGCGAGGTTCTCCGCGAGCGCGCGGCCGATGCCGGAGCCGGCACCGGTGATGACACAGACCTTGTCCTTGAAGTAAGCGTCATTGCGCCCACCCGTTTCCCGGCCGCCACCCCTCATCGAATCGCTGCGCGATGCTGTATTCACTGTGCAGTCACCACTTTCAGATCGTTTCGGGAATTGTCGCTTGTCGTTTCATAGGCAGTGACATCGAATGTTCTTGTCAGCCTGCGGAATTCGAAAGTGAAGTCGGGCCACAGCGTGGTGTTGTTGCCATGCTTGTCCAGGTACCAGCTGGAGCAGCCGCCGGTATTCCACACGCTGCCTTCCAGCTTGTTCTTCAGTTCTGCGTTGTATGTGTCCTGCGCGGCGCGGCGCACCTCGACAGTCCGCAGGCCCAGCCGGTCCACCGTGGCCAGCGCGTCGGCGATGTAGTTGATCTGCGATTCGATCATGAACACCATCGAGGTGTGGCCGAGACCGACGTTCGGTCCGAGCAGGAAGAACATGTTCGGGAAGTTGGCGATGGACGAGCCCTTGTAGCCCTGCTGGCCGATTTCGTCGAACACTTCCGAAAGGGTGCGCCCGTCCTTGCCTGCGATGGTGTTGTAGGCAGGGGAATCGGTGACATGGAAGCCGGTCGCCACGATGAGGGCGTCGATCTCGCGCTCGGTGCCGTCCTTGGTGACGATCGAATTCTCGCGCACCTCGGCGATGCCGTCGGTGACCACGTCCACGTTGTCGCGGCCGAGCGCGGGATAGTACTCGTTGGAGATCAGCATGCGCTTGCAGCCGATCCGGAAGTTCGGTGTCACCTTGGCGCGCAACTCGGGATCGCGGATCTCGAGCTTCAGCTTGGCCCTCGCAATCAGCTCGAACGCCTGCATCAGCGCGGGAACCTTGGCCAGGCCGACGACCTGGGTCTCGCGGGCCGCGTAGATGGCCGCGCGCGAGAGGCGCTGGAAGCCGGGGATGTGCTTGAAGGCCAGACGTTCCGGCAGCGTGTACGGCCGGTCCATGCGGGGCAGCAGCCACGGCGCGGTGCGCTGGTAGACGTCGAGGTGAGCGACCTGGGCCGCGATGGACGGCACGATCTGGATGGACGAGGCGCCCGTGCCGATGATCGCGACACGCTTGCCGGTCAGGTCTGCGTCGTGGTTCCAGCGGGCGGAGTGGAAGATCTCGCCCTTGAAGTTGTTGATGCCCTTGATGTCCGGCAGCGCGGGCTCGCACAGTGCGCCGACCGCGGAGACCACGGTGTCCGCGGTGAAGCTGCCCTTCGCGGACTCGACCTCCCACCGGTTGGTGCCGGTGTTCCAGCGCGCTGAGGTGACATCGCAGTCGAAGAGGTGCTTGTCGAGCACGTTGTACTTCTTGGCGACGCCCTGGATGTACTGCTGGATCTCGCCCTGCCTGGAGAACGAGCGCGACCAGTTCGGGTTGAGCGCGAAGGAGTACGAGTACAGGTGTGAAGGCACGTCGCAGGCGGCGCCCGGGTAGGTATTGTCGCGCCAGGTGCCACCGACATCGCTGCCGCGTTCCAGCACCAGGTAATCGGTGCGGCCCTGCTGGCTCAAGCGAATGGCCAGGCCGAGGCCGGCGAATCCACTGCCGATGATGATCGTCTTGACGTGACGGACGGGGCGGTTGGCGACAGCTTTGTCTGTAACCTTGCGACTCATATAGACGAGACTACGGTCTTATTGAGCATGAGTCAACAGTATTGACTGTCGTTCAGTAAGATGGCCGTGTGAGTACCAAAGGCACCGGAGAGACCGTGAAGCGCACCCGGCTCAGCCCGGACGAGCGCCGCACGCAGTTGATTACCTTGGGTGCCAAGATGCTTGGCGAACGAGCTATCGAAGACATCTCCATCACCGAGATCGCCGAACAGGCGGGCATCTCCCGCGGCCTGCTGTTCCACTACTTCCCGACCAAACAGGATTTCCAGTTGGCGATCGTGCACCACGCAAATGCCGAACTGCTCGAACGCGTCGCTCCCGACCGCTCGCTCGGCACGTTCGACATGCTGCGCGACTCGATCGACCGCTATATCGCCTACGTCAGTGAAAATCGCACGTCCTACCTCGCGCTGCTGCGCGGTCCAGCCAGCACCAGCCCACTGCTGGTCACCCTGGTAGAGGAAACCCGCAACGCCATCGTCGGCATCATCCTCACCGAGGCCCCCGTCCCCGTCGACGACGCAGACCGCCCCCGCCTGCTCCTGGCCATCCGCGGCTGGATCGCCTTCGTCGAGGAAACCACCCTCAGTTGGCTCCGCGACGAACCCATCTCCCGCCACCAACTGGTGGACCTCTTGGTCGAATCCCTCGTGGCCCTTGCACTTTCGCTCAGCCCCGCTCTTGCCGCCGCGCTGTCGAGGGTGACGGATATACCCTGACGTATGGGTCTGTCTCGCCGGGAGCTGTTGAGATTCGGCACCGCCGGATCGGTTGCGGTGCTGGTCGGCGCGTCGGCGGCCGGTAGCGGGCGGTTTCGGGCGCCGCGGTGGCCGGGGGACCCTTTCAGTTTGGGGGTGGCGTCGGGAGATCCCACCTCCGATGGCGTGGTGTTGTGGACCCGGTTGGCGCCCGACCCGTTTGCCCCGGACGGGCTCGGCGGAATGCCACTTGCTCCGGTGACCGTGGAATACGAAGTCGCTCATGACGAGCACTTCCAGCAGGTGGTGGCCCGGGGGAGCGCGGTCGCGACGCGCGCGCTCGCCCACACCGTGCATCCCGAGGTCCATGGATTGGCCCCGGACCGCTGGTACTTCTACCGGTTTCGCGCGGGATCGGCGATCTCGCCGATCGGCCGGACTCGCACCGCACCGCCGCCCGGCCGGCCCACCGCACGCATGCGTTTCGCCTTCGCCTCCTGCCAATCGTGGACTTCCGGCTTCTACACCGCCTACGAGCACATGAGCGCCGAAGACCTCGATCTGGTCGTGCATCTCGGTGACTACATCTACGAGCGCGGCTGGAACCGTGGCCGCGAGGGCATGACGGTCGAGCCGCAGTTCCGTGCCGAAGCGGTCGACCTGGCCGGCTACCGGCTGCGCTACGCACAGGCCAAAGCCGAGCAGCCGCTGCGTGCCGCGCACGCCGCGTTCCCCTGGCTGGTCACCATGGACGACCACGAGGTCGACAACAACTGGGCGGCCGACGCGCCGGGGCTCGGGCTCGACATCTATCGCATTCCTGCGCTGTTCCGCCGCCGCCTTCCAAGCGATGTACGAGCACCAGCCGCTACGGATCGAACAGCTGCCGGCCGGGCCGAACATGCGATTGCATCGGCGCTACGGTTTCGGCGACCTCGCGGAGATCACCATGCTCGACACCCGGCAGTACCGCAGCAGGCAGGCATGCGACGGCAAGAACGTCGCCGACTGCGCCGACCGGCTCGCAGCCGATCGCACGATACTCGGTGCGCGGCAACGTGATTGGCTGCTAGCCGGGTTCTCCGGCTCCACGGCCCGTTGGCAGATCATCGGCAATCAGGTGGCGATGAGCCGATCCGACTACGACCCCGGCCCCGGCACCGACCTCGGCGCCGACGCCTGGGACGGGTACGTCGCCGACCGCAACACCGTGCTCGGCGCCGCCGCCGACCGCGGCGTGCGCAACCTCGTCGTGATCACCGGCGACCGGCACCACAACTATGCTGCCGATCTGCGCCGCGACTACGCCGATCCCGAATCACCCGTCGTCGCATCGGAATTCACCGGAACATCGATCACAAGCGGCGGCGACGGCGCCGACATCAACCCCACCGGGCACAACTTGCTCGCCGCCAATCCCGACATGAAATTCTTCAACGCACAACGCGGCTATGTCCGCGTCGAACTCGATCAGGGATGGTGGCGCAACGACTTCCGCGTCGTGCCTTATATCCGACGTCCCGGCGCGCCCATCCACACTCGCGCCAGCTTCGTTGTACAAGACCGAGTACCCGGCGTCACTGCGGCATCGCGCCCCGACATCTCCACCGGCTATGCCCCTGAACCCGACGCCGCAGGCCGTCCACCGCAACCACGGTGATGCGGCGAGCAGCAACCCTCGACTGCTCGGTACCCCTACACTCGGCGACATGTTTCTCCGACGGCTGATCGCCCTCTGCGTTTTCGCGCTGCTCGCCTCGCTCGGGGTGGCCGCCTGCACCGTCGAAGGGCCGGGCACCAAGTCCGACTGCAACGTCAGCGGCTGCACCGTCACCTTCACCCGCGGCGTGCACGCCAAGGCCACCGTCCTCGGCGTCGACGCCGAACTCGTTGCCGTGAACGGCAATCTGATCACCCTGAAGGTGGCCGGTCAGGAGGTCACAATCCCAGCCGGACAAACCCAGCCCGCGGAAGGCGTCAACGTCACCGTGCAGGAGATCACCGACGAGAAAGTTGTCGTCAAATTCGCCACCGGCATCACCACCGGGAACTGACCGGAACTTCGTCGCCGTTGACGCGTCGGCGCCGACCTGGCTCAGCTGGTCGACCTCCCAGTCAATCCTTGCTCCTTCGTTGGAACGCACACCGGCTGCCGTCCTAACGCGGTTGTGGCTGGCGCAGTTCGACCGGCATCCATGGAGCAGATCATCGCAAAGCCTCGGATATCAGCCGTCGATCTCGTTCACCAAGCATTGCGCGAATTACCGCTTCACAGCGGCAGGTCGTGAGATGGCGGCGACGATTGCGAAGGTTCCGAAGATTGCCGGAATATTCCTAGAACTGGAGACGCTGGCCAGCGAGGAAGACATGGCGGGTGCCTTGCTGAA
Organism: Nocardia sp. NBC_01009; assembly: GCF_045208035.1. Taxonomy (NCBI): domain Bacteria; kingdom Bacillati; phylum Actinomycetota; class Actinomycetes; order Mycobacteriales; family Nocardiaceae; genus Nocardia; species Nocardia sp. NBC_01009. The sequence continues at coordinate 8,035,181 of NZ_CP108695.1, read as the reverse complement.
CTGCGGACTGTGCTTGCCGAACTCGGAGTCTCATCCGATCAGCTGATCACAGAGCTCTACACAGATGCGGTATCGAAAAGCAGAACGCCGGGTCGAATCGCTCTGGGGAGAGGCGGATTCGACCCGGCATCGGGTCATTGACGAACTAGCGAACTAGCTGGTGGGCTCGAAGGCCTCGTCGATGATTTCCTGCTGTTCCACCGCGTGCACCTTGCTCGAACCCGAGGACGGGGCCGACATGGCGCGGCGCGAGATACGGCGGAGCTTGGTGAAGCGGTCGGGGAGGAGCTCGGGGAGGTTGAGGCCGAAGAAGGGCCACGCGCCCTGGTTGGCCGGTTCCTCCTGGACCCACACGATGTCGGTCGCATTGGGGTAGGTCGCGAGTGCCTCGTTGAGGCGGAACTTGGGCAGCGGGTAGAGCTGCTCGATCCGCACGATGGCGATGTCCTCGCGGTTGCCCTTGGCCTTCGCCGCGACGAGCTCGTAGTAGAGCTTGCCGCTGGTCATCAGGACTCGCTTGACCTTGTTGCCGTCACCGATGCCCTGCTCGTAGGTGGGCTCGTTGAACACCGAGTGGAACTTCGACTCGGTGAAGTCCTTCAGGTCCGAGACCACAGCCTTGTTGCGCAGCATCGACTTCGGGGTGAAGACGATCAGCGGGCGGCGGATGCCGTCGAGCGCGTGGCGGCGCAGCAGGTGGAAGTAGTTCGCCGGGGTGGACGGCACGGCGACAGTCATCGAGCCCTCGGCGCACAGCAGCAGGAAGCGCTCGATCCGACCGGAGGTGTGGTCGGGACCCTGGCCCTCGTGGCCGTGCGGCAGCAGCAGCACGACGTCCGACAGCTGACCCCACTTGGCCTCACCGGAGGAGATGAACTCGTCGATGATGGACTGCGCGCCGTTGACGAAGTCACCGAACTGCGCCTCCCACAACACAAGTGCGTTGGAGTTGCCCAGCGAGTAGCCGTACTCGAAGCCGACCGCCGCGTACTCGCTCAGCGCCGAATCGTGCACCGCGAACCAACCGGGGTTGGTGCTGCCGATGTTGTGCAGCGGGGTGTACTCGTCGGCCGTCTTGCGGTCGATGATCACCGAGTGCCGCTGGGTGAACGTGCCGCGACGCGAGTCCTGACCGGTCAACCGCACCGCTTTGCCTTCGTCGATCAGCGTGCCGAAGGCCATCAGCTCGGCGAAGGCCCAGTCGACCTTGCCCTCGTAGGCCATCTCGCGACGCTTCTCCAGCACCGGCTTGACACGCGGGTGCACGTTGAAACCGTCCGGCACATTGAGGAAGGCATCGCCGATGCGCTGCAGCACCGTCTTGTCCACCGCCGTCACGACGGTGGTCGGCACCTGCTGGTCGTCCTCGACCGATTCGCTCGGCTCCGGGACGTACTTCTCCAGCTCGCGGACCTCGTTGAAGACTCGCTCCAGCTGACCCTGGTAGTCGCGCAGGGCGTCTTCGGCCTCTTTGAGGGAGATGTCGCCACGGCCGATCAGGCTCTCGGTGTAGGCCTTGCGAACCGAGCGCTTGGTGTCGATGACGTCGTACATGTACGGCTGGGTCATCGACGGGTCGTCGCCCTCGTTGTGGCCGCGACGCCGGTAGCAGATCATGTCGATCACGACGTCCTTGCGGAACTTCTGCTTGAAGTCCACCGCGAGGCGCGCCACCCAGTCGCAGGCCTCCGGGTCGTCGCCGTTCACGTGGAAGATCGGCGCGCCGATGAACTTCGCGATGTCCGTGGAGTATTCGGTCGAGCGGCTGTTCTCCGGCGCCGTGGTGAAACCGATCTGGTTGTTCACCACGATGTGGATGGTGCCGCCGACGCGGTAGCCACGCAGACCCGACAGGTTCAGCGTCTCGGCGACCACGCCCTGACCGGCGAATGCGGCGTCACCGTGCAGCATCAGCGGGACAACGGAGTAGCCCTCCGGGCCATCGCCCTTGTCGAGGATGTCCTGTTTGGCGCGGACCAGACCCTCGAGCACCGGGTCGACCGCTTCCAGGTGCGACGGGTTGGCGGTCAGCGAGACCTCGATCTCGTTGTCGCCGAACATCTGCAGGTAGGTGCCGTGCGCGCCGAGGTGGTACTTCACGTCGCCGGAGCCGTGCGCCCCCGCCGGGTTCATGTTGCCCTCGAACTCGGTGAAGATCTTCGAATACGGCTTGCCGACAATGTTGGCGAGCACGTTGAGGCGACCGCGGTGCGGCATGCCGATGATGACCTCGTCGAGCGAGTGCTCGGCGCACTGGTCGATGACCGCGTCCATCATCGGTATGACGGTCTCGGCGCCTTCCAGCGAGAAGCGCTTCTGGCCGACGTACTTGGTCTGCAGGAAGGTCTCGAAGGCCTCCGCCGCATTCAGTCGGTTCAGGATGTACTTCTGCTGCGCGACAGTCGGCTTCGCGTGCTTCTGCTCGACCCGCTCCTGGATCCACTGCAGCTGCTCGGTGTCGAGAATGTGGGTGTACTCCACACCGACGTGGCGGCAGTAGGCGTCGCGCAGTACCGAGAGCACCTCGCGCAGCTTCATCTGTTCCTGGCCGTGGAAGCCGCCCACGTTGAAGGTGCGGTCCAGGTCCCACAGGGTCAGCCCGTGCTGGGTGACGTCGAGGTCGGGGTGGCTGCGGAACTTGTCCTTGACCAGACGCAGCGGATCGGTGTCCGCCATCAGGTGGCCGCGGTTGCGGTAGGCCGCAATCATTTCCAGCACGCGCGAGCTCTTGTCGACGCCGCGCTCGCGGATGTCCTTGCGCCAGCGCACCGGCTCGTAGGGCACGCCGAGGCCGTGGAAGATCTCGTCGTAGAACTCGTCGCTGATCAGCAGCTGGTGGATGGTGCGCAGGAAATCACCGGACTCCGCGCCCTGGATGATGCGGTGGTCGTAGGTGGAGGTGAGCGTCATCAGCTTGCCGATGCCGATATCGGCGATGCGCTCTTCGCTCATGCCCTGGAACTCGGCCGGGTACTCCATGGCGCCCGCGCCGATGATTGCACCCTGGCCCGGCATCAGCCGCGGCACCGAGTGCACGGTGCCGATGGTGCCGGGGTTGGTCAGCGAGATGGTGACACCGGTGAAGTCCTCGGTGGTCAGCTTGCCGTCACGGGCCCGGCGGACGATGTCCTCGTAGGCGGTGTGGAACTGACCGAAGGTCATTTCCTCGCAGCCCTTGATGGCGGCCACGACGAGGGTGCGGCTGCCGTCTTTGCCGGGCAGGTCGATGGCGAGACCGAGGTTGGTGTGCGCCGGGGTGATCGCGTTCGGCTTGCCGTCGATCTCGGCGAAATGCCGGTTCAGATTCGGGAAGGCCTTGACGCCCTGCACGATCGCGTACCCGAGCAGGTGGGTGAACGAGATCTTGCCACCGCGGGTGCGGGCCAGGTGGTTGTTGATGACCAGACGGTTGTCGATCATCAGCTTGGCCGGAATGGCACGCACGCTCGTCGCCGTGGGGATGGTCAGCGAGGCGGACATGTTCTTGACGACTGCGGCGGCCGCGCCGCGCAGCACCTTCGATTCGTCGGCGGCCGCGGCGGGCTTGGGTCCGCCGGAGGTGGGCGCCGCGTTCGAGGTGGGCGCCGGAGTGGTCTGCGGGGTGCGCGCGGTGGCTTTGGCCGGTGCCGCGGGCTTTGCCGGTGCCGGGGCGGGCGCGGCAGGCGCCGGAGCGGCCGGGGCAGGTGCAGCTGCGGCGGGCGCGGGTGTGGCGGAAGTCATAGCCGCCTGTGCAGACGGCGTGGGTGCGGCCGGTGCCGCGGTCTGGCTGTTACCGGAATCTCCAGTGGCTTCGGGGGTGTAATCAGCGAGGAACTCGTGCCAACTCTCGTCTACCGAAGATGGATCCTGTTTGTACTTCTGATACATCTCATCGACTAGCCACTGGTTCTGTCCGAACTGGGAAGTTGAGCTGCTCACAGCAGGTGTTCGCCTCATTTCGTTCTTCGCGCTGCGACGTTTGTGACGTGCCCGGCACGGGGATCAGCGGATGCGCGCCGATGCGCCCTATCTGAGGATAGGCCCAGCAGCAAACCGGCGGATCTACTGACCACCCGACAGTCCCGATCCCATATGTGACGACTCGTCTGTGACCGAGAATATTCCCCCCGTTTCCCGAGCCGCAGCCCATAGCCGGGAATACGGCCCCGCGGCCGCCACCAGCGCCTCGTGTGTGCCGATTTCCGCAATCTTCCCGTGATCGACGACGGCGATCCGATCGGCGCGCGCTGCCGTGCCGAGTCGGTGTGCGACGACAACGGTGGTGCGGCCGCGAGCCAGCGAACGACTGGCAAACAGCACCGCTGCCTCGGTGTCGGGGTCGAGTGTCGCGGTGGCCTCGTCCAGCAGCAGGAGATCAGGGCCGACCAGCTCGGCTCTGGCAAGTGCGACGAGTTGCCGCTGCCCCGCCGAGAGTCCGCGGCCGCGCTCGCCGACCGGTTGGCGCATGCCGAGCGGCAGCGCGGCGATCATGTCCGTTGCGCCGACCGCCGCGGCGGCCGCCGCGATCTCGGCCTCGGTCGCGGACGGTTTTCCGAACGCGATGTTGCTCGCCACATCGCCGGTGAAGAGGTGCGCCTCCTGCGGGACGATGCCGAGGCGGGATCGGTAGTCGGTGAGGCGGTAGTGGCGAATGTCGACGCCGTCGACACGGATCGCGCCGGTTACCAGACTGCGGGTCGGGTCGCCGGTTGTGGCGTCGTCGAGATTCCGGACACGGTGTTCGGGATCCTGGTTCGCGTCGAGGTCGTCGGGCAGATCGTAGAGGCGAGCGAGAAGCTTGACGATGGTGGATTTGCCCGCGCCCGTCGGACCGACCAGCGCGAGGGTCGAGCCCGCCGGGATATGCAGTGATACGCCATCGAGGGCGGGTGCGTCGGTGCCCGGGTAGTGGAAATGAACATCGTCGACGGTGACCTCGCCACGCAGACCGTCCGTGATCGCGACCGCCTCCGCAGGATCCGCGGCGATCGAGGACGGAGTGCGCAACAGCTCCCCGATCCGCCGCAGGCCGACCCTGGCCTGCTGATACCCGTCGAATACCTGGGAGAGCTGCAGAATCGGCCCGAACAGCAGCTCCAGATACAGCACGAAAGCGATCAGCGTCCCCGGACTCGTAGTGCCGCCCGCGACCGCACGAGCGCCGACGAACACCACAACGGCCAGCGCCAGATCTGCCCACGCGATGACGAACGCGAAGTACATCGAAATCGCGCGTTGCGCCCGCATCCGGCTGTTGCGGTAGCGCGCGGAGTATTCGGCGAACCGGTGCGCCGCGAACGGCTCATGGCGGCTGGCCTGCACCGCGCGCAGACCGCTGATGTTCTCCTGGAAATCGGCGTTCACCGCCGAGACGTGTTCGCGCGACACCGTGTACGCGGTCGAGGAGACGCGACGGAACAGCCAGGTCGCAACCGCGAGCGGCGGCAAGGCGACCAACACCGCCGCGGCCAGTGACGCATCGATGACCAGCAGCGCGACCGCGATGCCGATCAGGGTCAGTCCACCGATCAGCGTGGTCGCCAGACCGGTCTGCAGGAAGGTCGACAAGGCGTCGATATCGGTGGTCATCCGGGTCATGATGCGACCGGACAGTTCTCGTTCGTAGAAGTCGAGGCCGAGCCGTTGCAGGTGGGCGTAGCTGCGCACGCGCAGGCCGTAGAGCACCCGTTCGCCGGTGCGTGCGGTGAGCACGGTCGCCGCCGCGGCGACCGCCAAGCCCGCAAACACCAGCACGACACCGAGTGCCGCCGCGGTCGCGAGGGCACCGGAATCCGCATGGCCGACACCGGAATCGATCGCATAGCGGACGATCGGCGGGAAGGTGACGCCGATGAGTGCGTCCAGCGCCAGCAAACCCATTACGACCAGCACCAGCCAGCGGACCGGCCGCAGCAGCCGAGCCAGCCGGAAGTCGGGATCGGGCTCCCGCAGTCGCCGCTCGTCCAGGTCGGGTGTCTCGATGGCCGGTGGCAGCCGTTCGATATCGCGGCGCAACTCGGGGGTTTCGCTGAGATCGGCTGCCGCACCCGCCGCGGGCCCGCCGATCGCGGCGGACCCACGCCCGATGCGGATCGGCACGGCAGCGGCATCCAGATGCTCGAGGTGATGCGTTGCCGTGGGGGCGGGCAGGCGGATCACCCGGTCGGCGTGGGCGAGGGTGGACTCGCGATGCGCCAGGATCACTGTTGTGCGCCCGCCCTGGTCCGGCAGTGTGTCGAAGATCGCAGCCTCGGTCACGGCGTCGACCGCGGAGGTGGCGTCGTCGAGCACCAGGATGCGCGGCCGCGCCAGCAGCGCCCGCGCCAGCGCGATCCGCTGGCGCTGACCACCGGACAACGTCAACCCGCGCTCGCCGACCACGGTGTCATAGCCGTCGGGCAATTCGGTGATGAAATCGTCGGCCGCGGCCAGTTCGGCGGCTCGACGGATCTCGGCATCGGTGGCGTCCGGATTGCCGAGGGCGATATTGGCGGCGATGCTGTCGGAGAACAGGAACGGGTCGTCGAAGACAACACCGATTGCACTGCGCAGGTCGGCGGCTCGGACGTCCGCGATATCGATGGCCGTCGGATGTGTGCGGCCCGCCGTCGGTCGGCTGGTTGCCGCCCCGCCCGAAGCGCGGTTCGATGGGCCCATTCGTGGCTGGGCGATGCGTTCCTCGGCGGCGCGATCGAGTTCCGGGCTCGACGACGCCGATTGGGCGGCGGTGGTTTCGGTGCCGAACAGGCGGATCGTGCCGGAGTCGGGTGTGTAGAAGCGGGGCAACAACAGCGACAGTGTGGTTTTGCCGGAACCCGCGGGGCCGATGATCGCCACCGTCTCGCCGGGGCGCACGGTCAGGTCGAGGTCGCGCAACACCGGGCGGTCGCTGTCGAATCCGAAGGTGACGGAGTCTATTTCGATGCCGAGCGGACCTTCGGGCAGCGCGATCGGGTGCGTGGGGTCGGCGATTGTCGGCGCGGTGTCGATCACCTGGTAGACCCGCTCGGCCGCTGCGCGGGTCAGCTGGGCCATGATCACCACCGAGGTCATGGTGCGGGTGGTCGTTGTCATGGTGGCCACATACGCGGCGAAGGCGAGGAAGGTGCCGATGCCGATGGCGTCGTGCAGCGCGAGCCACCCGCCGAAGGCGATCACCGCGACCAGACCGGCCTGTGGGACCGCCGACACGGTCGGCGCGAACCGCGCGTTGATCTTCGCCGCGCGCATGCGCTCGGCATACAGCGCCCTGCCGTGCCGCTCGAGCACCTCGACCATGCGGCCTTCCTGCCCGAACCCCTTCACCACGCGAACGCCGGTGACCGTCTCTTCGACGTGCTGGGCGACCTCGGCGGCGCGTTGCTGCGCGGACCAGGTCGCGGCATACAGCCGTGGCCGCATCCGATAGACGACCAGCGCGATCACCGGAACCACCAGCAGGGCGGCGGCCGCGAGCGGTGGTGACAGCCACACCATCACCGCGGCCGCGAGCAGGAACTCCAGCAGTGCTAGCCCCGACAGCGGCGCCATGGCCAAAAGCCCCTGCACCAATTGCAGATCGGTGATCGATCGGGACACCACCTGGCCAGTGCGCATGGCGTCCTGCCCGGTCCCGTCCAGCCGCTGCAGCGACCCGAGCAGTTGCAGCCGCAGGCTGTGCTGCACATCCAACGACAGTCGTCCCGCCAGCATTCTGCGCCCGAACGCGGCCGCGAACCGCCCCACCGCGAGCACCGCAAGTAGCCCTGCGATCACGCCGATGACGTCGGTGTCGCCCACCCCCGCCGCATCCAGCGCCCGCTTGGTGAGCAGCGGCGCCATGATCTCCACCACCGCACCGACCGCCAACGCGGCCGCGATCCCCGCGAGCAGCCCGCCGTGCGACCGGCTCTCGGCCCACAGCCTGCGCATCCAACCGCCCGGACCCACGCCCATCAGCTGCTCGCTCACATCAGGTGCTCGCCCATCTCGATCGTCTCAGTCCACACATAAGTCGACGTTAACGACGCGAACCGGCACACCGTTGTTCCCAGTGGCAGCTATCCGATCGGGATCACAACTCGCGTTGGCGCACCGACCACCAGCCCGCGCCTGCGACGCCGATGGTCCACAGCAGCAGGACGACAACGGCCGCGGGAGCGGGGGCGAGGAAGTCGCTGTCTTGGAAGGAACCCACGGCCACGGTGCTGACGGTGGCGGCGCCGGGGAACATGGTGGCGAAGCCCGCGATACCGAGGCCTTTGGCGACGAGCCAGCTCAGCGGTTCGACGATGACGAGCCAACCGAGCAGCGCGGCGACCGCGCCGGTCGAGGTGCGCAACAGCAGTCCGAGGCCTGCGCCGATCAGTGACCAACATGCCGCGGCGAGCAGGCCGCCGCCGAGCACGGTGAGCAGCCGGAGGCCGAAGTCGAACTTGCCGTGCCCGAACCCGATCAGGCAGGCCATGACGATCAGCTCGACGAGGAACGTGATCGCCAGCGCGAATCCCGCGGTGACAACGAGTTTCGCGGTGACGAGCCGATCGCGGTCCGCGGTGAACAATTGGGTCACCGGCATGGTGGCGTACCGGTACTCGGCGCCCGCGCCCGCCGCACCGAACGCGCCGGACACCAGGATCGCCGCTAGGAGGCCGAGATACAGGCCGATTGTCGCGGTGCCGGTCGCGGGATCGCCCTTCGGGTCGGCAGGCCCGGCGAGGATGGCGGTGACCGCACTCGCGACGAGCGCGACCGCGGGCACGCCGATGCCGAGGATCCGGCTCGCACGCAGCGTGATGACCTTGCGGACCTCGGAGTTGACCGCCGGGACGAGGTCCGCGGGCAGGATGTCGATCATCGTGGAATCCCGTAGGGCGTCGGCGTCGGAAGATGGGCGGCCACTCCGGGATACGGAGTCGGCTGTGGACGAACTTTGGTCAGCGCGGCCAGCACCCGATCGGGATGGATCGGGTCGGGGGTGATGCTGTCCAGGCGCACGCCGGCGACTTTCGCCGCCTCGCGGATCTGTCCCTCGGTGGCCTCGGCGACGGCCAGCCGGCCGTCGGGGCGGATCACCGCGTCGGTGAAGCCCTGTGCGGCAAGCGTTGTCGCCAGCGCGATCGGCGTCGACGATGCGACAACGAGACGATCGGGGTGGCCGCGGCGCAGTTTGGTCGGACTACCTTCATACACCACCGAGCCCGCACTCAGCACAATGATGTTGTCCACCACCGGGATCACCGCGGCGAGGCTCTCACTGGACAACAGTACCGTGCCACCGCGCCGGGTATGCCTGCGCAGAAACTCTTGCAGCCATGCGCGTTCCGCGCTGTCGAGGCCGGCGGCGGGCTCGTCGAGGACCAGCAGCGGTGGATCGCCGAGCAGCGCGGTCGCCAAGGCCACCCTGGTCTGCTGTCCTGCGGTCAACGCACCCGCTCTGGTGTCCGCCGCCGCGTCGAGGCCGACGAGTTCGATCACCTCGTCCACCCGGTCGTCCGCGACGCCGACCGCCGCGGCGTACACCAGCAGGTGGTCGCGCGCCGTGCGTGCGGGATGCAATCCGCGCGGTTCGAGCATGCCGCCCACCGCTCGCGCGGTGCCGGGTGACCCTTGCCCGCCGATGGCGATCGAGCCAGTGGTCGGTTCGAGCAGCCCGAGCAGGATCCGCAGGATCGTCGTCTTGCCCGCACCCGCGGGCCCGACCAGTGCCGCCGCGGTGCCCGCGGTGACGGTGAAGCTCACATTCTCGACGGCCGCCACCAGGTTGTACCGCTTGCCGATGCCGCGGACGGCGAACGCAGGTCCTCTGCTCGCACTCATCGTGGGGTGGCCGGGGGTTGCGGCTTCGCCGGGTCGATGGCGGTGAGCGGATCGGCTTCGACGATGAGGTGTCGATCGGCCGGCCACACCGACGGTGCGGGCCCGAAGGCCTTGCGCGCGTTGTTGATCGTGGTCTTGCCGAGGGCCCGGTTGCCGACGCCGCCGATCACCGCGCCGATGCCCGCCGGGACGATCTTGCCCGCCATCAGCGCCGCACGCTTGGTGATGAAGCGGATGATGAACCGCTTGAGCAGCGAGTCGTTCATGCTCGACAGCCCGGGAATGCGGTTGGCGAAGACGGTGCCCCAATTCTTCGCGGAGTGGCCGACCGTCTTCTCGACGATCTCCATCCCGCTGTCACCGAGCACGACCGCGAGCACCAGCGCCCTGCGCTGTTCCTTGTCACCGGGGGAGACGCCGTGCACGGCCGCCACCGCAAGGGTGAACACCGCGGAGGCTTCCATGAAGAACGTCGTTTCGGCGCTGACGGCGGCGATGGCCGCAACGGTGCCGACACCGGGTACCGCGGCCGTCGCGCCGACCGCGCCGCCGCTGCCGGTCACGGCGAGCAGGTACTGCTTCTCCAGCCGCTCGATGATCTGCGCGGGGCTCTCGGCCGGGTGGGAGCGCCGGAGTCGGTCCACGTACTTGGCGACGGCGGGCGCCTGCAGGCGCGACCCGGAATCGAGCAGCTCGACGACCGTCTTCTCGAACGCGCCTTTGAACACGGCGTCATCCTCCTCTTCCACCTGTGTTGGGTGAACTGTATGGCACCGACTGCCCTCAGCTCGTCATGACAACGAACTACCCAGCCGGATCGGTTCCGATCAGGATCGGGCCGGCCGGGTGCTCGATCATGCCGGTTGGTTCAGCGCCGGCACCCGCTCGGCGAGTACCGGAGGCGGCGGCGGGGTGCCGTCGCCGAAGGGTCTGCCGCCCAGCGCTTCCCGGCCGTGCGGGGTCAGCCAGTCGGTCAGGTCGGGGCCCTTCGGGACGATCCCGGTCGCGTTGATGTCGGTGTGCACCGCGTAGTAGTGCGTCTTGATCTGGTCGAAATCGACGGTGTCACCGAACCCCGGCGTCTGGTAGAGGTCGCGTGTGTACGCCCACAAGACCGGCATCTCGCTCAACTTGCTCCGGTTGCACTTGAAGTGGCCGTGATACACCGGATCGAATCGGACCAGCGTGGTGAACAACCGCACATCGGCCTCGGTGATGGTGTCGCCCACCAGGTATCGCTGTCGGGTCAGCCGCTCCGACAGCCAGTCGAGGCGGGCGAAGAGTCGATCGTAGGCCGTGTCGTAGGCGTCCTGGGTGCCGGCGAACCCGCAGCGGTACACCCCATTGTTGACATCGCGGAAGACCGCGAGATTCACCTCGTCGATCTCGGCGCGCAGCGATTCCGGATAGAGCGCGGGGGCGCCGGGGCGGTGGAACTCGGTCCACTCGGTGGAGAAGTCGAGGGTCAGCTGCGCGTAGTCGTTGGTCACCACCTGTCCGGTGGGCACATCGACGATCGCGGGCACGGTGATGCCACGTGGATAGTCGGGAAAGCGCGCCAGATACGCGTCGCGCAGCCGCGGAATACCCAACACCGGATCGACCCCGCCGGGATCGAGATCGAAGGTCCAGCTGAGTTTGTCGTGTGTTGGCCCGCACAATCCTAGGGAGAGTGCGTCCTCCAGCCCGAGCAGCCTGCGCACGATCAGCGTGCGATTGGCCCACGGACAGGCCCGCGCCGCAACCAGCCGATAGCGGCCGGCTTCGACCGGGAAGCCATCGCGGCCGTCCGCGGTGATGCGGCTGTGGATGTAGTTGGTGTCCCGTTTGAACTCGCCAGGCTCTACGTAGGAACCATTTTCGGATACCGACTTGGTCACTTGGACAGTCTCGCAGATACGGGTGACAGTCGGCCTGCGTCCGATTACGTCTCCTGGGCGGCTGCCTCGCCTTCGCTCGGCCCGGCGCGGGCTGTGGACGGACTGTGTCCGGCTGTGTCTCTTGGGCGGCTGCCTCGCCTTCGCTCGGCCCGGCGCGGGCTGTGGACGGACTGTGTCCGGCTGTGTCTCTTGGGCGGCTGCCTCGCCTTCGCTCGGCCCGGCGCGGGCTGTGGACGGACTGTGTCCGGCTGTGTCTCTTGGGCGGCTGCCTCGCCTTCGCTCGGCCCGGCGCGGACTATCGACGGACTGTGTCCGACGCGCCTCTAGGCTGGCCGAATGAGTGAAACGAAGGCAACCCGTCTGGAACGCAACACCACCGACGGCGGCGCGGAAGTGGCCACCCTCACGCTGGCCAATCCGCCGCTGAACCTCTTCGACCAGGCCATGCTCGATGCCCTGGTTGCCGATCTCGCCGAGTTGTCGGCCCGCCCGCCGCGGGCGCTGCTGCTGCGCGCCGAGGGGAAGCTGGTGTCCGGCGGCGTCGATGTGCACGTCTTCGACGGCCTGTCCACCGAGCAGGGCGCCGAACTGTGGCGCACCCTTTTCGCCCAGATCATCCATCCGCTGGAGGCGCTGCCGTGCCCGGTGGTTTTCGCCGCGCACGGGCTCACCCTGACCGCAGCCTTCGAGATGGCGCTTGCCTGTGATCTGATCCTGGCCGCGCCGAAGGCCAAGTTCGGACTCGTCGAGACGGTTGTCGGCCTGACGCCCTCGATGGGTGGCCCGCAGCGGCTTGCCGAGCGCGCCGGATCCGGCCGGGCCCGCGAGTTCGTGATGACCAGTGATCTCTACGACGCGGCGACCATGGCCGAATGGGGTGTGGTCAACGCCGTGCACGACGACGTCGACACCGCGGCGCGTGAACTGGTGCACCGCCTGGCGCAGGGACCGACGAAGGCGCACGCCGCGACCAAACAGATCATCGAGGCCTGGCGCTCCGGCGGTGTGGCGCATGCCGATTCGGTGACTCCGGAGGTGTCCGGCGCCCTGTTCGGCACCGCTGACCTGCGCGGCGCGGTGCGCAGCTTCCTCGAGGTCGGACCGGGCAAGGCGACCTACACCGGCGAATGAGGATGACGAATATCGAAAAGCAGGGCATGTTCACCACCTAATCGCAGAAAATATGTGACTGGCGTCATATAGTTCGCCTAAGCCTGCCGGCTCTAGGCGTGCGGAGGACCCATGTCACAGCTCCTGGTCGAATACCCACTGACCCGTCCTGATGCCTGCGACAACCCGCTGGCTCGCGGTGCTGACGGAGTGCTGCGCTACGGGAATCTGACGCCCGCGGTCACCGAACTGCTGGATCTGCAGGTGCACGCCTTCGCGGGCCGGGAGGCCGTCGTGGAAATCGGCGGTCCCCGGCTCACCTACCGTGAGCTGTGGCATTCCGCCTCCCGGATCGCGGGTGGCCTGCAGGAGCACGGCATCGGCTACGGCGACCGGGTCGCCGTCCACATGCCCCCAGGCGCCCGGTGGGTGCAGGCGTTTCTCGGCGCGCTGCTCAGCGGCGCGGTGCCGGTGCTGGTGCACGACGGCCTGCCCGCCGAAGTGGCCGAGCGGGTGATCGCCGACAGCAGCACCGATTTCGTGCTCGGCGCCGGCGGTGCGGGCGGCTCGGACGCGCCGCTGCCCGATGGGGCCGCGTTCATCGATGACGGTGCGGCACTGGGTGATCTGGCGCTGCTGTGCTACACCAGCGGCACCACCGCGCCGATGGGCGTCGAGCTGACCAACGAAAACTTGTTGTCGGCAATCCGTTCGGTGGTCGCGGCGCTGGATCTGCCGACCGACGGCCTGCGCAACCTGATGCTGCTGCCGCTCGCCCATGCCAGCGGATGCGTGGATCAACTGCTGCCGACCTTCGCGGTCGGTGGCACAGTCGTGCTCGCGCCGGACACTCGCAGGCTCACCGAAACCCTGGTGGCCGAGCGGATCGACATGGTGTCGGCGACACCGCGCATTTTCACCCGGCTACTACCGGAGCTGGCAAGGCTGCGCACCGATGGCCTCGACACCGAGGGCATCACCCGCGTCAGCAATGCCGGACACCGCGCCGAACGGGCCGCCGCCGCTGCGGAACCCGCGAATCTGACGGCCGCACTGCGGGACATGTTCCCCGCGGCGCGGCGATGGTCGGTGTGGGGCGCAACCGAAACCAGCGGCATCGGTCTGGCCGTCGACGACGACACCGACGCCCCATCCGGCGCCGACGCGGTGCTCGGATTCCCCTTCGGCGGTACGGAATTGGCGCTGTGGGGCCCGCAGGCCCAGGTCGGTCACGGCGAATTGCTCTGTCGCGGACCGAATGTCAGCTGCCGCTACTGGAACGATCCGAAGTCGACCGCGGACCGCTTCACCGGAAGCTGGTTCCACACCGGCGATCAGGTGACCATCGATGCCGACGGACTGGTCCGCAGCGGGCTGTCCGCTTAGCCTTCGCTCATTCCAGCAGTCGCTCGCGCAACTTGGTGCGCAGCTCGTGGGTGAAGCCGATGGCGCCGAGGTACACCTCGAACTCGCCGTGCCGCTCGCGCACCGACTCCAGCGCGATCGTGAGGTACTCCGCGCGGACGCCGAGCAGGTCATCGGAAAGCTCTTCGCCCGCAGCCAGTTTCGTCGCCATCATGGCGCGCAGCGACGGCACCGCCGCATTGCTGAGCAGGAAGTCGTTGAGCACGTCTTCCTCGGTGACCTCGACCGCACGCAGCAGCGTGGCGATCGCCCAGCCGGTGCGGTCCTTGCCCGCGGCGCAGTGCACCAGCACCGCGCCATCGCCGCGCACAATCGATTCCGCGATGGCGACGATCGCGACATGCGCCTCGGGCAGTGCGGGAAACAGCCGATACACCTCGAGCATGTGCGCGAACGCGGAATGGGTCTGCGCGTCGTGTGGCGGCGCCTCGCCCATCCGCGAATCGAAGGGCGTGATGTTCAGCCGTACGCCTTCGGGCAGGTTGTCGTGCCCGATGTGGTCGATCTCGCGGCGGCCGCGCAGGTCGTGCACCTCGGTGACGCCGAGTTCGCGCAGGATGGCGTGGCCGGGTGCGTCCAGGCCGCTGAGTTGGGCCGAGCGCAGCAGCACGCCGGGGCGAACCTTCGCGCCGTCGAGGGTCCGCAGGCCGCCGACATCGCGGAAGTTGAAGGTGCCGGCGAGGAAGAACTGGTCGGCGGGGGGCGAGAGAGTCACCGATCCAGGCTATCGCCCCGTCGGTGACGCTAGGTGTCGTTCCCGGATCGAACGTCGAACGGCCAGGTGGCCGATTTGCGAAGTATTTGTGTGGGATCGATCACACGATGACGGGTCTCGGTGAGGCTGTCCGTACTGTGGAAAATCGTGTGTCCGGGGGTGTGGGCGGTCGAGAGTGACGCCCAGGGAGGCGATTCCGGCGGACACCGGGCGGTCGCGGACCCATTCCGTTTGGGTAACAAAACATTCTTTCAGTCTGGTAATACCCGCCGAACCTATTCTTAAACCCCGATAAGCCTCTACCATTGCTGAATGTTGGACCGGGCAGCCAGGGGATTTCCTAGTGGAGGATTCTCGGGAGCGGCCCGCCATGTTCAGCGAGTCGCGCCGACGGTGGTGCGCGAGTTCTTTCGCCGAGGGAGTCGTCGTTGAGCGTTCGTGGAGAAATAGCGGAGGGCCGGTTGCGACCGACCATCTGCGAGGCGGTCGAGAAAGCGGCCGCCTCGCTCGATATCACCGGAGTGCGGGCGTTGCGGGTGCTGCTGCATGCCGGCGTGAGCGCGTACTGGCCGGTAGTCAAGGCCACCCCGGCCAGGCAGATCCGCGCCTATGAAGTAACCGTGCAGACGCTGCGGCAGCGCTGGGAAGTGCAGACCGAATGCATTCCGGATCCGACCGCGTCGGCGGTGTATCGCGAGATGGACACCGAGGTCGCGATCTTCCTCGACCTGTGTGCGGAGAAGTCCGGCGCGCAATGGCTGGAGCCAGTGGAGGCCATCGCTGCCTATGCGGTGTCGGTGCTGCAGGGGACTGTGTTGCGCTGGCTCGCCGATTGCAATGACGAAACCACACTGGTGGTGCTCGACGACCTGGTCAGCAGCTTGGCCACCCGGGCGGCCGAAGTGTGAGGACTGTCGGCGACCGCGTGCTGGTCGCTCGGCAGGACGGCGACTGGCCATCGGCCAATGCTGGACGTGTGACCAGTTTGATGGTTGAGTTGTACCGGTGACCCCGACGTCGCCGATTGTCGCGCTGGATACCGCCACGGCCGAGCTCGACCCGCCGCTGGCAGCCCTCGATCTGGCCGCGCTGCGGGCCAATGCCGCCGACCTGGTGCGCCGCGCGCACGGTGTGCCGGTGCGCGTGGCCAGCAAGTCGGTGCGCTGCCGGGCCGTGCTGGAGCAGGTGCTCGGGCAAGGGCTGACCGCCGACGGTGGGTTCGCGGGCATCATGTCGTACTCGCTGGCCGAAGCCATCTGGCTGGTTCGCCGTGGGGCCCGCGACGTGCTGCTCGGCTATCCGGCCGTCGACCGCGCCGCGCTTGCCGAACTCGCCACCGACGACACCCTCCGGCAATCCATCACCCTGATGATCGATGACGTCGCACAGCTGGAGTTGATCCGTGCGGCGGTCGGCAGCGAGCGTGTTCGCCCACGGATCTGTCTCGACGTGGACGCCTCGTTGCGGATCGGACCGCTGCACCTCGGCGTGCGCCGCTCGCCCATTCGCACTCCCGACCAGGCGGCGGAGCTCGCCCGGGTGGCGATGGGGCGCGGCTTCGAGGTGGTCGGCGTGATGACCTACGAAGCGCAGATCGCCGGGCTGCCCGACTCCAATATTGCTGTACGGCTGGTGAAGCAGGCCTCCGCGGCCGAAATAACCAAGCGCCGCAAGCGGGTTCTCGATGCGGTCCGTTCGGTGGTCGGCAAGCTGGAGATCGTCAACAGTGGCGGTTCCGGATCGATCGAGGTCAGCATTGTCGACCCCGATGTCACCGAGGTGACGGCGGGCTCCGGTCTGTACGTGCCGACGTTGTTCGACCACTACCGCTCGTTCACTCCGCGCCCCGCGCTGTACTTCGCCACCTCGGTGCTGCGCAAGCCGACCCCGTCCATCGCCACCGTCTTCGCGGGCGGCTACATCGCCTCCGGTCCGACGGGTCCGTCGCGGGTGCCGAAGCCGGTGTGGCCCAGTGGGTTGCGGCTGATCGGCACCGAGGGCGCGGGCGAGGTGCAGACGCCGCTGTCCGGGGCTGCTGAACTGCAGATCGGTGACCGGGTCTGGTTCCGCCACGCCAAGGCGGGCGAGCTGTGCGAGCGCATCGATCACATCCATCTGGTCGACAGCGACGGCACCAGGACGACGGTGCCGACCTACCGCGGTGAGGGCAACTGCTTCGGCTGAGGCCGACGTACGTTGCTCCCCGGGATCGCCGATAGGATTGCCGATTTTCGGCAATTTCGAGGCCCTGAATTTCGCATTGAATACCAACCGGTCTGGCTGTAAATTCCTGTCGGGTGCTGGCCGGTGTTTATGGAATGATTTCATCCGATGAATTCGTTCGGTAATACCCATACTCCGAATAGGTATTCGAGACGCCGGATCGATGCGAACTGTGCGGACGGCCACGGGATTACGGCAAGACCCACATTGCGCAGCGTGCACTCGATGGCCGCGGTCGTGCGCCATGACCGCGTGTGCCGCGATTCAGCTCAGATGTAGGAAGCTCGCCAAGTCCGACAGATCGTCCGCAGCGGCGGGCAGATACTCGGTGAGCAGTGGCGAGCGGATGATGGTCGCCTTCCACATGGCACGGCAGAGTGCGGCCTGGATCAGGCTGCGTGACAACAGAAACCCCATGCCGTAGGGTGCGTCCGCCGGGCTCGACGTGGTCATCGAGAGCAGGACGACAGCGGCCTCCCTGCCACGGAAGCGGTCGGCCGTGCCGACCAGCACGTCCTCGATCTTGGCGCGCGCGAGCAGCGTCCGGATCAGACCCACCTGGGCGCTGTATGGCGCGACGACGAAGATGTCGTGCGGATGCAGCCGCCTGGTCATCGCGCCGGTCGTCCACGGCAGCCCGAGTAGGGCGCGCACCCGGCGGACCACCTCGCGCGCCTCGGCCACCGACTCGATGGAGTTGCCGGTGTGTTCGACGAGCACGGTGTCGACCCCCGGTGGCACGCCGTCGAGCTGTCGTGCAAGCGTGACGGTTTCGTTGGAGCGCAGCCTGCTGTCGTAGTACAGCCGGGAAATCGGTTCGCAGACCCGCGGGTGCATCCGCCAGGTCCGGTCCAGGAAGTAGCCGCGTTCGGAGGGCAGGGTGTTGCGTCCCTCGGCGAGCCAGCCGAGCACCGATTCGCCGACCGGCTCCGGGTGGGCGCTGCGCGTTGTCGGCGGCGCCGGGTCGCCGAGCAGCAACAGGTTGCGCGCGCTGACCGCGACCGCGACGGTGTCGGCCAGCGGAAAGCTGCCCGCGTCGGCGATCACGAGCAGATCGAGACGTTCGTGGGACACCAGCTCGTCGGCGGCGAAATCCGCCGGGCTGCCGCCGAGCACGCACCCGTTGACGGCGTTGTCCAGAAATCGCGGGTACCGGGTGCCGTCGATCACGGCCCACTCCGGCGCCACCGACTGCACGTCCTTCTTCGCGACAAGTTCGGGCAGCACCCCGATCTCGACGATCAGGTCGAGCATGTTCTCGACGGTCGAATGTGCGGGCGCGACAATGCCGATCCGCCACCTGTGCCGAGTGACGAGGCGTTCGATCGCGCGGGCGACGGTGGAGATCTTGCCGGTGCCCGACGGGCCCTGCACGGCGAGATAGGAGTTGTCGAGGTCGCGCACGGCGGTGGTGATCGCCGCGGCATGGTCGCCGTGCACATCGGGCAGACCGCCGGCGCGATGCAAGCGGGGCGGGCGGCGGGCCAGGATGTCGAATATCGCGCCGGACGGGACCTCGGGCAGCGCCATCAGCAGCTCTTGGGCGACGAATTCGACGGCGGTCTCGGCGGTTTCGTCCCAAACGGGTAGTCCGGGCGCGATGGCTGTCGGTAGCTCGTCGTAGGGCTCGCACCCCTCCGACAGCAGCTCCTCCAGCCGCACAGTGTCGTCGAAGTCCGCGTCCACCGAACAGCCGAGAACCGTGGCGACGGCGGTCGCCCGCCGCCCGACGGCGGTGACCATGCCGGCGGCGACGGGCCGATCGTAGAAGGTGTACACCATGGTTCCCGGTGCCAGCACGGTGTGTGCCGCCACCGCGCCCGCCGTATGCGGTCCCGGCCCGGAAGCGCCCGCCGCACCGCTGCCTGCCGCGCTCGAACCCGACGCCGCGCCCCAGCCGATGCCGATCCGCCCGGTCAGCGTGAGGTAGCGGCGCATGGTTGCCCGGTGCGGGCTGCGATGCCATTTGGTGTCCACCGTGCCCCAGTCGGCGACGAGAACGCCTGGGGCATCGGCCCATTCGTCGACCGGGTGGCTGAGCCGATCGGCGTGCGCCCACCACAGCGGTTGGCGTTCGCGCCGGTGATAGCCGAGCGCCGCGGCCAGCAGCGCGGCCGGATGGTGCGGCTCCTGGTGCGTCGCAGCGAATTCCGCGAGCGCCGCCTCGATCGAGGAGGGGCGCGAGGGCGGCGCGAGATCCGCCTCGTCGGGTTCGGTCACCAGGCACCACGAACTCGCGCGCTCGAGTGTCACCGCCTGCGGGTCGATCCGCTGTTCGGCGGCCCGGTCCACCAGCCAGTCCCGTAGTCGCAGTACGGTCAGGCAATCGCGTTCGGTGATCGAGGAATGCGCCTCGCCGGGTAGCAGCCGCCGGAGCCTGCTCAACCGGTAGGACCGTTCGCCGATGAGCAACGCGTTGCGCACAATCGGATACAGATCCACCAGCACGCCCGCGCGCAGCAGGTCGTCGACGGCCTCCTCGCCGTTGCCGTGCGCGCCGGTCCAGCGCAGCAGCGCGGACCTGACCCCGGACGAGTAGTGGTAGACGTGCATGTCCGGGTACATTCGCCTGCGCTGCGCCAGATAGCCGAGCACCTCGCCCAGCGCACGACGCTGTTCGGTGAGATCGTCGGCGGCCGCCATTCGGAAGGCCAGATGGACGGTGCCGGGTCCGCCCACCTCGACGCCGATCGGCTGCCCGCCGGGACCTTCGTCGATGGTCAGCGACAGGTCCCCCGGCGAGGGCGGCGGCAGCGCGCCGAGCGCGATCACGTCGACGAGGTGATGCGTCGGTTTCCCGGAATCCTCGCGTCGCAGCTGGATTTCGGCTTGTTTGCGCAGCCCGCCGAAGGTCCGTGGTGGCACGCCCGGCACGGTGGTCTCGGTGACGGCAAGCCTATCGATGGTGCTCACGCCCGCCTCCCGCAATCGCGCACGCGCGGTCCGCGGCATCCCGGCGACCAGGAGCAGATCGCGCGCAGCCGCGAGCGCTGTGGTGCAGGTCGGGCAGTGTCCACAGGCCAGGTAACGGGGATCGCCCCACTGCACCGGCAGCAGCTCGCTGAGCTTGTCGTCCAGGATGCGTTCGACGCGGCGGCGGCGCGCGAGGTACACCGGCACCAGATCGGAGAGTGTGTGGGTTGTGCTGTGTTCGCCGACGTACAGCCGGACCAGCGGTGCCGTCAGTGCGCCGGAGCCGTCCAAAGCTTCGGCGCACGCGGCTAGTTCGAGCGCGGCACCCACCTGATCCGGCGGGCCCGCGGCGGTGCCGTGCACGGTGTAGCGGACCCGGTGACCCGCCCGCACCAGAAAATCGCAGGAGCAGGCGAACCGACCGTCGAAAAAGGTCGCACCGTGGATCACGTGCACACCGGCCCGCAGCGCGGCGACTGTCCCGGCGTGCACTTCCCGCAATGCGTCGATGCGAGCCGACGATCCGTTGAGTTCGCGTCCCTCACCTTCGGGCCCGCGCGCACCACATTCGACTTCGACCATCGAGCTACCGAACCGGTCTCGGAAGTCCGCGAGCCTTCGTGCCTTGGAATCGTCGAACCCGCCGCGCGGCTGCGCAACCGGTTCCGGTGCGGTGTCCGCGACGGGCACGAGATTGCCCAGTTCGGCATCGAGGGCGCGCAACAGCGCAAACTCACATTGCGCCGCGCGCACGAGATCGACGGCGGTGCAAACGACACGATCACCGAACACGAACAATCGCGGCCCTCCTGTGTCTTTGCGGGACACCGCCCCCGGGTCTTCGCGGGACTCCCGCTACCGACTAGCGCTGCAATACACGCTGGACGGCAACACTGTAGCTAGCGCGCCTGACCTCGATGAACCCTCCCCGGTTCAGGAGCGTGGCTGACGCCGCTCCGGGCGCTTGCCGCTCGCGCCTTCGCGGCGCGGCGCGCGGTTGAACGGCCGCTGTCCGGGCGGACCGTAGTCCGGCGTCAGCTGGATGAGCTGACCGCTGATCCTGGTGCGGCGCAAGGCTTCCAGCGTTTCCGCAGGTAGGTTCGCAGGCAATTCGACCAGGCTGTGGTCGGGTCGGATGCTGATGTGCCCGAAGTCGCTGCGCCGCAGTCCGCCCTCGTTGGCGATCGCACCGACGATCGCACCGGGCACGACGCGATGCCGCTTGCCGACACTGATCCGGTAGGTCACCAATTCGGTGCCGGTCGCCCGCTGATGCGACGGCCCGCTACCGCGCGGTCCTTCGTCCTCGAAGCGACGCGGTGCGCGCTCGCGCGGTTCGCGGCGCGCGCGTTCGGGCTCCGGCGGTTCCGGCTGCATCAGGAAGTTGTCGCCGTCGCGGGACAGCGTGGCGAGCGCCGCCGCGATGTCGACGAGCGGAATGTCGTGCTCGCGTTCGTAATCCTCGATGAGCCTGCGGAACAGCTGCAGGTTCGACGAGGTCAGGCTCTCGGTGATGTCGTCACCGAACTTGGCGACGCGCTGGGCGTTCACGTCGTCCACACTCGGCAGCTGCATCTCGGTCAGCGGATGCCGGGTGGCGCGCTCGATCGACTTGAGCAGGTGCCGTTCCCGCGGCGCGACGAAAAGCAGTGCCTCCCCGCTGCGCCCGGCGCGCCCGGTGCGGCCGATGCGGTGCACGTAGGACTCGGTGTCGTGCGGAATGTCGTAGTTGACGACATGCGAGATGCGGTCCACATCCAGACCACGCGCGGCGACGTCGGTGGCGACCAGGATGTCCAGCGCACCGGACTTCAACTGTCCGATGGTGCGCTCGCGCTGGTTCTGCGCGATGTCACCGTTGATGGCGGCCGCGGAGAAGCCACGGGCGCGCAGCTTTTCGGCGAGCTCCTCGGTGGCCTGCTTGGTGCGCACGAAGATGATCATCGCCTCGAACGACTCGACCTCGAGGACCCTGGTCAACGCGTCCAGCTTGCGCTGGTGGGACACCTGCACCCAGCGCTGGGTGATGTTGGTCGCGGTCGAAGTCTTCGACTTCACCGTGATCTCGACCGGATCGTTCAGGTACTGCTTGGAGATCTTGCGGATCGCCGCGGGCATGGTCGCGGAGAACAGCGCGACCTGCTTGGTCGACGGGGTGTCCTTGAGGATGCGCTCGACGTCCTCCTGGAAGCCCATCTTCAGCATCTCGTCGGCCTCGTCGAGCACCAGGTACTTCAGCTGCGACAGGTCGAGCGTGCCCTTCTCCAGGTGGTCGATCACCCGGCCCGGCGTGCCGACGACCACGTGTGCGCCGCGGCGCAGGCCCGAGAGCTGGACGCCGTAGGCCTGGCCGCCGTAGATCGGCAGCACGTGCAGCCCGGGAATGTGGGTGGCATAGCGGCCGAAGGCCTCGGCCACCTGGATCGCGAGCTCGCGGGTCGGGGCGAGCACCAGGGCCTGCGGAAGTTTGCCGGAGGTGTCGAGACCCATCAGGATCGGGATCGCGAACGCCGCGGTCTTACCGGTGCCGGTCTGGGCGAGGCCGACCACATCGGCGCCGGACAGCAGTGGCGGAATCGTCGCAGCCTGAATCGGCGACGGCGACTCGTAACCGACATCGGCGATGGCCGCGAGGACGCGGTCATCGATTCCGAGATCGGCGAAAGTCGGGCCGTCGTTGTCCCTGTCGTTGTCGCCAGGAACGCTGTCGACCTGATTGGTACTCATTGACCAGGAGTTTACTGCCTCCCGGTAGCCGTCCCGGCCACCGGCCCAATACCGTGAGATCTATGCAACCCGATAGTGCGTCCGTGCATCAGAGCCCGGCGACGTCCGCGCTGGATGTTGCGGTCGTTCAGTTTGCGCCCGGAACCGATCCCGCGGCGAACCTCATCGCACTGCGCGAGCACGTCCGCGTGGCTCGGGAATGCGGCGCAAAAGTGGTGATCGCGCCCGAATACTCGATGTTTGCCGTGTCTCGCCTCGACGAGCGCGTTGTCGCCGTCGCCGAACCGTTGACCGGGCCGTTCGTCACCGGCCTCGGCTCGATCGCGCGCGAATTCGGTGTGCATCTGGTGGCCGGAACGGTGGAGCAAGTGGCGGCCGGCGCGGACCGGATCCGCAATACCCTCGTCGCCCTGGCACCCGATGCGAGCCTCGTCGCGAGGTATCGGAAGGTGCACCTTTACGACGCGTTCGGACACCTCGAATCCGACATCGTCGAACCGGGGGCGATCGAGACGCCCGCCACATTCGTTGTCGACGATGTGATGTTCGGCATGCAGACCTGTTTCGATCTCCGGTTCCCCGAGGGCAGTCGTCGCGTCGCGGCGGCGGGCGCACAGGTGCTGGTGCTGCCCGCACAGTGGATTCCCGGCCCGTCGAAGGTGGACCAGTGGACAACGCTGCTGCGCGCCCGCGCGATCGAGAACACCGTGTACGTCGCAGCTGCCGATCAGTGCGCGCCGCGCGGCGCAGGCGCGTCGATGATCATCGATCCGACCGGCAGCGTGCTCGCCGAACTCGGCGACGATCCGGGTGTGCTGAGCGCCGGCATCGACCTCGACTACCTGGCGACCGTGCGCACCACGAACCCGAGCCTGGCATTGCGTCGATTCACCGTCGCCGAGCGGGTACCGGAGTAGCGTTCTATTGGATGATCTACACCGATCGGGCGTCGGCCGGTCGTGCGCTGGGTGCTGAGTTGGCGCACCTGCGTGCGTCGGACCCGCTGGTGCTCGGGCTGCCCCGGGGCGGTGTTCCGGTGGCCGCCGCGGTGCGGGATGTGATCGGCGGCGATCTCGATATTCTGTTGGTTCGCAAGCTCGGTGTGCCGTGGCAGCCGGAGCTGGCGATGGGCGCCATCGGGGCGGGCGGGGTTCGGGTGCTCAACCAGGATGTCTTGGACCACACGGGGATCACGCCGCAGCAGCTCGCCGAGATCGAGGACTTCGAGCGCGTCGAACTCGAACGCCGCCGCCTGGTGCTGCGCGGTGACGCCGAGCCGATCGCGATGGGCGGGCGCACGGTCGTGATCGTGGACGACGGCATGGCGACCGGAGCCACCGTCGTGGTCGCCTGCCGCATCGTGCGGCAAGAACAGCCCGAGCGGATCGTGGTTGCCGTGCCGGTGTCCTCGGCGGAGGCGCTGCATCGCGTCGATGCGGAGGCCGACGAGGTGATCTGTCCGCTGGTGCCGCGCACGCTCGGCGGGGTCGGCACCGCCTACCGTGACTTCCACCAGCTCGAAGACGAGGAAGTCACGGCACTGCTGTCCTGAGCGGCGTGCGTGCTGCGCCGGTCAGACCTCGGTGATGCTCTTGCGATGACGCTGGGCCAGGTCCGCGTAGAAGCCGGGGTTGAGCTTGACCCAGCCCTCGGCCGGGGTGCCCGCGATCGGCTTCTTGACCTGGGCGGGTGCGCCTGCGGCAAGGACGCCCTCCGGGATCTTGGCGTGCGCGGGCACCAAGGAGTGTGCGGCGATCATCGTTCCCGCACCGATCTCGGCCATGTCGAGGACGGTGCTGCTGTTGCCGACAATGGCTTCCGCACCGACCGACGCGCCGTGGAACACCACGCTGTGGGCGATCGTCGCGCCGGGGCCGATCTCCATCGGCACGTCCGGCGGTACGTGCAGCACGGCGTTGTCCTGGACGTTGGCGCGTTCCCGGATGATGATCGGGGCCAAATCCGCGCGCAGTACCGCGCCGTACCAGATGGAGGCGCCTGCCTCGACTCGTACGTCACCGATCAGCGTCGCATTGGGCGCGATGAACGCGGTCGGATCGACCTGGGGGCGTTTGCCTTCGAATTCGTAGAGTGGCACGTGCCCACCGTAACGAAGCTCACCAGCGTTCGGCGTAGGCGATCCGGCGTTCGGCCGCGGTGATCATCGGGCTCAATTGTGTGGTGAACACTTCCGCGGTCACCGGCACGATATCGACATCCGCGCCCGTGCGCACGGCGTATCGGCCGTCGCCGACCACATCGATCCAGCACAGCACGCCGAACGGGCGCAGTTCGTCGTCGGCTCGGCGCAGCGAGACCACGATCTGGCCGATGCCGTCGCGGGGCCGGTTGAGCAGCCGCCGCATGCGCGACGGCGTCGATGGACCGGCGACCGGCACGGTCACCAGGTCGCGGCTGTCCTCTTTGACCCGGGTCTGTGGCGCGGTCATCCGGGAAATCGCGCCGGGGGTGTTCTCCGGCAGCATCGAAACCAGCCTGGCGGACAGGTTTTTCGCAGCGCCCACGAACAGCCGGATGTCACCACCGCGGTCCGGTGTCGCGGCGGCGCGCTGCGCGGCGACGACCGCGATCTCACCGGTGGACACGCCGAGCACCCGGACGGGCCGGATCGTGGCGGCTTCGGAATTCGTATCGTCGCGCTGCCCGAACACCTCGACGCGCACCGTGGGTCGGGCCAGCAGCCGCAACGCCGCCTCCAGATCGGCGTCGAGCGTGCGGTCGCACCACCGGTTCAGTGCGGGCAGGTGCGCCGCCCGCTCGGTGGTGTCGCGGGCCGAGAGGCGGACAGCGAGGGGATAGGGAATCCGATCGCCGTCGGTGCGCGCCCAAGCCAGCGCGAACTGGTCGGGCGTGAGCGTCCAGCTCACTCGTACTCGCTCCACTCGCCGAGCACCGGCGGTGTCGTCGGATCCATCGCACCGATCAATTCGCCTGCCTCGTCGGCAGGTTCGAGGAAGGTGAGCTCGTCGTCGACGAAGTGCAGATCGTCGTCGTCCTCGTAGTCGGATTGCGCGGCCCGCTGCGGCGAGCTTGCGGATTGCCTGGGAGTGTCGGCCGCGGCGAGCGCGCCGCCCATCATGCCGCCCATCGCGCCCGCGCCGATCCCGCTGACCGCATCGCTGTTGGAGTCCTTGCGGCGCTCCTCGCGCTTGCGTTCCTCGTCGGCGGCCGTGGCGTTGCCGCCGGAGCCGGGCACGGTCGACGGCGCCACGGTCGCGGCGGCGACAACCGGTGTGCCGGAAGCTGTTCGAGGAGCTCGGTCCAGCGTGATCGCCGCCGGACCCGACGCTGGTTGCTCCGCTGCGGCTGCGACAACCCGTGGCGCGGCAGGTGTCGTGTCGAGGCCGCCGGTGGCAGCAGCGGTGCTACCGAGCGAACCGGCCGCAGGGGAAACCGCGGCGGGGGTCGTCTCGGAGGCTGCCGCCGGTGCGGTCTCTTCGGCCGCCGTCGACTCCGGAGTCTCAGCCAGGGGAGCGGGCGTCGAGATATGCTGTGCGGTAAGCATTCCCATGGTGCTGTCGGCAGCAGACACAGGCATCGCCTGCTGCGGTGTCGATGTGCTGCCGGGCTCCTGGGGTGCGGCGCCTGTCGTCTCATCAGGGAAGGCCGGTATTCCGGATCCGCTGGGGATGAAGGCATTCGTGTAGATGCTGTCCATCGCCTGCACCACATCTTGGCGCGAGTGCTCGGTGGCCTTCTGGGTGGCGGTATTGCTGGTGGCCTGTGCCGGATCGAGTAGTGCGGCCGCGAGATCCGGTGTGGCACTGGAGGGTTCGACGACTGCGGCGCGCAGGGCCTCCGCGGCGTCGCCCGCCTGACCGAGCCGCTGCGCCACCGTCGACATCACATCGGCGAGCTGCTGCCCGGACTGCTCGAACTGGTGCACGGCATCGGCGGCCTGTTGCGCGGCGCTCCCGCGCCAGCCGTCGGCGATGGCGGCGCGAATTTCGTTGTGCGCCTGCTCGACCGCCTCGGCAAGCCCGGTCGCGGAACCCTGCCACGCCTGCTTGCCCGCGGACAGTGCCGCGGGGTCGAGCAGCTGGACGCCTGCGTGGATGTCCTGATGCGTCAGGCTGTCGAAGATCTCGACGTTCGGTGCGTAGTCGGGATCGGTGCGGTGGGCTCCGTGCTCGGCGGTGCGCGGCAACTTACGCATGGGCGACCCCCGCCACTTCGGTCTGGTCGACCGCGACCGCGAGCCCGTCATCGGCTTGCGTGTACGCCGCACCGGCCGCGCGGAAGGTGCGCGCGAGTTCCCTTGCGGCGTCGGCATAGTGCTGCAACCGGGTCACCGCGCCGTCGGCCTTGGTCTCGAAGCCGCGGCGCAGTGCGTCACCGGAGCCGAATCCGCCGAACCCGGGGAGTGAGGTCGCTGCGGCGAGCACCCGGATCTGCGCTTCGACCTGATCGGCGAGCTGTTCGTAGCGCAGGGCGCACCGCTCCGGCACGCCCTCGGCGACCAATAGTCCGTCGATCCACAGTTCACCCTCATCGACCGCGGTGTCGAGGGCTGTCACTTTCGACTGCATCTCGCCGTCCCCCTTCCTCATCGTGCTGCGTTCAGCTCATCGGTGTCGTGCCAACCCCACGACGACACCCTGCACCCATTCCGCGATGTCGGCAGCGACCCGCGCATGCACCGGTTCGTGCAGCAGATCGTGCCCGGCGTCGGCGTACTCGCGTAAATCTACCGATTCGTGGCGTCGAGTCCAGACCCTCATCGCATCGATCGGTGCGCGTCGATCCTCGACACCGTGCACTGCCAGCACCGGAAGGGACCCGGGCAACGGCGATCCCGGCGCACCGGGTGCGCCGCCGCCGAGTGCCCGCTTCGGCACCCCGGACAACACCAGCCCGACAAGTGCGCTCGGCGGCAGGCTCGGAGTTCGCGGGTAATCCGCCTCCACCGCGTTCAGGTCGTCGGTTGCCGATGCCTGGTCGGGCACCGCCGCGCCCAGTGCGCCGAGCGCCGTGACGGCCCCGAGCGAGTGACCCATCAGAATCAGTGGCGTGTGGGGCAGCTCGGCCTGCACCAGCTCGATCAGCATGGTCGCGTCCGCCACCAGCTCGGCCAGGGTGCCCGGGTTGTTCGGGTCGCCTTCGCTCAGCCCGTAGCCCGAGGTGTCCAGCGCCCATGCCTCGATCCCGGCGGCGCGCGCCGTCCGCGCGAAGCGGTGATAGTGCCCGCTGTGCTGTCCGATACCGGGCAATAATACGATCACACCCGCTCTGTCGCCGTCGTTGTCGAACGGCCACCGCCGATAGTGCATACGGCCACGAGCACCGACGAAAAAGGGCATCCATAGATAGTGCCAAATCTTGTGCGAATCGGTCGACTTCATGGCCGAATCCGCGCGGTGTCTAGACTGCTGGACGGTCAGTGTTCGTATCGAGAGCCGAGGTGCCGGGTGCGTAGAATTCGTCGTTGCTGGCCGATCGCCGCACTGGTCGCCATCGCCTGCGGTGGGGTCACTTCCCCATCCGCTGCCGAGCCGATCGCCGCGTGCGCCCTCGCGCAGGCCGCAACCGCGGTGCCCGCAGGTGTTCCGATCCTCGATTGGTCGGAGAACGTGGGCTATGACGCGCAGGGCAATCTGTGGGTATCGCGCCTCTACCGCAATGAAGTCCAGCGCTACGACAGTTCGGGCGCGGTGACCGGGCGAGTTCCCGTTGAATATCCGGGTGCGGTGCGTCTGGGACCCGACGGACTGCTCTACGTCGTCTACGGCGATTCACCCACCAGCGTGTTGCGACCGGGCGGTGTCGTCCGCTTCGACCCCACCGCTGCCGACCCGAAGCCCGAGACGTTCGTTTCCGGTTTCGCTATGCCCAACGGCGCTGCCTTCGATCAGGCGGGCAATCTCTATGTGGCCGCGACGTCCGGTGTGATCCGCATCGGCAGGGACGGCGTCGTCGACACCGAGTGGACCGCGCGGGCCACCGCGGCCACTGCCAACGGCATCGTCGTTCGTGATCGCTCGCTCTATCTGACGTCGAACGGCAATCCACTCGGTCGCGTGCTGCGCATGTCCATCGACGATCCGTCCAAACGATCCGTCGTCGCCGACCTTTCCTCGACGCTGCCCGGCATTCCCGACTTCGCCGACGACCTGGTCGACCGGGAGGGCATCCTGTTCGTCACCACCATCTCCGGCCAACTGGTCCGTATCGACCCGGACACGAACGCTGCCTGCACCGTGCTCACCGACCAGCCGATGACCTCGGTCGCGACCGTGCCCGGTCACCCCGACGAACTGCTTGCCGGTACCGAGAGCGGCGCGATCCTGCGCATTCGGCTCTCGCGCTAGCCGCAGGACAAAAGGACTGCCCGAGTATGGGAACCGCGCCTCGCGACGTCTATCGGTCCAGGCGCAGGGTCCTACACCGAACAGGTCCACCATCTCGGGCAGATCACCAGGTCACCCCGGCAGAATTCAGCCCACTGTTCGGGCTGCTACCAAGTGAACCGGGCGATGTCTTCAGCAACGCGCTCTGGTGCTTCGAAGGGGAACGCGTGACCGAGCCCGGGGTAGATCAGCAACTCCGAACCGTTGATGTAGTGATGTAGCACGGTGGAGTTGGCAGCGGGTTCTTGTTCGTCGTTTTCGGCACCCAGGATGAGGGTGGGCAGCTGCAGGGTGGGCAGGCTGCTGACGACGTTGGTGGTGGGGTTGATGAGCCAGTCGGTCATTGCGGCGCGTTGACGGTTGAGGCCGGTCAGGTTCATCCCGACCCTGTTGGGCCGCAGAGCTGTTCGTTGACGCCACGCACCTAGAGCTTCGGGGTGGCCGCTGAAGTACAGCGGAATGACCTGGTCGGCAGGCGCAAGCGGGTCGAACGCCGGCCCGCCCCGGACCAGACTGGGCAGATTGGGCAGCACCTGCTGTGATCCGCCGGGGCCGGTACCCATGAGGATCAGGGCGCCAACGTCATCGGGGTGGTCCACGGCCATACGTTGCGCGACGAATCCTCCGAGGGAATAGCCCACGACGGTGGGGCGGTTCAGGTGGAGAGCTCGGATCAGGCCAGCAGCCTGATCGGAGAGTTGTGGGACGGTCAAGATGGCCGAGGAGCTGGCCGGGGTCCGTCCCACGCCGTCGGAGTCGAAGATGACGACGTGGTTGGTCGTGGCCAGGCGGTCGAGCAGTGCCGGGTCCCAGTCGTCCATGCTGAATCCGAGGCACGGGGTCAATAGCAGGGTTGGTCCGTGTCCGAAGCTGCGGTAGGCGATCGGCAGCCCCGCGACGGTGACGACATGGGTGGGTGCTGTCAACGACGGTGACTGACCGACGTCGTCAGCTGTTGTCGATGCGATGTTGGTGGCGGGGACGGGCTGACCGGCCGTGGTGTCGGCGTTAGCGGCGCTGGGCGCGATCGACAGCATGCTGGTGGCCAGTGCCGCCATGACGGCCAGGGCGGGCGTCCGGCGTCGCGAGCCGGACCACCGACGGCCGGGCAACGGCCCTCTCTCGGGCGTCGCTGGGGTTGGTTGCGGCGGCTGGAGAGCGGACATGTGGGCTCCTTGTGGTTGTGGGATGGACCGGGATCGAGGACTGTGGTGCGCTGGGTGCAGCTGGATCATTGGTATGCCGACCTGGTTTGGTGATCGGCGACGTTGGCCGTGTCGTCCTGATCCAATGCCTCTTGGCTTGAATCGGACCGACCCATAAGAGCGTCCCCGCCCGGGAAAGGATTCGGACCAAGCAGAAGTCCCACCCGGGATTGCCGACCTATCGCGCCGGTTGCGACCGATCCGCGACGAAATCCGCACACCCGTCCGCCGACCTGGTCGCCGAGAATGTGGACGCCGCCTACCGGGAACTCGCGGCCCGGCTCGGCGACGACACCCCCGCCTCGGTGGATGAGCACGGCAAGTTGCACGTCGCGATCACACAATTGCGCGAGCCGAATCGCCACATGGCCACGAAGCGGCGAGGCCGACCATCGGGGCGAGACCAGCAGCTGGTGTCGGATGACGACAACCGCGTAGCCGGGTCCACGATCACGCCGTGATGGCCGCGGTGATCCGGGTGCGGATAGTGCGCAGGTGTGCGACCAATGCGGGTGGCTCGTGCACCTGGAAGTCGACACCGAGTCCGATCAGGCGGTGTGCCAACCACTCCGGCGAGTCGTCTCGGGTGGCCTCGAGCCGGCAGCAGTCGCGATCGATGGCGGCCAGGTCGCCCGGAGCATCGCCCAGTCGGCCTGCGACCTTTCCGACCGGCGCGTGGATTGTCACGCTGACGCGGTAAGTGGGTGTGCCCCAATCGGTTCGGCGCCCGGCCACATATGCGGCGGGATCGGCGGCGGGAAGTTCGCGCGGAGCGTAGCGCGCGCCGGTGGCCTGGGGGCGTTCGATCCGGTCGAGGCGGAAGACGCGCCAATCGTCACGTTCCATGTCGTGTGCGACGAGGTACCAGCGTCGGCGGGCGGCGACGAGCCCGGCCGGTTCCACATGGCGACGGGTTTCGGAGCCTGTGCCGCTGCGGTAGGCGAAGCGCACTCGCTCCCTGTTGGTTACGGCCGAGGCCAGTGTCGTCAGCACGTCCGGGTCGACGGAGGGGCCGTCATCGTTCGGCAGTGTCATCGCGGCGCCGAGGACCCGAACTCGCCTGCGCAATTTCGCGGGGAGCACCTGCTCCACCTTGGCCAGCGCGCGCACCGACGCCTCCTCGATGCCCGCGACGGCGTATCCGGCGGCGGCGCGCAGTCCGACCGCGATGGCGACCGCTTCGTCGTCGTCCACCAGGAGCGGCGGCATCGCCGTGCCTGCGACCAGCCGGTAGCCGCCGAGCGCGCCCATCGTCGCTTCGACCGGGTAGCCGAGGTCGCGCAACCGTTCGATATCGCGGCGCACGGTGCGATCGGTGACGCCGAGGCGGTCGGCCAATTCGCTGCCCGGCCATTCGCGAGGTGTCTGCAGCAGCGAGAGCAGCCGCAGCAGGCGAGCGGGGGTGTCGTTCATGATTTTCAGGGTTCCAGATAACTAGGACATAGATGGTCCTACATGCGTCCTACTGTTGATCACGAACCGAACGATCGACCCGCAAGGAGCCATCCCGATGGACATCGACCGCACCGCCATTCGCCCCTTCCGCATCGACATCCCGCAGGCGGATGTCGACGACCTGATCGAACGGCTTACGCGCACCCGCTGGTCGGCCCAGCTGCCCGGCGTGGGCCGGGAGCGCGGAGTCTCTGTCGACTACCTGAAGGAACTGGCCGAATACTGGCGCACCGGCTTCGACTGGCGGGCACAGGAAGCGGCGCTGAACGAGTTCCCGCAGTTCGTCACCGAAATCGACGGCCTCGACGTGCATTTCCTGCACGTGCGCTCGCCCGAACCGGGGGCGCTCCCGCTGATCCTCACCCATGGCTGGCCGAACTCGTTCGTGGAGTTCACGAAAACTATTGGGCTGCTGACCGATCCGCGCGCA
The DNA here is from genome assembly GCF_045208035.1 of Nocardia sp. NBC_01009. Classification (NCBI taxonomy): domain Bacteria; kingdom Bacillati; phylum Actinomycetota; class Actinomycetes; order Mycobacteriales; family Nocardiaceae; genus Nocardia; species Nocardia sp. NBC_01009. The sequence goes on along the minus strand of NZ_CP108695.1, from coordinate 8,002,953 downwards.
CACGACCTCGACCCTGCGCAAGCGTTCCACGTCGTGATCCCCTCGGTCCCCGGTTTCGCCTTCTCCGAAGCGCCGCGCGAGACGGGAATGACGGTGCGCCGGGTCGCCGAGATGTGGGTGACGCTGATGGACCGCCTCGGGTACCAGCGCTATGGCACGCAGGGCGGTGACCTCGGCGCCTACGTCGCGCCCGAAATGGCGATCGCCGCGCCCGATCGGGTGGTCGGGGTGCACATCGACGGCGGCATCGGGCTGCCGACCGAGGCCGACGTGCCGACCATGTCCATCGACGAACGCGCCGAATGGGATCAGATGCGGCAGTGGATGTCCGGCGGTATCGACCACCACGTCCTCCTGCGGCTGGCCCCACAGACGTTCGCACACGCCTGGACCGATTCCCCGGTCGGGCTGCTGGCCTGGCTCATGCAGAAGTTCGACGAATTCACCCCGCTGGCAGACCGGGCCGAAGACGTGATGGACCGCGACCATCTACTGACCAACATCAGCCTGTACTGGTTCACCAACACTGCGGGCACGTCGTCCTGGCCGATGTACAACGGTCTCGACGGCAACGGCGCATTCACCTGGCCCGCCGGTCAGCAGCTGGTCCCCACCGGCGTATACGGCGGCGGCTCCGCACTCATGCGGCGACTTGCCGAGCGTGACAACATCATTGCGCACTGGCCGGAAGGCAACACCGGCAACCATTTCATCCCGATGGAACTTCCGGGCATGCATGCCGCGGACGTCAGGACCTTCTTCGCGAAGCTGTGTTGAGGACAATGAATCAGGTGCGATCCGCACCCGAATTGCTACGTGGGCAACGAGATCGGAGTCAGTCGGTTCGCTGATCGACCGCGCCGCCGGGCTCGATCAAGCCGGTGCGGGCGCCGCGGTCGGGGCGCGGCCGGGGAGCTGGGAGTTGGCGGGGGCAGGTTGCGCCGCGCCCGGCTGCGACGGCGTTTCGCCCGGGACGGCGGGCGCGGCCGGAGCGGGCGCCGGGGCGTTGGGGACCGTGAACAGCCCGACCGTCGGGGTCATCACGCAGTGCGCGAACGGGTAGTCGATGATGCCCCACATCGAGGCCAGGACAGTGCCCGATCCGCTCGCCACGTTCTTCGACAGGCTCGGCAGGCCGTATTCGGTCCGGTCGTCGAGCATGTCGAGACCGCTGGCACCGGTATTGATATTGATCCAGGCCACTGTCAGTCCGGAGGCCAGTGGCGAACCCGAGTGTGCGGGCGTTGCGCTGAACCGCAGGGTGCCCGGACTGGGGTTTGCGCCCTCGTTCGGGGTGGGCCCGTTGGCGGTGGCCGCGGCGATGATGGTGGTGATGGGGCCGTTGCTGCCGCAGCCGAAGGTCGGCGCCGCGTACGCGAATGGAATGAATGTGCCTGCGACGTGCCGCAATTCGGCTACATCGACGAGCTTGGTGTACTGCTGCAGGGCGGCGACGCCCGCCTGCGTGACCGTGTCGGTTCCCGCGGTGTCGGTGAGCTGGGCGAGGCCGATGTCGACCGGCGAGGGCGCGACCGGTTCGGCCGCTGCGGTCCCGGTGAGTGCCAGCACCGCACCGATGCCGAGGGAGGTCATTGCCGCGGCCGCGCGTGCGATGGGTCTGCCGTTCACTCGTTACTCCTAGATACCGATCCCCAGGGTTCCCCTACCCACGCCCAGCAACGTACCAGCTCGTTGTTTCCGCCGCCGAGCCAGCCGGTCACGGTGTCCGGGCGAATGCGTGTCCTCCCGCTGTGACCCAGTCGGCAATGAGAGATTACCGGAGGGTAGGTTTGACTCGGACGTACGAGACACACCGGGAGATGTGTATGAAAATCAGTCTGTCCCCCGACGAAGTGGTCTTTCGCGATGAGCTGCGAAAGTTCTACCGGACCGAGATTCCCGAAGACATCCGTGAGCGCGTGAAATACGGCCGCGAACTGTCCCGCGACGACATCGTCACAGCGCACAAAATCCTCAACGACCATGGTCTGGCCGTGCCGAACTGGCCGGTGGAGTGGGGCGGCAAGGACTGGACGCCGATGCAGCGCCACATCTGGCAGGACGAATTGCAGCTGGCCTCGGTGCCGGAGCCGCTGACGTTCAATGCCCAGATGGTCGGCCCGGTGATCGCGCAGTTCGGATCACAGGAGGTCAAGCAGCGCTTCCTGCCTGCGACCGCGGCACTGGACATCTGGTGGTGCCAGGGCTTCTCCGAGCCCGACGCGGGTTCGGACCTGGCCTCGCTGCGCACCACCGCGGTGCGCGACGGCGATTCCTACATCGTCAACGGCCAGAAGATCTGGACCACGCTCGCGCAGTACGCGGACTGGATCTTCTGCCTCGTGCGCACCGATCCGAACGCGCCGAAGAAGCAGGCGGGCATTTCCTTCCTGCTGTTCGACGTGAAGAGCCCCGGTGTCACCATCCGCCCGATCAAGCTCATCGACGGCGGCTACGAGGTGAACGAGGTCTTCTTCGAGAACGTCCGGGTGCCCGCCGACCAGCTGGTCGGTGAGGAGAACATGGGCTGGACCTACGCCAAGTTCCTGCTCGGCAACGAGCGCACCGGTATCACCGGCGTCGGCCGCACCAAGGTCAAGATCGGTGTGGCGAAAGACTATGCGCGCCAGACCAAGTCGGGCTCGGGCACGTTGCTGGAGGACCCGGTCTTCGCGGCGCGGATCGCTGAGCTGGAGAACGAACTGCTCGCGTTGGAGATCACCCAGCTGCGCGTGGTCTCCAACTCTGTTGAGGGCAAGCCGAATCCGGCCTCGTCGGTGCTGAAGCTGCGCGGCTCCGAGCTGCAGCAGGCCGCCACCGAATTGCTGCTCGATATCGCGGGCCAGGACGCGGTGCCGGTCGACGCCGACGACATTGCCTCGCCCGGCTGGGCGCAGCGCAGCGGCCCCGGCTACCTGAACTACCGCAAGACAACCATCTACGGAGGTTCGAGCGAGGTGCAGCGTACCATCATCGCCTCCACGATCCTCGGATTGTGAGGCGACACCATGGATTTCGAACTCACCGATGAACAGGTCATGCTGCGCGACACCGTCCGCGATCTGCTGGCCCGCAACTACGATCCCGAATCCCGGCTGAAGGTCACCGACACCGAACTCGGCTGGAGCCGTGATGTGTGGCGTCAGCTTGCCGAACTCGGCGTGCTCGGCCTGAGCTTCACCGAGGAGGACGGCGGCGTCGGTGCCGGACCGGTGGAGACCAACCTCGTGCTGGAGGAGGTCGGCCGTAGGCTCGCACCGGAGCCGATTCTGGACGCGGTGCTGGTGCCGGGTGGCTTGATCGCGAGGGTCGGCAGTGCTGAGCAACGGCAGCGGATCCTGCCCGAGGTGGTCGAAGGCAACAAGCTGCTCGCCTTCGCGCATGCCGAGCCCGGGGTGCGTTGGCCGTCCACGGAACTGGGCACGATTGCGACGGCGCAGGGCGATTCCTACGTGCTGACCGGCATCAAAAACCCGGTGCCGCACGGCGACTGCGCCGATGAGCTCGTGGTGAGCGCGGTGCTGCCCGGTGGCGGAGTCGGTCTGTTCCTGGTCGGTCTCGACGCCGCCGGCGTGGTCCGCAAGTCCTACCGGACGGTGGACGGCCAGCGTGGCGCACAGATCGAGTTCGACAAGGCGCCCGCGGAATTGCTCGGTGACAACCTCGACGCCGCGTCGGCGATCGAGTCGACCACCGTGCACGCCCAGGCCGGGCTGTGTGCGGAGTCCGTCGGCGCGATGGCGGAGGCACTGCGGCTGACCGCCGAATATCTGCGTACGCGTAAGCAGTTCGGTGTCACGCTGTCGAAGTTCCAGACCCTGACCCAGCGGGCGGCGAACATGTACGTCTCGCTCGAGCTCGCGCGCAGCATGAGTCTCTATGCGACGGCATCGCTGGCGGATGGCGGCAACGACGCGGTGGTCGCGTCGCGGGCCCGCTTGCAGGTCGGTCGGGCCGCGCGGCACGTCGGTCAGGAAGCGATCCAGATGCACGGTGGCATCGGTGTCACCGCGGAATACCCTGTCGGCCACTACGTGGCCCGGCTCACCGCCATCGAGCGCACGCTCGGCGGCGGTTTCGAGCACCTGCGGGTGCTGACCGCGGGGGTCGGCGACTACGACCTGGCCGAGCTCTAGAAACCGGATGACGGTGCGTGGGTAGTGAGCTCACGCACCGTCGCGGGGGATCGGATTACTCGCCGCCGCCGGATGGCTCGGCGGCCGGTGTCGTGGCCAGCGGCGGCGTCGGTTCGGCGGACGGCGTAGTCGGTGGCGGCGCGGTCACCGGTTCGGGGGCCTCGGTCGCGACGACCGGCGGTGGTAGCGGCAGCGAACTGGTGTCGGCCCGCAACGTCGTCGTCCCAGCCGGCCGGGTAGTCGATTCTCCCGGCGCCGCCGTCGGCGGCACGGTGAAGGCCACATCCCTACGCGGTGCGTTGGGGGCGACCTTCCAGGTGGGCGAGGGCGGAATGAAGACCTTCGGCACCGTCACGCTGGAGCCTTCCCGCATCGGTGCGGCGTCGGCGGCAGACTTGATCGGCGGTGGTGCGACATAGGTGTCGTGTTTACCGACACCGCAGGCGCCGATCAGGACGAGTCCGAGGGAGACCGCGCCCGCGGCGATCGCCGGACCGGCGATCTTGGTCCTGCTGCTCTCCATCGGTGACACTCCTCGTGCGTATCGAGTCGGGCTCACACTAATCGAGGCCGGGCGGTCCGGCCACAGGTGAGAAATTCGCTGGTGATGCGCCGAACATGCGCATCATAAACATCCGTAATTCAGATATCGAATTGATCTACATTGCGTGTCGCGGGCACGTGTCGCGAATGAACCGCGTTCCGTGGCCTAGCGTGTGATCAAAGTTACGCGTGAGACGCCTGTATCCAGATGAGAGACGCGCGGTGCGATTTGCGCGACAGCAACACTCTGATCGGCGTCATCGAGGAGTAGATGATGGGAGCTTACTCGACAACTCCGCTGCATGCCTCGTCCGCAGCCGCTGAACCAGCGGCCCCGGCAACGGCGCAGCATATGGTGTCGAACCAGCCGGTGCGCACCCTATCCACGATTCTGTCGCGGATATCGGGTTGGATGATTTTCGTCGGCGGAATCGTCGGGGCCGTGCTCGGCATTGCCGGTTTACATGTCGAAATCACGGTTGCCGGACTGATTCTGGCGTGCACAGCGGGTCTGGTCCTGCTCAAGCTCCGCGCCGAAGGCGCGCGAGTGGGCGAAACCGGCTGAAACGCTGACACTTCGGTATCGGTAGTTTGCTCGCTCGCGAGAATTACGAGCGCACATCGCGTTCGGGGCTCTAGCCTGATCCGATGCGGATCGAGATCACCACGGACCCCGCGGAGTTCCGATCGCGGACCGAGACGTTCCTGCGCCGTGACCCCCTGCGGCACACAGTGATCACCACCGGTACCGCCAACTCCGCGGGTGGCCTCGACGGCTCGAACGAGCCGTCGCGTTTCCTCTCGGCGCACGCCGAGGACGGCACCGTGCTCGGTGTGGCGATGCGCAGCGCGGGTCGCGACCTGTACCTCGGTGAGCTCGCCGACAGCTGCGTCGACGCCGTCGCCGAGGCGCTTGCCGAGATCGCTCCCGACGCAGGCGGAGTCGAGGGGGCCATCGAGACCGCCACCCGGTTCGGCGACCGCTGGAGTGCGATGCGCGGCGGCGGGTATCGGCATGCATACACCATGCGCCTGTATCGGCTCCGCACACTCCGGTTCCCCGAGGCTGCCGGTTCGCCGCGCCGCGCGGTCGAATCCGACATCGAACTGTGCCTCGCTTGGTCGGAGGCGATGCTGGTCGAGTCGGGCATGAGCCCACAGGGATGGACCGCCACGCTCGTGGGCAAGCGGATTGCGGCGGGGCGGTGGTGGCTGTGGGAACACGAAGGCGGGCCGGTCTCGTTGGCGGCCCATCAGGCGCCCGTGTACGGCTGGTCCCGCATCGGTCCCGTCTACACGCCGCCCGCCGAACGTGGCCACGGTTACGCCGGCATTCTGACTGCTCATGTGGCGCACACGCTGCGTACCGAGGGCATCGACGTCTGCCTGTTCGCCGATATCGACAACCCCACCGCGAACAAGATCTATCGGGCCATCGGTTTCGAGTCGGCCGGTGAATTCGTGCACTACGCATTCACCTGATAGCGACTGCGCACTAGTCCCCAATCCTGGGGAACCCGATTGTCATCGGGTTAACTCGATTGGGTGAGTTGCGATTTCGGGGTAGCCCCGGCCGCTGATGTCGATACCGCCCTCGACGCACTCGAGCGGTACCGGCAGATGTGGGCTCATCCCTACAGTGGTGCCATCTCGCCCGACGTAGGTGAGTTCGTGGCCGAGGCCAACGGCCGCAGCAGTGCCGATGATCTGGTCGTCACCATTGCGGACTCCCGCGGAGCGGTCCTGCGCGCCACCGGGCCCGGCCGCAACCGGCATCTGCACACCGTGCTCGAGCTGACCAAGGATCGCGACCTGGCGGTTCTCGACGTGCAGACCGGGCATCTCTACGACCCACGCGGCCACGTCGACGTCCTGGTCACCGTCGGTGACGGGCGGACGCTGCCGTACCTCACCGCCCCGCTGCTGGAAGACCTCGTGGTCGCGGGAACCGACCCGGACGACCCCTTTCTGGTCGTGGCGCGCGACGACGACAACTACATCGGGGCGCGCCGCTACGAGTGGGTCTACGAACTCGAACACCGAGCGGGATCCGAGGCGGAGCATTTCCGGGTGTACACCACCATGCACACGGTGGTCCGTTCCGTCCTGTGGGCGTGGGCCTGCGGCGACCCCTCGTGGTCGATCGCCCTGCCGTGGCGTCGGGTCGACCCGGGATCGCCCGGGATCGAGGTGGCGTCCGGAGCGGAGATTCTGCTGGACGAACTGTCGTCCATGACAACCGGTCTGACCGTCGACAGACTCGCGCTGCTCGATACGTTCCTGTCGATGCGAGCCACCAGGGTGCCGACCCTGGATCCGGAATCGCACCTCCCGGACGACGATGCGGCACAGTAGAAATCGGCCGTAATGCGGAGAGCCGCATGAACATCGCGGCTCCCCGCATCGCCCGCTAGTCGGTGCTGAGCACCGTGCCCGCACCGACGGTGCGCCCGCCCACGCGGATGACGAAGCCGAGGCCCGGCTCGAGCGGAACCGGGTGACCCAGTCGCACGGTCAGGTCGACCGTGTCGCCGGGGATCGCCATTCCGATGTCGTCGGGCAGGGTCACGTCGCCGACGACATCGTCGGTCCGCACGTAGAACTGCGGGCGGGCGGGCGGTAGCCGGAGGTGATCGGTGTGCGCCGACCACCCTCGGCCGTGCCGAGCAGGTACACGCGGGCGGTGAACCGGGTGTGCACCGCGATGCTGCCCGGCTCAACGACCACCTGGCCGCGACGGACCTGACCGCGCTGCACGCCGCGCAGCAGCAGCGCGACATTGTCGCCCGCTTCCGCGAACTCCATTGTCCGGCCGAAGGTTTCCACCCCGGTCACGACCGTGGTCAGCGCCTTGCCGTCGAGACCGAGCAGTTCCACCCGCGGCTTCGGCGCGAAGCATTCTCGTCCTTCGCCGCGAGCCGAGCCCGAGAACCGCAGGATACGACGGGTTTTCGCGTTAGTTCAGCGGTGCCGTGCGCCACCAGCGCATGGCTTTGTCGATGCTGCCCGCGAGACCGTCGGTGTACATGGCGAACTGGGCGCGATCCTTGTCGCCGGTGAAGACGGTGATGATCTTGGGCCCGTCGTTCGTGTACTTGTAGTTCGTGTACGACATGCCGCCGTTGGTGTCGGTCGACTTGGTGTTCGTCGGCAGGGCGTCGACCATGGCCTGCACGTCAGCGGCGGATTCGTAGACGAAGATCGTGTAAAAGGGGTCCGGGTCGGCGGTCTCACCACCGCCGTAGCAATCCCACTCGTAGAGCCACTTGCCGAAATCCGGTGAACCGGTGGTCGGCGGCGACGGCGAGGTCGAATCGGCGTCGATGCAATGAGCTCCGTTGTAGCCGGTATCGCCGGACTTGGACGTGGGCACCATGCGCCCGAATTCGGTGCTGATCGCTTCGATGCTCGGAGTCGCCGTGCCGCTGTTGCTCGACGAGGACGACGTGGATGTGCTGGTGCTGCCGGTCGAAGACGAATCGTCGGTGACGGCTCCGATAATGCCGAGAACCACCAGGATCAGCACCACGACGCCGAGGCTGATCCCGATGATGAGTCCGGTGTTGGACTTGTGTCGCGGCGGTTGACCGGGTGGGATCGGCCGCACGCCACCACCATTCGGCGGTCCGGGTGGCGTGTGGAAACCGAATGTGGGCTGCTGGTACGGGTTCGGCTGCTGCTGGGCCGGGCCGGTCTGCATGGGAGGCGGCACCTGCGTGCGCGGCGGGGTGTTGGCGACAGGCGATCCGGTGAGCGGGTGTGCCCCGCTCGTGCGCGGACCCGGCCCGTTGGCCACCGGAAAAGGTGTTCCCGTCACAGGAATCGGCGGTGCGGTCTGCGGACGAGGTCCGCCGGTCAGGGGAACGGCGGGCCCGGTGACGGGGCGGGGCCCGCCGACCACCGGCATCGACGGCACGCTCGGATTGGTGAGGGCGTGGCGTGCGGCGGCCGCGAACTCCGAACAGGAGGCGTACCTGTCCTCCGGTCGCTTGGCCATGGCCCTGGCCAGGACGCTGTCCAGCGCGTAGGGCAGTCCGGGGCGGGCGCTGCTGAGCGCGGGCGGCGCGGCCTGCAGGTGTCCCTGGATCACCGCGGCCGGGTTGGTCGCGGCGAAGGGCCCGGTGCCGGTGAACAGCCAGAACAATGAGCAGGCCAGCGAATACTGATCTGATCGGTGGTCCAGTGTGGCGCCGGTCAGCTGCTCGGGTGAGGCGTAGGCGAGCGTCGCGGTGAAGGTGCCGGTCTGGGTGAGATGGCCGGTGTCGTCGCGCAGCCGGGCGATGCCGAAGTCGGTCAGGTACACCCGTTCGCCGCGTCCCGCGCCCGAGCGGGCCAGCAGGATGTTCGCGGGCTTCACGTCGCGGTGCAGCACGCCCATACCGTGGGCGTAGTCGAGCGCGTCCGCGGTCTCCTTGATGATCTGCACCGCCCGCTCCGGCGGCAGTGTCTTGGGATCCACCGACGCGGCGTCGATGCCGTCGATGTACTGCATCGAGATCCACAGCTGCTCGTCGTCGAGGCCGCGGTCGTACACCGTGACGATATTGGGGTGATCGAGCTGGGCGACCAGATCCGCCTCCCGTTCGAACCGCGCCCGCACCTCCTTGTCGAAGAACATCTCTCTGTTCAACAGCTTCAGCGCCGTCATCCGCGGTAGCCGCGGATGTTTCGCCAGGTAGACCGAACCCATGCCACCGCGACCCAGTTGCCGATCGATGACATAGCCGGCGAAAACGTCACCGCTGGCCAGCATGTCTGCTCCACTTCCCGCCACGCATCGGGACCCACCGATGCGCAGACGTACAGCATAAGAACGCGCGATCGGCCCGACCCGTGCGCGAAAAACATCGAAACCTTAGCAGTATTCGGGCAGCCCGAGCTCACCCATTTTATAGCGAAAAGCTATGGCGGAGGAGGTGGTTCGGGCGGTTGCCGCCCGCCGCGCCGCGCCGAATCGGGCGGCGTCGACCTGGCCGGTCGCGCCCGAATATCGGGTAGCGCAATGGTTCCCGGACGCGGATTCCGTCGCGGTGGCAGCGGCATCCGCGGTGCCGCCGAGCTCGGCGGCGTTCCGACGGCGCCGGCCGCCATGGCGTTCCCTGCCTGCCCCGGTTGCGCGGGCGACACCTCGGTGCTGTGTGGTGCCGAGGGGGTGGGGGATGTCAGGGATGTCGGCATCACCACGGCCTGCGGCGAATTCTCGGTCCCATGCGGTGCCGAATGGTCAGCCGGCACCGAATTATCTTGTGGAGCTCGGGTTTCGGATGGCATCGGCACGGGCCGGTGCGCGGCAGGAGACGCACGGCGCGGTGGCTCGGACTGCGGGTGCGCGGCGTATGCCGTTGTGGCCTGCGGCGGTGTGAATTGCTGCGCGGTAGGAGACACGACGTGTGGTGAAACGGCTTGCGGGTGCGCTGTATACGCCGTTGTCGCCTGCAGCGGTGTGGGGTGTGGTGGCGTGGACTGCTGTTGCGTGGCAGGAGATGCCGTGTGCGTCGGAGCGGCCCGCGGTTGCGTGGGGGACGCCCATGCAGGCTGTTGCGGTGCGTGGTGTGGTGCGGCGTGATGAGGCGGCAGGCCGTACGGCGCGGCGTGGTGTGATGGCGGGCCGTGCTGGGATGCAGGGTGTGGTGGCAGATGGTTGGTCGGCGCGTGATGTGGCGGCGTCGTACCGACCGGCGGTCGGCCAGGTGCGGGGTGTGCGGTGTGCGCCGATCCGTTCGGAGGGTGCGGGTATTGCGGTCCGCTGGACGAGAGCGCCCATCGTGCCGCTGCCGCGAACTCCGAGCAGCTGCCGAACCGGTCTGTCGATCGTTTGGCCAGCGCCCGCGCGAGTACTCCCTCCAGTGCGGGTGGAATGCCCGGCCTGGTGTGGCATACCGACGGCACCGGTCCGTAGAGATGGCCGTTGATGACCGCGGCCGGATTGCCGCCGGAGTACGGTCCGACGCCGGTCAGCATCCAGAACAAGGTGCATGCGAGCGCGTATTGATCGGCCCGATCGTCCAGTGGCAGCCCGAGCAACTGTTCGGGTGCGGCATAAGCGAGGGTGGCGGTGATCGAGCCTGCCGAGCTCAGCGTGGTGTCGCTGTCGCGCACACCTGCGATGCCGAAATCGGTGAGCAGCACCCGTTCGGGCTGTCCGATCGGCGCTTTGGCCAGCAGGATGTTCGCCGGTTTCACGTCACGGTGCAGCACGCCGTTGGCGTGCGCGAAATCCAATGCCTTGGCCGTGTCGCCCACGATTTGCACCGCTCGACCCGGCGCGAGCACATTCACATCCGCGCAGGACGCGTCGGCCCCAGGAACGAACTGCATGGAGATCCATAGCTGTTCGTCCTCCGCGCCTCGGTCGTAGACGGTCACGATATTGGGATGGTCGAGCCGGGCGACCAGGTCGGCCTCGCGCTCGAAGCGGCCGCGGATTTCGGTGTCGCTGTAGAGCTCCGGGTTCAGCAGCTTCAACGCGGTCAGCCGCGGCAGCCGCGGATGCTTGGCCAGATAGACGGTGCCCATGCCGCCTTGGCCGAGCACGCGCTGGATGGCATAGCCCGCGAAGACGTCGCCTTTGCGCAACACAGTGGATTCACCCCCCTCATCGGGTCGAGCACCTGGATCCTACCGATGTATCTCTATGCGCCGCCTCGATGCAACAGACTCGTTGTGCGGTCATTCGGCCTATGTATCGGTTGCTCCCGGCTTGTCGGTGCCAGTCGATAAAGTGGCCCCATGCGCATTGGAGCACACGTCCGGCTCGACAGCGATCCGATCGGTTTCGGTGAGAAACTCGGCGCCGATGTCATCCAGCTGTTCGTCGTCGATCCACAGAGCTGGGACAAGCCGACCCCACATCCGCGGACCGAGGAGATCCTCGCGAGTCCGATCGACGTGGTCGTGCACTCGTCATATCAAATCAATGTGGCGAGTCTGAACAACCGGCTGCGGATGCCCTCGCGCAACGCGGTGGCGCAGCAGGCGAAAGCCGCGGCGGATCTCGGCGCCTTCGGCCTGGTCGTGCACGGCGGCCACGTCCGCTCCGATGCCGAGATCGACACCGGAATCGATAACTGGCGCAAGCTGTTCGAACGCCAGCAGGACAAGGGTGGCTTCGCGGTGCCCATTCTGATCGAGAACACCGCGGGCGGAAACCATGCCATGGCCAGGCATTTCGATTCGATTGCCCGGCTGTGGGACGCGGTCGGCGAATACGGCGCGGGCTTCTGCCTCGACACCTGCCACGCCTGGGCGGGCGGCGAAGAGCTCGTCGGCGTCGTCGAACGGATCAAGGCGATCACCGGTCGAATCGACCTGGTGCACTTGAACTCTTCGCGCGACGAGTTCGATTCCGGCGCCGACCGGCACGCCAACTTCGCCGACGGCACCATCGACCCGCAGCTGCTCGCCGAGGTGTGCCGCACCGCCGACGCTCCGGTAATCCTCGAAACCCCCGCGGAAGGCGTCGCCGACGATCTCGCCTACCTGCGTGAACATGTGAGCTGACGCCGCGCGAGCGCCTATTGCGCGCGCAATGCAATTGTGATCATGGCGACGGAAACCCTGGTTGGCGGGGCAGTTCGAGTGATGTGCTCAACAGCGCATCAATCAGCCTCGAACAGCGAAGGTGATCTCATGACGGTCGACTACGCCACTCCCGCTACCACCTCGGTGACCAAGCTCGGTGCCCACATCGGTGCTCAGGTCGACAATGTCCGGCTCGGCGGCGACCTGGACTCGGCGACGGTCGAGGTGATCCGGCGTGCACTGCTCGAGCACAAGGTGATCTTCTTCCGCGGCCAGGACCACCTGGACGAGGACGGGCAGTACGCCTTCGCGGAGCTGCTCGGCAGCCCGACCACGCCGCACCCGACGGTCACCTCGCACGGCGTCAAGAGCCTGGCCATCGATTCCGAGCACGGCCGCGCCAACAGCTGGCACACCGACGTCACCTTCGTCGACCGGATCCCGAAGGCCTCGATCCTGCGCGCGGTGCACCTGCCGCCCTACGGCGGTTCGACCACCTGGGCCTCCACCGTCGCCGCATACAACTCGTTGCCCGAGCCGCTCAAGCGGCTGGCCGAGAACCTGCGCGCCGTGCACACCAACGTCTACGACTACGCCGCCCGCAACCTCGACAAGTCGACCCCCAACACCGAGGCCTACCGTGCCGAGTTCCAGTCGAGCTACTACGAGACCGAGCACCCGGTGGTGCGGGTGCACCCCGAGACCGGCGAGCGCGCCCTGCTGGTCGGCCACTTCGTGAAGCATTTCGTCGGCCTGTCCAGCACCGAGTCGCAGGCCCTCTTCCGCCTGTTCCAGGACCGGGTGACCCGGCTGGAAAACACCACCCGCTGGAACTGGGCCCCCGGTGACGTCGCCATCTGGGACAACCGCGCCACCCAGCACTACGCCATCGACGACTACGACGACCAGCCCCGCAAGCTGACCCGCATCACCCTCGCCGGTGACGTCCCCGTCGGCGTCGACGGCACCGCGAGCACCATCCTCGCCGGCAACGCCGAGCACTACTCGACCATCGACGAGCCGGTGCGCCTGGCCTCCTGACACGCGCAGCCACAACTACACCCGAACCCCCGCCCGGGGCCGGTCCGAGTCGATCGTCGAGTGGCACATCGTTGAGGGGGCCTCTCGACGTTCGCCGCGAGGTGCCGGTCGCCGGGTGGGCGGACGCGGTGGGGCGAGCGAACTGCCTGCCAAGCTCGTGGTCCGGGTCGAGGGCCCCGATCGCTGTCCGGTGTCGCCGGGCGCCGGGCGGGCGACCTGGCTGTCTGGCCGGTGGTGGAGGATCGAGTGACGCAGCCCTCGAAGGGTCTCCCGACGTTTGCCGCAGCTGTGTGCCACTCGCGCGTCGGGTCGGCGGGTGGTGGAGATGGGGATAGGCCACACTGGTGGCCATGAGTATTGGGCCGTTGGACGGGGTGCGCGTCCTCGAACTCGGCAATTACATCGCCGCGCCGACCGCGGGACGCATCCTCGGTGACTTCGGCGCCGAGGTCATCAAGGTGGAGCGGCCCAAGGTCGGGGACGAGTTGCGCAACTGGCGGCTCTATGGCGGCGACACCTCGATGCTGTATCGCACCGTCAATCGCAACAAGAAGTCGATCACCCTTGATCTACGCACCGAGGCGGGGCGTGGCATTGTGCTCGATCTGATCCGCCGGTGCGATGTGCTACTGGAGAATTTCCGGCCGGGCATGCTCGAGAAATGGGGTCTCGGGCCCGAGGTGTTGAACGAGGTCAATCCCGATCTGGTGATCACCCGCATCTCCGCGTACGGGCAGACCGGGCCGATGGCGTCGCGGCCCGGCTTCGCCGCCGTCGCCGAGGCCGTCGGTGGCCTGCGCGAACTCGTCGGCGACCCGGATCGGCCGCCGGTGCGTACCGGCGTCTCCATCGGTGATTCCATCGCGGGGATCTACGCGGCATTCGGCACGGTGATGGCGCTGTTCCAGCGCACGCAGCGGGCCGAGTCGATTCCGCTCGGTGAGCGCATCATCGATGTCGCCCTCAACGAGGCGATTCTGTCGGTGATGGAATCGCTGGTGCCGGACTACCTTGCCTACGGCATCAACCGGGAACGCGCCGGCGGCCGAATGGAAGGCATCGCACCGAGCAACGCCTACCCGTGCCGCGACGGCGTCAGCATCATCATCGGCGGCAACGGTGACGCCATCTTCCAGCGCTATATGGCTGTGATCGGCCGCCCGGACCTGGCCGCCGACCCCGATCTGCAGGACAACGCGGGCCGCTGGCGCAACCGTGAGCGGCTGGACGCCTCGATCGCCGAGTGGACGGTCATCCATACCCGCGAAGAGGCCCTGAAGCTGCTCGAGGCGGCCGCCATTCCGTGCGGCCCTATCTACACCGCCGCCGACATCGTCGCCGACGAACAGTACAAAGCTCGCAACATGATCCAGCCCTTCCCCGTGGATGTCGGCGCCTCGCAACCGAAAACGGTCGGTTTCACCGGCATTGTCCCGGTGATCGGCGAGCAGTCGCTGCCCATCCGCAATGTCGGCCCCGATCTCGGTGCGCACACACGCGAGGTGCTGTCGGAACTGCTCGGCATGAGCGACGCCGATATCGATGCGCTGGAGGGGTCATGACCGCCGCACGTCCCGAGTGCGCTCCCGCGAGGGGAGCGTGGTCGAACAGATGCGGCTCTTCCAGCCGCCGGATATGGATGATGGTGCGCGTACACGACAAGGAACACCGAACCCGATCGACCGCTTCCAGCGGGTGTCGGCCGGCGGATTGCGTGCCCATCTCGTCACCATCGACGCAGACCGCTTACCGCACGTCCGCTCCCTATGAAAACGCCGACTGCGAACGTGCGCGTCACGAACGTGCGGCAGTCATGAGAAATGATCACGCAACGGTGGTGCCGGCCGAGCGCGGGACCTCCCGCGAGACACAGGGAGGCGTCGTGAGGGACAATCGCGCAGTGCTTGTACTGGAGGCCTCATGACTCGTCGGGTGTATGGCCGCAGGCGGCCACCTGGGCGTTCGGCATATGAGCTGCGCGCCCCGACACCTCGCCGACCCACCGTGCATCCCAACCCGGCGGTGGGGAACGGGAAGCCGTGCGGTGGCGTGATGTGCGTGCCGCAGGAAGTGCGCGAGAAGAAATGACGGTGCTGACCGAGTCGGTGCTGCGCGATGTGACGCTGCGCGACGGACTTCAGCTCACCGGCAAGGTGCTTGCGGTGGAGCACAAGGTCGACATCGTCCGGCGCCTGCTCGCGCTCGGTGTGCCCGCTCTGGAGATCGGCTCCATGGCCCGCCCGGATCTGGTGCCACCGATGGCCAACACTACGGACCTCATCGCGGCGCTGACTCCCGAAGAGCTGCGACACTGCTGGGTCTGGGTGGCCACACCCCGGCACGTCGAAAAAGCGGCGGCCGCCGGCGTGCGCAACTTCCAATACTGCTTCTCCGCTTCGGACGCGCACAACAAGGCGAATATCGGCCGCAGCACCGAGGACAGCGTCGCGGCCATGCCCGACGCGGTCCGCCTCGCCCACGAAGCGGGCGGCGAAATCCAACTCTGCCTGGCCACCAGCTTCAGCTGCCCGTTCGACGGCCCGGTAGATCCCGAACGAGTCCTCGCCATCGCCAACGACCCGCGCACCGAAGGCGCTACCGACATCGTCATCGCCGACACCCTCGGCCAGGCCGACCCGGCTCAGGTAACCGCCCTCATCTCCGCGGTCCGCGACCGAACCCCGCACCGCCGCATCGTCTTCCACGGCCACGACACCTGGGGCATGGGTGTAGCCAACACCCTCGCCGCGCTCGGAGCAGGCGCCACCATGGTCGACGGCTCACTAGGCGGTCTGGGCGGCTGCCCCTTCGCCCCCGGCGCCAGCGGCAACACCTCCACCGAAGACATCCTCTTCGCCACCCGCCCCACCTGGTTCACCCCCACCACCTTGGCCGCCCTGGTCGAACTCTCCGAAGATCTCCTGAC
Organism: Nocardia sp. NBC_01009; assembly: GCF_045208035.1. Taxonomy (NCBI): domain Bacteria; kingdom Bacillati; phylum Actinomycetota; class Actinomycetes; order Mycobacteriales; family Nocardiaceae; genus Nocardia; species Nocardia sp. NBC_01009. The sequence goes on along the minus strand of NZ_CP108695.1, from coordinate 7,986,786 downwards.
AGACCTCGGCGAACCCAACCGCTCCCGCACCGTCGAGGGTGCGCGCTCGAAAGCCGAAGCCTTCGACTGGGTCATATGACCCGTAGCGTGAAATAGCGGCGTGCAGTAACTCGCGGTATCTCGCAGACTTAGGATGCGGACAGGGGAGTCGTTGGCGTTAATGCCGCGCAGTTGGAGGCCTGTCCGAGGAGGGTGTGCCGCCCACTGTTCTACCGGGCAGTGCTGGGCACGTCGTGTGCCGTACCCGGCTTTCTCTTCCGCAGCCTGCGTAGTCAGGCACACAGCTTCCAGCGTGAGGACTGGCTGTGGTTGCGTTCCAAGCACTTTGGTGATCGAGCGTAGTCAAATGGTGGCTTTCCGGCCCTTCGGCAACCGCATTATGACTACGCTCGATCACCGCTTCTCTGCCCTTGTGAGAGAAGTGCTCGAGAACGGCACCACAGCCAGTCCGCACGCTGGAAGCTGTTGCCTGCCTCCAAAAGCTGCGGAAGAGAAAGTCGGGGACCCCACCTGACGTGCCCAGCACTGCCCAGTAAACCAGTGGAGTGCGGCCGATACTGGGTAGCGTGCACTGGATTCGGTAAACCGAGCTCGCCCCCCAGCGGTGCCAAGTAGAACTGGGATGCACAACATCCCAGACCGCCGAGCTGCGGAGCAGTGGTTTTCGCTCAGCCGGTACAGCCTCACTGCCGAGCGTCGAGCTACCGCCCACCCATCCCCGGCAGTCCCGCGAACAGCAGCTCGAACACCGGTGGGCTGTTCGGATGCACAGTGGTCGACGGTATGAACGGCCGACCTTCGCCGGTGTCGGTGACGACGTAGTCGGAGTGGCTGCCGGGCACCCTGTCGTTCACGCCTTCGCAGTGCGGGCCGCCGGTGGCGTTCACCTTGGGCAGGTCGTCCGGGTACTGATACGGCTCTGCGCCGTACATGAAGTTCGAGTTGAAGTACGCGCCCGGGTATCTGCCGCCGAAGATCTCCTCGGCGAGGGGCATGAGTTTGCCGAGTGCGTTGACGACGCAATCCAGCCCTGGCGCATAGGCATACAGCAACGCGGTCGTCGGACGGAGGAGCTGGAGCGACGCAATCAACGACGGTTCGCTCTGCCGGAGCACACTACCCGTGGTGTCCGTGACGCCGACGAGGTTCAGCAGTACCACGTCGAGATCCGACTGTCGGTCGGTGATCGTCGCACTCGTGGTGGTGGTATTTTCCGCCGTGCGCAACAGATCTCCGACGGTGTCGGCGTACAGGCCGGTGACATCGGCCGTGGCGGTCAGATCCCGTCGCAGCGCGGGCAGGCTCGGATTGATCTCGCGCAGATAGGAATCCGTGTGCGCCAGTGTCTCGCCGAGCTTGTCGCCGCGCGCTTGCAATGCGGTGCTCAGTGCATTCATGGCGACGTTGAGCTTGCCGGGCTCGACCTTCGCAAGGAGGTCGGCGAGATGGTCGAACAGCGTATTGAACTCGACAGTGACCGCCTCGGCCCTCACCTGCGCGCCGGGTCGAAGTGGACGGCCCGAAGGGTGTTCCGGAACAAGGAAATTCACATACTTCGCACCGAAGACGGTGGTGGAGTGGATGTCCACCCTCGCGTTGTCCGGGACGAGCCGCAGCAACTCGGGGTCGAGATCCAGCCGCAGCCGCGCCCGGTCCTCCGCTCGGGAGACCGCCGCCACCCGGCCGATCTCGACGCCGCGGTACTTCACCCTGGCATCGGGGTCGAGCACCAGTCCGGCGCGCGGCGCGTCGACGGTGACCGACGCGGTCGAGATGTACCTGCCCGAATACATCGACAGCACAGTGGCAATGACGATGGCCATCGAGAGAATCAGTGCAGCACCGGCAACTTTCCAGCGTAATGCCCGCCAGATGCTTCGGGCGATTACCAATCGCGGCCCATCGGTCTGTTGCTTCGAATGCATTACTCACCTGCCTGGAGAGGGGCGCGTCGTTGCCCCGCTCGCGGTACCGGATTGCTTGCCCGGCCTTACGTGTCGTAGTACTGTCCAGACACGTGTCCATCGTACGTCCGGACAGCTATACCGGGAGGATTTCCAATGACCCTGGTCAAACCACGGCGGGTTTCCGGAGGCGAGCACGAACACGGCCACCTCGACGAATTTCGGGTCGATCCACTGGCCTTGATGCGCCGAGTCCGGGCCGAATGCGGCGATGTCGGGTCGTTCGACCTGGCCGGACGGCGCGTCATCATGCTGTCGGGCGCCGAGGCCAACGAGTTCTTCTTCCGCTCCGGCGACGAGGATCTGGATCAGGGCGCTGCCTACCCGTTCATGAAACCGATCTTCGGCGCGGGCGTTGTCTTCGACGCCAGCCCCGAGCGGCGCAAAGAGATGCTGCACAACCAGGCGCTACGCGGTGAGCAGATGCGCGGGCACGCCGCGACGATCGAGCGCGAGGTGGAGCGGATGCTCGCGCGCTGGGGCGACGCCGGCGAGATCGACCTGCTCGATTTCTTTGCCGAACTGACCATCTACACGTCCTCGGCCTGCCTGATCGGGACCAGATTCCGTGACGAACTCGACGACCGCTTCGCGCGGCTCTACCACGATCTGGAGCGGGGCACCGACGCACTGGCCTACGTGGACCCCTACGCGCCGATCGAAAGCTTCCGCCGCCGCGACGAGGCGCGCCGCGAACTCGTCGACCTGGTACAGGGCATCATGGACGGCCGCGTCGCGAACCCGCCTGCGCACAAAACGGATCGCGACATGCTCGACATCCTGATCACCATCACCGACGAGCACGGCAATCCGCGCTTCAGCGCCAGCGAGATCACCGGCATGTTCATCTCGATGATGTTCGCGGGTCACCACACCACCTCCGGCACCGCGGCCTGGACGGTGATCGAACTACTCCGGCATCCTGACCTGCTGACCAGGGTTGTCGATGAGCTCGACGAACTGTACGCCGACGGTTCGGAAGTCAGTTTCGCCGCGCTGCGCCGGATTCCACAGCTCGAGGCCGTGCTGAAAGAGACACTGCGACTGCATCCACCGCTGATCATCCTGATGCGTGTCGCCAAGGGCGAATTCGAGGTGTGCGGGCATCGGATCGCGGAAGGCGACCTGGTCGCCGCCACTCCCGCCATCTCCAACCGCATCCCCGAGGACTTCCCGAACCCGGAGGACTTCGATCCGGACCGCTATATCGACCCCAATCAGGAAGACATCGTCAACCGCTGGACGTGGATTCCGTTCGGCGCGGGACGGCATCGCTGTGTCGGCGCGGCGTTCGCGCTGATGCAGCTGAAGGCCATTTTCTCGATCCTGTTGCGCGACTGGGAGTTCGAGATGGCCCAGCCCTCCGACAGCTACCGCAACGATCACAGCAAGATGGTGGTGCAGCTACAGCAGCCGTGCACCGTCCGCTACCGCAGGCGTCAAAAGCCCTAGACGGCGCACACCTTGCGCGGGTGTGAGCAGGAACTTCTGCGCCGCATCGGGATACGGATCAGCTTGTACTGTGAAACGCATGATCACGCTCAAAAAAGAAGATGGCGCCGCGGATCTCAACGGCATCACCAAACTGACGGTCGGGGTGAGCTGGGATCCGTCGGCGGGCACGAGTGGCGGTGCGATGGGGCTGCTGCGCCGCAAACGCGGGGTGGACCTGGATCTGATCGCCATCCTCATGCAAGGCGCGGAGCCGGTGCGTTTCGCCGGCCTGGACTCCCTGGACCCGATGGGCAACGGCTCGGTCCAGCACACCGGTGACGAGCAGACCGGCGCCGCCTCCGGCGACGACGAATCGGTGCACGTCACTTTCGCCGATGTGCCCGGCGGCATCGACGCCATCGTGTTCGTGGCCGCTGCCTTCAAGAAGGGCAGCTCGTTCGAGAAGGCCAACAACATTTCGTTCAAGGTGTACGACGCGACCGGCGGCAGCGCCGAACAGGTCGCCGACATCTGGCCGTCGCTGCTGGGCAACGACAACGCCAATGCGGTCGCACGGGCCTTCCGCTCCGGCGCGGGCTGGCAGTTGGAAGTCCTCAACCGCAAGGGCCAGATCAAGCAGGGTGACAAGCAGGCCCTGCTGCGCTTCGCCATGGCATAGACACAGCAAAGCCGGAGTCGAGCGGTGCGTCACCCTCGATTCCGGCTCGGCCGAAAGATGTTTACAGAGCCGCCTCGATGGCGTTGATGACTGCCGCGGAGTCGGGTTCGGTCCGTGGCCGGAACCGGCCGACCACCTTGCCGTCCCGATCGATGAGGAACTTCTCGAAGTTCCACTGGATGTCACCGCTGGTGCCCTCCGCGTCCGCGGTGTCGACCAGCTCGCTGTAGAGCGGGTGCCGGTCCTCGCCGTTGACGTCGGTCTTCTCGAGCAGCGGGAAATCCACACCGTAGGTGGTGGAGCAGAATTCCTGGATCTCCTCGGCCGTGCCGGGTTCCTGACCCATGAACTGGTTGCTCGGCACCCCGATCACGGTGAATCCGCGCGGTCCGTAGGTCTTCTGCAGCTCGACCAGCCCGGAATACTGCGGCGTCAGCCCGCACTTCGAAGCCACGTTGACCAGCAGCACAGCGTGGTCCCCGGCGAGCTCGCCCAGGGTCGTCGCGTCGCCGGACAGCGTGCGCAATGGAATATTTCGAAGGCTCACTCGTATCGCACCTGCCACTTCTTGATTCCGTTTATCCACCCCGAGCGCAACCGTACCGGATCCGACACCTGCGTGATCTTGGGCATCACATCGGCGATGGCGTTGAACATCAGGTCGATCTCCAGGCGCGCCAGGTTCGCACCGACGCAGTAGTGCGCACCGGTGCCGCCGAAGCCGACGTGCGGGTTCGGGTTGCGCAGCACATCGAAGGTGAAGGGGTCGTCGAAGGCGTCTTCGTCGAAGTTCGCCGAGCTGTAGAAGAGCCCCAGCCGCTGTCCCTTCTTGATCTGCCGGCCCCCGAGCGCGGTGTCCTGTGTCGCGGTGCGCTGGAAGGCCGTGACGGGGGTGGCCCAGCGGACGATCTCGTCGGGCGCGGTCCGCGGTCGCTGCTGCTGGTAGAGCTCCCATTGCTCGGGGTTGTCCACGAACGCCTTCATGCCATGGGTGATGGCATTGCGGGTGGTCTCGTTGCCCGCCACCGCGAGCAGGATCACGAAGAACCCGAACTCGTCGGAGCCTAGGTGCTCACCGTCGACGTCGGCATTGACCAGTTGGCTGACGATGTCCTCGGCCGGGCAGCCGCGGCGCTGCTCGGCCATGTTCCAGGCGTAGCCGAGCAGTTCGGCCGAGGCCATGGTGGAGGCCGAGGTGGTGTCGCCGTACTGCGGGTCGTCGTAGTTGAGGGTCTGATTGGTCCAGTCGAAGAGCTTGCGCCGATCGGCCTCCGGGACGCCGAGCAATTCCGCGATCGCCTGCAGCGGCAGTTCGACGGCAACCTGCTGGACGAAATCACCGCCGCCGGACTTCTTGGCCGCGTTCACGATGGCGGCGGCGCGTTCGGTCAAGGCCGCCCGCAGACTCTCCACCGCACGCGGGGTGAATCCTTTGGACACGATCCGCCGCGTCTTGGTGTGCTTGGGCGGATCCATATTCACCAGCAGCGCACCGGTCACCGCCATCTGCTCCGGAGTGGTGTCATTGGGCAGCCGGATGATGGATCCCTTCTCCTGGGAGGAGAACAGTTCCGGATTCCGCGAGATCTCCTTGACGTCGTCGAGTTTGCTGACCACCCAGTACCCGCCGTCGCGGAAGCCGCCCGAGGTGTTGTCGGATTGCGCGTTCCACCACACCGGCGCGGTGCGGCGCAGCCATGCGAATTCCTCGACCGGCCTCCGGTTTTCCCACAGCGCGGGGTCGGTGAAATCGAAGCCTGCCGGCAATGCCGTCATGGTCGCCTCCTCGGGGGATGGAACGAGATGCGCTCAGCGCAGCCGGGTTCGGCGCATGAGCCGCAGCGTCGTCAGGGTGATCTTCAGTTGCTTCTCGTAGGGCATGCCCGCACGGGCGTTGAGCACCTGACGCTTCTGGACGCCGACGTTCACGGTGTCGGTGTACTTGAGCAGGCCTTGATCACCGTGTCGGGTGCCGACGCCGGACTGCTTCACGCCGCCCGACGGTGTGGCCTTGGCGGCATAGGTAGCAACGAAGCCGTCGTTGATATTGATGTTGCCGGCTTCCAACTGATCGGCAATGCGGTTGGCGTGGGCCAGGTTTCGGCTCCACACGCTCGCGTTCAGGCCATAGTTGGTGTCGTTGGCGAGCCGGATCGCCTCCTGCTCGTCGCTGAACCGGTACACGCTGACCACCGGGCCGAAGGTTTCCATGGTCGCGTGCGTCATCTCGGGTGTGACGTCGGTCAGCACGGTCGGCTCGTAGAAGGCGGGTCCGATGTCCGGGCGCGCTTTGCCGCCGGTCAGCACCGTGGCGCCCTTCGCGCGGGCGTCGTCCACATGGGCCGCGACGCGTTTCATGTGCTCGACCGACACCAGCGAGCCGAATTCCGGTGTGTAGTCGTAGGCCGCGCCGATCTTCGAACCCAATTCTTCTGCCGCCGTGACCAATCGGCGCACGAATTCGTCGTAGTGGCGATCGTGCACGTAGATCCGTTCGATGTGCATACAAGCCTGGCCGGAGTTCGCGAACACCGCGAATGCCGCGCCCGGAATGACGTCGTCGAGATTCGCGTCGTCGAGCACGATCATCGGGTTCTTGCCGCCCAGTTCCAGGCTGCAACCGATCAGGTTGCGGCCCGCGCCTTCGCCGACGATCCGGCCGGTCGCGGTCGAGCCGGTGAACATCACGAAGTCGGCGTTATCGATCAGCGTCGGGCCCACCTCGGGGCCTTCGCCGCAGACGACTTGGAACAGTCCGCGTGGCAGCCCGGCGCGATAGAGCAGTTCCACTCCGAACAGCGCGCACAGTGCGGTCTTGTTGTCCGGCTTGAGGACGACGCCGTTGCCCGCCATCAACGCGGGCATCGCATCCGACAGCGCGATCGCGAACGGGAAATTCCACGGCGCGATGACTGCGACGACGCCTTTCGGGCGGTGTTGTTCGGTGGAGCCGGTCAGCAATGGCATCGGGCCGCCGCGCCGGACCGGCCGCAGCACCCGCTTTGCGGTCTTGAGGTAGTGGCTGATGACCATCGGTACGTCGCAGGATTCCTCGACGGCCATGCGGCGGGTCTTGCCGCAGCCGATCTGGATGAGGTCGGCGATGGTTTCGTGCTCGTCCAGCAACAGTTCGTGCGCGCGCTCGAAAACACGCAGTCTGCGCCGCAGCGGCCACGCGGCCCATTCTTTCTGTGCGGCGCGGGCGGTCGCGTAGGCGGCGGCGATGTCCGCGGGCGTCGACTGCGGTAGTTCGCCGACCACCGCTCCGGTGTAGACCTCGATCATCTGGTACGGCGCTGCGGCATCGTCGGCGGCGACCATCCCGGTCAGCCTGCCGATCAACGCCTCGGTGATCCGGGCGGGCAGGGCGCTCGCCGACTCTGTGGTCGTTTCGGTTGTGCTCATCGGATTCTCCCAAGGACAACGGCGGATACGTCCGAATTAGAACACGTTCTCGTTGTCGTGACCAGGCTGTTCGCGCAGATAGACCACATCAAAGGCCCGTCTGGTGATCCGGCGCGACCCGCCGAGTACTCCTTCGCCCAGCGGTAGTCGGGCTTTCCGCTCGGCGCTCGCGATATCGCCGGGGCGATCCAGATCTGCCTCGGAACTTTGTAGCCCGCGAGGTGCCGGCGCACATGGCTCTCCAGCGCGGCGAAATCGACCGTCTCGGCTGCGGCCACCGAGACCACCGCGGCCACCTGCTGGCCCCAGCGCTCGTGCGGCACCCCGATCACCACCGCGTCGTAAATCGACTCGTGTGCCTTCACCACGCTGTCGACCTCTTCGACGAACACCTTCTCGCCGCCGGTATCGACGACCATGTTGCCGCGGCCGATCAGGGTGACCGACCCGTCCCGCTCGGCCCGAGCTCGATCGTCGGTGACCACCATCCGGGTGCCGTCGACGGTCTTGAACAGCCTGCCGGTCTTCTCCTCGTCCTTGTAGTAGCTGTCGATGCCGTTGTGCATCTGAAAGCCGATGTGCGTGCCGGGGGCGACGTCCACCGAGGCGAGGTGGTCGGCCAGTCGATCGGCCTGTTCGTCGAGTTCGCGGAAGGTGAGCACGCGGTCGCCCTCGATCAGCGCGACCCGGTCGGATATAGCGTCGACGGCGTGCTCGAACAGGTCGGCGAAGTTGCAGGACATGGCAATTCACTCTTTCGGGGCGCGCGTCAGAGCACGGTGAGCGGCAGCGGTATGCCGCGGTCGGTGAAGGTGAAGGACGCGCCGGTGCTGTATCGGGTGAGCGTCACCTCGGTCGCCTCGCGAAATGGTTGTGGGGCGAGCGCCATTTCGACGGTCCAGCCGTGGTCGTCGGTGGCGACGGCGCGGGTGGCGAAGCGCGGGTTCACGCCCCTGGCCATGGCATCCAATGGCGCGAGGTGGTCGGCGTCGATCATCGCGGGCCACGCGCCGTCGGCTACGGCGTCGCTCCGATGCGGAATATGCAGCAGCACGGTGTCGCCGGTCTCGGTGATCTCGACGCCGGTGTAGGGCAGCGGGTTCCAGGCCGGATGCAGCCGCAGCACCTCGGCGAGTGCGGCGGGATCATCACCGATCCCGAGCACGGCACGGATGCGTTCGGAGCTGATGCCCGCGATGCCGGTGAAGTGCTTGCGGCCGAGCTCCATCGCGCTATCACTGCTGGAAGGGCCACCGGCACGGGCACCGGAAGCATCCTCGCCACCGCCACCGCCACCGCCACCGCCACCGCCACCCGCACCGGCAGCGCCGCCGCCACCGGCACCACCGGAAGTGGTGTCAGCAGCCGAAGCGGCATCGGCACCGAGCCTCGAGCGCACTGCGATCATGAATCCCAGGGTCAGCAGATGGTGTTGCAGACACACCTCGTCGGCAATCCGCACCAATGCCGATTTCGAGAAGTCGGCGAAACGGAGATCACTGAGCAGCGGACCGGAATAGTCCGCCCGGCCCGGGTCGTCGGTGTCGATCGCACCGAGCTCGACACCGGCTGCCGCGGACGCCGCCACCAGTTCTGCATAGCGCGGCGCAGGTGGTGCGACATTGGCCGGGTCGATGGTGACGGTCCACGCGCACATGGGATGCCGGTCGGCGGGCCTGCGCGGTGGGCGGTGAATCGGCCGAATCTGCGCGTGCGCGTTGGTCGCCAGCGCCGTCGCGTCGAAGGTCGGATCCTCGATGGTGTGGCACATCGCCACCACGAAATCCTCGCCCATCGGCTCGACATCCATCAGCGCACCGCAATGATCCAGCCAGAATTCCCCGTGTTCGCGGTCCTCGACGCGGAATCGGAAGTCCATGAACTGCGGCGGCGCGCCGATATCGAGTTGCAGCCCTTTGAAGATGGTCGCGACATCGTCGCCGACGAAGCCGAGCGCGCGTTGCATGCGACGGGTGTAGACGGGGCTGGCGAGCTGCCACTCCTCGATGGCGATCGCCGTCATGCCGTCGCGGCCGAACGCCGCGATGGCATGCGGCAGGCCGGATCTGTCGATCAGTTGGCCGCACAGCAGCAATTCCGGCAGCAATGCGGCCAGCGCTGCCCTCGACAGGTGGTCGAAGCTGCTGCGCGACATGGCCGTCACCACAGGGGAACCGGCGCTTCGCCGACTTTGTACCAGCCGGGTAGTGGCTTGCCGGACATCGATCGCTGGATCCGCTTCTGCATACCGGGCAACAGCGCATTGCCGGCGATCATCTCCAAGAACAACTGCGAGACATTGCCGAGGTCGAAAAAGTCACGCTGCCAGGACCATTGGTAGTCGCCGCCGTAGCGGAACCAGCTGCCGCCGATGCCCTCCGGGCTGTAGTTACGCCCATCGGGCCGCTTGGCATCGGCCACCTGTTTCCAGAAGCCGATCACGCTGCCGCTGCGCTCGTCGATCACGAACTCCTGATACGGGTAGGACCAGCCCTCCAGCCCGTCCATTTCCTGGCCGAGGGCGAGCACCCGGATCTCCTCGCGTCCGACCGCCATGAATTCCTGAGTGGGGCCGTAGTTCCAGCCATAGGTGGCGTCCTCGGTGTACATCTCGGCGAGCGGCTTCCAATCGCCTTTGTCCTCGCAGCGCTGGTTCTCCAGCACCCAGCGCCGGACCATCTCGTCGAGCTCGCTGCGTTCGAAACCTGGCATTACGGTGTTCCTTTCGTGCCTGCTGCGGGCTCGTCCGCAATGATCGACAGGGCCTGTGTCGGGCAGTAGCGGACGGCGCGCTCGACATCCGCGGCTGTGTCCGCGTCGGGTGTCGGATCGGTGATTTCCACCTTTCCGCGCTTGGGCACGGTGAAGGTTTCCGGTGCCTCGTCCTGGCAGACGGCGTGCCCCTGGCACAGGTCGAGATCGGCGATGATCCTCACTGCTCGCTCCTGCCTTGCTCGTTCGGGGCGCTGTCCGGGATCGGCAGTAGCGGCGCTTCGGGCTGGACCTCGACGAGCACCAGGTGCGCACCACGCGGTGTGGAGACCACCGCAACCACCGCGGCGGCCAGGTCGGCGGCGCGCAGCATGTATCCGTGGCGGGCGAATCCCCAGGTCTTCCAGGCCTCCAGCATCGGCCCGATCACTTCAGGGGTGGAGTTCATCCCCATGCCGGTCAAGGTCGGGCCGGGCCGCACGAGGCAGGCGCGGATGCCGCTGCCCTCCAGTTCCATCCGCATTTGCCCGACCATGGCTTCGAGTCCGGCTTTCGCGGCGCTGTAGGCGCCGGTGTGCGGGCGTGGCTCGACGGCGCAGTCGGAGCTGATCACGACGACATCGCCGCGCCGCCGGGCGATCATGCCGGGCAGCACCCGATGCGCGAGCCGGTGCGCGCCGCCGAGGTGTACCTGCACCTGCTGAAGAAACCGATCCGGTGCCATGTCGTGGACCGGGCCGAATTCGATGTCGCCCGCACCGGAGACGAGGATTTCGGTGGGGCCGAGCGCCGCCTCGGCCGCGGTCACGAAGGCATCGATCGAGGTGGGATCGGTGACATCCAGCTGGTGTGCGAAGGCCTCGCCGCCGCTGTCGCGGATCTTCTGCGCCAGCGCCTCGCATTGGTCGGTGCGGCGCGCACCGAGCGCGACGGGGTGCCCGAGTTCGGCGAGCGCGACCGCGGTGGCAGCGCCGATGCCGGAGGACGCACCGGCGACGAGGGCGGGCCTGCGCACGGGATGGGGTTCGAAACGTGGCACTATCTCGCCTCCACGACGATGGGAAGTTGGGCGAACCCGCGCACGTTCGTCGAGTGCACCCGCACGATGCCGGAATCGGCGACGTCATAGGACCGGACCCGCGAAACGAATTCGCGCAGTGCGACTCCCGCTTCCAACCGGGCCAGGTGCGCGCCGAGACAGAAATGGACGCCTGCGCCGAAGCTGGCGAGTCCGGCCTTGTCGGTGCGGCCGATGCGATAGCTGTCGCCGTCGGTGAACACTTCGGGATCGCGATTGGCGGAGCCGATCAGCAGCAGCACTTTGGCGCCCGCCGGAATGGTGTGGCCGTGCTGGTCGATGTCGACGGCGGCACTGCGCGCGACCATCTGACTGGAGGTGTCGTAACGCAGTGTCTCTTCGACCCAGTCGGTCACCAGTTCCGGCTCCGCGACGACCCGCGCGTATTCCGCCGGGTTCTTCGCACCCCAGTACAGCGCGTTTCCGAGCAGTTTGGTCGTGGTCTCGTTGCCGGCGACGACCATCAGGAACATGAACCCGATGATCTCCTCGTCCGACAGTGTGTCGCCGTCGATGTCGGCGTCCAAGAGCGCCGAGGTGAGGTCGGTGCCGGGGGAGCGCCTGCGCGCGGCAACCATGTCGCTGTAGTAGCCGATGAGCTGGATCGAGGCTGCCACGGCGGGCATCGGGACGTCGAGCACACCGTCCTCCCGGTGCACGACCAGATCTGCCAGCCTGCGGATCTCGGCGCGATCGGGTTCCGGCACACCCATGAGCTCGGAAATCACGTCCATCGGCAGCTTGCCCGCGACCTCGTCGATCCAGTCGAAAGTTCCCGTGGCCAGGGCGGGTTCGAGGTAGGACAGTGTCAGTTCCTTGATGCGGTCGGCCATTTCGGCGACCCGCTTCGGCGTGAAGCCCTTATAGACGAGCCTGCGCATCCGCATGTGCCGTGGGTCGTCCATCGCCAGGAACGACATCACCCGGTGTGCGTGCGGTCCCCAAGCGGCGGGATCGAGCGACACTCCGTTGGCGCTCGACAACCGGACGCTGTCGCGGAACGCGCCGGTCACATCGGCATGTCGAGACAGTGCCCAGAAGTCGAGTTCGGCGTTGTAGTACAGCGGCGCTTCGGTGCGCAGCCGCTGATAGGTGGGGTAGGGGTCCTCATGGAATCGGTAGTCGTATGGATCGAACGTCAACGGTTCCAATGAGGCCGCCGTCATCGCGCCGTCCCGAAATTCGATAACGAGTTCTCGTCGGTGAAAGTTGTCGCATCACCGTTGAGAGACACATAGCTGGACATGTGTCTGGACGGTACCACTGAGGCATGCTCCCGACAACGATTCTTGGGGATTCGTCCGTGGTTGGCGGTGCGGTTTCGGGGATGTATCAGGATGGCCTTCGAGGCCGGGAATCGCTACCCGAACGACGGCAAATCTGAAACATGTTCTTGCATGCCATCGGGCGCCGAGACTATATTCCGTACACGTGTCCAGACAGTATCGGAGCCCTTCATGAGCAGCCTCCTGCCCAACACGGAATCCCGCCTGCTCATCGGCGGCAAGCTGGTGGCAGGCGCCGACGGCGTGTTCGACACCGTGAACCCCGCGACCGAGGAAGTTCTCGGCCAGGCCGCTGACGCAGGCGGCGGCGATATGGACGCGGCCATCGCCGCCGCACGCACCGCGTTCGACGACACCGACTGGTCACGCAATCACGCCTTCCGCGCACGCTGCCTCGAACAGCTGCGCACCGCGCTACAAGCCCACGTCGACGAGCTGCGGGAGATCACCGTCGCCGAGGCGGGCGCGCCGACGATGCTGACCAGGGGGCCGCAGTTGGAGGGCCCGATCGCCGACCTGGGCTACTCCGCGTCGCTCGCCGAAACCTACAGCTGGGAAACGGATCTCGGCGTCGCAGAGCCGATGGGTATCAAAACCCGCCGGTTGCTGCGCAGAGAGGCGGTCGGCGTGGTCGGTGCGATCACCCCATGGAACTTTCCGCACCAGATCAATTTCGCGAAACTCGGACCGGCGCTCGCGGCCGGAAGCACGCTGGTACTCAAGCCCGCTCCCGACACGCCATGGTGTGCGGCGGCCGTCGGTGCGGTGATCGCCGAGCACACCGACATCCCACCGGGCGTCGTCAATATCGTCACCTCCGCCGACCATGCGATCGGCGCGCGACTGACCACCGATCCACGGGTCGACATGATCAGCTTCACCGGTTCGACGCAGACCGGGAAAGCGGTGATGGCGGGGGCGGCGACCACGCTGAAGAAGGCCTTTCTCGAGCTCGGCGGCAAGTCGGCGTTCATTGTGCTCGACGACGCGAATATCGCGGCTGCCGTTGGTGTTGCGGCCTTTTCGGTGTGTGTGCACGCCGGACAGGGCTGTGCCATCACCACTCGCCTGCTGGTCCCACGTGCGTCCTACGACGACGCGGTGCAGATTGCCGCGGCGACATTGGGTGGGATCGTGCCCGGTGATCCAGCGGATCCGCGCACGATCTGCGGCCCGCTGATTTCGCAGCGGCAGCGGGCCCGCGTCGAACGCTACCTGGAGATCGCCGTCGCCGAGGGTGGCCGCATTGTCACCGGCGGCGGGCGGCCGGCGAATCATGAGCGCGGCTTCTACATCGAGCCGACCCTGATCGCGGACATCTCGAACACCTCGACGGTCGCCCGCGAGGAGATCTTCGGTCCGGTGCTGGTGGTGATCCCCTACGACGGTGACGACGACGCGATCCGGATCGCCAACGATTCCCCGTACGGGCTGTCGGGTTCGGTCTGGGGGAGCGACCAGGACCGGATTCGGCGCGTCACCGAGGGGGTCCGCACCGGGACGCTGAGCGTGAACGGCGGCATCTGGTACTCCGCGGACGCCCCGTTCGGCGGATACAAGCAGTCCGGTATCGGCCGAGAGATGGGCATCGCCGGCTTCGAGGAATACCTGGAAACCAAGCTGATCGCCTACCGAGCCTGACTAGAGGAGCTGACTTCATGGCCCGTTTCACGGGAAGATCCGTCATCGTCACCGGTGCCGCACAGGGGATCGGCGCGGTGTATGCGCAGGCGCTGGCCGCCGAGGGCGCCGAAGTCGTTGTCGCCGACCGTAATGTGGCAGGCGGAAAGGCGGTCGCGAAGAAGATCGTCGCCGACGGCGGTACCGCGGTGTTCGGTGAGGTCGATGTGTCCGAACCCGAATCCGCCACGGCGCTGGCCGAATTCACCGTCGGCGAGTTCGGCGGCATCAATCACTTGGTCAACAATGCGGCCATCTACGGCGAGATGAAGCTGAATCTGCTGTTGACGGTTCCGTGGGACTACTACAAGAAGTTCATGGGCGTGAACATGGACGGCGCGCTGAACATGACCCGCGCGGTGTGGAAGCCCATGATGGCCGCCGGTGGCGGCTCGATCGTCAACCAATCCTCCACGGCCGCATGGACATACTCCAGCTTCTACGGCCTCGCGAAGGTCGGCGTCAATGGTCTCACCCAGCAGCTGGCCTTCGAGCTGGGCGGCTCCAAGATTCGTATCAACGCCATCGCGCCCGGACCGATAGACACCGAGGCCACCAAGGCGGTGACACCGGAGGCGATCGTCACCGACATGGTGAACCGATTGCCGCTCAAACGGATGGGGACACCGCAGGACCTGGTCGGCGCCTGTCTCTACCTGCTCTCGGACGAGGCGAGCTGGGTGACCGGCCAGATCTTCAATGTCGACGGCGGACAAGTGTTCCGGTCATGAGCACGGGTGCGGGTGCGGAGCGATCCGAGCAGACAGCGAACGGGTCTGCTGCCGAATTCCGGGTCGGCTTCATCGGTCTCGGCAATATGGGCGCGCCGATGGCCAAGCGGCTGCTGGAGTGGCCAGGCGGGCTCACGGTGTGTGACATGCGGCCGGACGCGGCCCAGCCGTTCCTCGAGTCGGGGGCGCAGGCGGCAGGCAGCGCGGCACAGGTCGCGCAGCACGCTGCCGTCATCTCGGTGACAGTGCTGAACGACGAGCAGGTCCGTGCTGTGGTCGCGGGGCCGGCAGGGATCCTGCACACCGCTGTGCCGGGAACCGTGGTCGCCGTGCACTCCACGATCAGCGATCGGACCGCGGTCGAGCTGGCGAGCCAGTGCGCCGAACGCGGCGTCGAGCTGGTGGACGCACCGGTAAGTGGTGGTGCGCCCGGTGCGCAGCGCGGCCGGCTCGCCGTCATGGTCGGCGGCAGCGACACGGCATTCCAGCGGGTCCGTGGCCCCTTCGGCTGTTTTGCCGATCTCGTCGTGCACGCGGGCCCGGTGGGTGCGGGCACCCGAATGAAATTGGCCCGCAACCTACTCCACTTCGTCGCCTTCACCGCCGCCACCGAAGCACAGCGGCTCGCCGAGGCCGCAGAGCTGGACATCACCACACTCGGCAAGGTCGTGCGCCATTCCGATGCCGTGACCGGCGGCCCCGGCGCGATCATGCTGCGCAACCGCACCGCACCGATCGAGCCGGGCGATTTCTGGCTGCCGATCCTCGGCCACGTCCGCGATCTCGGCGAAAAGGACCTCACCCTCGCCCTCGAATTGGGCGCCCGGCTCGGTATCGAACTGCCCCTCGCCGAACTGGCCCTCGATCGACTCGGACCAGGACTCGGCGTCGGCGCTGCCGCTACCGCATCAGAAAAGGAATCTCGATGAGCGATCAACCGTCGAAGGGCTCCGCGGCCGAGTCCGTCCGTAGCCGTGGGCTGGCCAAGATGGCCGAGGTCTACGGCACCGAGTTCCAGGACTACCCCGGCGCGCACTTCGCCGTCACCGCCGATCACCTCTTCGCCGATATCTGGTCGCGCCCTGCGCTCACCGTGCGCGACCGGAGACTGATCCTGCTCGGCGCGCTGACCGCCCAGGGCGCAATCGACACCGCGGGCATCCAGATCGGCGCGGCGCTGCGCAATGCAGAGCTCACCGAGGAACAGTTGCACGAGATCGCACTGTTCCTCTGCCATTACGTCGGCTGGCCCAACGGCACCAAGCTCGACCTGCTGGTGGGGACCATCGTCGGCCAGCAGAAAAAGGCCGCGCGTAAACAGCAGGCGGATGCCGCGGAGCAGTCCGAAGCGACGGACGGGCGATCCGACGCGGCGGCGGAGTAGGGCGATCGAGTTGCCGATTCGACCCGCCGGGCCGCCCGAAACGGCACAGTAGTCGACAGCACAGGACCGTCGGGGCGCCTGCCGTGAGCGAGCGGGACAGCTCGACAACGCATCACGGTCCGACCGAGTAGAACAGTAAGGAACACGGAACATGTCTGATGCCACGACAATTCGGCCACTGCGTGCCAGTGCGATCTCCGAGTGGGACAAGGAGGCCGACGTCGTCGTCGCCGGGTACGGCATTGCGGGGGTGTGCGCGGCGATCGAGTCCGCGCGGGCCGGGGCCGAGGTGCTGATCCTGGAACGCACCGGCGGCTGGGGCGGCGCGGCCGCGATGGCGGGCGGGTTCATCTACCTCGGTGGCGGCACCCCGCTGCAGCAGGCACTCGGTTTCGAGGACACTCCAGAGAATATGGAGGCGTTTCTGCTCGCGGCGCTCGGCCCCGGCGTCGACAAGGCCAAGATCGCCGACTACTGCCAGGGCAGCGTCGAGCACTACAACTGGCTGGTCTCCTGCGGTGTCCCGTTCCGCGAGGCGTTCTGGGGTCAGCCGGGCTGGGAGCCGCCGCACGACGAGGGGCTGATGTATTCCGGCGGCGAGAATGCCGCGCCGTTCAACGAGATCGCGAAACCCGCACCGCGCGGGCATGTTCCGCAGATGGCGGATAAGCGCATCGGGCAGAAGAGCGGCGGCTACATGCTGATGAAGCCGCTCGCCGAGACCGCCGACGGCCTCGGGGTCCGCGTCGAATACGACACCAGGATCCGGCGTTTGATCGTCGATGACACCGACCGCGTCGTCGGTGTGCTCGCCACCCAGTTCGGCAAGCAGATCGCCATCCGGGCCGAGCGCGGTGTCGTCCTCGCCACCGGCAGCTTCGCCTACCACCAGAAGATGATCGAGGGCTATGCGCCGCGGCTGATCGGCAGGCCTGCCGCCGCGATCGAGGAGCACGACGGCATCGGCATCCGCCTCGCCCAGGCCCTCGGCGCCGAGCTGGCGCACATGGACGCCACCGAGGTCGCATTCTTCGGCGACCCGCAGATGATGGCGCGCGGCATCCTGGTCAACGGCCGCGGCCAGCGCTACATCCCCGAGGACACCTACCCGGGACGGATCGGGCAGGCCACGCTCATCCAGCAGGACAATCAGGCGTATCTGGTCATCGACGAGGAATCGCTCGAGGCCGCGCTCGCCACCGAGACTTCCACTCCTTTCTTCCGGCAGCCGCCGACCTGGGCCGCGGAGACGGTCGCCGAGCTCGAGGCGGACATGGGTCTGCCGACGCTGACATTGCAGGGCACGGTCGCCGCATACAACCTGCACGCCGCCGACGGTAAGGATCCGTTGCTCGGCAAGAAAGCAGAGTGGGTGCAGCCGATCGGCGCTCCGCTCGCGGCCTTCGACATGCGCGGTTTCACCGCGGGCTTCACCCTCGGCGGTCTGCGCACCGACCTCGACTCCCGGGTGCTGCACGTGTCGGGCGAGCCGATCGCCGGATTGTTCGCCGCGGGACGCTGCACCTCGGGTCTCTGCGCGGGCGGATACGTCAGTGGCGCGTCCCTCGGCGACGGCAGCTTCTATGGCCGCCGCGCCGGCCTCGCCGCCGCCAAGTAGGATCTAGACACATGTCCGAAGGCGAGTCCATCATCCTCGAGGCGACCCGGCGCCGCCTCACCGAGAAGCAGGCCGACACCGTCGACAAGCTCACCAGAGCGGCGGTGGAAGTCCTTGCCCGCGAGGGTTTTGCAGGGATGACAATCCGCATGGTCGCCGCGGCGGCCGGCGTCGGCACCGCCACGGCATACACCTATTTCTCCTCCAAGGAACACCTCGTCGCCGAGATCTTCTGGCGGCGTTTGGTTTCCAGCTCCGCGCCGGTCAGCGAGGACCCGGACCCCACGGTCCGGGTGCTCGCTGAGCTGCGCAATATCGCCCTGCTCGTCGCCGACGAACAGGAACTGTCCGGGGCGGTCACCAGCGCGCTGTTGGGCCGTGACCCCGACGTCGCGCATTTGCGTGCCCGCATCGGCGCTGAAATCCGCAAACGCCTGCTGCGCGCCCTCGGCCCCGACGCCGACCCGGACGTCGTCGAATCCTTGGAACTCCTCTACGCGGGCGCACTCGTCCGCGCGGGGATGGGTTATGCCTCCTACTCCGAAATAGCCGACCGCCTGGAGAAATCGGCGCTGCTCATCCTCGAATAGCGAGGCACCCGGCGTCCTCGACCGGGTGCCCATGCTGGTTCGATCGCCCAAGCCGTGCTCGTTGCTGGAACACCTCGACCTCCGTGAGGTCACTCGTCAAGATGCCGGCCGACCGGGCGGTGGCACATGGTCGCGGCGGCGACGGCTACGCCGCGATGATCGAGCAGTTCCGAAAGTCATAGGCATGAGCGCCGCACCATTCGATCCGCGCTCGCCGGGGTCGGCCCGATCCGGTATCCAGCGTGGCGCCGTGCGCGGGATTCAGGGCAGGGAGTCGAGGAAAGCGCGCATGTCACCGGCTTCCGGGACACCGAGTTCGGTGTAGAGCTCGAGTGCCGACTTGCCGTGCGCGCGGGCTTCGTCCAGGCGGCCGAGAGCATGGTGAGCCCGGGCCAGCCCGTCGTGGGCGCGGGCCTGTTCGGGGAGGTTGCTTGCCGCGTCGGCGAGTTCGAGCGCGGTGGTGTGATCGGCGATGGCTTGGCTGGGATCGCCACCGCACCGGGCGGTTTCGCCGAGGCCGTTGACGGCGGCGGCCTCGTCGCCGGGGTTGCCCAGCATGCGGTAGAGGTCCCTGGCGCGGCTGTGGTTGGCGAGGGAGTGCTCGAATTGTCCGGTGCCGCGGGCGGTGACGCCGAGGTTGTTGAGCAGGAGCGCCTCGCCGCGTTGGTTGCCGAGTTTCTTGTGCAGCGCTAGAGCCCGGTCGAGATGGTCCTCGGCCTCGGTGTAGCGGGAGGCGGCCGCGAAGACCATGCCGAGATTGCCACGCACGTGTGCTTCGCCGACCTGGTTATCGGCCTCGATCGCGAGTTGCAGCGCGTGCTCGAGGTTTCGGCGAGCCAGGTCGTAGTCGCGGCGACGCCAGGCGACATTGCCGAGGGTATTCAGTGCCCGAGCTTCCTGCAGACGGTCGCCGATCTCGCGAGATACCTCCAGTGCCCGAGTAGATCGGCTGACGGCCTGTTCGAAGTCGCCGTCGCGCCAGTGGGCCCAGCCGAGATCGGTCAGTGCACGGGCTTCGCCGCTGCGGTCCGACAGTTGCCTGCTGGCGCTGAGGCCGACGGTGTGCAGGCGCGCGGCATCGGTGTGGCGGGAGTGCCCGTCGAGGTAGGGGCGCAGAGTTTCCGCCGCGTCGCGCGCGTAGGCGGGCGAGCCGTGTTCGACGGCGTAACCTGCTGTGGCAATGAGGTTTTCGCGTTCCGCATCCAACCATCGGGCGGCTGCCGCATTGTCGATGAAGGGAACGATCGGTCTGCTCGGCTCCGGCAGCGGTCGACGGTGTTGCGTGCTGTAGTGGAACAGCAGATCGACGGCTACGCGCGCCGTGTGCAGGTAATGCTCCAACAGGCGCGTGCGGGCAATGTTTCGGCTGTCGTCGGTTTCTTCTTCGGCCGCGGTAGCGCGGGCGTGCTCGCGCAGTAACTCGTGAAAGGTGTAGCGGCCGAGCTTGTGCTGAGCGATGACGTGCGCGTCCAGCAGCTCTTCCAACAGCATTTCGGCATCATCGACGGAGCCCTCGGCCAGCGCCGCTGCCGCACCGGCATCGATATCGCGGCCGGGATGCAGGCCGAGTAGGCGGAACATGCGCCGGTGCGCGGGTTCCAGCTGGCGATACGACAGCGCGAAGGCGGCAGCGACCCCCCTTTCGGCCGTGGACAATTCGGCGAGCCTACGGCGTTCGCCGCGCAGTCTTCCGGCCAGATACTCGACCGTCCAGCGCGGGCGATGCTGCAGCCGGGCCCCCGCGATCCGCACGGCAAGCGGTAGGAAGCCGCACAGTTGCAGCACATCGAGCACCGCCAGTGGTTCGGCGATCGCACGGGCTCCGACGATCCGCTCGAACAGTCCGACGGCATCGTCGGCGGGCAGCAGATCGACCGAAAGTGCTTGCGCACCATCTAGATCGACGAGTCGCCTGCGGCTGGTGACGAGTAGGAGACTTGCACCGGCGCTCGGCAGCAGCGGGCGGACATGGTCGGCATCCGCGGCGTTGTCGAACACGACGACCACCCGGCGTCCGGCCAGCTCCGCGCGCCACAGCGCGCCACGGTCCACCGTCGAGGTCGGGATGCTCTCGTCAGGAATTCCCAACTGGCGCAAGAGAATTTCCAGAGCCGCGTCCGCCGCCACCGGCTCGAGATCGGCCGAATGCGCCTGGAGATCGATGAACAGCTGGCCGTCGGGGAAGCGTTGCGCCACTCGATGCGCCACGTGAACCGCCAGCGCGGTCTTGCCGATACCCGCCATGCCGTCGATGGCGCGGATCGTTACCGAGGCGTCGTCGAGGGGGGCGATGAGGCGGTCGAGTTCGGTGCTGCGGCCCGCGAAATCCGGTATGTCGTAGGGGAGGAAGTTCGCTCTGGTCGACCTTGCCGCAGGAAGTGCCGGAGCCGGCTCCGGCACCGCAGTCGTCGAACCCGATCGCGGTGCGCCGTGCAGCGCGGACTCCGATTGCGTCGGTGTGAAGGTCGCCGACGGGGACTGTGCCGGACCGTCCGGTTCCGAATCCGGCGGTGTGGTCACAGCAGCCCCGGAACCGGAGGTCACGGAACCAGACAGCGTGAGATCGGAAGTCGCGGGTGCGGTGCTCGGCGAACGCCGGAGCGCAGGTGCCCGCGTCGTCGGGTCGTCGCGCAGCACGGCCTGTTCCAGCGCGACGAACGCGCTACCCGGATCGAGCCCCTGCAGTTCGGCGAGCACCGTCCGAAAGCTTCGTGCGGCGGCGAGTGCGTCGGCCTGCCGTCCCGCTCGGTGCAGGGCGAGCATGAGCTGCGCGGATAGCTTCTCCCGCAAGGGATTCGCCGCGACTTGTGCCCGCAGCTCATCGAGCAGTTGGTCGTGTTTGCCGAGTGAAAGCTCGATCTCGGCCAGTTGCTCGAAGGCTGCGATTCGCTTCTCGTCGAGCAGTAGGCGCGCCGAGGCGACGTAGTCGGCATTCAGGCCGGCCAGCGCCTCGCCCTGCCACAGTGACAGCGCTGCCCGCAGTTCGGCTACCGCGGCCGTCGGATCTTGTGCTGTCAGTGTCCGAGCTGTGGCAACCCGCCGGGTGAACTCATCGAGATCGAGCATCCCGGGTTCGGGCGTCACGACGTATCCGGCGGCTTTGCTCTCCAGTGCCTCGGCGATGCCCGCTTCCCGCAGCACTCGGCGGATCGCGGTCATCGCGGCATGAATTTGCGAGCGCGCGGTGCCGGGCGGCTCCATGCCCCAGACGGCGTCGATCAGTCGCTCGCTGCTGTACACCCGCCCGGCATTGAGCAACAACCAGGCCAAAACCGCACGATGCCGCGGTGCCGCGGGCAATGCGCGACCGTCCACCACGACCTCGACCGGTCCGAGGACCGTGAAACGAACACCAACCAAGCCATCCATAGAACACCCATCTTCGAAGCATCGCCAAAGTATCAACTCGGTCGAAGAAGGTGTGTTCATGCCGCACATCCCCCTGATCGAGCCGGAAGCAACAACAGGTGCGACCCGCCGTCTGTTCGCCGAAGCGCAACAGCGGTTCGGGATCACGCCGAATGCCGCCAAGGCGATGGCCAACAGCCCCGTCGCATTGCGCGGCTATCTCGACCTCGCTGTGGCCATGTGCGACAGCGGCCTGCCGGCGGCGACACGCACCCGCATCGGGGTGCTCGTCTCCCAGGAGAACGGCTGTGACTACGGCCTGTCCGCGCACAGCTTCGTCGGGACCCGCCTGAACGGGCTGCGCCGAGACGAGGTCGATCACGCTCGCGCGGGTACCGCCGAAGACCCGAAGGACGCGGCGGTGCTCGGCTTCGCCGCCGCACTGTTGCGGCACCGCGGCGCGGTCACCGACGCAGAACTCGCACAGGCCGGCGCGGAGCTGGCGGACGCGGAGCTCGTCGACATCATCGCCTGCGTTGCCCTCGCCATCTTCGACAACTACCTCACCCTCGCGGGCCGGGTGGCCAACGACTGGCCACTCGTCTCGCACACCGACCCGATCGATTCGTCCCAGCCCGACTCCTCGCAAGGAACCCCGACCATGACCGCACGTATGAAGAACCCCGCGATGGTGCTGTCCGACGCCATGAAGGGCATCAACACCATCTACAAGGGCATCCACCAGGGCGGACTCGCTGCCGACCTCCTCGAGATCGTCGCCTTGCGCGCCAGCCAGATCAACGGTTGCAGCGCGTGTGTCACCTCGCACCTCGGCACCGGCCGCAAGGCGGGTGTCAGCGACGACAAGCTGTTCGCGGTCGCGGCCTGGCGCGAGAGCGCCGAGTTCACCGAGGCCGAACGCGCCGCACTGGCATTGACCGAGGTCGTCACCCGGCTCGCCGACAAGTCCGGAGACGGTGTGCCCGACGAGATCTGGGACGCGGTCGCCGACCAATACGACGAAAACCAGCTCGCCGCACTCGTGCTCAACATCTCCCTCACCAATTTCTTCAACCGCATCAACACCACCATCAAGGAACCCGCGGGCACTCACTGGGGCTGACCACGCACCACCGGCCCGGCCGCAGTTCACGCTCGACAATCAGGAGTAACCATGAGCGCCACGCTCGACATGACCACCATGTACGCCATGCACCACGCGCTGCGGCGCGAGCTGGAGCAGATCGCCAAGATCACCAGCCGGATCGACGACGACCCGCGCAAGATCCTGTCGACTGCGGCGGGCTGGCGGATGTTCACCAAATCCCTGCATATCCACCACACCGCCGAGGACGATGCGCTCTGGCCGGTGATGCGCGAGACGTTGGCGCAGCGCCCCTCGGAGCTGGCGTTGCTCGACGCCATGGAAGCCGAGCACGGCGCCGTCGATCCGCTGATCGAGGCAATCGAGGCGGCCTTCGCCGATCGCGAGAGCGGTTCGCAGCGCCTCGGCGACCTGGTCGATGCGCTGGTCACCGTCCTGGTCGGGCACCTCGAACACGAAGAAAAGCAGGCGCTGCCATTGATCCAGGCCACGGTCACACTGCCGCAGTGGCAGGCGTTCGGCCAGTTGCACGGCAGCAGAATCGGACCGGATGCGCCACAACTGATTCCGTGGCTGCTCGACGGCGCCGACGAGCGGACTGTCGACACGGTCCTTGCGCCGCTGCTGGAGCCGGTCCGCGCCGCCTATTTCCACCAGTGGCAACCCGCCTACATTGCACTGGATCGGTGGAGCGCAGATACTTCCAAATAGTAGGTTTTCGCCGCGCTGTCCCCGATCGAAATAGGTCGGGGACGGTGCAGTCTTCGGCAAATTAGGGCAGATGCCCGATACCGCCCGGCGTCCTCCATGTCTAACGTCCCCGACGGGGCCATAGATCGTGAGGAGGCTGCCGGGTGATCGGTATCTGTACCCCGTCCCTGGTGGATGTAGAAGCCGCTGCCGAGCGAATCGCCGGGCTGGTGCGACCGCTCACGGTGATGGAAGCAGGCCCGGAGTACGCCCCCGGCGCGGAGGTTTTCCTCGGGCTCGAATTCATGCAGCACACCGGCTCGTTCAAGGCGCGGGGTGCGGCTAATCTGCTCGCCGCCATGCTTGCTGCGGGCACGGTGCCCGACGCGGGCATCGTTTCGGCCACCGGCCGCAATGCCGACATCGGATTCGCTTGGGCGGCCCGAATGTTCGGTATTCCGGCCACCATCTTCCTCGCGGAGTCGGCAGCGAAGGCGAGGGTCGATCGGCTGCGCGCACTGGGCGCCGATGTGCGCGTTTTCGGCCGGACCCAGGAGCAGGTGCAGGACAACGCGGGTCTGTTCATGGCGCGCACCGGCGCGATCGACGCCTACACCTTCGACGACACTCTGACCTCGGCAGGCGCGGGCACGATCCTGCTCGAATGCCTGAACGCCATACCGAAATTGGACACGATCGTGCTTGCGGTCGGTGCGGGCGGCATGTTCTCCGGTGTCGCCGCGGTCGCCGACGGTCGCGGTATCAGAGTGGTCGGCGCGGAGCCCGAAGGCAGTTGCGCGCTGCATGCGGCGCTGGCGGCGGATGCCGTCCTGGACGTGGACATCGACTCGATTGCCGCGGATTCTCTTGGCGCGCCCCGTATTTCCGCTGCTGCCCTATCTTGGGCCAGGAGCGCGGACGTGCGGTCGGTGGTCGTCGACGACGACGCGATCATCCGGGCCCGCCGATCTCTGTGGGAGGGGTACGGTCTCGTGGTCGAGCACGGCTCGGCGACGGCCCTTGCGGCGCTCTCGACCGGCGCGTATCGGCCTGGCCGAGGCGAGCGGGTCGGCGTGATCCTGTGCGGGGCCAACACCGATCCCACCGACCTGCGCGCCTCGATCGGCGCGGTCGGCCACCACTGATCGTGGAGTCGTCGGGACCGTTCTGGATCAGATCGTCAGTTCGGCCAGCACGTCGAAGTCGAGTGCGTCCGCGCCGGCGAGGTAGACCGGTTGGGTGGTGTGGGCGCCACGGACGCGGACCTCACCGCGTGGACCACCGTAACTGACACCGGCGGAACGGATTTCGATGGCAGTCGGATCGAGACTGCGTGCGGTCTCGGCCAGGGATGCGAACAGCAGCATGCCCTCGTAGCAGGATTCACCGATATTGTTCAGCGCCGGCGCGAACGCGCCGAACCGCCGGAGATATCTCGCGCCGAAGTCCATGCTCTCGGCGGAGACCACGCTCTCGAAATAGCCACTGGCGGTATACAAGCCGTGAGTGCTCTCGGGGCCGCCCGCGTACAGCACATCTTCGCCGATCATCATGCTCAGTCGCAGGCGGTGCTCGTCCAGGCCCGCCTTGGCGAACGCCTGGTTGAAGGCGGCGCAGTCGGCGCCGACCATGAAGACCAGAACACCTTGCGCGGGTGAGCGTTCGATCAGGTCGAGCGCTCTGCGGAAGTTGCGTCCGCCGAGCGGGATATAGCTATCGCCGACTATCTCGATATCGATGGTCGCAGCGAATTCCCTTGTGGCTAGTGCAGTTTCGCGTGGCCATACGTAATCATTGCCGATCACGCACCAGCGCCGGATGCCGTGTTCCGCGCGCAGCCAGCGCAGGGCCGGAAAGAGCTGCTGGTCGGGGGTCTCGCCGACCATGTAGACGCCGTCGGAATCCTCGCCGCCCTCATAGAAGGTCGTATAGATGTAGGGCACGCGTCCGGCGGTCTGCGGGGTAATCACCTTGCGGGCGTTGGACAGATGCCAGCCGACGACGCCGTCGACGAGTCCAGTGCCGACCATGCGGTCGATCTGCGCAGCAAGTACGGGCAGCGGCGCGCCCGCGTCGACGGCGTGTATCCGGATCGGGCGGTCGAGAATGCCACCCGCGGCATTGATGTCGTCGACGGCGAGGGTGGCGCAGGCCTCACAGGACGGGCCGAACAAGCCCGCCGGTCCGCTCAGTGGCACCACCAGCGCAATGTCAACGGTGTCGCGACGGCCACGAAAACCCGAGGGCGGCAAGGGAATCACCACCGTATATTTCCATTTGAATCAATACCATACGGCGTTGTCTATATAGTGCTGCGGTGGACGATAGCACTGCCCCCGCCGTCTTGGAGGAGCTGGCGCGACTGGTACGCCGGGCGTCGCAGGAATTGGACCGCGCCGTCGCGACCTGCCTCGGCGAAACCTCCGTCGCACGCTGGCACGTGCTGACCGCGGTGGCCGCAGGCACCGGACGTCCGATGGCGCACCTAGGTGAGGCGACCCTGCTCACCGGCGCCAGCCTGACCAGGCTCATCGACGCGATGATCGCCGAGAACCTGGTCCACCGCAAGGTCGACGACACCGACCGCAGACGCGTCCTCGTCTTTCCTACCCGACGCGGACTGCTGACCCACCAGACGATGACCCGCGCCATCACCGAGGCGGGCCTCGATCTGATTGCCACCGATACCGGCCGGCTCACGGGCGCGTTGACCACCATGCTCGACCAACTGCGCGACACCGAACCGGCGATTTTGTAGGAGCTGCTGCCCCGCGTCGGGCGAATCGATACTCAGGTCATCGGGGTTCTCCCCGATGGCGCGGTCGCGCGATCGCAGACAGACTGGACTGCATGACTTCGCACGCTGTGGCTACCGACACCGCCGAAACCGCGGTTCCGACCGATATCGCGGCCCGTGCCATCGACCTGATGAAGGTCTACGGGTCGGGAGATACGCAGGTCAGGGCGCTGGACGGCGTATCGGTCGAGTTCGCGAAGGGAGAGTTCACCGCGATCATGGGGCCGTCGGGCTCCGGCAAGTCGACGCTGATGCACTGCCTGGCAGGTCTGGACGGCGCCAGCTCTGGAACCGTGCGGATCGGCGACACCGATCTGCCGGGACTGTCGGACAAGGAGATGACCCGGCTGCGGCGCGACCGGATCGGCTTCGTGTTCCAGGCGTTCAACCTGGTGCCGACGCTGACGGCGCTGGAGAACATCACGTTGCCGCTGGACATCGCAGGCCGCAAGCCGGACCAGGACTGGCTGGACACGGTGCTCGAGCGGCTCGGGCTGACCGACCGGCTCACCCATCGGCCCAGCGAGCTGTCGGGCGGACAACAGCAGCGGGTTGCGTGTGCGCGTGCGCTCGCGGGCAAGCCGGAGATCATCTTCGGTGACGAACCGACCGGCAATCTCGACTCGCGTGCCTCCGAGGAGGTGCTGAACATCCTGCGGGCCGCGGTGGACGAATTCGGGCAGACGGTCGTCATCGTCACCCACGAACCGCACGCCGCGGGCTACGCCGACCGAGTGATCTTCCTCGCCGACGGACGGATCGTCGACGAGCTGCGCGATCCCACCGCGGAATCGGTGCTCGACAAGATGAAGGCACTGGAGCAGGCGTGAGGGGGAGACAGTCACGCGGCGCTGAGCCGAGCCTGCCGGACGCTCCGCGACTCACCGGGGCCTGCGAGATGCGACGCGAGCACGCAGAGCTGGGCGGGGTCCGCCGGTTGCCGGTGTTCCACAAGACAGATGTCGGCGCGATGAAACATGGTCGCGCCGCGGTGAGCGGAGCCTGCTCGGTCTCCCACACGAGGCAGGGGCAGCAGTAATGGCCGGTAGTCCGATGCGCAAGGTGGCCTTGCGCAATCTCGCCGCGCACAAGGTGCGTTTGGCGCTGACTGTGCTCTCGGTGGTGCTCGGCACCGCGTTCATCGCGGGCTCGTTCGTGTTCACCGACACCCTGCAGCGCACCTTCGATGGGATCTTCGCCAATCAGGCCAAGGGCGTCGATGTTCGGGTGAGTCCCAAGGAACGGCAGGCCCTGGGCGTTCCGCAGAGCGTGGTGGACCAGATCGCCGGGACAGCCGGGGTCCGGGCCGTCGCGCCGAGCGTGAACGGTCCTGTGGTGCTGCTGTATCCGGACGGCAAGAAGGCCGTGCAGACCGGTGGCGCGCCCACCTTCGGGCGGTCGTATCTGCCGCCGGACAAGGCGGTCGCCGAACCGGACACATTCGTCGAGGGCGCCCCGCCCGCGCGCGAAGGCGAGATGGCCATCAACACCGGTGGCGCGGAACGCGCCGGCCTGAAGGTGGGGGACAAGACCAAGATCCTCATCCCGTCGCACGGTCCACCCATCGACGTCACGGTGAGCGGCATCTACCAGGTGCCCTCCGATACCGGCGGCTTCATCGGGCTGCTGTTCGACGACACCCAGGCGCGCAAGCTGTTCACCGACGGCACCCACGTCGCCTACGTCGACATCGCCGCCGCGGGCATTCCGGGCGACCAACTGCGCGACCAGCTGTCGACCACCTTGAAGGACTACAAGGTGCAGAACGGCGAGCAGGTGCGCGCCGATCTGAAGAAGGAAATCTCCAACGCGCTGAACTTCATCAATTACTTCCTGCTCGCCTTCGGTGCGATCGCGCTGATCGTCGGCACGTTCATCATCTACAACACCTTCTCGATGATCGTGGCCCAGCGGCTGCGCGAATTGGCACTGCTGCGGGCGGTGGGAGCAAGCAGGCAGCAGGTCGGGCGTTCGGTGGTTGCGGAGGCCTTCGTCATCGGATTGATCGGCAGCGCCATCGGTTTGGCGGGCGGCATCGGTCTGGCGTTCGGACTTTCCGCGCTGCTCAATGCTTTCGATCTCGGCTTGCCGACCGGTTCGATGGCGGTGCGGCCGCGCACGATCGTGGTCGGCATGCTCGTCGGACTGCTGGTCACCTTGGTGAGCGCATATGCGCCCGCACGGCGGGCCGCGAAAATCCCGCCCGTCGAGGCGATGCGGGAGGAATTCGCTTCTGCCGGTGACTCCTTGCGGGTGCGCACCCTGTGTGGTGCGGTGCTTGCGGTGGCAGGCGTGGTCCTCGTGGTGATCGGTGCGCGATCCACCGGCGGCAATGCCGCGTTGACGGTGGGCATCGGTGCGCTGGCGCTGATCTTGGCCGTACTGCTCGCCGCGCCTGCGGTGTCGCGGCCGGTGGTCGCGGTGCTCGGTGTGCTGATTCGCCCGTTCGGGTCGATCGGGCGGATGGCGCGCAACAACGCCGCCCGCAATCCGCGCCGAACGGCCGCAACGGCTTTCGCGCTCACCCTCGGGCTGATGCTGGTGACCGCGATCGGCATGCTCGGCGCATCGGCGAAGGCGAGTGTGAGCGTGCTGGTCGACAAGGGTGTGAAGGCCGACTACGTGCTGGCCGGGCCGCAGCTGATCGGGGTGCCGCTCGGCGCGGGCGACGCGGTGCGCAAGTCGGTGCCGCAGGTGGCCGATGTGGTCGGGATTCGGGGCGTCGGCCTGAAGGTCGGCGACGATCAGCTCATCGGCACCTCGCCGGACGGGCCGCTCGACCGAGTGCTGAATTACGACGTGATTCGCGGCACCGACACCCTCGGCGACCACGACATGCTGGTCTCGGAGGACGAGGCCGACGAGCGGGGTTGGAAGGTCGGGAATCAGGTCACCGTGGTCAGTCTGGACGGGAAGAAGATTCAGCTGACCGTGACGGGCATCTACAAGAAGACGCCGCTGCTCGGCCCGATGGTGGTCTCGCCCAAGCTGTACGACGAGACCATGCCGATCAACTTCCGCACCAATTTCCTGATGCTGATCAAGGCCAAGCCCGGCGCGGACCTCACCGAGATGCGCACCGACCTGGAAAAGGCGACCGAGCAATTCGTGGTCGTTCAGGTCCAGGACCCGGAGGAGTTCAAGGGCGCGCAGGGCAAGCAGATCAACACGTTGCTCGCGATCCTCTACGGCCTGCTCGCGCTCGCGGTGGTGATCGCGATCCTCGGCATCGTCAATACCTTGGCGTTGTCGGTGGTGGAGCGACGTCGCGAGATCGGCATGCTGCGCGCGGTCGGAATGCAGCGTGCCCAGGTGCGCAGGACCATCTATCTGGAATCGATGTTGATCGCGGTGTTCGGCGCGATCGTCGGCATGCTGCTCGGCCTCGGTCTCGGCGTCGGATTCTTGCGCACCCTGCGCGACCTGGGCATCGATCAGATCGCGATCCCGTGGAATCAACTGGTGCTCGTCCTGGTGTGCTCGGCTGTCGTCGGCATCCTCGCGGCCCTGTGGCCCGGCATCCGAGCGGCGCGCACACCGCCTCTGGCGGCCATTGCGGATCTGTAGGGCTTTTCGCCCTGACGGCCGGTGTCACTCAGTACCGCAATGGCACTCGGTACTGGCAGATCTAACGGCCGGTCGGGCGTAACTTGTGGACAACGGCGGCCGTCGCGGTGGCGGTGACGTCGTCGACCCAGTCCGGAATGGGCACCGCGCCCGCGATGTACTCGCGGACGAGCCCGTAGGGAATGGCTTTGACGGCGGCCACCGCGATCGCCATGCGGTGCTCATCGGCGCCGCCGAACTCCGCGACGACGGCGGCGCGCAGCGCCGCGTCCATTCGGTCGTTGACCGCGGCGATATCGGCGCGCAGTTCCTCAGTGCCCACTTCGAGCAGTTCGTTGCGCCGGAACATCTTCATCGCGCGGGCTTCGGTGGGGTGCTCACGGCAGTACCGCGTCAGGTACATCGCGGCGGCAAGTAGCGGGTCGGGCCCGGAGAGGGCGGCGATGATCCCGATCTGGAAGCGCCGGATCGAGCGCAGCCACAGCCGGGCGAGCAACTCTTCGCGGGAGGCGAAGCGCACGTAGATCGACCCGGTGTGGATGCCGGAGGCGGCGCTGATCGCGGCGATGCTCGGCCGGGTCGTCGCCGGATCGGCGAGCAGATCGCGCGCCGCGTCGAGGACCTGATCATCGGTGAATCGCCGGGGTCTTGCCACGCGGGACAGCTTAAGGCAAGGTTTCTGAATGTGGATTCAAAAACTAGGTTCCCGCTCACAGGCGCACTGCTCGTCTTCATCGGATCGGCCCACACCACGCTCGGCGTTGCCATATGGGCGGCCGGTGTCGAGCAGGCCGAGCTCTCGTTCTGGTTCACCGCGTTCGGAGTTGCCGCCGTCTGCTTCGGGATCGCCGTGATCGATACGGAGCGAACCCGCGGCTACGTGCCAGCGCCGATCCTCGCCGCAACCGCTGTTCTCACTGCGTTCGGTCTCGTATTCGAGCCCGTGTCCGGGTTCCTCACCGTCTTGGCGCCCCTGGCCATCGGCGTCCGCGGATGGACGCGCCACCGCCGCGTCGCCGCAGTCTCGGCCGAGTAACACATCAGATCTACCAGCACCGCCGCGACATCACGGCGCGGATGAACGCGAACGAACAGACCGTGTCCCGGATCCAGGAGAGTCAGCTGCAATTCGCCAGCGCCGCCCGGCATCTGATGGCCGAAACACCGGGCGGTGCCGGTGCACTCGATTCACTGATCACTGTCCTCATCGGCGACATCGACATAGCGACCACGTAGCATCGTGCGGGTTGCGGCGGTACTTGATGGTCGGCAGGTGCACAGGATGGTCCCGGAATTTCCGTTTGCGGAGCAAACTTCGAATGAGTTGTCGTTCAAGGAACGCGATGAACGGTACGAGCGCCTGCACGACTGGCCTGATCCGACCTATCTCCATTCCTCCGGTCTGCGGATGATCTGGAAGTACGACGACGTGCGCGACGTACTGGAGGCGGCCGATCCCGCCCTCTCCAACAGGAATTCGCTTGATCCACTGGTGGGATTCCCGCGAATCGCGGGCACACCACGGGCGATTCCGCATTTCTTCCGGCACCTGGTTCCACTGCCTGCCAAGGCGACCGCAAACCTGACCGACGACACCTTGCACAAACAGGTGTGGGACACCATGGCCGGTCCGGCAGGGCATTTCACGATTTCGCGGGACGAGCGGCCACAGCGGATCGAGGCCATGGTGGAGCACTTTCACCATGCGCTGCATGGCCTCGATAAGGGGATCGTGTCGCGGCTGGACGTGACGGCACTGTCGATCGCCTACGCCGCGCGCGTCGGCGGTGCCGCCGTCGGCCTGCCCTCAGCGGACTGGCCGCAGGTGGCGGTGTGGAGCGGTGCGCAATCCGGGCTGCTCGGCCGTCGGATGCGTGGCCGCGAACTGGCCGAGGCGGTAGGGGCGCTCGGCCAGCTGTTCACGGTGAGCGGCCAGACCGTCGAGCGCAGCCGGCGCCACCGGGTGACCGGCTTCGCGAGCCGCCTGCGCGACGCGGGCGTTCCCCGTCGCGTCGCCGTGTCCGCCATGGCGAATTCCCTTGCGGCAGGCGTGCACACCGTGAGTGGCAGCATTCAGCAGGGAGTGCAGCGATTGCTGAGTGACCCGGGCCGGGAGTGGTGGGATCTGCTCGCGGATCAGAACACCGCCGCGCAGGTCGCCGTCAAGGTGCTCCAACTAGACCCCGGCCTGGTGGCATGGAAACGTCGCGCGGTCCGACCGATGACTCTGCGCAGCGGCACGGAACTCGCGGCGGGGCCCGTGCTGGTCATGTTCGCCGCCGCCAATCGCGATCCGGCGGCATTCCAGAACCCGCTGGATCTGCGTGGTGGCGGCAAGCTGCCGCTGACCTTCGGGTTCGGCAAGCACGTCTGCCCCGGTAAGCAACTGGCCAACCTGGCGATCGAGGTGTTCCTGCGTGAGTTGCGCGAACTCGCGCCACGGGCGCGTCTGTCGGAAGAGGTGACATCGGCGAGCGCACGCAAGCCCGACCTGCTGTTCAGCGGAGCGGACGTCACCCTCACCGTATGAGCCGGGAACCGGTTGCGGCACGGTGGGTTCGGGGTAGGAGATCCTCCCGCCGGCTCACGTGCGGCACGCCGACCAGGGATCGGCTGCGGTCATTCCGTCGAACGGCGCTTAGTGGTGCCGGCGACGCGGATGAGTTCGTCGTCGGAGGTGCCGTTGGGTGCGCAGCGCAGGTAGCAGGCGACTTCGAGCTCGCCTTTGCTGTTGGGTGTCAGTGCCCGGCGCGCCAGCAGCCACCCGCTCCAGCCCGCGGTAGTGGTCCACGCAGCGGCCAGCAGCGAGGCCACCGCCCAGTCGAACTTGCGTGGTCCCTTCGCTCCCGCACCGCAGCTGAATCGCTTCCAGCATCCGAAGGCGCTTGTGCGACAAGGTGATCGGCGCGGGTGCAGCCCGCGGTGACCGTAATGGTCTGGTTGCGTGGCACGGCCACCACGTAGCTGATGCGCTGGGCTTCGCACCAGGAC
The DNA here is from genome assembly GCF_045208035.1 of Nocardia sp. NBC_01009. Classification (NCBI taxonomy): domain Bacteria; kingdom Bacillati; phylum Actinomycetota; class Actinomycetes; order Mycobacteriales; family Nocardiaceae; genus Nocardia; species Nocardia sp. NBC_01009. Next base: position 7,953,727 of record NZ_CP108695.1, on the reverse strand, counting down.
CGGAACTTTGTCTCTCCGGTCACACAGCGGTGAATCGAAGCAGATAGTGATGCTACGGTAAGCGGAGGTTGCTACTCCGCTTAATTGTAGATGGTGGCCTGCTTCGATGAGGAAGGGAGCCGCTGGCGATGGTGGCAGTGGGTTTCGGTGGTCCCGGCGTGAGTTTTCCGCCGGCGCTCGCCGAAAGGGCCGAACGGGTGCGGGCCGCTGTGCACGGCAGGGGCGGTGAGGCGATCGGGCAGCTCGCGCTGACCACCGTGTTGTATCTGGCCTATCGGGTCGGTCGCATGTTCACCGCCGACGACACGATGCATGCGATGGGCAATGCGCACGCCATACTCGGTTTCGAAGACCGGCTCGGACTGCCGGAGGAGACGACCGTGCAGGCGATCTTCGTCGACCGGAGTTTTCTCGCGGTGCCCGCGAATTTTTATTACGCCACCGCGCATTTCACCGTCGCGGTCGCGGTGCTGTTGTGGCTGTGGACTTTCCGGCCCGAGCATTACCGGTGGACCCGCAACTTGATGGTGGCGCTGACCGGCGGCGCGCTGGTGGTGCATGTGCTGATGCCACTCGCGCCGCCGCGCATGCTGCCGCAGTACGGATTCGTCGACCTCGCCGCCGTCCACGGCCAATCGGTCTACGGCGCACCCGATTCCGGCGGCCTGTCGAATCAGTTCGCGGCGATGCCGTCACTGCATGTCGGATGGGCGCTGCTGCTCGCCTTCGCCGTGGTCGCCGCGACCCGAACCCCATGGCGCTGGCTGGCATTGGCGCATCCGGTGATCACCACCCTGGTGGTGGTCGGCACCGGTAACCACTACTGGCTCGACGCCATCGTCGCGATCACACTGCTCGCGGCAGCGGCGGCGATACACCCGCTCGTGGTGCCGGAATCGGCGACCGCCTGGGGCGTGATGGGCCCGGTGGAATCGACAGTGGCCATCACCAGATGATCGCGCCGCCGGTTGTGTGACCGACTGTCACACAACTGAGATCATGTGCCCGCGTACCGATATCGACGCGGGCCGGACACTCGGCTGTCCGATTTTGTTGACCAGTCTCGAAAGGGGTTCGGCGTGGGTGCTCTCGATGCCATCATGGGATGCGCTATAAGTTCATCGACGCGATCAAAGGCATGGTGAGTTTGTCGGCGGGGTACTGACCGTCGGCTCTGTGTCGGCTGTGCAGTTGTTGGCCCGGGACCGGATTCGTGTAGTCCAGGGCCAAGACCGGTTGGTAGAGATTCAGCGGAGTTCGGGGCCTCCGCGAGCGGCCGCCATTGTCATCCCAACGATGCGCGCCGAACGATCTCACGCAGGCGGCCTGCCCGGACCGGGCGGGCCGAACTGCGAGAAATGCCCCAGCTCAGCACAAATGAGCTGGGGATTTGCGTTGTCAGCGAAGGTTAAGGGCGGTCGAACTCGCCGTCGTTCACGCCTGTGGTGAAGGCGTCCCACTCGCTGGGGGTGAAGACCAGCGCCGGGCCGGTCGGGTTCTTCGAGTCACGAACACCGACATGACCGCGATCGAGGAATGCGACTTCGACGCACTCCTTGCCCCCTGAGCTACGGCTGCTCTTGAACCACTTCGCCTCGGACAGATCAGTATTCATGCTGGTACTCCCGTGCAGCTCTCGCGGCAGGTTTGCGCTGCCGCTGTCACTTCATGGTGCGCGCTGCACGTGTATGCGCAGTTGGATTGTCCGAATGTGGGTCTCAACTGCTAGAAAAGCCCCAGCTCAACATGAATGAGCTGGGGCCTTACGTTGTGAGCGGAGGGTTAAGGGCGGTCGAACTCGCCGTCGTTCACGCCTGTGGTGAAGGCGTCCCACTCGCTGGGGGTGAATACCAGCGCTGCGCCGGCCGGATTCTTGGAGTCTCGGACGCCAACGTGACCGCCGTTGAGGAACGCCACCTCAACGCATTCTTGAGAGCCACTGCTGCGGCTGCTCTTGAACCACTGGGCCCCAGATAGATCGATGCTCACCCGGTCAACTCCTTTGCTATCTCAAGGATGAGTCGACGGCTGTCATCCTCATCCATTGCCACGCGCTGAACGTCAGCATAGGCGTTTCGGTATTGCTGTACCTCGTCTGCTTTCTCGAGGTACAGCGCGCCTGTGAAGCCCTGGATGTAGACGACCGGCGGCTCGGTAAGCTTCGCAGTTGGGTGCCGTGGAAAGTCCAATAGCACGAAAGGGCCGACCAGCAACCCTCGGTGTGTGCCTACTCCGGCGGGAACGATCCGTACCGATACATTCGCCAACTGCTGTCCGATCTCGGCAAGATGATGGAGCTGAGCCGCCATCACCGAAGGACCTCCGATCGGGCGATGCAGCGGCAATTCATCCAGAACAACCTGGACAGCAATCGGATTCGTGTCGTTGCTCAACCGCGCTTGTCGTCGAGATGCCAGCTCGATTCGACGTTCCACCTCCCCAGTCTCCATGTTGGGAAACTCCGCCCGGATCACCTCTCGTCTGTATTCGGGGATCTGCAGCAGTCCAGGCAACAGGTTCGTGTGATAGGAACTGAATCGCTCGGCAGCATCCTCCAGTCCGACGTACAGATCGAAGTGCTTCGGGATCGCATCCCCGTATGCGTGCCACCAACCTTTGCCCTGCGCTTCCTCTGTTAGGCCGAGTAGTACCTGAGTCTTCTCCGGTGTCGCACCATAGACCTGGCACAGCCGCTCGATGTCGATGAACCGCAGCCTGACCGGCTGCCCCGTCTCCATGCGCCAAATCGTCTGTTTGCCAACGGAGATAGCTGCTTTGGCTACGTCCATGGTGATGCCCGCGTTCTCTCGCAGGCCGTGCAGTTCGCGACCGAGCAGTCGCCTGGGAAGTGTGGAACCGGTTGCCATCCTTGCCCCTCCAAGAATTCGGTTGTCGATTGGAACCACACTGACATCTCTGATGGAACTTCATGGGTTTTTGCTGGAAAGTTCCTGTTGATATGTGGCCTTCCCGGGGTGGGGGTGGTGTGCTGGTTGTGCGCCCGGGATGACTCTCCCTTCCCCTTCGTCAGGAGTTGTCAGGGGCCGGGCGCACCCAGCCGCAGGCGAATCCCGGAGGTCGGCAGATGCCGAATAGTGAGCTTCCGCAACGAGACCCGTTCACCGGGCCACCAACCGCATACGTCGGCGTGACGGCCGAGCTGGTCGAGCGCTTCGCGTACGCCCTACGTGAGTGGGCGGAGCAGCCGTGCTCGCCGAATCGTCCCGGTGCCGGGGTGCGGCGTCCCCCGGCATCGGGCGCACGAACAGGGAGGCGCGGTGATGCGCCGAGAACGGTTGCGCACCAGCGAATCACCCGATGGCCGGAAGGTTGCCACCTGGCGGCTAGTGCGTTCGGGGGCTCGCATCCTGCGGGTTCAGGATCGGGCCGATGCTTCCCCTGCCTATCGGTGGCCGGGCCGGGAACCGTTGCCTCTGGGAGCGCCGGGTTTGGTGTTATTCGACGAGCTGGCGCCGCCGGATCTGGCGACGGTTCGAGAAGCCTTCCCCGGCTGCCTCGATCTGTGGAACGCGGTGCGTGAGGATTTCTGGCACGCTCTACTCGACACGTCCGATCTGCCTGCCTCGGGTACGAAGGGCTAGCCGGATGTTCGAAATCCATTCCCGGCGAGCGGAACTTGTTCCGTCGGTAGCGGCACTACTCGCCCTTTTTCACGAGGACACTCCTCACAAGCTCGCCCTCGCCTCCGACGACAGCCCCGCGATACTTCATCATGCGGACGGCACCTTCTACCAAGTCGGCGAAGACGGCTGGCCTACGGCTGTCACATGACTGCGGCAACATCGAGAGTCCGCCGCCGCTATGTGCCGCTCGGCAAGGACAACCGAACGAGACTTGGCCGCCGCCACCTCGAGGAGGCGCTCGGTGTTGTTCCGGGCGTGGGGGAGTCAGGGTTGGCCCGCGTTGGTGTTGGCCCAGGATTGGATGTCGCCTCGGTCGAGGGCCAATGCCAGGAGGTCGGGGAATTTGTTGGGCGTGCAGGCGAAGGCGGGTACGCCCAGCGCGGCCAGGGCGGCGGCGTTGTCATGGTCGAAGGCGGGGGCTCCTTCATCCGAAAGGGCCAGCAGGACTACTACCTGGACGCCGGATTCCTTCATGGCGTTGACGCGGCGGAGCATTTCGTTGCGGATGCCGCCTTCGTAGAGGTCGGAGATGAGGACGAAGAGGGTGTCTGCGGGGCGGGTGATGAGTGACTGGGAGTAGGCGATGGCGCGGTTGATGTCGGTGCCGCCGCCGAGCTGGGTGCCGAACAGGACGTCTACGGGGTCGGCGAGTTGTTCGGTGAGGTCGACGACTTCGGTGTCGAAGACGACCAGGGACGTCTTCAGCGCGCGCATCGAAGCGAGGACCGCGCCGAACACCGATGCGTAGACCACGCTCGAGGCCATCGAGCCGGATTGGTCGATGGCCAGCACCACATCACGGCGCACCGCCTGGGCTTTGCGGCCGTAGCCGACGAGGCGTTCGGGCACCACGGTGCGGTGTTCGGGCAGGTAGTGCGCGAGGTTCTTGCGGATGGTCCGGTCCCAGTCGATATCGCGCAGGCGTGGGCGGCCGATGCGGGCGGCGCGGTTCAGCGCGCCGGAGACGGCCGCGAGCGTGTGAGCGGCGATGCGCTGCTCGATCTCGCGGACGACCTTCTCCACCACCATGCGCGCTGTCGCCTTGGTGGTTTCGGGCATCACGCCATTGAGACTCAGCAGCGTGCCGACGAGGTGGACGTCGGGCTCGACTGCTTCCAGCAGCTCGGGTTCCAGCAGCAGTTGGGTCAGGTTCAGCCGGTCGACCGCGTCGCGCTGCATGACCTCCACGACCGTGGACGGGAAATAGGTGCGGATGTCCCCGAGCCAGCGAGCGACTTTCGGCGCCGAGCCGCCGAGGCCCGCCGCACGTTTACCGGACGACGTGGTGTCGTCGGTGTTGTAGAGGGCCGACAATGCTGCGTCCATCGCCTGGTCATCGCCGGACCCGAGGCCGCCGAGGCTCGGTTCGGCAGTGGTGCCGAGCACCAAACGCCAACGCCGGGAGTGTGTTTCATCGATGTCGTTCATCCAGTTACTCCGGGGAAGTCGATGGTCCGCATTTGTCTGGTCACGTAGTTCGAAGTGCTGGTGCCCGAGCCGGAGGTGTTCGCGCGACGGACATACCGCTGCGAGGGTTCATCCGGCGGCTTCACGATGGTTCTGGTGTCGCTCGCGGCTCGGGTCTTGTGGGCGGTCGTTGGGGTGTGGCCCGTGGTTTGGGTGGGTTGGGTGCTGGGAATGGTGCTTCGGGTGTTGCGAGCGGGCCGGGTTCTGCGAGGGGTGATTCGGGCGGCGCGAGTGAGGCACGTGCCCTGAGATCGTTGTGGTGCTGAGGTTTTCATCCGGCGACCCCCAGAATCTCGGCGACCGTGTTCATGGCGATCAGCCCCCGGTTCACGTCGAAGGATGTGCTGTCGGAGTTGTCGGTGCGGAGTGCGCCGCCGTCGCGGACGGCCTGGCCGATGGCACGTCGTTCTCCCGATTCGAAAGCGCCGAAGGTGCGGCGCAGCAGGGGGAGTGTCTCGACGAACTGGTCGTCGCCGAGTTCGCGCAGCCAATCGTCGATGAGGCGCAGCAACTCTCGGTCGTGGACGAGCAAGAGACCGCGTCCACCGAGAAAACCGTCGATCCAGGCGGCCTTCGCAGCGGCGGTGTTACCGATCGACAGTGCGGCGGAAAGCCTGCGCGCGGACTCTGTTTCATCGATGATGCCCGCGTCGCAGAGTAGCCGGACCGCGCGGCCCACCAGCGCGCCGTGGACATCGTCGCGGTCGGCGAGGCGGCGCAGCGCCGCGAGCCACTCCTTGGTGGCCCAGCCGTCGTCCCTGGTGTGGATGGCGGTGTGGGCTGCGTCGAGGAGGCTGCGCAGTTGCTCGGCGGCGTCGGCGTCCAGCCCGGTGACGGCGCCGGGGAGGCCCGCACAGATGCGCACCAGCAGACCATCGGCGACGTGGACGAGCGCCTTGGTGTCGGTGCCGCGCACATCGCCGTAACGCAGGGTGCGGACCAGACCTGGCAGGGCGGCGAGCAGGTGGCTCACGTCGTGGTCCAGTGCCGCAACCGATTCCAGTCGGGAGATGAGGCCGTCGGTGGCGCCGCCGAGGTCGGCCAGCAGTGCCGTTTCCAGCGCGGCGGTGAGGTCGGCGACGGTGCTGCCGTCGCGGTTGGCCAGATCGAGGATCTTCGACTCGGCGGCGGTGCGGATGGTGGTGCCCCAGCGGGAGGCCTCGATGATCGAGACCGCGAACTCCGGCCGCCATTCCAGTGTCCAGGTTTCCCGGAAGGTGCCGGTGCTGCGCACCTCCCCGGCGGTCGGTGTGCCCCAACCGATGCCGAGCAGGCGCAGCCGATGCAGCAGCCGGGAACGATCGACCTCCCGTTCTTTGCGCAGGTCCAGATCGAGGGTCCGCGACACGGCCTCCTGCTTCATGCGCAGTGTTCTGATCTTGGCCCGCAGATCGGCGTCGAGCGGCACGGTGGGCGTGCCCTCCGGCACGGCGCCGAGCGCCTCGCCGACGACGAGTTCGGCGGCGATCAATCGGACCATCGTCTCCTCGCCCGCGCACATCACCGAACGCACCGCCTCGGTGACCTCGGAAAGGCCGGCAAGCGGACGATCACGCAGCACGGCCAGAGTCTCGGCCAGCCGGACGGCTTCGATGATGTGCGCACTCGAGACCGGCAGATCATGCGCCCGCAGCACCCCGGCCACCTTGGTGAGCCACCGGGCGATGGGCTGCTCGGTCTGCGTGAACAGATGGTGATACCAGCCCGGCGAGGTAATGCCCGCGCCATAGCCGGACGCCGAGGCCAGCCGCGAATGCGTCCACGGCACCCAGGTCACGGTGGCCTTCACCTTCGGCAACCCCTTGAGCAGCCGCATATCCGCTGCCGCCGGTCCGAGCTTGCCGACCAACGCGGGCGCATGCCACGCACCGCAGACCACCGCGAGCCGTTGCGCTCCGTCCTTGAGCGCCTTGCGCATCGTCTGCCGCATGTACGCCTCACGCCGCAGGGTGTGCTCGTCGATCGCGACCGGCACTCGTGGCGCGATCTCCGATTCGACAGCAACCGAGCCGCTTTCGGGTGCGCCGTCTTCGGTCGGTTGTCCGTTGTAGTCGGTCCGGGCACCGAGCGTTCCTGCGGCGGGTGCATCGCGGATTGCCCCCATCGCTTCCGTGATCGCGTCGAAAGCGGTGGAGTCGGCTGCCGATTCGACCACCGCATCCCACCAGCGTTCGGCGTCGTCGTATCCAGCAGCCGCGGCCAACTCGGCGAGTGGGTCGATGTGATCACCGGGTTCGTCGTCGCGGGCGAGCACGGTGGTAGCGGGCAGGTCGCAGAACCGCACGGCCACACCGTGTTCCACCGCATACCGCAGCGCCTGCCACTCCGGAGAGAACACCGCATACGGCCAGAACGCCGCCTTCGCCGGCGTGTCCGGCACATAGGCGAGCAGCGCCACCGGCGGTGCCATCCCGTCCGCGGCGACATAACCGACCAGCGGATCGGCATCCGCAGGACCTTCGATCAGGATCGCATCGGGCCGGAATGCCTCCAACGCCGCGCGCAGCGACTTGGCCGAACCCGGCCCGTGATGGCGGATGCCGAATACTCGGGTCACTGGTCCGTCGCTGACCTGCGATGCGTCGCCGCCCTGCGCGTTCGTGTCCGTGTGTCCGTTGGTGTCAGTGCCTGGATACGTCTGGATCACGGTGCTACCCCTTGTTTCCGTGCCGCGCCGGCCGGGCTGTGCGCACCGATTTCGTGCGGTTGCCCGCATGCGCGGATGCATCCCGTGTGGCTTGTGGTTTCCGGGTGTGTATCGGTGTCGACGTATGTGTGAGTCACCCTGCTACCTCGGGTCGAATATCTCTGTCCGTGTGCACATCCCGGCCGTCGCAGCACCGAGCTGCGCCGATTCGGCGGTGTGGCTCACCCGTTCACGTCGCGGCAGGCGCGGTAGAAATCGGACCAGTCGGGGCGTTCGCGGACGACGGCTTCCAGGTATTCGGTCCAGACGACGGCGTCGGAGACCGGGTCCTTGATCACCGAGCCGAGGACGGCGCCCGCGATGTCGGAGGCGCGCAGGACGCCGTCGCCGAAGTGTGCGGACAGGGCGATGCCGTTGGTGATGACCGAGATTGCTTCGGCGGTGGACAGGGTGCCCGACGGGGACTTGAGCTTGGTACGGCCGTCGGCGGTGATGCCGGAGCGCAGTTCCCGGAAGATGCGTACGACGCGGCGCACTTCCTCGGCGGCGGCGGGAATGGTGGGCAGTTCCAGCGCGGAGCCGAGTTGTTCCACGCGACGGGTGACGATGGCGACCTCGTCGTCTTCGCTGGCAGGCAGCGGCAGCACCACGGTATTGAAGCGGCGGCGCAGCGCCGAGGACAGGTCGTTGACGCCGCGGTCGCGGTCATTGGCGGTGGCGATGACGTTGAAGCCCTTGGCGGCTTGCACCTCGGTGCCGAGTTCGGGGACCGGCAGCGTCTTCTCCGACAGCACGGTGATCAGCGCGTCCTGCACATCAGAGGGGATACGGGTGAGCTCTTCGATGCGGGCGATCGCGCCGCGACTCATCGCGGTCATCACCGGCGAAGCCACCATCGCGCCTTCGCTCGGCCCTTCTGCCAGCAGTCGCGCGTAGTTCCAGCCGTAGCGGATCGCTTCTTCCGCGGTGCCGGAGGTGCCCTGCACCAGCAGCGTCGACTCGCCGCAGATAGCAGCCGAAAGATGTTCCGACACCCAGGTTTTGGCGGTGCCGGGCACACCGAGCAGCAGCAGCGCCCGGTCGGTTGCCAGGGTGGCCACCGCGACCTCCATGAGTCGGCGCGGGCCGACGTACTTCGGAGTGATCACGGTGCCGTCGTCGAGCGTGCCACCGAGCAGATAGGTGACCACCGCCCAGGGCGAGAGCCGCCACGAGGGCGGGCGCTGGCGGTCGTCGATGGCGGTCAGCGCCCGCAGTTCGTGGGCGTATGCCTGTTCGGCGTGGGGGCGCAACAGGTCCGGTGTGGTGTCTTCGGTGGACACGGTGGTGGTGGTCACTGCAACTCCTCGAGCATCATCGAGCGGTGGTTGAGGTCGTGGGCGAGTTGGTTGAAGGCCTGCTCCCAGGCGGGGTCGTCGCAACGGCGGGCCACCACGGTGACCGCAGCGGCCGCGACGAGCGGCAGGTGTGCGGCTGCTGCGGAGAGCAGCGACCGGTGTGCGCTCGGCGTCGCGCCGTGTGCGCCGGGGCGGTTGGTCCCCGGCGGCTGGTACGCGGCGCGCGCACGCTCGAACAGCAGCAGAATCAGATGCTGGGCCAACGGTTCCGGCCACGGGTGCCCCATAGCGGGCAACAGTGCCTCGATCTCCGAGAGCCACGATCCGTCCAGTTGCAGCAGGTGCGTGGTCCGGTCGGCGAGCGGCAGCAGCGCGAAGAGCTCACGGCGGCGCAGCATGGCGAGATCGGACGGCACGCCGGCGTTGAACAGGCCACGGGCCCACGCCGGATCGTGCTGCGCCAGTGTGGCATCGACCCAGCCGTCGAAGACCGGCTGCCGAAACCGGTCGGCGATGCCGGCCTGCGTCACCTGCTCCGGCGTGGCCGGATTATTCGGCGTACCCAGCGCCGCCGCCCAGTGCGTCAGCGGCGTCGCGGCGACGAGCTGGCGGACGCGGCCCGCGGTCACGTCGGGTCCGCCTCCCCACCGGTAGGTGAACTCCACCGTACGGTCGGCGATGCCGTCCCGGTGATCCGCGGTGTCGAGTGCGTCGGGCAACTCGATGGTGAGATGCGCACGGAGCGAGCCGTTTTCGGCAGGCGCCCAGATTGTGTTCAACCATTGGGTCGCGCGCCGCGTCATCCGATGGGCGAACGCCGAGTCGGGCAGCAGGGTGAGCAGTCCGGCGGCGGTGCGCCGGACGTCGGCGCGGCGATCGTCCAACGCCGTCTCGAGCAGCGCCTCGTCGGCCGCCGAAATCCCCTCGGCGAGGACGGCGAGCAACTCCGCTTTCAGCGGGCCGGATTCCTTCGGCCACGCCGCGGTCAGCGCCGCCAGCGCGGCGGCCGCGTCGCGGCGGCGCAGATCGGTGAGCCAGTCCCGCCGCTCGGGCGGCCTGCCGAACTGCCATACCTCCGCAGCCGGAGTTGTCACACTGTGCCGCAACATGTTTCGCCACTCTGGATGCTGTATCGCCAACCAGCGACCGCGCGCACCGGCCAGGCGCAAAAGGGGTTCGCGCAGCTCGGCGTTCGTTTTCGCGTGTTCCAGTAATAGTCCGCACAGTGCATCGGGGGCGCGGTAGTTGTACGGCGCGGCCGCGGCGAACCATTCCGCCAGAAACGGTGACCGGTCGGCCACCATGCGCGACAGCCGGGAGGCCGCAAGCCTCGGCAGTACTCGCCGGGTGTCGTCCTCGGCGGGTTCGGGCGGGGTTGCGGTGCCCGCTGCCACCCCGCCGCGCGCGAAAGTGTCACGCAGTGCGGCAGATTCGAGCAGCAGCAGTGCAGGCTCGGAGCGCAGCTCGGCCGCCACGGCCGCGACCGGTGGATCGAGCCGGGCCGGGTCCGGGGCCCGACGCGCGGTGCCCAGCAAGGCGACCGAGGTCAGGTCTGCGGCGTTCGGCGACTGCGTGGCAGCCGAATTCCTGACGCTGCGGGCGGTGAGTCCCTGGCCGCTCACGTCGACGATTTCGCCCGCGGTGAACGCCGAGATCGGGACAAGGCCATCGGCAGTCCACTCCGCGGCAAGTGTCACCGGATGACCGCCGGACACGCCGAGTAGCCGCCACGGCTGCTCGATCGGCACAACCGGTACCGCAGCACCGCCGGATTCCGCTATATACCAACCATTTTCGGTGGGTACCGGTACGACGTCGGTGAGCAGGATCGGCCACGACCGCAGCCACGGATCCGCGCCGAGCGCCCGCGCGTGCGCATCGAGCGCGGCGGTGATGCTGCCGGCTTCGGCTGCGATCGGGAAGGTGGTGAATGGTTCTGCGGCGCCGTGCCGTTCGCCCCACAGTGCGCGCAGTGGCGCGGCCCCCGGGTAGTAGTGCAGGTGCGCGTCGGCCATCATGCCGGGGGCGGGCACCTCCGCGGAGAAGCTCGGTGTGCCGAAGGAGTGCTCGACGAGCAGCGCCCAGCGCCGGCTTTCCCTGCCGTACAGCCAGCTTCGCCGCGTGTAGAGCCGTTCCTCCTCGCTGGTGCGGACGCCGAGCACCATCCAGCGGTCGCGAACAGCAGGCTCGTCGCGCACGCTCTCGGCCGGTGCGGGATAGCCGATGTGGGAGCGGATGCTCGCCGCCAATGCGGGCGACATGTCGTCGATGCGACGATGCGCGGCGACAAGCAGGTGTAGCCGCGCGAATTCACGCAGGACAAGGTCCGGCCAATCCGCGCTGGTCACCACCGTGGCAGGCAGTTGCCGCAGCGCCGAGGCGATACCGGGCGCCTGCGCGTCGACCATCCGTGCGGCGATCGCCTCGAACGCCCCGAAGGACCGATCGCTCTGGGCGAGCCCGGTGCGTACCTGATCGCCGAGCCAGATATCGAGTTCCTCCAGCCCCGCGGTCACCCGCACCCGTCGCTGCTCGGCCGTGGCCGGATTCGGCGTGCGCGCGACGGTTTCACCAGCAGGTTTCGCCGCAGCGCGAGTGGCGCGGCCGGTGATCCAGTCGGCGGCGAAATCGGCGATCTGCGCTGCCTCTTCGACGGACCCGCCCGACCAGCTCAGCAGCAGCGACAGCGCGTGTTTGCACGGGAACTTGCGACTGGGACACGAGCACTTGTACGCCGGACCGGCGAGATCGACGATCGTTTGATACGGCTTGGCGCCGCTGCCCTTACAGAGGCCCCACAGCGCGGTGTCGTGATACCCCGCGCCGTGCCAGCGTCCGGCGAGCTTGCGTGCGGCCGACAGCGAGCTCGCGTCCGGTGCCAGCGCGCTGACCTGTTCCTCGGTCCACGGTGCTGTCATCGGGCGGCTCCCGCTCGGCTCTGCGTCATGTGTTCCCCCGTTTCTCGGTTGACCGGATTTCTACCGCAGCCCACCGACAAGTGCCGCGCTACCCACGGGTTTTGCCTGGAAATCGCTGTGCAGTCGGAAAATTCGAGACAAATGTGCCTTGCCTTACCGGTCGGTTTCTGTCATTCTGTTCTGTTCGGCTCGACCGAGCCACCCGCATCGGGTGAGACACCATCGAGCTGCCCGCCGGGGTTGGCGAGGGGTGGACATCGAGCGCATTCCCCTGACGCTCGATGGCCATACCATCCCCGCGGGCAGGTTCGAGCCCCTACCAGCACATTCGGACCGTGCGGTGGGCGAATTCGACACGATCGGGTAGCGTTTCGCACAGCTTTCGACAGTGACGCCGGGCCCTGGGGTCGCCAGGACGCCGTTCCGTGGTGGAGGGGGTTTCGCATGCGCACGGATCCCGATGCCGACCCGACGACGGAATCGGTGCCGCGTCTCACCGCGGTGGTTGCCCGCAGGCTTGCTGCCGATCCCACGGTCACCGCCGATGTGGCGCACGCGGTCTTGCAGGCGCTCGGCACCGAGTCTCCCGACCGCACAACGGAGTTCGATGATTCGGGGATATTCCTGCGCGCGATCCGGGTGCGTGGCTTCCGCGGCATCGGACCCGAGGTATCGCTGAAGCTGCCGCCGGGTCCCGGTTTGACCCTGGTCGTCGGACGTAACGGCAGCGGCAAATCCAGCTTCGCCGAGGCCGCAGAGCTGGCGCTGACCGGCGGCAATCGCCGCTGGGAGGGCAGGTCTGCCGCATGGCGGGAGGGCTGGCGCAATCTGCACGAGTCCGACTCCACGCGCATCGAGCTGGAATTGCTCACCACGGGAAGCGATTCCGAGCTGACCATTGCCAAGGAATGGACACCGGAGGCGGGCCTCGGCGCGGCGCGCTGGACCGAACAGCGACCACCAGGCCCGCCAACGGAATTCGATACCGACCGCTGGTCCGGACTGCTCGACCTGTACCGCCCTTTCCTGTCCTACAGCGAGCTCGGTGCGCTGGTCGACGGCAAACCCAGCGACCTCTTCGACGCGCTGCACCAGCTGCTCGGCCTCGACGAACTGACCATGGCGCAGGAGCGGATTCGCACCCGCCGGCTGGAATTCGAACGCGTGGTACGGGATTCGCGGCAGCAGCGGCTCGGGCTGGTCGCCACGCTCGAGTCGGTGGCCGACGATCGCGCGATCCGGCTCGCAGGTCTGCTGCGCCCCACGCAACCGGATCTCACCGCGATCGGCCGTGCGGTATTCGGTTCCGCCGACGATCCGTCCGGACCCGCGGGCCTGCGCGCGATCGTGCGACTGGCCATCCCGTCCAACGCCGAGGTCGAGGCGGTGGCCAAGCGCCTGGAGCAATGCGCGGCCGTGCTGGCTCGCGATTCCACCGCGGACGCCGAAGCCGATCTGCGGGTGCTCGAGCTGCTGCGCAAAGCCCGCGATCATGTTGCCGCCGGTGGTAGCTGCGCGTGCCCGGTGTGCGGCCGCGGGGAGTTGGACGGCGCATGGTCGCGTGCCGCCGATGATTCGATCGCCGCGCTGACCGCACGTGTCGATGCGCTCGCCACCGCGCGTGCCGATCTGCGCCGAGCCGTGCGTGCGGCGCGGGCATTACCGCAACATGTTCCCGCGGAACTGGATTTCGACCCCGGCTACCCGCCCACCGTGGACACCACAGCGGTGCGCAGTGCCTGGTCGCAGTGGTCCGCGCTGAGCTCGGCCGAGTACACCGCTGAGCTGCCCGACCAGTTGCGTTGTGCGCATGCGCGGCTCGTCGACGAACTCGATCTGCTGCAACAGGGCACCCGCAAGGAACTGAGCCGGATCGACGAAGTGTGGTCGCCGCTGGTGCCCCGCCTCGTCGGCTGGTTGGACGGAGCTCGGCGGGTGGCCGCGCAGGCGGGCGTCCTGCGCACGGTCCGGCGGGCCGAGGACTGGCTCAAGTCCGCGACCGCGGGGTTGCGCGGCGAACGCATGGCGCCGCTGGAGACGACGGCGCGCTGGGTCTGGCACACGCTACGGCAGCAGAGCAATGTGGAGCTCGGCGCAATCACGTTGCAGGGCAATGCCGGAACCGCGCGGCGAGTGCTGCTCGATGTCACCGTCGACGACGTCGACGGCGCGGCGCTCGGCGTGATGAGCCAGGGCGAGCTGCATGCGCTGGGGTTGTCACTGTTCCTGCCGCGCGCGACCGTCGAACAGAGTCCGTTCCGTTTCGTCATGATCGACGACCCGGTGCAGGCGATGGACCCGGCGAAGGTGGACGGGCTGGCCAGGGTGCTCGCCGTCGTCGCGTGGACGCGCCAGGTGATCGTGTTCACCCACGACGAGCGGCTGGCCGAGGCCGTCCGCCGCATGCAGTTGGACGCCTGTGTGCTCGAGGTGCAGCGGCGCGAGCGTTCGGTGATCGAGGTCAGGATGGCAAGCGACCCGGTGCGCCGCTACCTCGATGACGCGCGCTCGCTGGCCAAGACCCCGCAGCTGCCGCAGGCGATCGCCGATGAACTCGTCGCCACCTGCTGCCGCTCCGCGGTGGAGGCGGCCAGCCTGGCGCGGGCCAGGCGCAATCTGCTTGCCGAAGGCATGGATCATCGCGAGGTGGAGCGCTACATCGAGGGCGCGCAGACCACCCGCGCGATGGTCGCGCTCGCGGTGATGGGCGTGTCCGGGCGCGTCGACGATCTGAACAAACACCTTGCCCGCGAAGGTAAATGGGTGGTGGACGCACTGCGCGACGCGACTGCGGGCGCGCACGTGCCGATCGGCCGCAGTATGCGCGATCTGATCGCCGACACCGAGAAGTTCGTCGCCTGGTTACGCGCATGAGTGCAGAACACAGGCCGCGGCGGAGGCCGGGGCGTCGCGGTCCTGCGCGTCGATCGGGTGCGGGCCGTCCGCGCGCGCTGCCACGGCCGACCGTTGCCGAACGATTCGATGCCGTCGACCGACTGCTCGACGGGTCGGTGACCGACGCCGACGGGCTGTGGTCGCGCGCGACGGTGTGGATCCTGCGCCTGGCCCTCGAGCAGTGCGTCGACGAATTATGGGCGCGGGTCGCTCCGGAGCTGGCGCGTTGCCCGATGCGCGCGCAGCTCCTGGCATTGCGCGCATTCGCGGGCTCCGAGACGGCCGCGCAGGTCGCGACGGTATGGGCGGCGCTGTCGCGTGCCGCCCACCACTACGACTACGAGCTCGCGCCCAGCGTCACCGACCTGCGCCGCTGGCGCGAGCAGACCGCGGCGATCGCCGCCGCGCTTGCCACTGCCGAAGTGCGCTGAGGTGTGGGCGGCCTCACTCGAACAAGCCGATGATGCTGCTCGGTCGCAAAACGCAATTGCAGGCAATGGCCGAACCGATGCTCAGCACGTTCGACACAGTCAGGGGTCGGGACACCTCCGGCCCTTTCGGGGGCCCGGAGTGATATCGAGTTCTCCGGGCTTGCACGATGGGGGGATGGGTAAGACCGAGGTGTGTCCGTGCCAGCGCGGCGAGCCGTTCGAGCAGTGCTGTGGTCCGGTGCTTGCGGGGCAGCGGCCTGCGGCGACTGCCGAGGCGTTGATGCGGTCGAGGTACACCGCGTTCGCGATCGGTGACACCGAATATCTTCGGCGCTCATGGCATTCGAGCACCCGGCCCGCGGATCTCGAGCTCGATCCCGGGCAGCGGTGGCTATTCCTGGAGATCGTGCGCACCGAGCGCGGCGGTCCGTTCGACGATGTCGGCACCGTCGAGTTCATCGCGCACTATCGGGCCGACGGCGCCCGCGGATCGTTGCACGAGGTCAGCAGGTTCCGCAGGGAGGACGGCGCCTGGGTCTACCTGGACGGTGTCATCGAACCATGACCGGTAGCGTGCCCCTCATGGCACGAGTCGCGATCGAATACTGCACCCAGTGCCGCTGGCTGCTGCGGGCGAGCTGGATGGCACAGGAACTGCTGAGCACCTTCGAAACAGCCCTCGGCGAGGTTGCGCTGATCCCGGGATCGGGCGGTGTCTTCCGGATCACCGTGGACGGCGAGCAGGTGTGGGAGCGCAAGGCCGACGGCGGGTTCCCCGATATCGCCGTGCTCAAGCAACGGGTGCGCGACCGGGTCGAGCCGGATCGTGATCTCGGCCACGCCGACAAGCGCGACTGAGCTCGGCCCCGCCGCGGCTCGAGCCGAACGCAGGTCAGGCGCAGCAGCCGCCACCGCAGCAGCCGCCGCCCGAAGGACGCGGCGCCGCAGCAGGCTGCGGTGTGCCGCCGCCACCCCGGCTGACCGTGGCAAACGTGGTGAGCAGCTTGACCGTGTCGTGGTGACCGTGCGGGCAGGTGGCCGGATTCGAGGACTCCGCCATCGGGCGATTCACGTCGAAGGTGTCGCCACAGCTGCGGCACCGGAAGCTGTAACTCGGCATCGCTCCAGCGTAGCGTCCCGCAACCGTTAGCTGCGTCTTGCCCGCCGCGCTCGCGGCGTGGACGTACTCTCGAAGCAGAGATCACGAAGAACCGGACCGGGCGGAGCGAATTCGCAGCATTCCGACCGGGGTCGTGAGCAGGAGGTGCGGACGATGAGCACTCAGTTCGAGACGGAACCGAGCTCGGATGTGGAAGGCGCCGCGCCTGTCGCACGAACAACGTCGGGACACGTGCGCGGTCACTGGGACGGCCGGGTCGCCGTCTGGCGCAGCATCCCGTACGCGGCCCCTGTCACGGGGCCGGACCGGTTTCGGCCGCCGATGCCGCCGCAGCCGTGGGACGGGATTCGGGATTGCGTGACATTCGGGGATATCGCCCCGCAGACCATCGGCCCCATGGTTCCCGTCGATTCGGAACTTCGGATGGGCGAGGATTGCCTCTGGCTGAATGTCTGGGCGCCGCCGCACGCCACCGAATCAGGTGAACCACGGCCGGTGCTGGTGTGGCTGCACGGCGGTGCGTACTGCCTCGGCACCGCGGCGCAGGGCATCTACGACGGCCGCAAGCTGGCCGAAACCGGTGACGTGGTGGTGGTCGGCGTCAATTACCGGCTCGGCGCACTCGGGTTTCTCGATCTGTCCTCGCTGTCGGACGCCTTCACCCCCAACCTCGGTCTGCACGATCAGATCGCGGCACTGGAATGGGTGCGCGACAATATCGCCGGATTCGGCGGCGACCCCGACAATGTGACGCTGTTCGGTGAGTCGTCGGGGGCCGGGTGTGTGACGGCGCTGCTGACCTCGCCGCGTTCGGCCGGCTTGTTCCACAAGGCCATTGCGCAAAGTCCGCCCGCGACAACGGTATTCGGACACGAGCGGGCCGCAGGCGTCGCGCAGCGGTTCCTGGAACTGCTGGAATTGCCCGAATCGAGAGTGGGTGAACTGCTCGAATGCCCGCTCGAACGGATCGTGAGTGCGGCGGGCGTGCTGCTCGACGAGATCCCGCTGAAAGAGCCGGGCAGGCTGGCCGCGGCCCCCGTCGTCGACGGCGACCTGCTCCCCACCTACCCGATCGACCGTTTCCAGCACGGGCGTTCACACCGGATGCCGCTGATGATCGGGACCAACAAAGACGAGGCCTCGCTGTTTCGGGTGTTCCGTTCGCCGATCATGCCGGTGACGCCGGATGCGGTGAACGCCATGCTGCGCGATGTCGCCGCCAATCACCCGGAGATGTCGCACGAGCGGATCGCCGAAATCACCTCGGCCTACCCTGATCTCGACAAGACCCGCGGTGCGCTCGCCATGTCCACCGACGCGGCGTTCCGGATGCCCGCCCACTGGGTGGCCGATGCGCATGCCCAGCACTCACCGACCTGGATGTACCGCTTCGACCATGCGACGCCGATGTTGAAGGCTGCACGCGTCGGCGCAGGCCATGCCACCGAATTACCTTACGTCTTCGGCAATTTCGGTACCTTCAACCACGACCCGACCTTCTGGCTGGGCGGCCGCAAGGTGGCCACCGAGGTATCGGGCCGGATGATGCGCCGTTGGCTGGCCTTCGCCACACACGGCGTTCCCGCCGCGCTGGACGGCTCGAAACACTGGCCGCCCTACCGCCTGTCGAACCGCACCACCCTGCTGATCGACGCCATCGATCGCGTGGTGGACAACCCCGACCGCGACCTACACACCGCGTGGGGCGAGCAGGCCGTCGGTTTCAGCTGAGCTCCCCGATCCGCGGATTGCCGCAACGACCGAGGTCATCGGCTACCCCTGAGCGGACCGGCACGGCCATCGAAGGACTCTTGTTGCGCTGCTATGGAACCGATCTGTGGTTCGTTGCGTCCATACGTGTAGCTGAACCAGATCCCAAGAGGTGCCGCGGTCGTGACCGGCTGACGCAGCCTCGCAGGCGAACGGTGCTGCACACGGGCCGGCCGCACCGAGAACCCGGCCGGTACCTCGACCGAACCGAGTGGGGGATTTCTTGTGAACGGGACGCAACCGAGTCAGGCTGTTGGTGGAAGGGCGGCGCGTGTGGCCCTCGCGCATCCGGGCCTGCACGAGTACCTGGACTCCGCGAATGAGCTGTGGGGACAGCTCTTCGCGCCTACCTTCCGAATCGAGTTCGCGGACTACGACGAATTGGTCTCGCGCAGTGACATTTCCGGCGCGATCATCATGCTCCCGGTCAACGCGGAGTACGAGGCCGAAAGCTTGCATAAGGTTCGGGCGCAGCATGCGATGGGCCTCATCGTCGCGGTCACCGACGACGTCACCGGTCATTCGACGTACTCCGCGATCCGCTTCGGTGCCGACTTCGTGATCAACGTCGCGATACCGGGCGAGCGGCAGGCGGGGATGCTTCGGGCGCAGTTGGGCGAGTTCACGCACTCGGCCAGGATCGACACGCGTCCGGCGTTGCTCGGCGCGGTCACCGACCACAGCGTGAGCAGCCGTGGGCAGCACGCCGAGCCGCGGCGCGACGATGCACCTGAGGCCGGAGACCTGCCTCCACTGGGGATCTCGGTCGGCCGGAGCGCGTTGACCGAATTCGACATCAGATTGCTGAGGATGCTGCGAACGTCGATGACCGTCGCCGAGATCGCGCGGGCCAACTACCTGTCGGAACGCTCGATCTATCGGCGCATCCGCAATCTTTACAACGCGCTCGGCGTGGTGAGCCGCACCGAGCTGATCAGGTCGACAGGCGGGGAATATTCGGCCGAGCGGTCTGTAGAACAGATGGAAGCTCTCCGGTAGAGAAGGACGGTGTCTCCCGATCTCATCGATCGGAAGACACGCTTTAGACGGTCGTCGGTTCCTGGGCGGGAGTGCTCGCGCGGCGGCCGAGGCGGACCGGCATTCGCTCATACCCATGCAGGGTGAACAGGTTCCGGCGTCGGGGTCGGCCGTCGAGGGCGAGGTCGGGGAAACAGTCGAACAGTGATTGCAGAGCGTAGACGGCCTCCATTCGGGCCAGGCTCGCGCCGAGGCAGGCGTGCATGCCGCTGCTGAAGGTGAGGTGCTCCTTGGCGTTCGAGCGGGCGACGTCGAAGGCCGCGGGGTCGGTGAAGACTGCGGGGTCGCGGTTGGCGCCTGCCAGTGAAAGGACGATGGTGCTGCCTTGCCGAATCGCGACGCCGTCGAGTTCTACGTCGCACAGGGCGGTGCGAGCCGTTGTCTGCACCGGAGCGTCGATGCGCAGGACCTCTTCGATGGCGTTGGGCCACAGTTCCGGTTCGGCGCGCAGCCGGTCGAGCTGTTCGGGGTGACTGACCAGTTGCACGACACCGTTGCCGATAAGGTTGACCGTGGTTTCGAAACCGGCGCCCATCAGCAGGCTGGCGGTCGCCTTCAGCTCGAAGGTATCCAGTTCACCGGCGGTGACCAGGTTGCTGAGGATGTCGTCACCCGGTTCGCGGCGTAGCCGTTCGATGTGGTCGTCGAGGTAGGAGTTCATGACGTCCATCGCGACCACCCCGCGGTGGAACGCGCGCCAGGAGATGCCGACGTCGAGCAGTGGCGTCGCCTTGTCGCCCCAGTCGAGGAAGAGCTTGCGGTCGCGGTCGGGGAATCCGAGCATTTCGGAGATGATCGCGATGGGAACCTGTGCGGCAAAAGATTCGATCAGGTCGGCCGAGCCGCCGGAGGGTAGCGCGCCGAGCAGTTCCTCGGTGACGGTTTCGACGCGCTCACGCAGCTTGCGGATGGCCCGCGGGGTGAAGGCCGAGGAGACCGGACGGCGCATCGCCGTGTGCTGCGGCGGATCGATCACCAGCATCGATGGCGGCTCGACCGGGCTCGGCGGCATCGGGAAGCGATCCGCGATCAGCTGGAGCGGCTTGGGGATATTGAAGCTTTCGGTGGTTCGCACACCGAAACGGGTGTCCCGCAGAATGGCTCGGCACAGATCGTGGTCGAAGGCGGCCCACGCGATCGGGGTGGGCAGCAGCCTGCTCGGTCCGTGCGTCACCTGCGCGCGCAGGTGCTCGATGAGTGGATAGGGGTCGTCGAGACCGCTGGGTCCACCCATCAGCTGAGCGAATGGATCACCGCGCCATGCCTGTGTTCGCAAGGCCAACCGGGGGGCGCCCTGCACTGATAACCAACGCAACCAATACTGCGGCTTCATTCTCACCAACCCCGTCGTTGTGCGATATATCCACCGTACGGATTCGAGTGCGGTTGTGGAACGTCCTGTGGTCGGATAGGCGGCCTATACCGTGGTAGGAGACGCCACCTCCACGCCTGGACCGATTATCCCAGCGAACGACGACATTCCTCCGGTGAATGCCGGATTCGATCAGCGTCGAACGGTAACCCGTTCGGATGCCACGCGCCGGTCGTGCTGGGCCGGGTCCGGGTTGACCACCTGCACCAGCGAGGCGCCCACTGCCAGCACCGAGATCAGTCCGTCGATCAGTTCCGCGGGTGTATCCCACGACGCACTCGACAGCACCCGGTCGCCCTCGGAAAACCCTTGCAGCAGTGCGGATTTCTTCGCTTCGGCCAGAACCTCGGACACCGGCATGCCATCCAGCGCCACGCCCGCTCCGCGCGGGTGGAACTGGTCACCGTGGACGCGCACCGAGGTGGCGAAATCGGTGATGCCGATCGGCAGATCGCGAACGGGCATGCCGAACGCATCCAGCGACAGCGCGGCAACCTCGGCGACACCGTCGGTTTCGTCGAGTCGCTCGGCGGTGGCCAGGGCCAGATCGGCGTCGGGATCGGGCCCCAACACCACCTCGGCACCGGCCCACCAGCAGCCGAGCAGGACCGCGGCGGTCTGCCAGTGCGCGGGCAGCAATACCGCGACCCTGGCGCCGGGACTCAGGCCGAACTCGTCGCGAATCAGGTTGGCGGTCTTGGCTGCCCAGTTCGCAAGCGTCAGCCCGGACAGCTCGATCCTGGCGCCGGTGGCGTCGTTGTAATAGGTGATGCGTGGACCCGCGGGTTCGCGTTCGAGGATCGGATCGAGCACCGCCTCGGTGAGGGTCAGCGTCTTGGTTTTGTCACGCATGGTTCAGTTCACGCATTTCGGTCCTGTCTGGCCTGCGTCGATCGGTGGGGCGGGCGGGACCGGTGTTGCGGTGGCCGCCGACGTCCCGGAGATGTCGAACATGCTGCTCGCAGCCGAGCCCGGACCAGAATAGTCGCTCGCCAGCACGACGCTGACCGATTCCGGTGACAACGACGGATCGGCGACCACTGTGAGCCCACCGAGCGCTTTCGCCACCGCCTGGGCTTTCGGGTCCGCGGTGCTCGTGGCAAGCACCCGGCTGCTGGTCACGCTCGGGCCGGTGTAGTTGCCCACCAGACCCTCATGAAAGCCCTTGGTGGTCAATGCCTCTGCCACCTGGCCGGCGAGTCCACCGATGCTGCTGGCGTTGAACACGCTGACGCTCACGGTGCTCGGGTCGATCGTCGATTCGGCGGGCTGCTCGGTCTTGCCGTCGACCAGCGACGCCACATAGGTCTTGACGGCCTTGGGGTCGACGCGGACCACCGATTCGCCGTCGCTGGTCATGCTGTTCAGATCGGTGACCGGCACCGTCTCGAACTTCACCTGGCCACCCGAAAGATCCTGTAGCTGTTGGAGAAACGCGAGCACATCCCAGTTGTCGTCCAAGACGACGGCCCGCCCCACGGCACCGCTGAGTTGCTGGAGTTTGCCCGGATTGGCCAGCGTTTTCGCGGTGAGTACCTGCTTGACCAACTGCGCCATGAAGACCTGCTGGCGCACGATCCGATCCAGGTCACCGCGCGGCAGATCGTGGCGCTGGCGCACGAAACCGAGGGCCTGCGGGCCGTCGAGCCGCTGGCGGCCCGCCGGGAAGTCGGCGCCGGACATCCATTCGTCGACCGGGTTGTTCAGGCACACCTCGACACCACCGACCGCGTCGGTGAGCAGCACGAAGCCGAGCAGGCTCACTTCGGCGTAATGGTCGACGGTGATCCCGGTGAGGTTGGCCACCGACTTGATCAGTGCCTGGCGGCCGGCTTGGGTGGACTGTTTTTCCGCGTCGGCCTCGGAAACACCCTGATTGCTCAGCTTCAGCCGCTCGGTTTCCTTGGTCTCGCCGTAGGCGGAGTTGATTTTGCCCATGCCGAGGCCGGGGATGTCGACGTAGGAATCGCGGGGGATAGAGATGGCGGTGGCGGAGCGCCCGTCGTTCGGGACGCGCATCAGCACAATGGTGTCGGTATTGGTGCCCACCTCGTTCCCCGCGTGCAACATCGCACGTTCGGCGCTGCTCAACGGGTTTCCGTGCGCGTCGGTGCGGCTGTCCACACCGACGAGCAGGATGTCGACGGCGCCGTCGCGGCCACCGCCGAGGCCGAGGTTGCCGATGCGTTCGATCTGCGAGATCAGGGAATCGACGCTGTGCCAGGCGAATCCGGTGATGACAAGGACCAATACCGCACCCGCCGCGATGAATACGCGCAGCGGACCGGACGCGACCGGTCCGGCATCAGCGCCGGATAGTCGCGATCGCACCGACGTCCTGCTCCGCTGCGACAACTCTGCATCCTCTCGCCTGACTCAGGTTCTCTGCTGGCAGCGCCAGACCGCCCCTACTCCGGTAAGTCCCCCGTACCCGTCCATCAAGGCTAACCAACGGTTACCGCGGCAGACATCAACCTCAGGTGTCACGGCGTGCCAGACTTGCGGCCGTGACCGCAGACACCGCAGCCCCAGGACGCCTGATCGTGACCGGGGCACGGGGGCAGCTCGGACAGGAGATACTCCGCCGGGCACCCGCCGCCCGTGCCTTCGGCCACCGCGAACTCGACATCACCGACGCGGCTGCGGTGCGTGTGATTGTCGAACCCGGTGACGTGGTGCTCAATTGCGCCGCGTACACCGCCGTCGACCAAGCCGAATCCGAGCCGGATGCGGCCTTCGCCTGCAACGAGACCGGACCCGCCGTACTCGCCGCTGCCTGCGCCGATGCGGGTGCTCGGCTGATCCATCTCTCGACCGATTACGTGTTCGCCGGTACCGACGACAAGCCGTACGACACCACCGATCCGACCGGTCCATCGACGGTGTACGGCCGGTCCAAACTGGCCGGTGAGCAGGCGGTATCGGCATTGGCCCCGCAGTCGCACATCGTGCGGACCGCATGGGTGTACACGGGGGTGGGCAATGATTTCGTGGCCACCATGCTGCGGCTGGAACGCGAACGCGACACCATCGATGTGGTCGACGATCAAATCGGCTCCCCGACCTATGCTGCCGATCTGGCCGCAGGTCTGCTGGAGCTGGTCGACCGGCCGGACGCGCCCCGAGTGCTGCACGCCACTAATGCGGGCCGGGCGAGTTGGTTCGAACTGGCACAGGCGGTGTTCGCCGGAATCGGCGCCGACCCCGCCCGGGTTCGCCCGTGTGACTCGACCGCATTTCCGAGACCTGCACGGCGCCCGGCATATTCGGTGTTGTCCAACGATGCGTGGATCGGCGCAGGGCTCGCTCCGCTGCGAGATTGGCAGGAAGCACTCGGGGACGCGCTGTCGGGTAGGTCCGACTAGGCTGGCATGTCGTGAGTGAGCGCAGCGAACGAACCAGAGACACAGCCGCCGAAGCGGCCAGGCCGGAGCCGAGCGTCCGCGAGGCGCAGGCGTGAGCACTTCCGATTCTGCCGCCCCCGGCGGGCTTGTCGTCGTCACGGTGACTTATTCACCGGGCGAGCACCTCGAGCACTTCATCACCACGCTTGCCGATGCGACCAGCGAGAAGCCACAGGTGATTCTTGCCGACAACGGTTCCGTCGACGGCACGCCGGAACTGGCGGCCGAGGCGAATTCACACGTCCGACTGCTACGCACCGGCGGCAACATCGGTTACGGCGGTGCGATCAACCGCGCCGTCGCGGAGATCGATCCCGACGTCGAGTTCGTGATCATTGCCAACCCCGACATCCGCTGGGGCACCGATTCCATCGATGAACTGCTCGCCGCCGCCCAGCGCTGGCCGCGCGCGGGCGCGCTCGGCCCGAAGGTGCTCGAACCGGACGGCAGCACCTACCCCTCGGCGCGCTCGGTTCCCGGCCTGCTCGACGGGGCAGGGCACGCGATTCTCGGCACGGTATGGAAGTCGAATCCCTGGACGCGGCGCTACCGGCAGGAAAACGAGGAGATCTCCGAGCGGGCCGTCGGCTGGCTGTCGGGATCGTGCCTGCTGGTGCGGCGCGCGGCCTTCGATTCCATCGACGGCTTCGACTCCCGCTACTTCATGTACATGGAGGACGTCGACTTCGGTGACCGGATGGGCAAGGCAGGCTGGCACAACGTGTTCGTGCCCTCCGCCGAGGTGACCCATGCCAAGGGGCACGCCGCAGGCCGTCACCCGGAGCTGATGCTGCCCGCACACCACGCGAGCGCGTACCGTTTCCAGGCCGACCGGCATCCGCACTGGTGGCAGGCGCCGCTGCGGCTCGCACTGCGCGCTGGACTTGCGATCCGCTCGCGGATTGCGGTTCGATCTGCGCTGCGTCAACAGGCGCAGAGCTAGCCGCGTCAACCGGTACAGCTGAACAATCCACTGTGAACAGGGGAGCTCGATGGCAGGAAAAGCAGGCACCGACGCCGTCATTCTGGTCGGTGGGCAGGGCACGCGGCTGCGTCCGCTGACCCTGTCGGCACCGAAGCCGATGCTGCCGACGGCCGGGCTGCCGTTCCTGACGCATCTGCTCGCCCGCATCGCCGATGCCGGGATCAACCACGTCGTGCTCGGCACCTCCTTCAAGGCGGAGGTGTTCGAGGAGCATTTCGGCGACGGGTCCGAGCTCGGCTTGGAGCTGGAGTACGTCACCGAGACCGAGCCGCTCGGCACTGGAGGCGGCATCCGCAATGTGCTGTCCAAGCTGCGCGCGGACAACATCATGGTGTTCAACGGTGACGTGCTCGGTGGCACCGACCTGGGTGGGATCCTCGACACACATGAGTCGACCAAGGCCGATGTGACGCTGCATCTGGTCCGGGTCGGCGATCCGCGCGCCTTCGGCTGCGTACCGACCGACGAGAACGGCCGGGTCACCGCCTTCCTGGAGAAGACCCAGGATCCGCCGACCGACCAGATCAATGCGGGCTGTTACGTCTTCCGTCGCGAATACATCGAGAAGATCCCGGCCGGTCGCCCGGTCTCGGTGGAGCGCGAGGTCTTCCCCGCGCTGCTTGCCGAGGGCGCCCGCGTACAGGGTCACGTCGACTCCTCCTACTGGCGTGACATGGGCACACCCGAAGACTTCGTCCGCGGCTCGGCCGACCTGGTGCGCGGTATCGCGCCCTCACCGGCGCTGCCGGGCCAGCGCGGCGAATTCCTGGTCCACGAGGGTGCGGGCGTCGCACCGGGCGCCGTGCTGATCGGTGGCACCGTGGTCGGTCGTGGCGCCGAGGTCGGTGCGGGCGCCCGCCTCGACGGCGCGGTGCTCTTCGACGGAGCACGCATCGAAGCAGGCGCCACTGTCGAGCGCTCGATCATCGGTTTCGGTGCTCGGATCGGCCCGCGCGCCCTGGTCCGTGACGCCGTCATCGGTGACGGTGCGAATGTCGGCGCCCGCTGCGAACTACTACGCGGTGCCCGTGTCTGGCCTGGCGTCGACATCCCCGACGGCGGCATCCGCTTCTCCACCGACGTGTAATGACTCGCCTGCCGTCCTCGACATGTTGTTCGGCGGCGGCAGTTTCGGTCCGGCCGTCGCGCCTCGCGTATCGCATGGTCGGAAAGGACGAAGTATGACTACTCTCGCTCGCCGCATGTCGCAGCTCACCGGTGTCACGGCGGTCGCCGCCGCGGTTCTCCTCGGAACCTCTGGTGTCGCCGCCGCCGACGAATGGCCGCCGGTGCCCACCACACCGAGCCCGACGGCACCGTTCGAGACCAAGCATTTCCTCACACCGGGCGACCTCGACTACTGGAACCCGCTCGTTTCCCGTGATCGGCTCACCTCACCGTTCGGGACCAGCACCCGAATCGTGTGCAGCGCGTTCCATGGCGTGACCCTCGGCTGCTGGCAGGCAGATCGGGCAGGCAACCCGCACAAGCTGATTCGGCTGCCCTTCAACGTCCCCTCGGTCACCGGCTCCAGCCAGCCCGGCGGCGGACCGAGCCATTTCGTCTATCCCGGACTGAGCTGACCGACGGCTAGCTCCGAATCTTCCACAGGTAGCGGGTTTTCGGTCGGCCTGCCCGACCGTAGTCGGAGCGGCGGTCGACCAGACCGTCGTCGGCCAGCTTCTCCAGATAGCGCCATGCGGTGATGCGGGAGACACCGACGGTGGTCGCGGTGTCGGCGGCGGTGACGCCGTCCGGAGCGTCGCGGACCACCCGGGAGATTTCGTCGAGGGTTTGCGGGGCAACGCCTTTGGGGGCGGTAGCGCGCTGGTCGGAGGTGCGCAAGGCGCTGAGGGCGCGGTCGACATCCTGTTGGGAGACGGCGGTTTCGCCCGCGGGCAGTGCGGTGCGGAACTCGCGGTAGCGTTCGAGTTTGTCGCGAAATGCCGCGAAGGTGAACGGTTTCAGCAGGTAGAGCACGACGCCGTGGGACACAGCAGTGCGGACCATGGCCAGGTCTCGCGCCGAGGTTATCGCGATGACGTCGGGGCGGGGCGCGAGGCCGGTGAGTGCCGCAGCGACGTCGAGGCCGCTGGCGTCGGGCAGGCCGATGTCCATGAGCACCAGGTCGACCGGGGTGCCTTCGGCCGCGTTGTCGGCAGCGGCGCGCATCGCGTCGCGACCGGTGTGCGCGATGCCGACCGGAGTGAAGCCGGGGATGCGTTCGACGTAGGCGCGATGCGCCTCGGCGATCAGTGGTTCGTCCTCGACGATCAGGACCCGGATCATGGTGCGACCTTTCGTGGAATCGTCACGGAGACCGCGCTTTCCGGATCTCGCTCGGTGTAGATCGCGCCGCCGTGCCTGGCGACCAACCGGTGCACCAGCGCCAAGCCGAGCCCTTGATGGTCGGCCTTGGTGGAATAGCCGCGTTCGGCGGCACGGGCGAATGTCTGTGCGGACATGCCGGGTCCGCTGTCCGCGACATGCAGGTACAGCGCTGAATCCTGGTCGGTGGCCGTGTCGTCTGCCAAATCCTGCTGGCGCACAGTCACCTCCACCCAGCCCTCGGCCCCGTCCGCGGCCGCGTCGATGGCGTTATCGATCAAATTGCCGACCAGCGTCACTGTTTCGTGCGCGGACAGCGGTGCGGTCGAGTCGAGGGCGGTGTCCTCGGTGATGGTCAGTTCGACGCTGCGTTCGGCGGCCTGGTTCACCTTGCCGAGCAGCAGGGCCGCGAGTGCTGGGTCGCCGACCGAGGTGAGCAGCCGATCGATCAGCGCTTGGGACAGTTCGAGTTCGGCGGTCGCGAACTCCACGGCCTCCCGGTAGCGGCCCAACTCCACCATGGTGACGACGGTGTGCAACCGATTGGCCGATTCGTGGGCCTGCGCCCGCAGCGATTCGGCGAATCCGCGCACGGAATCGAGTTCGCCCATGACAGTACGCAATTCGGTGTGATCACGGATGGTCATCACGGTGCCGATCGGGCGGCCCTCCCAGGCCACCACGTCCTGGTTGACCAGCAGAATCCGATCGGTGGTCACATGCATCTCGTCGCGGACCGCGCCCCAGCTCATACGCTGCATCGATAGCGGCAGATCGGTGCGCTGCACCGGGCCGGACGGCAGGTCGAGTAGCTTGCGTGCCTGGTCGTTGACGACCTCCGCGTGCTCGGCGAACGGACCGAACACCACGAGACCTTCGTGGATCGAGTGCAGCACCGCGTCGTGCTGCTCGTACATGGCGCGCAGTTCGTCCGGCGCGAGGCCATGGGTCTGGCGGCGAATCCGCCGGCTGAGCAGGAAGGAACCCGCTGCCGCGACCACCAGTCCCGCGAACGCGACGCCGAGGATTACCGGCAGTTGGGTGGCGACCTGGTCGCCGATGCGGGCCCGGGTCACTCCCGCCGACACCAGCGCGACCACTCGACCGTCGTCGTAGATCGGTGTCACCGCGCGGATAGATGGCCCGAGGGTGCCCGCATAGGTCTCGGTGAAGGTCTGCCCGGCCAGCGCGCGATCGATATTGCCGCTGAAGGGTTGTCCGATGCGTTCGGGCGTGGTGTGGGTGAACCGGGTGCGGTCCGGCGCCATCACGACGATGAAGTCCATGCCCGTGTCCCTGCGGATCCGCTCGGTCACCGGTTGCAGCAGTGCCGTGGGATCGGGGGAGTGCACCGCGGCGAGGGTGGACGGCGCCTGCGCGACCGCCACCGCGACGTCGGTGACCTCCCGCGTGGTCGTCACATCGCTGTCGTGGCGCGCGTCGATGACCGCGAGGACCGCTCCGATGCCGATCATCAGCGCGAGCACGACCAGTTGCAGAACGAACGCCTGCCCTGCCAACGAGCGGCGACTGCCTCGTATGCGCTCGGCCGGACGCAGACTGCGTCTGGCCGCGCCGGCTAGGCGACCACCTCTCACGAACTGTCCTCCGCTGAACACTGTCTTTCTTGAACGAAATGCACCAAAGCGTGACCGGCATCACTCCGGCCGCCAACATTGTGCACAAGGGGTGGTGACCCACCTCACGCCGGTACCACTGAAGAGGACAGCACTCGCTATGAGCGACACAACGCAACAGCAGCGGCGCGACCGTACCCATTGGCTGTATCTAGCCGTCATCGTCGCCGTCGGAGCGGGAATTCTGGTCGGCTGGTTGGCGCCCGGTGTCGGTCAGTCGATGGCGCCGCTGGGCACCATGTTCGTGAACCTGATCAAGATGATGATCGCCCCGGTCATCTTCTGCACCATTGTCCTCGGCATCGGTTCGGTGCGGGCGGCGGCCACCGTCGGCAAGGTAGGCGGCCTCGCCATCGGGTACTTCATGGTGATGTCGACGGTGGCGCTCGGCATCGGCCTCGTGGTCGGCAACCTGCTGGAACCGGGCACCGGCATGAACATCGCCGAGACCGCCAAGCAGGGCGCGAAGCTGGCGGATCAGGCGCACGCCGCGGGCGGTACCTGGGACTTCATCCAGGGCATCATTCCGACGACGCTGATCTCCTCGCTGACCGCGGGCAGCGTGTTGCAGGCGCTGTTCGTCGCGCTGCTGGTCGGATTCGCGGTGCAGGCCATGGGCAGCGCGGGCGAGCCGGTGCTGCGCGGTGTAGCGACGCTGCAGAAGCTGGTGTTCCGAATCCTGTCGATGATCTTGTGGCTGGCCCCGATCGGCGCGTTCGGTGCGATCGCGAACGTGGTCGGCAAGACCGGGCTCGATGCGGTGCAGCAACTCGCGCTGCTGATGATCGCGTTCTACCTGACCTGCCTGGTGTTCATCTTCGGCGTGCTCGGTGTGCTGCTTCGGACGGTGTCCGGTGTCTCGATCTTCAAGCTGGTCCGCTACCTGGCGCGGGAGTATCTGCTGATCGTCGGCACCTCGTCTTCCGAGTCCGCGCTGCCGCGGCTGATCGCGAAGATGGAACACCTCGGTGTCGAGCGCACCACGGTGGGTGTTGTTGTGCCGACCGGATATTCGTTCAACCTGGACGGTACCGCCATCTATCTGACCATGGCCTCACTGTTCATCGCCGACGCGATGGGTAAGCCACTGGCCATCGGCGAACAGGTCGGCCTGCTCCTGTTCATGATCGTCGCGTCGAAGGGGGCGGCAGGCGTGACCGGTGCCGGACTTGCCACGCTGGCCGGCGGATTGCAGAGCCACCGCCCCGAGCTGCTCGACGGTGTCGGCCTGATCGTCGGTATCGATCGCTTCATGTCCGAGGCCCGCGCTCTCACCAATTTCTCCGGTAACGCGGTCGCGACCCTGCTGGTCGGCACCTGGACCAAGACGGTCGACGTCGATCGAGTTCGCACCGTGCTCGACCGCAAGTTGCCCTTCGACGAGCGGACCATGGTCGACGATGACCACGATTCGCGGCCGCAGCCTGATACCAAGGACCTGGTCTCGGCCTAGCTGCACGCAGCCGGACGGAGTCCGTCGACGATCCTGCGCTCGGGCGAGCGCAGGCGAGGGCTGCCCAGCTGCAACTGAAAACGAAAGGCCCGCAGGATCTGCGGGCCTTTCGTGGTGTGTGGGTCAGGACGCCCACTTCTCCGGGTTGAGGTAGTGCTGGGTGATCGCGGTCGCGTGGCCGTGGCCGAAGCCGTGCTCGTCCCGCAGCCAGGTGACGAGTTCCTTGTGCGAGGCCAGGCCCGACTCGCGCATCAGGGACTTCCACTCGTCGATGGTGTGGCCGTATTTGGCCTCGATCGACGGGAAGTAGGACGCGGGGCCGTGCGGCTTGGTCGACATGGTGGTCATCTCCTGCTTGTTCGGACGTTCAGTGGAATAGACGTACCCCCGCTCGCGAATTCATCGGCGAGCGGGGGCATGTGGTCTGAATCACGCTACTGCGGCGGCGGGTACCGGCTCGGCGACCTTCTTGTTCGACGTGTTGTGCTCGCGGATCAGCAGTCCGCCGGCGAGGGCGACCAGGACGGCGGTGAGGCCGTGGATGCCGAAGGCCGCGGCGGTCGAGCCGTTCCAGCTGAGCACGGTCAGCATGTCGCCGGTCGGGATCAGGGCCAGGACCAGCATCACGATGCCGAGTGCGAACCGCTGCCGCAGCGCCAGCAGGGCCAGGATCAACACCCCGGAGGCGGTGTCGCGGACGCCCTTCAGGTTCATGAATGCGACCGCGTCGCCCTTCGGCCATTCCGGCAGGCCGAATCCGGTGGCGATGGTCTCCGGCGTGATCAGGTAGCTGAGGCCGATGTAAAGGATGAACGCCGCGCCGATGAGGGAAAGGACGGTGGCGATGCGGGAGATGTTCATGGCGATTGCTCCTTGGTGCGCGTTCTCGATGCTCTGCTATCTAGCGTTGCTAGGTGTGGGAGCAACACTAACTGAGCTTCGATAGTTTGTCTAGCGCTGCTAGTATTTCTTCATGACCATTCAGAATCGCAAGGAACGCGAGCGTGCCGAGCGGCACCAGCGGATCATCGACACCGCCCGCGAACTCGCCGAGGCGCAGGGCTGGGAGGCGGTGACGGTGCGCCGCCTCGCCGAGCGGATCGAATACAGCCAGCCGGTGCTCTACAGCCATTTCACGGGCAAGGTGGCCATCGTGTCGGCAGTCGCGGAACAGGGGTTTGCGGACCTCGGCGCGACGTTGCACGAGGCGCGTACGGGTGCGTCGAACCCGGCCGCGGCATTGGCGGCGATCGCGCGGGCCTACCTGGACTTCGCGACCGCCAATCCGGCCCGCTACGACGCGATGTTCGTGCTGACCACCGAGCTGAGGTTCGGTCCGGAAGCGCCGAAGGCGCTGAAGGATTCGTTCGGCGAGATCGAGGCCGCCTACAAACCCTTCGCGGGTGCGAACGATCTACAGGCGGGAACGGAGGTGGCGTGGGCCGCACTGCACGGGGTGGCGACCCTGGATCGCGGCGGACGGCTGCGCCCGGATCTGCGTGAGCAGCGCATCGAGGTCCTGATGAGCCAGTGGACAGCCGGCCGGGAGTGAGTTCGAAGGCGACAGTGTGTCGTGCACGGCAGATCAGAGCGTCCGGGTGGCGGGCAAGGCAGAGTGGGAAGTATGCCTGATGTTGTAGTCGTCGGATCCGGACCGAACGGGCTCGCCACGGCGGTGATACTGGCGCGGGCCGGGCTCGACGTGGAAGTGCACGAGGCGCAGGACGCCGCGGGCGGCGGTTCCCGGACCGCCGAGGTGACCCTGCCCGGCTATCGGCACGACGTGTGCGCCGGTGCGCATCCGATGGCGCTGGCCTCGCCGTTCTTTCGTGCGTTCGACCTGCGTGCGCACGGGGTCGAACTGCTGGTACCGCAGGTGTCCTACGCGCATCCGCTCGACGGTGGGAACGCCGGGCTGGCCTGGCGTGACCTCGACCGGACCGTGTACGGCCTCGGCCGGGACGGCGCGGCATGGCGCTCACTGTTCGGACCGCTCGTGGACCATTGGCGCGAGGTGGTCGAACTGGCGATGTCGGATCTGCGCCATCTTCCGGGAGACCTCGCGACCGCGGTGCGATTCGGCCTGCGCATGATGGAGCAGGGAACGCCGTTGTGGAACATGCGTTTTCGTGAGTCCGCCGCGCCCGCGCTGTTGACCGGTGTTGCCGCGCACGCGATCACCCCACCGCGCGCGTTTCCCGCCGTCGGGGCCGGTCTATTGCTCGGCACCCTCGCGCATGCGGGCGGTTGGGTGCTGCCGCGCGGCGGCAGTCAGGCGATTGCGGATGCGATGATCGCCGAACTCGAGCGGCTCGGTGGCCGGGTCGTCACCGGCCATCGCGTGGACTCACTGGCGGAATTCGGCGATGCTCAGGCGATCGTATTGGACACGGCCCCAGCCGAACTGCTGCGCATCGCGGGCCCTCAACTGCCGGAACGCTACGCCGCACGCCTGCGCCGCGTCCGCTACGGCGGCGCTGCGTGCAAGGTCGACTTCGCGCTGTCGGGACCGGTGCCATGGCAGGCCGAGGGCTGCGATCTCGCTGGGACTCTGCATCTGGTCGGCACGCGCGTGCAGGCAATGGCCGCCGAAAAGACCGTTGCCGCAGGACAACACGCAGCGCGGCCCTACGTGCTCGCCATCCAGCCCGGTGTCGTCGATGCGAGCCGGGCTCCGGCGGGCGCTCACACCTTCTACACCTACGCGCATGTGCCGAACGGCTCGACCCGTGACATGACGGAGTCGGTGATCAAGCAGGTCGAACGCTTCGCCCCCGGATTCCGTGACCTGATCCTGGCCTCGCATGTCCGCACCGGCGCCGAAATGCCTTCCCACAATGCCAATTACGTCGGCGGTGACATCTCCGCGGGCGCAATGACGTTGCGTCAGACCGCCTTCCGGCCCACCCCGAAATGGAATCCCTACGCAACGCCGCTGCCTGGCGTCTACCTCTGCTCGGCATCGACCCCACCCGGCCCCGGCGTGCACGGCATGAACGGTCTACACGCCGCTCGGCACGTGCTGTGGCAGGAGTTCGGCATCGACACCGACCCGCTCGACCTGCTGCGGACGCCGCAGGTATCGGCCTAGCGGCTGCGCAGATCTACAAGCCTGCTCTGCGCGTTGTCAGCCACGGCCGATCGGTTGCACGCTGTCCCGCTGCTCGGCAATAGGCTGTTGGACACCCCGATAGCGTTGGGGTACAGCGTAAGTCGTGATCCGCCGGTGCGGGTCAGCTGGTCGGTGTGCGGTACAGATCCGGCTCGAGGTAGATGATTCGAGCCGCAGGCACGGCGGCGCGGACCCTGGCTTCAGCGGCGTCGATGGCGGCGGCGATCTCTTCGATGTCGAGTCCCGGTGTGATCGCCACCTTGGCGGCGACGAGCATTTCCTCCGGTCCGAGGTACTGCGTCTTCACGTGGATCACCCGATCGATGCGGGTGTCGTCGACCAGGTTCGCGCGGATATCGCGGTCCTCGTCGGGTGTGGCGCCCTCGCCGATGAGCAGGCTCTGCATTTCGATGATCAGCACGATCGCGATGACCCCCAGCAGGATGCCGATGGCCAGCGTGCCGATGCCGTCCCAGATCGGCTCATCGGTGACCATGGTCAGCACCACCGCGGCGAAGGCGAACACCAGGCCGACCAGCGCGCCGCTGTCCTCCAGCAGCACGACGGGCAGTTCCGGGCTGCGCGAGTTGCGGATGAATCGCCACCAGCTCGAATCACCCTTGAGGGGCCTGGATTCGTGGATGGCCGTGCGGAAGCTGAAGCCCTCCAAGGCGATCGCGATACCGAGGATGGCGACCGCGACGATCGGCGAGCTCAGCTCCTCCGGATGCTGGATCTTGTGGATGCCCTCGTAGATGGCATAAACCGAGCCCAGCGTGAACAGCACGAGGGCCACGATGAAGGAGTAGAAGTAGCGGTTGCGCCCGTACCCGAACGGGTGCAGTTCGTCGGCCTCCTGCTCGGCGCGGCGCTGCCCGACCAGCAACAATCCCTGGTTTGCGGTGTCGGCCACCGAGTGCACGCCTTCAGCAAGCATCGACGCCGAACCCGTGATCGCCGCGCCGATGAACTTCGCCACCGCGATACCCGCGTTCGCCGTCAACGCGGCGATGATCGCCTTCTTGCCACCACCAGCCGACATTCGGTTTGGTCCTCTCTCCGCTTTGTCCGATCTCGGTTAACTTAGCCTGTCAGCCGACCGCGCTCGACCGGCGAACTCGCAAAGCACCCGCCGCGCACAAAATCCTAAGGTCGCAAGTGCCGCCCCGACGAACATCCCCGGGCAACCGAAGTCGCAACATCACCACCGATGCAGCCCCTCTGCACAATGACACCTTCCAGGTGCAGTGAGATCAAGCACGACAGTTCGCGGCCGATTCGCACCAGAAGCGCCCAACAGCTCCACCGAAGTCGCGACCATCACCGCCGACCCGGCCCTCGGCTCGATGGCCCTTTCGAGCAGTCGAGTTCGCGACCCCCGTCCACAGCAGTCCAAGCGCATCCACCGAATTCGCGAGCATCGCTACCGACATCCTCTCGGCAGGATGACGCCTTCAATGTGCAGTGAGATCGAGCATTAGAGTTCGCGGCCGTCTCACGCCATACGGCCCAATCGCATCCCCCAGAGTCGCAACCGTCGCCGCCGATGCGGCCCCCTCGGCTCGATGGCCCTTTCGAGCACTAGAGTTCGCGCCCCCGTTCCACAGCACCCATACGCATCCACGGAAAGCCGCAAGCTCAGCTACCGACGCACCCACTCGCCACGATGACACCTTCCGAGCGCAGCGAGACCGAGCACCAGAGTTCGCGGCGCATCCCACCTCCGCAACAGCCGAAGCGCATCCGCCAGAGTCGCAAGCTCAGCTACCGACGCACCCACTAGGCACGATGACACCTTCCGAGCGAAGCGAGACCGAGCACTAGAGTTCGCGGCGCATCCCACCTCCACAGCCACCGAAGCGCCCAAACCGAAGTCGCAAGCTCAGCTACCAACGCACCCACTAGGCACGGTGACACCTTCCGAGCGAAGCGAGACCGAGCACTAGAGTTCGCGGCCCGTCTCGCTTCCGAGCCGTCGAAGCGCATGCGACGAAGTCGCGAGTCTCGACGGCTCGGAAGCGAGACCAAGGGGGCCGCGAACACGCAGCGCCGCAGGCGCTGCCAAAAAACACAGCAATCAAACACCTCCCACGCAAGCGCAGAACAGTTGGGCGTTGCCTTCCACTGCTTGGGCGCGAATATCGGTGTCGGTAGCGGAGATCCAGGCCGCCGCGCCGCGTTCCAGCACCAGTTGTTCGTCGCCGTGCAGCAGGCGGACCGTGCCCGACGTGCAGAGCACGATCCCGGGCCCCGCTGCGGTGAGTGGCACCTGCGCCGAGCCCGCGGTCAGGTCGAAGCGGCGGAGCGCGAATTCCGGTGCTGGGGTCCGGTAGTGGACCGAGCCGTCGCCCACCGGTTCCGGCAGCACCACCGGCAGGTCGATCGGCTCGAAGTCCAGTACCCGCAACAGCTCGGGCACGTCGACATGCTTCGGCGTCAGACCGCCGCGCAGCACATTGTCGGAGTTGGCCATGATTTCGACGCCGAGTCCGCGCAGATACGCGTGCAGATTGCCGGCCGCGAGGAACAGGCCCTGTCCTGGTTCCAGGGTGAGCCGGTTGAGCAGCAGTGCGGCAAGCACTCCGGCATCGCCGGGATAGGCTTCGGCGAGCTCGAGCGCGGTGCGTGCCTCGGGGGCGAACTCGCGCCTGCCCTTGGATGCGGCCGCGCTGCCCGACAGGTACTGCACGCAGCCGTCGAGGACCTGGGGCAGCAGCGTGCTCAACGCGGCGTGCGGCAGCGTGATCCAGGTGGTGAACAGCGTCCGTAGACCGGCCGAATCCGGTTGGGCGGCAAGCAGGTTTGCATACGGATGCAACCCGGGCACGTCCAGCGCGCGGAACAGCTCGACGGTGCGTAGCGGATTACGGAACCCGGCGAGCGCCTCGAACCGATCCAGCGCGACCACCAGCTCCGGCTTGTGGTTCTCGTCGCGGTAGTTGCGCATCGGCGAGTCGAACGGCACCCGCGCCAGGTTTTCCCGTTCGAATCCGGCCTTGGCCTGCGCTGAACTCGGATGCGCCTGCAGTGACAACGGTTCCTCTGCGGCCAGGATCTTCAGCAGGAACGGCAGTCTGCCACCGAATTCCGGTGCGGCGG
The DNA here is from genome assembly GCF_045208035.1 of Nocardia sp. NBC_01009. NCBI lineage: Bacteria > Bacillati > Actinomycetota > Actinomycetes > Mycobacteriales > Nocardiaceae > Nocardia > Nocardia sp. NBC_01009. The sequence continues at coordinate 7,917,070 of NZ_CP108695.1, read as the reverse complement.
GTCCCAATTCCCGATCCGGGTCGGCCGCGACCAGCTCCAGCAGCGACCGCGTGCTGCCGTCGATGCGCACGTGCGCCGGATCGGCGGGATGCGCACCGAACCACAGTTCGGCTTCTGGATGCGCGGACGGTACCGGTCGGCCGCACAACTGAGCGAGTGCGGTGCGTGAACCCCAAGCGTAGGAACGCAGCGCACCAACGAGTTCGTGCACTAGTAGCGTCCCCCGTACTGCCCCTGGCTCTCGGTCGCGCTCCCGCGCGAACCGATCAGCCGTAGATAGGCGGCGGCCATTTCCAGTCTGAGGGCGAGCACCGCGAGCTGTTCGAGCTCGGTGCCGTGCCCGGTGGTGCCGAGGCCGCTGCCACCGAAGCCGGGTTCGTCCTGTCTGGCGGGGGTCGGGACGGACGGGTCGGTGAGCGTGGTGTGCAGCAGGTCGACATCGGCGCGCACCAGATCGGCGTCCACCAAACCGGACCCGGCGGCCCCGAAGACAGCCAGCCGGCGCCGCGCGGCGGATTGGTCGGCATCGGAACTGAGCACGAACACGCGCATGCGCTCCACCGGCACCGGTCCGTCGAGCTCCTCGTCGTGGAACAGCGGATCGAAATTCGGCGCGGATTGCCCTGCGGCCTCCACCATTCGAGGATTGGCGGCGACGGCCTCTGCCAGGTCCACCGCTGCGGCCACCCGGCCCGCCGACTGCAGCAGCACCTCGGTCCCGTGCTCGGCCAGTTCGGCGGTGGCGGGGGAGTCGCCCGCCAGCACGACACCGCGCTGGTGCATGCGCGCGGCGAGGGTTTTGGCCGGATTGCGGAAGACCTCGTTGTGCGGGCCGTCGCGCAGCGCCTCCGCGTCGAGCACATCGGCGAGCTCGGTCAGATCGGGTACCGCCGCACCCGCGCGCGTCGGGTCCACGATGCGTAGGACGGCCATTCCCGCGGCCAAGAAGCGCAGCAGGCGATTGTGATCGAGCACCTGGACTCTGGGCTCCAACAGGGCCGCCCGGCCGGCCGCAGCAGCGCGCAGCGGTCCCTCGTGCGGAGCCGCGACCACCACCTCGGCGCCGCGGCGCACCGCGCGATCGACGGCATCGATCAGTCGTGGATCGCCCGCGTCGTCACCGGCGACCAGGACCACGTCGAGCGGACCGACCCACGGCGGTAGCGAAGCAACGGGCACGATGGGCAGGCTCGCGCGATCGCCGAGCGCGGCGACCAGCAGCGCGGCGGCGCGTGTGGCACGGCCTGCGCCGGAGACGAGCACGACGCTGCGTGGGCGTAGGTCGGCAAGGCGTATCAGCGTGTCCTCAGCGACAGCTGCGGCGGTGGCGCGCACCTGAGCGCCACCGGAAGCGGCCGAGCGTAGGGCGCCGCCGGCATCGGCTGCCTCGAGCGAAGCAGCATCGTCGAGGTCGAGCACCGGTGTTCCAGCGATCATCGGGCGTCCCACCTCCCCTCATCGCGCTGTGCCATCCACACCGAACCCAGATCGGGCGAATCCAAGGCCTGTGATTCCACTATTCCAGTCAGGAGCGAACGATGCTCAGAATCTCGGTCACGAGTGCGTCTACTTCCTCCGGCGATCGGGCTTCGACGTTCAGCCTGAGCAACGGTTCGGTATTCGACGCGCGAAGATTGAACCAGGCGTGGTCGGGCAGCTGCACGGTCACCCCGTCCAGTCGATCGACCGACACTGTCCGGTCACCGAATGCCTCGACCACGGCCATCGTCCGTTCCTTCGCGTCCGCCACTGTCGAGTTGATCTCTCCGGAGGCGGCATATGTTGCATACGCCGACATCAGCTCCGAGATCGGCCGATCCTTCTCGCCGAGCGCGGCAAGCACGTGCAGCGCCGCGAGCATTCCGGAATCCGCACCCCAGAAGGCGCGGAAGTAGTAGTGCGCGGAGTGTTCGCCGCCGAATACCGCTCCGGTGGCGGCCATCTCCTGCTTGATGAACGAGTGGCCGACCCTGGTGCGCACCGGGGTCCCGCCGAGCTCGGTGACCAGCTCCGGCACCGCATGCGAGGTGATGAGGTTGTGGATGATGACTGCGCCCGGCTCCTTGGTCAACTCGCGCTCGGCGACCAGGGCGGTGATCGCCGAGGGCGACACCGGGTCGCCGTTCTCATCGACCACGAAGCAGCGGTCGGCGTCGCCGTCGAAGGCGAGGCCGATGTCGGCGCCGGACTTGCGCACCAGATCCTGCAGATCGACCAGGTTTTTCGGATCGAGCGGATTCGCCTCGTGGTTGGGGAACGAGCCGTCCAATTCGAAGTACAGCGGCACGATCTTCAGCTGCGGCAGGGTGCCGAGCACCGCGGGCACGGTGTGCCCGCCCATGCCGTTGCCCGCGTCCACCGCGATGGTCAGCGGGCGGATCTCGTCGAGATCGACCAGGCCGCGCAGGTATGCCGCGTAGTCGGCGAGCAGGTCGATCTCGGTGGCGGTGCCGCGTGCGCCATCGTAGGCGGGCACACCCGCGACGATCTCGGACTTGATCGTGGCGAGGCCGGTGTCCTGACCGACCGGCAGTGCCTTCGCGCGGCACATTTTGATGCCGTTGTAGCGGGCCGGGTTGTGGCTGGCGGTGAACATGGCGCCGGGGCAGTCCAGGTTGCCGGAGGCGAAGTACAGCTGGTCGGTGGAGGCGAGGCCGATGTGCACCACATCGAGGCCCTGATCGAGGACGCCGTCGGCGAACGCGGCGGCCAAACTCGGCGACGAGTCCCGCATATCGTGGCCGATGACCACGCGGGTCGCGCCCTCGGTGCGCATCAGCCTGGCGAAGGAAGCCCCTACGTCCCTTACGAATTGCGCGTCGATCTGTTCACCGACCACTCCGCGAACGTCATAAGCCTTGATCACCGCGTTCACGAATTCGGCAGAGCGCGCGACTGTCATGGGAACCACCCTAGTGGTTGCCGGGGATACCCCTGACACGGTCCCGCCTCTTGTCAGCTCGGCGGGTCGGGCAGCACTCGGAGATGACCGCGGCGACCGGTGCGGGTGGCTCGCGGCGGCGGTGGGGCGTAGTCGGAATAGCCGCGCTGATCGTGCTCGGGCGGGCGGCGGCGCAGTCCCGCCTCGCGTACCGCCTCGGCCAACGCTGTCAGATCGTCGTCATCCGGTGTGCTGGAAGAGAATCCGCCTTCGTGGCGAACCATTTCCCAGCCCTTCGGGGCGGTGATCCTCGAACCGTGTGTTTCGCAGAGATCCCAGGAGTGCGGTTCGGCCACCGTGGCCAGCGGCCCGACGACTGCCGTCGAGTCCGAGTACACATAGGTGAGCGTCGCGACTGCCGGATTCTTGCAGCCTGGTCGGCAGCAACGACGCATGGGGATCACGACGATGAGAGTAACCCGCCACGCCGCCTGATGGAGGCAGACACGCTCAGGTAATGGGTGAGACTTGTCCGGATCGACCGTTAGTGAGTCGCTCGGGGACAACTGATCTCGCGCTAATCGCCCTCCGGGTCGATCAGGTCGGGGTCGACGCCGAGATACGTTGCGATCTGCTGGACGAGGACTTCGCGGAGCAGATCGACCAGATCCTCGGGATCGCCCGCGCGCAGTTCGAGGGGCTTGCGGAACAGCACGACGCGGGCACGGGTGGCCACTCCGTGCCGATCGACGCCGGCGGGGATGAGCCGCGACAGCGGCACCGGCCCGTCGGCCACCACCTCATCCGGCCAGGTAACCGAATCAGGGTGCAGCGGACGGATTTTCGGTACATCGTCGACCGCGATGTCCAGCTTGGTCAGCCGGTCGTGCCAGCGGGTGTCCAGTGGTGCGAACGCCTCCAGTACCAGCCGATCGAACTGTTGGCCGCGCGTTCGCCACGCAGGTACCGTCGGCGGCAGCATCGGCCCGCGCAGCCCACGACCGCGGCGGATCACCGACCGAGCGGTCGGTGGTCGTCGGTTCCGAAAATGCGCCATGAACAAAATCTAGGCCAGCCCGCCGCGAACGTGTGCATCGAGGCAGGCTGGCCTCACGTCTTCTAGCCGATGCCACGCTTCAGGCGGCGCCGCTCGCGTTCGGAGAGGCCGCCCCAGATGCCGAAGCGCTCATCGTGCGCGAGTGCGTATTCCAGGCACTCGTCGCGTACCTCGCAGCCCAGGCAGATCCGTTTCGCTTCGCGGGTCGAGCCGCCCTTCTCGGGGAAGAACGCCTCGGGATCTGTTTGCGCGCACAGGGCGCGCTCCTGCCACTGCTCCTCGATGGATTCGAACATCTCGTCGAAGCCCGTCACGACCAGGCTGAGCCGGGGTGGTGCCGAGACTTCGTTACCCCCCTCATGCTCGATCCGGCCGATATCTGCGCAGACGCCACGTGCTGCGCCTGCTGTGGAATCGGTCGGCGAGACCATTTCGTTGGCCATCGCTCCGCCTCCTCACTGTGTGTTAGCGCAGAATGATTCTTTCCGTCGGACCAACACGCACACCGACGGCCGTACCCCGCGACGTTGTCCCGCGGACATCCCCGAGCTTGTCATTTCGATGCGAACATCTGTTCGAAAAACTGTCCGCGCCTTGACCTCTCACGCGAACCCGAAATGACATGACTGTGATTAGACACGCCGGACGTGTCGATGGTCAAGCCGCCGTCGCAATTCCGTTACTATCCGCAACCGCATTCCGGATTGATCTTGAAGCACCAAATAGCAAATGAGCAGCAAATATGGGATGAACTGCGGCCGCTCCGGTACCGCATAGGCTGTGCGGATGTGACTCCACAACAAGCGGACACCGCACCTGCCAGCGGGCCCCGGATCGCCGTCCTGGTGGGCGGAGTCGGTGGCGCGCGCTTCCTTCAGGGCGTTCGGGAACTGCTGCCCGAGGCAGATGTTTCCGCGATCGTCAACGTCGGTGACGACGTCTGGATGCATGGCCTTCGCATCTGTCCTGACCTCGATACCTGCATGTACACCCTCGGCGGAGGAATCGATACCGACCGGGGCTGGGGCAGGCTCGGCGAAACCTGGCACGCCAAGGAAGAGCTGGCCAAATATCACGCGCAGCCCGATTGGTTCGGTCTCGGCGATCGGGACATCGCCACACACTTGGTTCGGAGTGAAATGTTGCGCGCCGGGTACCCGCTGTCGGCGGTGACGGAGGCGCTCTGCAATAGGTGGCAGCCGGGTGTGAAACTCATCCCGGCAACGGACGATCGATGCGAAACGCACGTGGTTGTGAGCGACCCCGACAACCCTGGCGAACGTCGCGCGATCCATTTCCAAGAGTGGTGGGTTCGCTACCGCGCGGACATCGAGACCCACGGATTCGCCACAATTGGGGCAGATGAGGCGAAACCTGCACCAAATGTGACCGAGATCATATCCACTGCGGACGCCGTCTTACTGGCCCCGTCCAACCCGGTGGTGAGCATCGGCGCGATCCTCGCGGTACCGGGTATTCGCGGCGCATTGCGCACCACGGATGCGAAGGTCATCGGGGTGTCCGGGGTGATCGACGGCAAGCCGTTGCGCGGCATGGCAGACGAGTGCCTCTCGGTGATCGGCGTCGAGACCACGGCCGAGGCGATCGGCCGCTACTACGGCGCCCGCTCCGCCACCGGCATCCTCGACGGCTGGTTGATCCACACCACCGACACCGCCGATGTGCCCGGCGTGGAGGTGCGCAGCGTGCCCTTGTTGATGACCGATCCGCCGACCACCGCAGAAATGGTGCGGGAGGCGCTCGACCTCGCGGGAGTGAAGCCGTGAACGAATACGACCACGCGGCCGCCGAGCTGACGATTCTGCCGATCACCGGACTGCCGGAATTCCGCCCCGGTGACGACGTCGCCGAACACATCGCCGCCTGCGCGCCATGGCTGGCCGATGGCGACGTGCTCGTGGTGACGAGCAAGATCGTCGCCAAGGCCGAGGGCAGGATTGTGGCGGCCCCGCTCGACCTGGAGGAGCGCGACGCCGCGCGCCGCGCGCTGGTCGACCAGGAGGCCGTGCGAGTGCTCGCGCGCAAGGGCCGCACCCTCATCACCGAGAACAAGCTCGGCATCGTGCAAGCCGCGTCCGGAGTCGACGGATCCAATGTCGAACAGGGCGAATTGGTGCTACTGCCCGCCGATCCCGATGCGAGCGCCAAGGCATTGCGCACAGCCCTCGCAGAGCGGCTCGGGGTGCAGGTCGCGGTGCTCATCACCGACACCATGGGCCGGGCCTGGCGCAATGGACAGACCGACGCCGCCATCGGCGCCGCAGGACTTCGGGTGCTGCACAACTACGCGGGCGCGGTCGACGGGCAGGGCAATGAACTGCACGTCACGCAGGTCGCGATCGCCGATGAACTCGCGGCCGCCGCAGACCTGGTGAAGGGCAAGCTCGGCGGTGTCCCGGTCGCGGTGGTGCGCGGGCTTCCGGTCACCGACGACGGTTCCACCGCCGCCGACCTGCTGCGCGGCGGCACCGACGACCTGTTCTGGCTCGGCACCGCGGAGGCCATCGAGAAGGGCCGCTCGGAGGCGGTGCTGCTGCGCCGGTCGGTGCGGCAGTTCGCCGACGAACCCGTCGATCCCGAGCGCGTCCGCTCCGCTGTCGCGGTGGCTTTGACCGCGCCGGCGCCCCATCACACCCGCCCGGTGCGTTTCGTGTGGCTGCGCAAACCCGGTCTGCGTAAGCAGCTGCTGGAGGCGATGGCGGAGAAGTGGCGCGAGGACCTCACCGCGGACGGGCTGCCGCCGGAGCGGGTGGAGCGCCGAATTGCCCGCGGCCGCATCCTTTTCGACGCCCCGGAGGTGATCATCCCGTTCTGTGTGCCCGACGGTGCGCACGACTATCCGGATGAGCGCCGCCGCGCGAACGAGCGGACCATGTTCACTGTCGCGGTCGGCGCGGCCGTTCAAGGGCTGCTGGTCGCCCTCGCCACCGAGGGGCTCGGCAGCTGCTGGATCGGTTCGACCATCTTCGCGCCGGAGATCACCCGCGACGTCCTCGGCCTCGACGAGGACTGGAACCCCTTGGGCGGCATAGCCATCGGCCATCCGCTGGAGGAATTGACCCCGCGTCCCGTGTACGGCCCTGGCCTCGGCCTGGTCGAACTGTGACCCACGGAGACCTCACCTCCCTGACCGGGATCCGCGCCTGTCGTGGGTGCCCACCAGAGGTGCGGATCCCGAGCCGGGATGCGGATCGATGAGCGCGAGTTCGTTGCATGCTTCGGCGACGGAGTTGCTGGAATCGTGGCGCCCGGCATCGGGACCCGATGCCTCCCTGCGGGAGGCGATGCTGGCGTTTCTCGGCTCGGCACCGCGTGGTTGCCTGCGCGAGCACGTCCCCGGTCACATCACAGCGTCGGCGGTCGTGTTTTCGCACGACGAACGCGAGGTGCTGCTGACCCTGCACCCCCGAGTCGGTCGTTGGATCCAGCTCGGCGGCCACTGTGAGGAATCCGACGACACGGTACCCGCCGCCGCACTGCGGGAGGCAACCGAAGAGTCCGGCCTGACGGATCTATGGCTCGATCCGGAACTGTATGGCGCGCAAGCACATCCGATCACCTGCTCACTCGGCATCCCAACCCGACATCTGGACCTACTGTTCCGGATCGTCGCTCCCGCCGGCGCCGTCCCGGTACGCAGCGCCGAATCCACCGACCTGCGCTGGTGGCCGATCAACGCCCTACCTCCGGACAGCGACGTCCTACTGCGCTGAACCCACCCATCGGCGGTAGCGCCATCGCAACACTCCACGGAGTTCAAGGGGTGGGTGTTGCATCCACCCCTTGAACCCAAGCACCTCCGCAGCCGCCATTTCACTACCCTCGATCGCTATTTCACCTTTCACCCCGTGGCACACGCGGTGTAGCGGTCGGGCGTGGGCTACGCCGGGGCTCGGTTGCCGCGCGGGGTGTCGGGGTCGGCACGGGGTGTGCCGATGGGGTGGTGGCGCCTGGACCGACACAGAGAGTGGATCGTCACGGGGTGTGGTGGCCGTCGAGATCGGCCAGTGACCGATCGGCATCGGCGCTGCTCTGTCCCTGCCTTCTTTCCCGCAGCCTGGGTGGACAGGCGCTCCGCTTCCGTCGTGACGGCTGCGCGGTGTCATTCTCGGATTCGCTTTACAAAATCTCTGATTTGTCTAGACAGGAGACATGTTGATCTCTAATGTCAATTTAAGTAGTACTGCACATCACATGTGATGTGCCGCTCGAATGGAGAGACAACGATGTCTACAGAAGCCGATACCTCGGGCCGTCAGGTCGAGGCGCCCGCGTGGCGTGACCGCAAGCGGTACATGTGGTTGTGGGGGTTGTTCGCGCCGACGGGTCTATTCACCATCGGCTTGCCCTTGGTCTGGGCGTTCAATGAAATCGGCTGGCATCGGCTGGCCCAGGTGCCGTTCTGGCTCGGTCCGGTCCTGGTCTACGTGTTGATTCCGCTGGCCGACATCTTCTTCGGTCCGGACGGCGACAACCCGCCCGACGAGGTGATGGAGTACCTGGAGAACGACAAGTACTACCGCTACCTCACCTACCTGTACCTGCCGTTCCAGTACGCGACGCTGATCATGGCCTGCTACCTGATCACCGCGGATAACGTCAGCTGGCTCGGCATCGACGGCAGTCTGCACATCATCGACAAGATCGGCCTTGCGATCACCGTCGGCATGATCGGCGGCATCGGCATCAACACCGCGCACGAGCTCGGCCACAAGAAGGTCGACCTGGAGCGATGGCTGTCGCGGATCGCGCTGGCGCAGTCGTTCTACGGGCACTTCTACATCGAGCACAATCGCGGCCACCATGTGCGCGTCGCCACCCCGGAGGATCCGGCGAGTTCTCGTCTGGGCGAATCGTTCTGGGCATTCTGGCCGCGCACCGTGTCGGGCGGCTTCAGCTCCTCGTGGCGGTTGGAGAAGGTGCGCCTCGAGCGGCTCGGCAAGAAGCCGTGGAGCCTGCAGAACGAAGTACTCAGCGCCTGGCTGATGTCGGTGGCGCTGTACGCGGTGCTGATCGCGGTGTTCGGCATCGGCGTGCTGCCATATCTGATCTTGCAGGCGGTGGTCGGCTTCAGCCTGCTCGAGGCGGTCAATTACCTGGAGCACTACGGTCTGGTGCGCCAGCGCACCGCATCCGGACGGTACGAGCGGCCCGCTCCGGTGCACAGCTGGAACAGCGACCACATCGTCACCAATATCTTTCTGTACCACCTGCAGCGGCACAGCGATCACCACGCCTATCCGACGCGGCGCTATCAGACGCTGCGCAGCTGGGACGGCGCGCCCAACCTGCCGAGTGGCTACGCGAGCATGATCCTGCTCGCCTACTTCCCGCCGCTGTGGCGTCGGGTGATGGACAAGCGGGTGCTCGCACACTACGGCGGCGACGTCACCCGCGCGAACATCCATCCGGCGAAGCGGGACAAGGTGATCGCCCGCTACGGCGTCGGCTCGACGGCCGCGGGTTCGGATGCCGAGGCGGCTGGGCTATGAGCGCGTTTCGCTGCCCCGTCTGCGATTACGTCTACGACGAGGCGAAAGGTGCACCGCACGAGGGATTCCCGGCGGGCACGGCGTGGGACAAGGTGCCCGACGACTGGTGCTGCCCGGACTGTGGGGTGCGGGAAAAGATCGACTTCGAATTGATGGGAGCTGCCTCATGACCGAATACAAGCTGTTCCAATGCATCCAGTGCGGTTTCGAATACGACGAGGCCAAGGGCTGGCCCGAGGACGGCATCGAGCCGGGCACCCGCTGGGACGACATCCCCGACGACTGGACCTGTCCGGACTGTGGCGCGGCGAAGGCCGACTTCTACATGGTCGAGATCGAGCGGTCGTGAGATTTTGACTGCGGCATATCGCCGTGACAATGTCGCGGGTATGCCGCGCACAGGACCGAGGGTTCCGTATCAGGAGGCGGCGCGGGAACTCCTGCGCACATCGGTTCTGGACGCGATGCGGGAACTGCTCACCGAACGGGACTGGTCGAAGATCACCCTCGGCGATGTGGCGGCACGGGCCGGGGTGAGCAGGCAGACCCTGTACAACGAATTCGGATCGCGGTCGGGCCTCGCGCAGTCCTACGCGCTGCGCCTGGCCGACGATCTGGTCGATCACGTCCGTTCGGCGATCGACGGCAATGTCGGTGATGTCAGGTCCGCTTTCCGTGAGGGGCTCGGCGGCTTCTTCCTCGAAGCCGCCGCCGATCCGCTGGTGCAGTCACTGCTCGCAGGCGAGGTGAAGCTGGACCTGTTGCGACTCATCACCCTCGACGCCGGACCGTTGCTCGAGCATGCCACCGAACGGCTCGCTGTCGCGTTCCAGCACAGCTGGGTGGCCGCGACGGCGGCGGAGTCGACAGTTCTCGCACACGCGCTGGTGCGCATCGCCCTGAGCTACATCCCGACACCCCCTGCACCGGGGCGGAATGCGCCCGCCGATCTGAGCGATTTGCTGAGTCCGTACGTCGAGGCAATTCTGGCGGCACGCGAGCGGAGTTAACGCCGCTGCGGGAGCCGACGGCGGTTTGCCGGAAGGGTGCGGTGGCTGATAGCGCCTGACAATTGGCTTGGAAACCGACTGTTAGGCATGTAACTGCCGACATCATTCGAGGCCTTCCCGGTGTGGAAGGTTCGATAAGTCTGTATGTATTGTCAGGCGTCCGAGTTGGGGTACTTACTTAGGTGGTCAAACGTGCATTCGGTTGGCAAACCGACGGGGTCGCCAGACCCCAAACGCCATCTGTGGATTCTGGGCTTGATCGCTCCGTCCAGCGCACTGTTGCCATCACAACTGGTCTTGCACACCGGCCTCGTCGTGTTCTGGTGGGTGGGCCCGATCATCGTGCTGATCGTCATTCCGGTATTGGACTGGGTGATCGGCGACGACGGCAACAACCCGCGCGACGAGGACTACGAGCTGCTGTCCAACGATCGCTACTACCGTTGGTGCACTTACCTATTCCTGCCGATCCAGCTGATCGGACTCGGCATCGCCAGCTACATGTGGGCGGGTGACGAGCTGAGCTTCGTCGACAAGCTCGGGCTCGCGGCCACTTTGGGATTCGTCAGCGGCATCGGCATCAACGCGGCGCACGAACTCGGGCATCGGGTCGAGCACTTGGAGCGCTGGCTCGCCAAGATCGCGCTGGCCCAGTCGGGCTATGGCCATTTCTTCGTCGAGCACAACCGTGGACATCACGCCAGGGTGGCGACTCCGGAGGATCCGGCCAGCGCCAGAATGGGCGAGTCGCTCTGGGAGTTCTTGCCACGCACCGTTTCCGGCGGGTTCCGTTCGGCGATCGCACTGGAACGCGAGCGTTTGACGCGCAAGGGTCACCGCTGGTGGAGCGTGCACAACCACATCCTGCAGGCGTGGTCGATGAGCCTTGCGCTGTTCGGTCTGCTGCTCGGCCTGTTCGGCTGGCGGGCGCTGCCCTGGCTGCTGCTGCAGGCCGTGATCGGAATCGCCCTGTTGGAGACGGTGAACTACGTCGAGCACTACGGGCTGCTGCGCGGGCGCAGGCCCAACGGGCTCTACGCGCGATGCTCGCCGCGCGACAGCTGGAACAGCGACCGGCTCGTCACCAACATTTTCCTGTTCCACCTGCAACGCCACAGCGACCATCACGCCAATCCCGGCCGTCGATACCAGACCTTGCGTAGCTCGGTGCAGGCGCCGCAATTGCCTGCCGGATACGCCACGATGATCGTGTTCGCGACGATTCCGCCGCTGTGGCGCGCTGTGATGGATCACCGGGTGCTCGCCCACTACGACGGTGACATCACCCTGGCGAACATTCAGCCACGCAAGCGCCGCCGTATTCTGTCGTCCTACGGGGTGACCGCATAATGGACGCTGCCGGACGAAGTCCGACCTTCGCCCGCGCAGGGGGGAACGAAGGCGAGGCAGCCGCATAGTCCAGGGGCTGATTCAGCGACTAGCCTTGCCTCGGTACTGACGAACCAGGAGAGGCTGATAGAGGCAGATGACGACCTCAGAACTTCCCGCACGCACGTCCCTGACCGCCGATGTCCGCAACGGCATCGATTACAAGGTGGCCGACCTGTCGCTGGCCGAGTTCGGCCGCAAGGAAATCCTCCTCGCCGAGCACGAAATGCCCGGCCTGATGGCGCTGCGCCGCGAATACGCGGAGGTGCTGCCACTGAAGGGTGCGCGGATCTCCGGTTCGCTGCACATGACGATCCAGACCGCGGTGCTGATCGAAACCCTCGTGAGTCTCGGCGCCGAGGTGCGCTGGGCCTCCTGCAACATCTTCTCCACCCAGGACCATGCCGCCGCGGCCATCGTCGTCGGTCCGAACGGCACCGTCGAGGAGCCCAAGGGCACGCCGGTCTTCGCCTGGAAGGGCGAAACCCTCGAGGAGTACTGGTGGGCCGCCGAGCAGATGCTCACCTGGCCGGGTGAGCCCGCCAACATGATCCTCGACGACGGTGGCGACGCCACCATGCTCGTGCTGCGCGGTGCGCAGTTCGAGAAGGCCGGCGTGGTGCCGCCCGCGGACGAGGACCACTCGGCCGAGTACACGGTCTTCCTGAACCTGCTGCGCGAGCGCTTCGAGACCGACAAGACCAAGTGGGGCAAAATCGCCGACTCGGTGCAGGGTGTCACCGAGGAGACCACCACCGGCGTGCTGCGGCTCTACCAGTTTGCCGCCGCAGGTGAGCTGGTGTTCCCGGCCATCAACGTCAACGACTCGGTCACCAAGTCGAAGTTCGACAACAAGTACGGTACCCGACACTCGCTGATCGACGGCATCAACCGCGGCACCGATGTGCTCATCGGCGGCAAGAAGGTTTTGATCTGCGGCTACGGCGATGTCGGCAAGGGCTGCGCGGAATCGCTTGCCGGACAGGGCGCTCGGGTGCAGGTCACCGAGATCGATCCGATCAATGCGCTGCAGGCGCTGATGGACGGCTACGACGTCGTCACCGTCGAGCAGGCGATCGGCAACGCCGACATCGTCATCACCTCGACCGGCAACAAGGACATCATCACCCTCGATCACATGAAGGCGATGAAGGACCAGGCCATTCTCGGCAACATCGGTCACTTCGACAACGAGATCGACATGGCGGCGCTGGAGCGTTCCGGCGCAACGCGTTTGAACATCAAGCCGCAGGTCGACCTGTGGACGTTCAAGGAGTCCGGCAAGGCGATCATCGTGCTGTCGGAGGGCCGCCTGCTGAACCTGGGCAACGCCACCGGCCACCCCTCGTTCGTCATGTCCAACAGCTTCTCCAACCAGGTGATCGCGCAGATCGAACTGTGGACCAAGCCGGACGAGTACGACAACGAGGTCTACCGGCTGCCCAAGCACCTGGACGAGAAGGTCGCCAAGATCCACGTCGAGGCGCTCGGCGGCACGCTGACCAAACTCACCAAGGATCAGGCCGAGTACATCGGCGTCGACGTCGAAGGCCCGTACAAGCCGGAGCACTATCGGTACTGACGCCTCGTCGGCATCGAGTACGCGCGGTGAAGAACATGTGTCCCGCCGGCCCCTGCGGTCGGCGGGACACTGTCGTTCGGTGCCGAACACGGCGCATGTAGCCTCCTGACCATGGGCGTGTTGATTGCGGTGGAAGGCCTCGACGGTGCGGGCAAACGCACGCTGACCGACGCCGTCGTCGCGATGCTCGCCGCGCGTGGACTGCGGACGGCCACGCTGGCCTTCCCACGCTACGGGCGTTCGGTGCATGCGGACCTCGCCGCCGAGGCGCTGCACGGCGGGCACGGTGATCTCGCGGCGTCGGTGTATGCGATGGCGTTGCTGTTCGCGCTCGATCGGGCCGATGCCCGTGACGAGTTGTCGAAACTCCTGGCGGACAATGACATCGTGATCCTGGACCGCTACGTGGCCTCCAACGCGGCCTACAACGCGGCCCGGCTGCACCAATCCATGGACGGCGAGATCGCGCGCTGGACAGCCGAATTGGAATTCGGCAGGTTCGGCATGCCCGAGCCGACGCTGCAAGTGCTGCTGGACGTCTCGACGGAAGTGGCGGCCGAGCGTGCCCGCAGCCGAGGCGAACTCGACGACAGCCGCGCTCTCGACGCCTACGAACGCGACGGCGGACTGCAGCAGCGCACCCTCGAGGTGTACCGCGAGCTGGCCGAACGGGACTGGCACGGCCGGTGGTGGATATACCGATCCGATGACGATCCGGCCTCATTGGCCTCGCGACTAGCCGAAATTGCAGGCCGATAAGGTTGGATGTGCCGCGGGATGCCACGAGTGTTGGCGTGGCGGCCCGATCCGAGCCGGAGAGATGACACCATAGTAATTATGAAGCCCAAGATTCTGGTCGTCGACGACGATATGGCGCTCGCTGAGATGCTCACGATCGTCTTGCGCGGGGAAGGGTTCGACCCGCATGTGGTCGGCGACGGTACGCAGGCGCTGGCGGCGGTTCGGGAGATCCGCCCCGATCTTGTGTTGCTGGACCTGATGCTGCCCGGCATGAACGGCATCGACGTATGCCGCGTGCTGCGGGCCGACTCCGGAGTTCCGATCGTGATGCTCACGGCGAAGACCGACACGGTCGACGTCGTGCTCGGTCTGGAGTCCGGTGCCGACGATTACATCGTCAAGCCGTTCAAGCCCAAGGAGCTCGTTGCCAGGGTGCGTGCCCGCCTGCGCCGCACCGAGGAGGAGCCCGCCGAGCTGCTGTCGATCGCCGACATCGTCATCGACGTGCCCGCCCACAAGGTGACGCGCGGCGGTGCGCAGATCTCGCTGACTCCGCTGGAGTTCGATCTGCTTGTCGCGCTCGCCCGCAAGCCCCGGCAGGTGTTCACCCGAGAGGTGCTGCTCGAGCAGGTCTGGGGCTACCGGCATGCCGCCGACACCCGCCTGGTGAACGTGCACGTGCAGCGACTGCGCGCGAAGGTCGAGAAAGATCCGGAGAACCCGGAGATCGTGCTCACCGTCCGCGGCGTCGGTTACAAGGCCGGACCCCCGTGATCGAAGGCGATGCCGATCGTTCGAACGATGGGGAAGGGGTGGCCCACCGTCTCGAACGATCGCTCGCACCGGTGATCGCCTGGTTCAAGGAGGTCGGCACCGCGCTCGGCCATGTGTGGCGTCGTTCGCTGCAACTGCGCGTCATCGTCTCCACGCTCACCTTGTCGCTGATCGTCATCACGATCCTCGGCGTGGTGCTGACCAGTCAGATCACCGATCGATTACTCGACGCCAAGATCAACGCGGCGGTCGAGGAGATGGATCGCGCCCGTAACACGGTGGAGAACCAGCTCGCGGGCGTGCACGACATCGGCACCCAGCAGCAGCGCCTCGCCGACGCGCGCAACGCGCTGTCCAACCGCGGCGGCACCGGCCAGTCCAGCGGTGCGGCAGGCAGTTTCGACTCGGCGCTGAGCATCGTCGGCGGCACGCCGCTGCAGCAGATCTCGACCGGCCCGATCCAGGAGGTGCCGGAGGAGTTGCGCCGCTATGTCGAGCGCAACCAGGTCAGCTATCAGTTCGCCACGGTCTCCGACCCCGATGGCTACCGTGGCCGTGCGCTGATCATCGGCAGCCCGAGCGCCGAGATCCCGACGCTGCAGATCTATCTGATCTTCCCGCTGGCCAACGAAGAACGCAGTCTGTCGCTGATGCGCGGCACCATGCTGATCGGCGGCATTGTGCTGCTGGTTCTCCTCGCCGCTATCACCGCGCTCGTCACACGTCAGGTGGTGCTGCCGATCCGTTCGGCCGCGCGGATCGCGGGCCGTTTCGCCGACGGCAGGCTCAAGGAGCGCATGCTGGTGCGCGGCGAAGACGACATGGCGCGACTGGCCCAGGCCTTCAACGAGATGGCCGAGAGTCTGTCCAACCAGATCACCCAGCTGGAGGAGTTCGGCAATCTGCAACGCCGCTTCACCTCCGATGTCAGCCACGAGCTGCGGACCCCGCTGACCACCGTGCGCATGGCCGCAGATCTGATCCACGGCAGCAGCGACGATCTCGACGCCGCACTCGCCCGAAGCGCCGAACTGCTCGTCACCGAGCTGGACCGCTTCGAGGGTCTGTTGAACGATCTGCTCGAGATCAGCCGTCACGACGCGGGCGTCGCCGAACTCCAGGTCGAATCCCTCGACGTGCGGATGTGCGCGCGGGCCGCGATCTCGACCGTCCGGCATTTGGCCAAGGAGGCCGGCGTCGAGGTCGTGATCGATTTGCCGGAGGATCCGTTGGTCGCCGAGGTCGATCCGCGCCGGGTCGAGCGGGTGCTGCGCAATCTGCTCGCCAACGCGATCGACCACAGTGAGGGCAAGCCGGTGCTGATCCGGATGCGCGGCGATCTCGATGCCAACGCGGTCGCGGTGATCGTCCGCGATCAGGGCATCGGCCTGCGACCTGGCGAGGAGAAGCTCGTCTTCAACCGATTCTGGCGCTCGGATCCGTCGCGGATGCGTCGTTCCGGTGGCACCGGACTCGGGCTGTCGATCAGCGTCGAGGACGCGAACCTGCACGAGGGCAAGCTGGAGGCGTGGGGTGAGGTAGGAGTCGGCGCCTGCTTCCGGCTCACGCTGCCGCTGGTGCGCGGCAAGAAGCTCGGTGCCAGCCCGCTGCCGCTCGAGCCTGTGTTGCGCAAGAACGCACAGCTGCGTGCGGTCGAAGCCGCGCCCGCGAGCAATGGCGAGGTCGAGCGGCCCGCGGTGGTGGCGGAGCCGGAACCGGTCGAGCGTGCCGAGGTGACGAACGGCACTGGACCGCAGACCGACCAGAGTGCCGCCGCCGACGCCGAAGCCGCCGAACCGGGGGACGTACAGTCATGAGGATGCGTGCCTGGTATCCGATGTCGCACCGGCGGTCCGCGCTCGGTGCGGCCGCCATCGCTGCGTTGCTGATGCTCACCGGCTGTGCGAGTCTGCCGGAGTCCTCGGCGCCACAGGCGCTCGGCACCATCAACAGGGAGCCGACCAACGACGGTCCGCCGCCGCCCATCGCGGGACGCGATCCCGACCTGCTGCTGCGTGATTTCCTGCAGGCCACCGCGGATCCGACCAACCGGCACCTGGCCGCTCGGCAGTACATGACGCCGTCGGCGTCGGCGCAATGGGACGACACGGCGAGCACGACGATCGTCGAGAAGACGGACACGCTGCGTGAATCGCGTGTCGGAGACAAGGCGACCTATGTGATCCGAACGCACAAGGTCGGTGAGCTGGCGCCGGACGGCGCCTATCGGGCAAACGACTTGCCGCTGGAAAACAAGATCGAAATGTCGAAGGTCGACGGTGAGTGGCGCATCGACCAGCTGCCGGACGGCGTGATCATGGACCACTCCGCGTTCGCCAAGTCCTACCGGCGCTACGTGCTGTATTTCATCGACCCCTCCGGCACCACCGTGGTCCCCGATCTGCGGTGGATCTCGGTTGCCAAGAATCAATTGACCCAACGACTGACGACCCTGCTCACCGAGGGCAGCCAGCCCGCACTGGCGACCGTGGTGCGCAACGAGCTGGCGCCGCCGGTCGCGCTGCGCGGGCCGATCACCAAGGCGGGCAGCGATCCCGGTGAAGTCGGTGTCGGGCTCGGCGGGGTGCGCCTCGACTTCGCAGGCGCCGCCAACCTGTCGCCACGCGACCGAGAACTGCTTGCCGGGCAGGTGGTCCTCACGCTGGCAGGCGCCGACATCCTCGGCCCGTACATGCTGTTTGCAGACGGCAAACCGCTGGACGATCGATTCGCCGCCGGCTGGTCGGTCGCCGACGTCGACCATCTCAGCGTGGCGGCACACACGAAGAATCGGATCGGATTGCACGCCCTGCGCAACGGATCCCTCGTGCAGGTCACTGCGGACGGAATGGTCACCCCGCCCGGTTACTTCGGTGCTGTGAACAACCTGCAGTCGGTGGGTCTGTCACCGGATGGCCAACTGGTCGCCGCCGTCGCCGATGCTGGACGGCCGCCCCCCGAACCGCCGCGCACGCTGATGGTCGGCAGCTACGGCGGCAATGCGTTCCCCGTCGCCGAGGGCACGACCATCTCCAGGCCATCCTGGAATGCCGACGGCAGTGCCGCATGGGTGGTCATAGACGGCGAACGGGTGATCCGCGCGGTCAACGACCGGACCACCGGAACCGTCTCGGTGCAGGATGTCGACATCTCGGCGCTGACCTCGGCGATTCCCAGCCTGACATTCCGGCTGCCGATAACCGAACTACGCGTCTCTCGAACCGGGGTGCGTGCTGCGCTGATCGCCGACGGCAAGGTCTATGTCGCGGTCATCGTCCCACAGCCGAACGGCAAGTACGCCCTGACCTCACCGCTTCCGCTGGCCGTCGGACTGAGCACGGCCGCCGTCTCGGTGGACTGGCTCGGTGCCGACACCCTGCTCATCGCCCGCGCGGGCGATGTCGACCCGGTGAGTTCTGTGTCCGTGGACGGTTCCCAACCGCTCCCGCAGACAAGCCAGAATCTGACCCCGCCGGTGC
Organism: Nocardia sp. NBC_01009; assembly: GCF_045208035.1. Lineage (NCBI taxonomy): Bacteria > Bacillati > Actinomycetota > Actinomycetes > Mycobacteriales > Nocardiaceae > Nocardia > Nocardia sp. NBC_01009. The sequence continues at coordinate 7,898,644 of NZ_CP108695.1, read as the reverse complement.
GGCTGGTGAGCGCGTCACCGGAACACCAGTACGTCGCGGATTTGCGTGCGGTACTGGAGCTGACCAGCAACCCCGGCGGTGGCGAGCCCTACTGGCGTGAGGTGCCCGGTCTCGGCGCGAATGCCATTCCGGTCCTGCCCGGCTGATCGTCGTGGTTGTCCGATCGCCCGCGCTCGAGCGCTACCGGCAATCGGTGACCCGATGTGCTTCGGACCCACCCGGCGTAGCGGCGTAATGGTTGTGCTGGAACGGAATCGGCGACCAAATCGGCTTGCCATCTCAGTGGCAGCGCCCGGTTTACGTCGCGAGGTCGGTCGATCGAACTTGTCGGTGGGTGCGCGCACACTCGGGTGATGCGGACACTGCTGGATCTCGTGCTGCCGTCGGCCTGTGCCGGATGTGGGGCGGCCGGGGTCGGCTGGTGCGCCGATTGTGCGGCGGTGCTGACACTCGGGCCGGTGCGGGTGCGGCCGCGTACCGAGCCCGGGGTGCCGTGTTGGGCGCTCACGAAATATGCGGGTCCTGGGCGGCGGGCGGTACTCTCGGCCAAGGAGCACGGGCGCCGCGATCTGGCGGAGCCGCTCGGCATGGCACTGTCAACTGCGTTAGCGCTATTGCGGGCCGAGGGTCGGCCGCTGGTGTTGATTCCGGCGCCGAGCAGAAGTGTGGCCGCGCGCCGTCGGGGCGGGGATCCCGTGGTGCATACGACCCATGCCGCGGCGAGGTGGCTGCCCGATTGCCGGGTGGTACCGATGTTGCGGGTGTGGTGGGGTGTGCGGGATTCGGTGGGCTTGACAGCCGCTGAGCGGCGGCGCAATCTCCGGGGCCGAATCGTGGTGGCGCGCAGTCGCTGCGGTGGGGCGGTGATACCGGAGAATGCTGAGGTAGTGCTGGTCGACGACGTGCTGACGACCGGAGCCACCGCCTCCGAATCGGTCCGGATGTTAGCTGGAATCGGGGTACCGGTACGTGCCGTGGTGGTTACGTGTGCTGCTTGACTCCGGGAAATTTGCGTGAACACTGGCGTACCGCCCGATGTCGTACTACCGTCGCGGTCACACACCCGAACCGGCAGTTTGGAGGTGGCGCCTCGGACATCAATGTGCCGAGAGATTGTCAATCGGCACGGCTCATCCCGCCGCACGTGCATCGGTTTGTGCGGCCATATCCGGGAGGTACGCGTGACGACTTCTTCACGACCTTCAGTGAAAGATGCCGATTCTCTGGTGCTGGATTCCGGCACCCAGGATCAGACAGAGCAACCCCCAGCGGACCGTCCTAGGACCCCTAGCGCGGACGTCGTGGTGAAAGGTCGCAACGTCGAGGTACCTGATCACTTCCGAATCTACGTCGCGGAGAAACTCTCCCGACTCGAACGTTTCGATCCGTCGATCTTCCTCTTCGACGTCGAGCTCTTCCATGAACGAAATCGTCGACAGCGCAAGAGCTGCCAGCGAGTCGAGATCACCGCACGCGGCAAGGGTCCGATCGTCCGGGCGGAGGCCTGCGCGGATAGTTTCTATGCCGCATTCGAATCGGTGACTGCGAAGCTGGAGAGCCGGTTGCGCCGGACCAAGGATCGGCGCCGGGTGCACTACGGCGACAAGACCCCGGTGTCGGTTGCCCAGGCCACCGCGGACCTGATCGACGATTCCCTGTTCATTCACACCAACGGCACTATGGCGCACGACCACCCCGAGGGCGAAGGCCGCCGTGCTTCCGAAACGTCGGAGGCAACGGACTACGAGGCCGGCCCCGGTCACATCGTCCGCACCAAGGTCCACGCCGCGACTCCGATGACCGTCGATGACGCCCTCTACCAGATGGAACTCGTCGGCCACGACTTCTTCCTCTTCCAGGACAAAGAGACCGACCGACCGTCGGTCGTCTACCGTCGGCACGCCTTCGACTACGGCCTTATCCGGCTCGCGTACTAACCACGCTCCGCGTCTCCGGGTATTCAGCGCACCGAGTTGGATGCCCGGAGAACTGCGATGCGCGCGGGCGTTCACCGTCTGTCGCGGAAGAATGTCTTGTGTAGCAAGGATTCTCGGCGTTGGGGGCGCATGGCCTGGAGCATGACCAGGTCGGCGAAGGTTTCGGCGTCGCGCTCGCGGGTGGATTCGTAATCGCTGCGACCGAGGACGTGTGCGATGGATTCCGGGGAGATCGAGGGGAGCAGATCGGTGATCACGGCGTAGTTCTGCGTCGGGGGACGTGACGGTTCGGCGCCGTGTCCGAGCAGCATGTGCCCGAGTTCGTGCACGATGATGTGCTCGGCATGCCATTCGGTGGTGTCCGCGCCATAGGCGATGACGTCGCTGTCGTGCTTGGCGATCCACAGGCCGCTGCCGGTGCCGCAGCCGGTGCCCGAGAGGATGGGGGTGTTGACGGGAAGCAGGGTGATCGTCCGGCCGCGATGGGCGGCGACTGCGTTCAGGTAGGTCGGCAGATCCCACGGGTGGGGTATCGGGACGGTCCGGGAAAGTTCCCGAAATCGGCTGTCCAAACCGGCCATTCGATGCGATCTCCTACCTACAGCGGCACTACGGTTCCCGCCCCGGTAGGAGACGATGTTACCGAGTCGGAGGCCCGAGTCGATCCGCGCTCTCGATGATGGCGGTGAGCATGGCGGGATCGATGTCGGAACCGCGCAGTGCGATGCTCGCGACATTGGCGTCGCGCATGGTCGCGAGCAGCTCCAATTCCCGGTCGATCGCAACCGCGGCCTGCCCCGACGTGGTGAGGTAGTCGGCGCTCACGCCGAAGCACTGGGCGATCGCGGCGAGCACGGTTCTATCGACCGCGCCGGCCGCCTCGTCGAATTCGCCGCGGCGCAATCTGTCGATGTCACTCTCGCGCACCTCGCGCCGCAGTTGGCCGCTGACGTGCTCGGCCACCGACGATGTACTGCGTTCGGGAGCCGAGCGTGGGTGCACGGTGGCGAACAGCCGGTTGATCTTCTGGCTGAGCGCGAGACTTGCTCGGGCCGCCGCGTCGTCGATCATGTCCTTCACCCTCAGTGCCTGCCGTTCCGGATCGGTGTCGGACCATTGTTGGCTGCCAGCCAGCGGGCCCGAAACCGGGCCTCGGTGGTGGCGTCCACATCCTCGGTTCGGCCTGCCAACCAGCGGCGATAGCGGCGCTCTTCGAACTCCGACGGATCGTCGGCCTCGGCGGGCACCTCCAGTAGATGCGCAAACGCCATCTCGACGAGCGGATGCAGGTGCCTGCCCGGCCCGCCGTTGCGTTCGAGCATTGCCGTCGCATAGCGCGCCGATAATCGGGAGACGACGGCGTTGAGGTCCGAAATCGCCGAGACCACATGGGGTTCGGTCGTTCGGCCGCGCTCGACCGCGTCGTTGAGTCGGCCGGCCGCCGCGAGCAGGCCGGTCAGGTCCGAGATTTCGAAACGGATCGAATCGGGTCCCGACACGATCGATTCGTCGGATCTCGGCGCGTGCATGTCGACGTCGTGTGCGGCCGGGGCGCCGCCCGCGTAGGTGCGCGCGGCACTGCCCGGCAGCCAGCGCAGGGGCGCGTCGAGTTTGTTGAGTGTGTGTGTGCTGATTGCCGCGTCGCCGTCTTCGATCTTCCTGATCGTCGGCGCCGAGGGCCCTCCAAGATCACCGATCTGCATCTGGGTGAGGCCGAGTTCATCCCGGCGCTCCTTGATGATTCGGCCGAAGCGCTTCTGTCGCGACAGCTCCGAAGGGCTCTGCATAGTGGGCCTCATGGTAGATCCAGCGTAGGCAAAAAGACAAGTTGATAGAAAGTATTTGAAAAATCCATGAGAAAATTGCTACTGTTTCTTCGCGCCGAGTGGACGACGTCGGCCTTGCGAAGTGTCGGCTTTGGGCAGTTCCGGAACGAGCAGGGGCGTTCGCCGGGACTGGCGCCCGGTCTGTTGCGCAATGGCGCGTGGCAGGCCGGCTCACCGGCGACGAACCGGCTCAGCGGCACTGGAGGGGATCGCTGAGCCGGGGGCGTGGCGCCGGAACTTACCTTGAAGTAAGTTAGGGGGTCGAGGCTCTCGAAGGGAAAACCCATGGCTACCAAAGCTGCTCGCCGTGCTGTCATTGTTTCCGGTGCCCGGACGCCGTTCGTGCGGGCGTTCGCCGAATACACGCGAATGGATTCGATCGCGCTGGCGGATGCGGCGGTGCGGGGCCTGCTGGAGCGGACCGGGCTGCCGGGCGCGCAGGTACAGGCCATTGTGTGGGGCGGGGTGATCCTGCCGAGCGTCGCACCGAACATCGCTCGGGAGATCGCGCTGGATCTGGGGCTCGACGCCGGGTGCGAGGGGTACACGGTGACGCGAGCCTGTGCGTCCGGATTGCAGGCGGTGACGTCGGCGGCCGCGGCGATCGAGCGCGGCGAGTACGACATCATGATCGCCGGTGGCAGCGATTCCACCAGCAATGCCGAGGTGAAGCTGCCGCAAAAGGTGGTGCACGCGGCCGCGCCGCTCGCACTCGGCAAGCCGAAGCCGAAGGATTACCTGTCCGCGATCGCGCAGCTCGCGCCTTTCACCGATCTGCTGCCGAGCAGGCCGAAAATCGCCGAGCGCACCACCGGTGAGGTGATGGGAGAGTCGGCGGAGAAGATGGCCCGCATCCACGGTGTCAGCCGCGCCGATCAGGACGAATTCGCCGCGCGCTCACACCACCGCGCCGCCGCTGCCATCGAGTCGGGACGCTTCGACGACGAAGTACTGCGGGTGCGCACCCCGCAGGGCGTCGAGGTAGCGCGTGACGGGTTGGTGCGCGGGGACACCAGCATCGAGAAGTTGGCGCGCCTGAAGCCGGTGTTCGCCGCCGACGGCAGCGTCACCGCAGGCAATGCCAGCCCGCTCACCGACGGCGCCTCCGCGGTGCTGCTGATGAGCGAGGAGAAGGCGCACGCACTCGGCTACCGGCCGCTTGCCGCCTTCCGTTCCTGGAGCTACGTGAGCGTCGATCCGACCGACCAGGTGCTCATCGGCCCCGCCATCTCCATGCCACGGGCTTTGGACAAGGCCGGAATGTCCTTGGGCGACATCGACTTCGTCGATATCCACGAGGCGTTCGCCGCCCAGACTCTGTCGGTGCTTGCCGCACTGAACAGCGACGAATGGGCGAAGACCAGGCTCGACCGGGACACCGCGGTCGGCGCGGTCGACATCGACAAGCTCAACGTGCACGGCGGCTCGGTCTCGCTCGGCCACCCGTTCGGCGCGACCGGCGCCCGCATGGTCACCACCATGGCCAACGAGCTCGCCCGCACCGGCAAGAGCGCCGCCCTCCTCGGTATCTGCGCCGCGGGTGGCATCGGCGCCTCGGCGGTACTGGAGCGCGTCTGAGCCCGGCTGCTCAGTTCCGGTAGGTCTCCTGGTGCACTGCGTCCGCCAGGGGACGTCCGGTGTGCCAGCCGAACCGTTCCAGGTCGGGAACCCGCTGAAATTCGTGGACCGGGCCGACGCAGAGCCAGGCGACCGGACGGATGCCGTCCGGGAGGCCGACAAGATCGGTGAGGAATTCCGCATCATAGAACGACACCCAGCCGACGCCGACCTGCTCTGCGGTTGCGGCCAGCCAGAGGTTCTGGATCGCCAGAACCGCAGAGTAGACACCGGTTTCGGGGACGGTTGCCCGCCCGAGCACCTGGGGGCCACCGCGGTTGTGGTCGTAGGTGACCACGATGCCGGTGCCGCTCTCGGTGATGCCCTCGACCTTGATCGGCTCGAACGTCGCCGCACGCTCCGGCGGCAGCGCATCCCGGAATTCGATCCGTTTGTCCGCGACGTGGCCGGCGAACCTGCGCAGGGTCACCGGATCTCGCACGACCACGAAGTCCCACGGCTGTGAGTTGCCGACACTCGGTGCCCGATGAGCGGCATCGAGAATCTGCCACAGCGTCGCATCGTCGACGACGTCTCCGGTGAACTCCGCCCGCACATCGCGTCGCAACCGGATGGCGTCGTACACGCTCAAATGATCAGCACACACGAGGCCAGTCAACCAGCAGCGAACCGTCACCTGCACCCGGGACGTAGGTTGGGTACCTCGTCGACGGCTGCTCGGGGGATATGAGGTGCATCGGTCGATGAGCGCCGCGGTCGAGGCAGTCGCGTGCGGGTTGGCCGCGGCGGGAAAGACGAAGGCGAACGGTGTGGGCTGCTGATCAGCCGATGGGTACGGCGCGGCGGGTGAAACGACGCCGGCTCTCGGTGAGCGCCGTGCGCAGGCCGCGGCGCTTGCCGGTGATCGGGTCGATCATCGGGTGGGTGTCACCCTCGAACTTGCGTTCCGAGGCGGTCTCGGGGGCATCGTCGGTGGTGGCGCGCAGGTACTTGTTGGGCAGCGCCAGCTTGAGGATGGTGCGCCAGGACTTGAAGTACTGCACCGGCAGCGAGCCGGTGGTGTAGGGCAGGTCGTACTTCTCGGCGAGGGCGCGCACCTTCACCGCGATGTCGGCGTAGCGGTTGCTCGGCAGGTCGGGGAATAGGTGGTGCTCGATCTGGTGGCTGAGGTTGCCGGTCATGAAATGCATGACGGGGCTGCCGGAGATGTTGGCGCTGCCCAGCATCTGGCGAAGGTACCACTGGCCCTTGGATTCACCATCGATGTCGGCCTTGGTGAACTTCTCGGCGCCGTCGGGAAAGTGTCCGCAGAAGATCACCGCGTTGGTCCAGACGTTGCGGACCATATTGGCGGCGATATTCGCGGTCAGCGTCGAGAGGAACGCGGGGCCGGTCAGCAGTGGGAACAGCAGATAGTCCTTGCCGACCTGCTTGCCGATCTTCAACAGCACCTCGCGGCGCTTGACCTCGAACTCGGCCCGCTCTGGTGAGCCCTCCTTGTACCGGCCCACCTTGCCCAGCTCCAGATGCTGGACCGCGACACCGTATTCGAAGAACAGCTGCAGCAGCAGGTTGTAGACGGGGTTGCCGATATTGAACGGCTTCCAGCGCTGGTCGCGGGTGACGCGCAGCAGCCCGTAGCCGATGTCGTCATCCATGCCGAGCACGTTGGTGTACTTGTGGTGCAGGTAGTTGTGCGTCTGCTTCCAGTGCTTGGACGGCCCGGTGTTGTCCCATTCCCACGAGCTGGAGTGGACCTCGGGATCGTTCATCCAGTCCCACTGGCCGTGCATGACGTTGTGCCCGATCTCCATGTTCTCGATGATCTTGGCGGTGCCGAGCAGGGCGACGCCCGCCAGCCAGGCCGGCGGCAGGAAGCTGGCGAACAGCACGGCGCGGCCACTGATCTCGAGGGCGCGCTGCAGCCGGATAACGTTGCGGATGTACTGCGCATCGCGCACGCCGCGCGAGGCTTCGATATCACGGCGGATCGCGTCGAACTCCGCGCCGAGCGCTTCTACATCGGCTTCGGTGAGGTGTGCGTATTCCTTGACATCCGAGATCGCCATGGCGGTTACAGTACCGTAAGTTACGAGACCGTAGGTTACGGGGATAGGCCTCGGGATGTGGCAAATCCCCCATTGCAAAGGCGGCCGAGGTCTGCTATGTCAGCGCTTGCGCCGAATGCGGCGTAACGCCCGCTCCCGCACGGCTTTTCGACGCAACGTCGCCTGTTCCTGCCTGGCCTTTTCCTGCAGCGCTACCTTGGCCTCGCGCAGTACTTCTTTCTCGTGCCGTGCCTTTTCCTTCAGCACCACTTTGGCCTCGTTCAGCGCCGAACGCAGACCGCGTCGCTGACCGGTCTCCGGGTCGACGGGCAGCCAGTGCGTCTCGTTCCATCGGTCGGCCCACCGCTCGGTGTTCGGCATCGACGGCATGGTCGGCATGGAGATGCCCGCGAACTTGCGCTCCGAGGAGGTCTCCGGGGCATCGTCGGCGGTGCGGCGCAGGAACCGGTCCGGCAATGCCAGCTTGTGGATGGTCCGGAAGGCGAGCAGGTACTGCTTGCCGAGCGAGCCGGTGGTGTAGGGCAGGTCGTACTTGTCGCACAGCTCGCGCACGCGGACCGCGACCTCCGAGTACCGATTGCTCGGCAGGTCGGGGAACAGGTGGTGCTCGATCTGGTAGCAGAGGTTGCCGCTCATGAACGCCATGACCGGACCGGCCTTGAAGTTGGCACTGCCGAGCATCTGCCGCAGATACCATTCGCCGCTGGTCTCGCCCTCGAGCTGCTCGACGGCGAATTTCTCTGCGCCGTCGGGGAAGTGGCCGCAGAAGATCACCGCGTAGGCCCATAGGTTGCGCACGAAGTTGGCCGTCGCGTTGGCCTTCAGCGTGCTCTTCCACGCGGGGCCGGTCAGCGCCGGGTAGAACACGAAGTCCTTGGCCACCTGGCGGGTGATCTTGCGGGCGAATTCCTTGTTCGGCTCCGACATCAGATGCTTGGGCGTGCCGGACAGCTGCTTTTCGATGTCCCAGTCGTGCAGCGCAATGCCCCACTCGAAGGTCGCGGCGAGCAGGACGTTGGCGAACGGCTGGACCAGGTGGACCGGCCGCCACTCCTCGTCGCGGGTCATCCGCAGAATGCCGAAGCCTAGGTCCTCGTCCTTGCCGAGCACGTTGGTGTAGGTGTGGTGGGAGTAGTTGTGCGCCCGCCGCCACTGCGACGAGGGACCGGTCATATCCCATTCCCACGAGCTCGAGTGGATCTCCGGATCGTTCATCCAATCCCACTGCCCGTGGCTGATGTTGTGCCCGAGCTCCATGTTCTCGATGATCTTCGCGACCGACAGCAGGGCCGTGCCGCCGAGCCACGCCCAACGGTTGCGGCTGCCGAACAGCACCGCGCGCCCGGCGACTTCGAGCGCCCGCTGCGCGGCAATGGTCCGGCGGATGTACTTCGCGTCACGTTCCCCGCGCGACAGCTCCACCGAGCGGCGGATCGAATCGAGCTCCTGCCCCAGTGTTTCGATGTCCGCGGCCGTGAGATGGGCGAACGCCTTGATATCGGTGATGGCCACCGGGGTCCTTTCGCTGCTGGAATTACCTCGAGGGTACCTGGCGGCTGCTCCGACTACGGTGCGCTCGCGGTGCCCGTTGTTACACGTCGAGTGTGCAGTCGCCTGCCGCGGCCGAGATGCAGGTCTGCACCTTGTCGCCCTCGCGGCGCTCGTCGCCGTTGCGCAGATCGCGCGTATGTCCGGAAGTTATTGTCACCACGCAGGTTTGGCAGATGCCCATCCGGCAGCCGAAGGGCATCTGGACCCCGGCCGACTCGCCCGCCTCCAGGAGACTGGTCGCACCGTCGACCTCGGCGCTGCGGCCGGTCTTCCCGAAGGTGACGGTGCCGCCTTCGCCGACCGCGGAGCGCTCGATCTCGAAGCGCTCCACGTGCAGTCGATCGGCGATGTCCGCATCGCGCCAGTGGTGCTCGATCTCGTCGAGCATCGCGGCCGGGCCGCAGGCCCAGGTCTGCCGCTCGCGCCAATCGGGGAACTGCTCATCCAGTTCGGCGAGGGAGAACTTGCCCTGCTCGCTGGTGAGCTGCAGATGTGAGGAGAAGCTCGGGTGCCGATCGTGCATATCGCGCAGCTCCGCGCGGAACATCACGTCGCCGTCGGTGCGCGCGGAGTGCACGTGCACGACATCGGTCACCCGGTCGCGACGGTCCATTGCCCGCAACATCGACATGACCGGGGTGATGCCGCTGCCCGCGGTGAGGAAGAGCACCTTCTCCGGTGGCGGGAAGGGCAGCACGAAGCCGCCCTGCGGCGCGGCGAGCCGCACGATGGTGCCCGCGGCGACGCCGCTGACCAGGTGGCTGGACAGGAAGCCCTCGGGCATGGCCTTGACCGCGATGGAGATCAGCCGCTTGCTGCCGTGTTCCGGGTCGGTCCAGTTCGGCGGGCAGGTGAGCGAGTACGACCGCCAATGCCAACGGCCGTCGATCAGGATGCCGATGCCGATGTACTGACCCGGCTCGTATTTCCAGTCGAACCCCCAGCCGGGCTTGATGACGAGGGTGGCCGAATCGGCGGTTTCCTTGCGCACCTCGACGATTCGCCCGCGCAGCTCGCGTGCCGACCACAGCGGGTTGGCCAGATGCAGGTAATCGTCGGGCAGCAGGGGGGTGGTGACCCGGGCGACGGCGCCGCGCAACACATTCAGCCGTCCACCGCGCTCGGCGACATCGGCGGCCGGTGCTTCCAGCCACTCCCGAACACCCCGCACCGAGAATCCCCCTTTTTTCAAGACCATCGCTGCCGTTCGTCTCCCTGTCGTAGTGTCCGCTGTCACGGCCGCCTTGCAGTCAGGTTACGGCATCGTAGGTTCGAGCGGGGATCGGCAGGTTCGATAGGTGATCTGTCAGCGCGGGTCTTGCACGAGGATGTCGCTCACAGCAATTCGAGCAGGAAGGGGAGTTCCTGCGCGGCGTACCAGGCGAGCTGGTGGTCTTCGGCGTCGCCGAGCACGAACTCGGCATCGGTGTCGCCGAGGTCGGCGGCATCGACGACATCGACGGCCTTGGCGACCTGGGGCTCGGCCTCGGCCAGGTCGACGTGCACCGAGGCGATCTGGTCGTAGCTGATGGGACTCGTCAATCGCACCACGGCGTCGTCGAGGTCGGAGCGTAGTTTCGCGCCGATCACGTCGGCGGCGATCACCGCGCGCCGGTACACCGGGCTGTGGCTGTGCATGGCCGTCGGCCCGGCGTCGTCACTCTCGGCCGGTGCGGCACCGTCGGCAGGGTCGTGGTCCGCCGATTCGGCGGGCTCCTCGCGTTCGGCGGCGAGTAGCCGCAGCGAGGCGCGGGCGGCCTCGCCCATCGCGACCTCGGCCAGTTCGTCGTCGTCGCCGGAGGCGTAGGCCTCGCGCAGCGCGGGGGTCACCGCGAAGGCAGTGCCGCTGACCGCGCGCAATTCCCGGTTCGCCACCAGTTCGCGCAGCATCGGCACCGTCGCGGGGATGTAGACCCGCAGCTTGTTCTGGTCAGATACAGGCACCGAGCATCTCCTCCATGGACTCGTGCACCGACGCGGCCAGCACGCCGATGTCGGCCATCGCGTCGCGGTCGGCGTTGAGCCCGTAGAAGACGCGCCCGTCGTAGGACGTGATCCCGATACTCGAGGCCTGATTGCGGAGCAGCGGCGACACCGGATACATCTCCAGCATCCGCGCGCCACCGATGAACATCGGTGTCTGCGGACCCGGCGCGTTGGTGATCACCAGATTGAACGTGTGTTCTGCGAACGTACTCGCCGCCCGCACGCTCATCGCATGCAGGCTGGCCGGAGCGAACCCGGCCAGGTGCACCAGAGTTCGCGCCCTGACTCCGCGCCGTTGCTTGCCGGTTGCCTCGGTCGCGTGCGAGATGTGCGACAGCCGCATCACCGGGTTCGGTTCGCCGACCGGCAGATCGATCAGGAACGAGGACACCTCGCTGGCAGAGTGCGGCTGGTCGCCGTCGACTCCCTCGACGTACACCGACATCGGCACCACCGCACGCAGCACCGTCGACTCGGTGAGCGCCTCGCCACGGGACAACAGCCAGTTGCGCAGTGCGCCGGTGACCACCGCGAGGATGGCGTCGTTGATCGAGCAGTCGAAGCGCTTGCGGATCTTGCGGTAGTCCTCCAGATCCGTCTGGACGACATCGAACCGGCGGTTGCGGGAGGTCTTGGCGTTGAGCGGGCTGTCCGGCGTGCCGGCGGTCGCCACCCGCACCGCCGACACCACCGAGTCCACCGCCTTGCCCGCGGCCCCGATTACCGCGAAGGCGCTCGCGCTCGCATGGCGGGCCACCTCCAGTGCCTCGCGCGGCTGCGCGGCCAGATGGGTCAGCGCGCCGACGAACAGTTCCATCTCGTTGGGTTCGCGCGGCGCGTGCCAGGCGTCGTCGGCGAAAGCGCGTGGTGAGGCGCTGGCATCGAGGATCACGTGCCCGATCTCCAGCGCGGTTTCCCCGTCGACGAGCGCCGAATGCGTCTTGGTGAAGATCGCGCGCCGGCCGTCGGAAAGACCCTCGATCAGGTACATCTCCCACAGCGGCCTGCTCTGGTCCAACGGCCGCGAGGCGAGCCGGGCCACCAGATCGTGCAGCTGCTCGTCGGTACCGGGACCGGGCAGCGCCGACCGCCGAATGTGGTAGGTGATGTCGAAGGCGCTGTCCTCCACCCAGACCGGCCGACCCAGCGCGAACGGGATCTCGCGAACCTTGCGGCGATAGCGCGGCACCAGCGAGAGCCTGGCCTCGACAAGATCGACCAGCCGGTCGTAGTCGAGTGCGGGTTCCTCGGATCCGTGCGCGGGGTCGGTGTTTCGGACGATCGCGAGGGAGCCGATATGGATGGGATTGCTACTCGACTCGAGCCGATAGAACGCCGCGTCCTGCGGCGACAATCTCGTGATCACGCTGCCCGGTGCTCCTTCCGACGCCTCGGTCGACGCCGATTGTGTTCACTCCACAACGGTTCGCCTCTTCCCCTGTGGCATATCCAGCGAAACCGGCACACCTCTTTTACCCTGTTCGGGCCTGTGGCAGGCTGCGCCGACCCGAGCTCGGTGAACTCGATTCGATCACAAGGGGAAGGGTTGTGCACAGCAGACGATCGTTGCTGTCGCTCGCTCCGCATGAGCCTGCGCTGCCCTGCCGTCACCGCATGTCGTCTCCTCGCGGGCAGACCGCTACCGGGGGTGGGTCCGCGCGGGGACGATAGACGACTTACATCGTACGGCACCGGGACTGAAACAGGTTCCGCAGCAATTCGATTCGCTGAAAGTTCGCTGCGACCGTATTTCGGGACCCGCGCGTGGATCTGTGCACGCGACCAGCTGTGATACCCGACCGTGCCTGGGAGGCGTGCCGCGCGGCGGGTACGGTGGCAAGTAACGGGCGGGACCACATGGTGGGGCCGGGGTGAAGCAGCGCAACGCTGCTCGTCGACGCTTACCATGGGTGCCGCATTATCATGAAGCGTGCTGCGGATTCCGTCATACCCGACGGGCCCGTGCGCACCGGCCCGACTGGGCTCCGCACTCGGGCCTGACGCGGGCGGCGGCCGACAACACGATGACACACCGACCAGAGGACTGACGAGACCCGTGCCTGCGCTGACACTGACGAGGTTGCTACGGATTGGTGAGGGTCGCACGGTCAAGCGCCTGGCCCATCTCGCGGACGAGGTCCTCACGCTCGGCTCGGAGATCGAGCTGCTCACCGACGCCGAGCTGCAGGCCAAGACCGACGAGTTCAGGGAACGCTACGCCGACGGCGAGTCGCTGGACGACCTGCTGCTCGAGGCGTTCGCCGTCGCGCGCGAGGCATCCTGGCGAGTGCTGAACCAGAAGCACTACAAGGTGCAGATCATGGGTGGCGCGGCGCTGCATCTGGGCAATATCTCCGAGATGAAGACCGGTGAGGGCAAGACGCTCACCTCGGTGCTGCCCGCCTACCTGAACGCGATCAGCGGCGACGGCGTGCACATCGTCACCACCAACGACTACCTCGCCAAGCGCGACTCCGAGTGGATGGGCCGTGTGCACCGTTTCCTCGGTCTCGAGGTCGGGGTGATCCTGTCCGGCATGACGCCCGCGCAACGGCGCACGTCCTACCACGCCGACATCACCTACGGCACCAACAACGAGTTCGGTTTCGACTACCTGCGCGACAATATGACGCACTCGCTGGACGATCTGGTGCAGCGCGGCCACAACTTCGCCGTCGTCGACGAGGTCGACTCCATCCTCATCGACGAGGCGCGCACCCCACTGATCATCTCGGGTCCCGCGGACGCTTCCAGCAAGTGGTACGCAGAGTTCGCCAGGATCGCGCCGCTGCTGAAGAAGGACCTGCACTACGAGGTCGACATCAAGAAGCGCACCATCGGTGTACACGAGGCCGGTGTCGAGTTCATCGAGGACCAGCTCGGTATCGACAACCTCTACGAGGCTGCCAATTCGCCGCTGGTCAGCTACGTGAACAACGCCATCAAGGCCAAAGAGCTCTACGCGCGCGACAAGGACTACATCGTCCGCGACGGCGAGGTGATCATCGTCGACGAGTTCACCGGCCGCATCCTGGTCGGCCGCCGCTACAACGAGGGCATGCACCAGGCGATCGAGGCCAAGGAAGGCGTCGAGATCCAGCCGGAGAATCAGACTCTGGCCACGATCACGCTGCAGAACTACTTCCGTCTCTACAACAAGCTCTCCGGCATGACCGGTACCGCGGAGACCGAGGCGGCCGAGCTGCACTCGATCTACGCCCTCGGTGTGGTGCCGATTCCGACGAACAAGCCGATGGTCCGCGCGGACCAGTCGGACCTGATCTACAAGACCGAAGAGGCCAAGTTCGCCGCCGTCGTCGATGACGTCACCGAGCGGCACGAAAAGGGTCAGCCGGTGCTGATCGGTACCACGAGCGTCGAACGCTCGGAGTACCTGTCCAAGCAGTTCACCAAGCGCGGCATCCCGCACAACGTGCTGAATGCGAAGTTCCACGAGAAGGAAGCCGAGATCATCGCCGAGGCCGGTCGGCCCGGCGCGGTGACCGTGGCGACCAATATGGCCGGTCGTGGCACCGACATCGTGCTCGGCGGCAACCCGGACATCATCACCGACATCATCCTGCGCAAGGAGGGCCTCGATCCGGTCGAGACGCCGGACGAGTACCAGGCCGCGTGGCTGCCCACGCTGGAGCGGGTCAAGGCAACGACCTCCGAGGACGCCGAGGATGTGCGCGATGCCGGTGGGCTGTACGTGCTCGGCACCGAGCGGCACGAATCGCGTCGTATCGACAACCAGTTGCGTGGTCGTTCCGGCCGCCAGGGCGACCCCGGCGAGTCCCGCTTCTACCTGTCGCTGGGTGACGAGCTGATGCGCCGCTTCAACGGCGCGGCGCTGGAAGCCATCATGACCCGGCTGAACCTGCCCGATGATGTGCCGATCGAGGCGAAGATGGTCTCCAAGGCCATCAAGAGCGCGCAGACCCAGGTCGAGCAGCAGAACTTCGAGATCCGCAAGAACGTGCTCAAGTACGACGAGGTGATGAACCAGCAGCGCACCATCATCTACGGCGAGCGCAACAGGATCCTGCGTGGCGAGGACATGGAGGGCCAGGTCCAGAGCATGATCACCGACGTGATCAGCGCATACGTCGACGGTGCCACCGCCGAGGGCTATGTGGAGGACTGGGATCTGGACAAGCTGTGGGCGGCGTTGAAGACGCTGTACCCGGTGAGCATCGACGTCAAGGAGCTGACCGGCGAGACCTCGGTCGGCGAGGCGGGTGACCTGACCAGTGAGGAACTGGCCGATGCACTGCTCGACGACGCGCATGACGCGTACGAGAAGCGCGAGCAAGAGATCGACGGTCTCGCCGGCGACGGCAGCATGCGCAATCTCGAACGCCAGGTGTTGCTTTCGGTGCTGGACCGCAAGTGGCGCGAGCACCTCTACGAGATGGACTACCTCAAGGAGGGCATCGGCCTGCGCGCGATGGCGCAGCGTGACCCGCTCGTCGAGTATCAGCGTGAGGGCTTCGACATGTTCTCCGCGATGCTGGAGGGCCTGAAGGAGGAGTCGGTCGGCTTCCTGTTCAACCTGCAGGTCGAGGTCCAGCAGCCGCAGCCCGAGGGTGTTTCGGTGGACACCGGCCTGCGCTCGCCGGTCGGCGCCATGTCGGCTCCCCGTCCGCTGCCCACCCAGCAGGCCCCGGTCGCCAACGGTGCACCGGCTGCATTGCGTGCCAAGGGCATCGACGATTCCGGCTCTCGCGGCTTCCACTACTCGGGCCCTGCCGAGGACGGGCTCGCCCAGGTGCACGACGACGCCGAGGAGTACGGCGACGGCACCACCCGCCGCGAACGCCGCGAGGCGGCCCGTGGCCAAGCGAAGCCGAAGCGCGCCCCGAAGACCCGCCGCAGGCACTGACGGCCGCGATCGGAACTCAATAGCGAAGGCGCCCATGGACACTCCGAGTCCATGGGCGCTTTTGTGTATCAATACCAGGGGGCGACGGGTGCGCCGCTAGGTTCGAAGTATGGATCGCAGCGCTGTCGAGGAGTGGGTCGCGGGCTACGAACGGGCCTGGCGGACGCCGGGAACGCGGGGACTGGGTGAGCTGTTCACCGCCGATATCCGGTATCTGATGTCACCGTGGTCGGAGCCGGTGGTCGGTTTGGTTGCGCTGGAGGCGTTTTGGGAGGCCGGGCGGGACGGACCCGATGAAGCGTTCACCATGCGGTCGGAGATCGTCGCGGTGGACGGGTCCGCCGCCGTCGTCCGGGTTGCGGTCGAGTACGTCAGGGATCAACCGTCTCGGTGGCGCGATTTGTGGGTGTTGCGGTTCGATCCGGACGGGCGTTGCGCGTGTTTCGAGGAGTGGCCGTTCGCGCCGGGGCAGCCCGACGGGCACTAAACGAACCGCCAATGTTCCTCTACATCGACGACAGCACCGGTGTCGATGCGATCGAGGCATTGGAAAGTCTTGCCGACGCCGCCCGTCGTGCGGCACATGGGCAAATCGACGTATACCTCGTTGCGGCGCCAGGGGCCGCCGTCGATGGGACGGTACTGCCGGTGATCCGTGACCGTGATGGGGACTTCGCACGCACGTACCGCGCCGAGGGCGGCGATGTCTATGTCGTCCGACCCGATGGGTACCTAGGCTTCGCTCAGCAGGCCGCCTCGGCCGACGATCTGGCCGAGTACCTCGGGTCCACCTTCCGCTGACCGGGCAGGCGCCCGCACTCGTGGCAGGCTCGACGGGCATTGGACCCGTGTGCGCGGTCGGTTCCGGGTGTCGAGGATGGCGTCGAAGGATTTGAACGCCGTCTTCTCGGAAATATTTGCGGCGCGGGCGATTTCGCCACGGTGACGGCGTCGGAGCCGAGTTCGGCGAACAGTGCCGCGGGCCGTACCCATGATCTGCGGCGGTCCCGAGCTTCTTGCGCGCCCGCAATCCGAGTTCGTTCAAGCAATGACGATTGCACTTGACGTATAGCGACAGTATTTTTACAGTGACAGTAATTTACTGAACAACTAGAGAGCGGCAATCATGACGACCACCGATGACATCCTGGAACTGAGCGCGCGTTGGGCCGCGGCCGAACAGCGCGCGGATACCGCCGAACTCGACCTCATCACGACCGCCGATTTCACCCTGGTCGGACCACTCGGCTTCGTCCTCGACAAACAGCAGTGGCTAGCTCGCTACCGCACGGGTGGACTGGTCACCAAGACGCTGACCTGGCATGACGTGACCATCCGCGAGTACGGCGATGCTGCCGTCGCCGTCGGTGTGCACACCCAGGAGGCTGAATTCCAGGGCACGTCGGCCGACGGCTCGTTCCGTGCCACGCACATCTTCACCCACGACGGCGTGCGGTGGGCGCTGGCCGGAATGCATCTCTCCCCGGTCGGCGCGATGCCGTTCCAGCCGCCCGCGAGCTGAGGAGCACCGCGATGCGGGTCAGTATCAGCATGACGAATTTCACCGTGCCGGGCGGCCCACCGGAGCTGCGCGACTATCTGACGCGAATCGCGCGGGTCGCGGATGAGTCGGGCATCGATACCCTATGGGTGCCCGACCATCTGCTTCCCGCCGATCCGATGAGCGCGATCGATGACCCCATGCTCGAGGCATGCACCACACTGGGATTCCTTGCGGCACAAACGGAACGGGTGCGCCTGGGCACCATGGTCACGGCAGTGCACTTCCGTCCGCCCAGCGTAACGGTCAAGGCGATCAGCACCCTCGATGTGCTGACCGGTGGTCGTGCCTGGTTCGGTATCGGCGCAGGCTACCAACAGGATGAAGCACTCGCGATGGGTTTGTCGTTGCCGTCGGTCTCCGAACGCTTCGAGCGCCTGGAGGAGACGCTGCGGCTGGCGCGTCAAATGTGGGCAGGTGACACGTCGCCGTTCGTCGGCGTCCACTACCGGCTGGAGCATCCGGCGAACAGCCCGAACACTCTGCGCCGCCCGCACCCGCCCATCCTCGTCGGCGGTGCCGGGGAGCGTCGGACGCTCCGGTTGGTCGCGCGATACGCCGATGCTTGCAATCTGTTCGACATCCCCGACGGCGGAAAGACACTGCGGCACAAGCTCGCCGTGCTCGCCGAGCACTGCGCCGAGAACGACAGGCCGTACGGCGACATCGAGAAGACCGTCACCACGGCTCTGGCGCCGGGGGAGTCGGCCGCGGAATTCGCACGCCGATGCGCCGACCTGGCGGAACTCGGTGCCGAGCACATCGTGGTGATCACCCGCAACGTTCCGTGGACCGACGAGGCGGTGCGCATCGTCGCCGCGGGCGCTGCGGACATGCCGCAGCCGTAGCCCTACTCGCCGCGGTCCAGTTTCCAGGAGTCGTTGGAGATCAAGGCGGTGAGCAGCAGGCGGATCGCGGCTACTCTGCGCTCTTTGCCCGGCAGTTGGTCGAGAGCGCATTCTGGGTCGGTGGGCGGACCCAGGTGGGTGCAGCCGCGGGGGCAATCCTCGATGGCGGTCGCGAGGTCGGTGAAGGCGGAGATGACGTCGTCGGGGGTGATATGGGCGAGACCGAAGGAGCGAACCCCCGGGGTATCGATGACCCAGCCGCCCGCGGGCAGGGGCAGCGCGACGGATTGGGTGGAGGTGTGGCGCCCCTTGCCGACGCCGGAGACGATGCCGACGGCCCTATCCGCGTCGGGGACAAGGCGATTCACCAATGTGGACTTGCCGACACCAGAGTGGCCGATGAGCGCGGTGAGGTTGCCGTCGAGTAGTTCGTTGATCGGGCCGAGTGGATCATCGATGCCGCCGTAGACGATGGTGAGGTCGAGATCGTCGAAAGCGGCGGCGAATTCGGATTCGGCGGCCAGGTCGTGTTTGGTCAGACACAGGATGGGTTGCAGCCCACCGGCATACGCGGCGACCATGGCGCGCTCGACGAAACCGGTGCGCGGCGGCGGGTCGGCGAGCGCGACCACGATGAACAGCTGTTCGGCATTGCCTACCACGATCCGTTCGAAGGGGTCGGTGTCATCGGCGGTGCGGCGCAATACTGTTCGGCGTTCGGAAACACGGACAATGCGGGCGAGGGTGTCGGGCCTACCGGACAGATCTCCTACCACGTCCACCTGATCGCCGACCACGATCGGGGTGCGGCCGAGTTCGCGGGCCCGCATCGCGACGATCGGTCGATCCGGGTCGCTGCCGAGCACGCAACCCCAGCGGCCGCGGTCCACCGCGACAACCATCGCGGATTCCGCATCATTGTGCTGCGGACGGGTTTTCGTGCGGGGACGAGAACTCTTGCCCGGGCGCACCCGGACATCGGATTCGTCGTACTCGCGACGCCTCAGTGTGCCGCTCCCTGGTTCGAGAGTGTCGGATCGAGCATCTGCTCCCACAGCGCGACGAAACCGGGCAGCGTCTTGGCTGTCGTGCCGATGTCCTCGATCTCGATACCAGTCACCCGAAGTCCGAGAATCGCACCCGCCGTTGCCATTCGGTGATCGGCGTAGGAGTGCCAGATGCCACCGTGCAGCGGGGCCGGGATGATCTCCAGCCCGTCCTCGGTCTCGGTGACATTGCCGCCGAGCCGGTTGATCTCGGTGGACAGTGCCGCGAGGCGGTCGGTCTCATGGCCGCGCAGATGCGCGATACCGCGCAGCCGGGACGGCGAATCCGCCAGTGCGGCAAGGGCTGCCACGGTGGGGGTCAGCTCGCCGACGTCGTGCAGGTCGATGTCGATGCCCGCCAGGCGCTCCGGGCCGCGCACGGTGAGCACGCCGTCGAAGCGGCTCGTCTCGGCGCCCATGCGCACCAGGATTTCCCGGATCACATCGCCGGGCTGGGTGGTGATCCGCGGCCAATGCGGAATGCGCACCTCGCCGCCGGTGATCGCCGCGGCGGCCAGGAACGGTGTGGCATTGGACAGATCGGGCTCGATATCCCAATCCACCGCGCGGATCGGCCCCGGCGCGACGGTCCAAGTCTGGGCCTTGCGGCTATCCGCGGGCGCCTCGACGGCGACATCGGCCCGCCGCAGCATCTCCACGGTCATCTCGATATGTGGCATCGAGGGCAGCGCTTTGCCGTCGTGGTGCACGATCACGCCCTCGTCGAACCGGGCTGACGACAACAGCAGTCCCGACACGAACTGGGAGGACCCCGACGCGTCGATGGTGACCTTGCCGCCACGCAACGCGCCCTTGCCGTGCACGGTGAACGGCATCGCACTGCCATCGATATCGGCGCCGAGCCTGCGCAGTGCGTCCAAGATGGTGCCGAGCGGTCTGACCCGCGCCTGCTCATCGCCGTCGAACGCCACATCGCCGCTCGCCAGCGCCGCCACCGGCGGCAGGAACCGCATCACGGTGCCCGCCAGCCCACAGTCGACAGTGCCGCCGCCCAGCGGAGCCGGCGTGACGGTGAGCGTGTCGCCGTCACCCTCGATGCCTACGCCCATGGCGCGCAACGCGCCGATCATCAGATTGGTATCGCGACTGCGCAGCGCGCCGGAGATCGTCGAAGGGCCGTCGGCAAGGGCAGCCAGGATCAAGGCCCGGTTGGTGATGGATTTAGATCCGGGCAAGGTCACGGTCGCGTGCACGGGGACATCGACATGGGGCGCTGGCCAGAAACTCACCTGTCCATCTTCGCCCATCGTGCAGTCGGACACGCGGGCGGTGTTGTTTTTGCAGCGCCTGCGGCGCTGTGTTTTTGGCAGCGCCTGCGGCGCTGCGTGTTCGCGGCCCCCTTGGTCTCGCTTCCGAGCCGTCGAGACTCGCGACTTCGTCGCATGCGCTTCGACGGCTCGGAAGCGAGACGGGCCGCGAACTCTAGTGCTCGGTCTCGCTTCGCTCGGAAGGTGTCATCGTGCCTAGTGGGTGCGTTGGTAGCTGAGCTTGCGACTTTGTTGCTGCGCTCGGGTGCTCGAACGCGAGACGGGTCGTGGACTCTAGTGCTGGGTCTTGCTGCGCTCGGAAGGTGTCATCGTGCCGAGTGGGGGCGTTGATAGGGATTGTCGCGACCTTGTTGGGTGCTGTTGGGTGACCTTGGCACTGCCCGTTCGGTGAGTTGGCCGCGTGGTGAGTTGGCCGCCCGGCCACGGGCTTTTGTCGGTGGCCGGGCGGTATCCAGAAGTCGGTTACTTGTGGCGGCCGTGGAGGAGCGGGACGAGTTTGCGCAGCAGCTTCATGGTGGAGTCGGTGCGCGAGTAGCTCAGTAGCGCCATGCCGGGGATGGCGAAGCGCTGCACGGCGATCGAGTGCGGGCGGGAGAATTCGCGCAGGCCGGGCTCGCCGTGGATGCGGCCGATACCGGAATCGCCGACGCCGCCGAAGGGCAGGCCTGCGATGGCGGCGAAGGCGAGCACGGAGTTGACCGAGGTGGCGCCGACGCGCAGCCTGCGGGCGATCTCCAGGCCGTTCTTCTTGGAGTACACCGCAGAGGACAGGCCGTACTTGGACTTGTTGGCCAGTTCGACCGCCTCGTCCACGTCGTCCACGGTGCGGATGGTGATGGTCGGGCCGAAGGTCTCCTCGCACACCGCTTCGGAGTTCTCGTCCACATCGACGAGCACCACCGGCTCGATGAACGGCGCCTTGACCGATTCCGGCCCACCGAGGACCGCGGTGCCACCGTTCTTCAGCGCGTCCTCGATATGGCGGCGCACGATGTCGACCTGGCTCGGCATGGTCATCGGGCCGTAGGCGGCACCGGCACCGGATCCGGGCTTGATGTCGGTCAGAATGCGCTTCACCTCGGCGACGAACGCGTCGCGCACCGAACGATCCACGTACACCCGCTCCACGCCCGCGCAGGTCTGGCCGCTGTTGGCGGTGGCGCCCCAGGCGACCGCGTCGGCGGCGGCCTTGATGTCGGCGTCGCCCGCGACGATCACCGCGTCCTTGCCGCCGCATTCCAGCAGCACCGGGGTCAGCGAGTCCGCTGCCGCGGCCATGATGCGCTTGCCGGTGGCGGTGGAGCCGGTGAACGCGAGCTTGTCCACGCCGGACTTGACCAGCGCCGCGCCGGTGGCGCCGAAACCGTTGATGGTCTCGAAAACGCCTTCCGGCAGTTCCGGATTGGCCTTCTTGAACGCCTCGGAGAGGAAATTGCCGATGCTGGTGGAGAATTCGCTCGGCTTGAACACCACGGTATTGCCGGCGGCGAGGGCGTAGGCAATGGAGCCGTTGGGAGTGTAGACGGGGTAGTTCCATGGGCCGATCACGCCGACAACGCCCAGCGGGCGCTGCTCGAGGCGGGCGGAGAAGTTCGACATCAGCACGCCGGGGAAGACTTTCTTCGGCGAGAGGATCTTCTTGGCGTTCTTCGCCGCCCAGGCGATGTGCTCGAGTGCGAGCATCAGCTCCAGGAAGGCGTCGTCGAGCGGCTTGCCGTTCTCCTGGTGGATCAGCGCGCAGAACTCGTCGGAACTCGTGACCAGCTGGGTCGACCAGCGCAGCAGGTGCTTGTGGCGCTCGTCGAAGCTCAGCGTCCCCCAGGTCGCGGCGGCGGTGCGGGCCTTGGCCACTGCCGCGCGCACCGCGTCTTCATCGGCGACGGTGTGCGTGGCGATGACCTCGCCCGTGGCAGGGTCGACCGACGTCAGCGCCGTGTCTGGCGCGGCCGGGGTGGTCTCGATGGTGGTCACGGTGGGTTTCTCCTCTTGCCGGTAACGGCGGCCGGACGTGGCGGTCGGTGCGCATGTCGGAACGAGCGACATAAGTTACCGCCCATTCCTTGAGAGAATGCTATGTCAGAACTCTCACGAGGTCACCTACTACCTTCCAATTGTTCCCGACTCTGTCGGCCCTCGGTGGGAGTATCGACATATGTGCGGACGATATGCGACGACCACCGATCCCGGCCGGCTTGCCGTCGAGCTGGACGCCATCGATGAGACCGATACCGGAACCGACGCGCGGACCGGTGGTTTCACCAACTACAACGTCGCGCCGACCACCCAGGTACTGACGGTCGTCGAGCGCCATGAGCACGGAACCAAAGACGACGATCCGCGGCTGCGGATCCGGCGAATGCGCTGGGGCCTCATCCCGACGTGGACCAAAGCCGCCGAGCCTGGTGTGCCGGTGAAGGGCAAGCCGCTGTTCAATGCCCGCGCCGACAAGGCCGCCACCACCGCGTCGTTCCGCGATGCGGTGAAGTACCGGCGCTGCCTGGTGCCGATGGACGGCTGGTACGAATGGGTCGTCGAGCCCGACGCGCTCGCCGGGGCCAAGGGGAAGGTGGCCAAGCATCCGTTCTACATGTCGGCCGCCGACGGTTCCCGGTTGTACATGGCCGGTCTGTGGTCGGTGTGGCGCGATCGAACGCAGGCGAGCGAGCCGCTGTTGTCGTGCACGATTCTGACCACGGACGCGGTGGGCGATCTGACGCACATCCACGATCGGATGCCGTTGCCGATGCCGAAGGAGCACTGGGACGCCTGGCTCGATCCGGACCATCCCGCGCCCGCCACCCTGCTGGAGACCCCCGGTGTCGACGCCGTGTCCGGCATCGTGGCACGGCCGGTGCCGGATCTGGTCAACAGCGTCCGCAACAACGGTCCGGAACTGCTGGCCCGGGTGTCGGGTGCGGCGGCGGACATCGAGCAGGCCGGGCAGATCAGCCTGTTGTGATCGCCCGGCCTGTCGGTGTCGCTAGCGGTGATTCAGAGCTGGCACTTGACGCTGGGCGTCGCGATATTCAGCCCGCACTTGATGATGCCGGTGATCAGGTCGATGATCTTGGTGGTCACTCCACCGCCGAGTTTCTCGGCCTTATCGGCCTTATCATCCTTTGTCGGGGTGCCCTCTTTACTCGGTGCATCGTCGGCGCCGAGCCCGTCGAACGGGAAGTCGGCGATCTGAGTCACCGAGGGACGGTCTGGTGCGGCCGCGGCCGCTGGAGCTTGTAGCGCCCCCGAACCAAAGGCTAGGACCAGCGCACCGAACAGGGAGACGATCATGGTGCGCAGAGACATTTCGCATCACATCCTCGGGTCGGACGAATCTGGGTCTGTCCAGTAACGCACAGGTAGCCCGGAATCCGCGTCGATTACACCGATGTGACCGGCGTGGTGACCGCATTGGTCAGCCGAACCAGATCGCCGGGCGCGACCTCGATCTCCAGCCCCCGTCGCCCCGCGCTGCACAACACCCGATCCCAGGTCAGCGCAGAGGCGTCCACCACGGTGGGCAGCGACTTGCGCTGTCCGAGTGGTGAGATGCCGCCGAGCACGTAACCGGTGACCCGTTCGGCCTTCGCTTTGTCTGCCATCGCCGCCTTCGGCGCGCCGAGCGCCGCGGCAGCTGCCTTGAGCGACAACATATTCGGCACCGGAAGCACCGCGACGGCCAATGTTCCCGTCGACAGCTCGAGCACCAGGGTCTTGAAGATCTGCGCGGCGTCGAGGCCGAGTTCGCCGGCCAGCGCGTCGACCGCTTCGGTGCCATAGGAATCGGCGCGTGGGTCGTGGGGGTAGGCGTGCACATGGTGGGCGACTCCGGCCTTGATCAAGGTGCGGATCGCCGGGGTCGAGGCTCCTGCCATGCCGGACACCTTAGTTGCGTGACGGCACAGGCTGACAACGGCTTTTCGATGCCGTGACGTTGCCGTGGGAACACAGTCGGGGCCGAGTCTGTTGACGCAAATACACAAGCAGCCTTGTGCACGACGCGAAGGAGAAGTCGGGTGCCCGTTCTGATCGAGGAACGTCCGGTATGGACCGAGGTGTCGCCGACGAATGACCGGTTCCCGTTCGAAATGCCACTGCCGGTAGATTTGGCAGGTACGGCGATCGAAGGGACACGTGTGACGAGCGACGACGATGTGGTGACCGACGGTGAGGTCGGCGCCGCGGTCGACGAAACCGCGCTGGCGCAGCGGTTCGAGCGGGACGCGCTCCCGATGCTCGACCAGCTGTACGGTGCCGCGCTGCGCATGACCAGGAATCCGGCCGACGCCGAGGATCTGGTTCAGGAGACCTACGTCAAGGCATTCCAGGGATTCAAGTCCTTCAAGGAGGGCACCAACCTGCGCGCCTGGCTGTACCGGATCCTGACCAACACTTACATCAACTCCTACCGCAAGAAGCAGCGTCAGCCCGCGCAATACCCGACAGACGAGATCACCGACTGGCAGCTGGCGGCAACCGCCGAGCACACCTCGCAGGGTCTGCGTTCGGCCGAGGTCGAGGCGCTGGACGCGCTGCCGGACGACGACATCAAGGCTGCATTGCAGGAGTTGCCGGAGGAATTCCGGATGGCGGTCTACTACGCCGACGTGGAGGGCTTTCCGTATAAGGAGATCGCCGACATCATGGGTACCCCCATCGGTACGGTGATGTCCCGATTGCATCGCGGGCGCAAGCAGCTGAAGGGTTTGCTCGCGGACGTGGCGCGTGAACGTGGATTCAACCGCAACGAGGCGGAACGCCAGGAGGTCAAGCAGTGAGTACGGAGCGCGACCCCGATATGGAGCTCGACTGCACGGCTGTGCTCGCCGATGTCTGGTTGATGCTCGACGGTGAATGTGACGCCGCGACCCGAGCCCGGTTGCAGCATCACATGGATCACTGCTCGCCCTGCATCGAGGCATACGGCATCGAGGAGAAGATCAAGGGTCTGCTGAGCCGCAAGTGCGGTGGCGACCGCGCACCGGACTCGCTGCGTGACCGGCTGACCGTGGAGATCCGCCGATCGGTGACGATCGCCCAGGTCGAATCGCCGCAGGCGAGCGAATCCTGATCGGGGGCGACCCCCGAAACGACTGAGCGGCACGCTCTTCCGTCCTGGAGGAGCGTGCCGCTCACGTTCTGTCAGCAGAACGGCTCAGGCGTTCGGCCTCTTGCCATGGTTTGCTGCGTTGCCCTTGCGGCTGCGCTTCTTACGACCACGCTTACCCATCGGTAGTCTCCCTTCTGTTGAAGGCCATTGTTTCATGTGTGGTTGGCTGTACCTTCAGCGGATACAGCGCCGACGAGTGAATGGGGTGTCATGGCTGAGGAAGTGCGCGCGGAGATGGTGTCGACAGTGCTGACCGTCGAAGTGGCCGTCGGCGACAAGGTGGAACTCGACCAGACCTTGGTGCTGCTCGAGTCCATGAAGATGGAGATCCCGGTGGTCGCCGAGATCGATGGTGAAGTCACCTCGATCGTCGTCGCGCCCGGCCAGGTCCTGAAGCAGGGCGACCTGATCGCCGTCATTTCCTGAGCGAACCGAAGCGGCAGACCGAACATGGCGACACTGAGCGAGCTCCTCGCCGAGCACACCGATCTACCCGGCGTTGCCGTAGACCATCTGCAGCGGGTGGTGGGGGACTGGCAGCTGCTCGCCGATCTCTCCTTCGCCGATCTGCTCCTGTGGGTCGGTGCGGGTCCCATTACCGATGGCGCGGACATCGTCTGTGTCGCGCAGTGCCGTCCGACGACAGCGCCCACCGTGCATCCGGAGGATCGGGTGGGCAGGCCTGCCCTCCAGGCCGAACATCCGCAGGTGTTCGACGCATTGGTGACCGGCAAGATCGTGCGCGCCGACAGCGATGTCGAGGCCGAAGGGGTTTACCACCCGCACCCGGTGCATGCCATTCGTGAGGCCATCCCGGTGCGTTGCGGCGACGATGTGATCGCAGTGCTGAGCCGCGACACCGATCTGCAGCGTTCCCGGGTGCGCAGCACCCTGGAGATCGCGTATGTGGCCTGCGCGGACGAC
Organism: Nocardia sp. NBC_01009; assembly: GCF_045208035.1. Classification (NCBI taxonomy): domain Bacteria; kingdom Bacillati; phylum Actinomycetota; class Actinomycetes; order Mycobacteriales; family Nocardiaceae; genus Nocardia; species Nocardia sp. NBC_01009. The sequence continues at coordinate 7,872,037 of NZ_CP108695.1, read as the reverse complement.
CTGTGCCAGATGATTGCCGACGGCACCTTCCCGACCACGGAGGATCGCGCCGCGACGCACTCCAGCCCGCGCGCGGGCGACGGTTTCATCCGGCTAGACACCGAAGGCATCGTGGTCTACGCGAGCCCGAATGCGCTGTCCGCATACCACCGTATGGGTTTGCAGGCGGATCTGGCAGGCCAGGATCTCGCTGTCACCACACGGTCGCTGATCACCGATCCGTTCGACGCGCAAGAGGTGGTCGGCGATATCCAGGCCGCGCTCGCCGGCCGGACCGGGCGGCGGATGGAGGTCGAGGCCCGCGGGGCGACCGTGCTGCTTCGCACCCTGGTGCTGCGCCCGCACGGCGAGCTGGCCGGTGCCGCGGTGCTGGTGCGTGACGTCACCGAGGTCAAACGCCGCGACCGGGCGTTACTCAGCAAGGACGCGACCATCCGGGAGATCCACCACCGGGTCAAGAACAATCTGCAGACCGTGGCCGCGCTGCTGCGGCTGCAGGCACGTCGCACCGAGAACGAGGAAGCGCAGGTCGCGCTGACCGAGTCGGTGCGCAGGGTCACCTCGATCGCTTCCGTGCACGAGATGCTGTCGATGTCGGTGGATGAAGAGGTCGATCTCGACGAGGTCGTCGACCGGCTGCTGCCGATCATGGCGGATGTCGCCACCGTGCACACCGCGCGAATCAAGGTGCGCAGGGCAGGCTCGCTCGGTGTCTTTTCCGCGGAGCGGGCGACGCCGCTGGTGATGGTGCTGACCGAGCTGGTGCAGAACGCCATCGAGCACGCCTTCGATTCCGGTGAGAACGGTTCGGTGACAATTCGTTCCGAGCGGTCGGCGCGCTGGCTGGATGTGATCATCAGCGACGACGGCCGCGGCCTGCCGCCCGGCTTCAGCCTGGAATCCTCCGACCGCCTCGGCCTGCAGATCGTGCGCACCCTGGTCACCGCCGAACTGGGCGGTTCGATCGGCCTGCACCCCGGCGCCGACGTCGGCACGGACGCCGTGCTGCGAGTCCCGTTGGGTCGCCGCTCAGGCCGCTGACCAGGACCGTGACGTTAACCTCGGGTGATCCCCTTGACAATCAACAACTTTCGATCGCCCCATGATCAACATCCGCCATTCGCAACCCACCTCACGATCGACGCAAGCGCATCCACCAGGTCGCAACAGTCCCTACCAACACACCCACTCGCCACGATGACACCTGCCGAGCGCAGCGAGACCCAGCCCTAGAGTTTGCAGCCCGTCCCACCTCCACACAAAAGCTGAAGCGCAGCCACCAAAGTCGCGAGATCAGCTACCAACACATCCGCTCGGCACGATGACACCTGCCGAGCGCAGCGAGACCCAGCACTAGAGTTCGCGGCCCGCCCCACCTCCACGCAACAGTTGAAGCGCATCCTCCAAAGTCGCAAGCTCAACTACTGCCGCCCCCGCTCGGCACGATGATGTCTTCCGAGCGCAGCGAGACCGAGCACTAGAGTTCGCGGCCCGTCTCGCTTCCGAGCCGTCGAAGCGCATGCGACGAAGTCGCGAGTCTCGACGGCTCGGAAGCGAGACCAAGGGGGCCGCGAACACGCAGCGCCGCAGGCGCTGCAATCAAACACAGCCGCGAACACGCAGCGCCGAAGGCGCTGCAAAAACAATACAGCCCGGCACCTCGGGAGGTGCCGGGCTCAATGCGCTACCGGTCCGGGCTGAATGGCCCGGTAACGCCGGTCGCCTCGAGAATCAGACGACAGTGCGGGTGCGGGTGCGCGCGTTGCGACGCTTGAGCGCGCGGCGCTCGTCCTCGCTCATTCCACCCCACACGCCGGCATCCTGCCCGGACTTCAGGGCCCAGGACAGGCAGTCGGCGGTAACGGGGCAGCGAGCGCAGACCAGCTTGGCATCGGCAATCTGCGCGAGCGCAGGACCACTGTTACCCACCGGGAAGAACAGCTCGGGGTCCTCATCGCGACAGATGGCCTTGTGGCGCCAGTCCATTCCTCTGCTCCTTTGCTGGGCGCCGTAAAAAGGCGCCTACGGTTTGTGGATCGTTCACTTGTGCGACTCGAATGTTTCCGCACGGTTGCTTGTGAATGCTTTCACGAACACCGTAGATGTCAATAGGTATCTGGTGCACCGTGGGGAAGCTCACGCTCTCAAGGTTCCCCTAGGGGAACCGCCGGGTCCTTTGTACTCGCTCTACCCAGTTTTCGCAGCGCAAACGCGATGTTTTTCGCGCGTTTCGTGCTCAGGAAGGCTGGGGAGCGACGACGGCGAGCACGTCGGGCACAGCTGTGAAATCCACCATGTTGCGTTTTCCGATAAAGTCGCCATCGATTTGCAGGCCGATGGGCTCCGCGGCGACGATCCGCACCGATGGAACGTCGTCCTCGCGAAACAGGTTGCGGGACTTGGGGTTTCCATTGGTTGCCAGCAACTGGCGCGCGAGCATGAGGGTCGGGACCACCGCCATCGACCGCACGGCGAACACGCCGAGGCCCGTCTCGAAGGTGGTGCCGGGGTTGGTGTGCACCGGCGTGGAGTTCAGGTAGGTCCATGGACTGGCGTTCGTTACGAATGCGTAATGGACACCGTCCACCGGTGCGTGTCCCGGGATCTCGATCCGGACGCTCGGCTCCTTGCCCTTTGCGCGGAAGAATTGGCGCACGGTGGTTCGGACGTAGTGGCCGGGCGTCGCCGCTCGGCCGTTGGCGCGGCTGGCGTCGATCGCCTCGCACACATCGGCGTCGAGTCCGACTCCGGCGCTGAAGGTGAACCAGCGGTCGTCGGCGATGCCGAGACCGATCTTGCGGTCACGGTCGAGCGTGAGCAGATCGATCAATTGGTTGGTCGCGGTCACCGGATCCGGCGAAATGCCGAGCGCCCGTGCGAAGACATTCGCCGAGCCGCCGGGGATCACGCCGAGCCGAGGCAGCCAGGCCTGACCGTCGTTGAGCTGGGGCAATGGCAGGAAACCGTTGATGGTTTCGTTGACCGTCCCATCGCCGCCGTGCACCACGATCAGATCCATCTCATTGGTCGATGCCCACTGCGCCAATTCCGCCGCGTGCCCGCGATGCTGGGTGTGTGCAACGGTCAGCTGGGTCCGGCTCTCCAGGGCGTGTGCCAGCAGATCCCGTGTCGCCGGTGTAGTCGAGGTGGCATTGGGATTCACGATCAGCAACGTCCGCACGCTTCGAAGCCTAATCGGGCGCTGACGGAGGCGGTCCGGCGACAGCCTTGCGCTCGGACGGGCGCGGGCGGCGGCCGTTTAGGCTTGGCGCGTGGCTGAGACCGACAAGGGCGAGTTTTCCGGTGTGCCGACCACGGTGCGCGGTGCGGGTGGACTGGTGACACTGGAGGGCGGCGTCGCCGTGATCGCAGCGATCGTGCTGGTGGTGCGCGGTTTGCTCGGGCATGACCAGAGCGCGACGAGCGGGTACGGCACCGCGGCGTGGTTCGGCATCCTCGGCGGCGCCGTGCTCGCCGCGGGCATCGGGCTACTGCTCGGCCACCGCTGGGGCCGGGCGATCGCAGTGATCGCTCAGCTGTTGTTGCTGCCGGTCACCTGGACATTGCTCACCGACTCGCACCAGCCGGTCTTCGGAGTCCTGCTCGGCGTTGTGGTGATCGCCGCGCTGGTGCTGCTGTTCGCGCCGCCCTCGTCGCGGTGGATGGCCCAGGAGTACGGCATTGATACCGACGGGCCGCGGTCCGGATAGCAGTGGTGTTGCTCAGGCTCCGGTGGCGGCGCGCAACGCCTGCCGGCAGAGCCGATCGGCCTGCCGAGTCGTCTCGGGTTGCCGGTAGCGCGGGGTGAGCGCGAGCACCTGGGTGCAGGCCGTGTCGAGGTCGATGAGATGGCCGACCGATACGAAGACGGGCTTGACCCCGCTTCTGGTGCGCAGCACGCGGCCGACGATCTGCCCGTCGATGGTGATGTCGGAGGTCGCGCCGCGTTCGGGCCCCGGCGCGGTGTAGTCGCCCCATGCCGACTTGGCCACTCCGATGGTCGGCAGTCCGGTGAGCACACCGACGTGACAGGCCAATCCGAACTGTCGTGGATGGGCCAGGCCCTGGCCGTCGCAGACCAGCAGATCCGGTGTGGTGCCGAGCTTTTCGAGTGCCGCGATGGTGGTCGGCAACTCGCGGAACGCGAGCAGGCCCGGCACGTAGGGAAAGGTGACGGTGCCGTGTGTCACCGCGGTGTCGACGGGTTCCAGTGTGGCGCTGTCCAATACGACGACAGCGGCGGCGAACGTGCCGTTGTCGTGATAGGCCGAGTCCAGCCCGGCGACAGTCCGGAACTTTGCTGTACCAAGGTTTTTCGTGACAACCGACGGGCGAAGCTCGTCCTGCATCGCCACTGCCTCGTCTGCCGTGGTCGGCCACTCGGCCGGGGCGGTCACCCGCATGTCGGTCCTTGCTCTCGCCCCGCCGTGCGACTACTTGCCGCCGCGCCCGAGTGCGTCCAGGGCCTCGCCCTCGAGCCGGTAGCCGACCCACTCGTCCTGCCCGACGGCGCCGAGTGACTTGTAGAAATCGATGGACGGTGTGTTCCAGGTCAGTACCGCCCAATCGACCCTGCCGTAGCCGTTGGCGACGGCTTCCTCGGCGAGCGTGGTCAGCAGCGCCTTGCCGTACCCCTTGCCACGGGTCTCCGGTTTGACGTACAGGTCCTCCAGGTAGATGCCGTGTGCACCCTTCCAGGTGGAGAAGTTCAGGAACCAGATGGCGCAGCCGACCAGTCCGGTGTCCTCCTCGACCACGTGCGCGAACAGTGCCGGCGTCGGGCCGAAGAGCGCGGTGTGCAGCTGCTCGGCGGTCAATGTGCACTCATCCCTTGCCTTTTCGTACTCGGCTAGGTCGTAGACCAGTTCGACGAGACCGGGCACGTCGGCGGGCGTCGCGCGGCGGATGACGCCGTTGCCGGATCGAGTCACAGGATTGCTCCGTTCGGTGCGGGAACGAGGTTGTGCGCCAGGATGGTTCGCACGTCGTGTTCGTAACCGAGGACGGTGATCGCCCCGGTCGACATGGTGAAGCGGCGGCCCTCCCTGAGGTCCAGCTCGGTCCAGCGGGCGATCAGTGCTCGGGAGAAGTGTCCGTGCCCCACCAGCACGATATCGCGGTCGGCCAGCGTGGGTTCGACGGAGGTCAGCACCCGGTCGGCCCTGGCGCGCACCTGGTCGGCGGTCTCGCCGCCAGGCGCCGGACCGGTCCAGATGGTCCAGCCCGGGACGGTTTCGCGGATTTCCGCGGTGGTGCGGCCCTCGTACTCGCCGTAATCCCATTCCGCCAGGTCGTTGTCGACAGCGGTGTCGGTGAGCCCCGCCAGCGCGGCCGTGTGCACGGCGCGTTGTCGTGGGCTGGTGAGCACCAGCGGATCGCGCAGCTTCAGCTCGGTCAGCAGCTGACCGGCTCGGCGGGCCTGCTCTTCGCCGCGCTCGGTGAGCGGCAGATCGGTTCGCCCGGTATGGCGGCGCTGGGTCGACCAGGTGGTTTCGCCGTGCCGGAGCAGCACGAGCCGGGCATCATCGAGTGCAGACATGGTTGCTTTCCCGCCTCTCCGCGTCTTCAGGCCAGACTAGCTACTGCGACGGTGGCGTCGGCGGCCGGCGGTGAGGTGGCAGGTGAGTCGGCCGGTACCCGGTGAGTTACCGATGTGCTTGCGAAATCGGTCGTCACTGGCCGAGGGCGTACAGCTGCGTGCCGCGCTTTTCCAGCACCGTGGTGCCGATTACGGCGAGCGAGATGGGGGAGTTTTCGGAGCCCTGGCGATGCACCGGGATACGGGCTGTCTCGGCGCCGGAGGTCGGGTCGAGAGCGGCGAGCGCTCCGGTCACCGGAACGAGCAGCTTGCCTGCCATGAATGCGGGTCCGCCGAGGGCGTTCGGGGTGGTCCACAGTGGGTCGAAAGTGCTGGCACTCAACGCGATCACGCTGTTGCCGGTGAAAACGAAGAAGGCGGAGCTGATGCGAGTTGTCGTCGCCTTGTCGGTCAGCGGCGCGGAAAGTTGGTGCACCATAAGCGGATTCCCGGTGCCGTCGTAGACGGCGAGCCGTGGTGTCGCGGCTTCCACGCCCGGGGCCGCGGGCCCGCCGGGTAGGTACAGCACAATTCGGTTGTCCGACACCGCGATCACCCGGGCGTCGGCGGAATCGGTCCCCGGCCCGATCAGCACGTGGGAGCCGTGTTCCTCGGGGACGGTGTTGTCTTTCGGTGCCGGGTTGAGCACGGTCAGCCGGTCGGCGGGGTCTTCCGGGCAGCGCTCCAGTACCGCGACCCGAGAGGCGCTCGACCCGGCCGACAGTAGGGAGCAGCCCTTGCGTGGTTGAGTTTTCACATTCACCGGCGCGTCGACGTAGCCGTATTCGAGGGTGCGCACCAGATCCGAGCGCCACATCTCCAGCCGCTGCGGTCCCTTGGCGAGCACGTAGGTGCCGTCGACGGACAACTGCAGCGTCTCGTCCATGTAGCTGCTGCGGGCGGTGCGCCGCGAACCGTCCTCGCCCGCGAGCAGGGTGGCTTGGCTGCAGCCTCGCTGATCCCGGTACACCGCGACCACCGTGCCGAATTGCGACTCCACCCCGCACAGCGGCATGTCGCGGCGATACAGCCACAATTGCGCACCGGACTGCGGATCGCGGCCGACGACGGTGCCGTCATCGCCGGTGATCACCGCGCCACCGGCGACGAGGGCGCGTGCGGTTGCCCCGTCGGGCGCGTGCCACAGCTCGTGCAGGGCGGTCGGCAACTGTTCCGCGGCGGGCGGCGTCGGCACGGGATGTTCCGCGGTCAGCGACTCGGTGCCGTTGGCGTCGCCGCGCGCCCACACCAACGCCGCCGCGATCGCCACGAGCACGGCGATCGCGACTGCGGAGATGATGTCGGCGCGCGTCCGCCGCTCAGGTTCGAGCACGATTGCGAGAGTAGCGGATCCGCCGGACTAGACGGATGCCGTGGCTGCGGCGCCTACTTCTGCGGTGATGCCGTTGCCGTTCTCGTTGCCGTTCTCGCCCGCGGGCTTGCGCCGACGACGTCGACGTCGCGCGGGCTGGTCGGCCGCCTCGGCGGCGTCGTCGCCGTTGTCCGCGCTCGCGCGCACCTCGGCAGTCCCGTTGTCGGAGCTGTCGGCCACTGCGGTGCCGTTGTCGGCACCACCGATGTCTGCACTGCCGGTGTCCGTGGCCGCGTCGGCATCCCCTGCGGGTTTGCGCCTACGGCGACGTCGACGGGCAGGCTTCTCGGAGTTCTCGTCCTCGGCCTCGACGTTGTCGACGGGTGCCACGGTCTCGGAGGACGTTGCGACCGCGCCGTCCTCGGTGCCGGTGACATCGGCCGGGTCGATCGGCTCCCCGGCCCTTGTCCGCCTGCGGTTGCGCTTGCGTGGGGCACGCGCGGGCCGCTCGACGACTACGGCGTCCTCGTCGCGCTCCACCTTCGGCTTGCGGACGGTGCCCGTCACGCCCTCCGGGATGCCGAGCTCCGAGTAGAGGTGCGGTGAGCGCGAGTACGTTTCCACCGGCTCCGGGATACCGAGACCGAGCGCCTTATCGATGCCCGCCCAGCGATTGAGTTCGTCCCAGTCGATCAGGGTGATCGCGACGCCGGTGCGCCCGGCACGGCCGGTGCGGCCGATCCGGTGCACGTAGGTCTTCTCGTCCTCCGGGCACTGGTAGTTGATGACGTGCGTGACGTCGTCGATGTCGATGCCGCGGGCGGCGACATCGGTCGCGACCAGCACATCGATGGCGCCCTTGCGGAACTTGGTGAGCGCCTTCTCCCTGGCGATCTGTCCGAGGTCACCGTGCACCGCGCCGACGGAGAACCCGCGCTCGGCCAGGTCGTCGGCCACCTTCTGCGCGGTGCGCTTGGTGCGGGTGAAGATCATCGTCGCGCCGCGGGTCTCGGCCTGCAGAATGCGGGCGATCAACTCGCTCTTGTCGAGCGCATGCGCGCGGTAGACGAACTGCGCGGTGCGGTCGTGCACGGCGGAATCGTGCGGCTCCTCGGCCCGGATGTGCGTCGGCCTGCTCAGGAAGGTGCGGGCCAGGGTGATGATCGGGCCCGGCATGGTCGCCGAGAACAGCATCGTCTGGCGCTGGGTGGGCACCATGCCGAGAATGCGCTCGATATCCGGCAGGAAGCCGAGGTCGAGCATTTCGTCGGCCTCATCGAGCACCAGCACGCCGACCTTGCCGAGGATCAGGTGGCCCTGATCGGCCAGGTCCATCAGGCGGCCCGGGGTGCCGACCACGACGTCGACACCGGAGCGCAGCGCGGCGATCTGGGACTCGTAGGGACGGCCGCCGTAGATCGACAGCACGCGTAGCGGGCCCTGATGGTTCTTCAGGTACTTGCTCGCGTTCTCGAGATCCTGGGTGACCTGGATGCACAGCTCGCGGGTCGGCACGATGATCAGTGCCCGTGGGGTGCCGTCCAGCGGTGTGGTTCCGGTGTCGGCGGTGGCAATGCGGTGCAGCAGCGGCACACCGAATCCGAACGTCTTACCCATGCCGGTGCGTGCCTGACCGATGAGATCTTCACCGGCGAGCGCCAACGGAAGGGTGAGTTCCTGGATCGCGAAAGTGCGTTCGATTCCGATCTCGCCGAGTGCGCGCACGATTTCCTCGCGCACGCCTAATTCGGCAAAAGTCGGTGCAGTGTGGGTTTCGTCCAGTTCGGCGGTCAGCAGCGTGTCTGCCAAGCCCGGTTCCTGTTCGACAGTGATCTTGCTCAGGTTCGTGCCTTTCCTCGTTAGCGCGTCACGCGCGCACGAGGCGTGGGGCGGACCGGTCGGCCCGCGACAACCACGTATCCGCCTGTGATGCTCACTCCGGCTACAGCCTGATGTCAGCGGGTGCCGTACGGCAGCTACCTGGAGACATCGGCGCGGCGCTGTGGTGATGCGGATCTGGTGCGCGCACATTTTCCTGGACGTCGAAAACCTCGCACCCGGTGCCCGTGTGACCATGCGATCCGGCGACTCGGTCGGGCGAAACTTTTCGTTGTCCGCAGTGATTGTAGCGTGATATTGTGCACGGCTCGAATTGCCGCCGCGATAAATTCGACACAAAAGTCCGGTTTCCTCGTGCGGCTCACCGACGTACGCTGCGCCACATGGTAATTCATCTTGCGCGACGAATCTGGACCAGCCTCGAACCGCTGCACGACGTCGTGTATTTCGGAGCGCCGATCAAGGACGCCGGAGTCGCGATCGGCCTGCGCGGATATTGGCAGACATACTTCGCATTTCGGGCTGCCCCGCTCGGCGCTGTGACGGCGGGCACCGTGGTCGCGACCTTCGCCGGGTTCCACCCCGACATGGTCGGCAAAGCGCTGCCGGATGCCTGGACCAGGTCCACCCCGCAGCAAAGCCTCGAGGCCAGGCTCGCCGTGTCGACCGGGCTGTTGCGCGGCGCGGGTGCGGGGAATGCCGAATGCGCGCGCGGCGTCGAGTTGCTGACACCGGTGCTGCGTGCGGCGGATCGGACCGGGCGGGCGCTGTTCGCGGCGAATGCCGAATTGCCGTTGTCGGAGGATCCGGTCGCCGCGCTGTGGCAGCTCACCACGTCGTTGCGCGAGCACCGTGGTGACGGGCATGTGGCCGCGCTGGTCGCGCACGGACTGACCGGTGCGCAGGCGTTGGTGATCCAGGTGGCCGCAGGCAAGGTGCCGGTCTCGGTCATGCGGTCCGCGCGCGGCTGGTCGGAGCAGGAGTGGTCCGACAATGCCGACGAATTGCGCGCACGCGGCCTGATCAAGGGCGAGCCGACGAGTCCGTCACTGACGGTCGGCGGTGCGGAGTTGTTGCAGCGGGTCGAGGCGAGCACCGACGATGCCGCATGGAACGGCGCGCTCTCGACCTTGTCGCAGGATGCGAGCGCTGAGCTGATGTTTGTCCTGGCACCACTGGTGATGCAGGTACAGGCATCCTTGGTGCCGCCGATCAACCCCATCGGAATGGGGCACGTATAGCCGCAAACCCGACTTGCCTGTTACCGTCGGTACCGCGGTGTGAGAGATTCTTGTCTGTGAGCCTCGTAGACACCGTCTCCATTGCCGCCCGCAATGCCTGGGCGCTGACCTTCGGCCCCGGCGTCGAGGCGCCGGACCCCACCCCGTCGACGGTGCTTTCCGATGAACCGCACCGACAGCTGCGCCGCTTCGAAGGCCCCGAACCCGCCGGCGCCGCACCGGGGTCGGCGGTTCTGCTGGTGCCGCCGCTCGCCGCGCCCGCCAGCTGCTTCGACCTGCAGCCCGATCAGAGCCTGGCCCGGTTCCTGCTCGACACCGGCCGCACGCCGTATGTCGTCGACTACGGCGAGATCACCTTTGCCGATCGGCGGATGGGCTTCGAGGACTGGATCGACGACATCCTGCCGGAGGCGATCCTGCGCACCTCCGCCGATCAGAACGGTCGGCCGGTCGATCTCGTCGGCTGGTCCATCGGCGGGACGTTGGCGCTGCTCGCCGCCGCCGCACACCGGCAGCTGCCGATCCGGTCCATCACGGCGGTCGGCTCGCCGCTGGACTACGACAAGATGACCGGCATTCCGCAACTGCGTGCGGTCGCCAAGCTCACCGGCGGAATCGCGACCTCGACGGCCGTGCGCGCGGCCGGCGGCATCCCGGCCACGCTGACGCGGTTCGCCTACAAGGTCACCGCATGGGACAGGGAACTCACTCGCCCGTGGTTCGTGGCGAGCAATATCGCGCGCACCGAAACGTTGGCGAGGATGGAGACTATCGACCGCTTCATGGCCGAGATGCCGGGGTATCCCGGCCGCTTCTACGGCCAGCTCTGGGGCAGGCTGATCCTCAACAACGACATCGGCCGCGGTGTCGTGCACCTGGGCCGGCGACGGATCGAACTGGCACAGGTGACGGCGCCGGTGCTGCTCGTCGGCGGGCCGACCGATGTCATCACCCCGGCCGCCGCGGTCGAGGCGGGCACTCGGACCCTCACCGGTGCCCCGTCCGTGCGCTACGAAACGGCCCCGGGCAGCCACCTCGGCATCCTCGCAGGCCTGACCGCTCGCGACACCACCTGGACCTATCTCGACAAGTTCCTGCGGGAAGCTGCGTGAGTCGGGTACTAGGCTGTGTGGCATGGGAGCCCAGTCATCTGCCGCGCTAGATGTTTCGTCCATCGCCGCTGACCACTCGGGAGTCACCGAGCTGTTCGCGGTGCTCGCCTACGGTGAGATTTCCGCCTTCTATCGACTGGCCGAAGAGGCCAAGCTGTCGCCGACACTGCGCGGCAAGGTCGCGGTCGCGAAGATGGCGGCCGCGGAGATGCGGCACTTCGAGACCCTGGAGTTGGCACTGGCCGAGCGCGGCCTCGACATCTTCGACGCGATGGCGCCCTATGTGCGCGCACTGGATGCCTACCACGACTCCACCGACCCCTCGACCTGGCTCGAGTCGATGGTGAAGTTCTATGTCGGCGATGGCATCGCCGCCGACTTCTACACCGAGATTGCCGGCGCTCTTACTCCCGAGGTCGCCGCCGTGGTCCGGGACGTGCTCGCCGAGACGAGCCACTCCGAATTCGTGGTGGAGGAGGTGCGGCGCGCGGTCGCGACCAGCCGCTCCGAACGCGACCGGCTCACCCTCTGGGGCAGGCGGCTGCTCGGCGAGGCCATCACCCAGGCGCAATACGTGATGGCCCAGCGCGACGAACTCACCGAGCTGGTGCTGACCGCGACCGGCGATCTCAACGGCATCGCGGCGCTGTTCGAGCGCATGCAGGCCAGCCACGCCGAACGCATGGCCGTGCTGGGTATCTGACCCGGTTACTCGTTGACGGCGCGCTTGGACACCAGGCGCAATTCCGGGACGCGGACCTGGGCGTGTGCACTGAGCCAGACCATGATGCTCTGGTCGTTGCCCGCGTCCAGCGTTTCGAAGGCGACCTTCATGGCGCCGTGCTCGGGATGGTCGAGATCCAACTCGGCGACGAGGCGCTCCTGCAGGCGATGCGGCTGCCAGCGCCCCGCGAAATCGGGATGGTGATGCAATGCCTCGATCAGCTCGAGTAGCTGTTCGTCGCCGGGCCAGCGCAGTTTGGCCCGGCACAGCTCGGCCGAGAAAACATCCGCCGCCTCCGACCAGTTCCGCACGACCTTTCGTGCCAGCGGGTGCATGAAGGTGTACCAGGCCAGATTCACCTGCCCCGGATCGTCGAGCAGGCCGAGCGGGGTCGCGAGGTCCTCCCATGCCGGATTCCAGCCGAGCACGTTCAGCCGCCGGCCGACGACGAAGGCCGGCGTGGGATGCAGCGCCCGCAGGATCGTCTGAATGCCGGGGCTGAGGGTTTCCTCCGCGGACGGCGTCTTGGGGCACCGTTCCTCGTTGCTGGAGGTCAGGGCGAGCCAGCCGAAGTGATTGTGGTCCTTGCCTTCCAGCAGCAGCGCCTTGGCCAGCGCATCGATCACCGCCACCGAGGGGTTGGTGTCTCTGCCCTGTTCCAGCCGGGCCAAGTAGTCGGCGCTGACCCCGGCGCGGACCGCGACCTCCTCGCGGCGTAGCCCGGGGGTGCGGCGGCGCCCACCCTCGGGCATCCCCACATCCGACGGCCGCAATTCGCCGCGGCGCGCGATCAGGAATTCCGCGAACCCGTTTCGTGCCATGTTTCCATCGTGCCTCGTCCTGGGATGGTTATCCGCGCCCTGTCAGGTCCAGGATAACGGCGGTCTGGCTACCCGAAGGCGGCGCGACAATCGTCGAAGCATGACAATTTCTGAATCCAATACCGCAGCCGCCACTTCGCTCAGCACTGGTTCTTGGGCGCTCGATCCGCTGCATTCCTCGGTCGAGTTCAGCATCAGGCATCTCGGCATTGCCAAGGTCCGTGGTCGGTTCTCGCGTTTCGAGACCGAGTTCGTCGTCGACGAATCCGGCGCGGCCACCATCGGCGCGGTCATCGATCTGGACTCCTTCGACACCGGTAACGCCGATCGGGACGCCCACGTCCGCAACGCGGATTTCCTGGATGTGGCCAACCGGCCGACGCTATCCTTCCGTGCCACCGAACCGGTCCTGATCACGGAGTCGTTCGTGGTGGAGGGTGTGGCGACGCTCGGCGCCGTCACCAAGCCGATCACGCTCGAGGTCGAGTGGGGCGGGGTGCAGGAGTTCGGGGCCACCGGCGATCGGCACGCCGGATTCTCGGCGACCGGCACGATCAAGCGCACCGATTTCGGCGTCGGCGGACCGCTGCCCGGCATGCTCAGCGACACCGTGAAGATCGAACTGGAAATCCAGCTCATCGAGCCCAGGTAACCGGCGCGGCCCTGTTCGCTGAGAGCGCAGGTGGTCGTGTGCCTGCGCGAGGTGGCCCTGCACTAGCCTTGATCGGACAGCGAAGAGCGCTCGGGCGGACCAAGGTCCGCACGCCGCACAGGACTCTAGGTTCGGAGGTTGGCCGTGGAGGTCAAGATCGGTATTTCGGATAGCCCGCGGGAGATCGTGATCGTCAGCTCGCAGACTCCCGACGAGGTCGAGGCGCTGGTGACCGGTGCGTTGAGCGGCGAAAGCGGCGTTGTGGCGCTGACCGACGAGAAGGGGCGCAAGTTCCTGATCCAGGCCGCCAAGGTCGCCTATGTCGAGATCGGCACGCCCACCGGCGGCCGGGTCGGTTTCGCCGCCGTCTGAGCTCGTCCGCCGCGTATTCGGGCCGAACCACCGGGTGTCGCAACTGTCGTTTCGAAAGACGACGGTTGCGACACCCGCTGCGTTTCATCGGACCTGCCGTACGAGCGGACAAAATCGGTCGTCCCGGAAGAGTCTCCGGAACGACCGATGAATACCGGGAAACGCTCAGCCGATGGGGTGCAGCGGCACGTGTGACAGGCCACCCCATGCCAGCTGAACGGTGGTGTCGACCGCCTCTTCCTTCGGGATCGGACGGTCCGCCTCGAGCCAGTAACGGGCGGTGAACTGGCTGGTGCCGACCAGGCCGACAGCCAGGATCCTGGCGCGATACGGGTCCAATCCGGAATCGTGCGCCACCAGATCGAACACCGCGTCGACACAGGCCTCGGTGGCCTGCTCGACCCGGCGCTGCACCTGCGGCTCGCTGGTCAGATCCGACTCGAAGACCAGCCGGAAGCCCTGCATCTCGTTGTCGACGAAGTCGAAATACGCCTGCACCGCGGCGCGCACTCGCTGCCGGTTGTCGGTGGTGGAGCGCAGCGCCTGCCGGACACTCGACACCAGCATGTCGACGTAGTTCTGCAGCACCGCCAGATAAAGTTCCAGCTTGCTCGCGAAGTGCTGATAAAGCACCGGCTTGCTGACGCCTGCACATTGGGAAATCTCGTCCATACCCGCGGCGTGGTAGCCGCGCTGGACGAAGACTTCGCTTGCCGCCGCGAGCAGCTGTAGCCGTCGCTCGTCGCGTGGAAGCCGGGTACCGCGTTTGGTCGGTGCCACGGCGGCGGACGACGATCTGCGGGACGTCATCCGGTCCACGAGGTCAGTCATTTTCGGCTCTCCCAGTCGATGCCCCGGCAAGAGGGGATGTACACCGGGTATCCCAAGAACGATACCCGTTCATCGACCATATGCGGACCCGGGTTCCCACTCCTGCCCGCTGGTGAGAAATGTCGCAGCAAACCGCGTCTGGAGGTGTGCCCGGCTTTCGGGTCTTGTGTGTTGTGAGAGTCTGGTGTGTGTGACCGACCGACCGGAAAGACCCGGCGGCGGGCGAAATGCGCACCGCCCCGCCGGCTCCGACGCGTCCGGTTCTGCAGGGGCAGGCCCCCCGGCGCGGTCTCGAACCACCCGTGATCCAGGCAGGGTCGAGGTCTATGACCCGCTGAGTCTGTACCAACCCGCGAACCGATCCCACCAGCCGTTGCGGGCCCGCTGGGATCCCACCGCACCCGACGAGGGCCGTCAGCGGCCCCGGCCGGAACGCGATACCAAAAAGCAAAGTGCACTGGGCAGATTCGTATCCACCTACGGCTGGCGCGCCTATGCGCTTCCGGTGCTGTTCGTGGTCACTGTGCTGGTGATCGTGGACGCGGTGCGGAGCGGACCGGACGCGGCGGGTACCGCGGGCAGCGCGCCGGGATTCGGGCGGCTGAGCCCACACGCGGCATCCGCGGGCATCATCGGCGCACCGCCCGGCGACGGCCACTTCCCGACCGATCTGCCGTCCGGGGCACTGCCCGACGGTGGCGCGTTCACCGAAATCGGTACCGGCGCTTGGCATGTGGTGCCGGGAACCACCGGGCAAATCGGTACCGGCACCGAGTTCAAATTCAGCTACACCGTCGAGATCGAGGACGGAGTCGACACCTCCGGCTTCGGCGGCGACCAGTCCGTTGCCAAGATGGTCGACTCCACCCTGGCCAACCCGAAGAGCTGGGCGCACGACAGCAAGTTCGCTTTCCAGCGTATCGATCAGGGCCGACCGGACTTCCGCATCTCGCTCGCCTCGCGCGAATCCTCGCGCAAGGCATGCGGTTTCGACATCCCGATCGACTCCTCGTGCTTCAACGCCGACCAGCACCGGGTGGTGCTCTCCGAGGTGCGCTGGGTGCGCGGCGCGATCGCCTACGAGGGCGACATCGGCTCCTACCGGCAGTACCAGATCAACCATGAGGTCGGTCACGCCATCGGTTACCACCAGCATCAGCCCTGCGAGACCGACGGTGGACTCGCGCCGGTGATGATGCAGCAGACCTTCGGCATCAAGAACAATGACATCGCCGCGCTCGATCCCGACGGCGTGGTCCCGATGGACGGCAAGCGCTGTCGCTTCAACCCCTGGCCTTACCCCCGCGGTTAGAGCGGCCCGCGAATGCGAGACGATGGGGCGGGAAGAACGGTCCGGTTGTCGGTGTTGGATAAAGAGGAGCTGCGCTAGGAGCGCGGCTACCGCGCTGCGATCGGCCAATTCGATTCGAGGAGTCCTGGACGTGTCATCACCTAAGTCCCTCCCGCCGCTTGTCGAGCCGGCCGCGGAGCTGACCAGGGACGAGGTCGCCCGCTACAGCCGTCACCTGATCATCCCGGATCTGGGGGTGGACGGGCAGAAACGGTTGAAGAACGCCAAGGTGCTGGTGATCGGCGCAGGCGGACTCGGCTCGCCCGCGCTGCTGTATCTGGCTGCCGCCGGTGTCGGCACCCTCGGCATTGTCGAGTTCGACGAGGTCGACGCCTCGAACCTGCAGCGGCAGATCATCCACGGCGAGTCCGATATCGGCCGCCCGAAGGCCGACAGCGCGCGCGACTCGATCCTGGAGATCAATTCCGGCATCGACGTCCGGCTGCACAAGATCCGGCTGGAGCCGGAGAACGCGGTCGAGCTGTTCGCCGATTACGACCTGATCGTCGACGGCACCGACAACTTCGCCACCCGCTACCTGGTCAACGACGCGGCGGTGCTGGCGGGCAAGCCCTATGTCTGGGGCTCTATCTATCGTTTCGAGGGTCAGGTCTCCGTGTTCTGGGAGGACGCACCGGACGGCCGTGGCATCAATTACCGCGATCTGTACCCGGAGGCGCCCCCGCCCGGGATGGTGCCTTCCTGCGCCGAAGGCGGCGTGCTCGGCGTGCTGTGCGCCTCGATCGGTTCGGTCATGGTCACCGAGGCGATCAAGCTGATCACCGGTATCGGCGAGCCGCTGCTCGGTCGGCTGATGGTGTACGACGCACTGGACATGAACTACCGGACCATCAAGCTGCGCCGGGATCCGGAGCGCCAGCCGATCACCGAGCTGATCGACTACGAGGCGTTCTGCGGTGTGGTGTCTGAAGAGGGCATGGCCGCCGCGGCCGGTTCCACCATTACCGCGCGTGAGCTGAAGGAGCTCATCGATGCGGGCAAGGAGATCGAGCTCATCGACGTCCGTGAGCCGGTCGAGTGGGACATCGTGCATATCGATGGCGCCAGGCTGATCCCGAAGGACCGCATCCTCTCCGGTGAGGCGCTCTCGGACCTGCCGCAGAGCCGGCCGATCGTATTGCACTGCAAGACCGGTGTCCGGTCCGCGGAGGCTCTCGCCGCACTCAAGCGCGCGGGCTTCGCCGACGCTACCCATCTGCAGGGTGGCGTCATCGCCTGGGCCAACCAGGTCGATCCGTCATTGCCGGTGTACTGACGCGTTCCTGCTCCGACGCCGCTCGGGTCCCGTCATGGGTACCGGCGGCGTCGTTGACGGGCCGTCGGATCCTACGGCGCGGCGTCCTTTATGGGGCAGATGCTGGGAGTACGGTACGGCCGTGACTTCTGTGGAACCTCCCGAGCACGTGCGTGCCACGTTCGGTCTGCGCGAAGTGACCCCGGTTTCGCTGGGAGATTGGGACGGCGGCTGGCGTCTCGGCGATGTGGTGCTCAGTCCCGTTGCCGATCATGCCAGAGCGGCGTGGTCGGCGAAGGTGCGCGAGACATTGAAGGTCGACGGGTTGCGATTGGCCCGCCCGGTCCGTGCGACCGACGGCCGTTATGTCGTATCCGGTTGGCGCGCAGACACTTTCCTGGAGGGGATTCCCGAGCCCCGCCACGACGAGGTGATCTCGGTATCGCTGCGACTGCATCAGGCCACGGCGAAACTGGAGCGTCCCCGTTTTCTGGTGCAGCCGCCGGTGGCACCGTGGGTGGACGTGGATGTGTTCGTCGCGGCCGACCGTGCCGCCTGGGAGGCGGTGCCGCTGCGCAGCCTGCGGTCCGGGGGCACGCCGCCGGCCACCTCGCAGGACGGCGTGCGCAGCATGGAGCTCATCGGCCAGCTGGCCACCTTGCGCAAGCCGGTGCAGTCGCCTGCCCAGCTGGTGCACGGTGACTTGTTCGGCACTGTTCTTTTCGCAGGCGGGCTCACCCCTGGCCTCACCGACATCACCCCCTATTGGCGCCCGGCGCCCTGGGCGGCCGGGGTCATCGTGGTGGATGCGCTGGCGTGGGGCGGTGCCGACGACGGACTGCTCGAGCGCTGGTCCGATCTTCCGGAATGGCCCCAGATGTTGTTGCGCGCGGTCATGTTTCGGCTCGCCGTGCATGCACTGCACCCGCGGTCGACCCCGGAGGCCTTCCCCGGTCTCGCTCGCACCGCGGACATGGTCCGACTCATGCTCTGAGGAGTTGTTGATCTTCTGCTTCGAGGCCTGTCGGGGGGTTGACTGTGGCCTGCGTCACGTTTGCTCTATGCTCTGACAACCGCTGCGGTCCGGCGGCTGTGTTCTGCTTCGACGACTGCCCCGATTGTTCGGCAGTCGCCCATGCTCTGACGGTTGCAAACCTGGCTCGGCAGGTGTCGGTGTCAGGTTGGATCTACCCTTGCGGAGGCCGCGCGAAAAGTGCGGCGCCCGTGCTAATTTGGACGAAGTCGCCGGTGCGGTAATCCGTTGGGTTGCTTGATGTCTGCGACATGGGGTGAGGACGGCGGCAGGTGAGAATTCAGCCTCGGGCACAGATTTTGAATGTTTGGAAGACCTTGATCGCCACCTGCTATAAGGACGGCGAGTGGCAGTGGGGCGGTCGGGACGGCACCAACTCGATCAGTGATGCCGAGCAGTTGCTGTGCCTGCTGTATCCCGCCACCGAAATCAATGTGCTAGCGCTCGATCGGCCGGACGATATGGCCGAGGACGTCAAGGACACCCTCGAGGCGATGGGCGGCGCGACGCGGATCGGTGAGGTCATCGTCCGCGTGCTCGAGGAGTACATCGAGAAGCACACCGACCCCGACGGTGAGCCCGAATTCGCTGCGGGAAGCTATCTTCGGGCCAACGGCGGGCTCGAGCCGACCTCCGCGCAACGCGAGATCGAGGTCGTCGACTCGTACTCCATGTCGTTGACCCTCAGTATCGCGGCGCTGGGTTTCCTTCGTGTCTTCAGAGGGTTTGTGCAGGGACAGACCTACGATGAAGCCAAGGAACTCGGCGAGCGCATCCACGTGCTCAGCGCGAAGATCAGTATCCGGCTGACGTCGGCGATGGTCGGTCTGCTGCGCAGTTTCGTGGTCAACACGGTGTCGACGAAGTCGGAACCGGGCGAAACGATCGTCAGAATGTTGAACCAGACCGGTCAGCCTTCGAAGGTGATGGCGGAGAACATTATTCGCGGTCTGGAACCGGTGCGTACCCAGCTGCGCGGCATCAAGCTCGCCACTGTTCCCGGTGCCGAACTCGGTGCCGAAGACATGCTCTTCGAGTGTGGTTGGACCTGGGGCATCGCCAAGAAGGCCGACAGTATCGATTTTGTGCAGGCCAAGATCGCCGATCAGCCCGGCACCGCGGATCCGCGCCCTTATCTGTATTTCAGCGTCGTCGCGCTCGACGGCATCAACGACCTCACCTCGCAGCGGACCCGGCAGTTGGACCTGCTCGACGAGACCCAGCGCAGGTTGGCCGAGGCGTTGCAGACGCGCTGGCATCTCACGCAGCTCTACTGGTCGACGGTCGCCCGGTTCGGCGCCGGCCGCTGGCCGCTGGAAGACATCCCGTGGCGAACCTCCGACGGTCAGGAATCCGACTACTACAGCCTCGTCGTTTCCGCGGTGCTGATCCAGGATCTGGTCAACCGCACCGCCAATGACGAGGATCTGACACGAGCGGTGGAGATCTTCGACGAATTGGCCCGGCGTGGCCGAATTACCCGACGCGTCACCAAGGACGACCCCTCGGTGGCTGTGCATGTGCCCGGGGTGCGGATGTCACTGGTCGGCACCGAGGACATCGGCGAGGGCCCCAGGCTGTCCTGGATCGTCTCCGACTTCGCGCCGGTGCTGCTCAAACGAATTCTGCAGGCGGCAAGATTGTCCGGCAATGTGACCGCCCGCGACCGTTTGATGGAACTCGCGAAATCGGTGATGGAGCACCTGGATTCGCGGGTCATCCAGGAGGGGCCGGCCGCCGGCCTGTGGGACGATTCCGCCCGCGCCTTCGGTCTGACGGACATCTCGCCGTCGCAGCCGTCGTGGTATCTGACGGAGCGAGTGATCGAGGGTCTCGTCACCGCCGACCGCACCTATCGCTCGCTGCCCTTGCGTCCGGTGACACTGGTCGATGACGCGGTGGCGCTGCTCAACGAGGCCGAACATTTGCTCAATCGTGAATTGCTCGAGGTCAATGCCGCCGACTTCACGGCCAACCGAAGGGCTCTCGCGCGGATCGAGCGCCATCTCGACCGAGCACGACGGTTGATCGACGAAAGGCCCGGAACCGCAGTCGTTCTCACGATGCGAGCGCTGGACCAACTCGACGAGTTGGCCTACGCCGACCAGGACGCGATGAGGAGCAACTGACGCCATGCTCGTGTTCTCGACCTCCGACAAAGGCGGCACCGGCCGTTCGGTGACCAGCTGCAACATCGCTTTTCGGCTGTGTATGAGCGGCAAGAACGTCGCGTATCTGGATTTCGATTTCGGCTCGCCGACCGCGGGAGCGCTGTTCGAGATCGGAGCCGTGGAACGTGGCATTTCCGACGGCACCGGGCTGCACTCCTATCTGCTGAACGAGAAAGAGACGACGACCAGAGTCGATGTGCGCGCCAAATCCGATCGTGTCGAACTGTGTCGCATGCCGATGCGTTCCGGAAAGCTCGTATTATTTCCCGGCGACGAGGGCGGTGCGGAATTCCCGACAACCGGAACCGCCATGGTCGAGCAGTGTGTGAAGCTGCTTTCGAAGGTGATGGGTGAATTCCATGTCGTCATCGTGGATCTCAGCGCGGGGCGTTCGGCGGCGGCACAGCTCGTGCTCGAGGCGACAGCGCATCCGCAGCTCGCCGAAGAGACCATCCGCTGGTTGATTTTCCACCGCTGGACGCGACAGCACATCATGGCGGCCAGCGCGCTGGTGCACGGTCCGAGTGGCCTGCTGGAGTCCGGCGTCGGGTACGGGCACGACGAGAAGAAGCTGCGCGAGTCGATTCGGTTCATTCGAACGGCCGTCCCCAACCCGTTCACGCAACCGGGCAACGACGAATCCGCGCAGGCCCGATGGCTGCTGAAACAGAATGCGGCGCTCAAAAAACTGGCGTCCACCAAGAAACTGGGCCAGAGCACGCTGCTCGGGGAAACACCGATGGAGCCGATGCTGCAGTGGCGCGAACAAGTGATCCTCGACGCCGATGTCGACGCGAAGATCGCCAATATCGAGACCACCACTGCTTTCGGTGAACTTGCCCGTCAGCTCACCGATGACGCTGTGTGGGAAACGTTCTGACCCACCCCCTTCCAGGAAGGATTTCGATCGCCAGTGGAGACCGCTGCGGGCTACAGCGAGGCGACGGCAAGCGCGACGATCACGTCGGCGCCGCTTTCGCATCTGTCTATCGAGGTCGGGCATTTCTATATGAACGACCTCACCAATGGCGAGGATCGGATCAGGGCGCAGTTCAAAGAGGTCAAAAGGCGCCTCGACTCGAATATCGGTTATGCGAAGGACGAATTCGGTCCGAAGGCCAAGGTGAGTACGTGCTTTCTGATCGATGACTACTTCGGCCCGGGCACCGACCCGGGACAGATCATCGGAAAGCTGCTCAAAGCCGCCGATGAATGCGGTATGACGATCGACTATCTGGCCCGTGAGGAAGGTTGCTTCGAGTCCCCGGTGTACGTGGACGGCGTCGCGACCGGTGCGCGCATTCCGCTTGCCGAGATGGTCGCCTCCTGGATCGTGCCGGAGCCGATTCTGCGGACGACAGGGCGCAGGCCGGCTACCGACGTGTCGGGCTGGCTGTGCAACGGTCGCCGATCCTCCGACTACGACACGGTGCAGGCGATGCGCAGCGGTGAATACCGGCCCGCCGAGGAGTACGGTCGCCGTGAGCATTCGATCTTTCTCGACACCCAGCTGTGGGCGGTGCCGACCAAGAAGTCGCGGGTTCGCGCGGACGCGGACCGGGTGTGGGCCTGCCCCTTCCTGGCGTCGGTGTGGCAGCTGATGCGCTTGGATCTCCTGCGATACCACGGCGCCCCGGTGGCGCAACCACAACTGTGGCCCGCTTCCGACGACTCCGGCGAATTCACCTGGCCGAAGGCGTGGCGTGATATGCCCGCCGTGGTGCAGTTGAATCCCGACGCGCACCCGTTCGCCGCCTATCGGGCGGTGTCGATTCTGCCGCGCACCTACGTCAGCATCGAGCACGCGGTCGAGGTCATCCTCGGCCACCTCGAGATCGACGACGAGGTGATCGACCTCGCTGTGCGCAGCGGTGTCAAAGACGGTGTCACGGTGCCGCGCCCGGTCAGCCATCGACTCGAGCACCTGTTCGTCCCAGAAACCTGGGCCGGCCGGGCGACGACCGCCTGAGATGGCCGATGCGATGGTCCTTCCGGAGCGCACGCTCATCGTCCTCGGAGAAGTCCGCACCTGCTTGGTGCCGGCCTCGGGGGCATTGAGCCGTGTCGAGGTTCGTAATCTGCTGGCGTTGAAGCCAGGTCGTCCGGTGCGGTCGTGGGAGCGGCCCATTCCGATGGCGATCTCGCCCACCATGCTGGTCGGCGTGGATTGTCTGCTGGCGACAGGCACCGGCGCCAAGGCGGAGGCCAGGGGTACGGTGGCCACCGATGCCGTGGTGGTCGGCGGTCGGGTGCTGCAGAGTTCGGTGCGCACGGCAGTCGTGCGTGCCGCCAGGCCGCAGCGCGAGAAGTGGGAGCACTATCTGCGCAGGGGCGGGGTGACCGAGGTGATCAACAAGATCAGAAGCGACATCGGGATAGACCTCGTGCACGGTTTCCTGCACCGGCCGATGGGGCCGGACACCCTGGACCTCGGTTCGATCAGCGAGCGGCTGCTGGCCAGGGTGCGGCTGGATCGCGGACTGGATCAGCGGTCGCCGCTGCTGACCGGTTCGACTCGGTTGCAGTGGACAGCTCGGCTCGGTGCTGTAGAGGTTCCACATGTCGAGTTCCGGCTCGAGGACGAAGAGGTCCGCACCGTGCAGATCACCGTCCGGGATATCGAGGATCTGGCTGTGGCCCAACAGTTCTGCGCCGACCTCGCGATGCACGACTGGCTGCTGACCGCGGTCGTCAACGCGGTCGAGGAGGCGGATCGGTACGACACGGCGAGCCCGGATTCCGCGCGCGTCCTCGCCGCGGTCCTCGAACACCTCGCACATCTGTGGATGCCGGGTGCGCACACTCCGCCGCCGTTCCTCGGACTGTGGCAGCAGTTGGAGCTCAGGCCGGGGTTCACTCGTGATTGGGACAGTCGGGTAGGTCAGTTGCGTAACCGTCTTTCGGTGGCGACGCTGGCCGCACTGCGTGAAGCCAAGGTGTCCACGACGAACTGGTAGCCGTTTCACAATCGGAACCACCTACGGACGAGCAGCGCGAAGAACACCGAGGTCGAGACCGTGCCGACGTACGCTTCGATCACCAGCAGGGTCTGGCCGACACCGCCGATGTCTGTGGTGTCGCCGACGCCGACCGGATTGAGGAAGTTCATCAGGCACAGATAGAACGTCGCAGGAACCTCCACGCCGGTGATGAAGCTGATCATGAGTGTGAACCCGACCAGCAGCAGCGCCATCCAGGCGAGGAGCCGGAATGGCTGATATCCATAGCCGCACAACAGGTCCGAGATATGGCCGCCGGTCCGGCGCCAACTGGGTGGGAGGGCCTCGAACCGTGCGCGAGCCTGGGCGAGGCCGCAGCGGTCGGCATCGTCGTCGTCCTCGTTCTGGCGGTGCAGACTGCCTGCGCGCCGGAACGCGAGTGCCGCGTGGCCGGGTAATCCGGCCGAGCGCAGGCAGTCGCCGAGGCGTTCGTATACCTCGGCGAGCATGGTGTTCTGGGTCCCGCTGAGCCGCAGCGGGCCGCGGAACTCGACTTCGGCGGCCAGCAGGGCGGCCAGGAATTCGAGCGGAACGGTGCCGTGTTCGTCGTCGTCGGTATGTGGTTCGCGGGTGGCGGCATAGACATCCGCGAATACCAGGCTGTCGCCGCGCCGCCGGATACCGGGTGGTTCGTAGCTGGCGACGACGGTTTCGACATGCGTGTTGAAGGAGTCCAGCAGCCGCTCCTCACGCGGCTGCCGGTGTCGGCCGTCGAGACCGGCGAGGTGGTCGATGATCTCTTCTGCGTACACAGCGGCGTGCCGATGGATCCGGGTTGTCATCGACACGACGAAAGTGGATGACAGATCCGGTTGATCGGTCATGTAAATCTCCCCCGGGAGTGACACGTCGGCAAGACGTTATTTCCACCATAGCAATGGAATTCGGCTATTGGTCGGCTCCGGCGACGGCTTGAGCCATCGTTTGTCGTTCGGCCCGGCGATCGGTGGGTCGAGGGGACTGCGCTGGATCCGGTGCATCAGCAGGTCGCGCGGCTCGTCGTCGCCGAAATACCGCCGATCGTGTCCGACCCACTGGAATCCCGCATTCTTGTACATGGCGGCGGCGCCCCGATTGGTCGGTCGCACGGTAATGAAGATCCGCTCGACGTGGGCGGCGCGGCAACCCGAGACGGCCCGCGCGAGCAGCGCGGTGCCGAGTCCACGACGCTGGTGGGCCTCGGCGACGGCCAGTCCGAGCACCCACGCCACCTGCGCCGCGTTGATGCCGACGATCGCGTATCCACAGACGTGCCCACCGATTTCGGCCACCACCCAGTGCGATCCGTGCAGATCGAACAATTGACGCAGGATCACATAGGAGCAGGCCAGATCCCCGAGCTGTTCCTTCTCCAACGCGGCGATGTCGGCAAGGTCCTCCCGCGTCGCAGTCCGATACAACGGTGTCTGCGACTTCTTGCTGATATCCAAATGCTCACCTCTGTCACCCCGATGTGAGTCCGCTTTCCAGCGTAAAGCGTTGGCGCCGTGCGGGGGTCGAGACGGGTGAAAGCCGAACGCCACACCTCGGATCCGGACCTGAGTCGGAACGAGCGGTGTGGCGTTCGGCTTGTACTGCGGCGCTGGTGGTTACACGTTGGCGTAGGCCAGCGAGGAGATCCGCTGGACGCCGAGCGAGGAGCGCAGGTAGAAGAACCAAGTGACGGTGGCCATCACGAGGAACGCGGCCGCGTAGGTCCAGAACGCGGGGGTCATGCTGTGGAAGTTGATGTTGGACAAGCGAAGTGCCTGCTGCAGCAGATACCCGCCCGCCGCGCCGACCGCGCCGATGACACCGATGGCGGCGCCTGCCTGCCGCCGTGCCGATGCGACGGCGTCGGTGGCATCCAGGGCGTGTTCCGAGGCGTACTTCTTGGCCTCGGCGCTGAAGATGGACGGGATCATCCGGTAGGTCGAGCCGTTGCCGATGCCGGTGAGGACGAACAACAGCAGGAACGAAATCAAGTACAGCGGGAAGCTTTTCAGCTCCAGCGCGGCCAGGATGAGCGCGCACGCCACCGACATGCCACCGAAGACGTACACGGTGATCTTGGCGCCGCCGACCTTGTCGGACACCCAGCCGCCGAACGGGCGGCTGAAGGAGCCGACCAGTGCGCCGAGGAACGCGAGGTTGCCGAGCGTGGTGATCCAGCCGATCTTGGCGAGGTCGGGGAAGTTGGCCTTGATCAAGGTCGGGAAGGCGAAGGAGAACCCGATGAACGAGCCGAATGTACCGATGTAGAGAAACGACATCACCCAGGTGTGCCGGTTGGTCAGCGCCAGCTTGTAGGACTTGCCATCGGATTTGGCGGTGCTGATGCTGTCCATGTACCGGAGCGCACCGAAGGCCGCGATCAGGATGAACGGCACCCACACCAGGACCGAAAGGGTGATGCCGAACCGGTAGCCCGCCGCGTCCTTGGCCATGATGTGCGTGCCGAGCGTGATCAGCAGTGGCAGCACCAACTGGGTTTGGGCGACGCCGAGGTTGCCGCCCGCGGCATTGATGCCAAGGGCTGCACCCTTCTTGCCCTCGGGGAAGAAGAAGTTGATGTTGGCCATCGAGGACGAGAAGTTGCCGCCGCCGACACCGGCGAGCGCGGCCAGGATCATGAACACCCACATTGGTGTGCCGGGGTGATTGATGAAATAGGCCAGGCCCAAGGTCGGGATCAACAGCATCGCCGCACTGAAGGCGGTGAAGGCTCGCCCGCCGAACTTGGGGATGGCGAAGGTATAGGGAATGCGCAGCGCCGCGCCGACCAGAGTCGGGGTGGAGGTCAGCAGCAGGGCATTGCTCACCGCGGTCGGGTTGCCCTTGCCGAGACCGGCCAGGAAGTCGAAGCCCGCCAGGCCCATGCTGGTCACCACGGTGCCCCAGATGACCCAGACGCTGAAGCCGAGATTCTCGGCGAACACGGAGAAGATCAGGTTCTTACGAGCGGTGAGTTTGCCGCCCGATTCCCAGAATTTTGCGTTGTCAGGCTCCCAGGTATCCAGCCAGCGACCACGCTTCTGGTGCTCGAAAGTTGTTGTGTCCGACTGCTGGCCGGTGGCAGCTACTGTGGCGGTCATCGGCTTCCTCTCGATTGGGCTCGGCTTGTTGCCCAGCTACGGTCGAGACAAAGGTAGAAGCCGGTTGTTGCGCGCGAGTGGCCGTCGGTGACGTTCCCGGCAATTCCGACTCACATGGTGGGAAGTCGCCCGGTGACCACTCGGTTACCTACCGCACAGGTTCGTCACGTGCGGGGTACTCGGCAATGAGCGTGGCGAGGAAACAGGTCGCCGCCTGAGCGGCCCGATCGGGGTCGCCATCGATCACGGCCTGTACCAACTCGTTGTGCTCCGCGTCGAACGCGTCATCGGATTTCTTGGTCCGCGCGCGGATCACCTGTTCGATGGTCGGCAACAGCGAGTCGTAGAACTCGAGGTACACCGCGTTGTGGCTGGCGACCACGATCGCGCGATGCAGTTCGACGTCGGCTTCGATGGCCGCCACGTTCTCCGCGTTCCAACGCTCCTGGTTGCGTTCCTCCAGCAGGCGTCGCAAATTCGCGATGTCGGAGTCGTCGCGGCGGCGCGCGGCGAGCGCGGCGGCGGTGGAGTCGAGGGCCTGGCGTAGTTCCAGGACGTCGCGCTCCTCCGCATCGGCGAAGTACTTCGCGAGCGTGCCGCCGACCTCCGAGGCGGCGATCACATAGGTGCCGGAGCCTTGTCGGCGCTCCAGCATGCCTGCGTGGACGAGCGCCTGCACCGCCTCGCGCACGGTGTTCCTACCGGTGCCCGTTAGCTCGGTGAGCTCCGGTTCGGTAGGGATGCGAGAGCCGATAGGCCAACGGCCGGAACGGATTTCGGCACGCAGCTGTTCGGTGACCTGGGCTATGAGGCTGGTGCGCCGGACTGGTTGCACCGGAACAGAGTACCGCCCATCACAAATGGTTGCCTCCTATCATCGGGTCATCCTATGATTTCGCGGTGACCGCAACCCTCGAGCAGACGACAACTCGCCTGGCAGCCGACCACGTCGAGCAACGCCGACGTGCACTGACCGAGGGCCGCCTGCTGGTCCTCGCCGCCATTGTCGTGTCCGCGCTCACCCTCCGCGTTGCGGTCACCGCATTCAGTCCTCTCGCCGAGCGAATCGGCGCCGACATCGGCTATTCGACCGCCGTGATCGGCGTCTTCGGCATGATCCCGACCGCGATGTTCGCGGTGTCCGGTCTGCTGACGCCGATCTTCGTGCGCAGGCTCGGGCTGGAACGCACCGCCATGGTTGCCATGCTGATGGCCGGGCTCGGCATGTTGATCAGGGCCACCATCGGCAGCACCGCGGCCATGTTCGTCTTCTCCGCCCTCGCCCTCGGTGGCATGGGTATCGGCAATGTGGTGATCCCGCCGCTGGTGAAGCGGTACTTCCCGGACCGGCTCGCGGTGGTGAGCTCGCTCTACATCACCATGGTGCAGCTCGGCACCGTCGTGCCCGCACTCATTGCCGTCCCCGTCGCCGAGGCGCACGGCTGGCGGATCTCGCTCGGCCTGTGGGCAGTGCTCGGATTCGCCGCGGCGCTGCCGTGGATCGGCGTCTTGCGCGATCGCCGCGGCCGTGACGTCCTCGACACGACCGGCTTGCCCGCCAGGCAGGAGCCCAAGGGCAAGGCGTGGCGTTCGCCGGTGGCCTGGGGCATGGCGGGCATGTTCGGCATGACCTCGCTGACCACGTACTCGATATTCACCTGGTTGCCCAAGATCCTCGGCGAGGCGGGCGCGAGCGCCGCGTTCGGCGGCACAATGGTCGGGCTCTTCGCGCTGGTCGGGCTGGTTTCCGCGTTCACCGCACCGACTATCGTTGCGCGCTTCAGCAATCCCTTCCCCTTTGTGGTCGGCTGCGCGCTGTTCTTCTTCATCGCCTTCGCCGGACTGCTGATCGCACCGATGGGCGCACCGGTGCTGTGGGTGGTGCTGCTCGGCCTCGGCCCGAGCACCTTCCCGATGGCGCTCACGCTGATCAACCTGCGCACCAGAACCCCGCAGGGCTCGGCCTCGCTGTCGGGCTTCACCCAGGGTGTCGGCTACGCCGTGGCCTGTGTCGGGCCGCTGCTGTTCGGCATGCTGCACACCGCGACCGGCGGTTGGCTCGCGCCGTTCGCAATGCTCAGCGTCGCGGTGCTGGTGCTGCTCACCGGCGCGTGGCAGGCCTGCAAGCCACGGATGCTCGAAGACACCTGGAATCAATAGCGTCGGCGGCCGTCGGGACCCAGCCGTGATGCACCCTCATCCCGTCCGGCTGGGTCCCGGCGTTCGTCGCGACTATCGAAATCTCACGTCGAGTTGCGAGGTCGTGAGAGGGCGAGGATGCTGTGCGTCACACCCCGCACTGGCCGCCGATATCGAGGTCGGCTGTTTGTGACGCGTGGAAACCGTTGCGTCACATGCCCGAAACATTCGGTGGGTTCTCACCTGTGTGGCCGGGTAATCGTGAGCAACCGTTGATTTGACGGTCATTTCGCGCAGCATTTCGGCAATACCCGTTTCCTACGGTTGGGCTAACCGATTTTGGGAGGCCCTTGTTGAGCACGCTGACGCGTAACCACAACATCGAGCGCTGGGATGCCGAAGATGTCGCGGCCTGGGAGGCGGGCGGCAAAGACGTTGCCAAACGAAACCTGATCTGGTCGGTCTTCGCCGAGCACGTCGGTTTCTCGGTGTGGTCGATCTGGTCGGTCATGGTGCTGTTCATGCCCACCGACAAATTCGGCATCGATCCGGCGGGCAAATTCTTTCTCGTCGCGGTGCCGACCCTCGTCGGCGCGATCCTGCGGATTCCCTACACCGTTGCGACGGCACGGTTCGGCGGTCGCAACTGGACGATCTTCAGCGCTGTGTTGCTGCTCATTCCGACGCTGCTCACGCTGTATTTCATCAATCAGCCCGGCACCTCGTACACGACCTTCCTCGTCGTCGCGGGCTTTGCCGGTTTCGGTGGCGGCAATTTCGCCTCCTCGATGACCAATATCAATGCCTTTTATCCGCAGCGGCTCAAGGGCTGGGCGCTCGGCCTGAACGCGGGCGGCGGAAATATCGGTGTTCCGGTCATCCAGCTGCTCGGCCTGCTGGTCATTGCCACCCTCGGCAACGGCTACGCCTCGCTGATCTGCGCCGCCTACCTGGTGCTGGTCGCGCTGGCCGGTGTCGGCGCCGCGCTGTACATGGACAATCTGAAGAACCAGAAGGCCGACCTGTCGTACATGATCACGGCGCTGCGGGTGCCGCAGTCGTGGGCGATCGCGTTCCTCTACATCGGTACCTTCGGTTCCTTCATCGGCTACAGCTTTGCCTTCGGTCAGGTGCTGCAGATCAGCTTCAAGGCCGGTGGCGATACCGCGGCGCAGGCGGCGCTACATGCCGCGCAGATCGCGTTCATCGGACCGTTGCTCGGGTCGCTGGCGCGTCCCTACGGCGGCAAATGGGCCGACAAGATCGGCGGCAGCAAGGTCACCATGTACGTCTTCGGGGCGATGATGGTCGCGGCCGTCATCGTCGCGGCGGCCAGCACCGTCGGTGATCGCAACGGCGGTGTGCCGAGCGGTGCGGTGATGGTCACGCTGATCGGCGGGTTCATCGCGCTGTTCGTGCTCTCCGGCATCGGCAACGGATCGGTCACCAAGATCATCCCGTCGGTTTTCGACGCCAAGTCCAAGAGTCTGGACGTGAGCCAAGCCTCCCAGGCCGCGTGGTCGCAGAACACCTCCGGCGCCCTCATCGGTTTCGTCGGCGCCATCGGCGCGCTCGGCGGGGTCGCCATCAACCTGGTGCTGCGTTCTTCCTACGCCTCGACCGCGTCGGCTACCACCGCGTTCTGGGTCTTCATGGCCTTCTATGTGGCGTGCGCCGCGCTGACCTGGGTGGTCTTCCTGCGCCGCCCGAGCATGCGGTCGACCTCCGCCGCCGCGAGCCTCGATTCCGACGTCGTCGTCGAGGCGGAGGCACTCGTCCTCGAGGCCGAGGCCGTCGACTCGACCGGCACCAACTCCACGTCCGCCAGCCCGTCGGCCCGAGCCTGACGCCGAAATACCAACGGAGGACAGTCATGAACTCGACAGTCGAACCCGCTCAGCGCAAGATCGCCGTGGTCGTCGGCCACGGCATGGTCGGGCACCGCTTCGTGGAGGCACTGCGGTCCAGGGACGAAGCAGGCCAGTGGCAGGTCGTCATCCTCAGCGAGGAGCGGCTGCCCGCCTACGACCGCGTCGGTCTGTCCTCCTACGTCGGCGTGTGGGACGCGACCGCGCTCGCATTGCCCGGTAACGAGTACGCGGGCGACGACCTGGTCGAGTTGCGACTCGGTCAGCGTGCGGAGGCCATCGACCGGGCGGCCCGCAAGGTCACCACCTCCGCGGGCGACACCATCGCTTACGACGCGCTGGTGCTCGCCACCGGGTCGTATCCGTTCGTGCCGCCGGTGCCGGGCCACGACCTGCCGGAGTGCTTCGTCTATCGCACCCTCGACGACCTGGACGGTATCCGGGCGACCGCGACCGCGGCCGGACCCGGCGCGGTCGGTGTGGTCGTCGGCGGCGGTCTGCTCGGCCTCGAGGCGGCCAACGCGCTGCGGTTGCTCGGGATGACTCCACACGTGGTGGAGTACAACGCCAGGCTGATGCCCGCCCAGGTCGACGAGGGCGGTGGCGCCATCCTGGAGCGCCTGGTCTGCGACCTCGGCCTGGAAGTGCACACCGGCGTCGGCACCTCGTCGATCGAGGCCGATGCCGACAGCACGCCGGCCGGCCGATTGAGGGTCACCCTCTCCGACGAGACGGTGATCGACGCCGCCCTGGTGGTGTTCTCCGCCGGTGTCCGCCCGCGCGATCAGATCGCCCGTGACGCCGGTCTGGAGGTCGGCCCGCGCGGCGGCATCATCACCGACCTCGCCCTGCAGACCTCGGACCCGAACGTTTACGCGATCGGCGAATGCGCTGCCGTCGAGGGCACCTGCTACGGGTTGGTCGCCCCCGGCTACACCACCGCGGAGATCGTCGCGGACCGATTGCTCGGTGGCGCAGGCGAATTCCCCGGCGCGGATATGTCGACCAAGCTCAAGCTGCTCGGTGTCGATGTGGCCAGCTTCGGTGATGCACACGGCACCACCGAGGGCGCACTGTCGGTGGTTCTGCACGACGCCGCCAAGGGCACCTACGCGAAACTCGTTGTCTCCGACGATGCCAAGATCCTGCTCGGCGGCATCCTGGTCGGTGATGCCACCGCCTACGCGGCACTGCGCCCGCTGGTCGGTCGCCCGCTGCCGGCCGAGCCCGCCGCGCTGATCTCCCCGGCCGGTGCCGAACTCGGCGCGGACGCATTGCCCGATGACGCCCAGATCTGCTCCTGCAACAACGTTTCCAAGGGCGCGATCTGCGGTGCAATCGCCGACGGCGCCTGCGATGTGCCCGCGATCAAGAGCTGCACCTCCGCTGGAACTTCCTGCGGCGGTTGCGTTCCCATGCTCAAGAAGCTGCTGGAGCAGTCCGGCGTCGAGATGTCCAAGGCGCTGTGCGAGCACTTCGGCCAGTCTCGTGCCGAGCTGTTCCAGATCGTCCAGGTCACCGGCATCCGCACCTTCTCCGCCCTGATCGCCAAGCACGGCAAGGGCACCGGCTGCGATATCTGCAAGCCGACGGTCGCCTCCATCCTGGCCTCCACCTCGAGCGAGCACATCCTCGACGGCGAGCAAGCGGCATTGCAGGACACCAACGACCACTTCCTCGCCAATCTGCAGAAGAACGGCACCTACTCGGTGGTGCCGCGGATGCCCGGTGGCGAGGTCACCGCCGACCAGTTGATCACCATTGGCGAGGTGGCCAAGGAGTTCGGTCTCTACGTCAAGGTCACCGGCGGTCAGCGCATCGACCTGTTCGGCGCGCGGGTCGAACAGCTGCCGCTGATCTGGAAGCGTCTCGTGGATGTCGGCATGGAGTCCGGCCACGCCTACGGTAAGTCGCTGCGCACCGTGAAGAGCTGTGTCGGCTCCACCTGGTGCCGCTATGGTCAGCAGGACTCGGTCGGCATGGCCGTGCTGCTGGAGAAGCGGTACCGCGGCCTGCGTTCGCCACACAAGCTGAAGCTGGCGGTGTCCGGTTGCGCTCGTGAGTGCGCGGAGGCTCGTGGCAAGGACGTCGGTGTCATCGCCACCGAAAAAGGCTGGAACCTCTACGTCGGCGGCAACGGTGGTCTCACGCCCAAGCACGCGGTGCTGCTCGCCGGTGAGCTCGACGACGAGACGCTGATCAAGTACATCGATCGGTACCTGATGTTCTACATTCGCACCGCCGACCGCCTGCAGCGCACCGCGCCGTGGCAAGAGGCCCTCGAGGGCGGTATGGACTACCTCGTGCAGGTCGTCTGCGAGGACAGCCTGGGCATCGCCGACGATCTCGAGGCCGCGATGGCGCAGCATGTCGCCGGCTACCGCGACGAATGGGCCGCGGTGCTCGACGACGAAGAGAAGCTGTCGCGCTTCGTCTCCTTCGTCAACGCCCCCAAAGAGTCGGATCCGACCATTTCGTTCGACGACAGCGGGGAACGCAAGGTGCCGGTATTGCTCGGGATGCCGGAAATCCCGGTTGCCTCGAGCGGGCAATAGCCGCGTAACCCCCTAGAAACAGGACGCCGGTACCAATGGGTAAGGCGTTTGGAGGATGACACCGATGACCGTGATCGATACCCCCGGCATTACCTCAGCAGCCATCACCGGTTGGACGCAGGCCTGCCGGCTCGACTACCTGATTCCCGGCCGCGGCGTTGCGGTGTTGCTGAAAGGTGGCCGGCAGGCCGCCCTGTTCCTGCTATCGGACGGCACGCTCTATGCCGTGGGCAATATCGATCCGATCGGTCGAGCGGCCGTGATGTCGCGCGGGATCGTCGGTGATCGCGGCGGTATCCCCGTCGTGGCCTCACCGCTGCTGAAGCAGGCGTTCTCGTTGCTCGACGGGCATTGCCTCGACGACGATTCGGCAGCACTACCGGTGTACGCGGTGCGGGTCTACGACGGCATCGTTTCGATTTCCAACGAGCCGGTTGCCACCGAGCTCGACTCCTCCGCGGACGGTGGATCGGCATGACAACAATCGATGCGGGCGCCTGCCTGGCCGGATTCACGGTCGGCATCACGGCGGCCAGGCGAGCAGACGAGTTCGCCACGCTGCTGGTTCGACGAGGCGCCGGTGTCGTCTCTGCCCCGGCCATTCGGATCATTCCACTCGCCGACGACACCGAATTGGAGCGGGTGACCCGCCTGCTCGTCGAGGATCCGCCACAGATCGCGGTGGCCACCACCGGAATCGGCTTCCGCGGCTGGATGGAGGCGGCCGAGGGCTGGGGGATCGCCGAAGATCTGCGCACCACATTGGCTTCGGTCCGGATGCTCGCGCGCGGACCGAAGGCCAAGGGGGCCATCCGTGCCGCGGAACTGCGCGAGGAATGGTCGCCTGCCTCGGAGTCCTCCGCCGAGGTGCTCGACCATCTGCTCGCCGAGGGCGTCGAAGGCGTGCGGATCGCAGTCCAATTGCACGGCGCCACCACCGAATGGGAGCCGGTTCCCGACTTCTGTGAGGTATTGCGATGTGCGGGAGCGGATGTCGTTCCGGTTCCGGTGTATCGCTGGATCCCGCCGGAGGATCAAGGGCCGATGGACAACCTGATCGAGGCCATCGTTACCGGAAGCCTGGACTGCGTGACCTTCACCAGTGCGCCGGCCGTGGCGTCACTATTGATGCGCGCCAAGGAAACCGGGCTGATCGAGGGGGTGCTGCACGCGTTTCGCGGTCGGGTGCTGCCTGCCTGCGTCGGGCCGATCACGGCGGCGCCGCTCGAGGAACTCGGCGTGCCGACCACGATGCCGGGCCGGGCCCGGCTGGGTGCGCTGGCCAGGCATGTCGCCGAGGAGCTGCCGCGACGCGCGAATCGAATCTATGCGGCAGGGCACACGATCAGTGTGCGCGGCGCCTGTGTCGTCGTCGACGGATCAGTACGGCAGCTGGCGCCCGCGCCGATGGCGTTGATGCGGTCGCTTGCTCGGCAGCCCGGTCGGGTCGTGTCCCGCGAGGACCTGCTCGCGGCGCTGCCCGGCGGCGGTGACGACACGCATGCCGTGGAAACCGCGATCGCCAGGCTGCGTGCCGGGCTCGGCACGCCGAAAGCGATCCAGACCGTGGTCAAACGAGGCTATCGGCTGGCGCTGGACGCCGTTGACTGCACCGACAACTATCCCCGCCCGGAGCCATCCGGTATCGCAACACCGGCGCGGGCGCCGCGATACGCACAGATCGCGGGGAGCTGGTGACGGCTCCGGCCCTGGTTCTGGTGGCGCACGGCACCAGGAGCACCAAGGGCGTGCAGATGATCGCCGCGCTGGCCGAGGCGGTGACGCGGGAACTCGGCGCCGCGGTTTCGGGGCGCGACGCCGATTCTCCCGCTTCGGATTCCGAGCGGCCCCAGGTGCGTACCGCATTCGTCGATGTGCTCGGCCCTTCGCCGTCGGAGGTCCTGCGTGACCTGACCGATGCCGCAGGCGAAGCCGCTGCGGCCGTAGTGGTTCCGGCCTTCCTGGCCTCCGGGTACCACGTGTATCAAGATGTGCCGCGGGAAGTCTCGGAGAGCGGCCACCCCGCCGTCGCAGTCACTCCGGCCATGGGCCCGGACCCGGCACTGGCCCGGATCATGGCCATGCGCCTGCGCGCAGCAGGTTGGCGTCCCGGTGATGCGGTGGCCTTCGCCGCCGCGGGATCCTCCGATGCGAGGGCGCGCCAGGATGTCCGGCGTGCCGCGGCGATGCTCGCCGAGCACCTCGGCGCACCGGTCCGTATCGGCTACGTCGCGACCGGAGCGCCGCGTGTTCCGGAAGTGGTTGCTGCACTGCGTGACTCGGGTGCTCAACGAGTCTTCATTGCCTCCTACCTGCTGGCGCACGGCCTGTTCCAGCAGCGGCTGCACGACGCGGGAGCCGACGGCGTCGCCGAGCCGATCGGCGTCCATCCGGCTGTCGTCCGCCTCATCGCCAACCGCTATCGCACTGCCGCACACGAATTGGTCCGCGTCCGCGCGCGCTGAACGCGCGGTTCGGTCGCTGTCGTCACCTCGGCGCGATTGCCTACCGACGGCGGTATCAGCGCGCTCCGACTCCTGTTCCACCAGAAGGTCGGACTGTCCGGAATCCGCCTATCGGAACTCTGCTCGTCAGCGCGGGCACGACCTCGGGAATGGATGATAACGTCCTGCCTGGTGGTCTTCCGTGCGATCGTCGGTCCTCGGAATTCGCCGCACGAGGGCCGGCCGTCTTCACGCGGACCGGCGCGGGGTCCTGGTGAACGAGGCCCGGTAGGCGGTCGGCGGTACACCGACGTGGCGGATCATGTGCTGACGCAGCGATTCCGCGGAGCCGATGCCGCTGTGCCGCGCCACCTGATCCATCGGCAGCGTGGTGGATTCGAGCAGTTCCCGGGCCCGCTGGATGCGTTGGTGCAGTAGCCATTTCTGTGGGCTGAGTCCGGTCTCCTCGTGGAAGCGGCGGGTGAGGGTGCGCACGCTGGTGCGGGCGTGGCCGGCCAGTTCGTCGAGGGACAGGGGAGTGTCGAGGCGTTCCATGGCCCAGTTGCGGGTGGCGGCCAGGGAAAGGCCGTTCTCGGGCGGCAGTGGGGCGTCGACGAATTGGGCCTGGCCACCGGGGCGAACCGGTGTCACGACGGCGGCGCGGGCGGCCGCGTTGGCGATGGTCGCGCCGTAGTCGCAGCGAATCAGGTGTAGGCACAGGTCGATTCCGGCGGCAGCGCCCGCGGCGGTGGTGAGCGGTCCATCCTCGATGAACAGGGCGTCGCTGCGGACGGTCACGTCCGGGAACATCGTGGCCAGCTCGTCGGCGAGTCCCCAATGGGTGGTTGCGGTGCGGCCCGCGAGCAGGCCTGCCTGGGCGAGCACGAAAGCGCCGCTGCAGATGGAAGTGACGCGTTTGCCCTGTTCCACAGCGCGCCGCAACGCCGCCACAGTGGCTTCGTCGGCCGTGCCGCGACTACCTGTGCTCGGCACGATGACCGTGTCCGCCTCGTCGATGGCATCCAAGCCGCGCGTCACCACGACATCGAAACCACCGAGGGTGGCCCGCACCACGCCGGGCTCGGCGGTGCACACCACTATCCGGTACCCGGGTTCGCCGTCCGCGGTCACCGCACCGAGCAGTGTTTCGGGCATAGCGAGGTCGAAGGCTTTCACTGGCGCTACGGCGACAACTGCCACAGTCTTCATGGCCTGATCCTTGGGATAGGTGGCTATTGGGCCACTAGCCTACCTCCCGCGCTGCGGGCACAGTTGATCACACGCGCTCGGCAACCGGCGTCCACTCCTCCGGCGATCGCGTGAATCAACTTGTCCAAGAAGGGAACTCGCATGTCAACGCATGTCATTGTCGGCAGTGGCGGAACCGCATCGGCAACCGCGGTCCGGCTGGCCGAGTCCGGCGACCAGGTACGGGTGGTCAGCCGCAGCGGGACGGGCCCGGAGCATCCGAATATCGAACGGATCGCGCTCGACGCCGGTGACACAGCCGCCCTCGCCGCACTGGCGAAGGGCGCCGACACTGTGTTCAACCTGGCCATGCCCGCGTATCACACGTGGCCGCAGGCGGTGCCGCCCTTGTTCGGGTCCATCCAGTCGGCCGCGGAGCAGTCCGGAGCGAACTATGTGATGCTCGGCAACATGTACGGCTACGGCCCGTCGGACAGCGTCGTCACCGACGACGCACCGCTCGCGGCTACCGGGCCCAAGGGTCGGGTGCGCGCGCAGATGTGGCGGGAAGCGAAGGCCGCACACGATGCGGGCAGGCTGCGCGCGACCGAGGTGCGGGCCGGGCAGTTCCTCGGCGCGGGCGCGCTGTCGCTGTTCTCGATCGTGGTGCAGCCGAAAGTCCTTGCCGGACAGCTTGCACTGGTGCCTCAGGAACTCGACCTACCGCATGCCTACACCGCGATCGGCGACGCCGCGGCCGCGCTGGTCGCGGTGGCCCGGGACGATCGGGCGTGGGGCAGGGCCTGGCTGGCGCCGACCATCACATCCACGGTGCGTCAGGTCGCCGAGCGGTTCGCTGCTGCGGCAGGCGCGCCTGCGCCGCACCTGTCGGTGATGACGGATCGGGAATTGACGCTGCTCGGCAATACCGACCCGTTCTGGAGCGAGTTGTTCGAGACCTACCACATGTCGCACCGGAAGTTCACCGTCGACGATTCGGCGATCCGGAACACCTTCGGCGTCACCGCCAGCGATCTCGATGACGTACTCGCGGAGGCGGTTCCATAATCGGCATCCGGCTCCGTCCGACGGTTCCGGCGTAGCTCCATCCAGCGCGACATCCGGACAGCGTGGAATGTCGGCACCTCCCTGGCGGATGCCGTAGGTTTGCCCGGACATTCTTCAGCAGCATACTTTCCGAAATAGCGGGGAGGCGTTGTGACAGGAGTCGGCGACGACACCGTGCCGGAGGCTCGGCGAAGCGGCGTGCGCGCCGACCTCGCGCAGACCGGGTTGGTATCGGAACTGCTGCGGGCGGGGACCGTTCCCGACGCGGTCGCTCGACGTGCTGGCGAGCGCAGCATGACCTACCGGGAGTTGGACGAGGCATCCTCGCGCTGGGCGCGGGAACTGATGGCAGAGGGGGCGGGGCCCGGGGAGTTCGTCGTGGTCGCGGTGCCGCGCTCCCCGGAATCCGTGCTGGCACTGTGGGCCGTGGCCAAGACAGGTGCCTGCTTCGTGCCGGTCGACCCGACCGAGCCTGCCTGCCGCATCGCCGCGGTGATCGCGGATTCCGGGGCACGCCAAGGACTCACGATCGACGCGGTAAGACCGAGCCTGCCCTGTTCCGGTGAATTCACACATCGCGGCGGCGTCGACTTCGCTGCCGGTGATGCGGCCCGATCCGGCTCGGGCGATATACCACGGCGCAGTGCTGATGATGCGGCACACTGTGATGCCGCCATGGCACGTGACGACGGAGCAGACCACAGCGGTCGGCACCGCATCCATTGGCTGGCGCTCGACGATCCCCGCGCGGTCGGGCGGGCCGCAAGGAGGGCGGGTTCCCCGGTGGGCAATGCCGATCGGGCGCGTGCGCTCCGGCCGGGTCATCCCGCCTATCTGATCTACACCTCCGGCGCTACTGGAACGCCGAAAGGTGTTGTCGTCACACATCGCGACCTCGGACCGCTGACCGACCACATCATCGATCACTATGGTGTGCACCAGGAGTCCGCTGTCTTCCCCGCATCGGGGTTCACCTGATGGTGCGTGGCGGTTCGGACCCGTCCATGGTCCACCCAGAGTGTCGGCCGGGAGCGGAGCGGGAGGGCAAGCACCATGATCGGTCCGATCCTGCGCTCGGCACCTCGAGCGTGTCGCCGAACCTGCCGGCGCCATCAGCGGTGGACCGTGACAGCACCCGATTCTGCTTCGACGAGATGATGAACAGCGACTTCCCGTTCCTCGTCGCCGAGAGTGGCTGTACACCTACCTGTCGCACATCGCCCCGGATTTGCCCTGCAAGCCGCGCTGGCCGATTGCTGAATGGATGCTGCGCGCGGACCTCGCCCCCGCCGGCGGCACCGACATGCGGGTGCATTCGACAGGAGAACACGCACGCCGAATGTCCGAGCCTCCAGTGTTCCGATGCGCAAGAATCCAAGACATGTACCGGCTGCTGCGATGCCTGGTTTCTCTCCTTGCCCTTTCGGCGGCGATAGCCCCAGCTACGGTGGCTGCGGCCGACCCGGAAGACTCCAGCATCCTCGATGTGCGCCCGCTCGGTGGACGGCAACTCGAGGTGGTGGTCCATTCGGCGGCGATGAATCGTCCGATCACGCTGTGGATGTCGCATCCGGGTCCTGGCGCGCCTGCTCTGTATTTGCTCAATGCCGTGGACGGCGGCGAAGAGGGCGGCCCGTGGACGCGCCGCACCGATGTCGCGGACTTCTTCGCGGACAAGAACGTCAACGTGATCCTCCCGATGAGCGGGCGGGCCAGCTACTACACCGACTGGCTGCGCGACGATCCCGCGCTCGGCCGCAATCAGTGGACCACCTTCCTGACCAGGGAGCTGCCCCCGCTGCTCGAGTCGCGCTTCGGGATGACCGGGCGCAATGCCGTTGCGGGACTGTCGATGTCTGCGACGTCCGCACTGAACCTCGCGATCGGCGCACCCGGCTTCTATCAGGCCGTCGGCGCTTACAGCGGCTGTCCGCGCACCAGTGACCCGGCGGCGAATGCCTATGTCCACGCCTCGCTCGCGCCGTTCGGCGCGAATGCCGACAACATGTGGGGCGCACCCGACAACCCGGCGTGGGCCGAGCACGACCCGATGGTGCAGACCGAGCGCCTGCGCGGCGTCGCCCTCTACGTTTCGTCCGGCGACGGCGCACCCGGCACGCACGAGACCCTCGGTGACCCTGGCATCGACGGCAATCCCGTCCGGCTGGCGGACCGCATGCTCGTCGGTGGCGTCATGGAAACCATCATCGGCGGCTGCACCCGTCCCTTCACCGACCGCCTCGCCGCGCTCGGTATCCCCGCCATCGTGAATCTGCGTCCCGGCACGCACGCCTGGAACTACTGGCAAGACGACCTGCACGCGTCCTGGCCGATGTTCGCCGCGGCCATCGGCGCATAACCGCAGACGAGCGGGGTCACCGCGCCGGAAGCGATGCCGCGAACCTGTCGGTGCCCGGGGCGATAATGTGACCGGCGAACGTAGCGCGCAGGCTCCGGGCTTCAAGCTGGTGATAGCGCATCAACTCGCTGTGACAGGGAAGCATGTTATTCTGTCAGATATGGATTCGAGGGTGGTGAAGCGGGCGTACAAGTACCGTTTTTATCCCACATCCGAACAGGCGCAACAGCTTTCGCAGACTTTCGGATGTGTCCGCTATGTGTACAACCGGGCATTAGCGGAGCGGTCCCGCGCATGGACGACGGAGCAGCGCCGAGTCTCACACGCCGAGACAGACAAGATGCTGACAGCCTGGAAACGCGATCCGGAAACCGTGTGGCTCGCCGATCCGTCGAAAGGGCCGCTGCAAGCGTCGTTACGGAATCTTCAGGGCGCGTTCGACAAGTTTTGGCGCAAGCAAACCCGCTATCCGACGTTCAAGAAACGCGGAAAGTCGAAGGATTCCGCCACCTACTACTCGAACTGCTTCACCTTCCGCGACGGCCGATTGAAGCTGGCGAAGCAGTCAGAGCCAATCTGTATCCGTTGGTCACGGCCGCTGCCGGAAGGTGCGGAACCGTCGCAGGTCACGGTGTCGCGGAACGCTCACGGCCAGTATTACGTGTCGATTCTGGTGGAAGACGCCGTCGTTGCCCATCCTCCGACAGATTCGACGGTCGGTCTGGACGCCGGGATCACGACCTTGTTCACATTGTCTACCGGCGAGAAGATCACCAATCCGCGGCACGAGAAACACGACCGGGTGAGGCTGGCGAAGGCGCAGCGGAATCTGTCGCGGAAGCAGAAAGGCTCAGCAAATCGAGCCAAGGCACGGCTGAAAGTCGCCAAGATCTACGGCCGTATCGCCGACCGCCGCAGGGATCATCTGCACAA
The DNA here is from genome assembly GCF_045208035.1 of Nocardia sp. NBC_01009. NCBI lineage: Bacteria > Bacillati > Actinomycetota > Actinomycetes > Mycobacteriales > Nocardiaceae > Nocardia > Nocardia sp. NBC_01009. Next base: position 7,831,118 of record NZ_CP108695.1, on the reverse strand, counting down.
GCTCACAACTCGACTGATCAACGAAAACCAAGTGATCTGTATCGAGGACTTGAGTGTGCGGAACATGGTCCGAAACCGCAGTCTTGCCCGCGCCATCTCCGATGCCAGTTGGTCGGAGATGCGGTCGATGCTGGAATACAAAGCAAACTGGTATGGCCGGACGGTAGTCCCTATCGACCGCTTCTACCCGTCGAGCAAGCAGTGCTCGGCGTGTGGGGTGCTTGTGCGGAAGATGGCACTGAACATCCGGGAGTGGACTTGCCCGTGTGGCGCTGTTCATGACCGCGATGTGAACGCCGCCAAGAACATACGCGCCGTGGGGCTCACGGTGCTCGCCTGTGGAGATGGAGTGAGACCGCCTCGCTCCTGAAGCGAGGAGGCATCCGTCGATGAAACAGGAACCCCTCGCCGCGAGGCAGGGAATCTCCCCCATTCATGGGGGAGAGGAAGTCAACCATGGCATACGACGTGGGAACTGGCCGACCGGATCCGGGAGCTCATCGAACCCGGACCTGATCTGACCGAGAAGAAGATGTTCGGCGGTCTGGCTTCCTGATCGGCGGCAATATGGCGGCGGCGGCCAGCAGGCAGGGCCGGCTGCTGGTGAGGGTCGATCCCGAGCAATCCGACGAACTGCTCGCCAACGACTTCGTCGAGACGATGGTGATGGGCGGCCGGTCGATGCGCGGCTGGCTGCGGGTCACCGACGAAGCGCTGGCGAGCGACGAGGCGCTGTACGAGTGGGTGGAACGCAGTGTCGACTACGCCCGCTCGTTGCCCGCGAAGAAGTGATGCCTCGAGCTATGGCCTGGCCAGCCGCCGGAAGGTGACCCGGTCGAATTCACGACCGTATTCGTCCACGGCGACCACCTCCATTTCGCTGGCGAAGACGCCGGGCCGAACGTCGACGCGCAGGAACGAGTAGTTGCGGAAGCGGACCCGCGACCACGGAGCCGATTCGTCCTGCTTGTCGCCGCCGGGCGTCCACACGTAGCTGTTGGGCACGGTGGTATCCGGCAACTCGTTGCCGCGGAACGATTCTCGGGAGCCGGGCTGGAAGTCGTAGCGGGGCCGTCCACCACCGCCGACGGTGTAGTAGACGGTGCCGTCGGTCTCCGGATAGACCAGGGAGTTATCGCCTGCGACCTTTGTCGCCGCGCCTGCGCGAATCGGGTCGGTCCGTTCGTAGACATGGTTGTGGCCCTGCAGCACCAGATCCACCTGATACCGGTCGAACAGCCCGGTCCAGGCGTCGCGGACGCCGCCGTCGCTGGCGTGCGCTTCGGTGGTCGAGTAGGCACAGTGGTGGAAGAAGCAGACGATGAAGTCGATGTCCGGGTTCGCGCGGTAGCCCGCGAGGGTGCGTTCGACCCAGCTGGTCTGCGCTCCACCGGAATACCCGGTGTTCGCTCGAATCTCATAGGAAACGTCGTTGGCGTCGAGCGAGAGCACGGCGACATTGCCGTAGGTGAACGAGTACGCCGACGGGCACCCGGCCGGTCCGTTGCCGGGGAAATCCAGGCGCGCCAGATGTCCGGCGTAGCCGTGGCTCCCGTAGGTCGCTTCCATGTCGTGGTTGCCGGTGGCGAACAGCCACGGTGTCCGAGCGGCGCTGAGCTCGATGGCGCCGAAGTAGACATCCCACACATACGGATTGAACTTGTCGAACCCGCTCGGTAGTTGTGCGTCGTGGGCTACGAACTGATTCGGCTTGCCGGCGCCCGAGGGATCCGCGTAGGCGATGTCTCCGGCGAGGATATGGAAATCGGGTGCGGCGGCGGCGATTTGGCGCAGCACATTGGACGCGTGCGGCACTGTCGGGTCGTTGTCCGGTTTGTAGTACTTGTCGTCGTAATCGCCCGCAGCGACACCCAGCGGCTGTCCCGGAGTCTCGTCGGTGCCCTGGTCGCCCATCATGGTGAAGCGGAACGGCACGATCGCGGCGCGTGCGGTGGGCATCGCAGGGGCCGCGGCCTGGATGTCGCCGAGGAACCCGTCCGAGGTCCGCCACCGGTAGAAGTGCGGCAGTCGCCCCGCCAGCCCGTCCACCGGCGCGTGCACATAGAACTGTTCTGCAGCGAGCACCCCGCCGTCGCTCGAGGGCACCTGGGTGAGCAGATTGCGGACCTCCGCCTCGACAGTCCCGCCGAGCGCAGGCGTCGGCCCGTGGTCCAGAAAGACCTTCGCGCCCGCGGGCGAACGGGACAGTTGGCCGGAGAACCGGAGTTGACTCGCCGCATCTGCCCCGTATCCGATGTGCCGCCCGCCGACCGCGAGCTGTGCGCCTTCGGCATAGGCCCGCTTACCGAACGGGGAGGCGCCGACCGCCGCGCCCGCTGCGGCGGCGGCCGCACCGCGCAGGACATTGCGCCGGGAAACCGCGTGGCGGCGTAGGAACGCCCGATGCCACTCGTGCTGCTCGGCCATCGTCATATGGGCGGCCGAGCCGGCTGGTATTCCGGTGTCCGGAACATCACCCGCGGGGTTCAAGGAATTCGACGGCATGGCATCCGATGCTGTACGTCCGTAGCGCGTCCAGCAACTCGACACCGGCAAGCCGTACACGAATAGTGGGTGAACTCGCACACCGTGAGCTAGCCGGTTACGGCATATCGGACAATCGGTGCAAATTGGCCGAATGCTTCAGTGGCCGAGGAACTCTCGGCGGTCGGCTCTTCCCCATGGCGGGTGCGGATGATTAGGCTGCCGCGATGACGCCATTCATTCGTGCAGGCATAGCGGTGCTGATGCTGGGCGGTTCCTCCTTGGGCGCGGCCACCGCGCACGCCACTCCGGGGTCGGATATCACGGCGGTCACCTTGGCTCAAACCCAGATACCGGCCGGGCTGCTGCCTTTCGTCGCCGGAACGGACCTCGTCGTCCGCGAAATCACCATCGGCCCAGGCGGTTCCACCGGGTGGCATTACCATGACGGCCCGGTCTTCGCCTTCGTTCGCTCCGGCACCCTGACCCACCCCGGCCCGGATTGTGTCGCGCCCGTGTACCGCACGGGCGAGTTCATCTACGAACCTGCCGGCTCATGGAATGTCCATATCGGGCGGAACCTGGGCACCGAACCGCTGGTCCTCGATGCGGTCTATGCCCCACCCACCGGCAAACCTCTCTTCCAGGACGCGGACGCCCCGCCCTGCGCCTGACCCGCACCGAGTGCCCGCGGAAAGAATCTCGAGAAATCTCCCCGACATACGTCGAAGCGCGGCAGGCGGCTCCGACCGAAGGGTGACAGCAAGTCAGCCATCGAGTAAGGAGCCCACCATGACCGTCACCACCTTCTTCTGGTTCGACAGCCAGGCCGAGGAAGCCGCCACCCGTTACACCGAGATCGTGCCGAACTCCCGCGTCGTCGAGGTGACCCGCCACCCGGACGGTTCGGCTTTCATCGTCGCCATCGAACTCGACGGCCAGTCCTACACCCTGATGAACGGCGGTCCGGGGCACCCGCTCACCGACGCCGCGTCGGTGCAGCTCATTGTCGACACCCAGGCCGAGGTCGATCGTCTGTGGGAAGCGTTGGTCGAGGGCGGCGAGCCGGGGCCGTGCGGTTGGCTCACCGATCGCTACGGCCTGTCCTGGCAGGTGGCCCCCGCCGCGCTCGCCAAGATGATGGGCGCCGACCCCGCCAAGACCGCAGCCGTCGCCACCGCACTGCGCAGCATGTCCAAGATCGACTTGCAGACGCTTCAGGACGCCTACGACCAGGCCTGAGCCCCGGATAGGGCCGTCCACGACAGGGGCAGCCCCGCCCCTCCGAGGTGGAAGGACGGGGCTATCGGGCATCGGGTGAGAGGACCCGAACTCAGGGGTCAGCGCCAGTGTTCCGGCGTGACGGGGGCATCCCACGCGCGGGCATAGCGGCGCTTGTCGGGGGCATTGGATTCTTTACTGCGGTAGACGATGTAGGGACGGGTGAGGTAGCCGACGGGGGCGCTGAACATGTGGACCAGGCGGGTGTAGGGCCAGATCCCGATGAGTGTCAGCACGACAAGGCCGTGGACTTGGAAGGTCCAGGGGGTGTCGACCATCAGCTCGGGCCGAGGGTGGAGCGTGAAAAGGCTACGGAACCAGGGGGAGACGGTTTCGCGGTAGTTGTAGGTGCCCCACAGCAGGTTGCTGCCCCAGGTGTTGAGCAGGCCGGTGACGAGAGCTGCGGTCAGCAGCACATACGTGAGCTGGTCGTTGCGGGTGGTTGCCTTGCGGACGGCGGGCACGGTGACGCGGCGGTAGAGCAGGATGCCGACGCCGAGTAGCACCGCGAGTCCGGCGACAGATCCCGCCGATACCGCGACCACGTGGTAGGTGTGCTCGGAGATGCCGACGGCCGCGGTCCAGGACTCCGGTATCAGCACACCGAGCACATGCCCGCCGATCACGCCGAGCATGCCGAAGTGGAACAGCGGGCTGCCCAGTCGCAGCAGACGACTCTCATAGATCTGCGATGACCTTGTGGTCCAACCGAATTGGTCGTTGCGATAGCGCCACAGATGCCCGAGCAGGAACGAGGTGAACGCCACATAGGGCAGCGTCACCCAGAAGGTGGTCGTCATCGGCGGCCTCCTGATCCGTCGAACAGCGCGGGGTCCATGGCAAAGGTGTCGAGCCCGACCTCTTCCTCCGGTGGGCCCTGCGCGGCCAGTTCGGCAATGCGCCGCCGGTCCGCGGTGGTCAGCGGCGGCAGGGTGGCCACCACGGCGGCCAGCACGCCGGCATACGGGGACCCGTTGTCGGCCAGCGACAGTCGTAGCAGTTCGATGACCGGCACGTGCTCGCCGAGCAGGCGTTCGCCGCCGATCGGGTCGACGGTCGCCGCGAACTCCAGTAGCACCGGCAGATGGTCGGGCAATTCCTCGTCGCCGACCTCGACGCCCGCATGCCGGTAGGCGTGCTTGAACCGCAGTAGCGCCATCCCGCGCTTGCGGGTGTCGCCATAGGCGTAGAACGTCAGGTGCATGCTCGACCTGCGGCGCATATCGAAGGTCTCGACGTACTTCTTCGCCAGCTCGAGCTGCGCGACGCTGCGCAGATGGGCCAGGAAGTCCAGCAGGTGCGGGCGCACCTCGACGGGCAATTGTGCTGCGGCGTCGGATATCTGGTCGACCTCGGCCAGCAACTGCTCGCCGGGGTAGTCGAGCAGCAGTGCGGCGATGCGCCACACCAGGCGGCGATCCCGCTCGGGCATCGGGACGACCGGTTCGGGTCGCCGGCGTACCTTCAGCAGACTCATCGCTGTGCTCCGGTCGGCGTGGTGGCCGAAGCATCACTCGCCGCGCCGTTCGTGCCATGGCCGTTGGTGCCATGGCCGTTGCCATTGGCGGCGTTCGCAGCGGGAAGCAATCCCTCGGTATTGCGCCCGTCCCAGTTCAGGAGGTTGATGCGATTCGACTTCTCCTCCGGCGCAGCGCCATTGGTGTCGGTGAGATGGAACTTCTCGACCATCGTGTCGAATGCTGTCATACCGGGCCCGCCGTCGGTGTCCAGGCTGCAGCCGGTGGCGAGAGAGTCCAACTCGTGCGCCTGGGTCCCCGCACCGGTCGGAATCACATAGCGGTGTTCGTATTTCGCGATGGCGAGCAGCCGGTACATCGCCTCGATCTCCTCCGGCTCCAGTCGCACCGACGGTGCGATCGAAGGATCCGGTTCCACCCCGAGATTCACTGAGCGCATGAAAGACCGCATCGCCGCGAGCCGTTGGAGCGCGGCGCGCACCGGCCCGACCTCACCGGCGGTGAAAAGCTCGGCGAGGTAGTCGATCGGGATGCGCAGTGCGTCGATGGCGCCGAACAGGTTCGAGGCGTTCTCGCCGTCGTGACCCGTCTCCGACAGCACATCCACCACCGGCGACAGCGGTGGCACGTACCAAACCATCGGCATGGTCCGGTATTCCGGGTGCAGCGGAAGCGCGATCTGGTAGTCGACGATCAGCTTGTACACCGGCGAGTTCTGTGCGGCATCGATCCATTCCGGTGAGATCCCGGCGCGTTCGGCCTCGGCGACCACTCGGGGATCGTGCGGATTGAGGAAAACACCCAGCTGCGAAGGATAGAGATCCTTGGTGTCGGTGACCGACGCGGCCGCGAGCACGGCGTCGGCGTCGTACAACATCACGCCGATGTAGCGCAGCCGCCCGACGCAGGTTTCCGAACACACCGTCGGCATGCCGACTTCCACGCGCGGGTAGCAGAAGGTGCACTTCTCGGCTTTGCCGGTCTTGTGGTTGAAGTAGATCTTCTTGTACGGGCAGCCGGTGACGCACTGCCGCCACCCTCGACACTTGTCCTGATCGACCAGCACGATGCCGTCTTCGGAGCGCTTGTAGATCGCGCCCGAGGGACACGAGGCGACGCACGACGGGTTGAGGCAGTGCTCGCAGATCCGCGGCAGATAGAACATGAAGGTCTGCTCGAACTCCAGCTTCACCTGATCCGACAGCCGCGCGAGCAGTGGATCCTTGCCGACCTGCTCCGGGCCGCCGCCGAGGTCGTCATCCCAGTTCGCGCCCCAGGTGATGTCGGTGTTCTTCCCGGTGATCAGTGATTTCGGCTGGGCAACCGGCGTGGTGTCCATGGCCGGAGCCGACAGCAGGTTGTCGTAGTCGTAGCTCCACGGCTCGTAGTAATCGGTCACCGTCGGCAAGTCCGGATTGGCGAAGATGTTCAGCAGCCGCTTCATCCGGGAGCCGGATTTCAGGGTCAGAATGCCGCGCCTGCTGAGTTCCCAGCCGCCCTTCCACTTCTCCTGGTCCTGGTACTGCCGTGGATAGCCTTGTCCTGGGCGGGTTTCCACATTGTTGAACCACATGTATTCGGTGCCACCACGATTGGTCCATGCCTGCTTACAGGTGACGCTGCAGGTGTGGCAGCCGATGCACTTGTCGAGGTTCATCACCATGGCCATCTGTGCCATCACGCGCATATCAGTACTCCACTTCCTGTGAGCGGCGACGGATCGTCGTCACTTCGTCGCGCTGATTTCCGGTGGGGCCGTGGTAGTTCAGCGCGAAGGATTGCTGCGCGTAACCGCCGATGAGGTGTGAGGGCTTGATCATGATGCGGGTGAGCGCGTTGTGGATGCCGCCGCGCTTGCCGCGCGCATCGTTGACCTCGGAGCTCGTTTCGATGCGTGGCACACCCACCGCCCGGTCCTGGGCGTGATACATGAACACGGTGCCTTCCGGCATCCGATGGCTGACGATCGCGCGTGCGACGACGATACCGTTGCGATTGACGGCTTCGATCCAATCATTGTCGGCCACACCGATTTTCGCGGCGTCCTTCTCCGACATCCAGATCGATTGGCCGCCGCGGGAGAGCGTCAGCATGTGCAGGTTGTCCTGGTATGCCGAGTGGATCGACCACTTCGAATGCGGCGTGAGATACCGGACCGTCACACCGCCCGCGTCGACCTCGCCCACATCCGGCTCGCTGAACAAGGCCGTCATGTCCAAGGGCGGTCGGAAGATCGGGAGTTGCTCACCGAGTTCGACCATCCAGTCGTGGTCGAGATAGAAGTGTTGGCGCCCGGTGAGGGTGTGCCATGGCTTGAGCCGCTCGGTGTTGATGGTGAACGGCGAGTACCGCCGCCCGCCGGTTTCGCTGCCCGACCACTCCGGCGAGGTGATGACCGGCACCGGCCGGGCCTGGGTGTCGGCGAAGGTGATTCGCTTGCCCTCGTGCTCCGCGGCCAGATCGGCCAGCTCTGTTCCGGTGCGCCGCTCCAGCGCCTGGAAACCTTCGACCGCGAGCCTGCCGTTGGTGGTGCCGGACAACGCGAGGATCGTCTCCGCGGCGTGCGTATCCTTCGCCAGCGACGGGCGACCCTGCGCCACACCGGAAACCACGGTGCCGTTCACACCGGCGAGGTAGGCGACCTCTTCGTCAGGGTGGGTGGTGACACCCTTGGTCGTCAGACCGAGTGTTTCGACGAGCGGTCCGAGTGCGGCCATTTTCTCCGCGATCTTCGAGTAGTCCCGCTCCACCACCACGATCTTCGGCATGGTCTTGCCCGGAATCGGCTCACACTCACCGGCTTTCCAGTCCAGCACCCGGCCGCCGACCTGCGCGAGCGCATCGGGTGAATCGTGCTGCAGCGGCACCGCGACGATGTCCTTGCGCGTGCCGAGATGCTTTTCGGCCATCCAGGAGAAGCCGCGCGCGATCCGGTGGAAGGCATCGAAATCGGTCTTGGCCTCCCACGGCGGGGAGATGGCGGGGGAGAACGCGTGCACAAAGGGGTGCATGTCGGTCGAGGACAGGTCGTGCTTCTCGTACCAGGTCGCGGCGGGCAACACGATATCGGAAAACAGGGTGGTGCTTGTCATCCGGAAGTCGAGGGAGAGTAGGAGATCGAGCTTCCCGGTCGGTGCGTTCTCCCGCCAGACCAGCTCTTGCGGCCGCACGCCGGTGTCGTCGGTGGTCTGCAGGTTGGAGTCCGCGCCGAGCAGATGCCGGTGGAAGTATTCGTTGCCCTTACCCGAGGATCCGAGCAGGTTGGCGCGCCATACGGTCAGGCAGCGCGGGAAGTTCTCCGGCGCATCGGGATCTTCGCAGGCGAAACGCAGCGCGCCCGATTTGAGGCTGTCCACCACATGGTCGGGGGCGCTCTTGCCCGCCGCGTCGGCCTCGTCGGCAAGGTCGAGCGGATTACGGTCGAAGGTCGGGTAGCTCGGCATCCAACCGAGTCGGCTTGCCAGCGCGATATTGTCGGCGGCGGTCCGTCCCGCGAAGGCGCCGCTGCCCAACGGGGAGGCGAAGGCCTGTGCGGTGAACGGGTCGTAGCGCCACTGGTCGTTGCTCAGGTACCAGAACACCGTGCCCTGCATCTGCCGTGGCGGGCGCTGCCAGTCCAGGCCGAAAGCCAAAGTCGCCCATCCGGTTACCGGGCGGCACTTCTCCTGGCCCACATAGTGCGCCCAGCCGCCGCCGTTGACGCCCTGACATCCGGTGAGCAGGGTCAGCGTGAAGAAGGCGCGGTAGATCTGATCGGAGTGGAACCAGTGGTTGGTGCCGGCCCCCATCAGGATCATCGAGCGGCCGCCGGATTTGTCGGCGTTGTCGGCGAATTCGCGGGCGATCCGCTCGGCCTGTGCGGCGGGAACACCGGTGATCGTCTCCTGCCAGGCCGGGGTATACGGCTGGGAGGCGTCGCTGTAGCCGGTCGGCCACTCACCGGGCAGTCCGTCCCGGCCGACGCCGTACTGCGCCAACAGCAGATCGAAGACCGTGGTGACGCGCCTGCCACCGATCAGCGTGGTCGGCACGCCACGCACCAGCACACCCGGGGTGTCGGAATCGAAGCGCGGCAGCCGCACCGTGACCGACTTCTGGTCCGGTCTGCCATGCAGCGTCAACAGCGGATCGACACCTTCGAGGTCGAGGTTCCACTTGCCCGTATCGCTCGCGCTGAAGCGGTGGCCCAGAGAACCATTGGGCACCACGGGTTTTCCCGCCTCGTCCAGCAGCACCGGCTTGTGCTCCACACCCTCGCCGGTCCGGCCGAGGTCGGCGGCGGTGAGGAACTTGCCGGGTACTGCCCCGTCGTGGTGATAGACGCCGTCGGCATCCCAGCCCTCCGGGTCGTCCACGCACACCAAGAACGGCAAGTCGGTGTAGCGCTTGATGTAGTCCAGGAACCGCGGCGTGCCGCGATCGACAAAGAACTCCTTCAGGATGACGTGCCCCATCGACATGGCGAGGGCCGCGTCGGTCCCCGGCCGCGCAGGCACCCATTCGTCGGCGAACTTGGTGTTGTCGGCATAGTCGGGGGACACCACAACGACCTTCTGCCCGCGATAGCGGGCTTCGGTCATGTAATGCGCGTCCGGCGTTCGGGTGACCGGCACATTCGAGCCCCACATGATCAGGTAGCCCGCATCGAACCAGTCGGCTGATTCCGGAACATCCGTCTGGTCGCCGAACACCTGCGGCGAGGCCACCGGAAGGTCGGCGTACCAGTCGTAGAACGACAGCATCGAGCCGCCGAGTAGGGAGATGAACCGGGCGCCGACAGCATGGCTGACCATGGACATGGCGGGGATAGGTGAGAAGCCCGCCACGCGGTCCGGACCGTAGCGTTTGATGGTGTGCACGTGCGCGGCAGCGGCGATCTCCGCGGCCTCCCACCACTCGGCGCGCACGAAACCGCCTTTGCCGCGAGCGGACTTGTAGCGCTCGGCCTTGACCGGGTCCTCGACGATATCGGCCCAGGCCAGCACCGGATCTTTACAGCGTTCCTTGGCTTCCCGATACATCTCCAACAGCACACCGCGCACATACGGGTAGCGCACTCGCGCCGGGGAGTAGGTGTACCAGGAGAACGAGGCGCCGCGCGGACAGCCGCGTGGCTCATACTCGGGCTTGTCCGAACCGACCGAGGGATAGTCGGTCTGCTGGGACTCCCAGGTGATCACGCCGTCCTTGACGTAGATCTTCCATGAGCACGACCCGGTGCAGTTGACTCCGTGCGTGGAGCGCACGACCTTATCGTGTGACCACCGATCTCGGTAGAACTCGTCGGCGCTGCGCCCGCCGACCTGATGCAGGCTGCGTTGATCGGCGGAGGCCTCACCGCGCCGAAAGTATTTGCCCAATCGAAGGAGCGCATCGCCGGCATCGGGCGATGGCCGATCGGCCGAATCGGAGGGCGCGGAGCCCCGAGTGCGTGAATTAACCACGACGCCCCCTTCGAGCTGTGAAATCGGGCTGATGCTCCGACTGTAAGGAGGTCGGGTGGCGCGTCAAAATGATTCTCTCACAACGCGCGCGTGTGCTCGGTGAGCTGTGAGGTCGCGGCAATATGACGGTCACCGTGCGGTAGCGGCGAATCGCTGCTGACGTGCATTCGACCAGCGTCGATGCGGTCTGACCGGCTGAAATACCGCTAGAGGCAAGTGTTTCGGGGGCTTGCCGGTGAAGCTTTGGAAACCGCTCGTTATTGTTTGCTTTACATTTGTTAACACGTTCTCGCCGGGTGCCGTGGCTGATTTGTCGTGCCCTGCGGTCCTGCGGATATGACGTGCCGAGCGATTATTGCAACCGCCGCGCTGTGTCGCTGTGTATTTGCCGATAATTTCGGCGGCCGACATGCCGCGGATTATTCCTTCGTGCGTGTAGAGGTTCGAGGCTGCGATCGAATCGGCCGCGGGTGGCGGTGCCTGCGTGGCGGTGTGTGCTGTCACCGATCGCCACCGTCGAGACGTCGGAGGATCCGGCCACCGCGCCGGCGGCGGCCGAGTGTGGCCTGGCTTCGATGGGCTGTCCTTCTCGAAGCGCGTCGGGATTCGGTCGCCGCGATCACGACAGTCGAACGTCCAGAACACCGCGGCGGCCGGATCGGCACGGCCGTCGCGTGGCGCAGATATCGTGGCCTGCAACCATTCGGCGATTCCGGCCTGCCGGGTGATCGTAGAGATGTCTTGGCGCCGGCCGGGCTGCCGATGTGGGCCTCGATAGTCTCGAATGTTGGTGGCCGCGAGCTGGATTCGACCTCGAATAGATTTCTGCAGCGTTGCTATTCGGCGGCGTGTGCTTCGAATATAAAGAACGAATATCGTTTAATATTGACTCCCATGGGCGCGGGCTCACATCGTCGACGATGGAGTCATGACCAACCCATTGTGTGCGCGCTTCGGACGGCGCGAACTGTTCAGCTTGCCTCTCGTGTAGATGTACCCAACTCGTTGATACGACTACAGCTTCGTAGGAGTGGATTGCTGTGCTAAGCAAGTCGACCGATGCCGGCGAAGGGAATCAAGTGCGGCCCCCAACCTTCGGGGGGCTGCTGCGTCGACTGCGTGACGATCGGCGCATATCCCGGGAAAAGCTGGCATTCGCTGCGGGGGTCAGCTCCAGCTACGTCACCCATCTCGAAGGCGGCGATCGCGATCACCCGACCAAGGCGGTAGTGACCTCACTGATCGCCTATCTGGATCGGATAAGCCCGTTGGCAGATGCCGAGCGTAGACATCTTTTCGACCTGGCGGGGCTGGCCGAAGAAACGTTTCCCGGCGTGCCACAGTTGCGCGCCGAGATCAGTGACGACATGCGCAACGGACTGCGACTGCATGAGCCGAATGCCGCCAGCTACCTGGATACCCGGTGGAACATTCTGTCCTGTAATGACGCCTACGACGCCACTTTTCCTGGGTTGGTCGAGGACGCCAATATCTTGCGCTGGTTTTTCGGCAACGAGTTGTCCAAGCGGGTCATGGTCGATTGGCGGCGCGAGGCCGCGCTCACGGTGGACTGGCTGCGCGGCCTCATCGGCCAATCGGGCGACACCGCATGGTCTGCCGAACTGCTCGACGAACTCGGCAAGTATCCGGAATTCCGAACCATGTGGGCCGCGGGCCGCACCATCTACGGCAGAGACCAGCCGATGCATGTCCGTGACCTCGACACCGACGAGTGCTACAGCCTCGATGTCCAGATGTTCCGGGTGGACTCCGGTAATTATCCGGGCAAGGTCCAATTCTTTCTCGGCATCCGCACATCGTGCCCCGCGACCGTGCCCACCACGGAATCGTTCGGTTCGTAGCAAGCACGGCGCATGAGCAAGGCGATCACCCGCTCGCCAGCGGGTGATCCACCGCGTCCACGCGGCCGGGTCCGGACCGCCGATCAGCTGCGGCGCCAGGGTCTCGTGATCGGCGCAAGGGGGTCCTGACCGCACCAGGCGTCGAAGAAAGTACGGCGCCGCGTAACCACCCTGACTCATCCCGCCGATAACGGCCTTTTCGACACCGAGCGCATTCAATACCGAAAGTGCGTCGGCTGCTGGGTCCCAATAAGTGAACGGATCGTCGCGGTGCTCTTGTTCCGCCGTGGCCGCACGCATCCACGTCACCACATTGATTCCCACGGCGGTCAAGTTTTTCAGTAAGGATCGAACATGGATTCGTCTATGGGAAATCCGTGGGCGAGCAGCAGGACAGGTCCGTGGGCCCGGCTCGACTGGAAATGAACTGTCACCGAGCCAGATTGAACGTAGGGCATGGCGGCGACGTTACCGCCCAAAGGCCGCCGACCACGGTAATGCCCACCGGATGCGCTACACACTGGTGTGTTGCGTCCGGTCGGAGTTTCACTGGCCGGTGTAAGTACATCACAGGGTTTGCTCGATGTTATCGATTTTCAGGACAAGCCGTGTCGGAGCGTATTTGATCCGCTTATCGGGAAATTCGCGAAGTTGGTGACGACCTCGCGAGAATCCGGCCGATGAGGACAGGTTGCGCGCACATTGCGGGAGTGAGTGTTTCATGGCGAATGACATCCAACTGGTGCCCCACATCACGCTGGCCGCGGCCGCGGACTGCTCGAACGGCACCTTCGCGGTATGCGGTGACGAGGGCCGAGCGCTCTGGTACGGCCCCTTTCTCGATACCGATCTCGATCATCCGCACGGTGACCGCCGTGCCGGAGCAATGGCCGCCGCCGCCCGCGCGGTCTGGTTGGCGGGCCGGGCCCGCGCCGACGCGGGCCACGACGAAGCGACCCTGCACCTGACCATCACCGAACCCGACGTGGATGCCATCACCCTGGCGTGCACCGCGTCGATGTCGGGACTGGCGCTGGATGTGGTGGTAGCCGAGGACAATCCGGCGCTGGACTGGTGCCTGGCCTTCGGCAGGCTGGACTGGAACCCGGGTGCGCTGGTCAGCCTGGTCGAGGACGCCCGCCCGGGTGGGCTCGAGCTGTGCGCTCTGCGTTCGGTCATCGCGAACCCACCACTCGATACCGACTCGAAGGAGACAGTTCCTATGATTCGCAGTTCGCGCGCTACCACCTCGATGGCCGACAACTCGGCGATCGACCCCGGTGTAGAGCTGCGCTCCGCGCTGGAAGCGCTGCTGCTGCACGACGCCGTCGGATTGGATGCCAGGATGCGGCACGCGATTGCCGCGGTCGTCCATCTCGCCGTCGATACCCCGCACGGTCCGCCGGAGGATGCCGAGGAATTCCTCGGCAGGCTCGACGCGGCCTGGCTGCTCGCCGCATGGGCGAGACACGACACCGAGATGTCGCTCATCGCAACACTGGCCGCCGGCGATGTACCCGCCATGTCCTGGTGCGAACTCATGTTCACCACCGCACTGGCGCCCTGGTCGACCAGTCCCATCGCGGTCCATGCACGCCGTATCTTCGCTTCCGTCCAGCACAGCCACCTGGGCGCGGTGCGCAGCCAGATCGGTATCTCCGGAGCTTGAGCACTCGGACCGGCCACAGCTGAGAACGACTCGGCGCAGGGGTGGAGTGACTCGGCGCAGCTGGAGCTGATTCAGCGCAGCTGGACTTCGGCGAACGAGTCGATCCAACGGTGCGGTGGTCGCGGCGGATTCGGTTCGCCGGGGCGGTGGACGCCGATCGCCGACCAACCCGCCGCGACGGCGGCATCGAGTTCATCCGGATGGTCGGACAGGAACAGGACCCGCTCGGCGGGCGTGCCGATGGCGCCCGCGATCTTCTCGTAGGACGAGGATTCCCGCTTCGGCCCCGCGGTGGACAGATCGAAATAGCCGCCGATCAGCGAGGCGAGTTCGCCACCGCGGGCGAAAGCGAACCAATCCTGCTGGTTGCGTACCGATCCCGACGAATACACATAGAGGTCGAGCCCGGCTGCCCGCCATGCGGCGAGCGCGGGCGCGACGTCGGGAAAGAACTCGCCGTGCAGGGCGCCGGAGCGGAAGCCTTCGTGACAGATCAGCCCCTGGGCGGCCTTGAGCGGCTCGGCCTTGACATCCGAGCCGAGCCAGTCGCGCAGGATCGCGGCCACCTCGGCCTCGTCGGCGTCGGGGCGTTCGGCAAGTGCCCTGGTCGCCGCGACGATGGGGACGGCAGCATCCATCCGGTTTTCGGCAAGCCACTCGGGGAGCCTGGCCCTGGTGTAGCCGTACAGATCCTCGCGCACCGAGCTGGTCGGGCTGGTGGTGCCTTCGATATCGACGACGACCGCGGCGATCACGGCGCGGCGAGCAGCTGGTCGAGGGTCGGGAAACCTTCGCTGATGCGGTCACCGGTGAAATCGCCGACCCAGCCGTCTTCTTCCTCGAAGAAACGGATAGCGATGAAATCGGGGCGGGTGCCCATATCGAACCAGTGCAGGGTTCCGGCCGGGACCGAGAGCAGGTCGCCGCCCTCGCAGACGACGGCCAGCACCGCATCATCGAGGTGCAGGTAGAAGCACCCGCGGCCGCCTGCGAAGAAGCGCACCTCGTCCTCGGCATGCCGGTGTTCGTTGAGGAACTTCTCGCGGGCGCCCTTCGCGATCTGCGGCCATTCGGGGTTCGCGTCGTCGGGGTGGATGCGCGCGATATCGATGTGGCGGTAGCAGCCGGAGGCATTGAGCTCGGCGACCCGGTCGGCGTACTCGGCCAGCAGCGCGTCCGAGGCGGTGTCGGCGGCATTGTCCACCACCGGCCAGCGGTCGAAAGTGATTCCGCGGTCGGCCAATTGCGCGGCGATCACCGCGTCGTCGGTGGTCCGCAGCAGTACCTTGTCGGCATCGTCGGCGGCCATCACCTGCAAAAGCGTCATCTCAGTCCTATCTCGAGGATCTCGTCATGTAAGCCGACCTGCCGCCGCCCAGTCCGCAGCACCAGTTCGCACAGCGCCTCGAGGCATTCGGCGCGGTCGCGTGCCTGGGACAGAGTGTCCCCCCAGGTGGTGATGCCGTGGCCGGCGATGCCCAATACCGGCGGTGCGGTCGGGTTCTCGGACAGGTACCGCTCGATGTCGGCGCCGATGCGCGCGACATCGGGCCAGTTGGGGAACACCGGGATGTCGATGGCCGCCGGGTCGGCGCTGCCGAGTCCCTTGATGAGTTCGAAGTCGGTGATGCGCAGGATGGTCGGGTCATCGGGAGAACTGGTCTGCGTCGAGAGGGTCGTCGCGTACGGCGGATGGATGTGCACGACCGCGGCCGCATCGGTCGTCCGATACACCGCGGTGTGAATGGTGGTCTCCGCCGACGGTTTCCGCTGCTGCGGAGCTACCGGAGTCGAATCCAGCACGCGGACGGTCACCATGTCGCGCTCGGACAGTTCACCTTTGGCGAGGCCGCTGCCGGTGATCACCGCGGTCTCCGCGGTGCGTACCGAGATATTGCCCGCCGTGCCCGGCATCCAGCCGCGGTGGTAGAGCTCGCGCGCGATGTCGGCGATCTCGCGGCCCGGATGGTGTTCAGGGACAGCAGATCCCGCACGATGGACGACGCCCAGTTCGGTGACCACGGCGGTCACGAGGTCGGCCGGCGTGACATCGAAGGCCGGGTTGAAGACCTCGGTGCCCGCGGGAGCTGTTGAGACACTGCCGAATCCGGTGACCTCGGCAGGGGCGCGCTGTTCCACGACGATGTCGCGCCCGGTCGCCATATTTGGGTCACGGGTGGACTCGGGGGCGACGACGACGAACGGGATGCCGTGATGGCGGGCCGCCAGCGCCAGGGCATAGGTCCCGATCTTGTTCGCGACGTCCCCGTTGAGCGTGACGCGGTCGGCGCCGACCAGTACACAGTCGACCTGACCGGTGGCCATCGCCCAGGCCGCCGCGGAGTCGATGGTGAGTCGGTGCGGGATGCCCGCCTCGGCGAGCTCCCAGGTCGTCAGCCGTGCACCCTGCAGCAGCGGGCGGGTCTCATCGACCAGGACGTTCTCGATCGCGCCGCGCTCCGACAGCACCCGAATCGTGCCGATTGCAGTGCCGAAGGCGCTCGTCGCGAGCCTGCCGGTGTTGCAGTGGGTCAGCACGCGCAGCGGACGACCAGGGCAGAGCTCCTGCACGAGGTCGGCGGCATTCGTTGCGGCGGCGTGGTTGACGCGCCCGTCCTCGGCCAGGATCGCCAGCGTCTCCGCGAGCACCGCGTCCACGCCGAGCGGCACCTGAGCCTTGACTCGCCGCACCGCCCATGCCAGGTTCACCGCGGTGGGCCTGGTGGCCACGATGCGCTCGGCCTCCGCTTCGACCCGCGCCACATCGACGACACCGTTCGCGGTGTTCGCGGCGGTGGCGATGACCACCCCGAACGCCCCCGCGATGCCGATGGCCGGTGCGCCGCGGATGGCGAGCCCCCGGATGGCGTCGACGATGTCCTCGACCGTCGTGAGCCGCAACTTCCGCACCTCGTGCGGCAGCCCGCGCTGGTCGATGGTGACCAGCGCACCGTCGTCCCAGATGAGGGAACTGTCGTCCATCAGGTGCGTCCTTCTCGTCGTGAAGAGGGCCGTTGTGCCTGGTAAACGGTATCCGACCGGGCCCGATGTCCGAAATTCGGCTCGGCTGTGCGCGGGTGGCCGTGGCGCACGCTGCGCCTATTCCGCAACGAACTCCGCCTCGCGTTCCACCGCCTCGATAGTGGCGTCGGGGACACGGATCGGGCCCGGCATATAGGTCACCGAACGCAGGTTGCCGGTGTAGCGGAACGGGCCGCGGCGTTCGCGCAGGTCCCACGAGACCGGGCCGCGGGCGTCGACACCGACGGAGATGCCGGTCCACGGGGCCATGCCGACCAGCTGCACCTGATCGCGTAGTTCGCCGACGCGTTCGTCGTCGACGCCGATGCTGAAGTCCCAGCGCAGGCGCGGGCGCACCACCGCGGCGACGGTGATCCGGCGGGTGTCCGCGCGGAGCGGGCCCGCCGAGACCGTGGCGTAGTTGCCGTAGCTGTTCACCCCGAGGGTCACCCACCCGTCCTCGATGTAGAGCAGGTAGCCGCCGAGCGGATCGCCGTGTGCGACCAGAACACCCTCGTCACCGGGGCGGTATCCGCCGAGTTCCACGGTGATGGCGAAGTCGCGGTAGGCGATCAGGCGCTGCGATCGGTAGCGCTCCAGGGTCGGCGTGCCGGGCAGCAGCCGCAGCGGCTCCGCGAAGCGGGACTCCTCGGGCCGCCTGTGCGCCAGATCCTGACGGGTCAGCAGCGGGAAAACGGTATTGGCCCAGGCGGATTCGTCCCAGGCTGTGGCCAATTCGGCGGCCTTGTCCGGATACTGCTCCGAAAGGTCGTGCAGCTCGGTCGGATCGGTGCGCACATCGAACAGCTGCCAGTGCGGGGCATCGACATCGGTGCCGGGCTCGTGCAGCGACAGCAGCTTCCAGCCGTCGCGGTAGAAGCCGCGGTGTCCCGTCATCTCGGAGTATTGCTCGGTGTGTGTGCTGAGTGCCTGCGGGTCGCGCAGCAGTTCAGCGGCGGAGATGCCGTCGAACTCCTTGGCGGGCAGTCCATTACGCACACTCGGACGTTGCAGGCCGGCCAGATCGAGCAGGGTCGGCGCCAGATCGGTGACGTAGGCGTACTCCTGCCGGATGCCGCTGTCGGTTTCGGTGCGCGGCAGACCCTTCGGCCAGGAGACGATGAGCGGCACGCGCACGCCACCCGCGAAGGTCTGGCCCTTGTAGAACCGGAACGGGGTGTTGGAGGCCTGGCCCCAGCCGCGCGGGTAATGCACGCCGAGCCGGGCAGTGCCGATCAGTTCCTCGTCGTGCGGTACATCGCCGACCCAGTCCGGATCGTCGATGTGCGCGAACTCCGCGAAATAGCTGCGGGTGCCCTCCGGGCCGCCCTCGGCGGTGCCGCCGTTGTCCGAGGTGAACACGACGATGGTGTTGTCGAGCTCGCCGAGCTGCTCGACCACATCAAGGATGCGGCCGAGGCTCTGGTCGATGCTATCGACCATCCCTGCGTAGACCTCCATGTACCTGGCGAAGCGCCGCTGCTCATCGGCACTGAGCGAATCCCATTCCGCCGCCTCGTATCCCGGCTCGGTGTTGCGGGCCTTTTGTTGCGTGCCCTCCGGGAAGAGGCCCTGCGCAAGCTGAGCGGCAAACCGGTTCTGGCGCAATCGATCCCAGCCCTCGGCGTAGCGGCCACGGTATTTGGCCTGGTCTTCGGGCTTGGCCTGCAGCGGGCCGTGCATGGCGACATGCGCGAAGTACAGGAAGAAGGGTTTGGCCGAATCGTGGGCGCGCAGGTCCTTGAGGTAGCCGATGGCCTTGTCGGTCAGGTCGTCGGTCAGGTAGTAGCCCTCCGGGTACTGCTCGACGTCGACGACGGAGGAGTCCGACACCAACTGGTTGGGGTAGTAGAAGGAGTTGAGTCCCTCCAGCGAGCCGTAGTAGCGGTCGAAGCCGCGCTGGGTCGGCCACGAATCCCGGTGCGCGGCCGGGTTCATCGTGGCGTCGCGCACCAGATGCCATTTGCCGACCGCGTAGGTTGCGTAACCGTTGCCGCGCAGTATCTCCGGCAGCGTGAGCACGTCGTCGGCCAGCTCCAATCGCAGGCCCGGGTACCCGGGATCGGCATTCGCGACGAAGCCGAATCCGGCACGGTGAGAGTTGATTCCGGTCAGCAGCGCCGCACGCGACGGTGAGCACAGTGGGGTGGTGTGGTAGTTGGTGAACCGAACTCCGTTGGCGGCCAGCCGGTCCAGCGTCGGCGTCTCGATCTCGGAGCCGAACGGGCCGATATCGCTGTATCCCATGTCGTCGACCAGCACCACGATGATGTTGGGAGCGCCTGTGGGTGCGGTCGGTGGGTGGGTCCATTCCGGTGTCGAATCGGCGGTGGTTCGGCCGATCGAACCGGAGCTGGATTCATAGCCGCGGGCGTGGGATGGAACAGGCATCATTCCAGTCAAAGTCGGGAAGTCCCAGGTCGCCAGTATTTCGCGCACGGTGCGCCGAACCGATGCTTGCTGGATCGTTGCCTGTTAGCTTGACCGGTATGCCCACGACTCAGCCCTGTGCACCCCGAGCGGAGTGCGCGCAGGAACCCTGCTGTTCGTGTTGTGCTTCGCGGTGCTGCCGCGCCTGAGCGCGTACATCCCCTCCGTCGATTCGCTTCCCTTCCTGTCCGGTGCCGATGCCGCACCGAAATCGCTCCCTGTCTTCGGCAGCGATCTGTCTTCGAGGATTTGTCAGATGAGTTCTTCCCCCGGCCCACTGGGTCGCCGTAATTTCCTGCGCACCACGGGTATTGCCGCGTTCGCGATCCTCGGCACCGGTGCACTCGCTGCGTGCACTTCGGCGGTGAACGAGCAGAAGTCCGCCGGTGGCGACAATGCGACGCCGGTGCGCGGCGGCACGCTGAAGGTCGGCGTCCCGACCGATCTGGTCCCGGCGAATATCCTGACCAACACCGGAACCGTCCCCGTCGTGGTCGGCCTGGTGTACGAGACGCTGGTCCGCTACCCGAACGACAAGCTGGAACCCGGTCCGTCGCTGGCCAAGTCGTGGACTCTCGCGCCGGACGGGTTGTCGCTGGTGCTGGAACTGCGCGATGACGTGAAATTCCACAGCGGCAGGCCCTTCACCGCCAAGGACGTCGAATTCTCGCTGCGCACCTACGCGGACCCGAAGTGGTCGGCTCAGCTGAAGAGCACGGCCGCGGCGATCACCGAATACGACATCACCGCGCCGCACCGGATCGTGCTGAAGTTCCCGCACCCGGTGGGCAATATCTTCGACCTGCTCGACACCGCGCCGATCCTGGACAGCGAGACCATCGATCAGCTGACCACCGGCGACAAATTCATCGGCACCGGCCCGTTCGAGCTGGTCAAGCGTACCCCGAACACTCAGCTGGTCTTCGAGAAGAACACCCGGTACTGGGTACCCGAACGGCCGTACCTGGATCGTGTCGAGGTCTCCATCATTCCGGACAGCCAGGCCCTGGTGAATTCGCTCAAGTCCGGTCAGATCGCCTTCGCGAGCGGCCTGAACTACCGCGACAACGAAAACTTCGCCAAGAGTGACGGATTCACCACGGTCAGTTACGACGGTGCCGAACTACAGATCTATGTCGGTGTCAATGTCGCCGAGCCCGCCCTCGCCGATGTCAAGGTGCGCCAGGCCATCGCCTACGCGATCGACCGGGAGCGCATCATCGCCGAGGTGTTCCGCAACGCTGGATACCCGGTGAATCTACCGTGGCCCAAGAGTTCTCCCGCCTTCGACGCGACCCGCAACACATCCCTGTCGCGTGACATCGCCAAGGCCGAGCAGGTGCTGTCGCAGACGACGAAGCCGCCGAAGCTGACGCTGTCCTATGAAACCAGCCTTCCGTACTACGAGGCGACCGCGCAGATCGTGCAGGCGAATCTGGCGGAGGTCGGCATCGAAGTGACGCTCGATCCGATCGAACCGGCCACCTTCGTGAAAAGGCTTATCGGCGGCGACTTTCCGGGTCTGTGGGTCACCACCCACTCATGGGCGCAGTTCACGCCGTCGACGCTCACGGTGAGCGCCTACCCCTTCAACGCGCGAAAGAACGCTTCCCACTACGAATCCCCTGCCTATCTCGCCGCGGCCGACGCCGCGTGGAAGGTGATCCAGGGGACCGGCCCCGAGGCGATCAAGGCATACCAGAATGTCAGCGATCGGCTACTGGAGGGACTGTTCCTCATCGAAATCGGCGTGCACCACAACCAGGTCGCCACCTCACGCAAGGTGCACGGAGTGTCCTGGACCAAGCGCCGCGAGACCGTGCTCACGGACGCATTCCTGGCATGACCAGGTATGTGCTGCGCCGCCTGCCCTCCGCGGTGCTCGTCCTGTTCGGCGCGTCGGTGCTGATCTTCCTGTTGCTGCGGCTGGTGCCCGGCGATCCGGCCACGACGCTGGCCGGCCCCGACGCGACGCCGGACACTATCGCGGCCGTCCGGCACCAGCTCGGGCTCGATCGGTCGATCCCGGCGCAATACCTCACGTGGCTAGGCGATCTGGTGACCTTCGACCTCGGCCGGTCCTACATCATCGGCGGCCAGATCGCTGATCTGGTCGGCAACGGGCTTGTCAATACGGTGGTCCTTGCCGCAGCGGCGCTCCTGCTCGCCGTCGTGGCGAGTGTGGTGATCAGTGTGGCATCGGTGGCCCGGCCGAGTCGCTTGCTGAGCGCGGTGGTCGCCGCGGCCAACACGGTGGCCATCGCGCTACCGGTCTTCGTGACCGGTGTGCTGTTGGTGCTGGTGTTCGCGGTCGTGATTCCGGTGCTGCCCGCAGGCGGCGTGCCGCCGGACGGATTCATCGCAAGGCCCGACATCGCGGTGCAGTACCTGCTGTTGCCGTCGATCTGCCTGGCACTGCCGGTGGCGGCCGCGCTCACCCGATTCCTCACCGAATCGCTGCGCACCGAACTGGGCAAGCCCTACGCGCTGACCGCGCGGGCGCTGGGCATCGCGCACTGGCAGATCGTGACCCGCGGTGCGCTGCGCAACGCGCTGCCGACCATGCTGACCGCACTCGGCATCCAGACCGGCCAGCTGCTGGGCGGCGCGGTCCTCGTGGAGTCGGCTTTCGCATGGCCGGGCATCGGGCAGCTCATCGAGCAGGGCATCAGTCGGCGCGACTATCCGGTCGTGCAGGTGCTGTTGCTGTTGTCGGTGGCGGTGTTCGTGATCATCCAGCTCGGCACCGATATCGTGCACGCCTACCTCGATCCGCGCATCCGCATCGGGGGCAAGTCGTGACCGATATCGATGTCCCTGTCGAAGCCGCCGCTGTGGCCCCGGCACCCGCCGACACCACAGGCTCCCTGCTGCGTGCCTTCCGGAGTGGACAAGGTCTGGCCGGCCTGATCCTCGTCGGCGCGATCGCCGCGACCGGAATCTTCGCGGGGCTGCTCACCTCCTACGATCCGATCCAGCAGATACCCGGTGCGAACCTCCTCGGTCCGAGTGGAGAGCACTGGCTCGGCACCGATCACTTGAATCGGGACGTCTTTTCGCGGGTGCTGCACGGCATCCGCATCGACCTGCTGATGGTGTTCATCGCCGTCCCGCTCGGTGCGCTGATCGGCGCGCTGACCGGGCTTGTTTCGAGCGTGAACGCGGTCGCGGATGTGGTGGCGCAGCGCGCCTTCGACCTGATCCTCGCCTTCCCCGCGCTCATCTTCGCCATCGCACTCGCCGCGATCACCGGACCCGGCGCGCACGCGGTGATCCTGGTCATCGTCGCGGCGGAGATCCCGATCTTCGGCAGACAGATTCGCACCTCGATCCTGCAGGTGCGCGAACAGCCGTTCGTCGAGGCCGCCGAGGTCATCGGGGCGGGTCCCTGGTGGATTCTGCGAAAGCACGTGCTGCCCAACGCCGCCGAACCACTGGCGGTGCAGCTTGCCCTGTCGATGTCGGTCGCGGTGTTCATCGAGGGTGCAATGAGTTTCATCGGCATCGGAGTGCGCCCGCCGGACCCCTCGCTCGGCTCGCTGATTGCCGAGTCGATCGGAAACCTGGACGCCAATGCGGCGTTCGCGATCGGCCCGCTGGCCGTGGTGGCCGGGTTGACGCTCGGCTTTCTGTTGATCGCCCAGGCGTTGGGCCGGGCCAGGAGGATGCGATGACCGACACCGACACGATGGACACACTCGTGGAAGTCCGGGATCTGGTGGTGCGCTTCGGATCACGCACCGTGGTGGACGGTGTCGGTTTCTCGGTGCGGCACGGCGAGGTGGTCGCGCTGGTCGGTGAGTCCGGCTCGGGCAAGTCGATCACCGCACGCACGGTGCTCGGGCTGCTGCCGCAGACCGCGACCGCATCCGGATCGATCCGGCTCGGCGACACCGAAATCATCGGTGCGCCGGAGTCGCAACTGCGCGGCCTACGCGGCACCCGCGTGGGCATGGTGTTCCAGGAACCGCAGACCGCGCTGAACCCGGTGCAGAAGATCGGGACCCAGATCACGCAGGCCTTGCGTGCGCATGCGAAAGTCACCAAGGCCGAGGCGCGCAAGCGGGCCGTCGAATTGCTTCGGATGGTGGACATTCCGGAGCCGGAACAGCGCGTCGACTGGTATCCGCACCAGCTCTCCGGCGGGCAGAAACAGCGCGTGGTCATCGCACTCGCCTTATCCGGCGAACCCGACCTGCTGATCGCGGACGAGCCGACCACCGCGCTCGATGTCACTGTGCAGGCCGAAATCCTCGACCTGCTGCGGGGTCTGCAGCGCAGCAACGGCACCGCGATCCTGTTCATCACGCACAATCTCGGCGTGGTCGCCGAGATCGCCGACCGGGTCGTGGTGCTGCATGCGGGCCGGGTCGTCGAAGAGCAGTCCGTCCACGGACTGTTCGCCGAGCCCCGGGAGTCGTATACGCGCACTCTGTTGGCCGCCGTGCCCCGGTTGCCGGCGGGCGACGGGAAGGTCGTGTCGGTCGCGGCCGCCGCCGAATCCGATCAGGAGTCGGAAGCTGCGCCGGTGCTGCAGGTGGACGAGCTGACCGTGGTATATCGAGGGCGTGGTGGAGCGTCGGATTTTCGCGCACTGCACGATGTTTCGCTGACTCTCGGGCCACGTGAAGTGGTCGGGCTCGTCGGAGAGTCGGGTTCGGGCAAGAGCACGCTCGGCCGTACCGCACTCGGTTTGGTGCCGGCGCACTCGGGAAGAGTTGAGCTGCAAGGGGTTTCGCTGGCGGGGCTGCCGGCCGAGGAGCTTCGCGCGTTGCGAAAGCATGTCGCACTCGTCCACCAGGATGTGGCCGCTTCGCTCGATCCGCGCCGCAGCGTCGAGGACGCGATCGGCGAACCTCTCCAGGTGCATCGCGTCGCCTCCGGCGCACTGCTGCGTGCGAAGGTCGGCGATCTGTTGGAATCCGTTCGTCTGCCACGGGACTACGCCACCCGCCGGCCGGGTGAGCTCTCCGGCGGCCAGCGGCAACGGGTCGCACTCGCGCGTGCTCTCGTCCTCGCGCCACGGCTGCTGGTGGCCGACGAGCCGACCAGCGCGCTCGACGTTTCGGTCCAGGCTCAGGTCCTCGACCTGTTCGCGGACCTCCGTGCCGAGTACGGCTTCGCCTGCCTGTTCATCAGTCACGATCTCGCCGTCGTGCATCAGGTGGCCGACCGGGTCGTGGTGCTGCGTGCGGGATCCGTTGTCGAAACCGGACCGGTGACAGATGTTTTCGCTCGCCCGCGCGAGGATTACACGCGGCGACTGCTCGATGCGGTGCCGACTCCTGATCCGACGGTCGCCAGAAGGCCGGTGGATGTCGATTCCGAATCGCTGTTGCGTATCGGTGCGTGAGGCGAAGCTCGAATTTATCCACACAATGGAAACGGGCCGTTGGTTCCTGCAATGCAGGAACCAACGGCCCGTTTTACAGGACTTGGATCAGTGCTGCCCCGGCCGCCGATCGATGCGGTTGGGATCGTTCTCGCCCTGGCGTCGCTGCTGGTCCGGCATCATCTTCTGGCCTTCAGCGCTCCCGCCTGCTCGCGGCATGCCCTGTTCCTGGCGCTGCTGTTGCTGCTGCCGAGGCATCTGCTTGGGCATTTTCTTAGGCGTCTTCTTGGACTTTTCAGCCATCTCCACTCGGTCCTTTCCGGGGGATTAATGTTCGCCTAACAACCACACAATAGCGAGCAGGCATCAATCGTGGAAGGAAAATGCCGATGTGTCGAACGATTCGTGGCAATTTCGGTGGAAATGGGCGGAAATGGGCGGCAGGAATCAGCTGAGCAGGGGCAAGAATTCGACCTGAACGCCGTCGGTTGCTTCGGTCGGGACGATGACCAAGCCGTCGCGGTCGATGAGGCCGCCGAGATGGGTGGTTCGGATGTGGGCGTCGCCGCGCCAGCCGCCGTCCTGGTCGAGCCGGGCCGGGACGATGCGGGGGACCGGGCCCGCGATCTCGGAGGCGTTGTGCAGGGGACCGGTCAGTGCGCGCCGCGGCGGGCTGCCGATGCGGCCGTCGACGAGAGCGGGGGCCAGCGCCATCAAGATGGCGACGGCGGCGAAGGGATTGCCGGGCAGACCGAGGACAGCGGTGCCCGAGGGAAGTTCCGCGACGACGGTGGAGCCGCCGGGGCGTAGGCGCAGGCGGTGCACGAGGATCCTGGCGCCCGCGCGGGTCAGAGCGCCGCGCAGCTGGTCGGCGGCGCCGCCTCCGGTCGCGCCGACGATCACCAGGACATCGCAATCGGTTGCGGCAGTGAGGACTTCGTCGAATCCATTGGGCGTGTCGCGCAGATGGACGCGGGCGATGGTGTGAATGCCGTACCAGGACAACATGTCCGGCAGCACCGGACCGATGGAGTCGCGGGTCTGGCCGTCGCGCAGGGGGCCCCGGCTGCGGATTTCGTCACCGGTCATGACGATGCGGGCCCGGACCGGGCCGCGGACCAGTGCTTCGGTCGCCTCCACACTGGCGGCTGCCGAGATCAGGGTCGCGCTGACCGGGGTGCCTTCGGGTGCGATCAGATCGCCGCGGCTGCGGTCCTCGCCACTGCGGCGGATGTCCTCGCGCAAGGGAGTGTCGGGGAGCCGGTGCAGGGTGTTGTTCGCGTCGACCGTCGCGAACTCGTCCCGCACGACGTGGGTGGTGCCGTCGGGCACGTGCGCGCCGGTGGCGATGCGGACCGCCTCTCCGGTCAGCAATCCGACAGGGCGCTGTCCACCCGCGAAACCGATATCGCGGCGCAGGCGCCAGGGGCCGTCACCTGCGACCGCATATCCGTCCATCGCCGACACATCGAAGCGTGGCAGCGGGCCGACGGCCGACAACGGCGCGGCCAGTGCCGCGCCGCGGACCGAACGCAGGTCGGCCCGATACGCGGTCAGTCGAGAGATATCGGTGCGCAACGTGTTTCGCGCCTCGTCGAGAGTCAGCGCGGGGCGCTCCCGCCGTGCCGCCGCGACGCGCGAGGTCGGCCCCACCGGTCCGGCCCCTGCCGACCGGGCGGGAGCGGGCGGGTTCGCCTGCGGCGCAGCGCTCGTATCGGCCGCGTCGTCCACCGTCCGTGCCGCCGCTCGCGCGCGCCGCACCTGCTCGTCGGTGTCGCAATCGGCGATCCCCGGCATCGCCACGGTCACTGTATCTGTCGGAACCAGCGCCTTCATCGGCTGATTGACCAGCGAATCCAGCTTCGCGAGGGCTGCGGCGAGCGCCGAGCGCCGCCACACTCCGGTGAGGTACTGCGGCCGCCCGGACTCGTCGGCGGCGAACACCGCGTCGGCGCCGGATTCGGTGGCGTGCCTGATCAATTCGACGACCACCGCCCCGGTCAGGAACGGCATGTCGGCGGCGAGCACTACCACCAGCGGCGACGCGGCGGCGCCGAGCGCCCGCAAACCCGCGTCGACCGCGGCCACCGGTCCCGACCCCGGCGGGACTTCCCGAACCTGCCGGATCGCTGAATTCAACTCCGGCCGCTGCGGCCCGACGACGACGGTGCGCACACAGCCTGCGACGGCGGCAAGGGCCGCATCGAGCATGGATCGTCCGCCGATAATGATGGCGGGTTTGTCCACGCCGCCCATGCGGCTGGCACGTCCGCCCGCGAGGATGATCGCGTCGGCGGCCGTCACAAGCCGAAACCTTGGGCGAGGAACAACATGGCCGACATGCTAATTCGTCGGCGCCGCACAACCGCCCAAGCAGGCGCGGTGGATCAGACCGTCGTGTAGCTCGAGGCCGGTCGGAGCAGGCAGAACTCATTGGTCTCCGGATCGGCGAGCACCTGCCCCGGCGCGCCACCGATATCTCCGGTCGAGATCTGGGTCGCGCCCGCTGCGCGGAGCCTGGCCACCTCCTCGGCCTGGTCGTCGGTGGGGAAGGAGGACAGATCCAGGTGTAGCCGATTGCGTCCGCACTTCACGTCGGGCGTCCACACGAACTCCAGCCAGGAACCGAGCCCCGTCGCCGAGCGCAGGCCGGCTACCTGCGCGCCGGCATGTTCCATCGGCCAGCCGGATGCGGCGGACCAGAACTCGGCAAGCCGGACCGGTTCGTGCGTGTCGATGACGATCGCCGCGACCGCACCGGTGTCCACGTACTCCTCCCTCGGCTCCAACACGCAGAATTCATTGCCCTCCGGATCGGCGAGTACCACCCACGACGCCGCCCCCTGGCCGATGTCGATGCGGCGCGCACCGAGCGAAAGCGCCCGATCGACCTGCACGCGCTGGTGGTCGATAGAGCGACTGGCGAGGTCGAGGTGGATGCGGTTCTTCCCGCGCTTCGCACACGCCGCTGGGAGGAAGGTCAGGGCCAGCTCGAGGCCGTCGGGGTCGGGCGCGGCGACATCGACTTCGTCGACGCGGTCCACGGTCACCCCCCAGCCGAGCAATTCGGCCCAGAAGTTCGCGACGAACCGCGGCCGGTCTGCGTCGAACACGACCGACGCCAGGCGGGTGGACATGACTTCCACGGTAACCGTCGAACGTGGGCGGCGTGACGAGATTGCGCGGCACTACCCGTTCGGTGCGCCGGGGAAGGAGAAACGCGCTGCGCGCAGGTCGACTCGCCCGTCACGGATCGCGACACCTTCCTCGGCGAGCAGCCGTAGTTGCCGCTCGGCCAGGTGCGCGGCCGGCTTGCCGCCCGCCCCGATGACTCGATGCCATGGCAGATCCGCGGCGTCGGTGCGCATGATCCAGCCGACCGTGCGCGGCGTGGAAAGTCCCGCCGCTTCGGCGATGTCACCATAGGTGGCCACCCGGCCGAGCGGGATCGTCGCGACCAGCGCACGGGCCAGCTCGACCTGGGCATCCGAGGTGGCCATCGCGATCAGAGCGCCGATCGGATCAGCGCCGCCGTCTCGGCGGGACGGATCTGGGCCACCATGTGATCGCAGTCCCATTCGAGCAGCGTCAGATTGTCGCCGAGCCGCTCGATCAGGGCGGCACGGAACTCCGGTGTCACGAACGGCGGCACCACCTTCATGGCCTGCACGAGCACCGTCGGCAGATCGCGCGGCGGCAGGACGTAGTGGCGGGCGAGCTGACCCCAGTAGGAGTTGACGGCGGGCAGGCTGATCCGCCAGCCGACGCGGCCGTCGGCGGTCGGCATCAGATGCTCGGCCAGTTCCGCATCCAGCAGACGCGGGTCGACCTCGCTCCAGCCGGTCGCCATCTTGTCTCGCCGCGCATGCTCGACGTCGACGTAGTCCGGCGAGGCCAGACTCGACAGCGCGACGTCCATGAGCAGTTCCGGTTCCAAGGCGATAGCCGAGTCGAGCAACACCAACTTGCGCACCAATTCCGGATGGCTATCGGCGAGGTGCAGCGCACACGCGCCGCCGAACGAGTGCGCGACCACCACAACGGGTTCGTCGGTTTCCGCGGCGAGCACCCCGGCGAGATCGGCGACGATGGTCTCGAAATTCCACGGCGGCAGCCCGGTTGAGCGGCCGTGTCCACGCAGGTCAGGAGCGATTATTCGGACATCGGGCAGGTGCTCGGTTGCGATGACTTCCCAGCGTTTGCCGTGGCCGACGACGCCGTGCAGGGCCAGGACGACCGGCCCGTCGGCGGGCCCGAATCGGTGGACATGAAGAGCAGACACGGCATCCATTTTGACGTGTATCGAAACCCGTCGCAGCCCGAGCCGACCCGGAGCGCCTCGTGGTGTGTCGGTCGCGTCTGTTGCAATAGCCCGCGTGGTGCGATCGGATAGCGCGGTGCGACTTGTTCGCCGAAACGTGGCGGCACCCCGGCCTCGGGTCTGGGGTGCCGATGTTCGCGCGCTGTTCGACGCCCAGGCCGCGCTCGGCCCGATCCGCCCCGGATGGCGGCCGTGGCAGGTGCTCGGCGGGCCGGGCACCGGCAAGACCACACTGCTGATCGATCTGGCCGCCGACCGGATCGCCGCGGGAGCCGACCCGGAATCGGTGCTGGTGCTGACCCATTCGAAGCAAGCGGCGAGCGCGCTGCGCGATGCCATCACGACCCGGCTGACCGGTCCGGAGCCCGACGCCGAACCGGGCGTGCCCGGCGCGACGCGCGAGCCGCTGGTGCGCACACTGCACTCCTACGCTTTCTCGGTGCTACGCAGGCACGCCACCGCGCACGGCAACCCGCCGCCGCGTTTGCTGACCGGTGCCGAGCAGGATGCCGTGCTGCGCGAGATGCTGCGCGGTGACCTCATCGACATCGCGGCGGGGGCGACCGGATTGTGGCCCGAACGGTTGCAGCCCGCACTGAGTCTCGGTGGGTTCGCCGAACAGTTGCGCGACCTGATGCTGCGGGCCACCGAGCGCGGGCTCGGGCCGGAGGACCTGGTCCGCCTCGGCCGTGAGCATGCTCGGCCGGAGTGGGTGGCGGCGGGCAAGTTTGCGGTGCGGTACGAGCAGACGATGCTGCTGCGCTGGTCGGTGGGGGTGGAGGCGCCCGAGGCGACCGCGCCCGCACTGGATGCCGCCGAACTCGTCGGCGCCGCCCTCGACGCCTTGGCCGGCGACGCGAATCTGCTTGCCGCGGAACGCTCTCGGATCCGATACCTCCTTGTCGACGACGCCCAGCATCTGGATCCGCAGGCCGCGCTGCTGATTCGGGTGATCGGCAACGCCGCGCAGACGGCGGTGATCGCGGGCGACCCGGATCAGGGCATCTTCACCTTCCGCGGCGCGGACACCCGGTTCGTCGCCGACCTCGCCGCACCGGAGGGGCAGCGAATTATCCTGCGGGACAACCACCGCTCGGGCGGTCAGGTGGAGTTGGCGGTGGCCAGAATCGCGGCCAAGTTGCCAGGCAGTGCGCCACAACGGTTTTCGCTGCCGAGACGCGAGACCGAACCGGAAGACGACGGTACCACGGTGCGGGTTCGGGTGCTGGCCACTCCGGCGAAGGAGGCCGGCCTGATCGCCGACTATTTGCGGCGCGCCCATCTCACTGCGGGCGTGCCGTGGTCGCGCATGGCGGTGATCGTGCGATCGGTGCCGCTGTCGCTGGCACCGCTGCGGCGCGCGCTGCTGGCGGCCGGGGTGCCGGTGCAGCAGCCCGCGCTCGATGCGCCGCTGGCCCGACGGCGCGGCGCGGCCTGGATGCTGCTCGCATTGCGCGCGGTACTCGCGAGCGAGCCGGCGAAGCGTAGTGCGCCGCCGACGACCGAGCCGATGTTCTCCGACGAGGATGCGCTCGACCTGGTCGGCGGGCCGCTCGGTGGCGCCGATCAGATCAGTCTGCGCAGGCTGCGGCGTGGAATTCGACGCAGCGTGCTGGAGTCGCAACGGAACGGATCGAGGTCCGGCGACGGATTCACGAGGGATGACGACGACGGCGGCCTGCTGGATCGGTCCTCGGCGGAGGTGCTGCGGGATCTGCTCGTGGGTATTGCCGACCGCGAGCTCATCGAGCAGCTGACCGATGTGGAGGCCGCACCGCTGCGCCGGGTGCTCGACGCGGTGGATCGGGCTCGGACGGCCCGGCGCAAAGGCGCCGGACTCGAAGACGTGATGTGGGCGCTGTGGACCGGGTCGCGACTGGAGCGACGCTGGGTCGCACAGTCCGAACGCGGTGGCGCGATCGGGATGCAGGCCGATAGGGACCTCGATGCCGTGGTCGGTCTCTTCGACGCTGCCGCAGCCTATGTCGACCGGCTGCCGCGTGCCAGCGTCGAGGGATTCGTCGAATACCTACTGCAACAGGAGATCCCGCACGACACAACCTCGCTGACCGCGCCGGGGGAAGCGGTCGCGCTGCTCAGCGCGCACGCGTCCGCGGGGCGGGAGTGGGATGTGGTCGCCGTTGCCGCAGTGCAGGAAGGCATCTGGCCGAATCTGCGTCCGCGCGGCACGCTGCTCGGCAACGAGGATCTGGTCGATGTGACAGCGGGGATCGCCGATGCCGGGGAGCGCGTGAGCCGCGCGGCGCCGATCCTGGCCGAGGAACGCCGGCTCCTGCTGGTGGCGTGCAGCAGGGCTCGGCAATCGCTGCTGGTCACCGCGGTGGAATCGGTATCGGGCGACCGCGATCTCGTGCCGTCCCGTTTCCTGGCCGAGCTGCTCGGACACGACGACGACGGTGAACCCGGTGCGCTTCCGGTCGCCGATCCCGGTCGGGCCCTGGTGATGCATTCCCTGGTCGCCGAAATGCGCGGCGTGGTCTGCGATTCCGAGGCAGATCCGGAACGCAGGCGCCGCGCGGCCCACCAACTGGCCCGGCTCGCGAGTGCGGGCATTCGCGGCACCCACCCCGAAGACTGGTACGGCACAGCCGATCTCAGCTCGTCGCGGTCCCTGTGGGACGAGGACGACACCGCCGTTGCGCTGTCGCCGTCCACGGTGGAGCTCCTGCGCACCTGCCCGCTGCGCTGGGCATTGGAACGCCACGGCGGCACCGATGGCGACAACCCGCACGCGGTCAAAGGCAACCTGGTGCACACGCTGGTCCAAGCGCTGGCCGGAAAGGTGCCGGAGGCACAGGTCAGGGCTGCCCTCGACAAGGCATGGCAGGCCATCGATCCCGGCACCGGCTGGCACTCCCGCCAGGAGTTGCGCCGCACCGAGGCCATGCTGGAGACATTCATGGCCTGGGTTCGCAACACCCGAGGCGAACTCACCCAGGCCGGCGTCGAGGTCCCGGTCGACTGCGTGCTACCCGCACGCGCGGAAGACGAACGCCCCGTCCGCATCCGTGGTCGAGTCGACCGATTGGAACGCGACGCCCTCGGCCGCTTCGTGATCGTCGACGTAAAGACCGGCAAGTCCCCGGTCACCAAACAAGCCGCCGCCGACCATGCCCAACTCGCGACCTACCAGGTAGCCGCGGCGATGGGTGCGCTCGACCCGACGATGGGCAAGTCGGATGACAACCCACGCGAATCGGGTGGGTTCGACACCGAAACCCGAGGTGTCACCCGGGAATCCCGTTCTCCCGCACTCGAATCGAGGCGCGCCACCACTGAGTCCTGGAGCTTGCCGGACGCCGCCGAACTCGGAGCGGGCGAACCGGGAGGACCAGTCGGTATGGTCGGCGTCGTAGCTGGAGTTCCGATGTCACCTGCTGACTCGGGTGGCCCCGGTGTGCGTGGGGAGTCCGGTGCGGTTGCGGGCACAGCCGATGGACCTCGGGTCGAGGCCGCTGGGGCATCGGGAACACCCGAAGTCACGACCACTGGAACATCGAGCACAACAGCTGAACCAGGCAGCGCCGCAGGTTCGCGTGGTGAGGTTGTGAGCGAATCCGATGGAACTGTGGGTGTGTCCGGTGGTGCTGTGGGTGAGTCCGGTGGTGGCGTAGGTGAATTCGGTAGGACTCCCGGCCCGGCCATCGGTGAAACCAATGCTCCGATGGGAGAGCCCGGTGGGGCACGGTTGGTCTACGTCGCCAAGCCGAGCAGCAAGGAAGGCGCGACCCAGCGGATGCAATTGCCGCTGGATGCCGAAGCCCTGGAGAAATGGCGCGGCACCATTCACGACGCGGCGGCCGCGACCCAGGGGCCGAGCTACCTCGCCATGCGCAACGATGGCTGCAGGCACTGCGCGGTCGCGGGCAGCTGCCCGGTCCAGGACACCGGGAGGCAGGTGACCGACGAGTGAGGGAGTACCTCGAGCGGGCCGTTGGCGTGGGTCCGTCTGGAGCTGTGGTGTCGTGTGCCGGCGCGGCGCAGTGGTCGACCGACCCGCAGCGAATGGACCACGGGCTCGGGGCTCACGGGACCTGCGGTGTCGGCCGGCGACGAGGTGGAACAGCGAGGGTGCGTAGCGACCAGACCTGCGCGTCGGCTTCGACGCGGGCGATGCCAGGTTTCGGCGAGGCGAAATCGTGAGACAGCGCACAGGCAGGGGCATCCGTGCTGTGACTATGAGAGCCGCGGTGCCCGGTGTTGGTGGCGGTGTGAGTCTGGGGGAGCAAGCCGGTCTGGCTGTGGTGTCGGGTGGTGGTTGGGGTGTGAGTGTGGGGGAGCGCGGCGGTCTGGCTGTGGTGTCGGGTGTTGGTCGGGGTGTGAATGTGAGCGAGCGCGACGATCGGGCCGCCGGGGCGGGGGCTTCGGCGGCTGCGGTGCCGCGTGGTCGCGAGGCACCATCGTGAGTCGGGTGACGCCGTATCGGTTGGCGGAGGCGCTCGGTTTGCCGCCGCCTACCGATGAACAGGCTGCGGTGATCGCGGCTCCGCCGGGGCCGACGCTGGTGGTGGCCGGTGCGGGCGCAGGAAAGACCGAGACCATGGCCGCCAGGGTGGTCTGGATGGTGGCCAATCGACTGGTGCTGCCCGATGCGGTGCTCGGGTTGACCTTTACCCGAAAAGCCGCACAGCAGTTGACCTCTCGCATTCGTACTCGGTTGGCCAGGCTGGCCGGGTCGCCGCTGTTGCGCGATCTCGATGTCAGTGGCGAATTGCGCGCGCAGTTGGCTGGTGCCGAGCCCGAGATCAGCACCTATCACTCGTATGCGGGCAGGCTGCTCACCGAACACGGACTGTTGCTTCCGGTGGAACCCTCGGCGACGCTGCTCACCGAAACCCAGCTCTGGCAGCTCGCACACCAGGTGGTGCGCAATTGGGACGGTGACCTGGATACCGAGCGCACCCCGGTATCGGTGACCGAGGCGGTGCTCGCGCTGTCCGGACAGCTCGCCGAACACCTGGTGGAACCCGAACAGCTGGCCGAAGCGCACACCGAACTCGAAAAACTGGTGTTCACCCTGCCCGCAGGCCCGCGCCAGCGTGGGGGGCCGAGCCAGACGTTGCTCAATATCGTTCAGGTGCAACGCGAACGCGTCGCACTCCTGCCGCTGGTCCAGCAACTGGCCGAGGCGCTGCGCCGCCGCGGCGCCCTGGACTTCGGCGCCCAGATGTCCCTGGCCGCCCGCCTCGCCGCCGAGCACCCCGAGGTCGCGGCCGCCGAACGGGCCCGCTTCCGTCTGGTCCTGCTCGACGAATACCAGGACACCGGCCACGCCCAGCGCGTCCTGCTTTCCGCATTGTTCGGCGGTACACCACCTGCCGAGCAACAGCGCCAACCCGGTCGAGCCTCGACAACCGCTGCACGTCCGACCGCCGTCGAGCCACCCCGCCGTGCCCAGTCCTCAGCGATCGAGCCGCCCACGAACTTCGAACCCGCATCGGACCTTGCCCCGCCCTCGGATTTCGAGCCCCCGCCGGATTTCGAGCCCCCGCCGGATCTAGAGCCACCCCGGGATTTCGACCCGAGGTCGGGCGCTGTTGACCATTTCCGGTCCGCTGCTCCCGAAAATGTCGACAGCTCATCACATTTCGTGCACACAGGAGAGGTCGGGCAGCGGTTGGCGGTGACTGCGGTCGGAGATCCGATGCAGTCGATCTATGGCTGGCGCGGTGCTTCCGCAGCTAACCTGCCGCGGTTCGCTACCGACTTTCCTGCCGCCCCCGGTGTTCCCGCGCCGACTCTGCCGCTGTTGACCAGCTGGCGGAATCCGCCGGAGGCGCTCGCCTTGGCGAACCTGGTTGCGGAACCGTTGCGGCGCAGTGCGATCGATGCGGGCGGGGTGACTGTCGATGCGTTGCGCGCGAAACCTGATGCGGAATCGGGCGTCGTGGCATTGGCATTGACCGAAACCGTTGCCGACGAACGGGACTGGGTGGCAGTGCGGATTGCCGACGAGTGGGCGGTGCGTCGTGCCGCCGACGAACCGCCACCCACCTCTGCGGTGCTCGTTCGACGCAACGCCGACGCCGCCCCACTCGCGGAAGCTCTTCGCGAGCAGGGACTTCCGGTGGAGATCGTCGGTCTCGGCGGGTTACTCGCGACACCGGAGGTAGCCGATATCGTTGCGACGCTGCGGCTGATCGCCGAACCGGGCGCGGGCAGTGCGGCGATGCGGGTTCTCACCGGCGCGCGCTGGCGGATCGGGGTCGCGGACATCGCGGCGCTCGCTCGTCGCGCCCGCGACCTATCGATCAGCCGACTCACCGCGGGTGATGCCAACGAGATCACCGATTCGACAACCCTTGCCGCGGCGCTGCGCGAGGTGGCGCCGGAACCGTCCGAACAAGCCGGGTTGGCCGATGCAATCGCCGATCCCGGTCCACAGGAACAGTATTCGGAGTCGGGGTTCACGCGGATCGCCGCGCTGGGCCGGGAACTCGCCGCACTGCGCGAGCGCAGCGGCCAGCCGCTCGCGGAACTCGTCGCCGACGTCGAACGCACCATCGGGGTCGGGGTGGAGACCCAGGCCAGGCGGGCCATGGCGGGTGCAGGCGCCGGGCGCGAGCATCTCGATGCCTTCGCCGAGGTGGTGGCCGGGTATGCCAGCGATTCGGGGGCGTCGCTGAGCGGCTTGCTTGCCTTCCTCGCCGCGGCCGAATCGGTGGAGAACGGTTTGGAACCGGGTGAGATCGAGGTGGCCCGCGATCGCGTGCAGGTGCTGACGGTGCATGCCGCGAAGGGGCTGGAATGGGAGATCGTCGCCGTCCCGCACGTGGCGCGCGGCGTGTTCCCGTCCGGAGCGGCCTCGGGCAGCTGGCTCGGCGCGCTTGCCGAACTGCCGACCACTTTGCGCGGCGATCGCCAACAGGACGACGCCACCGAAGGCGTTCCGGTCCTCGACCTGTCCGACCTCTACGACCGCGCCGATCTGGACCGCGCGATCAAAGCGCACAAAGAAGCTCTCGACCGCCGTCGCCTCGATGAAGACCGCCGCCTGTTCTACGTCGCACTCACCAGAACCGAACGGGTCCTACTTGTTTCGGCTCACCACTGGGCCGAGACCGGCACCACCCCCAAGGGCCCGTCCGATTTTCTCCTCGAACTCAAAAACGCCAGCGAGTCCCCCGACAGCCCGGCCAACGGCGCCGTCGAGATCGACCGCTGGGACGACCCGCCCGCCGTCGACGCCGTCAACCCCTTCACCGACAACCCCGCCACCGCCGAGTGGCCCCGCGACCCACTCGGCAACCGTCGCGACCCCATCGAGCAAGGCGCGGCACTGGTCCGTGCCGCCCTGGAAGAGCTGCTCGCACAAAGGGAGTCGGTATCTGCCACTGCCGCAGTCGATCCCGTGCAGCTCCAGCTGATGGCGGAGATCGACGCTTCGGACGACATAGGAGTGATAGTAGGCGGACCCACCGACACGCGAGCCTTGTCCGATGCCGATGCCGATGCCGATGCCGATGCCGATGCCGATGCCGATGCCGATGCCGATGCCAGCGGCCCGAAACCGGCCGGAGTGGAAGACGGCTCTGGCGGCTGGAAGCAGTCCGGGGTCGATGGCGGCTCTGGCGGCTGGAAGCAGTCCGGGGTCGATGGCGGCTCGGACGACCCGAAGCAGCCCGGGGTCGATGGCGGCTCGGACGACCCGAAGCAGCCCGGGGTCGACCGCGGCTCCGACGGCCCGAAGCATGTCGTAGCCACCGGTGGCCCCGGCGACCCGGACCCGGCTGGAGCGGACGGCGACCGCGGCGACCCGGCCCCAACCGGTGCGGACGACGACCCCGACGGCTGGGCTGCCGACGTCGACGCCCTCCTGGCCGAACACGAAGCGGCTCGGGCGATCGCGCAGGTGGTGGAACTGCCGGGGCAGATCGCGGCGACCGCGCTCGTCGAGATGCGTGCCGACCCCGCGAAACTCGCTGCGCGCCTGCGCCGTCCGCTCCCGTTTCCGCCGAATCCCTTGGCGCGCCGCGGCACCGCGTTCCACGCCTGGGTGCAGCGGTGGTTCGGCGCTGACCGGCTACTCGGTCTCGATGAGCTGCCGGGCGCCGCCGATAGCAGTGCCGCCGATGCAGGCGTGGACGCGGAACTGACCAGGATGCAGGACGCATTCCTGAACTCGCCATGGGCGCACCGCAGCCCGCTCGAGGTGGAGATCCCGTTCGAAACCTCCATCGCGGGCACCGTCATCCGCGGTCGGATGGACGCGGTATTCGCCGAGCCGGGCGGCGGTTGGATCGTGGTGGACTGGAAGACCGGCGCCGAGCCGAGCGCCGCCGAGGAGCCCGCTGTCGCAATGCAGTTGGCGGTGTACCGGCTGGCCTGGGCGCGGCTGATGGCGGCCCGCGAAGGCGGCACCGAGCGGGAGATGCTCGACCGCGTAGGCGCCGCTTTCCACTACGTGCGTTCCGGACGCACCATCGCGCCGGTCGCCCTGCCCGGCCCCGACGAATTGGCCGAGCTGATCAGGAGCGCCGCGCCTGTCGGCTCACCTTCAGTGACTGAGTGATCAGCGGCAGCTGCAGCGGCAGTCGCAGCACCGTCCCGATCTTGAATGCCCGCGGCGACTTGGGATTGCCGAGCACGTCGGCGGCCATCTGCACATTCGCGGGAAACACGACGATGAACAGCAGCGCCGCGAGCCGACCCCCGAAGCTGCGGGTGCGCGGCAGAGCGAGTGTGGCCGCGACGGTGAGTTCGGCGACACCGGAGGCGTAGGTGTAATCGCGGGCCCGGCCCGGCAGCGCGCGCGGCACGATCGAATCGAACGGCTTCGGCCACACGAAGTGCAATACGCCGGATCCGAACAGCAGTGTTGCGAGCATCAGCG
This sequence comes from Nocardia sp. NBC_01009, assembly GCF_045208035.1. Classification (NCBI taxonomy): domain Bacteria; kingdom Bacillati; phylum Actinomycetota; class Actinomycetes; order Mycobacteriales; family Nocardiaceae; genus Nocardia; species Nocardia sp. NBC_01009. The sequence goes on along the minus strand of NZ_CP108695.1, from coordinate 7,792,942 downwards.
CGGGCCGTCGGCCGGTGTCGCGGGGGACGAGAGCGTTGTCTGCCATGCCTCACCCTTGCATCCGCCTACTGTTTGCGTCGAGATCGGGCATCGCCGCGCTAACCGGGTAGGCTCCCGTGCTGTGCCGGAGGGACAAGCAGAGCCGGGGACAGCGATCTCGGCGAGCAACAGGGTGGGTGAGTCCGGTGCTCGGTGATCGAGCCAGGCCAGGAGTGTCCGACCGCCCGGATTTCGCGCTGGTGGGTGTGCTGCGCATTCCGGAAATACAGACGAGCCCATGGATTTCGCTGTCGCGCCGGGTGGCCTTCGCGATCGCGCTGCTGTTCAGCGCGGCACTGGTGGTCTACCTGGGTCGCGACGGATACCACGACAATTCCGGTGACGAGCTGTCGTTCCTCGACGCCTTCTATTACGCGACGGTGTCGCTGTCCACCACCGGATACGGCGATATCGCTCCGGTGACAGCCGAGGCGCGGCTGGCCAATATCGTCATCATCACGCCGCTGCGCATTCTCTTCCTCATCGTGCTCGTCGGAACCACACTCGGGGTGCTGACCGAACGCTCCCGGCAGGCATTCAAGATTCAGCGTTGGAGGCGCAGCGTGCGTAATCACACCGTGGTCGTCGGATACGGCACGAAGGGTCGCACCGCGATCGACGCCATGATCGGCGACGGCGTGCAGGCCGCCGACATCGTCGTGGTCGACACCGATGTCGTCGCGCTGGAGGCCGCCGCCAGTGCCGGGCTGGTGACGGTGCACGGCTCGGCCACCCAATCAGATGTGCTCCGGCTGGCCGGTGCGCAGAATGCGGCGGCTGTCGTGGTCGCCACCAACCGGGACGACACCGCTGTCCTGGTCACGCTCACCGCTCGCGAGCTCAATAAGGCGGCCAAGATCGCGGTGGCCATCCGCGAGGCCGAAAACACCCATCTGCTGCGCCAATCCGGCGCGGACTCGGTGGTGGTGTCCTCGGAGACCGCAGGCAGGCTGCTCGGCATCTCCACCACGACGCCGACCGTCGTCGAAATGATGGAGGACCTGCTCACCCCCGAACAGGGTTTCGCGGTCGCCGAACGCGAGGTCGAGGCCTCCGAGATCGGCGGCTCGCCGCGGCATCTCAGCGACATCGTGCTCGGTGTTGTGCGGGGCGGCGAGCTGATCCGGGTCGGCGAGCCCGAGGTCGACGCCATCGAGGCCGGTGACAAATTGCTCTACATTCGTCGCGTCTCCAAGTGACATCGGTGCGCCCGGCACCTGCGCGAGAAGCGGCGTTCCGAGCGACAGCTAGTCTCGAAGCGTGGCATTTCAGCTCAATGGTGTTCCGTTGCTGTCCCGTTCCGTCGTCGATCGAGCCGAAGAGGTCAGGGCCGACGCGCAGGCGCTGAAGGAAGGCTGGGCCGACGCCAAGCTGCTACGGGTGAACCGGCGGGGTCAGGTCAGGTTCGAGGACGGCGCGCTGGTGCTGGAGTCGGCGATCGAACTCGCCGCCGAGCCGAGCCCGGCGGCGGTGTTCCTCGGTGTCGACAAAGGCATCCACCTGTGGGCGGTGCGCGATCCCGAGCTGACCGGGTCGCTGACCGACCTGCGCGCCATGGCCGGCGGGGTCGACGATTTCACCGCGGGCCTGCTTTCCAGCGCTGTCGCCCTGCTGAACTGGCATGACAAAGCCGGTTTCAACAGCGCCGACGGCGCCGTCACCGTCTCGGCCAAGGGCGGCTGGTCGCGGGTCACCGAGTCCGGATACGAGGAATTCCCGCGCATCGATCCCGCGGTCATCTGCCTGATCCACGATGGCGGCGACCGGGTGCTGTTGGCGCGTCAGCACAGCTGGCCGCAGTCGTTGTTCTCGCTGCTTGCCGGTTTCGTCGAGGCGGGCGAGTCGCTGGAACGCTGCGTCGAGCGCGAGATGCTCGAGGAAGTCGGCCTCGATGTGCGCGACATTCACTATCTCGGCAGCCAGCCGTGGCCGTTCCCGCGCTCGCTGATGCTCGGCTTTGCTGCGGTGGCCGATCCCGAACAGCCACTGGTCTTTTCCGACGGTGAGATCGCCGAGGCGCACTGGTTCACCCGCGTCGAGGTGCGTGAGGCACTGTCGGCGGGTGATTGGTCGGCCAAGACCGAGGACACGCGACTGCTGCTGCCCGGCTCGATCTCTATTGCCCGCACCATTGTCGAATCCTGGGCAGCGCTCGACTGACTGTGCGCGCCGAGCACGCGAATCCGCGCGGGCCGCATTCGGTCCGCGCGGATGTGCTAATTCGGATCTATGTGCCGTCAGGCGATTGCGGCAAGTGCCGACTTGACCGCGGCGAGCGACGGGTTGGTCGCGGTGGAGCCGTCGGCGAACTTCACCGTCGGCACCACATGGTTGCCGTTGTTGACACTGCCGACGAATTCGGCCGATGTCGGGTCTTGTTCGATGTCGATCTCGACATAGGTGATTCCGGCCTCGTCCAGCTGGGTCTTCAGCCTGCGGCAATAGCCGCACCAGGTGGTCGAGTACATCGTCAGGTCAGGCGTCGCGTCAGTCACGGATCTTGCAACGCCCGGTGGTTCATTCCTGTTCCATATCCGCGTGTCGGCGCTTGCCATGCATTTAATATGCGCGCATACTAAATGTATGGCAAGCATCGAAACGACCCGGTCCGTCACGGCGACGAGGTACTGGCTCGGCGTCGTCTCCAGGGAACATGTCCGCCGCGGGGTCGAGCTCGGCATTGCGCAGGCCAACCACGGCAAGCGGTCCGCGGTGGAGCGGTTGGGCCCCGGCGACGGGTTCATCTATTACTCGCCGCGCGAAGGGATGCGGGCAGGCGCGCCGATCCGTGCGTTCACCGCCCTCGGCACCATCGAGGACCGGCCGGTATGGCAGGCCGACCCGCAGCAGATTCCCGGCGGCGGCTGCTTCCAGCCGTGGCGCCGGTCGGTGAGGTACCGGACCGAGGCACGGGAAGTCCCCATCGACAGCCTGCGCGCCGAACTCGAGCTCACCAGCATGCCGAACTGGGGAATGGTGCTGCGTCGTGGGTTGATAGAACTCAGTGCACACGATTACGCATTGATCGCACACGCCATGCTCGACGGCGCTGAGGGAGGCAAATGAGTGCGGGCCGATCCGACAAGGGCCTGCGCAGCAGGTTCGCGGAGGCCGACGAAAGCCCAGGGCTCTTGCTCTGGCAAGTGACCAACCGCTGGCAGGCGGCCCAGCGCGCGGCGCTGGCCCCCTTCGACCTCACCCACGTCCAGTTCGTCCTGCTTGCATCGCTGACCTATCTGGCGGCCCGCACGGAAGAGTCGGTCATGCAGCGCGACCTCGCCGACCATGCCGCCACCGACCCGATGATGACCTCGCAAGTCCTGCGCGCGCTGGAACAGAAGGGCCTCATCGAACGCCGAGACCATCCGCACGACCGCAGGGCCAAGGCACTGGTGCCGACCGAGACCGGTGCGACGCTGGTCAATCGGGCCCTGGCCGCGGTCGAGGACTGCGACAGCGAATTCTTCGCTCCGCTCGGCGCGCACGGGCGCGCCTTCGCGGGCGCGCTTACGCAACTGCGCGACCGCACGACCCGCTGACTCGGGCCGCGGCGGCATCCGTCCGTCGACGCACAGCATCGCCTATCCATAAGGCCAGGTAGACGCCAGATACCGGGCAAAGTCGCCGAGCGAGGGGCCGCGGTGCGGCAGATGGGTGAGTTGCCCGATGTCTGCGGCTGCTCGGCTTGTCGGCCTCGCCTCGCCGTCGGCCGGCGCGGTCTTGTCGGTCGGCGCTGTCATGATGGAGCCCGTGCCAGCACTCGACCTCGCCGCCCTCGACCCGGAGCAGGCTGCCGCCGTACGCGCGCCGCGAGGGCCGGTGTGTGTGCTCGCGGGCGCAGGTACCGGCAAGACCAGGACCATTACCCACCGGATCGCGCATCTGGTGTCGGCCGGGCACGTGAAGGCCGACCAGGTCCTCGCCGTGACGTTCACCGCGCGCGCAGCAGGGGAGATGCGCGGCCGACTGCGCGAACTCGGGCTCGGCGGCGACGCGAATCAGGTGCAGGCGCGCACGTTCCACGCCGCGGCACTGCGCCAGCTGAAGTACTTCTGGCCACAGGTGGTCGGCGAGGTGCCATGGCAGCTGATCGATCGCAAGTTCCCGATCGTGGCGCAGGCTGCGACCAAGGCCGGGCTCTCCTCTGCCACCGACAGCGTTCGCGACCTACTCAGCGAGATCGAATGGTCGAAGGCCTCGCTGATCGCGCCGGAGGACTACCCCGCGGCGGTGGCCAAGCATCGGCGTGAGCCGCCCTACGACCCGGCGCGGGTGGCCGAGGTCTACCTCGCCTACGAAGCGCTCAAGACCTCGCCGGAGGGCCTGCTGCTCGACTTCGACGACCTGCTGCTGCACACCGCCGCCGCGCTGGAGGACTATCCATCGGTGGCCGACGAATTCCGCAGCCGCTACCGGAGTTTCGTTGTCGATGAATACCAGGACGTCACCCCGCTGCAGCAGCGGGTGCTCGACGCCTGGCTCGGCGAACGTGACGATCTGACGGTGGTCGGCGACGCGAACCAGACGATCTACTCCTTCACCGGCGCCACTCCCGCCTACCTGCTCGACTTTTCCCGGCGCTTCCCCGAGGCGACGGTGATCCGGCTGGAACGCGACTATCGCTCGACCCCGCAGGTGGTGTCGCTGGCCAACCGAGTGATCGGCGCCGCGCGTGGCCGCATCGCGGGCACCCGGCTGCAGCTGATCGGTCAGCGGCCCGATGGGCCCGAACCGGTGTTCGCCGAATACGACGACGCCCCCGCCGAGGCCGCCGCCGTGGCGCGGTTCATCAAGCGGCGGATCGCGGCGGGGATGCCCGCCGCGGAGATCGCGGTGCTGTATCGCATCAACGCGCAGTCGGAGGCCTACGAACAGGCGCTGACCGAACTCGGCATCCCGTATCAGCTGCGCGGCGGTGAGGGCTTCTTCACGCGAGCCGAGGTCAGGCAGGCCGTGCAGGCGTTGCGCACGGCCGCAGCCCGCGACGATCTGCCCGACCAGGCGCGCAGCGGAAGCGCCCTGGTCACCCTGGTCAAGGCGGTGCTGGGCCCGCTCGGACTCACCGCTGCCGAACCGGCGGGCGCGCAGGCGCGGGAGCGCTGGTCGTCACTGGTCGCACTGGTGCGGCTGACCGAAGAACTCATCGGTCATGATGACCAGCTCGACCTGCCCGCTCTGCTGCACGAACTGCGCGCCCGCGCGGAAGCACGGCACCCACCGACCGTCCAAGGCGTGACGCTGGCGTCGCTGCATGCGGCGAAGGGCCTGGAGTGGGACGCGGTTTTCCTGGTCGGCCTCGCCGACGGCACGCTGCCGATCGCGCATGTGCTCGGTGACAACGGCTCGGTCGCCGACGAGGGGGCGTTGGAAGAGGAACGCCGCCTGCTCTACGTCGGTGTGACCCGGGCCCGCGAATACCTGCAGCTGTCCTGGGCGCTGTCGCGCGGCGAGGGCAGCAGGCGCACGCGTCGGCGCTCCCGGTTCCTCAATGGCCTGATCCCCGACGATTCCCCCGCGTCGCGGATCGCCGCGCCCGCCTCCGGCGCTACCTCGAACGGGATTCGCCCGTCCTGCCGGGTCTGTGCCAAGCCGCTGATCGGCACCTATGCCACGATGCTCGGTCGCTGTCGGCGCTGCCCGGCGGAATTGGACGCCGAGCTACTTGCGGCGCTGCAGGCGTGGCGGGAGGAGAAAGCGCTGGCACTGGAGGTTCGCGAGTTCGTGGTGTTCACCGACACCACACTCACCGCGATCGCCGAGCAACTGCCCGGCGACGACCATGCGCTGGCGGCGATCCCCGGGATCGGGTCGAAGAAGCTCGATCAGTACGGCGCGGATGTGCTCGCTATCGTGGCGTCCCGGCTGCGGTCAAGCCCACAAAACCGCAGGTAGAAAATAGGTTGTCGGTTCTGCCGACATTGCATATGGTGGGAATCACGCACCGGGAGGTCATCTCGGCGCGCAGAGTTCAGCGACAGACAACGAGTTAAGGAGGGAGGCAGACCAATGAACGATTACATGAACTTCGACGCGAACGACGTTGCGGTGAATGCACCCGTCATGTCGGCCTCCCGGGGGATCCTCGCTTTGCAGGGGATCGGTCTGTCCGGCGTCGGTGTATTCGGGGAGCGGGCGCGATTTACGCACATGCATTCCCCCATTTGCACCCTCACGCAGGACAAGCCAAGCGCGGGTTGGCACCCGGCAGCTGCGAAAGCAGCCGTCGGCACCGACGCACTCGAAGCCGGCTATGCACCGGCGGACCTGCAGGCAGCACGCCTCCGCACCGCACACCCAGCGACCGTGATCAGGAATCGACACAGATGTCGACCTAGGTAGGGAACACCCCGACCTCCTGGCCACGGATCGCCCGAAGCGAAACCGTGGCCAGTATTTTTTTCCCGGCCCTTCAGCCGGACGGCACCGGTTTCGCAGAAGAAACGAAACGAACCGCTGCAAACGAGCTGAAGGAGAACGACGTGTTCACCGCAGAGAGCTGGCCACAGGCCACCGCTGGCGTGACATGCCGAACCGTGGCACTGCCTACCCGCACTCGGGAGGTTACGAAGGTCCTGCCTTGTCGAGCCGGAGACCCCGATCTCTGGTTCGCCGAGAGCCCTACCCAGTTGGAGCAGGCCAAGGCGCTGTGCGAGTCCTGCCCGATCCGTAAGGGCTGCCTGGCCGCAGCCGTGGATCGGCGCGAGCCGTGGGGTGTCTGGGGCGGTGAGATCTTCGACCAGGGTGTCGTGATCGCCCGGAAGCGCCCGCGTGGACGTCCACGCAAGGTCGCGATCTCGGCATGAGCGAGCGTCGCGAGCTCACATCGGCGCAGCGCCCCGGCGTCATGCCGGAGCCGAGCGTCAGCGAGGCGCAGGCATGACGCCGAGGCCCGTGCCCTCCCTCCCTCCGGTCGCTGAGGCCCATCCGGTCGAATCACTCCGGATCGGGGCCCACGAACGAGAAAGCACAAGAGCCGCTCACCTCGAGATCAGGTGGGCGGCTCTTTTGCGTCGACACCGGCCAGTGGTGAACGGCCCGTACGTTTTTCGAAGGTCAGCTGGCTGTGCGCTCTTCCCGGAAGCCCGGCATCCAGGTTTTCACCAACTGCATGAACGGCAGTTCCGCGTCGAGCTGGGCCAGGATGCCGACCGAGCCGCCGAGGACGCGGAAGATCATCACGTATTCGGCGGGCAGCTGCAGGGCGCGTGCGGTCTTCATCTCGGGACTCGCGAGATCGGACGCCTTGCCCGCCACCCGCTGCATCCACTTACGGGTGAAGTGAAACGAATCCGTCTGCACCGGGTCGGTGAACGGCCGTAGATAGTCGGCGATCTCCTTATCGGTGATGGTGCGACCGGGAATCACCCAGCCGTTGTCGTACATCAGTTCCGTCAGCTCGTCGAAGCGCTCCGCGACCTCCAGCGCCAGCATGCGGCCGAGCACCTCGGGGAAGCCGTCGGGCATGGGTGCGCAGGCGCCGAAGTCGATGACCGCCAGCTTGCCGTCGGGCAGCATCATGAAATTGCCGGGATGCGGGTCGGCGTGCAGCAGGCCGACGGTCTCGGGTGAGGAGAAGTGGAACTTGCCCATCAGACCTGCGACGCGATTACGCAGCACACGGGTGCCCTCGGGATCCTGCGCACCCTGCTTGATGATCGCCGAGACGGAGGTGCCGTCGAGCCATTCAGTGACGATCACCTTCGGTGCGCTGGCCACCACCTTGGGCACCACGATCTCCGGATGCCCGTCGAACGCCTTCGCGAACGCCCGCTGGTTGGTTGCCTCGTTGCGGTAGTCCAGTTCCTCTTCGGTCCGCGCGGTGATCTCCGCGAGCAGCGGTTTCACGTCGGCGCCAGGAATCACCGAGGCGAACAGGCCCGTCATCCGCGACAGTGTCTTGAGATCCGCGCGCAGGGCCTCGTCGGCGCCGGGATACTGCACCTTCACCGCGACGACCCGGCCATCGGACCAGATCGCCTTGTGCACCTGGCCGATGCTGGCCGACGCGGCCGGAGTGTCGTCGAAGGACTGGAACCGCTGCCGCCATTGGGTGCCGAGCTGCTGGTCGAGCACCCGATGCACGGTGTCGGCAGGCATCGGGGGTGCGGCGGCCTGCAGCTTGGTCAGCGCCTCGCGATAGTGCTCGCCGAACTCCTCGGGAACCGCCGCCTCCATCACGCTCAGCGCCTGCCCGAACTTCATCGCGCCGCCCTTGAGCTCACCCAGCACGGTGAACAATTGTTCGGCGGCCTTCTGGTTCAATTGGGCGTTGATCTCGGACTTGTCGCCACCGGCCAGCTTCTTACCGAACCCTACGGCGGCTCGGCCTGCGATCCCCAGCGGAATCTTAGCTAACTTGGCATTGCGGGATGAGCGACGACGCACAATCTCAGACACGTACCCATCATGGCGGACAGACCCGTCACTGTGCCATCGCAATGTGAGCCCTTTCCTTGGCAGAGTGTAAGAATCGCCACAATCATGCAGCCGGACCAGCGAAGATTCCGCGACATCCGCAGGCGGCGTGCGGCGGCCACTCGCGCCGCTCGATCAGATGCGAAGCAAGATCGAGCTCGACGGTGGAATTCAGAGTGGCCAGTTCGTGCCGGGGCGAGCAACTGCGGATCGCCTCGAATTCGCCGAGCAGCAACGCCGTTGTCGCCGCGATACCTGCGGGCGAGGCGTGCCCGACCCGGCCGAGCAGTTGTGCGGCGAGCAACGGCCAATCCGGGTCGTACCGGCAGCGGATGAGGTCGACACAGCGCAGGCAGCTGGTCATCCCGGGCAGCACCAGCGGCCCGATGACGCCCTTGTTGTCGCGGATGCGGACGTGCAGATGCGGAATCCGGTGCAGCACCAGGTCATTGGCGAGACGCGGATCTATCACCAGCGAGTCGGTGAGCACTACCAGATCGGCCCGCCAACCGGTGACCGTGGCGTCGGGGCGGTAGTCGCGGGAGCGGCTCGGCCGCAGCCCGAGCCCGCGCAGTCCGGCCGACACCGCGTCCGCGAGCGGACCGAGCCCGTGCACGCGCACGGCACGGACCGGTCCTGCGGTGTCGCCGTGGTGCACGAGCAGGCCCGCATCGTCGATCTCGGCCAGCAGTGCAAGCGCACGCTCCGGTGCGATGCCGTGTTCTCCGGCTCGCCAGATGAGCTGCGGTCTGGTCTGTAGTCCGTCCAAGAGGCGCAGGAAGGCGAGCACGGTGTCGACGGTCAGCTCGGCCGGGTGCAGCAGCAGTGCGCCCTCCGGGTCCCAGCCGAGTTGGACCACACCGGAGGGGCGCACCAGGATCGTCACCCGGGGATGCAGCATCGGACCGTGAGGGCGGATCGTTGTTGTCATGGCCAGCAGTATGCGGACCAGCCAAGGCCACAGACACCGCGAAACCTGCAGTTATCCACAGGGATCCGCGGTATCGACAGGGCAGTCTCAGGACTTGTCGCTGTCCTTGCCGAGGTCGGGACCGCCGGTGCCGGGCTCGTCGGACGCGGCCTGCTTGCGCTCGGCCTCGTCGCGTTCGCGGGCCTCGGTCGCGGCCAGCTGGGCCAGTGGATCGTCGAACGCGGTGGCGCCGCCGCCGATCATCGAGTCGATGAAGCCGGCAGGGGAGTCGAGATCGTCGGAATCCGGCAGCAGATCCGGGTGCGCCCAGATGCCGTCCCGTGCCTCCATACCCGCGTCGGTGGTCAAACGCCGCCACAGTGCCGCCGCCTCACGCAGTTTGCGCGGCCGCAACTCCAAGCCGACCAGGGTCGCGAAGGTCTGCTCGGCCGGGCCGCCGGTGGCGCGGCGCCTGCGCAGCGTCTCGGCGAGTGCACCCGCGCCGGGCAGGCGATCGCCGACCGCCTCGGTGACGACGACCTCGACCCAACCTTCGATCAGTGCGAGCAGCGTCTCCAGCCGTTCGAGGGCCTGCTTCTGCTCCGGGGTGGTCTGCGGTTCGAAGGTGCCCTGCGACAGGATCTCCTCGAGCTTCGAAGGATCGCTCAGCGCCATCGGGTCGATGCCCTGCGCCGCCTGCTCCAGCGCGGAAAAGTCCATCTTGATGCCGCGCGCATAGTCCTCGACCGCGCCGAGCACCTGCTGGCGCAGCCACGGGACATGACCGAACAATCGCTGATGGGCCGCCTCGCGGGCGGCCAGGAACACCAGAATCTCGCTCTCCGGCTGCTCCAGCCCGGCGCTGAACTCCGAGATGGCCGCTGGCAGCAGCGCCGCGGTGCCGCTCGGTCCCAGCGGGAGACCGATGTCGGTGGAGGTCAGCACTTCCTTGGCCAGCTGCCCGAGCGCCTGCCCGAGCTGTGATCCGAAGGCGAGGCCACCCATCTGGCCGAGCATGCCCACCATCGGACCCGCGAATTCCCTTGCCTCCTCGGGCAATTGCGAGGTCCACATGCCCGAGATCTGCTCGGCCACCGGATCGCACAGCCGCTTCCAGGTCTGCAGCGTCTCCTCGATCCAGTCGTTGGCCGTCCATGCCGCAGTCTTGGCCGCACCGGCGGGCAAGGTGGTCGCGCCATCGAGCCACACCTCGGCCAGGTGCGCCGCATCGGTTACGGCGCTGGCCGCGCCCGAGGTCAACGGAGTCAGGTCGGCACCGAGCTGTTGCCGGGCCAGCCGCTTGGCGACGTCGTAATTCACCGGACCGGCCGATGCCGACCCCGGCTGCCCCATGCCACTGAGCATCTGCCCGAGCGAGGTCAGCATCTGCCCGAGCTGCGACGGGTCGAAGCCGCCCGCACCGAAGCCGAGCGGGTTGTTCGCATCGGGACCGCCCGGCTCCTCGCCACGCTTGCGCGCGTCGTCGTCATCGCGATTCGAGAATCCGAAGGGGAGGTCACTCATACCCCTTACGTTACGCGTGCGGCATAGGGGTCTTGTGTTCGCGCGGCGCGAAACCAGAGGACACCCGGACGTGGTAAATGCACGCCTGCGCCGCCCATCGGTGTGGGCGATCACTACTGTGGTCGAGGTGAATCGACGGATCCTCACCCTCGTTGCCGCTTTCGTCCCGGTGCTCGTGCTCGGTGTCGCGGGCAGCGTCTTCACTGTGCCGTTCGTCGCACTCGGACCAGGGCCGACGTTCAATACGCTCGGCGAGGTCGAGGGCAAGCAGGTCGTCGATGTGCAGGGTGCGGTGCTCGACCCCACCACGGGGCACCTGAACATGACCACCGTTTCGGTGCGCGACGGGCTGAACGTTTTCGAAGCGTTCGGCTTCTGGGTCAGCGGCGAACACGGCCTCGTGCCGCGCGCCGAGGTCTATCCGCCCGGAGTGCCGCGTGAGGAAATCGACAAGAACAACCAGCAGGACTTCAAGGACTCCGAGGGCAACGCCGAGGTGGCCGCGCTGCATCATTTGCAGCTGCCGACGGTCGTGCTGGTGCGCAAGGTCGGCGACGATGGCCCCGCCAAGGACGTGCTCGCCGCGGGCGACGAGCTGATCAGCATCAACGGTGCACCGGTCAGGACGCCGAAGGACGTGGTTGCCGCGGTGTCCTCGCAACCGCCCGGCGCCCAGATCACCGTGGTGTTCCGGCGCGGCAATACCGAGCAGAGCGCGAACATCACCCTTGCTCCCCGTCCGGACGACGCGGCCAAGGGCTATCTCGGTCTGACACCGACCGAAGGCGCGCGGCCCCCGATGCAGGTCACCTTTAACCTCGCCGACATCGGCGGTCCCTCGGCAGGCCTGATGTTCAGCCTCGCGCTGATCGACAAGCTCTCACCCGGTGAACTCGACGGCGGCAAGTTCGTCGCGGGCACCGGCACCATCGACCAGGACGGCAAGGTCGGCCCGATCGGCGGCATCCAATACAAGATGATGGCCGCCCGTGACGCGGGCGCGGAAACCTTCCTCGTCCCGGCCGCCAACTGCAACGAGGCCAAGCAGCGCATCCCGGACGGCCTGCGCCTGGTGAAGGTCGAAAACCTCGACGGCGCCGTCGCGTCGCTCAACGACATCAACGCGGGGAAGCCGACAGTCTCCTGCAATTAGGCGGCTGCCTCGCCTTCGCTCGCCCCGGCGCTCCTGCGGCTGCCTCGCCTTCGCTCGCCCCGGCGCTCCTGCGGCTGCCTGGCCTTTGCTCGCCCCGGCGCTCCTGCGGCTGAGTTGCGTGCGTTCGCCCCGGCGCTTCCTGCGGCTGCGGCGCCTGCGCTCGGTCGGCCGCACATCTATGGGCGACTACTCGAACGTGTGGAGCAGGGCTTCGATGACGTTGGGTGCCAGGTTCGGGTAAGTGCGCAGGTCCAGGTCGCCGAAGTCTTCCGCTTCGTCCTCCGGCCGCACCTGCAACAGCGCCAGCGACGTGCCCTCGCGCAGCACTGCCGCGAACAGCCGCGCCTCACGACGTTCCGGGTGCGCCTCGGCAGCTGCGCGCGCGGCGGCGTCGGCGGCGTCGTGATCGGCGAGCAGTGGTGCGAGCGCATCATCGAGGGTGCTCTCGGCGTCCGGTGGGAGCACCACGATCTCCTGCACCAGCACACAGCCCTCCACCGCGTCGGGCCAGCTTGTGGTCGCGAGGAACTCGTCGAGTGCCATCGACCCGCCGGTCACGTCATCCGGAAAGGATTCCTGGGCAACGGGAGTCAGCTCGTTGCCGTCATCGAGCTCATCGATGAGGCCGGGCTCGGCCGCGACCAGATCGGCGGTGCGTACCAGCGCGAACATCTGCGGCGGGTGCCCCCAGCCCTCGGCGTCCACGAATTCGGCCACCTCCCGGACGGAGCGGGCGAGGACGAGTTCGGCGTGCAGGTCAGCGGTCACACAAACATCCAATCAAACGGTCGGTCGATCGCGGATCGCCGGTCCGGGTTAGCGGCAGCCCTTCTGGTCTGCGCAATTCCGGCCCTGCCGTCTGAACGGTGTCCGATTCCGTAGAGTGGGCGCGGAAGAGGGTCCGCAAGGACCACCTGCAACATCGGACTGCGGCGCATCGGCCGAAATATCGGTGCGAGTGCCGCCGGACCTTGGAGAGTGGCATCGTGGGCATGCGGCCCCCCACCGGCTTACCTTCGTTGTCCCGACGCAGCCGAGTGCTGCTGGTGGCGGCCATTATTGTGGCGGCGCTGCTTTTGTTGGGACCACGACTGACCGACACGTATACGAACTGGTTGTGGTTCGGCGAGGTCGGCTTCCGGAACGTCTACCTCACTGTCCTGCGCACCCGATTGCTGTTGTTCTTGGTGGTCGCGGTGTTCGTCGGCCTCGTCGCCTGGCTGGCGCTGCTGCTGGGCTATCGGACTCGTCCGGTCTTCATTCCGGTCGCGGGCCCGAATGACCCGATCGCGCGCTACCGCACCACCGTGATGAGCAGGTTGAAGCTGTTCGGCATCGGCATCCCGGTGCTGCTCGGTCTGCTGTCCGGTCTGGTGGCGCAGTCGAATTGGGTCACCGTGCAGTTGTTCCTCAACGGTGGCTCGTTCGGGCAGAAGGATCCGCAGTTCAACCTGGACGTCGGGTTCTACGCGTTCGATCTGCCCTTCTACCGGATGGTGCTGAACTGGTTGTTCGTCGCTGTCGTCATCGCGTTCTTCGCAAGCCTGGTGACGCATTACCTCTTCGGCGGGCTGCGTCTTTCCGGCCGGGAAGGCACGCTGACTCGTCCCGCGCGCATCCAACTTGCCGTGCTTGCCGGGCTTTTCGTGCTGCTCAAGGCCATCGCGTACTGGTTCGACCGCTACGAACTGCTCTCCAGCAGCCGTAAGGAGCCGACCTTCACCGGTGGTTCGTTCACCGACATCAATGCCGTGCTGCCCGCCAAGTTGATCCTGCTGTCCATCGCGGTGATCTGTGCGGTGGCCTTCTTCGCTGGCATCGTACTGCGCGATCTGCGGGTGCCCGCGATGGCCGCGGCTCTGCTCGTGCTGTCGTCGATCCTGGTCGGCGCGGTATGGCCGCTGGTTGTCGAGCAGTTCTCGGTGCGTCCGAACGCTGCCGACAAGGAAAGCGAGTACATCGAACGCAATATCGCCGCCACCAGGCAGGCGTTCGGCATCACCAACGACAAGATCGATTACAAGGACTACAAGGGCGAAAGCCGCAAGAACCCGTTGGAAGTCCCGGTCGACGCGGCGACCATCGGCAATGCCAGGCTGCTCGATCCGAACATCTTGTCGCCCACCTTCACTCAGCTGCGGCAGCTGAAGAACTTCTACGGCTTCCCCGAGTCGCTCGACATCGACCGCTACAACATCGATGGCGATATCCAGGACTACATCGTCGCGGCCCGTGAGCTGTCCCCCGCGGCGCTGAGCGGCAACCAGACCGACTGGATCAACCGCCACACCGTCTATACCCACGGCAACGGCTTCGTCGCCGCCCCGGCCAACCGCGTCAACAAGCCACAGTCCGAAGATCCCAACGCGACCGGCGGCAGCAGCGACAGCGGCTACCCGATCTTCATGGTCAGCGATCTGTTCACCCCGACGGACAAGCAGCGGATCAAGGTCGACCAGCCGCGGGTGTACTACGGCGAGCTGATCTCGCAGGCGAATCCGGACTACGCCATTGTCGGCTCGATGGCGGGCCAGCGTCCGCGCGAATACGACTCCGACACCGCGCAGTACACCTACACCGGCAAGGGCGGGGTGTCGATCGGCAACTGGTTCAACCGGTTGGCCTTCGCGGCCAAGTACGCCGAGCGCAACATCCTGTTCTCCTCGGCCATCAGCGACGACTCCAAGATCATCTTCAACCGCAGCCCGCGCGATCGGGTGCAGAAGGTGGCGCCGTGGCTGACGACCGATGGGAACGCCTACCCGGCGGTCGTCGAAGGCCGGATCCAGTGGATCGTCGACGCGTACACCACGCTGGACAACTACCCCTACGCGCAGAGCACCTCGTTGGAGGGCGCGGAGGACAGCATCGACAAGAAGACCGGCCGGCTGCTGCCGCGCAAGGAAGTCAGCTACATCCGTAACTCGGTGAAGGCCACTGTCGACGCCTACGACGGCACGGTGACCCTGTACGAGGTGGATTCCTCCGACCCGGTGTTGAAGGCATGGCGCGGCGTGTTCCCCGGCGCGGTCAAGCCGGAGAGCGAGATCTCACCGGAGTTGCGGGCCCACTTCCGGTATCCGGAAGATGTGTTCAAGGTGCAGCGCGACATGCTGACCAAATACCATGTAGACGATCCACGAGAGTTCTTCACCAACAATGCGTTCTGGTCCGTGCCGTCCGACCCGACCGTAGACGGTGGCGGCAACTTCAAACAGCCGCCGTTCTATGTGCTGCTGGGCGATCCGCAGACGAACAAGCCGGTGTTCAACCTGACCAGCGCCATGGTCGGTTACAACCGAGAGTTCTTGTCCGCGTATATCTCTGTGCGGGCGGATCCGGATGGTTACGGCAAATTCACTGTTCTGCGATTGCCGACCGACACCCAGACCTTGGGCCCGCAGCAGACACAGAACAGAATGACGACTGCGCCCGACGTCTCACGCGAGAAGACCCTGCTATCCAATTCGAACAAGATCAAGTATGGCAATTTGCTGACCTTGCCGATTGCCGATGGTGGAATTCTCTACGTGGAGCCGTTCTACAACGAACGGAATACCGGGCCGAGTACTTCCACTTTCCCGCAGCTCTTGCGGGTGCTGGTGAGCTACCGTGACGCGGCGGGCAGTGTGAAGGTTGGCTACGCCTCGACCCTGGCCGAGGCGCTGAACCAGGTGGTGCCCGGAGCTGGTGCGCTGGCTACCCCATTCGGGGGTGATCCCGCGTCGCGACCGGTACCCGGTGCCGTGCCACCACCGGTGGAGGGCGCCACGCCACCGCCTGCTGGTGTCACCCCGCCGCCTGCTGGCGTCACCCCGCCACTGGGCTCGTCGGCCGCGAAGGACGCCGCCGCAGCGGAGCTGAACCGGAAGCTCGAGAATGTGCGTAATGCCATGCGTACGGGCAACTTCCAGGACTTCGGCAAGGCGCTGGATGAACTGGAGGCCGCAGTCAAGGCATTCCAGGACGCCGGTCGCTGACCCGAGCGTCAGCTCGGGTGCACGCACAGCATGCGGCGCTGCCTCCCTGTCGGTGGCAGCGCCGCGCACTGCGGTAGAACCCACTCAGGCTGTGTCGAGCAGCATATTCTGCCGCTCTGTGAGGAACAGAATGTGCCGCCATCGATGCGATGGCGGCACATAATTAGTTGATATAGGTCGACTCTATCCGCATGGGGGACACCGGGAATGGGTTGCGGACTCGTGATCGCGATGTCCGCCACCGCCGCGCCTCGTTGATCCAGAGATGGGCATCCCATACGCGTGGGTGCGGTATCCCGATCGGGTCCGGAATCGCCGGCGGGACATAGGCGGCATGTTCACCGGCAGATGCTTCGACGAGTGGCTGCATGATCCCGCACAGACCCCCGTGAACGCGAGAACGGCCCCATCACCCGAGGGGGCGGTGACGAGGCCGCTCTTGCATCGGATCCGGAAAGCGGGACCGAAGATCAGCGGAACAGCGAGTTGATCAGTGTGCTGTTCTGCTCGAGCACTGCCTGGTATTGATCCTGGACGCCGGCCTGCTTGGCGAGCTCGTTGCCGGTGCTCTTGGCCTGGTCGACGACGGACTCGGCATTGTCGATGATCGGGGCGGCGGGCGCGATGGGCTCCGGCTCTGCGGCGGGCTCGGGCGCAACATCAGCCGACTCGCCGCCGCTGAGGTAGGCGCCGCAGGTGGGCCAGGCGCCGGGACCCTGGGTGGCGAGCACGTTCTCCGCGACGCGGATCTGCTCGGCCTTGCTGGCGGTGTGGGCCGAGCCCTGGCCGCCGTTGGCCGCCCAGGTGCTCTGCGAGAACTGCAGGCCGCCGTAGTAGCCGTTGCCGGTGTTGATCCCCCAGTTGCCACCGCTCTCGCACTGTGCGACGCCGTCCCAGTTGTGGGTAGGCGCTGCCGACGCGGTGGCGGTGGAAAGACCGAACGGTACCGCAACGAGAGCGCCGGTGACGGCCACGAAGCCGAGGGCGCGGGTGCTGAACTTCCGGTTCTGAGACATAGTATTTTCCCTCCCTGCGCCCGCCGACGCGGCGAAACTCCGCCGTGTCCCTGTCCCCAGGAGTCGGGGATCCTCGAACCGCGGGACAGGGTTGCCGGTGTTCGGCGGTTCGAGTTCGTGCCCATCACGTTTGATCCGGGCCGTGGATCCGACGGTAACTAAGAAATCTCAACAGATCACGTCTTGATAACGTCAGAATTTTATGAAGCGGAATAGCGCGTAACCGGTATTTGTGCTGGTTGTTAATGCTGTTTGAATCAGTTCTGAACCGTCGTTATAGTCTCGTGATGTGGTCGAGATCACTATGAAATAGTGATCCGGGTCACGTTTGAATGGCTTGCCGAAAGGGTGTCGGGTGCGCGCATCCCTCGGCGGCGCCATCCCGAACCCCTGAATAAGCGCGGCCGGGCTGGGTGTGCGCTGCGTCACTCCGTGGCCGCTCCCGCAACTGTTTCGGCCTGTGTCGATGCCGTCGGCCGGCGCAAACCTCCTGTTCGGAGGGCGATTTGCCATCTGAGCGTAGGCGTGTGTAATGTTGTGTTTACCGACGCGGGGTGGAGCAGCTCGGTAGCTCGCTGGGCTCATAACCCAGAGGTCGCAGGTTCAAATCCTGTCCCCGCTACAAAGGCGAATGGCCCGGAACGCATAGTTCCGGGCCATTTTTCTATGCGCTGGAAGCGCAGTCCGCACGGTCGAAGGCGACCGAAGCGTGGCCGACCGATCACTGCTGCTGGAGGCTTCTCGAGCCGGACACGATTATCGAACGCCAGATGCGTGGCATCACCGGGACGAAGTGCGGCCGACTCCCCGTCTGGTCGCCCGGCGGATCTTGGTTCGGGAGACGAGTTCGATCGTGGTCGCGACGGCACACGATTGCGCGAGGAGCAGGGCGATCAGCACAAGGATCTGCACGGCCCCCGCCTGGATGGCAGAGCCGCTCGCGATCAGGACGCCGACGAAGGCACCGGGCAGGGTCACGAGGCCGACGGTGCGGGTTTGGTCCACGCCGGGGAGCAAAGCGTCCGCCGCGGTCGGCCGGGCCACCTCCAGTCGTGCGTCACGTTCGGTCAATCCCAAGCTCAGCGCGGCTTCGACCTCACCCCACCGCTGCTCGATCGCCTCGAGCGCTCGCCTGGCGGCCAACGAGGTCGCGGTCATCGTCCCACCGAGCACGATGCCGCCGATCGGAACCAACGCCACACCCTCGAACGGGACAACACCACTGACGAGCAGCAACGGCAACACGCTGCCGAGCCCGCATCCGATCGCAAGCGCCAACCATGCCGCCGACCGACCGGCGTTCGAGCGCCGTGCCGAAGTCATGACCGCCGCGCCGAACATCACCACCAGCACCACGATCGAGGACCACAACTGCGCGAGTGCGGCGGCCAGGACCAGCGCGATAACCGCCAATTGAGCTGTGCCGCGCAGTGCCGCGCGCGGCACGGTTGCGGCATCGCCGAGCCCGGCGGCCAGATACACCACCACCGCGCCGGCGACCATGATCGTGCACACCACGGCCAGCCCGAGGCCTGGCGTGATCACCCCGTTCATGTCACATTCACACCGCCCATTGTCGTCACAAGAGGTGGGCGCGGACGGACCTGGCCGGGCACCGACCTGGTCTCACCGAGCGAGGAAGCCTTTGTCGACCGGAACTTGCGCACCCGTGATCACCCGGGAGGAGTCGCTGGCCAGCCAGACCACGACGTCGGAGATCTCGTCCGGCTCGACCAGTCCATCGGTCTTCAGTAGGTTCGGGGTGTAGCTGTAGACATAGGCAGGGTGATCTTCGAAGAGCTTGTACATGGAGGTGTCGTTGCCCAGCGCCGTGTTGGTGCCGTATGGCAGCAGGGTGTTGACGCGGATGCCGTATTCGCCGAGTTCGACGGCCAGCGACTTGGTGAGACCGACGACTCCGAATTTGCTTGCGGCATAATGGCCGCAGCCGGGTGGCGCTTTGACTCCAGCCGAGGAGCTGATGGTCATGATGGAGCCGCCGTTGCCTGCCGCGATCATGGCTGGCACCGTCGCCTTGATCGTGTTCCACACACCGATCAGGTTGATATCGACGGTCTCCCGGAACTGCTCGGGTGAGATCTCCCAGAGGCGGCCCCAACTGCAGACACCGGCATTGGCGACGACGAAGTCGAGGCGACCGAAGGTCTTGATGGTGTCGGCGACGGCTTTCTGCTGGCCGTCCAGATCGCGCACGTCGACCTGCGCGGTGAGTATCTTGCGACCTTCGGCTTCGACAAGGTGTGCGGTTTCCGCGAGGTCCCCCGGTTCGGCCATCGGGTAGCCACTGAACGTCGCGATCTGCGCACAGGCATCGACGGCGACGATGTCGGCGCCTGCTCGGGCAAGGTGGATCGCATGCGAACGGCCCTGTCCGCGAGCAGCACCCGTCACATAGGCGACTTTTCCGGCCAGCGGTCGGTCCGGTTCGATAGTCCTCGTCATATTCCTGCCTCGATTCTTCCCTGGTTGGAAATCGCGCGCGGCGCGGGCAGCGGTTCGCAGGCGCCGCGTCTGAACCAGTAGTCGCCGAGCGGCGAGTACCTGCTGAACCACAGTGCGCCACTGATGGTTTGGGGTCGGTAGTAGAGCGCCTCGCCGTGGGAGTTGACGAAGTAGGTGCGCAGGTCCGGGTTGCAGTCGACGACGTATGTACTGATGACCTTGTTGTGGCGTCGCATCTTGTCGGTCCAACGACCGAACGCGTCGGCCCGCACCTGTGCGACGGTGGCGCCGCGCTTCCTGGCCTCGGAGATGACGCGCACGGCATGGCGGGCAGTGAGGTCGACGAAGGTGTGCCATGAGACCCCGACGTATCCCTGTGGCCCGACAAGTGACCATCGATTGGGTAGCTCCGGATGGGCGCTTCCGCCGTAGCTGCGCACACCGTTGCGGTGGTAGTCCTCGGCCAAATCGAAGCCGGCAGGCCCCAGAATCGTTCCTGGCCGGTATGACTCGGGGGCGGTGAACAATTCGTAGCCCGTTGCCATGACGATGAGGTCGTAGTCGCGCTCGACTCCGTCGGTGGTTCTGATGCCGTGCGCGGTGACTTGTTCGAGGGGGTCGGCGATCAATGACACGGTGGGGGATGCAAGTGCGGTCAGGAAGCTGCTGGACAGAATCGGGCGCTTGGCGAGGATTCCATAGGAAGGCACCAAAGCCCTTCGGTCGGCGGGGTTCTCGACCTTCGCGCGCAGTAGCATCCTGTACAGCAGGCGCCAGATCTTGTCGTATTGCGGTAGTAGCTTCGTCAGCAGCGTGCGTGGCAGCACGGGCAGCACATTGCAGATGAGCTGGAGGGGTAGTTCCATTGCCGCAAGAGCGGCGCCGTTGATCGCCGCGGTGACTCCGGGCAGTGCCAGTATTTGCTGTGCGCGCGTTGATAATTCGACGTCGGGCTTGGGTAGGATCCACGACGGCGTGCGCTGGTAGACATCCACCTGCCGTGCCTTGTCGAAGATTTCCGAGACGATCTGCACCGAGCTCGATCCGGTGCCGATCACGGCAACTCGCTTGTCGCGATAGTCGTAGTCGGGATCCCAAGAGTTCGGACGAAGGATCGTTCCGGAAAACTCCGCGCAGCCCGGGATCTCGCCCGACGGCTTGGCATTGATATAGCCACCCACCGCATTGATGACGAAGCGAGCTCGCACCGGATCGTGTCCTGCGATATGCAGCACCCACACTCGTTCGTGGTCGTCCCACATCTCGCGATCGACCGCACACCCGCCGCGAAAGTGCTTGTACAGGTCCAGATCCGCTGCCACCTGCTTGTTGTACCGTTGGATCTCGGTGCCCGCCGGAAACAGCCGCGACCAATCGTATTTCCGCGCAAAAGGGAACTGGTAGAACAGTGTCGGGACATCTACGAACAGGCCGGGATAGACATTGTCGCGCCAACTTCCGCCGAAGTCCTCGGCCCGCTCCAATATGACGAAATCGGTGATGCCCGCCTGTTTCAGGTGATAGGCGGCAGTGATGCCCCCAGGTCCGGCTCCGATGATCGCGACATCGACGTATTCACTTGTCATTACTTCTACTTCCTACGAAAAGCGGCGCGGGGCAAAGCCATTGAGCAGTAGGTCGCTCGTGCGCTCGCGGACGTCGTCCGCATTCACGAAGCCGGCAACGGCGAACGGCAGGATTTCCAGGCTGAGCAGTACCCGCACGATCCAATCGCCGGCATGCATCGGGTCGATGCCCGCGTCGACCTCGCCGCGCTGCTGCGCCTGCGCCACTAATGTCGCCCAGAAACCGGCCCAGCTGTGGCTCAGGTTGTCGCCGTAATGCTCCAGCAGTGTGGCGATGATGCTGTCGGTCCGCAGCGGGGGATCGAAAAGTTGGGGCGTCGTGACGTGCTCGTAGATCATTGCCGCCGCCTCGCCCACCTGCTCGCGCAAGGTCGGTTTGGGGGTGACGCTTACCGCAAGTCCGTCGATGAAGGCGTTGCACAGATAGGCCAGCCCCGCATTGATGGCCGCCTGCTTGTCGCCGAAGGTGTTGTACACCGTGCCGCGCGAAACGCCCGCGGCCTTGGCGACGTCGGTCAGTCGAAATCCGCGCACGCCGGAGCGCCGCACGCATTCGGCCGCGCCCATGACCAGCTCGACGGGTGGTTCCATCGACGGTTTCCGTTGGGCCGTGTTGTTCATTTTGAACACATTACGTCAAAGTGTTCAACAGTCAAGGCTTGATAGCCCGAGTGCGATATGCAGGCCCTCGAACGCCGGGAACCACGAATTGGCCAGCGACACCACATCTGGCGCCGGCCGGGCGGTTCATGCTGCGCCCGACCGACCGCTGCCCCGGACACGTCGATGAACCGTGCACCGCCGTATAGCGTGAGGTGAGGGAGATACTTGGGCCGATACCGCCGCGGCGGTCGAGAACCGAGGAGATGCCCTCATGTCGACGATCAACGGTTTGCCCGCCCACGTGCTGTTGGTTCATGTGATCGTGGTGTTCGTGCCGTTGACCTCGGCATTGTTGATGCTGTCCGGGTTATGGCCCGCGGCGCGTCGCCGATTGATCTGGCTGGTCACCGCCCTCGCGGCGGTGACGGTCGCGCTCACTCCGCTCACCACCGACGCCGGTGCATCACTCCAGCATCGACTCGGTTCCGCACCCGCCATCGAAACCCACGCCGACCTCGGCCGAACGATGATCTACTTCGTCGTCCCGCTGCTGCTGGTCGCTGCGCTGCTCCTCGTTGTCCAGCTGCGCGAGGAACGCGACAAGCCGCCGACCCGGGCGCTCACCGCCCTCGTCGCGGTGCTGGCGGTCGGCTGTGGCATCGCGGCCTGCGCGCAGGCGTATCGAGTGGGCGACTCCGGCACCCGCGCCGTGTGGGGAGCCCAGATCGATCAGTGCTGGGACGGGCCGGCGGGGACCAGCCCGTGCTTGTGGGCGAACACGACCGCGTGAATCCTGTCGCGGACACCGAGTTTGGCGAGAATGCGGGAGACATGGGTCTTCACGGTCTCCTCGCCGACGCCGAGCAACGAGGCGATCTCGGCATTGCTGCGCGCGTCGGCGAGCAGTAGCAGCACTTCGTGCTCCCGTGCGGTGAGCTGCTGCACCTGCGGCGGAGTGCGCGGCGGCGCGAGGCTGCCCGCGAACCGCGTCGCCAAGCGGCGGGTCATCGACGGATCGATCAGAGCGTCGCCGCGAGCCGAGATCCGGATCGCGGCGACGAGTTCTTCCGGCGGAAGGCTTTTCAGCAGGAAGCCGCTCGCGCCTGCTTGCAGGGCGCGGTAGAGGTTGGCATCGCTGTCATAGGTGGTGAGTACGAGGACACGGGTGCCGCCTGCGGCGACGATGACCTCGGTGGCGGCAAGCCCGTCCAGCTTCGGCATCCGCACATCGAGGATCGCGACATCCGGTCGCAGTCTGGCGATTTCGGCGATCGCGGCCCGACCATCGCTCACCTCGGCGACACAGTCGAGATCCGCCTGGCTGTCGACGACGGCGCGCAGGCCGGAGCGGAACATGCTGTGGTCGTCGGCGATCAATACTCGAATCGGTGCGTTCACGATCCTCCGATCGGGACCGAAACCGCACTGTGCCAACGAGTTCTATTCGACTGTGGACCGCACCGGAGCTGGCCGCCGAAGAGTTCGGCGCGCCGTCGGATGCCACCGATGCCGCGCGGCACCGAGGCGTTGTCGATCGCCGTGCCTGCCATGATCGGATTCGTTGTTTCGATCATGATCAGGTTCGGCCGGTATTCCACATCCAGCCATGCGTTTTCGCCATCGCCGTGGCGTAGTGCGTTGGTCAACATTTCCTGCACGATTCGATAGAGGGTGATGTTCAGCGAATCCGGCAGTGGCACGGCTGACCCACGTACGGTGACTTCGACCGTCATCCCGGCCGAGCGCACGTGCTCGATCAGGCCGTCGATATCGGCAAGCCCGGGTTGGCGCTGGCCGTCGTCGTCGCGGCCGTGCAGCAGATCCAGTTGCCGACGCAGGTCGACCATCGCGGCCCTGCTACTCGTTTCCACCGCGGTCAAAGACGTGGTGGCCGGACCATTTCCGGAGTCGGCAAGGGCGATTCGCGCGGCGCCCGCATGGATGCCGATGGCACTGACATGGTGGGAAATCACGTCATGCAGATCGCGCGCGATGGCGGCGCGTTCATCGGCGACCGCGCGCTCGAGCGCGACCTGCTGTTCCTGCTTGCGCAACTGCGCTTGCTGCTCGAGCTCCGCGATATACGCACCGCGTGCCGCGGTGTATCGGCCGACCAACCAGGGCACCACACCCACCGACACCGTCGTCGCAAGCAGCAGCCGCCAGTCGTGTGAGGTGGTGCTGCCGACGAGCAGGTGCGCGGCCGCGAAACCGGAGCACAGTGTGAGGACTGTCGAAACGGAGGTCGGGCCCACCATCCACGCGCCCGCGCGATAACCGGCAACCAGGAATCCGACATCGGCGAATCGTGCCGCGAAGCCGTGCCGATGCAGCAGTAGCGCCTCCAACAGCCGTAGGGCAACCTGGCCGACCGCAACGATGCCTGCGGTACGCGGCGACGCGGCCAGCGCGAGATCGGCGGCGGCGACACCGACCGCCACTGCGGTCGCCTGCCACGGCGCTACGGCGAAGACACCGCACAGGGCCAGGACCACAGTGTCGATCATCGCGGCGACCACCGCGACCACCAGCGACTGGCGGGCCAACGACCTGCTCACGTCCACCGGCCGCCACCTCCCACATCATCCGGCAGTATCGGTCGGCCCGATCCGACGAACTCACCGATACCGGCCGAGTTGTTCGCGGGCGATCCTACCCAGCCGCCGACGCACCTCGCCGGAACTGCTGTGCGTCAACTCTGCCCTCGGACGGTGCGCCGCGCGTCCCCCGAGCGGGGGATGGTGCGTCCCTCGGCGGCGCGATGACTGTCATGGCCGCGGCCCGTAGCGTGGCCGTGACCGGCGGGAAAGTGAAGGAGATCTCATGGGCCGTGTGGACTTGTTGGGCTACGCGTTACCGGCATTCGTGCTGCTGATGGTGGTCGAGTGGATCTCGTATCGCCGCGATCCCGACCGATCCGACAACACCAGCGCAGGGCGTGACACCGCCGCCAACTTGGCGACGTTCACCCTCGGCAGGCTCGTCAAACCGCTCATGCATTACCTGCTGCCGTTCTCCGCGGTGCTGGTCGCTGCCACGGTGACTCCGTTGCACCTGTCGCCGAAGAGCTGGTGGGTGTGGGTGCTCGGGTTGGTGGTCACCGATTTCTGTTATTACTGGGCGCATCGCGCCGACCATCGGGTGCGGCTGCTGTGGACCGCGCACAGCGTCCACCACTCCAGCGAGTACTTCAATCTCTCCACCGCGCTGCGGCTGCCATGGCTGCATCCGGTGGCCAACATGGTGCGCGGGCTGGCGTGGGTGCCTGCGGCCCTGATCGGCCTGCCGCCGTGGATGATCTTCTTGCTGCAGACCATCGGATTGCTCTACCAGTTCCCGATCCACACCCAGCGGGTCGGCACGCTGGGGCTGCCGATCGAGTTCCTGTTCAATACGCCCGCGCATCACCGGATCCACCACGGCTCGAACCAGCCCTATATCGACAGGAACTACGGCGGCATCTTCATTGTTTGGGACCGGATGTTCGGCAGCTTTGCCGCCGAATCCGAACCGATCCGTTACGGCCTGACGAAGAACATCGCCACCGACAACCCGCTGCGGGTCAATTTCCACGAGCTGGCGGGATTGATCGGCGACGTTCGCAATGCCGAAACCTGGAGGGGCCGAATCGGTTACGTGTTCGGTCCGCCGGGATGGACCGAAAAGGCCGACTCCGACCCGGAACCCCTTGCGGTGCAGCCCGAGGCCGTCAGGGGCGCCGAATCTACTGCCGCGGTGTGATCTCGGCGAAATCGAGCGGTATCGCCGCCGGTCCCCGTAGGTTGACGTGCGCGCGGTACGGCGGCGGATCGATGGCGCAGCCGGGGGATCGGACCCGCTGTGCGAACCTGGTCACCGCGACGCGTCCTTCGAGCCTGGCCAGTGGAGCGCCGAGGCAGAAATGCGCACCGAGCCCGAAGGCGAGATGACGGTTGTCGCGGGTGGGGTCGAAACGGTCCGGGTCGGTGAAGACGGCGGGATCACGGTGTGCGGCGGCGATCAGCATCAGGACCAGGTCGCCACGGTCGATGTCCATGTCGCCGATCCGCATAGCCGCGGCGGCGATGCGCGGAATCATTTGTACCGGAGGGTCATACCTCAATGTTTCCTCGATGACGCCGGCGGCCTGCTCCGGATCGGCGCGCAGCGCCGCGAGGTGTCCGGGGTGGCGCAGCAGGGCGAGGATCGCATTGGAGATGAGGTTGACCGTGGTCTCGTGGCCTGCGATGAGTAGCAGCGCGCAGGTGGAGATGAGCTCGTCGTGGCTGAGTGTGTCGCCCGCGTCCTCGGCGGCGATCAACTGCGACAACAGGTCCGGCCCTGGATTGCCGCGCCTGCGCCGGGTCAGGTCTTCGAAGTAGGCGTTCAGTTCCGTTCCCGCCGCCTGTAATTCACCGGGGTCGGCTTGATGCTCGGTGGCGGTGCGGGAGGTCGGGTCCAGGGTGCGGGCCAATAGTGACGACCATTGCCGCAGTTGTGGCTCGTCGGTGAGTGGCACGCCGAGCAGTTCGCAGATGACGGTGACCGGCAGTGGATAGGCGAGATCGGCGACGACATCGAAGGTACCGGTCACGGCGACCCGATCGAGGGTGTCGTCCACGATCGCGCTGATCCGTGGTTCCAGCTGCGCGACGACCCGTGGCGTGAAGGCCTTCGACACCAGTCGGCGCAGCCGGGTGTGGTCGGGCGGATCGAGGAACAGAAACGACGGTTTGGACTGGCGGACAGCATCTTCCGTGGCCGAGGAGGCCAACATCGGCATCGTCTCCAGCTGCACTCGGGTCAGTGAGCGGTCGACGCTGGCGTTCGGGTGGCGCAGCATCGCCGTGCAGTCCGCGTGGCTCGACACGATCACGACCGGCGCGGTTCCGATCCGGAACGGGCCGCCCGCCCGTACCTGGGCGTATATCGGGTAGGGGTTCGCCCGCACCGCCGGGTCGAGCAGCCGTCGATAGGTGGTGGTGCTGTCGGTTCGTTCGCTCATCGTCATGGCTGTGCACCAATCCGGCTCGGGAGCCACCGTGGGTCCATCAATCTTCGATGGTATTGATATCCTACTGATAGTAGGATTGCAATACTAGAAGAAAGGGATGGGAGTATGAGTCGGTGAAGATTCGGCCTCCCGCAAACGATTCGATACAGCGCGTCGTCGAGCTACTCGGCGATCGCTGGACGATCCTCGTGATCAGGGAGGCGTTCTTCGGGGTGCACCGTTTCAGCGAGTTCGCCCGCAATATCGGCATCACCAACCGCAATCTGCTGACCAATCGGCTGCGTTTGCTCGTCGACGCCGAGATCTTCGAGCGCATCGACGAAGGCGGCGGTCGGATCGACTATCGCCTCACCGCACGCGGCCGCGATCTGTATCCGATGATGATGGCGATGATGGCCTGGGGCGATCGGCATCTCGCCGACCCCGGCGGCCCGCCACTGACGCTCGAGCATCGCTCGTGTGGACATCCGGCCGCGCCTGTCCTGGTGTGCGAGCACTGCCATGAGCCGATCGACCCGCGCGATATCGATCCACGTCAAGGGCCTGGCTTCGAGCCGCCGGGGGAGTCGCGCGATACGGGTGAGCGGGCGTCCTGATCGAACCAGTGATCGGTCCGATTGATCGTCGGTCCGACTGGGCTGGTGCTCGATCCAATAGGGCGGGTATTCGGTCCGTTCGAACCGGCGCTCGGTCCGATCGGGCGAGTGCTCAACTCGATCGGCCGGGTGTTCGTTCGGAGTGCTCAGGCGTCGGTGAACACCCGGATCGCGCTGATCTGCCCCGCCCTGGAGGTGAATTCGATGAACGCGACACCGTGCACCGGGCCCAGTTCTATGCTGGCGGTGACGGTGCGACCGGCGGCGATCAGCTTGTCCCACTTCAGGTTTCGTGCACGATTGGTGAATTCCTCCACCGAGACCGGCGTGCCCGCGGGAAACTCGATGACACTGTCGTAGTCGAGCAGGCCGCGGACGTGGCTGATGTCCATCGCCGCCGCGGCGGTGAAGAGTCGGGTCGCGACGCGTTTGCCCGTGCGGCCGACTCCGAAGAGTCCGCGCATCATCCCGACGGCGCCGCCGATGCCCTGATTGGCGATCAACTGCGGGCCGAGTTTCAGCGCGGCGCCCAGGCCCGGCAACCCGGTGCGCAGTAGCTGCGCGATCATCGCGGCCAATTCCCAGTGTGCGGCCAGGCGGGTGATTTTCCAGACGCCGTTTTCTTCGACGAGGTCGTAGCGCAGGTGCATCGGGACCGCGACGGTGGCGCCGGTCGACATCGTGGTCTCGATCAGTAGGTCTCGGACCACGGTCGGCGGGCCGACGAGATCGCGCTCGACCCGGAAGGCGATGGTGTTCGGGCCGATGAAGGTGTCGTAGAAGCGCTCGATCGCGGCGCGACCGATATGCGGCCGCGAGCCGACCGGATCGTTGACGGCGGCGTCGGTGCTGAACAGCCCCACCCAGGCCGCGCGGTCATGGGCGGCGACGGCGCGCGGCGAGGCCGCTACGGCGGCGAGCAGGTCGGTGGCCGTCGGATCCAGCGGCATGACAGTTCCTCCGTTGTCGCGGGTCGTGACTCGAACACATGGTAGAACATGTTCTAATTTTGGCGCCGGAAGTCAGCGGAAGTGTCCGGCGCAACGCCCGACAAAGGATCTCGATGGACTGGTACACCGGGAACACCGCCTACGACACGGTGCTGACGATCGCCTTCGGGTTCGCGGCATTCGTGCTGGTCGGTGGGCTTTTCACGCAGAGCCCGTACGGCCGCTTCGCCACCACGAAGGTCGGTTTCAACCTCAACCCGAAGCTCGGCTGGTGGTTGATGGAAATACCGGCGACGGTGGTGTTCGCGGTGTTCTATCTGACCGGCCCGGACCGATTCGAGCCGACGTCGCTGGTGCTCGCACTGATCTGGCTCATGCACTACGGAAATCGCGGCTGGTTCTTCCCGCTGTCCATTCGGCAGGTGCCCGGCAAGCGCAGCAGTTTCAACGTCTCGGTACTCGGTATGGGCATGTTCGTGACCGCGCTGCACGGCTACCTGAACGGCGCATTCTTCAGTCACGACTACAAGCATCAGTACGGCACCGGCTGGCTGACCGATCCGCGTTTCCTCATCGGCGTTGTGATCTATCTCTGCGGGTTCACCCTGCTGGTCCGCTCCGAGGCGATTGTGCGCAACCTGCGTGACAAGAACGACCCCGGCGCGGCGGAATACCGGATTCCCTACGGCTTCGGATTCCGATTCGTCACCAGTCCCGCCTACCTCGGCGAGCTGCTCGCCTGGGCCGGCTTCGCGCTGTTGACCTGGTCGCTGGCCGGTGTGGTGATCTTCCTGATCACCGCGGGCAACCTGGTGCCGCGCGCCTTTGCGACCCATAGGTGGTACCGCGAGAAGTTCGCCGACTATCCGGCCGACCGGAAGGCGTTGATTCCGTTCGTGATGTGAGGCTGCGCGGCCCGCTCAATCGATGTCGATGCGGGCCGCCTGCCTGCAGTCCAGCCAGAGCCGCCACAGCTCGCCGTTGGTGTAGTGGGTGCGGCGTAGGTAGTGCTCGGGTCGAGGGCGGCGGTCGTGCCAGAACTGGCCGGACGGTGGGGTCGGCGTGGCCGCGGCCAGCCAGACGGCGGTGTCCGCGCCCTCGGCCGGAGTGCGCAGCAACGGACCGATCAGGCGATGGAATCCGGGCAGCGCGGCAGCGACGCCGGGTGTGTCGACCCAGCCCGGGTGCATACTGTAGAGCGAAATACCCTGGGGGCCATAGTATTCAGCAAGGATCGGGGTGAAGGCCACCTGCATGCGTTTG
This sequence comes from Nocardia sp. NBC_01009, assembly GCF_045208035.1. Lineage (NCBI taxonomy): Bacteria > Bacillati > Actinomycetota > Actinomycetes > Mycobacteriales > Nocardiaceae > Nocardia > Nocardia sp. NBC_01009. Next base: position 7,763,451 of record NZ_CP108695.1, on the reverse strand, counting down.
GTGCGGGCGTAGGCGGTCGCGCCGCGGTAACGGCCCTTGCGGTACTCGGGATCGTCGACGGCCAGCGGCTGGGTGTACATGCCGCCTGAGGACATGAAGATCACCCGCGGGTCGCCGGCAGCGTTCAGTAGGGCGGCGAGTCGATCGGTGAGCAACAGCGGGCCGAGCACGTGGGTCGCCAGAGTCAGTTCGTGCCCGTCGGCCGTCTCGGCGCGTTCGGGCGGCAGCACGCCCGCGTTGTGGATCAGTATGTCGAGTTTCGGCAGTCGCTCGCAGAGGCCTTCGGTGCATTCCGTCACGCTGGCCAGGTCTGCGATATCGCATTCCGTGACGGTCAGATCGGCGTCGGGGTGTGTCGTGAGGATGTCGCGCCGGGCGCGTTCGCCGCGTATCCGATCGCGCACGGCAAGAATCACCGATGCGTCGAGTCCGGCCAGTGCCTCGGCGATTGCCTTGCCGATGCCCGAATTCGCGCCGGTCACCATGGCGGTGGCGCCGCGCAGTGCGCCGGGTTCCGGATCGGCGGGCCGGCTGCGGCGGCGCAGGACAACGCCGAGGCGGGTGTATCCGGGAACGATCGTCCGGTCGAGCAGAGTGTCGAGCTTCGGGGCTCCGGATAGAGCGGTCATGTCGTCATTGTGCTGGTGATCCGACATTTTGCCGGTGAACGATGCATAAACGTTGCAAGCGAACTGATCGTGACTACAGTCGTGGGATGGGCATCGAGTGTTCGAGCGTCGTCGCCGTTCCCCGGGCCGAGGTATTCGCCTGGTACGCCAGACCAGGGGCGTTCGCCCGGCTGGCGCCGCCGTGGCAGCCGGTGTCGCTGCTGGCGGAGGCGGGCTCGATACAGGACGGTCAGGCGGTGCTCGGCCTGCCGGGTGGGCTGCGCTGGGTCGCGAGGCATGATCCGAGGGGCTATGAACCGCCGCATCGTTTCGTGGACACGATCGCCGTAGACGGCCTCGCGTCCCTGCCCGCCGGATTGCTGCTGCGGTGGCGGCATACGCACGATTTCGAGGTCGTCGATGATGACCACACCCGGATCGTCGATCGCGTGGAGTCGCCGGTGCCCGCGTTCGCACTGCGATCGATGTTCGACTACCGGTACCGGCAGGTCGCCGACGACCTCACCGCGCACCGCCGGGCCGCGCGGGTGGGTTTCGCGCCGTCGATCATCGCGATAACCGGTGCATCCGGGTTGGTGGGCTCGGCGTTGGCCGCGTTCCTCACCACCGGCGGGCACGCTGTCATTTCTCTGGTCCGCCACACACCCCGCAGCACGAGCGAAAGACGCTGGGACCCCGCAGATCCGGCCCCTGATCTGCTCGACGGTGTCGATGCGGTGGTGCACCTGGCCGGTGCGTCGATCGCGGGTCGGTTCACCGAGGAGCACAAGCGAGCGATCGTCGAGAGCCGCATCGAGCCGACCCGCAAACTCGCCGAGCTCGTCGGCCGCGCGGGCGTGCCCACCTTTATCGGTGCCTCCGCGATCGGCTACTACGGCTACGACAGCGGCGAGGAAGTGCTGCGCGAGAACGCTTCTCGTGGCGACGGTTTTCTTGCCGATGTCGTCGCGGACTGGGAGGCGGCCACCGCCCCCGCCGCCGCGGCAGGCGTCCGGGTGGTGTCGGTGCGCACCGGCATCGTGCAGTCGCCGCGCGGTGGCACGCTGCGGTTGTTGCGGCCACTGTTCGCGGCTGGGCTGGGCGGCCGGATCGGTGACGGCCACCAGTGGCTTTCCTGGATCGGGATCGATGACCTGGTTGACGTCTATCACCGAGCGCTGTGGCAGGACGATCTGTCCGGTCCGGTGAATGCCGTTGCACCACAGCCAGTTCGGAACATCGACTACACCAGGATCCTGGCCGCCGTGCTGCGCAGGCCCGCGCTGCTCCCGGTGCCGGAGTTCGGTCCCGGCTTGCTGCTGGGCGCGCAAGGAGCGCGGGAGCTGGCGACGGCGAGCCAACGAGTCGAGCCCGCTCGGCTGCAAGCGGCAGGTCACGTCTTCCGTAGGCCGGATCTGGAGTCGACACTGCGACATCTGCTCGGCCGCGTGCCCGCCTAGCCGACCGGCTCCGTGCGGGTGAGCAGCAACTGCTGGACATCGAGATAGCCGCAGCGAAACCCCGCCTCGGCATGCGCCAAATACAACCGCCACATCCTGCGGAACATCGGGTCGAAGCCGAGTTCGGAGACACGGTCCGGTCGGGAGTCGAATCGCTGCTGCCACAGGCGCAATGTGTGCGCGTAGTGCTCGCCCATCGATAGCTGTTCGCGCACAACCAATCCGGTACTTCGGGCAACCACTTCGCGCAGCAGCCGGGTCGAGGGCAGGAACCCGCCGGGAAAGATGTACTTCTGCACCCAGGTGTAGGTGTTGCGGGTAGCCGCCATCCGGTGGTGCGGCATGGTGATCGATTGGATCGCCACTCGTCCACCCGGTGCGAGCAGGCGATCGATGGTTCGGAAGTAGGTATCCAGATATTCGTAACCGACGGCTTCGATCATCTCTACCGACACCACCGCGTCGTAGCTTCCTTCGACGTGCCGGTAGTCGAGCAGATCGATGGTCACCCGGTCGGCCAGGCCGGCCGCCGCGACCCGGTCGAGCGCCCGCGCCCGCTGCTGCGCGGAGAGTGTCACCGAGCGCACTGCCGCGCCGCGCTGCGCTGCGCGCAGCGCCAATTCGCCCCAGCCGGTGCCGATTTCGAGGACGCGAGTACCGAGACCGACACCGGCAAGGTCGAGCAGCCTATCGATTTTCGCGCGCTGGGCCGCGGCAAGGTCGTTCCATTGCGGCCGTGGCGACAGCGTGGGAAACAGCGCGCTGGAGTAGGTCAGTGTTTCGTCGAGAAACAGTGCGAAGAAGTCATTGGACAGGTCGTAGTGTCTGGCAATATTGCCGCGGGTGTTCGATTCGTTATTCCGCTGCGCAGCAGGGTGTTTCGCGACATATAAGCGACGTAGTCGCTGGAGCGGCGCGGGCACCAGTGTGTCCACATGTCGTGCGAACACCGTCATGGCGGCGGTGAGATCGGGGGCCGACCAATCGCCCGCCATGTAGGACTCGCCGAATCCGATCAACCCGCCGCTGCCGAGGCGCGCGAAGAAATCGTCGGGCCGGTGCAGGATCAGCCGGGGCTGATCCGGCCGCACCGCATTGCGGCCGAGGACCGTTCCGTCGGGGTACTCGACCCTGATCGGCAGATCGCGCACGGCGTGTCCGAATAGTCTGTTGGCCACTGCTGCGGCAATGCCCGCGCGAATCCCGGTGGGCACGTGCTCGACTTCGGGATAGGAAGGAAGCTGCTGCGCGGATGCGCAATCGGACGTGGAATGCGATTCGATGCTCACCGCGAAGACTCCGTCAGTGCAGGGGTTGGTCGGGGAACGACGGGCAGGCGGCGCGCCCACAGGCGCATGCCCTGCCAGCGAATGCGCGCCGAAACCACAAGTGGCGCAAAGGGTGCCGCCACTATCGCGCGAAGAATGGTACGGATGGTTGCGGGACGGCAACGCCCGGTCATCGAGGCGGAAAAGATCGGTCCGCCGTCGCTGAGCACGATGGATATTCGCAGCCGCTCGTCCGGTTCCGGCAATCGCATGTGGTACTCGCCGCGCACTTCGTTGAAGGGCGAGACATAGAACTTCTTGGGCGTGCGCGCCCGCGCGTGTTCGTCGAGGCGGACGAGGTAGCAGTGCCGCCCGCCGTAGGTGTTGTGCACCTCGGCGACGACACAGACGCCCGCGCCGGTGTTGTCCCGGCACCAGAACAGCGTGAGTGGATTGAACACATAGCCGAATACCCGTGCGTTGGTGAGCATGAGGATTCGGCCGCCGTGTAAGTCGATACCTTCACTGTCGAGGAAGTCCTCGACGTTCGCACGCAGCGACCGAGTCGGGTCGCCGAGATGATCGGCAGATCGGAATGTCGCGATAGTCCGCAGCCAGCGCGGCAACCTGGGCATATCGTCGAGATCGATCAGCCAGCTGTAGCTGCGATAGCGGAACTCGTGTCGTAACGGCGTGACGCGGACATGACGGATGTGCGTACGGATGATGCTCGCCGTCATGATGCTCGCACCGTTGTCGCGGGCCTGTTCGTCCACCGCGCACCAAGCCGCTCGGCAGCGCGCAGGCCCGACAGAGCGCCGTCCTCATGGAACCCCCAACCGTGATAAGCGCCGGCGAATGCCAGTCGGGCATCGCCGATTTCACCGAGTCTGCGCTGTGCCGCAACCGACGCCGGAGTGTATTGCGGATGTTGGTAGATCATTCGATCCACGACCAGGTTCCCGTCGATGCGGTCGTGCGGGCCGAGGGTGACGAGGAAGCGTCGATCCGTGCCTGCGAGTCGCTGCAATCGGGTGAGGTCGTAGCTGACCAGGACACGATCGGCCAGCGCGGTGCACGAAGGCAGTCGATAGTTCCATGAGGCTCGCGCCCGTCGCGCTCTCGGCAGCACCGACTCGTCGGTGTGCAGCACCGTGTGGTTCACCGAATAGGGTATGGCGGAGAGGATTTCGTACTCGGCGGCGGTCGGTTCGGTGAGGATATCGAGCGCCTGATCCGGGTGGGTGGCGATGACTGCGGCGTCGAAGACGCGCAGGTCATCTGCTTCGTCACGGACTGCGACACCATCGGGGAGTCGGTGCACCGCCCGCACCAGGGTCGAGCGCAGCACCGTGTCGAGTTGCTGAGCGACGGCGTTCACGTAGGTGGCAGATCCGCCGGTGACCGTGCGCCAAGTGGGGGAGCCGAACACCGTCAGCATGCCGTGGTGGTCGAGGAAGGTGAAGAGGTATCGGGCCGGGTAGCGCAGGGCTGTCACCGGGTCGCACGACCACACCGCGGCGACCAATGGCGTCAGAAAGTGCGTGACGAAGTAGGCGGAGAAACGGGTGGCTCGTACCCATTCCCCCAGCGTGCGGTCGGACTCGGGTCCGGCGTCGAGTTCGGCACGTGCGAGCCGATGGAACCGTGGCACCTCGGTCAGCAGTCGCAGGTAACGGCCGTTGCGCAGCGAGCGGGCGTCGGCGAACAATCCGCCGAGTCCACGAGCGCCCGCGTATTCCAGGCCGCAGCCCTCGCACTTTACCGACATGCTCATATTCGAATCCTGTGTCGCAATGCCCAATTCGCCGAACAGGCGCAGCAGAGTCGGGTATGTGCGCTCGTTGTGCACGATGAAACCGGTATCGACGTGGACGTCTGTGCCGCGGCGCACGGTGATCCGGTGGGTGTCCGCATGACCGCCGAGGCGAGCGTCTGCCTCGTACAGGGTCACTCCGGCCGAACGCGAGAGCACCCAGGCTGCTGTCAGTCCGGCCACTCCGCTGCCGATGACGGCAACTTGCCGGAGGTCGTTCATCGGATCGGTGTGCTCGATCATCGTGCTCCTTCTCTCCGCAGGCGGTGCCGGACGATCCGCTGGTCGGAGGCTGAATTCCGCGGCGATCGGGTCGCAGCGCCGCGCCGGCGGAGTCGTCGGCGGAACCGGCATTCGCCGTTCGGTGGACGCGCCCACGTAGCGATGCATCAATTATGCATCGTTTTGCGTGAGCGGGCTACCAATGCCGAAATTCGGGCACTTCGCCCGACCGGCGAGCAATGGTTGTCGGGGTATTTCGGAGACCGCGCCTCGGCGGTCGGGTGTGACCGTCGCGGATCGAGCAACGTGGCTGTCGGGCACGCAGCGGTGGCGTGGAGTCAGCAAATCTGTGCGCCGTGGCAACGCCGACGGGACAGAGCGGCGACGCGGCGACGCCGATGGGACACGGCACCCTCGGGTCGTACGCGGTTCGCGAGGGCGAACGAATCAGCTCAGGCGGTCGGCGGCATCGGTGAGGCTATCGAGCCGGACGACCGAGTCGGGCAGGATAACCGCGTCCCAGCCGGGGCCGCCGACGAACACTCCGGCTCCCGCGGCGACGCATGCGCGCACCGCTGAGGTCAGCGCGGTCGATTCCTGCTGTGACCACAGCACTGCGCACGCAGAGCGGTCATGCCTGGCAAGGGCGTCGGTCAGCGCGGTGGTCGGGACATCGGCGCCGAGCATCCACGCTCCGACACCGCGCTCCGCAAGGGCCGCGCGCAGGACCTCGAGCGGCAGCGCATGCGTCTCACCGCTGGTGCAGGCCAGCACGACCGGTCTCGAAGTCGGCCCTTCGGGCGGCGGGTTGGTGCGGTGCAGGACCGAGGTGATGCACCACGACAACAGGTGTTCGACGTCGATGCAGCCCTCGCCGGCGTGCTGGCGCGCGACGATGTCGGCAAAAGCCGGGCGGCACAACTGATCCCACGTGTCCACCACACCGAAGGCACGGACGTGGGCGGCGAGCCGGTCGCACACCGTCGTCGCGTCGAGCGCGAAGGCCGCGAACAACAGTGCTGCACGATCTCCGAGTGTCGGTGTGGCGCCACGCACTACCGCCGCCGCGCCCGCGGGCGTCGCCCCATCTCTGATGAGGGCGAGCATACGGCCGAGCACCTCGATGTCGGTCTCGGTGTAGAGGCGGTGCTTTCCGGGCCGCTGCTGCGGCGGGCCGATGTTGTAGCGCCGATTCCAGCTTCGCAGGGTGGCCGTCGGGATGCCGAGTCGGTCGGCGACGGCGCGCACCGTGTATCCGGCCGCGTCGGAGGCGGGAACGGTACCGGCGGACATCGCACCATTCTGCCCGGTCCCGTTCTCGCGCTTCGTCACGGCCGGGAGCCCGTGCGTCGATTCTGACCGCGACTGCCCGACCCGGCGTTCATCGCCGCACGGTGGCGGCCGCCGTCGCGGCGCAGAGCAGGCCCCAGCCTGCCGTCACCGCGATGGCCTTCGCACGCTGGGTCTGCCCGCGCAAGGTGGTGCCGACCACCACGGTGTCGGCCAGGTCCGAGCACGCCCGTACGGCGATCGCAAGCCGCATCGCGCCTGGTCCCGGCGCTGCGACGAGCGCAAGGCCCGAGGCGGCATCGCGCAGGCCCACCATCCGCGCGAGGGCTCGCGCGGCGGGGTCGTCCGAACTCCAGCCGCACGGCCCGAGCAAGAACGCGGGACGTGCGGTCACCGCGAGTCCGTATGCCGCGGTTGCCGCGCCCGCCACACGCGGCAGCCACATCGTCGTCATAGATCCTCCTTCCCGTGAGCAGGGTATGCATCAATTATGCATCGTTATGCGCTACTATGGTCGAAGTCGTCGAATCAGAGGAGTTCGCATGACCCCAATTCGAACCAGCCGGCATTCCGGTTGCCTCGCGGCTGGAGTGGCTTCGGCGCTGATCGCCATCACTACGGCCGCGGGAACCGCGGTCGCCGGCCCGGCGGTATCGCCGATCGAGGCCCCCGCGCCGGTTCCGTATCTCGACCTCGACCGGTATCTCGGCACCTGGAATCAACTGGCCGCTGTGCCGCAGTTCTTCAACCTTGCCTGCGCCCGCGATACGCGGGCCACCTACGCGCTCGACCCGCAGGGCAATATCTCCGTGCACAACACGTGCACCACGTGGGTGAATTCGCTCAACGAAATCACCGGCACCGCAACGGTCAATGATCGGACGACCGGCGCGCAGCTGCACGTCAGCTTTCCCGGGGTGCCCACCCAGGATGGACTGGAAGGTCCGACCAACTACATTGTCACCGCGTTGGACGAGGCGTACTCGTGGGCCCTGGTCACCGATCCGAGCCGAACCTCCGGCTTCGTCCTCGCTCGCGACCGGGTACTGGATACCGCTCAGTGGCAACAGGTTCGGGCCGCCATCGATGCCGTGGGCCAGAATTCCTGTCTGTATCTGACCTCACCGACAACAGGTGGCCGGACCGATATCGCACCATTGTGCGCGGTGACACGATGACCGTCACGATCGCACTGTTTACCCGCGACCTGCGGGTGCGTGACAACCCTGTGCTGACCGCGGCGTATCGCGAGGGCGCCGCGATCGTGCCGCTGTTCGTCGTCGACGAGAAGATCCTGTCCGGGCGCATTCCCGCGCCGAACCGGGCCCGGTTTCTGGCCGCCGCGCTCGGCGAGCTCGATGCCGAATTGCGCGCCATCGGAGGACGTTTGGTGGTGCGGCGCGGTGATGTCGTCACCGAGGTCGACCGAGTGGTCGCGCAGGTGCACGCCGGCAGCGTGCATATCGCTGCCGATGTGAGCGGATACAGCCGCAGGCGCGAAGATGCGCTGCGGGTGCGGCTCGAGCGGCGCAGTTGTCTGCTGCACACGCATGCCGTCTCGATCACCGCCGCAGATCCGGAAGAGTTGGTCCCCTCGACAGGACGTGACCACTTCGCGGTGTTCACACCGTATTTCCGGCGATGGGCGCAGGCTCACCGACGCGAGCCGCTCGGCAGACCGCGCAAACTGTCCCTGCCCGAGGTAGCCGGACTGCCATTGCCGGAGCCCGACGATATCTGCGTCGGGGCGACATCGCCCCAGCTGTCCGTCGGCGGCGAGACCACGGGCCGAAAGATCATGCGGGACTGGCTGTCCGGCCCGATCGGTGGCTACGAGCGCAGCAACGACGACCTCTCCGCCGACGCCACTTCGCGGCTGTCGCCGTATCTGCACTTCGGCTGCGTGTCCCCGGTGGAGGTGGTGCACCGGGTCGACATGTCGACCACGGGCGGCCATGCCTTCGCCCGGCAACTGGCATGGCGCGACTTCCACCATCAACTGCTGGCCGCCCGCCCTGACACCGCCCGCTCGGATTACCGCCCCCGCCGGATCGAGTGGCGCGACGATCCCCAGGCCGTCGACGCATGGCGCGAGGGCCGCACCGGCTACCCCGTTGTCGACGCGGCGATGCGTCAACTGCGCGCAGAGGGCTGGATGCCGGGCCGCGCCCGACTGATCACAGCTAGCTTCTTGTCCAAATCCCTCCGCGTGGACTGGCGCATCGGCGCAGACCACTTCCAGCACTGGCTGGTCGACGCAGACCTGGCGAACAATCAGCTCAACTGGCAGTGGGCCGCAGGCACCGGCACCGACACTCGTCCCAACCGCGTGCTCAACCCGCTACGCCAAGCCGAACGTTACGACCCCGGCGGCGCATACGTCCGCCGCTGGATCCCCGAACTCGCTCACCTACCCGCCGCCACCATTCACACTCCATGGCGAGAAAACATCAATCCCGAAGACTATCCCGCCCCGATCATCGACTGCGTCGGCATGTAGTGCGACGACAGCAATGCGACGTCCGGTCCCTGCCGCACTCGGAACCAGCCTCGGTCTCGGCCATTGCGTTGATGGCGGCCCTGCGTCTGTGGCGGTGACGAATTTCGGCAGCTGGTCCGAAGCCTCGGCGATGTGGCCAAGGCGCCGAGCTCGTAGTTCGCAGTCGCCGCCGATGAGATTGCCTTCCGGGATAAGGCATTGGGCCGGTTGTGACGTGGTGGTCCGCAGGCCGGCCGAACCGGTTGCACCCACTGCTGCACCGGCTCTCGGGATCTGCACCCTTGCGGGCAGGCAGAAGGGGTGCGGTCCCGAGGACGGGTGCGTCTGATGTCGGTGGGTTACCTCGGTGGTGAGACCAGCATCGGTCGGTGTAGGTCGTAGTATTCGACCTCGCCCATGAGTTTGCTTTCCTCTTCGAACAATGACCTCAGGTCGTCGGGGATCTCGATCTCCTCGGCGGCTCGAGCTTCGGCTTCGGAGGTGAAGTAGACCGCCTCGACGTATCCGTCGCCGCCGAAGGTCGCCAAGGTGCCGCCGAGGATTTCCGGGCGTAGTTCGTGCACACGATCGGCGCCCTGCGTCAGCAATTCGTGCATTCGGCCTGCGTCGCGGGTGTGGCCCTCCATGACTTGTACGAAGCCGGCTTCGTCGGAGCCGCCCCCCAGCCACTGGGTCACCGCGGGGCAGTCCATGAATGTGACAGGTCCGTCGAAGCACTTTTCGGTCTCGGCCCACCAGGCGCCTTGCTCGGGGCGCGCACTGTTGCGTCGTGCCGCCTCTTCGGATTCGAATCGTGCCAGCGCGATGAATGTTCCGTCATCGCACAGTCCGCAGGTTGTTCCGAGGTAGCCGACGGCTCCCGGTTGCAGTTCTTCGGTCCACCGGTCCATGCATCGACGTAATCGGTCCGGATCGGCGGCTTTGCCTTGAATGACTTGGATGAACATCGAGTCCTCCTCGTGTGGAGTGACCACTCCGCATCGTCGCGGGGCCGACGCCTCGTGGTCCACCGAGGGTTGTGGGACCGCACGGCCCGCGAAGGCAGCCGCCGCATAGCTAATCGTTCGCTGCCGGGCCGTAGTGCGCAAGTACGGCTGGTCCTGGTCTGGAATGTCGAGTTGCGCGACCTGAGCCATTGTGCTCGCGCGCACCGTGGAGGAGGGTGAATATGTCCGGTGGCGCCACCGGGGTGCCGCCCTGACAGGGTGGAGGTAACCCGTGTACGCACGTTCAAGCACAATTGCGGCCCAGCCGTCGTCGATCGACTCCGGGATCGCATACCTGCGCGATGAGGCGATGCCGTCGATGCCCGAGCTCGAGGGGTGGGTGGGCCTGTCGTTGCTGGTCGACAGGGGATCAGGACGCTGCATCGCCACGTCGGCGTGGGAATCCGAGGCCGCGATGCATGACAGCAGAGGCCAGGTCAAGGCACTGCGTGCCGGTGTGGCTCAGGCGCTCAACGGCCAGGTCGATCTGGTCCAGGAATGGGAAATCGCGCTCATGCATCGTGATCAACTGTCCAGCGACGGCGCATGCACTCGGTGCACGTGGCTGCAGGCCGGTCCGGGTGAGATCGATCGGCTGATCGACACGGTCAAGATGAGCGTGTTGCCCCAGGCCGAGACGATGGACGGATTCTGCAGCTCCAGTCTGTTCGTCGATCGGGCCACCGACCGCGCGGTGGGCGCGATGGTCTGGGCAAACCGCGAGGCGCTGGACAACAGCCGCGAACCGGCGAAGCGGATCAGGACCGCGGCGGCCCGAACTTCCGGTGCCAGCGTGCTCGAGGTCGCGGAGTTCGAGCTGGGCTTCGCTCATCTGCGTGTGCCAGAGATGGCTTGACACCATCCACCGTCCAGCGCAGGCCCCGAGCCGACAAGCGGCCGATCGGGGCCTGCGCCAACGATTCCCGGCCGACCTGCGGCGCATGAAAATAGCTGTGCCGCAGACCATTCGAGTGCAGTCGTGGAAATGGCAAGGGCCCCGGGTGGCTCGAACTGCTGCCCGGGGCCCTTCGTGCGCGTTTACAGCCGTCAAAGTGTTCAGTCGTGCGTGACCCGCCGCGATCGGGTGAGCAGGTTGCCATCGACCCGGACCAGAACGTCGTGGACGACGGTGCTCGGATTGATCTCCGGTGCGCTGCCGGGACGGATCTTGACGACCAGGCAGTAGGCCGTGGACACGATGGTGCCATCCTCCTGAGGCTGCAGATTGATCATGTTGAACCAATGCCTGCGCTGCATCGGATCGGTCTCGAACCGCTTGTGGAACTCGACGAGATCCGCCACGATGCGTGCCCTGGTCCGGGCCGGAGGGCGGCCCGGTGTGTGTTCGAATTCCGCGTCCTCGGTGAAGGTTTCGGCGTAGCCGGGGATATCGCGGTCATCGAGCCGCTGCATCTGATCGGCGTAGAACTGCTGAACCTCGGCGTACAACTCGGTCCGGGCGGCGACGGTGGTCATGTTCGCTCCTGGTGCGGCGGGGATCTCTGCTGCCACGGTGACCGATCACGCTAGAGCCCTGCTCGAGTGGTGGCCTGCCCTGCGACGGGGTTGACCAGAGCTATAGGAGCCCGGACGAGTCTGGAGGTCGAAGAAACCGGGCGAGTTCGAATATTCGAGCGATGGAGGAGTCATGGCGGAAAGTCGGCGCGTCGCGCTGGTGACAGGAGCGACCAGTGGCATGGGTCTGGAAATCACCAAAAGTCTTGCTGGTCAGGGTATCTCGGTGTTCATCTGCGCCCGGGATCAGGAGCGGCTGACCGATACCATCAAGGACCTGCAGGAAGAGGGCAATGAGGTCGACGGCGCTGTCTGCGATGTCGGCGACCCCGCGCAGGTGCGGGAGTACGTCGAGGCGGGTGTCGGTCGGTACGGTCCGATCGACATTCTGGTCAACAACGCGGGCCGCAGCGGTGGCGGGGTGACCGCCGAGGTGACCGACGAGCTGTGGTTCGACGTGATCAACACCAACCTCAACAGCGTCTTCCTGATGACAAAAGCGGCGCTGACCGCAGGCGGCATGCTCGAGCGCGGCAGCGGGCGCATCGTCAATATCGCCTCCACCGGAGGCAAACAGGGCGTCGTGCACGGTGCGCCGTATTCGGCGTCCAAGCACGGCGTTGTCGGGTTCACCAAGGCGCTCGGGCTCGAGCTCGCCAAGACCGGGATCACCGTGAACGCGGTGTGTCCCGGTTTTGTGGAAACCCCGATGGCAGAACGGGTTCGGGAGGTCTACTCCGGGCTGTGGGGCGTGGACACCGACGAGGTGCACGCCCGGGTGAGCGCCCGGGTGCCGATCGGGCGCTATGTGCAGCCGTTCGAGGTGGCGGCCATGGTCGATTATCTGATCGGCCCCGGCGCGGGAGCGGTCACCGCTCAGGCGCTGAATGTCTGTGGCGGACTCGGCAATTACTGATCTGGTCGAAAGGTCTCAGCGATGACGACAGTGGAAGAGAACCTTGCGGACGAGCAGCACGATTACCTGCGCACCCTCGAGGCGATACAGACGGGCGCATTGCGGCTGCTCGCCGGATTTCCGCGACAGCCGAGCGCCCTGCGGATTCAAGTCGGGGAGGTGACGGTCGAGGCGGAGTGGGCGGTTGCCGCCCCGGTACCGATGTCCGGGACGGCGCTGACCGCAGCACCGGAAAGCGTTGAGGTCGAGGAGGCCACACCGGTCGACCCGGTGATTCGCGCGCCGAGTGTCGGAGTGTTCTACCGCTGCCCGGAACCGGGCGCCGAGCCTTTTGTCACGGTGGGTGATCGGATTTCGGCAGGCGAGCAGATTGCGATCGTCGAGGCGATGAAGTTGATGATCCCGGTGACCGCGCAGGTGAGCGGAGTGATCACCGGGGTGCTCAAAGAGGACAACGAACCCGTGCAGTTCGATGACGCGCTGTTTTCCTACGTTCCGGAATGAGAATCATTGCGGAACAAGGTAATTCGGGACGGCGGCGAGTTCAGGCGACGAGCCGGACCCGCCGCCAGGTCAGCACTCGGCGCTGGGGCCGGCCATCCACCTGCGCCGCGCCGATCAAGGTGAGTGTGTCGCCGGCGAGCGTGCATTGCCGCACCTGTTCGGTATCGGCCCAGGCGGGATTGGAGCACACGGTGATCGCGTGCACCATTTCCATACCGGATTGCCGCCAGGTACCCGCGTACCCCATGAACGGATTCGCCCCGATGGCCCCGTCGGTGCGCATCATGCTCACCGACATATGCCCGTGCGGCTCGTACATCAGCAGCCCGCGCGGCGCCTCGCCCAGCGGCCCTTCACTGCGCGTATCCGAATCATCAATATCGAAGTAGGACACCAGCTGCCAGGTCCCGACGAAATCGGTTGCGTTCATGGGTCTCACCCTGCGCGCTGCCGCTCGAATCACGCTCGAGCCGACTGATCCTCAGCCCCAGAACCCTACGATGCTGGTGCCGGGGAACCGCTTGACCTCCCGCATCCACGCGACGCAGTCTTCGATTCCCTCGAGCACATCCGGTTCCAGCGCGGCGCGCTGCTCGGGGAGCGTGGCGGCCCATCGGTCGAGTGCGGCCAAACAATCCTGTTCGGCCCACTCGCCGCAGCCTGCCAGCGTCGGATGCGGCAGCCCGGCCGGCAACCGGTTTCCCGCGAAGGCGCGCACGCTGACTCGCATTCCCAAGGCCGCCAGGCCTTTGTCGACCCGGGCCGGCCAATCGAACTGCAGCGGCCCCCACAGATCGTCGAGTGCCGCACCGAAAACCGAACACATGCTCTCGTAGACGTCCAGGTAGTCGTTGGCGTACCGCTGTTCGAACGGGCCACCGTCGATCACCGTCCGTAGTGCTTGTGCCGCGGTGGGCGCGCCATCGGCGATCTGCCCGGCGTAGTCCTCGTCCAGCTGCGCCATGGTCTCGGCGCGCTCGGCTGAAATACGCGCGAAGTGGCCGTCGTCCTTCGACCCGACCACTTCGTCGACCGTATTGAGGTCGACTATGTACAGACTCAGGAAGTACCCCACGGCGGGAGTCTATGTCCTCGGCCGTTATGCGTAGCAGGTCGGTAGCCTGCCTCCGTTGTAGGCAACCATCTCGCCGAAAATCGACAGCACATCGAGCGGTTCGCCCGCCGGCCCGCCGTCGAGTTCCGCATAAGCGCGGTACAGGTTTCCGACGATCCGTTCGGCGTCGACGAGTTCGGTGAACTCACCGTGGTCGACCTGCCGTGCGACCTCCAGCGGTGGCAGGCCGAGCGAGCGCCCCTCGGCCGCGAGCTCCTGGATCCATTGCAGGTAGCGGGCCGTTTGTGCGAGCACTTCCGCCCCTGTCACCGGGCCATGGCCGGAGACAACGGTTTTCGCGCCGAGCGCGGCGAGCCTGCGGACGGCGGTGAGCGAGCCACTGATCGATCCCATCAGACAGAACGGGGCCGCGCCGGACATGACGATGTCACCGGCGAACAGGACGCGCTCCTCCGGGAGCCAGGCGACCACGTCGTTGGTGGTGTGGGCGGCGGGACCGAGGTGGATCAGTTCGACCCGGCGGTCGCCGACGTGCACGGTGATCCGGTCGGCGAAGGTGATGGTGGGCAGCGTGACTCGCACATCGCCCCACGCCACGTCCGGCCACAGCTGCGTCAGCGCGAGGCCGGTGTCGATCATCTCGGGGCGGATGCGGTCGTGGCCGAGCACCACCGCGGTGGGACCGAAGAGATGGTTGCCGAAGTTGTGGTCGCCGTGGTGGTGGGTGTTCACGATTGTCCTGGCCGGGCCGACCCCCAAGCCGTCGACGAAGTCGACCAGGGCGCGCGTGCGGCCTTCGGTGGCCAGGGTATCGATCACCAGAGCGCCGTTCGTCCCCGCCAGGACGCCTGCATTGCTGACACACCAGCCGCCGCGACCGTGGGTGTAGGCGAAGACGTTGTCGGCGACTTCATGCACGACCGGCGCGGCGAGCTGGGGGAGTCGGGTCGAGGTCATGTCGGTGACTTCGTGGCGTCGGCCGGCTGTGCTGCGGCATACCGCACCGCGCACAACAGCGTATTGCGGCTGTTGGTGCCGAGGGCCTCGCCGAGATAGGCGCGCGCATCGGCCAGATCGGTATCCGCGCCGAGTATTTCGCGCGCCCGCTCGGGGTTGATGGCGACCGTGTGCCGTGCGGTGACCACCGCGCCGTCCCGGCCGTCGGCGAATTCCCAAGCGCCGCTGTGCCCGAAGAGCATGGCGGGCGGCATCAGCTGCTTGTAGTCGATCCGCGTGCCCTCGAAACAGACGCGCACCGACTTGGTGGTGTGTGCGATCCCACCCGCCGTCACCGTGTCCATCTCCATCAGCTGGACGCCTTCGGCATCCTCGGTGAGCTCGATTCTGCTGACATGCGGAACGTGCTCGGGCCACCGTTCGCTGTGGTAGATGAAGTCGTAGAGCTCGGCGGCGGAGGCATCGAGCACCACGGTGTCCTCGAAGGTGTGGATGACGTCCTCGATCGGATGTCCCAGCTCGGCAATGCGCGCGAGGGCCGCGAGCTCGCTGATGCTGTTGCGGTCCACCGCGCCGGCGACCAGCGCGGGGTCGACGCCGTCCACCACAGTGAAGCGGTGGTCCAACGTCACTTCGGTGACGCCCGGGTCGAGCTCGCGGAAAGCCCAGCTGCCGCCCATGGACGCGATCGGAGTGCGGCTGCGTTCCTGCTCGAACGAGATCCGGCGTTGATCCCGGTCGAGCAGCCGTCGCGAGGTCCAGTTCGTCACCTCACCATTGACGGTGGCCCACAACCGGAATCGCTCTTCGTCCGGTCCGCGATGCAGATGGCGAACCAGCACACTCGGCCCGAAAACCACCGGCCAGCAGCTCACATCGGCGACCAGGTCGTAGACGATCTCCGGTGCCGCCTTGATGACCTGGGTATGGCGCATGTCCCGGGCGAGCGCACTCATGCCGCACCACGCAGCTGGTCGTTGACGATATCGATCAGTTCCTGCGGCGTCTTGACATCGATGAGTTGCTCCTCCGGGATCATCACCCCGAAATCGCGCTGGATCCGCGACGCGGTCTCGATCAACGCCAGTGAGTCGTAGCCGAGCTGGTCGAAATCGACGGTCGAAATATCGCCGTTCAGCTCGGCGATCTCGTCGCCGCCCGCGCATTCCACGAGGATCTGTCGCAGTGCTGTGATGGTCATGGTCATGATCGGCTCCTCGAAGTGCTGCGGATTAGACGGACACGGTGCGTACGACGACCGCGGAGTTGAAACCCCAACGGCCACGGGCAAGAACGAGGGCCGCACCGACATCGGTGGGCCGTGCGGCACCGAGCACCAGATCGATCCGGTAGTCCTCGGCGAGTTCGGTGGTGTGGGCGGTCGGTGGGATCACCGCGTCACGCATCGACAGCAGCGCGGTCACGATGTCGAGCGGGCCGGCCCCGGAAAACAGCCGGCCTGTCAGTGGTTTGGTGGCGGTCACCGGTACGCCGTTCGCCCCGAAGATCGCCTCGATCGCGGCGGCCTCGTCGCGGTCGCGATCGGGAAGCCCGGAGGCGTCGGCGAATACGACGTCGATCTCGTCGGGTCGCAGCCCCGCGTCCGCGAGCGCCAGCTCGGCCGCACGGCGCAGACCCGAGGGGCGCTGCGAGCCCGGTGGCGGATCGAAAGTGGAGGCGTACCCGGTGATCTCGCCGTGTACCTTGGGCACACCGCGCGCTCGCGCGGCCGCCGCATCCTCCAGCACGAGCATCGCGCCGCCCTCACCGGGCACATAACCCGCGGCGGCGACATCGAAGGGCAGGTACGCACGCGACGGTTCGGAAGCCGTGCTGACCGCGCCGCTGGAGACATGCGAAGCCCAACCCCACGGGTCGAGCGCCGAATCGACGCCGCCGGTCACCACCAGGGGGGTGCCGCGTCGCACCGTGCGCCGTGCGTGCCCGACCGCGTCCAAGCCGCCCGCCTGCTCGGCGACCAGCGCACTGCTCGGACCGCGCATGCCGTGCCGGATCGAGATCTGGCCGGTGTTCACCGCATAGAACCAGGCGAAGGATTCGTACACGCTCACGTGCTGCGAACCGAGCGACCACAATTTGTTGAACTCGCGGTGGGTGAATTCGAAACCGCCGGAGGCGTTTCCGGTCACCACCCCCATGTCGTAGTCGGTGAGTGCCGCGGTGTCCACCTTTGCGTCGTCCAACGCCCACTGTGCCGCGACGAGAGCCATTCTGGTCGACACATCGGTCTGTGGGAGCAGTCGACTCGGCAGGTGCTCGGGCGCCTCGAAATCGGTGACCTGCCCGGCCAATCGTGCCGTGGTAGCACTCGTGTCGAACCGGGTGAGCGGCGCGACCCCGCCGCGACCTTCCAGGACCGCGTCCCAGAACCGCTCCGGGCCGAGCCCGTTCGGGGCAATGACCCCCATTCCCGTCACCATAGTCATGCCGCCGCACCCTTCGGGTGGCGCAGCACCATGGCGCTCTGGAATCCGCCGAATCCGCTGCCGACGGTGAGCACGGTGTCCATCCGGTGATCACGCGCGACCAGCGGCACGTAGTCCAGGTCGCATTCCGGATCGGGTTCGTGCAGGTTCGCCGTCGGCGGCACCACCTGGTACTCGAGGGCCAGTAGCGAGGCCGCGATCTCGACCGACCCGATCGCGCCGAGCGAGTGGCCGACCATCGACTTGATCGAACTCATCGGGGTCTCGTACGCGTGCGCGCCGAGGCTGCGCTTCACCGCTGCTGTTTCGTGCCGGTCGTTCTGCCTGGTGCCGGAGCCGTGCGCATTGATGTAGTCGACCTCGGTCGGGTCGATCTGCGATTCGTCGAGCGCCACCCGGATCGCCTCGGCCATTTCCCGGCCGTCGGCCTTCAGGCCCGTCATGTGGTAGGCGTTGCACCGGGTCGCGTAGCCGGAGATCTCCGCGTAGATGTGCGCGCCGCGGGCGCGGGCGCTCTCGTACTCTTCGAGCACGAACATCGCCGCGCCCTCGGCGAGCACGAACCCGTTGCGGGAGTTGTCGAAGGGGCGCGAGGCCACTTCGGGCTCGTCATTGCGGGAGGTGGTCGCCTTGATCGCGTCGAAACAGGCCACCACGATCGGGGTTATCGGGGTGTCGGACGCACCGGCGAGCATGACCTCCGCCGAGCCCTCGCGGATCAACTGCACCGCGTGCCCGACCGAGTCGAGGCCGGAGGTGCAGCCGTTGGAGACCATCGCGACCGGCCCCTCAGCGCCCACGCTCCAGGCCACCTCCGCGGGCATCACGCTCGGGATCATGTAGTCGAACATGTGCGGCGACAGGTAGTTCTGGTCGACCAGCCAGTTCCGCCCGGAATCCGACAGCACCAGGTATTCCTGTTCCAGGCTGGTTGCCGCGGCCACCGCGCTGCCGAGACTGACGCCGAGCCGGTGCGGGTCGAGCGCTCCGATGTCCAGCCCGCTGTCGGCCACAGCCTCCCTCGCACACACGACAGCGAATTGGACGGCGCGGTCCATCCGCCGAATCTCTCTGGGCGACAGACCCTCCAGCACCGGATCGAAGTCTGCTTCGCCTGCTACCTGGGATCGATAGGGCGAGGCGTCGAAGAACGAAATCCGGCGGGTGGCGGTGCGGCCCGAGGACAGCAGTTTCCAGAACTCGTCCTTGCCGGATCCGCCCGGCGCGCGAACGCCGAGTCCGGTGACGACAACACGGCGGGTCATCTCGCACCACCGGTGACGAAGGTGTGCATAGCTGTATCTCCCTTCACGCCGACGAGGTTCTCGCCATTCCAGCGTTGATCGGCACCAAGCATCCGATGGCGCCCTCGAACCTCACTCGAGCCCGCGAGTCCAGTTGTTCTCTAGTGGGCGCGCGGAAGCTGTGGGGAGTAGTCACGTGGCCGGCGTTATCGAGCACAGGAGAAACGCGTGAAGATGTCAGCAGACAGCCGTAACGGCGCCGCGGAGTGGATGCTCTGCCCCGGCTGCCGGATTCCGGTGTACGGCAAACGATTCGCCCGCGACCTCGGCGTCTGCGCCGAATGCGGCAAGCACACCCCGATCACCGCGCAACAGCGCATCGGGCAACTCGCCGACGGCGGCCGCTTCGAACCGTTCGCCGTTGCGTCGACCGACGACGATCCGCTCGACTTCACCGACACCAAGCCCTACCGGGACCGGCTCGCCACGGCGCGGGCCCGCACCGGGATGTCGGACGGGGTGCTCTGCGCTTTCGCGACGATCGAGGACAATCCGGTGATCATCGCGGCCATGGACTTCCGTTTCCTCGGCGGCAGCCTGGGCACCGCGGTCGGTGAGATGATCACCGAGGCCGCGGAAACCGCGCTCGCCGAACGCATTCCGCTGTTGATCGTCACCGCATCCGGCGGCGCGAGGATGCAGGAGGGCGCGCTGTCGCTGATGCAGATGGCCAAGACCAGCGCCGCACTCGAGCAACTCGATCGTGCCGGCATTCTGACCATCACCCTGATCACCGACCCGACCTACGGCGGCGTCGCAGCCTCCTTCGCAACGTTGTCCGACGTCCTCATCGCCGAGCCGGGCGCGCGACTCGGATTCGCCGGGCGACGGGTGATCGAGCAGACGATCCGGCAGGAATTGCCTGCCGAGTTCCAGACCGCGGAATTCCTGCTCGCGCGCGGACTCATCGACATGATCGTGCCGAGATCGGGACTGCGACAGGCGCTCGGCTCGCTGCTGCGCATCGTGACGCCGGTGGCCGCTGCCGCTGGGCCCGCTCTTTCCGATCCGGGCACCATCGCCGATCCCGACCTCGTTTCCGAAACCGATCCCTGGGCCCAGGTGCGCAGGGCGCGCAAGCCGAGCAGACCGACCGCGCTCGACTACTTCGCGCTCGCCTTCGAGGGGTTTCTGGAATTGCGAGGCGACCGGATCTCCGGTGATTGCGCCGCGGTCGTCGGTGGTCCGGCTTGGTTGGATGACCAGCCGGTCATGGTGATCGGGCAGCAGAAGGGTCACGAGCCGAAGGAGCTGATGGCCCGCAACTTCGGCATGCCGACCCCCGCGGGCTACCGCAAGTCGGCGCGGCTCATGCGTCTGGCCGAGAAACTGGGGCTGCCGGTGATCACCTTGATCGATACACCGGGCGCGTACCCGGGCGCGACCGCGGAGGAGCAGGGGCAGGCGATCGTCATCGCCGAGAACATCCGCCTGATGTCCGCATTGAAGGTGCCCGTGATCAGCGTGGTCATCGGCGAGGGCGGCAGCGGTGGCGCGCTGGCGCTCGGTGTTGCCAACCGGGTGCTGATGTTCGCCAACGGCACCTATTCGGTGATCAGTCCGGAGGGGTGTGCGGCGATCGTGTGGAACGATCCCGCCGCCGCACCGAATGCCGCTGCGGCACTGTGCCTTACGGCCCGTGATCTGCTGCGGCTCGGTGTCGTGGACGCGGTGCTGCCCGAACCCGGCGACGATGTGGGCGGTGCGCCACTGGCGGCTGCGAACCAGTTGCACCGCGCTCTCGTGGCGAACCTGCGCGAGCTGAGCGGCCGTAGTGGCGAGGACATCGCGGCCGAACGGCGGGCGCGCTTCCGGCGCTTCGGCGTGCGGCGGCAGGCCCAGGTCCGGTCGGTGGCGTAGGGGATCGGGAGCCGTCATGTTCGACAAGGTCTTGATTGCCAATCGGGGCGAAATCGCGTTGCGGGTCGCGCGTACCTGCCGGGAAATGGGCGTGCGCACGGTGGCCGTACATTCGGTCGCCGACCGCGATTCGGCGGTGGTCCGCCTCGCCGATGAGGCGGTGCAGATCGGTCCCGCCGCCGCGAAACGCAGCTACCTCAATGCCGCGGCGGTGCTGACCGCCGCCGAGCTGACCGGCGCGGATGCGATCCATCCCGGGTACGGATTCCTTTCGGAGTCACCGGATTTCGCTGATGCCTGCCGTGCGGCGGGCATCACGCTCATCGGCCCGCCCGCCGATGTGATGGCGCAGCTCGGTGACAAGCAGTCCGCGCGCACGCTGATGGCGAAGGCGGGGCTGCCGTTGTTGCCCGGCAGCCTCGACCCACTCGAACTCGACGCGGCCCACGCCCTTGCCGATCGGATCGGCTATCCGGTGATCATCAAGGCGGCCGCGGGCGGCGGTGGCCGCGGTATGCAGGTCGTCGGTGACAGTTCGGCGTTCCGGCGCGCCTTCCAAGAGACGCGTGCGACCGCACGAATGTTGTTCGGAGACAGCAGGGTTTACCTCGAGCGGTATCTGGAGGGCGCCAGACACGTCGAGGTACAGGTGTTGTGCGACGGGCACGGAGCGGGCGTCCACCTCGGTGAGCGCGATTGCTCGGTGCAGCGCCGCCATCAGAAACTCATCGAGGAGTCACCGGCGCCGCGGCTGCCCGACGGGCTGGCCGCGCGCATGGGCCGCGCGGCTGTCGACGGTGTATTGGAGGCGGGTTACGTCGGCGCGGGCACCGTGGAGTTCCTGGTGGACAGGGCGGGAAATTTCTACTTCATGGAGGTGAATTGCCGCATCCAAGTGGAACACCCGGTCACCGAGATGGTGACCGGCATCGACCTGATCGCCGAGCAGATCAGGATTGCCGCCGGTGCGCCGCTCGGGTACACCCAGGACCAGATCTCGGTTCGCGGCGCGGCCATCGAATGCCGTATCAACGCCGAGGACCCGGCCGCCGAATTCGCACCCGCCCCAGGAATGGTGTCCGAGTTCACGCCTCCCGGCGGACCTTTCGTCCGGGTGGACTCGCACGTGCATGCCGGCTACCAGATACCGCCGCACTACGACTCGCTGCTGGCCAAAGTCATTGTGTGGGCGCCCGACCGCGCCCGCGCCATCGCACGCATGCAACGAGCACTCGCCGAATTCCGGATATCCGGTGCCCGCGTAGAGACAACACGCGACTTCTTGCGTGAGGTCCTCGACCACCCACGAATGCGCTCGGCCACCCATTCCACCGCGCTCGTGGACGAACTCCTCGGGAAGCAGGACGGTTGAGCCACGCTATCGGGTGCAGATCGAGGACTTCACCCCCACGGTCCGAAATATCCGCAGCCTCCTCCAAGGCGGCCATGAGCACCGTGCCAAAGATCTTCTCCCCGAAGAGCGGGACTACCCGGTTGCCCCAGAGCTGGCCCGCCGCTTGGGAATCGACATCTGACGCACTGCGATGGCACCGCCCGAACTCTCCGGTCGGGTACGTGCCGCCGTGGGCACCGTGGCGAGGAGTTCGTCGGGTTCTCGCTCGGTTTATCGGACCGGCTACCACTCGCCCAGGGTCGCGGGGTCCGCCAGCGCACCTTCGGCGGTGCGTAGGCGGTCGGTGACGGCGGTGAGTAGGTCCATGGACTCCTCGGAGAGACCTAGCGCATGGCGCATCAGGCGACGCAGCGGCAGGCTGGCGATCTGGCAAACCAGAGCGGAGTCGTGGTCACTGTGTCTGTCGAGGTAGTCGGGATCCACGGCGTAGTACTCACAATCTGTTTTCAGTTCCGGACACCACCTTGGGTGGCCGGTCGGCCTGCGAAACTGCGAGGCAACGCACAGTCTCCTTCGCTGCGCCGTCGTCGAATGGTTCGCGACTACTCCGGCCTTGATGATGGACAGTAGCGTCTAATATTCGGCGAGGGAGGCTCGACCCTCCTATCGTCCAGCCGACCGACGGAAAGGCGCAACGATGGCGTTCGCCGATTATCAGAACGAGATCTATTTCGGCGCGCTGGGCGGGCATCCGCCCGAGTTCCCTGCCGACTACGCCACCCTGGAGGCCAAGGCCGCCGCCGCGCTGCCGGATTCCCTGCATTCCTACATCGCGGGTGGTGCGGGCGACGAGCTGACCCAGCGCCGCAATGTGGATGCCTTCGCGGACTGGGGCCTGGTGCCGCGCATGCTGGTCGGCGCGACCGAGCGCGATCTGTCGGTCACCGCATGGGGAATAACGTTCCCGAGCCCGATCTTCATGGCCCCCGTCGGCGTGATCGGGCTGGTCGGCGACAAGCACGGCGACATCGCGGTTGCCGAGGCCGCCGCGAAAACCGGTGTGCCCGCAGTGTTTTCCACCCTGATGGAGGACCCGCTGGAAGAGGTCGTCCCGCACGCCGGTGCGACGCCCAGCTTCTTCCAGCTCTACACGCCCAAGAATCGCGACCTCGCCGCGAGCCTGGTGAGCCGGGCCGAGGCGGCCGGATACCGCGGCATCACGGTCACCCTGGACACCTGGATTCCCGGCTGGCGACCGCGTGACCTCGCGACGGGCAACTTCCCACAGCTGCGCGGGCATGTCCTGAAGAACTACACCTCCGATCCGGTATTCCAGAAGATGGTGGGGTCCGACGACCCGCAAACCATCATCCTGAACTGGATTCAAACCTTCGGTAACCCGCTGTCCTGGTCGGATCTGGCGTGGCTACGGTCCTTGACCGATTTGCCGATCGTGCTCAAGGGCATCTCGCACCCCGACGACGCCCGCCGCGCCATCGACGGCGGCGTCGACGGCATCTACTGCTCGAATCACGGTGGGCGGCAGGCGAATGGCGGCCTCAGCGCGCTGGAGACGCTGCCCGCCGTGGTGGCGGCCTGCGATGACCGGGTGCCCGTGCTTTTCGACTCCGGCGTGCGGTCGGGCTCCGACGTGGTCAAGGCGCTCGGGCTCGGCGCGACGATGGTCGGCATCGGTCGTCCGTACGTCTATGGCCTTGCGCTGGCCGGGGTGCCCGGTCTGGTCCACGTGCTGCGGATGATCCTGGCGGAAGCGGATCTGCTGATGGCGGTGAACGGTTATCCGGATCTGGCGGCGGTCCGGGAGAACATTCGGGCGACGACGAACGGTCGGGCTACTCGCTGACGGTCGTCAGGCTGGTCAGGAATCGGGTCAGCACCTCGGTGACGGCCGCCAGGTCGAGGCGCGAGTCACCGGTGCTCCACTGGTGTACGAGGGCGTTCAGTGCGCCGACGAACCCGGTTGCCGCCGCACGGTAGCCGCCCGGCGGGACAAAGTCCGGTCCGAGGGTGCGAGTGCACTGATCGGCGAAGAACGTCATCCATGCTTCGCGCTGGTCGAGGCGGTGTTGTTCGACCCGTTCGCTGACGCCGACGATCTCGATTTGTGAGATCCGTGCCCGGCGTGGGTCACGCCCGAGCGATTCGGCATAGGCGCGCACGGCGGCCTGCGCCCAGCCGACGGCGTCACCGGGTTCGGCCAGGTCCACCGCCTCGGCCACGGCCTGCCTCGCCTCCTCCTGGATCATGTCGAAGACGGCGAGCAGTAGTTCCTCACGGTTGTGGAAGTGCTCGTAGAACTGGCTGCGCGCCAGGCCAGCGGCCCGGCACAGCGCGGTGATCGAGCTGTCCTGGTAGCCGCTCTCACCGAACAACTCGAGCCCCGCGGCAAGGAACTGCGCCCGTCGCTGGGCCCTGCGGTCTGCAACAGGTCGCCCGTCGTACTTGCGGGAGGAGTCGGGTGCTGTCACGGCACGACCCTAGCGAGCGTGGTCGGCTACGGCGCGGAGGCGTCCGGCGCGCGAGTTTCCGGGGGCTGCGTATCGGGTTTACCGTCGGTGGCGACCGCCGCCCGCGCCTCTTCGCGCAGCTCAGTGGCATGTTGTCCGCCGGAGCCCCAGCCGCTGTATGCCTCGGCCCGCATTCGCTCGACCATGTGCGGGTAATGCAGCTCGAACGCGGGACGCTCCGACCGGATACGCGGCAGCTCGTAGAAGTTGTGCCGCGGCGGCGGGCAGGTCGTCGCCCACTCCAGCGAATTGCCATAGCCCCACGGATCGTCCACCGTGACCACTTCGCCGTAGCGGAAGCTCTTGAAGACGTTCCAGACGAACGGCAGCATCGAAGCGCCGAGGATGAACGCACCGATGGTCGAGATCGTGTTCAGTGTGGTGAAACCGTCGCTGGGCAGGTAGTCGGCATAGCGACGTGGCATGCCCTCGGCGCCCAGCCAGTGCTGCACCAGGAACGTGGTGTGGAACCCGATCAGCGTGGTCCAGAAATGCCACTTGGCCAACCGCTCGTCGAGCATCCGTCCGGTCATCTTGGGGAACCAGAAGTAGATGCCCGCGAAGGTCGCGAAAACGATGGTGCCGAAGAGCACGTAGTGGAAGTGCGCGACCACGAAATAGCTGTCGGTGACATGGAAGTCGATGGGCGGAGAGGCCAGAACGACGCCGGAAAGCCCACCGAACAGGAACGTGACGAGGAATCCGACGGCGAACAGCATCGGTGACTCGAAGGTGAGTTGACCGCGCCACATGGTGCCGATCCAGTTGAAGAACTTCACCCCGGTCGGAACCGCGATCAGGAAGGTCATCATCGAAAAGAACGGCAACAGCACGGCGCCGGTCGCGTACATGTGGTGGGCCCACACCGCCATCGACAGCGCGGCGATCGAGAGCGTCGCGTACACCAGCGTGCTGTAACCGAACAACGGTTTGCGGCTGAACACCGGGAAGATCTCGGTGACGATCCCGAAGAACGGTAGCGCGACAATGTACACCTCGGGATGGCCGAAGAACCAGAACAGGTGCTGCCACAAGAGAACTCCGCCGGTGGCCGTGTCGTAGATGTGCCCGCCGAGATGTCGGTCGAACGCCAGCGCCATCAACGCCGCGGTCAGAATCGGAAAGGCGAGCAGCGCAAGCACACTGGTGACAAGAATATTCCAGGTAAAGATCGGCATCCGGAACATCGTCATGCCGGGGGCGCGCAGACACACGACGGTGGTGATCATGTTGACGCCACCGAGAATGGTGCCGAGACCGGAGACGGCCAGCCCCATGATCCACAGATCCGCACCGACGCCGGGCGCATGCTCGAAGGTGCTCAGCGGGGTATAGCCGGTCCACCCGAAATCGGCAGGGCCACCCGGGGTGAGGAACCCCGCGGTCGCCATGGTCGCACCGAACAGGTACAGCCAGTAGCTGAACGCGTTCAGCCGGGGAAACGCGACGTCCGGCGCCCCGATCTGCAATGGCAGCACAGCATTGGCGAAACCGAACACGATCGGGGTGGCATAGAAGAGCAGCATGATGGTGCCGTGCATGGTGAACAGCTGGTTGAACTGTTCCGGCGAGAGGAACTGCATGCCGGGCCGCGCCAGCTCACCGCGCATCAGCAGGGCGATCAAGCCGCCGATGAAGAAGAAGGTCATCGCGGTGGTCAAATACATGACCCCGAGCACCTTCGGATCGGTGGTGGTCATCATTTTCCAGATGTAGGAACCCTTCGGCCCCACACGCTGCGGATACGGTCGAACAGCTTGTATTCGAGTAGTAGTACTCACGGCCGTCGCCACCTTCCCAACCGCCGACCAGCCTGTGTCCGGATTATGCGCCTTTTCGATCTCCGAAATGGGCGCTTTCCGCCATTGGTGCCCGGGGGCCGATTCGATCGTGCGAGGATGGGTGGGCCTTACCGGGCTATGCGCGGATAGGGGGTAGAACCATGGGGAATCTCGACGAAAAAGTAGCTGTGATCACCGGCGGAGCGCGCGGCCAAGGTCGCGCCCATGCCGTGGCGCTCGCCGCCGCGGGCGCAGACATCGTGGTATGCGATATCGCCGGACCGATCGCCACCGTGCCCTATCCGCTGAGTTCCGCCGCCGATCTCGCCGAGACCGCCGAGTTGGTGGCCGAAGCAGGCCGCCGCTGTCTGGCGATCAAGGCCGACGTGCGCAGTGGGCCCGAGATGAATGCGGTGGCCGAGCAGGCAGTCGACGAGTTCGGGCGCATCGATATCCTCGTCGCCAACGCCGGCATCTCGTCCAATTCGCCCGTCGCGGAGATGGACGAGCAGACCTGGCAGGACATGATCGACGTCAACCTCACCGGTGTTTTCCACAGTTTCCGCGCGGTGGTGCCGTACATGATCGAACGCCGAGGGGGCCGAATTGTGGCGACCTCCTCCATTGTCGGCCGGATGGGTGTCAAGGGCGCGGGCCATTACGCCGCGGCCAAATGGGCGGTGCTGGGTCTGGTCAAATCGTTGTCGCTGGAAGTGGCCGAGCACGGGATCACCGTCAACGCGGTACTGCCCTCCGGCGTGGACACCGACATGATCCAGAACCCCGCCATGTGGCGACACCTGATGCCGGACATCGAAAATCCGACCCGCGAAGACGCCATGAAGATGTTCAACTCCGGCCCACCGAACGGCGACCTGATCGATCCCGCCGAAGTCGCCGAGGCGGTGCTGTTGCTGGTTTCCGATCACGGCCGCCACTTCAACGGCGAAGCCGTGACCATCTCCGGCGGAATGAGCGCGAGCCTCCCCTGATTTCTCCGACCCTGGTGTGATGTGCGCGAGCTCGCCCGGTCGTAGCGCCACCTGACCCGATTGGACGACGTCGACCTGTGACGCTCGTCCCATCGAGCCGATTTCTCGTGGGCCTCGGGAACTTTCGCGTGAGTTCACCCGACGATTGGACGAGGGCCGGTTTCCCACGCAGGACATTCAAGGGATTGGTGGACGACAACGTGCAGGTGCAGCGCTCGGCAGTCCACGTCCTCTGGTGTGCGGCGGCGCTCGTTTCGCTGGTACTCATTGTCGGATCGGTTCTCGGCGCGGGTGAGATGCCCTATCGAGAAGCGGGCACCGCCTACCCAGGCATCGGGGATGTGCTCGGGTATGTGGTGCTTCGGGTGGTGGCCGCGCTCGCGGGCGCGGCCACGCTCGGATCCCTGGTGTACGCGGTGTGCTGCACCGCCGTCACGGCGCGCGGCCGGGTCGATATCGACGGGTACGCCGGAGTCCGGGTCGCCGAGCGGGCGGCCGCGGTGTGGTTGGTGTCGGCGTTGCTGCTGGTCCCGGTCACTGCGGGCAATGCGGCAGGTTTGTCGACAGCGGCGATGTTTCGACTCGGCGCGCTCGGTGCGCTGATCGATGCGAGCGAGAAACCGAAGGCGTGGATCGTCGTCGCGGTGTTGGCCGGTGTCTTGACCCTCGCCACTCGGCTGACATTGTCTTGGGTCGGGTTGGCGGCATGGACCGGGTCGGCGGCCATCGCCGTGCTGCCACCGATGCTGGTCGGCAATGCCGGGGAAGGACCTGATCACGACTATGCCACCGCCGCGATGATCATCTTCCAGATCGCGGTGTCGATACTGCCCGGCCTGGCCTGGTGCGTGGCGGCGCAGGTGCGGCGCAACGGATCTCACGTCGCGATCGCGGTGCGGCGCTGTGTGAGGATCGCCCGGCTGTGTCTGGTGGCGGCGGTCGCGAGTGGGCTGGTGCTCGCTGCCGTGCTGTTGCCCTGGTCAGCGGTACCTGCATCCGGATACGGGCGGCTCGCGATGGTGGCAGTTGTCCTTGCGATCGGTGTCGCAGTGACGGTGCGGCGGATCGCGGCGATGTCGAGCTGCGGCGCTTTCTCGGCATCCGCGCGTGCCCGGCTCGCGCTCCTGATCGGCTGTGTCGCAGCACTTTCCGCGGTCGCGCTGACGACGATAGTGGCGATGGCGGTCCAGCCCGCGCCCGCCTTCGCCGATCGGACGTTCACCGCGCAAGAGGTGTTCATCGGCTTCAACCTGGCGCATCGGCCCGATGCGATCCGGCTGATGACGGTGTGGCGCTTCGATATCGTGCTCGGGACTGCGGCCGTCGTCGGTGTCGTCCTGTATGCGGCGGGGGTGCTACGGCTGCGCCGACGTGGTGACAGCTGGTCGCGGTGGCGGGCGACATCCTGGGTGAGTGGCTGTGCGGTCCTGCTGATTTCGACATCGTCGGGTATCGGCAGCTACGGCTATGCCATGTTCAGCGTGCACATGATCACGCACATGGCGTTGAACATGTTCGTACCCGTGCTCCTGGTGCTCGGGGCCCCGGTGACGCTGCTGTTGCGCGCGGTGCCCGCCGCCGGACGCGACGAGGTCCCCGGTGTGCGCGAAGGGGTGCTGCGGATTCTGCATTCCCGGCCGACCGCGGTCATCGCCCACCCGGGCACGGCGATCGCCGCGTTCGTCGTCTCGCTCTACGGTCTGTATTTCACCCCGCTGCTGGAGAATCTGATCCGATACCACTGGGGTCACGTCCTGATGAACGTGCACTTCCTGATCATCGGCTACCTCTTCTACTGGGGCATCATCGGCATCGACCCCGGCCCGCGCAGGCTGCCGCACCTGGGCAGACTCGGCATGTTGTTCGCGATCATGCCCTTCCACGCCTTCTTCGGCGTCGCGGTGATGTCGATGAACACCGTGATCGGCGCCCGCTTCTACGACCAGCTCGACCTGCTGTGGCATACCGACCTCCTGTCGGATCAACGGGTCGGCGGCGGAATTGCCTGGGTATCGGGCGAAGTCCCGATCCTGCTGGTAGTCGGCGCACTCCTGTCCCAATGGGTAGCCCAGGACCGCCGCACTGCCGTGCGCACCGACCGCAAGGACGACATCTACGCCGACTCCGACCTCGCCGCGTACAACGCCATGCTCGAGCAGTTGGCCGCCACCCGCCGCTGACCGGAAGTCGTGCTCGCCGGCTTCCCGCGCTTCGGCGGCGGCAGGCTCATTCGGTGGCACGCGAGCTGCGCTCACAGCCGGAAGCGGGCTCGGCGCAGGCGGAGGCTGTTGGAGACGACGAAGAACGATGAGAATGCCATGGATGCGCCGGCGATCAGGGGGTTGAGGTAGCCGAGGGCGGCTATGGGGATGGCGATGACGTTGTAGCCGAAGGCCCAGACGAGGTTGCCCTTGATGGTGCGCAGGGTGGCGTGGGCCAGTTCGATGGCGTCGGCGACGGCGCCGAGGTCGTCGCGGACCAGGATGACGTCGGCTGCGGCGATGGCAACGTCGGTGCCTGCGCCGATGGCCATGCCGAGGTCGGCGGTCGCGAGGGCGGCGCCGTCGTTGATGCCGTCGCCGACCATGCCGACGCGGTGGCCTTGTTCCTGTAGGCCGGCGATCAGCTCGACCTTGTCTTCCGGAAGCAGTTCGGCGACAACCTCATCGATGCCGATCTCGTCGGCGACCGATTGGGCCGCGTAGGCGTTGTCGCCGGTGAACATCATGGTGCGCAGTCCGAGTCGATGCAGCCGGGCGACCGCGTCGGCGGCGGTCTCCTTCACCGTGTCGGCCACCGCGATGACCGCCTGGGCGACGCCGTCGACAACGACGAGCACCACCGTGCGTCCAGCCCGTTCCTGCTGCCGCACGACGCGATTCAACGACGGGGGAACCTCGACGCCCTGTTCGTTCAGCAGGCGCAGTCGGCCGACCGACACCAGCTCGCCTGCCACGAGGCCGCTGGCACCCAATCCCGGTAGCGCCGTGAAGGATTCGACCGCGGGCAGCTCACCGAGCAGTGCCCGTGCATACCGCGTGATGGCCGCCGCGACGGCATGCTCGGAGGCCGCTTCGACGGCACCGGCCAGCCGCAGCACGTCGGATTCGGTGATCACGTCGCTGTCGGACACCGCGCTATCGGCGGCTGCCGTGCTGTCCGGGGTTGTCGGGCTGTCCATCGACGCCATGCCGTTCACAGTCGCTGCGCCGACCACGGTTACTGCGACAACGCTCATCACGCCGTTGGTGACAGTCCCGGTCTTGTCGAGCACCACGGTGTCCACATCCCGCGTGGCCTCCAATGCCTGGTGACCTTTGATGAAGATGCCGAGCTGTGCGCCTCGCCCGGACGCCACCATCAATGCCGTCGGAATCGCCAGCCCCAACGCGCACGGGCACGCGACGACCAGCACCGCGAGTGCGGCTGCCGCTGCTTTCTCCGCGCCCGCACCGGTCAGCAGCCAAGTCACGAAGGTGCCCGCGGCAATCGCGAAAACGACGGGCACGAACACCGACGACACTCGGTCGGCCACCCGCTGCATGCGCGCCTTCCCGGTCTGGGCCTGCTCGACCAGCCGGATCATCCCCGACAGCTTCGTATCCGCGCCCACCGCAGCGGCTTCCACGATCAGCCGTCCCGTCAACGCGGTGGTGCCGCCGATGACCTCCATTCCGGGCGTCACGTCCACCGGGATGGATTCGCCGGTCATCGCGCTCGCATCGACGCTGGATCCGCCGGACACCACGAGGCCGTCGGTCGCAATGGTCTCGCCGGGGCGCACGACGAACCGTTGGCCCTCGACGAGTTCGCCGATCGGCACCCGCATTTCGTGATCGCCACGGGTCAGCACGGTTACCTCGCGAGCGCCGAGCGCGGCCAGCGCCCGCAGTGCACTGCCTGCCGCCCGCTTGGCTTTCGCCTCGAAATACCGACCGGCGAGGACGAACGCGGTGACGCCCGCGGCGACCTCGAGGTAGATGGAATCGCTGGACCAGATCGCATCCCACACCCCGTCCGGTGCCGGCTGCGATCGATCCGAATGCACGAACATGGTGTCCAGCGACCACAGTGTCGCGGTGATCACCCCGACCGAGACCAGCGTATCCATGCTTGCGGCAAGGCCTTTCGCGCCGTGGAAGGCGCGTCGGTGGAATGGCGCCGCCGACCACACCACCACCGGCAACGCCAGCACCGTCAGGATCAGCTGCCAGCCCGAGATCCGGGTGGCGGGCACGGTCGCGAACATCACCGACAGGTCGGCAAGGGGGAAGAACAGCAGCAGCGCGACAACCAGGCGGCGGAACAGATCACCGACGGCAGCGTCCTCGGGAGCCGAAACGATCCGGCCCGTATGCGCGACAACGGGTTCCGCCCCATAGCCCGCCGATTCGACTTCGGCGCACAGTTGTTCGGCCGTCACCTCGACGGCGGCATCGATGGTCGCCACGCCGGTGGCGTAGTTCACCGAGGCGGTCACCCCGACCACCTTGTTGAGCTTGCGTTCCACCCGGGTCGCACAGGCCGCGCAGCTCATGCCGGAGACGGCGAGCGAGATGCGGGTGGCGGATTCCGGAAAAGCGACGTCGGTACTCATGTTTCCGTTCGGTCAGGCGGCGGGATCTCGAGTCGATCTGAGGTGGGCGGTGCGACGGCCGAGCTGGGCGCCGGGCGGCAGGACCAGTTCGGTGGGCGGGCTGTTGGTGGTGCGCGAGGGTGGTGAGGTGTGTGGTCGTCGGGTGCGGTGCACGACAACGACCAACACGAGCGCGACGACGAGGACACCGTGGGAGAGGACACGGGACAGCGGCACGACCCCCGAGTTCAGATCGCCGATCACGAACGTCGTCAGCGTCGCGACCAGCACACCGAGCACCGGCAGCACGCCCGAGGTCGCGTACGGCCGCAACGCGCAGTAGATGAAGCCGATGCCGATCGCGAGGCTCCACGCCGAGGTCTCGTTCAGCAGGTGCCGGGTCATGTCGCTGTTGTGCTGGTGGCTCATGCCGAAGTCGGCCCCCGCAGCCTGGCCGATCGCCAAGCCACACTGCACGACGCCGAGCATGCCGAGCAGCAGCCGGGTCCATACAGTGCGCGAGGAGGTCAGCGCGGTGCGCCAGGATAGGAACCAGGCGCTCATCCACGACCCGAGCGAGGGCCGCGGCCGGTCCAGATCGGCGGCGGCGAAGATCGCGGCGGTGAGATCGGGTGCGTACCCGGAGCCGCGGCGCAGCAGCCGCGTGGTCTCCACCGCCGCGACGTACCAGGAGCAGCACGCGGTGCACTGTTCCAGATGCTCGTCCACCCGCGCCGCGGGAACGGTTTCACGTTCGCCATCGATCCGAGCCGACAGCGCCGTCCGGCACACTTTGCACTCCACGTCGAGATTGTCGTTCACGGGGAGACCGAAGTTCCCCGCGCCTACGCCTACGCCGAGGCCGCGACGGTCTGCGGCTGCCCCGTCGGCACGGTCGGGGTGCGAGTGGCCCGCGCTCGTGACGACCGCATCGCCGCAACCCGTTTCACTGCCCCTACCGACGGCTGAGCCCGTCTCGTCGAACGGAACACGGCCGCGGCACCCGTCGAGAAGCACGCGCAGTGATGTCCCGCTCGCCGAGGTCGATGTCATGGCTGGGGAGCAAGAGGGGTGGCGGCGTAGTTGATTCGGATGGTGTGGTCGTCGTGGCGGGTGGTAGTGGCGATGACGCCGAAGACGGTGCGTAGTAGGGCGGGGGTCATCACATCGAGGACCGGGCCCGCGGCGACGACGCAACCGTGGTTCAGGACGACGAGGTGGTCGCAGTAGCGGACGGCCAGGTCGAGTTCGTGCAGGACGGCGAGGGTGGTGATGCCGGTGGAGCGGATCAGGTCGAGCAGTTCGAAGCGGGCGCGAACGTCGAGGTGGTTGGTGAGTTCGTCGAGGACGAGCAGGCGTGGACGTTGCGCGAGTGCTCTGGCCAGCAGGACGCGTTGGCGCTCGCCGCCGGAGAGCGAGCCGACGCAGCGGTCGGCGTAGGCGATCACACCGGTTTCGGCCATCGCTTTCGTGACGGCCGCGCGATCGTCGGCGGTATCGCGGCTGAACAATGCGTGGTGCGGGTTGCGGCCCAGCTCGACCATTTCCGCGACGGTCAGATCCGGTGATCCGGTGCCACTCTGCAGCACCGCCGCGGTCGTGCGCGCCGCGGTGCGCACGGACATTGCGGCGATGTCGGCCCCGTCGATCAGCACCGCGCCACTATCGGGTCGCAGCGAACGGTAGATCGTGCGCAGCAGGGTTGTTTTTCCGCTGCCGTTCGGCCCGACTACGCCGACGATCGAGCCCGGCGGAACGTGCATCGTCACCGCATCGAGTGCGGGAGAATTACCGAACGTGACCGTCACCCCGGTGACCGACAGTTCGGCGGTCGGTTCGATCGCGCCGCCGGGGGGCGTGCTGTTGTCGAAGGCGACAGTCGTTCCGGTAGTGGGTGATTCGGTGGCGTTCTCGGTCATGTCCGCTCTCCGTCGCGGCGCAGCAGCCAGAGGAAGAACGGTGCGCCGAACGCGGCGGTGAAGATGCCCAGCGGAAGTTCATCGGGGGCACCGATGGTGCGTGAAAGCAAGTCCACCGCAACGAGATAGGCGCCGCCCAGCAATGCCGACAGCGGCAGCGCGCGGCGGTGGTCCATGCCGAAGCTCAGGCGCACCAGATGCGGAATCATCAAGCCGACGAACCCGATTCCGCCCGCGACCGCGATCAGCGTGCCGGTCAGCAGGGATGCCAGCACCAGCAAGATGATCCGGGTCGTGCGCACGTCGACGCCGAGGGCAGTGGCCTGTTCGTCGCCGGTGCCGAGCACATTCAGCCGACGGCCGAAGGCCAGCACCACGGCGACGACGAGCAGCACCACCGCCGTGACCGGCCCGAGTCGCTCCCAGCTCGCCCCGGCGACACTGCCCATGGTCCAGAACATCACCGCGCGCAATTCGTTGGGCGCTGCGCGCAACTGGAGGTAGTTCGTCGCCGCCAGCAAGAGGTAGCCGACGGCGACACCGGCCAGGACCAGGCGGATCGGTACCACCGTGCCGCGGCGCTGCCCGAGCGCGAATACCACTGCGGCGGTGAGGATCGCGCCGAGGAACGCGGCGGTGGAGACACCGACGCCGCCGAGCGCCGCCCCCGCGGAGACCATCACCGTCACCGCGCCGAGCGAGGCGCCCGAGGACAGGCCGAGGACGTAGGGGTCGGCGAGTGGATTGTTCACCAGCGCTTGCAGAATCACCCCGGAGACGGCCAGGCCGCAGCCGCACAGCGCGGCGAGGATGACACGCGGTAACCGGTAGTTCCACACGATCTGGTCGACGGTGAACCCGACCCCGGGTGTCTTACCGCCGACATGGGCGAAGATCACCCGCCCGGTGTCGGCGAGGGAAACGGTGACCGATCCGACGCTGACCGACACCAGCATCACAGCGCACAGCACGCCCACCGATACGGCGATCGCGACGGGCAGCGCAGTCCCGGCAAAGGGCGCGCGAGTTCGGTTCGACCGGCTGCCCCGCGAGAGCCGGGACCCGAGGCGCTGCAGACCGGAACCCGGCGAGCGCAGAGACGACGCAGCGACGATGGGCGGCATCGGTCAGAACTGCTCGGGGTGCACGAGCCGGGCGATCTTGTCCACCGCGATGTCGTTGCTGGGACCGAGATAGATCGAATCCGAGAGCGCCACATAGGTCTTGTTCTTGGTGGCATTCCACTGCGGGAACTGATCGAGGATCCGCCCGGCCGCCGCGTCGATATCGGGATTGCGATAGTTCACCACGATCACACCGTCGATCGGCGTCACGGCGAGCTGTTCCTTGCTGATCGTGACGAAGGTGGTGCCGTCCGTGCGGTTGAACGGGTTCACCGCACCGGCTTTGTCGATGATGTCGTTCCAGATTCCGCCCGCCGCGATGGCCGAGAAATCGCCCGCGTCACCCATTCCCATACCGGGAAAGACGAGCAGCACGTTCTTCTCGGTCGCCCCGGCGACGGTGGCGACCGTGTCGGCGATCTTGCGCCGCGATTCGGCGATGAGCTGTTCGGCGCGGCCCGGCACGTCGAACACCGCGCCGAGGTCGCGCAGCATCGCATAGCTGTCCTCGACGGTGGGTGTTCCCGTCACCGCGCCGGTCATGCTGCAGTTCGCCCGTGGCACATAGGTATTCGCACCCGCGGCGGCCAATTGCTCGCGGGTGGCGAAGCCCTGATCGGCGGCGAAACCGCCCCCGCCGGTGGAGAGCACGAAGTCTGCGTGCTGCGCGAGCATGGCCTCGCGCGGGATGTCCTGCATGCTGTTGTATGCGATGCCGCGGGTGGGGAGGGCAGCAATGGCCGCGGCACGGCCGGCGACATCGGAGGAGCCGTAGGACTGCGCATTGGCCAGGATCCGGTTGCCGACGCCGAGCGCGATCAGCGACGAGACCTCGCCGACGGAACCGCCGTTCATGACGACCACACGCTCGGGGGCCTCGGTGTAGGTGTAGGTCCTGCCGCAATTGTCGAGGGTGATCGGGTACTGCGTGACCCCCTCGGTCGATGCGACGGAGCTATCGCCTGCCGGAGCGGATTCGGGCACCGTGGTCGTACAGCCCGTGAGGGCGAGGGTGCCTGCGGCCAGTGCCAGCACGGTGGCGCGTTTCATGAGTCCTCCCGCGGAGTCCGCAGCGCTGTCTGCTGCTCGACTACTGAGTCGGACGGCAGTGCCGCCTGGTTCCCGCTCGCACCCGAGATTCTCGGCGGCGATGATTCGCGTGCTCGCTCCACCGCTGGTGTGCCGATCGGTCGGCCAACCGGCCGGTCGGGTTGCTGACCTGGTTTTCGAGTAGTCGGTACTCAGGACTCCGGGCGGGACGCGGCGGACCATGGTTCGTGTCAACAGTTGGTCGGGGGCCTGTCGAGGATCGGTGTATGAGATGGTCACCCTGCGTATCGCGACGTTCAATCTGGAAAACTTCGATGAGGTGCCGCCGAACATCCGGCCGTCGCTGCCGGACCGGATAGCGGTGATGCGGCCACAGATCGAGCGGTTGCAGGCCGACGTGCTGTGTCTGCAAGAGGTGCACGGGCAGGAGCGGGCCGGGCAGCCACGTGCTTTGCTCGCCTTGGCGGAACTGCTCGCGGGGACGAAGCAGGCGGGGGCGAATGTTGTCTCGACCCTGGATCCCAACGGCCAGGTATTCGATCAACGAAACCTGGTTGTGGTCACCTCGTTACCGGTGATGGCGCGGGCGCAACTGCTGAACACGCTGGTCGCAGCGCCGATGTATCAGATACTGACCGCGAGTCCGCCCGCGCCGCAACCGCTGTCGATTCTGCTGGAGCGGCCGATCCTGCACGTGGAACTCGATCTGCAAGGCGTACCGCTGCATGTGATCGTGGTGCATCTGAAATCGAAGCTGCCCACCAATATTCCGGGCCAGAAGATCGATGATTTCACCTGGCGCAGCGCCGACGCGGTGGCCGAGGGCTCGTTCATCTCGTCGATGAAGCGGATGAGCCAGGCCGTGGAAGTGCGACGGCTCGTCGATTCGATCCTCGACCAGGACCCGGCGGCGCGCATCGTGGTGGCGGGGGACTTCAATGCCACCGCCGACGAGGTGCCGCTGGTTGCCATTCGGGGCGATGTCGAGGAAACCGGCAACGGTGCGCTGGCCGGACGGGTGCTGGTGCCGGTCGAGAACACCATTCCCGAGCCGGCCCGGTACTCGCTGCTCCATCACGGCAGGGGGCAGATGCTCGACCACATCCTGGTCACCCGCAATCTGCTTGCCCACTACCGTGGTTCGGAGATTCACAACGAGGTGCTGCACGACGAATCCGGCGCTTTCGCCACCGATGTCAAATACCCCGAGTCCGATCACGCCCCCGTGGTGGCGACGTTCGAATTCGGTTAAGCCGCGTCGCTGCGATACTGATCGATCAGGGCGGCCGCCATGCGCTGAGCACGACGGGCGGCGCCGCGATCACCCTCGGTCGCGGCGACAATGGAACCCTTCATCAGGATGTGCCAGGAACGAGCGAACTCCTCGGGATCCCGCAGGTCTGCTTCGATCGCACGGGCGCGTACCACGTCACGAATTCGATCGAGATGCACGATGCTCGCCCGACCGGTCGGATGGTTCGGGCCCATTTCCACCAGCACATTGATGAAGGTGCATGCCTCGAAATCCGCGGTGGCAAACCATTCGTCGAACACGTCGAAAATAGCCAGCAAACGTTCTTCCGCTGTGTTGCCGCGCAAGTGCGACCGGTGCTCGACGAAGCCGAAGGTCCACAGTTGTTCGCGGCGCGCGAGCACCGCAATGACCAACTCGTCCTTTGTCCGAAAATGCCGGTACAATGTGGCTTTCGCGATCCCGGCCTTGGCGATCACTTCGTCGATGCCGACATCTCGAATACCGCGTCGAGTGAACAACGCGTAGGCAGTGGCCAGAATTCGCTCCCGAGCGCCGACAACTGGGTCGTTGCTGGCAGTCATGGCCATACTCTATCCCTGTACAGAGCTGTGCGACCCTGCTTCACTAGAGAGACAGGTCTGTCCCTGTGCGCCAGTGACGGGCCCCCAGGAGTCAGCCCATGTCCAGCCGTTCTGTGAATGTTGTTGAGTGCACCACTGTTTGTGCGTCCGGCGGAGCAGATGCGATCCAGTTCTGTGTGAGCCGTCCGCGCGGTGACGTGACACTGATCGAAGTCGCCGGTGAGATCGACCTGTGCACCGCGCCGACGCTGCGGGAGAATCTGGTGCGTGCCTTCGGTTTTCAAGCGAACACCATGGTGGTCGACCTGTCACCGGTGACCTTCTTCGCCGCGGCCGGGGTCACCGCGCTGATCGAGGTACTGGCGGAGGCCGAAAAGTCCGCTCGCCGAGTACTTTTGATCACGGCGGGGCACAGTGTCGGACGTGTCATCGAGATCACCGGCCTCTCCGAAAGCCTGCATTGTGTCGGCTCCCTGGACGCCGCACTCGCCGAAGGATACGAGGCGTCGGCCTAGCGCCGACGGCGACGGCGACGGCTGCGGCGGAGATCAGCCGCGCCTTGCCTCGACACGATCGCGGCCGCATCGGCGAGGTGCGCCCCGCGCTCACGGGCGGTCGCCGCGAGTTCGGGTCCACGTTCCTTCGCGATCTCGGCCCAATCCGAACCGTGCCGCCGAGCGGTTTCGGCGATCTCGGGCGCACGCTCTTTGGCGACTTCGGCCCAATCCGAACCGTGCCGCCGAGCGGTTTCGGCGATCTCGGGCACACGCTCTTTGGCGACCTCGGCCCAATCGGCGCCACGACGCTTGGCCATGTCGGCCAGGATCGCGGCCCGGTGTTTGGCGATCTCGGCCCACTCCGCGCCGTACTCCTTGGCGATCTCAGCCCACTCCACGCCGTGTTCCTTGGCGATCTCGGCCATTTCAGCGCTACGCTCTTTCGCCACATCGGCCCACTCGGAACCGTGCTGCTGCGCGACGCCCGCAACCTCGGACCCCTTGACCGCCGCGATTCCGCTCAGTGCGCGGGTGCGTGCGCGCTCGGCGGCCTCGGACGCGTGCTGGCGCAGCGCCTCGCCCGTTGCACCCTCGGACGCGCCGAAGGGCAGCGCCGCCGATACCGCGGCGGCGGCATGGTGCGCTGCTCGTTTGCCGCGCCATCCCAGTGACGGCTTGCCCGCCGTATCGGCGGCCGCGATCATCAGGCCACCGAGCAGGCCCATATCCTTCAGGAACGCGTTGCGTTTCGCGGCCTTCCGGTCCGGATCCTGTTCGGCCCAGAAGTCCTGTTCGGTGACCGTCGCGGGGATCACTGTCGCGGCAAGCACCAACGAGGCGAGCCTCGGCATCTTGCCCAGCGCCAACAGCACGCCGCCGGACACCTGAGCGATCGCGTTGACCCGGACCACTGTCGCCGTGTCCGACGGGAGCTTCGCGGCCAGATTGTCCGGCAGTCGCTCCTCGCCGCGCTGCCTGAGCGCGGTAGCGGCCTTGGCGCGTGGTTCCGGATGCATCAGGGTATCGACTCCGTCGGCGACGAAGGAGGCCGCCAGCAGCGGTCGGGCGAGTCGGCGTAGCAACATGGCATCAAACCCTTTCTCGATGACTATCGACGGGTTCCCGCAACATATGTCGTCAAACAACACCAGCTGACCTGCCTCTTCGCGCATTCGGCGCACCCATTGGGTGCCGCGCGGGCCGGCCGGCGTTTCGAGTGTAGGTCAGCTGTCGGGCGTACTTGTGGAGTTACGCAGTTGGGCCGCGAGGAACGTCGTGATGGCGGTCGTCACCGCGGTGGGGTCTTCGACCATGGGCAGATGGCCGCAGTCGGGAAGCTCTATTTCGGTGTGCGGGTGCAGGGTGTGGTTGAGGCGGGCGCCCGCGCGGGCCGACAGGATGCGGTTCTGCTTGCCCCAGATGGTGCAGATCGGGGGGAAGCCTGTGGGTGGGCTGAAGGCATCGAGGTCGGCGAAGGCGGGGAAGTCCTGGACCAAGCCGTGCAGGGCTTGCAGGCGACCGCGGTCGGACCAGTGCGCGCGCAGGCGGGGCGAGTGGTGCAATTTCTGGCGTCGGCCACGCGCGCCGAGTTGTTCGGTGACGATCCGGGAGACGATCACTTCGGGCAGCGCCACCCTGCGGGCCACCGGGCCGAGTGGGAGTCGGGCATCGGCCCATGCCATTGCGGCTTGGCGTCCGGCGCGGACGGTGTTCCAGGTCAGCGGGTTGATCAAGACCAGCGCGCGGGCGACGGCGGGGTGCGCGATCGTGTAGCGCAGTGAGGTGGCCGCGCCGAGGCAATTGCCGATGAGAACGACGTCCGTGAGGTGGTGCGCATCGAGGAACGTGCCGAGCATGGCGACATAATCGTCGAGGCGGTAGCCGTCGGCGGGTTGTTCGGATTCGCCGTAGCCGGGCAGGTCGAGCGCGAAGACTTCGTGGTCGCCGCTCAGTGCCGTGACCTGATCGTCCCAGATGCGGCGTTGGGTGCCCGCGTTGTGGAGCAGGACGATCGGCGGACCGCTACCCACCCGGTCGAAGACCACAGCCCGGCCTTGATGCACGAATGTCTCCACGTCGCCTCCTTGCGAGTGGCCGGGCGATCATAGTGTGAACGCCGGTTATAGCTAAGGTAGCTCGAGTCCGACTCGCATGCGTGCGAAATTGGGCCTTACGCTGCACGAATCGGAAAACCATCGGCAGCGTGCACCCGCCGAGTGCCTCGTACTCGCTCAGCCGTCGGGCGTCGCAGCGGCCCAGCCACCAGGCCGAGGTGGCGTTGGTACGAAGCAGTCGGCGGGTACCCCTCAGCTGCCCGTCACGCCTGCTCGCAGGAATCGGCCGGTCCTCCGGGTGCCGAGGACCGGTGCGGATGCGCCGTTGCCGAAGACGTATTCGCCACCGATCAGCACCGCGGTGACCGTCGCATCGTTCCGGTTGACCATGCGTGAGAGATTGTCGAACTGGGCGATCGGAGCCTCGGCGTAGGCGTCGGTGGTCTCGTCGAGGCGTTCGGGATCGATCACGACCAGGTCCGCCCGGTCGCCGGTGCGCAGGTGGCCCGCGTCGATGCCGTACCAGTCGGCGAGTTCGCCGGTGATGCGGTGCACGGCGCGTTCCAGCGACAGGATCGGACGGCCCGCGCGCTCGGCATCGTGTACTCGACGGAGGAACCGCAGCCCGAAGTTGTAGAACGCCATATTGCGCAGGTGCGCCCCGGCATCCGAGAAGCCAAGTTGCACACCGGGATCGGCGGCAAACCGGTCCAGTACCTCCGGCCGGTGGTTGGAAATGGTTGTCCGCCACCGAACCTTGTTGCCGTGCTCGACGACGAGGTCGAGGAAGGCGTCCACCGGGTGCAGCCCGCCCCGATCGACCCCGACCTCGCCGAAGGTCTTGCCGAGCACGGTCTGATCCGGACATTCGACGATCTCGGCATCGAAGAAGTCTCGATGCCAGACCCGCGGGCCGAACTTCTTGTCGTAGTCCTTTCGGAAGCGACGGCGGTAGCCTTCGTCGCGCAGCAGTTCCCTGCGCGCCTCGAGCTGGTCGGCCAGGTGCAGTGCGGCCGCGCCCGAACCGAACTCCTCGAAGACCGGCAGATCGATGCCGTCGGAGTACACCTCGAACGGCACCGGCAGATGCTGCCACCGGAAGTCGCCGCCCAACGCGTTGAGCACCCTGGCAATCCACGGAAAGATATGCGCCACTGCGGGAATGGCCTTGATGTCGGCCGCGGACAGCAGGCTGACCTTCAGTGGCTTGCGGAAGATCCCGACACTGCTGGCCGCCATCGCGACCAGACTTTGCGGCCGTGCGACATCGGGACCGCCCTGCAATGCGCGGCCACGACGCCGCAGTATCGCGTTGAGCCTGCGGCGTTCCCGAGTGGTCGCATAGGTCGAGGGCAGGGTGCGCGATCGACAGACTTCGCCGTCGAGCTTGTCGAACAGCAGCTGCTGCGAGGACATGCCGATGAAGCCCGCGTCCAGCGCCTCATCGAGTTTCGCCACCATGGCGTCGAGTTCGGCAGCGGTGGGCCGAATGTCCTTGCTGGTGGATCGTTCCAGGCCCATCTGCGCGGCACGGATATCGGAATGCCCGATGAACGCGGCCAGGTTCGGACCGAGCGGCAGCGCTTCCAGCGCGTCGACGAACTCGTGCGCCGTAGTCCAGGTCTTGGTTTCGGTGACAGCCTCGATCACATGTCGGCGCGGGATGGCCTCGACCCGGCCGAACAGGTCGCCGGCGTCGGAAGCCTCGACATGTACCGTCGACAGCGAGCACGAGCCGAGCAGCACGGTGGTGACGCCGTGGCGGACCGACTCGGCCAGCGAGGGAGTTTGCAGTACCTCGACGTCGTAATGCGTATGGATGTCGATCATTCCGGGAAGCACCCACTTCCCGGCGGCGTCGATGATGTGCTGGCAGCCGGTCTCGTCGAGCGGTTCGATCGAGACCACGGCGATGCGACCGTCACGGATGCCGAGATGGCGGACCGCGGAGGGCGAAGCGGTGCCGTCGAACCAGCGGCCGCCCTTGATGATGGTGTCGTACATGTCTTCTCATACCTCGATACCGGTGCGCACAACCTTGCCGGTCGCGTTGCGCGGTAGTGCTGTGGTGGTGATCCGCCAACGTGCGGGCACCTTGAAATAGGCGAGTCGCTCCTTGGCGAACTCGAGCAGCTCGTGTTCGGTTGTCGCCGTGTCGTTGTCGACGACGACCACCGCGGCGACCTGCTGGCCGAGATCGGCATCGGGCATGCCGACCACAGCGCACTCACGCACGGCGGGGTGTTCCTCGAGACACTGCTCGATCTCGGTGGGATAGACGTTCTCGCCACCGCGTAGGATGAGATCGGAACGCCTGCCGGACAGGCGAAGCCGGCCCTGCTCCTGCACGCCGATATCGCCGGTGCGCAGCCAGCGGTCGGGAGTGATGGCGGCGGCTGTCGCGGCCTTGTCCTCCCAGTAGCCGAGCATTACGTAGGGGCTGCGCACGCAGATCTCACCCTCGGTGCCTTCGGGGACGGCATTGCCCGCGGCGTCCCGGATTTCGATGGTGACACCGACGACGGGGCGGCCGACGGTATCCGGGAACGCGGCCAGCTCGGCGGGGGCTGCCAGGGTGGCGGCCGTACTGCATTCGGTGAGGCCGTAGCTGGTCACGAGTGCGGTCTTCGCCACCGGAAGTTGTTCGCGTAGCCGGTGTTGCAGTGCGGCCGAGGATGGCGCCGAGTTGAGCGAGAACGACGTCAGCGAGGACAGATCGTAGCGGGACAGATCGGTTTCGAGCATCCGGCTTGCCATCGTCGGCATCGCGCCCCAGTTGGTGATGTGTTCGCGTTCGACCAGGTGCAGTACGCGATCGGCGTCGAACGAACCCTGGTAAATGACGGTGGTATCGCCGGTCGCCATCCGCGGTATCACCAGGTTGTGCAGGCTGGCGATGTGGAACAGCGGCGAGGTGAGCAGGAACCGTCTGCCTTTCGGGCTGCCGTCGTCGGCGCGGCCTTGGAAGGCGGCGGCCAGTGCGTCGTTGAAACGGTGATAGTCGATGACCGCCAACAGGTTTCGCTGGGTGTGCACCGCGCCTTTCGGGCGTCCGCTCGTGCCGCTGGTGTAGAGGATGACCGCAGGATCGTCCTCGGCCACCGGCGTGCGCGGCAGCTCGCCGTCGTCGAATGCGGCGATCAGGGCGGGGAGGTCCTGCTCCATGGTCAGCACCGGGACCTGGATGTCCAGGTCCGCCAGCTGTGCGGCCCGCTTCACGTCGACGATCAACACCGCGGGCCGGGTGTGGTCGATGCCGTATGCGATTTCGCGGGGCGCCCACCAGGCGTTGTACCCGACGGCGATGGCGCCGAGGGTCTGTGCCGCCCAGAACGCGGCGACCCATTCCGGCGTGTTCGCCGCCAGGATGCCGATCCGGTCGCCCTTTCCGACGCCGTACCGGTCGCGCAGGGCGCGGGCAAGCGCGCCGACTGCGTGCGCGTGCTCGGTGTAGGACATCCTGCGGTCCGCGGTGACCAGGTAGTCGCGGTCGGCCAACGCGATGGATGCCGCGAGCACTTCGCCGAGCGAGCGGCCGCGATGCCGCATCACCGGCATCGGTGCGCCGAGCACCTCCTCGACCACCATTTCGAACTGTCCGCCGGGCCCGGTCAGCCGAGCGATTGCCGCGGCCGCCATGGCCTGCGGGTCCAAAGGCTGTGTCATGACATGACCTTCCTCAACATTGATCGGACCTGCCTACGGCACCAGGACCGCACGGCCGGCGACCAGCCCGCGTTCCAGTCGGTCGAGCGCCTCGCGGCCTTCGGCAAGGTCATAGCGTTCGACTTCGACTCTGAGCTTGCCCGCCTGCGCGAGCGCGACGGAGCTGATCAGGTCGGATTTGGTGCCGCCGTAGGACTTTCGGATCGATGCGCCCCACGGCCAGCCGGGTCCGCCGGCCGGGCCCGCGGTGATTTCCGGTGCGCCGCCCCCGAGCCCGATCATGCGATAGGCGCCGTTGGGCGCCACCGATTCCACGGCCAGGGTCGCGGTGTGGTCGGTGCCGACGAAGTCGAACACCGCGTCGGCGCCGCGCCCTCCGGTGCGGTCGAGGACCTCGCGGGCGGTGTCGGGTCCACCGATGAGTCCTTCGGCCGCGCCGCAGCGGGCGGCGAGGTCGAGTTTTTCCGCGCTCACGTCGACCGCGATCACGTGCGCTGCACTGGTCGCGGCGAGGATCTGTACCGCAACGTGGCCGAGCCCGCCGATGCCGATGACCACCGCGACCGAACCCGGCTGCAGCTGTGCACGCGCACCGTTGATCGC
Organism: Nocardia sp. NBC_01009; assembly: GCF_045208035.1. NCBI lineage: Bacteria > Bacillati > Actinomycetota > Actinomycetes > Mycobacteriales > Nocardiaceae > Nocardia > Nocardia sp. NBC_01009. The sequence continues at coordinate 7,718,743 of NZ_CP108695.1, read as the reverse complement.
GTGATAGCTCGACAGCGCGGCGTCGGCCAGCGGCGCGGCCTGGAGGAAATCCAAGTCACCGATCGGCACGAAGGAGGCGGCCGGAATCCTGATGTACTCGGCCATCCCACCGTCCGGCCCCAGACCTGGGCACGGCGGCATCGCAGTGCGCCCTGCTGCGCGGCACACATTCTCGTTGCCGCTCACACATTCCCGGCACACCCCGCACGACCAGCACAGGTAGACGATGCCGCGCTCACCGGCCGACCGGCCCTCGACAGCGCTGCCGACGGCTTCGATGGTGCCCGCGACCTCGTGTCCGAGGGTCAGCGGCTCGTCGCGCATCTTGAAGGGGATATGCAGCACATGCAGATCGGAGTGGCAGATGCCCGCCGCACCGACGCGTAGCAACAGATCGGTGGGGCCGATCTCGGGGACCGGAACTTTACGCAGTTCCAGCACACCGGGATCGGTGAGTTGCAGCGCCCGCATCATGAGCGATCTCCTCGGACTACAGAAAACACCGAGCGCAGGTAGGCGTCGGCGCGGTCGGAGCCGATCAGCCCCGGTGCCATCTTGTTCATGGTGTAGGCGAAGGTGACTCGGTGCTCCAGGTCGTTGACAACGATGGCCCCGCCAAACCCGGCCCACCAGCAGACGCGCCCGTCCGGGACCTCCGGAGCGGTCTGCGCCTGAGGCAGGCCGTAGCCGATGCCGAAGCGCAGCGGAAGCAGCAGCGCCAGATCCGCACCGTCGGACTGCTGTTCGAAGATCAGGTCGATCGTCTTCTCGGACAACAGCCTTCGGCCGTTCAGCTCGCCGCCGCAAGATACGAGCGACTGCACCTTCGCCACCGAATGCGCGTTGCCGTGGCCGTTCACCGCGCCGATCTCCGCCTGCCGCCATGCGGCGCTATTGGCCTCCGGAATGTCCAGCAGCGGGCTGGTGAGCGTCTTGACCAGGATGCTCTCCTGATCGAGCGAGGCCATATCGAATTCCAGTAGTGGCGGTGGCACCAACGGTGCGATGCGGTGGTGGTGCTCCGGACCGGTGCCGATGTGGAAGTCGGCCGCCAGCGGTCCGGCGAGCTCCTCGGCGAAGAACTGCCCGAGGCTACGGCCGGTAATGCGGCGAATAACCGCGCCGATCAGATGTCCATAGTTCAGGGCGTGGTATCCCGACGCGGTGCCCGGCTCCCACCACGGCGGTTGGGCCGCGAGGCGGGCGCTGGCCGCTTCGGTGTCGTAGATATCGGCCAGCTCGATCGGCCGCTGCCAACCGGAGACGCCGGAGGTGTGTCCGAGCAGCTGACGAATCTCGATGTCGCCCTTGCCGTTCGCGGCGAACTCCGGCCAGTAGTGCGCGACTTTTTGCCGCACATCCAGCTCGCCGCGATCCACCAGCAGCAGCGCGGACAGTGCCGTCATGGTCTTGCTGATAGAGAAGACGTTGACCAGGGTGTCCTCGGTCCATGGCGTGGTGCGCTCGATATCGCGGTGCCCGCCCCAGATATCGACGACTATTTCGCCGTCGACGGTCACACAGATCGACGCGCCGAGCTCCTCGTCCGCAGCGATCCGATTCTCCAGTTCCTGTCGCACGCCCGCGAAACGGTCGGCGCAGAATCCCATCGTCGTTGTCATCGCCGCCTCACACGTGCTCGAGTACTCGGGCAGGCACCGGTAGCGCGTTGCCGGTTGCCGCGGCACGTTTTGCGCCACTGGCCATTTCGCGCTTCATATCGCGCACGTAGGCCTCGAATTCGATTTGGATGGTGTGGCGCGGTGAGTCGTAGTAGCGGCCGCTGCGGCGCTGCTCGGCGGCACGGATCACCTCGTGCATCTCCGGCTCCGATGGCGGGAGGTACGCGCCGGTCAGGTAGGCGGCGACGAGCTTGCTCTGCTGTTCGGCGAAGTTCACCAGGGTAGGCAGCGGCTGTGCGAGGCCCATATAGAACAAATTGTCGACACCCGGCTTCATCATTTGCTTGAACAGCGGGATGCGATTGCTGCTGTCGGGCACCAGTTCCGGATCCGAGAAGAACGGGAAGCTGATGTGGTAGCCGGTCGCACAGACGATGACGTCCACCTCTTCGGTGCTGCCATCGGCGAACTGCACTCGCTTGCCCGCCAATCCGGTGATGGCGGGCTTGAAGGCGATGTCACCGCAGCCCGCCCGGTGCAGGAACTCCTCACTGGCCGAAGGGTGTGCCTCGAACGGTTGGTGATCGGGTTTGGGCAGGCCGTAGAACTCCATGTCGCCGCGGAACTTTCGGACGAACCGCTGCTTGAGCTTCATGCTCACCTTGCGCGGAATCCACGGTGGCACCGATTGTTTGTCGCCGACCTTGCCGTGGACGTATTTCGGCAGCACCCACACACCGCGCCGCGCCGACACGGTCAGCCGCTCGGCGATGAAGCGCTGGGACAGTTCGGAGGCGATGTCGAGCCCGGAGTTGCCCATCCCGACGACCACGACCTTCTTGCCGCGCATGTCGACCGGGTCGAACGGATCATTGTAGGCGTGGCTGTGGATGAGCACGCCGTCGAATTCGCCGGGATAGTCCGGGATATTGGGATCCCAGTGGTGGCCGTTGCACACAATCAGGGCGTCGTAGTCGCGGGTGCGACCGTCGCTGGAGGTGACCAGCCACCGGCCGTCGGGCTGCCGTTCGGCGGCGGTCACCAGGGTGTCGAACAGGATCTTGTCGCGGAAACCGAAATGGTCGACATAGTCCTTGAAGTATTGGAACAACTGCGAGTGGTGCGGAAAGTCCGGCCAGTCCTCGGGCACCGGATAGTCCTCGAAGGCCAAGCGCCACTTGGACGTATCGATGTGCAGGCTCTGGTAGCAGGCCGACATGCCGTTGGGGTTCTTGAAGTACCAGTTGCCGCCCACCTCGTCGGACGCCTCGAAGACGTCGAACGGGATGTCTAAGTCCTGCAGGCGTTTGGCGGTGGTGATACCCGAGGGGCCTGCGCCGATGACGCAGACCTTGGGAAGTGTGCGTGGAGTCAATTCACTAGTCCTCATTCGAAGCTGCCGTCACGGCTCGCAGTGGCGCCGGACACGGCGGGCGAGTGTCCGGAGCCGTGGCGCTCCGGAGTGACGTAGGCAACAACGTAACATTGACTGGACTCTGTGTCTAGTGAATGACAGAATGTCTAGTGAAGACCGCGGCCCGCCCGGGTCGGACGTACACTTGCTCACCGGAAGTCGCACGTCAGCAATAGTTTCCCGACCTACGCGAGGTAGCCGCTCACCATGCCAACGAAGTCGAAACAGGCCGGCACCAGCCTGCGGGACGAACAGAAACTGCAGACCAGGGCCAAGCTGCTGGAGGGTGCGAAGAACCTGTTCAGCACCCAGGGCTACGCGGCTGTCCGGGTCGACGACATCGCCGCCGCCGTGGGCTGTAGCCGGGCTACGTTCTACCTGCATTTCGCCAGCAAGCTCGAGGTGCTGCGCGCAGTCGCCGAGCAGAGCACCGCGCCGAGTGCGCTGTACTTCTATGAGGATCTGGACCGAGTCCTCGACACCGGTTCGCGCGCCGAGTTCGTCGGCTGGATGACCCGCGCCATTGGCTGGTTCCAGGAATACAAGGACCTGCTGCCCGCGTGGGACGAGGCTACCGCGCTCGAACCGGAATTCCGTGACATCGCCCGCCAGGGCATCGCGGCCCTACCCAACGCGATGACGTCCTACCTGGCGCGCTGGCCTGCCGACCGTCAGGACGAGGCCCGCTTGCGGGTGGAACTGCTTGTCGCCCAACTCGAACGCTTCTTCACCCGCTGGGCCATGCAGGGCACCATCGATGTCACGGCCGACCAAGCCGCGGACGTCCTCGCCGACATCTGGTTTCCGGCCCTGCAAGCGCCGCGGGAAAGGTAGCCTCGGCGCGGGATCTCGAATGTAGCTCAGGGTTCGCTGGGGTTGCGGCCCTGGTGTTTCCCGGAGTCGATGTGGTGGCAGCTTGCGAATCTGTCGGTAGCGTGCGGCATCATCTGTGCACGCAGCCATCCACGAATTCGCTCGGAGTCACCATGCCCTCGTCCAGAACCAAACCACAGCCCTTGTCGGACACTGAGATTCAGCAGATCGCCACGGACATTGCCGGCGGCCGACCGCCGATGGTGTGGTTCACCGCTGCCGCGGTGGGCGTGCCCGAAGGTCGGTCGGGGAAGGTGCTCGAACTCGATGATCCATCCGTAGGAGACTTCCTGCGGGTCCGTCCGACCGGATCGAAGGATGTACTGTCCTTTTCTCCGACCGAAGTGACGTTGACCAAGCCGCCCCGCGCGGCGACCGCTTCCACAGCCCAGCCGAAGTCGACAACCAGGAAGGAATCCCCCGTGACCCAGCCGTCGACCTTGACGAGCGTTGCGACACCGTCCACCCCGAGTCCCGGCTCGCTCGGAACCAACGCGGCGACACCGTCGGTGCCCAAGCCGGGCCCGGTCGCCTCGGGAACGAGCGAAGCCGACAACGCCGCCAAGTCTGCCGCGGCCAAGCAGCCCGCCGCGGGCGCGCCCGGCGCGAAGCCCGCCACAAAGGCGCCCGCCGCCGCGCGCAAGGTGAAGGCGCCGGAGGTCACCGTGACGCTGACCGGGACTGCCGACGGCGAGTGGTCGGTCGATGTGATCAGCGGCAAGAAGCGGGCCGTGCGCGGTCTGCCGGTGGCAAGCTCCGCGGTGGCGCAGGCCGCCAAGGTGCTGCATCCGGAGGTGGCCGAGGTGGTCGCCGGAATTCTCGACGCGGCGCGCGAGGTACAGCAGGTCAAGGTCGCGCAACTGGCGGCCGAGCTGGAGGAGGCCAAGCGCCTGCTCGAGGAACTGACCGACTGATCAGACGGCGGTGCTCGTCGACCGATTGGCGGGGCGCCAATTCCGGCGCCCCGTATCGGGGGTCCCATGCCGCACTTCGTCGTGGAACGCGTAGCCGAGCGAGTACTCCTTCGCGTGGTACATCGCCGAATCCGCGTCTCGGATGAGGTCGTAGATGCTGGCGTCGTAACTGCGCGGGCTGCCGCAGGCGATCCCGACACTCGCGGTGATCGGGATCTCGCCCGCGCTCAATTCGAAGGGGCGCACGAACGCGCCCAATAGTCGTTCGGCGAGCATGGCTGCCTCTTGTCTGCCCAGCGGCGCGAGCACCACGAATTCGTCGCCGCCGTAGCGCGCCACTACGTCCTCGCGGCGGATCACCCGCCGAATGCGCGAGGCCGCGTTCGCGATCAGCTCGTCGCCGACGGCATGGCCGTAGCTGTCGTTGACCATCTTGAAGCCGTCCAGGTCGATGAACAACAGGCTCAGCGGTTGTTCGAGCCAGTGCTCGTGATTGCGATTGAGCGCGCGCAGCAGGGCGGACCGATTCAGCAGTCCGGTCAGCATGTCGTGGTCGGCCTGATACTGCGCGCGGCGTTCGCTGCGGGCGCTGCGCACGATGGCACGTTCGCTGCGTGCCAGGACGCCGATCAGCAAGAGCGCGAGCAGCGAAGAGACGACCGCGCGGTCGAGGGTGTCGAGGCTGGACCCCACTACCGGAACCAGGGACGCCATGATCAGTGCGACCGCGATGACACTGGCGCGCTGACGCGAATGATGGGGATGGATGCGGCGCGGTGCGCCGAGGCAGGCCATGGTCGGATGCAGCGCCGCGACCCCGACGGTGATGTAGGCGGCCAGCAGCGGCGTGAGCAACACTTCCCGCCCGATCGTCGCGGTGCCGACGGTCTCCAGGCTGTAGCCGAGATCGCCGAGCAGTACCGCAATCAGGCCGACGTGCAGGAGCCGCAGCGAGGTCTCCGAGCGGGTCGCGGTCGCCACCGAATGCGCGACCATGGTCAGCAGTAGTGCGTCGAGTATCGGATAGATCGCCGCCACAACGGTGTTCATGGTGGTGGCATGTGACTGCAGAATCGGCGAGATGAGAAAGGTCCAGGAGGCCAGCAGTGCGCCGAGTCCGATGAGCCCGGAGTCCAGCAGCAGGTCGTAGTTGTGCTGGACCTGGCGCGGCCGCAGCCACAGGGTGGCCGCGACGCCGACGGCGAAATAACCGGCCAGCGTGAACAAATCGTCGATGGGGTGCATCGAATGCTCGTCGATGCCGCGCAATACGGTGCCGGTGGCGAACAACAGCGCCGACGCCGCGATCAGATACCAGGGCAGCGGCTGCGGCGGGCGATGACGCCGCAGGCCGAGGCCGATCATGGCAAGGGCTCCTACCACCACAACCAGCATCGTCACCAGCGAGAGCAACTGCGAATCGACGGCAATATTCAGCCCGATCGCGGCCGAGCTGACACCGAAAAGTATTACGTACCACCGTAATCCGACAGTGTGGCGTCGGCTCGTCGACTGCTCTTCGGTCAGTGTCATCAGCCCCCCTTTGTCGCTCCATCCCCTGTGAATCGAGCCGCATAGTAGGTCTGCGAATCTTCCACCGCGACTTCGACGTTCGCCTCTTGCTCATCGAGCACTGCTCTGATGCTGTCGGCGAAGGAGAACCGAGTGTTGTTGTACGAGCAGATGTCCCAGCCCACCGCCGCGCGCTCGGCCACAAGGACCTGGACAACTGATTTGATCATGGCATGGAACGCGGCCCCTTGTCGGGCACTTGATGCAACAAGGGTGAAACCGGCGTAGTAGATCGCATCGCGTGCGGCATGCTCCGGATAGCGTGCGGCGAAATAATCGGGGCTGATCCACGGCACCGTCTCCAGATGCCTGGTCAGCGTCGTCACTCCGATGGGCTCTCCTGCGGTGGTGCGCGCGACGTGCTTGAGCACGCGGGGGTCGACCATCTCCGCGCGGAACTCGGCATGGTGCAGCACCTGCCGGGCGATGGCCTTGGTGCGCAGCGGGCCGAAGGCCTCCTCGTAGAGCAGGTGGAACATATCGATCCGGTCGTCGGGGATCGTGGTTTCGACGGTGACGTGCAGCTCGTTCATCGTCTGGTCCACGGCGTGGTGTGGTAGGCGGCCAGCACCATGGCGCAGGCCGGATCGCCCTCGGAGCGGGTCTCGCTGGTGCACAGCTGGATCGGTCCGAAGCGCTCGGGCCGGTTGGCGGTCATATCGGCGAGGCTGGACCGGATCAGCAACTCGACCTCCTCGGCGGTCTCCGCCTCGTGCTCGACGAAAAGTCCCGCACCGGAATGGTCGTCGCGCAGCACCCAGCCGATGCCCGCCGCGGCCCGTCTGCCATTGCCGATCGCGTGCTGTGCCGCGTAGACGCAGTAGAGCCGATCACCCCAGGGTATCGGCTTACGGACGCGGACGGTGCGCTCCAGGGTGGCGTGCGGTGGAATCACCGATGACAGGCGAATCAAGTTGGCATCACCCACTCCCAGATAGCGCAGTGCCGCATCGAAGGCCGACATGGTTGTCGGGCCCACCCCGGTCGCCGCGCCGATCTCGATCGTCAGTGGTGCCCCTGGCAATTGCCGGTCGTCGCGATCCGGCCTGCCGAGGGGCGGGAGCAGTCGATCGATCCACTGCAGCCCGAGTAGGCCGCTGCGTGGGGTCGTAGGAATCATAATGCCCTCCCGAAACTCCCGGCCGATTTTGCAGGCCGATATTGCGTCAAAATCGACTCTGCGTCACGAATGTCGATCGCGCACGCGCACCGCCCGAAAGCAGTGCTCCTGCGGCGTGTCTCGTAACGTGTGCCGGCGAGCCGTCAGACACACTCCGAATCGACGAAGCGAGGACCAGTGCAGAAGTGGGTGGCGCCGGGGCGGGTCAACATCATCGGTGAGCACACCGACTACAACCAAGGCTTTGTGTTGCCCATCGCATTACCGCTGGTTGTCGAGTGTTTCGCCGCAGTGCTCGACACTGGGGATGTGCGGGTGGTCTCGCGTCAGCGGCCAGGGGATCGGGTGCTCGCCGGGGTGGGCGCGCTTGCCGCCGAACGGGATCGAGTGCCTGCCTGGTCGCGGTATCCGTTGGGCGTTGTGTCCGAATTCGTGCGACGCGGGCATCGGATCGCCGGAGTGGACATCGAGCTCGACGGTGCAGTGCCGATCGGTGCCGGGCTGTCCTCGTCGGCGGCGCTGTCGTGTGCGGTGGCAGTCGCGCTGCGAGATCTGTTCGCGCCCACGGTCACTGATCGGGAGCTCATCGATATCGCCCGTGCCGCCGAGAACGACTACGCCGGTGCGCCGACCGGACTGCTCGATCAGTCGGCATCGATCCTGTGCACGGCAGGTCACGCACTGTTTCTGGACGTACGTCGCTTCACGCACATGGCCGGTGGCACCACGCACGAACAGATCCCCTTCGATCTGGACCGTTTCGGGTTGGAATTGCTCGTGATCGATACCGGGCAGGCACACGAGCTGGTCGACGGAGGCTACGCCGCCCGGCGCGCGCAATGCGATGCGGCGGCCGCGGAACTCGGCGTGCCCGCGCTCCGGGATATCGACACCATCGACGCGCTCGAACGCATCGTCGACCCGATACTGCGACGCCGGGCCCGGCACGTGGTCACCGAGAACGCGCGCGTGTTGACGGTTGCCGAGAAGTTGCGCGATGGTGCCGATCCGCGCTCGATAGGCCCGATCCTCAGCGCCGGGCACGCCTCGTTGCGTGACGATTTCGAAGTCTCCACGCCCGCTTTGGACGCGGCTGCCGCCGCAGCGGTCGACGCGGGAGCACACGGCGCGCGCATGGTCGGCGGCGGGTTCGGCGGCAGCGTTATTGCGCTCGTGGATCGTGAGCACGCGGCGGCCGTCGCGGATGCAGTGCGAAATCGATTCGTCCGTGCGGGTTTCGCCGATCCGCGCACCTTCGTCGTGGTGCCGGGCCCTGGCGCACACCGCGTCGATTGAGCGACCGTCCAGGTTTTTGTACGTGATTGTGCTGCGGTGATGCGGCACAATCACCGACAGTAGGTAGTAGCCGACACCATCGGCGGGCGACAGGATAGACCGCACCGCCATACGCATGACTCGCTCGACGCCCGGTTTCATCGCCTGGAGGGACGACGCTGTGCCGCTTGCCGATTCACCCGTGCTCCACTCCGCGCTGGACGTCGCGACCCTGCGGCCGACCGCATCGACCGTGCATCTCGACGCGGCATCGAGCCTGCAACTGGATGCGGATCCCGTCGACTACGCCCTGGTCGCGTTGTATTTCGTCTTCGTGATCGGCATCGGGCTGCTGGCCAGGCGGCGAGTCTCCTCCAGCATCGACTTCTTCCTGTCGGGTCGTTCGCTGCCCGCCTGGGTGACCGGCCTCGCCTTCATCTCCGCCAACCTCGGCGCTGTCGAGATCATGGGCATGTCGGCCAATGGCGCGGAGTATGGCTTCCCGACCTTCCACTACTTCTGGATCGGCGCGGTGCCGGCCATGCTGTTCCTCGGCGTGGTAATGATGCCGTTCTACTACGGCTCCAAGGTGCGCAGTGTGCCCGAGTTCATGCGCAGGCGGTTCGGCACCGGTGCACACCTGGTGAACGCATTGAGCTTCGCGACCGCGCAGGTGCTCATCGCCGGGGTGAACCTATATCTGCTGGGCACCATCGTGAATGTGCTGCTCGGTTGGCCGCTGTGGGTTTCGGTGATCGTCGCGGCGGTGATCGTGTTGTCCTACATCACCCTCGGCGGGTTGTCCGCGGCGATCTACAACGAGGTACTGCAGTTCTTCGTCATCGTTGCCGCGTTGCTGCCGCTCACGTTGGTCGGTCTGCACAAGGTCGGTGGCTGGGAGGGGCTGCGCGACAAGGTGACCGCGTCGCCGGGCGGTGCGGCACAGCTGGAGTCGTGGCCGGGCAATGCGCTCAGCGGCTTCTCCAACAATTTCCTCTCCGTGGTCGGCATCGTGTTCGGGCTCGGGTTCGTGCTCTCGTTCGGATACTGGACCACCAATTTCGTCGAGGTGCAGCGGGCGCTGGCGACGCACTCCATCTCGGCGGCACGGCGCACTCCGATCATCGGTGCGTACCCGAAGATGTTCATCCCGCTGATCGTGGTGATCCCCGGCATGATCAGCGCCGTTCTGGTGCCGCAGATGGCCGAGTACAAAAATCAGGTCACCGCGAATCCGGACTACACCGGGGACGTCACCTACAACCAGGCGCTGCTGTATCTGATGAAAGACGTACTGCCCAACGGATTGCTCGGTGTCGGGCTCGCCGGCCTGCTCGCGGCATTCATGGCGGGCATGGCCGCCAATATCTCTGCCTTCAACACGGTATTCAGCTACGACCTCTGGCAGCAGTATGTCCGCCGTGATCGGCCCGACCACTACTACCTCGGCGTCGGCCGCCTGGCCACTGTCGGAGCCACCGTCGCCGCGATCTTCACCGCGTTCATCGCGGGGAATTTCAGCAACATGATGGACTACCTGCAAACGCTGTTCAGCTTCTTCAACGCGCCATTGTTCGCGACGTTCATCCTCGGCATGTTCTGGAAACGGATGACACCGACCGCGGGCTGGATGGGCCTGGTCTGCGGAACCGGTTCGGCCATTGTGGTTTACGTGCTGCACAAGACGGACGTCTTCGAATTATCCGGCCAGGGATCGAGTTTCGTCGCCGCCGGTGTCGCCTTCTTCGTCGACATCGCCGTCAGTGTCGCGGTCACCATGGTGACCCAGCCGAAGCCCGCTGCCGAACTCGTCGGCCTGGTCTACTCGGAAACCCCGAAGGAAATGCGCACCGATCCCGAGTCCGATTCCCTGCCCTGGTACCAGCGCCCGGTCCTGCTCGCCGGCATCGCCTTCGCCCTGGTCATCGCCCTCAACATCATCGTCGGATAAGGAGGCCAGCCGATGCTTTTCGATATCCGCACCATCGTCGGTGCCCTGCTCGGCAGCTACGGCGTCATCCTCATCATCACCGGCCTCGTCCACGACACCGCCGCCGAGGAAGCCAAAACCGGCGGCATCAATATCAACATCTGGTCCGGCATAGGAATGGCCGCAGTAGCCCTCGCCTTCCTGGTCTGGGTGCTACTGCGGCCGGTCGTCCCGCCGAACCCCGAACCTCCGATCACCGAGGAGGATTCGTCAGCCGAGGTGTGAGGTTCATCAGGTCTCTTCGCTGAAGAGATCGGTGATCGTGGTGGCGGTTATGCAACGGTCGAGCCATCGATCGACCTGGTCGTGATCGCGGCAGGCGGTGATGCGGAATCCGACATCGTCGGGCACTGCGATGTCACGTCGATCGAGGATGTGCAGGATGGATCGGGCGCGGCCTTCCGCAAAGCCAATGGCATAGCCTTCCGCTCGGATCCGTTGGGACGTTTCTGAGCGGAAGAAGGACAGATCAATGGGCATCGGTTGTTGCCTCCCGGTTCTGTCCACCGGTCAGGTATGGCTGAATGCGTTGTGCTGCAGTGCTTTATCGGCCCCTGCTTTCGATGTCAGGTCTCGTCGGCGAAGAGATCAGCGATTGTGGTTGCGGCGAGGGATCGGTCGAGCCAGGTGTTGAGCTGGTCTTGGTCCGCGCAAGCCTTGATCCGGGCGCGGGCATTGTCATCGGTGACGATGCCGCGACGACTCAACACCCGCAGCAGGCCGTCCGCGAGGCCTTCCGCGTGGCCTGCCGCGTGGCCTTTCTCGACGCCCTCCGCGCGCAGGCGCTGGGACGTTTCCGAGCGGAAGAACGACAGATCCATGGTCATCAGTTTCCTCCAGGTCTCGATGGCCGGGCTACTGCTCAGGCCGAGTTCGGTGAGTTCGGCGAAGAGCTGGGCTTCGTCGGTGTTGCCGATGTCTCGCAACGCGGTGACCAGTGCCTTCAGTATTGCACCAATGCCGGGAGCTTTGGCGTGGGTGATCGCAGACAAAGCGGCGAGCGGAATGTCTGCGGCAGCGGTTTCGACATCGGTGACCTCCGGCACGTTGTGGGGGCCGAGCACCAGCGGCCGAACTACCAGGCTCGACCATTGTGGTGGACCCAGCTGCCATGGACCTGCCGCCCAGGTTGCGGTCGATTGGTCCTGGCACACGACAAGTAGTACTGGTGGCAGCCCGAACTTGGCGAGTAGGTGTGACAGGTAGTACGCCCACGATGCTGGTTTGTCGGGATCTTTGTCGCCCTGGGCTTCCACCAGCAGCAGGAAGGACCCGCTGGCGGTGACGATTCGCATGACGGTGTCGACGCGCCGTTCGATCGGCCTGGATTCGGTGAGATCGGTCGATAACAACGCGACTTCGAGCGGGTCGTCGAAGGGGAGGGCCAGTTCGTGGAATGCGCGTGTGAAGACTCCTGGATCGTGTTGGAAGAGCCGGTGCATCGCCTCGTGCGGGGAGCGGACCATGGCGGCCAGGTTAGCGAGCTCTATCGCAAATATGTTCGATCGAATCGGATAGGTTGGTGCGAAGCGGCGAGTTTGCCGACACGCGGGTTGGGTGTCGCGCAACTCGCCAGCAAGTTGGGCGGACGTATGAGAAACCCCGTCCGGTTGTGACCGGACGGGGCTCCTGGGGCTGAATTCTGTTGTGCGGTGGCTTGTTCCGGACTACTTGGCGGGCGGCACGAACGGCTGGTTGATGGTGGTGAAGTACTGGATTGCCGCGCCGATCGCGACCGGAGCCGTCACGAAGATCTGACCCGCGACGGTGCCGATGGCGCCGACCAGGGCGACGCCCGCGATGCAACCCACAGCGGCCGCGGGTAGGAACGGGCCGAACAGGCCGATGATGGTGCCGCCGACGGCGGCGCCGCCGAGGATGCCGCCGAGGACGCAGCCGACGGCTGCACCACCGAGCCCGCCGACCAGGGTGCCGATCGAGGCGCCCATGCCGATGGTGCTGGCCATGCGGCTCCAGGCGGCCTGCTCGCGGTCGTATTCGGTCTTCCACGGCGCTTTGTCCTCGAAGGGGAGGGCGACCGGCTTGTAGGCGGCGTGTGTCAGGTCCATCCGGGGCGTGAGAGTCGCAGTGCGGCCGGAGATTTCGGCGGCGATCGGGAACTCGAACTCGTCGACCCGGAACGTCAGCGGAGTGCCCGCGACGACGGTGCCGTCGGCGGCCTTGATCTTGAAAACGCCGTCTTCGACGCTCAGCGAACCAGCATCGGTTTCGATGATCGATGACTTGTCGGCGGCTCGAGCGGTGAATCCGATCGCGTCGGCCTCGGTGGCAAGCGAGCTTGCGTGGCTTGCGCCGGCGGCGATGCCCACCGCGGTCGTCATGAATGCGGCGGCCAGGGCGAACTTGGTGATCTTCATGGTGTGGGAGTCCTTGATGAGGGAATTCGAGGCATGGCGAAACAACGGCCATACCTGTGACGTTCGGTAGGTCGTTTCGGTAACACCGGAGTCGTTGCCCGGCGGCTAGCGGCCGAGGCTCCGGCGGATCAGAACTGGGTTATGAAGTGGCGCGAACGCGTCCGACGAGACCGATCACCAGATCGATCGCGAGGAAGGCGAGCAGGCTCAGCCCGACCAGCGGGACGAACCAGCCGACCACCAGCGCGGCGGCGACCAGCGGGACCGCCAGCCACGGCGAGGTTTTGCGCAGCACGCCGCGGCGTGGAGCGCGGCCGAGCACGATCCGCGATCCATCGCGGGTCGGCCTGCGGTTCCACCACATCAGATAGCCGCGCACGACGACGGTGATCAGGCCGATCATCACCACGAGCAGCAGCAACTGGTTGAGCAGACCGAACATCAGACCCATATGGAACTGGATGCCCCAGTTGGTGAGCTTGGCCATCAGCGGCCAGTCGGCGTAGGCCAGCTTGTCGGTGACCGTGCCGGTGGCGCCTTCAACGGCGACTGCGTCGACGGTATACACGCCGGGCATTCGTCGTTCCTTCACCGCAAACGCCTTACCGGGCTCGGCCGGGATACTGATCTCGGCCGCTTCTGTCACACCATTGGCACGGGCCACGTCGTAGACCCGATCGACCTGAGCGATTCGATTGCTCGGATCGACAGGCGCGGGCATCTCGTGACCGCCGCCGTGGTGGTGATCGCCGCCCGCAGTGGGAGCGGGCGACCGGGTGTCCGCGCCCGGCAGCGCGGTGCTTACAGCAGGGGTGGTCCAGCTGAGCTGCTGGCGCAATTCGGTGATGTTCTCACCGGCATAGGTGGACCAGGTCATGCCGGTCGCCGACAGCAGCAGCACTACCGGCAGAATCCAGACACCCACGGCGCCATGCCAGTTCAGTCGCCTCCCGCGGCCGCCCTGTGAACGGTCGGGAACCAGCAGCCAGCCCGCCGAATTGCGGTTACGGCGACTGCGGACCCGACGGAACCACAGCACCAGCCCGCCCAGCGCGATGATCCACAGCCAGGACGCCGCGAGCTCGCTGTAGATGCGGCCCGGCTCGCCGAGGTGAAGATCCCGGTGCAGCTGGTCGATCCAGGTGCGCAGCGGCAGTGCGCCCGAGCTGCCGTAGACGACCGAGTCGCCGACGGGATGTGCGGTGTAGGGATTGACGAACACCGCGCGGCGCTCGGACTCACCGAGCGACGGGTCGCTGAAGATCACCCGGGTGGTGTCGTGCGAACCCGGTGCGGGGGCGACTGCGACCAGCGCCAGATTCGGCTGGGTCGCGACGGCCGCATTGATCTGTTCCGACAGCGGCTTCGGGGTGCCACCCGGGTCGACCTGGAGCAGATCGCGGGAAACGATCGATTCGAGCGTCGGTGATATCGCGTAGAGCGCCCCAGTGATCGCGGCGATCAGGATGAACGGGGCGATGAAGACGCCCGCATAGAAATGCAGCCGCATGGCAAGCGGGTAGAGACCGTTGCGGCGGCGGGTGGATTTTTCCGGTGTGCTGGATTCCGGTGGTGGCGCCCCCGATTCGGTATCGGGAGGACTGGCGTCGATGATGCTCATGTTCGATTCGTTTCTGGAGTTCAGGGAACCCGGATGCCTGTCGCCGCACCGTCGAGGTGCCCGACAGCATGTCGGCCGCAGGGTTGCGGCTCGTCAGAAGTCGGCTGCCGACGGCGATGGTCGATGGCTTCGCGCCGGCAGTGGGTGTGCACCTGCGGCGAATGACCGTCCAAGGCCGATGTTTTCGGCGTGCGCGACGACTATGCGAAGCCACGACGGGAGGATATCGGCCTGCAGCTGGAAGTTTGCCGAGGCGGCAGCGGCGACGCACGAGCAACGCGGCTCGTGCACCGGGTGAAGGAATTGGTCAGAGACGAACCGCGAGTGGGGGACCGCGGGTCCGCAGCGATTCGGCGGCGAAGACCCGCAGAATGACACGGTCGCGATGGGTGTCGCGCAGCTGCGCGGGACCGGTGATCGCGGGTGGGTGGTAGCGCATCGGCAGCACGCGCGCCAGCACGGCGCAGCCGATCAGATAGGCGGCCTCGGCGCCGCGGATCACTACGGCGGCCAGCACAGCGGCGATGGTATGCGCGGTGAACATGGCGGGGGTGAGCTGCGCATCGCCGTGATGCATATGCCCCGAACTCCAGCCCATGGCGAGATGGCCGAGCAGCTGACCTGCGACGAGTGCCGCGACAAGACCGGTCGAGGTGTCACGCAGCAGCGGGAGACCGGCCACCAGCGCGCCGATCACCGCAGCGGCGGCGGCCAGCAGCGCCAACGTGGTGCCATCCGGTGTCATTCCGCCGGATGCCCACCCGTGTGCCGCAACCGAAACGGCCCCCGAGATCGATCCGGCCGCAGCGCCGCGCAACCGCGCGACAGCACTGCGTTTCCCCGCAACGGCGCGGCCGGACTCGATACTCACCCGCTGATGATAACTGACAGGTAACGCGCCGAATCTCGAGATAGTCGACACCCGAAATCTCGCGGAATCCGCAGCTTCCATCTGGAAATAATTGTGCCCCCACCGGATTTCCCGCACACCGAACACAAACGGTTCAGGTGCGGGAAATCAACCGAGGCCCATGGGCTATGGTCACCTACCCGCCGTCGACCACCATCTCGATGAGCGGCTTGCGCAGCAGCTTGCCGGTGGCGTTGCGGGGCAACTCGTCGAGGAAGATCACCTCGCGCGGCACCTTGTAGCGGGCCAGGTTCACCTTGACGAAGTCCTTGATTTCCTGGGCGTCGCGCTTGGACTCCGGACCCGGAACAACGAACGCGCGCAACCGCTTTCCGAATTCTCGGTCGTCGACACCGACCACGGCGGCCTCGAAAATGTCCTCGCGGCCCGCGATGAGGTTCTCGACCTCGAGCGGAAAGACGTTCTCGCCGCCGGAGACGATCATGTCGTCGTCACGACCATCGATGTAGAGCAGGCCGTCGGCGTCGAAGTGCCCGACATCGCCGCTGGACATCATGCCGTCCACGATCTCCTTGGTCCGGCCGTCGGTGTAGCCGGTGAAGGCGAAGCCGTTGTCCACGAAGATGGTGCCGGTGACGTTCGGCTCGGTGATCGGCTTGCGGTTCTCGTCGAGCAGCACGATGCGGATGCCGACCGGCGCCTTGCCCGCGGTGGTCGGGGCCTTGCGCAGATCTTCTGGGGTCGCGACCGTCATGACGGCGCATTCGGTGGAGCCGTAGAGGTTGTAGAGGCTGTCGCCGAAGTAGTCGAGCGTGCGGGTGACAACATCCGGAGCGATCGCCGAGCCCGCCGCGAAGATCACCTTGATGGTGCTCGGGTCGTACTTCGCCAGCACGTCGTCGCCGAGATCGAGGATGCGCTGCAGCATGGTCGGAACCACGACCAGCGAATCCGCCCGGTACTGCGTGATATTCGCGAGCGTCTGCTCCGGGTCGAACCGGCGCTGCTGGAAGATCACCCGATTGCCGAGGGCCAGACCGATGGTGAACTGCGAGAGCCCGGTGCCGTGGAAGATCGGCGCCGCCATGATCATGGTGCCGTTGTTGGGCAGCGGCACCCGGTCGACGAACTGAGCCGAGGCGAACGGGCTCACCCGGTCGCGCGGCGCGCCCTTCGGGGTGCCGGTGGTGCCACTGGTCAGGATGACCATGCCGCCTGGCTTGGCGGGGGCGGGCAGCGGTTCGGTGGAGCGACCCGCGATCAGAGTTTCGATAGTGGGGATCGACGGATCGGCGTTGTCCTTCTCGTCGACCCAGGTGAGCACCCGGGGGATCTCGGCGGGGATGGCGCTCATCAGATCGAGGAATTCGCTGTCGTGCAGCACCGCTTTGACGTTCTCGCGTTTGGAGACGTCGGCGAACTGCGGTTTCGCGAAGCCGGTGTTCATCAGGACCGTGCGGACACCGAGCTTGCCCGTGGCAAGCAGGCTCAGCACCATGCCGCGATGGTCGCGTGCCAACAATGCGACCACGTCGCCGGGCTCGATACCCTGTGACTCCAGGCCGCGCACCAGTGCGCTCGACTGCTCGTTCAGCTGACCGAAGGTCATCTCGCCACGTTCGTCGACGATGGCGGCTGCGCTCGGCCGGGTCTGGGCCGCGTGCATCACGACACCGGCGAACGGGCCGAACTTGAGCACGTTGAACGCTGATCGCGCTGCGTGATCGGGCCGGAGCGGATTGAACAGGTGCCGCTTGACCATGACATTCACGCCCTGGGCGAAATCGCCCGCCTTTCGGACGGAGCCATTCAACGCGGGCAGGGATAGAGACATTCGACAACGCCTTCCGCGGTCCGCCCACCGGGACCGGGGGTGGTGTGGACCGCAACTTCGAGATCCAGTGCTGCCGCTAACAATAGCAAGCAACTGTGACTCGGTGTGTCATGTATCTCAATCCGAGGATTGGGCCAGCTCACACAGCCTTCCGGGCAGTGCTGATCAGGTTGCGGCGTTGCAGCCTTCCCAGCAGTGACACGTCGGCCCGATCGCGCCCGCCCGAATGCTCAGGTCTGTACCTCGTACTCGACAAGCACGCGGCGCAGCAGCTTGCCGGTGGGGTTGCGGGGCAGATCGTCGAGGAACACCACTTCGCGCGGCACTTTGTACCTGGCGAGATTGTTCTTCACGTAGGTCTTGATTTCCTCGCCGTCCGGAGTTCGACCGGGTTCCGGAACGACGAAGGCACGCAACCGCTTACCGAACTCGACATCGTCGACGCCGACGACCGCGGCATCGAAGACATCGGGACGCTCCAGCAGCAGGTTCTCGACCTCCTGGGGGAAGACGTTCTCGCCGCCGGAGACGATCATGTCGTCATCACGGCCGTCGACCATCAGCAGCCCGTGCTCGTCGAAATGGCCGACGTCGCCGCTGGACATATAGCCATCGATGATCTGCTTGTGACGACCATCGGTGTAACCCTCGAAAGGCGCACCGCTGCGGATGAAGATGCGGGCGGTCTTGTTGATCCCGGTGACCTGCTTGTCGTTGTCGTCGTAGAGCCGCACCTCGCAGGTGATCGGCGCTCGGCCGACCGTGCCGGGCGCGAGCGCCAGATCCTCCGGGTTGGCGACGGTGGCGACTGCGCATTCGGTCGAGCCGTACAGGTTGTAGAGGACGGGCCCGAATACCTGCGTGGCCTTGACGCACAGCTCCGGCGAGAGCGCCGAGCCTGCCAACAGGATGCACTTCAGCGAGGACGTGTCGTACTTGGCGCGGACCTCGGGGGGCAGCTCGGTCATCCGGTGCAGCATGGTCGGCACCGCCACCAGCATTTCGGCCTGGTGGTCGGCGATCATCTTCAGCGTCGCTTCGGCGTCGAACCGGCGCCGCACCACCACCTTGTTGGTCATCGCCGAGGCGACCAGGTAGGTGCCGAGGCCGGTGCTGTGGAAAATCGGCGACACGATGACCTGGGTTCCCCTGACCGGGAACGGGATTCGATCGACCATCTGGGCGGTGGCCAGTGGGGTCACCTTGCTGCGTGGTGCACCCTTCGGCAGGCCGGTGGTGCCGCTGGTGAGGATGACGAAGCCGCCGGGCTTGCTCGGCGCGGGCAGCGGTTCGGTCGAGTTGGCTGCGATGAGATCGTCGAGCGTCTGCGCGCCGTCCGGCAGCGTGGTGCCTTCATCGACCCAGGTGAGGTAGCGCGGCAGGTCGGTGGGCAGCGCGTCGAGCAGGCCGAGGAACTCGCTGTCGTGCAGCACCGCCTTGACCTTCTCGCGCGCACAGACCTCGGCGAACTGCGGCTTGGCGAAACCGGTGTTCATCAGCGCGACCCGAACGCCGAGCTTGCCCGCGGCGGCCATGGCCAGGATCAGGCCGCGATGGTCGCGAGCGAGGACGCCGATCACCGAGCCCTCGGTCAGGCCGGCGGGCTGCAGCCCGCGCGCGATGGCCGTCGACTGCTCGTCGAGTTCGCGGTAGCTCAGCTCGCCGCGCTCGTCCACCAGCCCGGGCGCATTCGGCGCGATGCGCGCAGAGTGCCGTATCAATGTCGCCTGTGGGCCGTATATCTGGGACTCTTTCATTGTCCGCAGTGCCTCGCCCGGCCTGCGCGGATCGCTGACTCCGCGGGCCCGCAGCACTCCCAACGCCTTGATTGTTTCCAAGGCATGCGCCAACTTCATCCGTCGAACACCTCCACCAACAAACTCGCGTCGGTTCTCGACCTAGCGATATCGAACGGGCGTATATGCCAGCCCACCGTATCAGCGGCAGTGGGGTGGATCACACAATGTCGATAAACCGACATCTGGTGGTCCAGCTGTGGCGCGAGCCACCGTTCACAACACGCCGTCGCACGGTGGGC
Organism: Nocardia sp. NBC_01009; assembly: GCF_045208035.1. Lineage (NCBI taxonomy): Bacteria > Bacillati > Actinomycetota > Actinomycetes > Mycobacteriales > Nocardiaceae > Nocardia > Nocardia sp. NBC_01009. The sequence goes on along the minus strand of NZ_CP108695.1, from coordinate 7,699,221 downwards.
CGTTAAGGTTCGAGGCATGCGTATCGCGGCCGTCATGGCCATCGTTCTGCTATCGGCCGGTTGTGCTGCGGAAACGGATCATCGGTCGGCTGCCGCCCCGAGCTCGACCGGCGTAGCGTCGGTCGGGCCGTCGGCATCGTCGACGCGGTCGGCTCCGACCAGCGGCGCGTCGGTGGCGGATCTGGAGTCGTGGACCCGGGCGGGTAGTGCGGCCGATCCGGTGGGGTACCGCACCGCACGCCTGGACAGTGGCGCGGTGACCGACCTGAAGAGCGACCGCGCCTTCACCAGTCCCTCCGGAAAGATCAGCTGTATCACCGATTACGAGCACGGTGATCGGGGCGTCGTATGCCTCGTCGAGTTGAAGAATCCGCCCGCCAAACCCCACGACGGCATCGGCAACTGGAAGGGCGGCTGGATCCGCTACACCGGCGGCAAGCTGACCGTCGGCGCCTTCCGTGGCGATCCGGGTCCGTTCGTGCAGGGGCGCGGTGCCGAATTGCCCTACGGCAGTGCGCTGTCCATTCGCGAGTTCACCTGTCGCATGGACGCCAGCGGCCTCGCCTGTGTGAACTCAGAGGCGGGCTCGGGCGTGCAGATGAGCGATGCAGGCGTCATCCCGTTCGGGTGCCTGAAGCAGCAGGTGGCGACCCCGAACGACAACGCGGGCATGCTGTTCGGCTGTTAGCCGCGGTCGGCGCGGACTTGTGTGTGGTCCGATCCGCATCGGCAACCCGATCCGCATCGGCAGCCCGAAGCGCAGTCCGGGCGCGGTCCGATGTCCGGCGGCAGAAAGCGTGGTGTTGCCGGCCGCGACTGCTCTTATCCCGTAAGCGATTTGGTCGCGGACCGCGTCAGCGCCGCGCGCTGGCCAGCGCGACCAGCAGCGGCACGACCCGGCCCTCCGGCACTTCGAAACGCCCACGGCCGGCGGTGTGTAGCCAGCCGACGGCGGCCAACTGCCGCAGATGGTGATACACCTGACCAGAGGTTCCGACCCCTTCGAGCCCGACGAGTTCGGCTGCGGTCCTGCGGCCACCCATCACCTCACGCAGCAGCCGCAGTCGTACCGGACTGCCGAGGGCGGCCAGACATTCGGCTGCCTCGGACCAGTCGTCCTCGATGATCTCACCGGTGGTGAACCGTGCCTGCCACCCGTAATGCTCATCGGTAGGTAGCCGCACCGACCCGGCGAACAGCACCCCGCCGTTGGGCTCGTCGGCGTCGGAGAAATCCTCCTGCAGCCGTTGCACCGCCCACTTCTCCGACGATGCGTCCGCGCCCCGGCCGCCGCCTGCCTCCAACGCGCCGAGCCGTCGCTCCAGCTCCGCAACCCGTTCCTCTAGACCCACGCCCCAAAATTACGGAACTACGTAATGCCGGACAAGAGGACACCTCTGCGCCCTCGCCGTGCCGTTCGGCATGGTGAAACACGCGAGAGCCGATGCGCGTCCAGGACGGACTCGCATCGGCTCTCGGGTGTGGGTTGGGACGGTCAGTTATAGACGGCGCCGAAGGATGGCGTGGAGATAGTGCCGAGCTGGTACTGGTATCCGTCGGGGTTCGCCTCGCTGACCGGGACCGGCCAGCGGTGCCACAGGGTTCCGTACACCGCGGCCACGATCATGCCGCCGCCGGTGTTGATGGCCCGGGTGCGAATGGTGGTGTCCACGGGGGCATTGTTGTGCTCGGTGAGCACCTCGGTGCCGCTACGGCCATTGGACAGGTTGACCCAGGTTGCCTGGAGCCTGGCTCCGCTCTGGTCCGGCGCGATCGTGCCTGGGCCGCCGAAGAATCCGAGCCGGAATCCGTCGATGCCGAGCGCGAGGCCGGTGCCGTAGGCGCCGGGGCCGCCACCGCGGCCGATATCGGATTGCGCCGGCATCTGGAACGGCTGTGCGGGCAATGCCACCTGCTCGCCAGTGGTGACCTGGCCGCCGGAGGCCATCAGCCGATCCACGGCCTGCTCGGCCGTCGGATCGCCCGCGGCCGCGGCACGCAGTTTCTGAACCGCCGTATTCCAGTCGACCTGCACCGGATCGGCGGCGGCCTGCCCTGCGAATACGACAGCCACTGCGGTCGTTGCCGCGAGTGCGGCAGTGAAGCGACGTATCAAACCCAACTTCTGCATAACCAGTCTCCTTGAGGGGTCTTGGTACAGCTCGGTGGAAATTCGTCCGCTGAATTCTTCGGACTCAACACGCAGCGTTACGTTAGTCAAACCCGTGCGTGTGCAGCAACGTAACGGATTGCGCTGTCGAACAGCCGCACCGGGTGGGCATGTCTCTCGGAAAATCCGGAAGTTTCGGCGGTGCCGCCGTCCCGGATCTGGTGATCTTCGACTAGCAGGACACCCGACGCTCGCCACCGGGTGTTGGCGCACAATAGAAAACCGGTGCGAGTCGTTGTGTCGACCTGCGGTTTCGGTTGCAGTACTTACTACTTCAGCATCACTTCGGCTCGGCGCTGGTCTTGCCGAGGACCTGGCGGGCCGGGATGAGCCGCTGGATCTGCTGGGTGCTTGTGGAAGATATCCAGGATCTTGCGACCGGGTTCCGTTGTCCCAGTGGAAGATCGAAAAAACGCTCGATGGCCTGTGCGGAGGTTCTTCGCGCAAGGTGTCGAGCCTCCAATGAAGCCAAAACGTCAAGCATCACCTGAAGCCCGAGGGCAGCTCGGACTCGTGGTCTCGAGATGGGGGTCCGGTAGTCGTAAGCCGTTGATCCGGCGGCTCGGCTCGTGGTCCGTACGGGGAGCGGGACCACCCCTATCGAAGCGTTGTCAGCGTCGTTGATGGGCGATCGAGCATGATATCGCGGCGTCCGGATCGCGTAAGTGCCTTCGCGATGCCCCGACGGTTCAGGCGCAGACGCGGTTGAGTTCGTTCGTGGCGGGGTCCAGGTCGGTGATGTTGTCATCGACCAAGGCGTTGGCGTAGCCGGTGATAGCGTCCTTTTCTTCGCCAACGGCCAGGGCGGCCAGGCCCGACAGCCTGTCGGACAAAGCGTGCTGGGTGGCATCGTCCAGGTTGTCGCCGCTGATGGCGATCGCGGCATTGATCAGCTCGATGGCTTTGGCGCAGCTGGGGGACTTCGCATGTGCGGGCGCGGCGGGCAGGACCTGTAGGGCGGCGGCCGCCGTCGCGGTCAGCAAAACAGCGGAGAAGAGCTTGATCATGACGTCCTCGAGTAGCTTCCAACACGAAGGTCTGCAACTCACCTGAGCGGACCTCTCGGTCTCACACCGTACCTGGTCACCGTTCGATACAGGCAACGAGGTTCTCGGACGGATCCGCGTTCTGGCCGCCGATAAGGCCCGCATACCAACCACTTCGGCGGTCACAAGGTGTGCGGTCGGCAAAGGATATTCGGCAACCCGGTCACCGACTGGGCGATTCCCACTCCCATCTGTGCTGTCAGACGATGAGCTGCTGGATCTGCTGGGTGCCTTCGAAGATATCCAGGATCTTCCAGGCGAATTGCGGTGTCCTGGTGAAAGATTGCGAAAATGCGCTGTGAGCTGGGCGAGGAGTTCTCCGTAGTTCTCGCCCGTTCCGGGTCGAGGCGTTGGAGGGCCATCCGAACGCACGGTAATGGCGCATTCCGCGCGTTCTCACGAGTAGTAGCAGATTATCGCAAGTTCATGAATGAACGGGCTCCCTAAATCCCGGGTTTGCGCGCTTTCATGTCGTAACTTGATGAATCGTGAAGCATCTGTTGACTGCGGCCACGATGGTACTGGGTCTTTCGATCACAATGGGGCAGATACCTGCCCGGGCGGAGGCGGACGCGCCGGAATCTTCGGTGTCGGTTGCCCCGTCCGTTGGTGTACAGGAGGGTCCGAACCCACTGCAGCAGTGGATCGATTCCCATCTTCCCGCGCCGACGAAGATGCTACCGCGAGCGTCGCGGCCCCTTGCGGCACCGAGTGATCTGCCGCAGGAACTGATAGCGCTGTGGAATGGTGTGCAGTCCGCGCCGACCGGTGACCCACTGTTCGACACCTGGCCGGCGGATCTCGCCCGCTATGCGCCCGGCGACATTCTGGAATGGCGGGATGTGACGGCGTCGGCCAAGCCGACGATGCTTCTCCTGAACCTCACCTCCATTTCACGCGCCACTCTCCTGAAATTCCGCACCACCAACTCCGCCGGTGAGCCCTCCATCGGCACCGCGACGCTGGTTCTTCCCCTCAAGGCGTGGACCGAGCCCGGCAGTCAGCCCGTCTTGGTGAACGCGCAAGCCATCAACGCGCTCAACAAGCGCTGCACCCCCGGTTACGTGCTCTCCCACGGCATGGAAGTCCCGACCGGCAACGATTTCACACCGTCGCCGACCGCCTGGGCGATCGAGCACGGGTACGCGCTGATTATCCCCGACCACGAGGGCCCCCTGATGGCCTACTCGGAGCCGGCCGTCGCCGGACACAACCTGCTCGACTCCATCCGCGCGGTCCGCAATTTCGCCCCGGATCAGTTCGGCGAGAGCCGTTTCGCCTCGACCGGATACTCCGGCGGTGCCGTCGCTTCCCACGCTGCGGCCATGCTGGTACAGGAATACGCACCGGAACTGCTCCCGTATTTCGCTGGCGCGAGTTTCGGTGGATTGGTCACCGACTATCGCCGGTTCGCCCACGCCTTCGATGGTTCCTACATCTCCGCGTTCCTGCTCACCACCGTGCTCGCGCTCGGCCGGGAGCACCCAGAAATCCTCGGCCTCATGAACCATGCGGCGCAATGGGTGGCGACGTCCCCCGTCAAAGATATCTGCAGCGGTAGTTTCGGTGCACTCGGGATAATGCCCATCCCGGTCGACACGATGGCCACAATCGATAAGTCGCTCGACAGCGAATCGGCCGAGGCTATCTTCCAACATCTGAGTATGAACGGCCGGAAATCGGGAGTGCCGCTGTTCATTTACCACGGTATCAACGATCCTTGGATTCCCGTGCCGGAGGCCGAGCAGCTGTGGCGCGAGCAATGTGCCCTGGGGGTGGCGGCGACGAAGAATATCGTCGGCGGTGAACATCTGGCGGCCTACGTCAGCTCCTATGGCACGACCATGGATTGGCTGGATCAACGATTGCGCGGTGTGCCTGCGACCGGAACATGTGGCGCGACACCCGGCGGACGGTGACCTGCCGTCCATCGCGGCGTGGTCCACCGGCCGCGGCGCCGAGATCTGCGCCTCGTCATTGATCTCAGATCCCGTCGACCGACGTCATAGTTCGCCGATGACCGACGTCGCCAGACAGCAAACCGGTGCCGGTCCACAGTGGACCGACACCGGTTTTCTGTTGTGCGACTTGTTATTTCAGCTCGGCGCTGGTCTTGCCGAGGACCCGGCGCGCCACGATGAGCTGCTGGATCTGCTGGGTACCTTCGAAGATATCCAGGATCTTCGAGTCGCGGCCCCACTTTTCGAGCAGGGTGCGCTGGGAGTAGCCGATGGCGCCTGCGAGTTCGACGGCCTTCAAGGTCACGTCGGTGCCGGTGCGGCCCGCTTTGGCCTTGGACATGGAGGCTTCCAGGGAGTTCGGCTTCTTGTTGTCGGCCATCCACGCGGCGCGCAGCGACAACAGGTAGGCGGACTCGTAATCGGCTTCCATGCGCAGGAATTCGGCGGCTGCGGCGTGCTGATTGTTGGCCGGGGTGTCGTAGGAGATCTCGACACCGGCGTCGGTCAGGATCGCGCGCAGCTCCTCGAGAGCGGCGCGGGCGACACCGACGGCCATGGCGGCAACGAGCGGGCGGGTGTTGTCGAAGGTCTGCATGACCCCGGCAAAGCCCTTCTCCACGTTGACTTCCGGGCTGCCGAGGATGTTGTCCTTCGGAATCCGGCAGTCCTGTAGCAGTAGCACGGCGGTGTCGGAGGCCTTGATGCCGAGCTTGTGCTCGAGCCTGGCCACCGAAAGGCCGGGGGCCTCACGCGGCACGACGAACGACTTGATCGCGGCGCGGCCGAGGCTACGGTCGACCGACGCCCACACCACGATGTGGGTGGAGCGCTGGCCCGCGGTCACGAAAATCTTCTCGCCGTTGAGAACCCACTCGTCGCCGTCGAGGACGGCGGTGGTGGTGACGGCGGCCGAGTCCGAGCCGAAAGACGGCTCGGTAATGGCCATCGAGGCCCACACTTTGCCGAAACGCTTCAGCTGCTCGTCGGTGGCGACGGCCGCGATGGCTGCGTTTCCCAGACCCTGGTAAGGGATCGAGAGCATGAGGCCGACGTCGCCCCAGGAGGTCTCCAGGGCGTTCAGCAGCGCGGACATATTGCCGCCGTTGCTGTTTCCGAGCAGCTCGGTGGCGTGGCTGTCGGACTCGCTGTCATGCGAACGGCCACCGGCTGCGCCGCCGATCTTCTGGGTGCCGGAGTCGGCGAGGCCCTCGACCATGGCGGCCATGGCGTCCAGCTCGACCGGGTAGTCGTGTTCGCCGAGGTCGTACTTGCGCGAGATCGGACGGAAGATTTCCGAGGCGACCTGGTGGGCCTGGTTGGCGCTGGCCCGCAGCTTCTTGGGGAGTTCGAGATTGATCATGGAATGTCTCCTGGAAGGTAAGGAACCAGCCGGTTTAGATGAGCACGACACCTTCGGCGACGCCGATGGCCCGCAGATCGCGGTACCAGCGCTCGACCGGGTGTTCCTTCGTGAAGCCGTGGCCACCGAGCAGCTGCACGCCATCGAGACCGATCTGCATGCCCTTGTCGGTGGCCAGCTTTCTCGCCAGCGCCGCTTCGCGCGCGAACGACAGTCCCTGCTCCGCGCGTGACGCACCCCGCAGGGTCACGAGCCGAAGGCCGTCGAGTTCGATGGCGATGTTGGCGACCATGAAGGCGACCGCCTGGCGATGGCTGATCGGCTCGCCGAACGCCTCACGCTCGTTCACGTACGGAATCACGTAGTCCAGCACCGCCTGGCCGGTGCCGATGGCCAGCGAGGCCCAGCCGAGGCGGGCGAGACGTACTGCGTCCGCGTACTCTTCGGCGCGCTGGACGGCATCGCTGTCACCGAGGATGGCGTCGGTGCCGACCGCGACATTGTCGAGGATCAGGCGGCCGAGGCCCGCGGCACGCAGACCCATGCTCGGGTCGGCCTCGACGACCAGGCCCTGGGTGTCGGACGGCACGATGAACAGGGCGGGCCGACCGTCCAGCTCAGCGGCGACGAGGAACAGCTCGGCATCCGCGGCGGCGGGCACCAGGCTCTTCACGCCGTTGAGGCGATAGCCGCTGGGGGAGCGAGTCGCCTTGGTCTGCAATGCGAACGGATCGAACAGGGCCCGCGGCTCGCTGATCACGACGGCGGCCTGTGGGACGTTCTCGCCGGTGAAGGCGGGCAGGTAGGTCTGCTGCTGAGCGTCGGTGCCCCACTGGGAAAGGGCAATCGCGACACCGCTCGGCGCGAGGATCGGCAGGGCGAGGCCCATGTCACCGTGCGCGAGGGCCTCGGCGACCAGCGAGTTGGTGACCGCGCCACGCTCGGCGGCCGCGCCCTCGAGCTCCTCGGGCACGTTGATGAGGGTGATGCCGAGTTCGGCGGCCCGCTCGAGCAGGTCGCGCGGGGCCTTCGCGGCGCCGTCGGCTTCGTAGGCGGCCGGGCGCAGGATCTCGGCGGCGAATTCCTTCACCGTCTCGACGATCATCTGCTGCTCGTCGCTGGGGGTGAGGTCGAAGAAATCCTTGTTCTTCGACTCGTTGTCCGCCAGCCGCTTCGGTGCGCCGTTGCCCGCGACCTTGGCGAACGCGCGGGTGGCCGCGCCGAGGGTGCGGAAACCGGTCTTGGTGCCTTCGTAGGTGACTCGCTCGATCGGCTTGCGCAGGTTGTACTTCTCGGCGAGCTCCGACCCGGTGAAGGTCGTCATGATCCGCATGGCCGCGCCCATCCAGTCCCGCTTGGGATGGTTCAGGCCAACAGCGGACGTGTCTGGACGTCGCGTCGTTGCGCTGTCTCGAGTGCTCATCATCACCTGTTTTCTCGGGTGGGTGGGGTGAGGTCTTATCCCAGCTATCTTACTCCTGAGTAAGGCTATCTTACTCCAGAGTAAGAACCCCGTCGAGGTGCAGCTTACGCCGCCGATCTGTGTCAGGCTGGACAAGTGCCCATCGTCGCGGTGCGACAGGTGCCCGCTGTCGCGATGCGGCAGCTGACCATCGTCGCGGGACTGTTTGCTGCTCTACTCATCGCTTTCGCCGCGCGCTACGGGTACCACCGCGACGAGCTCTACTTTCTGGCCGCGGGCAGGCGCCTCGATTGGGGATACCCGGATCAGCCGCCGCTGACGCCGCTGCTCGCTCACACGGTGTCGGCAATCGATCCCGATTCGTTGCTGCTGCTGCGCCTTCCGTCGATCGTGGCCGCCACGTTCATCGTGGTCTGCGCGGGTCTGATGGCACGCGAATTCGGCGGCGGGCGCGGTGCGCAGGCCCTCGCGTCGGCGTCGGTGGCCGCCGCGGCGCTGGTGATGGGTGTCGGGCACCTGCTCACCACCACGTCGCTCGATATGGCCGTCTGGTCGTCGATATGCCTGCTGGTGCTGAAACTGCTGCGTGATCCCGCAGGCGACGGGGTGACCGACAGCGCGGCCAGCCGGGTCGGCAACGCTCGAGGGCAGCGCGGTGCCGACCCGAGATGGTGGCTCCTGATCGGGCTCGTAATCGGGGTCGGGCTGCAGAATAAGCTGCTGGTGATCTTCCCCGTCGGTGCGCTCGTGCTGGCACTGGTTCTGGTCGGACCACGAAAGATCTTCGCTACCACGTTCTTTCCTGTGGCAGTCGGCATCGCCGCGCTGATCTGGCTGCCCTACCTGTGGTGGCAGGCCGAGAACGGCTGGCCGCAATGGGAAATGGGCCGGGCGATCGCCGGCGGCTCCTCGGGCACCTCGGATTCGCCCGCGGCGTTCGTGCTGCTGCAATTCGGTCTGATGGGGCCATTGTTGGTGCCGCTGTGGATATTCGGGCTGTGGCGGCTATGGCGCGCGGTCCGCTACCGAGCTTTCGTGGTCGGGTACGCGCTGATGTTCGTCGTGTTCGTGGCCACCGGTGGCAAGGCCTACTACATGGGCGGGATGTATCCGATTCTGCTTGCTGCCGCCGCGGTGCCGGTCGCGGCATGGCTGGGGCTTCGACGAATGCGTTGGGCGGCAGTGGGTTCAGCACTCGCGGTGAACGCTCTCGTCTCGGCAGTGTTGTTCCTGCCGGTGTTGCCGATTTCGGCGCTGCCGAATTCGCCGGTGCTCGCAGTCGACTACGACGCGGGCGAGACCATCGGCTGGCCGGAATTCGTGCGTCAGATCGCCGACGCGCGCGCCGGACTCGGAGCCGATGTCGCTGTGCTCACCGCCGACTCCGGTGCGGCGGGCGCCATCGAGCGTTTCGGCGGGCAATACGGACTGCCGACACCGCACAGCGGGCACAATGCCTACTGGTGGTGGGGCCCGCCGAGTGCTGCCGCTGCTGTCGTGATCGCCGTCGGTATCGAACGCGATCAGTTGGTTCGCTTCTTTCGCGACATCGAACCGGCGGGTCGAATCGACAATGGCTTCGACATCGACAACGACGAGCAGGGCCGACCGATCTTCCGTTGCCGCGAGCCGCGCGCGGCCTGGCCGGAGCTATGGCCGCAGCTGAAGCATCTCGGCTGACCCCGGCTCGTCAACGATCCTGAAAAGCACCGAAGGAGAGCACGTGCCCGAAGCTGCCCCCATGGTCGTGGCGACTCCCGCTGACGCATCCGACATTGCGCAACTACGCGATCGCCTCGCCGAATGGATGGTCGGCAACGGTATCGCGCAATGGTTGCCCGGCGAGTACCCCGCTGCGGTGGTGGCCGAAGAAGCGACCCGGGGTGAATGGTTCGTGTGGCGCGAGACCCCGACCGAATTGACCGCCGCGGTCCGGATCGTCTGGCGGGATCCGGACTTCTGGGGCGCGGACGACGCCGACGCCGGATACATCCACGGACTCATGGTCGCTCCGGAATATCGCGGACGCGATCTCGGCTCCCGCATCATCCGATTCTGCGCCGAATACACGCTGGCCCAAGGCGTTACGGTGCAACGACTCGATGCCGCCGCGGACAACCCGGTGCTGCGCAAGTATTATGCCGCACAGGGTTTCCTCGAGGTGCGGGAAACACAGCTGCCGCCACAGTTCCACGGCACCGCCCGCGTGGTCCTCATGCAGAAGCAGCTCACGCCGAACTGAGCCGAGAATCAGTCGGCGCCGAGGCGGGCGAGCACCTCATCGTGCAGCAGACCGTTGGTGGCGATGGCGTCGCCGCCGTGCGGGCCGGGCTCGCCGTGCAGCGAGGTGAAGCGGCCGCCTGCCTCGCGCACCAGGATGTCGAGGGCGGCGAGATCCCACAGCGAGACCTCGGGCTCGGTGGCGATGTCCACCGCGCCCTCGGCCAGCAGGCAGTAGGTGAGGAAGTCGCCGTAGCCGCGGACGCGCCAGACGTCGTCGGTGAGGGCCAGGAAGTGCTCGCGTAGACCGCGTTCGCGCCAACCCGACAGACTGGAGAACGCCAGGCTCGCCGAGCTCAGCTCGGCCACCGCGGACACCGAAATCGCCTTCGGCGCTTCCTGATCGAAGGTGGACCAGGCGCCGGCCCCCGCCGCTGCCCACCACCTGCGGGTCAGCGCAGGAGCGCTCACCACGCCGACAACGGGCACCCCGTCTTCGAGCAATGCGATCAGCGTCGCCCAGATCGGCACCCGGCGCACGAAATTCTTGGTGCCGTCGATGGGGTCGATCACCCACTGCCGTCCGGTGAACTCCGCGTCCCCGCCGAATTCCTCGCCGAGCACCGAATCGCCGGGCCGCTCCTGCCCGAGCACCTGCCGGATCGCCTTCTCTACCGCCAGATCGGCGTCGGAAACCGGCGTCAGATCGGGCTTCGAATCAACCTTCAGATCCAGCGCACCGAAGCGCGCCCGAGTAATCGCGTCGGCCTCATCGGCCAACCGCAGGGCAAGTTCGAGATCGGAAGAATCCACCCCCGAACCCTAGCGACCCGCCGATCGGCTCTGTGAGTGGCACATGCGGCAAACATCGAGTCGGTCCCACCACGATGTGTCACTCGTTGTCGAGGTCGGGGGTTACGCGGCGACGGTGGCGGCGCGTGCGGAGGTGAGGGCGGTCGCCCACCAGTGAAGTTGGTCGAGCATGGCTTGGGCGGCTGCCGCAGGTTCTTCGGGGGCGAGGAGGCGGCCTTCGGCGTCGAAGAGGAGGTAGTAGCGGGGGAAAGAGACGTAGTTGCGAATGGTGTGGGCGTTGAGCTCGTTGAACACCTGGCGGAGGCCTTCGATGGCGAGCAGGCCGCCGCTGGCGCCGCTGTAGCCGACGAAGCCGATGGTCTTGCTGTCCCACTGGGTGAAGTGCCAGTCGATAGCGGCCTTGATCGAGGCGGGGAAGCTGCGGTTGTAGTCGGGGGTGACGATGACGAAGGCATCGGCTGTGGTCAGCCGTCGGGTGAGGTCGGTCATACCGGCCGGGCGCGGCGGGTTCGGGTCGAGCGCGGGGGAGACCGCGGGCAGCGCCAGCGGCAGTTCGAAATCCGCCAGGTCGATCACGTCGATCTCGAACCCGCCGTGTCGCACGGCATGTTCGGTGAACCAGGAGGTCACCACGGGGGCAAAGCGTCCTTCGCGCACGCTTGCGACGATTACCGCGAGCTTCAGTGTGGACATGCCGTTCTCCATCGTAGGAACCATCGCCACGACCGGGTTCGGCCGTCGCATGTCCCAATCTGCTGCCCGCCGCGGTTGCCGGGAAGACCGCGCGGAGAGTGGTAGTGGCAGGGTCACCCTCGCGACGGCCGCCGCTTGTACCGTTCGAAGGGTGAGCGACAACGAGTTGGGACTCTTCCTGCGCACCCGGCGCGAAGCGGTCACCCCGGCCCAGGTCGGATTGCCGACCGGTACTCGACGCCGGACCCCAGGACTGCGTCGCGCCGAGCTGGCCACCCTCGCCGGGGTGAGCGTCGAATACATCACCCGTCTCGAGCAGGGTCGCGATCGTCGTCCCTCACCACCGGTGCTCGGCGCGCTTGCCGACGCATTGCACCTCGCGCCTAGTGAGCGTGTTCACCTGCACCGGCTGACCAAGGCCGCCGATGCCGGATTCAGCTGTAGGGGCGCCGCACAGCCGCCGCGCGAGGTGCGCCCCACGGTCCGTGCCGTCCTCGACCGCTTGGAGCCCGCGCCCGCGGTCGTGGTCAATCGACTGCGCGAACCGCTTGCCTGGACCGAAGGCTACGAACGTCTCATGGCGCCGACCGGGCTGCTCGACGATGAGGGCTGGGCGAATCTCGCGCTGTTCGTATTCACTGATCCGCGCGCCCGCACCGTGTACCCGGATTGGGACCATATCGCCGACGAGGCGGTTGCCGCGCTCAAGCAGGGCCCGTTCCGCGCCGATCCGCATATTGCCGCACTGGCCGATGAACTCACCGTCGCCGCAGGCGCGGAGTTCACCCGACGGGTGGAGTCTGTGCCCAGTCTTGCCGCCGCCACGGGCATCACCCGCCTTGTGCATCCTGACGCGGGCAACCTGCGGCTGTCCTACGAGACCCTGGAACTGTCTGCCGACGACGACCAGCAATTGATCGTCTACTTGCCCGCCGACGACTCCACCGCGCACGCCCTCGATGCGCTCGCGGGCCGCCGCCCCGGCGGTCTGCGCGCGGTATCGAGCTGATCGCGCTACTCGGCGACGCTACTGGTCCCGCACGCGACGACCGATCTCCGTGAGTACCCGGTCACACCACGAACACGGGTGTGCACCGACGGGCAGGCCCGCGGCGCCAAGCCCTGTCGCGCTCAGTGGCGCGCTGGGTTTAGGGGCAGGCGGAGCAGCACAGTAGGCTAGGACATCGTGCATCCTGACGTCTCCGCTGATCTCGCCGAACTCGACGCCACCCTCAAGACGGTCGAGTCGGTCCTCGACATCGAGGAGCTGCGTCGCCGTATCGACGAACTGGAACATCAGGCCGCCGACCCGGACCTGTGGAACGACCAGGACCACGCGCAGCAGGTCACCAGTGAGCTGTCGCACGCGCAGAGCGAACTGCGCCGGGTCGAGGAACTGCGCCAGCGGCTGGAAGATCTGCCCGTGCTCTACGAGCTGGCCGAGGGCGAGGAAGGCGAGGCGCAGGTTTCCGCGCTGGCCGACGCCGACGCCGAACGTGCCGCGCTGCACGGTGACGTGGAGGCCATGGAGGTTCGGACGCTGCTGTCGGGCGAGTACGACAAGCGCGACGCACTGGTCAACATCCGATCGGGTGCGGGCGGCGTCGACGCCGCGGACTGGGCCGAGATGCTGATGCGCATGTACATCCGGTGGGCGGACCGGCACAAGTTCTCGGTCGAGGTGTACGACACCTCCTACGCTGAAGAAGCGGGCATCAAGAGCGCCACCTTCGCGGTGAAGTCACCGTATGCCTACGGCACGCTCTCGGTGGAGATGGGCACACACCGGCTCGTGCGCATCAGCCCGTTCGACAACCAGGGCCGGCGCCAGACCTCCTTTGCCGAGGTCGAGGTGCTGCCGGTCGTCGAAACCACCGACCACATCGAGATCCCCGACACCGAGATCAGGGTGGACGTGTACCGCTCGTCGGGTCCCGGCGGCCAGAGCGTCAACACCACCGACTCCGCAGTCCGGCTGACACACATCCCGACCGGCATCGTCGTCACCTGCCAGAACGAGAAATCCCAACTGCAGAACAAGATTTCGGCGATGCGCGTGCTGCAGGCCAAGCTGCTGGAACGCAAGCGCCAGGAGGAACGCGCCCAGATGGACGCGCTGAAGACGAACGAGGGCGCGTCCTGGGGCAACCAGATGCGCTCCTACGTGCTGCACCCGTACCAGATGGTCAAGGATCTGCGGACCAACTACGAAGTCAATAATCCGTCCGCTGTGCTCGACGGTGACATCGATGGTTTCATCGAATCCGGAATCCGCTGGCGAATGCGAGAGCAGGCAAGCTAAATGAATGTCGCGGGGATCCAGGCATTCGCCTCGTCCACCGATTTCACGACCTGGCTGCGTTCCTCGGGCCTGGAGATCGTGCTCTACCTCCTCGGCGCAGTCCTGTTCAGCCGGTTCGCGACCTTCATCAGAGATCGGATCACGCGCAAGATCGACGCCGGATTCCGCAGCAGCGATGCGCTGGTGCGGACCGAAGCGGCCAAACATCGGCACGCGCTGGCGCAGGTGGTCACCTGGGTCGTACTGACAATCGTGTATGTGCTGGTCGGCATCGAGGTGCTGCGGCGCATGGGGTTCGAGGTGACCGGACTCGTCGCGCCCGCCGCGGTGCTCGGTGCCGCACTCGGTTTCGGCGCGCAGCGCATCGTGCAGGACATTCTCGCCGGGTTCTTCCTGATCACCGAGCGTCAGTACGGGTTCGGTGACGTGGTTCGCATCGCGGTGACTGGATCCGCAGAGCAGGCCGAGGGTACGGTCGAGGATGTCACGCTGCGGATCACCACCCTGCGTAACGCGGACGGTGAAGTGATCACCGTGCCCAACGGCCAGATCGTGAAAGTGACGAATCTGTCGAAGGATTGGGCCCGCGCCGCGATCGACGTGCCGGTGGCCGCGAGCGTCGACATCACCAGGGTCAACGAGATCCTGCACGCGGTCGGTACACAGGCGTACGAAGATAGTCGACTGCGGCCGCTACTACTCGACGAGCCCAGCGTGATGGGTGTCGAAGACCTGACGGTCGACCAGATGAACATCCGAATGGTTGCCCGCACGTTGCCGGGTAAACAATTCGAAGTCGGTCGCGAACTGCGGGTGCGAGTAGCCGCGGCGTTGCGCCGGGAGGGAATCAGTGAGACCTCGTAGATCCACGGCGATCCTGATGGCAACCTGGGTCGTCACATTCGTGCTGTATGTGTTCGTCAAGCCGGATAATCCCATTCCAGCCGGATCTAATCCCACTCTGAACATCGTTCCAGCAGGAGTGCTTCCGGCAGTACCCACCCGGTGAGGCCGCGGCGCAAGCAGCGTCCGCACACCGTGGACGGTCCTCGGCCATGCAGTAGTCAGTCGGTTGCTGGTTACACTGGCTCCCCGTGATCACCATGCGGAACGTCACCAAGTCATACAAGACCTCGACGCGACCCGCGCTGGACAACATCACCGTCGATGTGGACAAGGGCGAATTCGTCTTCATCATCGGACCGTCCGGTTCCGGCAAGTCGACCTTCATGCGCCTGCTCCTCAAGGAGGAGGCGCCCACCTCCGGTGAGATACAGGTCGCCGACTTCCGGGTCGACCGGTTGCCGGGGCGGCGGGTGCCGAAGTTGCGCCAGCGCATCGGCTGCGTGTTCCAGGACTTCCGGCTGCTACAGCAGAAGACCGTCCAGCAGAATGTCGCGTTCGCGTTGGAGGTGATCGGCAAGCGCCAGCAGTTCATCGACCGGACGGTCCCCGAGGTGCTCGACATGGTCGGTCTCGGCGGTAAGGCCGATCGACTACCCAGCGAGCTGTCCGGTGGTGAGCAGCAGCGCGTGGCGATCGCCAGGGCGTTCGTGAACCATCCGCTCGTGCTGCTCGCCGATGAGCCGACCGGCAATCTCGATCCCGACACCAGCGGCGACATCATGCTGCTGCTGGAGCGGATCAACCGCACCGGCACGACGGTGGTGATGGCCACCCACGACAACCACATCGTCGATGCGATGCGCAGGCGGGTGGTCGAGCTCGATCACGGGCGTCTGGTGCGCGATGACGCGACCGGTGTCTACGGGGTGGGCCGGTAATGCGCTTCGGATTCCTGTTCGGCGAGGTCATCACCGGCCTGCGCCGCAATGTCACGATGACCATCGCGATGATCCTCACCACCGCGGTGTCGCTCACCATGCTGGGCGGTGGTCTGCTCGCGGTGCGGATCGCCGACAAGACCGAGAACTACTTCATGGATCGGGTCGAGATACGGCTGTATCTCGACGACGATGTCTCGGCGAGCGACCTCGAGTGCTCCCAGGCGCCGTGCCAGTCGCTGATGTCGGAACTCAAGAAAACCGGCGGCGTCGTGTCGGTCCAGTTCGTCAACAGCACGGAAGCGATGAAGGAAGCCACCGAGGTGACCTTCAAGGGCCAGCCCGAGATGATCGAGATGATCCAGGACACCCGGCTGCCCGCGTCGTTGCGGGTGAAGATGACCGATGCCGATCAGTACGAGCGGATCTTCCAGACCTACCATGCGCGGCCCGGGGTGCAGCAGGTCCTCAACGACAAGGAGATCGTCGACCGGCTGGTCAGCATCTTCGATGGGCTGCGCAACGCGGCATTCGGTTTGGCTCTTGTGATGGCGCTCGCGGCGCTGATGCTGATCGCGAATATGGTGCAGATCGCTGCGTTCACCCGCCGCGAGGAGGTGGGGATCATGCGGCTGGTCGGCGCGACCCGCTGGTACACACAGCTGCCGTTCCTGCTGGAGGCGGTCGTTGCGGCGGTCATCGGCTCGGTGCTCGCGATCCTCGGCCTGCTCGTCGCGCGTCCCATGGTGGTCGATCGGGCGCTCGGGCAGCTGTTCGACAGCAATGTCTTTCCGCATGTCACCGGGGACGACATCGCGGTGGTCGCGCTGACCATCGCCCCGATCGGTGTGGTCTTCGCCGCTGTCACCGCCTACGCCACGCTGCGCTACTACGTCCGCGAATAGCGTCGTGACCTCTGTGAACGCCGGGATCCGTGGGGCAGAGTCCGCCCCTTGGGTTCCGGCGTTCCGCGGTTTGGCGGGCCGACAGCGCGGATAACGAGATTCGTTGTGCACATGTGGAGTACCGGCAGTGTCTCTCGCGTTCGGGGCCGGTGTGCGGCCTTCGCCCGCGGGCGGCGCTCGTAGGATGGGCCGGGTGGAATCCCCCGATACTCTCGCGACCGGTCCTTTCGAGCGACCTGCAAGCAGTCGCCACGGCGTGCCGACCGACGGCGATCCCGGTTCCGAATCCGGTGCGGCGCAACAGGTTCTACGTCGGGTGTTCGGTTACGACAGCTTCCGCGGTGATCAGCAGGACATCGTGGAGCATGTGGTCGGCGGTGGGGATGCGCTGGTCCTGATGCCGACCGGCGGCGGCAAGTCGCTGTGCTACCAGGTGCCTGCGCTGGTGCGTCCCGGTGTCGGCGTGGTGGTGTCACCGCTGATCGCCTTGATGCAGGACCAAGTCGACGCGCTCAGCGCCCTCGGTGTGCGGGCCGGGTTCCTCAACTCCACCCAGTTCCCGGACGAGCGGCGGACGGTGGAAGCCCAATTCGTCGCGGGCGAGTTGGACATGTTGTATCTGGCGCCGGAACGCCTGCGGCTGGATTCGACCGCGAATCTGCTGGACCGAGGCAAGATAGCGCTGTTCGCCATCGACGAGGCGCACTGCGTCTCGCAGTGGGGTCACGACTTCCGACCGGATTATCTCGGCCTGTCGATGCTGCACGAACGCTGGCCGGAGGTGCCGCGCATCGCGCTGACCGCGACCGCCACCGACAAGACCCGCGACGAGATCATTCAGCGCCTCGAACTCGGCTCCGCCAGGCGATTCGTCGCCAGCTTCGACCGGCCCAATATTCAGTACCGGATCGAGCCCAAGAACCGGCCGGAGCGCCAGCTGCTGGAGTTCATCAAGGCCGAGCACGCCGGGGATGCCGGCATTGTCTACTGCCTGTCGCGCAATTCGGTGGAGAAGACCGCGGCCTTCCTCAACGAGAACGGGATCAGCGCCGTCGCCTATCACGCCGGGCTGGACGCGCGCACTCGTGCGACGAACCAGTCGAGGTTCCTGCGTGAGGACGGACTCATCGTCGTCGCCACCATCGCCTTCGGCATGGGCATCGACAAGCCCGACGTGCGGTTCGTCGCGCACCTGGATCTGCCGAAATCGGTCGAGGGCTACTACCAGGAGACCGGCCGCGCGGGTCGTGACGGGCTGCCGTCGACGGCATGGATGGTGTACGGCCTCAGTGATGTTGTGCAGCAACGCAAATTGATCGACGCCTCGGAGGGCGATGCCGCCCACCGCAGGCAGCTCCAATTACATCTGGACGCGATGCTCGCACTGTGTGAAACCGTGGAATGTCGCCGTACCCAGCTGCTGGCCTACTTCGGACAACCCGGTCAGGCGTGCGGCAATTGCGATACTTGCCTGACTCCGCCGGAGTCCTGGGACGGCACGGTGGCCGCGCAGAAGGTGCTGTCCACGGTGCTGCGGTTGAAACGCGAACGCGGACAGAGCTTCGGTGCCGGCCACATTGTCGACATCCTGATCGGCAAGAAGAATCCCAAAGTGCTGCAGCATGATCACCACGAGCTAAAGGTCTTCGGGGTCGGCACGGAACTGCGTGACGTCGAATGGCGTGGGGTGGTGCGGCAATTGCTCGCCCAAGGTTTGGCGGCTGTGCACGGCGACTACGGCGTGCTGACGCTCACCGAAGCGAGCGATGGAGTGCTGTTCGACAGCAGGCAGGTGCTGCTGCGTCGGGAGCCGGAGCGCGCCACCCCCGCCCGCGCCGCCCGGTCGGCGAAAGCGGCCAAGACCCCGCCCGTCGATCTCGCGCCGGCGGATGTCGGCCTGTTCGAGAAGCTGCGTGAATGGCGTGCGGCGACCTCGAAGGAGCAGGGCGTGCCCGCCTACGTCGTCTTCCACGACGCCACGTTGCGTGAGATCGCAGGCCGGAAGCCGAAGAGCCTGACCGAGTTGGGCACGGTTGCCGGTGTCGGCGAGAACAAGCTTGCCAAGTATGGGGAACAGGTGCTGGAGGTCTTGGCAGCAGAGTGACATTCTGCACGTCATGACCGTCTACCCATGGCGCGGGTTCCGCTCCTCGGATCATCTGAAAGTGGCTGTGCTGCCGAATATTTCGGATGCCGACCGCAATCGACGTAGGCAGTCGCGGCGCTCAGTGGCCAACCGCTCGGTAACCGACTGATTGCCGATGGTATCTCTTCGTTCCGGCGACATCACCGAGCTCGGCGCGTCCGAGCTATCTACGAACACAATGGAGTTTCGCTCATGCCCGCTGTCTGGTCGCGTTCCACACCTCGTCGGCTCCGTGCCGGTGCCGCCATGGGTGCCGCTGTCCTCGTCGGGGTGCTGGCCGCCTGCGGGTCCTCCGACTCCACGAGCCGAGGCAACGGCGAGCTCATCACCCCTGCTGCCACCGGCGACCCGAGTCAACACGGCGGCGCTCGTCGGACCTCCGGAGACCGCACCGACGCGCTGCGCGCCGCACTCAACGGTAATCAGGCCAAGAACGTCATCCTGTTGATCGGTGACGGCATGGGCGATTCGGAAATCACGGTGGCGCGCAACGTAGCCGAGGGCGCGGGCGGCTACTTCAAGGGCATCGACGCGCTGCCGCTCACCGGCTCCTATACGCACTATTCCCTCGACAAGGCCACCGGAAAGCCGGACTACGCCACCGATTCCGCGGCGAGCGGCAGCGCCTGGGCGACCGGGACCAAGACGTACAACGGCGCCATCGGTGTCGACCTCCACGGCGCCGCACGGGCCAATCTGCTGGAGATCGCGAAGGCCAACGGCAAGGCCACCGGAAACGTGACCACCGCCGAGCTCCAGGACGCGACACCCGCTGTGCTCGGCGCGCACGTCACCAACCGCAGGTGCTATGGCCCCGAGGAAACGGCGCTGCAGTGCCCGACCAACGCACTCGAGCAGGGCGGCCTCGGCTCGATCAGTGAACAGCTGCTCAACACCCGCGCCGACATCACGCTGGGCGGTGGCGCGAAGAGCTTCGAACAGAAGGCTGCTGCCGGCCAATGGCAGGGACAGACGCTGCACGATCAAGCCAAGGCGCGCGGCTACAACCTCGTCGCCGATCGCGCCGGTTTGGAGGCGGTGTCGAAGGCCGACCAGGACACACCGCTGCTCGGTCTGTTCGCCCCGGGCAATCTGCCGATCCGCTGGGACGGCGCGAAGGCCGTGCGCGACGGGCTGAACCTGCCCGCGCAGACCTGCCACCCGAATGCGAACCGGCCCGCCACTCAGCCCGATCTGGCCGGCATGACCCGCAAGGCGATCGACTTGCTGAAGGACCGCAAGGACGGATTCTTCCTCCAGGTGGAGGGCGCCTCGATCGACAAGCAGGACCATGCCGCGAACCCGTGCGGGCAGGTCGGCGAGACCGTCGATCTGGACGAGGCGGTGCAGGCGGCTCTCGAATTCGCCGAGAACGACGGCAATACCCTGGTGATCGTCACCGCCGACCACGCGCAGGCCAGCCAAATCGTGCCGCTCGACACCAAGTCTGCCTCGTTGACCAGCAAGGTCGTCACCAAGGACGGCGCCGAGATCGGCATCTCCTATGGCAACGGTGAAGAAGGCAGTTCCCAGGAGCACACCGGCACCCAGGTGCGAGTCGCCGCCTACGGTCCGCGCGCCGCGAATGTTGTCGGGCTCACCGACCAGACCGACATGTTCTTCACCATCTCCGACGCGCTCGGTCTGGATCGGGACAAGCAGCCGGCCATCGGCAAATGACGCCTCGCGCGACCGCGGGATCCACTACTGGAATATCGATGCGCCGAGTGCTGCGGGACCGCGTGCCCATCCTCCTTCGCCATGGGTGAGGATGGGCGCCGGGACATCTGGTGTCGATCATGAGTGGAGGACAGCGCGTGACGGGTGACAGCAGGATCGGGCGACGGGGCTTTCTAGCGGGTGCGGCGACCGCTGCGGCGGGTGCGTCGCTGGTGGGTCTTTCGCCCGCCGATGCCGTGCCGGTCGAGGCGGGTGTGTCCAAATTCGCTTTTCCTGCCGAGCGCACCGTGCGCGTGCTTGTCACCGGTGATGCGGGCACCGGCACCCGCAGCCAGTGGGCCGTCGCCGACGCCATGCGTGAACACCATCGCCGCCAACCGTTTTCGCTGGCGCTCGGCCTCGGCGACAATATCTACGAGAGCGGCCCCAACAGCGGTGACGACGTCCAGTTCGCGGACAAGTTCGAGAGCCCCAATGCCGGACTGGATTTCCCGTGGCTGATGGTGCTCGGCAACCACGACACCAGCTCGATCTTCGGCGGCGACGGCGGCTGGTTGCTGCGCGGCAACAACGAGGTCGAGTATCACGCGCACTCCGCACGCTGGTGGATGCCGAGCCGGTACTACTCGGTGCGGCTACCCGAAGAGAATCCGGTGGTCGAGTTCTTCGTCCTCGACATCAATCCGCTGGCCTCCTACATCCCGCCGCTGTTCGACCCGTATTGGACGGTCGACGGTCAGTTCATGAACGAGCAGCGCGCCTGGCTGGATCGCGCCGTCGCCGAGTCCCCCGCGAAGTGGAAGATCGCCTGCACCCACCAGCCCTACCTCAACAACGGTCCGCACGGCGACGCCGGCCGCTATGAGGGGCTTGCGATCGAGCCGCTGAACGGCATCCACGCCAAGCGGTTCTTCGAGGACCATGTCGTGGGCAAGTGCCACTTCATTCTGTCCGGACACGACCACTCGCTGCAGGTGCTCGAGCCGACCTCGGAATCGAAGGGCACCCGGCAGATCATCTCCGGTGCCGCCGCCAAAACCGTTGGCGCGGAGCCGAAGCTGACTCCGGGCGGCACCCATCCTGCGCTGTTCGAGAACTATCACCAGCTCGGCTACATGGTCATGGAACTCACTGCGAGCACGGCCGACCTGCGGGTTGTCACCGTCGACCTCGCAAATGGCGGAGCCGATGAGGCATTCGCCCGCCGCCTCGCCTGAGTTCCCATCGCATTGCGCTACCCGGTAATTCCGGCGCAGCCTCGGTCCGGCGGCTACGGTGCTGCTTATGGCAACCGGTGATGGCCCAGCGGACGACGCGTCCGGCGGCTCCGGCGACTACCTTGCCCGCGACGCCGGGGATGCGCTGCCGTATCAACGCAGCACCCACGACCCCTCGGTCGAATCGGTGTG
This sequence comes from Nocardia sp. NBC_01009, assembly GCF_045208035.1. Taxonomy (NCBI): domain Bacteria; kingdom Bacillati; phylum Actinomycetota; class Actinomycetes; order Mycobacteriales; family Nocardiaceae; genus Nocardia; species Nocardia sp. NBC_01009. Next base: position 7,677,309 of record NZ_CP108695.1, on the reverse strand, counting down.
GCTGCGCCATCGTCCGCCACCGCTGCGCCGCCATCCCGCCCTGCCGCGCGCCTCGACGGTCCTGCTGGTGGCCGCCTTCGTCGCCGTGCTGCTGGTGTACCTGATGCTGCGACCGGGCGGATAGCACGCGCCGCGATAGCCAGCGGGTCACGACCTGGGAATAATCCCGTTGCGGCGTCACTTTAAGCTTCTCGTTATGAAGGAACAAGGGCGCAAGGTCATCGCGACCAACCGCCGGGCGCGGCACAACTACACGATCCTGGAAACCTTCGAGGCCGGGATCGCGCTGGTGGGTACCGAGGTCAAGAGCCTGCGCGAGGGCAAGGCCTCGCTGGTGGATGCCTTCGCGACCGTCGACAACGGTGAGGTGTGGCTGCGCGCGCTGCACATTCCGGAGTTCAGCCACGGCACCTGGACCAATCACTCGCCGCGCCGGGTGCGCAAGCTGTTGCTGCACAAGCGCGAGATCGAGCGACTGGTCGGCAAGTCGCGTGAGGGCAACCAGACACTGGTGCCGTTGTCGATGTACTTCTCCGACGGCAAGGTGAAGGTCGAGCTCGCGCTGGCCAAGGGCAAACAGGACTACGACAAGCGGCAAGATCTTGCCAGGCGCACAGCCGAGCGTGAGGTCACTCGCGAGCTGGGGCGGCGGGTCAAAGGCATGCGGTGACAGCTGTCCTGCTGGCGTTGGTCGCTGCTGCCGGCTACGGAGTCAGCGACTTCTTCGGCGGAGTGGCGGCACGGCGGGTAACCGCACTGCGGATAGTCGTTGTTTCCTATCCGATTTCGGGGCTGTTGGTGCTTGCCCTCGCGCCGCTGGTCGGCGGCAACCCGGACCTCGCGTCGATGAGTTGGGGCCTGGCGGCGGGAGTGGCCAGCGGCTTGGCGGTGTGGTGGTTCTACGCGGCGTTGGCACGCGGCCCGATGGCGGTGGTATCGCCGTTGACTGCGGTACTGGTGGCGGGTATTCCGGTGCTGGCCGGTCTGGTGATCGGGGAACGTCCCGGCGCGCTCGCCTTCGGCGGCATCGCGCTCGCGTTGCTGGCCGTCGTGCTGGTCAGCCGGGAAGCGCCGGATGATGTCACCGAGGAGATCACCGGCGGGCGCGAGCTGCGGTTCACCCGCAGCGTTGCGCTGTTGACCGTCGGATCGGGTGCGGCCTTCGGCTTCGCGTTCTTCTTTCTCCACGAAACGCACGCGAGCGCGGGGCTGTGGCCACTGGTCGCACAGCGTGTCGCGGCCACCACCGTGGTGTGGCTGACCGCGCTGGCCGCCGGGGAGTTCCAGACGTTGCGCGGCGAACCACTGCGATTGGCGGCCTACATCGGAGTCCTCGACACCATCGCCAACGCGGCGCTGCTGTATGCCTTCCATGGATCGCTGCTGTCGCTCGTCAGTGTGATCGGTTCGCTCTATCCGGCGGCGACCGTACTGTTGGCGATGGTGTTGCTCGGCGAACGGGTGGGTCGCATGCAGCAGGTCGGCATGGTGCTCGCGCTCATCGCGGTCGGCCTCATCGCCGTGAACTGACCGCCGCCGCCCCCACGCCGGATAATGGAATGAACCAGGCGGCACCAAGTGTTAACATGACTAGCCCGACGAGGTGTCGGGACGTACGGGGCTGAACGGTTTCGACTTTGTACGTAGATTTAGGGGAAGCGTGTCGGTGCAGGCAAGAGACCACCGTAAGCGTCGTTGCAACCAATTAAGCGCCGATTCCAATCAGCGCGAGTACGCCCTCGCTGCCTAAGTAGCCAGGTCGTCTCTGTCAGTCCGGGTTCGTCCCTCGACCCGGGTACTGGCATCAGCTAGAGGGAATTACCGTTCGGCTCGGTCACGGAGTCGGACGGGACATCGAACAGTGACTGGGATCGTCATCCGAGCTTGTTCGCGAGACCCGGAGATCCGAGCAGAGACCTAGCGAACTGCACACGGAGAAGCCCTGAAGACGCGGCGGAGGACCCGGGTTCGATTCCCGGCAGCTCCACAAGAAAGGCCCGGTCCAACAGGACCGGGCCTTCGTCGTTGACGGGATCATGGGTGGCTTGCCGGAGCCCGCACCGTACGTCACATCCCTCGGCTTCAGACGGCGACATTCCGATGGGCGTTATTCCAATCACCCAGCAGATCAACTGCCATGCTTTGCCGTTCGCCGGTCGACGATCTGTCGCTTTTCTCGTAGTACCAGTCGAAGTCCTGAGCCACTTGGCTCGCGTTGTTGGGGTTCGCGTCAACACCTCTTCTGGCATCCTCGTATCCCCCGGAATGCAACTCCTGAACCATGTAGTCGATGTGGGTCTTCCAGTCGCCGCTATCCCTGGGTTTGCCGTGCTTGTCCGGCTGGCTCGCGAACCTCCAAAACCCGTCTTGTCGATCGAAACGCCACTGGAATAAGCCTTTGGCAGTTCCGTTGTCACCCTTAGCCTTGAGGTCGAAGCCTGCTGACTCGACGTAAGCGTTGGCGACGATTCCCGCTGCTTGCGCCGGGGTGAAGTGGTGTTCATTGATGAGATATTCCATCATTTCCGTCGCGGCAGGCTTAGCTCCGGTGGGAATGATCTCGGTGCTTATCGAACCCGAGCTGGGGGACCACGGGGTGCGGTACCCCGAGGAGCGGTTCGACACCGGCTGAACGCCGCCGCCGTTGTTGCGGGGGCTGGGGTCGAAGCTTTCCCCGTTGGCGCGGATTTTGACCGCCTCGGCCGCTGCTTGATCCGAGACCCCGTTGACCTGTTCGAATGTCGTGTTCAACGTATCCCACACACCCTTGAACAGACCGTTGACGATTGCTTGCGGCAGTTCTTTTGTCGTGACGACGTTGCCGTTCGTATCCTTCACCGGGTTGCCGTGCTCATCACGTACGGCCTTGATCAGCACCGCGTTGTGGGAGGCATCGATCTTTGTGTTGAGTTCCCTTAACGAGGTGTCGATGGCGTCATATGCCTTCGTCACAATCTCGCCGATCCCAGCGGTTCTCACGACGATTCCGGCGTCCTCCCGGTGGACGTTCGACTTGACCTTCTCCATCTTGTCTTGGTGATCGCCATACTTTTCGATCATCGCCGACTGGTCCTCAGGTTTGGCGATTCCGTTGTCGCGCAGCAACTGACGCAGATCGGGAGCCTTGGATGGTGTGCCCGAGCCCAGCAGCTTGACCTGCTCTTGAATAACCCCCTCGGCCAGAGTGAACAGGGCTTTCAATCCCGCCGGTGCGCAGTCCGGAAGATCATGCAAATCGCCCAGCAGCTTGGTGTCGTTGGGGCTCATCGGCGCCTCGCTCTCACCTGGGCAGATACCGTCGACACACGTCGATTATCGGATGTTCCCGGACCTGGGAATGTACGTAGGGGCTGTCTGTCCGGTCCGACCTGGATGCGTTCGAAACGCAGCCCCCCACGGCCGCCGTCGCATTAGCCCGCACCCTCGTGTCGCAACCGGACGCGACCAAGCGAGCGACCGCATGAGGCGGCAACTGCGCCACAGGGCCGACCGCATCGCACCGAACTGATCTGCTTGGTGTCGCTGTCCTCTGGTGTACCCGCGGTCGACGCCGGATCTCGTGCAATGCCTGTTCAGGCTGCGTCGCCGTGGTGGCTGTCGGCAGAGTGTTGGTTCAGGTCCACGAGCCTCGGCCGCGGTGCGTCCGCCCCTTGTCCAGGATCACATCCTCTGATGTGCCATTAGCTAATGGCCCGATAGAAGAGTCGAATGACAAATATCGCGTTTGAAGCCGAAATGCGCTGGTCTAGGGCATTGCAGCTGCCGCGACACGGTTACCGTAGGAAATGACCTATTGAACGTGCCGTTGTATAGCGGTACATTGGATGGCATGGGCTCGGCTTCCCTCTGCGGAGGATACCGACTTCGAGCCCGCCTAGATCGTCGATTGCTAACTGATCAATTCGTACCGAAATGAGGAAGTTCCCATGGGTCGAGAGAACCGCACTGGGCGTGCCTGGCCAGTGGTTGCCCGCATCGCAGTGGTGTCCGCGATAGCGCTGATGCCGATTACCGCCGCCGTCGCCCCGGCTGTCGCTGATTCGGCTGTCGCTGATTCGGCTGTGGTCGAGTCCGAGCACGTCGACCTGGTCCACGGCCGTTATGGTCACGGTTACTGGAACCAGCCGCGCTACCCCAGTTACCCCAGCTTCCCACTGTTCCCGAGCTACCCCAGCTACCCCAGCTACCCCAGTTACCCGAGCTATCCCGGGTATGGCGGCTGGCGTCTGCCGGGCACCGGAAGTGGGTCCGGCAGCGGCTCGTGGTGACGACGACCCTGCTTGGTCGTCGTGGGCCGGGCGTGTTGCGGACCCGGGCCAGGTGAGGTCGTTGGTGCGGGTCCAGGCCGGGGCAGGTCGTCGAAGTCGGCCATCTCGCCGGCCTGCACCCGCGGAGAATGGCGCGGCACGCTGGGGAAATCCGGGTTGATCCGCAAGTGGAAGGATTCCTCTTCCGCATCGGCCCGGAGCCGACCGTCGCGAGTCGGGTCCACCTGCCTGGTGATTGTCATTGCAGCGAAACCCTTTCGAGCGCCGGATCACCCCGACCGGTAACGAGCCAACCTTTTCGGACCGGGCTCCGAGGCGCATGTGGTTTCGGCGCCGGCGTCGAGCCCCGATCGTGGGTACCGGCGCGTCTCGTATTACGCCCAGCGGCGAGATGAGTTGTGGGAGAAGGTCATTTCGCTGGGACGTTGAGACACGGAGCTGAGTCTTTCATCAATAATCTGGCGATCTTGGGGCGGTTTGGATCAGGGCATACATCAACGAAGAATGCGGATCAGGGCATGACATCAACGATGAATCAGACGGTAGCTCAGACCGTTCTCGTGACCGCGGGCACCGGCAAGGTGGGTCGTCGGGTGGCGGATCGCTTGGCGGCCAAGGGTTTCCCGGTCGGTATCGGTTCCCGTTCGGCGGAGGTCGCGTTCGATTGGGAGGACCGCAGCACGTGGGCGGCGGTGCTCGAGGATGTGGGGGCGGTGTTCCTCATGTACACCCCCGGGACATCGGGACTCCGGCGCCGGAGACACCATTCGGGCGTTCAGTGAACTGGCTGTGGCGAACGGTGTCGGTCGGTTGGTGTTGTTGTCGGCTCGCGGTGAGGATCAGGCTGCGGCGGCGCAGCAGGCGGTGCGCGACAGTGGTGCGGAATGGACTGTGCTGCAGGCAGCGTGGTTCAACCAGAACTTCGGCGAGGGTGTGTTCACGGATGCAGTATCCGCTGGTGAGGTCGCGTTCCCTGCCGGTCAGGTGTCGGAGCCTTTCATCGATTCCGGTGACCTCGCGGATGTCGTGGCCGCCGCGTTGACCGAGGACGGGCACGCGGGCAGGAACTATGAATTGACCAGTCCCCGGTTGCTGACTTTCGGTGACGCAGCCGAGGCGATCGCGAACGAGACCAACCGGGATGTCGCCTATATTCCCGTCACCGGTGAGCAGTTCGGTGCGGTGCTGACCTCGGAGTTCGATATGCCGGATGAGGAGGTGGCCGTGATGATCGACATCTTCGACACGCTCCTGGATAGCCGTAATACGAAGATGACCGACACCGTCCGTCGTCTCCTGGAGCGCGAGTCGGTCGACTTCGCCGATTTCGTGTGCGAGGCGGTTGCGTCGGGCGCCTGGAAACAGGACTGACCAACGGGCTACGGGTGCGTCCGGTCGCGCGGGTGTGCACTGCACGATCACGATTTCAGAGCCTTCGATCGGCACCGCGCGGTTCGCAAGGTGATGCATCAGTCCCACTCGAAAGGCCCGGTCCACACGGACCGGGCTTTCGTCATTCCGGGCGGAGGATCGTCCGAACAAAGTGCTCATTTGGTGAGCACTTTGTGCTGGAGGATGGTTGTCATGAACATTTTCTTCGCGAGCACAATCGACGACTGGCGTACCTGGTTGGCCCAGAACAGCCAGTCCGAGAAGGAAATCTGGCTGGTCATTCACCACAAGGACAGCGGCGTGCCGAGCCTGCGGTACCACGAGGCGATCGAACATGCGCTCTGCTACGGCTGGATCGACGGGCTGCACCGCAAACGCGACGCGAACAGCTCGCAGCTGCGGTTCAGCCCGCGCGCCCCGCGCAGCACATGGAGCCGGGTGAACAGGGAGCGCGCGGCAAACATGATCGAGCAGGGGTTGATGACCGAGCGCGGTCAAGCCTTGATCGAGCTGGCCACGGCCAAGGGAACCTGGGAAGTGGTCGCGGACGGCGAGCGCTGGGCCGTACCCGATGACCTGCGCGCGCTGCTCGACCGAAATGACGCCGCCCGCACCAACTTCGAGAGCTTCCCGCCCTCCTCCAAGCGGCTGATCCTGGAATGGATAGTCACTGCCAAGCATGCGGATACGAGGGAGCGCCGGATCAATCGAACGGTCGAACTCGCTGCGGTGAACGTTCGAGCCAATCATCCGGGAGTTCGGATGCAGGTCGCCGGCTGAGACCGCCCGGCGGCTTCCGCCGGATGGCAGTCGTGCCTACGTCAGCATCCAGCGGTCCTGGCGTCGACACCTATGCTCGCGCCGTCGTCGACCAGATCCGGGTAATCCGCGGCCCCGGGCCCTCCCGACCTCCCGGATGGCAAGCGCCGGTCTTGGGCAGCAGTGCGGAACAAGCCATTACGGTCGTTCCGATCGGTTGACCGGACCTTGCCGCCATGCTACCGCGTGCTCGGCGGCGTAGGCCGCCAGCGACCGGGCCGGATGGCCGGTGTTTCACGTCGTGATGCAGGGCACCTGCTGGCTGCTGTCCGACGGTGCGGCAACACCTCTCGCGCTCGGCCCCGGTGATGTGGTCTTCCTTCGCAACGGCAGCGCACACGCCCTCGCCGATAATCCGGCGACTGCGCAGGTCGAGTTCGTCCCCGAACGTGCCGACCCTTCCTCGACGATCGGGCAGGTCCGCATCGACGGATCGGGGGCGCACTCGGTTCTGCTGTGCGGCGCTTACGAACTCGATCGAACCCGGTCGCACCCATTGATGAACGAGCTCCCCGATCTGGTGCACTTGCCGGCGCGGTCGGCGAAGCACAGCGAGCTGCGCCACCTGATCGATCTGCTCGCCACCGAGCTCGCGGGTCGGCGACCAGGGGGTGACGGAATCGTGCCCGCGCTGATCGACGCCATGCTGCTGTACATCCTGCGTGCATGGATAGACGACCGATCCGTTACCGAGACCGGCGACCGGGCATCCTCGGGATGGGCACTGGCACTGACCGATCCGGCAATTGGACGAGCGCTGCAAGGCATTCATGCCCAACCCGCTCATCCATGGACCGTGCACGAACTCGCGGCGCGCAGCGGCCTCTCCCGTTCGGTCTTCGCCCAGCGCTTCACCACATTGGTCGGTGAGCCACCACTGACCTACCTGAGCTGGTGGCGGATGACGACCGCCGGACGACTGCTCCGCGAATCCGACGCCCCGCTCAGCGCGGTGGCCCGACGGGTCGGTTACACCTCCGAATTCGCGTTCGCCAAAGCCTTCAAACGCGAATACGGCACTCCGCCAGGCCGATACCGGCATCCGATCGCGCGCGTGCAGCAGGTCTGACACGGACGGTAGCGCCGTCTATCGATCGGCGGACATGGTGACCAGTCTGCGGGCCAGTCGGTGGGTCCGAATGTCCAACGCGCGGTTGGGCACGGCGTTGGTCGTGGCGGGGCGCTCTCGGATGGGTTCTGTCCAGGGCAGTGGCGTCGTCGGCACGGTGAACGGTGTGCCGCAGGCGGAGGCGGTGGATAGGAACACCGTCATCGAGTCGGCGGTCGGCAGGCGTTCGCCTCGGCGGGCGCAGATTCCGGCCACCGCTGCCTGGGTCACTGCTACGGCGTCGACTACCCCTGGCGCGTCGACGGAGAAGGTCACGTAGGCGATGTCCTCCGCGCGGATCGGTCGTAGTCGTTCTTGGTGGGACACCTCGTCGGCCGACGACAGGGTGAGTTCGTTCTGGAAATCCTGGTCGTTCAGCATCAGCCACTGGGCCGAGCCGCGCAGGTTGCCCGCGCCCGCGGTCAGGCCGATCGCCGGTTTCCAGTCGGCCAGCAGTTGGGTGACATGTTCGGCGGCGGTGTTGGTGTCGACCACGATGAATCCCGCGCCGGTTTTCGCGACCGCCCACATGGCCGACACCGACTCGATCGATGATCCGATTGCCAGCGCGACGAGATCGCCAGGGCCGACCTTGCGTTCGATCAACAATCGCGCCAATCGGGAGGACGCGCCATCCAGCTCGCGATAGCTGAGCTCCGATCGCCGACACGACACCGCAGTACCGTCGGGCGCGGCCTCGACGGCCGCCGCCAGTAGTCGCGGCAGATTGACTACCCGTGGTCGCCGCGAGCGGACCGGTCGCGTGCGTGTCGGTTGGTTCATCGGCCGCTGCTCAACGCCACTACTGCCCATCACCATCGTCTACCCATCCACCGATACCGCGATCGGTCGTCACTGCTGCTTTAGTCGAGCCGTCCTTCGGGAAGTTGCTTCTTTGTTGCCCCACTCTAGGAAGGGCGGCCCCAACTTTCGCTGTTGGGTCTACCGCGTGTTGCTTCGCACCCTCGGTAGGCCGGTCGACTCGCGTGCTCCGAGGCCTCGACCAGCGAGACCACCTGGTGGCTGGAGCCGCTGCGGATTCAGGTGCAGAACGGACGGTATTCCGCATCCCCGGCGACCAGCAATTCCCGTCGCGTGGTGTCAGTTTGCTCGGCCGGGTGAATCAGTCCCATGCGGGTGGCCTGCAGTCCCGAGCGAGTCCCTCAGTCCCACAATCGAGCACACGGCAGTGGTGGCAGATCGTCGCGCAGCTCGTCGTCGACGGTGACCCTGAGCTCCGGAAAACCTTGGGCCAGTTCATCGGCCACGCTCTGGGCCTGTTCTGGCGATGCGCGGTAGTCCAGAGTCAATGCGCCGGATTCGATGTGGATGTGTCGCGCCGGTGCTGTCATGTCCCGGCTCCTTCCCTGAGCGACCGGGCCGCGGGGATGGGTCGGTCGTGAGTGTCGAGCGTGGCTCAGGAGAGGGAACAGCTATCGGCTGTCGAGTGCCGGAAGAGTATCTGTTCGGTGCATATTCGCCGACATCGCCAACCGGCCACCAGAGTTCACTTGGGCCGCAGTGATTCTCGGATCGAGCAAACGACCGGGGCGTCCTGGATACGGATGCAGAAGTCTGGCCCGGATTCATCGCCAGTGTGCCGCGAACGCGCGGGCGGGGTTGTCGACGAAGAGGGCGGTGGCAATGTCGGGGCCCAGTTCCCTTGTGATGCGGGGACGTAGCCCACTCAGCAGGAACGGCATGCCGGGGCCATCGGCGCTGGATCTGGCTGTTGCGGTCACCGTGTCACCACCCAGCAGGATCTGGTGCGCGTAACCCGCGTCTACCAGGGCGGCAATGCTGTCGAGTAGCCGCCAGTCGGTGCTGTGGTGGGCGCGGGACGGGCCGTCGAACGACAGAAAAGCGCCCGCCTCGGCGAGTCGGCGATGAATTCTATTGTCGGGAAACCGATGTAGATGTCCGAGGATCACGCGGTGTGCTGGCACGGCGTGGGTGCCGCACAGGAGGTCCAACATTTCCACGCCTGCGGATCCGGCTTCGAGGTGCACACCGATGGGTGCGTCGGTGTCGTGATGTGCCTCGGCCGCGGCGGTCGCGACGTACTGGGCATGGTCATCGATGCGGTGATAGGCGCCGGCGATCTTGATCATTCCGGCGCGCACGCCGGGACCGGTCAGCTCGTGAACGAACAATCCAGCCAGTCCATCGTAGACGCGGTCCAGCTCGTCGCGGTTGTAGTGTTTGGCTTGATGCAGGCCGGTCGCGGCAATGATCTGCACGCCTGATTGCCGGGAGAGGCCACGCAGCATCTCGGTCCGTGGTCCCATGCCCCACGGCGTCCACTGCACGACCGCTCGTCCGCCGAGCGCGGCGAAGGCGTTCAGTTCGGCGAGCGCTGCCGCGCGATCGTCGAGTTCCTGGCCGGGCAGCATCGGTGAGCTGAGGAACAGGTGGTCATGGGCATCGCAGACGCCGAGGCGCTCCGGTCGGAGATCGCCGAGCACCGTCCGGATGGCCGCACTCATTGCTGCTCGGCGTCGGCGAGAGCGGTTGCCGCTACCCGCAATCCGGCCAGCGCTTTCGGCACGCCGATGTACGGCGCGAGGTGGACGAAGACCTCGATGATCTCCGTGCGGGTCATGCCGACCCGCAGTGAGCTCTTGACGTGCCCGGACAGCTGCGGGTCGACACCGCCGAGCGCGGTGAGCGCGGCCAGGTTGATCAACTGGCGGTCGCGCAGCAACAACCCCTCGCGTTGGTAGGTGCCGCCGAACAGGGCCGTTACCAGCCAGTCGGCGAAGCCGGGCGCGAGCTGTTCGAGACCGGGCAGCGCGGCCAGCTGGGTGGCCTCATCTTGGAGCGCGTCGAGCATTCGGTATCCCTCGGCGCGGTCGAACCGTGCTGGCACCAGCAGCTCGGACAGTGCTCGGTCGCTCGTCGCTTGTTCGGTCGTCATGGCACTGCCCTCGCTCCATCGAATCCTGTAACGCTCTGATCGTTACGAGACGCTAGCACATGTAACGGATAAAGCGTTACGATGAATGTCGTGACCAAAGAGGACAACTTCGCCTTTCGCTTCGACTGTGGCGCGACCTGGTTGAACCTGCTCGCCACGAAGGGTCGTACGTTCAGCGCTGGTCCGGTCGAGCGGATCGCGACCCCGGACCGGCTTGCCGAGTGGCTGGAGTTGTGCGACCTTGCCTCGGCCCGGACTCCGGATCAACACGATTTGGACCTGACCTGGCAGCTGCGAGAGACGTTGCGCACCTTGGCATTGGCCACCGTCGACCAGCAGCCGCCCCCTGCGTCGGCTGTCGCGGAGCTGTCAACCTTCTTGACCGAGCACGACCACCCGGTCCAGTTGATCTCGGACCATCGGTTGCGCCGCGAGCCGCCCGCGACGGTGACCGATGCCCTTGCCCGCATCGCCCGCCAGGCCGCAGACCAGTTGACCGGTGCGGACCGGGCATTGCTGAAGAGCTGTCCGGAACACGATTGCCGCGGCGTGTTCATCGATCCGGACGGCCGGCGTCGCTGGTGTCCGTCGCCCGCGTGTGCGAGCCGTGGTCGAGTCCGCGCGCACCGCGCTCGCCGCAGCGCCGAAGAGGCGCAGTGAATCGTCCGTTCGGTAGCCCCTATTTATTCGGCGGCGGGTTCGAGTTCCTCGCCGACTTCGGGCGGCGGGGCTGTGGCCGCATCGATCTGCTCGCCGATGTAGCGGATCGTCACGGCGACGACCGCTGCGAAGGGGACCGCGAGGAAGGCTCCGACGATGCCGTACAGCGATCCACCTGCGGTGATGGCCAACAGCACGAAGACGGCGTGCAGCTTCATGCTGCGGCTCTGGAGCACCGGCTGCAGCACATTGCCCTCGAGCTGCTGCACCGCGATGATGATGCCGAGCACGATCAGCGCCGTGGTCATACCATTGGCTACCAACGCAACCAGCACCGCGAGCGCACCGGCGACGAAGGCGCCGACGATCGGGATGAAGCCACCGATGAACGTGATCACGGCCAGGACAAGAGCAAGCGGCACACCGAGTATCACCAACCCGGCACCGATGAATATCGCGTCGATCAAGCTGACAAGCGCTTGAGTGCGGATGAATCCGCCTAGGGTGGCCCAGATTCGACTCAGCACCTCCTCGAGGTGGCGGCCGGTGCGGCTGCCGAGCGTGTTGTGTAGCCAAGGCATGAAGCGCGGCCCGTCCTTGATGAAGAAGAACGACAGCGTGAGCACCAGGACCAGCGTGACGATCGCCGACGTCGCGGCGCTCACCCCGCTGAAAACACCGGTCGCGATCCGCTCGGTGCTGGACTGCAGCCGTTGCACGATCGCGTCGACCCCGGAATCGAGTTGTTCCTGCTGGATTCTCAGCGGCGGACCCTGCAGCCAGTCGCGCACTTTATTGACGCCTGCTGTCGACTTTTCGGCGAGCTCAGGGGCCTGATCGACGACCGAGGGCACGATCAGTGCCACAACCCCGGCGAGCAGTCCGAGGAAACCGACCAGGGTGACCGCGGCCGCCGCGGCCGGGCGCAGGCCGTGCCGCGTGAGCCACCGCGTCGGCGGCCACAACACGGTGGTGACGACGATCGCGAGTAGGACCGGCAGCACCGCTACCCACAGCTTCGCGAGGACGTAGCCGACTACCCAGGTGCCCGCCGCGATCGCGACGATGCACACCGCCCACTTGGCGAGCCACAGCACGCCGGTGCCGATGACATCGCCGCGGTCGGGCGTCGATTTACCTTCGTTCAGCTCGCTCACGGCCCCAGTCTTGCATGCGTCCGAGGGGTGAGTGGTGATTGTTCGGGCCGTCCGGTTTACGTCGTTCCCGGTTCTACGGTCGAACCGAATTCAGGAAATCCGAGACCAGCGGGCCTGCGGTGGCGCGGAACTCGTCGAAGTACGCGTGTCTGGCACCCGGGATCAGCCGCAGCTGAGCTCCGGGGATGCGATCGGCGAGCAATGCTGCGTTCGCTGCCGGATTGAAACGGTCGTCGGTGCCGTGCACGACCAACGTGGGAACGCCGATGTCGGGCAGGGCATCCCACGCGTCGTGCCTGGCGCTCGCGAGGAGATGTCGTCGTCGAGCGTAGGCAGGCATGGTCGGGTCGCCCAGGGTGTTGAACGGTCCGGGTGCGATCGCCAGATAGGTCGGCGTGTACATCAATTCCAGCAGCGCCGCTCGGGCGGCCGCCGGATCGGGATCGGCCAGCGAGCGGCGGACCTCGTTGTCGCGTTCGATGGCGTGCCGTCCTCCCGGTGTGGTGCAGCCGAGTACGAGGGCGCGCACCCGATCCGGATGGCGGGCGGCCAGCCATTGCGCGACTCGGCCGCCCATGGAGGTGCCGTACACGTCGGCGCTGTCGATGCCCAGATCGTCGAGGACGGCGATGGCGTCGTCGGCGAATCCTGTTGTGCTGTATGGCATATCGGGCTTGTCGCTGTCGCCGGTGCCGCGATAGTCGAAGGTGATCGTCCGGTGGTGGGCGTGGAAGTCGTCGCGAACGCCGTCCCACCAATGATGGTTGTTCGCCTGTCCGGCAAGCAGCATCAGTGGGGCACCGTCGCCTTGTGTTCGGTAGGCGATGCGAACGCCATCGGTGGACTTGGCGTGGGGCACAGTGGTTCCTCCCGGTGTCAGGCCGTCGGTTGCTCGTGCGGCTGTCGGAGGCCGTCGAGTACGAGATCCAGGCAGCGGCGCCAGGCCGGTGGACCTGCGGTCTCGCCGAGTAGCGACAGCGCCCACAGCAGATTCACGACGTCTTCGTCTCGCGCGTCTGCGCGCATCGCGCCGGAGCGGCGGGCCCGGTCGAGCAGTACCGACAGGTGTGACATTCCGCGATGGCAGGCCTGCGTGAGTTGCTCGGCGGCGGGATGGTTGCCGGTGAAGGCCTCGAGCAACCCGCGGTCGGTGGTGAGCTGGTCGAGCAGGGCCCCGGTGAACCCGGTGAACGCCGTCCACGCGTCCGGCTCGCTCGCGGCGCGGGCGGCGAATTCGTCCAACGCGGCCAGCCGCGGCGGCAGCAGCGCGTCGATCAGTGCATCGCGGTGCGGGAAATGGTTGTACAGCGTCCCGATGCTGACGCCCGCGCGCCGTGCGATTTCCTCCAGCGAACCATCGAGCCCCTGCTCGGCGAACACACCGGTGGCCGCACGCACCAGCTTCTCGCGATTGCGGGCCGCGTCCCGGCGCAGGGGTCTGGTCATGCCCGAATTCTACAAAAGTCGAGGGGTGCCTCGGCTTCATGCTATCTTTGCTGAACATGAGGCCCCCCTCAATCTTGGAAGGAATCCTATGCCCACCACGCGAACAGCAGTGATCATCGGGGTCGGGCCCGGTCTCGGCATGTCCATGGCGCGGCGCTTCGGCCGCGAAGGTTTCCGCATCGCGCTTGTCTCACGCAGCGATGCGCGGCACGGCGCCTACCTGCGCGATCTCGCATCCCTCGGGATCGATGCCACCGCACACACCGCCGACGTCACCGATCGCGACCGACTGCGATCGGTACTCTCCGAGATCGGGCGGGACGGAGGTATCGCGCTGGCCTACTACGGACCCGGTCCGACCCAGCAGCCGGTGCCCATCACCGAAATAGACATGGCGACAGCGCAATCGGCGTTCGAGTGGGTGTGGCCCGCGGTCGACGTGGTGCGCGAAGTGCTGCCGGGCATGCTCGACGACGGCGACGGTGGGCTGCTCTTCGCGGGCGGTTTGTCCAGCGTGCGCCCCATGCCGATGCTCGGCCAACTCGCGCTGGCCTCGGCAGCGCTGCGGAGCTATGCGCTCACTCTCCATGCCGCACTGGCCGATCGGGGCGTTTATGCGGGGACGCTCACCATCGGCGGACTGGTGGAACGCGGCGACATCCACGCCATGGTGACCGCGGATCCGGAGCGATTCGGCTCCCCGGACGGCCACACCCTCGACCCCGATCGGCTCGCAGACACCGCATGGGGCATGTACCGAACGCGCGATCGCGCGGAGGATGTCTTCGACGCGTTCGGTGGATGAAGATCGAAGTAGGTTGCTACAGAGCTGCTTTCCTGCGCGGCGCCTCGGCGGTGGTCAGGCGCCGACGACGGAATTCATGATGGTGCCCGCGCTGGTGGCCACCACGCCGCCGATCATGGCTCCCGCGATCATCTTCGGTGATTCGAGCTGGCCGCCGCTCCATTTCTCCCATGCGAACCTCCCTCCTGCGTAGGTGATGCCGGAGACACCGGACAGCAGCACGAACCAGTTCAGGTACCGGACCATCTGCAGGAACTTGTCCGAAGTAGGCGGCGCCTCGGGGGACGGGTTGCCGATCTGAGCGAGGACGGCGTCATAGGCGGCGGTCAGAATCATGGATGTGCTCGTTCCGTGTCGAGGTGGGCGAGGATGGCTAGCTCGAGCGAGTTGTCCAGATGATTGCCAGATCTATACCGCACAGTATGTGGGGCAGTCGTCGTTCGCGTGGCGGGATCGCGCGACCTGTCGAAAATGTCCGAAACTGTCTAGGGGGATGAATGTGTAGGACAAGGCCATTCGGGTCAGTCGGACTCGCGCGGGAGGGGTGACTTTCCTGGCACCGGCCTACCAGGAACGCCCAGTTGGACCTCGGATCAACCGCGGTAGCGCACATCGGTGAGTTTCTCGGAGATCTCCCACAAGGCGGCTTGGCGCACGGGATCGTGGGAGCGGGGGCTGGATTTCACTGGGGCCGGGTAGCCCTGGATCTCGAAAAGGCCTGAGGGTCCATAGTATTCGCCGCCTTTTGCGTGGGGATCGGTGGCGGCGCGGAGGGTGGGGAGGGCGCCCATGGCGGGGGTGCGGCCGAAGAGGCGGGCGATGGCGAGGTTGGGCAGTCGGAATGCCGCGGGGGAGTATCGGAATACCTCGGTGCTTGCGCCGCCGGGGTGGGCGGCGAGGGCGATGGCCGGAGTGTTCGCGAGGCGGCGGTCGAGTTCGTAGGTGAACAGGAGATTTGCGAGTTTCGATTTGGCGTAGGCGTTTCCGGTGGAGTCGGCTGGGCTGTCGGGGTCGACGCGGCCGAAACGATGACCGATGCTGCTGACCGTGACAATGCGCGCGGCCGGGGCGGCTGCGATGTGGCCGAGGAGCAGGCCTGTGAGGGCGAAATGGCCGAGATGATTGATGCCGAACTGGATCTCGAAGCCGTCCTCGGTGACACCGGAGAGTCCGGTGACCCCGGCGTTGTTGATCAGTAGGTCGATGTGGTCGTGGCGGCTGCGGATCACATCGGCGGCGCTGCTGATGGAGTCGAGGGAGTTCAGGTCGAGCTGTGCGGTTTCGATGGTGGCGCCCGGTGTGTTCTCGATGATGCGGTTGGCCGCAGCCTCGCCCTTCTCTCGACTTCGGCATGCGAGAACGACAGTTGCACCGTGCTCGGCCAGTGCCCTTGCCGTTTCGAAGCCGATGCCGGTATTCGCTCCGGTGACGACAGCGATGCGGCCGTTCTGACGGGGGATGTCTACTTCGGTCCACTTGCGCATGTGCTGCTCCTAAGATGAACTACTGGTTCACCATTAAAGTGAACCAGTAGTTCATGTTCTGTGCAAGGTGGTCGAGAGGATCAGAGATGACCGGACAACCGAGACTGCGGGCGGACGCTCAGCGCAATCGCGAAGCGATCCTCGACGCGGCACGAGAGCTCGTGGTCGGCCGCGGTCCCGCCATCGGAATGGACGAGATCGCCGCTGCGGCCGGTGTCGCGGTCGGCACGCTGTACCGGCACTTCCCGACCAAGAAGGATCTCGTCGAGGCGATCGTGGCCGAACTGGCCGCGATGGTCGGCGCATCGCTCGACGCGGCGCTGTCCAGGGTGGGAAGCGGCGCGACATCTGCCATCGATGAGATCGTCGCGTTGCTGCACAGCGTCGTGATCGACATGCGGCAGGAGCGCTTGCTGAGGTTCGCCGTGACCGGATTGGCCGAGGATTCGTTGCAGGACCTGCGGCAGCGTGGCCGCGCCGCAGTCGAGCAGTTGGTTGCGGCGGCACACCGGGACGGATCGCTCTATCCCGACGTTGCGGTCGACGATGTAATCCTGCTCCTGGCGACGTCACCATCGGATGCTGTGTCTAGGGCCGAACAGCAGCGGTGGCTGACATTGGCGCGTCGTGCACTCTCCCCGGTTTCCGAGTTCGAAGCCGGGAACCGACGCCGACCACGCGCCTAGCGGTATGTGCATACGTCCGTCGGTGCGGGCAGCAGTCTTCGACGATCAGCGCAGGGCGAGGGCGAGGAAGAAGTCGACGCGGTCTTCCAGGCGGGAGAGGTCTCGGCCGGTTAGTTCTTCGATGCGTTGGATGCGGTAGCGCAGGGTGTTGACGTGGACGTGGAGCAGGTCGGCGGACTTGGTCCAGGAGCCGGAGGCCTCGAGGAAGGTTTCCAGGGTGTGGACCAGATCCGAGCGGTTGTCCTGGTCGTAGTTGGTGAGGGGGTCGAGCAGGCGCAGCCGGAACATCCGGCGGACCTCGTCGGGGACGCTGGCCAGCAGCAGCATGTGGGTCGCCAGCTCGTCGTGTCCGACGACGCTGGTGGGCTGGTGACGATCGGCTGCCAGGCGGCGGGCGTAACGAGCCTCCTCCACGGCGCCGCGCAGACCTTCGCCGTCGACCACGCCGCTGACGCCGACCGACAGTTGGCTGCCGCGTAGGCCGGGCTCCAGAGCTGCTACGGCCCGGTGGATTTCGTCGATGACCGAGCCGTCGGTGCCAGCAGGTATCAGGGCGATCGCCTCACCATCGACGACGCCTGCGGCGGGCCTTCTGCCGTAGAGGATTTCGCGCAGGAGCACGCGTAATTCGCCGGGGCGCAAGGTATCTGCCTGTGCTGCGGCCACCACAGCGATATAGGACTCGGCGGAGCCGAGGCCGGTCAGTTCGAGGCGGGAGATGATCTCGGCGGGCTTGGCGTCGGAGACGATCAGTTCGATGAGTTCCTGGGCAAGGCGGCCCTCGGCGCTCTGCCGGTCGTCCTGGCGGGCGCGTTCGAGGGACACGACGGCCGCGAGCTCGCCGGTCAGGGCGCGGCGTTCCTCGGGCCAGTCGCCGCAGTCGCCCTCGAAGACCAGAAACCAGTCGGCCGCCCGTGACGTGCGGTGCTCGTCGACGGCGAACAGCGAATAGCGCGCGCTCTGGTGGGTCAGCACATGGGGCAGGCGGCGGGCGCTGAGGAAGGCCGCCGTCACCTCGGCGGGCGGCGGGGGCGGGCCCGCAACCACCCGGCCGGTCGAGGACATGACCCAGCAGCGCATGCCCAGGTCGCGTTCGATGAGTTCCAGCACCGAGCCGAGGCCCGAACCCGCGACCAGCTGGCGATGCCGATCGAGGACAGCGGTCAGATCGGCGGCACGGCCGGTGGAGAGGTTTCTGGTGATTTGCTCGGTGACCGTCGCGAAGGCAATGTTCTCCGGAACCCGGAACAGCGGGATGCCGTGTTTGCGGCACGCCTCGACGATGTCGGGCGGTGCGCCGCCGTACTTGGCATCACCGGCGGCCAGGCCTGCCACGCCTGCTCGGGCCAGTGCTTGGACGAAAATCTCGCTGTCGGCGGGCGTGGAGCGCCATTGCAGGCCGGTCAGCACCAGCTCCCCGCCGGAGAGGTAGCGGCTGGGATCGAGCATGTCCGTGGTTACCACCCAGCGAACGAAGCGGTCGAGCTGGTTCTCGCCGGTCACGAGCTCCAGCCCCAGGTCCGTCATGGTGAGTAGGGAACGTAGGCGCACGTGGTGGACGCTAACAGTCGAGGGGCTTGGACATACCTACAAAGAATCCTGTGTGAACTGGCACACAGTTCGGATTTCTCGTTTCTAGCTGCGCTGATCCCCAGCGGGTGTACTTACCGGACACGTTGAGACCCCGATGGGAGACCGGATGTCAGGTGAGATTGGATGGCTCAACTCACTGCCTCTCGACCACGCGGAGGCGGAGCTGCTGACCTGTTGCGCGTCCCGGACCTGGGCGCGAAAGGTGGTGGCGCGCAGACCATATGAGAACAGCGAAAGCCTGATAGCGGCCGCGGTGACCGGAGTGTGCGAGCTGAGTTGGCCGGATGTCGAGGAGGCGCTGTCGGCGCACCCGCGCATCGGTGAACGAGCCAAAGTGGCTGCAGCAGTGGGAGTTTCGTCAGAAAGTGCGGTAAAGGCACGGCGCGAGGCACATTGGTCGCGCAGCGAGCAATCCGGGGCCGCGACCGCCGACCCCGCGGTGCTGCGCGAACTCGCCGCAGGAAATTTTGCTTACGAAGAGCGGTTCGGGCATGTCTTCCTGATTCGCGCGACCGGCCGCAGTGCCGAGGAAATACTCACTGAGCTGCGTAAACGCCTGGACAATGCGGTCGAAGACGAGCGTGTGGTCATTTCGGCGGAGCTCGCCGAGATCACCAGGCTCCGGGTGCGCAAGCTGCTGGAGCAGCGATGAGCCTGTCGACCCACGTGCTCAATGCGGC
Organism: Nocardia sp. NBC_01009; assembly: GCF_045208035.1. NCBI lineage: Bacteria > Bacillati > Actinomycetota > Actinomycetes > Mycobacteriales > Nocardiaceae > Nocardia > Nocardia sp. NBC_01009. The sequence goes on along the minus strand of NZ_CP108695.1, from coordinate 7,658,294 downwards.
CACCGGCCGCCCCGCCGCCGGACTGCTGGTCCGACTGGCGACGGTCGAGGGCACCGTGCTCGCCGAGCATCGCACCGACGCCGACGGCCGGATCAAGGACCTGCCCGCTCCCGCGGCCGGCGTGCACCGCCTGACCTTCGAGACCGGCGAGATCAGCCCGTTCTATCCGTCGGTCTCCATCGACTTCACCATCGCAGACCCAGCCGAGCACCACCACGTGCCGCTGCTGCTCAGCCCGTATTCCTACTCCACCTATCGAGGTAGCTGAACAATGTCGATCAAGCTAGGCCCCAATAGATACGGCAAGTCCGAGAACCGTGTCGTCAGGGTGACGAAAACCGGTGGCATCCATGAGATCCGAGATCTCAACGTCAGCGTGGCGTTGTCCGGAGACATGGACGACACTCACCTCACCGGCGGCAACGCCGCGGTGCTGCCGACCGACACCCAGAAGAACACCGTCTTCGCCTTCGCGAAGGAGCACGGTATCGCCTCGCCCGAGGACTTCGGCCTGCTGCTCGCCCGGCATTTCGTCGACTCCCAGCCGACCATCGAGCATGCCAGGGTCTCGCTGGAGGAGTACGCCTGGGAGCGCATCGTCGTCGGCCCCGGCGACCGGCAGCACTCCTTCGTCCGCTCCAACCAGGAGATCCGCACCGCCCGCGTGCACAACGACGGTGACAATGCCTGGGTGGTCACGGGATTGAAGAATCTCGTGGTCCTCAACTCCACCGGCTCGGAGTTCCACGGCTACATCAAGGACAAGTACACGACGCTGCGCGAAGCCTATGACCGCGTTCTCGCGACCGAGGTCAATGCGGAGTGGCGGCACATCGCCGTCCCCGACGACTGGGACAAGTCCTACCTGACTGCCCGCGGCTGCCTGCTGGAGGCGTTCGCGGAGACCCACAGCCTGTCGCTGCAGCAGACCCTGTACGCCATGGGCAACCGGGTCCTCGACACCTGTCCGGAGATCGGCGAGGTCCGGCTTTCGCTGCCCAATAAGCACCATTTCGTGGTGGATCTGTCTCCGTTCGGCCTGGAGAACGACAACGAGGTGTTCTGGGCCGCCGACCGGCCCTACGGCCTCATCGAAGGTTCGGTCCTGTCCGAGGACGCCCCCGACGCAGGGCCCGCCTGGGACTGAATCGGGAATGACAATGGACTTTCTACAACCTGCCACCTGGGCCGAAGCCCTCGAGCTGAAGGCCGACCGCCCGGACGCCACCCCGATCCAGGGCGGCACCGACATCATGGTCGAGCTCAACTTCGACAAGGGCCGCCCCGCCGCACTGCTCGACCTCAATCAGTGCCGCGATCTGTTCGAATACGAGGAGCGCGACGGCAAGTTCCGGATCGGGGCGGGCGTTCCCTATGTGCGGATAATCAACCGGCTCGGTGACCGGCTGCCCGGCCTGGCGCAGGCATCACGAACGGTCGGCTCGCCGCAGATCCGCAACCGCGGCACGGTCGGCGGCAATCTCGGCGGCGCGTCACCGGCCGGTGACGCCCACCCCGCGCTGCTCGCAGGCGATGCGGTGGTCGAGGTGGAGTCGGCCGCGCGCGGCAGTCGCATGATCCCGATCGACGACTTCTACGTGTGGGTCAAGAAGAACGCACTCGAGCCCGACGAGCTCATCCGCGCCGTGTGGCTCGCGCCCGCGCACGGGCCGCAGTACTTTGCCAAGGTCGGCACCAGGAACGCCATGGTGATCGCGGTGTGCTCGTTCTCCATTGCGCTCTACCCCGACACCCGCTCGGCAAGGACCGGCATCGGCTCGGCAGGTCCGACACCGCTGCGCGCGACGCCTGCCGAGGAATTCCTCGCCACCCAGCTGGCCTGGGACGATCCCGCCCCGCTCACCGAAAGGGTGCTGCGCGAGTTCGGCGCGCTCGCCGCCGCGGCCGCGAAGCCGATCGATGATGTGCGAGGCACCGCGGACTACCGCAAGCACGCACTGTCGGTGCTGGCGCGGCGCACCTTGACCTGGGCATGGAACGACCATCTAGCAGAGAGGAGGGCGGCCTGATGCGCGTGACCTTCGATGTGAACGGCTCGACGGAAACCGTCGACGACGTCTGGGAGGGGGAGAGCCTCCTCTACATGCTCCGTGAGCGGATGGGCCTTCCCGGCTCCAAGAACGCCTGCGAGCAGGGCGAATGCGGTTCGTGCACAGTCTATTTGAACGGTACCCCGGTCTGTTCCTGTCTCGTAGCGGCAGGCCAGGCGCAGGGCTGTTCGGTGCGGACCGTCGAGGGCCTCGCCAAGGGCGACAAGCTCGATCCGATGCAGCAGGCGTTCGTCGAGGCGGGCGCGGTCCAATGCGGTTTCTGCACACCGGGTCTCATCGTCCAGGCACACGACCTGGTCGAGCACAATCCGGAACCGTCCGATGTGGAGATCCGCGAGGCGCTGGCCGGAAACCTGTGCCGCTGCACCGGATACGAGAAGATCCTCGACGCGGTTCGGCTCGCGGCACGACGTAAGGCGGGCAGATGACCAGGGTCGTTATCGAGAACGCGTACATCGCACCGGTCGTCGGACCGGAGATCGCGTCCGGATATCTCGTCGTCGACGAGGGCAGGATCGAGTCGCTCGGTGCGGGTCCAGCGCCGCTGCTGATTGATGCCCAACGCATCGATGCCACCGGCTGCCTGGTCACCCCCGGCTTGGTCAACACCCACCATCACCTCTACCAGTGGGCGAGCCAAGGCCTGTTCCAGGACTCGACGCTCTTCGAATGGCTGACCGGGCTCTACCGCACCTGGGCCCGCATGGACGCCGAGGTGGTCTACGGGGCCGCCTCCGCAGGCCTCGGCTGGCTGGCGCTGACCGGTTGCACCACCAGCAGCGATCACCACTACATCTTCCCCAAGGGGCGCGGCGATCTGTTCGAAGCCGAGGTGCGCGCCGCACGGGAGATCGGTCTGCGTTTCCACCCGTGCCGCGGCTCGATGGACCGCGGGCAGGCCGACGGCGGCCTGCCGCCGGACGAGGTGGTCGAGGACCGCGACGAAATCCTTTCCCACACCACCGAAGTCATCGACACCTACCACGATCCGTCGTTCGATTCGATGCTGCGGGTCGCCGTCGCGCCGTGCTCGCCGTTCTCGGTCAGCGAGGGCCTGATGCTCGACGCCGCCACGCTGGCACGGGCCAAAGGCGTTCGGCTGCATACCCATCTCGCCGAAACGCTCGACGAGCAGGAGCACTGCATCGAGCAGATGGGTTGCACCCCTGTCGAATACATGGAGAAGCTCGGTTGGCTCGGCGAGGACGTCTGGTTCGCCCACGTGGTGCACCTGCACGACGCCGATATCCGCCGGTTCGCCGAAACCGGCAGCGGCTCAGCGCATTGCCCGAGCTCCAACGCCAGGCTCGGCGCGGGTATCGCCCGCGTCACCGATCTGCTCGCCGCGGGCGCGCCCGTCGGCCTCGGCGTCGACGGTGCGGCGTCGAGCGAGCTGACCTCACTCGCCGGAGAGATGCGCCAAGCCATGCTGTTCCAGCGGGCGGTACACGGCCCGACGGCGTTCACCGCGCGCCAGGCGCTGCAGATAGGAACCATGGGCGGCGCACGCAATCTCGGCCGCCACAACGAGATCGGCAGCCTCGAGCCGGGCAAGCTCGCCGACATCGCCATGTGGCGGGTCGACGGCTTCCGCGCCGCGGTCGAGGACCCGGTGTGCGCCCTGGTCTTCGGCCCGACACCGCCACTGGCGCGGTTACTCGTCGGCGGCCGGACCGTCGTGGAGAACGACGAGCTGCGCACCGTCTCGCACGACGCGGTCGGCAGGGCAGGCGCAGCGGCGCGGAAACGGTTGATGGGAGAGGAGTCCCGATGAGTGCGGTACGTACCATCCGATTCCCCGGCGAGGTCGCCGCGCCGGGGAAGGGCGGCATCGGTGAGAGTCCGCTGCGTCCCGACGGCACCCTCAAGGTGAAGGGCGAATTCGCCTACTCCTCCGACCTGTGGATGGACGGCATGCTGTGGGGTGCGACCCTGCGCAGCCCGCACCCGCGCGCCATTATCCGGAGCATCAATATCGCTCCTGCGCTGGCCATAACCGGTGTACACGCGGTGCTCACCGAGGAGGATGTACCCGGCCGCAAGATGTACGGCCTCGACCACACCTGGGATCAGCCGGTCCTCGCCATCGGCGAGGTGCGCCACCACGGTGAACCCATCGCCCTGGTCGCCGCCGACCATCCCGAGATCGCTCGCCGCGCCCTTACCGCCATCGACATCGATTGGGAGGTACTGGAACCCATTACCGACCCGATGGCGGTGGTTTCGGCTCCGAAGCGTCTGAAGGTGCAGGAGCGCGGCGGTATCGCCCGTCACCAGCCGGTGCGCGTCGGTGATATCACTGTGGGCCGCGCCCTGGCCACCGTGGTGGTGACCGAGGAGTTCGAGGTCGGCATTCAGGACCAGGCATTCCTCGGTCCCGAATCCGGCATGGTCATTCCGGCCGAGGACGGTGGCCTCGACTTCTACGTCGCCACCCAGTGGCTGCACAACGATCTCTCCCAGATCGGCCCGTGCCTCGGCCTGGCCGACGACCAGATCCGCATGACCATGGCCGGTGTCGGCGGAGCCTTCGGCGGCCGCGAGGACCTGTCCATGCAGATCCACGCGGGCATGCTGGCCATGCGCACCGGCAAGCCCATCAAGATGGTGTACAACCGCGAGGAGTCGTTCTTCGGGCACGTACACCGGCACCCGGCGAAGATGCTCTACGAGTACGGTGCCAATGCCGTCGGAAAGCTCACCTACGCAAAGGTTGTCATCGTCCTCGACGGTGGCGCGTACACCTCGGCGACACTGAATGTCACCGGTAACGCGTCCTCGCTCGCGGTAGGACCGTACGAGATTCCGCATATCGAGATCGACGCGTACGGTGTCTACACCAACAACCCGCCGTGCGGTGCTATGCGCGGATTCGGCGCTGTCCAAGCGTGTTTCGCGCACGAGTCGATGATGGACAAGCTCGCGGAGGCATTGGAACTCGACCCGGTGCATGTGCGCCAGATCAACGCCGTCTCGCAGGGCTCGAAGCTGGCGACCGGACAGGTGGTGCACGCGCCCGCACCGCTGGCGGAGATGCTCGATCAGGTGCGCGCGATCCCGCTGCCCGCGGCATTGGATGCCTCCGACATCAGGAACCTGCCGGGTGGGGCGTCACAGACCACCCACGGCGAGGGTGTGGTGCGCGGCATCGGCTACGGCGTCGGCATCAAGAATATCTGCTTCTCCGAAGGGTTCGACGACCTGTCGACGGCCCGAGTGCGACTGGAAGTCATTGCCGGAGAACCGGTTGCACTGGTACACACCGCGGCAGCCGAAGTCGGCCAGGGACTGGTCACCGTCGAGGCGCAGATCGCACGCACCGAACTCGGGATCGAAAGGGTCACCATCCATCCCGCCGACAACCAGGTAGGTGATTCCGGGTCGTCGTCGGCTTCCCGGCAGACCTACATGACCGGCGGTGCGGTCAAGACCGCCTGTGAGGCGGTGCGGGCGCGGCTGCTCGAGCTCGCCATCGCGCAGGGTCACGGTCCCGCCGCACAGCTGATCGGCGGCAAGGTGGTTTCGGAGACGGGGGAGGTGCTCGCTGCGATCGTCGATGTCCTGAATGAGGGGGTTATCGAAGAAACCCGCGAGTACCACCACCGCCCTACCACCGGGATGGATCCGGTCACCGGCCAGGGGAGCAGCCACACCCAGCTGGCGCTGTGCGTGCACCGCGCGGTCGTCGACGTCGATACCGAACTCGGGCTCGTTAAGGTCGTCGCCCTCGACGCGGTGCAAGACGTCGGCAAGATCATGAACCGCCTGTCCCTGGAGGGCCAGATCCATGGCGGCTCCGCACAGGGCCTCGGCCTGGCAGTTATGGAGGAAATTCAGGTCAAGAACGGAAAAGTGCTCAACCCGTCCTTCACGGACTATCTGATTCCCACCATCCTCGATATGCCTCCGCAGAAGCTGGAGATCCTCGAGAACGCCGATCCACACGCCCCGTACGGGCTGCGCGGCGCCGGAGAGCCACCCACGCTCTCTTCGACCCCTGCCATCGCCTCGGCCATTCGTGACGCGTGCCGATCGCAGGGTGGAAACGTGCACATCAATCGTGTGCCGGTGCGACCGGAAGACATCATCCGGAGCAGTTGATCAACAGGGGCAGCCTGCCTATCTAGGACAGACCCCACAACAGCAGTACCCGAACCGAGCGGTCCGCTCGAGTCCACAAGGACCGGACCGTAGGTCGGCTACGCCCCGAGGAGGGCACGCCATGACCCAAATTCAGACCAAGCCCAGCGCACCAGAGCCGGTTGCCGGAAGGTCTGCGCTGGACCGGTTCTTCCGGCTGAGCGAACGCAAGACCACGATTTCCCGGGAAATCCGTGGCGGCATCACCACTTTCGTCGCGATGGCCTACGTCATCCTGCTGGTCCCGCTCATTCTCGGCGGTGTCGCGGATGTCAACGGTGACAAGTTGAGCATCGCTCAACTCACCACGGCCACGGCGTTTTCCGCAGGACTGAGCACTGTCCTGATGGGCCTTGTCGGCAATGTGCCGCTAGCGCTCGCCGCCGGACTCGGCGTGGTACCGGTGGTCGCCTTTCAGGCCGCGCCACACATGACCTGGCCCCAGACCATGGGCTTGGTCTTCCTGATGGGCGTGATCATCGTGGTGCTCGCGGCGACCGGCCTGCGAACGATGATCATCAATGCCATTCCGCTCAGTCTCAAGAACGCCATCGGCGTCGGGATCGGCATGTTCATCGCCATGATCGGCCTTGTCTCGGCCGGTGTCGTCGGCCACGGTTCGCAGACGGGTCCGCCGGTCACGCTCGGGGCCGGTGGTCATCTCTCGGGTTGGCCGGTGGTGATATTCGCGGTCGGACTGCTTGTGATGCTCGCGCTGTTCATCCGCAAGGTGCCCGGTGCGATTCTGATCAGCATCGTCATCGCGACGGTGCTCGCCGTCGCGGTCAATTCGCTGGCGAAGATCGACCCGGCGGCGTGGGGCCCTGTCGTGCCGGAGTCGCCGAAAGGCTTCTTCTCCGCACCCGATTTCGGCCTGATGTTCGATATCGACTTCTTCGGGGGATTCGCCGAAGCGGGCGGACTCGTCGCGGGAGTCGTGCTGTTCACCCTCGTGCTGACCGGCTTCTTCGATGCCATGGGCACGGTTTTCGGGGTCTGTGACGAGGCCGGCCTGCTCGACGAGAAGGGCACCATGCCCGGTATCGGCAAGGTGCTCACCATCGATGGCGTCGCGCAGATTATCGGTGGAGCCAGCGGCGGCGCCGGAAACACGGTCTATGTCGAGTCCGCGACGGGTGTCGGTGAGGGCGCCCGTACCGGATTGACCAGTGTGGTGACCGGTGGGCTCTTCTGTCTCGCAGTCTTTTTCACCCCGCTGGCCGCGGTGGTGCCGATACAAGCGGCCGCTCCGGCATTGGTGCTCGTCGGCGCACTGATGATGACCCAGGCCCGCAAGATCGACTGGGCCGATCTCGAGGTGGCGGTGCCCGCCTTCCTGACGATCGTGCTGATGCCGTTCACCTACTCGATCACCAACGGTGTCGGCGCGGGTCTGATCGCCTACGTGGTGATCAAGTCGGCGCGCGGCAAGTTCAGTGAAATCCATTGGCTGGTTTGGGTTGTCGCGCTGGTCTTCGCGGGCTACTTCGGCATCTCGGCCATCGAACTCCTGCTTGGCGGATAAGGCGATGCGTGACCTCGCGACAGAACTCCTGCAATGGCACACGGCGGGCAAGTCCTACGCCGTCGCCACCGTCATCGGTGTCACCGGCAGCGCGCCGCGGCCGCCCGGCGCCGCCCTTGCCGTCGATGCCGAAGGCGCGGTCATCGGAAGCATTTCCGGTGGTTGTGTCGAAGGTGCGGTGTACGAACTCTGTCGCGAGGTGCTGCGCACCGGACAGTCGATGCGCGAAACCTTCGGATACAGCGACGAGGACGCCTTTGCCGTCGGCTTGACCTGCGGCGGTGAGCTCGAAGTGTTCATTCAGGCGATAACGCCCGACGAGCACGGGACCATTCGAGCGATCCTGCAGTCCACCGAGGCGGTCGCGCTGGTGCGGGATCTGAATACCGGGGCGGCGACGGCGCTCGGCACCTGGTGGACCCTCGGTGCGATCTTCGACGAGGTGATCGTCGCGGAGGCCCGGGCCATGCTCGACACCGGATCAACCGGCTTGCGGGTCGTCGGCTGCGGGGCCGGGGAGCGCACGATTTTTGTGGAGTCCTATGTACCTGCGCCGCGCATGATCGTCTTCGGCGCAATAGATTTCGCCGCTGCCGTCACCCGCATCGGGCGTTTCCTCGGGTACCACGTCACGGTCTGCGATGCGCGACCGGTGTTCGCCACCCGCGCCCGATTCCCGGACGCCGACGAGATCGTCGTGGAATGGCCCGACCGCTATCTCGCACGTACCCCGGTGGATTCGCGCACCGTCCTGTGTGTGCTCACCCACGACGCCAAGTTCGACATCCCGCTGCTCGAGGTGGCGCTGCGGTTGCCGGTCGCCTATGTGGGCGCGATGGGTTCCCGTCGCACCCATGCGGATCGCCATGCCAGGTTGCGTGCGGTCGGTGTATCCGAAGCCGAACTCGCCCAACTGCATTCGCCGATCGGGTTGGACCTCGGCGGGCGCACGGCCGAGGAGACCGCGGTGGCTGTCGCCGCGGAGATCGTCGCGGTCCGCCGCGGCGGTTCGACACAGCCGCTCACCACCAGTGACGGCCCGATCCACCGGGACCTGGTCCCGGCCTGGTGAGGGCTTCTTACCGCACACCCCGTGTCTCAGCCGTACACCCATCGCACGGGGTGTGCGGTATGCCCGCGATCGGCCGATCAATGACATGCACCTTTCTGGAGCATCGTACGAAATGAGCTCCGAAACAGACGGTGAGCTCGGTGTTAATCGCTTCTATTCCAAGTGAACCGGTTACCCACATACTTGGACGAAATTTCGAACAAAGGACCCGAACAATGCCGTTGATATTTCTGAACGGTTCCGCGATGCGTGGCGGGCCGCTGAACCACCTGCTGGACGGCGCGCCCTTCGCGGGCGAGGTGAAAACCGCGCCGCGCTACCGATTCTTCTCTGTCGGAGACCGTTTTCCCGGCCTGGAGCCGGCCGCGGACGGCGGCGACTCGATCGAGGGGGAGCTCTTCGATGTGCCGCTCGACGTGCTACGCAGCAGGTTGCTGCCCGCCGAGCCGCCCGAACTCGAGCTCGGCGCGATCGAACTGGAGGACGGCCGTTCGGTCTTGTCCATGGTGCTGCGCAGGCCGCCGACCTCGTATCCGGAGCTGATCGATATCACCGCGATCGGCAGCTGGCAGAAATACCGCCGAAGGAGCTGAATGAATAACTACACGGGGAGTTCGAAACTCCCGAAATTCGATGTCAACTGCTCGATACTCTTCACCGACCTCCCGCTGCTGGAACGACCGGCCGCCGCGAAGCAGGCCGGATTCGACGCGGTCGAATTCTGGTGGCCATTCGGGGAGAATCCGGCACCGGGCGATAAAGAGATCGATGAATTCATCCGTGCGATCAATGATGCCGGTGTCGAGCTGATCGGCCTGAACTTCATCGATCTGATCCCGGCGGGCCGCGGCCTGGTCTCGGTCCCCAGTGCAGTCATGAAGTTCCGGGACAACATCGATGTGGCCGTCGGGATCGCCGACAGCACCGGCTGTCGCGCCCTGAATGCCCTCTACGGCAACCGGATCGCCGGCGAATCTCCGGAGAAGCAGGACGAACTTGCGTTGGAGAACCTGCGCATCGCCGCTCGGGCGGCAGCTCGCATCGGCGCCACCGTGCTGGTGGAGGCGCTCAACTCCCTCGAGTCGCCGGACTATCCGATCGTCAGCGCCGAGCACGCGATTCGAGTCATCGAGCAGACCGGCGAGCCCAATGTGCGATTCCTCTGCGACCTCTATCACCTGGCCAGGATGGACGAGAACCTCATCGAGGTGATCGAGACCCACGCGCCGCACATCGGCCATGTGCAGATCGCCGATGATCCCGGCCGCGGCCGACCAGGCACCGGCGAGCTCGACTTTCCCCGGCTCTTCGAAACCCTCGCCGCCAGTGGCTACGACGGCTGGATCGGCCTCGAATACAAGGACCCCGAGTTGGATTGGAACTGGATCAAATGAGCGAGCGCAGCGAGCGAATCATCGACACAGCGCCCGCTGGGAACGGTGGAGTCATGAGCAAGATCGGATTTGTCGGACTCGGGATCATGGGCAGCCCGATGGCGGGCCACCTCGTCGCGGCCGGGCACGACGTCACTGGTTACGACGTCGGCCCGACCGGGCTCGACAAGCTGAAGGCGGCGGGTGGCGCGGCCGCGGCCAGCGCTGCGGAAGCGGTGCGCGACAAGGACATCGTCATCACGATGCTGCCCCAGGACGAGCACGTCGAGCAGGTCTTCGGTGATGTCCTCGAGCACGCGAACCCCGGGACGCTGTACATCGACTTCTCTACGATCACCCCGCAGACGGCCCGGTGGACCGCGGAAGAGGGCAAGAAGAAGGGCCTGCGTGTCCTCGACGCCCCGGTGAGTGGAGGGGAGACCGGGGCGGTCAATGCCGCCCTGTCGATCATGGTCGGCGGCGCGGAGGCCGACTTCGAGGCCGCCCGGCCGATTTTCGGCGCGGTCGGCAAGACCGTCGCGTTGGTCGGCGGCAACGGTGCGGGGCAGTGCGTCAAAGCGGCCAATCAGCTGGTCGTCGGCGGTACGTATGCCCTGGTCGCCGAGGCGATCCTGCTGATGGAGAATCTGGGCGCGGACGCGGCGAAGGGCCTCGACGTGCTGGCCGGCGGCCTTGCGGGCAGCAAGATCCTCGAGCTCAAGCGCGAGTCCATGCTGGCGCGCAGTTTCGTGCCGGGGTTTCGAATCGACCTGCACCACAAGGACATGGGCATTATCCTGCAGGCCGCTCGTCAGGCCGAGGTGTCGATCCCGATGGGCGCGCTGACCGCGCAGTTGATCGCCGCGGCGCGGGCCATGGGCTACGGCTCGCTGGACCATTCGGCGCTGCTGCTCGTCGCGGACGCGCTGTCCGGGCGGACCGAGACAGACGGGGCGAGCTGACCATGGCACGCATGCGCACCGTCGATGCGGCTGTTCTGATTCTGGAAAAGGAGGGGGCGACACAGGCTTTCGGGCTGCCCGGCGCCGCGATCAACCCCTTCTACAGTGCGATGAAGGCGCACGGCGGGATTCGGCACGTCCTTGCCCGCCACGTGGAGGCCGCATCGCACATGGCCGAGGGATACACCCGCGCCGTGCCGGGCAATATCGGCGTCTGCATCGGCACCTCGGGCCCGGCGGGCACGGACATGATCACCGGGTTGTATTCGGCGAGTGCGGATTCCATTCCGATCCTGTGCATCACCGGGCAGGCTCCGGTGGCCAAGCTGCACAAGGAGGACTTCCAGGCGGTCGACATCGCCTCGATCGCCGCACCGGTCAGCAAGTGGGCGGTCACCGTTCTCGAACCGGCACAGGTGCCCGGCACGTTCCAGAAGGCATTCCACCTCATGCGTGACGGTCGGCCGGGGCCGGTCCTCATCGACCTGCCGATCGATGTGCAGCTCGCCGAAATCGAGTTCGACATCGAGACGTACACGCCGTTGGAGGTGCATCGCCCGGCCGCGACGCGGGCACAGGCCGAGAAGGCGATCCGCATGTTGAACGCTGCGCAGCGGCCGCTGATCGTCGCGGGTGGTGGCATCGTCAATGCCGACGCCGCCGAGTTGCTGGTCGAATTCGCCGAGCTGACCGGTGTTCCGGTGGTACCGACCCTGATGGGTTGGGGCACGATCCCCGACGATCACGCCCTGCATGCGGGGATGGTCGGTCTGCAAACCTCGCATCGCTACGGCAATGCGACCCTGTTGGAATCGGACTTCGTCCTCGGCATCGGGAACCGGTGGGCCAACCGGCACACCGGTGGCGTCGAAACCTATACCCAGGGACGCACTTTCGTGCACGTCGACATCGAGCCGACCCAGATCGGGCGGGTGTTCGCGCCCGACTTCGGTATCACCTCCGACGCGGGCGCCGCGCTCGCGGTGTTCGTGGCGGTCGCCCGCGAGCTGGCGGCGGCAGGGGAACTGGCCGACCGCGGCGATTGGGCGGGCCAGGTGCGGGCACGCAAACAGTTGGGGCAGCGCAAGACGCACTTCGACAATGTCCCGATCAAACCGCAGCGGGTCTACGAGGAGATGAACCGGGCGTTCGGACCCGACATCCGCTACGTCAGCACCATCGGTCTGTCGCAGATCCAGGCGGCGCAACTGCTGCACGTGTACCGGCCGCGGCATTGGATCAATGCCGGTCAGGCCGGGCCGCTGGGCTGGACGGTGCCCGCGGCGCTCGGGGTCGCGACCGCCGACCCCGAGGCCACCGTGGTCGCGCTGTCGGGGGACTACGACTTCCAGTTCCTCATCGAGGAATTGGCCGTCGGCGCACAGTTCAACATCCCCTACATCCATGTGCTGGTGAACAACTCGTATCTGGGCCTGATCCGCCAGGCACAGCGGAACTTCTCGATGGACTACTACGTCCAGCTCGACTTCGAGAACATCAACAGTCCCGAGCTGAACGGCTATGGCGTCGACCACGTCAAGGTGGTGGAAGGCTTGGGCTGCAAGGCGATCCGCGTCAACGACCCCGCGTGGATCGGACCCGCGCTGGAAGACGCTAAGAAGCTGATGGCCGAATTCCGGGTGCCGGTGGTCGTCGAGGTCATTCTCGAGCGCGTGACGAATGTGTCGATGGGACTGGAGATCGACAACATCAACGAGTTCGAGGAGCTGGCAAGCTCTGCCGCAGACGCGCCGACCGCGATCGCGCCGATCGAGGAACCGGAACCCGTCGGAGGCGGCAATTGAGTCGGCCGGGTGCGGCCAGGAAATTGTGGCGGGGCGGGCATTGTGTCATCGCGCCCGACAAGTTCAAGGGGTCGCTGACGGCCCCCCAGGTCGCCGCGCACCTGGCGGCGGGGCTTCGGCAGGTCCGGCCGGACATCCCGGTGCTGACCATGCCGGTGGCCGACGGTGGAGACGGCACCGTCGACGCCGTGGTGGAGTCGGGTTTCTCGCGGTTCCAGACGACCGTCACGGGGCCGCTGGGGGATCGGGTCGTCGCGTCGTTCGCGATCCGCGATCACACCGCCGTCGTCGAGCTCGCCGAGGCATCGGGGTTGCGCAGGCTGCAGGGCAGGCCCGATGCCACGGTGGCCCTGACCGCGAGCAGTCTCGGCACCGGTGAGCTGATCAAGGCGGCCGTCGAACGCGGTGCCGGACGGGTCGTCCTCGGCCTCGGCGGCAGTGCGTGCACGGACGGGGGCGTCGGCATGCTGACCGCGCTCGGCGTCCGCTTCCTCGACGAGCACGGACACCCGCTGGCACCAGGCGGCGGGTCGCTGCGCAGGCTGGCGCGCATCGACACCAGCGCCATGATCAGGGTTCCGGTGACCGTCGCCTGCGACGTCGACAACCCGCTGCTCGGGGTGCGCGGCGCGGCGAATGTCTACGCGCGGCAGAAGGGCGCCGAGACCGCCGATGTCGACGAACTCGAAAGGGGCCTGGCCCATTTCGCGTCGATCGTGCGTCGCGATTTGCCCGTCGACGTCGTCGACCGGCCGGGCGCGGGGGCCGCGGGCGGGGTCGGCTATGCCGCTCTCGCTTTTCTCGGTGCGCAGGTTCGGCCGGGCATCGAGCTGATCCTCGAGCAGCTCGGTTTCGCCGAACAGGTCGAAGGCGCTCGGCTGGTGATCACCGGTGAGGGTTCACTGGATCGGCAGACGCTGCACGGGAAGGCGCCGGTCGGGGTGGCACGGGCAGCGGCGGCCGCCGGTGCTCCGGTCATCGCGGTCGCGGGGCAGCGGGCGCTCACCGACGAGCAGCTGCGGCGCGCCCACATCGAGCAGGCATACACACTGACCGACATCGAGCCGGATCCCGAGGTCTGCATGGCGAAGGCCGGACCGCTACTGGAAGCACTCGCTCGCGACATCGCCGAGAACTGGCTGGGCGACAAGGCAATCGGCAACGAGGCAGGCGCTCATGCATGATCTGGTCATCCGATCCCGGCGCGTCGCACTGCCGGACGGGATCCGGCCCGCCGCAATAGCCGTGCAGGACGGACGAATTGCAGCGCTGAGCGACTACGACACGGTGCTGCCCGCGACCACGATCACCGATCTCGCCGACCTGGTCGTGCTGCCGGGACTTGTCGACTCGCACGTCCACGTCAACGAGCCGGGGCGCACCGAGTGGGAGGGTTTTGCCACCGCGACCAAGGCTGCGGCGGCCGGCGGGGTGACCACCATCGTCGACATGCCGCTGAATTCGCTGCCGCCGACGGTCACCGTTGCCGACCTGGCCACCAAGCGCGCGGCGGCGGACGGACAGTGCTATGTGGACGTGGCCTTCTGGGGCGGTGCGATTCCCGGCAACCTGGACTCGCTGCGACCGCTGCACGAGGCGGGCGTCGTCGGTTTCAAGTGCTTCCTGTCGCCGTCCGGGGTCGAGGAGTTCCCGCCGCTGACACTCGACGAGATCGACAAGGTGATGCGGGAGCTGGCATCCTTCGACGGGCTGCTCATTGTGCACGCCGAAGACCCCGTGCGGTTGGGCGAACCGGTCGACGGCTCCTACCGTGCGTTCCTGAATTCCCGACCGGGGGCCGCCGAAAGCTCTGCGGTGCAACAGATCATCGCGCTAGCGGAGGCAACAGGCACCCGGACCCACATCCTGCACGTCTCGTCGGCAGACTGCCTGGCACCGCTCGCCGCCGCACAGGCGCGCGGCGTGCGCATCACTGCGGAGACCTGTCCGCACTATCTCACGCTGTCGGCCGCGGAGGCATACACGACGGCGTTCAAATGCTGTCCGCCCATTCGGGACGCCGCCAACCAGGACGCGCTGTGGCAGGGGCTGGCCGACGGTGTGCTGTCGTGCGTGGTCTCCGACCATTCGCCGTGCCCGCCCGCCATGAAGGAGGGCGACTTTGCCAGCGCATGGGGCGGCATCTCATCGCTGCAGATCGGGCTGCCCGCGGTCTGGACCGCCGCGCGGGCACGGGGATTCGGGCTGACCGACGTCGTGCGCTGGATGGCGGCCGCGCCCGCAGAGCTGGCCGGGCTACGCCGCAAGGGGCGGATCGAGGTCGGCTGCGATGCCGATCTCGTCGCCTTCGATCCCGCGGCGTCGTTCACCGTGGAGCCGATCGCTCTGGCGCACAAGAACCCGATCACGCCCTACGGCGGCCGCGAGCTGTTCGGCGTTGTCCATTCCACCTGGCTCGGCGGCCGTGTCGCGTGGCACGGCCACCCGCCTGCGGGTCGTCATTTGGTTACCGACAACCGTTGAGAGAGAACACATGTCAGACTTCACCAGCCTGCCCGACTTGGCGCTGCGCAGTAATCGCGCGAGCGTGATCGCCGCGAGCGACGAATCTTTTGAAGAGCGAGAGAATCTCATCAACCCGTGGGAGCCGCGCTTCCAGGAGCACACGTTCGGTCCCAAGGGGCAGGAGTACGACGGCTGGGAAACCCGCAGGCACCGCGGCCCCGGTGACGATTGGGCCATCATCCGCCTCGGTATGTCCGGTGTGATCCGCGGCGTCGTAGTGGACACGGCCTGGTTCAAAGGCAACTACCCGCCCCATATTTCGGTTGCGGCGTGCCGGGCGCCGGACTACCCCTCGGTGGCGCGGCTGAGTAGCGCGGAATGGGTGGACATCGTGCCGCGCAGCGCGATCGGCGGCGATGCGAAGCACGAGTTCCCGGTGTCGGACGAACGCATCTTCACCCACGTCCGCCTGACTATGTACCCGGACGGTGGCGTGGCCCGCCTGCGCGTGCACGGTGAGGTGGTCCCGGATCCGGCCCTGCTCACCGGTCTCACCGTGGACCTTGCGGCGCTGGCCAACGGGGCACGCGCGGTGGCGTGCTCCAATATGTTCTATTCCGCCCCGGACAACATGCTCGCCCCCGGTCTGGCGCGCAACCAAGCGGAGGGGTGGGAGACCGCGCGGCGTCGGGACGGCGGAAACGACTGGGCGACAATCCGTCTCGCCGCCCAGGGCTTTCCGGAGTTGATCGAGCTGGACACCACGAACCTGCTGTTCAACGCCCCTGGCTCGGCCCGCCTGCTCGGTATCGATCACCACGGCGACGAACCGTTGCCCGCGCCGGCCGACCCGGCCTGGTTCGAGCTGCTGCCCGAAACGCCCCTGCAGCCCGACACTCCGCATCGATTCCGGTTGCCGCGTGCTCCGCGCAGGCCCGCCACCCATGTGCGCGTCGACATCTACCCGGACGGCGGCATCGCCCGCCTCGGCGTCCTCGGCACCCTCACCCCGGCCGCGGAGCGAAAGTTGAGCTCTCGCTGGCTTTCATCCGCCGAGTAGCCACCCGCCGCGAAGCTATGTCGCGGTGGCGCGATCGATGTCGTCGACAGGGGTGTCCTCAGGCACCGAGGGCGGCATCGATCTCCGCGAGCAGCCGGGCTTTCGAGCGCGCACCGACCAGCGTGGTGACCGGCCGACCGCCGCGGAACAGGATCAGTGTCGGCAGCGACATCACCTGATAGTCGCGCATCACGGCCGGGTTCGAGTCGGTGTCGATGGCGCGAATCGTCAGCGATCCGGCACGCTCGTCGGCTATCTGCGCGAGTACCGGTGCGATCATCCGGCACGGTGGGCACCATGCCGCCCAGAAGTCCACCAGAACGGGTTTGTCGTGCTCGAGGACATCGCGCACGAAGCTTTTGTCGGTGACGGCGGCGATATCGGCGGTGGTGTGGGTGGTGGACGACATCATGCCTCCGCGATTTCGTTCGTCTCGATGGTGTCTGCTCCGCAGCACGAATGCGCAGGCCGGGTCAGCGCGCGGGTCAGCTTGTCCTGCAGCCCCGCTCGCACCACGTCGAGCCGGGCGATGCATTCCTCGACCTCGGCGAGTTTGCGCTGGTAGACCTCGATCGAGTCGGCGCAGGAATCCCCGGTCTCGTGACCGGCGCGCAGGCACTCGACGAACGGCTTGGTGTCATCGAGGCTCAAGCCGACGGCCTGTAGGGTCCTGATCTCATCGACCAGCCGAAAGTCCGCTTCGTCGTACTCGCGATACCCGTTGGCCGAGCGCCTCGCATCGAGCAGCCCCTGTGACTCATAGAAGCGCAGCGCCCGCGTTGTCGTTCCGGCTCGCCGGGCGAGTTCACCAATTCGCATGTGATCGACGGTAAACCTTGCCCCGAACGTCAAGGCAACACTTTTTGTCGATCGGGCGATGTTCGCCACGTGAGGTTGTGCTTGACCAGGGGTTGTAGTGGAACATACCCTCTAATCGTTCTAGAAGGAACGTTCTAAATAAAGGTGGCGAGATGGCGGTACTCAATATCCACACGCGGCGGCTGCCGGTGTCGGAGTCCGAGGTTGGGGCGCTGATCGACGGCATCGCGAGCGATGGCGACCGTTTGTGGCCGCGGGACAAGTGGCCCGCGGTGCGGTTCGACCGCCCGTTGGGGTTCGGGGCTGTCGGCGGGCACGGCCCTGTTCACTACATTGTCGAGGCCTATGAGCCGGGTCGCTGGATTCGGTTCCGCTTCACCGCGCCTCGCGGGTTCCACGGGTTTCACGAGTATTCGGTGCGGCATGCCGGCGACGGCGCCATCCTGCTCAGTCATGTGCTTGCTATCAAGTTGCGTGGCCGCGCACGGTTGTCGTGGCCGCTGTTCTATCGCTGGATGCACGACGCGTTGCTGGAAGACAGCCTCGACTGTGCGGAACGTGCATTGACCGGGGCGATTCGGACTCCCGCCGAGTGGAGTCGATACGTCGTGCTCCTGCGTGATGTCGGTGCGCGGGCGCGCAAGCGGAAGGCGAGTCGACCGGCGGTGGCGGCTGTGACCGGCGGTGCCCTGCGCAATGCCGAACCAGCCCGTGACCGGCTCGCGCAGTAACGGCTTCTGCATTCGGTGCGCAGGCCGGGAAGCCGAAATGCTCGGACCACAGCGGTACGCGCGATCTGGGCGGCAGACCAGGATTGGACCTCCCAGGTGCGGCAGCCGCCGATTCGGCGGGGCTGCCGCCTGTCGGTATAGTGGCCGCGGATGAGCAGCGTGACCACCCGTGACGAACCGAGGACACCGAACCGTCGATTCGGGCGCTTGGTGTGGCTGGTGCCGCCGCTATTGGCGGGATTCGCCGCACTGTGTCTGATGTTGCCGCTGTGGCCCTTCCAGCGAATCACCGGTGGGTTCATAGATCTGCAGGTGTATCGGCTCGGGATCGAGGCGCTGCGTGACGGCGCGGATATGTACGGACAGCTGCCGCAGACCACCATCGGTATCGGCCTGCCGTTCATCTATCCGCCGTTCGCCGCGGTGGTGTTGAGCCCGTTCGCACTGCTCCCATGGGATGCCGCGGCCTTCACCTTCTTCCTCACCTCCACCGTCGCGCTGGCGGTCACGCTGTATCTGGTCGCACGGCGGCGCTGGCCGGAGGAATCCGGGCGTAGGCAGGCACTGCTGGCCGCCTCCTGCGCGGCGCCACTGGCCATGCTGCTGGAGCCGATCCGCTCGACGCTGGACTTCGGTCAGGTCAATCTGCTGCTGATGGTCCTCGTCGCCGCCGACTGTCTGACGGAGAAGCCGAAGTGGCGGCGCGGCATGCTGATCGGCATCGCCGCGGCGGTCAAGCTGACTCCCGCGGCGTTCGTGCTGTACTTCCTGGTCCGCCGTGACTATCGCGCAGCAACGACCGCCGCGATCACCGGCGCTGCCGCGACCGCGCTCAGTTTCGCGGTGCTGCCGCACGAATCCGTCCAGTACTGGTTCGGCGGGCTCGGCAACGTTTCCGGGCTCAGTGGCTCGTCGTTTCACACCAACCAGTCGATCCAGGCCGTGCTCGCCAGGTTCGGCGTGGAGAAGCCGCTGTTCACCCTGCTGTGGCTGGTGCTGAGCGCCGCTCTGCTAGCGCTGGTCGTCGTCGCCATGCGGCGCGCGGCCTCGGCGCCCGCGCTGGCGTTGGCGATCAACGCGGTCTTCACGTTGCTGGTGTCGCCGATCTCGTGGTCGCATCACTGGGTGTGGGTGGCACCGGCGCTGCTCGCGATGGTCGGGTACGCGACCCGGTTGCCGGTGCGGCAGGCGATCGGCTGGTATGTCGCGATCACCGTCACCGCAGCGGCGTTCGTCTACGGGCCACAGAACTGGATGCCCGGCGACAAACAACGCGAATTGTCGTGGACACCGTGGCAGCACCTGGTCGGGAACACTTATGTCTGGCTCAGCGTCTTGCTCGTCGTGGTGTTCGTCATCACGAGCAGGCGTTCGCCCGCCATCTCGTCGGTGCGTCCGCCTGCCGACGATGCCGCACCGGCACCCGCGGCTCTCACCGGTTCGCAACCGACGGCCTGAGGCGAGCAGGCAGTCTCGGACGACACGATTCATCGTTTGCAGGTGTGCGTGCGGTTCCCCGCCACCATCTGGAACCTGGTGCGCAGCCCGTCGCCGAACTGCTCGTGGGTATCGACGCGGTGGCCGGGTAGCGCCTCTTCGGCACGTGTCGGTGTGGGTTGGCATGGTGGGGGCCTGGGCAATTGGCGATGGAAACGGAGGGATGGCACGTGGTGGCGATCGATCTCGAACGGAGTCCGAAATCGGCGTGGCCGCTGCATGCCGTGCGGGCGATGGCGCAACGTGGGCTCGGGGGCGTCCCGCCGACCGCCCTTGTGCTTGCCGGGATCGTCAGCGTGCAGATCGGTGCGGCGCTGGCCAAGCAGCTGTTCACCGCAACCGGTGCCGCGGGCGCGGTCAGTCTGCGGCTGTTCTTCGCCGGGATCGTGCTGCTGATCTTCTGGCGGTCGGCACTGCGCATCGACCGGCGCGCGCTGCCCGTCGTGCTCGGCTACGGCGCCGTGCTCGCATTGATGAATCTGTCCTTCTACCAGTCGATCGACCGCATTCCGCTCGGCATGGCGGTGACGATCGAATTCCTCGGACCGCTCGCGGTCGCGCTCGCGGGCTCGCGCCGCTGGATCGACCCGCTGTGGGCCTTGTTGGCCGGGGCGGGAGTTGTGCTGTTGACCCGGACCGCAGGGCCGGTGATGTGGTCGGGAGTGCTGTTCGCGTTGGCCGCCGCGGTGTGCTGGGCGGGCTACATTCTGCTCAGCAGCGCGCTCGGAGAGCGGACCAGCGGTGGCGGCGGCCTTGCGTTGGCGATGGCGTTCGGCGGTTTGCTGATGGCGCCTGTCGGCATCGCGGATGCCGGTGCCGCGCTGCTCGAACCTTCCGTGCTCGCAGCAGGATTCGGGGTGGCGATGCTGTCGTCGGTCTTGCCCTACTCGGCGGAACTCGAAGCACTGCGGCGTATTCCGGCTCGGGTGTTCGGCGTGCTGATGAGTCTGGAACCCGCCGCGGCCGCCTTGGCCGGTCTCGTCGTCCTCGGCCAGATCATGAATCTTGCGCAGTGGGCGGGTGTTACGTGTGTGGTCGCCGCCTCGATCGGGGCCACCCGAATGTCGAAGAGGGGCTAGCGGTTCGGCGGCAGGATTCTGAGGGTCAACATCAGTCCAGCCGCGATGCAAACGGTGGAAACTGCTGCGGTAGTGAAGGATCGGGTGATCGCGGCGATGCCGGCGGTGAACGTGAAGCAGGTTGCCAGAGCCAGCAGTGCGGTTCCCCACTCCACACCGGCAATCCGGTGAGTTCGGTTTCTCGTCACTGTCATGCTGTTGTGATACCCACTCGCCGGGGTTATCAAACCGTTATCGTCGGGGCGTCGTAGATATCTCCGCCGCCCGAATGCACCGGCGAGCCTTCCGTCCCTGGTCACGCCTCTGTAGCGCAGTGCAGATACGACAAGCCCGGAATGGCATGGGTCGAGTTGTCCGGTAACGAGCACGCCACCTGCAGCGTGCCGATTCCGGTATACGGTGACCGGTCGGCCATGTTGTTTACCCGTAGCCGCCTGGGTACTCGGTGCGCAGGAGGTGTGACATGCCGAAGGAATGGAGCACGAAGGACGAGCGGCAGTACCAGCACATCAAGGACTCCGCGAAGGACCGGGGCGCGAGCACGGATCGGGCCGAAGAGATCGCGGCCCGCACCGTCAACAAGAACCGCGCCCAATCCGGCAGGACCAAGACGGCGAGTCGGTCCTCGACAAGCGGTATGTCGCCGCAGCGCCGTGGTGGCCTGCGATCCGGGACCAAGGGACCGAAGGGGCCCACCCGCGATCAGCTCTACAACGAGGCCAGGCAGCGCAATATCGAGGGCCGCTCGAAGATGACGAAGAGTCAGCTGGCCCGCGCGCTGGGCAAGTGACTCTCCCCGGCTGACCCAGCAGCCTCGGCACTGCCGATAGCTGTTCGCTGCTGCTCGAGTGCGTACAGCACGGTGGCCCCGATGACCGCGAAGGCGGTGCCGAGCAGGGCTCCGGCGATGACGTCGGTGAGCCAGTGCACGCCGAGGTAGAGCCTGCTCGCCGCCACCAGAGCGATGAGCAGGGCCGCGACCGCGCTGAGTAGCGCCACCAACTGTCGGCCGCGCCCGATCATCAGGATGGCAACGGTGATGCCGACCAGCGCCGAGGTACTGGTGGCGTGTCCCGACGGGAACGAGTAGTCCGTGGTGATGACCTGCTGCGTCTCGATCGGCGGGCGCACCCGTCCCACCACCAGCTTCAGTGTGGTGCTTGTTGCCGAGGCTGCGGCTCCCGTTGCGACAATCACGATGATCGGCAGGGCGGATCGTGCGCGCCACGACAGCCATGCCCCGATGAGCGCGGTGAGCGTTATGACTGCGCCCGGACTGCCGAGTGTGGTGATCACGAGTGCCGCGGTATCCATCCATGGTGTGCGATGGGCGATGAACCAGTTGCGGGTCGGCGCGTCGCCGCCGGTCAGCCAGCCATTGTCGGATACCTGGATCGCGAATATCGCGAACGCGATGAGCAACCCACCGACGCACAACGCCGCTGAGACGTATCGGCGACCGGTCTGGACCATCCCCGTGGTGACCAGAACCCCCGCCACGGCCAGCTCGGCGAGCGCGACATCCTTCGCCGCGGGTTCGGTGACAGCGTCGACGATGGCGCTGTGCAAGAGTCCGAGGGGATGCATTGTTCGAGTATCGCGAGGGGGTGCTGTGAAGAAGCTGAGAGGTGTGCCTACGGCCGATCAGGACGGGGTCGCCGCGCGAGCGATGAATTCTCGAGGTGTGCTTCGTCTGAACTGATGACGAAGCAACCACCACCAGGAGACGTCCCATGAGGAAGATCACCGCAGGTCTGTTCATCTCGCTCGACGGCGTGATCGAAGACCCGCAGGACTGGCATTTCCCGTACTTCAGCGACGAGATGGGCGCGGCGGTCGATGCGCAGCTCGGGTCCGCCGACACACTGCTGCTCGGGCGTAAGACCTATGACAGCTTTGCGGTGGCGTGGCCGGATCGGGAGCTGGCGGGTGAGCAGGACGCTGCGATGGGCAAGGCGCTCGGCGATGCCCGCAAGATCGTCGTGTCGAACCAGGATCTGCAGTTCACCTGGCGCAATTCCGAACTGTTGAAGGGCGAGCTCATCGAGGCCGTCACGGCGCTGAAGAACCAGCCGGGCGCGACCGACATTGCCATCAGTGGGTCGGTGTCGGTTGTCCGGCAGTTGCTCGAGGCCGGACTGCTCGACGAACTACACCTGCTCGTCCATCCGATCGCCGTCTGCAAGGGCGCGCGGTTGTTCGAGGAGGCCGACACTCCGCTTCCGCTGCGCCTGATCTCCTCGGCCACCTTCGAATCGGGGGTTGTGCACCAGGTCTACACACTCGCGGATACGGCGCCCACCGGCACCTACGAGGATGCGAAAGTGCACCTGCCTCAGGGTGATCAGTAATCGAAGGTACGAAATCAGCGGCCCGCGCTGCCCGGTGCGAAGATCGGGATCTCGCACCACCACGGCAGGGCGGGCGGCGGTGTTCCGGGCCGCCTGCCACGATCCATTCGCCTCGGCCGCTGACCTCGCGCCCGGCCGGTCGGCGGGCCCGACGGCGACGATTGACGTGCTCGATGCTCATAACGATCTCGGCGTTCTCGGCCCCGCTGTGGCAGGTGGTACGAGATAGCCGCCGCCACGATTCGAGCTCGCAATCGGCGGCATGGCATGAATCTCGGCTTAGGGTGGTTGTTCACGAGCAATCGGGAGAGAGGCAGACGAGATGCGGGCGATCGCGTTCGACGAGTTCGGTGGGCCTGAGGTGCTTAAGATCGTGGATATCCCGGTACCCGAGCCCGGCGCAGGCGAGGTCCGTGTCGCCGTGCGAGCGGCGGGGGTCAATCCGGCGGACTGGAAGGTTCGCTCGGGCGCTTTGACCTTCGGTGAACCGGTGTTTCCGCAGTATCCCGGTGCCGAGATCGCGGGCGTTGTCGACGCGGTCGGTCCGTCGGTCACCGGAGTGGCCGTCGGTGACGAGGTGTTCGGGTGGGCGCGCCGCGGTGGCTACGCCGAGTACGCGCTGAGTGCCGCCGTCGTCCGCAAGCCTGCCGGGCTCGGCTGGGCGGACGCCGTGGCGCTTCCCGTCGCCGTGTCTACCGCGGACTATGTGCTGAAGCTGTTGCAGCTGCAGCCCGGCGAGACGCTGCTGATCAATGGCGCGGCGGGGGCCGTCGGTTCGATGGCGGTGCAGCTGGCGGTGGCAGGCGGCGTCAGCGTCATCGGCACTGCCTCGCAGGCTAATCAAGACGTCGTGCGTGCCCTCGGCGCCACCCCGACCACCTACGGCGCCGGTCTGGCCGAACGCGTGCGCGCACTGACGCCCAAGGGTGTCGATGCCGTATTCGACGCCGCGGGCCATGGTGGGCTGCCCGATGCCATTGATCTGCGCGGTGGCACCGACCGGATCGTGACCATTGCCGATCCCGCCGCTGCCGAGCTCGGTGTGACCTTCACCAGCACGGGTGGCTCTCCGCGTCCGACCGAACTCGCCGGGCAGGTCGCCGAACGGCTCGCCGCGGGCGAATACCGGCTCCCCGGCCCCGCTCGAACTTTCTCCCTCGACCAGGCCCCCGCCGCTCAACAGGAAAGCGAAACCGGGCGTGGCCCAGGAAAAGTCGTGCTGCTGGTGAGCTGAACCCGTGGTGGCGCACTCGAACCCACCACTGCGGACGTCTCCAGTCACACTCGGACACAGTCGAATTGGGTCTGCGTTGCGCGATGTGCGCGACGATTAGCCGAATATCGCGGGATCGGGGTGGTCCGGGCGTATTCTTTGGGAGGCCGCGGGGCCGCTGGGGAGCGCGCCCGAGCCTGCGGTGCGCTGAGCGAGGAGGGCTGGCGCGGTGGTGGCAGAGGCACAGACCGAGAGTGCGGGACGTGGCGTGCTCGAAGCCGGGTTCCAAGTGCTGCAGGCGATTTCGGTCGTCCCAGAGGGGTGCGGTCTTTCCCAGCTCGCGCGTGCCACCGGGCTGGCAAAGGCCACGGCGTACCGGCTCGCCGAGCAGTTGGTTGCCCTCGGTGCGGTCCAGCGGGTGGAGCAGCGGTATTTCGTCGGTGCTCGAATGGCGGAGCTGGGAAGGCAGTGGCAGGCCGCGCCGTTGCTGCGCCAGGCCGCGCAACGACCGGGGCGGACGTTGGCCGCCATGACCAAAGCGACTGTCGCAGTGTGTGTTCTCGACGGTGACGAGGTACATCTGATCGCCAGCTTCAAGGGTGCGGAGATATTCGTCACGGCCGAGGCGGAAGCCGACCTCACCTTCCGGACCGCGATGGTGCAGGTGCTGCACGCCGCGCGGGCCGACAATGCGCCACCGCCGCCGACCTACTCGGCGGGAGAATGGCGGCGCATCGAAACCGCCATCGCCGACGACGGCATGATCGCCGTCGACCGCTACGACCTGGTGTCCGGAGTCTGTTGTGCGGCAGCGGCAATCAAATCGAATGGGTGCGGTGGTCCCGCTGCAATCGCCTGCATGTCCCTCGCGCCGCGCTTTCCGCCGAATCTCCCGAGCCTGGTTGCCCATGCGGCCCGCGAGATCGGGAAGAATCTTCGCTGATCGGTTCGCTCAGTGGACCGACCCGTTCCGGGTTCGCCCTGCACGCCCCACGATAGTTGGTTGTTCAACTATCGCAAGTGAGGGCTGATCTGCTGATGATCGACTCCAATCTTTGGGGCCACCGCTACGTTTCGTTGTCCGTCACCGAAGACGGACGCCGCCGCTACCTCGTCCGCGGCACCAGGATCACGCTGTGGTTCGTGGCCGAGACCCGCAGGCTATCTGCCCACGCGGGGTGCAACACGGTCATGTTCGACGCGGACATCGACGACGGAATCGTCAAGGCGAGGTCACCGTTTTCCACCGTGCTCACCTGCTCGGCGGAGTTGATGCAGCAGGACCGCTGGCTGAGCGAATTCCTGCTGCTCACCCCGGCCTGGACGGTCGTCGACGACGCTCTGGTGCTAACCGGCGACCACACCGAAATTGTGCTGCAGCGAACGCCTGCCAATCACGATTGAGCCGACGGCGCCACCAGGAAACCCTCGACAACGCGGCGCACTTTGTGCACCACCTCGGTATCGCCGAGACGTAGCGCGCTATTCGCGGCGCCGAGCACGGCGTCGATCTGGAATGCGGCAAGATCGGTGTCCAGGTCGGCGATTTCGCCCGCGGTGACGGCGTGCCGCAGCTCGGCGGCGATGGCGCCGATCCAGTCCTGCTGATCGCGGACAAGGGCGTCGCGGACCGGGCCGGGGTGGCTGTCGAAATCCGCGATGTTCGCCATCCGCAGGCAGCCGCCCGCAAACAGCGGCGTCGCGGCGTAGACAATCCAATGCTCGATCAGCGCGCGCAGGCGTGCCGCCCCGCGAGGTTGTGTGCGGGCCGGGCGGATCACGGCGTCGATGAACATCTCGCGGGCGTGGTCGACGGCAGCTACTTGCAGAATCTCCTTCGTTTTGAAGAGGGTCTGCACGCCCGCCTTACTGAGTCCCGTGTCGGTGGCCAGTTTGCCGAAGCTCAGCCCCTCCAGCCCATCGAGCGATGCGGTGTCGACGGCCTGCCGCAGCACGATCTGGCGGGATCGGGCCCCGCGCAACAGGCGCTTATCCGAGATCATGCCGATACCCGCTTTCCGAGCTGATGGGCAAGGCGTTTGACGACCTCGGCGGCCAGTACGGCCTGGCCCGACGCGGAGAAGTGAATACCGTCCGCGCTCAACAGGTTCGCGCGGTGGTTGATCGGGTGATCCCACATGTCGACGACGTGCGCGCGGTATTCGGCAGCCAGCCTGCGGGTGATGTCGTTGACCGTGCGCACCCGCTGGTCCCAGTCGGGAAAGACCGGCACGATGTACGCCTTGCCGAGGGTGAAGGTGATCAGCTGTGCCCCGGTGCTACTTGCGAGGCGGTACATCTCGCGCAGGGTTTCCTCGATGTCGTCGAAATCGGGGGTGCGCCTGACGATGTCGTTGGCGCCGGAGGGCACATGGAGCAGGTCGGGGGCGAACGCGCGGATTTGCTCGGACTGGTGTTGTAGCGCTTGGTCTGTCGTCGCGCCGGGCTGCGCGGTGCTGAGATACGCCAGATCCGGATGGACCCGGCGCAGGGTGTCCGCTACTCGGTCGGCCCAGCCCAAGGTCGCATAACCTGGGCTCGGGTCGCCCGTGCCTGCCGAGAGGCTGTCGCCGAGCACCGCGAATCGCCGCCATGGTGCGTCGAAGAGCAGTGCTGCCGCATCGAGGGGGTGCAGGCAGTACGGATCGGTTTCTTCGGCCGAGGGGAGGGTCGTGGTGGTCATCAACAAAGAATACGTCCGATCGTATGGTAAAACAAGGATGCGTGGGCGACAGGCCGGGTGCGCGCGTCCCGCCCGGCGCGTCTTCGGGGGATGGTGCGAATCAGGTTGCTGCGCAATCTTTCTCAGAATGACCGGCTATCATCTGGCTAGGCGTTCGACGGCGTCACCGGCATTCGAAGAGGGGTACGACTGTGAGCATGATTCTCGCTGCGGCACATGACATGTACGGGACAGTCCTCGCCCAGATCGGGAACCCGACCCCGCAGGCGCCGCCGATCTCGGACAAGATTTTGCAGATGGTTCGTTACCTGACCTGGTTCGTGCTGCTGTCGGGTGTCGGCGCCATCACCTACGCGGGCGGCCGCTTCGCGTGGGAGAAATGGTCCGGCGGCGGTCTGCAGTCGCCGAAGATGGTGGCGGGAGCCATGATCGGCGGTGTCGTCGCGACAAGCGCGGGCACCATCATGAATGCCGTGATCGGCACCTAGCAGGCCGCGACTAGCCCAGATCCGAGGGATCGGTGTTGGCGCCGCACAATACGACGCAGACCTGCTCGTCCGGATCTGGCAGGTACGCCCGGCCGGGACGCTGATCGTTGCTGGTCAGGACGGCGAGCGCCGTTGCAGCCGCGTGCTCGACGGCAAGGCGGCGATCGTGCCACAGCGCGCGACGGGCGGTCACGATCTCGTTGTCGGAGACCAGCATCGATGCGACGTCGTAGTGCTGAGCCGCGTGCAGCGCCAGCTCTGTGACGCGCCTGGCGCCGAGGGAATCGGCGGCGACGGAATCGACGGGGCCGTCGACGATGTGCCCGGCTTCGATCGCGGCACGGAGCGCACGGCAATTCTCCGGCTCCACCGCAACGGTTCGGATGCCGTAATGATCTGCGGCCGTGGCTATCCCGGCGAAGAGGCCGCCGCCGCCGACCGCGACGACGATGGTGTCGAGCCGGGGAAGTTGCCGGTGGATCTCCTCCATCAGGGTTCCCGCGCCCGCGGCGATGAGCGGATTGTCATAGGCGTGCGACAGCAGTGCGCCGGTGGTGTCGGCGTGCTCCAGGCACGCGGCGAGCGCGTGCGCGTATTCGTCGCCGACCATCCGCACCTGCGCGCCGTAGCCGCGTAGCTTGTCGACCTTCACCGTGGGTGCTGTCGTCGGCAGGAACACCGTCGCGGTCACGCCCTGCTGCTGCGCCGCCCATGCGCACGCGAGGCCCGCGTTGCCGCCGGAGGCAATGGTCACCCCAGCCGCCGGTAATGTGCCCTCGTCCCGATGCGCCTGGATGAAGTTCTGTGCGCCCCTCGCCTTGAATGTGCCGGTGTGCTGCATGAATTCGAGTGCGAACCACAGCTCACCCGAGACGGATCCGGCTCGGCGGTCCCCGGGCGCGAGGGCGACCGGCCGCACCCGACCCGCGACGCGGTCGGTGGCTGCCTTGATGTCGCGGTAGGTCAATTCCATTGCGCTCCTCGTGCCGTTCCGGTCGATCAATGAGTCTTCCGCGGGAGGTGGTCCGCCTGCCGCCGATCTATCCGGTGCCGTCCGCGAATGCGCGATCCAGCAACGCCAGCAGGGCGTGCAGGTGGCGTTCGTAGGCTGCCTCGCTGAACGCTGGAGTGTCACGCATGGTGAAGCCGTGCTGCGCATCCCGATACACCGCCGAGGTGAATCGAACTCCAGCGGCGTCGAGCGTCGAGTCGAGCAGGGTGATCTGGTCGGCGGGCATGGAGACGTCCCGATCGGCGTGGGCGATCAACAGTTCCGCGGTGATGCCGTTCGCGGCGTGGTGCGGGCTGTCGGGCGCATCCTCGACTGCGAGGCGTCCGCCATGGAAACTGGCCGCGGCGGCGATCCGGCTGCCATAGGCGCCTGCGGTGCGCAGGGCGAGCCGGCCACCCATGCAATAGCCCGTCACGGCGAGTGCGCGCGGTGCGACGAATGGGCAAGCGCTCAGCCAGTCCAGGTAGGTTTTCGTGTCCGCCATCATGTTGTTCGGCGTGAGTTGCTGCCGCACCGGGGCCAATGCCGCGAAGAAATGGGCCTGGCCGTCCGGCTCGGCGGGGTCCGGTAGCGGTAGCAGCGGTGCGCGTCCCGAGCGGTAGAAGATATTCGGTGCCAGCACGGTGAAGCCGTGCGCGGCAATGGCTTCCATCATCTCGCGGAGCCAGGGGCGCAGGCCGTAGGCGTCCATGAGGAACAGCAGGCCGGGATGGGCTCGCCCGTCATCGGGTCTGACCAGATAGGAATCGGCGTCGCCATCGGCTGCGGCGATGTCGAAAGTGTCGAATACGACGGGCAACATCATCGGCGTCCTCCGAACCACGGTGCTCACTTCGGTCACCGCGATCTTAACCGTCGGTGCGAAGTTGAACTGACCATGTTCGGTAGGCGCGAATTGTCGTCGGCGGCATACGGATACGCGGAACAATTCTCGGTGCCGGTATGCGGTGCTTCTCCTTGCCCTCGAACTCGGCCGCGCACACTCTATTTGCGGGTCAATTGCCAACTTTCACGCAATGTAGTCTGCATTCATCTGAGAAGTCGTCATACTCTGTTCGATCGCTGATCCGTACCGACGCCTGATTAGTGGGCGCGAAGAGAGGTTTGACCTGTGAAACTGATCTGGATTACGGCGTCCGCACTGGTGGCTGTTGCCGCGGCTGGGTGCTCCGATGACAAGCCGTCTAGTTCCGCTGCGACGTCGACCGTTGCTTCGTCGGGGAGTGCGGTGACCGCTGCTCCGGAGCCGAGCGAGGCTGCCGAGCCCGGCGGCGGTGTGCGGATAACCCTCGGGGAAACCGAGAAAGTGCTCGTACCCGCCGATGCCGTCATGGATATCAAAGTTCCCGCGGAGTGGGGCTCGGCGGCATCGGGCCTGCGCTGCGCGGTAGCCGACAGCACCGGACGAAATGAAGATCTCCGCTCCTCGGATGTGAAGAAACAGGAATCCATCGCAGGCAGAGACTGGACCACCATCTGGACTTTTTCGTCACCGCCCGAGGCAGAGGTCAGCGTCGGGTGCAAGGACCCCGACGCCAAAATCACTGCTACCGATATCAACTACATCCGCGTCGCACCCCGCGGTCTCAACCCGCACTGAGCCGTCGGCGGATCTGATATCGCGCCGGCGCCGGGGCAGCGCCCGGCCTCCGATCCCAGTTGTCTACGGCGTAGATAATCTCGACAGAGTCGCTGACGACACAGGTAGCCTCGAATCGTGGTGGAGGCAACGGCGGAGCTCGGGTATCGCGAGCGCCCGTCACGGTTCGACGGTGCTGTGGTGTGGACCCGCACCGTTACTCGCGATGATCTCGGCCTGCCCGTACTGCCCGATGGGTGCATGGACCTGTTGTGGACCGGCGGCAGGCTGTCGGTCGCGGGTCCGGACACCGGTGCCTACCGCCCAGCTGTTCCGGTGGGAACCCGCTTTGCGGGGATCCGATTCTTTCCCGGCAGTGCGCCCGCGCTGCTCGGGGTGCCCGCACACGAATTGCGTGATCGACGCGTCGAACTCGCGGATCTGTGGCCGTCGGCAACGGTCCGGCAGCTGACTGCGCAGATCGACGACGCCGACGACACGATCGCCGCGCTCGAGGCGATAGTGCTGCGGCGGGCGGCCGACACCGAACCGCCGGATCCGATCCTGCGCCGGATCGCGGTCGCGTTGGATGCGGGGTGGTCGGTGGCGCAGACCGCCGAAGCGGCCGGGCTCGGTGCGCGGCTACTGCATCGCAGGTCCCTCGCGGCCTTCGGATACGGGCCGAAAACGCTCGCTCGGGTATTGCGGCTGCAGCGGGCCCTGGCGGTGGCGCGCAGTGGAGTGGCGCTCGCGGACACCGCCGCACGCACCGGCTACGCGGACCAGGCCCATCTGGCTCGCGAGGTGCGGGACCTGGCGGGAATGCCGTTGCGTGAGTTGCTCAGTCGGTAGCGGGCAACGGGGCGTACAGGTCGACGCCGTTGCCGTCGGGATCCGCGAGCGAGGCGTAGCGCTGACCCCAAACGGCGTCCCATGGCTTCAGTTCGCCGTGGTAGCCGGCGTCGACGAGTTCGGTGAACACCCGATCGACCTCGGCGGGATCGGTGCACCGGAAGGCGAGTCCGGTCCGGCCCGCGGAGCTGGGCGGCTGCCACTCCGGATGAAATGACCTGATCACCGCTTCGGTGTCGAAGGCGATGCGCATCCCTCCCGCGATCGCGGCCTCGACATGCGGCTGGTCCTCGGAGCCCTCCGGAAAATCAAGCCCGAGGCGTCGGTAGAAGTCGAGGGCGGCCGCCATATCGGTGACCACGATGCCGATGAAGTCGAGTTGTGGAGTCATGACCCGCAGCCTAAGTGGGCTCGGTGCGGCCGGTCTTGAACAAATCGGACACCGTGGACGAGGGCGGCGCTCAGCTGGCGGTAGCCGGAATGAGTTCGGCGATCAGGTTCTCCACGAGAATGCGGATCCGGTCACGGATCGAGCGCACGATGGCGATGTCCTCGTCCGACGGGTCGGGCAGCACCCAGTCCCGGTAGCTGATTCCTGGGAAGAACGGACAGGCGTCGCCGCAACCCATGGTGATCACGACGTCGGACATGGCGACCGCGTCGATGGTCAGGAGCTTCGGCGCTCGAGCGGAGATGTCGATGCCCGCCTCGGCCATGACGGTGACCACGGCCGGGTCGAGCGCATCGGCCGGTGTGCTGCCCGCGGAGCGGACCTCGATGCGATCACCGGCGAGCGCACCGAGAAATCCGGCGGCCATCTGCGATCTGCCCGCATTGTGGACGCAGACGAACAGCACGCTGGGCTTGTGAGCCATGTGCGGGAATACCTTTCAACTGGGCGAATCGAGCGATGCTGGACGCGAGGTCGGGCGATGCGGGGTGGTTCGAGCCGGGTCGGGGCGCCCGAACGGCGCCGTAGTGTGAGTGATACGTATACCAGGGTGCGCGAGGGCCGGATGCACGCTCACCGGGTCGCGGCGCACGTGGCGCCGCCGGAATCGATCATCGACACATCCGAGAGTTGTTGCAGCGCTTCAGGTATGTCTCGATAGTAGACACATCAAACGACCCGTGGGTGCCGGGTCGGCTACCACGGGTCGTTTGATTGTCGCTACAGCATCACCAAGAGCGCGGTCGATGGCCTTTCATTCCGGTTGGGTGCGTGTCCCAGGCAGCGCGCCTCGTGGCAATCGGGAAGTAGCGCAGGCGTTCCCGAGCCGATTAGCGCCCGCCGCTGGGTGGGCTGTCTGCCTAGATGGTCGGTTGCAGTGAAGATGCCGATGCCGATGCCGATGAATCGGGTTGGCTCTGGCTTGTCCGGGTCCGCTGGCTGGAGCACGGATGCGAGCCAGTCGTGAGATCCCACCCAGGTGGTTGGATGGCCAAGGAGCTTTTCAACCACCAATTATTGGGCAGCACGCTGGCTGCATTCCCGTTTTTTCGCTACCTAACTGGCCGTGTTCGGGGTTCGAGCTCGAGCTATTTGACGCCCGCGCCTTGTTTTCCGGTGCTCCAGATATCTGTCGAGTTCGAGCCTGCTTTGCCCGGCTCGATGCCCGTGCCGCGGAGCACTATGTTGCCGTCCGTTTGCATAGTCAGTCGGAATAAGCTGTTGGACGGGACCAACGACTGACCGATTTCGAGTTTCTGTCCTGCGAGCAGGGTTATGTTCACGGTTCTGCGCATCGGTCAGGGCGCCATGTGGCGGAGGGGCTACCATCGCTGCGCTCCAGTTCGGTCAGCCACGGACGTCGCCGATAACGGGCAGCATCGAGCCATTAATGCCTCCAAGGCCAGGTCGGTACTCCGGCTCAGACTGGCCTGCAGGGGTCTCAGTCGCTTGAAAAACCTGCTGTCCTGGCAAGCTGCAGCCATTACTCCGAGCGCACCACAAAGAATCGCCGCGATCATGTACCAAATGCGTCATGATCAAACTGCTGCGTATACGCATACTCCTACTTATAGTTGGATTGTTGCTAGGTGCCGAGCCGGAGGGAAACAGTGCACGCTCAACGCACGACCGACACTGACTCGAACAACTCGACCTGGACTGGCATGGTGCCGGTCGACGAGACGGCGCTGGCCTGACCGACACCCGCGGCCCTGGCCGTCCGGTCGTCTATCTGGACGGCTCCTATCCCGAACAGTCGCGCTGGCGGCGCTGGGTCAGGGTCCGCTGACCCAGCCGCCCAATTCACACACCGAACCCATTTCACGCACTGGAGGAGTACAGCCATGCCCACATTCGAGATTGGGGGTTCACGGTGGACATCGAATCGCTGCGCTATGTAGTGACTTTGGCGGATGAGCTGCATTTCGGGCGGGCAGCGCAGCAGCATTTCGTCACGGCAGGTCACTTCGGTCGACGGGTGCAACGACTCGAACGAGCGCTCGGTGCACGGCTTTTCGATCGCACCAGCCGTCATGTCGAGCTGACCTCGGTCGGTCAACGGGTCGTCTCGCACGCACGCGCTGTGTTGCTCGCGCTCGACGAGTTGCGGGCGAGCGCCGATCCGTTGCTGCGGACCGAGGCCGGTGTATTGCGGGTCGGCGTCCTGGGTTTCGGGATGGCGGAGCGATGGCCGCTCCTGCGCGACCTGGTGGGCGCTGCCATGCCGGGCATAAAGCTGGTGTACGAAGACGTGGACCTGTACTCGCAGTACGACGCTGTGCGGCGAGGCGATGTCGATGTCGCGGTCGTGCACTATCTGGGTGATCTCGATGGCCTGCTATTCCAACCGGTCTACACCACGCCCCGGGTGGCGATCGTCCCGGCTTCGTCTCCGTTTGCCGACGCCGATCGGCTGTGTCTGAACGATGTCGCAGATGAAGGTTGGGTTCGGGTCTCGGGCGGCCATCCGCGACTCGCGGAATGGGCCGGCCCTGCGCAACAGGTGCCTCGGGGGTCGCCGCTGGTGCGCACACCGTCGGCGGTCCCGGGCGCTGTCGCGACGACCGGCCTGCTGGGGGTGCACGGTGCTGCGGCAAGTCGGTACTTCGCACGGCCCGATGTGCGATTCGTGCTCCTCGACGGCACACCGGCGGAGGTTGCCGTCGCCACCAGGCGGTCGGACAACCGCCCGATCGTGCAGGCATTTCGACAAGCGGTCGCGGCGCTGGACCATGACCCGTCTGGTACATGATCGCGGCGGCCGTCCATAGTGCGGTGGAAGCAGCCGCCCCCCGGGTTGTGGAGGTGCGCATGGGACAGCAACGCACCCTGGTTACCGCCGGATACGTCGTGTCGATGGTGGTGGTGGACTTCTCGCACTGGAACAACACGACGCCGCTGTGCAGGATTGCAAGAATCCGGAATACGTGCCGCGCACGGTCCGGTTTCTTCGAAAGCAGCCCGCAGGCAACGAAGTTCGGCAGCCACGCTGATCGCATCCGTGACTTCCACCGGGTCGGGCGACAAGTATTTCGCGGCCTAGGGTCTGCTCACACTCGGTGTCGCTCAGCGAGGTCGGCGGAATTCCCTGGGATGCGCGCGATAACGACGCGGATCTCGCGGCGACCTGGCACCGACGTCCAGACGGGACGGGGTGCGCGGCGGTGACGGACAGAGTTACATCGGGCGCAGGTCGATGATCTTTCGCAGTCTGGCGCGGTCGCGTTCGAGGCGGCGGGCTTCGTAGGCAATGGGGAAGTAGCGCAGGCGTTCCGGGAGCAGCGGTACGGTGCGGCCGATCAGCCAACCCAGTGCTCGTAGCTTGCGTTCGTCGGATGCGGTCCAGGTCAGGCCGAGCTTGCGGCGGGCGGGCTCGGGGGTGGTGCCGACGGTGAAGAAATACTGCAGTTGTCCGACCGGGGCTACCGCGCGTCGCCAGATCGGGCGCAGTATGCGCGGGAGTTGGGTAGGTGGCGCGACGGATCGGATCACCTTCAGGTAGTCGTGCGCGGTGGCGGTGTCTTGGAGATAGTTGTCGACCATGTCCTCGAAGAACTTCTCGAACGCGGTGTAGTTCTCCGGAATCTCCTTGGGCGCCACCGAGAAGTTGCGCATCAGTTGCACCACCTCCTGGTAGTACGCCTCTTTGTCCGCCGCGGTCAGCGGGCGGCGGGCGAAGTATTTCGAGCCTTCGGTGAAGGCGAAGGTGCCGGTGTGCAGCACCCAGGCCCACGGCCCGGACGACAGCGCCTTGTGCCGGACGCCGGCGGCATCGGTGGTGTTGAGCGATGCGTGCATCGCGCGCAGGCGATCGGCTTCGGCGAGCGCTTCGTCACCGCCGTAGATCCACATCATCACCGAGCCGAGGCTGCGCACGGCGCGGCCCATCGGGTCGGTGCGAAAGGTCGAATGCTCGTCGACGACGGCGGAAATGGTCGGTTCCATCGTTTGAAGCAGGAACGCCGAGCCTGCGGTCAGGGAGAAGGTGATCAGGCCGGTCTCGTCCCACATTCGCGTGCCGGGCTCGATCGGGCGGCGGTCCGGCAGCGTGTGCGAGCCGGTGGTGTCGAGTGCGACGGCAGTCATTGCGATCTCCTTTGATCGTCCTGCTCAATAGCGTGAGAGATTTAGAGTACCAATCTCTCACTATCTTGGCACACCCGAAGGGGCTGCGTCAGGCGTTGGAGGTCCCGGTCATCCCGCTCGCGCTGGGGCGGCGCTTGCCGAGGCGAAACGAGCCGACGGTAAGCGCGTCGGCCGAATGCACTGACCGCGGTGCTGCCCCTACGCTTTCGATATGACGACCGAATGGCGCAGGCGTTCCGGCCGGATCGGGGTGCTCACGGGCGCGGGGATATCCACCGATTCCGGGATACCGGATTTTCGCGGGCCGCGCGGGGTGTGGACGAAAGACCCCATCGCCGAACTGTTGTCGACCTTCGACGCCTACCTGGCCGATCCGCAGCTGCGGCAACGATCGTGGCTCGCCCGCCGCGACAACCCGGCGTGGCAGGCCGAGCCGAACGCTGCCCACACCGCGCTCGCGGATCTCGAGCGGGCCGGGCGCACCGTCACGATCATTACCCAGAACATCGATCGGCTGCATCAGCGCGCGGGTTCCTCGCCGCATCGGGTCATCGAAATCCACGGCAATATGTTCGAGGTGGTGTGTGTCGAGTGTGATTTCGAGACCAGCATGGCCGCGACCCTGGAACGCGTCGCGGCAGGCGAAGCGGACCCGCCCTGTCCTGAATGCGGCGGCGTGCTGAAAGCGGCCACCATCATGTTCGGTCAGCAGCTCGACTCGCGCACGATCATGAAGGCCGCCTTGACGGCCGAGACCAGCGACATCTTCCTGGCGGTCGGCAGCTCACTGCAGGTGGAGCCCGCCGCCTCGATGTGCGCGCTCGCGGTCGACAACGGCGCCGACCTCGTCATCGTCAACGCCGAGCCGACGCCCTACGACGGCTTGGCCACCGAGATCATCCGGGACCCCATCGGCACGGCATTGCCTCGGTTGATCGCCGAGATCCTGGCCGACTGACCCGCGCGGCGAACTCAGGCGACCGGGCCGAGCACCCGGTCCAGATACGCGTTGCTGAAGCGGCCCTTGGGGTCGAAGCGGCGGCGCACCTCGGCGAAGCGGTCCCAGTCGGGGTAGCGCGGCCGGAGGGTCTCCGCGGTCTGGAAATGGCGCTTGCCCCAGTGCGGTCGGCCGTTGTAGCGGTCGAAGACTGCTTCGCAGGCGCGGAAGTACGGCTCGAAATCCATGCCGCGGTACTGGTGCACGGCGATGTAGCAGGTGTCGCGACCGCCGGCGGGGGAGAGGAACGCGTCATCGGGGGCGACCCAGCGCACCTCGATAGGCATCGGCGTATCGAATGTCGCGGATAGTTCCTTGATTTCGCGGATCGCGGCGATCGAGTGTTCGCGCGGGATCGCGTACTCCATCTCGGTGAAGCGAATCAGGCGGGGCGAGGCGAATACTCGGTAGGAGCGGTCGACCTGGCGGCGGTAGCTGCCCGCGTAGGCGGCGCCGCGATGGATCCACGGCACCAGGCCCGGCTGCCATTTGCCGAGGCGGCACAGCACGTCGAAGGCGTAGTTGGACATCAGGATGTCGGCGAACCAGTCGACGGCCTTGCTGCGCGGCTGTTCGGGCAGCTCGACCGGGTTGTTGCGTTTGGTCATGGCCAACGGGCTGTGCGCGAACATGTAGAACTCGAAGTGCTCGCTGCCGTCGACGTAGGAGTCCAGGTCGGCGAGGATGTCTTCGACCGGCACCGGTCGCTCGATGCCCTCGAGTACGAAGGACGGAACCAGCTGCAAGGTGGTGGCGGTGACGACGCCGAGTGCGCCGATGCCGACGCGTGCGGCGCGCCAACCCTCCGGATCGGTCTCGGCATTCAGTTCTACCCGGCTGCCGTCGGCGAGCATCAGTTCGATGGAATGCAGTGCGGCCGAAAGGTTCTGCAGCGTGGCGCCGGTGCCGTGGGTACCGGTGGCGGTGGCGCCCGCGACGGTCTGCACGTCGATATCGCCCAGGTTGGGGAAGGCGAGCCCGTGCGGGTGTAGTGCATTGCTCGCGGCGTTGAGGGTGATGCCCGCCTCGACCCTGGCGCGGCCGGTGGTCGGATCCACGTCCAGGACGCGGTTCATGTTCGCGAGGTTCAGCAGCACGCCGTCGGTCAGGACGGTGTCGGTGAAGGAATGGCCCGCGCCCGCGACGCGTACCGTCTGCCCGTTCGCGGCGGCGCGGCCGAGGACGTCGGCCAGCTCATCGGTGTTGCGCGGGGCGGCGATCGTCGTCGGCGCGCACTGCTGATCGCCGGCCCAGTTCACCCACGAGTTGGTCATGTGTCCAACTGTAGGGGATTGCGTGTGACGCGCGCTACCTATGTCCCTTTTTTGCGATTACCGCTTGCGGCCCGCGCAGACGTGCGACTTGGCCAGTTCGACCTCTTCGTCGGTCAGTGCGGGCACGGTGAGCGGCTGGCGCGGCATGGCGTCGGCGCGCACCCCGTTGAGCGCGATGGCCATATACCGTTGCCAGACATCGGGATTCACCGGCCTGGAGAACTCGGCGAGTGCGTCCACCATGTGGATGAGGGCGAAGAAGTCCGAGGCCTCGACATCGGGGGCCAGGGTGCCCGCGTCGCGGGCTCGGTCGATGACGGCCGCGACCGTCGGCTTGAGCCGGTCGCGGACGGCGGCGAAGCGTTCCATGTCGTTCTCGAGTTCGAGCATTACTTCGCTGAAGCCGCGGTTGGTGGCCAGGTGCCTGCATGCGTACTCGAAGAACTGGACGAGGCCCTGCCAGGGGTCGGGATGCGCGTAGGCGGCATCGGCGGCGTCGCCGAACTCCGACATGTTCTGCTCGAAGACCTCGGCGATGAGCTCTTTTTTGTTGGCGAAGCGCCGGTAGACGGTGCCGACGCCCACTCCGGCGCGTTCGGCGACGTCGTCGAGGGTGATCTCGAGTCCGTGGTCGGCGAACAGTTCGCGCGCCGCGACGACGATCCGCTGCTGATTGCGCGCGGCATCGGCCCGCAAGCGCCGAGGTGGAGAGAGGGCCGTGGCGTGATTCACACCCACATCCTATCAAGTATCGGGATTAAGTGGAGGCATTACCTCCGTTATCATGGTAGCTTCTTCATAAGCGGAGGCGCCTTCTCCGCATCAAGACCCGATACAAAGGGGACAGCATGACTACGGTGGTCGACCGTGGGGCACCCGCCCCCGAGAAAACGGAAAACCGCAGGCGCGGCTCGCACGCGCTGCGTTGGTGGGTGCTCGCCGTCCTCGGCGTCGCACAGCTCATGGTCGTTCTGGATGCGACCGTCGTGAACATCGCGCTGCCCGCGGCGCAACAGGATCTCGGTTTCAGTGACGGCGACCGCCAGTGGGTGGTCACCGGTTATGCATTGGCCTTCGGCAGCTTGCTGCTGCTCGGCGGACGGCTCAGCGACCTCTTCGGTCGCCGCAATACCTTCATCATCGGACTCATCGGCTTCGCGGGCGCCTCCGCGGTCGGTGGCGCGGCCACCAGCTTCGAAATGCTCGTTGCGGCCCGGGTCGGGCAGGGCGTGTTCGGCGCGCTGCTTGCTCCTGCCGCGCTATCGCTGCTGACCGTCACCTTCACCGAACCGTCCGAGCGGGCCAAGGCCTTCGGCATCTTCGGTGCGGTCGCCGGTGCCGGTGGTGCGATCGGCCTGCTGCTCGGCGGCATGCTCACCGAATGGGCGTCGTGGCGTTGGGTGATGTTCGTCAACTTGGCCTTCGCCGCCGTCGCACTGGTCGGCGCGGTGCTGCTGCTGGCCAAGCACGTGATCACCGAGCGGCCCAAGCTCGATATCCCCGGCACGCTCGTGGTGACGGCCGCGCTCTTCGGCATCGTCTACGGCTTCTCCCACGCCGAGTCGACCAGCTGGACCAACCCGGTCACCCTCGGCTTCCTGATCGGCGGCGCGGTGCTTCTCGCGGTGTTCGTGTGGCTGGAAACCAAGGTCGCCAACCCGCTGCTGCCGCTGCGGATCGTGCTGGACCGCACCCGCGGTGGTTCGTTCCTGACCGTGTTCGTCATGGGCATCGGGATGTTCGCGATCTTCTTGTTCCTCACCTACTACATGCAGCTGAGCATGGGGTATTCGCCGATCAAGACCGGACTTGCCTTCCTGCCGATGGTGGCAGGCATGGTCGTCTCGTCGACAACGGTGCCCTCGCTGTTGCTGCCGAAAGTCGGCCCGAAGATCGTGGTCGCCGGCGGCTTCCTCGTTGCGGCGGCCGGCATGGCCTGGCTGACCCAGATCGGTCTGGACAGCGGTTACGTCACGCACATCCTGCCCGCCCTCGTCCTGATGGGCCTCGGCCTCGGTGGTGCGATGTCGACCGCCTTCCAGGGCGCGACGGCCGGTGTGCGCCACGAGGATGCTGGCGTCGCCTCGGCGATGATCAACACCAGCCAGCAGGTCGGTGGTTCGATCGGCACCGCGCTGTTGAGCACCATTGCCGCGTCGGCGGCGACGGACTACCTGTCCTCGCATCAGCCGGGTCCGATGGCCGTGGCACAGGCTCAGATCGAGAGCTACACCACCAGCTTTTGGTGGGCCACCGCGATCTTCGTGGCCGGCGCCGTGATCACCGCATTTCTGATGCCGAACACGGTGCCCGCTCCCTCCGAGGGAGAGCCCGTGCTCGCGCACTGAAGTTCGACCGAAAAGCACAGCGCCCGTGTCACTTCGACGCGGGCGCTGTGCTGTGTCGCCGAATCTCGGTAGTTGCCGGTGAATCTCAGCGCCGTCGCGGCTGGCGGCATGTAGGTGAGGCTCGATGGCGCGACCGATAGCGCCGCGATGGTGAGCCGCCGCAGTGATCAGCGGCCGCCGAAGGTGATCGAATTCTGTCTGCCGAACAGTTGCTGACGCTCGAGTCGGCGCGGTTTCGCCGTTGCCCGATGGATCGCGGGTACTGCTCGTCGTGCCGTCATCATCGCTCCCGACCTGAGTCTGTAGGGGGTTAGCTGGAACCTCGGCGAAACCTTCTGGGCATTCGAACGTCGTACATGTCGACGAACGGCACTGTTCGTAATTTGTGCCGCCGTCCCGGGCGAACAGACCGCACGGTACAGCCGATAGCATTGCGCCGGTGACATTCGGCTCGGCAGGAGGTCAGCGCATGGGTCGGCGGACCGACGCCCCTGCCGTCGAACCGATAGTGCTGTTGGTGATCTCCGTCGGCGGCGCGATCGGGGCGATGCTGCGCTACGGCATCGGCGTATGGTGGCCGCCGCGACCGGGCCACGTCCCCTGGTCGACGTTCACGATCAATGTCGTGGGATGCTTTGCGATCGGAATTCTGATGATTCTGATTACCGAAGTGTGGGTAGCCCACAGACTGCTCCGCCCGTTCCTCGGCGTCGGCCTGCTCGGCGGCTTCACCACTTTTTCCACCTATAGCCTCGAGGTTCGTAGACTGCTCCAATCGGGTGCAACGGTCGAGGCGCTCGGCTATCTGGGGGGAACGGTGGTGGCGGCGCTCGTCGCGGTCGTGCTCGGAATGGGCTCGGCGCGATGGATGACCGGACTGGCTCGACGGACATGATGACGGCACGACGGAAGGGGGTCAGACGATGAATGATTCACCGGCGGGCGCGCGTCCGACGGCGGGACAGTGGAAGCAGGCCGCGCGGCTGACGGTGCTGCTCGACGAGGACGACAAATGGAAACACGGCCCCCTGTATCACGAAATCGTGCAGCGGGCCCGCGACGCCGGATTGGCAGGGGCAAGTGTGTGGCGTGGAGTCGAGGGCTACGGCGCCTCCTCGCGCATCCACACCAGCCGGATCCTGGATCTGGCCGAACACCTACCCGTGCAGGTGATGGTCATCGATGATGCCCAGCGGCTGCGGTCGTTCGTCGAGCAGAATGCCGAGATGCTCGTCGCGGTGAACGTCACCCTGTCCGACGTGACGATCTGGCAGCCGACCGCAGGGATGCTCGGATGAACGTCGCACTCGTCGTGCTCGGTGCCATGTTCGGAGCACCCGCTCGATATCTGATAGACCGTGCTGTCGCAGCACGTTTCGGATCTCTGCTGCCGTGGGGCACCTTGACCGTTAACATTGTCGGTTCGGCGTTGCTCGGTGGTCTGGTCGGCGCGGGTGCGAACAGTTGGCTGCTCACCGCTGCCGGGACCGGCTTCTGCGGTGCGCTCACCACGTTCAGCACCTTCGGCTACGAGACCATCAGGCTGGTTGCCGACGGCGCCTACGCCTATGCCGCAGGCAATGTCGTGATCAGCGTCGTGGCCGGTCTGGTCGCGGTCTTCGCCGCAGCATCCGCGACACAGTGGTTGTGGACATGATTCTGATGACGAGCCGGGCGCAGCCGATCCGGAAGGGAGACCCGAGCATGGCCCATGATCGAGCCGGGCGACCCGCGCGACCCACCGACCTGGAGGACATCGCGCATCTGGTGACGGCCTACTACAGCCGCATCCCGGATCCGCAGGATCCTGCCCAGCAGGTGGTATTCGGCACCTCGGGGCATCGTGGCTCGAGCTTGGACACCGCGTTCAACGAGGCGCACATCCTGGCCATTACCCAGGCGATCATCGAATACCGTGCGACCCGGGGCATTACCGGCCCGGTATATCTGGCCCGGGACACACACGCATTGTCGGAACCCGCGTGGACCACTGCACTCGAGGTGCTCGCGGCCAACGACGTGACCGCGATCATCGACGCCCGCGACCGATACACCCCGACTCCCGCGCTGAGTCATGCGGTGCTGCGCCACAATCGCGGCGGCACCCGCCACCAGGCCGACGGCATCGTGGTCACCCCCTCGCACAACCCGCCGCGTGACGGCGGCTTCAAATACAACCCGCCGCATGGCGGTCCCGCCGACACCGTTGCCACCGACGCCATCGCCGCCCGCGCCAACGAACTGCTGCGCAGCGGTCTCGCTGGCATCCGCCGCACCACGCTGCAGCATGCGCTGGACACCAGCGTCGAACGCTACGACTACCTCGACCACTACATCGCGGACCTGCCGAACGTGTTGAACCTGGACGCCATTCGCGGCGCCGGGATCCGGCTCGGCGCCGACCCGATGGGTGGGGCGAGCGTCGACTACTGGGAGGAAATCGGTCAGCGCTACGACCTCGAGCTCGAGGTCGTCAACCCGTTCGTCGACCCGACCTGGCGGTTCATGACCCTCGACAGCGACGGCAAGATCCGCATGGATCCGTCCTCGCGCTACGCCATGGCTTCGCTGATCGCGATCAAGGACGACTACGACCTCTCCACCGGCAACGACGCCGACGCCGACCGGCACGGCATCGTCACGCCCGACGGCGGGTTGATGAATCCCAACCACTTCCTCGCGGTCGCCAT
This sequence comes from Nocardia sp. NBC_01009, assembly GCF_045208035.1. Taxonomy (NCBI): domain Bacteria; kingdom Bacillati; phylum Actinomycetota; class Actinomycetes; order Mycobacteriales; family Nocardiaceae; genus Nocardia; species Nocardia sp. NBC_01009. The sequence continues at coordinate 7,615,669 of NZ_CP108695.1, read as the reverse complement.
CGAATATCTCGTCGCGAACCGGATGGGCTGGGACGCGCTGACCAAGATCGGCAAGACGGCGGTGAGCTCGTCGATGATCGATCGGGTGGTCGGCGTGCTCGGCCGCGACGTACACGAAGTGCCGGTCGGCTTCAAATGGTTCGTGCCCGGATTGTTCAGCGGCAGCTTGGCTTTCGGTGGCGAGGAGAGCGCAGGTGCATCCTTCCTGCGGATGGACGGCACCGTCTGGACCACCGACAAGGACGGGCTGTTGCTCGCACTGCTCGCCGCCGAGATCGCGGCGGTCACCGGCCAGAGCCCGTCTGCGCGCTATGTCGAACTCGAGAAGCGCTACGGCAGCCCCGCCTACGCGCGGATCGACGCCGCCGCAACCGGGGAACAGAAAGAGCTGCTCGCGAAGTTGACGCCGGACATGATCACCACACAGGAGATCGCGGGCGAGCCGATCACCGCGGTGCTCACCAGGGCACGGGGCAACGGCGCACCGCTCGGCGGTCTGAAGGTGACGACGGAGAACGCGTGGTTCGCCGCGCGCCCGTCCGGCACCGAGGACAAGTACAAGATCTACGCCGAATCGTTCCACGGCCCCGAGCATCTGACACAGGTGCAGGCCGCCGCGGAGGAGATGGTCGGGCAGGCGCTGTCGAGTGAGTAGTAGATCGAAGGCCCTGCCCACCGAGATCTGGGTGCTGGTCGGGGCCGCGTTCGTCATTGCCATCGGTTTCGGCTTGGTCGCACCCGTGCTGCCGCAGTACGCGCGCAGTTTCGGCGTCGGTGTGGCGGCAGCGTCGGCGATCATCAGCGCCTTCGCCTTGATGCGGCTGCTGTTCGCCCCGGTGAGCGGCCGACTGGTGCAGCGCTTGGGGGAGCGCTCGGTGTATCTGAGCGGGCTGCTGATCGTCGCGGTGTCGACGGGTGCAAGCGCGCTGGCCCAGAGTTATTGGCAGCTGCTGGTTTTGCGTTCTGTCGGCGGTATCGGGTCGACCATGTTCACCGTTTCCTCGCTCGCACTGGTGATTCGGCTGTCGCCGCCCGCGCAGCGCGGGCGGGTGTCCGGGCTGTGGTCGACCAGCTTCCTGATCGGTTCGGTGAGCGGGCCGCTGGTGGGTGGGGCGCTGGCCGGTCTCGGGCTGCGGGCGCCGTTCGTGATCTACATGGTCGCGCTGCTCGCCGTCACCGTGGCCGTCTACCTGAGCCTGCGGAATTCGAATCTGGCCGCGCCGGAGGCGACCGGTGCGGTGCGGGTGCTGACCTTCCGACAGGGCTGGGCGCGGCCGGAATATCGGGCGGTGCTCTGGTCGAACTTTGCCAACGGCGCCGCTGTCTTCGGCGTGCGCATGGCGTTGGTGCCGTTGCTCGTGGTCGAGGTGCTGCATCAGCCGTCGGGGATGGCCGGCGTCGCGCTGACGGTGTTCGCCGCAGGCAATGTGGCGGTGCTGTTCCTCTCGGGCCGGCTGTCGGATCGTTGGGGCCGTAGACCGTTTCTGATCGCCGGATCGCTGGTGTGTTCGGTCGGCACGATCGGGCTCGGATTCGCGCCGAACCTGTTGTGGCTGATGGTGAGTTCGGTGGTGGCCGGGCTCGGATCGGGCATGCTGACACCGACGCAGCAGGCTGCGCTCGCCGACGTGATCGGGCCGAAGGCACGCGGCGGGCCGGTGCTCGCCGGCTTCCAGATGGCGGCCGACCTGGGCACCGTCCTCGGCCCGGTCGCGATCGGTGCGCTGGCACAACACGTCTCCTACGGGGTTGCGCTCACCGTCACCGGTACGCTGCTCGCCGTCGCCGCAGTGGTGTGGGTTGTGGTGCCGGAGCCGTTGCAGTCGCGGATCCGACCGCTCGACACCGATCGATCCGATCACGTGAGCGGCGTGCCGTGCGACGACGCCGAATATCAGCTCGCGCATCGTGCCGCGGAGTCGTGCGGTGATGATGCTCCCGAGCGAGTTCTCGACGCCGAGCAGGGACGCGCCAAGGTCTAGCCCAAGGGGTGGGACACTCGCGCGTTCGCCAGCACCCGGCGCGGGTCGACGCGGACGGTTGCGGCAGAGTGTTCGGGGTGAGCGAATCGCGTTCGAACTACACCCCGCGACCGATGTCGAGCAAGACCACCTATGCCCTCGGCGCCGTGGCTCTCGCGCTCATCGTGTTGATCGTGATCCTGGCCATGCGGTGGGGTCGCGACGAACCCGCCGTGCGCAATGACGGGTACGGTCCGGTACACAGCTCGGCGGTGGTCGCGACGCTGCAGCCGGACGGCCTGATCCTCGTCGGTCGCCCGGACGCGCGGAAGACGATCGAGGTGTACGCCGACCCGCTGTGCCCGGGCTGCGGTTCGATGGAGCGCGTCTACGGTCAGGAAATTGCGCAACAGCAGGATGAGGGCAAGCTCGCGGTGCGCTACCACCTGGTCAATTTTCTCGAATCCAAGTCGCGCAGCAAGGATTACTCGACGCGCGCGATCGCCGCGAACGAGTGTGTCGCCGAGGCCGGTTCCGGTCCGGTCTACTCGAAGTTCCACGCACTGTTGTTCACCACCAGCCAGCCCGAGGAGGGCGGTGCGGACCTGAGTAACGAGGAGCTGGCCGCGGTGGCACGGGAGGCGGGCGCATCTGATCAGGTGGCGCAATGCATCGCTTCCGGCGCGAAGGTCGATGCTGCGCGGGCGCACGCACTGGTCGCGCTCGGCACGCTCAACGAACTGCTCGATGGGCGTGCGGCAACCCCTTCGGTTTTCGACGGCAAGACCAAGCTGGACGTCAACAACGAAGAGTGGGTCCTCGACGTCGCACGCTGATCGCGAGAATCGGCTAGCGTCGTAGGAGTGGCAACCCTGGACGATGCCGCTGAGATCGCTCTCCAGCTCCCCGAGGTCACCGAAGGGCTGCGATTCGACTACCGGACGTGGTCGGTCGCGGGCAAGGCTTTCGCGTGGGAACGACCGTTCAGCAAGGCTGATATCAAGCGATTCGGCGATACCGAGCGGCCCGACGCGCCGATCCTCGCGGTGCGGCTGGCCGACCTCAACGACAAGGAAGCCGTTCTCGCCGAGGATCGCCCCGGTGTGTTCACCATCCCGCATTTCGACGGCTATGCCGCGGTCCTCGTCGAACTGAATCGCACCACCGTTGAGCGGCTGGGCGAACTCCTGCAAGACGGTTGGTTGGCTTGCGCCCCAGCCCGTTTGGCCGACAGCTACCTCCACGGTCGCTGACGGCCGGAACGTCGAAGCGCCCGGTTCGGGCGACGCGATCGCGCCGCCCGAACCGGCGGCGTCACGTCGTCGACAGGGTGGCGAGTTCGCGCTCGACGAGTTTGTCGTGCTCCTGGGCCTGCGCCGCGGCCTTCTTCGGGCTCCAGTGTCCGGCCATCAGGAAGACGAACGGCAGGAACGCGACCTGTGCGATCAGGCAGATCCACCACCAGCGCTTCCACTGCGAGGGCGAATCGGCTTGCGCCTGCTGCACTTCTGTGGCGTGCTCGGCCAGGTAGGCCTGGTCTTCGACGGGAATGGTGCCGACCGCCTTCAGCTTCGCGCTCGCCTGCTCGAGTTGCGGGCCGACCTTCGCGGCCACGGCGAGTTCGGCGGGTGGAATCTGCTGGACGGCGGTGAGGCGGGCAATCGCCTGGTCTGGCGGAATACCGAACTTCTTGGCCACCTGACCGACCGCTGCGAGTCCGGCGTTCGCATCGGTGGGGTTCGCTGCAAGCGCCGCCAACGTGGCGGGATCGATGGCTTGCAGGGTCGCGACTTCCTGCGGGTATTTCATGCTCAGCCCGACGGCCGCCTGAATCTCGGCCGATGTGGCGCCGGTGAGCTTGGTCATCGCCGTGAGCTGTGCGGCCTGATCGTTGGGGTTGGTTTTCAGCGCCGCAAGGGTTTCCGGTCCGACCTGCTGGATGGTCGCCAGCTCCGGGCCGAATCGGTGCTGGATTTCCTGGAGCTTGGGGCCGTAATTGACCAGCGGGCCCGCTGCGTTCACCACGATGAGCAAGCCGAACAGGACGACGGTGACGACACCGCGCAGGGTGCCGCCCCACACCGCGAGTCCGACGGCCGTCGCGGCCGGGTTCCGCTCCTCGACCGTCTCGGTGAAGCTGGCCATCCAGGTGGAGTAGGCGATACCCGTGCCGACCGCGATGACCACGAAAACCGTTGCGAACGCGTAGTAGCCGGTGTCGGGTTTGTCGGTGTAGCCGATGAATACGAACATGCCGACGATGCTGATGAGCGCGCCGACGATCATGAACGGCTTACGCACCTTGAGCTTGTCCGACGCGATTCCGGCGAGCACCAGCGCGATCGCGTTGGCGGTCCAGTACCAGTTGCCGAGCGCGTTGGCCTTGGCCGGACTGAAGCCGAAGTTCGTGGCCATGTAGACCGGGAGAAACGACACGATCGTGTAGAAGAAGGCCAGGAACAGGCTGATCCCGAGGGCCGACCCCACGATATTGAGGCGCAGCATCTGCCGCCACTGCCCCTGCTCCAGCTCGCTGACATCGATGCCGCGGGCGCGTGCCTCGATCAGCGCCCGGTCGCGCAGTGAGACCATGATCTGGTCGCGCAATTGTGGACTCAGCTCACGCAATCCGATTACCGCGATCACGGCGATAACGAGACTGATCGCGCCGCAGAGTCGGTAGTGGAACTGCCAGTCCGGATGCGCGTCCAGGGTCCGGGTGGAGATCTGGGTGGTGACCAGGGCGCCGATGACGGGTCCGAGCGTCCAGAAACCCATCGCGGATGCGCGGTCGAGTTGGGGCGAGAAGTCGCGGATCAGCGCCGGTGTCGCCACGAGGACAGCGCCCTCGACGATGCTCACCAGGATGTAGACGACGAGGTATGCCTCTTTCGTGGTCGTCGCGGGCACCGCGAACAGCGTCAGCAGCGAGCAGATCACCACGCCGTAGGCGACGATATTTGCCCGCCCCCACCGATCGAGTACACCCGCCAGCACCGAAGCGACCGCCCCGAATGCGGCGCCGATAATGAAGATCCACACGAAGTACGCAAAAGAGAGATCGAAGTACGCGATGAGCTCATTGCCCACCGCGCCGGTGACGAACAATTGGTAATACAGGGCGATCGAGGTGATGACCACCACGGCCAGGTACCAGGAACGGGCGGGCGTATCGGGATAGTGCGGTAGTTTGCGCTGCCACAACCCGGTGATCAGGGTCGGCGGGGGCGTAGTCGTGGTCGAACTCATGGTCGAGATGCCTTTCTGGCCACGGCATTTCGCAGGAGGCTGAACCATCCGCAGTTCAGGACGAGTAGCCGGGTGGAAACAATGTAGCGACCAGCCGTGATTTGCATCACTGTTCTCGAAACAACTGCTTGTTTTGGTTGTTGTCGCCGGGCATTCGGTTGCCAGGGGTCGACAAGGATCGATTGCGGAGGTCTGCACAGCGAATCATGCAGAATGGGCGCCGATTGGTTGACGGGAGCGAGTGCTGACGCCGAAGGGTTATTGCGCGCGTTTTCGAGCTGGTTCGGGTCTGTCGTCGGGGATTTCGTCTTCGGGTGGGATCCGCCGAAGCTGTCCGTGGACGACGACGTAGCCGTTCAGGGGGTACGCCATCTCTTCGGCGGTGGGGCGGTCGGGAAGGGCTCGGGGCGGGTCCATCGCCTGCTCGGATCTGTGGACGCCGAGGTGCGGGGCGGCGGGTGCGCCGGTGTCGGTGCGCGAGAAGAGGTATTTGCCGCCCTCGCGGACGGTCGTATGGATGTCGCCGGTCGGTGCGGTCCATTGCAGGCGCTCCAGGTCCGCGCGCGAGACCGTCCAGGGGAGTTTCTCCTTGTCCGCCAACGTCTTCAGGCGATGGTGGCGACCGCAGAGCACGGCGAGGTTGGTGCGTGCCGTCGGTCCGCCGCGGGATGGTCGCTCGCGGTCGAAGGGATGGTTGTGGTCCAGTTCTGATTCGACGGCAGGCATCGCGCAACCGGGGAAGCGGCACATTCCGTCCACCGCCCGGACTTCGCGTTCCAGCCGGGGCGTGGGCCGCCACTGCGCCGCCTCCTCGGCGGTGGTCGGGTCGTCGATATCGGACTGTTCCGGAATCGCCTGGAAGTGAGCGTGTTCGGCCAGTATTCGCGCCAGCGCCGCATCGATGGGCCCATAGCCGGCCAGGAAAGCGGGCGACTCCTGAATCCCGAGCAGGGTATCGGCGGGGATACCTATCTGAATGAGCGGGCGGCGCGGCCGCTCGATCGGTACGCCGTACTTGGGGCAGCGCGCACCGCGCCCGCACTGACACCGCAACTGCCCGGACCCGTCGGCCAGCGCGACGAGCGCGTCTGCGCGGCGCTGCGGCATCGTCCGTGGATCCGACGCGCACACCTGCATGCTCATTTCCCGCAGCCGCATCGCCACCGTCTGGGCCCCCGGTGCGGGCAGCAGTCCATCGAAAACGGCCATGCTGTCCTGGACCGCGCGCAGCCGGACATCGCGTTCTTCCTGTCGTCGCTCTCGCCGCCGCCGCGTGCCGCCGGGATCGAGCCGAGCCGCCCAGCGTCGTGCCGCCTGCCGCAGCCGTAGCGCATTGGTCCGCCCCGCCGCCTCCAGCAATCGCGGCTCCAAATCCGCCACCACCTCCGGCGCCACCGCACGCGTATTGTCGACGATCACCCGCACCTTCGCCAGATCGATCCGCCCCGCCGTGAACGCCGCCCGCGTGCGCGGTAGCGCCTCCTCCAGCGCCATCCCGATATCGATCAGCGCCGCAATGGTCGCCTCGTCGACCTGTAGCGCCACCGCCGCCTCCGTCGCCGCGAACTCCCCGCCCCGCACTCCATCCGGCCCCGGATCCGCACTGTCCGCACGCCGCCGCCGATACAGCTCCCGCGCAGCGAACACCTCCGCCGCCTGCGCGGCCGCAGCCGCCCCGTGCGCCGTCCGAAGGGCGTCGATAAGCCCCTCGTCATTAATGGCACTGAAGTCCACCGTCGAGAGATCATCGCGATCGAACATATGTTCGATTCTACGACCATCCAACCCCCTCCGTCACCCCCTGAATCAAGGCGATTTGGTTGCTGACACGCCGGTGGTGTAACTTCGTTCAGGCAGTCAGGGAAACCTGAGGGCAATCACCAGGGGCTATGGCGCAGCTGGTAGCGCACCACACTGGCAGTGTGGGGGTCAGGGGTTCGAGTCCCCTTAGCTCCACTTTTTGGTTCGATAGTGGCATTGATCTGGGACTTTGTATCGAGCCCCTCATGGAAGCGGGGCCCGCTCTTCTGCGGGTTTTCCCTGTTCAGTGCCCATTTTTCGTGTTCTATTGCCGCAGAGTGTCTTGCTTTCGCCTGGTGTTGATCGGGTCAGGAGTTGTTGGTGTTCGGCTGGCTGACTGAGTGTGTGGGTCTGCTTGTGATTCTGTGGACATCAGGACCGGGCTCGTCCGTGGGTGTCGCGGGTACGGACACCGCGTTCGCGCAGCCGATTTAGCACAGTGACCGGATCAACGGCGAGGTGTCGGGCGACTCGGACGAGGGACCATCCTCGGTTGTAAAGGTCGATTGCTTCGTCAACTTGTCCGGGGGACAGGCCACGCCGCCGCATCGGAATGTTGTGCCGATGGAGGATCGCGCTGACGGTTCGGTGGTCGATACCGAACCTGTCTCCCAGCTCATATGTCGTCGCGCCCGCAATATAGCCCTGGATCAGGACCCGAACTTGGTCCTGATCGAGTCGACGTGCCCGCCGTGGCGGGAGCCGGTCGGCGGACATCGGCGGTAGCGGTGAACTCTTGTCGTTGATCGCCGCTGGATCGTCATAGGCACTTGGGTGGTCGGCCGTCTGCTGTCGTGCGAGTTCGATGAGTACCGTCGCGATCGTCTCGGCATCGGGCGGGTCACGACGGACGCCACGCACATGAAGCTCGCCCTATCGAGTAGCGGCGTTATTCGAAGTTGTCATACGACCCCCCCTCGTCACGCACCACAAGGACGGCCACGATGTCCGCTCTTTGGCTGTCGCCTAATCGTGCAGCAGCCCGTTGAGCGGTCGACGCGTTTGCTGAAATCACTCAAGTACATGGGAAATTCCATGACGAGGGACGCCATGCTGCGGCAACTTCGGCCGATGTCCTTCAGGTGATGGGCGTTCGTTGACCGGTCCAGGTGGCCAGCAGCCGGAGTGCGGTGTGGGAGGGCGATCCCTCGTCGGCGGTGAGCATGACCAGGGCCAGCCCCGGGTCGTCCGGTAGGCGCAGGGTCTCGTAGGCCAGCTCCAGCTCGCCGACCAGCGGATGCCGGTACCGGTACCGTCCATGTCCCTTGTCCTTCACCTGGTGCTCCGCCCACAACTCGCGAAACTCGGCGCTGGCGGTTGACAGCTCGTCGATCAGGTCCGCCGTGGACGGGTCGGCGGGCCGGCGAGCGGCGTCCAGCCTCAGGAAGGCAACCAGGTCGCGGGCCCGTGCCGGCCAGTCGGCGTACAGGTGGCGCACGCCCTCGTCGAGAAAGGTCAGCCGGGCAATGTTGCGTTGCCCGGGCGGCAGCGTTCCGAAGTCGGTGATCAGCGCGGAGGCCAACTGATTCCACGCCAGCACCGTGGTGTTGCGGTCAACCAGGTAGGCCGGTACGTCATGGATCGAAGACAGCAGCAGCTCGATGCCCGAGCGCAGCGACCGAACGGCAATGGGCTCGGCCGCCGTGGCGGGGGCCGGGTGGGCCAGGCGATGCAGGTGGGCGCGTTCGGCCGCGTCCAGTCGCAGTGCCTGGGCCACCGCGTCCAGGACCTCAGCGGAGAACTGCAGGCTGCGTCCCTGTTCCAGCCGGACGTAATGGTCGACACTGACGCCGGCCAGCTGCGCCAGCTCCTCGCGCCGCAACCCGGGGACGCGGCGCCGCTTGCCGTACGCGGACAGGCCGAACTCCTCCGGATGCAGCCGGGCTCGCCGAGACCGCAGGAATTCGCCCAGTTCGGCGCGTCGATCCAACAACATGTTCTCCAGTATCGCGGAGACGCGCTGAGCAAGCCTGGGCATGCCGTGCCCAGGCACGCGCTGCCTCTGGCTGCGCCGGTCGCTATTGGCCAGAGTGGACTTCGCCGGAGCGGTTCCGGCCCCGTCACGGGCGGTGGACGCCCGGTCGGGTTCAGATTACGGGAGCAGCACATGTCCTCTTCTCGCCTGCCCATCCAGCGGCTCGGCCATACCGATATGGAGATCACCCGGATCGGGTTCGGATCGTGGGCGGTGTCGGGCTCGGGGTGGCGCTTCGGCTGGGGTGCCACCGACGACGCCGAGTCCATCGCCGCGATCCGCCATGCCCTCGCCCGCGGCGTCAACTGGATCGACACCGCCGCCGTCTACGGCCTGGGCCATGGGGAGGAAGTGGTCGGCAAGGCCATCGCCGACCTGCCCGAGGCCGACCGGCCCTACATCTTCACCAAGGCCGGGCTGGTCTGGAACCCGGACGACCCGCAGGCCGCACCGCGCCGGATCATGAAGCCTGCCAGCGTCCGCCGCGAGGTCGAGGACTCGCTGCGGCGGCTGGGTGTCGACCACATCGACCTGTACCAGGTGCACTATCCCGACACCGGCGAATCGCTGGAGTACGCCGGTGGCGGCTTCGGCGCCGTCTCGCCCAACGCTACCCCGTTGGAGGAGTACTGGCAGGTGATGGCCGGCCTGAAGGCCGAGGGCAAGGTCCGCGCGATCGGGCTGTCCAACCACTCGCCGGAGGAGCTGACGGCGGCCGAGCGTATCGCTCACGTCGATGTCATCCAGCCGCCGTTCTCGGCGATCAACCGGTCCGCAGCGGCCGAGATCGGCTGGGCCCGCGCCCATGACACCGGCGTGATCGTGTACTCGCCGCTGCAGTCCGGGCTGCTCACCGGCGCTTTCTCCGCCCAGCGTGTCGCCGGCCTGCCCGCCGACGATTGGCGCACGGCCCATCACGACTTCACCACCGGCTTGCCCGCCAACCTCCGGCTCGCTGACGAGTTGCGTCCGATCGCCGAACGCTACGACGTCAGCGTGGCCGAGGTGGCCATCGCCTGGGTGCTGGCCTGGCCCGGCATCACCGGCGCGATCGTCGGGGCCCGCAGGCCGGCCCAGGTCGACGGCTGGATCGGCGCCGCGTCGGTGGAGTTGACCCGCGCCGACCTCGACGAGATTACCGGCGCGATCACCCGCTCCGGCGCGGGAACCGGCCCTGCCCGCCCCTGACCAGATATAGGGACAACGCCATGTCTCTTTGGGGCATCGCCGAGTGTGTTGCCGCGCCTGGGCAGCATGACTGGCTCCGCACGGCACTGGAGGCCATGATCGAACTGTCTCTGGACGAACCCGGCTGCCTGGCCTACCAGCCCTATATCGACCCCAACGATCCCGCCCACATGGTGATCGTCGAGGAGTGGCCCGACCCGCAAGCCCTCGCTGAGCACTTCACCACACCGCACTTTCGCCATGTGGAGCAGGTCCTCGGGCAAATCCTCGCGCAGCCCCTGAGTCTCTGGAAACTGATCATCGCCCCGGCCATCTGAATAAGCTCCAGTGTGTTGGCGTGTGAGTCCACTGAGGATCCGAGTTCGGATGAGGTGATATAGCATCGTGAAGTCATTGGCGTGTCAGGATGTGCCGTGAAACGCGTCGATCCCTTTGCGCCATGTGGTGTTGAGATCGGCGTCGGGCGGGAACCGGTGGTTCAGCTCGAGAATGACCATGCCGTGCGCAAAGGCCCAGAAGGCCCGGGCTTGTTCGAGGTCGCCGCCGGTCGCGTTGAGCAGCGGCATCGCGGCGGCTGCTTCGACGCCGGGGGCGAGCAGGTCGCGGCGCTGGGGTCGTTCGGTCATCAGCCGGAACAGGTGCGGTTGCCGGTGGGCGAAGTCGCGGTATGCGGCGGCGAGGGAGGCGAGCGGGTCGTCGGACCCGTGGACCGCTTGCGTGAACAGCTCGGCCTGTTCCTCGAATCCCATGGAGATCAAGGCCGCTTCCAATGCCTGCTTGTCGCGGAGGTGCTCATAGATCGAGGAGGCACGTATCCCGATCCGGTCGCCGATGCGGCGCATCGACAGCGCGTCGGGCCCTTCCTGTTCAAGCAGTTCGCGTGCGGCCCGCACGATCTCCCGGGCGCGCGGCGCGAGCCGGTCAACCGCGCGGGATGCCATCGATCGCCCGTGGTCCGAGGCTGTCCGGCAGTGCGCACATGATCGAGCAAACCCCTTTCCGAGCGAACCCTAACGGCGTTAGGATACCAGCCGAACACCGTTAGGGTCACCGGTGGATACACGTGGACATCAGGACTTAGGTGAAGAGAAGCGGAGTCGGAGGATGGCGGAGACAGACATCGCGTACTGCGTGACGAGAATGGGTCAGGCTGCGGTGGATTGGCGAACGCTCGTGGTCGCGGGGTCCGGTACTTGCCCGGCGTCGGCTGCGGAACTCTGGGCGGTCTGGTGCGATCTGGAGCGGTGGCCTGCCTGGTCGCCGATCCACCGGTCGGTGGCGGTCGTCGACGCGAGTTCCTTGTCGGTCGGCGGCTCCTTCGAGCAGGAACTCGGGCTGGGGTTTCCGGTCGGTGTCCAGCACGAGCGGGCGACGTTCGACGAGTTCGAGCCGAATGTCCGCGCGTCGTGGTCCGGCAACAAGAACGGCGTGCGCAGCTGTCACGTATGGCGGTTCGAGCCGATGCCCGGCGGGGGCACCCGGGTGCACAATGTCGAGGTCTTCGTCGGTACGACGATCGGACTGGTCAAGCCTTTGGTCGGGAAGCGGTGGAATCGCCTGTTCCAGGGCTCGGTCGACGGTTTGATCGCGGCTGCGGCGGCGGCAGCCGAGGTCGGTCCACATGAGCGCTGAGGACAACCGGACGCGTCAGGATCCTTCGGCGGGCACCGCGGTTGCCGCTCCGGACTCCCTGAGCGCGTCGGCGCCACGGTTTCTGGTCGAGATCATCGCCTGGGTCGCCGCGCCGTGGGCGCTGGCGGCGCATTCGATCTGGCTGGCCGTGCTGGCCAACGTTCTGCTGATCGGCCTGCCCACGGTTTTCGGGATGCCGGGGGCGAAGAAGCAGAAGAATCCGGTCTCGATCCCGGCCCGGCCGGCGATCGCCCTCGAACTGCTGCAGCCCGTCGCCGCCTGCGTGGCCGCTTTCGCGGCGTGGCCGCCGATCGTGGCGTCACTGGTGGTCGCCGCGTCACTCGCGGCCTGCGGCCTTCAGCTTCGCCGCTGGCGCTGGATGCTCACCCGATGAACCGGCTCGTGAAGGGATCTCGACATGAACGACCTCGGTCACTTTCCGTCGACGGCCGCGGGGGCGGTGACACGTGCACCCCCGCCCCCGGGACCTGGTCAGGCGGAAGCCGTCGACCACTGTTCGGCGGGTGACTTGCCGGGCAGCGGCTTGCCGATCAGCGCGAGGGGCACGAAGAAGGTGACCTGGCCGATCGCCAGCGCCAAAGTGGTCAGCGCCTTGTCGTCATAGTGCTCGGCCGCCTGGGCGTAGAGCTCGTCGGAGACCCGCTCGCCGTGCGTCGACGGCTGGAGCACGCCCTCCACCAGCCCGAGCGCCGCGCGCTCGGGCTCGGTGAAGTAGGGCGCGTCCCGCCAGGACGCCACCGCGGTGATCCGCTCCTCCGTCTCGCCTGCTCGACGCAGGGTGCCGGTGTGCAGCACGGTCAGGTAGGTGTTGCGGACGATCTGACCGGCACGCAGCTGCATCAGGGCGATCGTGCTCTTCGGCACCGAGCCGTTGCCGGTGACCTTGAACAACGCCCCGGTCAGTTCCCGCAACTCGGGAACCAGCTCAACCGGATTGGGCAGTCGTGAACCCATTTCTCCTCCATCACCATCTGTTGTTTTCGGATGTCCGCCGGCGAATCGCGGCGCGACGGGACGGCCGCGCTGCGATCAGCGCGGCGGCGGCGGGGTTGGTGCTACACCAACTCCGCAGCGGCGGGGTTGGTGCTACACCAACCCTCCATCGGGGCACCGATCTGATCAACGCCGACTTCGCGGGCCGATCAATAACGTCACACTTATAAGGGGGCAGAAATCCTGTGGAGCTGCGGGACATCGAGATCTTCCTGACCCTGGCCGAGGAACTGCACTTCGGCCGGACCGCCGCTCGGCTGCACGTCTCCCAGGCCCGCATCAGCCAGGCGATCAGCCAACAGGAACGCCGCCTGGGCGCCTTGCTGTTCGACCGCGCCAACCGCCGCGTGGTCCGGCTGACCTCCGTCGGCCGGCAACTCCGCGACGACCTGCGACCGGTCTACGCAGGCCTGCGCGACAGCCTCGAACGAGCCCGCCTCGCCGCTCAAGGCATCACCGCCGTGCTCCGCGTCGGCATGCTCCCCATAAACGGCCACGACATGCGCCCCTACTGGGACACCTTCCGGTCCCGCCACCCCCAGTGGAAGCTACGCATCCAGTACGCGCCATTCGTCGACCCCTTCGCTGGACTCCGTCGCGGAGACGTCGACGTCCTGGTCACCTGGCTTCCTGTCGAGGAACCCGACCTCACCGTGGGGCCGACCCTGTTCGCGGAGCCCCGCGTGCTCGCCGTGGTCAGCGAGCACGAACTCGCCGGCCGTCCGTCGGTCTCGCTGGAGATGATCAGCCACTTCCAGTTCCCCGACATCGGATCGGGCCCGGACTACTGGATCGATAGTTACCTCCCGCCCCACACCCCCCGGGGGCAGCCGATCGAGCGCGGTCCTGTCGTCCAGAACAACGAGGAAGTACTTGCCTTGGTCAGCGTCGGAGAGATCGTCACGCTCTACCCCGGCCACATGAGCCGCTACGGCCTCCGACCCGACATCGCCTACCTGCCCGTCCGGGACATCGACGCCATCTCGTACGCACTCGTATGGCAGCACGAGTCGGAGAACGACCTCATCCGCGCCCTCGCCGACACCATCCGCGACCTCGGACCACTCGACCTCTGAACAGCGACCCCCGCCATCCTGAACAGCCACACACGCGAAACAGAATGGGCGGAAGAACTTGAGACTATCGCGACTGTCGACAACCAGCCCACCTCGGAGGTCATTCGCGCCGTCATCGCGGAGCATGTTGCTGGCCGCCAGGCACCGGGTTCCAGGACAGCCTCCGAGAGCGGATCGAGCGTGCCCATCGGATGCTGAATGATCAAAAACGCTACGGCTGACCGCCCTTGTCCGGTTGCGTCGCTTGGCCGCCGTGGCCCGTTCAAGATCGTGGTCGGCCGTGGCTGTCACGAGTGGGGATGCCGCGTTCTCGGAGTTTGGTTAAGACGGTGGTGTGGTCGACGCCCAGGTGCCCGCCGACTCGCGCAAGTGACCAGCCGAGGTTGTAGAGGTGGATGGCATCGTCGACCTGCTCAGGGGAGAGTCCACGGCGGCGCATCGGCACGTCGTGCCGCTTCAGGATGTTGCTGACCGTCCGCCGTTCGATGCCGAACCGGGTACCCAGCTCGTACACGGTTGCTCCGGCTTGGTACCCAGCGATGAGCTCCTGGACCTGGTCGGCGTCGAGTTGTCGTGCCCGACCTGGTTTCGGCCGGTCGGCAAGCGGCGGAGCGGGCGTCGTGGGGTCGGGCAGCTTCCGGAGCAGCGTCTCCAGGGCTTCTACCTGGGGTTTTGTGTTGTAGTAAGTTCCCCCAAGGTCCACAGAATCGCAGGTCAGGCCCGGTCTAGCACCGGGCCTGACCTGTTTTATTTGAACCAACCCCACGCTTACCCCACGGTTTCGGCCCGTTTTCGGCGGATCGGGGCATGCATCGGTCCGAGGTGGATGCTGGCTGGGGGGCGGCGCGGCGTCGTGGTCTTGGTCGAGGCTGACCAGGAAAGGTTCGAGTTCGGGGTAGCCCGGCCTCGCGGACTTGCTTGATCTATCTGCCCAACGGTGTCCCAGAGAAGCCGTCCCAAGACACCATCTCCCACTCCTTCCCTACACACCCCACGACGATCCGTGGTACCGCTTCACGCACAACGCCAATATCAGCGCGTGGTAGCCGATAGCAGAGTGGGCGGGCACACAAAGAGGGACCGGATCACATCGAGCACATCCGCGATTCAGCGACGGTTCGTTCAAGGGAAGAGGGTGAGCACCTGGCTCAGGATGTAGTCAGCGTCCTCAGGGTTTGTTGCGGTCACGCTGACCGCGGGAACCCTCGGCCCGTATTTCAGGTCCGGGTCGTCGGGGTTGATGGCGGGGCCGACGATCGCGGAGCGGAAGTGGAAGTCGCCCTTGGCCGAGACGTCCTTGTAGACCTTGTAGTGAGTGCCAGGAAGGCCCTCCGGTGCGTCACCCAGGATCATGTCTTGCTCTTCGTACTCGTATCGCACCGAAATCTCAGCGCCGCGATAGGTGAAGTCGCAGGTTCGCATCCGACGGTCGACGGGGTTCACCGTGACTCCCACTTTCGGGAGCACACGCAGGGATCGGCACCGGGTAAGGATCGTCCTCGCCGTCTCCGGTGCCGTCCCCCGCGGCGGTTCCTTCACGAACTCGGCTGCAGCAGTCCACATTACCGATTCCCCGAGTTGGCACGGCTCGGTACCCAACGGGGTCTTGACGAACATCATCAGTGCCGAGCCGGCCGGGAATTGCGCTGACACAGTGCAGTTTCGCTCGACAAGCTGCTCGAATTGCTTATCCGTGAGGCCATCACGATCGTTCGCGAGGTAGACACGTAAACCGTCGACTGCCTTCTCGGTACTCTTCGGGCCTTTCTGTACGGTCGCCACGACAACCGCCCAGTCCAACTCGATCCCATCGCGAGATCCCGCCGAACCGATCTTGGCCTCGCACGAATCCGGCTGCTCATTCTCAACCGACCGAACCGCCCCGAGCTTGCCCAACTCAGCGCGCGACACCAGGGCGCAAGCGTCAATACCTCGCGCACGTCGCAGCAACACAGGACCTGAGTCTGCCCGCCCAGAGATCGAGCAGATCATCCGGGTGCTCGATCCAATCCTCGCGAAAACGGTTGGGAACCACCACATTATGTGGGTGCACTGTGTAACCATCGGCTTTGCACCATGACAATCCCATCTCGATCGAATCTGAGGCCGTCATGAATCATGTTGAGGGGCAGCATGAGTGAGCTCCGTGATGCGTACACTGTTGGCATGAAGTCAGCCCGGGTGCGCGTGAATCTCAACCCGGGCGGCGGTCGTCGGCCCTCGCGGGTTGAGCGGCGTCTGCGCCGTGTGATCAGTGCCGTGTGGGCTGGTAGCGGCCGGTGGCAGTGTGGATGAATTCACCGTTCAGCTGGGCTGTGTTGCCGGATTCAGGTTGGATCTGCAGGACCTCGGCACGAACTTCTCCTCGAACGCCTCACGAATGCTGTCGGCGATGTCGGTGCCCAGCGGGACAACGGGACTGATGGCCACGCTAGGGTCGGCGTTCGAGAGGTTGCAGGGCACGCTGTCATCATCACATCAGCGGGACCTGGCTAGCCTCAACACGTTCAGCGCCAACCTGGCCACTGCCGGGACGCAGTACCAAGCCTCCGACAGCGCCACGACGAAGGCGATTTCGACGCTGGCTGCGGGGGAGACGGCGGGGGTGTCCGGTGCCCTCGGGGTCGTCAGCAGATTCGCGGGGCTGCAACTTCCGAGCCTGTCTGCAGTCGAGGAAAGCCAGTTCACGGTACGGCAGGTGGTCGAAGTGGGTGTTGAACTGGTTGCTCCCTACGACGAAAAGCTGAGCGCAGCGATCGGAATGAAACCCGCCGCGGACTACCTGACCCCCTTGGCTGCGGACTGGGAGGCCCTGCAGACCTTGGGAAAGCGGATCTATCAGTTGGGTATTAACGATTTCGTGGCGTCGGAGAATCTTTCCGGCGGGCTCAGATGGTTACAGGGCAGCTGGAGTGGCAGTGCCGCACAGGCATTCGCTGCCAGCGCGGGCAATCTCGGACAGGCGATCGCGATTCGCAGCGCGGACTTGGATGAGGTGTCGAAGATCGTCCAGAACGGTGGCGTCTACCTCGAGCGCCTCGTATACAACCAGGCTGTTGAGCTCACCAGCGCACTTGCACAGCCGATGAGTTTCCTCGACATCACGCTGCCGCTGTCCGGTTGGGCGCAGCTGGTCAACCAGCCGATGCGGGACACGATCAAGACGGAGATCGTTGCCGCGGTGGACGCCATGAAGAAATCGGTCGACGCGAGACGGGACGCGATAACCACCGGCCTCGGGACAATTTCCCAAGCACTGGATTACTCTCCGGGGCGTGCTGGCCCGACATTCAATGCTATCGAGTTCGAAATTCCGGATAAGGTGATTGTGGATCTGGGTGCCAGGAGATACGGGTTCGGCAACAACATTTGGTGGGAGAGCAACATTGCATCCGCCTCCTGACCGTGACTTGCCCAGCGACCGAGCTGTCTACGGTTCGAAAAACGGAAAATTAGACAAGGCGGAGGCCGCAGCAAACCGCAGCCTGGATGCTACTGCCGTACTGGTCTACTGGGATCTGCGCGGATGGGAGACGGCGCCCAAACTCTTCAGGGAATATCTGAACAACCACGGGTCCGACTATGAATATCGATTCACCAAAGATCAGATGTGGCAGATCACGAGAACGGCAAATGTTCGAAACGCGGTTACTCGCTGCCTGGAATCGGTGAAGGATCAGGCGCGGACGGACCCGCAGACCGGGGTAACCAGAGAAATCACGTCGGACTGGTACGGCAACGTCCACACCGACGACGATGGTGACCTCTCTGCTGCGCTGGGCCACTTCGACGTAGCCGTCGGAAGCGATACCACCGTCTATAAGTCAGATGACGGGTCGGGACTCCGTGCGGAGATACGGTATAAGATCTATGTCTACGACTTCTATAATTTCGACTTCCTGAGGACGGAGGGACCTGTCCCGAGCATCCCTAACAACATAAACAATGAAATGCGGGAGTTGGAGGAGGTCGGGTGGGCCAGAAGCTTCAAGTCTCGAGGCGAGTCGGATATTCAACAGTGGTCTGGCGTGCTGTGATTCGACGGGAACATCGGGGGATGCGCGTCGGCGTGCTCGCCTGCCTGGTTGTATCGCTGGTCGCCGGCTGCAGCGGCGACACCTCCTCGCACCTCAGCATTGTGGCAGATTGCGGCAAGCTGGTATTTCCGGACGACGTGGAGTTGGTGTGGTATCACCGCGAAGTAATGTTTGGGGATCAGATGACCGACGCTGTCGTAGACATTCCGGCCGGCGAGGTCGAGGAGTTCAAGAAGCGATCCGGCATGGACAAGTTCGACGCAGGAGTTCCGCCCGGCTGGCGAGAGGCATGGGAAGACAGCGGCCAAGCCCAGCTCCTTATGGAAAACGCTGGGAATGAGCACCTGGTCGAATTGAACAAGAGTCCGACGAGGTGGGTCGTCATTCACACCGGTGGCAACGAGTCGAGGCGAGTGTTCATTCGATCGGGCTGCTGATCATCGAATCGCGATGCTGGCCGCCAAGGCGGCGAGTCTGGCGGGATGATCGCCGAGCCCGGTGCCGCGGAGGCCTTGCGGATCGCCGCGCGACGCGAGGACCGACGTGCGAGTGACAGCGGCATATGTGGCCGCGGGCTTTCCCGATCCGCACGCCGATTCCGTGGTGTCGAGATTGGCGGACGATTCCGACGACGCCATTCGCGCCCTGGTGCAACGGACGCGGGAGTCACGCGCGCGTCGAAAGACGCTGCGCACCTCTGGGAATCCGGCGCTGAGAACAGCTCATGGGCTGAAACTCGGGCTTCATGAGTTGCTGCCGCGGGATCCGGCCGATGCGACCGAATGGTCTGCTGCTTCGTCCTCCGCATCTGGAATCTGCAAATGACAGCCAGTGAGGATGGCGGCTGTGGCCAGGTCTTTGATGAGGTCGGTTTCGGCGGATCGGCGCCAGATCAGGGCCCAACGGGCGGGTGGTACATCGGGCATGGGGATGTAGGTGACGTCGGGTCTGGAGTAGTAGCGGGCGGCGTGGGCGTGCACCGGGGTGATGGCCTTGCCCGCCGCTACGAGCAATATCAGGTCTTGGAAGTTGGCGGCGTGGGCGGTGCGGAGGATGGGGCGGCCGCTGGGGGTGAAGTACGGAACGGCGGCGGCGGTCCAGTAGTCGGGGGGCAGGTTGACCGGGTCGGATGGGGGCACTCCGAAGACGCCGTAGTCGGCCAGATCCTCGTATGAGGCCGATTCACGTTGTGCCAGTGGGTGATCCGCACCAACGAGCAGCATGAACGGTTCCTCATAGAGAGTCGGGCCCACCACCAGATCGGGCTCCTCGATGGGAAGCCAGCTCACCAGTGCATCGATGTCGTCGCCACGCAGAGCGCCGAAGGGGTTGCCGAAGTGGACGTGCTCGATGTGCAAGGTGCAGTGGGGATGCTGGGATTGGAAGGTGTTCAACAGGGGGCGGACGTTGCCGAGGTTGCTACTGGTGATGCCCAGCCGCAGTATGCCTGCGTCGCCGTAGCGGGCTGAGCGGGCCGCCCGGCCCAGGCTGGCCCGCAGGTCACGATAGTTGGTCTGCAAGTCGTCACGCAGCTGTCGTCCGATCGGTGTCAATGTCACTGTGCGACTGGATCTTTCGAAGAGTTTGCCGCCGATGCGACGTTCCAGTTTCGCGATCACCTGACTGACCCGGGCTGGTGAGAGGTGCAACCCCTCGGCGGTCCGGCCGAAATGCAACTCGGCGGACAACATCAGAAAGATCTCGATGTCGCGCAGATCCAGATCGCGCAGGTCCATGCGGTTTTCCTATCAATCACGGTGGCTTACCGCATTATAAGCAGTTCGCCGTTGATGAATTCTCACCGCGAACCGAGGCTGAAACCTCGACAACCTTTGAGAAGACGGCAGTTCGTCGCCGCCCTCCTGATCGAAAAGAGCAGCCAATGCCAACGCTTCCGTGGAAGACGGTCGGTAACCCCACCACCCCCGAGGTCCAATGCATGGCTTCGCGCCTCGAGGTCAAGTCGTTGGTAAACGCCCCCGGCTTCCTCATCGCGTCACTGACCTTGTGGTGGCAAGCCCGCCGTTCTCCAGGAGCGCTGGGTGTGGCCTTGAAAGCAGAAATGCTGAAAGGCACCTTCTGGACCTACTCTGCTTGGGACGACAAGGCGGCAATCTACGCCTATGCGGGTTCCGAGCCCCATAAGTCGACTGTCGCGCGCAAGCGAAGGGTCATGCGGGATGCGACCTTCGTGTTCTTCAATGCACCGGCGGACGAGTTGCCCCTGTCGTGGGGCGAGATCAGCCGCCGAATCGCCGAGAAACGCGACTCGGCAGCACCGGATCGCGAGACTGGGCCGACCGCCTCGCCGACCGCCTCGCCGGTGTGAACCCCGAGGTGCGATACGCCAACCCCGCCGCTCGCGGAAAATTCGCCGGACAGGTCCTTGCCGAACAACTCGAGGCGCGCTCCGCCAAACGCCCTGTCCTGAAACTGGTTCGCAGGAAAGGGGGCTCTCCGGTAACCGTCGAATTCCGCAATTCCCTGAAGATCACTCGTGACTTCGGCCGCCACCCCGGCACCTGGTTCCCGCCGTTGGTCGTGATGCTGATCCTGGCACTAACTCTGCCTGCGGTCTATCTCGGCGGTACCCTCGATCCGATCGGAAGCCTGCGCGGGCTTCCGGTCGCCATGGTCGTCGAGCCTCAGACCGCCAGCAGTATCGGCGCCGCCGATCAGGTCAGTGCGGCTATCACACAGGGCGTCGACCATGAGGCAATCGAGCTCATTCCGATGACTGCCGAGCAGGAACGCGAGCAGATGGATGGCGGCAAGATCTTCGGAGCCGTCCGCGTACCCGCCGATTTCAATGCCGAGATCTCCCGGCTCGCCAGCGGATCGCCAGGTCCTGCCACACACGCGGTGATCCATCTTGACACCAATCCGGCTGCCGCGACGATGAGCACTGGATTGTTCACCGGGTACCTCGCGCCAGTAGTCGCCGCAGTAAACGCGGGGATGGGTGCCAAGTTGCCGCAGAACGCGCCGACCGCTGCCGCCACTACTGCGCTGGCCAACCCGTTCTCGGTCGCGACCGCACCTCTGACACCACTACCGGCGCACACCGGGTCCGGGACCAGTGTCTTCTATTACGCGGTGGTCTTGGTTCTTCTCGGCTTCGTCGGCGCCTCGGCGATCCACCCGATGGTGGACTCCGCCAGCGGGTTTCAGCCCACTGAGCTCGGACCGAAAGTACAACGTCGCCGCTACACCCACCTGTCCCGACTACACATGCTGGTTGTCAAATGGTGCGTGGCGCTGATCGCGGCGCCCCTGAGCGCTGGATTGGTCCAGCTCCTGGCGACCAAAACACTTCACATGCCTGTCGCCTCGCCGTGGCAGCTGTATCTGTTCTCCGCCACCACGATCGACGCCGTTGCCCTCGGC
Organism: Nocardia sp. NBC_01009; assembly: GCF_045208035.1. Lineage (NCBI taxonomy): Bacteria > Bacillati > Actinomycetota > Actinomycetes > Mycobacteriales > Nocardiaceae > Nocardia > Nocardia sp. NBC_01009. The sequence continues at coordinate 7,594,350 of NZ_CP108695.1, read as the reverse complement.
GCCCTGACGGTCTTCGCGATCTTCGGGTCTCTCGCTCCGTTGATCAACATGTTCTTCTTCGTTGCCATGGCCATGACATCCTCAGCGGGCACAATTCCCATCGAAGCGACTCCCGCGTTCTTTCGCGTGATCGCGAAATTCGAACCGATGCAGCCGATTGTGGCCGGCCTGCGCTCGATTCTCTATTTCCACTCGACACCACCGTCAGGACTGCACACAGCATGGATCCATGTCGTTATCGGTGGCCTACTAGCTGTCGTCGTCGGTGTGGTGATTACCGGCCTCTACGACCGGAAACCGTCCTTCACCCGGCAACCGGTCCTCGCCACTGAATGAGCCTGGACCGGACGCTCGAACAGTGGTGGCGGCGCACCGTCTGGTCCACGACGGTGAAACCGTCCTCGACGTCCCCGCCGAACTCTCCGTGCAGGTGCGAGCCGGCGTAGGCGCGATCGTCCAGGATGTCCACGTGGTCGATCGCCTCCTCGCCGGAGGCGTCCGGCCGGGTGAGGGCCTCGAGGAACCGCTCCCACTCCTTGGGCCGGTCGTAGCAGGTGCGGACCAGGATCGTCAGCTCGGTCTCGGGCAGCATGCAGCCTCCTGTGCGCCGCGGCAGGACGTCACAGCCCAGCGTAGGGAACCGCACACCTAGGCGGTCCATCGTTCGGTCGAAGGAGGTCGAGGTGCCGAAAACGTTTCGGCAGATGTCGTTTCGATCGAGACGGACAGATCGTCGCTGCGGCTGCGTGGTCCCGAGGACGCCGCATGCAATCTAGCGTTGCTGAGTGAGTATCAGGGCGGAACGACCGCGACTCTTGTGGATATCCGGGAAAGCCTGGTCCGGCAGCGAGGCCAGGCGTTGGCCGACGGTATCGGGTTGCTGTCGATCCAGCGTCGGGTCGAGGGAGATCGGATCGGCCACTGCGGGTTGATCGTCGGGCGTGGCCACTTCGAGGAGCAAGAGATCGCATACGAGCTGCTGCCTCGGGTGCATAGTTTCGGCAATGCGACCGAGGCGGCACGTGCAGTGGTCGAAGCCGCGTTCGATACTGGCCGACGACGGATCTGGTCGACTGTCCGTGCCTGTAACAAGCCCTCGCTGCGCGTCCTGGAAAAGATCGGTTTCCATCCCGATCACAGCGTCATCGACGAGCGTGGCGAGCTGATCTACCTGGTTCGCAATGCCCTGTAATGGCCCCCCTTTATGTCATGAGGTGGTTGGGAGTTCGGCGTTAGGTTGGATGTTGGTATGTCCGATGAGCGTGCGAGCAGGTCGATGAGACGATGCCGGCGTAGGCCGAAAGGCGAGAGGCCCGGGTGCAGGTGACGAGCTGGGAACGAGGGGCGCATCGGCCCGATCTGCTTCACATACCGGGGTACTCCGCGTGGATGTCGCCGTCGAACAGTCTCCAGTAGAAGGCGTTCATCTTCGCGGCGGCAGGTGCGTGCCGGGTCAAGATCGCGGCCACCACCGGTGGCACGTCATCCGGGATGTGACCAGCGGCGCACTGGAGTACGTACTCGTTGCGGGCGACTGGGCCGCCGCTGGACGGCATCGGCACCCCGCAGACGTCGGTCACCAGCCAGTTGACCAGTCGCATGGCGGCGTGGCCGGCGTCATGAGTGGCGTGGCGTTCGGCGAAGTCACGCTCGGCGGGCGACAGGTCGAAATGTGGTGAGGTAGCCAGCCCGAAGTCGCTGAGATAGATCCGCTCCCCGTCGGTACGCAGGTTGCCGAAGTGTCCGTCCATGTGCAGCAGCTCCCGATCGCCCAGGAACGTCACAATCTCCGAAAACTGCCGCTCGACCACGGCGGCCTTGCTCGCCGGGTTCTCGCTCAGCCAGTCCGGCGTCGGGTGCGGGATGTATTCGCAGAACAGCACGAGGCTGGACGGCGCGGCGGCCAGCGCTTCGAGACGGGCCCGCACGGCGGGGCTGCCGCCCTGGGCGGCGATCACCGTGTCGATGTCGGCGTGTTCGGCTGCGACCGTAGAACGGCCGGGCAGAACCCGCCAGTAGTAGAGCATCGGGAACGACTGTGTCTCGCCAGCCAGAACGCCGTCGGTGACGATGATGTTCGCGGCCAGCTCGCGCCATGCGTTGAAGCTCGGGCCGCCGATGCCGTACTGGCAGAACACCGGCAGGTCGAACAGGTTCGCGGTAGAGCCCCGGTGGGCGAGTTCCCGATCGGTCAGCGGGATGCGCTTGGCGAACACCGGCACGCCGTCGACGTCCAGGACTGCCGTGCCGCCGCCCACTCCCACGCTGTTGGACCGACCCGTGGCCATGAGCTCGGCGAGCTCAATGTCGCTGTGGGAAGCCAGGAAAGCCGAGAGTCTCTGGTGGCGGTCGCTCCTGGCAGCTGTCATCTCACGATTCTGCCACCGACCGGATGGTTGCCCGCTTGTGGTGAGACGGCCAGACCTACCAACCATATTCGACTGACCACCATCATCACCCCGACTACACGTAGGGGGTATTGGCGGCCAAGCCTTGAGCCCTGCCGACCGATCGGCCGAGAGGCCCCGACACTCCCTTATAACTCAGTTCAGAATGAGTTTGCGGAGGCACTGACAGCGGGAACTCACCCATCATCCTCACGTCGGGCAAGATGCCCGACGCCCGCTCGTACCCGGCTTGTGTTGTCAGCTTGGTTCCGGGATGCCGATCTCTTTGCTGAGTTCCGGGGTGAATACGACCATCACGTCGTCGAGGCCGAGCCAGAAGTTGTAGCCGGTTCCGGAGGGGCCGGACGTGCCTGCCGCGATCCATACGGCCTTGTCGTCGATGCCTAGACGGATGGCCGCCGGGTATCGGATTCCGTCGTCGGGATGGTTGTCCCAACAGATGTCGGCTGTGAGGATCGGTTTGTCGACCAGATCGACCCAATACTGACCGACGGTTGCCGGTACCGGCTTGATGCCGCCGAGGTCGAGTCGAAGGACCTCGGACATCGGTTTGCGGAAAATCTCCATCCCGTATTCGGTGAAGGCATCGGTGGTTCTCGCCGAGTAGTGCCGGCCGCTGTCGGTGATCAGTTCGACGCCCATCCGCGGTTCGTCCCAGCCGGGATACTCCCATTCATCGACGTAGATGTCCTCATCGTCGGTGGTCAGCAGGTAGTACACGACCTCGGTGATGCGCTCACCGCGCAGTTCGGCAACGATCGCCGTCAGTGATTCCTCGGCGCATTGGATTGCCTCCCGTGACATGCGTTGCGGTGTCGGTGACGGCAGCCACTCGGCGCAGGTGACGACCTCGAAACCGCGATTGGGGAAAACGGTATCCATGAAGAAGTCGTGCATTGTCGGTTCGGCGTCGGCGCAGCCGTCGCGCAGAACGATCACCCGGTAGTCGCGGTCTGCTGCGTCGTAGCACGTTGCAGCTACCATTGCGCTGGTGGCGACACCTGCGATCGCGAGCGTGTCGACACCGTTCGCACGGAGTATGAGGTCGAGATCGGTGCCTGCGAATGCGCTGGCACGGCGCTTGGACACGATGACATCCTTTGCGGCGACCGGCAATTCGATCTCCGTTCCGGGTGCCCCCTCATGAAAGGCGTCGCCCGCTTCGTGGAAGGTTCGGAACAACTCGCTGTGTCGCGGCAAGTCGATTCCATTGGGGCGCAGGGCAAATCGCACGAACACTACAAGCGTGCCGACCTCGCGAGCTCGGGGGAGTAGTTCGTACAGTGGGTCCACCACCTGTGCGGCGAATGGATAGTTGGCCGTGATGCCCCGCTGGACGTCCCCGATGATCAGTGCTGTGTTCACGATTGACCCATCTTGCCCGACTTCGCCGCTGGAAGTTGAAGGAAATGGCTTATCTCGAGTTCAGACCTTGCTCAGGACAACGCAACTCGGGTATCAGTAGGGGTCGAGCATCCTGCCCGACTTCGTGGGCTGGAAGGGGAAGGTTTCAACTGAGGTGAGGCGGTTCCTGCAGCTTCCAGCGGTGAAGTCGGGTAGGGCGGGCGATCACCCGTGACCGCCTCGCAACGCGGCGGCGATCTTGGCGGGGAGCTCATCGATGCTGGCCGTTGGACAAATAGTTCGCCCGCGTCGTTTATCGGTCGGCCAGCAAGGCTTCGAGTTGTCCTTCGATGTCTCGAGCTTGCGTGTGATCGTCGGCGATGACGAGGAATTCAGCGGTGCCGGTAGCCACGGCCAGAGCGCGGAAGACCGCCTTGCTGTTGAGCATGGTCGCCAGATCCTGGGCGTAGGCCGTGGAGCCGGTCGCGAGTCCGAGCCGGTGTTCCCAGTGCGCCACATCGCGATCACGGACGTAGCACGACACCGACCATTCGATGAGATCGATGCCGCTGTCCGAGATCCGGTCCTATACTGCGGCAAACAGTTCGGGGTTGTCTCCGGGGTACCAGTGAATTCCGTTGTAGTCCTGCATGGACAGCACTGTGGGGGCCGGGCCGGTGATGCCGAGTAGCTCGATCAGGTAGGTGAGAAACTCCTTGTCGAGGGGGCCGGGGATGATGGCGATGTCCTCGGCATCCAGACTCCACAACATGTGGGCTGCCTCGACATCGCACCCCCGCCAGGACTTTGGGGGCAGGTCGTGGGGTCGGGCGACCATCGCGCGACTGTGCGGATTGGCAAGCACCAGCTTCGGCATGGGTTTCAAACCTTTCTGCCTCGACGACGCCACGGCCGCCGGTTTCGGGTGTCGTCCGGAGCGGTAGCCACAAAGCTGGCTAACCTTACCGGAGGAGCCCGAACACGCTGGACCACAACAGGATTGCCCTGCAAATCGACAACTGCAAGATAGGACGGCCATGGTCGAACCCAGCACCGCACGAGTCGATCCCGCCTCGCCGGCGACGACGGCAACGGACTCGTTCGGGGCTGCTGCATGATCAGGTGATAGCGGTTATGCGGCCCGACCGGCCGCTGAGTACATGATGGTTTCGTACTCGATCGGGGTCAACCGACCGAGTCTGGATTGGCGGCGGCGCCGGTGATAGGTCCGTTTCGATCCAGGACACGATCGCGATCCATAACTGCTCGCGGGTATCCCACCGTTGCCGGTCCAACACGTTGCGTTGCAGCAGGCTGCAGAAGCTTCCATCGCGGCGTTGTCACCAGCAGCACCGACTCGCCCCATCGACCCAACCAAGTCGTGACGGTTCAGACCGAGGCATGGTCATCATCGTGCCGTAACCACGAAGGCTCATCCGCACGGTCCACGCCATCTCCTCCCGGGCCGCCACAGGACGCTGCCGCCGCCCCAGCAACTTCACCCCAGCTGCCGAGATGCGCCAGCCGTCGCGCCGATCCACGGTACCCGCGTCGCAGCACGGTAGTGCCCAAAGCCGTGTTTCCTGGCCTCCATTGGGCGCCAACACCCCAACTGCCGCCCGCCGGGGGACTGCGGTTGAGTCATGACAAATGTAAGCAGTCAGGGCGCATCGATGATCTCGTCAAGCGCTGTTCGGGCGGTGTCGGGATCACGTGTGGCGGTTTCGCGCCGCGCGGGCTCGGTCCCAGAGCCGATCAACGACGAACCTCGAGCGAGGAGACCTCCGGCACACCGGAGGTCTCCTCGTCGCGACAGGTCAATCGTCGTCGTCTTCGTTACGGTCGGCCGCGTCGGCGGCTCGCTCGTCGAACCCTGACTGCGCGGTGGGGCTTTTATGTAGGCGGAGCGTGTGTCAGGGCCTGCACGGTCGTCGGCTTTGTCTCATATTCGGTGGTCGGCGGTGCCCGAAACCTGGATTGCCTCGTTTAGTATTGTTGAATGACTCTGTGGCAGTTGATATTTCGGTATGGCTGTCTAACCTTGGGCACTGTGGCCCGGTCCGGAGGACTTGCCACCACCGCATGTGGGTCCGAGCCGAAAAGTGGGACGGAGCCTGAGGCTGGACAGGCCCGGTAAGGATCTGCGATCTGGTCGGCTATGTGCGGCTCGGTGTGTACGTATCGATGGCGTCGTCCAGCAGGCGACGTAGGGGTGTGGCTGTCGGAGCGAGGGCCGTGGCCAGTAGGGCGGGGCCGGGCAGGGGCGTGACGATGCCCTGGCCGTCGGCGGGGTCTTTGCCGAGCAGGCGGGTGGCGGGTGGGGCGTTGGCGAAGGCTGGGTCGACGATGAGGACGTGGCCGGTGGCGCGGTGTCCGGCCAGGACGGCGGGGCCGTCCCAGCCGGGGGCTGCGGGGCCGAAGGCGGTGTGCTGGGCGAGCAGTGGACGCCCGTCGCGGTGCACGGTGAGGTGGCTGGTGAGGTTGCCGGGGGTTTCGCGGGCTCGTCCGAGGATCAGTTCTTCGCGCAGGACGAGCCGGGCGGTGGGGGCGAGGTCCACGGAGTAGGTCTGGCGTAGGTTGCTGCCGTGGGTGCTGATCAGCGGGTGGGGCAGCCAGGACAGGGTCGCGTGTTCTTCGACGGTGAGAGTCACGTCGTAGGTGGCGTGGTCGGTGGTGGCGCCGCGCAGGGCGAGGGTGGCGGCGGCGGTGGTGATCTCCAGTTCGGCGCCGGTTTCGGCGGTGACGTGGATAGCCAGTCTGTCCCCGCCCAGCGGCGCGCTCATCGCGCCGACGATGCGGACACGTGCTTGGGTGCCGCGGTGGCTGAGCTGGCACAGGTGAAAGGGGCCGTCGTTGTGCAGGTAGGGCACGGCGGTCGGGCCGTCGATGCCGACCGCCCGGATGCGGGCGGTGGCGTGGACACCTCTGCCTGCGCGCGGTGCGGCCTGGGTGTGTGGCGAGGCGCTGGTCATGCCGCGGTCCAGGTGGCCAGGCGTGCGCGTATCCAGTCGGCTACCGGCCGAACGCCGTCATCGGCGGTGAGGGAGGTGAAGGCGACGGGTCGTTCGCCGCGCTGACGTTTGGCGTCGGTGGCCATGGTTTCCAGGTCCGAGCCGACGTGGGGAGCCAGATCGGTCTTGTTGATCACCAGGAGGTCGGCGGTGGTGATGCCGGGGCCGCCCTTGCGGGGGATGTCGTCGCCGCCGGCCACATCGATGATGAAGATCTGGGCGTCGACCAGCCCCCGGGAGAAGATGGCGGTGAGGTTGTCACCACCGGATTCGACCAGCATGAGGTCGAGCGGTCCGGCGGTCGCCTCCAGGTGCTCGACGGCTTCGAGGTTGGCGGAGATGTCGTCACGGATCGCGGTGTGTGGGCAGGCTCCTGTCTCCACGGCCTGGATGCGCTCGGCGGGCAGGACCGCATTGCGCAGCAGGAAGTCGGCGTCCTCGCGGGTGTAGATGTCGTTGGTGACCACGGCGATGGACAGCTGGTCGCGCATGGCCCGACAAAGCGCGGCGACCGTGGCGGTTTTTCCGGAGCCGACCGGACCGCCCAAACCGATCCGCAGTGCCCGGCGGGAACCGTCAGGTCCGGTGGGATCGGCGGGTCGGTCGGCGTAGGCGCTGTGCGAGTGGGGGATGCTGTCGTCGAGGTGCACGGAGGTCTCCTCAGCGGTGTGAACGGGTGTGGTCAGGAAGCGAACAGGCGGACCGGCCACTGGGCGTGTTGCGCGGCGGTGACGTCGAGCAGTGGCGCGGAGTTGGCGGGCAGCACGGCGGTGCCTTCATCTGCCACACGGTCGGCAACTCGTGCCGCACGGTCGGCGACCTGGTCCAGGTCGTCGGCGAGCCGGACAAGGACGGCGGTGGCTTCGAAGGGATCCAGGCCCAGCAGTCGTACCGCTGCGGTGGCTGGGCCGCTGACGCTCTCGTACGCGGCGGCGTACGCGGCGTCCAGGGACGTCAGGCCGGCCACGCGAGCAGCCAAGCCCAGCACCACGGGTTGGTGAGTACCCTGCGGGCGGTCCCGGGCGAGCTTGTCGAGTTCGGGTGCCGGCCACACGGCACGCGCGGCGCGCATCATCTGCCGTCCCTGTTTGCGGGCGATGTCGCGCAACGCCAGGACAGGGGTGCGAGCATCAGCGGCCTCGTCCAGTGCCAGTGGGTCGGCGCCGGCGGCCGTCGCGGCCGCCAGGGCCGCGGCGACCAGACCCGTGGTGTGCAGCCGTCCCTGGCAGAACGTCTGCAGACAGTCTGCGTCACGGATCGCTCCGCGGGCGATGGCAGCTTCCATCCCGCCGGAGTGCGCGTGTCCTCCGGCGGGGAAGCGGCCATCGGCCAGGATGAGCAGGGTTGCGCGGCTCATCGGTCAGAACAGGAAGTAGCGCTGGGCCATCGGCAGCGCGGTGGCGTGATCCTGCTTGGGGAGCATCTTCTGCCCGTCCACCTCGGTCATGTTGTCCCCTGTCGATTTTCCGCCGATTTCCACCGTGAAGGTCTCGGGGTCCACGTCGATTCCGGGCGTGGCGTTGTTTTCCAGCATGCTGCTCTTTCCGCGGCCCCGGGTGTCTTCGATGGCGCGGAACTGCTTGCTGACGCCGAGCCTTTGGGCCAGCCCCTTGTCCAGGGCCCGCTGTGTGACGAAGTTGAACGAATTGGCCGCGGGGGCCCGGCCCTGAGCTGCCCACACCGCACGCGGCAGGATCGGCTGCGGCGTGGGGATCGACGCGTTGGCGTCTCCCACCTGGGCGTAGGCGATCTGGCCACCCTTGAGGACCAGGTGTGGTTTGACGCCGAAGAACTTCGGCTCCCACAGCACCAGATCAGCGAGTTTGCCGACCTCGACCGAGCCGACCTCGTGGTCGATGCCGTGGGCTATCGCGGGATTGACGGTGTACTTCGCGATGTAGCGGCGGGCGCGATGATTATCCGAGCCGTTGTCACCATCCAGAAAGCCGACACGGTTCTTCATCACGTGCGCGGTCTGCCAGGTACGGATGATCATCTCACCGATGCGGCCCATGGCCTGGGCGTCGGAGGACATTATGGAGATCGCGCCCATATCGTGCAGCAGGTCCTCGGCCGCCATGGTGGAAGGGCGGATCCGTGAGTCGGCGAAGGCCAGGTCTGCCGGGATTTCCGGATTGAGGTGGTGGCAGACCATCATCATGTCCAGGTGTTCCGCGACGGTGTTCACCGTCAAGGGTCGGGTCGGGTTGGTCGAAGCAGGCAGGACATTGGGGTGACTCGCCATCTTGATCATGTCGGGGGCATGGCCGCCGCCGGCGCCCTCGATGTGGAAGACATGCAGGCAGCGCCCGCCGATGGCTTTGATCGTGTCGTCGACGAAGCCGGCCTCGTTCAGCGAGTCTGCGTGGAGTGCGAGCTGCACGCCGGTGTCGTCGCAGACCCGAAGGCACGCGTCGAGGACCGCGGGGGTCGCTCCCCAGTCCTCGTGGATCTTGAAGCCGAGAACACCGGCGTCCACCTGGTTGTACAGCGAGGTCTTGGATGTGGTGCTGCCCTTGCCCAGCAGACCGATGTTGACGGGGAAGTCGTCCAGCGCCTCGAACATCCGGGCCAGATGCCACTTGCCGGGCGTCACGGTGGTGGCGGTGGACCCCTCGGCGGGACCGGTTCCGCCGCCGATCAACGTGGTCACACCGGCCGCGAGGGCTACGTGAATCTGTTCCGGACACAGAAAGTGCACATGGGTGTCCACGCCGCCGGCGGTGAGAATGCGGCCCTTACCCGAAATGACCTCGGTTTCCGGACCGATCACGATGTCGGAGGGAGTCCCATCGTCGCCGTGCATCGGGTCCATCGTCTCGGGGTTGTATGCCTTGCCCAGCGCCTGGATCCTGCCGTCGCGCAGAGCCACATCCGCTTTGACCACCCCCCAGTGGTCCAATACCACCGCGCCTGTTATGACGGTGTCCGCAGGCCTGCGCGTATCGCGCGGGCCGGGATCGCGGGCGATGCTGGACTGGCCCATCGACTCACGAATCACCTTGCCGCCGCCGAAGACGACCTCGTTCCCGCTACGGCCGGGCCCGCCAGCCCAGTCCTCGGTGATCTGGATGGATAAGGCGGTGTCCGCGAGCCGGATCCGGTCGCCGGCCGTCGGCCCGAACAGCTCGTTGTACTCCTCGCGGGTCAGTGGATTCTCGTACGCTTCCCTTTTCATGGTCATCGAGAGGTCCTCCCGTTTCGTCGCGTGGACGCAGGATCGAGAGGGCCGCCCACTTCGCCGCGCAGGCCCAGCACGACACGCTCACCCTCGATAGGCACCAGCTCGACCTCGACGGGGCCGCACTCGGGTTCGAAACGCTGGGAGGTCCCGGCCGCCACGTTCAGCCGCATGCCGTGGGCGTCCTGACGATCGAAGTCCAAGCCGGGATTGGCCTCGGCGAAGTGGTAGTGCGAGCCCACTTGGATCGGACGTTTTCCGGGGTTGGACACATCCACCTTCCTCGTCGAATCCTTCAACTTCTCATTGAATTCGATCGGCGGCTCCCCGTCTGGGTACTCCACCTTTCCCGGATGCACCGGTTGCACCGTCGTGTCCTGAACGGGTTCGACCTTCAGCATGTGTACTGGCCCAGAGGGGTGAGCCGCCTGGTGTGGCTGGATAGGGTTGGTGATCGTCACGAGTTTCGTGCCATCAGGGAAGGTCGCCTCCACCTGGACGTCCTTGATCATCTCCGGGACACCTTCCATCAGCTGATCACGACATAGCTGCTGACGACCGGAGTCCATGATGTCCTGTACGAGCGTCCCCGCCCGCGCCTCTTCGTAGACGTACACCGTCAGCAGCGCCATCGCTTCCGGGTAATTCAGCTTCAGGCCACGTTCTTGGCGTCGGCGGGCCACGTCCGCCGCTACATGGATGAGCAGGCGCTCCTGCTCGTGCGGAGTCAGATGCATGTCGTCCCTCCAAACTTCTTCCTTGACCGGCAGCACACCCACACGACATACGCCCAGACGGCACCCGTATCGGGGTCGCGTCCGCTGCGGTGGCACATGACGGCTACTGGCGATCGATGGCAGGCTGGGCAGCACATCGGCAGGCAGTGCGGAGATGCTGGACTGTCACTCGATAATCGGGACTGTCACTCGACAATCAGAATGAAGAGTCGGTCTTGGTCAGCAGCTCGAGGCCACGGAAGCAATGGCCCCGCGCGATCAACGGAATAGCGGATAGTTTGTGCGGCAACAGGTCTCGCCCTGCCGAGCGCCCCGTAAGCGGCATGAGCGCTCACTCGAATCGAACTGTGGCCAGCACCTGGCGGGGAAGACTGCCAAATCGCACGCTCAGCAGGCCCTCACCTGACGACCGGACATCTCATCGCACAACCGGTCAGAGGTGGTCTCTGAAACGGGGAACGCGACGACTGATGTCGGCACTGGTCATAGAACAGGGACTGGCGATAATCGCCTTGCCCCAGAACGACTTTCGCATTGCCATAGTGTGGAGTGAGTGAAGACTTCGGCATAACCGATGCTGGGAGACATCTAAATCCCCTGTCCCGTTCGGCGTGGAAAGAAGGTGTGCGCTCTGCCTGCCGTACTCGAACTCGTTGCCGTACAAAATTCTACAGTGCGCAACGGGGATCGGTACTGAGATTCCGCAGCAACAGCCAACATCGACGCCTGGCACCAGCTCCGGCAGATCGAAGACAGCTTCCCAGAAGCCCACCTGGCAGATGTTCGCCAACTTAACCGTCAGCAACCAGATCGGAGATCAAACCTACTGGAGCATAGAGACATCCGGCCTCGCGTACCCGATGAGCGCCGAATTCCCGTCGTCGCGGCACGCGCCGGCGATGCAGTCCTTCGACGCGGACATCCACAACCACGCGTCGATCTGGACGCCCGAACCGGCACGCGATCACCCGATCGTTACGTAACACCCTGCCCTGCAAGTTATCTCGTAGTGAGCTTGTCCTTGGCGTACCACCGCATACCAACCCATCAGCCCTGTCGAGGTCACCGACGGGTTTGGCATCACCCAAGCTCACTGCGGCACAGCTCGAGTGGCTGTTTGCCCCCTGACACATCTGAACTGACACACCTATGGAAGCGGCTTCAAAATCACTCGCCGACCTCGAGGTTCCCGTGCCGCGACTCGAACAACAGCAGGCGATCGCGGTTGTGTTGGCAGATCGCGAGCAGCGCATCGTATCCCTGCGTGCGGCACTTCGGGCTGAAGAAGAGGGGCGTGATGTGCTGGCAGAAGCATTGGTCACAGGTGTTGTCAGGGTCGACGGGAGGTAGTCGGCGGCATCCTCGGCAGGCGCCGCGCGTGAAGAAGCCGGATCGTTCATCCGAGGCCGGCCCAGTGCTGTTACTCGGATGGAGGGCATGGTCATGCGCCCGCTACCGAGGTCTTCCGTGAGTGTCTCGGGTGGGTATTCCGTGTTGGCGGAGTGCGGTCAGGATGGTGGTGTGGGCTACGTCGAGATGCTGTGCGACGCGGGTGAGGGACCATCCGAGCTGGTAGAGGTGGACGGCGGTCTCGACTTGTTCGGGGGACAGGCCGTGGCGGCGCATGGGCACATGGTGCCGGTGGAGGATAGTGCTGACCGTGCGCCGTTCGATATCGAATCGGGCGGCCAGTTCATACACGGTGGATCCGGTCTGGTATTCGGTGATCAGTTTCGCGATTCGGTCGGCGTCGAGTTGCCGTGCGCGTCGCGGTTTGGGCCGCTGGGCGGTTGTCGTGGTGTCGGGCAGCTTCTGGATCAGGGTCTCCAGGGCTTCTACCTGCGTTTTCGTGTTGTAGTAAGGTCCCCCAAGGTCCACGTATTAATACAGGTCAGGACCGGTATCGCACCGGTCCTGACCTGCTTCATTTGCGCCGACCCCACGTTTACCCCACGGTTTCGCCCCAATGTTTTCATCATGCTGGGGGACGTGTGGGAGGGTGGCTGTTCCTGACCTGGACGCCGTGGCTTGCGCCCGGACTCAGGGTTGCGCTCGAGGTGCACCAGCGCTGCCCGCGACCAGTCTCGGGCGTGGCTTGTCGACAAAGTGCGATCAATCGAGGCCCGGAGGCTCACGACCTGTAGCCGGCCATGTGTTTTGGGTGACGGCGCCTGGGTATTCGCGTGCTGGCCGGGAGGTGCGTGGATGACTGTTGAGCGGGTGTCGGGCCCGACGGACCTGCGGTGGAGGTCCTGGCGTGATGCGCTGTGGCGCACGATTGGCGCGGTCTGGTCGGACAAGCTCACGGATTGGGCTGCGGCGCTGACCTATTACAGCGTGCTGTCGCTCTTCCCGGGTCTGTTGGTGCTCACTGCGGTTCTCGGCATGCTGGAGCCCAGCTCGACGGATACGCTGATCGACACCGTTGAGCAGCTCGGACCGGGCAGCGGTATCGCCCTTCTCGTCGACGCGATCGAGAATCTGCAGAATGCACGTTCGCTGTCGGGGCCCGTGGCGATGGCCGGGCTTGCCGTCGCGGTGTGGACCGCCTCCGCCTACGTCGGCGCGTTCATTCGCGCCGCGAACTCGATCTACGAGATCGATGAAGGCCGTTCGATGTGGAAGACGTTGCCACTGCGGCTTGGATTGACCGTCGCGCTGCTGGTCGTCGTCGCGGCGTGCACGGTCGGGGTGGTCGCCACCGGAGCGGTGGCTCGCGAGATCGGGGCGTGGCTCGGTGTCGGCTCGGCGGGTGTCCGGATCTGGGATGTACTCAAGTGGCCTGTGTTAGCTGTGCTGGTGAGTTTGGTGTGCGCGCTGCTCTACTGGGCCTCGCCGAATGTTCGGCACCCTGGGTTCCGTTGGCTGACACCGGGAAGTGTGCTTACGGTAATTGTCTGGACCACTGCCTCAGCCGGATTCGCGGTCTATGTCGCGAATTTCGGTTCGTTCAACAAGGTTTACGGCTCGTTGGCCGCTGCGGTGGTCTTCCTGGTGTGGTTGTGGATCACGAATCTCGCGGTGCTGATGGGTGCGGCGTTCGATGCCGAACTAGCGCGTGGGCGCGGCATCGAGCAAGGACGGTCACCTGATGCGACCCCGTTCCTACCGGCGCGTGACGAACCCGACACTGCCGCTTGATGAGCGGTCGTTCACGGCGTGTTCGCGTTCCGCTTTTGCGGGCGCGCTGTTCTTTCGGGATCGGGCCGGCTTGTTGAATGCCTGGCGGAGCCCGGCGCTACACGAATGAGAAAGGCCCCGCACCTCGATGGTGCGGAGCCTTTACAGGTCACGCTGGATCAGATAGCGCGGACATCCTGGGCCTGCGGACCCTTCTGGCCCTGGCCTACCTCGAACTCCACGCGCTGGCCCTCTTCGAGCGACTTGAAACCCGCCCCGCCGATAGCCGAGTAATGCACGAAGACGTCAGGGCCGCCTCCGTCTTGAGCGATAAAGCCGAAGCCTTTTTCACCGTTGAACCACTTCACACTGCCTTGAGCCATGTTTTTAACAACTTCTTCTCTGTAGGTGAGCCGTGCAGATCACTTCGATACGCCCGGTCTCAAAGCCAACTATGCCATGAACCGCAGAATCCGCACGTCCGGGGCTCGTGGACCAGCACTCGACACGGTCGACCGGAGTCACGAGGACAGCGAACGCTCGTCGCGTTGTTCCGGCCTCCCACACGATCGGGTCGGTCTCAGCGAGCGGCTGTTCGGCCGGTTGAGGTGCTGCGCAGGGACGTGCACGACGCGAGCCCGGCCGAGATGGCCGGGCTCGCGGAGTACCTGTTCGTTTTTCCGGCGTACTCGTTCGCGTCAGGCGTTGATGACCTGCCGTCGGTTGCTGCGTTCGATGTCGATCTTGCGTGGCTTGGCTTTCTCCGCGATCTGGATGCGAAGTCGCAGCACACCATCGTTGTAGTCGGCGCTGATGGCCTCGGTGTCGAGGGACTCGCCGAGGAACAACTGCCGACTGAACACACCCCGTGCTCGTTCCGCGGCGATCAATTCCCGGCCCGCGTTCAACTCCGAACGCTGTGCTCGCACGGTGAGTACGTTGCGTTCGACATCCAGATCCAGCGAATCCGGATCGACGCCGGGTAGATCCAGCTCGACCACGAATTCCTCGCCTTCGCGCCACGCATCCATCGGCATCGCCGCCGGACGTGCCGCAGTGCCGAATACCTGCTGTGTGAACCGGTCCAGATCCCGGAACGGATCGGTACGCATCAACATGGTCGCCACCTCCAACTGTCCTTTCATCTCGAATCTGCTGGCAAGATAATCTGTGCCAGTGGGTGCATATTTCTTATAGCACCGGGGGTGACTGTGTGCAACCAGCGAGCGTCGACAGGATTCGTCCCTGGCGTAACCCTGTGGGATGGTGCGCTGCTTCGGGCGCGCCGTCCCGGCAAGGAAAGGCCTGTACGCCGGGTTTATTCGTGCACCCACGTGCTGTTGACCGGGCCGGGGAGCGCTGTTGGGCGTGTCTTGCCTCGCAATGGTTGCCGCTCGTGACAGTCGAGCGGTTGCGGCCGTCAATGGTGGAGTGGGCTACGGATCGGCGAAGAAGAAATCTGTAGTGGTGAATGTAGACAACCGATGCAGACTGTTGTACTGTCGCTCTTGTTCAGAGAGTAGGAAGTCCGGTGGCCGTGGCAGAGATGAACTGCCCGGAAGATGTTAGGTTCGGCCGTCCCCTCCGGCTGGGGTGAAGTAGTTGATGTTTGGTTTACCGCCGGAGGGGACGAAGAACACCGCAAGAAAGCGCAGGAAGCGTCTCGACGAGTTTCCGGGCGGGACCGCGTCGCTGGTTGGCGCGGGGTGCGCATCCTACGAACCGGGAGGTGGTCTACGAGCAAACACATACGCACTACGCGTCATTGTGGACATGTCCGGACGCGGTGTGCGACACCGGCCTTGCCGGCCGATAGTCGGAATTGAACAACAGATAGATCGACCCCAGGCCCCGGCGCTGTATGCGCCGGGGCCTGGGGGCATGAAATCCTCGAGAGGTGTAGTGGAAGATCCGCAAGCGAACCCTGACAGCACGCCCGCCGACCGGCTCGATGACGATGACTACCCCGCCTACAGCATGGGCCGGGCCGCGGAAATCGTCGGAGTCACTCAAGCCTTCCTGCGCGGTCTCGACGCCGCTGAACTGCTGACCCCGCAACGCTCCGAGGGTGGCCACCGCCGCTACTCTCGCTACCAATTGCGTATCGCGGCTCGGGTCCGGCAACTCGTCGACGAAGGCAACCCACTCGAGGCCGCGTGCCGCATCGTCATCCTCGAAGATCAGCTCGCCGAAGCCCAGCGCATCAACAGCGAACTACAGCAAACCCTCCGAGATGGCCGGGGCAAGGATCGGCACCCGCCGGAGTGACGGACCAACGGCGGCCGATCCGCTGTCGAAACATGCGGAACCGATTCGCGCTGCCGACTGGAAGGTCACGCGTGGGTGGGCAGCACTCGGTGATCTGACCCCGTGTCCGGGATTTGATCTCGTCGCGGAGTGGCCACACTTATTCGACGCCGCTACTCGCGGTTACCCCACGCTTTCGCCGGTATACACAGCCGCCAAGGCCACCCGCCCAAGGCGCGGACCTCCGAGTCGGAGGATCTATCACGTCTATTCAGGGTGCATTTTGTCTGCCTGAGCGGGGCCCCGGCCGCCATCACGGGACATGATCCTGACGCTCGCTGCCGGGGATGCGACCGGCGACCGAGGGTGGCAACGCCACAGACCGTAGGCAAGACGACTGCACGGAAATCGGCGCTACCGAGCGTTCGAGGTAACTCGCGGTGCAGGTTGCGTATCGTGTGGCGGTTCGCGGGTGTGGGTGCAGACTTGAGCCGGCCCCACAGTTACCCCACTCTTTCGTCATCGATGTGACGTCGACGTCGGGTGCCTACCGGGGGGAGGACTGCTCGCGGAGCCGAAGGGAGATCGTCGGCCGTATTGCCTTTTTCCCTGCTCAGTCGTCTGCTCGGGTGTCACGGACCGTCTTGGACGCAGTGGGCCGGGAGGCTGGGTTGCCGCCGGTCGACTTGACGTTCTGGCGAGCGGGTCATAGAGGGTTGAGTATCCGTTGTGGGGGTGCGTTCGGGGTAGCCCGGTGGGGAGGTCGTGCAGTTCGGACTCGACGGGAGTTCCTCGCTGTGCGCTGTATTTCCGTTGTGGCCGAACGTAATTCGGCGACTTCATAGTCGGAGGGTGCGGCCACTTTCGTTGCCGTCGCGGGGGCGATCGTTGGTGTCGGTGCCGAACATCGAGGTCTCGCCGGACCGATTAGTCTCATGAACCTCTTTGTGGGGGTCAGGGGTTCGAGTCCCCTTGGCTCCACCATGACGGCCATACTCGAACCCGTGACCGGAAGAACGCCGGCCAGGGTCGGTTAGGCCGTTTTGGCATGTAGGGAAGCCTCCGCTTTGCGGGGGCTTCTTGTTTTTGTGCTGGTGGAGCGGCTTTGTGATCCGTGCAGGCTGGTCGCCCGGCTCACACAGGCTCTGCTTGTCTCAACAATTGGCGACCTCGCTCCAGATGCCCATAGCGAAGTTCGCGAAATCGCGGAACAGGTTCAGGATGACGCCCTGCCACGGCCGCAGCCTGAGTTGACACTCATACAGCTTGCGCGATCCTACCCGAATTGAGGAGCGCTCTCCGAAAACCCTGAATGGGCGCGGCCTTAGAGCATTCGGGCTACCGGCGGCGCCGGTTCGGGCTGTCTCGCTCGGCTATCGCTCGGCTCGCGCACCATTGGTTGGTCTCGACTCGCCCTTGCCCTTTCTGGCCAACCGGTGGAGTGCATGTATTCGTTTGTCGCACAATTCCTCCGTGTCCGACGAGTGACTCTCGCAGCTACCGGTCACGTAGACCATGGCGGCGATCGCCTTTGCCTGCGGAGTTCGGCGGCGGTGCTAGGGAGTGCTCGGGGCACCATTGCCGCATCGCGAGCTGGCCGCGTCCGTTGCCGGTAGAGGCGGTGAACTCCACGAGCCCCAGCCATACCCCGTTCGTGTTGATACCGGCACGAACTGACGGCGGAACCCGGAGCGGAATCCGCGTGGTTCTGGTGATCTTGCGCGTACTATCCTCGGGTCGCGAGAGGACCACCACCGCACCGGCGCTGGTGATTACGCCCCTCGCGGCGGCGAGCACGAGATTGCGCAGCCCGGGAATCGTCCTTATCGCGACACCTCGAGTCCCGGATTCAGGGCGATCTCCTCCAGCACCGCGAACGGCAGAGGCTCATCGGCGGCATCGGTGGAGCTGACCTGGATCTGCACCCCGGACCGGCGAGTGACGGTGACGGTGCGGGACGGCGAGCTTCCCAGCTCGCTGGACTCGACCACAGTCCCGTCCGGCAGCCGCCGCGTCGCGCCGCCGTAAGAGGAAGTATCGGGCTCCTGCGGGAGGGGTTGCTCGGTGCTGATCACGATGGCCAACCGCGATTGCCGGCCGGGCGTGGTTACTCGAACCGCCTGGCACACGCCGCCGCCCCTATGCCCTGGCAGCAGCGTCCCCAATGGCCGGTCCAGGGTCACACCGTCGAGCGGGATCTGGGCCAGCACCGCATCCCATCGACGAGCCTGGGCCTGATCGATCACCGCGCCGGATTTCGAGAAGGGCAGGCAGACCTCGGGCGGGCTCGACGTTCCGGGCGGAACCGGCGCGCTGATGCGTAGTTCGGGATCGGTCACGAGCGCGACGAGTTCATCGATGGCCAAGGGGACGGCTCGGGGACGGCCGCTGCCCTCAGCGGGTTGATCGGTGGCGTTCGCGTGGGCGACGGATCCGTCGGGCAGGTAAGCGGTGGCGTCGCGCGTAAGGGTGCGAACCCCGTTGATCTCATACCAGGTGTCATCGGTATCGACGATCGTGCCATCGGGAAGGTGGCGCCGTTCGTCGAGTTCGCCGGCGACGCACGGTGGAATCGGCTTGGTGGCTTGGCGCACGGTCACCGACAGCGCGCCCGCTCGGTCACCGCGCAGCAGCGTGGCGTTCGCACTGGTCCAACCGCCGAATTCCTTGTTCTGCGTGGCATCGCCGAGGATCGGCTGGAACACCAGCGAGCGCGTTACCGGGGCGAAGGCGATCTCGACATCACCGGGCAGCCCATCCTGCAGCGCCTGCGTCATCGCGCCCGCCTTGGGACCGGAGAACCACGGATAGGACGGATTGTCGTATTCGTATGTGACGGAGTGAACCATCCCGAACGTTTGCCCTTCCCGCGGAGGTTCCACGACATCACAGCCTGGGATCTGCACCGGAAACGCGACCGGCGGAGTGACATAGGAGTTTTCGGCCCGAGCTGTGGGCTCCGACGGCTCCGGCTCGTGCACCAGCCAGGCGATGAGGTAGCCGGTCGCGGCGATCGCGGCGCAGGTGAGACCGACCGTCCATCTGTTCACGGCCGGGGAGGGCTGGGCCGCGTCGTTGTCATCACCGTTTTCCATGTCCTGCATTGTGTCTGCCGGTACCGACATGCTGCACACTTGGCCGGATACGGAGAGAAAATCACCACCCTCGAAGCTGCCGCGGCACTGAATTTGCCGTGATGGAGGTCGGTCCCTCGATGGAACTCCGGACGAGCGAGCGTACCCGGCGCGCGACAAGACGGCCCTGGAATCGGTTTCGGCGCTGAAGGTCGCGTTCCTTGTCGGGATTGTGGGCTGAGTGATCGGACTCGAAGTCTGCATTAGTGTTCGGCCGACGGGAGACCCGCGTCGACCGCCTCGGATCGCGGCTCGAGAGTGCGTTGCTGCCGGAGGTCAGCCGGTCCGGTAAGGCGCAGACCACCGAGCCGACCCGTAGGGGTACCGACTTCTTTGGGCCGAAGGTTGCGTGCTGCGTCGGAACTGCAACTGGTGGAGGGCACGTATTCGATGTCTGCACTATTCGTGGTCGCTGCCCCCCGATGGGGCCCGAGGCGGGTACCACTCGCGGAGCCCGCGGGCACTAGCCCCAAGATGGCAGCAGTGAGGACGTGATCACGCGCCGTTGGGCTGTCCTGCCGAGAGATCGGAGCGGATTTCGGTGGCAGTTCATGTCTTGAGCGGCAACCAGTCCAGCCCACCGGCCAGCAGGTCGTGCCGAGCTCGAACCGCGCGGTATGCGGCATTACTGCTCGCTATTGTCAAGTAAGGCCAGCTCTGTCGCCCTCGGATTTGGCCTGCTGCTCGGGCGGCGTCGTACTCAGTCAACGACGCGGCGGCCTTCTGTAAGCACCCGCCGCGCGACAGCTCGAAAACGCTGCAGGGAAGATCGCGGAAGCTCAGCGCACCTATGCCGAGCACCGGCGAAACCAGCTGTAGCCGTATCGGATTGTGCAGAAATCCGCGGCAAAGACCTGGAAGCGCAGCGGCACAAGAAAATTCGCCGCGCGGCGAGCACGTTAGACTCACGTGCAGCCTTGCTTGACGAAAGGTGATCCAGTGGCTGTCGATGATTTGGCGTGGGCGGACGGTGGGGGACGAGATTCGCTGGGGGAGATCTACTGTCTCACCTTCATCCGTGATGTGGACGCTGCGGAGGCGTTGCGGCGAATGGGCGGTCTGCCCGGCACGTTCGCGACCCGCACGTGGTCGGATGTCGGGGACCTGGACAACGTCGACGATGGATATCCCGAGATGGCGATGGCGTTACCGCTGGGCGGGTGGACCGTCGTATTCGAGTCGGGCGGGTTCAACGGCATCAGCCTGACCTCCGCGTTGTCACACGGAACCGAGGCGCTATCGGTGCTGCGGCACGACTACGCGTCTCCTGCGTTCGCCTATGCGGTCGATGGCGTGTTGATCACGGGGTTCGATCCGACCTGCCCCTACCCGCACCTACGGCACGGCGCCGATCCCGACCGCCTGCTCTCCCACATGCTCGAAGTCGGATTCGCTATGGGAGACAACGAGGACGACGA
The DNA here is from genome assembly GCF_045208035.1 of Nocardia sp. NBC_01009. NCBI lineage: Bacteria > Bacillati > Actinomycetota > Actinomycetes > Mycobacteriales > Nocardiaceae > Nocardia > Nocardia sp. NBC_01009. The sequence continues at coordinate 7,573,750 of NZ_CP108695.1, read as the reverse complement.
GGACGACGATTTCGACGAGGACGACGATTTCGACAACAACCACGACCGCCCCCACGGGCGTTGCCTACGGTTGATCGAACAGTTCACCGGCCGTCTGCCTACGTTCGAGGCACTCAACGGCCCCCTGATGAGTGCACAGATCGCACCCTGGTTCGCCGAAGCACGCAACGATCCGGCTGTTCGACCCGGCTACGACGGCCCCGTCGATGCGGTCACCGAAGTACGACGGCTCACCAGTCTGCACGGCTTGACCGACACTCCCGGCCTCGCCGACGCACTCGCCGCAGCAGAACGCGGAGAGCCTGTCTCGATCGCCCCCGACAGTTCACTCGGTGAACATGTGCGCAGCTGGCTTACCGAGCACCGGCGCGCCGGTAGGGCAGTGAATGGCGGTGAAGGACGGTGGCGGATGACCGAGATCGAACGTGACCGCGCGTTCGATCTCGGGTTGCTCACCCGCGCTCTCGGCGCCGCCATCCAACCCGGCCCCACCGCTGCGGGTTGACAACACGCTCGGACCGGCAGAACCCCCGGCTGTCCATGGGTGTTCGGCTGCCAGAATTGGCTGACATAACCACACACTCGAACGGGCTAAGAACCCGCACGATATTCGGCATTACAGAGCATTCGGTGAAGCCGGGATGATGGCCGTCGCGCTGAAGGCGACATACCTAAGCCGGAAGGACAACAGCACAATCAACCAACCAGTAGCCACGACTGGCGGAAACACTTCGACCTGTAATACCGTACCGGGGTACCGTCAGGGCTGCAGCGCAGCCTGGGCGGTTTCTACAACCAGGAGGAGATTTTCATGCGAGTACTACTCATCGGTGCGAGCGGCTACGTGGGTTCCGCGGTCGCCGAACACCTCTCGTCCCTCGGACATGACATCGTGGCGCTCGAGCGTCCCGGCACCGATTCCAGCGCGAGTGAGTACGAGACCCGCACGGGAGATCTGGCCGACCCCGCGTCGCTGACCGCCGCGGTCACCCCCGACATCGACGCCGTCATCAACCTGGCCACCCCCAGCGGCGATGCGGCAATCGACGCGGCCGCGGTTGCCGCGCTTACCGATCCGCTGCGCGGCACGGGCAAGTCGTTCGTCTACACCAGTGGAGTCTGGGTGCTCGGCGCGACCGACGGCGCCGACGAAACCACGCCCACCAACCCGATCCCCATCGTCGGGTACCGTCCCGACATCGAACGCCAAGTCCTCGCGCTCGCCGACACGGGCGTCCGCGCGGCCGTCATCCGCCCCGGCATCGTCCACGGCCGGGGCGGCGGAATCCCCGCTCTCCTGGTCGATCTCGCTCGCAAGCACGAGGCTCCCGTGGTCGTCGCCGACCCCACAGTCGTGTGGCCCATGGTTCACATCGACGACCTGGCAGACCTTTTCGCCAAGGTCGTCGACGCGGCCCCGGCGGGTTCGACCTGGCATGGCATCAGTGAGCCCGCGGTCCCGGTCGCCGACCTGGCCGCGGCCGCCGGCCGGGCGGCCGGTGTCTCCGGTGAAACCAAGGTCTGGCCCCTCGACCAGGCCCGAGCCGAGCTGGGCGAGCTCTTCGCCGACGCCCTGGCCCTCAGTCAGTCTGTCACCGGTCAGGCCGGAATCGACGAGCTGAACTGGGAGCCCAAGGGCCCCAACGTCCTAGCGGACCTGACCGCCGGTTCCTACCGCTGATCGGCTCGCACAGAGGAACGAGCCCGTCGGACTGTCTGACGGGCTTGCCCCGGTCGAAGGCTATGGAGCGTCGCCCAGATCGCTGATCACTTTCGCGAGTGCGCGTACCGGCTCGCTGTCGGTGCGCCAAACCAGCGCGTAGGGCAGCGGTGGCATATCAGTGATGGGGATCCAGCGAATGTGGGTCACCCCCCAGTGATAGAGCACGTGGGCGGGGAAAGGGTGAATGATATCGCCGTTGCCGATCCAGTCGATCAGGTCGTCGGGGTTGGTGGCGGGTTTGCCACGGGGTATTGGGCGGCCGCTCGGGGTAGTGAAGGGCAGGTAGGTTTCCTCCCATTCCCGGGGCGCGTCCGGGACAAAGGTGTGCAGATAGTCGGCGAAGTCTTCGACCGATACCGAGTCGCGGTCCGCCAGCGGATGATCGTGGCTGACCGACAAGACGCGAGCGTCACGGAACAGGACGGGGCCGAGGGTCAGGTCGTCGGCGACCGGCGGCCAGACCACGATCGCGTCGTACTGGCCGCTGCGAAGCAGACCGAACGGGTCGACGAAGGACAGCCGGTGCAGCCGCAGTTCCCATTGCGGGTGCCGGCGCCGGAACTCGTCCCAATAGCGGTGCAGCCCTTCATAATTGAAGGGCAGCAGGGCGACGCGCAACTTCGCCGTGTGCCCCTGGGCGGCGAGCTTGGCCCGCCGCACGCTGTGTTCGAGCCCCTCGTAGAGCGGACGCAGATCGTCGCGCAACTGCTCACCGACCGGCGTCAGCCGCACCACTCGATTGGTCCGCTCGAACAGCAGCGCGCCGATCTGCCGCTCCTGCTTCTTGATCGCCTGCGTGATGCGCGCCGGGGTGACATTGAGCCGCTCGGCGGTCCGCCCGAAATGCAGCTCCTCGGCCAGCGTCAGGAAGATCTCTATATCGCGTAACTCCACGAAGTCCCTGTCTCGTTAACTCCGCGGTTAATGCGGTATTGCTTTCTTGATCGTTGTTCGGCGGTTGCCGGCCGCTCATTCTAGAACCCGAGTCCGGTGCGCCCCTGCCACCGAGGTCTCCGAGCCCGGTGCCCGGAAGGTCCCGACCCGATCAAGGAGTTTTCGCATGACGACCGTATCTGCCTCACCCGCAACGGAATCCGTTGCCGAACAGGTGCCGCTGCGGCGCTGGTTCGGCGTCGCGGCTGTAGCCATGGGCACATTCGCGGTGGTGACGTCCGAACAGTTGCCGGTGGGCCTGCTCTCCTCGGTGAGCAGCGCGCTCGGAGTCTCGGAGGGCACCGCCGCGCTGATGGTGACCGTGCCCGGCCTGGTGGCCTCCGCGACCGCGCCCATCCTGCCCGTGGCCATCGGCCGTCTGGACCGCCGGGTCGTCTTGCTGGGCCTGATCACCTTGATGGTCGGCGCCAATCTGCTCTCGGCCTTCGCCCCGAATTTCGCGCTGCTGCTGGCCTCGCGGTTTCTGATCGGCATCGCCATCGGCGGATTCTGGGCGCTGGCCGCCGGCATCGCGGTACGCATGGTGCCCGAGAAGTTCGTGCCGCAGGCCACCGCCATCGCCTTCGGCGGCGCGACCGCGGCCAACGTCCTCGGCATCCCGGCGGGCACGCTGATCGGCGAATTGACCGACTGGCGTATCGCGTTCGGGGTGCTCGGCGGTCTCGGACTGGTCGTGGTCGTGGCGCTGCTCGCCCTGCTGCCGCAGCTGCCCGCGACCCAGGCCGTGCACCTGCGCACCCTCGGGCGGCAATTCCGTGATCCGGTGGTGCGGGCCGGTGTGCTCGTCACCTTCCTCCTGGTGAGCGGGCATTTCGCGGCCTTCACCTTCGTGAGCCCGATCTTGCAGAACCTGGCCGGACTGGACCGGGCGGCGATCGGCCCGGCTCTGCTGGGCTTCGGAATCGCCGGGATCATCGGCAACTTCCTCACCGGCGCCGTGGCCGCGCGCAATGTCCGCGTCGCGCTCATCACCATCAGTGCCGTGTTGGGGACGGTGCTGGTGCTGGTCGCTATGGTGGGCGGTACCGCGGTGGCCGCGCTGGGCCTGCTGCTGGTGTGGGGCTTGGCTTTCGGCGGCATCCCGGTCGGCGTGCAGACCTGGATCCTGCGCGCCCAGCCGGAGTCCATGGAGGCAGCCACCGCACTGAACACCGCCATGTTCAACCTCGCCATCGCGCTCGGCGCGCTGTTCGGTGGACTCATCACCGACAATGTCGCCCTGTCGGCGGTGCTCTGGTTCGGCGCGGCATTGAGTGCGCTTGCCTCCATTGCGATCTGGTCGACTCGCGGATCCAGGTCCGCGAGCATCGCGGAAGCCTGACGCCATGGCCGGTTCCGATGCCGTGGACCAGGACAGGTGGCGGTACGACCGCCGGCCCCGATCGGCCTTACCGGAGTTGAGCATTCGGCTGCTCGAGTCCTTCCATACCGTGGCGCAGGAAGGCAACATCACCCGGGCGGCGGCCCGGTTGCACCTGACCCAGCAGACTCTCTCGGCGCAGATCAAGCAGCTGGAGCGGGCGCTCGGCGCGGACCTGCTGGTCCGGGATTCGCGCGGCGTGCGACTCACCGAGGCCGGTGAGATCTTCGCCGAGGGCGCGGGCGCCATGGTGAGCGGTCTGGCAGAGCTGTCCGCCCGGGTGAATCAGGCTGCGGGGCAATCGATCAGCCGACTGCGGGTGGTGTTCTGCCCGCGCTCCACGACCCCGTTTCTGATCCGGGTCGCGAACGAGCTGGAGGCCGCGGATCCGACCCTGCGGGTCGTGCTGGTCAGCGTGCGGTCCATGGCCGAGACCCGGTGCGAACTCGAAGCGGGTCGTGCGGACGCGGCGCTGATGTGGCTGCCGATCGAGGGCAGCGGACTGCGCCACACCGTCATCGGCTCCGACGGCTGGGTGGCGGTGTTCGCCCACGACGACGCCTTCGCCGACCGGGACCGGGTACTGCTGGCGGAATTGACCTCCGCTCCCCTGGTGCTGCCGGGCATCTTCATGTCCGCCGCGGCCGAACGGCACTGGGCCGCCGCCCTGCGCCCCGATCCCGGATCGCCGCAGGCGACCGTCGCCGACACCGCCGACGGTCCGATCATCGCCGCCCGCCGGCAGGGCATCTGGCTCGCGCCCGAATCCCTGGGTCGCCGCTACGCCGACGCCAACAACCGCATAGTCCGCATCGCCGACGCGCCGCCCATCGAGGCGGCCGTGGTCTGGACCGCGCAAGCACCGCAACCACTGACAACCCTGTTGGTCCGCGCGATACGCGCGGCCGTGGAGGTGAACGAATGACCTGGCGTTCCAAATCCTGCTTGTACCTGGAACCAGAAAAGACTGTTTCCCACCGGCTTCCGGCGGCAGCAGGATTCCATGGCACCCATCTTTCCCTACCCGAGGAGCTCAGCATGCGCACCACCACCGAGGTCATGGACCGGTTCAACCGCGCCTTCACTGATCGCGACCCCGAGCTCCTCGACGACCTTGTCGACGACGACTGCGTCATGGAATCGGTGCAGCCCGCACCAGCCGGCGAGCGGGTCGTGGGCCGGGAGGCCTGCCTGCTGTTCTGGAAGACCCTGGTCGAGGACACCGCCACCCAGTTCCAGCCGCAGGAGGTGATCGTCGCGGGCGACCGCGCGACCATCCGCTGGCAGTACCGCTTCGGCACCGGTGAGAACGACTGGGTCGAGGGCGTCAACCTCATGCACGTCCGCGACGGCCGGATCGTCGAGGCCCTCGGCTACAGCAAGACAACCGGCGATATCCCCCTCGCCACCGACTGAGCGCTGGGCCGCACGACCGCCCGCGACACACAACCAGGAACTACGAAAACGGAGTGGGCAAGCAGGACGCTGGAAGTTCCTTGGCTCCGTTGGACGTCAGCCTGGGATGCCGTTCACCGCCACCGGCCACAACGCGGTCACCGCTGCTCGTCCATCGAGCCTCGATTCGGGTTTGGTCGACCTCAGTGTGACGCTGTACTGCGATAACGCGCATTTCGGTGGTGAGTGGGTCTGGAACCTGATCCGGGACGGTCGGCTGAACCGACGCGACATCTGGCACCGGCTCGACACCGAGGACAGGACCGCGTGGTTGGCGGTGGCGCTCTGGACGAGTGCCTACCAGCGCCGAGGCAGGCCGGATTCTGCCGCAGGCCAAGTCTTCACACTGGATGGACAGGCTGTCACCGACATCGTCAGCTTCTACTGCGCGCTCGGGGAAGCGATCAACGGCCCTGGGGGCTATTTCGGCTGGAACCTCGATGCTCTGTGGGACTGCCTACACGGAGGATGGGGCGCCTGCAGCCCATTCACGCTGGAGTTGCTGCACTCCGATGTGGCGCGGGAGCATCTGCTGACAGACCAGGCCGTGGATGCCGGGCAAACCATGTTCGATCTGCTCTTGGAGATCTTCGATGAGAAGGGCATCGAGGTTATCCTGCGATAACGCCCTGCCCGAATACACTCAACTCGGCATTATGGGATGTCCGGAACCGCATTGCGTCTCATTCCCCAGTCGCCCGCCCAGCGGCATTACCGCGGGTTCATCCGGCCCTGACTGGGCGGGGCTTCGATCTACTGCGCGTGTCCGCAATGGCACCGTCTCCGCAAGCAGCATCATAATTCGACCTTCGACCGGATACCCCACGGTCGCGTGGATCGGTCGACCGTTTCGGAAGAGGATCAGCGTCGACATCGACATGATTTGATATTCCGGTGCAGTGCCGGGATTTTAATCGACATTGATCCTGCAGACGGTGAGACTACCCGCCCGCTCGCGAGCGATGTCGCCGAGCACACGGCCGATCATGCGGCACAGGGCATGCTCGAATTCGGCAATGGCGCCGAGGATCTGGAAGGACATGCGCCCAAGCGCGGTCGAGGTATCGATGCCCTGATCGAGCACCACCAGATCGACGCCGCGCTGTTCGAGCGTTTTCGACACGATGTCCGAGCGCACCCGCGACGGCCTGGTCGCCGGTGCGCCCGCGGACGCACCGGCGACCAGAAGCCGAAGCTCGGTTGCCGTCAGGTGCAGCTGGTCTGGCAGATGTACGACGAGCTCGACGCGGCCGGCAAACGTAAATACACCGTCGCGCAGATTGCCGCCGAGTTCGGCGTCATTCGGCCCACCATCTACCGGCACCTGGACACACCGAGCAACGGTGCTGGGCAAGCGGTTTGAGATCAGGTCAATGGCCGTGCCGGTGCCGGTGCCGGTGTCGGTGTCGGTGCCTGTCGCCGTCTTTGTCCCCGTCTGTGCACTGATCGTCGCTGTCCTGGTCCTTACCGTTGTTCCCGCCTTTGCACTGAGGGTCCTTGCTGCCGTCGTTACCGCCCGGCGCCAGGACCGGACCGGCCGCACCCGAGGGGCTTGGCGGGACGGGCGACGCCTCAGCAACCGCCGAAAAGACCGCAGCGGCCAGTGCCGCTCCACCGATGAGCGCTGCGAGTTCGGCGCGAGATTTCGGAGTTCGGGACATGCGGATCTCCTCAGCGTTGGATTGATTCGAACGGCTTGGTGGTGCAATCCCAGTCGGCGATCGGTGCCGACTCCTCAACGGAGACAGCGGCCTCCGCATTCTCTTCGTCAGCTACAGTACAGCAATCAAGATCGACTACCGTGCCACGAGACACCTCGAGGTGAAGCGAATATGCCACATACGAGCAGCAGGCCGGTCCAGTCCCGCCACAGCATGACAGCTGGTGTCCACACACCGAGAACACTCCAGCGTGGCCGATTCGAATGGTGGAGAGGGGGTGCCATCAGCACGATCGCCGCGCAGGACACACCGGATCGGGTGGGGCCCGCACGCTGGAATCCGTTCACCCGCATCGCGTTCCGGTTCTGCTTCCTGTATTTTGGACTGTACTGTCTGCTGTATCCACAGTTGCTCTCGATTCTCGCGGGGTGGCTCGTCGCCGGGTGGTCGTCGCTCGCGGATCCCTCGACCTGGCAGACGCAGCTGCTGCAGCCGTTCCTGCAATGGGTGGGGCGGCAGGTGTTCGGCGCCACCGACGTTCCGTTGGTGACGACCGGCGGCCGCGACCAGCTCATCTTCTGGGTGCTGCTGTTCTGCATCCTGGTGGTCAGCGTCGTAGGGACCGCGGTGTGGACGCTGCTGGACCAACGGCATGAGTATCGGCGGCTGGCGGGCTGGTTCTTCGTGTTCATCCGGCTCTGTGTCGCCGGGGAGATGATGAATTACGGTCTGGGGAAACTGATTCCGACACAAATGCCCGCGCCCGCGCTGCGCACGCTGCTCACACCGTATGGGGACTTCACTCCGTTGGATGTGCTGTGGAATCAGGTCGGCGTCTCACAGCCCTACGAGGCACTGCTCGGCGCCGCCGAGGTGCTGGGCGGGATACTGCTTTTCATCCCACGGACCAGGATTGCGGGTGCGATCTTGGTAATGGTCGACATGGCCATGGTGTTCGTGATGGATATGTGCTTCGGCGTGCATGTCCGGACCCTGTCCGGGCACCTGATGCTGATGTCGCTGCTGTTGCTGGCGCCGGAGGCACGGCGTTTGGTGAACGTGCTGTTTCTCGACCGGCCCGCCGGTGTATCTACTGCGCCATATCCGTTCCACACCAAGCGATCTCGGCGGGTTGCCGCAGGTGCGCAAGTGCTGCTGGGAATCTGGGTCTCCACCGCTTTTATCCCCATGAGCATCGACTACTGGCGCGAGCAACATCCACCGAAGTCGCCGGTTTACGGCATCTGGACCGTCACGGGGTTCACCCGGGACGGCACCGACGTCCCGCCGTTGACAACCGACCGAACCCGCTGGCGCAAGCTGGTTTTCGATGAGCCCGGCTGGGCCACCTATCAGCGCATGGACGACAGCCTTGTCGATGTACAGGCCACGATCGCCGCTGCAGCCGACCGCATCGAACTGTACGACCAGGGCGACACCAAGCCGAAACCACTGGCAACATTCACCTTCCAGAAGGAAGGCGCCGACCACCTGCGCCTGAGCGGCTCATTGAACGGCCACCCGGTAACGATCACCCTCGACCGGGTCGACCTGAGCCAGTTCCCATTGCGCAACCACAGGTTCCAATGGGTGGAGCCCAACGATTCGTAAACCGGTTCACCGGCACCGCGGACGGGGTCACGGTCCCGAAAAACCGGCGTCCCCGCCGACGGACTGATCACCCGCAACTGACCCGCCTGGGGCGACTTCGGCGCGCATCGAAAGCCCCGGTGCGGTGTTTGGTGGCACGCCAGGGGCAACTGGCGTGGCAGTCTGGTGAATCACTTCCATGAAAGATCATTGTTTGAAGCGTCACGATCCGTCTGGCACGCGCGCCGCAGTCCGCACTGAAATCGGCAGTTGCCGGACGTTCGAGAGCGCGCGCCCCGCGGCGCCTGAGCGGATGTTCGCAGCCACTCTCGCCTGGGCTCGTGCCTGGCTGGTTCGGCTCATTGTCGGACAGTTGCCCGCACGAGTCGGCACAGATCGGCGGGGTGCAGTGCATCCCGGCGCTGCCAGAGTGCTGCATCGACGGCCTCGCGTTGTGAAACGTGTTCGGCCACTGCGAAACCATGGCGTTCGAGCAATAGTGTCAGCTGCTCCGGTGTGAAGACGCTGAGCCACGGCTCGCCCTGTTGCGCGGTGGCCCCGAGTGCGAATTCCGCGTAGACGCGGCCTGGTTCGTCACGTAGTTCGGGCGGGAGTGCGTATTCCATGATGAGCTCGGTGCCCGGAGCGAGCTGGCCCAGCGAGGCGAGTGTCGCTGCTATCGCGGATTCGGTCAGGTACATGGATACGCCGAGCCAGCTCACCAATGCTTGCTGATCCGGGTCGAATCCGTGCGCAACCAACCCGGCGGCAAGATCGCCGACTTCGAAGTTCACTCCGACGAATTCCACCGCTGCGGTATCCAGTCCCGCGGCTGTCAGCAACTCCTGCTTCCAGCTCTGGGTAGCAGGATGGTCGACCTCATAGACTGCGATCGCTCGGGCCAGCGGTGAGCGGTAGGCGAAAGTGTCCAGACCCGCGCCGAGAATCACGTATTGAGTGAAGCTGGCCGACAATCGGTCCTCGGTGTAACGACTGCGGACGTTGACCTGGGTACGAGTGCCGCTGAGTATCGGGTGATCGCCGAACTTGCGGTGATAGCCGACGAGTTCGGCGGCGCGCGCGCCGAGCAGCGCCTCCGCGACAGTGTCCTGGAACAGATGCGGCTCGCGATCGACGATCAGGTGCGCCGCACGACCGGCCGCCGCCATCATCGCGGTCCGGCTCGGAACTTTTTCCATCGAATTCTCCAGTCATCGCCACAGCAGTTCCAACAGGAATACCGATACTAGACAAGGAAATTCGATTTCGCTTTCACCATATCACACAATAATAAATTTCCGATTACGGAAAGTTTGTCTCGCACAATCGGTTCGGTTGATGGCTCGAACTGCGACATCCAGCGGCCTGTGAGCTGGTGCGGTGCCGGGAGCCCTGGCTGACTGCCGGCACGAATGGCTGCTGCTCCGCTTTCAAGATCGGTCCCACACAGCGGATCTGGTATCGCGAGCTGCTTACCGATGAAGCGGCCCGCGCAGCGGCATGTGAGTGCATTGCGAGATGCGAGCAGCGAGACATGCGGCGAATCGTGTTCACGCGATCTCTGAGCTGATTGGCCTACTCAGGTCCCGCAGAGCGTCGTCGTATTGGTTGCGGTCGAACCGGAATGGACCGAACGCGCCATAGTCGCGTGTTCGGCGACCGGGTTGTTCGGAGCAATCCCAGATCACGAGGTCGTCGGTGACGGTGATCTCGGCCAGGAGTGGCCAGCAGCCCCACTCACCGCATTCACATACGAGCACGGGTGTCTTCGATCCCGTTGCCATGGTTGACCTTCCGTGGAAGTGGTCGTCCATCCGCAGGGACCGAGAGTGCGCCGGGATGAGGCCACCGTATGCCCCACCTGCGGGCTGCATACCTGCGTCGAGCTCGAATCTGTCGATCAGATCGGTGAGTGGCACGCCGTCGATACGTGGGATGACCCGGTCACGTCGCATGATCGGAAGGATTCCGGCGAGGAGCCAGCGGCGTGGGCGGGGAAACTGGACTTGTCTGTCGAACTGGATCTTATTGATGGCCATGGTGAAATCCGGTCTCGCCGGTGGATCGGTACGTGGCCGCGGCTTCGTGCAGCTCGTCGATGAGGATGCGGGCGGGGTGGTAGCGGTGCGTGTATCGGTTGAAACCGAATTCACCATCCGGTTCGGAAAGTCAGGCCTCGACCTCATCGGACTATTCGGTGCGCACGAACAGCGCCGAGTAATTCCTGGCCAGACGGGCGACCTCGCCGGATGGCCAATCCAGTTCCGGCGGTGGATCTTTCAGCAACTTCGTGATGGTTTGCACCAGCACCGGTAGCGCATCGGAGTAGTGCCGGGGCCATGGTCCTGAGCCGTGCAAGGCGCTGAGGCCGAGTGGGTGAACAAGAAGAGTGGTCTGGTCATCCGTATCGCCGGAAACCAGCCACTTGCCGGGGATCACCGGCAGGGGCGCACGGCGCCCTTTCCATAAGAGAAGATCACTGCGCCAATATATACGGGCACCCGCTCCACCTGCAATATCCGCTCGAAAAGGTGCAGGCCAACCTGGTGATTCGATCCGATTCGACAGGCCTTTGCCTTCGAACGAACAGACATCCAGATCAGCGACGTATCAAACACCCCTGCCAGCGCGTTAGTCGCTACGAGATACCGTGCCCTGAATCTGAGACGTGCTCGTTCCGCCGTAATCCGCATATTTGTAGGTCGCCGAAACCACCCGGCTACTGCCGGCCTCACAATTCGGAGCGCGCAGCTGAGTAAACGCGAACTCGTTGCCTGTACCAGGCTGATACAGCATCACTTCGGTTCCCGGCGGACCCGACCGTAATGGCAGCTCGTCTCGGAACGAGATCGCGGTCGGCGGGGTAGTTTCGACGCTGCCTGTGCCGTTACGCAGTGTGACCACGACCCCGAACACGTTGTCGGGCACATCCTTCGGCGGATACGACTGTTTCGCCCCGCCCGTGTAGACGGTCGTCTGTCCCTCGTCGGTCCAGTCCGACAAGTTCCTGCCGCAATGGGGGTCGGTGCGAGCCCAGCCAGGACACCGGACGGGGTGCCGCTGCCCGCGATCAGCGGCGGAATCGTGACCACCACACTGACGAGAATGGCAACTACCAGCACTGCTGCGCCTCGCATCGAGGCGGCGCGCGTCCGACCGGATCGGTTGCCATACAAGTGCAAGAAGGCTGCCGCGAACGCTGCGGCAAGTGCGAAGCACGCCGCGACGATGCTCGTGTCGAGGTGTCCGGATAACGCCGGCTTGTAATCGGACAAGTACAGCTCGGTTCCCACCCACTGAGCGAACAAACTGGCAACTACCCCACCCGCGATGGTGCCGCCAGGCGCAAACCGGTATGGCATCAGCCCGAAAATGCCAGTGACGACCAGCACCGGGCTAATCACAAGCAGGAACGGCCAATAGACCATGAGGTTGGCCGCGAAGCGGCCGCCCGCTTCGAGCTCGAACCGTGGATCCGCTCCCGGCTCCGAGTACAGTCCGAGCCCGATCGCCACCCACGCCACAGCCAGCGCACCGACGGCAACGACATGCAATATGTACGCGAGAAGGTTCAAGCGATTCCACGATGTATCACGAGCAAACACGCGGTCAATGTATCGACCAGTTGTGTCCGATCCGGTTACCAAGTGTGGAGAAATCGCGTGGGTCCGGTAGGAGACTCCGAAGTCGCGGAGCCCGAACCCATTCAGAGGGCGTCGCGAGTGCAGCAGGATCGGCGGCAATTCAGGTTGTTCGCCGGACCGGCTCGGCTGACCCCGAGCCCGATCGGTGGGCTCGCTCGTGGAACGCCCCCGCCTCCTTGACTTTCGTCACCGCTGGATGTTCGATGCTGTCCCGAATGAGCGTTGTCAGACTGTGGAGCACACAGAACTTGCTACGGGTCGATAGCCTCGAGCCGCTCCAGTGCGGTTTGAACGCGCGCGGTGGCTGCCACTATCTCCGGGGTGTCGTCCAACGCGTCCAAGGCATTCGAGTGGCCTTCGAGCCCGGCGTTCAGATTTTGTCGCTCGGCGGCGGTCGTGTTCTGCGCCAGCTGAGCTTGGGTGATCGGGTTGGCCGCCGTTCCGAGGACAGCGTCTGCCGCCAGGTTTGCCGCAGCGACGACGGCAGCCGCGTTCTGGTCTGCGTTGACGGGATGAGCCACGACAATCTCCATTGTTCGTTCCGGACGATCAATCAACCCCGCACGAGCACTTGGGCGATGACGACTACGACGTCAGTCTGGAGGATCCCGTCATCGAGGACGACGTGCCGACGACCTGGCAGGAATTCGCCGAGGACGCGCGAAAGACCAGCACTGCTTCGGGAGCGCCACCCATCCGACAACGGCCTACCTGATCGAATAGACGAACTTTCCGTGTTGATGAATTGGTTCCCTCGAGTGGGACTGGCCGGGTAGGAGTTCAAGGGTTAGGGCCTGGGTCGGGTATTGCACCGGGCTCAGGCCTTGATCCGGCGGCGCGTGGTAGTGCGGCCGAGGCAGCAGTACCCATCGACGGGCACGAGTTCCGCCGGACCAAGAGGATGCATAGATGTCGTCACCGATACCGGAAGTCGTGGCCTGGGCGGTGATCGGCTACGTCACGGTTCTCGGGTCGGGTCGGTTATGGCTCGTCGGCGGCACTGTTGTCGATCGGCTGGTAAACCACATGGGCCTGTGGAGCCTCGCGACCCTGCTGATATACCGGTGCGCATCGACGCCGACCATCGATGACCCGGCGAATCAGCTTGCCTTGGGCTGCATTCTCGTGAACACCACATACCTGAGCAGCATCGGTCGGCTTGCCCGCGCGGATTCCGAGCCGGAGACCGTATGGCGCCACCAGCGCAACACCGCGCTCCTCGCCTCGGCCGCGACGGCCTCGATAATCCTGGCCGCGGCATCGGCGAGATACTCGGGACGATCGGTCGACCTGCACCTCGCGGAGGTCGGACTGGTCATCTGTTGCGCCTTCGCCGTCACCTACAACACGTTCGTGATCAGTCGCATCTGCCTCGGCGCACTCCGCGATGTCGGTACCCCGCGCGCGGCGCGGATCGTGTGTATCGGCCTGATCGGCAGCAATGCCGTTCTCTGGGGTGCGCAGGCACTCTCGCTGTCCGAGCTGGCCACGGGATGGCCCGACGGACCACAACTATCGCTGGTCCAGGCTGCGTTCACCCTATGGGTCGCGATCAATGCGACACTGCACGCGATACCGCTGGTCGCGGAGTTGGTGCTGCGAGCGGGTATGGATCGCGCCACCAGAACCTGCCGTCGGCTATTGCCGCTGTGGCGCGATCTCACCGCGGCGGTCCCGGAGATCGTCATGCCCGTCGATGCGCGGCACGGCTCAGATCCAGCCACCCGTCTACTGCGGATGACTGTGGAGATCCGCGACGCGATGCTCCACCTGGGCGCCTATCTCCCGGCCGAAACCGATGAAACGCAACGCAATACCGTGCGAGAGCCCGAATCGGACCGGGGGACTACCGATTACGCCCATCGGCTGATCCGGGCGGCGCAGGCCAGAAAGGCGGGCCTACCGCCCGCTGGCACCGGCGCACCACCGCCATTGCCCGTGGTCGCGCACGATTTCGACGCCGAGCTCGCGCACCTGATCGACCTGGCCCGGATCTGGCCGCAGGCCAAGGCCGCGGTGGAATGAGCCGATCGGCCAGTCCCGCCAGCCCATCCTCGCGATAGCGTTCGACCCAGGTGTGTACCGACTGGTGCGAGACCCGGTCACGGGCCGCGACCTCGACAACCGGGATCCCCGCGCAATGCTCAGGTAGGCGGAGTAATCGATCCTTGGAGGCATCTCAGTCGCCATGTCGAAATATTATCGGAGGTCCAGCGAGGGTGCCCTGCGATAGAAATGCGATGGTCAGCCCACCTCGCGGTGCGGCCGGTCGACCTCGGCGCCGGAATTGACGCCGTCGCAGTGGATCTCCATGATCGTCATCCCATGCAATGCCGAGGACACTGTCGGTCACGGCCTTCACCTCAGGCGAATGGGGCGCCAACGCCGTGACCTTCGTCGAAGTACGCACCCTCGCAAAGCAACTTGCCAGTCGGCCACGTCGATACGAACGATCGTATCTCGGGAAAATGAGGTGCCCGCTGCGTATCTCGCCTCGATCCGTGTCGATCGCTATGCTGCTGCGGCAGTGTCCAGTTGCCGCCCCGTCGGGCTCGGCCAGCGGCGGTGGTCGGCGTCGATGACGAAGACATGGGTGTGTCGGTAGTGGCGTTCGTCCACACGGTCGGCGCCGAACAGCCGGGCCGGGTCGATGGTGCCGACTTCATGCAGATGAGTCAGCTCCTCAGGGTCGTGGCGTGGCCACATCCGCAGTGCCGCAGTGATTCCCGCGACTGCGAACACCGCGAGCGTTATCCAGGTGGTGGTGAAACCGGCGGCGGTGGTCAGCCATCCGGCGATCGGATAGGTGATCAACCAGGCGAGGTGTGACAGCGAGAACTGCGCCGCGAAGAGCGCGGGGCGGTAGGCGGGTTGCGACGAGCGCCGCAGGACCTGCCCGGTCGGCGTCAGCACCGCCGCGGTGCCCGAACCGGTCAGGGCCCACACCGCGATAGCGGCGCCCCATCGCCAGCCGCCGGCATCGGCGGTGGACAGCGCGACGGCCGAGCCGAGTCCGGCAATCAGCGTGGCCGCACCAGCGAACATCACCGGCCGGGCACCGACTCGATCGAGGACCCGGGGCAGCGCGAGCGCGATGATCATGGTGCCGAACCCGTTGGCGGCCAAGAGCATCGCCACTCCGGACTGAGTGCCGCCGAGGGTGTCGCGCACGTAGTTGACGGTGTTGACCATGATCACCGATCCGGCGGCGGCGACCACGAGGTTCAATCCGAGCAGGCCGCGCAACCGCGGTGTCGCGGCGAAGATCCGCATGCCCATTGTGATCCGTTCCCGGAAGGAGCCCCGCGTGGCGGTAGTCGCGTTAGGGACACGGGTGGTGATCACCAAGGCGGCCGAGACGGCGAATCCGATTGCGGTGCCGATGAACAGCCAGTGGAAGCTCATCACGGTCAGTGCCGCCGCGGCGAGTATCGGGCTCAGCAGCGTTTCCATGGTGGCGGCCAGTTGCGCGGCCGACAGCGCTCTGGTGTATTCGCGCTCATCGGGCAGGATGTCGGGGATGATCGCCTGGTAGGTGGGGGTGAAAGCGGCCGAGGCGGTTTGCAGCACCGCGATCAGTACGTAGATCTGCCATACCTGGTCGATGAACGGCAGTGTCAGCACGATGGCGGCTCGAATCACGTTGAGCGCCACCAGGAAAAGCCTGCGGGGGAGTCGGTCGGCGTAGGCGGCCACGATCGGCGCGATCGTCACGTAGACGAGCATCTTGATGGTCAGAGCGGTGCCGAGGACAGCGCCTGCGTCGGCTCCGGCGAGTTCGTACGCGAGCAGCCCGAGGGCGACGGTAGTCAGCCCGGTGCCGAAGAGAGCCGACACCTGAGCGGTGAACAGTCGCAGGTAGTCACGGTGGCCGAAGAGTGTGGTGATCATGGGCATGGAACGCATCGGAAACACATCCTTGGAATGAGTTGGGCGGATCACGGGTCCTGGGACAGCGGCATTCGGACACGTCGGGCTCCTTTCGGGAATTGGCGGCGCAGCGGTGGAACATGCACACGCTCAGTAGGTTTCAGTGATCAGGCATTGGTGGTGTGCTGGGTGGGGAGGACGTCACTGTGCTGGAAACCAAGTGCAGAAGGTAAGTTCCGGAGCCGGGCGCGGCCGTGTGGAAAGTGACATCCGGACCGGGTGCGGTCGATCCGGCACCGGGTTCGCCGTTCGGGCGGATGTGGGCGAGGTCGGATCGCCCGCGGGCAGGGTCACCAAGTGGCCATGGACGGGTAGGGCTGCCGGTCGGTGAACGCTTCGCCGTCCCTGCGCGCGGTGAGCGTGAGCAGCCGGTCCTCGGCCGGCGCGAGTTCATCATCGAGGGTCGCCTCGTACCGTCCACGATCACGGTGCGCGTGGGCTCCAGGGTGGGGCGCAGTTCGTCGGTGTCTGCTACCGAGAGATCCACGCCGAGGGTGATGGTCTTGCCGAGGTCTCGCGGGGTGATATCGGTGATCGCGCGGTCCGCGCCCGCATTGGTGTGAGTCTGCGTGGTCATCGCCCTGGCCGCTCCGATCTTGTTCGTTCGACCCATAGAAAAGATATACCCCTAGGGGGTATATGACAAGGCGGGGGAATGTGATGCGCCTCACTCGCGCTTCGAGTGATGGATGCCGCCGGAATTCGCCGTGGTGGAGTACATGGATCGGCTCGACCGAGCGCAGCGCGAGGCGGCCGAAATCCTGAAGCTGGAGTTCTTCAACGCCAAGCCGATCACCGCGGGACATGGTCTGTGTTCGGACGATCCGTGGGTCAACGGGGTGTTCGATCCGCGCGCCGACTTCCTCGGGATGCCTTTGCACCCCACTGCGAAGGGCGATGCGGTCATGGCGGCCGGGCTGCGTGACTGGATCTCCCGGTGACGACCTCGGACACAGAAGCGCCGAGCACCTCGGCGCTTTCACCCACGGCGCCCGCTACCTCCGGCTCGTCGAGCACGGTCCGGCCGGGCGGAAATCTGCCCGGTCTGACCGGGGCTCGGTGGTGGGCAGCCGCGGCGGTTTTCCTGCTGCACGCGCTGGTGTTCTTACCGACCTACCCGTTCGAGAAGTCGGAGCTGTTCCGCACGATCCATCAGAACTTCCTGCCGATGCAGTTCGGCGCAACGGCTGTCACGTTCTTCTTCGTGCTGTCGGGTTTCATCATTTACTGGTCTTTCCGGCCCGGCACCTCCACGGTGGCCTTCCTGCGTCGCCGCATACTCAAGCTCTACCCCACCCATCTGGTCGCAGCCGCGATGTTCATCCTGGTGGCCTCCGTGCCGCTGAGCCGCATCGTCGTCTGGGTGCCGAACGTGCTGCTGATTCACACTTGGCTTCCGAAATGGACCACGGTGGGCGGGCTCAACGTCCCGTCGTGGTCGCTGGCGACGGACCTGGCGTTCTATCTGAGTTTCCCGCTGGTTCTTCCGTTGGTGCGGCGCATTCGCGTCGACCGGTTGTTGCCCTGGGTCATCGGTCTGCTGGCATTCATCATCCTGATGAACGTCGCCTGTGCGCTGCGCCACCTGCTCCAGCGTCCGAACCGTATGCGGTCGGTCGAAGACCTCGCATTCGACATGCCCAGCTACGGCACCGCCAGCACCTTCCCTGGCTTCGACCACCGGGTAGAAGGCGACTACCGCGTCGTCCTCACCACTACCCTCGACACCCTCGGCCTCACCCGAGTCCACCTCGTCGGCCACAACTGCGGCGTCCCATGGGGACTGGCCTGGGCCGCCGCCCAGCCCGTACACCTCGCCTCACTCACACTCATCAACGCAAGCGCCCTGCGCCCGACTACCGCTGCCGACAGCGAAATGCGTTGCCACGCAAAAGGCCAGATCCGGGAATCGACCGGACCTGGCCTTTGTTGGAGCAAAGCTGAGGCGACTCGAACCCATGATCTCAGTCCGAGAATATGCCGGTGGTGATCACGCGGACTGTTGGATCGGCTGCCGGGGTCGCCCGTGGGCGAACCGGCGCATGATCGGCAGGTCGACCCACTGATAGATGGCGGCGGCGGCCACCACCGCGGCAGTGCGGTCGACCCACCGCAGCCTGGTGAGCTGCTCGAGGATTCGGTAGGCGGTCGACCGAGGCAAGTGGGGGCGTGCTGGCATCGAGTCTGAGCCACCGGGTTTCGCAGCGGCGCGCCGAGCACGATCTGCGCCTAGCCGCCGCGTTGCTCCTTCGCCGGGCACCCGCGCTGAGCTGATGTGCCGGTGCGGCCGCGGCCAAGACGATTTCAATCAGCGGGAATCGTGGTGCCAGCGGGCGGTTGGTGGCACGCCGCTTTCATCTGTTCGGGGGGGTCGGGCGGATCCGTTGATCAACGCGCTTTGGGGGAGCCGGGCAGCTCTCGCCACCGCAGGTCGTGGCGCGTCAGATCATGGCGCGCAGCGGCCCCTGCGGCTCGGCGCCCATCGTGGTCAGTGCTGTCGAGTGATACAGAGGGCCGGGGGTGTGGATGGCGTGCTGCAGGCCGGCGTGGGCGTCGCGCCAGAAGCGCTGCATGACGTGCCCGAGCGGCCCTGAACGCGCTTTCGTTCGAAACATTCGAACGAAAGCGTGTTCAGGGCAATATCGTTCAGGCGAAGTCGGAAATGTGGTCGTCGACCCACTGGGCGTAGCTGCGTGGGGTGTGGCCGGTGAGTTGTTCGACGTTGGCGTTGACCGGTGCGGGCTTGTCAACGGTTGCCGCCATCAGGTCGAAGAGGGCGTTGATGAAGGCGGGGTCCATGAACTGCGCCATCTGCTCCCGGACCGGCGCGTCGTCGAGTTCCTCGAAGCTCAACGGGCGCGCGAGCGCCGTGCCGAGGATATCGACCTGCTCTGCCTGGGTGACCGACTGTGGGCCGGTGAGCTCGTAGATCAGGCCGCCGTGTCCGCCGGCCAGCACGGCTGCCGCGACGTCGGCGACATCCTTCTCGTGGATCGGCGCGCTCGCGGCGTTTGCGAAGGGCGCCCGGATCACGTCGCCGCCGGTCAGCTGCATCGCGAAGGACAGGGAGTTGATCGCTGGGAAGAAAAGGCGCAGGAACGTCCAGCTGATGCCCGAGGTCTCGATTGCGCGCTCTACATCGCGGTGGTACTGGGCGATGACATCCGGTTGCTGGTCGACACCGTCGACGACGGCACCGGAGGACAGGAACACGATGTGCTCGACGCCCGCGCCGCTCGCGACGGCGAGCAGGGGTGTGGCAATCCATTTGATACGGCAGCACCAAGAAGATCGCCCGCACGCCGTCCAGCGCCGGCGCAAGGGTTTCCTTCCGGGTGAGATCACCGGCTACCACCTCGACTTGCTCGGGCAGTCCGGCCGACTCGGGACGGCGGGTGAGCGCCCGAACCGGCTGTCCCTCTGCACATCGGTGGGCAACCGTGCCGAGGAATGCGCCGCGTCAGTAGGCCGATCCTGCCGATCGGCTACCCCTGCCGGCCTTCCGGGTACTCACGAGCGCTGATGTCGTGGGTGATGCCCTCGCCGACGGCGTGGAGTTTGTCGGGGTTGGCGACGTTGTGGATGGTGACGATGCGGCTGTCACGGTCGAAGGCGAAGGTGACCGTGGCAATGACGCGGCCCCGCCCGCTGAACAGCAGCCCTCGGCTGCCGTTGATCTCGACCAATTCGACGGTCATATCAGCGAATTCGATCCCCTGATAGGGATGGCGGCCGAGATTTCCGAACAGTGCGGCCACCGTGGGTGCACCGACGACCGGACGCATGACCTGGCGCACCTTGCCGCCGCCGTCGGTCCACAGCGTGACCTCCGGCGACAGCAGTTCCATCAGAGTGTTGATAGCGCCACGCGGCGGCCAGGAACCGTTCGGTACATTTCAGTCACCGACACGTCCAGCTCAACGGATCTCAGCTCACGGTAATCGGAATTACCGCCGACACACCGTTCGCGCCGTCGATCGTTACGGTCAGGAGGCCGCTGCCGGTGCCGACCGCGCCGACGCCCACAGTGTCCTCGTCCGTTTCACCCGGCAACAGCGCCACGACGTTTCGCCCGATCGACGTGACGAGCAGGCCACCGTCCGTTCCGGCCAGATCGACCCGAACACCGGCCTCCGGCGATTCCTCATCACCGGTGTTCACGCACTTCCATTTCACGGAAAACTGGACGTGTGCCTGTGGTGGATCGGGGACGATCTGCGGAAAATCCTCGACAAAATCCAGCTGATGGGTCATGGCAGCTCTCCTGTGTGCTCGCGTCGCGGGCCGCGGTCAGACGCATTCGTCGATGATGACGTTGCCCAGGGTCAGTGGCGCTTGGCCGTTGATGACGAGGGTCATGACGTAGTTGCCTGCCAGGAGGGTGAAAGTCAACGAGCGCTTCGCCGACTCGCCGACCGCCAGCGGCTCGCATCGCAGCTCCTTGCTGTCGCCCGATCCTTGATCGTCCAGATCGAATATGTCCTGGTACTGGACCGAATCTTCGTCACCGATGTTCTTCTCCTGCCAGGAGACCGTGAATTCTTCTCCTGCACAGGGGCTTACAGGATCGGTCAGAAAGGTGACCTGATCGTCCAGCACGATTTTGACCGACATTTTCGTCTCCCTACTCTGTTTCCCAGCCGGGCAAGCCCCACCGATGAGGTCGCCGGAATCGTCACCGTGGTGATGGCGGTAATGCGAAGATTCGCAGATGCTGCGCGCCTCGGCGTGAGTGGTGTACTACTCGAATTGCAACGCAGAACTCCGGTACACCATCGGCCGGTCACCGCGGATCAGCGGTATGTCTCCCATCACGAACGGCGGGTGGACGGCGTTACGGCGTTGACATGCCCGAGGGAGGCTGGCACCCGAACGGTTACTTGATCCCTGTCTTCAGTACCGGGACCAGCTTGTTCAGCAGGATCTGTTCGGAGTCGGAGTTCCAATAGCGAATGGCGTTGACCGTTTGCGGGTCGTCGACGACGAGGACTGTCGCGTGGGTGTCGAGGAGGGCGCCGGGGAGGCCGAGGAGGCCGCCACCGCCTGCGCGGGCGTCGCTGCGGACGGCCAGGATGTAGCCCTCGGTGACGGCGCTGAAGGCGACGTACTGGCTGTCCTTGCCGATCGGTCGGGGGGATGGTTCATCGCCCTTCTTGGCGAAGGTCGGGTGGTAGGTGAGGCCGATATCGTGCAGGAAAGTGGTGGGCGGGGTGGTGTCGAGGAAGACTTCCATGTCGGGTTCGGCGGTGCGGCCGGTGCCGGTGATGTTGACCATCAAGATCGGGGTGCCGATGAACCGGGGATTCTGGGCGCGGGCCTGATCTTTCGACGTCGGCGGCGGCGCGGATGTCGCGGTCGCGGGGCCCGCGGTGGGGGCGGCACCTGGACTGTCGCGGCCGGTGAGCAGCACGCCCGCGCCGATCGCGAGGGCGACCACGACGGCGGCGGCCGCCGCGATCACGCCCCAGCGTTTGCCGGAAGGCTGGGGGATCGATCGGAGCTCCGTGGGAGCCACCGGAATTCGCGGATCTGTCGGTGGCAGGGGTGCGCCGACCCGAATGGGGGAGGTACTGGTCAGGGCGGGGACACGGCCTGGGAGCATGGCGTCGGCGGCAGCGTCGGTGAATTCGCGGCAGCTGGCGAACCGGTCGGCCGGGTGCTTGGCCATGGCTCGGGCGAGCACGTCGTCGATGGCGGGCGGCAGGCCCGGGTTGGCCGCGGTGGCGAGCGGCGGCGGCTGGTGCAGATGCCCCATCATCACCACGGTCGGCTGCGTCGACGGGTACGGGTTATGCCCGGTCAGCAGCTTGTAGAGCGAGCAGGCCAGGCTGTAGATGTCCGAGCGCGGATCCAGCTGCAGCCCCGAGAGCTGCTCGGGCGACGCGTAGGCGATGGTCGCGACGAAGCTGCCTGCCTGGGTGAGTTCGCTGGTGTCGTCGGAAGCCTTCGCGACGCCGAAATCGGTGAGCAGGACCCGCTCTTCGTCGCCGTCTGCGGTGGACAGCAGAAAGTTCGCCGGCTTGATGTCGCGGTGCAGCAAGCCTTTTCGGTGCGCGTAGTCGAGCCCCTTGCCGACCTCGGTGATAATCCGAAGTGCGCGTAGCGGATTCATGCCATGCGGGTCACGCGTCATGTCCGCGGCGACGTCGGTGCCCGCCACGTACTGCATGGCGATCCACAGTCGACCGTGCTCCTCGCCACGGTTGTACACGGAGACGATATTCGGATGATCCAGTCCAGCAGCGAGATTCGCCTCCCGCTCGAATCGCGCGCGGAACTCGTCGTCGACCGAGCGCTCGGTGCCGAGCACCTTGATCGCGTCGCGCCGCGGCAGGCTGGGGTGCTGGGCCAGGTAGACGGTGCCCATGCCGCCTGCGCCGAGTACCCCCAGGATCCGATATCCGCCGACGATGGTGCCGGGGCTCATCGCCATCTTTGCCGTCCTGTTCCTGCGTCGGCCGCGGGGGCCGAGTGTGATGCCTGGAGGAGCCGATTGCTCGGGTGGGGTCTTGTCATTTCCCGCGGGCTAGCTGTTCGCGAAAAGTGCGTACTGAGCGGCTGCCTGTTTCTGGGCGTCGGCGAGGCTTCGGTGGGAAACGAATCCCACGTACTCGTGATACGCGACGATGCAGGTGAATTTGTAGCCCGATTTCGACGGCTCGTTTTCCACGCATGCCGAATCGGGCAGATTCGCTGGAGCTGCGGCGTCGCGTGCGACCGGAGCCAGGGTGAGGCGCTCGGTGACGATCTTGCGGGCCGTCGCGGCGTCGGCGGTGTGCGCGACCATTGTGCTTTCGACAGTGGCGAATTGGTCCGCGTTCATCGCCGCGAGGCGATTCTCGGCCAGCTCGCGATCCTTGCTGAGGTGCAGCACGCCTTGGCGGCCGACGAGCACTTGGCGGGTGCTGAACGACGGAACGGGGGACTTGTTCGGATTCAACGCTCGACTGTAGAGATGGCCAGTATCCCAGGGTATTTGCAGCATTTCCATGGTGGACAACGGCTTCGCTTGCTCGAGTAGCGGCAGCTGTTTGTCGTAGGACTTCTCGGCCAGCGTGCGCAATGCGTTCAGATCCACGCCCGGAGTGGACAACAGGAACGCCACCACGTATGGGCCGCGCGCCAGCATGGTCCGCAGAAACGGCGAGTCGGGATGCCAATACGAGTGCGCCGCACCATATTTCGGCAAGGGCACCGCTTGGTTCTGGTCCGGGTTGACCGCGAGGTCGGCCTCGTAGAACTCTCTCGCCGCCCGCTCTGCGAGCCCCGCGTCCGGGAACTGCATGATCATCGAGGTGATGATCGTCTCGTCCGCCGTAAACTTCTTCGGCCAATCGTCGGGGGCGACACCGATGGAAAGGCTGAAGCCCTTGTCCGATCCATTCGACATGAATCCGTTGACCAGCTTGTTTCGGATGGCGATCGGTTCCAGATCCGCAGGACGCCCCAGCTTGTCGGGCATGACGCCCGGCAAGATGCTGTACGGGAAGTATCCGGTCTTCAACCGTGGGTCGATGTCGTGGGCGGTCGCGGCGTTCTCGGCGAGCCGCATGGCCGCGACTTCACGCCGATAGAAGAAGCTCGGGGCATAGTCGTCGTTGTGCGCGTGGTACGGCACGGTCGGATACGAGCCGACATCGAGCTTGCGGACATCTATTTCGCCCGGCCCCGAAACACCGGGAACGGTGGATCCGCACGCG
Organism: Nocardia sp. NBC_01009; assembly: GCF_045208035.1. NCBI lineage: Bacteria > Bacillati > Actinomycetota > Actinomycetes > Mycobacteriales > Nocardiaceae > Nocardia > Nocardia sp. NBC_01009. Next base: position 7,549,733 of record NZ_CP108695.1, on the reverse strand, counting down.
GCGACCAACAGCACGAGCGCAGCCGCGGTCATCGCGATCGCACCGGTACGCACCGATCCGATTCGGCGCTGGTAATACTGCATGGAGAACCTCATTCGGCGTTCACCAGGAGCGCGTATTGGGCGGACATTCGTTGCTGCAGATCGACCAGCTGATCCGACCAGACCAGAGCGACATAGCGGTCGTAGGAGACCGAGCAGTAGAACCGGATCGCGAACTTGTCGCTGCCGATGTACTCCTGGCACTTGGCCTGCGGAAGGTTCTTCGGCGACTCGACGCTGCGGAGCTTCTTGTCGAGCTCGGCCTGGTGTGCCAGCAGCTTCCTGGCGGCGGCCACGTCGCGGGTCCGGTAGACGATGGCGTGGTCCCGCGCGTACCGATCGACACCCGCGGCCTCCAGTGCTGGGCGGGCCGTGATCGGTGTGGTGCTGAAGTGCAGTCCGGCGAGGCCGGTGTATACGCCGGGCGGATTGGTGAAGAGTTCCTCGTTGATTCGGGGCAGCGTGCGACCGAGCATCCCGTCGATGTCGACCGGCAGATTCATCAGCTGGTCGGGCGGGGTCGGGGTGAACTTCGCGATCGAAGGAACAACCACGTCCAGGCTCTTTTCCACCAGGCTCACCAAGGTGGTCAGATCCACTTCACCCGCTGCGATCCGCAGATAGTCGTAGACCCAGCTGTAGACGACGAGTTTGCCTGCGGCAAACCAGGATCCGATCGACTGCTCGTGCGGCTGCCAGTGAGCCTTGGCCGCAGGATATTTGGGAATCGCCACGGCCTGGTTGCGGTTGCTGTACTCGAAGTCGGAGCGTTCCAGAGCGACCACAGCGTCCTTGGCCTTCTGCTCGTCGGGGAAGACCATGACCACGTTCATCAAATCCATGCCCTGGACGTTCGGGTCGGTGGTGCCGCTGCTGGCGAAGCCGGTGATGAAATCCGGTGCGGTCTCGGTGAATTTCTCGAGCTTGATGGCATTGCCCAGATCGGAGTACTTCGGATCGAAGAACACCTTCGAGGTGAGCTTGTAGCCGTGCGCGAAGCGCGGGTCGATGTCGGAGGCGAGCGGTATGAAGTTCGCCAGCCGCTCGGCCTCGACGATCTTGGCCTGTTCGAGCGTCTTGGCCGTGCCGTAGTCGTGTGGTTTGGTCGCGTTGCCGCCGACGTCGAGCTGCGCCAGGTCGACCAGCGGATCCGGTGCTACCGGCACGTCCGGTTCGGCCCCACACCCGCCGACCCCGATCGCGACGACCACGGTCCCGACCAATGCCATTGCGGTCCGAACCGCGTTCGATCCCATGACGGATCGCCCCTCCCCCTTGCCGAGCCTCTATCCCCGGGGGATGCTACCGGGAACCGATCGGTATGTGCCACCGCAGCTTTGGTAGCCGCACCGACGGTCTTATGACTTGCCCTTGCCGCTGCGATCCTTCCCTGTCGCGGGGAGCTGGGATGATGACGAGAAATTCGGAAGGCGGGTGTCGGCGAGTATGGCGGACGGCGATGCTGAATACGGCACGGAACTTGCTGGCGTCCAGCGAGGACGGATTGCGCCTGGCGGCGGTACGTTGATCTCTCCGATATTGCCGGATCCCGGTCGGGTTCCGCCTGGTGGCGGAACTTCGGTCTCCCCGGTATTTCCTGATCCTGGTCGTGACGGCGGTACCTCGGTCTCGCCGGTATTTCCTGATCCCAGGCATGGCAATCCGATACCCCGGGACCCTGCTGATCCCAGGCCTGGCGATCGGATGCCCCGGGATCCCGCTGATCCCAGGCCTGGTGATCCGATACCCCGGGATCCCGCTGATCCCAGGCCCGGCGATCCGATGCCGCGGGATCCCGATGATCCCGCGCCGCCGCACATCGGACCTGGCGTTCCGCCCAAGCGTGGGCGCAGTACGCCCCCAGCGCCGCCCAGTGATCCGGCCGACCCCAAGATCCTGCCGGGAGAACCCGCGCCGAACGGGGATTCCTGGTGGCGTCTGGTGCCGCCGCCCGGCGCGTCAGCCCGCTTCAAGGCAGAGTTGATGTTGGCCCAGAGGGCGATTAAAACCGCGATCGACCTGCTCGGCTGCGGTGGGCCGATCCTCCCGCCGCGCATGGACGACCTGCTGAAGTCTGCGCCGGGCGGGAGTTTCGGCGAGAGCCAGGCGAACGAGATATACGAGAAGATCGAGGCCTTCGTGGCCAAGTTGAAGCAGTCGTTGCTGCACATGGATTGGAAGGTGCACGAAGCGTCCGGCACCGTGGCAGACGAGCGGAAAAGGGCGCTACGTGCCATCCATGGCATCGTCGCCAGATTGAAAACCGAGCTGAAAGCTGTCGGAACCGCTGAGCTGAAGCCTGCCGAGGAGACGGCGTTGTGGCGGCGGGTCGAGGCTGCCCTGGAGGCCGTCTTCGACCAGGTCGATTCGGTCTCGGAGTTCAATCAAGATATAGCCGACCCAGGCGAAAAACACCCCATAGGCATCGGGAGCGCCACCGCGGCCACCGCGGCGACCGCCGCCGCCGCAAACAACGGCGCCAGTGGGGGAGGCGGCGGCGGTGGCGGCGGTCTGGACGGGTTGATGCAGGCGCTGATGCCGCTCGGCATGATGGCGGCGCCGCTTATACAATCACTGCCAGGGCTGCTCAACAAAGAGGATGGCGACAAAGACGCTGTCGACGAGAGTGGGCAGACCGGCAGTCCGCAGCGCGATCGCAATGCGGCGTCGTCCGCGGCTGTGGCTGTACCGACCGGACTCCCTGCCGCACAGCCGATCGCCGCCGCCGCGCCCGTCGCGGGACAAGTCGCTCAGGTTTCGTCTGTGCTCAACGGGTCCAGTACCGGCCAGGTCGCAGCGGGTCTCCCCGCAACCCCGGCGTCGGCGATCGCACGACCTGCCGCTCGCACTCGACGCACGACAGATCCAGCCAAGCCTGCCGACGGTGCGCAAGCAGACAGCACCACGGATGCGGACGATACGGCGATCGAAGACGCGGCGGTGGTCGAAACCGTTTGATCGGTGTCGCCGAATCCCGGGGCTGTGTCGACGCGGCCCCGGGATCCCTTTCGGCTGGTCAAGGTGGCCGCACGAGTGGGCCACACCGCGCGGGCTGTTGCTCGTCCACCGGCTGAACCAACCACTGGAGCTGCTCGTCAGAGACCACTGGCGGTGGTCTCTGACGATCCGGGCGGTCGTATCAGGTTTAGGCTTCTGCTCTTATGGCCCTCAGCGCAACATTGCACAACTTCGCCGTCCAACTGGCCGACGTCGACCGTGACGTCTACCAAGACCTGGAGTTGCGGATAGCGCGTCACCCGTCCGAAACCGCCGAATACATGCTGACCCGACTGCTCGCGTACTGCCTCGAATACCAGGACGGCATCGCCTTCAGCGACGGCGGCATTTCGGCGACCGACGAGCCCGCGGTGCTGGTGCGCGATCTCACCGGACGGCTCACCGCCTGGATCGAGGTCGGCGCCCCCGACGCGGAACGTCTGCACCGAGGCAGCAAGCTGGCCGGCCGCGCCGCCGTCTATACCCATCGTGATCCGGCCAAAGTACTGGCCCAACTCGCAGGCAAACGGATCCATCGTGCCGAAGCCATTCCCGTCTACAGCTTCGATCGCGACTTCATCGATGCCGCTGTCGCCGCGCTCGGACGCCGCAACACCATGACGCTGTCGGTCACCGAGCGCCTGCTCTACCTGGATCTCAACGGCACGAGCCTGAGTGCTTCCGTCGACGAGCACCGACTCGGATAGTCCTCGCGCCCGATCTCGCTACCGGACCGGCCGTCGCCGACCCCCGCACAGCGGTTTCTTGCGCGCGTACTTTCGTTGTTACCGTGGCCTATGGTCAGTGAATCCACGCAGCGCCGCCGCGAGCAGCTCCGTGACTTCCTACGCACCCGCCGGGCGCGGCTGGCACCGCAGGATGTCGGAATTCCGGCGGCGGGCAGGCGACGGACTCCCGGGCTGCGGCGCGAAGAGGTCGCGCTGCTGGCCGGGGTCGGAGTGTCCTGGTACACCTCGCTCGAGCAGGGCCGCAACATCACGGTCTCGACCGAAGTGCTCGACGGCATTGCCGGAGCCCTGCTGCTGAGTGAGCCGGAGCGTGCGCACCTGTATCTGCTCGCCGGTCTCAACCCGCCGTCTACCGACGTGCGGACAGGGGCCACCGAGGTCACCTCCGAGATGCGGCACCTGCTGGATGCGTGGGAGCAACGGCCTGCGGTGCTGCGGGATCGCTACTGGAACGTGCTGGCGTTCAACGACACCGCCCGGACGGTGTTCGGCTTCGATAACACCGCCCACAACTGCCTGATCACGTTCTTCACCAATCCCCGATACCGCGCGATGCCCGAGGTGTGGGCGTCGGCCTGCGCCGCTGTCGTTGCCGCCTATCGCGCCGACGCGGCGCACTTTCCCGGCGATTCCGAATTCCGAAGGGTGGTGGACGATCTCAGTGCGGTGAGCCCCGAATTCGCCGAACTGTGGGAACGCCATGAGGTAGGCGTGCCGATTCAGGCAGTCAATGCGCTGCGCCACCCCGAGGCTGGTGCGTTGTTCTTCGACGCGACGACCTTGACAGTCGCCGACCACCCCGACTGGTCCCTCGTGCTGTACAACCCGCAGCCCGGCACCGATACCGCCGGCCGACTCGAACGACTACGGCACCTGCGCCTCGCGGCCCCCGCCTGACAGGGATGGGCGGTTCGATACCGGTCCCGAACGTGCTACTGCCACTCCTACGATAACTGCGCACTGTATGTCTCCGGTGCGCGGCGGCACGCTGAACCCATGACACAGAACAGTTCCCGATTCGACGGCAAGATCGCACTGATCACCGGAGGCACCAGCGGGATGGGGTTGGCCACCGCGCACCGGCTCGTCGCCGAAGGCGCGACAGTGATCATCACCGGGCGTGACAAAACCCGGCTGGACGCCGCGGTCGCTCAGCTCGGCGACCGGGCGCTCGGAATTCCTGGTGACGCGGCGAGTCTCACCGACCTCGAAACGCTGACAACTGCCATTCGCGAGCAGTACGGGCGGCTGGATGTGGTGTTCGCCAACGCGGGCATCGGTGCTTTCCAAGCTGCCCACGACGTCACCGAGGCCGAGTTCTACCGTGTGGTGGACATCAACTTCAAAGCCGCGTTCTTCACCATCCAGAAGACGCTTCCGCTGCTGTCGGACCAGGCGGCAATCGTGATCAACGCGTCTTTCGCAGTGCACCGCGGTGTGCCGGACGCTGCTCTCTACTCGGCGACCAAAGCGGCGGTGCACAACCTGGCCCGCACCCTCGCAGCCGAATTGGCGCCCAAGGGTATCCGAGTCAACTCCGTCAGCCCCGGCTACATCGACACCCCGGCTTTCCGGGCCGAGGCCTCCGCCGAGGCCCAGGCTGGCGTCGGTGCGACAGTCGCCGCCGGCCGTGTGGGCACTGCCGAGGAGGTAGCCGCCGCGGTCGCCTTCCTCGCTTCTGGTGAAGCGTCCTATATCAACGGGCAGGACCTACTCGTCGACGGTGGCCTGATCTCCGCCATCCCGGCGGCGATGCTCTAGGTGGCGGAGGGCCGCGGCGCGGCAGCCGTAGGACGAAACAGGGACATGTGTCCGATACCGCGTGGGTTGGGCCGCTTCTAGAGTTGGAGTGCGGTCCGGTGTCGTCGACCACCCAGTAATTGGGGGCACGGTCCATTGCTGTGACCGCCGATTGATCCGTAACGCACCCAGCCATCGATCCGATGTCAGGTATGTGTCACAAATGATTGCGGCACAAGGATATTCGTGTGCTCGGTGCGAACCGTGCTGCTGCGGTGGAACGCAGCCACGCTGTTCTTTGCGGACGAACAATCGAATGTCGACAACACAATCGGGTCAACTGGTCGAAAGGGAGGCTATGAACATCAAGACGTCGGCTTTTATAGCGATCGCCGCGAGTGTCGTCATCGGCACCGCTGGATGTGGCGCGACTTCGGCGCCATCGGCCACCACCGGAACGCCTGTCCCATCGGCGAATGCCACAGTGTCGCCCGCCGACCGACCGGTGCCGGCGGCCGCTCCGAAGCCTATCGCGCAGCAGCCCGCGGACGCGCCGAAACCCGTTGCCCAGGAGCCCGAGACGGCACCAGGGCCTGCTGTTGCACCGGGGCCTGCTGTTGCACCGGAACAGGCCGCGCCGCAACCCGTGACTGCGCAGGAACCTGTGCCTGGCGCACCGGAATCCGCTCCCAACGGCAGCGGGCACGGTATGTGCTTCGACGTGAATTCGGCACTGGCCAACTCCGCGATCGCCGGACTGGCGCCGCCGCCGGCCGGCGGCGGCTGGACTATCGAGGGCGCGAGCACCGACCCGATCCAGGCGGGATGCTCCGGCGTCTTGTCATGGATGGCGGTGGACTGGCAGGGAATTCATCCCGGAACTCACGTCCTGTTCTTCACCAACGGTACGTATCTCGGAACAGCGACGGCCAAGCCGTACGGCTATACCGAGGTGATCGGAAAGACCAGGAATACCGTCTCGGTGCAGTATCGGTGGCCGAAGCCCGAGGATGCACTGTGCTGCCCGCAGGGTGGACCGAGCGTGGTGACGTTCACCCTGAATGGAACATCGATCCAGGCGCAGGGGCAATTCCCGCCCGACAACTGAATTGCCGGGTCGGACACGTACACAAGAAGAAGCTCCCGCCCGTAGGCGGGAGCGGATCGTCAGGGGTGGGCGGGCGGCGGGGGCAGGGGCTTGCCGTCCGGACCGATCGGGGGCGGGCACGGCTTGCCATCGGCACCGGTCGGTGGCGGCAGCGGCTTGCCGTCGGATCCCAGCGGAGGGGGCAGCGGCTTGCCGTCCGACCCCATCGGGGGCGGCAGGCACCCGCTGGGTGGCTGCCCGGCGGGCTGCGCGCCGACCGGATTGTGGTCCGGGTGCGCCGCCGCCGACGACGCAGCGACGGGGGCAGGGTCGTGATGCTGTTCCTGCTGCGCGGAACACCCCGCGGCGGCGACAGCGGCGGCGACTGCGCACAGGCCAACCACGAGGCGACTTTGTATATGACGCATGACGGTGAACGTACCAGGCGTCCCCGGGCACCGTCACGACCTTGTTGACGCATCGAAACTGGTTGAGCCGGAACATATTCGGCTACAGATAGTCGGATTTTGTCGAGCCTTGCGTCGTGCAGGATTCGCTGTGCAATCCGCATGGTCGGTTCGGTGTGTCGATAGCGCGGCGATCGCATCGCCGTGTTGGGAAAGTGATTCATGGATTGTGCTGGTACGGTTCGGCGGCATGTCCGTCTTGTCTTTTCGGCGCGCAGCTCTCATTGCGGCTTCGCTGGGCATCTGCGCCGCAGCCAGTATCGCCATGCCATCGGCGCAGGCGCAGGATCTCGGACAGCTGCAAAGCGTCGGAGTGCTCGATCCCGCCTGGTCATTCGCCGAGGCCGCGGTTGCGTTGGAGATCGTCTACACCACAAAGGATCAGCGCGACGCGCCCGCTCCGGCATCGGGTGCGCTGTACCTGCCCAAAGGCCTGCCGCCGCTGGGCGGGTGGCCGTTGGTGGTGTGGGCGCACGGCACTGCGGGCATCGGCGATTCCTGCGCGCCCTCGCGCAGGCCGCAATCGGAACGCAACAAGACCTACTTCAATCAGATCCTGGACAGCGGGTATGCGGTCCTGGCTCCCGACTATCAGGGGCTTGGTACCGGTGGTCAGTTCAGTTACTACAACACGAATGTCGAAGGGCGCTCGATACTGGACGCGGTCGCAGCGATTCGCACGACGCCCGTTCCATTGTCGAGCAGATGGGTGGTCATCGGCCAGTCGGAAGGGGCGCATGCCGCGATGAGCGCGGCCGCCCTCTACGGCGCGAACGGCGGCGGCTCCGCGGCAGGGCTGAACGGGGTGATAGCCACGGGGCTGCGCACCAACCCGAGCAAGAGCCTGCGGGAGATGTTCGAGCGAACCTCGACCGGCGCCGAGAACCAGGTGGGCTACGCGGCGTACTTTCTTGCGTCGTTGCAGGAGCTGCACCCCGACAGCGTGACTCCCTTCCTTTCCGACTTCGGAAGGGACTATGTGGAACAGGCGGCGTCGGAATGCCTTGCCGATCTGGTCGCCCGCGCTGGTGGCCGTCGCCCCGCGGCACTGGTCGCCGACCCCGACGAGCCGACGCCGACATTCGAAGCGGATATCACCACGTTGGCCGGATACCCCGAGGACCGCTTCGCCAGTGATGTCATGATCGGCTACGGGACCGCCGACATCGACGTACCTCCTGCGGAGACCGACAGTTACGGAAACCGGCTGCAGGAATTGAATACCGGCGTTCGAATCACCGTGCGGAAGTATCCGGGCAAGAGCCATAGTGGCGCGTTCCTGGCCTCGCTGCCCGATGCCCTCGATTTCCTGAAGACACACCTGCGCTGAATCCCGCGCGTAGCGGCCTTGCTGCACCGGCTCATCGAATCCGAGGATTCGATGAGCCGGGCCGGCGGCTTCGGATCGACTAGGGCACCATGTATTCCACGCTGCAGTCGCCGTAGGTGTAGTTATCGCCCGTTCCGTGGTTCGTCACGCTCAGGACCAGGGCAATCCGTCCCGCTTTCGTGACAGTGCCGGGGATGGACAGGGTGTTGTCGGAGCCTTTCACAAAGGCGGAAGTATCGGCCTGTCCGTTGCGACCGGTAGTGATGTTCGCCCAGGTAACCGCGAATTTTTGATCATATCCGGTCTGCGACCGAGAGTCGGTGTGCAGCTTCAGTTCCATGGACCCGCTGTTGACCGAGGTGGCAAACGCGTCGCTGGATGCCTGGACGGAAAAGTCGTCCGGAGTGGGGTAGGTGATCGTGCACAGTGGATCCGATGGAGCGTTCGGTGCCGCGAATGCGGTGGGTGCATAGCCGACTGTCACCGCGGAGATGCATGAGATGGTCGCGATCCCTGAGAGTAGCCCCGAACACGTGCGCGATTTCATCAATACCGTCCTATCGATCCTAGAGCTGTAAAGAGTGAACATGCGTGCCCTTGCCGAGCAGGGCTGGAGAAGACTGGTTCCACTGTCGAACGAATCGTCTCCCATGCGTAATCGCCCAAAGGTCAACGGCTGACCTGTCTTTCATCCGTTGGTAGCGATGCAGTGGTCGTTTGCTCGGGCGCTTCGAACGTTGACCGGAGTTCGATGCTAGTCGGCGGAGGTGGAGATTCCGTGGCCGAAGGGTCGGCGGACTGTCGTGGAGATCACCCAGCGGGGACGCTAAAAGTGTTGTCCTGCAATCGATTTAGCGAAGCTGGTCGAATGCATCGACAGATGCGCATCGGTTCCCAGGGTTGAGAGGCTGTCGCGCTGTGCGTCAACGGAAATCGGCTTCGGTCCGGCGAGAACCGTATCGGCCGCCCGGCGGGTACTGCGTGATCATCACGCGCGTGACGGAGAAATCAGCGGGGAACGGTTACCGGGTCGGTGCAGCTGGCGACGGCGTCGACGAGGGAGCAGGATTTCGGGGCACGGGTGGGGCGGTAGTCGGGGGTGACGCCGTTGTCACGGGTGATGGCGGTATAGGCGGGGACGGCGTCGGTGGGGCGGCGGGTGAGGGTGGGGTCGGTGCGGACGTCGACGGTGTAGAGGCCGAATCGCGGTGTGTAGGAGCCCCATTCGTAGTTGTCGGTGAGGCTCCAGTAGTTGTAGCCGATGAGGTTCATGCCGTCGGCTTTGGCGCGTTGGAGCCAGTAGACGGTGTCATTGAGGTCGTCGGCGCGGGTGTAGCCGTCGGCGCGGGGGAGGCCGTTCTCGGTGGGCATGCCGTTTTCGACGATGTAGAGCGGCTTGCCGGGGAAGAGGCGGGCGTAGTGCTGGAGGGCGTAGTAGATGCCTTCTGGCTGGAGTGGGTTCTTCCAGAGTTCGGTGAAGTTGGTCATTCCGGCAAGAGTGTCGGGGGAGGTGCCGTAGTAGTAGTCGATGCCGATGTAGTCCAGTGCGGCCGCGATGCGGGAGATGATCGTCGAACCGTTGACGGCGTCCTCGGCGGCAGGAATGTAGGCGACATTGCTGGTGACCATCGCACCCGGCTGGGTGTGGTGGATGTAGTCGTAGATGCTGTTGTGCGCTCGGGCGATCCGATCGAACATGGCGGGGGCCGCGAGTGGTGGGATGCCGCCGTGGCGCGTCTCGTTGAGGACATACATCGTGGGCTCGTTGAAGGTGACCCACAATGGATCGACCGCGGCATAGCGATCGACGACTTTGCGTGCGTTGGCGAGCCAGTCATCGACGATGCCGGGGTTGTTCCAGCCGCCGCGGTCGACTTCCCAGCCGGGGTATACCCAGTGGTCCAGGGTCAGCATCGGGCGCATCCCGGCGGCGGTGATGGCCGCGATCACGTTGTCGTAGAAGCGAAGTCCGTTCTCGTCCCACACGCCGGGCTGCGGCTGTACGCGCGCCCACTCGATGCCGATTCGGTATACCCGCACGCCCAACTGGGCGGCCAGCTGGATGTCGGACCGATACCGCGAGAAGAAGTCGACCGAGCTCTGGTATTGATCGTCGGTCTTGCCCGCCGCGATGTAGCGGGTCCAATTGCTGTCGGGCGCATGCCCTTCCGACTGGAATCCCGAGGCGGCGACACCCCACAGAAAGTCCTCGCCGAGCGGCGCGACCCGCGCGGGCGGCTCCGGTTGTGCGGCGGCCGGTGCGCCTTGCGCGAACGTGGTGACGGCGGCAAGGGCGGCCAGGCAGAGGCTGCTGAGGCGGAGTCGCATCGAGGTGCTCCTGTTCATTCTGTGCAGGCACGGCAGGTGCGAGGAGTGCGTCTGAACGAAAACCGTACAGTGCTCGGTTTTTGCTGGCAAGGTGTGTTGGGTCCGTGCCTACACTGACCCCGTGGTGAAACGGGGTCCCTATGGAAAAGGCATCGAACGGCGGGAACAGATCCTCGACGCCGCGCTGCGCACCATCGCCGAGCGCGGATACCTGGCCACATCCATTGCTGAACTCGCGGAGGCGGTCGGGTTGAGCCAGGGCGGTCTGCTGCACTATTTCGGGACGAAAGAGGAATTGTTCGTCGCCGTGCTGCGCAAGCGCGACGAATCCGACCTCGCCGCCGTGCACGGCCCCGCGCCCGCAGCATTCGTGGAGATCGTCCGTCGAAACACGACGGTGCCCGGACTGATCGAGCTGTTCACCCACATGCAGGCGGCCGCCGCGGATCCACGCCATCCTGCCCACCACTACATGCTGGAGCGCTATCGGCTGGGCACCGAGGGTTTTTCGCGCGCACTGCGCGAGATGCAGAAAGCGGGTGAGCTGTCGGAGGACCTCGACACCGATGCCGCGGCGACGATGTTCTTCGCCCTCGCAGACGGCCTGCAGGCCCGGTGGTTGATCGATCCGAGCCTTGATATGGCAGCGCTGCTCGAACAATGGTGGCAGCGCTATACCGCAGGCACGTCGATCAATAGCCGTCCTGCGAAGCACATCTGACGACGTGATCGACACACGGGAATCGCGCGTGCGCTGTCCTGAGTTTTCGGCGATTGCCGTGTTAGCGTCGCCAGCGATCTGCACGGGCGTCACCGGAAAGGAATCTACAGTGGCAAGGCGAATCATTGAGGCGCTGGTCGACGACATCGACGGTTCACAGGGTGACGAAACGGTGTCCTTCGCTGTCGACGGCCGCGTGTACGACATCGATCTGTCGGCCGCGAATGCCGCCAGGCTGCGGGCGGCACTCGCGCCGTGGGCGGAGAAGGCGCGCAAGACGGGCCGGGTGTCTTCCAGCGGTGGCCGGAAGCGGGCCGTATCCGGTGGCGAGCAACTCGCCGCCATCCGCGCATGGGCTGCCGAGAACGGCCACCAGGTATCGAACCGCGGCCGTATCTCGGCGGAGGTGATGGCCGCCTACCGCGCAGCGCAAGACGCACCGCGGGTGCCGCCACCCGCACGGAGTAAGCGGGACACCCCAGCTGTCGCGGAACGGGAACAGAAGCGTGGTGCGAAAGAAGGCAAGAAGACGGCCGAAGTCGGCGCGTAGGCGCTGGCTGCTGCCGGCGGTGGTTGCCTGGCCGCCTTCAGGACCGGTCAGTATCCAATCGTCGGTGGCGAAGCTGCTGATGGCGTCGGCGTGCGCATCGACCGATGCCATGCGCGTGTGTTGGATGAACGGAACCCGCCCGTGATTGCTTGCCGATACGGCCGGGTTCCTTGTTCGATCCTCAACGGGCGAAGGCGTGCGCGAGCGCTGCCGCGGCCTCGGCTCGTGCTTGTTTGCTGTCGTCGAAGGGGTGCCGAAGGAACTCGTGGATCATGCCTGGATAGCGGGTGACCGTGACCGGCACGCCCGCTTCTTCGAGGCGTTCGCCGTACTGTTCGCCTTCATCGCGCAGTGCGTCGTATTGGGCGGTGATGATGAGTGTGGCAGGGAGCCGGGCCAAGTCGGGGGCCAGCAGTGGCGAGACGCGTGGATCGAGCTTCTCCTCGGCGCTGTTGAGGTAGTTGTCCATGAACCAGTGCTGGGTTTCGCGGCCGATGTTGCCGTACTTGCCCGCGTACTCGCGGATGCTGAAATTCGTTCTGCGGAAATCGAGATCGGGGTAGATCAGCAGCTGGAAGACCAGCGCCGGGCCGTCGTTGTCTCGTGCCATCTGCGCGACAACGGTCGCCAGATTGCCGCCCGCACTGTCACCGCCGACGGCGATACGCGCGGCATCGGCATTGATGCTCGCTGCGTTGTCGGCCACCCACTGTGTCGCGGTGTAGCAGGCCTCGGGCGCCGCGGGGAAAGTGTGTTCGGGAGCCCTCGGGTAGTCGACCGAGACGACGATGCACTGTGCGCCGTTGGCAAGGCTGCGCGCCAAGCCGTCGTGGGTGTCCAGATCGCCGAGCATGAAGCCGCCACCGTGGAAGAAGACGAGCACGGGAAAGGGGCCGCTGCCGTCCGGGGTGTAGATACGGATCGGAATCCGGCTGCTCGAGCCCGGGATGGTGCGGTCCTCGACCTGTGCGATGGGTTCCGGCTCGCCGAGCAGGGCAATCTGTCGGCGGAGACCTTCGCGCGCCTGCTCCGGCGGGAAGGTGTGCAGCGCACCGAAGTTGAAGCCGGCCAGGCGCGCCAGATAGGCCTGGACCTGCGGGTGGAGTGAGATCTGGTCGTTTTGTGTTTCGGTCATGACACCAGCTTCTGACTTGAAGCGCGGTTCAAGTCAAGAGGCAACCATACCGAAGGTGCGGGTTCGTGGCGTCGGGTCGATCACACCTGGTGCCTGCTCCGGGTTCTACGTCGACGAGGCGCGCAGGGCGCGGCGAGCCGCGATCGAGCCGAAGGTTTCGCGGTCGGCGAGGAAGCCCTCCAGGGCGAAGGTCGCGGCGCCGAGGCTGGCCGGGTTGTGCCGGAGCGTGCACAGTTGCAGCGTCACCGCGTCGAAGGGGTCGGACATTGCATGGTGTGCGGCGACGCGGCGGGTCACCTCGAGCAGCGGCGTGCCGAGGTGGTTGGCGACGAGGTCGCCGAAGACCATGATGCGCGGGTTGAAGAGGTTCACCAGGTTGGCCACGGCGACGCCGAGGTACTGGCCTGTTTTGTCGATGACCTCCAGTGCCACACGGTCGCCGCGCGCCGCGGCCGCGGCGATGGCCGCGATGGTGCGTGCATCGTCGCCGCTGATCAGCGGGCTGGATGGGGCGAGTTCGCGCAGGGTTTGCACGATGCCCGGTGCGCTCACGTATGCCTCGACGCAGCCGTTGCGGCCGCAGGAGCATGCGCGTCCGTCGAGCACGAGGTTGGTGTGGCCCCATTCGCCCGCGCTGTTGGTGACGCCGCGGTAGAGCATTCCGTCGATGACGACGCCGATGCCGACGCCGGCGCGCAGCGTCACGACGATCAGGTCGTCGACGTCGCGGCCCGCGCCGAACCACAGCTGTGCCGCGGTGCTGGCCTTGAGTGGGTTGTCCACGTAGAGCGGGTGTGGCAGCCGCCGTTCGAGCAGTTCCTTGAGTGGGACGTTGTGCCAGTGCCAATAGGGTGAGAACACCGAGACCCCGCCCTCGGGTTCGACGAGCCCCGGCACGCTCAAGCCGATGCCGAGCACCCGGTCGGCATCGCCCGCGGTCAGCTCGCCGATGCCGCGGATGATCAGTTCGGCGACGTCGTCGGGCCGGGTGGCCGCGGGATCGACGGGGATCTCGACCGAGCGCAGCACCGACATGGCCAGGTCGAACAGGTCGAAATGGACGCTGGTTTCCGCGATGTCGACACCGATGAGGGTGCCGCGCACGGGATTGATCGCAAGGCGGGCCCGCGGTCGGCCGATGCCGGGAGCGTCATAGCCGAGTTCGGCGAGCACGCCGACGTCGAGCAGCTCGGCGATCATGTTGCCGACCGTGGCGAACGACAGGCCGGTGGCCTGTGCGATCTCCTGTCGGCTGGTGTGGCCATCGGCGGCATAGACCGCCTGTAGTACGCAGAACCTGTTACGGCGTCTGATGTCGCGCGCGGTCAGCTGGTACACGGTCGGGCCCGCTCCTTCCGATGATGTTGGCAAACATACCGGACCACTTCGGCCAACAGTATTTACAACAGTTATCCGAAGTCCTACTGTAACCCGCATCACTATGCGACGCCGCTGTGCGTCAGATCACGTAGGAGTGCTCATGTCCTCGACTCACCGACGCCCTTGGACCAGCGCCGTGCTGTGCGGGGTGGCGCTGGCATTGGCCGCGACCGCCTGCTCATCGGGCAAGGAGACCGGCTCACAGACGAGCGGGCCACAGCACAACACGGGCACGATCAGCCTGGTGTACGCCCAGAAGCAGGGCGACCAGGAGTACTTCATCGGCGAGGCGGAGGGCGCCAAGGCCAAGGCCGCCGAACTCGGTGTCGAGCTGAAGGTGGTCAACCTGGGCAACGACGCGAACAAGGCGGTCACCGAGGTCAACAATGCGGTCAATCAGAAGGCGAGCGGCGTGATCGTCGTCGTCCCCGATCCCTCGGTCGGGCCGCAGGTCGCGCAGCTGACCAAAGCGGGCGGCGTCGCGTTGCTGACCTCCGACGACCAGGTCTGCACCAGCGGGCCGGACCCGTCGAAGTGTGCCAAGGATCAGCTCGTGCCCCGGGTCGGCTTCAGCGGCGCGCAGATGGGCGCCGAGGTCGGGACCAGGGCCGGTCAGGACTTCAAGAAGGCCGGATGGAAGCCGGAAGAGACCGCGATCATCGACGCCTGGAAACAGGACGTGACCGTCTGCACCGACCGGGTAAACGCCAACCAGAAGGCATTCCGGGAGGCGGCGGGCGTCGACGTCCGGGTGATCGAGGTCGGCACCGACAACACTCCATCGGACGCGCAGAACAAGATCTCCGCGACGGTCGCGGGCAACAGGTCGGTCAAGAACTGGATCGTCATGGGCTGCAATGACGAGAACGTCAGTGGTGGTGTCGCCGCGATCCAGAACTCCGGATACGCCGCGGACAATGTGCTCGGTGTCGGCCTCGGCGCGTATCTGGCGTGCAAGGAATGGCGCGGCGGCAAGCCGACCGGCTTCAAGGCTGCACTGTTCATCAATGGCAAAGACGTGGGTGCGCTTGCGGTGCAGACGATCTACGACTACCTGAAGAACGGCAAGCCGATGCCTGCCGAGGCGTTCGCGCCGACCACGATGGTGGATTCGAGCAACTGGCAGCAGGCGGGCGTCACATGCAGCTGACGGGATTGCGTGTGACCGGGGTCGGCAAAAGCTTCGCCGGGGTCCCCGCCCTGCGCGAGGTGAGCCTGGACTTTCCGGCGGGCGCGGTGACGGCCCTGATGGGGGAGAACGGCGCGGGCAAGTCCACCCTCATCCGAATTCTCGGCGGCGATCACCGACCGGACAGCGGCACGCTCGAACTCGATGGCGCGCTGTTCGAACCGGCCACCCCGGCCGCCGCGCGGGCGGCCGGGATCCGGGTGATCGCCCAGGAGCCGGAGATCGTGCCGCACGTCTCGGTCGCCGAGAATGTCTATCTCGGATCGCTGCCACGCCGTGCGGGCCGCCTGGTCGACCGGGCGGCGTTGCGTGAGCGGGTGCGCGCCGACCTGGCCAGGCTCGGCTTCGATCGCGACCTCGATCCCGGCGCCCTCGGTTCGAAGCTGACCGCCGCGCAGCGTCAGCTGGTGGAGATCATGCGGGCATTGACCACCGACGCCAAGGTGATCGCGTTCGACGAGCCGACCTCGTCGCTGTCCGAACACGAGACCGAGTCACTGTTCGCGCTGATCGGCCGGTTGCGAGAACGCGGCCTCGCGGTGATCTACGTGTCGCACCGGATGCAGGAGATCTTCCGGCTCGCCGATCGGGTGGCGGTACTGCGCGACGGTGCGGTCGCGGGCGTGCGGCCGACCGGCGAGACCACCGACCGGGAGATTGTCAGGCTGATGGTCGGCCGCGACCTGTCCACGCTGTTCACCCGCAAGCGCCACGCGCCGGGCCCGGTCGTGCTCGAAGCCGACGCGGTGACCACCGACGACGTGCGGGAGGTCAGCCTGCAGGTGCGGGCCGGTGAGGTGGTCGCGCTGGCCGGGCTGGTCGGCGCAGGCCGGTCCGAGCTGGCCGGGGCGCTGGCCGGAGATCTGCCGATCCGCTCCGGCGAGGTCCGGGTGGACGGCAAACCACTGCGGCTGCGCCAGCCGCGCGATGCGGTGCGGGCCGGGTTGGGTTACGCGCCAGAGGAGCGCAAGGCCCAAGCTCTGCTGCTGCATCGCGGTGTGCGCGACAACATTTCGCTCGCGATGCTCGACCGCTTGCGGCGCTGGCGGTTCATCCGGCGCGGCGCCGAGCGGCGCCTCGCCGAGCAATACGTGCACTCGCTGCGGGTGCGGACGCCCTCGATCGAGCAGGAAGTGCGCAAGCTGTCCGGTGGTAACCAGCAGAAGGTGGTGCTGGCCCGCTGGCTGGCCCGCAAGCCGGCGGTTCTGATCCTGGACGAGCCGACGCGCGGCGTCGATGTCGGCGCCAAGGTCGAGATCTACCACGTCATCGAGGAACTGGCCGAGTCCGGGGTTGCGGTGCTGGTGATCTCCTCGGAGCTACCCGAAGTACTCGGTCTCGCCGACCGGATCGTCGTCATGCAGCACGGCCGCGTCACCGGCGAACTCGACCGCAGCGAGGCCAGCGAGGAAGCGATCCTCGCGCTGGCCATGGCCGAAGACCTGACGTCGCACACATCTCGAGGAAACCGATGACCGAACAACAACTCGCACTCGCCACGGAACCCGCGGCCACCGACACTCGACCACCGGCGCTCCGCTATACCGCCGCGCTCACGCCACGAAACCTGGTGCGCGCCATCGGGACCGGCAACCTCAGCCTGATCGGTGCGCTCGTGGTGATCGTCGCGATCTTCGGCTGGCTCAACGACGGGTATCTCGATCCGGCGAACCTGGCCGGAATCGGTGATGCGGTGACGGTTTTCGGTCTGCTCGCCGTGGTGCAGACCGTCGTGATCATCTGCGGTGCGCTGGACATCTCGGTCGGCTCGCAGGCCGGTGTCGCCTCGGTGATCAGCGCGATGGCGTTCACCGCGACTGCGAGCAACGCGTTACTCGGTGTGCTCGCCGCGATCGGCGTCGGGCTGGTGCTCGGCTTGGTCAACGGCGTGATCATTGTTTACGGCCGGGTCAACCCGGTGATCGCGACGCTGGCGACGTTGGCCGCGTACAAGGGCCTCGCCCAATTGATTTCCGGCGGCAAGGCCCAGGGCTTCGTGCTGGACAACGACGTGTTCATCTTCCTCGCCAGGGGCAAGGTCCTCGGTCTGCCGGTGCCGGTGATCATCCTCGCGATCGTCGCATTGGGGGTGCACGTCCTGCTGAAGTACACCGACATCGGCCGCAATATCTATGCGATCGGTGGAAACGACACCGCCGCACGGCTTTCAGGCATCAACATCAATAAGTATCTGATCGCGGTGTACGTACTCGCGGGCGTGGTCGCCGCGATTGCCGGGATTATCCTGACCGCGCGCACCGGGTCCGGCCAGCCGGTGTCGGGCAGTGAAGGACTCGAGCTCAAGGCGATCACCGCGGCGGCGCTCGGTGGCTGTGCACTCAAAGGCGGCAAGGGCACGGTTGGCGGCACTCTGCTCGCGGTCGTGCTGCTCGGCGCGCTGGACAACGGTCTGAATGTCGTTGGTGTCAACACCTTCTGGCAGAACGTCGCCCAGGGATCGCTGTTGGTGGCCGCCGTCGTCATCCAGCAGCGCCGCAGCGGCGAACGTGCCGTCGGACTACCGACCTGACCGTTTGCCATGTTCTGCCGACCGGTGGTGATCGCCGTTGCCGTCGGCCAACCGAGATATCGGGAGCGAATCATGATCATGTTGCGCGCGCATCCGTGCGGCCCGCCGCCGGGGCGGTTGTGCGAAAGTCCGGTGTGGGACAGCCGCACCGAAGAAGTGCTGTGGGTGGACATTCGCGGCGGCCACGTCCACCGCGCGAGGTTGACCCTCGGTGACAGCGGTCCGGATCTCGCCCACCGATCCACGATCAGGCTGGACCCTCCGGTCAGTGCGGTGGTGCCGTGCGCATCCGGTGGACTGCTCGTGACCGCCGGCGCGACCTTCTACCGAATCGAGGCCGACGGCACCGTCGACCGAGTCGCCGCACTGTCGTTGCCGGACGATGGAATTCGGCGGCGCCTGAACGATGCGAAGGCCGACCCGAGGGGAAGATTGCTCGCAGGCACGATGTCCGAGGACGGTGTCGAGGGCAGCGCCGCTCTCTACCGACTGGATCCGGACGGCACGCTCGGCATCCTGCGCGACGGGGTGACGATCTCCAACGGGCTCGGCTGGAGCCCGGACGGCGCTATCCTCTACTACGCCGACAGCCCGACCCAACGCATCGATGCATTCGAATATGACCTTGCCACAGGCACTTTCGGTGGCAGACGGCCGTTCGCACGATTCGACGACGGCGATCCCGACGGACTGACCGTCGACGCGGACGGTCGCGTGTGGGTCGCGGTCTGGGGTACCGGCCAGGTTCGCGCTTTCGACCCCTCCGGGCGGCAGTGTGCCGTCATCGACGTCGGCCCGTCGCAAGTGTCCAGCTGTGCTTTCGCGGGGCCGGATCTGGATGTCCTGGTGATCACCACCGCCGCCGAGGGACCGGCCGTGCTCGAGCCCGATGCCGGTCGTTTGTTCGTCTGCACGCCTGGCGTGACCGGTCTGCCCGCCACCCCATACGCCGACGTGGGGTTGGTGAGATCCGATGTCCGATAGCCCCTTGAATCTCGACACGCCGATCATCGCGATCCTGCGTGCCCCCACGGCCGCGCGGTTCGCGGAAGTCGCCGCGGTGTTGCACGAATCCGGCATCACGGCAGTGGAATTCACCCTCACCTCCGCAGGCGCACTCGATGCGCTGCGCGACTGCGCGGGATCGGGCCACCCCATCGGCGTCGGCTCCGTGCTGAGCGCCCGAGACGCCGCCCGAGCGGTCGACGCGGGTGCGGCCTACCTGATCACCCCGATCGTCAGTGCCGAGGTCATCGCCGAGGGCCGCCGACTCGGCGTCCCGGTGATCTCGGGCGCGTTCAGCCCCACCGAGATTCACTACGCGCGAGCGGCAGGCAGCACCATGGTCAAGGTCTTTCCCGCCTCGGTGGGCGGGCCCGAATACCTTCGAGCCATCCGTGCGCCTCTGCCCGACATCCCCTTGGTCCCCACCGGCGGCGTCGGTCTCACCGATATCGAGGCATACCTGGATGCGGGCGCCGCAGCCTTGGGTATAGGTTCGCCGCTCATCGGCGACGCCTGTGCCGGTGGCGATCTCGACGCGCTGCGTGAACGCGTATCGGTCGTGCGGGAGCAGTTGTCATGAGGGTCGATTCGCTCGGTCGAGGGCACCTCGGATCCGCGCGTGCCGGGGGCGGTCTCGGTGGGTCGCGCTTCCGGATGTGCTGTCGATCTGGGAAAGCTGTCGGCGAGGTGTGTGGTGTCGGTCGCGCGTTCGTCGGATTTGCTTGTGCCGGTGGCAGTCTCGCGCGTTCACCGGAACGGGTATACCGCGCCGCGGGGAGGTTGTCGATGAGGGACAACTTGCCCGCTGCGGCGCACATCGAACTCGCCTGTGCCGGAGGCGACATCGACGTGTGCTGCGACCGTGCGCCCGTCGGGAGGGACCAGTTGTCATGAGGGGCAATCTGGTAACTCTCGGCGAAGCTGTCGGCGTCGTCGCCGCCACCGAGCCGGGGCCGTTGGCGCCCGGCGCGACCATGCGGATGGACTTCGCGGGTGCGGAGGCGACGGTGGCCATCGGCGTCAGCAGGCTCGGCCACGACAGTGCCTGGGTGGGCACGGTCGGGGACGACGCGGTGGGCCGGATGGTGCTGGATCGGTTACGGGCCGAGCGGGTCGATGTCTCGCGGTGTCGAACCGATCCGGAGCTGCCGAGCGGACTGATGCTGCGCGAGCGGCGGACGGCCGATCGGATTTGCGTCACCTACTACCGCAGGGGGCTGGCCGGTTCGCGGTTGTCGGCGGACGATATCGACCGTGCGCAGATCGCCGCGGCGCAGGTGCTGCACCTGACCGGGATCACGCCCGCACTGAGCGCGTCCGCGCGCGACGCCGTGCACACGGCGTTGGACTGCGCTGTCGATTCCGGTGTGACGGTATCGCTGGACATCAACTACCGCCGCGCGCTGTGGTCGCCGTCGGAGGCCGCGGCGGAACTGGCCGAGCTGTTGTCGCGTGCCGACATCGTGTTCGCCGGACCGGAGGAAGCGGCCCTGCTCGTGTCTGCGGCGAGCGCCGCGGAAATGGCTGAAGCCCTTGCCGCACAAGGTCCTTCGCAGGTCGTGCTCAAACTCGGAGCCGAAGGGGCGCTCGCGCTGCACGACGGCGAGCTGATCACGCAACCACCGATCGCCGTCACCAGCGTCGATCCGGTGGGGGCAGGCGACGCGTTCGTCGCCGGTTACCTCGCAGGCGTGCTCGACGGCAGGTCCGTCCGGCACCGCCTGGACCTGGCCGCCACCTGCGGCGCATTCGCCGTATCGGTGCCGGGTGACTGGCAAGGCCTGCCACTGCGGCGCGAACTCGGTCTGCTCACCGGGGCCGACATCAACCGATGACCACGAAAGGAAGACCATTGAGTCGTCTGGCAGACCGGGTCGCGGTCGTCACCGGGGCCGCGTCGGGGATCGGTGCGGCCACCGCGCAGCGCCTCGCCGCCGAGGGTGCCGCGGTCGTCATCGCCGATATCGCCGAACCCGCGGGACAGGAGGTCGCAGCGAAGATCCGCGCCGCAGGCCAACGCGCCGAATTCGTCGGGTGCGACGTGTCGGACGAAAGGTCGTGGATCGAGCTCCGGGAACGCGTCACCGAGCGCTTCGGGCCGCTGGACTTCTTGTGCAGCAACGCATCCATGCAGGCCACCGTCCCCGCACATGAGCTGACCCGGCAGCAGTGGGACGAGGGTCTCGCGATCAACCTGACACCGCTGTTCCTCGGTGTGCGCACCTTCATCGACGATCTGCGCGCTCGGCGCGGCAACGTGGTCGCCGTCTCCAGCGTGCATGCCCACTTCGGGCTTCCCGGCTATCCGGTCTACGCCGCGGCCAAGGGCGGGCTGACCGCCCTGGTCCGGCAGCTCGCTGTCGAATACGGACCGTCCCGAGTGCGGGTCAACGCCATCCTCCCCGGACCCGTCCTCACCCCCGTGTGGGATGACGTGGACGCCGAGGGTCGCAGGCTCTCGGCACAGGCCACCGTCCTGGACCGGCTCGGCGCCCCGGAGGAGGTCGCGGCCGCGGTCGCCTTTCTCGCCTCGGACGACGCGTCCTTCATCACCGGAACCAACCTGGTCGTCGACGGCGGCTGGAGCGTGCGAAAGGAGTCCCGGTGAAAATCACCGCACTCACCACCTACCTGGTTGCGCCGCGCTGGTGCTTCCTGCGCATCGACACCGACGAGGGCATCACCGGCTGGGGTGAGCCAGTGATCGAGGGCCGCGCGCACACGGTCGCCGCCGCGGTCGACGAACTGGCCGACTACCTCATCGGCCAGGACCCGATGCGCATCGAAGCGCACTGGCAGGTGCTCACCAAAGGCGGCTTCTATCGCGGTGGACCGATCCTGTCGAGTGCGGTCGCCGGGATCGACCAAGCGCTGTGGGACATCACGGGAAAGGCGCTCGGGGTACCGGTGTGGCAGCTGCTGGGCGGCGCGGTCCGCGACCGGATCCGGGTGTACAGCTGGATCGGCGGTGACCGGCCCGACGATGTCGCGCAGGCCGCGCTGGAACGAAAGCGACAGGGCTTCACCGCCATCAAGATGAACGGATCGGCCGAGCTGGAGTTGATCGACACGCCACGGGCCACCATGGCGATCGTGGAGCGAGTTGCCGCCGTGCGGGAGGCGACCGGCGACGACTTCGATATCGCCGTCGACTTCCACGGCCGGGTTTCCATCCCCATGGCACGGCGCGTGCTGCCGCTGCTCGAGCCCTACCTGCCCTTCTTCGTCGAAGAGCCGCTGGTGCCGGAGGCGAGCAGCCAGATCGGCGAAATCACCCGCGCCACCAGCATTCCCATCGCCACCGGCGAACGACTGTATTCACGGTGGGACTTCGACACCGTGCTCGACCAAGGCATCGCCGTGATCCAACCCGACCTCTCGCATGCGGGCGGTATCTCCGAAGTCCGCCGGATCGCCGCCTGTGCGGAGACCCGCGATATCGCCCTCGCCCCGCACTGCCCGCTCGGCCCCATCGCGCTCGCGGCCTGCCTGCAGGTCGGCTTCGCCACCCCGAACCTGCTCATCCAGGAACAAAGCCTCGGCATTCACTACAACACCGGATCCGACCTGCTCGACTATCTCCTCGATCCGGCCGTTTTCGCCTACCGGGACGGCTACGTCGACCTGCTCGAGGCGCCCGGCCTCGGTATCCGGATCGACGAACAGGCGGTCGCCCGCGCCGCCGAGCACGGCCACCGCTGGCGAAATCCGGTGTGGCACCGCAAGGACGGTTCCTTCGCCGAATGGTGACCAGTTAAGCCGGGGTCTGCGCCAGGTCCGGCAACGGCTCGGGCGCGAACTCCGGAATGTCGCTCAGGCCATCGATACCGAGTTCCGCGCGCGTCGCATTGATGACCGAGCGCTCCTCCTCGACGGTCCGCGCGATCGCCTTCGTCCACAGGGTGAGAACGGCCTGCATTTCCTCGCCGGTCGCCTCGTCGTCCATCTCGATCTTCAATCGCTGCAACGTGATATTTCGGGCGGCGGTCAGGGTGCGCAGCAGATCTTCGCAACGACTGGGGATCTCGCGATCCGACAGCACACGAAGTTTGTGGATGAGCCCGCCGCGTCCCCAGATCGTCTGCTCGATGTCCTCGCCGATTCTGTCGATGTCGTCGCTGCCCCCGACATTCCAGCGGTGGCAGGCCGACAGCTGCTGTCGAACCTCGGTGGCGACGGCCAGCACGGAGCTGACGGTCGTCAGAATCGTTTCGCGCCGCCACATTTCGTGTCCACGCTGTTCGGCGGCGGTATTGGTCAGCTCGACGGTGCGCTGCGCGGCGTCGAGTATCACCTGGTTCCGCTCGTCTGCGGCGGCGATCGCGCCGCGATTGGTGCGGTTGTTGATCACCACACCGATAAGCGCCACACCGGCGACGACCAACGAACTGAGGAGCGGAAGCCACGGAGTCACGGGTAGATCATTGCATCACGGGGAATCGGGGCCGTCTGATCGGCCGGTAATGCCGAAGGGCGACCGATTGATTCCGAGGAATTGGCTCGGCTCGAATCTGCGATCGACGCGCGGTTGCGCACCGAAGGACCGTTGCACTGCGGACTGCCGCTGACGGTCATCGTGGCCGAATGATCGGCAGCTGCGCCACGATGTCGGTGAGCAGCTCGGCCAGGGCCTGCCAGTTCGCGCCGGTCAGCGGGTCGTGGCCGGAATTATGTTGCGGCGATGGCTGTTTCATGCGCCGCCAGTAGTGGCGCACCGTTTCCGATATGCGATATCGCGCTGTCCCGGAAGATGTTTCGACGGTCACCACCGAACGGTCGACGAGCGCGGCCAGGTTCGCGAGCGCTGCGGCATCGGATTCGGCCACCGCCTCGGCGGCCTGCCAGGTGAAACCGCCCTCGAAAGGCCACAGCCCCAACAGCAGTGCCTTGTCCACATCGCCGAGTTGCGCGACACTCCATTCGATCGCGGCGGTCAGCGAGGCGTGGGTGACAGCGATTACAAACGTCGCATGCGCCAGCTGGATTCGATCGCGAGTGGTGCGTCGGGGGTGACAAGGCGCGGCAGTGTGTCGAGGCCGTTCGGCGGACCCGACTGCGGTTCGACGCAGACGGCCTCGTCCGTCATGTCGAAGACGACGACCCACTGCTCGGGGCTTGCGACGTTCAGCTCCAGGAACTCCGGCCAGACCAGGGTGACGTCGACGCCGCTCGGCATGCCGAAGCAATCGTCCCAGGGACCGGGGCGCGGTTCGATGCGCCGACCCGTCGGCAGGTAGTCCGATCCCCGCTCTTCCTGCCAGTCCGGCGAAAACTCGATGGCGACGCCCGCCCTGCCGGGCACCGGGTTGCGGTTGAACCACGGATGCCACCCGGCCTGTGCCGGAAAGGCGTCGGCATCTGCGGTGATGCCCATGGTCAAGGCAACCGAGTCCGGTGTGAGCGCGAAGGATTGCGTCACTCGGCCCGCGAACGGCCATGGCGCCGCGAACTCCTGGGTCAGGACAGCCTCGGTGCCGGAAGCTCGAGTCACCTTCCAGGGTCGATCGCGGACGGTGCCGTGGATGGCGTGCGGCGCGGCGTTCAGCGGGAGTTGGTGGACCACCGACCCGTTGGTGAAGCGCCCGTCGCGGATTCGGCCACACCACGGGGCCATGGGAAAGCAGCCGAACGTCGCGCCCTGCCGCAGCAGCTCGACGTCGTCGACGGTGAAGCTGCTGATCCGTCCGCCAGTGCCTGCCGACACTGTCAGCCGAACATCGCCTGCCGTGAGCGTGATCTCGTCAGCGGTCATCCCTGGTCAGGTCCTTTGTCTGCAGCGACTGTGGGGCAGGTGCCCGAATGCGAATGGACGCTAGTTGGTCCGCGCTGGCTTCGCGTGGTGTCGGAGCTGTGCGTCGCGTGGTGTTCCGGGCGCGACCGCCGAGGTGTGCGTACCGAATGCCTGTGACCCCGACTCTGTCGCAGAAGCGTAGGGGACTTTTTGATCCGAACCGTCGGTGCGACTATCCCTGCGCGCTGGCGCCATCGAATTGCCGGACTGCGCAACGGCAGTCGGTCCGGCAACCAGCGTCGGACCGAGCGGCGCGCTCCGGCTAAGATTCGATCGGAACAGTCCGCCTGTCGAGATCGGGCGCGCGCTGCCCACGAGCCAAGTAGGCTCACTGTGTCGAATTGTGTCGCGACAGCGAAAGATTGGTTTTCCGTAAGGGGGAACAGTGGACGCGCTGAAGCTCGACCCGGCGGTGCTTGCCGCCTACACCACGATCGCGAATACGGTCTCGCAACAGCTGGCGTCCGCGTCGGCGTCCGCGGCCGGTGCGATGAATCCGGAGCAGTTGGCCACCGATCTCGGGCTGGTCGGCGCCGGATTCGCAGCGCGATTCACCGAAGCGGTAGCCGAGCACACGCAGGCGCTCTCGACCGCGGGCCAGCTGGTTGCCGCCTACGGGAAGGTGCTGCGTGACTACAACGAGGACACGCACACCGTCGATACCGACACCGCGGGTGCCATTTCCCAGGCAGGGGAGGCGCTGACATGAGAACCATGAGCAGCCTGATGGGTTTGCGCAGGCGAGCGGCGACGACTCCGGTCAGCACGCCCGCAGCCACTCCGACGCCGGTCATGGACCCGGATGTCGATCCGCCGATCGTGGCCGCGCTCGTCAAGCCGTTGCTGGCGTTGCGCGCCTCGCTCGGCACCGGTGCCGCCATCCCCGACAATGCCATCACGAGTGCATTGGCCGCAGCCTCCACCCAGGTGGCCGATACCGAGGCCCCGCAACGCGAAGGCCTGCACGCGCTGGAATCGTCGTGGGAATCCACCGGTGCCGACGCCGCGGTGCCCGCGCTGCGCACCACCAGAACCGAGATCGGCGAGATCTCCGACCGAGGACCGGCATACCTGTCGGTGCTCGGTGACGCGCACGTCACCAGCTCCCGCGCCGCGCGGCGAGTGGACCAGATCATCGAGGACTTCCGCAAGGACGCTCGGGTGATCATGGGCAACGCGGCCTCGGCCCCGGACACCGATGCGGTGATCGCGCGGGCGACCCAGGCGCTGCGGGATGCCGTCACCACGGTCACGGCCGCGCAGACGGAAATGGACAGCCACACCCGGCGTCTGGACGAAATGGGACCGCTCACGGTGACCACACCGGCGGGCGTCGCGGCCAACCAGAGCACCACCCCCGGACAGCTGGTGCCCGGTGCCACCACTCCGGCTGCGAGCGGGCAGCCCTTGGATCCGGCCGCAGCGGCGCAGCTGCAATTGCAGCAGCAGTTGATCTCCGCGGGCGTGCAACTCGGCACCTCGGCTATCAGCGCGGGAGTCGACATCGGCACCCACCTGATCGACAAGATCGTCGAGGTCGGCACCCACGCCATGGACACCGTGGCCACATCGGTCGACAAGGCGATTCCCGAGCTCATCCACCCCGGCAGCACCACCGGCGGCGGCACTGCGGGCAGCGGCACCTCGACCACTCCCAGCGGCACACCGCTGTTCGATTTCGGTGGTGGAGCGCCGAAGCCGACTCCGGCACCGGGGACCGGCGCGGTGATTCCGCCTGCGCAGAACGGTTCCGCCGCGAGCGGGAAACCCGACACCAAACCGGCTCCCGCGCCGGCGGAGGGGCCGAATCCCTCGGCGGACGCGCCGTTGCCGAAACCCCCTGCGCCCGCGGGCCAGCCGGGTGTCACCGGTGGGTTGGCGTTGCCGCCTCCGCCCGGATCGGGCGACCAGGAGCACAAGCCTCGTGACGGTCAGCTCGGCGTGACCGTTCCGACCGGCGCGGAAGCAGTCCCGGCCGCCGTTATCGGCGACTTCGACGATTTCGGCGATGACACGCTCTGATCCCGGCGACTCGAGCAAGGATCAAGGACAGGCCAACCCATTCGATACCGGCCTGCCCATGTTGCGCCTGCCTGCCAAGCCACCGCCGAAGCGGCGTCGGCCCTCGGCTCGTCGCGCTTCGGGCGCTGAGCTGACCCCGGAGGTGGACGTGTCCGAGCAGCGACCGGACCCGAACCCCGGCCCGACACCGAGTCCGTCGGAGCTATCCGGCGATTGGAAACATTGGCTGGACGCGCCGAGTCCTGCCGAGGAATTCCCGGATTCGGCGGTCGAGCATGGTGGATATCCGATCCACGATGCGGACACCGAATCCGACCGCTACGAAGAGCCCGGTGAGCTGTTGCCGACGCTGGTCGACCGATCCGGCGGAAGTCCCGGCCCGCGACTGCGCCACCCGCCGCGGCGCCAGGAGCAAACGGGCGGCAGCAGGCTGCTCGCGGTATTGATCGTGTTCGGCATCGTGGTGGCGATCTCCGCGGTCGTGCTGATCGCGGTCAAGAGTTCCGGCAAGCACCAGCCATCGGTCGCGGCGACAAGTCCGGTGTCGAAGGCGACTTCGGCGTCGAGTGCTGTTACGCGTACCTCGGCAACCGCGGTGCCCGGGGACCGGTCGCCCGCGTTCGCGACCCCCGGTTGCGAGCAGCGCCGTACGCCGGATGTGGTGTCCGGCACCGACCCCGGCGGCACCAGCGACGGACCCTCCGCGATCCTCGCCTTCGAACGCGCCTACTACGTGCAACGCTCCGGCTCCGCGGCCCGCGCCGTTGTCGCCGATGACGCCGCCGTCCCGCCCGCCGAGCAAATCCAGCGTGGTATCAACCAGATACCCGTCGGCACCCTCTACTGCGTGCTGATCACTCGAACGGCGACCGGCGTCGGCGACGGCCAATCACACTGGGAGGTCCAGCTGACCCAGCAGAATCCCGGGCAGCAACTGCAGACCTTCACCCAGATCATCACCACCCGCACCGCTGCCAATCGGACCTTGATCACGGCGATCAACGCCGCCTGAACCGAGTTCGACCGGCGCGACGGTGCGCCTGCCGGAAAGCCTTGGCGCGCGACATGGTCGATGCACGAGGCGGCCCGGACCCGGTGCTGATCGTGGGCGGGCACCCGGTGCACCACCCTGCGTGACGCCGTGCAGCCGCTCCAGCGGTGTCTCTGGGCAGACCCCGGCCGGTCGCCGAGCCGAAAAAGACCGGAGCACGGCGAGGTCAGTGGGAGTCCGGTCTGGGGATATGGATGCCGGCGGCGCGGAGCCTGGTCTCGAACAGCGCAGCCGCCCGCGTCATGGCCGGTGTCTGCTCTTCGCCGTGGCGGGCGATCAGCGTGTACCGGGTCGCGGTGTCGGTGCGGGCTTGCAGGGCGGTCACGATTTTCAGGTGTGCGGGGTTGGCGAGGTAGTGGTCGGCCATGGCGGTGGCGAGCTCGGCGATGCGGGGGTCGTCGGTTTCCCAGGCCGCGGCCTCGGCGGCGCGCTTGATCAAGGCGACGTACCGGGGGTCGTCGAGGGCGTGTTCGAGATGGGTGAGGTAGTCGTCGAAGCCTTCTGGGACCAGGGCCTTGGCCAGCACCCAGCCCTCCCGGGCGTTCGCGACCTCGTCCGCAGGAAAGCTGAGGTCGGCCATCCGCTCCAGCAGCGCCACGGCGCGGTCGCCCAGCAGCGCCCGGTCGCCGTCGCCGAGCCGGTGCAGCGTGTGACGTCGCGCGATCAACTCCTCGATCCGTTCGGTGAGCTGCCGCTCGACGTCGGCGAGCGCGGCGGCGAACAGTGTGGCGTCGGCGTCGACCAGGGACCCGATCTCGGCCAGCGGCACCCCGGCAGCGGCCAGCGTCCGGACCCGCACCAACCGCAACAACTCGGCCGATCCGTAACGCCGGTAACCGGAGCTGTCGCGTTCGGGCTCCTCGACCAGGTCGAGCTTGTGGTAGTGCCGCACCGTCTTGACCGTGACGCCGACGAATGCCGCCGCCTGCCCGATCGTGACTCCGTTCCTCATCTGCTCAGCCTTCCTTGTGTTCGAGCCGCCGCTCTACTAGATGATGTTCAGCGCAACGGCGATGGTGCCGAACAGTTCGTGAAATGAATCGGAAAGTGCCCACCCAGCCGGGCAGAACTCGAGGGACGGGCCTGATGAGATCCCCGCCCGGTGTTCAGTCCGTCGCGGCCTGCTCACCGCAGAACACCTCGTTGACGAGCCTCTGCTGGGCGTTCTGGAATGCTGTTGCGATGGACAGCTCGGCGTCGTCCACGCAGTTCAGCGCGGCGGTCAGGGTCTTGCTGCCGTCAGGTGTGCTGTACATCAGCGCTGCGTGGCCCACGGCGCCGCCGTTGTGGGAGATGACGGTGCCGCCGCCTTCCGTGGTCACCACGAACACTCCCAGGCCGTAGTCCATGTTCGGGATGCCCGTCGGGTACGGGCTGCACATCTCGGCCAGCAGCGGGGCCGGCAGGAGCTTGCCGCTCATCAGCGCGGAGATGAACGTGTGCAGGTCCTGGGTGGTTGAGATCATGTCACCACCGGTGGAGATCCAGGACGGGTTCTGGCGGGTGATGTCGACCGTCTTCTGCTCGCCGGCGTCGTCGTAGCGGTAGTAGGCGTGGGCGTGCGGCTCGGGGAGCTGCGGCGAGGCGTCCGGCACCACGGTGCCCGACAACCCGAGCGGGCCCAGGATCAGCCGTTGCATCTCCTCGGCGAGCGAGCGGCCGGTGACCTTCTCGATCAGCAGCCGGGCCAACACGTAGTTGGTGTTGGAATAGCTCCAGCCCGTCCCCGGCTCGAACCGCGCCGGCTTGGACAACGCCAACCCCACCAGCTCCTGCGGCCGATAGGTCTTCAACCGGTTGTCCATCCACTCCGTGCCCGCGGGGCCGTAGGGCATGGGGATTCCCAGCACCATCGTCCCGTCGTCGTAAACCTCGCCGGTGAAGTTGAACAATCCGCTGGTGTGCTGCAACAGCATTCGCACCGTGATCCGCTCGTCCAGCTCGAACTCGGGCAGGTACTCGGTCACCGGGGTATCCAGCCCGATCTTGCCCTCGGCCACCAGCTGCAGCACCAGGGTCGCAGTGAAGGTCTTGGTGTTGCTGCCGATCCGGATGTGCCCGTCTACTGGAGGCTTCGCGGTCCCGCCCAGCTCTGCCGCCCCTGCGCTGCCGACCCACTCGCCCCGCTCATCGTGCACGCGCAGCGACACCCCGACGAAACCGGAATCGACGATGTCTTCGATGGCCTTCTGAAGTTCCGGGTGAGCCTGCCCGACAGCGGGCATCGGCTCGGCCCCGCTGTCCGAGGCCGAAGCGGCGTCGAGGGCTGCAGTGATCTTGCGGGCCATCTCGGCCGTGGTGGTGCTGGGCTTGTCCGGGTGAACAGCAGCGGCTTCGAGGGCAAGGAGGATGGTGCTGCGGAAGTTGTCGGCTTCTGCCGGAACGTGCTTGCCGAGCAGGTTCATGGCCGCGGTCAGGGCCGGCAGTACCCGGTCGGCGAGTTCGGCGACGGTTTTGCCTTTCAGTTCGATGTCCTTGGTCTTCGCGGCGAGCAGGTGCCCGACCAGACCGGTCGCCGATGTCAAGGCGATGGAGGCATTCGTGGCGGCCTTGTGGGGCGAGCCGGTGGCGGCGGCCATCAGCGACACGGCGCCGTACGCAGCGGTCCGCAGGGTGCTCTTGTCCTGGTCGGAAAGGGTGATGGACATAGTGGTTTGCTCCTCAAATCTGTTATGTCCGGTCGGCGTCGTGCCGCTGCGACGAGCTTCCACCCTGACCTCAGGTCAACCTCAACCATGATCTAGATCACAGCCACGCCTTCTTTGGGGTTGGACAGCTTCGGGAGCAGGGCGCCGTCACCGGGCTGCAGGTGGTGCTGACCACGCGGCCGCTCCACCATCCACCGCATCATCAGCGGAGCCGCACCACGGGCATAGTCATCGCGCGATTGCCGCTCATGACACCTTCTTCTGCCGGCGAGTCCACGAAACACCCTCGACTAGGCGGCATCTCGAACATCGTTGGATTTTCGGCGACTACTACCGGAACACCCACTGAGCGCCGGGCTGCCAGGTATCGGCATGGCAGACACGAGGGCGGGAAGGGGCAGCGCATCATGAGGATTGACCATGGCGCTGTCGCAGGGGATGGTGGGCTGATGAGCGGCGAAGAGGTCCGTGCGGGTGTGAAGCTGACCAATCTCGACACCCCGCTGTTCGACGGCGCGGAGGCGACCAAGCGGGATCTGATCGACTATCTGGAAGCAATCGGGGAT
Source organism: Nocardia sp. NBC_01009 (assembly GCF_045208035.1). NCBI lineage: Bacteria > Bacillati > Actinomycetota > Actinomycetes > Mycobacteriales > Nocardiaceae > Nocardia > Nocardia sp. NBC_01009. The sequence goes on along the minus strand of NZ_CP108695.1, from coordinate 7,518,406 downwards.
CGGCTGGTGGGACAGCTGCACGATCGGCCGCTTTCGGTGCTGCGGATCCGGCCGGGGCAGGAACCCTTCATGCAGAAGAACCTGCCGAAATACACCCCGGACTGGATGCACCGCGTGACGATGTGGGCCGACAGTTCCAAACGCGAAGTCACCTATGCGCTGTGCGACGACGTGCGCACACTGCTGTGGTTCGGCAACCAGCGTGCGGTCGAATACCACACGACGCTACTGCTCGCGGAGTACGAGAAAGGTCCGACGCACCTCGTTCTCGACCTCGACCCGCCGCCCGGCCAACCGTTCCGGCAGGTCGTGCTCGCCGCCGAGCTGATCCGTCAGGCGCTGGACAACGACGGACTCGCGGGTGCGGTGAAAACCAGCGGCGCCAAGGGCTTGCACGTGTTCGTCCCGCTCGCGCCCGGCATTCCCATCGAGGACGTCGCCGCGGCGACCCGCGCGATCGCCGCGCGTGCCGAGCGCATCGATCCGGTACTGGCCACCACCGCGTTCATCCGTGAGGACCGCGAAGGCAAGGTTTTCCTCGACTCGACACGCGCGGGTGGCGCGACCGTTGTCGCCGCCTACAGCCCGCGGATACGACCCAGTACGACGGTGTCGTTCCCGCTCGGTTGGGCAGACCTCGGCAACATCACCCCGGGTGATTTCACCATCCACACCGCACCGAAGGTGCTCGGCGAACGCGACCCGTGGGCAGCGAATATGCCTGCGCCGCAAGCGTTGCCCGCGGATCTGATCGAGGAGGGCCACACCATCCCGATCGCCAGAGTTCAAGCGATGCACGAGGGAAAGCGCCGCGCCCGCGCGCGGCGCACTTAGTCCGGTTCGAGTCCCGGCCCACGTTGGTTGGCGTTCACGCTCTTCGACGCGTTCGCGTTCCCTTGCTGCCTCGCGGTAGCGGTGCTCGGCGTGCTCGGTCGAGTCCAATCGTTTGGGTTGCGGTTGTTGTTCTCCTGGCTGAATCCGGCCGACCTCCAATACGCGCACGACGTCTGTCCGATCCCCTTCTCGCACAGCGCGTTCACGTTGCTGCTCGATCGCTTGGCGGTCTTTGCGTTCCTTCTTCTCGCGTCGGACGGTCGCGGCGATGGATTCCAGGCCACGGCAATGTCCTTGTCTTGGTCGTCGCGACGGTTTTCGAGGAGTGCTTCCATCTCTTTGGCGTGGGCATTGTCCAAACCGACGGTATCGATCAGACCCCAACCGGAGTGCGCAAGCGGTTGGTGTGGAAATCAAGATAGAACTTCCGGCAACAGCATTGAACCGCCCCGCCGAGTCCATCAAAGTCCTGGACGCCGGGGCGGCTCAAACGGCCTTGTTCGCAGCGCTATCGCCGTTCGGTCAGCGTTGCGATGACCGGGAATTTGGTGTTGAGGGTTAGTGCGGAAGTCGGGGTGAGGTCCGGGTTCTCGATGGTCAACTCGAACCGGCGCATAATGGTCGAGAGTGCGAGCTGCATCTCCATCAGCGCGAACGCGTTGCCGATGCACAGGTGTCCGCCCGCGCCGAAGGGCAGGTACACGTTCCGGTCACGGGCAGCGACCGCGTCGGCGGTGAAACGGTCCGGGTCGAAGGTGTCCGGCTGGTCCCAACACTCCGGGTTCCGGTGTGCGTGATAGTAACTGAACATCACCGGAGTGCCTGCCGGGATGTGGTAGCCCCCGATCTCATCGTCCTCGTTGGCGCGACGTTGTCCCATCCATGCCGGCGGCTTGAGCCGCAACACCTCCTCCATCACCTGCTTGCTGTACGGCAGCGCCGGCAGGTCGGTCATGGTGGCGTGCCCGGCGGGCAACGCGGTGTCAACGTCATCGCGCAGCCGCTTACGTACCTCCGGATGCAATTGCAGCAGCAGCATGGCGGACGTCAAGGCCGAGGAGCTGGTCTCGTGACCGGCGAAGAGCATGGTAACGACCTCGTCGCGCAGCTCCCCGTCGGTCAGGTTCTCGTTGGTATCAGCGTCCGTGGCGGCCATGAGCATGGCCAGCAAGCCGCTGCTGTCAGTGTCGCGTAACTTGTTGATCACCGCGTAGACGATGGCATCCATCTCGCCGATCGCCCGCCAGAAGCGGCGGTGGCTCGGCGTCGGAAACTTCAAGGGGATCAAGGGCATCCGCACGAACTTTCCCAATTCGGCATTCACCCGCTGCGTCGCGCTGGAAAAGCCGGTGACTTCCGGGCCGTGGGGATCCAATCCGAACAGCGCCCGCACCACGATCCGCAAGGTGAGATGGCTCATCTGCTCGCCGACGTTGATCGTCCGGCCGGCTCGCGCATGTTCGGCCCATTCGTCACACATGGAGTCGATCTCGGCCACCATGATCTCGCTGAGGGCATTGATCTTCTTGTGGTGAAAGGCGGGTTGGACGAGGCGCCGGTTGCGTCGCCATCGGTTGTGGTCGGCGATGGTCGCCAGCCCGCGCCCCACGAACGGTTCGATGATGTCGTACATCTGGGTCTCGCGGGTGAAGTTCGCCATGCGTTCCTGCAGGATGTACTTGATGTGGTGGGGATGGGTGATCCCGACCATGTTGCCGTTGACCAGCTGGAACCGAAAAATGTCGCCGTGCTGAGTCATAGAGTCGGAGAGGAACGTAATCGGGTCGGTAACAAAGCGCCTGGTGTTGCGGAGGCGGCCTGCGACCATCGGGGGCAGCCCGCTGACAGCGGCGGAAGAGGGAGACACAACACCAAGTAAATCCGACCGCGTCGGTACTGGCGACAGTTTGGCAAATGTGACCGAAAGCGAACTGCCGCAGCGGTTTTTCGACCCTCGGGGTTCTAGAAACCACCGCTCATTGGGTAGCCTCGCCAACCCCGCCGTGTCGCCGGGGATCACATTCACCGCATCCATGTAATGGCGTGCTCGGTGATCTTCCGCGAACCTCAATGCCGCAGTCAGGCATGCGGCGAAGTCCATCCGGACACCGTGTACGAACACGCTGAGGTGGACGTCCGTCTCGTCCGGCCTCGGGGAAACGGTGGCGCTCATGGGGTCTCCGTGTCTCGAACACTGGTCGGGCTGACCGGGATTGCTTCGGTTTTGTCGAGGTTGTCGTACAGCTCGGGCCACCCGTCCTCGTCAACGGCGGCGAATCCTTCGCCCGTGATGTAGACGGTCGGACGACTATCCGCTGGAGCCAGGTCGAGCTTGCGTGCGGTGTCCTCGTGGAAGGCCGCGAGCAGCGCCTGTACGGATGGGGCAATCTCGCCGGGTGGCAGGTACAGAATCGGGTCGGACATCGTTCACGCTCTAACCGGTTTGCCGACGTGAGTGCTGTCAGACCAGGCGATCCCCAACACGTGACGGTCATCGACCACTCGGACACCCGTCCATGGGCACCGTTCCAACCGATCACCGCCCGTATGCATCTCGATTCCGTGGTCGATCAGTGACACCCATTTCAAGCAGAAGCGCTCAGGGCAGCGCACCTGAATCAGCGCCCCGTTGAGATCGAATCCTGAACCAGCGCAATGAGACAGGTTGATCCATGGCCCGCTGTCGTTGTCAGGCATGTGACACCGCCCGCACCCGGCCTGGTCCCACGCACGCGCGAACCGATTCGATGACCAGCAGGCCGGAGGGCCGGAAAATGTCATGTGGTGGTTCGATCCATTGCCTGATGGCTCCGGATTGCGTGGTCGGTGACGGTAACGCCACTGTTCCGCCGTCGCGGATCACAGATATGTTGTGTCGGAACAGATCAGCGAACAGCGGTACATCGTCGGGTACGTCGGGTCGGATCAAGAAGGTCCATCTGTTCGATCGTGGGTGCGACAGGATCGGACCGATAGCGGCTCCGCGCCGATTCATGTCGTGTTTGACCGATTGGCCCAGCGGTGCGGGCATCGTGAGTCCTCCGACGTGGGTGGCTTTCATGATGATGCGGCCCAGGCTCGGTGGGTCGATGGTCGCGGGCAGGTCGCATACCCGCCTGTAGAAGACGCAGCGGGATATCGGGGTGTCACCAAACGGTATGTGGTCCATCGGGATTGGCCTCTGCTCAGTTCGACAGTGGGTTAGGTGCGCCTGGTACTGCGGACTCGAAAGTCCGGCGCAGACATGGGTCTGTGGTGATGGGCGGGCCTGCCCATTTCCGTAGCGCGGTTGCGAAGCGATCGACCACGTCGGCTTTGGCGCCCACGTAGGCGACACATGGACCGATGAGCGGGTTTCGTTGGGGGAGCTCGTTGTTCGGCATCTGCCGACCTCCGGGGCATCGACTGCGGCTGTAGGTGCGACCGGCCTAGGCTGATATCCGCCTGCTTGCCGAAGTGCGAGAGGGGGTCCTGAGCGATGAAGGGAAGTAACCTCTCTACCGGGCGCAAGAGCCATAACAACACGGTTCGGATCATCCAGCGCTCATGCATGGATGATCCAAAGAAATAGGTGTGTTTTCCCAGTGGATCATCCAGTTGCGCAAGACAATGACATCCACGAGAGTCTCGATATGTCGTCCACAGCACCGAAGACCCGTCATCCACGGAACCGGCCAAATGCCATCCACAAGAGCGAGGAGCAACGCGATGCGAAAGCCACTAGGCAGACCTAGGCAGTCAGCTAGTGGACGGAAGCCGTCCGAGGCAGCTACCAAGTCCTCTCAGGGCCCCACGCCCGGCGTACCACATAGGCAGTTGGGCCGCTATCTGCGCGATATGCGGGTCAGCTCTGGGATGTCGATCCTCAACGCCGCGAAGGCAATCGGTCGAGGCGCTGGAACACTACAGCGCCTGGAGACCGGAGAAACCAACCAGATTCATGATGATGACCTGCGCGCCTTGTGCGAGCTCTATGAGCGTTCCGACATGCTCGCTCTACTGAAAGCCCTTGCTTTGCAAGGGAAGGAACCGAACTGGTGGCATGAGTACGACGACGTGATTCCAGCACCGTTCAACCTCTACGTATCGTTAGAGGCGGCAGCCGAAGCACTTACGATCTATCGACCTGACCTCGTCTCGGGATTGTTCCAAATCTCGGACTATGCAATAGCTCTGGACCGCGTGTACTTCGCGCGGGATTCCGCCGAGGAACTGGACCGACGTGTCCGAGTGAGGCGGGAACGGCAGAACCTCATAACGCGTCGCGTTGCCCCAGTCGCGGTCGACCTGGTGATCGACGAGGCCGTACTGCATCGCATGGTCGGTGGCTCGAAGGTCATGGCCGCCCAACTGCGCCAGCTGGCAGACATGCCGCCCAACGTTGCTGTGAGAGTGCTACCGTCCGCTCGCGGCCTCCCGTTGGGGATCTCGACCGGCCCGTTCACCGTGTTGGACTTCGGTTTGGACGGCAAGGGGAAGCCGCTGGAGCCATCCGTGGTGTACGTCGAAAGCTACACAGGCGACATGTACCTGGAGAAGGCGGAAAGCATGCGCCGATACCGTGAAGCGCACGAGACCATCCAGCGGGTAGCGTTGGACTCGGCAGAGAGCAAACACCTGCTTGACTGGGCCCCGATGGCAGGTCCACCGGCTATGCGAGTTGTAGCTGTTGCCGGAACTCGGTCGGTGACCATTGCTGACGGAACGCTTCAGGGCTGAGGAAGCCCAATGATCCGTGTGGCCGGTAACCGTTGTACTCGACGCGCCAGTCCTCGGCAAGGACCCGCACCTCGGTCAACGAATGAAACACCTCGCAGGACAGGAATTCGTCGCGGAAACGGCCGTTGAACGACTCGCAGACCCCGTTCTGCCACGGCGATCCAGGATCGATGAACGACGCGTCGACACCGGTGAACCGGCACCAGTCCCGCATCGCGTGAGCGGTCATCTCGGTGCCGTTGTCCATACGGATATGAGCCGGTCTTCGCCCGGTGACCGCAACGATCTCGTCGAGCACACCGACCAGCTGATCGGACGTGCACGATCGGAATGCCCTGGTGGCCAAGGCTTCCCGCGTGAACTCGTCGACAATGTTGAGAAACCGGACCTGGCGGCCGTCGACAGTCACATCGACCTGGAAGTCCAACGCCCACATCTGATCCGGGAACGACGCCCGCATCCGCTGGTTGCGGCCGGTCCCGATGCGACGTTTCTTGCGCACCCGGCTCGGTCGTTTCAATCCCTCCTCGCGCCAGAGTCGTTGCGTGCGTTTATGGTTGGCGACCAAGCCTTCGCTGCGGCACAACGCGTGGGCTTTACGCCAACCCCACCGCGGATGCTTACGCGAGATCTCACGCAATCGGGCCCGCAGTGTTCGTTCGATCTCGCCGATCGCCGGCGGTCGGCGTTGCACCGAGCGGGACTGCCCGGCCACCCGGCATGCCCGGCGTTGGGACACCCGGAATCGTTGCTGCAGAACCACTACGGCTCGGCGGCGCCGCTCCGGGCTCAGTAGTTTCCCCGGTTCAGTTCCTTGAGCATATCGATATCGAGGGCCTGCTCGGCGACCATCTTCTTCAGCCGCGCATTCTCCTTCTCCAGCTCTTTCAACCGTTTGGCATCGTCGGATTTCATGCCGCCGTATTGGGCTTGCCAGCGATGCCAGGAGGCCTCGGAAATCTCGAGGTGCTTGCACACCTCCTCGATCGAGAACTTCTCACCGATCAGCTTCTCGCCCTCACGGAGCTTGCGGATGATCTGCTCGGGGGTGTGTCGTCGTCGTGCCATGTCGTGATCTCGTCCTCCTGCACCCATTCTGGTGCATCAGAACTCTCACAACCGCTGGACCTGCTCAAAGGGCTCCAGTCATGCTCCGGCGGGTAGCGAAGGAGTACTTATCGTGAACGTAGACCTGTCCGGTGCGAAATGGTTTAAGAGCAGTCGCAGCGCGGGTGGGAAAGACTGCGTAGAGGTAGCACACCTGGACGGGGGATTGGTCGGTGTACGGGATAGTAAGAACCCGACCGGCCCCGCGTTGGTCTTCACCCCCGGCGAGTGGGACGCGTTCACGGGTGGCGTAGTTGACGGGGAGTTCGACCGCCCCTGACACCTACGAAGCCCGGTATGTCAGCATGTCTGACTCCCGGGCTTCTTTGTGCCATGAACATGATGGTTGGGGAGTGCCGGGCTGACGCATTGCCCGGACCGCACCTGCGAAACAGTCGGCAGGATGGTGGAGTGCCGAAGGCTCCGATCTGCGTGCAAAGCGATTCGCTCCGCAGCGTTGGACGAGCAGGCGACCAGGGAAATGGTATTGGATATTGCTAAGGAGTATGGCGAGTGACTACCGACCTGTCCAAGGCGGATTGGTTCAAAAGCAGCCGCAGCGGACCTAACCAGGATTGTGTCGAGGTCGCATACCTGGACGGGGGCATGGTCGGTGTACGGGACTCCAAGCACCCAACCGGCCCCGCACTCGTCTTCACATCCAGCGAGTGGGATGCCTTCACCTCACGCGTTCATGACGGCGAGTTCCACCGCCCCTGAATCCGGCGAAGCCCGGTTTTCGGGTGTCAAAAGTCGTGTTCTCCAGAATCCGTGTGCCTCATGAGACTCTCACGCCCTCCGGCCCTTGGTCGTCTTTGATCCAGAACATGCCGCGGCCCGACTCCGCTGGCGCGCGCACCTCGCGTGGTTCTACCCTGTCGAGCCGGTATCCGAGTCGACGGGGGACCGCGGCGCTACGAATGTTGGCCTCGTCGCAGTGAATTTCAACGCGGTCGATGCCAGGTAGGGCTAACGCGATTCGAGTCAGCGCGGAGGCGGAGCGGGTGATCACTCCTCGGCCGGTATGCGCGACATGGCACCAGTAGCCGATTTCCAGCGTGCGCGGGCCGACACGGTCGTGGATTCCGATCGCACCGAGGACGGCCCCCTCGACGTCGAAGATGCCGTAGTTGCAACTTCCGTCGGGGCTGGGCCAGCTCCTCGCCATCGCATCGCTCGAGGCGCGTTGCCGCTCGAGCGTCAGGGGTTCGGCGAGCCAGTCCATCCATGGATGGATGTGGTCGAAGGATGCGGTGATCGCGTCGAATCGTGGCACCAAGTCCTCGGGCTGCCAACTACGCAGCAGCAGGTCGCCCAGGTTGATCTGCTGAGGCGGCGCAATTCCTGGCGCAAGCGCGGCCGGTTGCTCGGTGTTCATCTTCGGATGTTGGCAGCTGATCCGATGTGGGGCAACGCAATAACGCCGGCAGGGCACGCTGACATGAACCGCCTGAGAGGACCCAGCTGACGGGGCCTCCATGAGACAGTCTCGAACGCTGAATAGAAGTCGTGGCGGAGTCTCGGAATTTTTGGCGGTGACGTGGCGGATCCGCCGTGATTTTGAGATTCCGCTCCCTGCACTGACCAGTTGGTGGATGTTCTTCGCCAGTTGCGATCCAGTGCAGGAGGATTCGGATTGGTGAGTGCTGCGGCGCCGAGGTCGCTGCGATCGGTTGATGCCGATGCTGTACCACTGGCATTCCGTTGCGCCGACGACGATGCCGAGGAGGTCCGGGCGTTGCCGGACGTGAGCGCCGACCAGCGCCACAACATTCCCCTGCACCGCCGACACGGCTTCGGCAGCCGCAGAACATAATTCACCGCCGAATTCGTCCACGACCTCGGCCCTGGCGCTGCGGGCGCTCAGTCGCCGTCCACGCCGGTGCTCGGGGCTGCAGTCGAATCGTCCAGGCGAACACGCACCGTGACCCGCCCGCGCTCGTCGCGATGTGCGAGCGCATGACCACGCTGGTCGCCGCCCTCGAGGTGCAGCGTGATCGGGCCGCCTTCATCGGTGAAGTTGCGCCACCAACTCTTTCGATCCGGGAGTGCAACCCCGATGACGATCGAATCGCCGGAACGGCGGTAGTTCACGGGCGTGCTGAAGGTTTTGCCCGAACGGCGGCCCACGTAACTGATCTCGACGAAGCTCTTGCGCATGAGCGACCCCACCACGGGTGCATTCGTCAAGGTCAGCATCACCGCGTTGAAGCCGTTCACGAAAGATTTCGCATTCACCGAATGCCTCCTGGTGCAGCCTGGATAGCGGTCGAGCTCACTTTACCGACCATCCATGACACCGGCACTCGGCGGCGGTTGGTGTATCCAGGCGGGACCCCGTCTCGGCCGGATTATGCTGAGCCCCAGCGCTGTTCAGCGGCATTTCGGGCCTGGCAATCTGCCGGATTCGCATGAACTTCGAGGGCTCACACCATCCCGATCGCCAGAATCCAGGCGATGCACGAGGGCAAGCGCCGCGCCCGTCCGCGGCGCACGCCCTCGCTCGATCAACTCGACAAGATCGGCGTGGTCTGCGCGGACTCGATGAGCCAGCGGCCGTCCTGTTCGACGACCACATAGGTGAGCCGTCCCGCCGACGCGGGCAGCGCGTCGGCGTCCGCCCGCTCGTCGAAGACGTTTTTGATGCAGGCCACGATCGCGACGTCGTCGCGAACGAAATGCACGTCGTCGACCTCGATCTCGGTGCGCACATGCGCGAGCGGGGAGGCCAGAGCCGCCTTCATCGCCGCGGATAGCGCGCCGATCCCGCTCACGCGCCGTCCACCGAAGTTGACAATGTTCACGGTGCTTGTGTGCAGCGGAAGGAACTGATCGGGATCGTTCTGATACTTCACCGCGTCCGCCACCAGCGTGTGAATGGCCACCGTCGCGACCGCATGGTCGAAGTTACCCATGGTGTTCGACTCCTTATCTGTCGCTTGCATGATGCCTGACGCCAGCCCGCCGAAGCTCGCGGGAGCCTGGCTGATATTCACACAATCCGTGTGTACCATGCTGGCGGCCGAGTACCCGTCACTCGCTGCCAATCCCGCGCCGGTGGGTCTCCCGGTCGCCTCTAACGCAATGAGAGCCCAATCCACCGGGCCGGCGCAGACGCAGGCGCTGGGCCCGAATCCCGTTCCGATCAAGAGAATCCGATCGCCCGGATGTCCCAGATCTGTCGCGCCGCTAACCGAACAGCCCGCCCAGCACGCCGCCGCTCTGCCCGGCCTCCTGGCCGCCGCCGGTGCCGCCGATGAATCCGCCGGGCGGCAGTTCCGAGGGTTGCACAATGACGAAGCCGCGGCCGGAAAACGACAGGGTCAGGCCCTCGCCGGTGCTGCGGCCCATGAGCCTGCCGAGGCCGAAGGAGTCGTTGCGTTTGATACCGCTCTGCAGGCTCGACGACCAAGCCACCGCGGCCTGCGGATCGGCGTAGGTCGGCTGGTCGACATTGAGCACGACCGGTGTGCCGTGGGTGGTGATGGCGATCCGGCCGCGGCCGGTGAAGACACAGTTGAACAGACCGGCATTGCTGGCGAACCCGGCGACGCCCTGGACCCTGCCGATGTTGTAGGACAACGTCGAATCAAAGGCGAGCACGTTCGCGCCGTTGATGGTGAGCCCGTCGGTGCCGTCGAGGTCGACGGTGTGCACGTCGGCGGCGGCATTGGCGAGGAACAGATCGCCGCGGCCGGTGACCTTCATCAGTGGCACGCCCTCGCCGGTGAGCCGCTGCTGGATGGCCCTGCCGATGCCGCCGGAGCCGAGCGCTTGGAAATGCAGGTCGCCCTGGTAGGCGACCATCGATCCGGCACGCGCCATGACCTCGCCGTTGACGGCGACCTTGATCATCTTGCCGCCCTGCTTCTGGATGCCGACGCCTGCGACTTCCGCATGGCTCGGGTTGAACAGATCGCTCTGCATCGGCAGCGCTCCTTGCTGAGGTGATGACATCGGTGGGGGCGGCGAGTAGGTGGGGGGCGCCTGGTGTCCGGGTGGCGCGTACCCGGGCGGCGACGAGGGCGCCGCCGCGGGCGGGTAATGCGGTGCCGCTGCTGGCGTTTGATATCCGGGCGCGGGCGGGAATTGCGGTGGCGCTGTTGGTGTCTGGTATCCGGGCGGAGCTGGGGGGGTCACGGCCTGCGGCTGGTACCCCGATCCCGCAGCAGCGGGCGGGCTCGGCGGTGCCGGATCGTCGTCGATGTTCACGCCGAACGCCGTCGCGATTCCGGCCAGCCCGTTGTCGTAGCCCTGACCGACCGCGCGCACCTTCCAGCCGCCGCCGCGCCGGTAGATCTCCACGCACACCACGGCGGTCTCGGTGCTGAGCCCGGTCATCGGGAAAGTGACAGTGCCCGAATCGGATCCGATCGTTGCCAGCAGCGAGCTCGCGCCCGCGAAAGTGGGAGGTCCACTGCCGTCGAGGCTGGCGGTGATGACCACCTTGTCGACGTCGGCGGGCAGCGCGGAGGTCTGCACATCCACCATGTCGCCGGCCCCGCGGCCGTGCCGATAGACGACACCGGGCCCGACCGGCTGGTTGAAGAACACGAAGTCACCGTCGGACCTGACCCGGCCGCTCACGTCCAGTAGTAGAGCCGAGACGTCGACAGGAGCGGAACAGGTGACGGTGACCGTCATCCGGTCGGCGGGAGCAGGCCGATTCTCGCCGCGGGCAAGCGCGGTCACGACCGACCGCCCCGGCCGTCGAAATGTCGGTTTGGCGTGCGATTCACGGCCTCAAGTGTTGCGCGAGTACGGGCTGCGCGCCACCTATCCGCCGATACGGGTCACCGATCAGGGGATACGGGCCACACCGCAGAGCATGGAGACGGCCTCGGCTCTCGGGTGCGCGCGCCAGGTTTCCGGGCGCCACGTCATTACCGAGGTGATGCCCGGTGAGACGAGCTCGTATCCGGTGAAGAAACGGGTGAATTCGGCTGTGGACCGCAATTGGAAGGGCACGCCGCTGCGCTGATTGGCCGCTTTCGTCTCGGCGAGGTCCTCGGCGGTGAGGTGGTCGCTGGTGGCGTGGGTCATCACCAGGTAGCTGCCGGAGGGGAGTGCGTCGCACAACTGCCGCACCAGGTCGTAGGGGCCTTTGTCGTCGGTGATGAAATGCATGATGGCGACCAGCATCAGCGCCACCGGTTTGTTCAGGTCCAGGACCTTGGTGAGCTCGGGGTGGGTGAGAATGCGCTCGGGGTCGCGAAGATCCGCGTCGAGGTAGGCCGTCGCGCCCTCGGGGGAGCTGTTCAACAGGGTGTTCGCGTGCATGAGCACGATCGGATCGTTGTCCACGTAGACGATCCGCGATTCGGGGGCGATGCCCTGGGCGATCTCGTGCACGTTGCCCGCGGTAGGCAGGCCGGCGCCGATATCGAGGAACTGCCGGATTCCGGCCTCGGCCAGGTATCCGACCGCGCGCCGCAGGAAATTGCGATTCTCCAGGGCGGCGAGGCGAACGGTCGGGAAGGCTTCGGCCACCGCGTCGGCCGACTCTCGATCGGCCGGGTAGTTGTCATTGCCGCCGAGCCAGTAGTCGTACCGGCGCGCCGGGTGCGGCTTGGTCACGTCGATCCTGGCCGCTGTCGATTCCGAGTCCACCACGCCCTCAATTCGTCTCGGCTACGGTCATCATGTCAGCTCGAGTTGTGCACCGGTAGCGATGGTGATGTCGCACCGCCCCCGGAAGGCTTCGTCATGCAATTGCAGTACAGCCCATACGATTTCGACGTCCACAGCGATCCATACCCTTACTACGCCAGGCTCCGTGAGCAGGCTCCCGTGTTACGTAACGACGCCGACGATTTCTGGGCGTTGTCCCGGCACGCGGACGTGCTGGCGGCGTTGCGGGACTCCGACCGCTTCTCCAGCGCCAACGGTCTGCGGATGGAGCCGGCCTTCTGGGGCCCGCAGGCAGAACGGTTCTTTTCATTTGTCGCCATGGACCCGCCCAAGCACACGCGCTTGCGCGGGCTGGTGACGCGGGCGTTCACCCAGCGTCGCGTGCAGTCGCTCGAGCCACGACTGCGGTCGATCGCGAATACGCTACTGCAACCGCTGCTCGAGCGTGGCAGCTTCGATCTGATGGCCGATTTTGCGGGCCCTTTCCCGACCGAGGTGATCTCCGAACTGGTCGGCGTGCCCGCGGCCGATCGCGACATGGTTCGCAAACTCGGCATGGAGATCATGTACACCGATGAGGAGTCCACCGACCTGCGGCCCGAGGCAATGCAGGCGATCGGCGCCCTGGTCGGCTACTACACCGAGTTGACCATCGAGCGCAGCAAGACGCGCAGCGACGATCTGCTCTCCGGACTACTCGATGCCGCCGACGGCGAAGACCGGCTCAGCCCGGAGGAAATCGTCGGCGTTCTGATCCTGTTGGTCGGAGCGGGTATCGAGACCACCATGCTGACGCTCGGCAACACCTGGCATGCCGCGGCACTGCATCCGGAACAGCGCCGGAAGGCCTTCGACGGCCGGATCGATGACTGGATCGCCGAGTCGATGCGCTACGACCCGTCATCGCAGACGCAGTTGCGCACGACCACCGAGCAGATCGAGTTGCACGGGGTGCGGATTCCGGCCGATGCACGCATGCTGCTGATCGCGGGTTCGGCCAACCGGGACCCCGAGGTCTTCGACAACCCCGACACCTTCGATCTGGACCGTGACACCAGTAGGTCGCTGGCCTTCGGCAGCGGCCGCCATCACTGCCTCGGTTCGAATCTGGCGCTGCTGGAACTGCGTGTCGCTCTGAAGGAAATTGTTGCGGCCGTGGCCGACTACGAGGTCGACACCGAGCGCCTGCGGCGCATCCACTCCTCCAACAATCGAGGCTTCGCCAGCCTGCCGACCACGGTCACGGTGCGCTGATCGTAGGCGACTGGTCGGTCGTCTATAAGAAGTTCTCGTCGTCGGCGGAACCCGCCGAACCCGCGTGTGTCGCGCGCGGCACGCCGAGTTTTTTGCAACACGGCAATTTTGCAGTTTCGCTGGCGACGGTGCATCGACTATGAATGGCATGTGCCGTTCCCATGCGTGATCACCTGTCTGCCATCGAATCTCCCCCCTCGGGAGTCGAATTGACCATCGAGCACCCCATTGAGGACGAGGTCACGCAGCTCGCGAGGCGGGTCGAGAAGGCCCGTGGTCGGCTTGCGTACCAATTCGACCCTGCGCTGACCGAGGCGCTGTCCGAGGACGAGCTGCTCGCCGAACGTCAGCTAGCCGAAAAGATTCGCGATCAGGACCGTGGTCAGCGTTGGAAGCACGTCCAGGCGGCCGCCGCCGCGGCCGACCGCGCTAGGCATACCACCGAGGCGATCGAGAAGGCCGACATCAGAGATCTATTGGTAGCTCGCAAGGCAATTGCCGCGCAGCGGCGCGAGTCGAGCCCGCATGCCAAGCTGGCGTCGCTGTACCGGCACCGGTCGTGGTCGCTGCGTGCGCTGGCCGGTGTCGTTGCGGCGGGCATGCTCTGGTCGGCTGTCAATGTCCAGCAGAACATCGCGCCGAGCGGGCCGAGCGACCCGCTGTACTGGTTCAGCTACCTGATCGAATCGATGATCAGCGTGTGTCTGATCATCATCATGATCGGTACGAACAAGGTGGCCGAGTGGGGCATCCTCGACAACCGCAGGCAGGTTGCCGCCGCCGAAATCGCTCTGCTCGCACTCACGATCACCCTCAACACCTACCCGTACGTGCGCGACGGCAAGTGGTATGACGCCGCCGTGCACGCGGTCGCGCCGGTCATGATCGGTGTCGCGCTGCTCATCCACGACGCGGCGAGCACCCGCTACGGGCACGCCATCGCACAGGCCACCGAGCAGGTTCGGGAATTGCCCGACCCAGCGGATCTGATTCGGCACCGGCTGCCGACAGTCGCCAGCTACCGCGCCAGTGCCCGAGCGGATACGCCGACGTCGGTGGCGGCATTGGCTGCTGCCGAACAGCACGATGAGCCCGAACCACGTCCGCGTGCCACCGAAGCGTTCGTTGATCAGAGCTTCGAAGTGATCATGCCCGAGGACGACGAGGTCGCGCCCTCGGCGTTCGTCATGGATATCGACACCATGGTCGATCCGGACGAACGACCTGCGTCGTCGGTGGCTACGGTCAAGACCGCGGCCCGGCGCGCACCGAGCTCTTCCGGTCGCACGGTGTCCGGAAGCTCCGACAACGATGAGTCGAGCAACGATCGGCTCACCGCGCCGATGGCCGCCAAAGAATCTGCCACCTCGTCGATCACGAAGACCCGGCCCACCGTCGCGTCGAACGGCAAGAGGCCGTCGACCGAAAAGCCCGCTGTGGCTACCAAAGTCGACAGCAAGCCTGTCGCGACGGTGAGCAGCTCCAGCACGAAGGCAAAGGCAAGCTCCGCAACGGCAGGCAAGCCGACCGTACCGGCGAGCGCCAAGACCGCTGCCAAGGCCGACGCAAAGTCGGAATCCGCGTCGACCGCCATTGTTCGGCAGACGCCGGCCGTCTCGAAGTCCGACAGCGCGGCAACCGATGCCGACTCCGATATCGCCCGCCCGCAGGAAATCTATGACACGGGCCAGTTCCGCGTCGCCGAGATCCTCGAGCAGGAGCTCGCCGAGCTGCAGGCCGAGCGGCGGCGTGCCCGTACCAGCAGGCAGCGCTGAGCGCTACGGCCAGACGTGCGCGGGCGCATGGCCCGCGGCACGAACGGCGCGTCGGTTCCGCTCAGCATCGAGTGGACGGGCCGATCGGTAATTGGCACGGCGGCTACCGTTCTCGGTGATCTCGGTGATCTCGGTGATCTCGGTGATCTCGGTGATCTCGGTGATCTCGGTGATCTCGGTGATCTCGGTGACGCGGTAGCAGAGCTGCGTCGGTATGTCGTTGCTGAGAACACGACCTGTGGCGCGCGATGGAGCTGTGCGAAGCCTCTCGAATCGGTATCGCCGGGTTACCTGGCAGATCCGGCCTTGCCGGGAGATGTTGGCGGGTGGTCGTTTCTCCGAACGCGGCGACTGACTCTCTGTGCTGCCGGTGGACCAGTTCGGCCCGCGCGGCAGTGACGAGTCCCTGACTACCGAACGCGGACAATCGAGTTCCATCCGGACCGTCGCCCGGATTCAGCTCGCCGCCGCGGCGGCCGCTGACGATCGCGATGGTGACCGCCTGGATTTCCTGGACGGCTGCCTCGGTCAGGCGCAGCGCCCCGTTCAGCCGATTACGGTGTGGCGAAGCCGATGAGGGCGCCGATGCCCGCGCCGATCGGAATCGTGACGAGGGCGCCGACGCCGCCGAGGAAGAAACCGATCACCGCGCCGATGCCGGCGCCGATGAGTGCGCCGATGCCGGCGTTGTACTGCTTGCGCGCGAGAGTGTCTGCCTCGTCGATGAATTGGGCGTTCTGCTGGGTGTCGACCTGCGCGCCGATGGGTGTCAGGGTCAGGGTGCGTCCGGCATCGCTGATCTGTGGCGTCAGACCGAACTTCGCGCCGACCGTCTGGAAGGCCAGCGGCAGTGTCACGACGACATTGCCCGCGCTGTCGGACAGGGTGACGGCCTGTGCGTCGCCGGTCAGCGCGAAGCTGCCTGCGGCAACGGTGGTGATCGCCCCGGGGCCGTCCGCGGCAGGTGCTGCCGTGTACTCGATCCCTTGCTCGATGCCGCGCACCGCGGTCTCGGTGACAGGCGCGGGTTGCGCGTTGACAGTTCCCGCGGTGAGTCCGGTAGCCCCGATCGCGAGCAGGGCGGTAGCGGCGAATGCATTGACCTTCATCGTTTTTCCCCACTTCTTGTTCCGACTGCGTCAGCCGATTCGTCCCCATCCGGCCGGATCTCGGCTGCATCCATCTTCGCCCGTACACCGTCCTCGACGGGGTTCTTTTGCGAATCTCGCCACGAGTCACCCGTGCAGGTACCGGTTCGCGCGGGGACCGTTGCGCCACTTCAGATGATCTTCATCAACGGTAACTCCGTTGTAACCGCGCGCAGCGGCCAGATCGCATCCGGCATGTGAGCATGGGCGAAAGGTCTTATCGGAGAAAGGGAATCGCCCCTGTGGGCCAATTCTGCAGAGCAGTTCTACTCGATGCCGGCCATAAACTGATCGGGTATCTGGAGCCGAGCGCGCAGTCAGTGGGTCGCGCGTGGATCGGCGACGACTTCGTCCAGGGCGTGGAACGCCTGTTGGCCATGCCGACGCGTGTGGTGTGGGCCGGGCGTCACGCCTACCCCCATATCGGCGAAACCCTATACGAAACGGTGGTTTCCGTCGCGCCACTGACCGGCCCCCGCCGCGGCTTCATCGGCCGGTACATGCTCAACCACGACCAATACCTCTACGTGGACAAAGCAACAGTCCTCGAAAACGACGACCGCTACCGCATCCACCCGCTGCCGGTCCTCACCGCCGAAACTCCCGACGACGACCGCTGCCTGCGCGGCGCGCACACCACCGGTGACCCGGCGCTGATCGGCTCCTGGGCCCGAAACCTCATCTCCACCAGCGACACCGTCCCGGCCGGCTTCGACCTCCTCAAATTCGACCTGGTCCAAGCGTGACCTGTGGCCGCGACGAGTGGCACATGGAGGAACGCTTCTCGATGGTTGCCGTAGTCAGGTGCCACTCCTCGTTGCCGACGGGCGTTATGGAGTGGCGTCGGGATCGAATCCGCCGGGGATTTCGTAGATGGCGCCGGTGAAGGTGGCGGCGAAAAGACGGCCCGCGGAGAAGCCTTCGGTGCTACGGCCGTAGGTGACGACGCTGGTCAACGGATTGCCGCTGCCGAGGATGCAGTATTGACCGGGTGCGTCGATGCGGATCACCTGAGCGGTGGTGTTGAGGGGGACGACGGGGCGATCCCGGGAGTCCAGCGTCAGCCCGTCCGGCGCGGCGAGCGCCTCGCTGCCGCCGAGATCGAGCAGCGACTGGGGTGCGCCGGGGTCGGCGGTGGGTATCCGGCTCACCCCGGGGTCGACGAAAGTGCGCCCTACATAGAGGTATTCGTCGTTGCGGCCGAGTACCGCGCCGTTGGCGCTGGGGACGCTCGCCCAGTCGGCCTGGACGACTCCGTTCGGATAGACCCGGCCGATGTGGCTGCCGAAATCGTTGGTGGTGTACACGACGCCGTCCGCGCCGACGTCCATACCGTTGGCCGCGCTGAGTCCCGCCGCGAACGGCCGCATAGCGCCGGTGTCCGGATCGAGTTGCACTATCCCCGCGTGCCGCAGGAAATCGCCGGCCACGACCCGCGCGTCGGCCCCATAGCCGACCAGCAACTTCTCATCCGCCGTCCAGGCGAGTGCGCCGGCGCCGCCACTGGGGACCGTCGCAATGGGCACCGGCTCGGCCCCCGGTGCATCGATTCGATACACCCGTCCGCTCAGCAGATCGGTTGTGTAGGCCCGGCCGTGCGCATCGACGGTCAACCCCTCCAATGCCCCCGATACGAACCCGACCTGGATCGTGGGTTGTCCCGCCCCCGCACAGACCGGGGCCGCGCTCGCCGTCGGTGCCGCAACCGCCGACACCGCGCCGAATGTCAGCGCCGCCAGGATGACTGCCGATTTGCTCATACTGCTCATTCCACACCTCCGACAGGTTCGATGTGTTCGATTCGTCCTAGAAGCCCGGACTGACCGGTGCCGGCTCGATCACCAGTAGTTAGCTGATGGGCTGCCTGATTCCCGAACAGTTACCGCTCGGGTCGAGCGGTGCGGCAAGCTAGGTGGGTGCGTGTGTTGGTGCTCGGGTCGTTCGAAGTGCGTGGGGATGACGATCGGCCGGTGGAAGTGGTCGGTGTCAAGGTGCGGGCGTTGGTGGCGCGGTTGGCGATGGAGCCGGGGCGGGTGGTGTCCGCCGATGCGTTGACCGAGGCGATTTGGGGAGACCGCCCGCCTGCGAACGGGGCCAATGCGCTACAGGCCCTGGCGTCCCGGGTGCGCAGGGTGATCGGCAGTGCCCGGCTGGAGGGGCGGCCGCCGGGATATCGGCTGGTTGTCGACGACGGCGATGTCGACGCGGTGCGGTTCGAGCAGTTGGTTGCGGTGGGGCGGCAGGCATCGGGGTCCGATCCGGCCCAGGCGCTCACGATGTTGCGCGAGGCAGCGGCGTTGTGGCGGGGGCCCGCATTGGGTGACCTGCTCGATTTGCAATTCGCCGCCGACGCGGCGACGCGGCTGGACCAGCTGCGGCTTGCGGCCACCGAAGATCGGCTGGCGATCGAGATCGCTGCCGGCAATGACATTCTCGACGAACTGCGGCCGCTGGCCGACGCGCATCCGCTGGCGGAACGGTTGCAAGGCTTACGAATTCGCGCACTATATGCCGCAGGCCGCCAGGCCGATGCACTGCAAGCCTACGACCGGACCCGCGATCATCTGGCCGATGAACTGGGCATCGACCCGTCTGCTGAGCTGACCGACCTCCACCTCGCGATTCTGCGCCAGGCTGCCGACCTGCCGACGCGCAGGCGACGCACGAATCTGCGCGCGCAGGTGACGAGCTTTGTCGGGCGGGAGGACGACCTCGCCAGCCTTACCGCAACGCTGACAACGGCCCGGCTGGTCACCGTGGTCGGCCCGGGCGGTGCGGGCAAGACTCGACTGGCCGTCGAGGCGGCCGAGCAGGCCGACGCACCGGGCGGCATCTGGTTGGTCGAGCTGGCAGCGGTGACCGACCCGGTCGAGGTGGCCACCGCGGTGCTCACGGCGATCGGTGTCCGCGAGGTAGGGCTGCTCGACCAGCCTGCCGGCGACGCGACGGCCAGACTCGTCGAGTTCTTCACCCACCAGCGTGCCCTGCTGATACTCGACAACTGCGAGCATCTGATCGAAGCCGTCGCCGAGCTCACCGATCGACTACTCGGCGCGTGTCCGCAACTGCGCATTCTCGCCACCAGCCGCGAGCCCCTCGCCATCGGCGGCGAGCACCTGCACCCCCTCGCCGCGCTGCCGTGGCCCGCGGATTCGATAGACGATCCAGCCGAGTATCCGGCGGTGCGATTGTTCGTCGACCGTGCGCGTGCGGTCCGCCCCGACTTCGCCATCGACGAGGCGAATTCCGATGCGGTGGTGGAGATCTGTCGCAGGCTGGACGGCATTGCGCTGGCGATCGAGTTGGCCGCGGCTCGGATGCGCGCGCTGAGCGTCCAGCAGATCGCCGCCAAGCTGGACGATCGTTTCGTGCTGCTCGGCAGTGGCAGCCGCACGGCTCCGGCTCGGCATCGGACTTTGCGCGGGGTCATCGAGTGGAGTTGGGCGCTGCTGTCGCCTGCGGAGCGGGAGTTGGCGATGCGGCTTGCGGTATTCCCCTCCGGCGCGAGCCTGGACGTCGCCGACGACATCGGCGTGTTGACCGACCTCGTCGACAAGTCGCTGGTGGAACGCGCGGGCACCCGCTACCGCATGCTTGAGTCGATCCGTTCCTATGCGCTCGAACAGCTGGCGCACGACGGTCGCGGTCCGCTGCTGCGCGACGAACACGCACGCTACTTCCTCCGCCTCGCCGAAGCGGCCGACCTGCAACTGCGCGGCGCCGACCAGTTGACGGCCTTGGCACTGCTGGATGCTGAACGCGAAAACATCATGGCCGCACTACGATTCGCCGTCGAGAGCGCCGATATCGACCTCGGTGTGCGGCTGCTGGGGTCGATGTTCTGGTACTGGGGGCTGCGCGGCATCCAGACCGAGCGACTGCAATGGACGCGGGCAGTGCTCGATATCCCCGGCGTGACCGACATCCTCACCTCCGAGGAGGAACCCCATTCGCCGGTGCCGGACACCCACCGTGCCGTGCTCTTCGTCCTCGACGGCCTGATGCAGTACGAGACCGGCTCGGCCGAGGTCGGTGCGCGGGCCGTGGCGCGGGGGATCGAACTCGGCAGGCGCGCAGGTGGTTCGGCCGGTGCGCCGGGGCGGACGGTGTTGTTGGTCGCGCCGACGTTCCTCGAGGGCGGCGCAGGTGCGCGTGCAGTGGCGGATTCGCTCCGTGAGCTGTCAGGGTGGGAGCGGGCGATGACGCTGCTGCTGGCGACCATGGCGGCGCCCGCGAACGCAGACCTGGTGTTCGACCAATTGGCCGAAGCCAGGCGTGAATTCGAGATGCTCGGCGAGCGCTTCGGGCTGGCCTCCTCGCTGCGCATGCTCGCCGACCATCGACTTCGCCGCGGTGACTCAGCGCGCGGGATCGCCGATCTCACCCAGGCGGCGGAGGTGATGGAGGAACTCGGAATCGTCGGTGACTGCGCGGAGATTCGAGCGGAGTTGGGCGCGGCACTCGTGCGTGCCGGTGAACTCGATCGAGCGCACGTCGCCTTGCAGGAGGCGCGTCATCACGCGGCCGCGGCGGGGGAGCCGCGGACCTCGGCCTACGTCCGAATGGCGGAGGCGGAGTATGAGATTCATCGGGGGCACAGTGCTGTTGCGCTGCGTGAACTCGATCGGGCCGAAGCCGGTTTCGCCGGCGCCGCGCTCGGGGCCCGCGCGCGGATGGTGTGTGCCGGCCTGCGCGCCTTGGTCGCGGTGCAGGCAGGCGACACTGCCACGGCCCGTCGAACGCTGGATCGAGCGGTCGCCGCGTGCGCCGATACTGCGCAACCGGAGGACCTGGCGATCGTGACGCACATGTACGCCGCGATCGCCGTGCACGACGATGCGCCCGGGCGGGCGGCATATCTGATCGGTCTCGGCGCGGCGCTGATCGGTATCGAGGACCGCCGCGGCTATGACAACCCCCTCCGCCCAGCGGACCGCGCCAGAGAGCTGCTCGACGCCGAGGAATTTGCGCAGGCATACAACCGCGGGTCCGCACTCACCCGCGACGCCGCAACTCGAGTACTGTGCGCCGATCCACTGGCGACGAGTGCGTGACGGCGGGGTGCCGGTGGTTCTTCGAGTTGTCTGCGACACCGCTGCCGGTTTTGTGTGTCCCGTCACACATGGTCTCTTTTTGCTCTAGCGTGGGCACGGTTGAGGCCGAGAGGGGTCGTGGATGCGCAAGGGGATGCTGGGGCTGGTGGAGCTGCGCGAGCACGTCGAGGAGGGGACCCTCGACACGGTGCTCGTCGCAATGACCGACATGCAGGGCAGGCTGCAGGGAAAGCGGTGCGCGGCACAGTATTTCCTGGACGAGGTGATCGGGCACGCTACCGAGGTCTGTGACTATCTGCTCGCCACGGATGTGGAGATGAACACCGTCGACGGGTATGCGATGTCGTCGTGGGACACCGGATACGGCGATCTGGTGCTGCGGCCCGACCTGACCACACTGCGGCTCGTGCCGTGGCTGCCGGGCACCGCGCTGGTGCTCTGCGATGTGGAGAATGTGCAGCCCAAGGGTGTGCCCATCGCGCCGTCGCCGCGGCAGGTGCTGCGGACACAGTTGGCCCGGCTGGCCGAACATGGGCTGCGGGCGTTCGTCGGGACCGAACTGGAGTTCCTGGTCTTCGACGAGACCTTCGAATCCGCGTGGAACGCGGGCTATCGCGGTCTCACACCGGCCAATCAGTACAACGTCGACTATTCGCTGCTCGCCACCGCGCGGATCGAGCCGCTGCTGCGGCGTCTTCGCAACGAGATGGACGGCGCGGGCATGTATGTCGAGTCGGCGAAGGGGGAATGCCATCCCGGGCAGCACGAGATCGCATTCCGCTATGACGAGGCATTGGTGACCTGTGACAACCACAGTATCTACAAGACCGGCGCCAAGGAGATCGCCACACAGGAAGGGCGCAGCCTCTCCTTCATGGCGAAATACGATGAGCGCGAGGGTAACTCGTGTCATATCCACATCAGTTTGCGCGGCGAATCGGGCGAGCCGGTATTCGCCGGTGACGGCGCGGACGGCACCTCGGCCCTGATGCGGCATTTCATCGCGGGACAGCTGGACTGCCTGCGCGAGCTCACCTACTTCCTCGCGCCGAACATCAACTCCTACAAGCGTTTCGTGCCGGGCAGCTTCGCGCCGACGGCGCTGACCTGGGGCCGGGACAACCGAACATGTGCGCTGCGCGTGGTGGGCGCAGGACCGTCGCTGCGCATGGAGAATCGGGTTCCCGGCGGCGACGTCAATCCCTACCTCGCGGTTGCGGCGTCCATCGCCGCTGGTCTGCACGGCATCGAACGGCGACTGCCGCTCGAACCGGAGTTCCACGGCAACGCTTATCGGTCCCAGCGTCCGCGGGTGCCGCGCACGCTGCGCGAGGCGGCACAGCTGTTCGGTGACAGCAAGGTCGCGCGCTCGGCGTTCGGTGACGACGTGGTGGACCATTATCGGAATGCGGCACAGGTCGAGCTGGATGCCTTCGACGCCGCCGTCACCGATTGGGAGCGAATCCGTGGTTTCGAACGACTATGAGGATGCCGGCGGCCCGGGGCCACGTCCGGTAATCGGGCTGTCGACCTACAGCGAGCCGGCTCGCTACGGGCCGTGGGATGTCGAAAGCGCGGTTCTGCCACGCAGTTACATCGATATGGTGGAGCGAGCGGGCGGGGTGCCGGTGCTGCTGCCGCCCGCCGGCGTCGCGCGAGCGGAAGTCGTCGCCGGGCTGGACGGATTGGTATTGACCGGTGGGGCCGACATCGATCCGGCTCGCTACGGTGCGCCACCGGATCCGCAGACCCTCGACACCCGTCCGGATCGCGACGACTTCGAGTTCGGGCTGTTCGCACTGGCCCGTGCCGCCGGAGTACCGACACTCGCGGTCTGCCGCGGTCTGCAACTGGTGAATGTAGCGCTGGGCGGCACCCTGATCCAGCACCTGCCCGACGTGCTCGGGCATACCGACCATTCGCGCACTCCCGGCGTGTTCAACATCGTGCGGGTGTCGACGGTGCCGGGCAGCCGGGTCGCCACAATCGCAGGGCTGGAGCTGAAGGCCCACTGCCATCACCACCAGGCCATCGACGTGCTGGCCGCCGACCTGGTCGCGGCCGCGCATGCGTCCGACGGCACGATAGAAGCGGCCGAGGCGAGGACCGGTTCGTTCCTGGTCGGCGTGCAGTGGCATCCGGAGGCCAACGCCACCGACCGCAGGCTGATGCGCGCTCTGGTCGAGGCCGCGGCCGCACACCGCGGCGGGCGGGCCTCGTGAGCGGGCGTCAGCGAGACGATCATGGACACCGCACGCCATAGCGCACGACGCAACCACGCCGGCGGCGGCATCGTGAGTATGACGGCCTACCGAAGGGAGCTGATTCGATGACGACGGCCACCGTGGTCAACCCTGCGACCGAGCAGGTTGTGGCAACGATCGAGGCGACGAGCGAGGCGCAGACCGATGCCGCCATCGAGCGCGCGCATCGGGCCGCGGCGCAATGGCGCGAGGTCGCGCCCGGCGACCGGGCCCGGCTGCTGCGCCGATTCGCCGACGTCGTCGACGCGAATCTGGAACAGCTGGCACAACTCGAGGTCGCCAACGCCGGGCACACCATCGGCAATGCCCGCTGGGAGGCGGGCAATGTCCGCGACGTGCTGCACTATTGCGCAGGCATACCGGAACGATTGCTCGGCAGCCAGATTCCGGTGGCAGGCGGGGTGGACATCACCTTCCACGAGCCACTCGGCGTGGTCGGGATCATTGTGCCGTGGAATTTCCCGATGCCGATCGCGGCGTGGGGCTTCGGGCCCGCGCTCGCCGCCGGAAATACCGTGGTGCTCAAACCCGCCGAGCTGACCCCGTTGACGGCGATCCGTCTCGGCGAACTCGCGATCGAAGCGGGCTTGCCCGACGGCGTATTCCAGGTGCTGCCCGGCAAGGGGTCGGTCGTCGGGCAACGGTTCGTCACGCATCCTGCGGTCCGCAAGGTCGTGTTCACCGGTTCCACCGAGGTGGGCAAGCAGATCATGGTCGGCTGCGCGCGGCAGGTGAAACGGGTGACCCTGGAATTGGGCGGTAAGAGCGCGAATATCGTGTTCGCCGATGCCGATCTGGAGCGAGCCGCCGCGACCGCGCCCTACGGTGTCTTCGACAACGCCGGGCAGGACTGCTGCGCCCGATCGCGGATCCTGGTGCAGCGCAGTGTCTTCGATCGGTTCCTCGAGCTACTGGAACCGGCCGTGCGCGGCGTGCGGGTCGGCGACCCTGCCGACGAGGCCACCGAGATGGGGCCGCTGATCTCGGCGGCCCACCGGGCGCGGGTCGCCGCGTTCGTCGAGCCTTCGACCAAGGTCGCCTTCACCGGTGATCGGCCCGACGGGCCCGGATTCTGGTATCCGCCAACGGTTGTGCTGCCCGGCGCGCCGACCGATCGGGTGCTCACCGAGGAGGTGTTCGGCCCGGTGGTCGCGGTGGTGGCTTTCGAGGACGAGGCCGACGCCCTGCGGGTCGCGAACGACACCGAATACGGTCTTTCCGGGTCCATCTGGACCAGCGATGTCGGCCGTGCGCTGCGGGTTTCGCGTGGTGTCGAGGCCGGGAACCTCTCGGTGAACTCGCATTCCTCGGTGCGGTACTGGACCCCGTTCGGCGGTTTCAAGCAATCGGGGCTCGGCCGTGAGCTGGGGCCGGATGCCGCGCTCGCCTTCACCGAAACCAAGAACGTCTTCATCGCAACCACCTGAGTCAGCACACGTCGAAGAGGAGACACGTTGCAGCGCTTACAAGATCGAGTCGCCGTCGTCACGGGCGGCGGTAGCGGGATCGGCCTCGCCACGGTCCGCCGCTTTGCCGCGGAGGGTGCCAAGGTTGTCGTCGCCGATATCGACGCCACCGCGGGTGAGGCCGCGGCCGCGGCGGTCGACGGACTCTACGTGAAGGCCGACGTCACCGATGAGGCCCAGGTCGAGTCGTTGTTCCAGACCGCGGTCGACACCTACGGCGGCCTCGATATCGCCTTCAACAATGCGGGAATTTCACCGCCGGAGGACGATTCCATCCTCACCACCGGCATCGAGGCGTGGCGGCGGGTGCAGGAGGTGAATCTGACCTCGGTGTACCTGTGCAGCAAGTACGCCATCGGCCACATGCTGGAGCGCGGCAAGGGTTCGGTGATCAACACCGCGTCGTTCGTCGCAGTGATGGGCGCGGCGACCTCGCAGATCTCCTACACCGCCTCCAAAGGCGGAGTTCTCGCGATGAGCAGGGAGCTCGGTGTCCAGTTCGCCCGCAACGGGATTCGGGTCAATGCGCTGTGTCCCGGCCCGGTGAATACGCCGCTGCTGCAGGAGCTGTTCGCCAAGGATCCCGAGCGCGCCGCGCGTCGCCTGGTGCACATCCCGACGGGGCGATTTGCCGAACCGGAGGAAATTGCCGCGGCCGTGGCCTTTCTGGCCAGCGACGATGCCTCGTTCATCACCGCGTCGCAGTTCCTGGTGGACGGCGGCATCTCGGGCGCCTATGTGACTCCGCTCTAGCGGAGTGCGCCATGTACTGTTCGCCTTCGGCGCAGCTACCTGCGTCGTTGTGGATCGACCGTTGTTCGTGGACGGCATAATTCGCTATTTGCCGCCGATCGGAGGAGGCTCCAGGAATGAGTCAGGAAGACGGGCAAGCACCCGGACTGTTCAGTCACGACGCGGTCCTGGCGGAGACATCTCCCGTCGCGGAGGCCGACGGCGCGGATTTCCGCCCGGTCTTCAGTCGCTCCGATGGTTCGGGCCCGGGCGCGTATCTGCCCGCGGATGATCTGAAGTAACGCCCGCTGTGCTGTTCGGCGCTCAGGACGCGCCGAACAGCTCCAGCAGTTCGTTTTGACCGAACATGGTGGCGGCCTCCCGCGCCGACGGCGTGCCGGCATCCGGATCCGCGCCCGCCGTGAGTAGGGCCCGCACGATCTCGGTTTCACCTTTGAAAACGGCCCCCGCCAACGGAGTCTGCCCCTTATCGTTCGCGCGATCCGGTTCGGCTCCTCGCGCAAGCAACGCCGCAACAGCCTCCTGATGGCCGTGATATGCGGCCAGCATCAGCAGCGTGTCGCCCCGATCATTGGTGAGATTCACCGGCACCCCGGCATCCACATACCCGCCGAGAGCTTCGACCGCACCCTGACGGGCCAGGTCGAACACCTTCGTCGCCAACTGGATCAACTCGGGATCAATCTCGTCACCACTCACCCATCCATTCCTACCCGCACGAGCAGCCTTCCTGCGAGTGGGACACGGGTGTGGGCCGTTCTCGGCATTGTCCCGCTGGCCGACCTAGCGCGGTGTGCCGAGGCGCGCGCCGCCGTCGACGCGAATCACGATGCCGGTGGTGAAGGTGTTGCCGACCAGGAATTCGATCGCGTCGGCGACGTCGTCGGCGCTGCCGACCCGGCCGACGGGGGTGGTGGCGGCGATGGAGTCGAAGACCCCGGTGCGGGCGTCGTCGGGCAGGAAGCTCCACCAGTCGGTATCGATGACGCCCGGTGAGACGGCGTTCACGCGCAGCGGCGCCAGCTCGACCGCAAGGACCGGGACCATGGCTTCGACGCCCGCGTTGACGGCGGCCAGTGCGGCGGTGGTCGGCATTGCCCCGCCCGCCGATGCCGCGGACACCAGGGTGACCGAGCCGTCCGTGGTCAGGTGGGGGAGCGCGGCCTGCACCGTCGCGGTGTGGGCCATCAGTTTGCCGGTGTAGTGCGCTTGCAGCTGCTCTCGGTCGATCTCGCGGAACGGGGTGGTGCCCGACGGGCCGGTCACCGTCACCACCAGGTGATCGATGGGCCCGACCTCGGCGAAGAGGCGCGTCAGGTCGGCCTCGTCGCGGGCGTCGACCCGCTGCCCGGTGGCTGCGGCGCCCAGTTCCGTCAGTGCGGCGGCGAGTCGTTCCTCGTTTCGTCCGGCGATGACCACGTCCATGCCGTCTTTCAGAAGTCGGCGTGCGGTTGCCAGCCCGATGCCCGAAGTTCCGCCGACGATGACGACTTTGTTGCTCACAACAGCCTCCTGAATTACGAACCTCTGTGTCTCGAAATATAAACGAGGCATGGTGTCTTGTAAAGTGACGCGCATGACAGGGACCCGGGGACGCCCCCGCAGCGAGGGAGCCAGACGCGCGATCCTGCATGCCGCGCTCGAGCTGTGTGAGCGCGACGGCTACCAGGACCTGACCATCAAGGCGATCGCCGACGCCGCAGGAGCTGGGCGGCAGACCGTGTACCGCTGGTGGCCCGACAAGGCCTCGATCCTCATGGAGGCACTCGTCGACCTTGCACGTGAGCACGAGGCGGCGCTGGTCCCGGTCGAATCCACTGATGTGCTCGGTGATATCGAACGGCTGCTGACGACCACCTACGAGCTCGCGCGGAAGACCACCGGACAGGCGCTCGTCGGACTGATGGCCGACGCGCAACGCGATCCCGTGCTGTCGAAACGATTGCAGGACACCGTGATCGGACCGCGTCGCACGGCGCTGCGGGCGGTACTGCAGCGCGGCGTCGATTCCGGCGAACTCGTTGCGACGGCGTCGCTGGACCTCGTCGTCGATTTCGCCTTCGGCGCAATGTGGTACCGGCTACTGAGCGGGCATGCGCCGGTGGACGCCGCCTTGGCACGCGAGGTCACTGTCGGCCTCGCCGCGATGTTCGCGCAACGCTGAAAATTCGTGACTGCCAAGGGGTTACGCTGCGCCAATGGATGATGAGGAGCTGGTCCCGAGCGGCCAGTTGTCGAGTACCGCCCGATTAGAAGCCTTCAGCGACGGCGTGATGGCCATCGCCATCACGCTGCTGATTCTGGAGATCAAACTGCCCGAGTACGAACCGGGGCATCTGCTCGGCGCTCTCGGCCATATCTGGCCTTCGTACGTGGCCTATCTGGCGTCGTTCCTGACGATCGGCGTGATCTGGATGAACCATCATGCGTTCTTCAGCAGGTTGCGCCATGTCGACCACGTGCTGCGCTGGTGGAATCTGATGCTGTTGCTCGGCGTCTCCGTGTTGCCGTTCCCCACCATGGTGCTCGCGGAGCACGCCGTGCATGGTGCGGGCAACGACGCCAAGGCCGCCGCTGCGCTGTACGGCATCGCCGGGGTGATGATGACGGTGCCGTGGGCGCCGCTGTGGTGGCGGTTGATCAGCAGACCCGAACTGTTCGAACCCGGCTTCGATTCCGCATTCGCCCGGCGTGAGAGCGTGCGCGCCTACCCGGGCATCGTGATCTATGCAATCTGCATCGGCGTCGGCCTCATTCAGCCGGTGGCCGCCCTGATCCTCTACCTCGTCGTCGCCATCTTCTACGGCTTCACCAGCCAAGGCTGGGGGACGAAGCCGGGCGACGACTCGGACTAGCTCGGCGCTCGCCCGTCACGGTGAGGGTCGGATCACCCGGACGAGTGAGGCGCTCGCGGTGGCGTTCGGGAGACACTGGATCGCTATGGGTATTCGGAGTGCGGTCTCGAGCGCGGTCGGCGCCACCGACACGGTGGCACGGCGGGTGACCGATCGGGTCCGGGCTTTCCCACCGGGGCTGCTCGATGCCATCATCGCTGCCGCGGTGACGATCGCCTCCGTGGGGCCTGCCATGGTCGACGGCGCCTCATGGTGGATCGTCGGCCTCTCGGTGCTGGCCTCCGCCCCTGTCCTGTGGCGTCGGCGCGCGCCCATTGCGGTGCTGCTGGTCGTCGGTCCGGCCATCACCGTGCTCGCGTGCCTGCACGCCATGCCGACGCTGCCCTACGGCACCATCGTCTGCGCGTACACGATTGCCGCCTACAGTCCGACCGGGCTACGGCGCGGGGCACTGGTCGGCGTGAGTGTCGGCGTCCTTTTCTCGTTGGTCGTCCCCAACGAGAGCCCCGACTCCTATGGCTACGCCGCCATGTCCTTTGCCACCGCGTGGGCGCTGGGCACCGGAGTGCGGGCCAGGCGCGCGCAGATCGAGATGCTGCAGGAGCGCGCGCGTCGGCTCGACGAGGAGCGGGTCGCCGCGGTGGACCGGGAACGGTTGCGGATAGCGCGCGATATGCACGACATCGTCGCGCATTCGGTCGGCCTGATGATCGTGCAAGCCGAGACGGGGCCGCTGCTGACCAGGGTCGATCCGGCACGGGCCGACGCGACCTTCGCAGGCATCGCCGAGACGGGCCGCGAAGCGGTGCAACAGCTTCGGCACAGTCTCGGCGCATTGCGCGGCCAGGCGGTCGACTTGCCGCATCAACCGGGCATCGATGCGATAGCCGACCTGGTCGAGATGTCGCGGCACAGTGGGCTAGCCGCCTCTTTCGAGGAATACGGGCCGCGCCGTTCGGTGTCCGGCGAGGTCGCGGTCACCGCGTATCGGGTGGTTCAGGAGGCGCTGACGAACACCAGGAAGCACGCGCACGCCACCTGCGTGCGGGTGTCGCTGCGGTGGTCGGAGGATCGATTGACGGTCCGGGTGTCCGATGACGGCAGGGGCGATGCGGACACGGACGGGCCGAGCGGGAACGGCCCTGGAACGAACGGGCACGGCCTGCTCGGTATGCGCGAACGCGTCGGTGGCACCGGCGGAAGACTGCACTACGGACCGTCGAGCAGCGGCTTCGATGTCGCCGCCGAACTACCCATCGCACAGGAGAGTTGAGTATGCGGGTGCTCGTTGTCGACGATCAGGACCTCTTCCGTGCCGGCTTCCGGCTGATCCTCGACGCCCAGCCCGACATCACCGTGGTCGGTGAAGCCGCCGACGGGCTGGAGGCAATCGAGCAGGCCATCGCATTGGCGCCGGACGTCGTGGTCATGGACGTGCGGATGCCGCGCCTGGACGGGGTCGGCGCGACCCGGCGTATCTGCGCGGAGACCGACGCGAAAGTGTTGGTGCTGACCATGTTCGACCTCGACGAATACGTCTACGATGCGCTGCGGGCCGGTGCGAGCGGCTTTCTGCTCAAGGATGTGCGCCGCGAGGAATTGGTCGAGGCCGTTCGTGTGGTCGCCGCGGGAGAGGCGTTGCTCGCACCCACCGTCACCCGCCGACTCATCGCCGATCTCGTCCACCGCGGCCATTCCCGTCCCGAGTTGGTCAGACAGCTCGACGACCTGACCGAACGCGAACGCGAGATTTTGCGCCAGCTCGCCACGGGGTTGTCCAATGCCGAACTTGCCGCGGCACTTGTGGTCAGCGAGCACACGGTGAAGACCCATGTCAGTTCGGTGCTGACGAAGTTGCGGTTGCGCGACCGCGTGCAGGCCGTGGTCTTCGCCTATGAGGCGGGCCTGGTCATCCCTGGTCGCACCCGAGAGTGAGCCGGAAACCGCTCGTCTCGGCGATGCGGTGGTCCGGTCGTCGCGAGGAGCATCGGATCGCAACCGATCAACGATCCGTGGAGTTCCTCGATGAAGCGTTTCCTGACCCTGGCCGCGGCGGTCCTGTTGTCTGCGGTGCTGTGGCGCTACGGCACCGGCCTACATCCGTTGCCCGGCTTGGTATTTCTCGCGCCGTTGCCGGTGCTGCTGCTCGCTGCGCGAGTATCAGTGGTTGCGGCGTTTCTCGCGGGTGCCCTGTCGTGGCTGGGTGGCGGACTGCAGTTGTGGCCCTACTTCACCGAGACCTTGGAGCAGCCGGTTTCGGTCACGGTGCTGCTCCTGGTTGTCACCGCCGGTGTATCCGGCACAGTGGTGGTCATCATGCGCGCGTTGCTGCTACGCGGCCGTCCTGGCCTCGCGCTGCTTGCGCTGCCCGCGGGCTGGGTGAGCTTCGAGTTCCTGATCGCGCTCACCGGGCCGTTCGGTGCGTGGTGGAGCATCGCCTACACCCAGGCCGACGTGCTGCCCCTGGTCCAATCGGCGGCGCTGACCGGACCGTGGGGCATCACGTTCCTGATCCTGCTCGTCCCCGCGACCATCGCGGTTCTCGTCGCGCCCGCGGTGACGCACGCGCAGCGACTGCGCGCTGCCGGTGCGAGCGCCGTGGTGCTCGTCGCGGTCGCCGTATTCGGGTGCTGGCACCTGGCCGTTGCGCCGGAGGGTGACCAGGTGCGAGTCGGCCTCGTCGCCCTGTCCCAGCCGCCGGACTACATCGCGGTGGACTCGCCGGACGGCCGGGACATGGTGGCGCGCGCGGTCATCGAGATCGAACGGCTCGCCGATCAAGGTGTGCAAGCGGTGGTGTTCCCCGAAAAGGCTTGGCGTGCTGATGAATCGACGCTGCCGCTGCTATCCGGCCCGCTGACGGACGTCGCCATTCGTCGCAACATCCACGTCGTCGCGGGATTGATCCTCACCACTGATGGCACCAGTGTCAACGCCGCGATCGACTATCCGTCCGGTGTCGTCTACGCCAAGCATTACCTGATCCGCGGACTGGAGGACGAGCTGCGACCGGGCACCCAGTGGCAGCGCGTGCCCGGCGAACCATGGGCACTGGCAGTGTGTTTCGACCTGGATCGACCATCCCTTGTCCGTGAGAACCGCCGGCGGGGCGCCACCTTGCTGCTGGTGCCTGCGCTCGACTTCACCGATGACCGCTGGCTACACAGTCGGATGGCGGTGATCCGCGGCATCGAATCGGGCGTCGGGATCGCACGGGCGCCGCAACTCGGTGCATTGGTCGCCAGCGATTCGCGCGGTCACGTTCTCGCGTCAGCGGAAACGGATGTCACGATCACGCGCTCGGTGGCGGCGTCGATTCCACTGGACTCCGGCTCCACGATCTACGTGCGGTTCGGCGACTGGTTCGGGTGGTTGTCGGTGCTGGCGTTCGCGATCGCGGTAGCCCGCGCGTGGTGGCCCAGGCGGTCCGGTGGTCGGTCTCGATTACCGGTGTCCGCGCAGCTGAGAGCCGATTCATCTCAGAGTGACGACGCTCACAATTGACGTTGTTTGCGCAGGTCGCAACGGCCAAGTCGGCGGGTGGTCACGGCGGGGTCGGGTTTGCCCTCCGGGGAACGCGGGTATCGGTTGGTTTCGTGCTGAAACTCTGAAATTCGGAGTGGGCTGTCACGAAATGATGTCCGCTGGGATGGCGGGAGAGGAGACGTACATGACCGATCGCGCAACGGAGGCGGTACCGTTATGGCGTTCCGTCGCCGCCTCTGCCATGGGCAATGCCACCGAATGGTTCGACTACGGCGTGTACGCCGCGACGGCCACCTACCTCACCGACGCGTTCTTCCCCGGCGACCTCGGCACGCTGGGGACCATGCTCGGTTTCGCCGTGTCGTTCGTGCTGCGTCCGCTGGGCGGCATGGTCTGGGGCCCGCTCGGTGACCGGCTCGGTCGAAAAGCGGTGCTGGCCACCACCATTCTGTTGATGGCTGCCGCGACCGGCGCCATCGGCCTACTGCCGACGCACGCACAGATCGGTTGGTTTGCGCCGGTCCTGCTCATCGTGCTGCGCGTCGTGCAGGGCTTCTCCACCGGCGGCGAATATGGCGGCGCGGCAACGTATCTGGCCGAAACATGCACCGACAAGAAGCGGGGCTTCTTCGGTAGCTTCCTGGAGTTCGGCACCCTCGGCGGGTTCGTCGGCGGCTCCGCGGTGGTGCTGGCCTGTCAGCTCGTCCTCGGCTCGGATGCGATGCACGACTGGGGCTGGCGCGTGCCGTTCCTGCTCGCGGTGCCGCTCGGCCTGATCGGCTGGTATCTGCGCTCGCACCTCGACGAATCCCCGGTGTTCACCGAGGTCGCCGAGCAGCCGCACCCCAAGGGCGGCCTGCGCGAGTTGGTGACCACCTATCGGCGCGAGGTGCTCACTCTTGCGGGACTCGTCGTCGCCCTCAACGTGGTGAATTACACGCTGCTGACCTACCAGCCCACCTATCTGCAACACACCATCGGCATGGGGGAGTCGGCCACCACGGCGATGATGCTGATCGGTCAGCTCGTGATGATGGCGGTGTTGCCGTTCTTCGGCCGATTGTCCGACAGCGTCGGCCGTCGCCCGATGTGGCTGTTCTCGTTGGTCGGTCTCGCCGTGTTCGCCCTCCCGATGTACTGGCTCATGGGACAGGGAACCGGTTGGGCCATCGCGGGATTCATTGTTCTCGGTCTGCTGTATGTGCCGCAGCTCTCGACCATCAGCTCGACCTTCCCCGCGATCTTCCCCACCCACGTTCGCTACGCGGGATTCGCCTTGGGCTACAACGTCTCCACCGCAGTATTCGGCGGCACTGCCCCGCTGGTCAACGAAGCTGCCATCGAGGCCACCGGCTGGTCGCTTTTCCCGGCCGCATACATGGTCGGCGCCTCGTTGATCGGCCTGTTGGCCTGGACATACCTGCGCGAAACCGCGGGAACCTCGTTGCGTGGCACCGAAGTCCCCGATGCCGACAGCGGCGAACTACCCATCGTCGCTACAGCCGCGACCGCAAACCTGACAAGTACACGGCCTCCCGCCTCGACAGCCGCTTCGACCACCACATCCGGCAATCCCAGCTGAATAACCCGCAGGCACCACGAACGAGACATGATGCGGTGGCCTCTCGGCCGATGCCTCCGTCATGTCCGGTTCGTCGTGATGATCGGATTTTGATGTCGGGGTGATCGGGTGGTGGTGGGTGTTTGGTAGGACGGGAGGATGAAGGTTGGTGTTTCGATACCGCAACATGGCGTGCATGCGCATGAGGGCTATCGGGTGGCGGAGTTCGCTGCGGAGATGGAGAGAGCCGGGGCGGACAGTCTGTGGGTCGGTGAGCGGCTGATCGCGGCGACGAATCCAAAGGTCGGCTATGGCGGAGGTCCCACGATTCCGGACGAGTTCAATTCGGTGCTCGATCCGTTCCTGCTGCTCGGCATGGCGGCCACGACGACCGAGCGCGTGCGGTTGGGCACCAATGTGCTGATCGCGCCGCTGCATCGCCCTGCGCTGCTTGCTCGTTCGCTGACAACGATCGACGTGGCGAGCAGGGGCAGGCTGGTGGCCGGTTTCGGAATCGGGTGGTCACCGGAGGAGTACGACGCCGCCGGTGTGCCGTTCACCAAGCGTGGAATTCGGCTCGAGGAGACCCTCGACGCGCTCGAGGCGATCTGGACCACCGATCCCGCAGGCTACACCGGCAGCCTGGTCTCGGTGCCGGAGCATCGCGCCGAGCTGAAGCCGGTGCAGCGTCCACGGCCACCGATTCATCTCGCAGGATTCACTCCAGCCAGTCTGGAGCGTGTCGGTCGCCGCGCCGACGGCTGGTTGCCGGTCGTGCCGGTGCCGGGCCCTCCGGAGTGGGGGTCGCGACTGCGTGAGCAGCGCACCGTCGTCGACACGGCTGCGGAGCAGGCCGATCGTGATCCGGCCACCATCGAGACGATCCTCCGAGTCAATGTTCGAGCGGGCACGCCGACCGAGCAGATCGCCGAGACGATCCGCCGCGTCGCCGATGACACTGCGTTCGATGATTTCTTCGTCGATCTGATGTATGTCACCGATTCCTTCGACAGCACCATGGAAACGGCGATCCGCCTGTTCGACCTATTGCGCTGAGTCGGGGTTACTTTCGCAGTCGAGATCGGGCGCCGACACCGTTCGGATCCTCGGGTTCCCCAGCAACCGAAGCGGCGGATCCGGTTGGCTTTCAGGCTTTCTTGACCACGCTGAACTCGAGTTGCATCGGGCCGATGCCGTCGACCTTGCAGTCCAATTCGTGGTCGCCGATGCCGTTGACCAGGCGGATGTTTCGGACCTTGGTGCCCGCTTTGATGCCTGTCGTGCTGCCCTTGACCTCGAGGCTCTTGATCACGGTGACGATGTCGCCATCGGCAAGGACGTTGCCGACAGCGTCCTTGACCACGTTGCTATCGGCGTGCGGCTGCGGGCTCCCATTCGTGGGCGCACTCCGGGCAGACCAGCTGGGCGCCCATTTGGTAGGTGTACTCGCTGAAGCAGGCGGGACACGGCGGCAGTGGTTCGGTCATCGAGTCGTCTTTTCGTGGGGGAGTTATTTTGCGGCCGTGAGGAACTCGATGATCACGCGATTGACCTCGTCCGGTCGCTCCAGGTAGCCGTAGTGTCCGCACCGTTCGATCTCGACGTATCGGGCGCTGGGGATGGCGGCGGCGACCTCTCGGCCGAACGCGGTCGGTGTCATCTGGTCATCGGCGAATCCGACCACCAGGCTGGGTGCGGTGATTCGCGCGTAATCGGGCAGGCGGTCGCGGGAGCGGTCCATGCCGATCTGCGCCCGGACTCCCGGTGCTGTTTTGCCTGTGGTGAACTCGAAGATGTCCAGCCATTCCTGGGCCTTGGCTTCATCTTTCAGGGTGTGCGGCGAGAGGTTCAGCATCGCCTTGATGGCCGCGGCGTACTGCGGGGGCAACTGGATTCCTTGGTCGTGCAACGCTTGTTCGCCGAGGTTGAGGGTGCGCGCCAACGGATGCGGGCGCCCGGCCGCTCCAAGCATGACGGCTTTGTCGACAAGGTCGGGACGCGCGAGCGCCAACTCCTGAACCACCCTGGCGCCCATCGAGTGGCCGACCACGCGAGCGCGGCCGCCGCCGAGGTGCTCGATCAGCGCGGCGGTATCAGCGACCAGATCGTCGATGCCGAAGCCTCCGGCGCATTCATCGGAGGGCGCGATCCCTCGGTTGTCCACCGTTGCGACCCGGAATCCGGCCTTGACCAGCGCGGGCACCTGATAGGTTCGCCAGACCCGACCGGGGCTACCGGTTCCCATGACCAAGACGACGAGCGGACCTGTCCCGGTGACGTCGTAGTTGAGTCGGATCCCGTTGAGGGTGGCGATGGGCATGGTCCTTCTTCCGTGGGGCGCGTGCTGTGTGGGCAATCGCAGCACGATACGGCAGTGCCGCAGTCGGTGTTGCAGCCGCCGAACGGCTTGCCTGTGCCGGCCTCGGCCGGTGGGTCGGACGATTCGATCAGGCGCGGCCGTGTCGGCGCTCGTAGGCGAGGCGCTCGGCCTCGGCGCGGCTTTTTGCGTTGGCGTCGGCGAGTTCGGGGTCGAGTCCGTGTTTGATCAGACGGTTGCGCCGGTAGACGTTGTTCAGCGCCACCGTGAAATAGATCAATGGCAGATACAGCAGGGCCATCATGGCCAGGCCCATCCAGATTGGTCCGGGCATCAGCAGGAACAGCATGAGCACCGGAATGATCGGGATCAAGATCCGCGTCAGATACCGGCGGGTCGCACCGCGCCCGGTGAGGTCCTCGCGCACCCACTGCGTCATTGATGCGGGCAGCGTCCGCCCGCAGCTGTAGCCGATTCTCTGAGTCAGGGTCGGAGTTACGCGTTCGGTCATCGGTGCGGCATTCCGGCAGGCCGTGTGATGACACGAGGGCGGAGGCTCGGCGAGGCAGCGTCGGGCCGCCGGGCTGGGGTGGTGCGCACTGTTGCGATCAACTAAGGTTCTCCCTGATTGCTAAACTGCGCAATCAATATATCTGCTGCCTGCGTCGATTGCAGGCGGCGGGATGGCACCGGTGGGCATTATCACTCAGCTCACCACTGTCCAACTGATTGCGTAATTTCTAAACTAGCTACCTAGCGAGTTAGAAGGAGAACACCCGTGACCGATCGCTCCGCGTCCACCCTGGCCCACTTTTCCCCGGCCGATCACTCGAGCATCACTGCCTGGGTCGAGGAGGTTGCGGAGCTGACTGCGCCCGATCACATCGTCTGGTGCGACGGATCCCGGCAGGAATGGGACCAGCTCACCGCGGAACTCGTCGCGAAGGGCACGTTCGTTCCGTTGACCGGTAAGCCGAATTCGTTCTGGTGTGTATCGGATCCCGATGATGTGGCGCGGGTGGAGGACCGGACCTTCCTCTGCTCGGAGTCCTCGCACGACGCGGGTCCGACGAACAACTGGGTCGACCCGGTGGACATGCGCACAGTGATGACCGAGCACTACCGCGGGGCGATGTCGGGGCGGACCATGTACGTGATCGCGTTCTGTATGGGCACGTTGGACGCGGCCGAGCCGAAATTCGGTGTGCAGATCACCGATTCGGAGTACGTCGCGGTCTCGATGCAGATCATGACCCGATCCGGAACCCCGGTCTGGGACAAGCTCAACGCCGAGACCGAGTTCGTCCGTTGCCTGCACTCGGTGGGCGCACCCTTGGCCGCGGATGGGACCGACGTGCCATGGCCGTGTGACAAGACGAAGTACATCGCACACTTTCCGGAGTCGCGCACTATCTGGAGTTACGGCTCCGGCTATGGCGGTAACGCTTTGCTGGGGAAGAAGTGTTTCGCGCTGCGGATCGCGTCGGTGCTCGGCCGCGATGAAGGGTGGCTGGCCGAGCATATGCTGATCCTGAAACTCACCTCCCCGCAAGGAAAGACGCACTACATTGCGGCGGCGTTCCCGTCCTCGTGCGGCAAGACCAACCTGGCGATGCTCGAACCGGCCCTGGCCGGATGGAAAGCCGAGACGGTCGGCGACGACATCGCCTGGATGCGCTTCGGTGCCGATGGCCGTCTCTACGCGGTGAACCCGGAAGCCGGCTTCTTCGGTGTCGCACCGGGCACCGGTGCCGAGACCAACCCGAACGCGATCGCGACCATCGAACGCGGCAACTCGATCTTCACCAACACCGCGCTCACCGACGACGGTGACGTGTGGTGGGAGGGCCTGACCGAGCAGCCGCCCGCGCACCTGACCGACTGGCGTCAGCAGAGCTGGACACCGGAGTCGGGCACGCCTGCGGCGCACCCTAATTCGCGTTACTGCACACCGATCGAGCAGTGCCCGTCGGTGGCTTCGGAATGGAACGACCCCACCGGGGTGCCGATCTCGGCGATCTTCTTCGGTGGTCGTCGCGCCACCACAGTGCCGTTGATCGCGGAATCGTTCGACTGGGCGCATGGGGTGTTCATGGCCTCCACCCTGTCCTCGGAAACCACTGCTGCTGCGGCGGGCAAGGTTGGTGTGGTGCGTCGCGACCCGATGGCGATGCTGCCGTTCCTCGGTTACCACGTCGGGGACTACTTCGCACACTGGCTGTCGCTCGGTGCTGGCGCAGACCCGGCGAAACTGCCGAAGATCTTCCAGGTCAACTGGTTCCGACGCAGCGCCGACGGTAAATTCCTGTGGCCCGGGTTCGGCGACAACGTCCGTGTGCTGCAGTGGGCACTGGAGCGCCTCGACGGCACCGCGCCCGCCGAGTGGACACCGATCGGGCGGGTGCCGACCGCGCAGGCTCTCGACCTCACCGGTCTGAGCGAGCGTGATCGCACGATGGTCGGCGCAGCGCTGACGGTCGATACCGAGGAGTGGATCGCCGAAACCCGATCCATCGACGAGTGGTACGCCACCATCGGCGGCAACCGGCTGCCCGAGGAATTGCGCGAGCAGCTGGCGGCCCTGAAACTGCGCCTCGTCGGCAACCGCTGAACATGCCGACCCTGCTGCCGACCTGGTCGGAATGGAAGCCCGCGGTACGCGCTCCCGGCGCGGACCTCACGGCCGGGCTGATCGTCGCCCTGGTGGCGCTGCCGCTCGCGCTCGGCTTCGGAATCAGTTCCGGGCTCGGCGCGGCAGCCGGTATGGCCACTGCGGTCGTCGCAGGCGTGGTCGCCGCGGTATTCGGCGGGTCACGCTTCCAGGTCTCTGGGCCGACCGGCGCGATGACTGTCGTGCTCGTGCCGATCGTGGCGGTGCACGGCGCGACCGGGGTCCTGGCAGTGGGCCTGATGGCCGGGCTCGTGCTGGTGGTGCTCGCGTTCGCCGGTGTCGGAAGGTCGGTGCGATACATGCCGGCTCCGGTGATCGAGGGATTCACCGCAGGGATCGCGGTTGTGATTGCGTTGCAACAGTTCCCGGCCGCTCTCGGCATCGCCGACGCCGAGGGTGAGAAGGTGTGGCAGACGGCGTTCGATGCCATGCGCCGCTATCTCGAACATCCCGGCGCGGCAACTCCGGTGACCACGCTCGTGGTGGCGGTCGTCGTGCTGATCGGCGGCCGCTATGTACCGAAGCTGCCGTTCGCTCTCGTCGCGGTCGCCGCCGCTACTGCGGTGGTCGGGGTGTTCGAAGTGGATCTCGCACGGATCGGGACCATCCCATCGGGGCTGCCCGCGCCCTCGCTGGGCTTCGTGCACTTCGACCAGTTGGGTCCGCTGGTGATGCCCGCACTGGCCGTCGCCGCGCTGGCGGCCCTGGAATCGCTGTTGTCGGCGACGGCGGCGGACTCGATGGCCGTGGGCACCCGGCACAATCCGGACCGGGAACTTCTCGGTCAAGGTCTGGCCAACATCGCGGCGCCACTATTCGGCGGAGTGCCCGCAACCGGCGCGATCGCTCGCACCGCGGTTAACGTTCGCTCAGGTGCGCGTACCCGGCTGGCCGCGCTCACCCACGCGGTGGTCCTCGCTGCGATCATCTACCTGGCCGCGCCACTGGTCGCCGACATCCCCCTCGCTGCGCTCGCCGGTGTGCTGCTTGCGACCACGGTGCGGATGGTGGAAACGGCGTCGCTGACCGCGATCGCCCGCGCGTCGCGGGGCGACGCACTCATCATGGTCGCGACCTTCGGCGTCACCGTCGCACTGGACCTGGTCACGGCAGTAGTGGTCGGCGTCGGGTTCGCGATCGTGCTCGCGTTGCGGTCGGTGGCCTGTGAGGCACGCCTCGAGCAGGTGCCCTTGGATGACAGCGACCATCTCGCAGAGGAGCATGAACTGCTGCGCGACCACATCGTCGCCTACCGCATCGAGGGGCCGCTGTTTTTCGCCGCCGCGCACCGGTTCCTGCTGGAGCTGGCCGAGGTCGCCGACGTCAAAGTCGTCATCCTGCGCATGTCCGAGGTCACCGCCCTGGACACCACCGGCGCGCTGGTACTCAAGGACGTCATCGCCAAGCTCGAGCACCGCCACATTTCGGTGCTGCTGTCCGGGCTGCGCGCCGGCCATCGACGCCGACTATCAGCCATCGGTGCGCTGCCGACCGGTGGCGCGCAGGTGTTGTTCACCAACACCCGAGAAGCGATCGACCATGCACGACGCTACCTACCCGACGGCCGGTCGACCCATCATCAACCGGCGCGAGTGAGTCCGACCCGCGAGAATTGAGAGCCAGACCTGGCCACCCCAAGGCGCTGAGCTGCCGCAGCAGATACGGTCGGTCGATCGCCCACAGCATGTGCCGTCCGGCTGCCGCGCAACCTCGGCGGTGACCGGGCCCTCGGCCAAACGCACCGCGGTCAGCGCCAAGTCGCCGTCGCGGATGGTGGTAGATGCTGCCGGGCGCGAACGTCGGCCGGGCGACTACCAGGTGTTCATAGCAGCGCGGATTTCGCTTGTCCCAGTTACGACCTGACCATCAGTCAGTCAGTCAGCCGGTCGGCTCGGTGATCAGCGCGGGTTCGGGCAGCTCTTCGAGCAGTTCGGCTTGCCCGGCGACGACGCCGGTGAGGATGGCTCGTGCCACCGTCAACAGCTCCGCGACACGCGGCGAGGTCAGGGCATAGGACACCGACAACCCCTCACGACGGGCAGTGACCAGTCCGGTGCGGCGCAGGATCGCCAGCTGCTGCGACAGGTTGGCCGCCTCGATACCGACCTCGGGCAACATCTCCGAGACCGCATAATCACGCTCACTGAGTAGCTCCAGCACCCGAATCCGTGCGGGATGGCCGAGCGTTTTGAAGAAGTCGGCTTTCATCCGATAGAGCGGCTGACGCGAATCCGCCATGACGTCCTCCCCTCCCTGTCTCAGCATCAATATTGATTTCTAATCTTAGCAACTGGTTGACCGGTCCGTGCTGGTTGCTGTCGCCGGGCGTCGATGCCAGCGTAGGCGAGGTTCAGGACCGACTAGGAACCGAACAAACGAGGCCGTGCTTATGTTGACGGTTGCCTTGGACGCAAGTCATCCCGTCGGCTACCTGGACTTGGGCGGACTGACCGGCGGCGGATGCCGAGGCGCCGACACTCAACCATCGCGGCCCTCTCATCGACTGCGTCAGTTGCGCCTCTTAAGTGCCGGACCGCACGCGTAATGAGAGAACCTCGTCCTCTTTCTCCAGTCGGCCGCGAGGCATATCTCATGTGCCTGGAGCTTGCTAAGACAGGCCGGGATAAGGCGGACTGGGCAAATCGAGCCTGACGTTGAAGAGGCCTGGACGGGAAACGATCAGTCGGACACCCCAGGGCGACATCAAGTTCTCTGGGAGTCGAGTGGTTGCAGGTTCAATTCCTGTCATCCGCATTTGAGGAGCTGCGCTGGCTGTGAACATAATCTGGCGACGCGGTTCCCGCCCGCGCGGATGCCGCGAGCGGGCAGTTCGTCGGCGATGAACCGGTAACCGAACGCCGGGTCGTCGGCATGGATGCCGTAGGCGACGTTGATCAGATGCGCGTCATCCCAATCACGTTGTGAGACAGGGTGTTTCTTCCACTCATAGAATGCTTGGATGGAGAAACCGAGTACCCGGCAGGTCACCGCGACGGGAAAACCGTCGGCGACCAGGTCGAGGCCCAGCGGGTAGCTCATTTTGGGTTGACGTCGCGCGAGAAGTAGGCGACCGGGCGGCGCATGACCTCGGCTTCTCGCTCCAGCTGTCGGATCCGCATGCGTGCTTCGCGCAGCTCGGCCGATTCGTCGCGGGTGGCGCCCGGAGGGTGTCCGTCTTCGATATCGGCTTGTTTCACCCAGTTCTTCACGCACGCTTCGGGTTGGGGTGTCGCCGTGCTGCGCGGAACGAATCGTCGGATCCTCGGAGAAGTGCAATACCTGACCAGGTTCGGGGTACACGCGCCTACTCGTCCTCCGGCCGATCGATGTCATCCTCCGCGGGCCAGTCCGGCTCGATGATCAGCCGGCCGGTGCGCAGCACCTCGGCGTACTGCTCGGCGACGAGATCTGTCGGGTAGCTCGGCCAGTAGGAGACGGCGCCGGTCGACTTGTCGATGACGCTGACCGAGCCGCCGATGGCGGGTGGCAGCGGGGGCGTGTGCGGGTCGGTCCCGGGTGCCGGCGGGAAGATCGCGACAACGGTGTAGCAACAGTCGAATTCGGTGAGCAGGTTCGTGATGCCCCGCTGGGCATCGTCATCGCCGGATAGATAGTGATCGGCGATGCGCTCGGCCTCGGTGGGATCCACCGGCGTGCTGGCCTTGGTGAGGTAGGCGTGGATGTCCATGTTCGTCTGACGCGTCCGGGCGGCCAATGGTTCCCGCAGCGGCAGGATTCGGAACAATGTGCGGCTCAATGAGACTGGACCAGCGGTATTGTCATCGCCGCCGGAAAATCTTTCGCGTCCGCGGACCGGATTGCCCGGGTTTCCCCGAACGCGCAGAGCGGTGTGGTCGGTATTCTGCACGAGCATCAGTTCCGCTGGACCGGGAGGTACAACGATGTGGATTCCGGTCACCGGATTCGTTGCCTGGCCGGTGATCGGTTACGTCACCGCTGTTCTGGTGGGTCGGCTGTTGTTCGTCCGGGAAACGATCGTCGATCGGCTGATGAATCGCACGTTCCTGTGGAGCCTCGCCGGGCTGCTGCTGTACCGCTGCACCATAACGCCCCAGATCGCCAGTCTGGCGAATCAGCTGGCGCTCGGCTGCGTTCTTCTCGCGATGACGAACCTGCACGGTATCGGCAAGTTCGGCGATACCGGCGGCGATCCGAGCACCGTATGGCGGCGTCAACGCTTCTACAGTGGCGTCGCGGTCGCCGCCGCCGTCGTGATACTGCTGGCCGGGACCTCCGCACGCCATGACGGCCGATTGCTGGACCTGCGCATGGACGGG
This sequence comes from Nocardia sp. NBC_01009, assembly GCF_045208035.1. NCBI lineage: Bacteria > Bacillati > Actinomycetota > Actinomycetes > Mycobacteriales > Nocardiaceae > Nocardia > Nocardia sp. NBC_01009. The sequence goes on along the minus strand of NZ_CP108695.1, from coordinate 7,475,213 downwards.
GAGGGCATTGCCGTCGGATACGCGTTCGGGATTCCGCTGACGATCAACACCTTCGTGTTCTTCCGGGCAGGCATCCGCGAGCTTCGGCGCGGCGATCTGTCCGCGCGGGCGTCCGTCATCGGTTATGCCTTGGGTGTCGGCGTCATATACATGTGGCTCACCGAGGCGGTCTCGATCGCCCAAGCGAGCACCGGATGGCCTGCCCTGGGTCCGCAAATGCCGCGGATCGAGGCGGCAGTCACCCTGTGCGTCGCGTATTACGCCACGTTGACCGCCGTCCCGTTGGTCATTCTGCTGATCGCGAGGTCGGGCCTGGATCCTGCAGCGCGAGCCTGCCGTCGGCTGCAACCATTGTGGCGCGATCTCACCGCGGCCGTGCCGGAGATCGTGCTGTCCTCGGCTATGGATACGTCGAGGAATGCCGATGCTCGCCTGCTCCGCATGACCGTCGAGATACGCGATGCCCTGATGCACCTCGGGCCGCATCTCGCCGCCGCGAACTTCGCGCGCACCTGCGAGTCCGGATCGGAGTCGGAGCCGATCCAGTACGCCCACCGTCTTGCACATGCGGTGCACGCCAGGCGAAGTGGGCTCACAGCGGAGCATTCGGGAAGTGCACGGCGGCCACTACTGACCGCCCAAGACTTCGACACCGAGCTACGGCACTTGCTCGACCTGGCCCGCGTCTGGCCTGTGGCTCGCGCGGCGGAGCGGACCGGCGTGCAGTCGCGGGTCGGAACGTAAACGCCCGGTCGTCCCTGCATCCCCCTCCGAATGCAGGCCCGACCGGGCTGAGACAAACAATGCCTCGGGGGGCTTGACATGCGCTTAAAGGAGCCTTAAAAGCGTCCGTCAGCGGCGGGGAGTGTTGAGCTGAGTGAGGAACTCGGCGTTGGTCGGGGCCTTGCGTAAGCCTTCCAGCAGCAGATCGATGGCCTGCTGGCCGTCTACCGCGGTGAGTGTCCTGCGCAGCAGATGGGTGGCCGTCAATTCCGTTGGAGTGAGCAGCAATTCGTCCTTGCGGGTGCTGGACTGGGCGATATCGATGGCGGGAAAGACGCGGCGGCCTGCGGTGGCGCGGTCCAGTTTCAGTTCGGCGTTGCCGGTGCCCTTGTATTCCTCGAAGATCACCGTGTCGGCCAGCGATCCGGTTTCCACCAGGGCGGTGGCAATGATGGTGAGCGAGCCGCCGTGCTCGATATTGCGCGCCGCACCGAGGAATCGTTTCGGCGGAGCGAGTGCGGTGGCGTCGACGCCGCCGGAGAGTACGCGGCCCGAGGACGGGGCGGCGTTGTTGTAGGCGCGGGCGAGGCGGGTCAGCGAGTCGAGCAGGACGACCACGTCACGGCCCATCTCGACCAGCCGTTTGGCTCGTTCGATGGCGAGTTCGGCGAGCGCGATGTGCTCGCGGGGCGCGCGGTCGAAGGTGGCGGCGGCGACCTCGGCGGGCACCGACCTGGTCAGGTCGGTGACCTCCTCGGGACGCTCGCCGACCAGCACCAGCATCAGTTCGCACTCCGGATGGTTCTTCGCGATGCCGTGCGCGATGGCTTGCAGCACAGAGGTTTTGCCCGCCTTCGGCGGTGCGACGACGAGTGCGCGCTGCCCCTTGCCGATGGGCATGACGAGGTCGGTGACCCTGGTTGTCATGGCATGCGGTTCGGTCTCGAGGCGCAGGCGCTGATTCGGATAGATCGGGACCAGATCGGCGAAGTCCGGCCGAGATTGTGCGCGACGCGGGTCCTGCCCGTTGACCGTCTCGATCAGGTGCAGCGGGTCGAGTTTGTCACCGCGCGTGCCGGGCTGAGCGGTGCCGATGATGAAATCGCCACGGCGCAAACCGTATTCGCGGATCAGTCGGGGCGGGACGTGGATATCGCGTGGTCCAGACAGGTAGCCGTCCACACGCAGGGCGGCGTTGCGGTCCTCGACGATGTCGAGGATGCCGCGCACGGGGCGTTGTTGCTGCTGTCCGGGCTCGCTCACCGCGATCCCGTCGGGTGCAAAAGTGTTGTTGTTCATGGTGTTTCTTTCTGAATGGTGTGTGTGGGTACGGCGAACGGCCGTAACAGGCAGCGGTCGAATGCACGCTGCGAGGAAGATCGCTTGCTTCCGAGGGAAACGATTTCGAGGCGGCCGAATGGGCCGATACGGAAAAGGAATCTCAAAATGTCTCGGTGGGAGGTACTCCTACATCCACCGCAGAGACACCGGCGACAGTACACGCTCGAACGTCTGTGCGCAATTGATCAAGGTCACAGCCTGGCTACGGAAGGCGGCCGCGGTGGTCGGCTCGGGCACGGATTCACAACTTTCGCCGAATTCTGAGAACGGCTCGACGGTGTGTTGCGCTTTAGTCTGTGACCGGAGCTGGAAGGAGATGCGCGATGACCGACCTCAAACCGTTCTACCAGCAAGTTCAGGCGCACTACGACGTGTCCGACGAGTTCTACCAGCTGTTTCTCGACCGATCGATGACCTACAGCTGTGCGTATTTCGAGCGCGACGACCTGACGCTCGAGCAGGCCCAGCTCGCCAAGATCGACCTCGCGCTCGGCAAGCTGGGCCTGGAACCCGGCATGACGCTGCTCGACGTCGGATGTGGCTGGGGCGCAACGATGTTTCGTGCGGCGCAGCAGTACGGCGCGAAGGTCGTCGGGCTCACGCTGAGCCGCAACCAGTTCGAGCATGTCCGATCGGAGATCGACCGGCGGGGCCTCGCGGACGTGGAGATTCGGCTGCAGGGCTGGGAGGAATTCGAGGGCAACGCCGACCGGATCGTCAGCATCGGCGCGTTCGAACATTTCCGCCGCGAGCGGTATCCGGCGTTCTTCGAGGTGTGCCATCGAATGCTGCCGCCCGACGGCCGGATGCTGCTGCACACCATCATCGGGCACACCCTTGCCGACCTGCGGCGCATGAAGATTCCGGTGACGCGGGAGGATGCGCTGTTCCAGATCTTCGTCAAGCGACACATCTTCCCCGGCGGGCAGTTGCCGCAGGCCCCCGAGGTGACCCGGTTCGCAGGCCGGGCCGGGCTCGGCACCGAGCGGATCGATGCGCTACGGCTGCACTATGCGCGCACCCTCGACCTGTGGGCGCAAGCGCTACGACACCGGCACGACGATGCGGTGCGGATCGCGTCGGAGGAGGTCTACGAGCGGTATATGAAGTACCTCACCGGGTGTGCGGTGTGCTTCCGTAAGGGGAATATCGACGTCATGCAGTTCACGCTGGTGAAGTAGGCCGCGGGCGTCGGCCCGCGGCACCGATCACAGAACCGCTTGGGTCTGCGTCACCTTCGCGACGAGTTTGTCTGCGGCATCGTGGATTTCGGTCTCGACCACGATGAACGAACGCCCCGCGTGCAGCGGCCGTGCGGAGGCGATCGCATGACCGGATCGCACGGCCCGCAGGAAGTTCGTCTTCGACTCGACGGTCGTCGTCCCCTGCTTGCCCTCGGGCAGATTGAGGAATGCGCACACCGCGGCGGTCGAGTCCGCCAGCGACATCAGCACACCGCCGTGCAGCACACCGCCCAGCGTGCACAGCGACTCGTCCCATGCGATCCGACTGCGCACCAGCCCCGGCCCATGCTCGAGCACTTCGACCCCCAGCCGTTCGGTGAACGGCATGGACTGATGGAAAAGCTTGGTGCCCGTCTCATCGATCATGGTTCTCAGCTTGCCCGATGGGTCCGTCTTACGTCGATTACCCCTGAGGTAATGACGAGCACGAGCAGGGCGGTCGCACCGCCGAGCAGCATCACCGTCGACGGTGTGGTGCGGTCCACGATCACACCGCCGACCAGCGCGCCGAGGGAGAATGTCGCCTGGAAAGAAGCGGTGAACAGCACCGAGGACACTTCCGCTGTGCTGTGCACCGCGGCGGCAAACCAGGTCTGCAAGGCCACCGGCACCGCGCCGTACCCGATACCCCAGAGGATCAGCAGTAGTGCCGCACCTATTTCCCATCGCCCCAGCAGCGGCAGCGCCAGCGTCGCACAGGCCATCAGCGTCGCCGCACCACCGAGCGTGGTGCGTGGGCGGCGGGCGACCAGCGCGCCGCCGAGGAAGTTGCCGAGGATGCCCGCGACGCCGTAGATCAGCAGCAGCATCGTGATGGTGGCCGCACCGACACCGGTGACCTGTTCCAGAAACGGCGTCACGTAGGTGTAGGTGCCGAACTGCGCCAGTACCACGAAAAATGTTGCCAGCAGGGTGGATCGAATGCCGCTGCCATGGAGCCCGGCCCGCAATGTCGACAGGCGAACGGCCTGGACGGCAGGAAGCGGTGGCAAGGCGATCAGCAGCAACAACAGCACTCCGGCCGACAGGATGCCCAGCACCACGAATGCCGCGCGCCAGCCGGCGAGGCTGCCGACGAGGGTGCCCGCGGGCACGCCGAGCACTGAACCCAGCGGAACCGATGAGAAGATCACCGCCGTTGCGCGGGCAGCCGACTCCGGTGGCACCAGTCGTCCAGCCAGCCCGGCCGCGATCGACCAGTACCCGCCGATCGTGATGCCGATCAGCACCCGGGAGACCAACACGAGCCAGAAGTCGGGCGCAATCGCGGCGACGGCATTGGCCAGCACCAGCATGAGCGTGCAGGCGCACAACAGCAGCTTGCGGTCGATGCGCGCCGCCGCCACGGTGATCAGGGGCGCGGCCACGGCGGCGAGCAGGCCGGGCATGGTCATCATCAGCCCGGCCATGCCGTCGGAGATGGTGAAGTCGGCGCCGATCGAGGTCAGCAATCCGATCGGCAGGATCTCGGTCGTGACGATCGAGAAGATGCCGAGCATGACGGCGAGGACCGCGAGCCAGCGCAGCAACGGCGATCGGATTGCCATGGTGTGGGGTTCGGGGGAGACCAGGACGGTGGACATGCGATCCAGTTCAGCGATCGCGGCCGACGATTTCCGGCGGGATTACGACATCACCGTGCCTTGCAGGTCAGGGGGTATGTGACACCAACGCCGATGCCCGGCGGCTGACGGGGGGAGTGGGCGTCACCCGCCGGGCATCGGCGTATCGGAGGAGTTCAGCCGATTCGAGCGACCACTGAACCCGGCAGACGTGGCAGCACCAGATCGATCAGGCGCCACGGCCATCCCGGCACGCAGGCCCGGGTCCTTTCTCGCTCGATCGCGCTCACCATCGCCGCGACACCCTTGTCCAGTGGCGCCACCATCCGTGCATCGCCCGCTTTGGCGGCCATGTCGGTGGCGATGAAACCGGGCAGCAGGGTCGTCACGGCGATCGGTGATTTCGCCAGGTCCACCACGAGCGCCTCGCCGAGCGCCGCCAGTCCGGCCTTGCTCGCCGAGTAGGCGGCCTTCTTTCCCGGGAGCCCGCGCACCGCGCTCATCGAAGACACCAGCACCAGGTGCCCGGAGTTCTGCGCGCGGAAGATTTCGAGCGCCGCCTCGGTCTGGGCGAGCGCGCTGACGAAATTCGTTGTCGCGGTGGCGAGATTGGCGTCGGCGCGCCCGCTGCCGATCACCGCGCCCTTGCCGATGCCCGCATTCACGATCACCCGGTCGAGGCCGCCGAGTTCATCGCGCAGCTCGCCGAACACCCGCGGCACCGCAGCGTGATCATCGACATCCAACGCGCGGACCGCGACTGTAATCCCTGGATGTGCCGCGACGAGCTCGTCGCGCAACGACTCCAGCGCGTCGACTCGCCGCGCGCACAGTGCCATGTTGCGTCCCTTGGCCGCGAAGTCCCGCGCCATCGCCGCGCCGAGCCCGGCGCTCGCGCCGGTGATCAGAATCTTGCTCCTCGTCATGGATGCCGACCCTAGCCAGACGAGTCGATAGGCAGTCGATCGGTCGCGCTGGTTCAGCCGCCGAACGAACCGGTCCGTGCCGGCTGGGGCAGCATGCGCCATGGGCCGCAGCTCACGGTCTTGAAGGCGACGTCGGTAGCTTTGATCTCGGCGCGCACCGGCGTGAGCCGGGTGAAGTCGTTGTTGATGATGTAGTGCTGGTCGGTGTTGTCGCCCTCCACCTTGCGCAACCGCCGCCAATCGCAGCCGTTGGCCTGGTCCGGGGTGCCGGGGGCCTCCCAGATGCCGGGAAGAATGTCGATGCCGACCAGGTAGAGGCCGTCCCCGGGCATGGTGCTGGCTGGGGCGGCGGCGGCGGTGCCCGAGCCCAGCAGTGTCACCGCAGAGGCCATGGCTCCCGCGATCATGAGCGTGCTTGCACGCATGGCGATTTCTCCTCGAATCGTGCTCTTGCCGCCCGTGAGCAGCTGACCTGCGGGGATCCCCGAATCTCCCGGGCAAGATCTACCAGAGTCGGTGATGGATTTCGGCTGAATCGGAGATTTCCATCACGGCGACAACATCCTGCGTATCACCCGGTGACGGGCGGAATTGCGCGGAATCCACATGCGACGGGCGTTGTCACCCGGCGTTGTCGCCGCGATATCTGTTGTATGAGAAGTATTCGGCCGGTTACCGGTATCGCGGACCGGCGTCCCGTCTGTGGGGACCGTTGTGCGCGGCTGTGTACGAATGACGGCATTGCCACGGTATTGACCGCGGATCGAGCGCTGCTGCACTGGCGGGCGATGCGTGGACTCGGCGACTCCGGCCTTGCCGAACAGGCCGTCCAGGAGACGCTGCTGCGGGCGTGGCGTTCGTGTGCCCAGTTCGACGCGGGTAAAGGCACTGTTCGCACCTGGCTGCTGGCGATCCAGCGCAACGTGATGATCGATATCGGCCGTGCCCGCGCGGCCCGTCCCGGCGACACCGGATGGGACGAGGTCGCGGAGCTCAGCGATATCCGCTACGCCGACCCCGACTTCTCCGAGGGCATTGTCGATGGGCTGCTGGTTGCGCAATTGCTCGCGCGGCTGCCCGAGTCGCAACGTGAGGCGGTGGTGGAGGTGATCCTGCGCGACCGGGCGTATCAGGATGTGGCCGACGACATCGGCGTACCGGTCGGCACCGTGAAGACTCGGGTGCACTATGCCTTGCGTTCGCTGCGGCGGTTGCCGATCGGTGCCTGAGCGGGCGCTGCGCGGGTTCTCGCGGTCGCGGCACGGCCTGGTTGCGGCGGTCTGATCAGGCACGATTGCCTGCTGCGATGGTCACATTTCGGTAACGGAGCTTGCTTTGCTGGCGCTGGCGTTGCAAGAGTTAACCACTGGGTTTGGTGTTACTAGTGGGAAGGGAGGGGCGCTCCATTCCGGAGCGCCGACCGAACATGAAGCCAAGCATCATCAAGGCCGGTTTCTGCAGCGCCGTCACAGCGGCGGTGGCAGTGACGCTCTCCGGGCTGGTCCCGGTCACCGCACACGCCGATCCGGCGTCACCGGAAATGGCCAGCAAGCTCGCAGGCAAGACGGTATTCCTCGACCCGGGCCATCAGGGGTCGAATCACTCGGAAAACTTGGCGCGGCAGGTGGACAACGGCCGCGGCGGCACCAAGGATTGCCAGACCACCGGCATGACCACGGTGAACGGCATACCTGAGCACACCATCAACTGGAACGTGGCGCAGCTGGTGAAAACCTCGCTGGAGAGTCTCGGCGCGCGGGTGGTGCTCAGCCGTCAGGACGACACCGGTTGGGGCGGCTGTGTCGACGAACGGGCAAAGGCCGCCAATCAATCCGGTGCCAATGTCGCGGTGAGCATCCACGCCGACAGCGCCCCCGCGCAGTTCCGTGGCTTCCACGTCATCATTCCGGAGTTGCCGATTCCCGACGCGAAGGCGGATCAAGTCCAGGCGGGCCCGGGTCGGGCAGCCTCGAAGTCGGTGCGCGACGCGTACTTGAAGGAGGGTTTCCCCTCCGCCGCCTACGCGGGTGTGCAGGACGGTCTGCAGACCCGCGCGGACGTGGCGGGTCCCGCGCTGACCACGGTGCCCGATGTGTTCGTCGAGATGGGCAACGGCGGCAATACCGAAGACGCTGCGCTGCTGGAGAGTTCGGACGGGCAGCTGAAGCACGCCATCACCATCACCACCGGATTGGTCGGCTATCTGCTCGGTGCGCCGTCGCCGGTGGGGCAGACCGGTTCGGCCGTCGACCGTCCGGCCGCGGTGCTCTCGCCGAGCACGCCGCACGTGCAGTCCGCGCCGAAGGTCCAAGCGGTGCCGCAGGCCGCGCCGCAGGCTCAAGCTGCACCGCAGGCTCAGGCTGCGCCGCAGGCTCAGGCTGCGCCGCAGGCTCAGGCTGCGCCGCAGGCTCAGGCTGCGCCGCAGGCTCAGGCTGCGCCGCAGGCTCAGGCTGCGCCGCAGGCTCAGGCTGCGCCGCAGGCTCAGGCTGCGCCGCAGGCTCAAGCTGCGCCGCAGGCTCAAGCTGCGCCGCAGGCTCAAGCTGCGCCGCAGGCTCAAGCTGCGCCGCAGGCTCAAGCTGCGCCGCAGGCTCAGGCTGCGCCGCAGGCTCAGGCTGCGCCGCAGGCTCAGGCTGCGCCGCAGGCTCAGGCCGCGCCGCAGGCTCAGGCCGCGCCGCAGGCTCAGGCCGCGCCGCAGGCTCAGGCCGCGCCGCAGGCTCAGGCCGCACCGCAGGCTCAGGCCGCACCGCAGGCTCAGGCCGCACCGCAGGCTCAGGCCGCACCGCAGGCTCAGGCCGCACCGCAGGCTCAGGCCGCACCGCAGGCTCAGGCCGCACCGCAGGCTCAGGCCGCACCGCAGGCTCAGGCCGCGCCGCAGGCTCAGGCCAACCCAAGGGTACGGAAGATACGGCCCGCACTTGTGCCGAACGCACCACAGGCCGTTCCTGATTCGCCGCAGTCGCAGACATCGCCGCAGTCACCGACTGCGCCACAAGCGCAGGGCACCGCGCCCGGCAAGACAGCGCCAGGTGCGACCACCTCGTTGAGAGGGCTCGTCGGCACGGTCATGCAGATGTTGCTCCCGCTGGCCAGGTCGCTCGGTATGGACAACACGGCGGTCACCTCGGAGCTGATCAACCTGGCCTACACCCTGGCCAGCGTGCTGCTCGGCCCGTCCAAATAGTCCGCATACCGCAGCCGAACGCCACCCCCGCCACTTGCCGGGGGTGGCGTTCGGTCGTGCGGTGATGTGTCGCGGGCGCGCACTAAGGTGGGCCGGGTGGCTGACCGGATTCCAGTTCTGATCGTCGCCGGATTCCTCGGATCCGGGAAGACGACGCTGCTCAACCACCTGCTGCGCAACAACCGGGGCACGCGGATCGGCGTGGTGGTCAACGACTTCGGCGCCATCAATATCGATTCGATGTTGGTCGCCGGACAGGTCGACGCGATGGTGTCACTCGGCAACGGATGTGTCTGCTGTGCGGTGGACGTCAGCGAGCTCGACGAACTGTTCACCCGGCTGGCGGAGCCGCGCGCCCGGATCGATGTGATCGTGGTCGAGGCCAGTGGTCTCGCCGAACCGCGCAACCTCATTCGGATGGTGGTCGGCAGTGAGAACCCGCGTATCCGGTACGGCGGGCTCGTCGAGGTCGTCGATGCCGAACAGTTTCCGGCCAGCCGGGCACAACACCCCGAGCTCGCCGCACATCTGCGGCTCGCCGATCTGGTCGTGGTCAACAAAGCCGATCGGGTGCCACGGGCGGACTTGGAGCAGTTGCGGCAGGAGATCGCCGAGCAGATCGGGCACGTGCCGGTGTACGCGACCACCCACGGCCGCATAGATCCCGGGCTGCTGTTCGACGAGCCGATGCGCGAAGCACCGCGCGTCGCCGAGCAATTGAGCTTCGACGAGCTGCTTCTCGACCACGACCACGACCACGACGCGCACGACGACCACCGGCACCTACACGACGACTACACCAGTGTGAGCTTCACCAGCGAACGGGAACTGGACCCCCGCCGCCTCATCGGATTCCTGGAGGACCCGCCACCCGGCCTGTTCCGCGCGAAGGGCTTCGCCGCGTTCGGCGTCGCCGCGGAGCGCCGGAAGTTCGTCCTGCACATGGTGGGCAACCACATCGTGTTCGAACCGGACACCTGGCGCCGCGGCGAGCCGCGCACCACCCAGTTGGTACTCATCGGCGCGGGGCTGCCCACCGAGACGGCGCTGCGGCGATTGCACGAGACGGTGCACACGGCCGCGGAGCCGCTCGATCCACAGACCATGCTCGGCGTCTGGCGCTACACGCCGCACTGAGTTCATGTCTGCGCGCCACCACATCCAGCGATACATTCCGGTCCGCGAGCGCGTCAGCCAGGGCGGACGCGACTCGCTGCGGCCACGCGCTCGCCAGCGGCGGCGGTGGTGGCAGCGCTTCGGCGAGCGGTTGCAATACCGCGGCAAGTATGGGGTCGCTGGTGGTCAGCGGTATTTCCATGTCGGTGGCCCGCAACGTCATCGCCTCCGCCGGGGCATCGAATTCGATGGCGGTGGTGCCGAATACCTCGGTGAAGGTGTCCATCTTGCTCGGCGCCGTTAAATCCGGGACCACTCACCCGCAGGCGTTGACCCATTCCGATAGGCCGTCGGCAAACAACTGGCGCTTCCAGATCGGTACCTCGTGTTTGATCCGGTCCACCAATTCCGCACAGGCGGCGAACGCCTCGGCGCGATGCGGCGCCGCGACCGCGACGACGATCGCGAGATCGCCGACGGCCAGCGCACCGATGCGGTGCACGGCGGCGACCGGAAGGCCGGAGGATGCGGCCAGCTCGGTGCAGCAGTTCCGCAGGAACCGTTCGGCTTCGGGATGGGCCGAGTATTCCAGCGCGGAAACGGCTTGTCCGCCATCGTGATTGCGGACCTTGCCGGTGAACACCACGACGGCCCCGTGCTCGGGTCCCGTGACCGCCGCCTCGACCTCCGCGGGATTCAGCGGCTGATCGCTGATGGCCGCGAGGCGCACGGCCGCGTGTTCACTGGTTGTCATGGCTGCCGCCTCCTGCGACTTGCGCGAGCAGATGATCCAAGAGCGGCTCGAGCACCGCCATACCGTCTTTCACTCCGCCGGGCGAACCGGGCAGGTTCGCGATCACCGAGCGGCCCGCCAATCCCGCGACGCCGCGACTGAGCGCGGCGAGGGGAAATTTCGCCGTGCCGCGCTGCCTGATCGCTTCGGCAACACCGGGTAGTTCGCGATCGATGACGGCCAGCGTCGCCTCCGGCGTCGCATCGGTGGGGGAGGCGCCGGTTCCACCGGTGGTGATCACCAGCGCCGGCGCGAGGCGCAGCGCGTCGGCGAGGCCGACGGCGATCTCGGCGTCGGCGTAGACCAGTGGTCCGCGTACCGCGAAGCCGAGTTCGGTGAGCCATTGCATGAGCACGGGCCCGGTAGAGTCGATTCGGCTACCCGCCGCGACGCCGGTCGAGGCGACCACCACCACGGCCGAGCGGGGCTCGGCATCCGAAATAGCTTGCTGCGCTGTGTCACTCGGAATCTCGGTCGCGTGGGCTGTGTCGGATACCTGCTGCAGGTCGCTTTCAGCGGGCGGGACCGGTCCTGCCGCACGGGATTGCGCCGCTTCGTCATCGGCACGTACCCAATGTCCGTGCTTCCCACCTTCTTTGGTGAGTAGTCGCACGCCGTTGAGGGTCGCGGCGGGGTCGACCGCCTTCACCATGTCGTGCAGGGTGAGCCCGGCGACGGCGACCGCAGTGAGGGCCTCCATCTCGACGCCGGTGGGGCCCTTGGTCTTCGCGGTGGCCTCGATCGTGATGGTGGTGTCGGTGAATGCGAACTCGACCTTGACCGACGAGAGCGCGAGCTGATGGCAGAGCGGGATGAGCTCCGAGGTCTTCTTCGCGCCCGCAATGCCCGCGATCCTGGCCGTGGACAGCACATCGGCCTTCGGCATGTCGTCGGCTCGCACCAGCGCCACCACCTCGGCAGTGGTCTGCAGCTCACCGGCCGCGACCGCGATCCTGGTGGTGTCGGCCTTCGCGCTCACATCGACCATGCGGGCGCGGCCCTCGCGGTCGACATGGGACAACTCACTCATGATGTCCACATTGACACAGCGGTGCCGCGGCGGGCGAAGGGACCTCCGCGCCACCGTCTCGTGACCGGGCGTCGGCGTTCACAGCGATCGGACGAGTACGGTCGCGCCGGCCGGGACCGAGGTCGCCTCCGCCGGGATATCGATCAGTACCTCCGCCCATGCCATTCCGGCGATGAGGTGCGATCCCGGGCCGGAGACGGCCTCGACGCCCGCGTCGGTCACCCGGCCACGCAGGAACTGCCGCCGCCCCGACGGCGATTTCACCGGTTCCAGCAGCGGCAATTCACGGGTGCAGACCTCGGGCAGTCCCGCAAGCCGGCGCAGGATCGGCCTGGCGAACACCTCGAAGGACACCATGGTGCTGACCGGATTGCCGGGGAAGCTCAGTATCGGAACGCCGTCGACGACGGTCAGGCCCTGTGGGCCGCCCGGCTGCACCGCGATCGAGCCGAATTGCCCGCCGAGCGGTTGCAGCACCTCCTTGACCACTTCGAAATCGCCCTTGGACACGCCGCCGGAGGTGAACACGATATCGGCGGATTCCGTTGCGGCAGTAAGCAATCGGCGGAACGCTCCGGGGTCGTCGGTACTGTGCTCGACGGCGGTGACCAGCACACCGTTCGCGGTCAGCGCCGCGGCGAGTGCGATGCCATTGGAGTTGTAGATCTGCCCCGGCTGCAGTGGCGTCCCGGCGGGGACGAGCTCGTCGCCGGTGGTCAGCACCGCCGCGCGGATGGGCCGCAATACCGGCACCGAGGGCAGACCGACGGCGGCAAGTGCCGCGATATGCCTGGGTGCGAGCCTGGTTCCGGCCGCAACCAGCAGCTCGCCGGTGCGCACGTCGGTGCCGGGCTCCCGCACGAATTCGCCTGCGCTGCGGCCGCGTTCGATGGTCACCGTCGCGCCGTCGGCGTGCACGTCCTCCACCGGAACCACGCAGTCCGCGCCGGGCGGAATCGGCGCACCCGTCATCACCTTCATCGCGGCGCCGGGTGGCAACGGCGTCGCACCGGGATTGCCTGCCGCGACGACACCCGCGACCGGCAGTACCACCGGGGCGACCACGACGGACTCCGACCGCACCGCGTACCCGTCCATAGCGGAGTTGCGGAAGACCGGCAGGTCGACCGGCGAGTGGACATCCGCGGCCAGCTGCCTGCCCAGCGCCGCGGGCACTGGGGCGGATTCGGCCGTGCGCGCCGCCAGCGGTCGCAGCAGCTGTTCGATGGCGTCCCGGTAGTCGTCGACGGACCGGACCTGGGACGTGGCGGGCCGAGAGGTCATGCGGTCAGCCTAATCGCCGACCCCATCGAGTTCTCTTGTCGCTTCGCACGAACGCTCACGCGCTGATCTCGGTGTTTGTGAGGTCGAGTTGGTGTGGTCCGGCCCTAGGCGACGCTGGTAGAGCGGTCATAATAGAGAGGTGACGTTGGTCCAGATGGGGATTCCCGCCGTGCGGTCTGGGCGGCCCTCGCTCGATGGACGCCCCGACACGCCGTTCCTGGTGGACCGATTCGGTCGTACCGCCCGCGATCTGCGGGTGTCTATCACCGAGAAATGTTCACTGCGCTGCACATATTGCATGCCCGAGGAGGGGCTGCCGGCGATTCCGCACGAGGAGTTGCTGACCGTCGAGGAGATCGTGCGGCTGGTCGCGCTGGCCGTGCGGGAACTCGGGGTGCGCGAGGTGCGCTTCACCGGCGGCGAGCCGCTGCTGCGGCGCGACCTCGAACGGATCATCGCCGGGTGTCATGAACGCTTACCCGGGACCCCGCTGGCCATGACGACCAACGGTGTCGGTCTCGCCCATCGCGCGCGCGGTCTGGCGGCGGCCGGGCTGAGTCGGGTGAATGTTTCGCTGGATACCGTCGACCGGCTCGGCTTCGCCAAGCTGACTCGCCGCGACCGCCTCGAGTCGGTCTTCGCAGGCATTCGCGCGGCACGGGACGCGGGCCTGGCACCGATGAAAGTGAACGCTGTTCTGATGCGCGAAACCCTGCCCGGTGCGGCCGATCTGCTGCGCTGGTGTCTGGACGAGGAGTGTGAGCTGCGCTTCATCGAGGAGATGCCGCTCGACGCCGACCACGAGTGGGCGCGCGCCAATATGGTGACCGCCGCCGAACTCCTCGATGTGCTCGGCGCCCGCTTCGACCTCACCGCGGCAGGCCGGTCGGACCCGTCGGCCCCCGCCGAAACCTGGCTGGTCGACGGCGGCCCCGCGACAGTCGGCATCATTGCCACCGTCACCCGCAAGTTCTGCGACACCTGTGACCGCACCCGCCTCACCGCCGACGGCATGCTCCGTTCCTGCCTGTTCAGCGACCAGGAATTCGATCTGCGCCAGGCATTGCGCTCCGGCGCCGACGATATCGAGATCGCCACCATCTGGCGCGGTGCCATGTGGAACAAATGGGCAGGCCACGGCATCGACGCCGACGACTTCGTCCCCCCGGAACGCACGATGGGAGCCATCGGTGGTTGAGATCCGCTATTTCGCCGCAATCGCCGACGCCGTCGGCAAAGACAAGGAAACCCTCGACTTCCCCGCTGACGCAACCATCGCGGACCTGCGCACCACCCTGGCCGAGTCCTACGGCCCCAACCTGGACAAAATGCTCGCCGTCTGCGCCTACCTGATAGGCGACGAACTAACCCGCGACCCCTCCACCCCCCTCACGCCCCGCGTGGATGTCCTGCCCCCCTTCGCAGGCGGCTGAAAGCCCGCCCCCCACTCTCACCCCAGCACGAGCCACCAACCGGCCCCGCCCCCACCCGCATCATTCCCCGCTGATGGCAGTCACAACATTCACAAGCCGCGCGAGCGCAGTGAAATGGCGGCTCCCACCCCCCGAACCAACCACCATTCGACTACCCTCGCCACCGAAAATGCTTGGAACGCAACCACAGCCAGTCCTCGGCTTCCAGCGTGAGGACTGGCTGTGGTTGCGTTCTCGGACCTTCCTGACCCGGCAACCATCAGCCATTCCCCGATCTCGGCGGCCGCCGCGTCCGTGTCGGAGCTGTGGAATGCGGTGTGGTTGTCAGCGCCACCAGGTGTCGAGGGGGGTGACCGGGACGGTGCGCTTGTGGTGGGTGTTCTGGAAGATCGTTTCCAGTTTGGCGGCGACCTCGGGGGTGACGTCTTTGCCTTCGAGGTAGTCGTCGATCTCGGTGTAGCGCAGGCCGAGCGCTTCCTCGTCGGGGAGGGCGGGGCGGTCGTCTTCCAGATCGGCCGTGGGGACCTTGGACCAGATGCTGGCGGGTGCGCCGAGCTCTTGGAGGAGGGCGGCGCCCTGGCGTTTGGTGAGGCCGGTGAGTGGGGTGATATCGACACCGCCGTCGCCGTATTTGGTGAAGAAGCCGGTGACCGCTTCCGCGGCGTGGTCGGTGCCGACGACAAGCAGGTTCTGCTGGCCCGCGATGGCGTACTGGATGACCATGCGTTCGCGCGCCTTGATGTTGCCGCGGACGAAATCGCGCAGGTCGGGCACACCGAGACTGCGCGCGGTCTCGGCGGCGACCGCATTCGCGCCGGGTCGGACATTGACCGCCACCGAGCGGTCGGGCTGCACGAACTTCATCGAGATCCTGGCGTCGGCCTCGTCGGCCTGCACACCGTAGGGCAGCCGCACCGCGACGAAAGTGGCCTCGACGCCATCGGCGCGCAGCTCCTCGGCGGCCAGCTGGCACAGCCGCCCGGCCAGCGCGCTGTCCTGGCCGCCACTGATGCCGAGCACGAAACCTGTTGCGGGGGTAACACGCAAGTAGTCCTTGAGGAAATCGATGCGGCGACGCACCTCGATCTTCGGTTCGATGCTCGGTTGGACGCCTAGTTCAGAGATGATCTGTTCACGCAAGGACTGCATGGCAGCTCACTCTACTGGTGATTGCGGTGTGACAACCCGCCGAACGAGCGCTGCCCAGTTGTCGCCGATCTGTTCGCGCGAGTAGCCGAGGGCGTGCATCTGGTGCATCACCAATGCCGCGCTGAGCGCACCGAGTAGCGCGTCGGCGAGCAGTGGGATGTCGCCGGTGACCTCGGCCTGCCGCAGCAGCATCGACACGTGGGCCTTGAGCAACAGGTAGGGCGGTCCGGAGAACCGTTCGCCGGTCTCGGCCGCGCGATACAGCTCGCCCTCGACCTCGATGTCGAGTAGTCGAGCCCGGCCGAAGGCGATCAGCCGGTCCTGCGGTGGTGCGCCGGGCCCGAGGGGCGGGGGCCCGTACATGAACCCCTGCTGATACTTGACCTCGGAATGGTCGAGCAGGGCCGTCATGAGCCCCGCCCGGTTGCCGAACCGGCGGAAAACGGTGCCCTTTCCGACGCCCGCCCGTTTGGCGAGCGCGTCCATGGTGAGGCTGTCCACCCCTTGTTCGCGCACCAGTTCTTGTGCCGCGTCCAGCAGTAGTCGCCGGTTACGGGCGGCATCGGCGCGTTCGGTCGGCTCGAGCGTGCCGAGCAGGGGCGCGCCGACGCCGAGCAGCGGACGCTCGGGCATCGACCCGCTCGGCGGGTGTGTGCTGTAGCTCACAAAACCCTCATCGTCTCCAAGGAATGAAATCGGACCGTGGTCCGGTTAGTGTCTCATGAAAGCCCGGACACCAACATTCAGTACACCAGGAGTCGTCATGAGTCAGACCCGGATCCTTACTCTGGTCGGCAGCCTTCGTGCCGCATCCATCAATCGGCAGGTTGCCGAAGCTGCGGTGCAGACCGCGCCTGAGGGTGTCGAGGTCGCCATCTATGAGGGCCTCGCCGACATCCCCTTCTACAACGAAGATCTCGATGTTCCCGGTTCGGTGCCCGCCGCTGCCCAGGCGTTGCGTGACGCGGTCGCCGCATCCAACGGCCTGCTGCTGGTGACGCCCGAGTACAACGGCACACTGTCGGCCGTGTTGAAGAACGCGATCGACTGGGCTTCCCGTCCATACGGCGCGGGTGCACTGAAGGATCGGCCGGTGGCCGTGGTGAGTGGATCGATCAGCCCGAACGCGGGGCAGTGGGCGCACGCTGACGCGGTCAAGGCGCTCGGCGTCGCGGGCGCCAAGGTCGTGGAATCCGCACACCTGCACTTCGGCACCTTCGGCCAGCGGTTCGGCGATGCGCACCCGCGCGAGGATGCCGAGGCGCTCACCCAGCTGGCCGGCACGGTGCGCGAGCTCGTTGTCGCCGCACGCGAAGCGCTGGTTTCCGCCTGAGCTGCGGTAAGTCCGCAAGCTTTCCGAAAGGCCACCCTCCACTCGGTGGAGGGTGGCCTTTCGGTGTGTAAAGAAATGTTTGCTGAAAGAGAGCTACGGTACAAAATTGTGATCTGCGCCACGGTCGTGTCGGGTTGTGAATCGAGTGTCCTGGTACTTACCGCGTAGGAATTTCATCAATGTGGTTCGCAACATGTCGTGTTGTATGAATCTGTCGGCCACTAGGTGTAGTGTCTTCCGTACTGGAGAACGGCGCGAGGCCCGAGGCGAAAAGCATCGGTGCGAACCGGCTGAGCAGGGCTTTCGAAATCGGATCCAGGAGTTTGCGCAGCGTACGTCGGATCATGCACTGCATACGGATCACAGGCTGTGGATCAGGCATAGGAGAGAGGGACACCATTGACCATCACCGTGTACACCAAGCCCGCTTGCGTCCAGTGCAACGCGACCTACAAGGCCCTCGACAAGGTCGGGGTCGACTACGAGGTCATCGACATCTCCGAGAACGACGAGGCGCGTGACTACGTCATGGCCCTCGGCTACCTGCAGGCGCCGGTCGTCGTTGCCGGTGAGGATCACTGGTCGGGCTTCCGGCCGGATCGCATCAAGTCGCTCGCCACTGTCGCGGCCTGACGCTACCGATCGTTTTCCGTTCATCCGAATGATGGAAGAAGGGAGTCGGCCATGTCCGAAGGGACAGCGCTCGTCTACTTCTCCAGCGCTTCGGAGAACACACATCGTTTCGTCGAGAAGCTGGGTATCCCGGCAACTCGTATACCACTGCACACCGCCGATTCGCTGCGCGTAGACGAACCCTACGTGCTGATCGTCCCCACCTATGGGGGCGGTCGGCACGTACTGGGGGGAAACAGATCCGACAAGGATTTCGTGCCTCGGCAAGTCGCCAAGTTCCTCAACGATCCGCACAACCGCGCCCTGCTGCGCGGTGTCGTCGCGGCGGGAAACACGAACTTCGGCGATACGTACTGCTATGCGGGAGAGGTGATCTCACGCAAGTGCGGGGTGCCGTATCTGTATCGCTTCGAACTCATGGGAACCGCTGAGGACGTCGAGCGCGTCCGCGAGGGATTGGGATTGTTTTGGCAACAGCAACGACAGCACCGGCCGGAAAAACGGCTCGCTTAGAGCAGCCCCCGGTACGGGGCACGGAAGCCGGCGAGGTCATGGACTACCACGCCCTCAACGCGATGCTGAACTTGTACGGCCCGAACGGCGAGATCCAGTTCGACAAGGACCGCGAGGCCGCACACCAGTACTTCCTGCAGCATGTCAACCAGAACACCGTCTTCTTCCACAACTTGGACGAGAAGCTGGACTACCTGGTCGAGGAGAACTACTACGAGGCAGAGGTTCTCGACCAGTACAGCCGCCCGTTCATCAAGTCGCTGTTCCAGCAGGCCTACGCCAAGAAGTTCCGGTTCCCGACCTTCCTTGGCGCGTTCAAGTACTACACCTCGTACACGCTGAAGACCTTCGACGGCAAGCGCTACCTGGAGCGGTTCGAGGACCGCGTCTGTATGGTCGCGCTCACCCTCGCCGCCGGTGACGAGGTGCTCGCGGGCAAGCTGGTCGACGAGATCATCGACGGCCGCTTCCAGCCCGCCACCCCGACCTTCCTCAACTCGGGCAAGAAGCAGCGCGGCGAGCCGGTGTCCTGCTTCTTGCTGCGCATCGAGGACAACATGGAGTCCATCGGGCGCTCCATCAACTCCGCGCTGCAGCTGTCCAAGCGCGGCGGCGGTGTCGCCTTGCTGCTGAGCAATATTCGCGAGCACGGCGCGCCGATCAAGAAGATCGAGAACCAGAGTTCGGGTGTCATCCCGATCATGAAGCTGCTCGAGGACTCCTTCTCCTACGCCAACCAGCTCGGTGCGCGTCAGGGTGCGGGCGCGGTGTACCTGCACGCGCATCACCCCGACATCTACCGGTTCCTGGACACCAAGCGCGAGAACGCGGACGAGAAGATCCGCATCAAGACCCTCTCGCTCGGTGTGGTGATTCCGGACATCACCTTCGAGCTGGCGAAGAAGAACGAGGACATGTACCTCTTCTCGCCGTACGACGTGGAGCGCATCTACGGCAAACCGTTCGCCGATATCGATGTCACCGAGAAGTACTACGAGATGGTCGACGACAAGCGGATCCGCAAGTCGAAGATCAAGGCGCGCGAGTTCTTCCAGACCATCGCCGAGCTGCAGTTCGAATCCGGTTACCCCTACATCATGTTCGAGGACACGGTGAACAGGGCCAACCCGATCGCGGGCAAGATCACCCACTCGAACCTGTGCTCGGAGATCCTGCAGGTCTCCACGCCGTCGGTGTTCAACGACGACCTGTCCTACGCCGTGGTGGGCAAGGACATTTCGTGCAACCTCGGGTCGCTGAACATCGCCAAGACGATGGACTCACCCGACTTCGCGCAGACCATCGAGACCTCGATCCGGGCGCTGACCGCCGTGTCGGATCAGACGCACATCTATTCGGTGCCCTCGATCGAGCAGGGCAACAACCAGTCCCACGCCATCGGCCTCGGCCAGATGAACCTGCACGGGTACCTGGCTCGCGAGCGGGTTCACTACGGTTCCGACCAGGGCATCGACTTCACCAACATCTACTTCTACACCGTGGTCTACCACGCGATTCGGGCGTCGAACCTGATCGCCAAGGAGCGCGGGACATACTTCGGCGGGTTCCCCGAGTCCAAGTACGCGTCGGGCGAGTACTTCGACAAGTACACCGATCAGGTGTGGGAGCCGAAAACCGAACGCGTGGCACAGATCTTCGCCGACGCGGGCGTGCACATCCCGACCCAGGACGACTGGCGTGAGCTGAAGTCCTCGGTCATGGAGCACGGCATCTACAACCAGAATCTGCAGGCGGTCCCGCCGACCGGCTCGATTTCCTACATCAACCACTCGACCAGCTCCATCCACCCGGTGGCTTCGAAGATCGAGATCCGCAAGGAAGGCAAGATCGGCCGCGTCTACTACCCGGCGCCCTATCTCGACAACGACAACCTCGAGTACTACGACGACGCTTACGAGATCGGCTACGAGAAGATCATCGACACCTACGCCGCGGCCACCCAGCACGTGGACCAGGGCCTGTCGCTGACGCTCTTCTTCAAGGACACCGCAACCACCCGTGACCTCAACCGCGCCCAGATCTACGCCTGGCGCAAGGGCATCAAAACCCTCTACTACATCCGCCTGCGCCAAATGGCCCTGGAGGGAACCGAAGTAGAGGGCTGCGTTTCCTGCATGCTGTAGTCGCGCTGCCGAAAGGGCGGTCTCCATGGGAGACCGCCCTTTTGCGTTCTTCGGGTCGGCCGTCGCTTCGCGTTCGAATCCCTTGTCTCGTGGTTAGAGTGGTCGCACTACGGTGAGTGCGGGGCGACTGGAGGGGCAGTGATGAGTGACGTTGTGCTGGTGATCAATTCCGAGCGGCGTCGAGATCCTGAGTGGCTGGACCAACTGGCCGACGAGCTACAGGAGGATCTGCGCCAGATCAGGGGACTGGCCGTTCGAAAGGCGACCACGTCGGCCGCAACGGGCGCGAAGTCCGGTGCGCTGGAGCAGATCGGCCAGCTCGTTGCCTCCGGCGGGGCGATCGGAACCACGGCGTGGGCAATCCGGGACATAGTCATCAAGTTCCTCGATCGGACCAGGGCGACGTCGGTCACCGTCAAACGCGGTGACCGGGAGGTCACTATCCTTCGACCGAAGGACGGCCAGGTCGACGAGATCGTCGATCGAATCCGCGCCGTGCTCGACGATGAATAGTCCGACCGGTCGGCGGTTGGCACTGTTCATTGCCAACGACACCTACCATTTCGAGGGTCTGCCTCGGCTGTACGCGCCGGTCTCCGATGCCGAACAGCTGCGAGAGTTGCTGCGCGACCCCGAAATCGGCGGCTTCCGGCCGACCGAAATACTGACCAACGAATCCAAGGCCGAGATCGAACGCAGTATCGAGCGACTGTTCCGCGGTGCGGAGCCGGAGGATGTTGTCCTGCTCTACTTCTCCGGCCACGGTCTGCGGACCAGACAGAACCTGTATCTGGCGACCAGCAACACCGACCCGCAGTTGTTGAGCAGCACCGCGGTGTCCTCGACATTCATTCGAGAACTGATCAGGGAGTCCGCCGCCGCGGCGAAGATCATTCTGCTGGACTGCTGCTACAGCGGCGCGTTCCTCGGCGCGGACGTGGTCAAGTCCGCACCGAACATCGACGACGTCGGCCGGGAACTCGCCGCGGGCGACGGTATCTGCGTGCTGACCGCCTCCAGCGCCGTCGAGACGGCCGAGGACGGGCGCGCCGGCTCGGATAAGTCTGCACCGCTTTCGGTGTTCACTTCGGCCTTGGTGAAGGGCATCGGCACCGGACTTGCCGACAACGGCAGCGGCCTGATCGGCACGCACGACTTGTGGACCTATGTCAGCGCCGATGTGCGCAGCCGGACGAGTAGACAGACCCCGAACCACTACGGCGTCTTCAAGGACGAGGTCTACGTCGCCCGGGTCCGGCGGAAGTACTCCGCCGTTCTCGAGGTAGGTGACCGAGTGCAGCTCGGTGCTCTGCTCGGTCGGCTCGAACGCGATCCGGCCACCGGCCTGCGCGCGGAGAACTGGTGGGGGACAGGAAGACTCAAGGTTCCGATCGGTCAGGAGCGGCGCGCGGACGGCGCTCCAGGCGAGACGGTGTGGCTGGACCTGGCCGGCGCAGACGGCAATCTTCTCGTCGTCGGCCGCGCGGGCTCAGGAAAGAGCACGCTGCTGCGTACGCTTGCCGGATCGCTTGCCCTGACCCACACCTCGACCGAGGCGCAGATCTACGTGCTGGAGTCGAGTAACCGCCTGGGCTCGATGAGCGCGCTGCCGCACGTCGCGGATGTGGCGGGCGACGATGAACCCGAGCAGGTGCGGATGCTGCTGGAAACGATCACCGGCGCCATCCGCAGTCGCAAGAAGCTGTACCGGGACAACAGCATCGATTCCCCGGCCAGCTTGCGCGCCGCGCGGTCGCTGCTGACCGATGGTCCGGTCGCCGATGTGTTCCTGCTGATCGATCGGTGGGGCGACTTCCGCGAGCACATACCGGAATTCGACAACACGATCCGGCAGGTGGCCAGCGCGGGACCGGAGTACGGCGTGCACGTGGTCGCGACGGTCCGCGATTGGAGTGAAGCTCCGGACTGGCTGGGCGATCTGCTGCCCGCACATGTCGAACTGCGGTTGCACCGCCCGGCCGAGTCGCGGATCAACACCGAGCGTGCCGCGCGGCTGCCCGACGGTCCCGGCTGGGCGCTATACGGCCAGCGGCCATTTCGCATTGCCATGCCGGATCTGCGTGAACTGCAACCCGATTCGGTAGGCATGTCGGATATGACCGATGGCGCGGCCGAGTTGGTGAGTCGAGTGGTCGGCGCGTGGCCGACTCCGGCCGGCGCGTCCGGTCCGCAGCGTTCGCCGCTGGACGGCGAGGTCGACTTCGCTGCCCTCTTCGGCATCGGCCAGGACGACCGGATCGTCCTCGATGAGGCGTGGCGTTCCAGGACCGGTCGCGACCGGCTCAGAATTCCCATCGGGGTCACGCACACCGGTGAAACCGTGGAGCTGGATCTCAAGCAGGCCGCTGAAAGCGGCATGGGCCCACACGGTTTGGTGGTCGGCGCCGTCGGATCGGGCAAGTCGACGCTGCTGAAGAATATCGTCGCCGGACTCGCGGTGCGCCACTCACCGGATATCGTCAACTTCCTGCTGATTTCATTCAAGGGCGCGGAGACGTTCGAGGGCTTGGCCGACCTGCCACATGTTTCGGCGATGGTCGACGATCTCGAAGCAGATCTCTCACTGGTCGATCGGCTCGGCGAAGCGATCACCGGCGAGGTGCAACGCCGACAGCAGTTGATCCGGTCGGCGGGAAACTTCAATAATGTCGATGATTACGAACGAGTACGGGCGACGGGCTCGCTACCGGACCTGGTGCCGCAGGAGCCGCTGCCCGCTCTCATCATCATTGTCGACGAGGTCGCCGAACTCCTTTTGCAGAAGTCGGGATTCGGCGATGCCCTCGGTATGGTTGCCCGACTGGGCCGGAGGTTGCGGATGCATCTGCTGCTGGCGACCCAACGTCTGGACGGGTATCGGCTCGGGGCGATCGAGAACCACCTGTCGTATCGGATCGCCTTGCGAACCTTCTCGGCCAATGAATCCCGTTCCGTGCTGGGCACACTGGATGCGTACCAATTGCCGAGCACGCCGGGGCTCGGCTACCTGAAATACGATTCTTCCGACCCTGTCCGCTTCAAGGCGCCGTACGTGGCGCGGCCGGAACGTGATGTACACGGTGCGGGCACCGGTGCGACCGTACAGCGTACGTTGCTCGACGCTCTGGTCGAATACTTGCGCACGAGAGCGCCACGTGCGCACCAGGTATGGCTGCCGCCGTTGACAGTACCGGCTACGATCGGCACGCTGGTGCAGAACTCCGGCGTTCCGCACGGCCGACTTCGCGTGCCGGTCGCCGTCATCGACGATCCGTCCGCCCAGCGGCAGGACGTGCTGACGTTGTCCTTGGACGGCGAGCACGGCAACGTCGCGGTGTTCGGTGGTCAGGGGGCCGGCAAGTCGACCGCGCTGGCGGCCGTTGTCATCGCGGCGGCCGCGACGCATACTCCGGAGCAGGCCCAGTTCTATGTGCTCGATTTCGGTGGTGGGTTGTTCGCCGGTCTCGCGGGCATACCACATGTGGGATCCGTCGCGAGCCGGACGGACGCGGATCGAGTACGGCGCACGATAGCGGAGCTGACCGCACTGCTGCATCGGCGTGAGGAGTTCTTCGCCGCACACAACATCGAGTCGATGGTCGAGTTCCGTAGTCGCAGAGCCGATGTCGATGTGCTGCCCGTCGGGCATCAGGCCGCCTACCCGATTCTGCGGGAACCGTTCGGGGACGTGTTCCTGGTGATCGATGGCTGGCGAGAACTGCTCCAGCAGTTCGAGGCATTGGAACCCGAGTTGAATCTCCTTGCTGTTGTTGGCCTCCAATACGGCATTCACGTGATCCTGTCGGCCGCCAGGTGGGTGGACATCCGCCCGGCTGTCAAGGAGCGAATCGGTATGGAGGTGGAGTTACGGCTCAGCGACTCGAACGATTCCGGTATCAGCAGGCGCGCGGCCGCGCTCGTGCCGCACGTGCCCGGGCGCGCGTTGATTCGAGGGCCCGCTGGAGCTCAGCACATTCTGATGGCGCTGCCACGCCTTGGCTCGAGTACGGACGCCCAGACATTGTCTCTCGGTATCGGTTCGGCAGGCCGGAAACTCAGCGACGCCTATCCCGGCCGACGCGCACCGGAAATTCGGATGCTTCCGGCGCTGATCGATCGATCCGAGATGCTGGCGGCTGCCGACGCACTGGGGATCGAACAGAGCGGGAGCCGCGTCGTCGTCGGCGTGCGGGAGTCCGACCTCCAGCCGCTGGTGCTGGACTTCCAGAGCCAACCGCTGTTGTTGATCTTCGCCGACGCCGGAGCGGGCAAGACGACACTGCTGCGGAACATCGTCGCCGGGCTAACCGAACGGGCCGCCGCAGGACAGGTGCGCATTGTCCTCATCGACCCGCGGCGAACGATGCTGGATGCCGTCGACACCGAATTCCGGTCGGGGTACTCGAATTCGTCTCTGGAAGTGGCCGACATGGCGGCTCAGCTCGCCGATGTCATTGATCGTCGGCTGCCGGGGCCGGGGGTGACGGCACAGCAACTTCGTGAGCGCAGCTGGTGGACTGGTCCCGAAATATTCGTTGTCGTCGACGACTACGACATCGTGGTGACCAGTTCCGCGAATCCGCTGACGCCGCTGGTCGATGTGCTCGCGCAGGCCGGCGACTGTGGTGTCCGTGTGATCGTGGCTCGGCGCACGGCAGGCGCCAGCCGGGCAATGTATGACCCGGTGATCAGCCGAATGCGCGAGCTCGGCGCGGACGCGTTGCTCATGAGCGGGTCCAGAGACGAGGGCAAATTGATCGGTGACGTTCGCCCCTCCCCGATGCCGCCCGGTCGCGGCACTTTCATCACTCGGACCCGCGAGCCGGAGCTGGTCCAGATCTGCGAACTGCCCCGAGAGTGACGGCAGGAGAGGGGATGGTCTCCGCGTTGGAGACCACCCCTTCGAGCGCTCACGCCAGCGCGGGCGCGACCTCGCGCTCGAACAGTTCGATGCCCGAGGTGTCGTAGGCGGCTTCGGGGAAGTTGAAGATGGCGTACCCGAGCCCGAGATCGCGGACCTTGGTGAGGTTCTCGATGATCTGCTCGGGCGTGCCGACCGCGGCGGTGCCCCGGTAGAGGTCGTCGACATGAGTGGCGGCTTGATCGGCGCCGACGAAGGGGCTCAGGCGGGCCTGCAAGGTGGCGAGGCGTGCTTCGACCTCGGCCTCGGTGGACCCGATGGCGACATTGAAGTTGGAGCTCCGCACGATGGCGTCGAAATCGGTGCCGACGTCCGCGCAATGGGCGCGCAGGATTTCCGACTTGTGGGTGAACTCCTCGGGATTGCCGCTGAAATTGGTGTAGTCGGCGTACTTCGCCGCGATCCGCAGCGTTTTCTTCTCGCCACCGCCTGCGATCCAGAGCGGAATCCCGCCCTCCTGCAACGGCAGCGGACGCACGATGGCGCCGTCGACCTGGTAGTGCTTGCCGTCGAGGGTGGCCGTGCCCTCGGTCCACGCCTGCCGGAAGATCCGCACCCCTTCATCGAGGCGTCCGAGACGCTCACCCGCCGACGGGAATCCGTAGCCGTAAGCGCGCCATTCGTGTTCGTACCAGCCGCCGCCGATGCCCATCTCGACCCGGCCGCCGGAGATCAGATCTGTCGTGGCGGCGACCTTGGCCAGATAGGCCGGATTGCGGTAGCTGATCGCAGTACACATCTGCCCCAACCGAATCCGCGACGTCGAGGCCGCGAACGCCGCCATCAACGTCCACGCCTCATGGGTGGCCTCGTCGGTCGGCGTCGGCACGGTGTGAAAATGGTCGTACACCCACAGCGACTCCCAGACGTCACCGACGTCGACTCGTTGGGCGAGATCGCGCATCACCCCCCACTGTGCCGCAGGGTCGATACCGACCAGGTCCAGTCGCCAACCCTGCGGGATGAAGATGCCGAAGCGCACAGATATCTCCTTCATGTGTTTACCCGAAAATCTAGCCGCGATCGGTCACCAGCCGTCGGACACCGGCCGACGGTGTGGCGGCCGCACCAGTCCGCCGACGCCAACGCAACGCGCGCCGGACCCGGCCCACTGTCCCGGGTTACCGGCGGCCGAGCAAGAGTTCGACGCCGCGTGCGTCCAACGTCGGTGCGGTCACAGCGCGGAGCCGGCCGAGTGCCCCTGCAGCACTCGACCGGCTCCGCTGACCGTCGTCGGCTCAGGCGCCGGTGAACTGTGCGCCCGAGATGGACGTCGAGGCCACCCCGTCGACGCCGACCGGGATGTCACCCTCGAGCGTCGTGCGGTACAGCACCCTGGTGACATCGAGATGATCCAGGTCGCTCGGCGCGAGATGCGCGGTGGCCCGGTTGTCCCAGAACGCGATGCTGCCCTGCTCCCAGCGGAATCGCACGGTGTAGGCAGGCTGCGCTATCTCGTCGAAGAGCAGCTTCAGCAGCGCGTCGCTCTGGTTGGGGCTCAGCCCGATGATGCGGGTGGTGAAGCCCGGGTTGACGAACAGCGCCCGTTCCCCGGTTACCGGATGCACTCGAACCACGGGATGTTCGGTGACCAGCGGCGCAGCGGCCACCTTCTTCGCGTAGTCGCTGTCGGTGTTCCACGCCGGCCTGCTACCACCGAACCGGTGCTCGGCGCGCAGGCCCTCGACGAAATGCCGCAGCGATTCCGGCAGGTTCTCGTAAGCGGCGACGAGGTTCGTCCACTGGGTGTCACCACCGTGCACGGGTGCGATGTCGGCGCGCAGGATCGAAGCCGCGGGCGGGTTGATCAGCGGGGACACATCGGTGTGCCAGAAGTTCGTGTAGCTGAATTTCCGCACGCCGAAACGCTTTTCGTACAGCCGGCTATCGACGGCGAGGATCTCCGGGTACTCGGTCGGCGCGTCGTCGTCGTAGGGATGTGAGGGGGTGACCGCGCCGAATCGCCGGGAGAAGGCGATCTGCTCGGCGTGGCCGATGTGCTGGTCACGGAAGAACAGCACCTTGTACTTGTGCAGCGCGGCGGTGATGTCCTCGACCTGCTGGTCGGTGAGGGTCTCGCGCAGGTCGACGCCGGAGATTTCGGCGCCGATGTGTCCGGCGACCGGGGCGATCTGCACGGTGGCGGTGGTTGTGGTGTCGTGTACGGCAGTCATGGGAACTCGCTCTGTGAGTCGGGATGGGGGATGGCTCGGGTCGATCTCCCGTGCAACAGGCGCTGCGGCACACACGCATGAAGTCGATGACGCGCCGTTTCGTCAAGGGCGTCACGGCAATTCCGGTCCGATCGCATAGCGGGCGCCGAGGCGTCCACCACCCCAGCCGAGCGCCTTGCGGTAGCTGCCCAAGAGCTCGCGTTCGATCAGATACGTCTCGTCGCGCTGGATATCGTCGGGCGGCAGTGGCTCGGTGCGCGCCGCGACGAACAACGCGTCCACGGGGCAGTAGGCCTCGCACATGAAGCAGGTCTGGCAATCGGATTGCCGTGCGAGCACCGGGATCCCGTCCGCACCTCGGTCGAAGACGTTGGTGGGGCACACCTCGATGCACTTGTCGCATCCGATGCACCGGTCGACCGAAACCACCTCGATCATGCCGATACCAACTGTGCTCGGGACCTGGCGAGGAAGGCGGGCTCGGGCGCGGTCCACACCTCGTCGAGCCCGCCGGTGATCAGTCGATGGTGCTGGGCCGGATCGAGGTCGGGGAACTCCTGGCGGCGCGCCATGCCCCGGGATTCGGTGCGCGCGAGTGCCGCGGTATACATCCACCGCGCATGCGCGGTCATCGCCGCTGCCGAGCGGATCTTGGCGGTATCGGCGCCGGTCAGGCCCGTGCGCGCCTGCTGCCACAGCTCGTGCAGCGCCGCGAGCGCGGGCCGCAGCCGGTTGCCGTGGCGCAGGTAGTTCTTGTCGTAGGGCAGCACCTCCCGCTGCACCGCGGCGACGAGCTCGGCCGGTCGGAGTCCGGCATCGGGTCGGCCGGTGGGCCGCAGCCCGACACCGCCGGCGCCGAACCGGCGCCGATCGTCGACCGAATTACCGTGGTGCAGTGCGTAGTTCGCCGATGCGGCACCAGCCCAACTGCCCGAGGACATCGCCCACGCGGCGTTGTGGCTGCCGCCGCCGGTGAACCCGCCGCAGATCAGCTCGCGGGTCGCGACATCGCCTGCCACGTAGAGACCGGGAACGCTGCTCGAGCAATCGTGGTCGGCGACGCGCACCCCGCCGGTGCCGCGCACCGTGCCCTCGAGCAGCAGCGTGATCGGGAAGCGGTCGGTGAACGGATCGATGCCGAGCCGGTCGAAGGTGAGGAAGAAGTTCGGCTGCCCGAGTCGCATCGCCCGGCGTTGAGCTTGGTCGGCCTGGTCCAATGTGCAGTACACCGGCTCGCTCAACAGTGCTCGCGCGATCGCGGAGCGACCGCCCTTGCTCGACGCACCCGCCAGCGGCTCTCCGTTGCCCAGATAGAAGGTCGCGAAGGAGTAGTACGCAGTCTTGGTCACCGAGGTGAATTCCGGGGCGATGGCGTAGGCATTGGAGAATTCCATGCCGGAGAGCTCGGCGCCCGCCTCGACGGCCATCAAGGTGCCGTCGCCGGTATTGACGTTGCAGCCCAGCGTTTTCGACAGGAAGGCGCACCCGCCGGTGGCCAGCACGACGGCGCGGGCGGCGATATCGATGTGCGCGCCGTCCGACAGCCGTTGAAGGCGGGCTCCGGCCACTGCGCCGTCGGCGTCGGTCAGCAGTTCGATTGCAGGTGTGTGGTCGAGGATCGTCACCCCGGCACGCCGCACCCGAAGCCGTTGGCGCTTCATGTATTCCGGGCCCTGCACGCCTGTCCGCAGCGGCTGTCCATCGCGGTCGACCGGGAACGGGTAGCGGCCGATCTCGGCGAGTTCGTTCACTCGAGAGTATGTTTCGTCGAGCACCCGTGCCATCCAGCCCCGGTCGGCAAGATAACCGCCGAGAGCCTCGCGGCTGGCCATCGCCTGCTCGCGCAGCTCCGGCTGCGGCCGGACATACCAGATTCCGGTCCCCGCGGCAGCCGTCGCGCCGCTGCTACCACAGAATCCCTTGTCCGCCAGTGTGACCGAGGCGCCTGCGGCCGCGGCCTTCAGTGCCGCCCAGGTGCCTGCCGGTCCGCCACCGAGGACGAGAACATCGAGTTCGGTCATGATGTCACCTTCTGCTGCAGGAGATCCGATTGCCGGAGCCCGGGTTGTTCCGAAGAGTTGTGGCTGCGGTGCAGGTCCCGGTCCACGGCGGGACGAGGCCACGGGACATACTGCGGGATATACCGGCCCATCACCGTCGCGCCGAGCGCGGAAATCCCGCCGATCGTGAGGACCGAGACCGCCAGTGGGGCAGCGGTCGCCAGTGTGGCGATCAGCAGCGGCCCCGCGAAGGCACCGGCATCGTGATTGAGACGCCATGCTGCGAGGAACTCGGCGCGGATCGCGGGGGGCGCGACATCCGCGCCGAGGACCATGATCAGCCCGTTGCTGATCCCGTTGCCGATTCCCATCACCACCGCGACAATCCCCAGTGACGGTGCCGAATGTGTCAGTGGCACAGCGAAATAGGCGATTGCCAGGATCGTGAGCGAGGGAACCGCAATGAAGCCGCGGCCGAAGCGGTCCATCACATGCCCGGCGGGATAGGCGAAGACCACCTCCAGTGCCGCACCGATGCCGAAGATCAAACTGGCTGTCGCCGCGCTCATCCCGATGTGATCGGCCCACAGCGGCAAGATCGCATCGCGGGATGTCCGCGCCACCCCGAGCAGCAGCACACCCGCGCCCAAGGTCGACAGCACTCGCCGATGCAGGCGTGCGACTCCGACGAGTGACAGCGGCGGCTCCTTCTCCTGCACAATGGTTCCCGGCACCGGCCGCACCATCAGCGCGCCCGCGACGGCGAAGGCGACCAGCTCGACCACGAATCCGCCCCTGGCGCCGAGGCCGAGGATGGCCACCGCGCCGAGGAATGGTCCGACGAAAAAACCGAGCCGCATCGAGCCGCCGAACAGCGACATCACGCGCGCGCGGCGCTCGAACGGAATGGCCTCGGCCAGGTAGGTCATCCGCGCCAGACCCCAGACGGCATTGGAGAGTCCGACGATGAGCAACCCCGCGCACAACATCGGAATGTTCTGCGCGAGCAGGCACACCAGCACGCCGACGATTCCGACCGCGGTGCCGCCGATGATCGAGGTTCGCTCGCCGACCTTGGCCACCAACTGACCTGCGGGAAGATCGCCGAGCACCTGACCGAGCCCGACCAGCGCCACCGCCAGTCCCGCGACGGCCGTGGAGGCGCCGAGGTCGAGCGCGGTCAGCGTCATGACCGGTGCGCCCGCCCCCATGCCGATGCCGCGTGCCAGGGTCGGCAGGTAGACCGAGAACATCAGGGGCCGAAGAGAATCCGCGGCGGACGGCCCCGATTCCGGATCGGAGGTCATGCGCTCGCTTCGGTCTGCACCTCGGCGAACTGGCTTTCCACCGATTCGAGTCCGTAGTGCCCGCGCAACGTGTCCGCCTCGTAGTCGGAGCGGAAGAGGCCGCGCTCCTGCAGGATCGGCACCACCCGCTCGACGAAGACCTCGAGTCCACCTGGCAGATACGGCGGCATGATGTTGAAGCCGTCCGCCGCGCCGTTCTCGAACCAGGTCTGCAGCTCGTCGGCGATCTGCGTCGGCGTGCCCGCGAACGAGCGGTGGCCACGACCACCGCCCAATTTGCCGATCAGCTGGCGCACCGTGAGGTTCTCGTTCTCGGCCAATTCCTTCACCAGGGTGAACCGGCTCTTGCCGCCCTCGATTTCGGTCACCGACGGCAGCGGTGGCAGCGGTGCGTCGAGTGCGTGCTCGGTGAGATCGATGCCGAGCAGCCGTGACAGCTGACCGAGCGCGTAATCGGGTGAGATCAGGTCGGTGAATTCCCGCTCCAGCGCCTGGGCCTCCGCCGTGGTGTCGGCAATATAGGGCACTAGTCCCGGCAGCACCTTCAGCTCGTCGGCGGAGCGTCCGTATTTCGGCAGCCGAGACTTGAGATCGCGGTAGAAGGTCTGTCCCTCGGCCAGTGTCCGCTGCGCGGTGAACACCGCCTCGGCGTATTGCGCGGCGAATTCCTTACCGCTCTCCGATGATCCGGCCTGCACAAGCAGAGGCCGCCCCTGTGGGCTGCGCGGCGAGTTCAGCGGCCCGCGGACCTTGAAGCGGGGACCGTCGTAGTCGACGGTGTGCACCTTGTCGGGATCGGCGAAGACCCCTTCCGCTGGGTCGAGGACGATCGCCGAGGATTCCCAGCTGTCCCACAGTTGGATCGTGACGTCGACGAATTCCTGCGCCCGTTCATAGCGGCGGGCATGCTCGGGGATGGCTTCGAAGCCGAAGTTGAACGCCTCCTCCTCGCTGCCCGAGGTGACAATGTTCCAGCCCGCCCTTCCGCTGCTGATGTGGTCGAGCGAGGCGAACTTGCGGGCCAGATTGAACGGTTCGTTGTAGGTGGTGGAAGCCGTGGCGATCAGCCCGACCCGCGAGGTGGCCGCGGCGATGGCGGCCAGCAGCGTCACCGGCTCGAAGACCGCCAGCGTATTGCGCTTGATCCGCGGCCCGACCGCGAGGCTGTCGGCGAAGAACACCGAATCGAGCTTGCCGCGCTCGGCGATCCGCCCCAGCTCTTGGAAGTGCTCCACGTCGAGCACCCGGTGCTCTTCGGTGCGCGGGTGTCGCCACGCCGCCTCGTGGTGCCCGACTCCCATCAGAAAGGCGTTGAGGTGGAATTGTTTACGAGATGCCGACATCGGTGATTGTTCCTTTGGTACGGGTTCGGATGGCTGGGTCAGGCGTTCGATTCGATACGCCAGCGCGAGAAATGGCGTTCGAGGGCGACAAGGACACCGTTGAAGACGAGGCCTAGCAAGGAAATGGCGAGGATTCCCGCGTACATGTCGGGGATCTGGAAGTTCTGCTGCGCCGCGGTAATCAGATAGCCGAGTCCGGCTCGGGCGCCGACCATTTCGGCGGCGAGCAGCACGAGAATCGAGCCTGCCGCGGCCATGCGCAGGCCGGTGAAGATGGAGGGAAGCGCGGCGGGCAGGATCACCTTCTGGAACAGCCGCAGCGGCGACAGCCCCAGCGATACTGCGGATTTGATGAGCAGCGGGTCCACGGTGCGCACACCGGTGATGGTGTTGAGCAGGATCGGGAAGGAGCTCGCATAGACGACGAGCGCTACCTTCGAGGTTTCTCCGATACCGAGGATCAGCACGAACACCGGAAGCAACGCCAGCGCAGCGGTGTTGCGGAACAGCTCCAGTATCGGGTTCAGGAAGTCGGAAACCGGCTTGTACCAGGCGATCGCGACCCCGAGCGGCACCGCGAAGGT
Organism: Nocardia sp. NBC_01009; assembly: GCF_045208035.1. NCBI lineage: Bacteria > Bacillati > Actinomycetota > Actinomycetes > Mycobacteriales > Nocardiaceae > Nocardia > Nocardia sp. NBC_01009. Next base: position 7,442,479 of record NZ_CP108695.1, on the reverse strand, counting down.
CAGCGCGATCGAGTAGCCCGTCAGCGAGCGACCGAGGCTGGTCGACACGTGCGTCCACATCTCGCCGCTCTGCACCAGGTCGATGAATGCCTGCGCGACCGTGGTGAACGGTGGCAGGAATATTTCGTCTACCAGCCCCCAAGCCGGTGCGAACTGCCATATCAGCAGCAATGCGGCAAACGCGGTGGTCGGCTTCAGCACGCGCCAGCCGAGCTTGCCCGTTGCGGCGAGCGCCCGCCAGCCGATCGAGGGCCCGGCCCCGGCCGCGTGGGCCGGGGCGAGCTGGGGTGGCACGGCCACCTGGAGCCGAGCCGGGGGAGCGATGAGTTCCACTGCGCTAGACATGGGCCAGCCTCTCGGTGTCGGATACGACGGGGGTGTGCTCGGGCGCGATCTCGCTCTGTAGCAGCGACCAGATCTGGTGCCGATACCCGCGGAAGAGCTCGGTCGACCGGATGTCTGCGGCGGCGTTCCTGTCGATGTCGACATCGAGCACCGCTTTGATGCGACCCGGTCGCGCGGTCAGCACCGCGACCCGCTGGCCGAGGTACACCGCCTCATCGATGCCGTGGGTGATGAACAGGATGGTCTTGCCGGTTGCTTGCCAGATACGTAAAAGCTCGTCCTGCAACGACTCCCGGGTCTGCGCGTCGAGCGCGGCAAATGGCTCGTCCATCAGCAGTACCTCCGGATCGAAGGCAAGGCTGCGGGCGATGGCGACGCGTTGCTTCATGCCACCGGACAGTTCGTGTGGGAAGCGATCACCGAACCCGCCGAGTCCGACCAAATCCAGATACTCCTCGGCGCGTTCGCGCCGGGCTCTACGCCGTAAACCCTTTGCCTCGAGGCCGAATTCGATATTCGCCCGCGCCGTGCGCCAGGGAAACAGTGCGTATTGCTGGAATACGATGCCCCGGTCGAGTCCTGGGCCGTCGATCGGTCTGCCGTCCAACAGGATTTCACCGGACGTGGGCTTGCTCAATCCACCGAGCAGATCCAGCAGCGTCGATTTGCCGGAGCCGCTCGGCCCGACCAGGACGAGGAACTCGCCCTCGCGCAGGTCCAGCGAGATGTCCTCGATGGCGGTGAATTTCTCGTGTGAACCACGGATCGGAAATTGCTTGTTGACGTGAGTGAGCGAGAGTTTCGCAGTGGCTGTCGTCATTTCGCTGCCACCGCTTCACCGGTCGGTCCGCTCTCCGCCGGGAAGGCGCCATTGGAGTACGGGTTGTACTTATTGGTGAACAGATCGGTGACCTTCAGCTGTCCTTCTTTGAGCTCGCCATTGCGCACCAGCCAGTCGATCCAGATCTGCAGTTCCTTTTCGGCGATCACGCCACCGGGAACGGGAATTCCCGAGCTCTTCCAGTACTTCAGCAGGTCGGTGTTCTCATTGCGGCCGCGCTTCTCGATGATCGTCCTGAATCGCGCGACCACCTCGTCGCGCGGAGTGACCTGCAGCCAGCGGGTTGCCCGCGCGGTCCCCTGGACGAAGTCCGCTACCGCCTCGGTGTTTTTGGCGATGTAGTCGTTTCGGAAAATGTAGGTGCCGTAGTCGAACTGTCCGAAAAGCGCTTTGTCGGTGTAGAGCGGGTGGATGCCGCCGCGTTCGACGGCGGTTTCCCGGAAAACGCCACCCAGGGTGCCGACCTCTACCTGGCCCTTGCGCAGTGCGTCCTCGGTGTTGGCGGGCGGCAGCACAACCAGTTGGACCTGCTTGATCTCGCTGTCGGTGAGGCCCTGCTGATGCAGCCACTCCCGCGTGATGAACTCGTGGTGCGCGCCGAGAGTATTGACGCCGACCTTCTTGCCGATGAGATCGCGTGCCGATGTGATACCGGAATCGTCGCGGACGAAATATCCACTGAACGACTTCTCGTCCGCGCCATAGGAACTGAGCACCGAGGTGACCTTGGCGCCACCCGAGATCAGCTTCACGACGGCGCCGTTGAACGCGCTGCCCACCTCGACCTGGTTGGTCGCCGTCGCCTGAATATTGGCGGGCCCGCTGGTGGTGTCGCCCTCCCAGTGCAGTGCGATCTTGCTGAAGTAGCCGAGGTCCTCCGCCAGCTCGTACGCGGTGACCTGACCGGTGGTGCCCTGATAGCGGATGACGGCCTTGCCGTCGGCAGTTGTGCCCGGTTCGGACTTGCTGCACCCAGTGAGAACGGAAATACCGGTGAGCAGGGTGAGGGCAGCGGCGAACGCTCGGGTTCGGCGGCGCGGGGGTGCGGAGGACGGCATGGTGTTTCCTTCGATGAAAATGCGCTGCGCGGAATGAAATAGGCATGCGGCAGCGACAGTGGAGTCGCTGATATCGCGACTCGAGGATGTGTCGGAATCTCTGAAAGCGCGAGCCGGACCGGTGCGGAACATGTTCCGCCGGGCTCGTCGCTGCGTCAGGGGCGACAGATCCCGTGCGGAACCCGCATGAGGTCGATCGCGCGGCGGCGGATCAGCGCTGTGGGTATCAACACGTCGAGACTTTCTCGAATTCTGGTGTGGGTCGGGCGGTGGCTGTGACTTTCAATGGTGTTGCCCTGCGGACGGGGAAACAACGGCCATTCCACATTGTGAAAATCGGCGTGAGTTTATCTCCGGCACAGTGGTATTCCCGCTGCTCGGGTTTTCGGTGCTCAGCTCGTCGAGCCGGCGCCGTTCTGCACGACCCCGCCGATGCGCACGGCGATCTGACGCATGGCGGGCAGGATTTCGCGGACCAGTTCGTCATTGAGTCGCGCCGAGCGCGCCTGCACGCTCAGCGCGCCCCAGACCTGCTTGTCGGCCCCGAACACCGGCACCGCGATCGAGCGCACCGGATCATCGCTCTCGAGCTCCTCGAGCGCGAAACCCTTGCGCCGCACCAGATCCAAGTCCTCGGCGAGACGTCGGTCCGCAGACGTGTAGGCGAGCAAGGCGCGCCCGGCCGCGCTGGATCGCAGCGGCTGCCGCAGGCGCGGCAGCTGATGGGAACAGAAGAGTACCGGCGGACGCGCGTGGAAGACGGTGACGGCGTCGCTCGAATCGGCGACGCTGAGACTCGCGGTGATCTTGATCCCGGCGGCGAGGGCGTACATATGTGGTGCGGCCGAATCGATGCCGAGCCGAGTCAGCGCCGGCCGCGCCAGCGTGGCAAGGCCCTGCCCGACCCGGTAGCGGTCGTTGGCCGGGTCCTGCTCCAGCAGCCTGCCGCGCACCAGAGCCTGGGCGAGGCGGTGCGCGGTGCTGACCGGAACACCGGCCAGATGCGCCAATTCGCTGATCGAGAGCTCGGGATCGTCACCTTCGAAGCAGTTCAGCAGATGGATGGCCCGCTCGACGGCCTGAGACCCCGAACGCGGCTGATCGGTGGTGCCCATGGTGATTCCTCGCGGTCTGGATGCCGGTCCGGCGGCGGGTGCGGACCTGGCACACACTGTCCTCGGCCGGCTGTGGTCGAGCAATAGTTCGGCGCCGGGTGCGTCTAATGGCGGCTGCGGTGGCGGCGATCACTCGTGGTGAGTTGTTCCACCCCGGCATGTATTCTGCACAAGGACGTAATCGTGTCCTTTCGGTGTTTTCGGTAGATGGCGTGGACGCAGAGATCCGCGGCAACGACTAGAAGGAGGTGGGGTTGCCATGCGCAGCGAACCTCCGAGTCGAAGGCCGCGCGGCGCCGCCCTCTCGCACTCATAGCTCGTACGCGACAGCAGGGACCGGCGCCCGCGGTGTGAATCACACGCGTCTCATTCACCTCCCGCTCTGCTGAGGACTTCCCCATGTCGCAGACCGAACTCATCGATGCACGCTCGACGCTGTCCGAATCGCTGCCCGACGTCGCGTTGCCCGACGTTTCGTTGCAGGATGCCGTCGCCACCCACCGCGTCGACGCCGCGCTCGAATGGCTCGACAACCACCCACCGCACGTCATCGCCGACCAGCTCGCCCGCATGGACGCCGTCCAGGCGGGCATGGCGTTCCGGCTGCTGGACAAGGATCTGGCGCTCGCGGTGTTCGAGGAACTCGAACCGGTGGACCAGCAGCAGATCCTGCAGGGCCTGCGCGACCAGACCTTCCGCGAGCTCGTCGAGGGCATGGACCCCGACGACCGGGCCAGGATGTTGCGTGAGGCGCCGGCCAAGGTCGCCAAGAAGGTGCTCGCGGGGCTGAGCCAGCGCGAGCGCCGGATGACCGCCGCGCTGCTGGGCTACCCCGAGGGCTCGGTCGGGCTGTACATGACGCCGGAAGTTGTTGCGCTGCCGCGCAATCTGAGCGTCGCCGATGCGTTGCAGACGGTGCGGATCAAGGGCATCAACGCCGAGACGGTGTACACGCTGCCGGTGGTGGACTCCGGCCGCCGCCTCACCGGCATCGTGGAGCTGCGTGAGCTCGTGCTGAGCCGGCCGGACACGATGGTCTCCGAACTCGTCGTCACCGAGCCCGCCTTCGTGCGTGCCACCGACTCCGCCGAGAAGGCGGCGCGGCTGATGCGCGAGACCAACGACATCAACTTGCCGGTCGTCGACAGCGAGGACCGGCTCGTCGGTCTGCTCACCATCGACGACGCGGTCGAGGTCATCGAGGCGGCCGACAGCGAGGACGTGGCCAAGCAGGCCGGATCCGCGCCGTGGGAAGGCCACTACATGGCGGCGGGGGTGTTCCAGCTCGCGCGCTATCGCGCGCTATGGCTGCTGCTGTTGCTGCTCGCGGCGACGTTGACCGTGAGCGTCACCGACTTCTTCTCCGGAACTCTGGAGCAGGCCGCGCACCTGGCGCTGTTCATTCCGCTGCTCATCGGTGCGGGCGGGAATGCCGGCGCGCAAGCGGCCACCTCATGCGTGCGCGCGCTCGCCGTCGGTGAGGTACGCGGTTCGGACTTGCTCGAGGTGATCTGGCGGGAATGCCGGGTCGGCCTGGTGCTCGGCGGCATGCTCGCCGGCGCCGGCGTGATCATCGGGGCATTGTTCGTCGGCGCGAAGGTCGCGCTCGTCGTGGGCATCACCCTGATCCTGATCTGCGGCTGGGCCGCCACCATCGGCGGCACTATGCCGCTGCTGGCCAAGCGCCTGCGCATCGACCCGGCCGTGGTCTCCGCCCCCATGGTGACCACTTTGGTCGATGCCACCGGTCTGATCATCTACTTCACGACGGCCAAAATCGTTCTGGGCATCTGACCGAATTGTGAAGGGGCTCTGGGGGTCTCGTCATGGTGCACCCGGCGGCAGCTGTTTTGGTTCGCATCGGCAAAACACTGGCATATGCCAGTGTTGTCGACTAGTGTCGAACACGTTTTCGATGCCGTAGCGAAGAAGGGGAGGGCTCGACCCATGAGTAGCAGCGGGAAACCACTTGAACAGCGTGTGTACGAACTAGAACTATGGCGTGATCACCAGATCACCCGGGATACTGTGACGGTGACGCAAATTCACGAGCAGCTAGCCGCGATCCACACCGGCATCGCCGACATCCACACCGATATCGGTGATCTGGATGGACGCTCGGTCGCCTCGCGGCTTATTTCGATGGGCGTCGACATCGGCAGTATCGCATCTCGTCAGGATGAGATGGCGTCGCGTCAGGATGAGATGGCTTCCGGTTTGGAAGTGATGGCGTCACGTCAGGATGTGATGGCGTCGGGCTTGGAAGTGATGGCGTCGCGTCAGGATGAGATGGCTTCCGGTTTGGAAGTGATGGCGTTGCGTCAGGATGTGATGGCTTCCGGTTTGGAGGCGATGGCGTCGCGTCAGGATGAGATGGCTTCCGGTTTGGAAGTGATGGCGTCACGTCAGGATGAGATGGCTTCCGGTTTGGAGGCGATGGCGTTGCGTCAGGATGTGATGGCTTCCGGTTTGGAAGTGATGGCGTTGCGTCAAGACGCGATGGATCGCAGGCTGATATCGGTAGAGGCAGATGTCAGCATTATCAAGGTTGATGTCGGTGGGTTGAAGACCGACGTTGCTCAAATTCTGCGAATTCTGCAGAAACCCAACGGCGACACGTAATTCAGGGATCGAGAGTGCCGGTACCCTGCCGCTGCTGGAATCGCAGCGGCAGGGTGCGCGGTCAGAACTCCCAGTCGGCGTCTTCGGTGTTGACCGCCTTGCCGATGACGTAGCTGGAACCGGAGCCGGAGAAGAAGTCGTGGTTCTCGTCGGCATTGGGCGAAAGTGCCGACAGGATAGCGGGATTCACGTCCGTCTCGTCCTTGGGGAACAGACCTTCGTAGCCCAGGTTCATCAGGGCCTTGTTGGCGTTGTAGCGCAGGAACTTCTTGACGTCCTCGGTGAGCCCCACCTCGTCGTAGAGGTCCTGGGTGTACTCGACCTCGTTGTCGTACAGCTCGAAGAGCAGCTCGAAGGTGTAATTCTTCAGCTCGTCGCGCTCGGCCTGCCCGACGAGCTCGAGGCCCTTCTGGTACTTGTAGCCGATGTAGTAGCCGTGCACGGCCTCATCGCGGATGATGAGCCGGATCAGGTCGGCGGTGTTGGTGAGCTTGGCCCGCGAGGACCAGTACATCGGCAGGTAGAAGCCGGAGTAGAACAGGAAGCTCTCCAGCAGAGTGGAGGCCACCTTGCGCTTGAGCGGATCGTCGCCGTTGTAGTACTCCAGCACGATCTCGGCCTTGCGCTGCAGGTTTCGGTTCTCCTCCGACCAGCGGAACGCGTCGTCGATCTCACGCGTGGAGCACAGCGTGGAGAAGATGGAGCTGTAGCTCTTGGCGTGCACCGACTCCATGAACGCGATATTTGTGTACACCGCCTCCTCGTGCGGGGTCAGTGCGTCCGGAATCAGGCTCACCGCGCCGACGGTGCCCTGAATGGTGTCCAGCAGCGTGAGACCGGTGAATACGCGCATGGTCAATTGCTTCTCATCGGCGGTGAGGGTGTTCCACGACGGAATGTCGTTGGACACCGGCACCTTTTCGGGCAGCCAGAAGTTGCCGGTCAGTCGATCCCAGACCTCGGCATCCTTCTCGTCGGGCACCCGATTCCAGTTGATCGCCGACACCCGATCGATCAGTTTCATCCTGCCTCCACACCCTTCCCGAGCACGCTGCCGTCACAGAATTGCTACCCACTGAACACTACTCCTAGTGGGTGACAAGTCCATACAGCACAACACCTTGTGTCGCAGCGGTGCATGTCACTGTGGCGCAGATACGCCCATGACCACCGCATGCGCGACCCATTCTCCGTCATGACTCGTGATTCGAGCGCATCGGACCCGGCGCGTTCCGATCGATCGCCGGTGGTTTGCCTACCGCAGTGTTCCGGTGCCGAGTCGTGACGGATCGCATGGTCTGCGCCCCGGTCGTGCCGTTAGCTGTCCTTCGATCGGCGAACGCCGGTGCCGCATTCGCCGATCACGCCCGGCGCCATGGACTCCGGAATACCCCGGCAGTAGCATCGGTGCCAATGTGTGGTGACCGAGGGGGCCCGATGTCCGCACCGACAATGTCTGCACCGACCGATCCCGATATGACCGACCTGGTCGGGAAGCTTGCGCGAATACCGAGCGGTCGCCGCAGCAAGTGGGTGGTCCTCGGGGTCTGGATCATCGCACTGATCGCGCTGGGCTCCTTCGCGGGAAAGCTCACCGGCGCGCAGAAGAACGACAGCGTCGCCTGGCTGCCCGACAGCGCCGAATCGACACAGGCATTCAAGCTGGCCGAGAAATTCGGCAACAGCGAGCATGTTCCAGTCGTGCTGGTCTATGAACGGACCAGCGGTATCACCGATGCGGACCGGGTCGCGGTCGGCGCAGACGCGGCACGATTCAAGCAACTCGAGCACGTCGTCGTCGATAATGTGCTCGGCCCGATCCCCTCCGGAGACGGCCAGGCCGTGGAGATCCTGCTGCCGATCGACATGGGCACCGAAGGCTGGCCCCGGCTGGCCGACGTGGTCACCGAGATCAAGGATGGCGCGGGTGATCGGCCGGAGGGATTGTCCTTCTACGTCACCGGGCCCGCCGGATACGCGGCGGAATTCGGTGCGGTGTTCAAGGGCATCGACGGCCTGCTGCTGTACTCTGCCGCAGCGGTCGTCATCGTCATTCTGCTGCTGACCTACGGGCCGATGCTGTGGGCGCTGCCGCTGATCGCCGCGGGGTTCGCGCTGACGATCGCGCAGAGCGCCGTGTACGGCGCGACCCAACTCGGCCTGACCGTCAATGCGCAGAGCCAGGGCATCCTCACCGTCCTGGTATTCGGCGCGGGCACCGACTACGCCCTATTACTGGTCGCGCGCTATCGCGAGGAACTGCGCAGGCACGCGGACAAACACGCGGCGATGGCCGTCGCGCTGCATCGGGCCGGGCCCGCCGTGCTCGCCAGCGGTTCCACCGTGATCATCGCGATGCTGGCGCTGCTGGTCGCGGAAATGAACTCCACCAAGGGCATCGGTCCGGTCTGCGCGATCGGCGTCGCGGTCGCGCTCGCGGCGATGCTGACGCTGTTGCCCGCACTGCTGGTCATCGCGGGCCGGTGGATCTTCTGGCCGCGCCACCCCGATTTCGGCACCGCCGACCACACCGAATCCGGTCTCTGGGCGCGCATCGGGCTGTTCATCGCGGATCGACCGCGTCCGGTCTGGATTGTCACCGCGCTGGCGCTCGTCGGGCTCGCATTCGGTGTCGTAGGACTGCAGTCCAACGGCATCACGAACAAGGATTCGTTCGTCGGCTCGTCCAACGCGGTCACCGGAACCGCTGTCTTGGAACGCCATTTCGACGCGGGCACCGGTCAGCCGGTCATTGTCATCGCGCAATCCGCACGGGCCGACGCCGTCGCCGCCGCTGTGCGCGCTACACCGGGCATCGCCGCGCCGACGCCGCCGATGATCAAGGACGATCTGGTCTATCTGGAAGGCACGCTGTCCGACCCGCCGGACAGCAAGGCCGCCGACGCGACGGTCGACCGCGTGCGCGCCGCCGTGCACGCGGCGGACGACCAAGCCAAGATCGGCGGTGGCACCGCAGTGGTGCTGGACATCAAACGTGCAGTGGCCCATGATAATCGGGTCATCGTGCCGGTGGTGCTCGCCATCGTGATGGTGATCTTGATGGTGCTGCTGCGCGCGGTCCTGGCACCGATCGTGCTGACCGCGACCGTGGTGCTGTCGTACTTCGCGGCACTCGGGTTGAGCCGCTGGATCTTCGACCTGGTCGGGTTCGTGGGCACCGATGCCGCGCTGCCATTGCTCGCTTTCGTGTTCCTGGTGGCACTCGGCATCGACTACAACATATTTCTGATGTCGCGGGTCCACGAAGAGGCGAAGAAGCACGGCACGCGCCACGGTGCGCTGATCGGTTTGTCGGCGACCGGCGGGGTGATCACCTCGGCCGGGCTCGTGCTGGCCGGCACGTTCGCGGTCTTCGCGACCATGCCGGTGGTGACGTTCGCCGAGATGGGCATCGTCATCGCCGTCGGTGTTCTGCTCGACACGGTGATCGTCCGCTCGATCCTGGTGACCGCGCTGGCCCTGGATATCGGCGACCGCATCTGGTGGCCGAGCGCCCTGGCACGTCCGCGAACAGAAGCAGTGGCCGAATCGGTGGTCAGCGTCGGCAAGTAGCCGCACCGCTGGTGGCTCGCACCGAACTCGCCTCATGGCCTGCGCCGATTTCGGCCGCGCACCGGATACGTTGTGGCGGATAGGCGATTGCCACGCGTTTCGGAAGGAGTGTGTGTTATGACCAGTCCCGCCTCGACCCCGATACGTCCGGTGCTCAATGACATGACGATTTTCGCTGGCACCCTGATCCTGATCACCGGCTTGCTGCACCTGCTGACAGCGATCGCTGCCATCGCCGGGCGCGGCATCTTCGTGGTGACCGAAGACCAAGTGTTCCTGGTCGACGTCTCCACATGGGGATGGGTCCACCTGGTGATCGCGGCGCTGATCATCGTCGCGGGCGTCGGCGTGGTCACCGGTAAGACCTGGGGTTACCTCGCAGGCATCGGGATGGCGTCGGTCAGCATTCTGGACAACTTCCTGTTCGCCCCTATCTACCCGTTCTGGGCATTGGTGATCATCGCCATCGACATCCTGGTGATCTGGGCGCTGGCCCGCCAGCTCGGCGCCGACTAGCGCAGACGCCATCGAATTTCGCGCCTCGGCCCCTGGATGCCGTCGAGTACGGGACCCAGGGGCCGAGTCGTCTGCTCACCTACCTTGTGGCGGTGGGCCACCGGGTCCGCCGGGTGGCCTACCGGGGCCGCCATCGGACCGAGTGTTCGCCGATTTCTCGGCGACACCGACGGTGAGCGCGACCGACATCCCCGACGCGGGCGCGCCTGACACACTGGCAAGTTCGGCATCCCAGCCGTCACCGAAGACGTTATCCGAGGCCAGTGAGGTGGTGGCAAGGTTGGGAATGCTCTTCGCGTAGCCGGAGTCGTAGGCGTACACCGCAGCGCAGGCGTCCTGGGGGAGGGCGATCTGCGAGGTGAGGCGGGCGTTATCACCCGCGACGGCCACCGCGAGCGAGTCGTAGACCTCGAAATGAATATGGGTCCACCGGCCGGAATAGCAACCGGGGAAGACGGATTCGAAGGTGACCTTGCCGGTAGCGTCCGCCACCTGGACACCGCGCAGATAGTTCTGCGTGGTGACTCCGTCGCTGTACAACGAGTACTTGCCGTCCCGGTCGCAGTGCCACAGATACACGGCCATGCCGGAGCCTGCCGCGCCGCTCTTGGCCAGATCTTGCAGCATCAACTCGATCTTCATCGGAACACCATGGGCGACACCGGAATACGACCCGAAACTGCCGGTGATGTCGCGGCGCACAACGCCGGACTCGATGAGCACATTGGGCCCGTTGGATCCGTCGCCCGGATACGGGCCGGCAGTCTCCTGCGCAATCGCGGCGGCTGTCGCGGCCGCCGCGGTGGTGGTGGACGCACCGCTTGTCGCTGTTGTCCCGTTGGTTGCCGCCGCACAGCCCGCCGCGACCGTCGCCGCTCCCGCGACACCGAGGAAGGTCAGTGCTCTGCGCCGCGACAGCATCACCGTCATGTCGTGCGCGAGCCCGAGATCGTGTTCGTGCACTTCGCCGCCGCCGCCGCGGCGCGCGTGGTGTGCGCTCACTGCGTATCCTTCCATCGTCGCAAACTGTTGTCTTGTGCGACGTTATGGCGGAGGGCTCGGTGGTGTCTGGGTTCCCGCTGGGAGACCCCTGTGAGTGCGAGACGAGCCGGGGTCAGTCGGTGACGAATCCGTTGAGCGTGCCGCGGATGTCGGTAAGCAGCGCGCGGGCGGCGCTCAGGCCCCTGCCGTACCAGACGGAGTCCTCGACAGCGAAGACACGGTGGTCGGTGGCGGCGCCGAGTTCTTTCCACGCGTCGCTGCGCAACACGGTTTCCCCGTGCTTCTTGCCTGCTTCACCCGCGAAGATCACGTAGATGAGATCGCCTTCGACCTTGTCGAGATCGGCGGCGCCGATGTCGAAGGAGGGGCCGTGCTGCACGGTCGGGCGCTGCACACCCGCGTCGGCGAGGACTCCGCCCGCGAAGCTGTTGGCGCCCTGGACCTGGTCCGGGTCGGCGGTGAACCGGACGACCGAGGCCTGAGTCTGGTTGGCGATGACCGCTTTACCGGTGTCGACGGCCTCGGTGCGGTAGTTCTCCAACGCAATGTTCGCGGCGTTACTACGGCCGAGACCCGCTGCGAGCCCGGTGAATTCGGCCTGCCAGCCGCTGGTGGTGCCGGCCAGGACGGTGGGTGCGATGGCCTGCAATGCCTCGAAACCGGCTGTGCCCGAAGGCAGGTCGCCGATGATCACGTCGGGGCGCAGCTCGGCGACCTTGGCGAGATCTGGCTGCGCGGCGGTGCCGACGCTGGGAATCTTGTTGACGCCGTAGCCGAGATAGGCCGGGTGCGGGGTCGGTCCGTCATCCGTGGTCGCACCGACGACGCGCTCCCACAGACCGAGCGCGCAGGTCGCGTCCAGGGCCGAGGTGGTGAGCACCACGATGCGTTGCGGGTCCGCGGGCACCTCGGAGATGCCCGCGGCATGGGTGACGGTGCGGGTACCGCTCGCCGCATCCGGCGCGCTCGGCAGGGGGCAGGCCGTGGTGGTGTCGCGCTCCAGCCCCACCACACCCGCGCCTGCAATGTTCGTCGTGGTGCGCACGATCGAGGCGGCATCGTCGGTTTGGCTGCTACAACCTGCCACGAGGACGGCCGTGCACAGCGCGGCGACGGCCGCACTTCGGCGACCGAGCGTGCCGTATCGGGTCGAGTCCATGTGGTTTCGGGTGCGAACAAGGGCGCTCACCGGCATGCGGGTGAGGGTACATGCGTCGGCGTCGGCGCGGTGCGAGGCCACCACGCGACGTGGCCGCAGGACACCGCGGCACGGATTCCTACGGCCGGCGGCCGAGTGTCTCGCGCTCAGGCCGTTTCGCCGCCGATGCTGAATCGAGCGCCGGTCGGATCGGCGACCCCGACCATGCGTCCATAGGGCGAGTCCATGGCCGGGACCAGCACCGCGCCACCCAGTTCGACCACCCTCGCGGCGGCCGCGTCGACGTCATCGGCGCCGAAATACACCTTCCAGCCTGCGGGTGCGCCCTCGGGCAGGAACGCCGACGCGTCCATCACACCGCCGAGCATCGGGCTGGTCGAATGGATGGTGGTGTAGCGGAACTCCGGTGTGTCGGCGATGGTGAACGGGTCCTGCCAGCCGAACACGTCGCGGTAGAAGGCCAGCGAGGTGTCGTAGTCGCGGGTATGCAGCTCGAACCAGGACGGGACGCCCGCATGGTCGCTCCATTTACCGCCGGTGACGAGGCCGAGTGTCTCGAAGCCGCCGAAGGTGCCGGTCTGCCAGATGCCGACGCCTGCGCCGCCGACATCGCCGAGCACCGCCATCACGCCCAAATCGCCCACATCCATGGGCGGTACGACAACGGTGCCGCCATGGGCCACCGCCGCGTCGGCTGTCGCCTTGGCATCCGCGGCGGCGAGGTAGACCGTCCACTGGTCGGGGCCCTCGACGCCGCCCGCCATCTTGCCCATCGCGCCCGCGACAGCCTGGCCGTCTTTGCGGAAAGTGATGTAGCCACCGAATTCTTCGCCTGCCCGCTCGGCGCTCCAACCGAACAGCTCGCCGTAGAAGGCGATCGCGCGGTCGGGATCGGCGGTGTAGAGGTCGACCCAGGTCGGGTCGCCGGGCTTGGTGGTCGCGTTGTCTGTCACGAGTGATCTCCTGGCCAGCGGGTAGGAACACCTGTCACTGATGCAGACGTGTGCCGCATCCGGAATTCATCGGTGCGGCAGTGCGGGTAGAGCGAGATTCCGGCGCAGGGCAGCGGGTGGGCGGATCAACGAAATACGACAGAGAGTAGGACCCGTGCGGACGGCTGCGGCAGCACCGTTTACGATTCCATGAGCGCAAGCGAACCGTCGTCTGTCTCGGCACCGAGATCGGCGCATGAAGCGGAGCCTGCGGAGCGACCTAAAGGCACCTTTCAGGAGGATCAGTGACTGCCGTAGAGCCAAAGCCAGTCCCTCAGTTGGAAGCGACTCGGCCGTATCCGGCTCGGACCGGGCCGAAGGGCTCGTTCCTCTACAAGATGGTCACCACCACTGACCCCAAGGTCCTCGGCACCATGTACTTGGTGACGGCGATGAGCTTCTTCCTCGTCGGCGGTCTGATGGCGCTGATGATGCGCGCCGAGCTGGCGCGTCCGGGCCTGCAGTTCCTCTCGCCGGAGCAGTTCAACCAGCTGTTCACCATGCACGGCACCATCATGCTGCTGTTCTATGCGACCGCGATCGTGTTCGGCTTCGCCAACATCGTGCTGCCGCTGCAGATCGGTGCACCCGACGTCGCCTTCCCGCGGCTGAACGCGTTCAGCTACTGGCTGTACCTGTTCGGCGGCAGCATGGCGACCGCGGGCTTCATCACCCCGGGTGGCGCTGCGGACTTCGGCTGGACCGCCTACACCCCGCTGACCGACATTCTGCATTCGCCGGGTGTCGGCGCCGACCTGTGGATCCTCGGCCTTGCGGTGTCGGGCCTCGGCACCATCCTCGGTGGCGTCAACATGCTGACCACCGTCGTCTGCCTGCGTGCCCCCGGTATGACCATGTTCCGGATGCCGATCTTCACCTGGAACATCGCCGTCACCAGCGTGCTCGTCCTGCTCGCTTTCCCCCTGCTGACCGCAGCGCTGTTCGGCCTCGCCTACGACCGGCATCTCGGCGGGCACATCTACGACCCCGCCACCGGCGGCATCCTGCTCTACCAGCACCTGTTCTGGTTCTTCGGCCATCCCGAGGTGTACATCATCGCGCTGCCGTTCTTCGGCATCGTGTCGGAAATCTTCCCGGTGTTCTCACGTAAGCCGATCTTCGGTTACACCACGCTGGTCTACGCAACGCTGGGCATCGCCGCGCTGTCGATCGCGGTGTGGGCCCACCACATGTACGCGACCGGCGCCGTGCTGCTGCCGTACTTCTCGTTCATGACCTTCCTGATCGCGGTTCCGACCGGGGTGAAGTTCTTCAACTGGATCGGCACCATGTGGCGCGGTCAACTGACCTTCGAGTCACCGATGCTGTGGTCGATCGGCTTCCTGGTGACCTTCCTCTTCGGTGGTCTCTCGGGTGTCATCCTGGCCAGCCCGCCGCTGGACTTCCACGTCACCGACTCGTACTTCGTGGTCGCGCACTTCCACTACGTGCTCTTCGGCACCATCGTTTTCGCGACCTTCGCGGGCATCTACTTCTGGTTCCCCAAGATCACCGGTCGCATGATGGACGAGCGTCTCGGCAAGTGGCATTTCTGGACCACCTTCGTCGGGTTCCACACCACGTTCCTGGTGCAGCACTGGCTGGGCGCCGAGGGCATGCCACGTCGCTATGCCGACTACCTGCCCAGCGACGGTTTCACCACACTGAACACGATCTCGACCATCGGTGCGTTCATCCTCGGCGCTTCGATGCTGCCGTTCGTGTGGAACGTCTTCAAGAGCTTCCGCTACGGCGAAGTGGTCACGGTGGACGATCCGTGGGGCTATGGCAATTCGCTGGAGTGGGCGACGACCTGCCCGCCGCCGCGGCACAACTTCTACGAGCTGCCGCGTATCCGGTCGGAGCGTCCCGCGTTCGAACTGCACTACCCGCACATGGTCGAGCGAATGCGCGCCGAAGCCCACGTGGGCTGGGGCTCGGGCAAGCACGCCACCGAGGTGCACGAAGGCGCCCTGGCCAAGAACTAGCCGCTGCATTGGCATAGCAGCAACGAAGTAGCATTCTCGAGTGTGCACCTGCTGGTGACCAGCGGGTGCACACTCGTTTGTGGAGCGCGTCCCGCTTCGGCGGCGATGTATACGGCAAGCGACAATGCGGTCGGCGCAGCGACAACGAGGTCGAGCACAGCGACGGCAAACACTCGAACTTGGAGCACATCAGTTGGCCGACACCACAGTTCTCGTCACCGTCACCGGGCCAGACCGGCCCGGCGTGACCTCCGTGCTGCTCGCGGCGATGTCGCGGCACCAGGTCAGCCTGCTGGACGTGGAGCAGGTGGTGATCCGTGGCCGCCTGACGCTCGGGGTACTGGTCACCTGCCCGAATGACCCCGAGGCATTGCAGGACGAGCTCGAAGAGGCGATGAACACCGTCGGCATGCATGTCGATGTGGAGGTCGACGCCGAGATCGGCAGGCAGCCGATGTCCACGCACGCGGTGGTGATTCTCGGTAGCCCGGTGACCGCGCGCGCGTTCAGCTCGGTGTCGCGCCAGCTCGCGGCGCTCGGCGCCAATATCGACACCATCCGTGGCATTGCCGACTACCCGGTGACCGGCATGGAGCTGCTCGTCACCGCGACCGAAACCGATGCCGACGCCGACGCACGGCTGCGCACCGCGCTGGCCGAGGTCGCCGTCGCCGAACAGGTCGACGTCGCGGTGGAGCGCGCGGGCCTTGCGCGTCGCGCCAAGCGGCTCATCGTGTTCGACGTCGACTCGACCCTCATCCAGGGCGAGGTCATCGAGATGCTCGCCGCGCACGCGGGGGTCGAGGAAGAAGTCCGCAAGGTCACCGAGGCCGCCATGCGCGGTGAGATCGACTTCGGCGAATCGCTGCGGCAGCGGGTGGCGACGTTGGAGGGGCTGGATGCCTCGGTGATCGATGAGGTAGCCGACCGGATCGAGCTGACGCCGGGCGCGCGCACCACCATCAGGACGCTGCGCAGGATCGGTTTCCGCTGCGGCGTGGTGTCGGGTGGCTTCCGTCAGGTGATCGAACCACTCGCCCACGAGCTGGAATTGGACTTCGTGCAGGCCAACACCTTGGAGATCAAGGACGGCAAGCTGACCGGCCGGGTCGTCGGCGAGATCGTCGATCGGGCGTTCAAGGCGACCGCACTGCGCAAGTTCGCCGCGGAGGCCGGAGTGCCGATGGAGCAGACGGTGGCGGTCGGCGATGGCGCCAACGACATCGACATGCTCAATGCGGCGGGCCTCGGCGTCGCCTTCAACGCCAAGCCCGCGCTGCGCGAGGTTGCCGACGCGGCGCTCTCGCATCCCTACCTGGACGCGGTGCTGTTCATCCTCGGCGTCACCCGCGACGAGGTGGAAGCTGCCGATGCTCGCGACGGCGGTGTGCGCCGGGTGCCCCTCATCGGTAGGTGAGCGCTGTCGTCGGTGCCTCGACCGAGACTCCGACGACTCGCTGGATATGTCCAACACTCGCCCGTGCCTGTACACGTGCAGGTGTCAGTGGCCGGGGACAAGCAGCTCGTGTCGGTAGGCTCGCAGAAGTTGATCATTCGTCGATCGGAGGCTGCGGTGCGAAAGTTCCTGCTGGTGCTCGTTCTCGGCGCGACACTCGTCGCGTGCGGTACGAACGACTCCGACCCGGAGACGAAGGGCACGTCCTCGACTCGGCCGACCGAGCACACGGCGCATGACGCACTCGCGATGACCGATTCGAACAACGGCCAGGAGCGGACGCTGCGGATCGGCCAGCAGCTCGTCGTGTCGCTGCCCGCGAATCCGTCCACCGGCTACACGTGGGGGCTGGGGGAGCTCGAGCAGCAAGTGCTACGGCAGGACGGCGAGCCCGACTACCGCCCCGATCCGAATGTTCCGGTGGCACCGGGGTCCGGCGGTACCGCAGTGTGGACCTTTGTCGGAAACAGCGCGGGGGTGGCGCAGCTGACGCTCGACTACACGCGACCGTGGGAGCAGGGCATCGACCCGGCGCAGAAGTTCTCGTTGACGATCAAGGTGGAGTGATGACGGGTTTGCCGGAATGTGGTGCCGATGTCCGGGACGGCAGCGAAACAGACACCGGTGCAGCAGGATTCCATTTCCGGCATGCGGAGCTCGCACAGGGCTACGGTGGCGCGGGCGATCCGGACGATCCGGCCATGGTGCAGGCGATGCAGATGGTGTTGCACATTCCGAAGGCCGATCCGCCGCGCCGCAGCGCGCTGCTCGAGGCGGCCGCCGCCGCGAGCGTGGCACTGTGCCTGGACGAGCGGGTCGGGCCCGGTGGCGAATGGGAGCAGCCCTACCTCGGGTGGAAGCGATCGCGGATCCGCAAGGTGGCCCGCCGTGCCCGCGGCGCGCAGTGGCTGGCCGCCGACGAGGTGCCCGGGGTGACCGTCGAGGTCGACGGCGCTCAGGCGCGAGCGCTGGTGCCGGGACCGGTGGGTGCGGTGGATCCACGGATCAAGCGCCTGCAGATCGGCGGCACCGATCTCGAACACGACGATCCTGGTCCCGCCGATCCCGGACTACCGACGCTGTGGGTGAATTCGGAGCTCGGCATGACTCTGGGTAAGGCCGCCGCGCAGGTCGGGCATGCCAGCATGCTGCTAGCGGGCGCGTTGCCCGAGGCGCAGGCCTATCGATGGTCGCAATGCGGATTCCGGTGCGCGGTAAGGGAAGCAGACAAGGATCGGTGGGTGGCGCTGGTCGACCAGGTGCGACTCGGCACCGCGGTCGCTGTACGCGATGCCGGATTCACCGAGGTCGCGCCGGGTTCTATGACGGTTATCGCGGTACCGGGATCGAAATGAACTGTCCCGGGGCCTGGACGGTACAGCCATCCGAAAGTATTGACGTCGTCCGCAGCCGGGACGACAGTGGGATGGCCCGGTGTCCAGGCGAGCGCCGGGACCTGGTTTGCTCGCTGCTTGCTTCGATGCGGGGCGAAACCGATTTCGGGGCACTACCGATCCCGGTTTTCGGCACAGTGGGGTTCGCATCACGCATATCTGGGTATTGAGACGGAACAGGACCGCCCGCACGTAACTCGCCGGAGGACCGCATGATGACAACGCTGTTGGTGATTCTCGCCGTATGGGTAGTCTGCTCGATTCCGCTAGCACTGATCTTCGCTCGGCTGTTCCGCTCGACGAAGTCCACGCCGCTCGATCCGTCGAAGGCTGCCGCCCGGCAACTCTCGACCGTGCGTCGTCGCAAGATCGCCAGGTCGGCGAATACGCCATGGGTCGGTCGTACGAGCGCAGCACATTTGGTCCAAGATGGAGCCCGTGCCGCAACCGGATCCCGATCTGCTCATTGATTTCACCGACGTGACCATCCGACGCTCGGGTCACACCCTCGTCGGTCCGGTCACCTGGCAGGTCGAGTTAGACGAACGCTGGGTCGTGCTCGGCCCCAACGGCGCCGGCAAGACCTCCCTCCTGCGGATGGCCGCCGCCGAAGTACATCCGACCTCGGGGATTGCCCACTTACTCGGTGAAGTGATCGGCAAGACCAACGTCAGCGAACTACGCCCGCGGATCGGCCTGTCCTCGGCCGCGGTGGCCAGCCGCATTCCGCGCGACGAAAAGGTCAGCGACCTGGTGGTGTCCGCGGGCTACGCCGTGCTGGGTCGCTGGCGAGAGCGCTACGACGACCTGGACACCGACCGCGCCATCGACATGCTGGAAAGCCTCGGCGCCGAACACCTTTCCGATCGCACCTACGGCACCCTTTCCGAAGGTGAACGCAAGCGGGTGCTCATCGCCCGCGCGTTGATGACCGACCCGGAACTGCTGCTACTGGACGAGCCCGCTGCCGGACTCGATCTCGGTGGTCGCGAGGAACTGGTGGAACGCCTCGGCGACTTGGCCGCGGACCCGGACGCACCCGCCATCGTGCTGGTCACCCACCACGTCGAGGAGATCCCGCCCGGCTTCACCCACGGCTTGCTGCTCAACGAGGGTGCGGTGGTCGCACAGGGCCTGCTACCGGAGGTGTTGACCGCCGACAATCTGAGTGCGGCCTTCAGCCAGTCCATCGCCCTCGACCGAGTCGACGGCCGCTACTTCGCCCGCCGCTCGCGCCGCTTGGGGCGGCACCGCTCACGGCAGTAGATCGAGCACTTCGCTGCATCTTCGGCCCGCCGATGTTCGCCGCGTCGGCTGTTGGTTGGCCGCGAACTCTGCGGCGTCGAGCCCGAACTGCTCGGCGCGATCGGCATTCGACCTGCCTGGGAACGTCCTTCGACTCGTGATCAGTGCCGAATGCGAGCTGCGATCGCCGCACACGATCGGCGGCGCGGAGCTGCGCTCGATGAGCTGGCCCGGATGGGCAGGCGACCCAGCACCAAGCAGGCGCTAGGGTGCAAGGGTGAGTGAGACAAACGCGCAGGCTGACTCTCAGCCGCAGGTGCCGTCGCCCAAAGACGCGTCGACGGTCATGGTGGTGCGAGACGGTGCCACGGGACCAGAGGTGTTCCTGCAGCGCCGGGTGGGCGCAATGGCGTTTGCCGCAGGGATGACGGTTTTCCCCGGCGGTGGCGTCGACCCCTCCGACGGGACCGCCGACATCGAGTGGGCCGGGCCCGAACCCGCGTGGTGGGCTGCGAAATTCGGTACCACAGAGGCGCGTGCCAAAGCGCTGGTGGCCGGTGCGGTGCGCGAGACATTCGAAGAATGCGGAGTGCTGCTTGCGGGGCCGACCGCTGACAGCGTCGTCTCGGACACGGCAGGCTACCGCGATGCCAGAGGGCGGCTGGAACGCCGTGACGTGTCGCTCGCCGCCTTCCTCGCCGAGGAAAAACTCGTGCTGCGCGCGGATCTGCTGCGGCCGTGGGCGAATTGGATCACCCCGGTGATCGAGCCACGCCGCTACGACACCAGGTTCTTCGTTGCGGTGCTGCCCGAGGGGCAATTGGCTGACGGAGCCACCTCCGAGGCCGAGGAGGTGCAGTGGCGTACGCCTGCCGAAGCGCTGGATCGCTGGCGGTCGGGCGCCGACATTCTGCTGCCACCCACCTGGGCGCAGCTCGTCGCACTGAGCGAGTTCGCTTCCACCGCAGACATTCTCGCCGCCGAGGTGGTCATCGACCCGATCATGCCGGTGCTGTCGGCAGTCGAAGGACGTCAGGTGCTGAGCTTCCCCGACAATCAGCGCTACTTCGCCGACCTCCCGGATCAGAGTCGACTCAAGGGATCCGTGCGCAAGTGAGGAAACCGACGGCTACCCGGTAGCGTGGCGTTCCATGGCCGAATTCGTGACCCTGGATCTGCCCGAGGGTGATGCCGCGCGTGGCGTGGCCGTGCTCCGGATCGCCCGCCCGCCGATGAACCAGTTCACCGTGCAGTTGGTGCGGGAAGTGGCCGCGGCAGCCGAAACGGTCGCCGCCGACACCCGTGTCGCGGCGCTGGTCGTCTACGGCGACGAGCGGGTGTTCTCGGCGGGCGACGACCTCGCCGAACTGTCCGGGCTCGACCCCGATCAGGCCGCCGCCATGGCAGCCGATCTGCAGACCGCTCTCGGTTGCCTGGCCAAGATCGGGCAACCCACGGTCGCCGCGATCAGCGGCTACGGCCTCGGCAGTGGGCTGGAACTGGCGCTCGGCGCCGACCGGCGCATCATCGGCGACAACGTCAAGCTCGGGTTGCCGCAGATCCAGGCCGGCTTGATTCCGCTCGCGGGCATCCGCAGGCTGTCGCTGTTGATCGGCCCCGGCCCCGCGAAGGACCTCGTCTACACCGGCCGTTTCGTCGAAGCCGAAGAGGCGCTCGCGCTCGGTCTCGTCGACGAGGTGGTCGCCCCCGATGACGTGTACACCGCCGCGCTGCGCTGGGCCGAGCAATTCATCGGCGGCCCGGCTCGTGCGCTGGCGGCCGCCAAGGCGGTCTTCGAGGCGGGTCCGCACGGCCTCGACCGCGCGTGGACGGAGTGGGCCGATCTGTTCACCACCGAGGACCGGGAAATTGGAACGCGTTCCTACCTGGCTGACGGGCCCGGATCCGCGGCGTTCGTCGGCCGCTAGCCCGGCGGATCCCCAGCTCCCTCAGCGCGACAGCCAGTGGCGATTGCACGCAGGTAGCTCGCCGAGCGCCCCCGAAACCGGACCGGGTTCTCGACCGTGGACCCGCACTGCGAATTAGGCGGCACTCACTACTCCGCTGACGACCGGCACCGGCGGGTTAGCTAGGCTAGCCGACCATGACGGTACGTTCCGACGACCCCGCGCCGAACCCGCATGCCACCGAGGCCGAGGTCGAAGCAGCACTCAAGGATACAAAGCTCGCCCAGGTCCTGTACCACGACTGGGAAGCCGAGACCTATGACGACAAATGGTCGATTTCCTATGACGAGCGCTGTATCGAATACGCCCGCGGTCGATTCGACGCCGCCGTGGGTCCCGCCCCGCTGCCGTACGAGCGGGCGCTGGAACTCGGCTGCGGCACCGGCTTCTTCCTGCTGAACCTGATGCAGGGTGGCATCGCGAAGTCCGGTTCGGTCACCGACCTTTCGCCGGGCATGGTGAAGGTCGCGCTGCGCAATGCGCAGAACCTCGGGCTCGATGTCGACGGCCGCGTTGCCGACGCCGAGACCATCCCGTACGACGACGACACCTTCGACCTGGTCTGCGGGCACGCGGTGCTGCACCACATCCCCGATGTGGAGCTGGCGCTGAAGGAATGCCTGCGGGTGCTCAAGCCGGGCGGGCGTTTCGTCTTCGCGGGCGAGCCGACCACGGCGGGCAACTTCTACGCACGCTGGCTGGGCCGGATCACCTGGAAGGCCACCACCACGGTCACCAAGCTGCCCGCGCTGGCGGGCTGGCGGCGGCCGCAGACAGAGCTGGACGAGTCGTCGCGTGCCGCGGCGCTGGAAGCGGTCGTCGATCTGCACACCTTCGACCCGCGCGAGCTGGAGGCCATGGCGTCCTCGGCGGGCGCGGTCGAGGTGAAGGCGACCACCGAGGAATTCGCCGCCGCACTGTGGGGCTGGCCGGTGCGCACCTTCGAGGCCGCGGTGCCCGAGGAGAAGCTCACCATGGGCTACCGCCTGGCGATGTACAAGGCGTGGCTGGGGCTGAGCTGGGTGGACGAGAACGTCATGCGCCGTGTGGTGCCGCGCCAGTTCTTCTACAACGCGATGATCACCGGCGTGAAGCCCGGCGCTTCCGCGAAGTAGTGGGGTACAGCTTCGGCACCGAGGATGTCACCTTCCTCGGCAGTGCGGCGGGTATCGCCGCGCTGGCCGAGGTGGACGGGCTGGAGTTGACCACCACGACGCACCTGCGCGATCTCGAGCGGGTGCGTCGTGCACACGGCGACCGCGCCGCCGCCCTTGTCGAGACCGTGCGGCTGCGCCGAAGAGCCGCAACGAAGCTCTCCGATGCCGGGGCCTGGCTGTTCACCGATGACGCGCTGCAGCAGGCCACTCCGACCTTGGTGGCCAGGCACCGCGCCGCGCGGCTGGCCGATCGGGCCGTGCACGATGTGACCTGCTCCATCGGCGCCGACCTCGCCGAGCTGGCTCGTGCCTGCCCGGCGGTGATCGGCAGCGATCTGGACGATGTTCGACTCTCGATGGCCGCGCACAATCTGGCAGGCGCACGCAATGTGCTGCTGGCCAAGGCGGATGCCCTGGTGTCGTGCAGTGTCGGCACGGTCGTCGTCGCCGACCCCGCCCGGCGGGCCGATGGTCGCCGCACCCACGATCCGGCCAAGCTGCAACCACCGCTGCCCGATCTGCTCGCCGCCTACCCAGGGCGCGATCTCGCCGTGAAGTGTGCGCCCGGACTGGATTTCGATCGACTCGACTGGTCGGGTGAGGTCGAAGTGGTGTCCTTGGACGGGGCGGTGCGCGAGGCCTGCCTGTGGTCGCCGGGGCTGGCCGCGACCGGCACCCGCCGGGCGACGGTGCTGAACTCCACTGGCGAATCCTGGACGCTTACCGACGCTGAGCCCGACGAGATTCCCGAACAGGATCCGGGGGAGTGGATCATCGACCCGGACGGCGCCGTCGTACGCGCCGGCCTGGTGCGTCACTACGCGGCGAAACACGGTCTATGGCAACTGGACCCGCGCATCGCCTACCTCACCGGCGACCAGGTGCCCGACGGGGTGCGCGGCTTTCGGATCATCGATCGGCTCGAATACCGGGAGAAGAGCCTGCGCACCGAACTGCGCAAGCGCGAATGCGGGCCGCTGGAGATTCTGGTGCGCGGTGTCGATGTCGATCCCGATCAGCTGCGCCGCCGACTGAAACCGTCCGGCTCCCAGCCTTATACGTTGGTCATTACGCGAATCGGCCGTACCGCGGCCGCTTTCCTGTGCACCGCGCACGGTGCTCGGCAGGCGACCGCGTCCCCTACTGTTCGGGCTTGAAGACGAACAACTCGCCGATGCGCGTGGCGAGCACGACCTCGCCCTTGGCTCCGATCGAGGTGCCGGTGGTACGGCCCTTGGCGCCCGGAAGCACGTCCGAGTCGACTGTCGTTCCGGTCTTGGTGTCGAAGGTGATGAGGTTCAGGCCGTCGCCGATGGCGGCGGCGGTGTAGCCGGTGCCGCCCGCGGTCTGCACCGGAATGCCGCGCAGGGCGAGATCCTTACGCTCCCAGACGACCTCGGCGGTGCTGCCGGTGTCCCGCAGCGCGACCAGATAGCCGTCGTCGCCCGCGGGGATAATCAGTCCGTCGCCGGAGACCGAGATCCCGCCGCGCGGCGCCCATTCGAGAGCGTGCACCCATTTGGTGCGGCCGTCGGCGGCGTCCATGGCGATGAGCCGGTTGCTGTTGTCACCCACATAGACGGTCGCGCCGTCGGCGGACAGGGCGGGGCTGGTTGCGCTGCCGTCGGTGAGTATGTCCGCGCGCCACTGCTGCTCGATCTTGTTGTTGCCGTAGCGCAATGCCACCAAGGCGGCGGTGGGCGCGCCCGGCTTCCACACCGTGACGAAGAAACGGCCGGTCGACACGTCCATCGCCGAGATATTCGCGACGGGGCACTGCGGGCCGCCGGTGGAGCAGTCGTCGAGACCTTGGCCCGAAGCCGGGCGGGTGAGATCCGGATATTCGAGGAAGTCGGGCTCACCGAGCAGCTGCACCGTGGGGACCACACGCTCACCTGTCTGGCGCGAGAGCACGTCCACCTGGCCGGACTGCGTCACCGACAGCAGATCGCCGTCACCGGTGAACTGCACCGAAACCGGAACCCCCGCAACCGGAGTGCGCCAGCGTGGCTGACCGAGATAGTTGAAGGCATTCAGCGCGCCGTCGTCCCCGACGTACACATTGGTGCCCCCGTCGACCACCGACGGTGCGGAGGCCGCGTTCGGGCCGAGCTGCTGGTTGCAGAAACGCTTACGGCCGCTGCGCATCTGGAAGGAGAAGATCACACACCCCGAGGGCGTCCGCGCGGTGACGAACATCTGCCCCTCCGGGCCGAGCGTGACGCCCTGCTCGATCGGACCGCCGAGCGGGCGCGACCAACTCAGCATCATCTTCCGCGACCCGGTGACCGGGCTCGTTCCGTCGTTGCGGCCGTCGTGATGCGCCGCGGGCCAGCCCGTGCCCGGACCGACGGTGATGTCGTCGACATCGGTGCCGCAGCCGGTCAACGCCAGCGCGCCGACCGCGGCCAGCGAGATCACTGCCCGCCGCCGCACCGGACGCCACCTGGATGTAGCCAGTACGCCGCCGCTTCGCACCTGCTGCTCTCCTCCGTTTTCGGCCGCTCGCACGAACTAAAAGCGTGTCGAACCTCAGCTCGTTCCCCACCCGAGCCGGGTGTCCGCGTGCGGGTTCGGAGTCACTGTACGGGAGGGCCATCGACGGGTGTGCGGGTCCCGGGGGTGTCATGACGGGCTCACCGCGTCCTACTCCGACGCAGGCAGATAGGCTCTATCTGTTACGGCCGGGTCGGACGCGACCCGAAGAACCACGAAGGAGACCGTTCGTGACGAGCATGTGGGGCGCACCGTTGCGCTCGCGGTGGCGCGGATCGCGCCGTCGGGATCCGCTGCAGGCGCGTTTTCTGACCGTAGCTTCGCTGCGCTGGGTGCTCGCCAACCGGGCGTACACGCCTTGGTATCTGGTGCGCTACTACCGGCTGTTCAAGTTCAAGGCGGCCAATCCGCACATCGTGCTGCGCGGCATGGTCTTCCTGGGTCGCGGGGTGGAGATCCACGCGACACCCGAGCTCGGCCGGATGGAGATCGGTCGCTGGGTGCACATCGGCGACGGCAATGCCATCCGCTGCCACGAGGGATCGCTGCGCATCGGCGACAAGGTGGTCTTCGGCAAGGACAACGTCGTCAACACCTACCTCGACATCGAGATCGGTGAGTCGACACTGGTCGCGGACTGGTGCTACATCTGCGACTTCGACCACCGCATGGACGACATCAACATGCCGATCAAGGATCAAGGCATCGTGAAGAGCCCGGTGCGCATCGGTCCGGACACCTGGATCGCCGCGAAGGTGACGGTGCTGCGCGAGACGCGCGTCGGCCGCGGTTGTGTGCTCGGTGCACACGCGGTGGTCAAGGGT
The DNA here is from genome assembly GCF_045208035.1 of Nocardia sp. NBC_01009. Lineage (NCBI taxonomy): Bacteria > Bacillati > Actinomycetota > Actinomycetes > Mycobacteriales > Nocardiaceae > Nocardia > Nocardia sp. NBC_01009. Next base: position 7,416,729 of record NZ_CP108695.1, on the reverse strand, counting down.
GAGATCCCCGACTACAGCATTGCCGTCGGGGCCCCGGCCAAGGTGGTGAAGAACCGCAAGGAAACGTGGGAAGCGGGCGCTGAGGAGCGCGCGAAATACGTTGCCGCGTTGGAAGATATCGCGCGCAAGAAGAACGGCGTCACGCAGTCGGCGTAGCCGTGTCGCTGTCCGCGCTCGACCCGTCGGCCGGGCGAGCCGGTGTTTGTCGGTCGCGATGGGTACGGTCGGCGCTATGAACAGGTACGCGGCGTTGTTGCGCGGGATCATGCCGACCAACCCGAACATGAAGAACGAGAAGCTGCGCGCGGTGTTCGAGGGTCTCGGGTTCGAGAAGGTCGCGACGTTGCTGTCGAGCGGCAATGTGGTGTTCCGCAGCACCGACACCGACATACCGGAGTTGGAAGCGCGCGTTCAGGACGCGTTGAACAGCGAACTCGGCATTCCGGGCGGCACGATCATCCGCAGCTACGAAGAACTGCGGGGTCTGCTCGAAACCGATCCGTTCCCCGGCCTGACGCACGGCCGCGAAACCTATCTGACCGCGACCTTCCTCAAGCAGCCGCCGCCGAAGATCACCGAGGAGCTGCTGAAGCACGGCGAGCCCGGCGTCCGCATCGTCGGCTACGACGAGAAGGCCCGCGTCGTCCTCTCGGTCATCGACAACACCGAGCCGCGCACCCCGAACTTCATGGCCTGGATGGAGAAGACCTACAGCAAGGAGATCACCACGCGCACGTGGCTCACCATCCAGAAGGTCGTGAAGAAGCTGGAAGCCTAGTCGCGGCGATCAGACGGGCTGGTTCGGATCGCGTTCGGGGAGTGGGCGTTCCACGATCGTCGGCCGGCCCATCGGGTTGCGGACGCGGCGTTTCGCAGACTGGTAGACCTGGATCGTCTCGGCGGCGACGACGTCCCAAGCGAAGTCGGCGGTGAGACGTTCGCGGGCGGCGTAGGCGCGATCCTGGGCCGCTGCGGGGCCGTCGAGCACGGCACGGACCGCGTCGACGAGGCCGTCCACGTCGGCGGGTTCGAAGGACGCGCCGGTGACACCGTCGACGACAAGTTCGCCGAGACCGCCAGCAGTGGAAGTGACCAGCGGGATACCCGCCGCGGCCGCCTCCAGAGCGACGATGCCGAAGGGTTCGTAGCGGCTCGGCAGCACGATCGCGTCGGCGCCGTGCAGCCAGCCCAGCAGCTCCTCGTGGCCGAGCTGTCCGGCGAAGGTCACCGCGCGCGCCACCCGGTGCACCCGGGCCCGCTCGCGCAACCACTCGAACTGGGTGCCGACACCGGCGACGGTCAGCGTGGTGCCGGGGTGCGCGCGCCGGATCCTCGGCAGCGCCGCGATCGCGTCCTGCACGCCTTTTTCGTACTCCAGTCGCCCCACATACAACAGCCGTGGCGGGCCGGTGCGCGGTGCGCGCGGACGAAAGGTCCATGCGCCGACGTCGATGCCGTTGCGGATCACCCGCAGCGGGATCCGCTCGGGCCCGTAGAGCCGTTCCACCTCGTCCTGCATCGAGGCCGAGCAGGTGATGAGCGCGTCGGACTCGTTGGCGAGCCACCACTCGACCGAGTGGACCTGCTTGTTTACCCGGCCCGATACCCAGCCGCTGTGCCTGCCCGCCTCGGTCGCGTGCAGCGTCGAGACCAGCGGCACGTCGTAATACTCGGCGAGGGCGATCGCGGGATGGGCGACCAGCCAATCGTGCGCGTGCACGACGTCGGGGACCCAGCCGTCACCGATGCCAGGCTTGCCGAGCGCGACACCGGCCCGCACCATCGCGTGCCCCATCGCCAGCGTCCAGGCGAGCATGTCGTCGCCGAAGTCGAAGCACGGCGGATCCTCCGCGACCGCGACCACCAGCACACCATCGGCGATGAAGGAGTGGGTGGGATGGGTCGAGGAGTCGGTGCCGGTGGGGCGGCGCGACAGCACGACGACCTCGTGGCCCGCGGTGGCAAGCTCGATCGCCAGGTGATGCACGTGCCTGCCCAACCCGCCGACCACAACCGGCGGGTACTCCCACGACACCATCAAAATCTTCATGCATGTCCTTCTGAGGCGGAGCCTTGGTCCGCGGCGGGGCCTGGTCGCGGCGCAATTGCGTGATGACCGGACCCTGAGTAGGCAAGTCGCCGTGCGTCCAAACCGGGGAAGAATCCGTCAGCCGCACCCCATCCTGCCGCCAACTGCTGTGCTTTGGCGACTTGACCCGCCCCGACTGCGGCCGCGATCTCGCGCACGGCATGTGCGTGCCGGTGCGCTCGATCCCTCGCGTAACCCGCCGCCGAGTCCTTGCTGACCATGAAGGCCCAGTCGCTGGACACGGTGAGAATGGCCTCGCGCAGCAGCTGGTCGGCGACCTGGTCGCGCAGTTCGACGCCGCCGTCCACGGAGCGCATCTTGTCGACCGTGTCGAGGGTGAGCCGCACGACGTCGTCGTTGAGTTCCACCAGGTCACGGACCTGGTCGCCGGCCCAGACCCGCCAGTCCTTGCCGGAGCCCCACGACGAATCCGCCAGCGGCACCGGCTCGCCGACGAACCCGCGTTCGCGGGCATCGGCGAGGGTGCCGACCTGCACGCCTGCCTCGGGCAATGCGCGCAGCACCTGCTCGAGCCACTGCGGACCCTCGTGCCACCAATGGCCGAACAGTTCGGTATCGAAGGCAGCCACGACCAGGGCGGGACGGCCGATCCGCTCGGATTCGGCGATCAGCCGCTCACGCACGGTCTGCACGAAATCGTCGACATCGCGGGTGATCGCGGCGGCGGCGAGCTCCGGGTCATACGATGCCTTGTCCGGGCCCGCCACCGTCTTGCCGGTGACACGGGAGGGCTTGAGACCCGTCGCGTGGTCATAGTGATGAAAGTCACGGTAGGCGCTGTGCCCGGGGTAGCCGGATTTGGGCGACCACACTCGGTAGCTCACCTGGAGATCGCGCCCGAAGGCCACCACATCGGACTCGCGAACGGGTCGTCCGAGCGAGGTGTCGCCGCGCAGCGCGGGACCGTCGACCATGAAATGCGTCACACCGGCGTCGGCGTATCCGGTCTCCATGCCGGCGGTGTAGCCGCATTCCGGCGCCCAGATGCCGGCCGGGGTGTGGCCCCAGCGCTGCTGTGCGTCGGCAAGGCCCTCGGTGAGCTGGAAGGCGCGCAGCCGTGGGTCCAGCAGCGGCTGGAACGGATGCGCCAGCGGACCGCCGAGCAGCTCGATCGCGTCGGCGTCGATGAGGGCCCGCCAGACCGGGGCTGCGCCGTGCCGCCAGCGCTGTTCGAAGTCGGCCAGTGCGGTGGCGGCCAGCCGGTGTTCGTGCCTGCCGAGCGCGGTGTTTCCGGCCACCGCGGCCTCGTCGGCACGCAGTTGCCAGTTGCCCAGCCAGTGGTGCATGCCGGACAGGCTGTGCGGATCGTCGAGCTGGGCGGCGAGTACCGGCGTGATCCCGAGGCTCAACAGATGCGAACGGCCCTCGGCGGCAAGGTTTCTCAATACCGCGGCGACCGGAAGGTAGGACGCCGCCCAGGACTGATAGAGCCATTCCTCGCCGACCGGCCAGCGGCCGTGATGGGCGAGCCAGGGCAGGTGTGAATGCAAGACCAGAGTGAACTGGCCGGGTACGGCCGAGCTGCTCAAGGCTTCACCGCGATGGCGACCAGGTCGAGGCTTGCGTCGATGTCGTCGGTGATCAATGCGAAATCGTCGATGCCGACAGCCGCGACGTCGGCGGTCAGCTCGGCGGGCCACGGCTCTCCGGCAAGCGCGCGTTCGATCTGGGCGTCGATGAACGAGCCGCCGTGCTTGGCGTCCAACGCTTTCAGGCTCGGGCCGTGGTGCACACCGGTCATCAGCGTGACCTCGAATCCGGCCTCGACCAGCAGTTCGGTCAGCTCGGCGGCATTCAGTTCTCTGGTGTGGAACGGGTTGAGCGGGGTGTCGCGACCCGGCGAGAAGGTGATCCGGTTGGGGGTGCTGATGAGCAGCTCGCCGCCCGGCCGCAGCACCCGAAGGCATTCGCGAATGAACTGGCCCTGGTCCCAGAGATGTTCGATGACTTGGAAATTCACCACCACGTCGACCGCGGCGTCGTCGAGCGGGAGCGCGGCGAGATTGCCTTGGAGCATCTCGACGCGTGGGTAGCGGGCGCGCACATGCGCGACCGCGCTGCTGTCGTAATCGAGGCCGATGACCTTGGTGGCCACGTCGGCGATCATGTTCGCGCCGTAGCCCTCCCCGGATCCGGCCTCGAGCACCGTCTTTCCCGCGCATCGCGCCAGCAGGCGCGCGTAGACGATCTCGTGCCTGCGGAACCAGTAGTTCTCCTCGGCTATGCCGGGTACGGTGCGCTCGCCGGTCAGCGGCAGCGGCTCGAGGTCGCCGGTGGTCGACTCGGGAATAATGCCCGGTGGGGTGCCCACTGCGGCAGGGATCACAGCCTCGCTCATCCGTCCGACGTTACTGGTACAACCGGCGCACGATATCGCCCGGACCGGTGTTGTGAGAGAGAAGCAGGTAAGTTACCCACGAGTAACTTAACGTAGGGTAGTGTCACGCCCTGAGCTACTCAATGGACGTACGGCCCGCTCGTGCGACCACCACAAACGTGCCCCCAGAACAGGAGGTCGACGAAGACCAATGCCGAACATCGTCGTACTCATCAAGCAGGTTCCCGACACTTGGTCCGAGCGCAAGCTGACCGATGGTGACTTCACGCTCGACCGCGAGGCTGCCGACGCCGTCCTCGACGAGATCAACGAGCGCGCCGTCGAAGAAGCGCTGCTGATCAAGGAGGCCCAGGGCGGCGAGGTCACCGTGCTGGCCGCCGGTCCGGACCGTGCCACCGAGGCCATCCGCAAGGCGCTGTCCATGGGCGCCGACAAGGCCATCCACGTCAACGACCCGGCGATCCACGGCTCCGACGCCGTGCAGACCGCCTACGTGCTCGCCGCCGCGCTCGGCCAGGTCGAGGGTGTCGAGCTGGTCATCGCGGGCAACGAGGCCACCGACGGTCGCGCGGGCGCCGTGCCCGCGATCATCGCGGAGTACATCGGCATCCCGCAGCTGACGCACCTGCGCAAGCTGGTCGTCGACGGCGACAAGATCACCGGCGAGCGCGAGACCGACGAGGGTGTCTTCAAGCTGGAGGCCACCCTCCCGGCCATCGTCAGCGTCACCGAGAAGATCAACGAGCCGCGCTTCCCCTCCTTCAAGGGCATCATGGCCGCGAAGAAGAAGGAAGTGCAGACCCTCACGCTGGCCGACCTCGGTGTCGACCCGGCGACCGTCGGCGTCGCGAACGCGGGCAGCACCGTCACCGCGGCCACCCCGAAGCCGCCGCGCACGGCGGGCGAGAAGATCGCGGACGAGGGCGACGGCGGCACCAAGATCGCCCAGTACCTCGTCGGTCAGAAGATCATCTGATCCCGCTCGAGACTGCTTAGGAGAGAACACAAAATGGCAGAAGTACTTGTGCTCGTCGAGCACGCCGACGGTGCGATCAAGAAGGTCAGCACCGAACTGCTCACCGCCGCCCGCGCCCTCGGCGAACCGGCCGCCGTCGTGCTCGGCTCGGCCGGGACCGGCGAGAAGCTGGCCGACGCGCTGGCCGCGGCAGGCGCCGAGAAGATCTACATCGCCGAATCCGACGATGTCGAGAACTTCCTGGTGACCCCGAAGGTCGACGTGCTCGCCGCGCTGTCGGAGTCGGCCTCCCCGGCCGCCGTCATCGTCGCCGCCACCGCCGAAGGCAAGGAAGTGTCGGGTCGCCTCGCCGCCCGCATCGGCTCCGGCCTGCTGGTGGACGTCATCGATGTCAAGGCCGACGGCTCGGCCGTGCACTCCATCTTCGGTGGCGCGTTCACCGTCGACGCCAAGGCGACCGGCGACGTGCCGGTGATCTCGGTGCGCCCCGGCGCCATCGAGGCCTCGGCGCAGGCCGGTGCCGGCGAAAAGGTGACCGTCGAGGTCCCGGCTCAGGAAGAGGGCGTCGTGCGCGTCATCTCCCGCGAGCCGATCGTCGGTGGCGACCGTCCGGAGCTCACCGAGGCGAGCATCGTCGTCTCCGGTGGTCGTGGTGTCGGTTCCGCCGACAACTTCGCGGTCGTCGAGGCGCTCGCCGACTCGTTGGGCGCCGCTGTGGGCGCCTCGCGTGCCGCGGTCGACTCGGGCTACTACCCGGGTCAGTTCCAGGTCGGCCAGACCGGTAAGACGGTCTCCCCGCAGCTGTACATCGCCCTCGGCATCTCCGGCGCGATCCAGCACCGCGCGGGCATGCAGACCTCGAAGACCATCGTCGCGGTCAACAAGGACGAAGAGGCCCCGATCTTCGAGATTGCGGACTACGGCATCGTCGGCGACCTGTTCAACGTCGCCCCGCAGCTGACCGAAGCGGTCAAGGCGCACAAGGGTTGATAGCTCCGCGCTGAGCGTTTCGCAAGTGGCCCCGGCTGGAAACAGCCGGGGCCACTTGCATTTTCGTGAAGCGCATTCATGTGCCGATGCGGCTACCGGCGCACCCGGTACTGCCGCGGCGCCCGCATCGGGTGTCGCCGCGATGCCTAGTTCGGCGTCCGCTAGGTGGCCCTCATTCGGCGATCGAGGTGCGGTAGGCCCACTGGTAGACGCGTAGCGGCCCGTCGGCGGTGTCCTGTAGCCGAGGAGTTGCCTCGAAATGTTCGTAGCCGCCTCTGAACGGCACCTTGATTTCGGTCCCCGGCGGGGTGATGGGAACAACCCGGTCCGACAGATCCGCCGGTCCGCCCTCCAAGACAGCTTTCGCAGAGTTGCTCATTCTCCGATGCTAGGCAAGCTGCCGCCCAGGTCCAGGGATTTCGGCGCAACACAAACCGAAACTCTCAGGTGTTTCAGGTCGTGTCGGGGGCGTCGCCGGGGTGGGCGGTCCGGGCGGGGATGACTGCACCGGCCCCGACCGGACCAGAGGCCCACGAGGCGCCGTGGCCTCGAGGGCCGTTCGTCGTTCGGGTCGGCTGGTCAGGCGAGCCTGAGCGGGGTGTTCGCACCGAATATCGCCACGATGGAACCGTATCCGGGGATGGTGCGTCCATGACTAGTGTGAGTGATTTCTGCCGACCCGAAACCGGGTCGCGTCCGGTGAGCCGGCAACCAGCGGTGGAGATCTCGTCGGTGGATGGGTATGTGACTGTGTGTGAGGGAGTGCGTTGATTTGGCCGGTTTTCTCAGTGTGGACATCGATGTATTGAGTAAGACGGTGCAGTCGCTGCGCAGCGCCGAGCAGGTCCTCAACGATGCGATGAAGGGGATGACGCAGGACGGGCATGGCGACATCGGGACGAAGGTGCTCAACGATGCTGCCGAAAGTTTCCAACGCCGATGGCATTTCGGTATCGAGCGGATCGGCGAAGCGGCCAAGGTGACCGCGGAGGGTGTCGCACAGTGCCGTGACGCCTACCAGCAGGTCGACGATGCCTTCAGCAAGGTGATCGAGCAGGCTGAAGGCGCCATTGATGGGCAGACATCCCCGCAGCAGCCCACCGCCCAGGAGGAGGCATGAGCCAGAACCCCTACCCCAACCTGGGTTTCAACCCTGTGCCGGGCGCGCCTGCGGACGTAGCGGGGCTGCGTGGGCAGATCAGTACCGCGGCAGACGCGGTCAAGGAAACCAACGGACTGCTCAGCCGCCTGCGCAACAGCAACGATGACGTATGGAAGGGCGACGGCGGCGACGCCTTCCGCGAAAACTTCGACGCCACGCTGGCGCAGGATCTCGGCTACGCGCAGAGCTCGCTCGAAAAGGCCGTCGTGCTACTCAGCGAGTGGCACACGAACCTCGTCAGCTTTCATGACACTGCCACAGGTCTCGAATCCGAGGCTGCCGAGGCCAAAGGGCAGCACACCAAGGCTGTCGAGACTTTGCAGCAAGCCCGGTCCAACCCGGACTTGGGTCTGGCGAACATGCAGTTCTCCGATCCAGACCAACTGGCGGCCGCGCAAACGCGCCTCAACGCCGCGTCCGCCCAGGTAAGCGCGGCTAGTACCGCGGTCGACAATTGGCAAGGAAACATAGATTCGATCATCCGCCGCGCGCGTGACCTCGAAGCCAACCACGACAGCCTCGCCCGCCGTATCGCCAGCGAGTTGGACGCCGCCGCAAAGGATTTCGCCCCCAGCCCGCCGGATAAGAGCATCTGGGACCGCATTGTCGATGCTGTCAAGGCCGTGGGCGAGTGGATTGACGAGCACCGTAAGGTGCTCCACGAGATTCTGGCGAACACTGCGGCTATCGCCGGGTTGCTGGCGGTGGTCACGCCGCCGCCGATCGACGCCATAGCATTGGGGGTAGCGCTTGTCGCGGGAGCTGGGGCGTTGGCACTCGACCTGACCGATGCCGAGATGAGGGACGATCTTCTACACGGCAGCCTGTCGGAGAAGGTCAGCGCCGCGATGACGATATCCAGTGACGCGCTGGGTTTGATCCCCGGTGTCGGCGCGCTGGGCAAGGTCGGGAAAATAGCGGCTCTCGGTGATGCGGCGGGGGGCGTGGGCAGATTTGAGGGAATGGCTCGAGCCTGGTCCGAGGCAGCGCACAGCCCGGGAATCTTCAACAAGTTCTTGACAGAGCATAACGTCGGCAATGTGACAAATGGCCTCAATGGGTCGGGACTCACGACAGGAACGCACAAATTGCTGCAGCTCACCGGAGTGGAAGGAGCGCATAGTATTCCGGATCCCGCTGTCGCACTGGCTGTTTTCAAGAAAGCAGAAAAATCCGTGACCGGACTCGTCGGTTGGGGTATCGAGAGCGCGATCGGAGACTGATTTCATCATGAATTCGACCAACCGCGGCCCCGAGTACATGATCGCGGCTGACGTGCCATCTGGCTACTATGGTATGCCGCTGTCTAATATCGGCAACGTCATGGAAGCGGCGGAGCCAGTGATTGCAGCCGCAGTTCCTGACGATCTCGAAGGCAGTGTGCCGAACGTGATCGGGATACTGAAGTTCCTGCTCGAGATGCTGGCGACGAAGAATGCGGTGTATTGCGGAATCGGCAGACACGTCTCCTCCGGCGGCGAACCGATAACGTCATGGCTCACGGTTTCGTCTATCGATTATGGAAGACCACAGAACCCTCGCCTCGTCATTCGGGACCTTGTGGAGGCGAAACTATTGGAAGCGGTTCCGTGGGTTGTCGAAACCGTTGATATCGCTGGCCGTCCTGCGCTGTTCGCTGAGGGCATACGAACATACCCTGCACCGAATCTTGCAGATGCGCAGGGGCCGGGCGACAGCGTCCCAGCCTTCCAGATCGAGGGACTGGTGCCATCTGATGACGGTACTACTGTTGCGGTAATCGAACTCTCGACAACCTCGGTGTCGCACGGTCCCGAATATCGCCCGATGGTGTTCACTATGGCCGCTTCGCTCGAGTTCGCAGACGCGACGTCCGCGACATGGAGTCTGGACCTATGACAATTCGTTCAGGCAGTGGTTTCGGCACACGAGACGACGCTGCCGCGCTTACATTGATACGCGCGTTCGATTGGCCGGCGACCCGGTCGAAGCTGCGGAAGAACGCCGTATTCAGCTGGGTGTTTCTGCTGGTCGGCTTGGTATGTATCCCGATGACAATTGTGCTCGTCACTCTGTACGACAAACCCGACACGCATGGTTTGAGCAAGTTGGGCTCGCTAGCCGGCCGAGTATCTGGTGTTGTAGCCATCCTGGGCACAGTGTTCGGCGTCGTCATCGTTTGGATGAATTTTAGAAGGAGAAAGGCGCTACGCCGTCATCCATGGACGTCCTGGCGTATCACTTATATCCGAGCAGGTAGGCATGAGTGGGTGACACTCCTCGGGCATCAGGGCGAGGGTGTTTCTACATTGCTACTCAGCACATGGCCGAAGGATATCGGCAAGTTTGTGGATCACAAGACTCACGAAATCTGGTTTGCTGGCGATCCAGTCAAGTACGGAGTGATCTCCAGGCGCGGCGGAACAGATCTTGGATACGCATATGTCTCGCGTTCGCGAAAACCCCCGCAATTTACGTTCAACGTGCCCGCTGTATCGGATGCTCGCACGCCGCACGGGCAAGATTTTGACTTGACGCGAGACAGGCACGGCCACGTGCTGATCAAGCCTGCGGCGGGAGCAGCGGAAGATGTGATTCGACACGGCAGTAAAGGGGATGCCCGGTATCCATCACCTCGCGCTCTACGTCGAGTACTCGCATTCGCAACCGACTGGACCTTGCACTTCGGAAGTGCCGCTGCGATTCTCGTCCTGGGAAGAGGGCATATTGCCGCCGTCGGTGGTGTCGCTGTGGGCGTGTGGCTGACAACTTCCTTTGCCGATCGAGTCCTCGTCCAGGGAGCGCTTCATACGACTGTCGGGAAGGCTCTTTTCGGCCTGTGCGTGATACGGCCCGACGATGGAACATTTCCGTCGTACGGCAGACTGACAAAAGTCTGGTTTATGGACCTGTATTTTTCCTTGATTCTGCCGCTGTCGCTACTCGGCGGTGACGGTCCAAGTCCCGACAACCTCAGCGACTACTTCCTTCCTGCCGTACGGCGGCGCGATCTAACGGTGTCGACAGCGCTCCGTTAGGCCAGATCGTTCGTGCGGTCGAGACCCGTGGTCTCCGCCTGCCCATGTTCGACATACATGGCAACCGAGGAGTTGATGACGGCGCTGGAGCTGGACGGGCTCGGTGGTCGCAAGTGCGCTCAGCTCTCCGGCGGTCAGCGCAGGCTGCTCAACAGCATCACTGTTCCGCTCATGCTGCTGTCGGGGATTCTGCTGCCCATGACCCTCGGCCTGACCTGGTTGCAGAACATCGCCAAGGTCGCACACCGTCGATGCCGCGCGGGCGCTGTTCCGTGGCGATTTCGGCGCCTCGGAGGTGTATCTCGGCAGCGGGCTCACGGTGTTGGTCGCGGTGGTGTTGATGGTGCTCGCCGCGCGCAGCTTCGCGCGGGAGAACGCCTGATCAACATCGGTGACCGAGGCAGTGCACGCGCACAAGCGCTGACACATCCTTCACCCGAAGATGGTGGCTCTGATCGGAAACGATCGGGGCCCACTCTCCGTTGGTAGGTGATCGGCCGGCACCAGATGCCATGGGTTGCAGGCAGAGAAGTCGACGAAATCGGCAGCCTTCGAATGGGTCGGTGTCGACGACTCTGGATGGCGGCCTACCGATCACCGCTCGTCAGGAGCGGTTCAGCCGTGCCTTCGTTCGCATGAGCGTCGCGGCGCCCGGACCGGCTGTGGCGACGAGGAGTCAGCGCTGATCCGGCATTTCTCGCCGCGGCCACTCGCGGCCGCTTCGGGGCAGATCAGCGGGAGCGGTTGCCAGCGTCGTGGATTTGCGCCGGGTGGACCCGAACTGGGCGGATCCGGGCTGGGCAGAAGCGGGCCGGGCAGGTACGGGGAGTGGATCAGGCTTGCTGAGTTCGTCGAGTTCGGCCAGCCCAACCACAGCGACCAACATGATGGTGATCACGGTGACGGTGATGATCAGCGGTGTGATCAGCTGCATGGGATCGGCGCCGTCGGGGGGCATGGCATGCTTCCCGACGTGCTGGGCGTGCATCGACGCCATTCCGGTGTAATGCATGCCGCACACCGCGAGGCCCATGATCAGCGCCGCGCCGATCGTTGCGCGGAGGCCACTGACGTGCAGCATGAACCATAGCGCCGCGGTCGCCGCGACCACAGCGATCACGAGCGACACCGCAACAGTTCCGAGGTTGTATCCGACGGTCACATCGGTGTTCATCGCATGCATGCCCAGGTAGTGCATGGCGGCCACGCCGAGCCCGGTGATTGCGCCGCCGATCGGCAGGGCAAGGGCTTCCCGTCGCCAGCGCACGACGACCGACAGCCCGATCCACACCACCACTATCGCCACGGCCGCGCTGAGTAGCGTCATCGGCACGTCGTAACGGATGGTTCCACCGTGGATGGAGAAGCCGAGCATCGCGGTGAAATGCATGACCCAGATACCGGCGCCACCCAGGGCAATCGCCGCGGCGATGAGCCAGCCTGCGGGCCAGTACGACGATCGGGCGTGCACCGCGCATCGAAGACCGAGCATCGATCCGGCGACGGACATGATGTAAGCCAGAACGGGGGTCACCCACCCGTTACTGAAGTGATCGAGTTCCAGCACGCGTCCGCTCCGTGGCCAATAACCGGCTTCTTGCCAGCAAATCGACTGCGACGATAGCGCAACTCGTCGAGAGTTGCATTATGCAAATTTCACATTGCGTGATTGCGCTGCGCGCGCCCTGGCCGGAGCTGCAACTCGGTTCGAGGCAACGAAGGCGGTTGTCTTGGGAGTTTATTCCGATCTCGCGGCCGTAGCGGTGCCATGGATCGCCATGAGACTCAGCGCCCGCCGGGTCGATGGTTCGCACTTACGTCTGCGGTCCGTCGTCGGTAGCGGGTGCGCAGCCACAACGGGGCCCTACGCCAGATCCACGCGCTAAGTACCGGCAACGCAATTTGCCAGACGACAGCAATCCATCAGCGACCATTCGCGCGATCGCGAATTCCTTGCGCGCCTTCGCCTTCGACGGGCGCCGAACGGACAGCCGCAGCAGAACGAGGATTCAGCAATGGACCGACACGACCGAAGCCCAACGTGCGTTTGGTGGCTGCCACCAGAATTCGTCGCCGAAGCCACCGGCTGTGAAGGTATCCCACTTCCGGAATCCGGCTACCCGATTTCCTGCCCTGCGTTCCTCGACGCGGCACTGGTAGGTTCAGCGCGCGGGAGTGTCTGTAACCCTCACGTGCTTCACGTAAATCAGGCCTGTGTCAGCCCTCCTCGCGAGATACCTTGCCCCGCACAATGATCTGTCCGGCAGGCCGATCGATGTCGCCCGACGTCAGGCGCGCTGACTCCGTCGATCGCAAGCCCGGACGCGCAACCGGCATCAGTACCGCGAAATCGCGCGCCCATCGGGTCGGGCGAAGGCAAATCCGTTCTCGTGCACCGCCGATGCGGCGGGCGCCGTTCCAGGGTGACTTCGATGCCTCGGAGATTATCTCGACAGCGGAGTCACGGTGGTGTCGATGGTCATCGGTGCGCAGCGCTTCGCTAGCGAGAACGCCTGGTCAACACCGATGCAGCCCCGTCAACAAGGTAGTGAGAATCGCCGACCGCCGGGTGTCGCTGCGTAGTACGGCGGAGACGGGTATCCGTAGCCGGTGCTCGGCCAGCGGCAGCACAACGAGCCCCTCGGTCGGGCTGTCGGCATAGAGCACTGTCCACGCCTCTGGTCGATTGATCAGCTCCATGGTCGCGGTGTGGTCGGGCGGAATCGGCGGTCCGTACGTGGGTCCTGCGGACAGGTCTGCGAATGCGGCCCGAATGACGTTGTGCAGCAACACCTGTTCCTGCTCCGGTGGCAGCAGTAGCGGGTAGGAGCTGAGTTCGGCCAGCGTCACCTGCTCGCACGTCGCCAGGGGATGGGCTGCCGAAGTGGCGATGACCAGATCCTCGACCCAGAGCTTCTCGACGGCGAGACCCGGCTCATCGACGCTGCCGCGGATGAGCGCGAGGTCACAGTCGCCGTCGGCCACGGCGGTGATCCGCTGGCGGAACGGCTTGATCACGAACTCGATCTCGGCGTCGGGGTGCGCGGCGCGGGCGCCCGCGATCGCCGAGAGGGATCGCGTCGCGAAGGACATGTTCGCTGCAAGCCGGATGCGGTGCCCCGACGTCCGCACCGTGGCGCGGATCGCGGATTCCAGGCTCAGCATCTGTTTAGCCAGGGGAAGTAGCCGCATGGTCGCGTCGGTTGGCACGACGGCCCTGGTCGAGCGTTCGAAGAGTTGCACCCCGAGGTCGCGCTCCAGCCGGGCGATCTGGTGGCTGATCGCCGATTGTGAGATGTAACAGCGCGCGGCGGCTCTGCTGAAACTGAGCTCCTCGCAGACTGCGACGAAGTAGGTGAGCTGGCGAAGCTCCACGTCATCTCCAATTCATGAGCGATCAAGATAAGAGTCATCTACATTATGCGCCTGAACACGTGAAATATCTGCGCTTCGAATGACGGTTGGTAATGAGAGAAGGAGGCTGTCATGGAACACGCAGATGTTGTCATCGTTGGATCGGGATTCGGGGGGCTTGCCGCCGCTAAGCAATTGGCCAAATCGGGTATCAACTACGTACTCATCTCGAGCACGTCGGAACATCTCTTCCAGCCACTGCTCTACCAGGTCGCGACGGGTGTGCTGGCTTCCGGCGAGATCGCGCCGCCGATCGCCTCGGTGCTGCGACGACATCGGGAGGCCGACGTCCGGCTCGGCAAAGTGGTCGGCATCGAGCCTGCCACTGCGATCCTCACCTACGAGCACGAGGGGGTGCGTCGGCAGATCCGATACGGCTCGCTGATCGCCGCCACCGGGGCCTCGCAGTCCTACTTCGGGCGCGACGACTTCGCCGACAAGACTTTCTCGCTCAAGACCATCGACGACGCGAGACTGCTTCGCGCCCAGATCGAGCGGGTCTTCGCCGAGGCCGCGGGCGCGGACGAGGAGACGCGGGACAGGCTGCTCAGCTTTGTGGTGGTCGGCGCGGGCGCGACCGGCGTCGAGGTCGCCGGTCAGCTGAAGGAACTCGCGAAAAGGCATTACCACCAGGAAGTTTCGGTAACCCTGGTGGAGGGCGCCGGTGAGGTGCTTCCGCCCTTCGGCGGCGGGCTCTCGGATTACGCGAAGAAGTCGCTCACCAAGAGTGGTGTGGAGGTGTTGGTCGGCACCTTCGTGACCGACATCGAGCTCGGCAAGGTGACGGTCAAGGACACCGACGGCGTCGAGCGCAGGATCGCGGCGGAGACCGTGGTCTGGTCGGCGGGCGTGCAGGCGGGCGGCTTCGCGACCATCCTCGCCGAGGCCACCGGCGTCGAGACCGACCGGGCCGGAAGGCTTTTGATCAACCCTGACCTCACTGTCGGCGGCCACGCCGACATCTTCGCCATCGGCGACATGACCTCGCTCAACGGTTACCCCGGGCAGTCGCCGGTCGCCATGCAGGAGGGTAGGCACGCCGCCGACATCATCCGCAGGAAGCACCGGCCGGGCACCCCGTTCAAGTACTGGGACAAGGGCAGCATGGCGGTGATCAGCAGGTTCAGCGCGGTGGTGAAGCTGAACGACCGCATCACCTTCCGCGGCGTGATCGCCTGGTTCATGTGGCTTGCCGTACACCTGCTGTATCTGGTCGGCTTCCGCAACCGCTTTGCGGCGGTGGCCTCGTGGCTCGTCGCGTTCATCGGGACGGGTCGCCCCGGCTTCGATGAGGTGGAGCGGACTCCGGTGCGAACTCTGGAACGCACCGCCGCCTGACCACACGTTATGACAATCGCGCTGTCCCAGCTCATGGGGCAGCGCGATTTTCTGTGCTCGATAGGTCGTCGAGCAGGCACAAGGCGCGGTTCGGATGCGGGGGCGGGAACGAAATACGACCGTCTGGTGAACGGTCGGTGTGACCATCATCGCGTTCACCGAACCGGCATCGACGCGACACTTCGAGGTTGCTCCGACGCAGTTTCGGGCTGGCTTCATCACGGATATGACTATTTCGTCCGTGTTGACTGCCCCGGCTCGACAGACGGAATCCGGGGTGGAGCGGTCCCGGTATTCATTGGTCGTTTCCTCCGACGCCGAGCACCGCACGGCGGCACAGCGGCTGCGCTACGGCGTGTTCGCCGGCGAGCCGGGCTTCCGGATTCCCGACAACGGCACCGGCCTCGACGCCGACCGATTCGACGAGTACTGCGATCACCTGCTCGTCCACGACGATGTCACCGAGCAGTTCGTCGGGTGCTATCGAATGCTGCCGCCGGACAAGGTGATCGCCGCGGGCGGGTACTACACGGCCACCGAATTCGATCTGAGCCAGCTCGATCCGGAGGGTAACCGGATCGTGGAGATGGGGCGCGCCTGTGTGGTGCCCGATCACCGCAACGGCTCGGTGCTCACCCTCATGTGGGCGGGCATCCTGCACTACATCCAGCTCACCGGATACGAATGGGTGATGGGCTGCGTGTCCGTGCCGATGCAGGACACCCCCGCCGACCCGGCCGGGGTGAACGTGCGCGGTGTCAGGGACATGCTGCTCGGCAGGCACGGCTCCGATCCGGAACGGCGGGTGCATCCCCACCGGCCGGTGGTCGTCGACGGTCTCACGTTGGACGAGATGACGCCGCCGTCGCGGCCCAAGCTGCCGCCACTGCTGCGCGGCTACCTGCGCCTCGGCGCGGAGATCTGCGGCGAGCCCGCCCACGATCCCGATTTCGCGGTCGCCGACTTCGTCGCGCTGCTCGGGCTCGACACGATCAACACCCGCTACCTGAATCGATTACAGGATGCCGCGAACGCACTCGACGGGGGGCGGTGAGGTACATGGTGTTCGACGCGCCGCCCGCACAGCACACCGCACACGCGTGGATGCCGTCGAGCCCATGCGGGCCCGGTTGCATCGAGCAGATCGATGAGGTCGGGACCGGCCGGGTCATCGCCCGGCTGCTCGGCGTGGCCGGGTTGCTGGTCAGCTTCCCGGTGGTGAACGTCGCCACCCCGCGGGGCAGGCGTGAGCAGCTCCAGCGGCGCTACGCGCGCATGCTGCTCGGCTGTCTCGGCATGCAATTGCGCGTTGTCGACAACCGGGTGACGACCTCCGGTGCACACAGTGCGTCGTCCGACGCACGTTTCGCCGATCGTGGCGAGGGCGTGCTGATCGTCGCCGGTCACATCGGCTGGACCGACGTGGTCGTGATGGCCGCAGTACAGCCCCTCGGATTCGTGGCGCGCGCGGACATGGTCGAGTGGCCGGTGCTCGGCGGTTTGGCGAAGCTGATGCGCGTCATCCCGATCGAACGCGAGCGGCTACGTGAACTCCCCGGCGTGGTCGCCCGTCTCGGCGCGCGCCTCGCGGCCGGTGACCGAGTCGCAGTCTTCCCCGAGGGAACCACTTGGTGTGGCCGCGCCTACGGCACCCTGCGCCCCGCCCTGTTCCAGGCCGCGATCGACACCGGTAGCTCGGTCCAGCCGGTCCGGCTGCGCTACGTGGACCGCCACGGCGCACAGTCCACGGTCCCCGGCTTCGTCGGAGAAGACACCTTCGGCAGCTCCGCGAAGCGAGTCCTCAAGTCCGCAGGCATGGTGGCCGAGGTAGTGCTCGAGCCCGTCGAGTACCCCGGCCTGGACCGACGCGATCTGGCTCGCCGCTGCGAACTCGCGGTGCGCGGCACCGAACAATCACGCCACGGGGTGCTCGCCACCCAGGAATGGATCGAGGCAGGTGCCACGCGCGTCCAAGATCCGGAGCTCTCGGTGGCCGCACCCGAGGTCCTGAACCGGCCTGCTCGACGGTTGCGCCCCTTCCGGCGGAGCTCTCCGCGCCGGGTCGACGCGGCCGATCCACGGATCGGGTCCGATCCCGCGGAAACGGCGGGCACCGGTGCGAACACGCCGAAGTACACCGCCGTCACGCCGGATGGCCGCGTCCGCTGATCGGTCGGGATAAGGGCGAATCGTCGGCGGCTATCGTTTGCTGGAATTGAACTCGGTATCGGGATTCGGTAGTTCCACGGGCCGTGGTCAGTTCCACGGGCCGTGGTCGCCAATCTGGCCGATCTGTTCACGCGGCGGGTGATCGATCGCCGATTTGCCTGGAAGTGGCGTGCCTACGCGGGCTCACACTCGCGACCGACCGATCAACATGGCACTTGGTAACCGCACCCGTGGTTCGGACGAAGCCCTGAAATGAGACCCGGGGCATGAGCACACCCCCGCTTATACACCGAAGTAGTTGAAACTAGTGCAATCAGCGGCGGGATAGCGCATTCTTAGTTAATCGGAACGGTGCCTACAGTTCATGACGTACCTCGGATTGGGACGACGCATCATGTCCACCTCGCACGGACAACAGGCGCTGCGTTACGAACCGTACTCAGTGGCCGGCGAGCGTGCGCAGCAACAGTCGGCTGACGGTGCCATGCTGTCCCACCGTGTCGGCCACGGAATTCGGCGCGAGATTCCACTCGATCCCGACGAGCCCGGTGTCACGATCGGTCGGTCGAAGGCAGCCGACATCACTGTGACCGCCGACGCGGCTGTGTCGCGACTGCACGCCATCATCGAGCGGGTGTCGGACTGCTGGGTCGTCATCGACAACGGGATGTCGACGAACGGGACCTTCGTCAACGGCGAGCGCATCGGAGGGCGCCGGATACTCAACTCCGGCGATACGGTCCGCATCGGAGAATCGGTGTTCATCTTCACCGACGGCCACCCGCCCGAAGGCGAAATAACGATTGTCCCGATCAGCCTGCCGACCCGGAATGACCTGACCGACGCCCAGTATCTGGTTCTGGAGGCGCTGTGCCGCCCCAGCGATGCTCAGACTACTTACAGCTACCCCGCGTCGAACTGGCAGATTGCACACGATCTGTGCCTGAGCGTGGCCACGGTCAAAACCCACCTACGGGCAATATTCAAAATATTCCAGGTCGAAAACCTGCCACAGAACCAAAAACGCGTGCTTGTGGTCGAACGTGCCATCGCGTGCGGCGTGATTGTCAATCACGAGGGGTAGGACTCCGGCCGGAGTGTGTCGTTGATGTCGGTTCACGGCCCCATCACAGCGGTGCCGAGCAGCAACTCCTCTCGGTCGATACGGTCTCCAGCTAGATCGGTTGGAAACCTGCGCCGACGCCACCGCGCGCGTTGACGTCGTCGATGATGGCGGCCATTGTCCCGCCGAGCTGCGGTCCGAGGCACGGCACGGTCAGATATCCGTTGACCATGCCGACGAGCGTTGTTCCGACCGTGACCGGCCCGCCGGAGTCACCGGGAAGGACACATATCTGCGTCCAGGTCCAGGTGTTGGATCCGAACACATCTCCGTAGGTCAGTCCGCAGGTTTGGCCCGTGGTGTAGCCCTGCTTGCAGGCGATATCCGGGAACTGTGCCGGACCGCCCAACCCGGTGATCGTCGTGTTGCCCACGCGGTTCACGGGCACGACCTTGCCGGGATCGAACTCGATGACGGCGTAGTCCATCTCGGTGTACGTGTAGGCGAAGGTGCCGACTGTGCCTGCGTCACGGTTGGCCTCGGCGGCGACCTCGGTACCCGCCTCACCGCAGTGCGCTGCGGTGAGCCCGACCAGCCGACCTGCGGCATCGTGCCCAATCGTGGTGAGTGTGCATATGCCCTGGTCGCCGACGACCAGGCCGGAGCCGCCGCCCAGCATCGACGGACCTGCCGCATGCGCGGTGCCTATTTGTGCTCCGACCAGCATTGCGCCCGCTGCACATGCAACGGCAGCCCTCGCGAGTTTCATGAACATGTCCAATCCAATCGTCCGGGCCGCGACTATCCTGTGCGGCGCGAATAACGTCTGCACATTTCCTTGACGGGGTCTGTCGCCACCGTGGCGTCAGGCCCCGTCGTCAGGTGTTCTTTGGCATGGAATCTGGTTGGAGTTGCGTCGTAGTGACGACAGTATGACGGTCACCACACGATCGGGTGTGTGACGCGCGGCGTTGTCTGCATTGTTGTGATGCTGTCGAGCGGGTCACACAAGGCAGATACCCGTAAAGAACGGGAAGACCCCCGGGACGAAGCAGGTCCACCACAGGAAGGGGTTCCACCACAAGACGGCAGGTTCGACCTGTACGGGGACTGGCTCCGAGGGTGCCACCTGAACAGGCAGCGGGGATTCGGCCGGTGCTGCGGTCGCAACGCCGGTGCCGATGGCGATCATCGGTGCGAGCGCCACCGCTGCCACGGCTACGCGGATTTTGGTCGTGTTCATGATGCTTCCTTAAGTGAGCGCTTCCGGGTCGCCCTCTTCCCTGAAGGCTGCCCCATGTGAACACCACCAACTCTGCTCGTAGAGTGCGCGGGCGATCTTCCTCCCGCGGGTTGGAAACACTCACACCTCGGGTGGAACCGAGGTCGTCGTCGGAATCAGGGGTGACTGCGAAGAAGCTGCGGCGCAGGCTCCGGGAATACCGGAAGGTGGCCGGCGGGTTGCGGATCGTAGGTGAAACGTGGACACATCGGAGACAGCGGGGGATACCCCCAAGATCTGCAGGTCAAGGCTGGGATAGGCTTTATCGGTCATGAAGTCGGGTTTTTCGGGTCAGCTCAACGGTGCGCCCAAGACGGTCTACCTCGATCATGCGGCGACCACACCGATGCTGCCTGCCGCCATCGAGGCGATGACGGCTGCTCTCGGGCTGACGGGCAATGCGTCGTCGCTGCACAGTTCGGGGCGGGCGGCGCGGCGGCTGCTGGAGGAGGCGCGGGAGTCCATCGCCGCGGATCTGGGCGCCAGGCCCTCTGAAGTGATCTTCACTTCGGGCGGCACCGAGAGCGACAATCTGGCGATCAAGGGCATCTATTGGGCCCGGCGCGATGCCGATCCGCGGCGGACGCGGATCATCGTGGGCTCGACCGAGCATCACGCGGTCATAGACACCGTCGAGTGGCTCGAGCAGCACGAGGGCGCACAGGTGACCTGGCTGCCGGTGGACGGCGACGGCGTCGTCTCGCCGCGTACGCTGCGGGCGGCGCTGGCCGAACATGTCGACGAGGTCGCGCTTGTGACCCTCATGTGGGCCAACAACGAGGTCGGGACAATTCAGCCGATCCGCGAATTGACTGCTGTCGCACAGGAATTCGGTGTTCCGATGCACAGCGATGCCATCCAGGCCGCCGCTCAGCTGCCGATCGACTTCGGCGCGAGCGGCCTCTCGGCGGCGAGTTTCGCCGGGCACAAGGTCGGCGGGCCGCACGGCGTCGGGGTGTTGCTGCTCGGCAGGAAGGTGCCGTGTGTGCCGCTGCTGCACGGCGGCGGGCACGAACGCGATCTGCGTTCGGGCACCTCGGATACAGCGGCGGCGGTCGGGCTCGCCACCGCGCTGCGCCAGACGGTGGCCGAGTTACCGACGCGCACCATCGAATTGACCGGACTGCGTGACGAGCTGATCGAGCGGATCCGCGACATGGTGCCCGATGCGGTGCTCAACGGCCCCGCAGGCGAGCAGCGACTGCCAGGCAATGTGCACTTCACCTTCCCCGGCTGCGAAGGCGATTCGTTGCTGATGCTGCTGGACGCGGCCGGCATCGAGTGCTCGACCGGGTCGGCCTGCAATGCGGGCGTTGCCTCGCCGAGCCACGTGCTGATCGCCATGGGCGTCGAGCCGTGGCAGGCCCGTGGTTCTTTGCGATTTTCGTTGGGGTACACCTCGACCCGCGCCGATGTGGACGCGTTGACGAGGGTGTTGCCCCAGGTGGTTGAACGGGCCAGGGCCGCGGGTCTGGCCGGTGCGAAGGGAGGTGTCTGATATGCGAGTACTCGCCGCGATGAGTGGTGGTGTGGACTCGGCGGTGGCGGCGGCACGTGCCGTCGACGCTGGTCACGAGGTGGTCGGCGTGCATCTTGCGTTGTCGGCGACACCCGGCACGCTGCGCACCGGTTCGCGCGGTTGCTGCTCGAAGGAGGACGCCGGTGACGCACGGCGCGCCGCCGACGTGCTCGGAATTCCGTTCTACGTCTGGGATTTCGCCGACCGCTTCAAGGAAGACGTGATCGACGATTTCGTCGCGGCCTACGCGGCGGGCGAGACACCGAACCCGTGCCTGCGCTGCAACGAGAAGATCAAGTTCTCCGCGCTCGCCGACCGCGCGGTTGCGCTCGGCTTCGACGCCGTGGCCACCGGGCACTATGCACGGCTGGAGGACGGGGTGCTGCGGCGCGCGGTCGACGCCGACAAGGATCAGTCCTATGTGCTTGCCGTGCTGACGGCACAACAGCTTTCGCGGGCCATGTTCCCGGTGGGTGACACCCCGAAGCCGCAGATCCGCGCGGAAGCCGCCGAGCGCGGTCTCGCGGTGGCAGACAAGCCCGACAGCCACGACATCTGCTTCATCCCCTCCGGTGACACCCGCGCGTTCCTCGGTGCCAAGATCGGCATCCGGCCCGGTGCGGTCGTCGACAACGACGGCCAGGTGCTCGCGAATCACGAAGGCGTGCACGGGTTCACGATCGGCCAGCGCAAAGGCCTCGGCCTGCCAGGTCCCGCCGCGGACGGTAAGCCGCGCTATGTCACCGACATCGATCCCGACTCGGGCACCGTTCGCGTCGGCTCTGCCGAAGACCTGGAGGTCTGGGGCGTGCAGGCCGATCGCGCGATCTGGACCTCCGGCGCAGCGCCGGACGGGCCGATCGAGTGCGTCGTGCAGGTGCGTGCCCATGGTGGCATGGCCCCTGCGATCGCCGAAGCGGTCGGTACCGGACTGACGGTGCGCCTGCGCGAGCCGCTGACCGGCGTGGCCCGTGGCCAGGCGGTCGTGTTGTACCGCCCGGATGTCCGCGGCGATCAGGTGATCGGCAGTGGGACTATTTCGGGCACGGTGCGCGATGCGGCCGACGAGTCCGACGCGGTGAGTGGCGCGAGCGCGACGCAGTGACCGTCGCCGGTGCGCGGCACCAGGCGACATGCAGACGCATCCTTTTCGGCACTCCGGCGTGCGCCGGGGTGCAACCCACGATGAGGCGCGAGCCTCGTACAGAGGTGGCACGGTGAGCGAGATCGCCAAGGTAGCCGGCGAAGTCGACGCGAAAGAACTGGTGCGTATCCCCGGCGGCATTGCGACGGCCGTCGGCTCGTGGCCGGGCACCGATCCACGCGAGGCGGCGACCACCATCCTCGGTGAGCTGCCGGATCTGGCGCATCTGGTGGAGTTGCCCGGGCGCGGCATCGGGGCGGACATGCTCGGCCGGGTTTCCGCCCTGCTCGTCGATATGCGATTCGACACCACGACGCGGGGCTACCGGCTGGCCCCGCGACCCGGTGCGACGTCCCGGCGCGCACGGGACCTGCTGCGAGCGGATCTCGATGCGCTCGAAGAGGCTTGGGAGACATCGGGTTCGGCGGGCACCGGTCGCATCGTCAAAGTGCAGGCCACCGGACCGCTGACCCTCGCCGCGCAGGTGGAATTGCCCGGTGGGCACCGTATCCTCACCGATTCCGGTGCGGTGCGTGATGTTTCGGAATCGTTGGCGGAGGGTCTTGCTCAGCATGTGTCCGAGGTGCGCAAGCGGCTCGGCGCGGAAGTGGTTCTGCAACTGGATGAACCGTCGCTGACCGTGGTGCTGCAAGGCTCGCTGCGCGGCCCGAGCATTCTGAATACCGTGCGGGCGCTGCCCGAACCGGAGGCTCTTGCGGTACTGGATGCCGTGATCACCGCACAATCCGCGCCGGTGTTGGTACACAGCTGCGCCGAAGCGCCCGCGCTGGCTTTCCTGCGCGGCAGCGCCGCCGCGGCGATCGGCTTCGACATGGCCGCCATCGGCACCCGCGACCTTGACCATATCGGCGAAATCCTCGACACCGGAAAACAATTGGTTCTCGGTCTGGTGCCGACGGCACCCCCGGCCATGCCGGCGACCTGGCGTGACTTCGCCGAACCCGGCGTCCGGCTCGTCGATCGCCTCGGTTTCCCGCGCAAGACGCTCGCCGAGCGGATGGTGATCGGCCCCGCGTGCGGATTGGCGGGGGCTCCGCTGGAATGGGCGCGTACCGCACTGCGTGTGTCCGCGGAAGTCGCGCGCGCCTACGCCGAAGAACCGGAATCGCTGACCTTCGACTGACCGTCGGCCGCCACCGTGCCGCCCGATCGGAATCGCGTCATCGGGGGCGGCGACGTGCGGGAACGTGCCATCGAGATGTCGGTGGGCTCGGCTAATGTGCGTTGGGTGAGTGACAGCGACAGTGCGGCGGTCCCGGCGACGGCAGAGCAGCGGGTGGAGTGGCAGCGGCTTGCGGACGAAGTTCGTGAGCACCAGTTCCGCTACTACGTGCGCGATGCGCCGATCATTACCGACGGTGAGTTCGACACCTTGTTGCGGGAGCTGCAGGCTCTGGAGGAGCAGCATCCCGACCTGCGCACGCCCGATTCGCCGACCCAGCTGGTCGGCGGCGGGTTCGCGACGGATTTCACCGCCGTCGATCACCTCGAGCGGATGCTGTCGCTGGACAATGTGTTCGACTTCGACGAGCTGCGCACCTGGGCGAGCCGGGTGGAGGCCGAAACCGGGTCGAACCTGCACTACTTGTGCGAGGTGAAGATCGACGGTGTCGCGCTGAACCTCGTCTACGAGAAGGGGCGCCTCGTGCGTGGTGCGACCCGCGGCGACGGCCGCACCGGTGAGGACGTCACACTCAACGCCCGCACTATCGAGGACATCCCCGGCGAGCTGACGCCGAGCGACGAGTTTCCGATTCCCGACCTGCTCGAGGTGCGCGGCGAGGTGTACTTCCGGCTGACGGACTTCGAGACGCTCAATGCCGCCATCGTCGCCGAAGGCAAACCTCCGTACGCGAACCCGCGCAATACCGCGGCGGGCTCGCTGCGGCAGAAGGATCCCGCGGTGACCGCGCGGCGCAGGCTGCGCATGATCTGCCACGGCTTCGGGCGCATCGAGGGATACACCCCCGCCTCGCAGCATGAGGCGTATCGTGCGCTGGCGGCCTGGGGGCTGCCGGTGTCCGAGCACACCAGGCGGGTGCAGGGCATCGACGCGGTGATCGAGCGCGTCGCCTACTGGGGCGAGCACCGCCACGATATCGAGCACGAGATCGATGGTCAGGTGATCAAGGTCGACGAGATGGCGCTGCAACGCCGCCTCGGCTCGACCTCGCGGGCGCCACGTTGGGCGATCGCCTACAAATACCCGCCGGAAGAGGCGACGACCAAGCTGCTGAACATCGAGGTGAACGTCGGCCGCACCGGCCGCGTCACCCCGTTCGCAGTGATGGAGCCCGTCTTCATCGCGGGGTCAACGGTCGCGATGGCGACGTTGCACAATGCCTCGGAGGTCAAGCGCAAGGGTGTGCTCATCGGCGACACGGTCACTATCCGCAAGGCAGGTGACGTGATTCCCGAGGTGCTCGGCCCGGTGGTGGACGCGCGGACCGGCACCGAGCGCGAGTTCGTGATGCCGTCGAACTGCCCGGAGTGCGGCACCGAGCTGGCACCGCAGAAAGAAGGCGACGCCGATATCCGTTGCCCGAACCAGCAGTTCTGTCCGGCCCAGTTGCGGGAGCGCGTCTTCCATGTCGCGGGCCGCGGCGCTTTCGACATCGAGTCGCTCGGGTACGAGGCCGCAGGCGATCTGCTGAAGTCGGGTGCGATCACCGACGAGGGCGATCTGTTCGACCTCACCGAGGAGCGTTTGCTCACCACGACGCTGTTCGCCAATAAGAACGGTGGCCTGTCTGCGAACGGCAAACGGCTGCTGGAGAACCTGCGGGCCGCCAAGGATCGACCCCTGTGGCGGGTGCTCGTCGGATTGTCCATCCGGCATGTCGGCCCGACGGCGGCGCGGGTGCTCGCGCGCGAATTCGGCAGCCTCGACCGGATTCAGGACGCATCGGCGGAGGAACTCGGCGCGGCCGACGGCGTAGGCCCGACCATCGCCGCGGCGGCGGCGGAATGGTTCACCGTCGACTGGCACCGCGCGATCGTCGACAAGTGGCGGGCCGCAGGCGTGCGGAT
Organism: Nocardia sp. NBC_01009; assembly: GCF_045208035.1. NCBI lineage: Bacteria > Bacillati > Actinomycetota > Actinomycetes > Mycobacteriales > Nocardiaceae > Nocardia > Nocardia sp. NBC_01009. Next base: position 7,391,156 of record NZ_CP108695.1, on the reverse strand, counting down.
GGCGGACGAACGCGACGAGTCCGTCGAGCGCACGCTGGAGGGTTTGTCGATCGTGGTGACCGGTTCGCTGCAAGGGTTTTCGCGAGACGGCGCCAAGGAAGCCATCCTGGTGCGCGGTGGCAAGGCATCCGGCTCGGTTTCCAAGAAAACCGCGTTCGTGGTCATCGGTGAGGCCCCCGGCTCGAAGGCCGCGAAAGCTGAGGAGCTCGGTGTGCCGATCCTCGACGAGGACGGCTTCCGGCGGTTGCTCGAAGCGGGACCGGAAGTGGTCACGCCGGGTGCGGACGCGCAGGACACCGCCACCGAGGACGCCGTAGCGGAGGAGTAGGGCGGGTCGGTCGCGTCGCGGTCGCAGTCCGTCGTTGCCACGGTCGCAGTCGCGATCGTAGTCGGTTCGGGGGCGTTGGTGTGCCGACCGTGAACACTTCTTGACCTCAACTGTGGTTCAGGTATGAGGATCGAGTGGTAGGCAACTATCAGGAGTGCACCATGGTTCACCGCCCTACCGCTCTCATCACGGGCGCTTCCGCAGGATTCGGTCTCGCACTGACGCGTTCACTGGTCGGACGCGGCTGGCGGGTGATCGGCACCGCCCGCCGCGCCGACCGACTCGAACGCGGGCGTGCCGAACTCGGTGACGCCGTGCTCGCGGTGGCCGGCGACATCACCGATCCGGCGCATCGCGCCGAGTTGGCCGATATCGCGCGACGGATCGGATACCTCGACCTCGTTGTGAACAACGCGAGCAGGCTCGGTCCGAGCCCGATGCCGCGCCTGGCGGACTATCCGCTCGACGAACTCGAGCGGGTTTATCGCACTAATGTCATTGCCCCGCTGGCGGTTCTGCAGTTCGCGCTGCCGCTGCTCGGCTCCGCCGGTGTCGCGATCGACATCAGCTCGGATGCCGGCGTCGAGCCGTACCCGGACTGGGGCGGTTACGGTTCGTCGAAGGCGGCGCTCGATCAGTTGACCGCCATCTTGGCCGCCGAGCATCCCGACGTGTCGATCTACGCCTTCGATCCCGGCGATATGCGCACCGAAATGCATCAGGCTGCGTTTCCCGGTGACGATATCTCCGATCGTCCCGCGCCCGAGACCGTCGTCCCCGCGCTGCTGCGGCTGATCGAGGAACGTCCGAAGAACGGGCGCTATACGGCAGCCGATTTCGCTACGGGGGTGGCCGGATGACGTCGGTTCTCGCCGACTGGGCGCGCATCCTGCCGCCGGAGCGCAATGCCATCGCACCGCCGGAGGCGCGCGGTCTGGCGCGCGACGAGGTCAGGATGCTGGTCTCTGCGGATCGGCTCACCCACACCAGATTTCGCGAACTGCCACAGCACCTGATGCCGGGCGACCTTGTGGTGGTGAACAATTCGGCCACCGTGGCCGCGGCCGTGGACGGCACGATCGAGGGCAACCCGGTCACACTGCACTTCTCCACCTGGCTCGATGCGCAGGCCGAACCGGACACGCAGGTGATCGACGCCGCGAATACCACTGCCGCAGACACTTTCGGCGGTTGCCCCGGGCGGTGGGTGGTGGAAGTGCGCACCGTGGATCGCACGCCGGTACCCGAGGAAGAGCTGGACGCAGGCACCGAGATCCGGCTACCGGAAGGCGTGGTGGCCACCCTGCGCGAGCCATGGTTACCCGGTGCGCGCCGACTATGGATTGCCGAGCTCGCCGGCGACCCGCAGCGGCTGCTGGAGCGCCACGGTTACCCGATCACCTATTCGTATGTGCCACAACGCTGGTCGTCGTCGTACTACACGACGGTCTTCGGGCGCATCCCCGGCAGCGCGGAAATGCCGAGCGCGGCACGGCCGTTCACCCGACGACTGGTGCTTGACCTGGTGAGCTCCGGAGTCGCGATCGCGCCGATCACACTGCACACCGGGGTGTCCTCACCGGAAGCGGGAGAACCACCCAGCCCCGAACGCTTCGCCGTCTCCGCCGCGACCGCGCGCAGAGTCAACGACGCCAAAGCGGCGGGAGGCCGCATCATTGCCGTGGGTACCACGGTGACGCGAGCCCTGGAAACCACCGCGGACCACACCGGGCAGGTCCACCCCGCCCACGGGTGGACCGAACTCGTCCTCGGTCCCGATCACCCGGCCCGCACGGTCGACGGCATCATCACCGGCTGGCACGCCCCCGGCGCGTCGCACTTGGATCTGCTCGTCGCGGTGGCAGGCGAACCGGCCGTGCACGAGGCCTATGCGACGGCCCTGGACGCCGCGTACCTCTGGCACGAGTTCGGCGACAGCGCCCTGCTTTTCGGTGCGGGTGGTGCTCGGCGTTAGGACGGGTTGATGGTCACCGTGGCGTTCAGCTGACCGGCGATTTCGATTCGCCCGCACTGACCGTTGCTCAGATCGAGGTGCCGGGTGGCGGTCTTGGTCTTGCCTGTCTTGATGGTCGCGTCGACGATCACGTTGACCCGCCCCACCGAGCACACCTTGGAGATGGCGGGCGATCCGTCGAAACTGACCGTGCCACCACCCTGACAGGTATTTGTCTCGTTAGTAAAGAAGAGTCGCGCTGTGCCGTCCGGGCACGGCGCCTCGGCGACGGCCTGAGGAGCAGCGACGACGATCGACCCCAAGCCGAGGGCGGCGACGATGGAGCTTCGGACCACAAGACGACGAACGGTCAATTCCATCGTTATCCATCCAATCAAAACAGTTGGTGCAATAAGCACCACGAAGCAACCGTGGCGCCAGCATGCTAACGCGCCCGGCGCACTCCCCGCACCACGAATGGGTCGCGTACCTGCGAAGAAAGCAAGAAATCCGGTGTCGATGAGCGGTATCCGTGCGCATCGTGCAGGGTCGCCGCTATCGACCGTTTCCGCTGGTGTGGGCCGCCGATAGCGCGATTTCGGATGCTGGAGTGCAGCGCCCGCGGTCGGATTTTCCGGGTAAGTGCGGCGCGGTCGGAGGTGGCGGTGTCGCGGCGCCGCGGAGGAAAGGACAGGATGGCGGGATGCTGCGGAGTTTTCAGGTGACCAACCACAGATCGTTGGCGGATCGGCAGGAGTTGCGGTTGAGCCGGGGGAGCGGGCCGGTGGCGGTGCCGGTGACCGGGGTGCACGGCGCGAGCGCCGCGGGGAAGACGAGTCTGATCGATGCCCTGGGGCAAATGCGGGACGCGGTGCTGAATTCGGTGACGGGGTGGGATCCGTATGCGGGGCCGGTGCGGTCGCCGCATCTCGGCTTCCCCGATCGGCCTTCGGAATTCGTGGCGGGTTTCGTCGCCGAGGGCGTCCCGTACACCTATGGCTTCGAATTGGACAATGCCGATGTCACGGCGGAGTGGTTGCATGCGCATCCGCGCTCGCGCAAGCGAATCGTGTTCGAACGCAACGGAGAACAGATCAAGATCGGGCCGATGTTCGAGGCCGCGCGTTACGGCATCGCCGCGCTGATCCCGTTGGTGCGTCCGAATGCCTTGTTGCTCAGCCTCGCCGGTCAGATGTACGCCGAAGCGCTTTTCCCCGCCTATCGCTGGTTCTCCTCGATGCTCGAGGTACAGCAAGGCCCGGCGGCGGCCACGGCGGTCGCCCACCGACTCGGCAGCCATGTCTCGGCGTCCGGTGACAATGCGGTGCGATTGCTCATGCTGCTGCGCACCGCCGATCTCGGCATCACGGATCTGCTGATCGCGGAGAACGACCCGCTGTACGCCGATTACCTCCGGGATCTGGACGGCGATATCGCGGGGACCGCCAAACAGCTCGAGCTGTGTGCTTCCTCTCCTGGTCACGCCGACAATCTGTTGCGGGAGAACGGGATTACCGAGGTCATGCTCGACCGTGAACTGAGCAATCTGAAGTCGGCGCGCGATGCCCTCTACACGAGGATGGTGGCCCGTCGCGGCGTCGGCCTGAGCCTGGTGCACGCCGGCATCGACAACGCCTTCGACATCACCGACGAATCCACCGCCACGCTGTCGCTGCTGCGCCTGCTGCCTGCCATGTTGGACGCACTCGATTCCGGCCGAGTGCTTGCCGTCGACGACATCGGCGCCGACCTCCCCGCCGAGGAGACCGACCGTCTGATCCAGCTCTTCCAGAATCCGGAAACCAATTCCCGTGGTGCGCAATTGATCTTCACCACCAACAACCGTGCCCTGATCGATCGGGGCAACGGCCGTTCGCAACGAACGCGCACCGCCGTCTGGCAGGTGCGTCGCACCGAAAACAGCACCAGCGTGCTCGTGGCTCGGTAGCTGCTGTACGGGTGCGGTCGTCGATCACGCTGCCTGATCGGTGGCACGATCGTCGACCGCACGTGGGGGAGGCAATCGCAGGATTCGGTGGGACAGACCGTGCTCGCCGTGGCGTGGCTGGTTGCGGCACCCAGTGCCAATATCATGGTTGACATGCTGGAGTTCGGGATGCTGCTGATCATGGTCACCGCACTGGTCGGCTGGTTGGTGATCTACCTGCGTGGACGCCGGGGGATTCAGCCCACAGAGGCCGAAACGGGTGCGCTGTACCTCACCGGGGTGAGCCCACGCCCCGACGCCACCGGCGAGCAGTTCGTGACCATCACCGGCAATCTGACGGGTCCCACGGTCCCCGGCACGGTGGTGTACGGCCGTTTCGTCTGGGACACGAACGAGTGGCCGTCCATCGGCGACTATCTGTCGGTCGTCTACCCGCCGGGCAAACCGGAACGCTTCCAGCTCGCCGACCCGAGCGCGCGGCCCGACCTCGGCAGCTGAGCGCCGCATGGGTCGCGAACGCAGGCTGTGAGCTGCGGCACTGCCGCTCGGCTGTGACGCAGCACGCTCGGCGGCGAATGGGAGGATGCCGGTATGAACGCTGCCGGTAGGGATGTGAAGGACAAGGTCGTGGTTCGGACCGCCCGGCCGGACGAGTACGACGCCATCGGCGAGCTGACCGTCGAGGTGTACGTCAGCGAAGGGTACGTAGTCCCCGACAGCCCCTATGCTGCGGAGCTTGCCGACATCACGCATCGCGCAGCGTCGGCGCAGGTGCTGGTTGCCGCGCACGGCGACCGCGTTGTCGGGTCACTGACCGTGGCTCGGCCCGGCACACCGTATGCGGAGATCGCTCGACCGGGGGAACTCGAGTTCCGCATGCTCGCGGTCTCGAAGACGGCGCGCGGCCTCGGCGCGGGAACAACGTTGGTGCGCACCGTGCTCGAGATGGCGACCACGGAATCGTTCGGCGCGGTGGTGCTCACCACGATGCCCGCCATGGTCGATGCCCGCCGAATCTATGACCGCTTCGGATTCGTGCCTGTGCCGGAACGGGATTGGTGTACTCCCGCGGGCGAGCAACTGACCGTGCTGCGCCTGCAGCTGACCTAACCCAATACGGTCGCGACGATGCCGGCCAGGTATCCGAGCCGCGCGACCTCGGAGGGGCGGAAGTCGGGGCCGCCGGGTCGCCCGAGCAGCAGTACCTTCCCGGTGTTGCCGAGCGGTGCGGCGGCCAGCTTGGTGTCCATGTCGGTCCAGATCTGCGGGACCCACTCGGCCTCCGGATCCAGGACGGCGGGCTTCTCGAGCGGCATCCACGGCGCCGAACCGGCCTGGGTCTCGGGGGCGCTCGGGCTGCCGACAACGCGGTAGGCGCCCTGCGGACCCATGTCGATGACGGTGCTCCAGCCGACGCGCAGCACCCGGGGCACGCCGTCGACGAGCACCTGCAGGCGGTCGTCACGGGCGCTGGCGACCTGGTCGATCAGTTCGAGTTCGCGATGAGTGTCGAGCACGCCGGAGTACGGGCGAATGGAATCCACGCGCACATCGGGGATCGATTCGGCGGCGGTGATCAACGTGTCGGGCAACGCGCCCTGCGGCACCTCGACGACGAGGTCGTCGATCGCGAAGCCTGCCCCACGCTCCACGACATCCAGTGACTGTATGTCGGCGCCGACGGAGCCCAGTGCGAGCGCGAGCGCACCGAGGCTTCCCGGTCGATCTGGAAGTTGCACGCGGAGCAGGTATGACACGTGCTTTCCTTTCCTTGGCAGCCGAGCGTGGTGAACGGATACCCGGGTCACGCAATACTTACACCCCGGAGTGCCGGTTATCGACTCGAAGCCCGTCGGGTGATCGATACCACTCGGCGATTTCGTGCGAATGCGGCGTGTCACGCTAGTACGCGAGGTGTGTCGTCGTGCGTCCGGCTCCTGTGGAAGCGGGCCGCCGTCGAGTCGCTAGGCTGTGCGTGGCCTATTAAGCACGCTCAACAATGCCGAAAGGGGTTCCGCGGTGCCCGCCATCTCCCGCGACGAGGTCGCACACCTCGCCCGGCTGTCCAGGCTCGCCCTGTCCGAGTCCGAACTGGATCAGTTCGCCGGTCAGTTGGATTCGATCCTGAGCCACGTGCGGACCATCTCCGAGGTCGCCGCCGCCGATGTCCCCGCCACCTCCTCGCCCAATCCGGCGACGAACGTGACCCGCCTCGATGCGGTCGTGCCATGCCTGACTCCGGAGCAGGCGCTGTCGGGCGCCCCCGCGGTCGAAGAGCAGCGGTTCCTGGTGCCGCAGATTTTGGGAGAGGCCGAATGAGTTCAGCATCGCGTAGCGATTCGGTGAGGGGCGGCGGTCGGGAGACGGGTGGGCACGAGCTGACCACGCTGTCTGCGGCCGAGCTGGCAGGCAAGATCCACGATGGTGAGGTGTCCTCGGTGGAGGTCACCCAGGCGCATCTGGATCGGATCGCGGCGGCCGACGGCGAGATCAACGCGTTCCTGCACGTCTCGGGGGAGCAGGCGCTCAGCGCCGCGGCCGCGGTGGACTCCGCGCTGGCCGCGGGTGCCGCGCCTGCCTCGCCGCTGGCCGGAGTTCCGTTGGCGCTCAAGGACGTGTTCACCACCACGGACATGCCGACCACCTGTGGATCGAAGATCCTCGAGGGCTGGGTCTCGCCGTACGACGCGACACTGACCACCCGGCTGCGTGATGCGGGCATCCCGATTCTCGGCAAGACCAACATGGACGAGTTCGCGATGGGCTCCTCCACCGAGAACTCTGCGTACGGCCCGACCCGTAATCCGTGGGACACCAGCCGGATTCCCGGCGGCTCCGGCGGTGGTTCGGCGGCCGCGCTCGCCTCGAATCAGGCGCCGCTGGCCATCGGCACCGACACCGGCGGATCGATCCGTCAGCCCGCCGCGGTGACGGCGACCGTCGGGACCAAGCCGACCTACGGCACGGTGTCCAGGTACGGCCTCGTCGCGTGCGCGTCGTCGCTGGACCAGGGCGGCCCCTGTGGGCGCACCGTGCTCGACACCGCGCTGCTGCACGAGGTGATCGCCGGGTACGACCCGCGCGACTCCACCTCGCGTAAGGTCGCCGTGCCGCCGGTGGTCGCCGCGGCGCGCGAGGGCGCGAAGGGTGATCTGCGCGGACTGAAAGTCGGTGTGGTGAAGGAACTTCACTCCGACAGCTACCAGCTGGGTGTGCTCGCCTCCTTCGACGCGGCGGTCGCGGTGCTCACAGAGCTCGGCGCCGAAGTGGTCGAGGTGTCGTGCCCGCACTTCGAGTACGCACTGTCCGCGTACTACCTGGTGATGCCGAGTGAGGTGTCGTCGAATCTGGCTCGATTCGATGCCATGCGGTACGGCCTGCGCGTCGGTGACGACGGTCAGCACAGCGCCGAGCAGGTCATGGCCGCGACGCGCGCCGCCGGATTCGGTCCGGAAGTCAAGCGCCGCATCATGATCGGCACCTACGCACTGTCGGCCGGGTACTACGACGCCTACTACGGCCAGGCGTTGAAGGTTCGCACCCTGATCGCGCGCGACTTCGACACCGCCTACGAGAAGGTCGATGTGCTCGTCTCGCCGACCAGCCCGTTCACCCCGTGGAAGCTGGGCGAGAAGGTCGACGATCCGCTGGCCATGTACCTGTCGGACCTGTGCACCCTGCCCACCAACCTGGCGGGACATCCGGCCATGTCGGTGCCGTCCGGGCTGAGCAAGGACGACGGCATGCCGGTCGGCCTCCAGATCATGGCCCCCGCGCTTGCCGACGACCGCTTGTACCGCGTCGGTGCGGCCTACGAGGCCGCGCGCGGACCGATCAGCTAGTTAGAACGAAACGGTGCGGTCGCCCGAGCCCTCAGGGGTTCGGGCGACCGCCCTATTTCTCATGCGGGCCAGGTGAATTCGGGGTCGGTGAGATAGTCCTGGCGGCGCTGGTCCAGTGCCATGGCCACCATCTGGTGGGCGCCCGGTCCGATTACCTTGCGCACCGGCGGGTTCGGCAGGTTCACGAGCTCGAGCAGTCCTGCCGCGGCCACTTCGGGCGCCGCCTCGACCCACTCCGATTCGACGTCGGCCGGCGGCGGCGGCGGTTCGCTCGGGTCCGGGTAGTTCGGCATGCCGAGGATGGCCGTGCGGAGCCCTTCGTAGGCGGGCAGTCCGGAGCCGAACTTCATGCTCGACTTCGCCCAGTCGGTATCGAAGCCGCCCAGCTGCGCGAGGGTGACGGAAATCCCCAGTGGCCGCAGCTCGTCCGCGAGCGAGGCGCTGAATCCTTCCAGCGCCCATTTGCTCGCGTTGTACATCCCGAACAGCGGCAGGCTGCCGACCGCGCCGACCGTCGAGATCTGCACGATGTGCCCCGACTTCTGCTCGCGCAGGTGTGGTACGGCGGCCTGTGAAACCCAGAGGGCGCCATAGAAATTGGTGTCCATTTGGTCGCGGATCTCGGCCTCTGTCAGTTCTTCGATGGCGCCGACGAGGCCGTAGCCCGCGTTGTTCACGATCACGTCGATGGTGCCGCTCACCTCGAATGCCCGGTTCACGGTGGCGATTACCCGATCGCGGTCGCGAACATCCAGGGGCAGCACGGTCAATCGGTCGTCGGCGAGGTCGGCCATGGACTTCGGGTCGCGAGCGGTCGCGACAACGTGGTCACCGCGGCCGAGGGCGGCGACGGTGAAGGCCCGGCCGAGTCCGCGGTTGGCGCCGGTGATGAACCAGGTTCTGGTCACTGTGTCGATCCTTTCGTCGCGAGACGCTCCGTCTCGTTGAAGAGAATGCCAAGCGAATCCGACCTTGTCAAGACGATACGGCTCGTCTCGTTTCTGTTACAGTTCAGGCATGGTCGACACCCCTAGCGCCGCCCGGCGCAGCGAACGCGCCCGCGCCGCGATCCTCGCCGCTGCCACCGAACTCATTCGCGAGCTGCCCTACGGGAAGCTGACGGTCGAGGCGATCGCGGCCCGCGCCGGGGTCGGCAAGCAGACCATCTACCGCTGGTGGCCCTCGAAGGGTGCCGTCGTTTTCGATGCCATGCTCGAGCTCTATACCGGCCCGGACGGTCTCGTGCTTCCCGACACCGGTGACATTCGCGCCGATCTGCGCGAGCTGGTGCGCGGCGCGATCGTCGAGCTCACCGATCCTGGGTTCGAGGCGTTTCTGCGCGCGATGTACATCGAGATCCAGCAGGACCCGGAACTCGGCGCGGCCTATCGGGAGCGGCTGCTGCTTCCCCAGCGTGCCGCCATCGCGGAGCGGCTCGCCTCGGGTGTGCGGGCCGGTCAGCTACGCGCCGATGTCGACCTCGACTTCGCCGTCGATCTCTTGCTCGGTCCGATCCAAAGTCGTTGGTCGGTCGGTCTTCCCGGACTGACCGAGGCATACGCCGATGCGACGCTGGAGGCCGCACTAGGGCACCTCAGCGCCTGAATTCCGGGTCGGCAGCGGGAACCTCGGGGTGGACCGGACGAGCAACGAGGCGAATGCGCCCGACCGTCGCCTGTCAGGGGGTGCGCAGCGATTCGGCCTGCTTGCGGATGCCCTCGGTCATGCCGGTGAAGCCACGCTCGAGGTTCTTGCCGAGGACGGCGCTCACCACGGGCTGGAACCAGCCCGCGAGTTCGAAGTGGGATTCGTACCGGGTGCGATCGCCGTCCAACGCGGTGACGGCGTGGGACCGCAGGCTGTGCAGGGTGCCCAGCGGCACCGGCTTCATCGAGTAGCTGAGTTCGCGGCCGGGCGTGTGTGAGCGGATCCATTCGCGCTGGCGCCTCGGCTTCGCGCCGGATACCTGCACAAGCATGTCGATCGGCTCGCCGGGAACGAGGGTGCTGCGGCATTCGGGAACGAAGGGATTCCACTCGCCGTAGCGGGCGAGATCGGTAATCACCTCCCACACCAGGTCGACGGGTGCGTCGATGTCGACGGAGGCGTCGATGACAAAGGCCATGAGGGAAAACTAGAACATGTTTCAGCTGTGGGCAAGCATCGGTGTCGTCAGCAGCTGCCGAGGGCGGTGCCCTGGTCGGTGCCGTAGCGGTGGCCGTGGCCGGGCGGGGCATCCAGTGCGGCGAGCAAATCGGCGCTGGTCTGCAGGAAGCTGACCACCGGGAGCCATTGCGGGACCGGGGCATCCACCCGGACCCCGGTGAGGTCGGGGGCGCGCCACAGCAGCGACGGTGACCAATGGACTACCGGGTCGGAGCTGTTGGCCAGCACCGTCGCGCCGGCGCGGTGCACCTGACCCGCGGGCGGGCCCGCCCAGAGTGCCGCGCAGGTCCGGCGGTCCTGATCGGCGTCGTCGGTGAAGACCGAACTGCCACCGAGGGCGCCGAGGCTTTGACCGTAGACATAGAGCCCTGGCTTGCGGTCCATCGTGCGAATACGGTTCTCGACAGCAGTGAACAGCGCACGCGCATAGGCCACCGCTTCGTCGCGGCCGAACAGGAAGGTCGCCCAGCTCGGCGCGTAGGAGTACTGCATGCCGACCAGCGCGACATCGCCGCCGAAGCGTTGATAGAAACCGGACGCCGCGTTCGAGTCGATCCAGCCCGACCCGGTCGGCACCGCGACGACGATATTCGACCGCTCGAAGCCGCCCGAGCGCTCCAGCTCCCGAATCGCAAGGGCCACCCGGGAATCGCGGTCCGGCGCGGAATCCAGGCCGACATAGACGCGGACCGGACCGGCGGGCGACCCGCTGACGAACTTGCGTCCCTCGGCCCCGAGCGACGGCCAGCTGACCGCCGACTCGGCGCTGCCGGACCGCAGCAACGAAACCGGCTGCACCAGAGTGGGATCGATCGTCGCATTGGCGGTGGCATAGGCATCGCGGCGCCAATCCACCACGGCGGGAACGCCGAACAGGTACAGCGCGGACGCGGCGACTGCGGTCACCGCAACACTGCGCGACCACCCCAGCTTGCGCACCACCCACCCCACGGTCCGGGCGGTTGCGGCGCACCCTCCGACGATCAGTGCGGCCCCGGCCGCACAGTGCAACCAATAGTCCGACCCGATCGGCACTGTTCCCATCGCCGCGCGCAGCCGGTTCTGCCAGTGCCCCGCCTGCACGGCGGCAGCGACGATCGAGACCAGCGTCAGTCCGAGCAGTGGCAGACGAAACCGTGCGAGTGGTCGATTGATGTCGAAGTTCCAGCGGGCCGACAGGAATCGGACCGAACCCGCGACGCCGAGGGTGAGGGCGACGAAAAGTCCGGTCAGCGCGGCCTGCGCTCCCGGCGTGCGCGGCAGCAGTCCCGGAGCCAGCGACATGAGCACCCCAGCCCCGACGGCGAGTGTTGTGCCGATCGGCGGCCGGAGCGTGCGCGGCACCCTGCCGTTGGCAATGGCATTCCGGCGACCGATCCGCGTGTGCGGCATCGGTGTACCGGATGGGTTGGTGTCCAACGGCTTTCGGGTTGGTGCGCCTAACAGCGTTGCGGTGTGCTGCATGTCCGGTGTCACGGTGCCGTGCGCAGTTTCGACCGCTGTAGCGGTGGGCGGCGGGGTCGCAGTCGAGTTGGTCATCGCGGAACGCTCAGTGCAGCGGTCTGATTCACCGATACGGTGCGAATCCGCCGGACGGGCTTGTGGCCGCCGCCGGTGGCCCTGGTCGGTCGCCGCAGGGACGGGGTGACGCCGGCGAGAGCGGCTACCGCGGCGGCGAGGCCGAGCACACCACCACCGATGAGCACGGCAAGCCACCCGCTGAAACTGCGATTGGTCTGAGAATCCGCTGTGCTCCACAGTGATTCGGCGACCGGCGCGGCGTAGCCCTGTCGGCGGGAGTTGATGTCGACGAACGTCGACGCGATCGTGGCCATGGCATTGCAGCGGGCACGGGAGAAGGGGTCGCTGCGGGTATCGCAGGCCTCGTGCATATGCAGGCCGAGGGTGCTGTCGAGAGCCTGCCTGGCCCACGGGCCGAGCGGTTCACCGCGCTGATCGGCGTAGCGCAGCAGGTCGTAGCCGAGATCATGAGCTTTGCATGCGGTGTCGAACTCGGCGGGCAGGGTGACCGGCGATGAGCATTCGCCACCCGGGTTCGCGAGCAGACCGTCGACGAGGCTGGGTCGGTAACCGAAGCCTGCAGCGAAATCGTCGGGGATGGTGGTGGCGGCGTCGGGGCCGCCCGCGGTCAGGATGGACACCGCCGCACCTACCGCGACGTTCTCCACCGGAGGCCGAGTCACCGCGGCGTGGGTTGTGGGTGCAAGGACAACGGTGGCCGCCATGGTGGTCAGCGCCGCGGCCGTCAGCGCCGCGCCCCTTCGGTAACGAGCGGCGCGGGGACGTGCGTCGGTGGCCGCTGACTCGGTGCCGGCCTGCCGTGCGGTGGTCGGTGTGCTCATGATCCAAGACGCTATGAATCGGACGCGCCCGCGCACCTCACGCCGCGGTGCGGTTTCTCGGCCCGTGCCGTCGGGGGAGCGGGACTTGCGCCTCCCTCTCGGGTACCGGTGGCGAATTCACCCGTGGGTATGAGGACCGCAATGCTGTCGGGTTTCTACTGTCGTAGTCATGAAGCAGAAACGCGGTGCCTGGACCAGGTCGATGAACGCTCGGATGTGGTTCGACGCGTTCACCGTGCTGGTCGCGATCGTCTTTTACTCGGTGGCGTGGCCGACTCTGCATCTCACACACGCGGTGCCGGTGCCGGTGCAGCCGTTCATCGCCGCACTCGCTGCGTTCCCGATCCTGCTCATCCGCATCAATCCCGCGCTGGGCTGGGCGATCTCGGCGGGGTCCGCGCTGGTCATCGCGCTGGCGATCCCGCATCAGCCCAACAATGAGATCCCGATCCAAGTGGTGCACATCCTGTGCCTGTTCGCGTTGCTGTTCGGGGTGGCGCTGCGGGCGGCGGTCCCGGTCATCGCCGTCGCGTGGGCCGCGACCTCCCTGCTACTCGCCACCACCATGGCCGACGGCGGCGGCGACCTCGCCGGCTCGGCCTGGGGCTGGCCGATCGCCTTGGCAGCGGTCGTGCTGCTCGCGTTGATGATGCGCTGGCTGGTGCAGTCGCGCGAGCAGTTGTTGCGCAAGGAGGAGGAGAACGAGCTGGAGCGGGCCAGGCGCACCATCCTAGAGGAGAAGGCCCGCATCGCCCGTGACCTGCACGATGTGGTGGCTCACCACATGTCGCTGGTGGTGGTGCAGGCGCAGACGGCGCCGTATCGGGTGGTGGGCGTGACGCCGGCCGCCCGCGCGGAATTCGAATCCATCGGCGCCACCGCGCGGGAGGCATTGAACGAGATTCGCGGCATGCTCGGTGTGCTGCGCAGCGATGGTCAGTTGCCCGAGCATGCGCCGCAGCCGAAGGCCGCGGACGTGCTCGGTCTGTTCGAGGGTGCGCGCCGGGCGGGCGTGCACCTCGACTGGACGATCGATGGGCCGCTGGATGCGGTACCGGAAACCACCGGGCTCGCGCTGTACCGCATCGTGCAGGAGTCGCTGTCGAACGCGTCGCGGCACGCCCCCGGCGCCCCGGTCCAGGTGATGATCAGCTGTGGTGTCGATGTGCATCTGAGCGTCGGCAACGCACCCGGCGCGGTACCCGCCAAGCAGGGCGACAACGGCGGCCACGGTATCGCGGGGATGCGCGCTCGCGCGCTCGCCGCGGGCGGCGAGGTGACCGCGGGCGCGCGCTCCGACGGAGGCTTCGAGGTGCGGGCCCGCCTGCCGCTCGGTCCCGCCGTCGACCTGCCGCTGGATCCGGCCGGCGCGCTCGGTTCGATGATCGCCGACCGCTGACGGTCGCCGAGAGTGGGGTCGAGGCGGTTGCCGATTAGGGTGGGCGGGTGGCAATAACGGTTTTGATCGCCGACGATCAGGCGATGGTGCGCCAGGGCTTCGGTGCGCTGCTCGCCGCGCAACCCGATATCAGCGTGGTCGGTGACGCGCCGGACGGGAAAGTTGCAGTCGCCGAGGCCAAACGGCTGCGCCCGGATGTGGTGCTGATGGATGTGCGGATGCCCGAGATGAACGGCTTGGATGCCGCGCGCGCCATCCTCGCGGCCGGATTCGATCCGCCGGTGCGGGTGCTGATGCTCACCACCTTCGACATCGACGACTACGTCTACGAGGCGCTCAGTCTCGGCGCGAGCGGATTCTTGCTCAAGGATGCGCCCGCCGAGGAATTGGTGCGTGCGGTCCGGGTCGTCGCCGACGGCCAAGCGCTTTTGGCGCCCACCGTGACCAGGCGGCTCATCGCGGATGTCACTCGACGCCGCACCGCGACCCGCACCAAACCCACTCCGGCGCTGGGTTCCCTGACTCCGCGCGAGCGCGAGGTGCTCGAACTCATCGCAAAAGGCATGTCCAACATCGAAATTGCGGAATCCCTGTTCGTCGCCGAGCAGACCGTGAAAACCCATGTCTCCAAGGTCTTCTCGAAACTCGACCTGCGCGACCGCGCGCAGGCGGTCGTGCTGGCGTATGAATCAGGACTTGTCACGCCGGGCTGACCGGCACGGTGCTCGGCGACGGTCAGTGCGGGCACTTACCTCCGCGCAACTCGTCGAGGTGGCGCTCGATCAGCTGGGCCATCCGGTCGAGCAGTCCGGTTGCGTCCTCGAACAGGCCCGAATCAGCTTGTGCGGCAAGAGCGATGGCGACGCTTCCGGACTTGGTCGGCACCACGCCGAATTGGCGAGCCAGATAGACGCCGGTGTCGTCGTCGGGACCCCAACCGCCTTTGAATTCGGCGCCGGCGATCGAGCCGAGGCCCCAGCGCTGGTCTGGCGTGATCTGTTCCATCAGGTCGGTCACAGTGGCAGCCTGTGCAAGGCACGGCAGCCGCGATGCGAACCTGGCCTGATTGGCCAGCGTCCACTCGGTCGCCCCGAACGAGTTGTAGTCCAGCCGGGTTCGGGGTCCGGGCACACCGGTCACCGCATCGCCCGCCTCGTCGAGAATGTCCTGGACGGCCTGTGCCGCCTCGAGGCCATCGCCGAGCGATTCCCAGAGTGCCTCGGCCGCACCGTTATCCGAAACAGTGATCGCGGCCTCGGCGTTCTCCGCCGCGCCTTCGGGGTCGCGGCGCAGAGCAGCTATCGCCAGCGGAACCTTGATGGTCGACCACGCGATGCCGCTGGTCCAGTCGCCGAAGATGGTCATCCGGCCGCCACCGACCGGCATGACCGCCATCCCGACCTGGCCGGGCAGATGGGGTTGCAGCTGGGTGAAATCCGCGGCGAGCGAGTCGGGCAGCGTGACCGACAAATCTGGATGCCACGATCCTGCGGTGTCGACGGTGATCGTCGGCGCGGCCGCAGGCTCGTGCTTGTCCGGCAACAGGACACAGGAGGTCATCGCGAGCAGCGTGACGAGGGCAGCACAGTGCAACACCGCCTGACACGCACGAACTGTTCTCAAGACCTCACCACCGTGTCCTCCCCACCACCACAACACGTGACCGTTGTCCATCGGCGGTGCAAAACTTACCTCTGCTACCTGAATACCCGTTCGGTCGGTGACCGAACAGCGGAGATCATCACCGCGCCGTTGGACGGTGACGCGATGATGATGCCTCATGGATAGTTTTGCCGATTTTCGCGGAGAATTCGAAACGTCGTGGCCAGGGGGCTACCCGCCGGACGGCTGGCTCGGCTCGGCTCGGCCCGGCGCGGGTTGCGGACGGACCGAAGTCCGGCTGTGACTACTAGGCTGACGGTGCTGTTATCACCTCGAAGGGGGTCGCGTTGCTGAACAGCGGTGAGGTGTTTGCCGGGTTCACCATCGAGCGTCTGCTCGGGCAGGGCGGCATGGGGTCGGTGTACCTGGCACGCCATCCTCGGCTGTCTCGACAGACGGCGTTGAAACTGCTCAACCGCGAGCTGTTCACCGACGCCGAGTTGCGTGCGCGGTTCGAACGCGAGGCCGATCTGGCCGCGCACTTGGACCACCCGAATATCGTCGCCGTCTACGACCGCGGCTCCGAGGACGATCAGCTGTGGATCTCCATGCAGTACATCGACGGCATCGATGCGGCAACGGTGAATCCGCAGACGCTGCCGCCCGAGCGTGCGGTGCAGATCATCGAGGGAGTCGCGGGCGCACTGGATTACGCGCACGGCATGGGCGTGCTGCACCGCGATGTGAAGCCGGCGAACATCATGTTGGCGCGTTCGGTCGGCGGGCAGGGCGAGCGGGTGTTCCTCACCGATTTCGGTATCGCGCGGTTGCGTGAGGATTCCACGCACCTGACCCAGGTCGGCATGTTCACCGCGACCCTGGCCTATGCGTCACCGGAACAGATGACCGGCGGGCACCTCGACCATCGCTCCGACCAGTACTCGCTGGCCTGTGCGCTGTACTGGCTGTTCACCGGAATGGCACCGTTCGATTCGCCCGACCCGAACGACATCATCCGCGGCCATCTGCAATACGCCGCGCCACCACTGGCCACCAAACGGCAGGGCCTCAACCCGGCTCTGGACGGGGTGCTCGCCATGGCCATGGCCAAGCGTCCCGAGCATCGCTTCGCCACCTGCACCGAGTTCGCCGCGGCCGCGCGCCGCGCGCTCACCGCGCCCGCGTCGGCGGTGCCCGCGGCAACGGTTCAGGTCAACCCGGCCTACCCTCCTGCCGGATATCCCGGGCCGGGGCCTGCACTCGCTGTGCCGCCCGCGAATCCGGTCGCCGCGATGCCGCCCGGAGCGCCGCCGCATGTGCCTTCCGCACAGGTTGCTGCCGCCGACCAGGCCGCATTCGCGCAGCAGGCGCCCGCGCCGGCCGCGCCCTCGCCAGGATATGGTGTTGCGCCCCAGCAGCATTCGCCCTACCCGGCGCAGCCTCCCGTCAATCCCGGTGTCGCCCAGCCGATGCAGGCCGCGTCGCAGCACCCGGGGACCTCACATCCCGGTGCGGGACCGCCCGGCTATCCGCCGCCGAACGGGCAGAATTATGGTGGCCCACAGCCGATGCCGCCGAGCCGTTCGACCGGCGCAATCGGCTGGCTTGTACTCGGTGTCGTGGTTGCGGTAGTCGCCGTCGTCGCGTTCCTCGGGGTCATGGCCTTCGACTCGGATCCTGGCGAGGATTCTGCGGCGTCGCCCGCGCCGTCGACGACGGTCTCGACACCGGCCGCCCTGCCCGCGGATCCGTTGGCGCCGAGTCGCCGCGCGTTTCCGAGTCTGTTGCCGCAGGGCACGGGCGCGTTCGGTGACGCGGAATTCCAGGATGCGGAGTGTATGGCGCGCAAGCCCGCGGACGGCGTGCGGCTCAAAGATGAACTGCTGCAAACCAGTCGCTGGGTGGTGGCGTGGGAGTGCAGCCGTGACATCGCCGACAGCAACCATATGAACTACACGATCCTCGGCTACGAGTCTGCTGCTGCCGCGCAGGCAGTTGTGGCCGCACTACCGCCGAATACCGCGACGCCGTCGCGCAAGAACGGCGCGGGACAGACGGCGCATCTATGGATCGTTCCGGATCCGCCCGGCCCGCTCGCGCAGTTCTATCACACGGCAAAACTGGTGGTCAGCTTCGAATCCGATCCCGCTCGCTCGAATTACCTGCTGTACATGAGCTATCACGGCACCTCGGGCGACCCGCAGACCGCGCCGCCTTCGGCCCAGGATGCCGTGCTGACCTGGTGGGCGGCCGCGCCGTTATAGCGTCCGCAGCCCATCGTTCCTGCGCAGGCCGCAACGACGGGCTGCTGCCTTCCGCGATGGGAGTCAGTCGACGGCCAGCGCCTCCACGATCGGCATCCGGGCAGCGCGCAGCGCCGGGGGGATGGAGCCGAGCAGGGCGAGCACCAGGGCGGCGGCCCCGTAGACGAGCAGGATCGGGCTCGGTGCGTAGCGGATATCGATGGTCATGGCATGCCCCATCGCGACGGTGGCCAGGAACTGCACCGCCGCGCCGACCGCGAGACCTAGTGCGGCGCCGATCAACCCGATGCCTGCGGCCTCGGCTAGCACCGAACGCAGCAGGAACTTCCGGCTGGTGCCCATGGCGCGCAGCACGCCGAGTTCGCGGCGTCGTTCGAGCACCGAGAGCATCAGTGTGTTCAGCAACGCCACCGTCGCGACCAGCACCACGATCCAGAGGATGGCCGCGCTCATCGCCGCACCCTGTCGCACGCTCGACGAGATAGCGGTCACCGTGGCCGCGCCGGTGTCGACGTGCATGCCTGCCGGGGCCGCCTGCCGGATCGCCGCCGCCACCGCGCTGTGGTCCACGCCCGGTTGCAGGGTGACCGCAAGGATCGTCTCGCCTGGTCGCTCGTACCACTGACGCATCTGCCCGAGATCCATCACGACCACGCCGGCGATGGCGGAGAAGTACGGAATCACCTGCAGCACTGTGGTGGTGTGGTCACCCGTCGGTGTCGGCAGCGTGACGTCGGCGCCCGCGTCCACCCCGAGCGATCTGGCGACATCGCGGGAGATCACCACGCCTTCGCCGGCGGCCATGCGCACCACCACATCGCGATCCACGGCACTGGTCACCGAACCGTCGACCTCGGTGGGATACCCCTGCAACATCACGCGACCGCTGCCGAGGGTGGCGAACGCCATCTGCGCCGGGCGCACCGCGGACACACCGGGGATTGCCGCGATCTTGTCCCGCAGGCCGCTCGGCAGCATCGGCCCGGTAGGGAATTGCTCCATGGCGGTCGGACTCACATAGAGGTCGGTGCTGCCCAGGTCGTCGAAAGTAGCAGTGGCCGAATCGACCATATTGCGCGACGCACCGCCCATAGCGACGGTCGCGGCCACCCCGATCATCACCGTCATGGCTGTCGCCCACACGCGTCGCGGTGCGCGTTCCAGCGTGGTCGCGCCCAGGGCGCCGGGAGCGCCGAACAGGCGGGCCACCGCGGCGGTCGCCCGCACGATCGGACCCGTCGCGGCGAAGCAGAGCGCAACGGCCGCGGCGAACGAGAGGGAGATGGCGGCCAGCGAGAACCGACCGAGGTCGGCCTCGGCGACGCTGATCGCCGCGCCGGTCAGTCCGAGCCCGACCACGATGTGGGCCCACCACAGCATCGGATTCACCCTGTCGGTCCGTGCCACCCCGACCGGGACCAGGGCTTCGATCGGCTCGACCTTGTACACCTGACGTGCCGCGATGGCCGCGGCCGCGACGCTGGCGAGTACACACGCGGCGATCGCGACGGGAATCGCATACCACGGCACCAGGTATTCGGTGCGCGCCTCCACCGACTGCACGATTGCGGCAGGCAGCCGGTCGATTGCGTTGCGGCCCATGACGACACCGAGCACCGCCCCGACCGCGCCGCCGAGCACACCGAGCAGCGCCGCCTCGGCGAGCAGATCGCGCACCATGGGCGCGCGTTTGCCGCCGATGGCGCGCAGCAGCGACAACACCGGCCTGCGTTGTGCGACGGCCATACTCATCGCGTTGTAGATGAGGAACGCCGAGACGATCAGCGCAGCGGCCGAGGACATCAGCGTCGAATACCGGACCAGCTGGATCGCACCGCCCGCCTGGGCCGTGCGCAGACTCGGTTCGGCGACAACGGCGCGGCCGTCGACGACCTCGGTGAGCGCGGCGCGCAGTGTTGCGAGGTCGACGCCGTGCGCGGGAACGATCTGAATGGAGTCCAGGCGCCCGGTCCGCCCCGTCACCTGCTGTGCCACACCCAGCGAGGCAGCGACGATGTGACCGCCGTTGAGCTGCTCGGATGTTTTGTCGTCGAGAACGCCTGCGACGGTGACGGTTCCGGATCCGAGTGCGAATTTCTCGCCCTCGATGCGGCCCATCGCGGCACCGACGAGCACGCCGTTGGGCACGCTCAACAGCGTGCCCCCCTGCGCGCCCATAGGGCCCGCCAGCTCGCTGCCGAGCGCGGCGATGCTCGCGTCGGCGCCGATCAGCAAGGCGCGTTCGGTGCCGCTGCCGATCTGGGCGCGCAACATCGGCACCGCCTTTTCGACGCCAGGGGTTGTGGCGATCCGTTGTTGCAGTTGCTGATCGAAGCCCGCGTCGGTGACGCCGGTGATCTCCAACGCGGCCTTGCCGCCCAGGCTGCGGGTGAGCCGATCCACCGAACCGGTGACCGAGCCGGAGATGCTGAACACCGCAACGAGCAGGCCGGCTGAAACGGCCATCACTGTCAGCGACGTGAGGGTCCGGCCGCGATGCGCGAGCAGCTCGCCGATATTGAACAGCCGCAGCCGATCCCACGCAGCCCGGATCATGCCCGAACCGTGCGCTGTGTGCGGTCGACCTTGTCGTTGGAGCCGATCCGACCGTCGCGCAACGTGATCACCCGATCGCAGTACTCGATGGCACCCATATCGTGGGTCACCATCACCACCGAGTTGCCGTTGCCCGCGATATCGCCGAGCAGTTTCAGGATCGAAGCACCGGTCTTCGAGTCGAGATTGCCGGTGGGTTCGTCGGCCAGGATCAGCGGCGGGTCCATGATCAACGCGCGCGCCACCGCGACCCGCTGCATCTGACCGCCGGACAGTTCGGCAGGGCGGTGCGCGGCGCGGTCGCCCAGCCCGACCAGATCGAGCAGCTCCAGCGCGCGCGGCTTGGCCCTGCGTAATCCGGTACCGTCCAACAGCTTCGGAATCGCGACGTTCTCCCATGCGGTCAGCGTCGGAAGCAGGTTGAAGAACTGGAAGATGAAACCGACACGATGGCGCCGGAACTCGGACTGGCGTTCCTCCTCCAGCGAGCCGATCTCCGCACCCTGGAAGCGAATCGACCCCGAATCGGGGCGGTCCAGCGCGCCGAGCAGATGCAACAGTGTGCTCTTGCCCGAGCCGGACGGTCCGATGATCGAGGTGAATTCGCCCGGGTCGATGCGCAGGCTGACGCCGTCGAGCGCGCGCACGGTCTGTTCACCCACCCGGTAGTGCTTGGAAATGTCCGACAATTCCAACATCGCGTGATCCGACATGGCGTCCCCCACTTTCTTTCATTGTCTATCGCGCCATGGCCCGCGACGTCAGGTTGCTGCGACGATGGTGCGCGTCGAGCACCGCCCGCAGCGCTGGTTGTTCCGTAGCGAGCTCGAGGTAGACCTCGACAGCAGACTTCCCCTCCAGCAGAGCCTGCTCCATTTTCGCGTCGAGATGTAGGTTCCACCGATACCGGAGTGCGAGCAAGAGGCCGTCCGGGCCGCCGAAGAGCCGTTCCAGCCCCGGGATTTCCGAGAACAGGTCTGGACTGTCCGGATCGACGGCCGCGCGGGTGAGCACGGTGTGCACAATGTCGGTTCGGGCGTGCTGATCTTCCCAAGACATGGCATTCGCCTTCCGTGAATGTGTTCGTCTCCGGCCGCGGATGACGCAACGCGGAGCGGATGCCGTTCACGCTACGGACGCCGAAAAGCGCTGTCTTCGTGCCACGGACCCGAATCGATCTCCGCCCGTGGTAGGAGGGTCGGACCGCTCCAGGGACGATGACCAGGGCCGATCGGGCGGTTAGCCTGGGATGATGGATGTGACCCGCGCCATGATCTCGCCTGCGGGCGGCGGACCGGCGATTCCGTTCCGGGAGACCGGGACCGTCTGGTCACGCACCGTCGCGTTCGCGCGCCACCCTCTCGCGGTGGCCAGGCAGAACATCGAAGAGCTCCCGTTCGACTACCCGCCCTCTTTGATCGTCAGCGCCGATGTGGCGCTGTTCCTGGTCGGCGTCGCGGCGACGGCGCAGCGGCACAGCTACTTCCCGACGGCAGTGCCGGTGCTGGCCATGCTGGTGATGTTCATCGCCTTGCCGCTGTTCTGCATATTCGGCGTGCGTCCGTGGCCGTGGATCGTCGCATGCTCCGGGATGGCGGCGACGGCAATGTTCCTGATCCAGCCGGTGTCGGGGGACTTCGCCCCGTTCGTTCTCATCGTGAGTGTCGGCGAGATAGCCGCCATTGCACCCAAGCGCGCCAGCGTGTTCTTCGGCGTTGTCGCGATGGTGGAACTGCTCGCCTTCGATGTGGCGGGAAATCTGCAGTGGAGCCCGACGGGTGAGCGGCTGGAAGGCCTGCCGATGTACATCCTCGGGATCGCGCTGGGCTGGCTGGTCGGTGTGATGATGCAGTACCAGCGCCGGTTCCTGTACCAGGAGCGTGAGTTCCAGGACATTCGGGCGGCCCGGGCCGCCGACGAGGAGCGTCGCAGGATCGCTCGCGAGGTGCACGATGTGATCGCGCACTCGCTGAGCATCACGCTGCTGCATCTCACCGCGGCGCGGCACGCGCTGCAGACCGATCGTGATGTCGACGACGCGGTCGAGGCGCTCGTCGATGCGGAGCGGCTCGGCAGGCAGGCCATGGCCGACATCCGGCGCACCATCGGCCTGCTCGACGTAGCGCCCTCGAAGCACGCTCCGGAACCCGGCGTCGAGGACATCGAGGATCTGGTCGGTGATTTCGTGCGCGCGGGACTGGATGTCCGCTACACCGGCACCGCCGACCTGGGCGCGGTGTCGGCGGCGGTCGGGCTCGCGCTGTACCGGATCGGGCAGGAGTCGCTGGCCAATGTCGTCAAACACGCGCCGGGCGCGTCGGTGACGGTAGGGCTCGCGGTGGACGCCGCCGCGGTGACCCTCGTCGTGAACAACACATTGCCCGGGGGCTTGCCGCCGAATCGAGGACACGGGATGGGGCTGTCCGGTATGGCACAGCGGGCCGAATTGCTCGGCGGCCGGATCACCGCCGGTCCCTTCGACGACGGCTGGTCGGTGCGCGCGCAGTTCCCGTTGGCAGGACGATCCGGGCCGTGGTGCTCGCTGCTCGGCCAGACCTCGGCGCGGGAGGGCGCGTGAGCTCATTGGGACCGACCAATGAGGAGGTCGCCGTTCTGGTCGTCGATGATCAGGAACTCGTTCGCGGTGGACTGCGGCGGATCCTGCGCCGGCGGGACGGTTTCGTCGTCACGGAATGCGCGGACGGGGACGAAGTGCCTGCCGCACTCGTGAACGGACGCCCCGACGTTGTTCTCATGGACCTACGCATGAAACGCATCGGCGGCATCGATGCCACGCGAATGCTGCGTACCAAAGACGACGCCCCGCCGGTTCTCGTGCTCACCACCTTCGACGACGACCAGTTGCTGTCGGGTGCGCTGCGCGCGGGGGCGGCCGGGTTCATCCTCAAGGATTCGCCCGCCGAGGATCTGATCCGCGCGGTGCGGACGGTGGCCGCGGGCGGAGCCTGGCTCGACCCCGCGGTCACCGGCCGGGTGCTCACCGCCTACCGCACCGTGCGACCCGTGCGCCCCCATGACTCCCGGCTCGCGGAGCTGACCGTACGCGAGTACGAAGTGCTCGAACTGATCGGCCGCGGCCGAGTCAACACCGAGATCGCTCGTGAACTCGGCATCTCGGAAGTCACCGTGAAAAGCCATGTCGGACACATATTCGGCAAGCTCGAGTTGCGCGATCGGGCCGCCGCGATCGTGTTTGCGTTTGACCACGGGGTGGTGTCACCAGGAGAATCCACTGTTTGACGGGCAGAACCCGGTCGCGAACCGACGTGATTGGCGGTGCGTGATCTCGGCCCAGGATGTGGAGGAATGACGGGGTGGACGGACCAGGTCGGAGGGTCGGAAGTCGATTCGGGCCGTATGAGCTGCGCTCGCTACTCGGCAAAGGCGGCATGGGCGAGGTCTACGAGGCCTACGACGCGGTGAAGGACCGCGTGGTTGCGGTGAAGCTGCTCTCGGAGGAGCTAGCCCAGGACCCGGCCTACCAGGTGCGCTTCCGGCGCGAATCGCAGGCCGCCGCACGACTGGCCGAGCCGCACATCATCCCCATCCACGATTGGGGCGTGATCGATGGCGTGCTGTTCATCGACATGCGCCTGGTGCCCGGCATAGATCTGCGTTCGTTGCTGCGTCACCAGGGGGCGTTGAGCGCCGAACGCACGATCGGGATCATCGAGCAGATCGCCGCGGGCTTGGACGCCGCACACGCCGACGGCCTGGTACACCGCGACGTCAAGCCTGCCAACATCCTGGTGACCGACGCGGATTTCGCCTATCTTGTCGACTTCGGCATCGCCCACACCGAGGGCGACAGCGCGATGACCCAGGTCGGGATGGCCATCGGCTCCTATACGTACATGGCGCCGGAGCGGTTCGACGTCGGCCAGGTGACCGGCCGCGCCGACATCTATTCGCTGGCCTGTGTGCTGCACGAGTGCCTCACCGGATCAACACCCTTCCCGGTGGCGAGTATGAGTGTGCTGATCCGCTCGCACCTGTCCCAGGCGCCACCGCGACCGAGCGTGCAGCGGCCAGGGATCCCGGCCTCGATGGACGCAGTGATCGCCCGCGGCATGGCCAAGGACCCCGCCGACCGGTATCCCACGGCGGCGGATCTGGCGCGGGCCGCCCGAGCCGCCCTTGGCAGCCCGGCGACGGCGAGCAGTCCCACGTTCGTGGTGCGTGCGCCGGACCCCGCGACCTTCGGTCAGTCCGATCCCACCCTGGTGCAACGGCATTCGGCCTTCATTCCGCCGGAGACGACGGGCGAGCTGGTGATCCACCCCACCGGCCCGACAGTGGTGACTCAGACCGACCTCCAGTTCACGCCGCTGCCGCCGCAACAGCCTGCGGGGTCGCCGTTCGGACCGCCCGCGTCCTATCAGCCCACACAACAGCCGCCCGTTCGGCCTTTTCCGGATGCACATCTTTATCAGGAAAGCGAGCAGTACTCGCAGCCGCAGCCGTATTCGGATGCGCAGCATCCCGGCGCGCAGCAATACGCGGATCCGCAGCACTATGCAGTACCGCAGCCGAATTCCGGACCGCCTCCGTTCGCGGACCAACATCCTGGTGCACAACAGTATTCGGATCCACAGCAGGCCCAGGAAACGCAGCGGTACGAGGCGCCGCAGCGTCCTGAGCCGCCGTTCTATCCCGAGGCACAGCCTTTTTCGGATCCCCAACAGTTCTCCAATAGCCCGTCGAATTCGCCTTTCCAGCAGGCGTACCAACCGCAGCACGCCGCAGGTCGTGACTTGCGCGCGCCCGACTATTCGGCGGCGGCCGATTCTCGCGCCCACGAAGACTATGTGTCGCCCGGCGACTATGACGACGACGACGATTACTACGGGCCGGATGCGGCGGCGGACCCGTACTTCCCGCCGCCGCAGCGGCGATCGATCGTTACGCCGATCCTGATCGGTGTGCTCGCCGTTGTCGTGCTTTCGGTCGGCGGTGTGGTGGGCTGGCAGCTGCTCGGCTCCAGCGACTCAGGGACCTCCGCCACCGGCGCCGAGGCCGGGTCGTCGGTGGCGCCGACGACCCGCAACAGCACCACACCGAGCACCTCGACAGCGCCCACGACGACCTCCGCGCCCACGTCGTCCACTCCGGTCGCGCTGCCCGAGAGTGCGCGCCCCTGCTCGGCAGGTGGAACCGGGCGTGGGGCGTTCACCCGAGTGGCCGCGGGCAGCCAGGTAACCAGTTGCGAGTTCGCCGAAGAGGTCCGCAGGGCTTACGCCGAGTCCGCCACCGCCAACGCCTCACGCGCACCACGCTCGGTGGTGGCGACAAGCCCGGTCACCGGCCGGACTTACACGATGAATTGCGTCGCAGAGGGCCAAGTGGTCACGTGCAGCGGCGGTGAGAACGCGGTGGTGTATGTCTACTGATCGATCCAGGCACTTCCGAACGGTTTTCGGCGCCGCGGCGCTGGCCGCGTTGCTGCCGCTGACCGCCTGTGGGACCGGTTCCGGTGCGAACTCCGCCGCGCCGCCGTCGAGCATCACCCAGGCCGCGGCGCACACCGACCAGCAGCACCTGTCGATGACCATTCCCGGCACGCTCGCCGCCGGATTCGTCGAACTGCAGGCAGGCCTGCGCGGCCATGTCGGCATGGCGATCATGCCGGTCGGCGGCGACAAAATGGTCACCTTCGGTGACTGGACCACCGGACCCGCCTGGTCGACCATGAAGGTCCCACTGACGGTTGCCGCGTTGCGCCGCAATTCCGCGAACTCGACCTATGCCGCCACCGCGGCGATCACCGCCTCGGACAATGCCGCCGCCGACACCCTGTGGCAATCGCTCGGCAGCGGTCAGGAAGCGGCGAAGGCGGTGGAGGCCGTGCTGCGTGAGGGCGGTGACACCAGAACCACGGTGCCGGCGACGAGGACCAGATCCGAGCACTCGGCATTCGGTCAGGCGGAGTGGACGCTGGCCGACCAGGTTCGCTTCGTGTCGCGGCTGCCGTGCCTGCCGCAGACGGGGAACGTCATCACGCTGATGGAGCAGATCACGCCCAACCAGCGCTGGGGACTGGGCGCGTTCACCGGCGCCGAATTCAAGGGCGGCTGGGGTCCCGACCTCTCCGGCGCATACTTGGTGCGGCAGTTCGGGCTGGTGCCGACGCCGGCTGGTCAGATCGCCGTCGCTATTGCGGCACAACCCGATTCTGGCGCGTTCTCGGACGGAATGACGGTGCTGGACAAGTTGGCGACGCTGATGTCACAGCACCTCGATGAACTTTCCGGCGGCGCCTGCTCCTGACTTGACCGGGTAACAACAGGCGTTCGGTCGATTCAGTTCGTCGGCGGTCGGCAACAAGGTCACCAGTTGCCCCTTCGCCGAGGAAGTGCGCAAAGCTTATGTGGGCGGCGTCAGCGACGCGGGAAGCACGCGCTCGATAGTCGCCTAAGGGCGGGCCAAGGAACGGGACTACACCATGGAATGGACAGCCGGCGACGAGTTCGGCACCTGCACCGGCGGCGAGAATGCGATTGTCTATGTCTACTGACCGTTTCCGTAACCCAGGGTTCACGGGGGCGGGGCCCTACGGCCCCGCGGTGCGGGGCAAGATATCGGCCATGCGCATCGGAGTCTTGACCGGAGGCGGAGACTGCCCAGGACTGAACGCGGTCATCCGCGCCGTCGTTCGCACAGCGAACGGCCGCTACGGAGACGCGATCATCGGCTTCCAGGACGGCTGGCGTGGTCTATTGGAGGACCGGAAGATCCCGATCCTCAACGACGATCGCACCGACCGGCTGCTCACCAAGGGCGGCACCATGCTCGGCACCGCACGCACCAATCCGGATATGCTGCGCGCCGGGCTCGGACAGATCATGCAGACCCTCGACGACAACGGCATCGAGGCGCTCATCCCGATCGGCGGCGAAGGCACGCTCACCGCCGCGAGCTGGCTTTCCGACGAAGGGGTCCCCGTGGTCGGGGTGCCCAAGACCATCGATAACGACATCGACTGCACCGACGTCACGTTCGGCCACGACACCGCGCTCTCCATCGCCACCGAGGCAATCGACCGGCTGCACACCACCGCGGAATCGCATCAGCGCGTGATGCTCGTCGAGGTGATGGGACGCCACGCGGGCTGGATCGCCATCCACGCGGGTATGGCCGCAGGCGCGCACCTGACCCTGGTGCCCGAGGTGCCGTTCGACGTGGACGAGGTGTGCACCATGATCAAGCGCCGCTTCCAGCGCGGCGACAAGCACTTCATCTGCGTTGTCGCCGAGGGCGCGCACCCGGCGCCGGATTCCGGATTCGCGCTGCGCGAGGGCGGCATCGACGAGTTCGGCCATGAGCGCTTCACCGGCGTCGCTCAGCAGCTCGGCGTCGAAATCGAACGCCGCATCGGCAAGGAAGTCCGTACCACTGTCCTCGGCCACGTCCAGCGCGGCGGCAGCCCGACCCCCTACGACCGCGTCCTCGCCACCCGCTTCGGCCTGCACGCCGCCGAAGCCGTGCACGCGGGACACTTCGGCCAAATGGTCTCCCTGCGTGGCACCTCGATCGATCTGGTCCCGCTGTCGGAGGCCACCAAGCAGTTGAAGCGGGTCCCGGAAGACCGCTACCGCGAAGCGGAGGCATTCTTCGGCTGAGTTGCCAATGGACGCTCAGTGTGATTGCGAACTGAAGATGGGATCGCTTGGCGCCCGGTGAAACCGGGCACTAGCTGCGGCGACGCGGACGACCGATGACGCTCGGCCTTCCGGTGATTCATCCGATCATTTCCGCGGCGTCGGTACTGTGGTGGCTATGCGCAATGGACGAGTGATCGCGTTCGTTCTGTTTGTCGTTGCCGCCGTGGTGGCCGGGTGTTCGTCGGGATCCGACAACCCGCCCAACCCGCTGACCGGTGACTGGAAGGGGACGATCCAGACCCCGGGGAAGCCGCTCGAGATCGGGGTGAGCTTCGCCGACGACGGCACCGCCACCATCGATATCCCCGTGCAGGGTGTGCACGAGACACCGCTGAAGGACGTCAAGACCGACCGTGACGCGGTGGAATTCGCCATCGCCGACGTCCCGGGTGACCCGAAGTTCCACGGCAGGTACGACGCAGGCGCGGGCAAGATCACCGGTGACTTCATCCAGGGCGGGCAGAGTTTCGCGTTGGCGATGGAGCGCGGCAAGGTCGCTCCGCTTCCGCGGCCACAGGAGCCGAAACCGCCTTTCCCGTACCGCTCCGAGGACATCACCTACCGCAGCGGCGACATCACCATCGCGGGCACGCTCACTCAGCCGCAGGGCAACGGGCCCTTCCCTGCGGTGCTGCTGATCACCGGCAGCGGCCCTCAGGATCGCGACGAGACAATGATGGGCCACAAGCCGTTCCTGCTCATCGCGGACACCCTGACTCGTGCGGGATACGCGGTGCTGCGCACCGACGACCGCGGTGTCGGCGGCACCGGCGGCAACCTCGACGCAGCGAACTACACCGACCTGTCGGGCGATGCCGCGGCAGGTGTGAGTTTCCTGCGCAGCCGTCCGGACATCGACCGGGCTCGTGTCGGACTGTTCGGCCACAGCGAGGGCGGCTACCTCGCGCCACTGGTGGCCGCGCGCCCCGACAGCGGCGTCGCGTTCGTCATCGCGATGGCAGGTCCATCCGTGGTCGGCGCCGATGTGGTGAACGAGCAGACCGAACTGATCGGCGCGGCACAGGGCACCCCGCCCGGAGAACTGGACAGGCAGGTCCGCGACACCGCCGCGTTGACCACCCTGCTGCGGACCGGCGATATCGAGGGTGCCAATAAACTGGCCCGCGAACAGAACGCGGCCCTCCCGGAGGACAAGCGTGCCAAGGCAGCCGACCTCGACGCTCAGATCACCCCGTACTTCGCGGCCTTGGTCGCCTACGATCCGGCACCCGCACTGAAAGCGCTGCGTGTGCCGGTCCTCGCCTTCTACGGTGGCAAGGACCTTCAGGTTCCCGCCGCCCAGAACGAACAGCCGATGCGTGACAACCTCGCCGCCGACCCGGACGCGACGGTGCTCACCTTCCCCGGCCTCAACCACCTTATGCAGCCCACCGAGACCGGCCTGCCCAGCGAATACAACAATATCGAGACCACCATCTCGCCAGAGGTGCTGACCTACGTCACCACCTGGCTGACCCAGCGGATACCGCCGAAGTAATCGCGGCCCCCCGGCAGCCACTCCGACACCGACGGTGATCGACGTGGCTGCCGATAGTGGCTGGTAGCCGCCGCCGGATCGGCCGCAGGAACCCTCGGAATCCGACGGCGGGCGGGTGAATAGACTTATCGCCATGAGCGCACCCTCCGACGACCTGATGGACTATGCCGATGTCATCGCCCGGTTCGAGCCGGTGCTGGGCATGGAGGTTCACGTCGAGCTGAATACCGCGACCAAAATGTTCTGCGGTTGCCCCACCGAGTTCGGCGCGGAACCGAACACTCAGGTGTGCCCGGTGTGCCTTGGACTGCCCGGCTCGCTGCCGGTGGTGAACGAGAAGGCGGTCGAGTCGGCGATCCGGATCGGGCTGGCGCTGAACTGTTCGATCACCCCGTGGGGCCGGTTCGCCCGCAAGAACTACTTCTACCCCGATCAGCCCAAGAACTACCAGATCAGCCAGTACGACGAGCCGATCGCCACCGACGGCCACCTGGATGTGGTGCTCGACGACGGCAGCGTCTTCCGCGTCGAGATCGAGCGTGCGCACATGGAAGAGGACACGGGCAAGTCGCTGCACGTCGGTGGTGCGACCGGCCGCATCCACGGCGCGAGTCACTCACTGCTGGACTACAACCGGGCCGGTGTGCCGCTGATCGAGATCGTCACCAAGCCGATCACCGGCTCGGGGGAGCGTGCGCCGGAGGTGGCACGCGCCTACGTGACCGCCCTGCGTGAGGTGCTGAAGTCGCTCGGCGTCTCTGACGTCAAGATGGAGCAGGGCTCGCTGCGCTGCGATGCCAACGTGTCGCTGATGCCCGTCGGCGCACAGGAATTCGGCACCCGCACCGAGACCAAGAACGTGAACTCGCTCAAGAGCGTCGAGGTCGCGGTCCGCTTCGAAATGCGGCGTCAGGCCGCGCGCTTGGCCGAGGGTCTGAGCATCGTGCAGGAGACCCGCCACTTCCACGAGGCGGACGGCAGCACCTCGCCGGGCCGGGTCAAGGAAACCGCGGAGGACTACCGCTACTTCCCCGAGCCCGACCTGGAACCCGTTGCGCCCGAAACGGACTGGGTGGAGCAGCTGCGCAATACCATTCCCGAGTACCCGTGGTTGCGCCGCGCCAGGATCCAGGCCGACTGGGAGCTGTCCGACGAGGTGATGCGTGACCTCGTCAACGCGGGCGCGCTCGACCTGATCATCGCCACCGTCGACGCGGGCGCCCCGGCCAATGAGGCCCGCTCCTGGTGGGTTGCCTACCTCACCGAAAAGGCCAAGGAGCGCGAGGTTTCGCTGGAGGACCTGCCCATCACGCCCGCCCAGGTCGCCGAGGTGATCAAGCTGGTCGAGGCGAAGACGGTGAACAACAAGGTCGCCAAGCAGGTCGTCGACTTCGTGCTGGCGGGCGAGGGTAACCCGGCCGAGATCGTGGCCGCCAAGGGGCTGGGCATGGTCAGCGACGACAGCGCGTTACAGGCCGAGGTCGAGAAGGCGCTCGCCGCGAACCCGGACATCGCCGATCGGATCCGCTCCGGCAAGGTCCAGGCCGCGGGCAAGATCGTCGGTGATGTCATGAAGGCCACCCGCGGGCAGGCCGACGCCGCCCGGGTGCGCGAACTCGTGCTCGCCGCCTGCGGCTGAGTTCGGGCTGAATTACCTCCTGCCGCAATAGAATCGGGCCGCAACACCAGGTGTTGCGGCCCGATTCTGCATGGTGCGGTCAGTCCGACCCGCCACCGCCCTGCGGCGGCGGGATCCGCACTACGCGGTCGTCGAACGGTCCGGGCTGACCATCGGTCTTGTTGACCGTCGCCACCCAGATGGTGCCGTCGCCGCCGGCCGCCGCGCCGCCGAGCTGTCCGTACTTGTCCTGTGCGATGAGGCTGGGCGAGGAGGTCACGGCGTGCGTATTCGGGTCGGCGATGGCGATCGCCACCGCTTTCGCTCCGGTCAGTGCGATAGCAACGCCGTCGCTGGCCGCCGCGCATCCTGCGACGCCGGGACGGTCGGGCCAGGTCCACGCGGTGGTGACGGTGCCGTCCTTGGCGAGCAGTTGCAGGCGGTCCTCGGTCGCGGTGCGGTCGGTGATCCAGACGCTGTCCTTGCCGTCGCCACAGACATCGCCCGCGGTGCCGATGCCCGACACCACGACCTCCGCCGTCGACCCGGGCGCCGGGGAGCTGACCCGCAGCAGTTTGCCGCCCAGCGAGGACGGTGACACGGCAGCGCCCGGATTGCCCGCATCGCCGGTCAGCACCAGCATCTGCGTCGGTGTGACGAACTCGATCGAACCGTGGTTACCGGTGGCGCCCTTGGGGATTCCGGTCAGGATCGCCTTCGGTGGGCCGCCCTCCGCAATGCGGACAACCCGGTTGTCGGTGGCGGTGGTGACGTAGGCGTAAATCAGCCCGTCCTCGCGAAAGGTCGGGGAGAGTGCGATGTCGGAGAGCCCGCCGTCGCCGGAGCCGTCCACGTCGACGCGCGCGACCTCTGTCGGAGTTTCCTGTGGGCTGCTCGGGTCCACCGACACCACCTTCAGGATGCGTCCCGTGCGCCGCTCGGCCACCAGTGCGCTGTCACCGAGGGCGATCAGACCGCCGGTGGTGTCCATGCAGGTCGCCACGACCGCCGGGTCGGGATCGATGCACGGCCCGGTCGGGCGAGCGCCCGGGGTCGGCGGCTGCTTGGGCGGTTTGGGGTCGGCGGGATTGACGGTCGGCTCGGGGGTGAACGGACTGGAAGCTGAATCATCGAACCGGGCGCAGCCTGCCAGCAGGACGGAGCCGAGCGCCAAGCTCAGGGCGACGCGGCCCGCGACAACCAAACTCATGGTTCAGACGTTACGGAAACACCGGCCGTCGCGCCCCTCCCGGGTCGGGTGTTGTCGCCCGAAACCCCGGAAGCTGACACGCCGTTGCTTGCAGACCGCCCGTCGTCGCCCGCAGCGGCATAGGGTGTTAAGCCGTGAGCGAGTCTGTGAGCGAACGATCAACACAGTGCGCCTCGCGCGCGCCGGAACCGAACATGGGTGAGGTGCGGTCGTGAGCGAGGAAACCATGTCACGGTGCGCGTCGAGCGCGCCCGAGCCGAGTGTCGGCGTGGGGGCGTCATGACCGACAAGTCGAATGACACACCCGCGGCCACCGGATCCGCAGGCGGCACGCCGCCGTCGACGGCGGAGCAGGAGGCGGTTTCGACCACCGGCAGCGGTGTGAGCAGCCCGTTCGATTCACCGACCGAACAGCTCCCTTCGCTGAGGAAGGGCCCTGAGCTGACCAAGGACGTGCCGCGCACGGACGACGAGCTCGGTCTCGACCCCGAGGTCCCCGCCGTCGGCGAGCACGCGAACCAGGCAGACACTGCACCCGCCTACACGTACGCCAGCATCCCGCCCGCCGCGAACCCGCCGAGCGAGCCGAGTCGACCGCTGCGCCGTCGCAACGCTGACAATCGCCGCGGCACCCTCGATCTGGGATTGTTCGTGCTGCGCCTGGTCGTCGGTGGCACCTTCGTCTACCACGGGCTGATGAAGCTCACCGGCTGGTTCCACGGGCCCGGCCTGGACGGCACCCGCGACATGATGGCCAACGGCGGCTGGGACCACCCGACGATGGCCACCATCCTCGTGACGGCCGGCGAACTCGGCGGCGGCGGACTGCTTGTCCTCGGCCTGGCCACCCCGCTCGCCGCGGGCGCCGTGCTCGCGGTCATCCTGGACGCGTGGGCTTGGAAGCAGGGCATGCTTCCCGGCTTCCAATACAAGGTCGCCACCGGTGTCGAACTGGAATCCATCCTGGCGGGCACCGCCTCAGTGATCATCCTGACCGGACCGGGACGCCTGTCCTTCGACCGCAACCGCGGCTGGGCCACCCGCCCCGCCTACGGCTCCTTCGCCGTCCTGATCCTCGCCATCGCCGCCGCCGTCGGCACCTGGATCTGGCTACACGGTGGCAACCCCTTGATCGGCATCGGCCCCTGGTAGTTCGCCTCCCCGAATATTCAGGTCGTACCGGTCGGTGCTTCGCGGGTGGGCGAATACGAACAGAATCGGAATGGCCATGCCCGCGCGGGATAGTTCCCGGTAGCCGTCGAGCTTCCGCGTCACGTCGTCTATTTTTTCGGTGCCGTTGTCGAATTCGAGAAAGAATTTCACGATGACACCGTTTTCCGTCCACTCGCCGTATGCGTCGGGCGCGACGATGCGGGCGCAGAATTCTGCGGTTTTCCGTTCATTCAACCATTCCCGCAATACGCAATCACCGGTGTTTCTGGCGTGGTGCGCGAGGCGGCAAAAAAAATTCATTGATTACGAGGAGGTGGTCGAGATTTTGTGATCGGGATATGCGGAGCATTCTTTCCTGTGTTTTGGCGGGGGTGGGAATGGTTCGGTGGTCGTGCTCGGCGGCGGCGATCATCGCGCCGAGCGGGCCGAGGGTGTAGCGCCACGGGACGGAGCCGGGGCCGGGGCAAGCATGTCCGGCACGCAGCGGCTCGTCACCGGGCTCGCCGCGCTCAACACGGTCAACGCCTCACCGGTGACCGAATATCTCATGGGCCGCAGGCGCTCGCCGTTGAGTTCCCGCTCGAGGTTGCGCCAGGAAGCGGAGGTCGCCAATATGGTGCAGGCTGTGGAGGCGGGCCGCTTCGGCTGGATCCGCAATTACTACCGGACGCGCGAGCAGATCATCGACTCCGCCAGATCCCCTGCGGCCACGTATGGCCACACTCCCATGGGCGCCGCCGTCGCGATGGATCGGGTGATCGACCGCGGCGCCAGCCTCGGCGATGCCGAGGCGGCCCTGTTCAGCGCCGGATTCACCGATAAGGAAATGCGGACCAACGGAATTCTGCAGAGGATGGCACTGCCCGAGTACTGGACGGGCAGCAGCACACTGACTCCGGCGAAGGCCATGCCAACGTTCTGGTCCGGCAGTTACCGATAGCCCCGTTGGGTGGTTGGGGTGGAAGCGCGAAGGGTTGCGCCGGACACATGGACCTCCAGTCGGGCGGGCGGATTCCCCATGACCACGGCGGTTTTCGATACTGCCTTGAACAACCTGCTACGGCTCGAGCGTGATCTGGAACCGGGTAGTGAGGACGGTCGGCGCAATGCCGATCGTCACGTGACAGGAGCGGGTCAGATGGGCGCTGTCCGCGAACCCCGCTTCATACGCGGCCTCGGTGAGTGAGTGTCCCTGTGCCGCCAGTTCGATCGCGCGAGTCACGCGCAGAGACCTGACGTACGGACGGAACGCCAAGCCGACCTGAGCCGAAAATAGATGGGCGAGCCTGCTTTCGGAGAGTCCGACGTCCTGGCTGATATCGCGCAGCCGGACCGATCCCTCCTGAATTCGGTCAGGCAGCAGCCGCAAGGTCATTTCGACGGCGGGGTGCCGTGGCGGCTCTGTCGGCGGCGGTGGGGGAAGTGACAGGTGTTGGGCCCACTGCTCGATGTTGTCGAGTCGATCGGCGATCGCAGCCCCCGCCCTGGCCCACGCTTCGGGCGAGTCCGGGGGCGAAGGCGACCGCGCCAATTCGCAGCCCCCGGCGGATTCTGCGGGAAACACGATTATACTGCCGTCGGTTGTGCCGCGAACTATTGCGTGGTGGACGCCGGGCAGAATGACGGCAGTGCGGCAGGTCGCCATCTTTCCCGCCGCGTTGGCGAGGATCATTTCGCCTTTCCTGGCCATCAGCACCTGCCCCCAGTGGTAGGCATGCAGTCCGGCCGTGCCGATGCTGCCGTAGAGGGTAATCGCGCTGGGGCGCATCGTCACTTCACCGGACCACATCGTCAACACAATACTGACACAGGTGCTTTCGCTATCTGTTTGCGGGATCGAATGTGCTGCGATGCGAAAGTCTGAATTCTGGTCGAAACTCGTTGTACGACAACAGAAGCTGGCGTCGCGAGATTGCACGCCGCCGAGATTGCGCCTGTTGCGATCGTCCTGAGTTTCCCTCTGGCGGGAAGGCGGGCTCGCGTCCGTACTGGCCGTCGGCGCCGAGCAGGGTTCCACCATTGCAGGACGAAGTCGCGCGTGCGGTCATCCGTCAGCACCGAGAAGACCATCGAGATCACGGCAGCCTGCTGCTCTGCGGCGTCGTGTACACCCAAGGTGATCACGTACCAGTTCGGTCATGATCGCGCGGTTCTCGCGTGATTGTGGGATCACCCCCGTCTATCCGACCAGGTGTGTCACCCAAACCTGCCTGCCCGCTCACAGGCTAGAGAAATGCGGATTATGCCTGGATAGCGGCGCAGCGCCCGAAGTGGGTAGTTCAGCCGTTCTCCGAAGCTCGGATTCGATGACAGCGGGTCATTGTTCGCGCGCGGGTGCGGCGTCGGATGACCGCGAGTCGGGGAACACTTCGGCAGCATGTTTGTTCAATTCGGCGGGTGGCATCCGATGCATGCTTGGTGGGCCGCGTCTTCACAACACCGACGAGAGGTTCCGTGTTGCGCATCATCGGTCCCGACGAACTGGCTGCCGAGCTAGCGGCGTTCGCTGTCGGCGATACACCTGAGAACCAATCGCTGGCTGGTGTACTTTCTGCCGGGTGGCCCGCGCGGTTTGGTTCGCTGATGGGAGCCTGTGGTGGATATTGACTCGCTGCGATATGTCGTCACGTTGGCCGACGAACTGCATTTCGGTCGTGCGGCCGACCGGCATTACGTATCCGCGGGGCACTTCGGGCGGCGGATACAGCAGGTGGAACGTGTGCTCGGGCACAAAGTGTTCCACCGGACCAGCCGCCGGGTTCAGCTCACTCCGGCAGGCTTTGGCATCGTCGCACAAGCGCGAGTGGTCCTCGCCGCACTCGACAAATTATGCGAAATCTCCGAGAGAATACCCCATGAAGATGTCGATGTGCTGTGGGTCGGTAAAGATTCAGCTGTGATCTGACCGGGTGGCTGTCGTGGCATAGTCCCGTGCAGCAGGGCGGGGACGAAGGGTTCCGCCCAACGGAAACGGCGCCCCCTGTCGTTCGGCAGGGGGCGCCGTTCGGGCGAGCTGCTACGGGACGTAGCGGACGGCGCCCTTGTCGGCGGAGGTGGCGAGGGCGGCGTAGGCGCGCAGGGCCGTGGTGACGGGGCGGACGCGGTCGACGGGCTGCCAGGGGCGTTCGGACGCTTCCATTTTCGCGCGACGCTCGGCCAGGACGGCATCGTCGACGAGCACCTCGAGGGTGCGGGTGGTGACGTCGATGCGGATCTGGTCGCCGTCCTCGATCAGGCCGATCGTGCCGCCGCCCGCGGCCTCGGGGGACATGTGGCCGATCGACAGGCCCGAGGTGCCGC
Organism: Nocardia sp. NBC_01009; assembly: GCF_045208035.1. Lineage (NCBI taxonomy): Bacteria > Bacillati > Actinomycetota > Actinomycetes > Mycobacteriales > Nocardiaceae > Nocardia > Nocardia sp. NBC_01009. Next base: position 7,354,253 of record NZ_CP108695.1, on the reverse strand, counting down.
CGGAGAAGCGGCCGTCGGTGATCAGCGCGCACTCCTTGCCGAGGCCAGCACCCTTCAGGAAGGCGGTGGGGTGCAACATCTCCTGCATACCGGGCCCGCCCTTCGGGCCCTCGTAGCGCACCACGATCACGTCGCCCGGCTTGATCTTCTTACCGAGGATCGCCGAGACGGCCGCTTCCTGAGATTCCACGACCACCGCGGGACCCTGGAACGAGAACAGCTCCTCGTCGATGCCCGCGGTCTTGAGGACAGCGCCGTCGACGGCGATATTGCCGCGCAGCACGACCAGGCCGCCTTCCTGGGTGTAGGCGTGCTCGAGGTCGCGGATGCAGCCGCCCTCGGCGTCGGTGTCCAGCGAGGACCAGCGGTTGTTCGTGGAGAACGGCTCGGTCGTGCGCACGCCGCCGGGCGCGGCGTGGAACAGCTCGATCGCCTCCTCGGAAGCCTTGCCGGAGCGGATATCCCAGGTGTCGAGCCACTCGTCGAAGCTCTTGGTGTGCACCGTGCTGACGTCGGTCTCCAGCAGGCCCGCGCGCCGCAGCTCGCCGAGGATGGCGGGGATGCCGCCGGCCCGGTGCACGTCTTCCATGTGGTAATCGGAGTTGGGGGAGACCTTGGACAGGGTCGGCACCCGGCGGCTGGTCTCCTCGATCGTGTGCAGATCGAAGTCGATCTCACCCTCTTGTGCGGCGGCCAGCGTGTGCAGCACCGTGTTGGTGGAGCCGCCCATCGCGACGTCAAGTGCCATCGCGTTGCGGAAGGCCTTGGCGTTGGCCACATTCCGCGGCAGCACCGACGCATCGTCCTCGCGGTACCAGCGATTCGCGATATCCACGATCACCTTGCCCGCGCGCTCGAACAGCGCGTGCCGAGCCTGATGGGTGGCCAGCGTGGAACCGTTGCCGGGCAACGCGAGTCCGAGCGCCTCGGTGAGGCAGTTCATCGAGTTCGCGGTGAACATGCCGGAACAGGAGCCACAGGTCGGACACGCACTGCGCTCGACCTCGCTCAACCCTTCCTCACTGACGTTCATATTGGCGCTGGCCGCGATCGCGGTGATCAGATCGGTGGGTGCCTGCGCGACACCGCCGACGACGACCGCCTTGCCTGCCTCCATCGGACCGCCGGAGACGAACACGGCCGGAATATTCAGGCGCATTGCGGCATTGAGCATGCCGGGAGTGATCTTGTCACAGTTGGAGATGCACACCAGCGCGTCGGCGGTGTGCGCGTTCGCCATGTACTCGACCGAGTCGGCAATGATTTCGCGCGAAGGCAGCGAGTAGAGCATGCCGCCGTGACCCATGGCGATGCCGTCGTCGACCGCGATGGTGTGGAACTCACGCGGCACACCGCCCGCGGCGCGCACCGCGTCGGCCACGATCTCGCCGACGTTCTTCAGATGTACGTGCCCCGGCACGAACTGGGTGTAGGAGTTCGCGATGGCGACGATCGGCTTGCCGAAGTCGGAGTCGGTCATACCGGTGGCGCGCCACAGTGCGCGAGCGCCTGCGGCATTGCGGCCGATGGTGGTTGTCCGTGAACGAAGCGGTGGCATGTATGAATCCTCGGGAGGTCGCGGGGGCTGAGTTGCGACTGCGCAGATTCGCTCGGCGGCGCCGAGCGAATTCGACGGTCGTCCACGTTACTCCCGCGCGCGTGTGGGCCGCGTGCCGGTCATCGGCGGCGGGCCGCCGTCGAACTGCGTTCTCGCTGTCGGTCTGTGGTTCGGGATGGTGTCGCCGCGCAGGGTTGGCGTCGGCGCTGACGGTGTCATCGGTTGTGTCGGTTCCGGCACCGTCGGTGTCCACAGGTCTGGTGAATTGGGGCGGGGGTCATCCGTCCCACGTGGTCACCAGATCGCGCATCCGGCTGTCAGCCTACCGACGGAAGTCAAGCCGATAGATCGACGAGGATGCGCATGCCCGGTTTGGGGGATAACGCACCGCGCCGCTGGTGGTCCTACGCTTCGGTGTCGCCTGCCTTGGTCGTGGTGCCGTCCGTGTCCGTGTCCGTGTCCGTGTCCGTGTCGGCAGGCTCGGCCGCGAGGTCCTTCGCCTCCGCGCGCTCCGCTTCTGCCTTTCCCTTCTCGGCCTCTTTCTGCTCGGCCTCGACCTTGGCCTCCCAGGCCGCGGCCTCCGCGGCGAACAGGTCCGGGATCCGGCCACCCGACGCGTCGATCAGATCGCGCAGCCGGTCGTAGCTGACTGCGGGAAGTTTCACATCGTTGTCGTCGGTGAGGTGGGCGCGCACGAACCCGCGCTTGGGGATCGTCACCCCCGCAACCTGTGACCAGTCGAGGTGCCGTGCACCGAATACGGTGCGCAGATCCAGCCCGTCTTCGGAGACGGTGGTCCTGGTGCGATAGATCCACACCGCCACCGCGACGGGGATCAGCAGCAGCCACCACAGCGCGATCGGCCAGCCGACGAACGGGAAGAACACGCAGAACAACAGCACCAGTACACCCAGGTAGGCCAGCTGCGGCACCCGGATGATCTTTGCGGCCCGCGGCGGCTGCGCCGGGTCCGTCGAGCTACCCGTATCCGATCCGTCGTCGGAGATGTGGGATGATTTAGCCGGTGGCACGGACTGATGCGGTGATGACACACCACCATCCTCGCATCATGGTGGACAGACTCGAGCACCCACTCTGTCTCACATAATGGGACTTGTTTGACTGATCGGCTCGCGCACACATACCGTCATGCGCGTGAATCGAACCGAGTTGCTCGTAATCGGCCGGCGCGTCCAGCGTTGAGCCTGACTATCTGAGTCGAATACGTCAGCTCGCGCGCGACGCGCCACCCTCGAACAGCCATGCTGTCGGGGGCTTTTTTGTGTTCGGACTATCGATACCGAGTTCCGGACCACGGCGCGACGCATGCACCGCGTGCACAGCAAGTGTTGTCCGGGGTACGAACGACAAGCAGTGAGGAAACCAAGACGGTGAGCGCACCAACCGCCCGGCCAGGGCCCTCGGCCCGCAGGCCGGCGCCCTCGGCGAATCAGCCGGCATCGCCCGCTGGCATCCCGACGAACGCGGCGAACCGCCGCCAGGTCCCGCCCGAGCGGGTCACCGGCGCGCAGTCGGTCGTCCGTTCGCTCGAGGAACTCGGCGTCGACACTGTATTCGGCATTCCCGGCGGCGCGATTCTTCCGGTGTACGACCCGCTTTTCGACTCCGTCAAGGTGCGCCACGTGCTGGTGCGCCACGAGCAGGGTGCGGGCCACGCCGCGACCGGATATGCCCAGGCCACCGGCAAGGTCGGCGTGTGCATGGCCACTTCGGGCCCCGGCGCGACCAACCTGGTCACCCCGATCGCCGACGCCCAGATGGACTCGGTTCCGATCGTCGCCATCACCGGCCAGGTCGGCCGCAGCCTGATCGGCACGGACGCGTTCCAGGAAGCCGACATCTCCGGCATCACCATGCCGATCACCAAGCACAACTTCCTCATCACCGAGGGCGTCGACATCCCGCGCATCATGGCCGAGGCGTTCTATCTGGCCGCGAGCGGTCGTCCCGGCGCGGTGCTCGTCGACATCCCGAAGGACGTGCTGCAGGCGAACACCACCTTCAGCTGGCCGCCGGAGATGCGGCTGCCCGGCTACCGTCCGGTCACCAAGCCGCACGGCAAGCAGGTGCGCGAGGCGGCCAGGCTGATCATGGAAGCCAAGCAGCCCGTGCTCTATGTCGGCGGTGGCGTGATCAAGGCCGATGCCTCGGCCGAGCTGCTCGAACTGGCCGAACTGACCGGCATCCCGGTGGTCACCACCCTGATGGCGCGCGGCGCGTTCCCGGACAGTCACACATTGAACATGGGCATGCCCGGCATGCACGGCACTGTCGGCGCGGTCGGCGCGCTGCAGAAGTCTGATCTGCTGATCACCCTCGGCGCGCGTTTCGACGACCGCGTGACCGGCCAGTTGGATTCCTTCGCACCCGATGCCAAGGTGATCCACGCCGACATCGACCCGGCCGAGATCGGCAAGAACCGGCACGCCGACGTCCCGATCGTCGGTGACTGCCGCGAGGTGATCGCCGAGCTGATCGAGACGCTGAAGTCCGATCCCGCCACCACCTCGGCGCCGCTGCTCGCACTCGGCGAATGGTGGAAGTACCTCGACGGCATCCGCAAGAGCTACCCGCTCGGTTGGAACACGCCGAGCGACGGTTCGCTCTCACCCGAATTCGTCATCGATGCGCTCGGCCGGCTGGCCGGACCCGACGCGATCTATTGCGCGGGCGTCGGGCAGCACCAGATGTGGGCCGCCCAGTTCATCAAGTACGAGAAGCCGCGCACCTGGCTGAACTCCGGCGGTCTCGGCACCATGGGCTACGCCGTTCCGGCCGCCATGGGCGCCAAGATGGGCGCACCGGACAAAGAGGTGTGGGCGATCGACGGTGACGGCTGCTTCCAGATGACCAACCAGGAGTTGGCCACCTGCGCGGTGGAGGGCGTCCCGATCAAGGTCGCGCTGATCAACAACGGCAACCTCGGCATGGTCCGGCAGTGGCAGACGCTGTTCTACGAACAGCGTTACTCCAACACCGATCTCGGCACGCACACCCTGCGTATCCCCGACTTCGTCAAGCTCGCCGAAGCACTCGGCTGCCACGGCATCCGGGTCGAGCGGGAAGAAGACGTCGAGGCCGCCATCCGTGAGGCGCAGTCCATCAACGATCGTCCCGTGGTGATCGACTTCATCGTCGGCAAGGACGCCCAGGTGTGGCCGATGGTCGCCGCGGGCACCAGCAACGACGAGATCATGGCCGCGCGCGGCATCCGCCCGCTGTTCGACGAGGACGAGTCGGCCGCCGAGCCCGCCGTGATCCACGAAGCCATGTCGCACCAGCACGAAGAGGACAAGGTGAACGAAGGATGAGCACGACTCATACCCTCAGCGTGCTGGTGGAGGACAAGCCCGGTGTGCTCGCGCGAGTTGCGGCGCTGTTCTCTCGCCGTGGCTTCAATATCGAGTCGCTCGCGGTCGGCGGCACCGAGCTGCCCGAGATCTCCCGCATGACCATCGTCGTCACCGTCGACGACCTGCCGCTCGAGCAGGTCACCAAGCAGCTCAACAAGCTGATCAACGTCATCAAGATCGTCGAGCAGGACTCCGACGCCTCGGTGGCCCGTGAACTGATCCTGGTCAAGGTGCGCGCTGACGCCAGTGTGCGGACCCAGGTGATCGAGGCCGTCACCCTCTTCCGGGCGAAGGTCATCGATGTGTCCCCGGACGCGCTCACCGTCGAGGCGACCGGAACCCGGTCCAAGCTCGACGCGCTGCTGCGCATGCTCGAACCGTTCGGAATTCGCGAGATCGTGCAGTCCGGAGTTGTCGCAGTCGGTCGTGGTCCGAAGTCGATTACGGCTACCCGCTAGGGTGCGAGCCGTTGATCGCAGCGACCAGCTAATCTTGCTGCGATCAACGGTCGGCGTACCGCAAGCCCCGTGTACGCGGGGAAGATCCCATTTGCACATTCAGCACCTGCGTCCGCACGGTGCGCTCCCCGCCGAGGCGGGGCTGATCCTTCAGAAGGGAACCAACCAGTGGCAGTCGAGATGTTCTACGACGACGACGCCGACCTGTCGATCATCCAGGGCCGCAAGGTCGCTGTCATCGGCTACGGCAGCCAGGGCCACGCGCACTCGCTGAGCCTGCGCGACTCCGGCGTCGACGTTCGCGTCGGCCTGGCCGAGGGTTCGAAGTCGCGTCCGAAGGCCGAAGAGGCCGGTCTGACCGTCGGCACCCCCGCCGAGGTCGCGGCGTGGGCCGACGTGATCATGGTGCTCGCCCCCGACACCGCGCAGGCGTCGATCTTCACCAACGACATCGAGCCCAACCTGAAGGACGGCGACGCGCTGTTCTTCGGCCACGGCCTCAACATCCACTTCGGTCTGATCAAGGCTCCGGCCGACATCACCGTCGCGATGGTCGCCCCGAAGGGCCCCGGCCACCTGGTCCGTCGTCAGTTCGTCGACGGCAAGGGCGTTCCGGCCCTGATCGCGGTCGACCAGGACCCCAAGGGCGAGGGCCAGGCCCTGGCGCTGTCCTACGCCAAGGGCATCGGCGGCACCCGCGCCGGCGTCATCAAGACCACCTTCAAGGAAGAGACCGAGACCGACCTCTTCGGTGAGCAGGCCGTGCTCTGCGGCGGCACCGAGGAACTGGTCAAGACCGGTTTCGAGGTCATGGTCGAGGCGGGCTACGCGCCGGAGATGGCGTACTTCGAGGTCCTGCACGAGCTGAAGCTCATCGTCGACCTGATGTACGAGGGCGGTATCGCCCGCATGAACTACTCGGTCTCCGACACCGCCGAGTTCGGTGGCTACCTGTCGGGCCCGCGGGTCATCGACGCCGACACCAAGAAGCGCATGCAGGACATCCTGAAGGACATCCAGGACGGCAGCTTCGTCAAGCGTCTCGTCGCGAACGTCGAGGGCGGCAACAAGGAGCTCGAGGGTCTGCGTAAGGCGAACGCCGAGCACCCGATCGAGGTCACCGGCGCCAAGCTGCGCGGCCTGATGAGCTGGGTCGACCGGCCGATCACCGAGACCGCCTGAGTCTCGGTCGAATAGCGCGAACGGCCCGGCACCTGAATGGTGCCGGGCCGTCGTCTGTTCGGTCAGGTCTGCCGAGACAGCACCGGACTATTGAGATTTATGGCGCCGGCCGGTTGTTGGGTTCATCGGGCTGGCCGGGTTGTTCGGATTCATAGGGTTATTCGGGTTGCCCGGGTAGTCGGGGCTCAGCGGGTTGGCCGGATTGCTCGGGTTGAGCGGACTCTGCGGGTTATTGGGGTTATTGAGGTTGTGCGGGTTGAGGGGGCTGTGCGGGTTTTCCGGATTGGAGAGGCTGCCATCCCAATTGCGGTCGGCCTGTTCGCGCCACGCGCGCTCGCACTCGTCCCGCCGCTCGGAGGTTTCGGGGTTGACACAGTCCTCGGGCATGAGTTGCCCGATTTCCGTTGCGGCTGCGGGGGGCGTCACTGGGGCGGCCGAGGCCGGAATTGCCAACGCGGTCAAGGGAGCAGCGGCGATCGTCGCTGCAAAGGACACCCTGGCCAGCATTCGGCGGGGAATGGTCGTCGAGAACACCATGAATTCTTTGTGATTCTGCTGGGGCATCGCGCTCACCGCCGTTGTGGCACACGATGATCGGCGTCGCGCATCCAGCAGGCTGAAATCGAAGTCCATGCGGGCGGAACCCCCGACAGCGGCTTTCCGGTGACGTGCCGCTTAGTCCCGCCCGATCCAGCAACTAGCTGCTGCCGAACATTCCGCGTGGGAAGAGGTGACGGGGGAACCCCCCACGGTCGTCGTAACGTCCGCGGTCGTGACGACCGCGGTCATCCCAACCGCCACGATCGCAGTCGTCCCAACGGCCGTCGCTGTGATTCCAGTCGTCCCACGGGCCGCGGCGGTCGCAATCCCAGTTGTTGTCCCACGGGTCGTGCCGGTGGTGCCGGACTTCGGTAATCGCAGGACCATCGGCTGCGACTTCCGCCGAGGCCGGAACCGCCAAGGCGGTCAATGGAACTGCGACAAACGCGCCGGCGATAGCGACACGTGCCAATCTCCGGCGTGGAGTAGTCGACTTTGTTGTCGAGAACACCATGGATCCTTTCTCTCTTTTCGGTGAACCGCGCGTCCACCATCCCTCTGTGAGGGTCTGCTCTTGTGGGGCGAAAGCCCATCGGGCAGCTCGGGATCGAGGTCGCGATCGTCGCCGTCATGAGTGTCTCTGAGACCCGAAGGCGTCGACCGGACGTTCTACACTCTGCCGGACTTCGGCCGAAAGACAATGGGGCTAACACCATTACAGGGAAGTTTCATCCTTTGGTATGACGAGTCCCCTAACCCAGGGGTATCAGGACTCAGGGTCTGCTCCGGCGCGGCCGCGATGCGATACGGCCCGGTAGGCGGGACGGCGAAACCCGCTGCGTACAGACCTTCTAGACTGTTACCGATGAGTAAGTTCTTTGGTTCGGTGGACGAGGTGACCCGGCGACTCACCGACGCCGGATACCTGCCGTCCCTCGACATCGCCACCGCGGTTTTCCTCGCGGGGCATCTCGGCAAACCGCTGTTGATCGAGGGCCCCGCGGGCGTCGGCAAGACCGAACTGGCCAAGGCCGTCGCGACCGCGACAACCGCCGATCTCGTGCGCCTGCAATGCTACGAGGGCATCGACGAGGCCCGCGCCCTCTACGAGTGGAACCACGCCAAACAACTGCTGCGCATCACCGCGACCGCCAACGAAAGCTGGGACAGCACCCGTGACCACGTCTTCACCGAAGAATTCCTGCTCGCCCGCCCCCTGCTCGCCGCGATCCGCAACCCGAACCCGACGGTCCTGCTCATCGATGAACTGGACAAGGCCGACGTCGAACTCGAAGGGATGCTCCTGGAGGTGCTCGGCGACTACCAGGTGAGCATCCCCGAACTCGGCACCATCACCGCCGTCGGCACGCCCTTCGCCCTCGTCACCTCCAACGCCAACCGCGACCTGTCCGAGGCACTGAAGCGGCGGTGCCTATATCTCCACATCGACTATCCGACAGCCGAATTGGAGCGCGCGATCGTCCGGATGAAGGTCCCCGAGCTGGACCAGGCATTGTCCGAACCCTTGGTCGGCGTCGTCGGCGCCCTCCGCGAACTGCCCTTGCGCAAAGCACCCTCGATCGCCGAAACCCTCGACTGGGCAAGAACTCTCGCCGCTCTCGGCGCCCGCAATATCACCAGCGCCATCGTCGGCTCCACTCTCGGCGTCCTGCTCAAGTACCAATCCGACCATCGCATCGCGATCGAACGGCTCGGCCTGCTCGGCGCGGATGGGGCGAATGGGAAGGATGCGGTGAAGTGACGAGGCGTCGCGTTACGGCAGGGGGGTTCGCGCCGGTCGGCTCTGCTGCCCCGATGTGTTTCGCTGCGGTGGTGCCGAACGACGATTCGGTAGGAAGCGTGCTATGACTGCACCCGCGCGGCGTGGGCGACCCGACCGGCCCGCCGAGTCCATGACCGATCGCCTCGTCGATTTCGTCGGCCTGCTCCGCGACCACGGCATCCACGCGGGTCCCAGCGAAACCATCGACGCCGCCGAGGCGATCCTCGTTCTCGGCCTATCCGATCGGAACCGACTGCGCTCGGGGTTGGCGGCAACCCTGTTGCGCCGCAACGGCCAACGCGCTGTCTTCGATCAGCTCTTCGACCTGTACTTCCTCGCCACCGACCCGCTGGAGTCGGTACGTCCCGCCGATCCGGAGTCCGCAGACGCGCTGCGCGATCGGCTGGTTTCCGCACTGGCGCAAGACGATCGCGCGGCCGCCACCGAACTCGCTCGACAAGCACTGACCGAACTCGGCGGCTACGGGGGAGCCGGAACAGGCCAGAGCTCGGGCCCGGTCACCACTGCCTCCGGCGCAGGCTGGTCCTCCTACCTGACCATGAAAGCCCTACGCCCAGAAGACCTGATCGACCGCATCGTCGCAGGCATGGGCGGATCCACCGGCGAATTCGACACCACCGTGCGCACCATCGAAGCCAACCGCCGCCTCACCCAATTCCGCACCGCAGTCCAAACCGAGGCCCGCCTCCGCTCCGCCCAACTCCGTGGCACCGAATACATCGCCCGCCGCGGCATCCAATCCAGCACCGACCAAGTCGACTTCCTCGGCGCCCGCGAACAAGACCTGGCCGAAATGCGCCGCCTCGTCAACCCTTTGGCCCGCAAGCTCGCCACCCGCTTGGCGGCCCGCCGCCGCAAATCCGTCCGTGGCCACATCGACATGCGCCGCACCCTCCGCCGCTCCATGGCCACCGGCGGCGTCCCCATCGACCCGGTCCTGCGCGCCCGCAAACACGGCCGCCCCGATCTCGTGGTCCTGGCCGACCTCTCCGGCTCGGTCACCGGCTTCGCCGAATTCACCCTCCAACTGGTCCAAGCCCTCCAAGACCAATTCAGCAAGGTCCGCAGCTTCGGCTTCATAGACACCTGCGACGAAATCACCCCCTTCTTCACCCCCGGCGAACTCCCCACCCCCGGCACCGCCGCCCGAATAGTCCGCACCGCCAACGTCACCCGCTTCGGCAGCAGCAACTACGGCGAATCCCTCCAGGGTTTCGTAGACAACTACCTCGACGCCCTCGGTCCGCGCACTTCTCTGCTGATCCTCGGCGACGCCCGCACCAACCGCACCGACCCGAATCTCACTGCCCTACAAGCAATGACCACCCGAGCCAAACACACCTACTGGCTCAACCCGGAGCCCGGCCGCTCTTGGTCTACTGGCGACTCCGCCGCCCAGGTGTACGCCGAGCACGTCACGATGCATGAGTGCCGCAACGTCAAACAGCTCGCCGAGGTGATCGCCCGCCTCTTGCCGGCCTGACCTGAAGCGGTTCCCGACGTGCAACATCCAGGAACTGTGATGGGTCGGATTTGCCGTCGCTCGTTCCGACGCCAGCCGAGCGGCGGCGTTGCAGGCAAGCATCGGATTGCTTGCTCCGTGGGCACGTGCCGCCGCTGTGGCGCTGGAATGCGCTGTGAAAGCGAAGACTCCTTACGACTTGCTCACGCCAGGCCGCAGTGGCCGCGATAGATACCGCCGGTCGCAGTAGGCGTGCCCGACAGCGACGATCAAGCGTGTGGCCGGAAGGTCTGCCCCTGCGCGTCCCCCTCGACCGCCTCGACATACGACCGCGCAACGACGCCGGCAGGAGTTCCGTCGGCGGGATCGAGGCCCATGCTCGCCAGTGTCTCCGCGACCCAGCCAGGGCCGACGGCGTTCAGCCGCAGGCGGCGGGGCATTTCGATCGCGGCATGCGCTACGAATGCCTCCAGGCCCGCATTGACCAGAGCGCCGAAGGAGCCGCCGACCATCGGACGCTCGAATACGCCGCTGGTCAACGTGATCGAGCCGCCATCACGTAGCTGCTGGATTGCGCGGTGGACGAGGTGCAGTTGGCCGAGCAATTTGCCCTGCAGCCCGCGGGTGAAGTCGTTGTCCGAGTTCAGGGGCGTGAGCTTGCCGCTTGCCGCGGTGACCACGACGGCGTCCACGTCCCGGACGGTCTCGAAGAGTGCGTCGATCGAGGCGTTGTCGTCCATGTCCACGCGCACCGGCCCACGTCGAGAGGCCTGCACCACCTCGTGGTTCTTCTCGAGCGTTTCGGCAACGGCCGAGCCGATGGTCCCACTGGCCCCGACAACGATGATCTTCATACGACCCTTCTTCGAAGCTCATACCACATACAGGCATGCAGGTGAGGGTAGTGGCGCGGGCTGATCGGATTCCTGTGGTTTCCTTGCGAGCTACCTGCCGCGAGCGGGCAGGTAGCTCGGCCAACGCCTCAGATCAGTGGCGGACCTCGGCTACTGCAACCGGGCGGCGCTCCCGCCGCGAAAGTTCGCAGGCCTCAGCGATATAGAACGCCTCCAGGGCATCGGCCGCTGTGCAAGGGCTGTCGATCTCCCCGGTCGCGACGGACAGGAACGCCGCGAGCTCGTCGGTGTACGCGCGCCGGAAGCGCTCCATGAAGCCCGGATAGGCAGGAAGAGGTGAGGGAACGTAGTCGGGTTCGACGGAGGTCAACGGCGCTCGGTCGTCGAGACCGACGATCGCGTTGCCTCGGGAGCCGAGTGCTTCCAGGCGGACGTCGTAGCCTGCGCCGTTGTAGCGGGCCAGGGAAACGGTTGCGAGGGTGCCGTCGTCGAGGCGCAGGATTACCGCGGCGGTGTCGACGTCGCCCGCATCGGCGAAGAATTGTTCGCCTCGGTTGGTGCCGGTGGCGTAGACCTCCTCCACTTCGCGGCCGGTCACCCAGCGGATGATGTCGAAATCGTGAACGCCGCAGTCACGGAACAGCCCTCCGGAGCGGGGGATGTATTCGGCGGGTGGGGGTGCGGGGTCGAGGGTGGTGGCGCGGACGGTGTGCAGCCAGCCGAGGTCGCCGGAGGCGATGGCGGCGCGGGCGGCGCGGTAGCCGGCGTCGAAGCGGCGTTGGAAGCCGATTTGCACTGGGACGGTCGAGTTTTCGATGTGTTCGATGACGGCGAGGGTGCCTTGGATATCGGCAGCGACCGGCTTTTCGCAGAAGACAGGGATGCCTTGGTCGACGGCACGGGTGATGAGTTCGGGGTGGGAGTCGGTGGCTGTCGCGATGATCAGGCCGTCGAGGTCGGAGGCGAACAGGGCGTCGAGGTCGGGCACCGCTTGAACGCCGAGCTTTCCGGCCGCGGCGCGGGCTCGTTCGGCGTCGGCGTCGGCGACGATGACACTGCCGACGCCGGCGAGGTGTTTCAGGGTTTCGGCGTGTGAGGTGCCGATTCGTCCGGTGCCTGCCAGGCCCAAGGTGACGGGTGTCGGGGATGTCATCGTCGCTCCTCCTGGTGAAAACTCATCGTGTGGTGGGAAATTCGAGCCCATGGGGATTCGAAGTGGCCCGCGGGGCCTGGTTCAGCTGCGGGGCGCTGCGGTCGTTGCGCGAGTGACAAGGGCGGGCTGTAGGCGGCGTCGGACCGGCTCGGTGCGGCCGTCGCGGAGGCGTTCGGTCAGCGCTTCGATTGCCAAGCGGCCCATTCGGGTGCGGGGCTGGTCGATGGTGGTCAGTGAAACGTGGCGCAGCGCGGCCAGGGAGGTGTTGTCGTAGCCGACGATGGAGACGTCGTGTGGAACGCGCAGTCCCGCTTCTTCCAACGCGGACATCGCACCGACGGCGTTGAAGTCGTTGCTGCACACCAGTGCGGTGGGGAAGTTGTGGTGGGAGAAGAGGTTCAAAAGCTTCTGGACGGCGGCGATGCCCGCCGAGTCGGTGTGCTCGCTGGGGATGATCATCGGTTCCAGGCCGTGGCGGGCCATGGTGTCGCGATAGCCGCGGCGACGCGCCGCGGAGGTGAAGGCGGCGCCGCCGTCGAGGTGCACGATGCGGCGATGGCCGAGGGAGACGAGGTGGCCGACGGCCAGCGCAGCGCCGACCTCGCCGTCGTCGTTGACGGTGTCGACGTCGGGGATGGTGGAGCTGCGCGAGATCAGCACGACCGGTCCCTGCTGTGCCGCATCGCGAATCGCGGCGGCGGGCAGCACCGGTGACAGCAGGATGATGCCGCCGGGGCGGAACGACAGCAGGCTCTCCAAGGCGGTGCGTTCGCGGGCGGCGCTGCGACGGCCGGTGTTGAGGATCAGTTCGAACCCGGCGTCCTGTGCCGCGGTGTCCATGCCTTCGACGACATCGGCGAAGAAGGGATTGCGCAGGTCGGAGACCATGACGCCGATGATGTTCGACGTTCGGCTCGCTAATGATCGCGCCATGATGTGCGGCTGGTAGCCGAGGTCTTTGGCGGCCGCCAGCACGGCGCGGCGGCGGTGCTCGCTCACCTTGGGGGAGTCGCGCATGACGAGGGAGACCAGGGCCCGGGAGACACCGGCGCGCGCCGCGACGTCTTCCATGGTCGGTCGCGCCATGTCGCCTCCGTTCCGCGTGTGGTGATCCGTGCAGTGTCGGACGTTACAAGGTCGGCGCGCGCTAATCAATAGAGCGCTCTAATTGGACATTCTTCACTTCATCGGCGCTGTCAGTTTGTCCTGGTTGGCGATATAGTCGCAGGTCGTAGCGATATTCTGGCCAACGATGCGGTACTTGACACACTATGACCCACGTTACATAGTTGGAGCGCTCCAATAGTTCGGAGCGTTACACGTCGATCGACACCGAAGGTCGGAGAAGTCCCGATGACCGAACCTCTCTACCCGCTGCGTATCGCGGCCGCGCCAATCTCCTGGGGAGTCTGTGAAGTCCCCGGTTGGGGACACGTGCTCGACGCACGGACCGTCTTGACCGAGATGGTCACCCTCGGGATCTCCGCGATGGAGCTCGGTCCACCCGGCTATCTACCGCAGGATCCGGTCGAATTGCGCTCGCTGCTGGACGGGTTCGGCATCAGCGCGGTCGGCGGTTTCCTCGCACTCGCGCTGCATCAGGATGCGCCCAGCGCCGTCGAGGCCGCGCGGAAGACCGCCGAACTGTTCGCCGCGACAGGCGCGGAGGTGCTCGTCCTCGCAGCCGCGACGGGACTCGACGGGTACGACACTCGGCCGCCGCTCTCGGATGCACAGTGGCGCACCCTCGTCGAAACCGCCGCCGCAATCCGCGATGTCGCCGCTGAGCACGGCCTGCGCACCACGCTGCATCCGCACGTGGGTACCTGTGTCGAGACCGCGGCGGAGGTCGAACGCTTCCTCGCCGACTCGGAGCTCGACATCTGCCTCGACACGGGCCATCTGCTCATCGGCGGCACCGACCCGGTCGGCCTTGCACAGCAAAATCCCCACCGGATCGGGCATATTCATCTCAAGGACGTGCGCAGTGCGCTGGCGGACGAAGTACGCAGTGGCGCACTCGAATACAGCGAGGCGGTCCGGCGCGGGCTCTATGTCCCCCTCGGTGCGGGCGACGTCGACGTCGAAGCTCTCGTGCGCAGCGTGCACCAGGCCGGATACCAGGGCTGGTACGTCATCGAACAGGACACCGCTCTCGGCCAGGACGCCGGTGCCCAGCTGCCGAGCCGGGATACCCTCCGCAGTCTGCGCCACCTCGCGGGCATCGGCGCCGCACTGACATCGGCTCGAATCTAGTGGGGAAAGTGATGACAACGATGTCTCTACGAGCACACCGCCTCGCACCCGGCGTCATGTCGTGGTGGCGTGGGTCGCGGCGCATCCTGCCATGGGTTGCGGCGACCGCCGTCCTCGCGGCCTGCAGCGGACCGGGCACCGACGCCCCCGCCTCGACGCAATCACCCATTGCCGCAGGCACATTGAACTCGGTCGCAGTGGTAACGCACGGCAGCCCCGGCGATGCCTTCTGGAATGTCGTCAAGAACGGGGCCGAGGCGGCGGGCAAGGACCTCGGAGTCCGCGTCGAGTACAACTCGGCGGGCGATCCGGGACAGCAGGCGAAACTCATCGACAACGCCGTCGCGCAAGGGGTGGACGGCCTCGTCGTATCAATGGCGAATCCCGAAGCGCTGCGGCCCTCCATCGAAAAGGCAGTCACGGCGGGCATTCCGGTGGTGACCATCAACTCGGGTGAGAGCGAAAGCGCCAAGTTCGGTGCAATCGGTCATGTCGGGCAGAGCGAGTCGCTGGCCGGCCAGTCCGCAGGCAAGCGGCTGGCCGATGCCGGACGCAAGAAGCTGCTCTGCGTAATCCACGAGGCGGGCAATATCGGCGCCAATCAGCGTTGCGAGGGCGCCACCAAGGCATTCGGCAACGGGTCCACGCTGCAGGTGGACATCAACAATCCGACCGACGCACAGTCCCGCATCAAGGGCGCGTTGGAGGCCGACAGATCCATCGACGCGGTGCTGACACTGAATTCACAGGTCGCCGCGCGTGCAGTGGATGCGGTGCAGGAATCGCAGTCGGCCGCCACGGTCGCGACGTTCGATCTCAATACCGATGTGGTCGATGCGATTCGAGCAGGCAAGCTGCTCTTCGCGGTGGATCAGCAGCAATTCGAACAGGGCTATCTGCCGGTGGTGCTGCTGCAGCTGTCGCGAACGAACCTGAACCTCGTCGGTGGTGGCGCACCGGTGCAGACCGGCCCCGCCTTCGTCGACAAGAACAACGTCGATGCCGTCGCTGCGCTCGTGGCGCAGGGCACGCGGTGAGATCGGAGTGGATCACATGAGTACTGCCACAAAAACTTCCGACGTCACCGTGAGTGAGCCGCCGGAGGGTCCCTCGCTGTTCCAGCGACTGATCGTGCGACCGGAGATCGGCGCGCTCCTGGGCGCGCTGCTGGTATTCGCATTCTTCTCGATCATTACCGACCGGTTCCTCAGCGCACTCGGCATCGCGACCTGGCTCGACGATTCCTCCACGCTCGGGATCATGGCCGTCGCGGTGGCGCTGCTGATGATCGGCGGCGAGTTCGATCTGTCGGCAGGCGTGATGACCGCCTCCACCGCATTGGTGACCGCGTTGCTCGCGGTCAACGCGGGGTGGAATGTCTGGGCGGCCCTGGTGGTTTCGCTGGTGTTCGCGCTGACCGTCGGTGCGTTCAACGGCTGGCTGGTGATGCGCACCGGGCTGCCGAGCTTCATCGTCACCCTCGGCACTTTCCTTGCGCTGCAAGGTCTCAACCTCGGTGTCACCCGGCTGGTCACCGGAACCGTTCAGGTGTCGGGCATTCGCAGCGCTGACGGCTACAACTCGGCGGGGTGGGTGTTCGCATCAACCTTGAATATCGGTGACACCCACCTGCAAGCCTCGGTCGTTTGGTGGATCGTGCTGACCGCGATCGCTGCAGTTGTCCTGGTGCGCACCAAATTCGGGAACTGGATCTTCGCGGTCGGCGGCTCACTGCCGAGCGCCCGCGCTGTCGGTGTTCCCGCGGATCGGACGAAGATCGTGTTGTTCATGACCACCGCGTTCGCGGGCTGGGTCGTCGGCTCCTGCAGCATCCTGCGGTTCGCCAGTGTGCAGGCCAATCAGGGTGTCGGGTTGGAGTTGCATTACATCATCGCGGCCGTGGTCGGCGGCTGCCTGCTGACCGGTGGGTTCGGTTCGGCGATCGGCGCCGCACTGGGTGCGCTGATCTTCGGTATGGCCCGCCAGGGCATTGTGTTCGCCCGTTGGGACAGCGACTGGTTCATGCTGTTCCTCGGCGTGCTGCTGCTGGCTGCTGTGCTGGTCAACAATAGATTCCAGAAGCGAGCCGAGAGGGTACGCCGATGACTACTCCACTGATCGAAGCGATCGATATCGGCAAGAGCTACGGCGGTGTCGTCGCGCTGCGGGATGTCACCACGGTGGTGAACGCGGGACAGGTCACCTGCATCCTCGGCGACAACGGTGCGGGCAAATCGACCCTCATCAAGATTCTGGCCGGTGTCCATCAGCACGACCACGGCGAACTGCGCGTCGAGGGCGAGATCACCCGATTCGCCTCGCCCCGAGAGGCTTTGGACCGTGGCATCGCGACGGTGTATCAGGACCTCGCCGTCGTCCCGCTGATGAGCGTCTGGCGCAACTTTGTCCTCGGCTCGGAGCCGACGGTCGGATACGGTCCGCTGCGGTTGCTCGATCGAGGCAAGGGACGCGAGATCGCGCGACAGGCGTTGGTGGACATGGGGATCGAAATCCGCGATATGGAGCAGCCGGTCGGGACCTTGTCCGGCGGCCAACGACAGTGCGTCGCCATTGCCCGTGCCGTGCACTACGGGGCCAAGGTGCTGATTCTCGACGAGCCGACCGCGGCCCTCGGTGTGAAACAAGCCGGTGTGGTGCTGAAATACGTCGTGCAGGCACGTGATCGCGGGCTCGGAGTCATCCTGATCACTCACAATCCGCACCACGCCTACCCGGTCGGCGACCGGTTCCTGCTGCTCAAACGGGGTGCGATGCTCGGCTCCTATGAGAAATCGGAGATCGACGTCTCGGAGCTGACCCGCCAAATGGCGGGCGGCGCGGAGCTGGACGCGCTCCAACACGAGCTAGAGCGTGTGGTGACGCCGTGACGGCTATCCGAATATCGGTCGATGTCCCCGGCGCGCGAAGGAGCGCGGTGACAAGAAATGTCACGAGCGGCCCGATCAGGATCGTGCGTCCGACCGCTGCTGCACGACAGGCGGTGGCGTTGTGACCGGGCTGGAAGCACTCACCATCGGACGAGTCGGCGTCGATCTGTATCCACAGCAGAGCGGCGTCGGACTGGCTGAAGTCGAGACCTTCGCAAAGTTCTTGGGCGGCACTGCGACCAACGTCGCGGTCGCCGCCGCTCGACTCGGCAGGCGTACCGCCGTGCTGACCAAGGTCGGACCGGACGGCTTCGGCGGTTTCGTGCGCTCGGCGCTGACGGGCTTCGGCGTATCGGCCGAGTACGTCACGACGGCGCCGAATCTGTTGACCCCCGTGGTCTTCTGCGAGCTCGACCCGCCCGCCGACCCGCCGCTGTTGTTCTACCGCGCGCCCATCGCCCCGGATCTCACCATCGAACCGGACGAGGTGCCCTGGGATGTGGTGGATGCTGTTGCGCTGCTGTGGGTTACCGGCACCGGTGTGAGCGCGGAACCGGCCCGTTCCACCCAGCGATCCATACTCGAACGCCGTGCCCGCCGCGGGCACACGGTGCTCGACCTCGACTATCGGCCGATGTTCTGGCCGGACGAGGCGACCGCGCATACCGAGATCAGCTGGATGCTCGACCACGTGAACGTGGTGGTGGGCAACCGCACCGAAGTGCAGGTGGCGGTCGGCACCGCCGATCCGGACGAGGCAGCCGACCGACTGCTTGCCCGCGGTGTGCGGCTTGCGGTGATCAAGCGCGGCGCCGAGGGTGTGCTCGTCGCGACCGAATCCGGACGCTGGTCGGTGCCGCCGTGCCCGGTCGAGGTGATGTGCGGGCTCGGCGCGGGCGATGGGTTCGGTGGCGCGTTGATCCACGGTCTGCTGTCGGACTGGGATCCGCAGCGGATCGCCACCTATGCCAACGCCGCAGGTGCGTTGGTGGCATCGCGACTGGCGTGTGCCGACGCGATGCCGACGAACGCCGAGATCGAGGAGGTGCTGTGTATCTGACCGATGAGCGCTGGCAGGAACTACTGCGTGTGCGCGCAACCGACCCGGCGGCGATCGAACGGGCCTATGCCAAGCGGCATAGGCGTCCAGGTCTGTTGTCGGAGAAGGAAACACTCTTCCTCGTCGCCGCCGACCATCCGGCGCGTGGCGCGCTCGGCGTCGGCTCGGATCTGACGGCGATGGCGGACCGCCGCACGCTGCTGGAACGGCTACTCGTTGCGCTGGCCCACCCGGAGGTGGACGGTGTGCTCGGCTCCCCGGACGTGGTCGAGGAACTACTGCTGCTCGACGCGCTGGACGACAAGATCGTCATCGGCTCGATGAACCGCGGTGGTCTGGCAGGCGCGGAGTGGGAGATCGACGACCGCTTCACCGGGTACGACGCCGACGCACTGGTCCGCTTCCGCCTCGACGGCGGCAAAATGCTGCTGCGTCTCGTCGACTCGGACGCGGGCACCATCCCGACGCTGCACGCGTGCGCACAAGCTGTTTCGGAGCTGGCCGGACACGGTCTGATGGCGATGGTCGAACCGTTGCCCTACCACCGCGACGCCGCGGGCGCCCTGGTGATGAGCAGGGATGCGCCCGCGCTGGCCAGAGCGATCACGGTAGCGTCCGGCCTCGGCGTCACCTCCGCCTATACGTGGTTGAAAATCCCTGCGCCGCAGGACTTCTCCGTGCTGGATGCGACGACGCTGCCGGTCGTGGTGCTCGGTGGTGCGCCGTCGGGCGACCCGGCCGCCGATCTCGCCTCCTGGGGTGGCGCACTCGGCCACGACGTGGTCCGCGGCCTTGTTGTCGGCCGCACGCTGCTCTATCCGCCTGACGGTGACGTTGCAGCCGCAGTGGATGCAGCCGCCCAGGTTCTGAAAGAGGCGCGATGAACGCCGCACTCGTCGCCCTTGGTCGCGGTACGTGCGGCGACCTGGTGATGAGTCTGCCCGAATCGGGCGGCCGACTCAGCGACGATTCGGTCATCGAGGTGGTGCACCGGGTACGAGTGTGCGGGGTTGTCAGGTGGCCGCACCACCCTTCGCCGGGCGGCGAGGTCACGACATCAGGAGAAACAGCGGTCCAGGTCCTGAAGGAGGTCCGATGATCACGCCCGGGGTCGAAACGCCAACGCCGCGTCACTCGAGCCCGACGATTTCAGCGGGGGACGTTCCATGGCTGCGGCAAAGGTCGTGTGGGGCTGTACATCATGTGCCACTCGGCAACGGGGCTCGGTGGCAGTGGCGGGCCGGGCGGGAGGTGCGATGAATCTGCATCGGCGGGCCGGGACGTTGAGCGACGGGGTGGATCCGGTGCTGCTCACCGTGGAAGCGGCGGGATGGAGTTACGCCGGGCTGCGGGTCCTGCGATTGGGGGCGGCGGAGGCGCGTGCGGTGCACACCGGGGAGTACGAGGCGTTCGTTCTGCCGTTGGCGGGGTCGTGCACGGTGCGGGTGGACGGTCTGGAATTCGTCTTGAACGGCCGGGATTCGGTGTTCACGCGGGTGACCGACTTCGCCTACGTGCCACGTGATGCCGAGGTCGAGCTGTCGACGGTGGATGGCGTCGAGGTTGCGCTGCCGATGGCGCGGTGCGGGAATCGATTGGCGCCGAGATATGGTCCGGCGGAGCAGGTTCCAGTCGAGGTGCGTGGTGCGGGGCCTGCGACTCGGCAGGTCACGAGTTTCGGCGTACCCGGGATATGGGATCACGCCGACAAACTCAACGCATGCGAGCTGATCACCCCGGACGGCAACTGGTCCTCGTACCCGCCGCACAAGCACGACGAGGCGAGCGAATGCGAAGTGGTCAATGAGGAGATCTACTACTTCCGCATCGCGGGGCGCGACGGGATCACCACGTCCGGCGAGGGTTTCGGCATGCATCGGACCTACACCGCCGACGGCGCGCTGGAGGAGAACGTAATAGTCCGCGATGGCGACGTTTTCCTGGTGCCACGCGGCTACCACGGACCGTGCATCGCGGCCCCCGGCTATCCGATGTACTACCTCAACGTGCTGGCAGGGCCGGCCCCCGAACGCTCGATGGCCTTCTGCGACGACCCGGCGCACACCTGGGTGCGCGACAGCTGGGCGGGACAGCCGACCGACCCCCGCTGTCCGGTCACCGACCACGAAGGCCGGTGCCGATGAATCCGCCCATTGCCGGGGCGCTCACCGGCCCTCCGGCCGACAGGTGCGAGGCAATGTTGGCGATTCATGTGTGCGGCTCGTCCCATCGACCCCGCCGCACGGTCACCGCTCACGAAGGACTCCGCTCATGAAACTAGTTGTGGCGCATGTATCGCGGAGCCATGAGGCCGCGCGATCTTCTGATAAAACCCCTGGCAATGGTCGTGGCTACCCGCGTTGCGTGGCGGCCGACCTCGAAGGACGGAGCGCATGAAGCAGACCGCGGCCCAAGCGTTGGTGGCGTGGCTGATCGCCCAGCGGTCGGAGACCATCGACGGGCATGAAGTGCCTTTGTTTCCAGCAGTGTTCGCGATATTCGGGCACGGCAACGTGCTCGGCCTCGGTACCGCGCTGCAAGAGCGCCGCGACGAGATACCGGTCTGGCGTGGACACACCGAGGAGGGGATGGCGTTGGCGGCGGTGGGACTGGCCAAGGCGACCCATCGGCGGCAGGTCGGGGTTGCGACCTCGTCCATCGGGCCCGGCGCACTGAACATGGTGACGGCGGCCGGTGTTGCGCATGCGAATCGGCTTCCGCTGCTGCTGCTTCCCGGTGACACGTTCACCACGCGCGCGCCGGATCCGGTGCTGCAGCAGGTGGAGCATTTCGGCGACGGGACGCTCACCGTGAACGACGCCTTTCGGGCCGTGAGCCGCTATTTCGATCGAATCACCCGGCCCGAGCAGTTGCTCGCGACGCTGCCCCAGGTGGCGCGGGTCCTCACCGACGCGGCTGATGCCGGGCCGGTGACACTGGCGCTGCCGCAAGACGTCCAGGCCGAGATCTACGACTTTCCGGAGTCGTTCTTCGAACCGGTCGTGCATCGCGTGGTCCGGTCCCGCGCGGATCAGCGATCCCTGGCCGATGCCGCTGCGGTGCTACGGGCGTCGTCGCGGCCGCTGCTGGTGCTCGGCGGCGGAGTTCGCTACTCCGGAGCGGCCGGAGGAGCGGTGGAACTCGCTGAGCGGCACGGGATCCCGATCGTCGAGACGACGGCAGGCCGCACCTTGATCCCGCATCAGCACCCCCTGTATGCCGGACCGCTCGGCGTCACCGGCTCGGCTTCGGCCAACACGATGGCCGGCGCGGCCGACCTGGTGCTCGCGGTGGGCACCCGGCTACAGGACTTCACGACGGCCTCCTGGACGGTGTTCGCCCCCGACGCCACCCTGGTCACGATCAATGCGGCCCGCTTCGACGCTGTCAAACACGGCGCGCTCGCGGTCGTGGGTGATGCCGCTGCGGCGCTCCGGGATCTCGCCGTGCAGCTCGACCCGAATACGCTCGGGCCGCAGGAGATTCGACGCTCCGATGACACCGACGCCGAGTGGCGAGTCGATGCCGACTGGACGGCACGAGCGGCCGCGGTGCGCGCCGAATGGGACGCCCACATCGACACGTTGCGCGCCCCGACCACCGGCCCGCCCACCTACGCCCAGGTGGTCGGCGTCGTCAACGAGCTGAGCGGGCCGGACGACTACGTCATGACCGCTTCCGGCGGCATGCCCGGCGAACTCGTCGGCGGCTGGCGCGCCACCGGCGGCGCACCGACGATAGATGTCGAATACGGCTTCTCCTGTATGGGATACGAGATCGCGGGCGCCTGGGGCGCGGCAATGGCACACGATGGCCTGGTCACCACCATGCTCGGCGATGGTTCCTATCTCATGCTGAACTCCGAGCTGTTCTCGGCGGCCTTCGCCGGCCACCCGCTGGTCGCCGTCGTCTGCGACAACGACGGCTACGCGGTGATCGCTCGGCTGCAGGAAGGCCAGGGCGGCGAACCGTTCAACAACTTCTACGCCAACTGCCGCACCAACCACGCCGAACCACCACGAGTCGACTTCGCCGCCCACGCGCGCGCCCTGGGCTGCGCCGTATTCACGGCCACCGACCTGGACGAGGTCCGCAACGCCTACGCCCAGGCCCGCACCGCCGCCCGCGTCGAGTCGCGCCCGGCCGTGCTGGTGGTGCGCACCCAGCCGTCTGCATGGACCGAAGCCGGCGCCTGGTGGGAGGTCGGTGTGCCGGAGCACCTCTCCGGCCGAGCGGCGTATGAGGAATCGAAGGCGCGCCAGGTGCGGTATTTGTAGTCAGCAATGCAGGCTGTGCCGGTCGCGCCCCCGCAACTGGCGATCGGCGGTGACACCGGACGAAAATATCCGTTCGGGTCGGTTCGGGCGGGTAGCCTCCGCCTATGGGCCCCCTTGCGGATGCCGAAGTTGTCGCTTTTGTGCCGTCGTCGGACCTGACTCGGTCCGGCAAGTTCTTTGTGGAGGTCCTCGGTCTGACGATCGTGGAGGCGACGCTGTATGCGGTGGTCGCGCGCGGCGCGGGCACGACGGTCCGCATCACCCTGGTGAACGAGGTTGCTCCGCAACCGTTCACTGTGCTCGGCTGGGTTGTGCCCGACATCGGCCGAGCCGTCGCCGATCTGACCGAACACGGGGTGGTGTTCCTCCGCTACCAGGGGATGCCTCAGGACGCCGCCGGGGTGTGGGCTTCGCCGAGTGGTGACAAGGTTGCCTGGTTCGCCGACCCGGACGGAAATGTGCTGTCCCTGACCGAGTTTGCCGGCTAGCTAGCTGGTTACCGGTGCCTGCTGAGGTGTTGTCGTCAGTGTGCACCCGACCGCGAGAATCCACAGCATGGTGAGGCCGCCGACGGAGGCCGTCGTGCCCCAGCCGTTCGCCGCATAGAAATCGGCCGGTGTGTTCCCGAAGAACAGCGACGGGACGAACGCGATGTTGATCAGGGCAAGTACCAAGGCCGACCAGCCGGCCCAGCGCGGTAGCAGCGCGGTTCGCAGTATCGCGAAGCCGAAGGTCACGAAGAACAAGGTCTCGAGCAGCCGGGAGATCGTGCCGTACAAGATGTAGGTGCCGCTGACCGTGATGGTCGGATCGATCGGTTCCGGCGCTTCGATCACAGCGCCGACCTCCAGGCCCATCGAGACGAAGGCGACCGCCAGCCACATCAGTCCCGCGGTGGCGGCGACCGAACCGACCCATGCGTAGTCGGTCTGCTTCAGCAGGTAACCCAGACCCGACATGAAGGCGACGAGCAGGGGAAGCCCCGTGAGCCCGAACATGCTGCGGGTCAAGACATTCGAGTCGGGCGGCGCACCGTCGTAGACGAAGTACAGCGGCAGTTCGATCAGGGTCAGAACGGCCGCGACGAGACCGGCTATTCCGGTAGTGCGGCGTATTGCGTCGATGTCCATATGCTCTTGCTTTCGAGGAGTCCCGGATCGGCCGCCGACATCGTCGATGGACCAGATCCGTAGATAGTATATGACTTATACTATAAGTCGAATGTTAAAGTTTGGCGATGTCTTGACCAGTGGAAATGGAGGTTCGCGGCGATGTCCGGCGAGAAGCTGTCCGACCAGCTCGTGCGCATGTGGCGGCTGCCGACCGGGCCGCGGCTCGGCCGGCCCGCGGAACTGGACGTGGACCGAGTTGTCGGCACGGCGGTCGCACTGGCCGACCGCGCCGGACTCCAGGGCGCGACACTGCCGAAGATCGCTGCGGCACTGGGTGTTACGCCGATGTCGCTGTACCGTCACATCGGCTCCAAAGACGAACTGAACGATTTGATGGCAGACCTCGGCTTCGGCCCGGCGACGGAACTCGCCGTCTCGCAAGGGGAATGGCGCGCGGATCTGCGGCGCTGGGCACTCGCACAGCTCGAAGTCTTCCGCCGCCACCCTTGGTTGACCCAGTTGCCGATCAGTGGCCCGCCGCGTGGGCCCAACGCGATCGACTGGATGGACGCCGGCCTGCGCGCCTTACGCGCCACAAAGTTGGACTGGGCCGCAAAGGTCGGTGTCATCATGGTCGTCAGCGGCTATGTCCGGCAGGGTTTTGTGCTGGCGCACCAACTCGAACATGGCAGCCGAGCTGCCGGTCTCGACCAGGCGCAGGTCGAACAGAATTATGGCCGTGACCTGGCTCGTCTTGTCGATCCCGACCGACACCCGGATGCCGCACAGCTCTTCGGATCCAACATTTTCCAACCGCCGCCCGTCGTCGAGGGAAGCGACGATCACGATTTCACCTTCGGCCTCGAACTCATACTGGACGGCGTTGCCGCCGCTGTTCTCGACGCGGAGCAGGGGGAGGTCGGTGCATCGTGATCCGCCGCGAATCTCATGGGTTCGGTGGCCGCGGCGAGCACACTTTCGTGGCGCCGCGGAGCGGACGCCTGCCGCACACGGCGCGCCCACGTCCGACGCGGTAATCGTTGTGCGACCGCAACATTGCGATCTCGGACCGGTCTCGAACTAGCCCGTTTGTTGCCTCCGCCCGCCGTCAGAGCCGTTTCCGTGACATGCGCATCGGACTCGGGTTCGCTACCGCAGCGCCCAGGGAACGTCGGTTTGCTCACAGTGGGAGGTGTCAGATGTGGAGGAATTCGTCGGATGATGGCATTGTTGACGTCGAGATCGGGCTTATCAAAGTGATCTGCCCGGCTCGCCTACAGGAAGTAAGAAGTAAAGAACATGGCTCAAGGCAGTGTGAAGTGGTTCAACAGCGAAAAGGGCTTCGGCTTTATCGCCCAAGACGGAGGCGGCCCTGACGTCTTCGTGCATTACTCGGCCGTTAGCGGCTCGGGTTTCCGGTCCCTCGAAGAGGGCCAGCGCGTGGAGTTCGAGATCGGCCAGGGCCAGAAGGGTCCGCAGGCCCAGGACGTCCGCGCTATCTGATCAAGCGTGACTTCTGAGAGGCTCGCACCCGGCAGGGGGTGCGGGCCTCTTGCCATATCCGGGGGCGGATCGGCTCAGGAGATTTTGGCGAACTGGACGTGGGTGACGGTGGGGGAGCTCACGATTGACGTGCATTCGTATCCGGGCAGTATCCCGAGCTCGTCGTAGAGTCGTTCGCCCGCGCCGAGCAGGATCGGGACGACGGCCAGGTGCAACTCGTCCACCAAGCCCGCGAGCAGGAACTGCCGGACGGCCGATGCGCCGCCCGCCAACCGCACATCCGCGCCATCGGCAGCTTTGAGCGCCTGGCGCAACACTTCTTCCGGGGTCTCGTTCACGAAGTGGAACGTGGTGCCGCCCGCCATCGAGACCGACGGCCGCTGGTGGTGGGTCATCACGAAAGTGTCGTGGTGGTAGGGCGGGTTGTCGCCCCACCAGCCGGTCCATTCGTGGTCTGTCCATGGTCCGCGGATCGGTCCGAACATGTTGCGGCCCATGATTGTTGCGCCGATTCCGACGTCGCCGGCCACGACGAAGTCGTTGTCGATGCCGGTGTCGCCGTCGGCGTCCTCGCCGCCCATCGAGCGACCGTATTTCGTGGCGAACGCCCAATCGTGCAGCCGCATGCCGCCTTCGCCGAGGGGGTTGTCGTGACCTTGGTTCGGTCCTGCGACATATCCGTCCAGGGAGATCGCAAGGTTGTGTACGCGCAGCTTCGGCATGATGACCCCTTCGTCAGGTGATTGCATTTTGCAATCGCTTGTGGAGTACTGTAGGCGCAACTGGTTGTATATTGCAATCAGAAGTTTCGAGATTCTTTATCGGCATGGGAAGGGAGCACCACATGCGCGACGACGGACGCTCGGGTTGCCCGATCAACGCGACCATCGAGGTGATCGGCGACCGGTGGACGCTGCTGGTGCTGCGCGACGTGATGTTCGGCAGCCGGCGATACTTCCGCGAGCTGCTGGCCGGATCCGAGGAGGGCATCGCGTCGAACATCCTGTCCGACCGGCTCAAGCGCCTCGTCGCGGCCGGCCTGCTCAGCCGCGAAGACACCCGCCCCGGCCAGAAAGCCGAGTACCGGCTGACCGAACCTGCCATCCAGCTGGTGCCGATCATGGCCCACCTCGGTGCGTGGGGGCTGCGGCACCGGCCGACGACGAAACGCCTCCGGGTACGCGCCGAACTGCTCGAGGAGGGTGGCCCGCAGCTCTGGAACGAGTTCATGGACGAACTGCGCGAATCCCATCTCGGTATCCCGCGGCCCGATCCGAGCGGTCCGCGGGCGACGGAACGACTCGCTCAGGCCTACGCTGCGGCGACCGCCGAATCGTAGTGCCGCACTGCTCGACTCGGATGCGGATGTTGGCGACGTGGCTTGGACGCCGATGCTGCAGGCGTGACTTGGACGCCGGTGCCGTCGACGTGACTCGACGCCGATGCTGCAGGTGTGACTTGGACGCCGATGTCGTCGACGCGATTTCGGCGCCGGTCGTGCAACCGGTAAACCCCGCGTCATTCAGGAACGTTCGTAGACAGTCCGTGCGGCGACGGTGGTGGTCGAATCATCCTGCGGCACGACATCTCTCGTTGGTCCTGACGCGACCGGCCAGTTCCGGGACAAGCTCCGACCCGCACACGCCGCAGCGTGCGCTGCGCACAACTAACCGAGGCGCGCCGACCTGCTCCGGCGGCGAAGCTCCAGTCGCCCCCGGCATCCCATGCCACAGCCGCCCCCGGTCCGCGCTACCGCAACCGGTCCCGCTCGCACTCGCCGAACTGGATGGCTTCGGAATCTGCGACCTTCAGGAGACCGGCGCTACCTCGGGTGGTGTGACCGCAACGACTTCCTTCCGGAAGAAGTCTGCGGTCGCCGCGTGTACGCGCGCCAGGTCGCGGTCCGGAGTCTTCGGGAAAGCCGCTGCGGCGCGGTCGAATTCGGCGGCGATGAAGTCGGCGATCGGCGCGGGAACGGTGCCGCTACCCATTTCGCGGGTGCGGGACTCGAGCTCGGTGAGCTCGGCGACGGTCGCGATGAGATCCGCGGGCAGATCGCACTGCTCCAGTAGCGTCGGCAGGTGCATGGGCGCAACGGCAGCATCGGGATGCTCGCGCAACCAGCGCAGTGCCATCGCCGGGCGGAGCGAATAGAACACCTTCTTCAGCGACCGGCGCTTGTCGAACAGCGACCATTGCCTGCTGCCCAGGTGCAGATAGTGGCGGGCCACCTGGTTGCGATCGGCGACCTCGGTTGCCAAGGCGCGCAGCTCATCACGAAAGCGGGCGTCGCCGCGGTACACGATCGGCGACATCAACCACTCGATCAAGACGGCATTGCCCTTGACCAACAGTCGCAATGCCTTGGCCAGATCCCAGCCGTTCACATCCAGCAGACCGGCCAGCGGAGTCTCGATTACGTCCCTGGTCCGCCACGGCGACAGATAGGTGTCGAGGTTTGCCACGTAGACGAACCGGCAGTCGTAGTCCGAATCGGGGGAGGGGAAACCCCATGCCCGGCTGCCGCTCTCGATCGCCAACCGCACCGTGACCCGATTCTCCTGCTCGACCCGATTGAGCTCGGCGTCGATGGATCCGACGACCGTCGGGTCCATGGAGTCGGGGATCGAGCGCAGAGACATCCGACGATGCTATGTGCCAGTGATTGCGCTGTGCAGCCCATTTTCGCGCTGACCGGTTCGAAGCGCCTGCCGAATGCGCGGCCGGTTGCGTCGGGTGCTCGGCGGTGCTGCTGCCGACTGGTCGACCCGCGCTGGATAGTTCACGCTGCATGTCGTCCGGCGTGTGTAATCGCCATGTTTGTCCGAGTTTCTATCGGACGTGAACAGTGGCAATTCTCAGGCAATTGCCAAGTTCCCCTTAGGAATTCGCAACATAGATCCTTTGCCGGAGTAATTATGGGCATTGAAAACCGGCGTTGACCTGGCGCGTCGGCATCAGGGCTGCTCAGGATGCTTATGGACGGTTGTCCAGCTCACGATTGAGATCAAAATGTAATCTGAGTCACATTATTGCAGAATTCCGTAACCTGATTTGCGGGAGCCCCGATGTGCAGTGTGTTAGCCAGTCAGACTGGATTTCGTTCGACGAGAGGTAAGAAATGATCCCCGTTATCATCGACACCGGTAGTGCCGCCCTGAACGGTCTTCTGAGCACTGGCAGTGCGGCTCTGCACGGCATCCTCAGCACTCTGTGGACCGGTTCTTTCGGCGGCTGAGTAAGTATGACGGTCGATTGACTCGACTTCCAGCAGGCCCCGGGCGCCGATCGGCGCCGGGGGCCTGCTGTATTTCCTGGTCGAGTCGAGTGCGGACATGCCGCTGCGCAGGCTCATCGATCGCACTGACGGCGGCCGCCTGCCGGGGGGTAAAAAGCCGCGAACCCGCGCCCACTAAGCTGAACGGCGGTAATTGCCGACCCCCTTTCTCCCCAGGAGTACTCCACCGTGAGCCAAGCAGGCCGTCCTGTTGTTCTGATCGCCGACAAGCTCGCCCAGTCGACCGTCGATGCGCTTGGTGACGGTGTCGAGGTGCGGTGGGTCGACGGACCCGATCGCCCGGCGCTGCTCGCCGCGGTCCCCGAGGCCGACGCACTGCTCGTGCGCTCCGCGACCACGGTCGACGCCGAGGTGCTCGAGGCGGGCAAGAACCTGAAGATCGTCGCGCGCGCAGGCGTCGGCCTCGACAATGTCGAGGTGCCCGCCGCCACCGAGCGCGGCGTCATGGTCGTCAACGCGCCGACCTCCAACATCCACACCGCCGCCGAGCACGCCGTCACGCTGCTGCTCGCCGCCGCTCGCCAGATCCCGGCTGCCGACGCGACCCTGCGCGAGCGCACCTGGCAGCGCAGCAAGTTCAACGGTGTCGAGATCTTCGACAAGACCGTCGGCGTCGT
This sequence comes from Nocardia sp. NBC_01009, assembly GCF_045208035.1. Classification (NCBI taxonomy): domain Bacteria; kingdom Bacillati; phylum Actinomycetota; class Actinomycetes; order Mycobacteriales; family Nocardiaceae; genus Nocardia; species Nocardia sp. NBC_01009. The sequence continues at coordinate 7,324,857 of NZ_CP108695.1, read as the reverse complement.
CGGCCTCGGCCGCATCGGCCAGCTGTTCGCCGCGCGCCTTGCCGCCTTCGAAACCAAGATCATCGCCTACGACCCCTACGTGTCGCCCGCTCGCGCCGCACAGCTCGGCATCGAGCTGCTGAGCCTGGACGAGCTGCTCGAGCGCGCAGACCTGATCTCCGTGCACCTGCCGAAGACCCCCGAGACCAAGGGCATCATCGGCAAGGAAGCCCTCGCCAAGACCAAGCCGGGCGTGATCATCGTCAACGCCGCCCGTGGTGGACTCGTCGACGAGCAGGCGCTCGCCGACGCCATCAAGTCCGGGCACGTGCGGGCCGCCGGCCTCGACGTGTTCGAGACCGAGCCGTGCACCGACAGCCCGCTGTTCGACCTGCCGCAGGTCGTGGTGACCCCGCACCTCGGCGCCTCCACCTCCGAGGCGCAGGACCGCGCGGGCACCGATGTCGCCAAGTCCGTGCTGCTCGCGCTGGCCGGTGAATTCGTGCCGGGCGCCGTGAACGTCACCGGCGGCTCGGTCGGCGATTCGGTCGCGCCGTGGCTGGACATCGTCCGCAAGCAGGGCGCGCTGCTGGGTGCACTGTCCAACGAGCTGCCGGTCAGCCTCGAGGTTCAGGTGCGCGGCGAGCTGGCCTCCGAAGACGTTGCGGTGCTGGAGCTTTCCGCGCTGCGCGGCGTCTTCTCGGCACTGGTCGAAGACCAGGTCACCTTCGTGAACGCACCCGCGCTCGCCAAGGATCGCGGCATCAGCGCCCAGGTGACCACCGCGTCGGAGAGCCCGAGCCACCGCAGCGTCGTCGATCTGCGCGCGGTGTTCGGCGACGGCAGCACGCTGAACGTGGCGGGCACCCTGACCGAGCCGCAGCTGGTCCAGAAGATCGTCAACATCAACGGCCGCAACTACGACCTGCGCGCCGAGGGCCTGAACCTGGCCGTCCTGAACTACGAGGACAGGCCGGGCGCACTGGGCAAGATCGGCACCAAGCTCGGCGAGGCGGGGATCGACATCCTTGCCGCGCAGCTGAGCCAGGACGTCGACAAGGAAGGCGCCACCGTCGTGCTGCGCGTCAACCGTGACGTCACCCCCGAAGTCCAGACCGCCATCGCCGAGTCCGTCGGCGCAGGCAAGGTCGTCCAGGTCGACCTGTTCTGATCGATCGGCCGAGGCGCGAGCGATCGTAGTTGCCCCGGCCCTTTCGAGAACCCCGTTGCGCGCCGTCACCAATGGTGACGGCGCGCAACGTATGAACGGGCGCACCGGGCGGTGACTGCCGGGGGCAACGCAGCGCGGGCACAAACCGTGCAGCGACGGCCGTGGTCGGTGCGTAGTTGGTGGCGGCTCAGTTGGGTCGTCGGGGGCGGTTGCCGGCTACGGCATCCGTGGGCGGTGGTCCGTGGGTGCGCAGTTGGTGGCAGTTTCGCCGGGGTCGTCGGTGGTTTGCGGCTATGCAACCGTCAGCGATGGCCCGTGAGTGAGCAGCCCCTCGCCGGATCGTGGGGTGGCTATGTCTACGGAGCCGCGGGGCGGCTCGTGGCGTGCGGAACTGGTGGCAGCCTCGCGGGGTCGTGGGGTGGTGACGTCTACGCAGCCATGAGCTGTGGCCCGTGGCGGATGCGAGCCGGCATCGGATACGTCTCGTCATCATGGCGCTTTGGCCGACGGACCCGCAGCATGACCGCGCCCGACGATGGACCGTCGTGATGCACCAAGTACGGTGATGTTGCTGCTGTTCGCTCGATGGGATACGTGCGGACGCATAGCGTCGGCCCGGGTTCGCGAAGGCATCCGAATATCAGGGCGGGCGCGTACAGCTCGCCGTGAACCCGGCGACGCCGGTGACCGGCAATACTGAACGGAGCATTGTTGTCATGAAGCTTGCTGTCATCCCCGGTGACGGAATCGGTCCCGAGGTCATCGCCGAGGCACTGAAGGTGCTCGATGTGGTGGTGCCCGGCGTCGCGAAGACCGAGTACGACCTCGGTGCCAAGCGCTACCACGCGACCGGTGAGATCCTCCCGGATTCGGTGCTGCCGGAGCTCAAGCAGCACGACGCGATCCTGCTCGGTGCGATCGGCGATCCGTCGGTGCCCAGCGGTGTGCTCGAGCGCGGGCTGCTGCTGCACACCCGGTTCGCGCTGGACCACCACGTGAACCTGCGGCCTTCGAAGCTGTATCCCGGGGTGACCAGCCCGCTGTCCGGCAATCCCGACATCGATTTCGTCGTCGTGCGTGAAGGCACCGAAGGGCCGTACACCGGCACCGGCGGCGCGATTCGGGTGCGGACCCCGCACGAGGTCGCCACCGAGGTCAGCACCAACACCCGCTTCGGCATCGAACGCGTCGTGCGCTACGCCTTCGCCAAGGCACAGGCCCGCCGCAAGCACCTCACCCTGGTGCACAAGACCAACGTGCTGACCTTCGCCGGTTCGCTGTGGCAGCGCACCGTCGACGAGGTCGCCACCGAGTTCCCCGACGTGCAGATCGCCTATCAGCACATCGATGCCGCGACCATCCACATGGTCAACGACCCGGGCCGCTTCGACGTGATCGTCACCGACAACCTGTTCGGCGACATCATCACCGACCTCGCGGCCGCGGTGAGCGGTGGCATCGGCCTGGCAGCCAGCGGCAACATCGACGCCTCCGGCACCAACCCGAGCATGTTCGAGCCCGTGCACGGCAGCGCCCCCGACATCGCCGGCCAGTCCAAAGCCGACCCCACCGCCGCCATCCTGTCGGTCTCCCTACTGCTCAACCACCTCGGCAACACCGAAGCAGCCACCCGCATCGAGTCCGCAGTAGCCAAGGACCTCGCATCCCGCACCGGCACCGCCTCCACCACCGAGGTCGGCGACCGAATCGCCGCCGCAGTCTGACCAACCCCCCCAACCCCCAACCCCCGCGCCCGAAACCAGGCGCGGGGGCTGCGTGCCTCCCCCACTTTCCGCCGAACGCCACACGTCAGGGAGTCCCCCGCCGGCGGTATGAGCCACCATTTCTCTCACGTCGATCTGAGCGGCTGGGTGTGAGGACTGCCTGTGGTTATGTTCCAGTGATTGGTGGTGAAAGTGCTGGTCCCTCAGGGGTTTCGGGGCTGTTGTTCGGTTCGGTGGTCGGTGGGGACCAGTGGGATGGCGGCTGCTGCCAGGACTGCTGCGGCCAGGTAGGCGGTGGGGAAGCCGGTTGCGGTGATGAGGGCGCCGAAGGCGGGTGGGATGGCGGCCATGGCGAGGTTTTGGCCGGTGTTCTGGATGCCCAGGCCGCGGCCGCTCCAGTAAGGGCCTGCGATTTCGGCGACGGCGGTGAAGGCAAGTCCGTTGTCGGCGACCGTGATTACCGATGCCGCGATCAACAGGGGGATGGCTGCCCACCAGGAATGTGTCCATGCGGTCAGAGCCAGGCCGGCCATGGCGAGCACGGCGGCGATGGCGACGGTGCGCAACGGACCCAGTCGGCTGCCGACCCGATCCGACCAGTGGCCGGCGCCGATTCTGCCTAAGGCGCCCAGGATTTGGGTTGCGGTGACCAACGCGCCCGCGGTCGTCAACGACCAGCCGACATCGCGGTGCAGCCACAGCAGCGCGAAAGTCCACACCGTGCCCTGAGGTACACACAACAGCACGGATACCGCGTGGATGCGCCACAGGGTGGAATCACCACGATAGGGATTGGCCCGATCGGCTGCTTTGCCCTCGGGGCGGGGTGGGTCGATGATCCAGATCAGGCAGCCGATGGCCGCGGCGCCCGCCATGACGGTCGGAACCAGGATGGCGACCGAAATCCCGTGTGCCGCAGCGACGGCGGGGATCGCCAGCGCGCCGACACCGACGCCCAAAGGCTGTGCGGTCTGCCGAATTCCCATCGCCAGGCCACGCCGATGCGGCGGAAACCAGCCGACGATGACGCGGCCGCTGGCGCCGTTGGTGCTCGCAGCGCCGATGCCGCCCAAGAACAAGAGGATGCCGAAGACGACGTAGTTCGACGCTGTTGCGGCCGCGGTTCCCGCCACCAGCATCAGCAGTGGTCCGCCGACCAGCACCTTGCGCTCGCCGATGCGATCGACAACGTAGCCCCAGGCGATCAATGTGCAGACCAGCCCGACCGTGGGCATCGCCACCAGCAGGCCTGCGGTGGCCAAGGGCATGCCGCCCGCGGTCAGTGCGGGCAGCAGGAACGGAACGCCGTGGATGAAGACCGCGCTCGAGGACTGTGCGAAGACTCCGAGGCCGAGCATGGACCACCGTCGGACCTCGCGGATCTGCGTCACGGTAGCCATCGGCCTCACCTCTGAATCTCATAATGTGGAACTTTGTTCTCACTGAATGAACATCGGATCTTACCGTACACCCGGTCGGCAACCCGATTTCGGGTTCGTGCTGTCGATCGGATCACACGGTCGCGGTTCCCCGTGCGAGCAAAATGTCGTAAGCATCGCTACTGACGCATCTGCGATGGAGCCGGTCTCACCAGCGACCGTCTGTGGCCCGGTCGCGTTTGAGCAGCCGAAGCGCATGTGTCGCAGGGGTGAGCATTGGCTGCTGGGCTGCAGGCCCGTTCGCTGAGTCGTTCGGCCGCTCGGTCGTGAGCCTCCTGGGTCGCGAACACGTTGCCGCAAGCGCCGCAGATCCGGTGCAGGCGCGTTCGGGCAGGTCGAAGGTGGTGGATAGACTGCGGGTCATGCGTCTAGGTCGAGTTGCCAGTCCCGATGGGGTCGCTTTCGTCAGCATCGAGGGAGAGGGAAGCGACACCGTCGCCAAGGAGATTGCGGAGCACCCGTTCGGTACGCCGACGTTCACCGGGCGGAGTTGGCCGCTGGCCGACGTGCGCTTGCTCGCGCCGATCCTGGCGAGCAAGGTGGTGTGCATCGGCAAGAATTACGCCGCACACGCGGCCGAGATGGGCGGGCCCGCCCCGGAGGATCCGGTGATCTTCCTCAAGCCGAATACCTCGATCATCGGGCCGAACGCGCCGATCATCTTGCCGCCCAGTTCCTCTCAGGTCGACTATGAGGGCGAACTGGCCGTGGTGATCGGGCGTCCGTGCAAGGACGTGCCCGCAGCGCGGGCTATGGACGTGGTGCTCGGCTACACCGCCGCCAACGATGTCACTGCCCGTGATCAGCAGCGTCACGATGGCCAGTGGACCAGGGGCAAGGGCTACGACACCTTCTGCCCGCTCGGCCCATGGATCGAAACCTCCTTGGACCCATCGGATCTGGAGATTGTGACCGAGCTGGCGGGCGAGGTTCGCCAGCGCAGCCGCACTTCGCTTCTGCTGCACGACATTCCGAAGCTCATCGAGTGGGTCAGCACCGTAATGACGCTGCTGCCAGGCGATGTGATTCTGACCGGGACCCCGGAGGGTGTCGGCCCGGTGCAGGCCGGGCAGCAGGTATCGGTGACCATCGAAGGCATCGGCACTCTCACGAATCCTGTTGCGGCTAAACAGCGTTAGCGACCGCATGTCGGTCGCTCGAAAGAGTCCGTCAGCGACTACTTGTAGGTCGCTCGAAAGGGCCCGCAGACGATTGCTTGCGGGGTCGCTCGAAACAACCTCATCGAAAGAGAGCCATGACTGAAGTACGGGTCCGTTTCTGCCCGTCGCCCACCGGGACACCGCATGTCGGCCTCATCCGGACGGCGCTGTTCAACTGGGCGTACGCCCGCCATACCGGCGGAAAATTCGTCTTCCGTATCGAAGACACCGATGCGGCACGCGATTCCGAAGAGTCCTACCGCGCAATTCTTGATGCGTTGCGCTGGCTCGGCCTCACCTGGGACGAAGGCCCGGAGGTCGGCGGCCCGTATGAGCCATACCGGCAGTCGCTGCGGCGTGATTTGCATCTCGATGTGGTGGCGAAGTTGCTGGAGGCGGGAGAAGCGTACGAATCCTTTTCCACGCCTGAGGAAGTCGAGGAACGTCACCGCACTGCGGGCCGCGATCCGAAACTGGGGTACGACAACTTCGACAGGGATCTGACGCCCCAGGCGATCGAGGCCTACCGGGCTGCCGGACGCCCGGCGGTGATTCGGCTGCGGATGCCCGACGAGGACCTCACCTGGCACGACCTCGTGCGCGGCGAGACCACGTTCAAGGCGGGCACTGTGCCGGACTTCGCGCTCACCCGGGGCAATGGCGACCCGCTCTATACGCTGGTCAACCCGGTCGACGACGCGCTGATGAAGATCACCCACGTGTTGCGCGGCGAGGACCTGCTCTCCTCGACGCCGCGGCAGCTCGCCCTTTACCGCGCATTGCGCCGCATCGGGGTGGCCGACTTCACCCCCGAATTCGGCCATCTGCCGTTCGTAATGGGGCAGGGCAACAAGAAGTTGTCCAAGCGTGATCCGGAGTCGAATCTGTTCGCCCATCGCGATCGCGGATTCATCCCGGAGGGTTTGCTGAACTATCTCGCACTACTCGGCTGGAGCATCGCGGACGATCACGATGTGTTCTCGATGGCAGAGATGGTTGCCGCCTTCGATATTTCGAAAGTAAATTCGAATCCGGCTCGTTTCGACCAGAAGAAGGCCGATGCGCTGAACGCTGAACATATACGGTTGCTGGAGCATGGTGATTTCACTCACCGACTGCGTGAGTATCTGACCGAACACAACCACATCGGCGCCGAAATCGATGAGAAGACGTTTGCAGCGGCGGCCGAACTGGTGCAGACCAGGATCGTGGTTTTGTCCGATGCGTGGGATCTGCTGCGATTCCTGTTCGCACCCGTAGAAGAGTTCGCGATCGACCCGGCTGCGGGGTCGAAGAATCTCGGTGCGGATGCCACTCCGGTATTGCAGGCCGCTATTGCCGCGCTGGAGCCGTTGACGCAATGGTCGACGGCCGCAATCGAGGAAGCGCTGAAAACGGCGCTCATCGATGATCTGGGGCTCAAGCCGCGCAAAGCCTTCGCGCCGGTGCGCGTCGCGGTGACGGGTTCACACATCAGTCCGCCGCTGTACGAGTCGTTGGAGCTGCTCGGCCGGGAGGTGACACTGGAGCGGTTGCGGTCGGCGCAAGAGTGGACCGCAACGGTGTCAACCGAGTCGGTTTAGCCGAAAACAGGACGCTGACCAGCCGATTTGTAGTTACCCGGGCGCTGTTTGGTACTCTCTTTCTCGGCCAGGAACACGGCCTCGGAGTCAGCCAGACACGAGGTCGAGCGCCCGGTGCATTGGGGTATGGTGTAATTGGCAACACAGCTGATTCTGGTTCAGCCATTCTAGGTTCGAGTCCTGGTACCCCAGCGGAGTTTGTTGTCGACCTCGGTTCGCGGCCGAAAGATCAACAGCAACCGGCGATTTGGTCGCCGAGCTTCGGCCGGTTAAGCTAGCCGAGCTTCCACTGATCGAAAGATCATACGGATGGTCACCACGAAAGTGGGAGATCAGTCCTGGCCCCGTCGTCTAGCGGCCTAGGACGCCGCCCTCTCAAGGCGGTAGCGCGGGTTCGAATCCCGTCGGGGCTACAACGCGCGGAAGGCTCATGCTCATGGAGAGCATGGGCCTTTCGCGTTTCCGCGTGTTTTGTGGGGGTGCAACCCCCACACCCCGCCCGGAGGGCTGCGCCCCCGGACCCCCGGCCGGGCGGGCTGCGCCTGGCCGGGCCTGCTGGGTTTGGGCGCGCTTCCGTCTCGGCTCGACCTTCGCTTCGCTTGTTGCTGGCCCTCGACTTGGCTGGTTGTCGGCGTTGGCTCCGCTGGTGGTAGCTGTGTGGAGGGTCCCGCTTCGGCTGGCTGAGCTGGCTGCGCTGCGTTGGCTGTGCTGGGCTGGCTGCGCTGAGCTGGCTGCGCTGGACTGGGCTGGCTGCGCTGGACTGGGCTGGCTGCGCTGGACTGGGCTGGCTGCGCTGGACTGGGCTGGCTGCGCTGGACTGGGCTGAGCTGTGCTGCGCTGGCTGCTTGCGCTGGCCTGCTTGGCTGTAGCTGCGTGGAGGGTCCTGCTTCGGCCGATCTCTCCACTCCCTATTTGCCAACGCTGGCTCGGCTGACCCTATGGACCTTGCCCTGCGTGCCGGACCCCTGCTCGGCCGGCCCCAGGGCGTCGGTTGTCGCGAGTCGATTCGCCGCTGTTCGGGTCCTGTCGTCCTGCTCAGGGCATAAGTAAGGCCCTCCAGTCGGGGTGTCTGGAGGGCCTTCTCGGGTCGGCAGTTAGCCGCTCTTGCGCCGGAACTCACGCTTGTGGCTGGCGTTACCGTGCGCCGACGTGGCCTTGGACCGTCCGTCCAGGTGATCGGACGCCTTGGCGGACTGCTGGTTCTTGCGATCCAGCGCCTCCTTGAACTTGCGCTTCACCTCTTCGGCACTGCTGCCGTTGGAACTATCCGCTTCCGCCATCGCCTGCTCCTCGTCGTCGCGGCCGCGCCGCTCGTCCTCCAGACGTACGTGCGGGGCCGATTCGTGTCGAACTCTGTGACGCTAACGCGCTTGCGCCGCTCTGTCAGGCGGATTTCGGTCGCGCCGCGCCGGTCTATTCCGGCTGTGTGGTCAGGCTCTCACTGGTGCGGGGATCAGTCGAGCGCGTTGGCGGTGGTGCCGCCGAGCGGCAGCGCGGGCAGGCCGAGCTTGCGGTGATCCCAGCTGCGCAGCCGCTGCGGCACCACGCGCACTGCCACGCGCTTATGCAGCATCTGCTCGACGAAGGGGCGGACGTCCTCGCTGTAGGGCCCGGTGTAGCGCTCCCACACGCTGACGCCGACCGCGTACAGCTTGTCCGCGTCGTCGATGATCTCGGCGTGGCCTTCGATCGAGACGCCGCGCAGGGTGTCGTAGGTCTGGCCGGCCTCGACCATGCAGGTGACCCGTGGGTCGCGGCGCAGGTTGACCGCTTTCTGCGACTTCGCCTTGGTCTCGAACCAGATCTCGCCGTCGATCAGCGCGTACCACATGGCGGTCAGGTGCGGTGTGCCCTTGGGGCCGATGGTGGCCAGGGTCGCGATCCTGCTGCGCTCCAAGAAGTCGGTGATCTCGGTGTCGGACATCACGATCTGTGCCCGTTGGTTTGCTCCCATGGGGCAACTGTAGAGACTGATTACTAGAACGTGTTACAGGCGCTTGTGTAATGCGTCGGCCGCGGCGACCAGGTCTGCTGCCCAGCGCGCGCCGGGTCGCCTGCCCATGCGATCGATCGGGCCCGATACCGACACCGCGGCGATTACGGCGCCCCCCGCGTCGCGCACGGGCGCGGAGACGCTTGCCACGCCGCTTGCGCGTTCGGCGGCGCTCTGTGCCCAGCCGCGGCGGCGCACCTCGGCAAGCGCGCGCTCGCCGAAGACTGCGTCGGCCAGGATCAGGCGCTGTAGCTCGGGGTCGGCCCAGGCGAGCAGCACCTTGGCCGCGGATCCTGCGGTGAGCGGCAGTCGGGCGCCGATGGGAACGGTGTCGCGCAGGCCGACATTGGGCTCCAGAGCAGCCACGCAGACCCGTGCGTGACCATCGCGGCAATAGATCTGGACGCTCTCGCCGGTGATCTCGCGCAACCGCGGCAGGACGACCGTCGCGGCCTCGTTCAGTGGGTCGGTGGCGCCGGCGGCGAGCTCCGCGAGCGCCGGGCCCGGCCGCCACAGGCCGTTGTTGTCGCGGGCGAGCAGGCGGTGCACTTCGAGGCCGACGGCCAGCCGGTGAGCGGTGGCGCGCGGCAGGCCGGTGCGGGTGCACAGCTCGTTGAGACCCAAGGGTTGCTCTGCGACGGCGTAGAGCACTGACACCGCTTTGTCGAGGACGCCGATACCGCTATGCTGTCTCATAGAACGATACTAGCGTCTCGGATGTTGAGATCACCAATGTTGAGGAATCGACGTGGACGGCTCATTTCATCCCCTGGCGCCCGTTATCCACAAACCTGTGCAGCCGGCCCTCGCGCACTCAGCCCAGATCGCGCGGACCGGATGCTCGTCGGAAAGGGTGATCGAGAATGGCCGAACGCGCACTGACGCTGGCCGAGAAGGTGTGGGAGCAGCATGTCGTCGCTCGCGGCGAGGGTGAAGGGGCCTCGCGTGAGCCGGATCTGATCTACATCGATTTGCATCTTGTGCACGAGGTGACCAGTCCGCAGGCCTTCGACGGGCTCCGCGCCGCGGGCCGCGAGGTCCGCCGCCCCGACCTGACCATCGCCACCGAGGACCACAACGTCCCGACCATTGATATCGATCGGCCGATCGCCGACCCGATTTCGCGCACCCAGGTCGAAACCTTGCGGCGCAATTGTGCGGAATTCGGTGTGCGGCTGCACCCGATGGGCGATCTCGATCAGGGCATCGTGCATGTGGTCGGGCCGCAGCTCGGCCTGACGCAGCCCGGTACGACGGTGGTGTGCGGCGACAGCCACACCTCCACCCACGGCGCGTTCGGCGCGCTGGCGATGGGTATCGGCACCAGCGAGGTCGAACATGTTCTTGCCACCCAGACACTCTCGCTGCGCCCGTTCAAGACGATGGCGATCACCGTGGACGGCCGATTGCCGGACGGTGTCACGAGCAAGGACCTGATTTTGGCGGTTATCGCCGAGATCGGCACCGGCGGCGGTCAGGGCTATGTGCTCGAGTACCGCGGTGAGGCAATCCGCGCCATGTCGATGGAGGCGCGAATGACGATCTGCAACATGTCCATCGAAGCGGGCGCACGAGCGGGCATGATCGCCCCGGACGCGACGACCTATGAATTCCTCAAAGGTCGCCCACACGCGCCGCAGGGGGCCGACTGGGATGCCGCAGTGGCCGCCTGGGAGGCGCTGAAGACCGACGAGGGCGCGGTTTTCGACGCCGAGGTGCATATCGACGCCAGCGTGCTGACGCCGTTCGTCACCTGGGGCACCAACCCGGGACAGGGTGCGCCGCTGGGCGACACTGTGCCCGACCCGGCGCAGATTGCCGATGAGACCGCGCGTGAGTCGGCGGAGAAAGCGCTGCGGTACATGGATTTGGTGCCCGGTACTCCGCTTCGTGATGTGGCGGTGGACACCGTATTCGTCGGATCGTGCACCAACGGACGTATCGAGGATTTGCGTGCGGTGGCGGGGATTTTGAAGGGACGTCACGTTGCCGATGGCGTGCGAATGTTGGTTGTACCGGGCTCGATGAGGGTTCGAGCACAGGCGGAAAAAGAAGGACTCGGCGAGATTTTCACGGCGGCGGGCGCCGAATGGCGGCAAGCGGGTTGCTCTATGTGCTTGGGAATGAATCCCGATCAGCTGGAGCCGGGTCAGCGCTGCGCATCGACCTCGAACAGGAACTTCGAGGGCAGGCAGGGCAAAGGTGGCCGTACGCACCTTGTTTCCCCGCTCGTAGCGGCCGCGACAGCGGTCAGGGGCACCCTCTCCGCACCGGCGGATCTGAACTGACCTGCCCCCGGAGAGATCCCGCCACGGCGGGGGTCAATCCCGCCGCAGGCACTCGGGTCAATCCCGTTGCCCGCCCAAATCGCCTACCGACCCAGGAGAATCAGTTATGGAAGCCTTCACAGTGCACAAGGGGATCGGAGTGCCGTTGCGCCGATCCAATGTCGACACCGATCAGATCATTCCTGCGGTGTACCTGAAGCGTGTGACCCGCACCGGATTCGAAGACGGACTGTTCGCCGCATGGCGATCAGATCCGAACTTCATTCTGAACACCGAGCCCTACAAGCGGGGCAGTGTGCTGGTGGCAGGTCCGGATTTCGGTACCGGATCCTCACGTGAGCACGCCGTATGGGCGCTGTCGGACTACGGCTTTCGGGTAGTCATCTCATCCCGCTTCGCCGACATCTTCCGCGGCAATGCAGGCAAGGGCGGTGTACTTGCCGCACAGATGTCACAGAACGATGTCGAAATGCTCTGGAAGTTGATCGAGGAACAGCCCGGTCTCGAATTGGTTGTAGACCTCCAAGCGCGCACGGTGACGGCCGGAACCGTCGTGTTGCCGTTCGATATTGATGACTACACGCGGTGGCGTCTGCTGGAAGGATTGGATGACATCGGGCTCACGCTTCGGCGTAGCGACGCCATCGACGAGTTCGAAAAGGCAAGGCCAACTTGGAAACCCGCCACCCTGCCGGCACGTATTTCGCAAGCGTAATCACCCTGCGTAGATAGCTGTACACCCCTGGGGGCGGTAGCTGGACGTGTGCTAAACCACATGAATTTTGGCGTGGCACATAGACTCTTGCCCATTGTGGGTTTACCGTGGTACCTAGTCGGTCCGACGACGGGCCATTAGTCTGCGGAGGATTCAATGAACAAGGCGGAACTGATCGACGTTCTGACCGAAAAGTTGGGTACGGACAGGCGCACGGCCACCGCGGCAGTCGAGCACGTGGTCGACACCATCGTGCGCGCGGTGCACAAGGGTCAGAGCGTCACAATCACTGGATTCGGTGTGTTCGAACAGCGTAAGCGTGCGGCTCGCGTAGCGCGGAACCCGCGCACCGGCGAAACCGTCAAGGTGAAGCCCACTTCGGTGCCTGCGTTCCGTCCGGGTGCTCAGTTCAAGGCCGTTATTGCGGGTAAGCAGAAGCTGACCGCGAGCGGCCCCGCCGTCAAGCGCGGCGCGAATGCGCCGGTGGCGGCAAAGAAGGCGGCCGCCAAGAAGGTGGCGGCGAAGAAGGCGGCCGCCAAGAAGGCCACCGCTACCAAGGCGCCCGCCAAGACCACGGCGAAGAAGGCAGCCAAGAAGGCACCGGCAAAGACCACCGCCCGCAAGACCGCGGTCAAGGCAGCCGCGAAGAAGGCTCCGGCCAAGGCCGCCGCCGCCAAGAAGGCTCTGGCAAAGAAGGTTGTGGCCAAGAAGGTTGTGGCCGCCAAGAAGACCACAGCGGCCAAGAAGACCACCGCGGCAAAGAAGGCGCCCGCCAAGAAGACTGCGGCGAAGAAGGCTCCGGCCCGTCGGGCTCGCTGACGCCGAGACTCCACCGAAAACGGCCCCGGGTTACCCCGGGGCCGTTTCGGTGTGTCAGGACCGCGCAGCGGGTGTCAGGACTTCACGATGGCATCCGACAACGAGCGGTCGAGATGGTCTGCGGCGACGAGCCGTCCGGCCGCGAAGGACAGCACCCACGCGCTGCCCTTGCGATTGCGAGCGGAGGGCAGGGTAATGCCGTCCCGGTCGGCCCACCAATTCAGCAGATCAGGAATCACCTTGCCCTGACTGCACAACACCCGCACCGCGCGATCGGAAACGAGTTCGCGTGCGCGCTCGCGGGCGGCGTCGGGCGCTGCGGCATAACCGGATTCGGAAAACAGCGGCTCGACGGCGATTTTCACACCCAGTTTCTCCGCCAGTGGCGCCACCGTCTGGACACAGCGCACCGGTGGGGCCGAATAGACCTCGGATGCGCCGAACGCCAGCAGATTCGGCGCCAGCGACTGTGCCTGGCCCTGTCCGGCCCGCTCCAGCGGCCGCTCGTCGTCCGGGCCGTTGAACCGGTCCCTGCTGCCCGCCTTCGCGTGCCGCACCAGCAGCAGCGTGCTGGTGGCCGCCGGTAGCCGGGCGAACGCGCGCAATACCTGCCGGTCCATGGGATAGGACAGCTGTTCCATTACCCGGTCGAGCGAGTACCACTTCAGTAGATCGACCTCGGAATTGGCGGCGAATGCACCGCCCGACACCTCGGCCGACCAATAGTCGACGCGCTTGAGTTTGCGATGCCCGGGAATAGGGTAAGTGACATGCCCGAGGTAGCGGCCGAGTCGGCAGTCGAGCCCGGTCTCCTCGCGCACCTCGCGCACCCCGGCGAGGACCGGCGTTTCACCCGGGTCGAGTTTGCCCTTCGGCAAGGACCAGTCCTGGTACTTGGGGCGGTGCACGACGGCGATCTCGACGGCACCGGAACCACCCGGCGCCCTTCGCCACAACACTGCACCAGCGGCATGAATGTTGGCTGTCACTCGGGGATCCCAGAACGGTCCCCCGTCCATTTCGTATCCCGTGGCATCACTCACGGCTGATCTGGTCTCCGCAATCGCATCAGGAACTCTTGGTGGTCTCTCACTTGTTCGCCGTTCTCGCCTGCTCGTTGGGGTCTGGCATGCCAACTGCCATCGGCCTGCAGCACCCAGCACCGTGTCATCGGATGCAGTGCGGAGTCGAACACCGCGCCCATCTGCTCGGTGAGCCGTGGATCCTTCACCTGGGCCATCACCTCGACGCGACGATCGAGGTTGCGGTGCATCATGTCGGCGCTGCCGATCCAGTATTGGTCCTGGGCCTGGAAGTGCATGATCCGCGAATGCTCGAGGAAACGGCCGAGAATCGAGCGAACCTCGATATTGTCACTCATCCCGGGAACGCCGGGGCGCAGCCCGCAGATGCCGCGCACCACGATCTGCACCGGGACGCCTGCCTGCGATGCGCGGTAGAGCGCATCGATCACTTGTTCGTCGACAATCGCATTGGCCTTCAACCGAATTCGCGCCGGAATGCCTTGCTGCGCCAGCTCCGTTTCGCGCTGGATCCGCTCGATGATTCCGGCCCGTACTCCTTGCGGTGCAACAAGTAGGTTGCGGTAGTTGGCCTTTCGCGAGTAACCGGTCAGCGAATTGAACAGGTCGGTCAGATCGGCGCCGATTTCCGGTGCGGCGGTGAGCAATCCGACGTCCTCGTACAGGCGTGCGGTCTTCGGATTGTAATTTCCGGTGCCGATATGGCAATAGCGGCGGATGGTCGCACCCTCACGCCGCACCACCAGACACGTCTTGCAGTGCGTCTTGAGGCCGATCAGGCCGTACACCACGTGCACGCCGGCCTGCTCCAGGGCCCGCGCCCATTTGATGTTGGCCTGCTCGTCGAAGCGAGCCTTGATCTCCACCAGCGCGACGACCTGCTTGCCCGCTTCCGCGGCGTCGATGAGCGCATTCACGATCGGGGAGTCACCGGAGGTGCGGTACAGGGTCTGCTTGATCGCGAGCACCTGCGGATCGGCGGCGGCCTGCTCGATGAAGCGCTGCACACTGGTGGAGAACGAGTCATAGGGGTGGTGCACCAGCACATCGCCCTCGCGCAGCGCCGCGAACACGTTGCGCGGGGTCTCGCGCTCACCGAAGGCGGGCGGGGTGGCGGGCACATATGGCGCGTCTTTGAGGTTCGGCCGGTCGACGCCATAGACCTGCCACAGGCACGACAGATCGAGCAGGCCGGGCACCTGGATGACATCGCCGGCGTCGACCTCGAGCTCACGCAGCAGCAGATCGAGCATGTGCTCGGTCATATCGTCGGAGACCTCGAGTCGCACCGGCGAGCCGAAGCGCCGCCGCGCGAGTTCGCGCTCCAGCGCCTGCAGCAGATCCTCGTCGCGGTCCTCGTCGACCTCGAAATCGGCGTTGCGGGTGATGCGGAACGCGTGGTGCTCGACCACCTTCATGCCGGGGAACAGCAGATCCAGATGCGCCGCGATGAGCCCCTCCATCGGCAGGAATGCCGCGATGAGGGAGCCGGAATCGCTGCGTCGCACCCGGACGAACCGATCGACATTGTCGGGCACCTTCACCCTGGCGAAGTGTTCGCCGCCGGTGGCGGAATCCCGCACCGTCACCGCGAGGTTCAGGCTCAGCCCGCTGATGTAGGGGAACGGGTGCGCCGGGTCCACCGCGAGCGGGGTGAGCACGGGGAAGACCTGTTCTTGGAAGTGGCTCGAGAGGCGCTGGCGCTCATCGTCGTCGAGGTCGGTCCAGCCGATGATCGCGATGCCCTCGGCGGTCAGGGAGGGCAGGACGGAGTCGAGGAAGGCACGGGCGTGCCGGTCGGCGATCTCCTGGGCCCGTGCGGCGATCATCTCCAATTGCTCGGAGGGCGAGCGGCCGTCCGCCGAGCGGACCGAAAGCCCGGTCTCGGCGCGGCGCTTGAGGCCTGCGACGCGGACCATATAGAACTCGTCGAGATTCGAGGCGAAGATCGCCAGGAATTTCGCCCGCTCCAGCAACGGCAGCGACTCGTCTTCGGCAAGGGCGAGCACCCTGGCGTTGAAGTCGAGCCAACTCAGCTCTCGATTCAGGTAGCGATCACGTGGCAACCGATCGGCCGGCGAGTCCTCCGAAGGAGGTGTCGCGGCGGGCGGCGGCGTGGGCAGCAACTGCTGCGACTTGACAGTTTCGGTATCACTCATGCCCGCGCCTCGCTGGCGCTCGGCTCTGACATGCGCGATGCGCGCTCATAGATGTTTCGCTCGCTTCGCTCACTCACGCACACGATCATCCCCTACAAAACCGACCGTGTGCAGCCGGACACCGTGATTGATATGAGCATCACCCTGTTGTGGCGATCATCTAGCACACGTGTCGTACCTGCTCGTGAACGTGACCTGGCCAGCCGATGTCGCACAGGACGGCCCGGGTGGCGTCCCCGGCTCCGAGATCGACGGCGAGATCGAGATCGTCGGCGGTGTCGACGTCCAGCCGCAGCCCCGGCCATTCGCCGCGCAGATCGACTGCGCCCGCGGCGATGTGCCTACGGGCGGAGTCGGGTCCGAAGCGCGGATCGAGTGTGGTGGTGGCGGCGCGGACCAGTAGTGCCGCGGTGCCGGTACCCGCGTGGTCGACGACGATCGAGCGCACGCCCTGCGGCGCGGTCGCCAGCATGTCCGACAGTTCCTCCGGGCGCAAGGCGGGCAGGTCTGCCTGCAGGGCCAGTAGATCGATCGGGCCGTGCCGATGCCGCAGCGCGCTCGCGGCGTCGCTCAGCGCGGTGTTCAGGCCGTCCGGATCGGCGGGATCGATGGCGTCCCGGCGTGGCTCGGGATGCACGGTGGCGCCGAGGGTGCGCGCCAGGTCGGCGACTGCGGGGTCAGGGGTGACGACCGTGACCGAGACGACCTGCGCCGCGGCAGCAGCAGCGGTCACGGTGTCGGCGAGCATGGCGAGCACCAGCCGCGCCCGATGCTCCGGGCGCAGCCGATCGGACAGGCGGCTCTTGGCCCGGTCGAGGCTTTTCACCGCGATCACGGCGTGCACGGCGTGCGGACGCATGCGTCCAATCCTTCCATGGCATATTGGGCAGATGACGAGGGCTGCGGTGCTGGGCGCGGGATCATGGGGGACCGCGTTCGCGAAGGTGTTGGCGGAGGCGGGAACCGAGGTCACGATCTGGGCCAGGCGACCCGAGGTGGCCGAGGCGTTGGCAACCGATCATCGCAATCCGTTCTATCTGCCCGGCGTGCAGCTGCCCGCCGTCGCGGCTACCGACGATCATGTGCGCGCGCTCGCGGGTGCGGAGATCATTGTGCTCGCCGTGCCGTCCCAATCCCTGCGCGGAAATCTCGAGAAGTGGAACGATGCGATCGCGACAGCGGTGTCCGATCACGACGCCTCGTTACTCAGCCTGGCCAAGGGCATCGAAACCGGCACGCTGTTGCGGATGAGCCAGGTGATCGGTGAGGTGACCGGGGCCGAGGCGAGCCGGATTGCGGTGCTGTCGGGTCCGAATCTGGCCAAGGAGATCGCCGCGGGACAGCCGGCGGCCACCGTGATCGCCTGCACCGACGCCGCACGCGCGGTGGCGCTGCAACAGGCCAGCGCGACCGGATACTTCCGTCCGTACACCAACACCGATGTGATCGGCTGTGAGATCGGCGGCGCATGTAAGAACGTGATCGCGCTCGCCTGCGGTATCGCGTCCGGAATGGGATTGGGCGACAATTCGATCGCCAGCCTGATCACCCGCGGGCTCGCCGAGATCATCAGGCTCGGGGTCGCACTCGGCGCCGAACCGGTCACTCTCGCCGGGCTTGCCGGCGTCGGCGACCTGGTCGCGACGTGCACCTCGCCGCTGTCACGCAACCGGTCGTTCGGGCATGTGCTCGGCGCGGGTGGGTCGATGGAGGGCGCGCAGGCAGCCACACATGGGCAGGTCGCCGAGGGTGTGAAGTCGTGCTCATCCATTCGTGCGCTCGCGGTGGCGCACGACGTCGAGATGCCGCTGACGAACGCCGTGCACCAGGTCTGCCACGAGGGCATTTCGGTCAGTGCGGCGGTGGGTACCCTGCTCGGCAGACGGATCAAGCCGGAGTAGTTCCGAGCACCGCGTTGACCTCGGAGGCGTCCGGGCAGAAGGTGGGCGCGGCCGCGGTAACGGGTACGGTTCGGTGCATGACGAACCGGATCAGGGTGGCTGTGGTGTTCGGCGGGCGCAGTAACGAGCACGCCGTCTCGTGTGTGTCGGCCGGCAGTGTGCTGCGCAACCTGGATCCGGAACGGTACGAGGCGGTGCCGGTCGGTATCACCACCGAAGGCAGCTGGGTGCTCGGCAGCTCCGATATCGCCGCCCTCGGGTTCAGCGGCAGCAACGCCCTGCCGTCGGTGGACAGCACCGGCACCGCGCTGACCTTGGCCGCTGACCCGAGCCGGTCCGGCGCACTGGTCGCGCTCGACGATCCCAGCGCCGCATTGGGTTCGGTCGACGTGGTATTCCCGATCCTGCACGGCCCGTTCGGCGAGGACGGCACCCTGCAGGGCATGCTCGAGCTGACCGGCATCCCCTACGTCGGGCCCGGCGTGCTGGCCAGTGCGGCGGGCATGGATAAGGAATTCACCAAGAAACTGCTCGCCGCCGAGGGCCTGCCGATCGGCATCCAGGCGGTGCTGCGGCCCGGCACTGCCACCGTCAGCGAAGCGGACCGGGCGCGACTCGGGCTGCCGGTGTTCGTCAAACCCGCGCGCGGTGGCTCCTCGATCGGCATCACGAAGGTCACCGACTGGAGCGAGCTGGACGCCGCCATAGCGACGGCACGCACGCACGATCCGAAGGTGATCGTGGAGGCGGGCATCGTCGGACGCGAAGTCGAGTGCGGCGTACTGGAATTCCCGGACGGCCGGATCGAGGCGAGCGTGGTCGCCGAGATCCGGATGCCCGACGCCGACGCCGACGCCGACGTACGCGACTTCTACGACTTCGACACCAAATACCTCGACGACGTCTGCGAATTCGACATCCCCGCCAAGCTCGACGACTACGTCTCCGACAGCATCAGGGAACTCGCGGTTCAGGCTTTCCGTGCACTGGACTGCCAGGGCCTGGCCCGCGTCGACTTCTTCGTCACCGCGGACGGCCCCGTGATCAACGAAATCAACACCATGCCCGGCTTCACTTCGATCTCCATGTACCCGCGAATGTGGGAAGCAACCGGAATCGACTATGCCTCACTGGTTTCCACCCTGATCGAAACCGCACTGGCCCGAGGCACCGGCCTGCGATAGCAGCTTGCCCGACCCCACACCCCCTGTCGCCTGACACCCGTCACACAGGGCGCGCAGCTACCACCCCGGGTGTGCGGATGCCATCCGACCAGGTTGTGTCGTAGGACCTACCAGCCGCGAGAACCGCGGGGCTCGGGCAGTAATCGGGACTGTACTCAGTTCGGCAGCGGGCCCGGATCGATCGCTTTTGCCGGGAGATCGGCGGTGATGGCGTCCGAAACTGCTTGCAGCGGTGTCGGGCCCGAGCCGTCGGGGATGGTCAATGCGATGTAGGTTTCGCGGTCGACGGCGAACCAGGTGCTTGCCTTGCTTGCTGGGTCGCGGGCCTCGAACCATTGGACGCCGTTCACGATCTGCAGGGCCGAGGCGCGGTTGAATTCGAGCGGGCGGTCCAGGCCGCAGCGCAGCACGATCGGGTCGCCGCCGTCGCTGCGTTGCCAGGCGCGGGTGGCGGGCGGTGCGGGCTCGACCAGTTGGGACTTGGTGTAGTCGCCCAGCTCGACGGGCAGCACGGGCAGCAGTGTGGTGCACGCGGTGCCGTCGGCGGCGGGTGCGGGGACCGGACCGAGTACCAGCGGTTCGCGCTCGGTCGGCGCATTGCGGGCCAGGACTGCGGCCACCAGGATGGCGACGATCAGCACGACGGGCAGTGCGACGGCGGTGGCGATGAGTGCGGGCGGGTAGGGGCGAGCGTTGGAGGATGATTCGCTGTCGCTGGTCGCGCCCTTGTCGCTGGCTGTCGTGTCGCTCTCGCTGCCCGATGCTGCGTCGGCTTCAACGTTGGCGGCGGTCCGCTCGGGTGTGCCCGCCGAGGCATCGGCTCTGTGCGAGTTGGTCTCGGACGGTTCGGGCTGCGAAGGTTCAACCTGCGACCGGTCAGGGTGCGAGGAATCGGCCTGCGCCGGGTTGGCCTGGGAGGAGTCGGCCTGCGCCACTTCGTCGGTCTGCGAGGAGTCGGCTTGCGCCGGTTCGGTCTGCGCCGGTTCGGTGTGCCAGGAGTCGGCCTGCGACGGTCCGGTCTCCGGCGAGTCGGCCTGCGACGAATTGGTCTCCGACGAATCGGGCTTCGACGAATTCGCCGCCATGTTCACCGGTCCTTCCTAGTCGGGATCGCGCCGGTCGGCGTGCCGCGGGAATGCCCGCCGCGGGTGCTACGCACCGGCCCAGTAGTACTCGATTGCCCTGGAAAGAGTACCGTCGTGGCGATTCCAGCCAGCAGCATGTCGGGAAGGGACCGGTCATCAGCGAGAGCACGGGGCCGAAGACGGTGCGTGAGCTGGGGGAGTTCGCGCTGATCGAGCGGATCAACGCGGGCCGGGTGCAGACGCGTGCGGTGCTGCTGGGACCAGGTGACGATGCCGCGCTGGTCGCGGCGCCGGACGGGCGGTTCGTGGTGACCACCGACATGCTGGTGCAGGGTCGGCATTTTCGGCTCGATTGGTCGAGTCCGTACGACATCGGCCGCAAGGCGATTGCCCAGAACGCCGCCGACGTGGTCGCGATGGGCGCGGTGCCGACCGCATTCGTGGTTGCGCTCGGCTGCCCGGCCGACACCCCGGTCGAGGTGATCGACAGGTTGACCGACGGGATGTGGGCCGAGGCGGCGAGAGCCGGTGGGTCCATCGCGGGCGGCGATCTGGTCCTCAGCCCGGAGATCGTGCTGTCGGTGACCGCGTTCGGTGATCTGCGCGGTCGTGCACCCATCACCAGAGCCGGTGCCCGGGTAGGGGATACGGTCGCGGTGGCGGGCCGCCTCGGCTGGTCGGCGGCGGGCCTCGCCGTGCTGACCACGGCAGTCGATCCGACCATCGAGACCTTTGCCGATGTGGTTGCGGCGCATCGGGTTCCGCAGCCGCCGTATGCCACGGTGCTGGACGCGCTGTCGGACTCCGTCGGTGGGCACGACGCGGGCGAAAGCGGACCCGATGCGCCACCGGAGGACGGAGTGCTCGGGTCGAACCACGAACCGCCGCAGTCCCGTGACGCGGCGGTATTCGGGTCGGGCGTCATCGGATCTGCCGGGCACCGCACCAGGACCGCGCCGAATGCGCTCACCGATGTGTCGGACGGATTGCTCGCCGATCTGGGACACATTGCCGAGGCGTCCAGGGTCGCCATCGATCTGCACTCCGCCGCATTGCGGGACACCGCGCTCGAGGAAATCGCCCGACAGCTGGATGCCGATGCGGCGCAATGGATTATGACCGGCGGCGAAGACCACGCCTTCGTCGCCACCTGGCCGCAGGAGCGGTTTCTGCCCGCCGGCTGGGTGCCGATCGGGCGGGTGCTGGCAGGTCACGGCGTCACCGTCGACGGTGCGCCGCGGCCGGGCGCGGGAGGCTGGGAATCGTTCAGCGGGGCGGACTCGGCATCCGACGCCGCGACCGGATAGGTTGTCCGGTCATGGGCGCGAAACCATTGACGGAAATCATGGATCCGGGTTGGGCGCAGGCTCTCGGACCGGTGGAGGAACAGATCTCCGCCATGGGCGAATTCCTGCGTGCCGAGAACGCTGCGGGGCGTGGCTATCTACCGGCGGGCGAGAACGTGCTGCGCGCCTTCCAGCGTCCGTTCGACGCAGTGCGGGTGCTCGTCGTCGGCCAGGACCCCTATCCGACGCCCGGGCACGCGATGGGGCTGAGTTTCTCTGTCGCGCCGGATGTTTCGCCGGTGCCGCGCAGCCTGGCCAATATTTTCTCGGAGTACACCAAGGACCTCGGTCACCCGACACCGTCCTGTGGTGACCTGAGCCCCTGGTCGGATCAGGGTGTGCTGATGTTGAACCGAGTGCTGACGGTGTCCCCGGGCCAACCCGCCTCCCATCGCGGCAAGGGCTGGGAGGCGGTGACCGAGCAGGCGATCCACGCGCTGGTTGCGCGCGACGAGCCGCTGGTCGCGATTCTGTGGGGCAAGGACGCCTCGACGCTGAAGCCGACGCTGGCCGAGGCCGAGGTGCCCTACATCGAGTCCGCGCATCCGTCTCCGCTGTCCGCGTCTCGCGGATTCTTCGGTTCCCGCCCGTTTTCCCGAGTGAACGAACTGCTCGACGAACTGGGCGCCGAACCGGTGGACTGGCGCCTGCCCTGATTGCGGGCGCTGACGAGGAAAACAAGTGAGGAGCTCTTTTATGCAGACCAGAACTGTCCGCGGCGCACTGCGCGGCACCATCGCCACCCTGGCCCTCTGTGCGGCCTTGGCAGGCGGGACTGCGGCGGCAAGTGCGGCGGCGTTGGCGCTCGAGCCCGCCGCCGCCGCCGTGGACACCACCGCGGCGCCCGTCGGCGAGGAAATGACCTCTACCGGCTCTTCCACCATCTCCTCCTCGGTGAACGCCACGGTCGCGTGCTTGCTCCAGCGCACACTGAGCGCATCGGGCAAGTGGGACTGCTGAGGTCCATTCACCGGGGCTCGATCAACCCCTCGGATTAACTGTGCGATCCTCGGATCGTGAGTAATGCGAACAATCTTCTCGATCCGGTCCGGCTGCGGCTGCGCGGGTCGGGTGGAATCGAGCTGGCCGCCGACCGGTTCGGCCCGGCCGACGGTCCGCTCGTCCTGTTCCTCCATGGTGGCGGGCAGACCAGGCACTCGTGGAAGCAGACGGGTGCGAAGCTGGCCGCCGCCGGGATGCAGGTCGTCACTCTGGACGCGCGCGGCCACGGCGACAGCCAGTGGGCGCCCGACAGCGATTACCGGCGCGAAACGATGGTCGCTGACCTGGTTTCGGTGCTGGAGCAGTTGGGCGCCCCGGCTGTAGTCGTGGGTGCGAGCATGGGCGGGATCACCGGACTGTTGACGACCGCGGTCCCCGGTGGCGCGGCGATCAGCGCGCTCGTCCTCGTCGATATTGTCACCCGCCCCGAGCATGACGGGGTCGCGCGGGTGATCGACTTCCTCGGCAAGCACCGCGACGGTTTCGACACTGTCGAGCAGGCATCCGACGCGGTTGCCGAATACATGCCACACCGTCCGCGGCCCAAGAGTTCCGACGGGCTGCTGCGGAATCTGCGTGAGCGTGACGGTCGCTGGTACTGGCACTGGGATCCCGACATGCTGAAGAATCGCGTCGAGGATGCTAGTGACATGACCGACGAGATGGAAGCCGCTGCGCGCGTACTGACCATCCCGGTCTTGCTCGTGCGGGGCATGCAGTCGGATGTGGTCAGTGCCGAGGGCGCGGCCGCTTTTCAGGATTTGGTGCCACACGCCCAGCTGGTCGAGATCGGTGGTGCGGCGCACACGGCCGCCGGTGACGACAATGATGCCTTCACCGACGCCGTCGCGAAATTCGTCTTGGCGTCAACGCCCTAGCCCGGCCCGGCGCTACACGTAATTGGGCTTGCGCTTCTCGACGAACGCGTCGACGCCTTCCCTCCCGGCGGGGCCGTTGGCGGCCGCGGTGATGGCATCGCGTTCGTAGTCGAGCTGCTCGCTCAGCGTCGCCGAAGACGATTGCACCAGAAGTGATTTGATGCTCGCATAGGTCGATCGCGGTCCGCGGGAGAGGCTGCGAGCCAGGCTCAGTGCCTCGTCGCGCACGTCGTCGTCGGCAACCACGCGACTGAGGATGCCGAGGCGCACGGCAGTTTCGGCGTCGATAACCGCATCGGTGAGCAGGATTTCGCGAGCCCGCCCCGCGCCGACGATGCGCGGCAGCGTCCACGACATGCCGCCGTCCGGGCTCAGTCCGATACCGGGGTAGGCCGGCCGCAGTTTGGTGCTCGGGCCGCCGAGCGCGATGTCGGCAAGGCAGACCAGGCTCATCCCGGCGCCCGCCGCCCAGCCCTGGACCCCAGCGACCACCGGCACCACCGTCTCGTCGAGCGCGCGGACGAATTCGTGCAGATCCGTTGCGAGCCCGTGGATATGCGCAGCGCGATCCTCGGCCGCCGCGAAGCCGCGCACATTGCCGCCCGCGCAGAAATTCGCACCGGTTCCGGTCAACAGCACCGCACCCACATCGGAACCGAGGGTCCGCAAGGCAGCCGAACCCGCGGCGATGCCCGCGAAATCCATGGAGGTGCCGTTGGCCGAGGTGGCGATGGTGATCTGCAGCACGCCGTCGACAGTGGTGACGTACTCGGTCTCGGTGGAGGAGGTCATGACTGCACACTATCGTGCGGAAAGCGCACCATCCGAACCTCGAACGAGGGCGTGAACGCTTCGACCCGGCGTGTGCCGTCGAGTTCGAAGCCGTGCTTGCGGTAGAAGCGCTGCGCGCGCGGGTTTTCCTCGAACACCCACAGCGAGCATGGTGTCTGCGGGTCGAGAACCGTGTGAATCAGCTCGTGCGCGACGCCGGTGCCGTACCACGGGGACCGGACATACAGCGCATTCAATTCGGTTGCGGGCACCGGAGGCCGGTCGCGGGTCGGGCCTGCGCTGACGAAGCCGATCACCTCGTCGTCGACGAGCGCAACGTGGGTATGTCCCAGGTATGCGATCCGATTGCGTTCCCACTGTGCCGTCCGTCGTTCGACGTCGAAGGCGGCGAGCACGTGTGCAGGCACTAGGTCCTGGTAGGCCTCGCGCCAGCAGGCGATGTGGCACTCGGCCAGGCTGCGGGTGTGTTCGGCGGCGAGCGGGACGATCTGCCACGGGGTCATGATCACCATGGTCGCCGAACGACCCTATCGATGACTACGCCCCGGATCACCCAAAGGGTGCCGGGGCGTGTGTCGGTATGGTGCGGCTGAATCAGCCGCGGGCGACCTTGCCGGCCTTGAGGCAGGAGGTGCACACGTTCATGCGGCGGGTGTTACCCGGCGCAACCTGGGCGCGAACGGTCTGGATGTTCGGGTTCCAGCGACGGTTGGTACGCCGGTGCGAGTGCGAGACCGACTTCCCGAAGCCGGGGCCCTTGGCGCAGACGTCGCAGACGGCAGCCATAGTCGCGAACTCCTTCATGTCATGTGGGGACTGCTGCATTGCGGCAGCATGTCCGGAAACAATGTCAAATGCCTTGCCGACTGATGTCGGCCAGCGCAAACCGGCGACGGCCGCGCGAGGCAACCCTGCAAGATTAGCTGCCGGGCCCCCGATCCGCCAAACCGGGCGGCCGGAGCACGCACGGCAACCACCGTCGGGCGCTGCCCAGTCTAGTGATTCGGTGTCCCGAATCCGCTGTCGGTATCGCCCGCTAACCTGGCGTGCGGGTGGTACGCGGGTCACGCAGTGCGGTGGCCGATCGCGGTATCGACGAGGTGGAGAGAGGTGAAGGTGCCCGGAGTGCGGGACACGATGAGCGATGGCCGGACCTTCGTCCGCCCGAGTGCTCTGGACGGCACAGCGCTACTGCGCTGGGGTCGGGTCTGCCTCGCGGGTCTGGAGCGACGCCGCGAGGAGATCAACGCGCTCAATGTCTTCCCGATCGCCGATTCCGACACCGGCACCAACATGCTGGCAACCATGCGCGCGGCAATGCAGGCCGCCGATGCCGCGGTGGTTTCCGCGCATTCGTATCGCGCGCCGGGCAGCGCGGTATCCGCTCACGATGTGGCCGCCGCGATGGCGCGTGGGGCGACACTCGGGGCCCGCGGCAATTCCGGAATCATCCTCTCGCAGGTGCTGCGCGGCATCGCGGAAGCGGTGCACGGCGGACCGCTCACGGGACGCACGCTGCGCGAGGCTTTGGCGCGGGCCTCCGCTCTGGTGCGCGAGGGGCTCAGCGTCCCGGTCGAGGGCACGATTCTCACGGTGCTGGATTGCGCGGCCGGTTGTGCCGCGTCCTGTTCGAATCCCGCTCTTGCCGAGGTGGCGGTGGCGGCGGCCGATGGAGCCGCCGAGGCGCTCGGCGCCACGCCCTCGCAGCTCGGGGTGTTGCGCGAGGCCGGGGTGGTCGATGCCGGTGCGCGCGGACTTGTGGTGCTGCTCGACAGTTTGGTCTCGGTCACGTTGGGGGAGACGCCTGCGAGGCCGGAGTACGTTCGCGGTGAAATCGGCGGCCTGTCCGGCGTGGACGTGCCCGACGTCGCCGAGCCAGGGCCGCATTTCGAAGTGATGTATGTGCTCACCGAGACCGACGAGCGGCAGGTCGTCCGCTTGCGTGCGGCGCTGGCCGAGTTGGGGGACTCCGTCGTTGTGGTCGGTGACGGCGGTGGGTCGTGGTCGGCGCATGTGCACTGCGCGGATGCAGGCGCGGCTGTCGAGGCGGGCCTGGTCGCAGGCACCTTGAGCGCCATCAGGATCGAAAGTTTCGCGATCACCGCACAGGTCGGCCATACGCATGCCGACATTGCCGCGGGTGTCGACGGCGTCGCGCATGCTGTCGCACCGGTCGCCCACGCTGGACTCGTCGCCGACACCGTTGGAAACCGTGGAGTTGTTCCAGACGGTGGAGTTGCCCGGGATCGCGCAGTTGCTCGGGACGGCGCGGTTGTTCGCGACGATGGCGCTCGGCACGCCGCGATCGATGCGCGCGGCGGTCTGAACGCACGCGGTGAGCCGGCGGACCGCGGGGTGCTCGCTGTTGCGGCGGGAGCGGGAGCCGCCGCGCTGTTCGAGGCCGCGGGCGCGGTGGTGCTCGGCGGTGACGGCCCGGTCACCAGCGCCGCACTGCTCGCCGCGATCCGGCGGCTGCCCAACCGTGAGGTGCTGGTGCTGCCCAATGGCGCGCTGCCCGCACACGAATTGGTTGCCGTCGGCGTTGCGGCCCGTGACGCACACCGTGACGTGCTGCTGCTGCCGAGCGGATCCATGGTGCAGGGACTGGCGGCGCTGGCCGTGCACGATCGTGGCCGGATCGCGGTCGACGACGCCTTCGCGATGTCCGAGGCGGCCGCGGCCACCCGCTGGGGGTCGCTGCGCGCGGCCACCGGCCGCGCGCTCACCATGGTCGGCACCTGTGAATCCGGTGACGGGCTCGGGTTGGTCGGTCACGACGTGGTGGTGATCGATCGGGATGTACGGACAGCGGGACTGACCCTGCTCGACCGGATGCTGGGTTTCGGCGGTGACCTGGTCACCCTGCTGATGGGCCGGTCGGCGCCCGCCGGGCTCGCCGACGAACTGGCCGCGCACATCGTCGAGGGCTTCCCCGGCATCGAGGTCACCGTGTATTCCGGTGGGCAGCAAGGAGATCTGGTGCAGATAGGGGTGGAATAGATCCATGGCGACATTGAGCGACCGGCTCGACCACCTGCTCGGCGTGAAGGCGGCCGAGCCGCTGGCCGACGCGTTCGACATGCATACGGTCGAGGACCTGCTGCGGCACTACCCGCTGCGGTATGCGACCCAGGGCCAGCCCCTCACGCAGGAAGAGCCCGAGGAGGGCGCGCATATCACCGTCATCGGCCGGGTGACCAAAACCGAACTGCGGCCGATGAAGAACCGCAGGGGCAGGCTGCTCAAGGTCGTCCTCGACACCGGCTCGGTGCGTCCGATCGAGATCACCTTCTTCAACGGTGACAAGGTGAGTTACCTTGTCCGCGAAGGAGTCCGGGCGATGATGTCGGGCACCGTGCACTGGTGGCGGCCGGACCGGTGGAATCTTTCGCATCCCGATTATCTGATCCTGCCGGAGAAGGAAGACGGCTCGGTCGAGAACCTGACCTCGGTGCGCGGCGGCGGTGCGCTGCGCGGTCTGGCGCAGAGCGCGAAAGGCGCTGGGGGTGTGGATGTCTCCTTCTTCGAACGGGAATATATTCCGGTGTATCCTGCGACCGCGAAGGTGCAGAGCTGGGATCTGCTCGCCTGTGTCCGGCAGGTGCTCGATCAGCTGGACCCGATCGACGATCCGTTGCCGACCGACCTGCGCGCGGATCGCGGGCTGCTGAAGGTGTCCGAAGCGCTGCGGCTGATTCATCTGCCGGAGAGCAAGACCGACATCGAGCAGGCAAGGGAGCGTTTGCGTTTCGATGAGGCGCTGGCATTGCAGCTGGTGCTCGCCGAACGTCGGCACGAGGTGGAGGGACGCGCGGCGCGGCCGTGCCCGCCACGATCCGACGGCATTGCCGCGGTCTTCGACACCCGCCTGCCATTCGAACTGACCGAAGGGCAGCGGCAGGTGATCTCGGAGATCTCCGTTGACCTCTCGCGTACCCATCCCATGCACCGTTTGCTGCAGGGCGAGGTGGGTTCGGGCAAGACGATTGTCGCGCTGCACGCAATGCTGCAGGTGGTCGACGCGGGCCAGCAGTGCGCGCTGCTCGCGCCGACGGAAGTGCTTGCCGCTCAGCACTATCGGTCATTGCGCGCGATGCTCGGCGACCTCGGGACCGCGGGCGAGCTCGGCGCGGCGGAGCAGTCCACCAAGGTCGTGCTGGTCACCGGTTCGATGTCGGCGGGCACGAAGAAGGCCGCGCTGCTCGACGCGGTCACCGGCGAGGCCGGCATCGTGATCGGCACCCACGCGTTGATCCAGGACGCCGTGGAGTTCTTCGATCTCGGCATGGTGGTGGTCGACGAACAGCACCGCTTCGGCGTCGAGCAGCGGGATGCTTTGCGCGCCAAGGCGAAAGCCGGCTCCAGTCCGCACCTGCTGGTGATGACCGCGACGCCGATTCCGCGCACCATCGCCATGACCACACTCGGTGATCTGGAGACCTCCACTCTCACCCAACTGCCGAGGGGACGTTCCCCGATCACCTCGAAGGTGGTGCCGCGCAAGCAGCATCCGAGCTGGGTCGATCGGGCCTGGGAACGGATCCTCGAAGAGGTCGCGGCCGGTCGGCAGGCCTATGTTGTCTGTTCCCGGATCGGTGACGACGAGGACGCCGCCCGCGCGGGCAAGTCCCGCAACGGCCGGTCGAAATCCGGCGACAAGCCCGAACCCGAGAAGGAGGGCCCGACGACGCAGGCCGCCGTCGAGGTGTTCGACACGCTGCGCGCCGGCCCGCTGTCGGGCGTCCGCGTCGGCCTGCTGCACGGCAGGCTGCCGTCGGATGAAAAAGACCAGGTGATGCGTGCTTTCAACGACGGTGACATCGATGTCCTCGTCTGCACCACCGTCGTCGAGGTCGGCGTCGACGTCCCGAATGCCACCGTGATGGTTATTCTCGATGCGGACCGATTCGGCGTCAGCCAGCTGCACCAGCTGCGCGGCCGTATCGGCCGCGGCAAACATGCCGGTCTCTGCCTGCTCGTCACCGACGCCAACCCTGGCGGCACCGCCATGGCACGGCTGAATGCGGTGTCGGCCACCACCGACGGCTTCGAACTCGCCGTCCTCGACCTACGCCAACGCCGCGAAGGCGACGTCCTCGGCGCTGCCCAATCCGGCACCGCCCGCTCCTTGCGACTGCTCTCGCTGCTCGACGACCTCGAAGTCATTACCGCCGCACAGGATTTGGCCAGGAAAGTAGTGGCGGCCGATCCCGGCCTGGCAAAGCACCCGGGCCTGGCAGGCATGATGCACGCCGCGGTCGATGGCGAGCGCATCGAATACCTCGCGAAATCCTGATCGGCCCCACTCTGAGCGGTGGCCGCACCGAACTCCCTGAAATCTCCATGCTCCGAAACGGTTTCGGCCGAACAGTGTGGGGTGCGACCGGCCGTCAGCGCGCCGAGCGAGGATACGGGAGGTCTGTGCTGGTGTGTTCGGTGACTGCAAGGGGGCTACCGATATTGGGGAAGGCCCGCTGGGGACAAGAGGGGCGTTCACAGACCTTGCAGCCCGCGCCGATCGGTACCCCGGTGGTGGGGTCGTCGAGGTCGAGGCCGGTCGAATACACCAGGCGGTCGGCGTATTCGATATCGCAGCCGAGCCCGATCGCGAAGTTCTTTGTGGACGTACCGAATCCGTGCGGCGCGGTCATGGTGGTGCGGGCGATCCACAGGTAGCGGCGACCGTCGGGCATCACGGAGATCTGCCTCGAGACGCGGCCCGGGCTGGCGAACGCCTCGTGCACCACCCACAGCGGACAGCTGCCGCCGACTCTGGAGAAATGGAATGCGGTGGCGGACTGACGTTTCGAGATATTGCCGGCGCGGTCGGTGCGGACAAGGAAGAACGGTACGCCGCGTTGACCCTGGCGCTGCAGGGTGCTCAGCCGGTGGCAGATCGTTTCGAAACCGACCTCGAATCGCAGGCTGAGCAGGTCGATATCGTAGTGCAGCTCCTCGGCCGAGCGCAGGAACCGGCCGTAGGGCAGCACCAATGCGCCGGCGAAGTAGTTGGCGAGTCCGATGCGTGCGAGCGCGCGGGATTCGCCGGTCAGCGAGGGGGTTTCGGCCAGCACCGCGTCCAGCTCTTTCCCGAAGAGCAAGAATCCGAGCGTGGTGGCGATCTGGAAGGCACGCTGCCCGGGTCGCAGCCGTCGAGCCAGCGTCAGTGTGCGGCTTTCCGGGTCGTAGTGCCGTTTCGGGATCGACGGGTCGGCGCCGTCGCCGCGCACGAGAACCGTTACACCCGCGCGCTCTTCGGCCACTCTGGCGAGTTGCCGATCGAGCGAGCCGATGGTCATGCCGCATTCCTCGAAGAGCTGTTCGGCAGCATGATCGAGTTGCGGAATGTGATTGTGGTGGTCGTAGAAGAAGTCGCGCACATCCTCATAGGGCATGGGTGTGCCCGGCGTGCCGGTCGGGGCGGCCACCCGCGCCGAGAGTAGGTCGAGCTGGTCGGTCGCGGCGCGCAATCGCCGGTGCATCGAGACGACGATCCTGGCCACCTCGGGTAGCCGGGTCGCCAGTTCCTCCACCTCGGTCAGCGGCGCGCTGTCGCCGCCCGCGGCATCGACCAGCACTTCGTGCAGGTCGGAGACCAGCCGCGCGTCCGAGTCGGCGGCGAAGAACTGCACGTCGAGGTCGAAGGTGGAGTTGAGTTTCAGCAGTACCGGGATGGTGAGTGGTCGCTGGTCACGCTCGAGTTGGTTGAGGTAGCTGGGCGATAGATCGAGCGACTTCGCCAGGGCTGCCTGGGTCATTCGCCGTTCTTCGCGCAACCGCCGTAGTCGGGCGCCCGCGTACATCTTGCGCACGTGCAAGATGGTAGCGGCCGGAATTCGCAAACATCGCAAAATGTGCAAATCTCGCCCGCAAAATTCTGCTGTTGCAAGGTGTTCTGGATCGAATCGGTTCTGCGTAGCGTGCGAAGTGATACCGAACCGGAGAATGCATGAAGACCCACACTGTACGCGCACGCAGCGCCGCCGAGGACTTTCCGCGCTCGGAACACCTTGCCACCAAGATTGCCGAGGTCGCCACCGACCCGGTCGAGGTGACCGCCGAGGTGACCGAGATGATCGTGAACCGGCTCATCGACAACGCGGCGGTCGCCGCGGCTTCACTGCTCCGCCGTCCCGTCACCAGTGCCCGTCTGCAGGCGACCGCACAGCCGTACACCCCGCGACCGGGGCGGTGGGGAGCCGCTGTGTTCGGCGTTCCCACAGCGCACCGGGCGTCGCCGGAGTGGGCGGCGTGGGCGAACGGAGTTGCGGTGCGCGAACTCGACTTTCACGACACCTTTCTGGCCGCCGAGTACTCGCACCCCGGCGACAACATCCCGCCGATCCTCGCGATCGCACAGCACACCGGCCGCTCCGGCGCCGAGCTGATACGCGGCTTGGCGACCGGCTACGAAATCCAGATCGACCTGGTGCGGGGAATCTGCCTGCACGAGCACAAGATCGATCATGTGGCGCATCTCGGCCCGTCGGCTGCCGCGGGGATCGGCACGCTGCTCGGACTGGACGCCGAGACGATCTATCAGGCGATCGGGCAAGCCCTGCACACCACGACCGCCACCCGCCAGTCACGCAAGGGCGAGATCTCGAGTTGGAAGGCCTACGCGCCCGCCTTCGCAGGGAAAATGGCGGTGGAGGCCATCGACCGGGCGATGCGCGGCGAGGGCGCGCCCGCACCGATCTGGGAGGGCGCAGATGGTGTCATCGCCTGGCTGCTCGGTGGCCCGGATGTCGAATACCTGGTGCCGCTGCCGGGGCCGGGTGAGGCCAAGCGCGCGATTCTGGACAGCTACACCAAGGAGCATTCGGCCGAGTACCAGAGTCAGGCGCCCATCGACCTGGCCCGCCGAATGCGCGGCCGCATCGGCGATCTCGATCAGATCGCCTCGATCGTGCTGCACACCAGCCATCACACCCATGTGGTGATCGGGACCGGCTCCGGTGATCCACAGAAGTTCGATCCGCAGGCCAGTCGGGAGACCCTCGATCACTCGGTGCCCTACATCTTCGCGGTCGCGCTGCAGGACGGCGCCTGGCATCACGCGCGCTCCTACGAATCCGAGCGCGCGCAGCGGCCCGACACCGTCGCGCTGTGGCGCAAGATCTCCACCACCGAGGACTCGGAGTGGACGCGCCGATATCACGCCACCGATCCGAACGAAAAGGCGTTCGGGGCACGGGCTGTAGTGACTCTGAAGAGCGGCGAGACCATCGTCGACGAACTCGCCGTCGCCGATGCGCACCCGTTCGGTGCGCGGCCGTTCGCCCGCGAGCAATACATCACCAAGTTCCGGTCGCTGGCCGAGGGCGTGCTGACCGCAATCGAGCAGGATCGCTTCCTCGACGCCGTGCAGCGGACCCCGGAACTGGCGGCGGGTGAACTGGATCAGCTGACGTTCACTGTCTCCGACGCCGTGCTCGACCGTGCGCCTGCGACCGGCGAGGGGATCTTCTGATGTCCATGATCACCGCTGCCGCGTCGATAGCACCATCAATACCCCCAGACCAGCGCCTGCGCGGCGATCACGTTCTCGCCGTTGTAAGTAACGGCGGGCGGACCCTGCAACCGATAGCCCTGATCGAGCAGGTCGCTGACCCGCTCACAGAATGCCGCGTCGTCGACGCCGGTGATCAGTCGGTAGCGCAGGGGTTGATCGTCGGTCATACCGCCAGCCTAAAGCGGTGTGCGCGATGAGCGGGCCGATTGCCGCCGCGACGAGCGCGGGACAGAAGCGTGTCGCCCTGCGCGCGGGTCTCGGGTCCGACCGTATCCAGCGGTGGCCCGGCGCTTTCAATCCGTTGGTGGCCAAGCTGATCCAGGAGATCGGCTTCGAAGGCGTCTATGTGTCGGGCGCGGTGATGTCGGCGGAGCTCGGCTTGCCGGACATCGGTCTGACCACCCTGACCGAGGTGACCGCGCGCGGCAGGCAGATCGCCTCGGTCACCGATCTGCCGGTGCTGATCGATGCCGACACCGGCTTCGGTGAGCCGATGAACGCCGCGCGCACCGTCACGCTACTGGAGGACGCCGGGCTGGCGGGCTGTCACATCGAAGACCAAGTCAATCCCAAACGCTGCGGCCATCTCGACGGCAAAGCGGTTGTCGCCGCGGACGAGATGGTCCGCAGGATCCGCGCGGCCGTCGCGGCCCGCCGCGACCCGAACTTCGTCATCTGTGCGCGCACCGACGCGCGCGGCATCGAGGGACTGGACGCGGCCATCGAACGGGCTAGCGCATATGCGGATGCCGGGGCTGACCTGATCTTCACCGAGGCGCTGGCCGATGCCGCCGAATTCGCGAAATTCCGTGCGGCGGTGAATGTTCCGCTACTCGCCAATATGACCGAGTTCGGCAAATCGGAATTGCTCTCGGCCGGGGCGCTGGAAGACCTCGGCTACAACGCCGTGATCTATCCCGTCACCACGCTGCGCCTCGCAATGTTTGCGGTGGAACAGGGTTTGCGTGAAATCGCGGCCACCGGAACACAATCCGATCTGGTCGGGCGGATGCAGCATCGAGCGCGGCTTTATGAATTGCTCGAATATCAGAAGTACAACGACTTCGATTCCGGAATCTTCAATTTCACCGTGAGCGAGTGATCGACATGACCGAGATCAAGAAGGGCCTGGCCGGAGTGGTTGTCGACACCACAACCATCTCCAAGGTGGTGCCCGAGACCAACTCATTGACCTACCGCGGCTATGCGGTGCAGGATCTGGCGCGGCACTGCGGCTTCGAGGAGGTCGCTTACCTGCTCTGGTACGGCGAACTGCCCGACGCTGCCCAGCTCCAACTGCTCAGCCAGCGCGAACGCGCACAGCGGCGGATAGATCGTTCGATCCTGTCCCTGATCGAGAAGATGCCGGAATCGTGCCATCCGATGGATGTGGTGCGGACGGTGGTCAGTTACCTGGGCGCGGAAGATCCGGAGGAGAACCTCGGCGATGCGCCTGCGCAGCGGGCGCTGCTGGCCAAGGCGCTGCGGTTGACCGCGGTGCTGCCGACGGTGATCGCCGCGGACATGCGCCGCCGCCGTGGGCTGGATCCCATTGCGCCGCATTCCCAGCTCGGGTTCGCCGAGAACTTCCTGAATATGTGCTTCGGGCGGGTTCCCGACCCGCGCATTGTCCGTGCTTTCGAAATCTCACTGATTTTGTATGCGGAGCACAGTTTCAACGCCTCGACGTTCGCCGCCCGGGTCGTCACCTCCACCCGATCGGACATCTACAGCGCGATCACCGCGGCCATCGGTGCGCTCAAAGGTCCGCTGTACGGTGGCGCCAACGAGGCTGTCATGCAGGCGATGCTGGAAATAGGTGACCCCGAGCTGGCAGCGGCATGGTTGCGCGCCAAGCTCTCCGGCAAACAGAAGGTGATGGGTTTCGGGCACCGGGTCTACAAGAACGGCGACTCCAGGGTGCCCACTATGCGCGCCGCCCTGGAACTGGTGGCGGAGGTGGCCGGCGGTCAGCGTTGGCTGCGCATGTACACCGAACTGGAGTGCGCGATGGCCGAGGCCACCGGCATCAAACCCAACCTGGACTTCCCGGCGGGACCGGCCTACTACCTGATGGGTTTCGATATCGAGATGTTCACGCCGATTTTCGTGATGAGCCGTATCACCGGGTGGACTGCACACATTGCCGAGCAGTCGGCAGCCAACGCTCTCATTCGACCGCTGTCGCTCTACACCGGCGTACCGCAGCGGGAGTTGCTCATCGGGAGTGGAGTACGCCGGTAGGTGCGCGGGGACGATCTCTCCGAACCGCATCCCAACCAAGCAAGCGTTTGGTGTAATCGGGGAGATCGAACCGAGTGATGCGGCACGGCCGTGTCGCGCGAGAAAGCGAGTGAGTCGAATGTCGAGTCCCGACGAGATCGTCAGTGCCATGTGCAGGAGCTGGTCGGATCCCGACCCGGACAAGATCAGCGCCTTCTTCGCCGAAGACGCCGTCTACCACAACATCCCGATGGAGCCGATTCACGGGCGCACGGCCATCCGCGACTTCATCGCAGGCTTCCTCACCACCTTCGACGCCATCGACTTCGACATTCACCATCAGGTCGTCAACGGCAACGTGGTCATGAACGAGCGCACCGATACGTTGCGTGGCAACGGCCGCGACACACCGCTCCCGGTGATGGGCGTCTTCGAGGTGACCGACGGTGCCATTACCGCCTGGCGCGACTACTTCGATATGGCAGCCATCAACAAGGCGTTCGGCTTGTAGATTCGACGTCGAGACCGGCAGCCCGACGATGGGCTGCCGTTTCGACCGATCAGTGCGGGTCTGCGGCGCGCGGAGACGCCGCGGGCAACTCGAAATGCCGGGCGAAAGCCTCATCGATCAGTTCCGAAGCGGCGCGGGTGACGATGAGCCGTGCGATGGCCAGATCGGTCTCGAGCCTGGCGCGATCCTTCGGCGTCCGTTCGGACTGCTCATAGGTTTGCCCGGCCAGTCGGTAGAACAGTTCCGTGGCATACCGGTCGGCGATCCGATCGCAGTCCGCGCGGAGTCGCTCGACCAGATGGAAGGTGTCTGTCGCAGGTAATCCGGAGTCGGCGAGTCGGGTGGCCAGATCACAGGCCCGCGGGTTCGTGAGCCGATAGGCCTCGAGCGGGTCGTCGCTGGTGGCGAGGGCCTGCTTCGCGTACTCGGGAAGGTCGGGATAGCTGTCTTCGGGCTGCGGTTCCGCTGAAGCGGTCGGTTCCGGGCTGTCCTGACTGCTGACGCCGAGGACGTCGGCAAGCCCGTCGCCACGATCCCAGGCCTCCAACAGCTCGCGGATCCCATTGAGCTTCATGCCGCGACCCAGCAGGCGGCTGATCGTCTGCAGCCGGTCGAGATGGTCCGACCCGTAGTAACCGATCCGCCCGCGCACCTCGGGGGAGGGCAGCAACCCTCGTTCGTGATACACGCGGACACTGCGCACGGTGGTGTCGGCTGCCCGTGCCAGTTCGTCGATTGTGAAGTGTGATTCTGCAGCCATGTTTACCAGGAAACCATAATCGGGGCCCCCTCGAAAATGGACCGTTCAATAACGCGCCGTCAAAAAACGGTATCGCAGGGTTGCCACCGTGTCAACGTGCCGTTACTTAGTGGCGCAAAGTCTTGCCTGTAGGGCCAATGGCGCGCTAACGTGCGTCTACCAGCTCTCGCGGCTGGGTTCCGGGGACTGTCGAGCAGCCCTGATGACATTCCGATCCATGGGACACGCCTCCTGTCGGCGTGCCCTCGGCATCCCCGGAGATGGCTATGAGCATTACGCGTATCGCGCCGCGGGCGACGGTAACCCCTGCGCCGGCGAAGATCTCACCGATCAAGACCAAGTCGACCCAGCGCCCACCCTGCGCGGACGGGCCCGACGATTGGGACATGGATGCCGGTAACCCGGACTCCTGGCGAGCGGCGGTTCGGACCTGTCTGGCCTGCCCGTTGCTAGCGCAATGCAAGGAGACAGTGCAGGCGCTCGTCGAGCGCGGTGACGGCCCCCGCGCGATGATCTGGGCGGGCGTCGCCTACGACAACTCCGGCAGCATCGTCGAGAACTTGGAGCGACACCGGGCGACTCCGATCAATCACAACCGGCCGATGCAGATCATTCGCAACGGGCCGCGGCCGCTGCGGTCCGCGCCGGCACTCGCTGCGCCGCGACGGCACATCGTGCTCGGTCGGCCGTTGAAGTCCACCGGAACCGACGGTCTGTGACTATGCTGCGTGAACCTTATTGGCAGCGAGACTCTTCTGGTGGTTGGTGACTCATGACGGTTCTGGCAGTCGAGATCAGCGCTTCACGGTTTGCTGCGAGTCGTATCGCCGACGATGTCGAGTTCGGGGACATCCAGCAGATTCCGATACCTGCTCGTGGTGCGTGGGCCCGGTGCAAGGAGCTGCTAATAGAGGTAGCAGCGGGCGAGACGGTCACCCGGATCGGCATCTCCTCGTCCGGGCCGATCGATATGGAGGCCGGGGTAGTCGCGCCTGCTGACGTTCAGGAATGGCGGGCCGGATTCGCCATCGTCGACGCGATGCGGGATCTGTTTCCCTCCGCCCTGGTTCAGCTCGGCCTCGACGGGGTGTGTCTCGCACTGGCCGAACGGAACCTCGGCGCTACGAAAGAAGTGCTGGATTCGCTAGTGGTTTCGGTATCCGACCGTGTCAGCGGTGGGGTCACGGTCGGCGGATTCGTCATGGTTGGGCGGACCGGCAACGGCGGACACTTCGGACATGTACTTGTCCCCGGTTTCGATGAGCCTTGTGAATGTGGCGGGCGCGGCTGCCTGGAGCCGATTGCTGGCGGAATAGCTGCGGTGCGTTGGGCGCGCAGGCAAGGTTGGGCAGGGACATCGCTCGCAACCCTGGTCGAAGCGGCCCGCGCGGGCGAGGACATCCCAGCTGCGGCGCTCGGACGGGCAGGTGCAGCGCTGGGCCGAGCAATCGCCTCGGTGGCCGCGCTGCTCGACATCGACCTCGTCGTCGTCGGCGGTCTGGTCGCCGAAGCTGGTCCGGCGCTGTGGAAACCGCTGGGCGAGGCTGTCGCCACACACGCCCGGCTCAGCTTCCTGACCGGGCTGCGGGTTGTTCCGTCCGAGCTTCGTGATGTGGGTTTTTTGGCGGGGGCCGGAATCCTTGCGGTGACAGCGCAGGGCTGATCTCAACCGCCGCTGTAATTCGCTAGAAATTAGCTATCGGCAACGGCTGGTTCAACTGTTGATTGCGCCGCTAAACAACGGTACATTGCCTAAGTCACATGATGTCTCGTATGGGTCAGGAGATCTGGCCCATCTGGGTCGTCGAATCTGGACGAACGGCTGGTACTGACAATGCGATGTGAAGTGACGCAGTGATTCCGTGGTTAACGGTCGAGACTTTGGCGCCGGATGTCATGACGGTGGCCTCGGTCGGCGATGCGCCGCGAGACTTCGCGGGTTGGCAGCGGGCCCTGCAGCGTTCGCTGTCGAAGATGCCCGCGCTCTACGACAAGCTGACGACCGCGACGATTACCGAAGCCGTTCAGACGGCTCGTGACCACGCCGAAGACATCGACATGGCGATACCGACGGGCGCCGGTCCATACCAACTCCTGATGCGACCGGTGTTCGGTCCGGCGGGGGATGTGCACGCGGTCCGGCTGTGGCTCGGACCCGTCTCGGAGCAGGTGCCCGAACTGCGTCCTGCGGTCGGCGCCATCTGGGACCTCGGCAGTCAGACCATCGAACAGCCGAGCGGTATCACGCGGCTGCCCGGCATCGCGGCCGAACAATACGCGCCGAGAATGTCCATCGCTGAATTGTTCCACCGGATCTCGACTTTCGATCGGCACGCCGAGGTGCTCGACCTACTCTACGACCCCAAGCCCGGCGACAAGCTGCAATTCGACGTAGCCGTCGCTTATGGCGCGGCACGTCCCGGGCAGTGGCGGATCACCATCCGCGCCCGCGACGACGACCGGACACGGGGCGCGTGGTGGTTGATCGAGGACATCACGTCGGACAATGCCCCATCGGCCTGGCCGACGCTGGAGCGCGTCGGGTTACGCGAAGCTCACCGCCGTGCCGGAACGCATCTCGCTGTCGTCCAGCTGGAGCACACCAGCATTTCGCACTGGCTCACGGATCCGGCGCCCTGGATTAGGTGGGACTATCTGTTTCGACCTGTGGATGTGTTCCATCCCGACGATCGTGCGCGGTTGGTCGAGCTCGGCAGTCAACTCTGGTCGGGAGACTCCGTAGGTGTCACCGTGCGTGCGCTCGACTACGGCGGTGGTTACACGCCGACGGCGTTGCTGCTGTATCCGTATCCCGGGTACTCGAGTCGACAGCTGGCCATCGCTCAGCTAGTTAGGGTCGGGCACAACGTCCCGCTGATGGAGCCGCATCGTCAGGCGATGGAACCGGGTCAGCGGAGTACGCCGATCGGTTACGACGATCAGCTGCGCAACTGGCTGAGTGGTCGGATGAACAGGAGCCCGGCATGATGCCCCGTTATTCCCACTGCTGGGAACGTGGCGACAGTTGGGATCGCCTGTGCTCTCTACCATTTCGAGAGTGAAGACAGTGGCTCGGGGTCAGGCGAATTCGGGTGAAGCGCTGCTTCGCCAGATGGCCGTCCGCCGCCGCCGTGAGAATGTGATGGTCGCCGTGCTGGCCGTGCTGGCGGTGCTCGGCGGCGGGCACGCGATCTTCAGTGTCTTCCAGACGGATCCGCCCGGGCCGTCCGACGAATCTACGGTTTCTATCGTCGGCCACGCAGAATTGGTCGGGTCCTTCGGTCAACAGTTCGTGATGACCTATCTCACCGCTACCTCAGGGCAACAGGAGAAGATCGGTGAGTTCGTCGGCGCGGGCAGCCAGATTGCCTTGCCGTCGACCCCGCGACACGCGTCCGATCCGGTCATCGTCTACACCTCGCGTGAGCGGTCCGGTGGTGGTTTCGAAATCTGGGCCGTCACAATATCTGTTCGAGTAGCCAAAGGCGCGGTGGTTACCGCTGCCGACACGCGGCAGTACTACCGGGTCGCGGTGTCGCTGTCCGACGGGCGATTACGAGCACTATCGATTCCCGCGGTGATCGAGCCTCCCGCCAAAGGGTCGGATCTGGCCTTGGCGTATTCCTCGCCATGTGCGGCGGATACTCCGCTCTCCCAAGTGGCGGCGGGTTTTCTCGGGGCCCTCCTGGCCGGATCCGGCGATGTGGGTCGATACGTCACCCAGGACTCGGGGATCACGGCGCTGAAACCGTCCCCGTTGACCGCCGTCGAGCTTGTCTCCGCTACCACCGACGACAACAACTGCGGCAACGGCAAACCACAAGCGAAGGTGCTGGCCACGGTCAATCCGAAGGGTGATGGGGGCGCTATGGCCTCCCTGGCCTACCCGCTGTCGATGATCCGCAACGGTGGGCAATGGCAGGTGCAGTCCATCGATCCGGTACCGGCACTGACGAATCCGCTGACTCTGGTCGCTGGACAGGATTCCCGTGGTGGAGGTAACAGCACCTCGACCACGCCGCCCTCGACGTCGGTGCAAATCCCGCCGGCGAAACAGAATTGATCAGAGAAGAGGCAGTTCAATGGGTAGTTTCAGCATAATCCTCTACAGCTTCCTGATGTGGTTTCGCTGGATAGGCACCATCGCGCTGACCATCATCATCATGTTCTGGCTGGTGTCCGTGGCGGCGAGTTCGAAACTGTCCCTTCCCAAGGTCCTCGGGGTCGTCGGATCGGGGATAATCGCGGTGGTTATGTTCTGGATTTTGCCGACGGTCGTCAACTATGCGCGTTCGGACGCGAACATTATTGTTCCTGACCATCCGATCGGCAGCTATCGGTGACCAAGGTGATCAAGGTGTTCACGCCGATCAAACGTGTTCCCACGGTGATCGGCAAGTCGACGAACGGGCAAAAGCTGCCGTTCGGCCCGTACACCTTGCCACAGGTCGCCGCCGCGATCGTGCTGATAGTCATGACATCAGTGTTCGCCATGACTTTTCCCGTCAATCCTGCGGT
Source organism: Nocardia sp. NBC_01009 (assembly GCF_045208035.1). Taxonomy (NCBI): domain Bacteria; kingdom Bacillati; phylum Actinomycetota; class Actinomycetes; order Mycobacteriales; family Nocardiaceae; genus Nocardia; species Nocardia sp. NBC_01009. The sequence continues at coordinate 7,284,069 of NZ_CP108695.1, read as the reverse complement.
GACATTCGCTACGGGGCTGGTCATCAGCATCGTGATCGTCTTCGCCATCGGGTTGGTGCCCTACACCGGTGTGCGTATCACTTCGCGGGCACTGTGGATGATTCGGCTGATTGTCATTCGTAAACCTGTGTCTGCATCCGGTATGCCGATCAACGCCGAATCGGCGCGGGATGCCGTGTTCGTCGACGAATCGGTAGTCCTGGTCCTGCCCAACCGGCAATCGGCGATCGAGCCGTCACCCGGGGTAATGGCGGATGCGCGGTTACTCGAGCTGGTTGCGGCGGGCAGTAGTGATGCCCGTGCGGCATCGGAAGGGCGGAACTGATGGCCTTCGGACGGGATTTGCAGCCCACCGCGGCGATTCGCGGGAATCTGCAATTCACCAATTCGGGCTTGGTCACCGCGACCTATTTCATCAGCCCGCTCGGCTACGGATTGCGCAAGGCCGCCGACAAACATGACGTGCGCAGCTCCCATCACGCCCTGATCAACAGCCTGCCGAATGGTTCACTGCTGCTCGGTATTCAAGCGGGGCTCAACACACTCGATGTGCTGACCAAGATGGTGGAGGGAGTCGACCTCGACGAATGCGAGGACTACGCCGACGAAGTGGTCGCTTCCTTCGAGCGGGTGCGCGCGATCGAGCCGCAGACCCGGATCTTCTTGCTCTCGATCCCGGTCGGCGCCACCAATCCAGGGATCTCCGCGATTTCCCGGGTGTGGCGCGGTAGTACCTCGACGATCGACGCGACGGCGATCGCGCGCGCCGACTTGGACGGCTACGACGAGAAGGCGAATGAGATCCTCTCGCGAATCGGTAGCGACTTCGTCCCGGTCCCGGTGCCTGCGGCGCTGTTCCAGTGGTTGTGGGAGCACTACTTGTCGCGTGGCGCGGCGGGCGACCCGGTCGCACCCACGCGAGCAGGTGTCCTCGACGATGCGACCGCGGCGGTGTTTCGTTCCGCAGCACTCGATGAAGGCGCGCAAGCCGAAAGTAATCGTCGGATCCGGCCGTCTTTCATCCCGGTGATCAAGGTGGTCCAGCCCGATTTCGAGTATCGGCCTTCCTATCAGGCGATGCTCACGCCGCATTCATTCCCGTACGGGGGCATGATGTTTCCCGGCGGCAGTGAATTCTTGAACATCCTCGATGGGTTTCCCGACGTCACCATCGACTGGGGGATGCGGGTATCGATCAAGCCCGCTGACCAAGTGCTGAAGAACAATGAGCTGAACCTGCGGCGCCTCGGTGAGCAGATGGATCAACGGGACCAGGAGATCTCGTTCGCGCAGAATACGCTGACGTCGAAGGCGCAGATGCTCGGTGAGTACAACCAGCATTTCGAGGTGAACAGCGGCGAGTCGGAGGTGTCGTTCACCACCGTGATCGCCATCGGCGGCGCTACGCGCGAGATCACGATGGACGCGGTCAACTCACTGAAACGCCGATACAAGCGTTTTCAGGTCGAAATGATAGCGCCTGTCGGCACACAGGTCGACCTGTGGTCGATGCTGGTTCCCGGCAGCCCGCCTCGGCGGGCTTTCGACGACTTCGCGCACATCATCCCCTCGGACATGTGGGCTGGGTTCGTCCCGTTCACCACCAGCCAGATCGGTGACGACAGCGGTCCGGTGATCGGGGTCAATCTGATGTCCGGCAACTTCGAGCCGATCCACTTCGGCATCATGGAGGCCGCGCTGCACGACTTCTCCGCGTCATTCGCGGTGACCGGCGAACTCGGTTCGGGCAAGTCGTATTTCCTGAAGCTCATGGCGGTGCTCGTCCACGACATGGGTGGCCAGTTCCTCGCCATCGACCGCAGTCAGGTGGGTGAATGGGCACATTTCGCGTCCGCCATCGATGACGCCGTCGTTATCGATCTGTCGAACCCGACGGTGTCGTTGGATCCGTTGCGCCTGTTCCATCCCCGGATCGCGGGCGAGCGCGCGCTGGACTCGATTCTGCCGCTGCTCGACCTGTCGCCGACCTCGGGCGCGGGCGCCGCGATCAGCAACTTGCTGGCGCCCAAAGGTATAGCCGAACATGGCATTCGGAGCCTGCTCGATCTCTTCCACACCGTCCAGCGGCTCCGTGACCAATCCGGGAGCAGCGCAGAGGAGTATGCCGACCTCGCTTCTCGGCTCGGCACCATTGTCGACCGGATGCCGGTGCTCTTCGACCCCAAGTTGCGACCACTGCGGCTCACCGCCGCCGCGACTGTTGTCCGTAGCCACGGCCTGGCATTGCCGACAGCCGAGGAACTCATCACCCCGCACCTCTACAACCGATTGCCACTGACAAAGCGACTTGGCACCGCGCTCTACGAGTTGGTCGGCGTCGCGGCGAGGGAGGCGTTCCTCAGCGACAACGGCAGGTTCGGACTGCTGGTCGGCGACGAGGCGCACCATTTCACACAGACCCAGGTCGGCTCCGCGGTGACCTCCGACTTCAGCCGCGACGGTCGTAAGCACCTGGCCGCCATCGGCCTGGCCTCCCACGATCCCGCCACCGACTTCCAAGGCGCGGCACACAATCTCATCCCGAACCGGTTCATCTTCCGTCAGCGCGATGAAACGCTGGCGCGCAACAGTTTGGAATGGCTCGGCGTCGATCTGGATGAATCACCTTTTCTGCTGCAGATCTTGCGAGAAGAGACCTCCCCGCCGGTTGGTGCCGGACGTCAGGTGCCCGAAGAGCGGCGCGGCGAGATGTTCATGCGTGACGCGCTGAACCGGATCGGTCGCGGCAAGGTGCTCGGGCCGGCCCGCCCCGACCGGGCTGCCGCGATCACCAGCACGCCGACCAGCGGCAGCGACGGCCGTAACGAGTTGTCGCGACGACAGACTGTCTCATGACCGGCAGCGGCGGTCGGGGCTCTCGATTGCAGACCTTCAGGGTGTATTGGTCGCAAGGACGCTGGGAGCACTGGGATACGGAGCAGTGGACTCCGTGGGCGGTGTATCGCAGGGGACGGAACTGGGTTGCCGCGACTCGTCGTAGGCGCTGGACGGCATGGGTTCTCGGGATTTTCCTCGGTTTGATCGTGCTTCCCGGAATTTTCGGTGCGATAACGATCGCTACCGCGCAGAGCACTGGGACGGCCACGGCGTCGTCGAGCAACCTCGGGGCCAGCTGGACCAATGTGCGGGACAGCTCCGGCGTACCTGTTGCGAACTATCCGTTCGCCTCCGACCACGGTGGAATATTCAGTCCGCTGAATTCCGTTCTGTATTTTTCGATCAGTTCGGTACTGGTGTTCTGGGTGAACGTCGAGGTTCTCGGGATCTGGGGCTGGGGATTGGTCATGGAACTCCGGTTTCTCGATCCGTTCACTGGGATACTGCATAGGATATCCGATAATCTGAACTCGGTGATCGGTACTCCGGTCCTGTTCATTGTGTGTGCAACGGTCGGCGGTAGTGTTGTCGCGTATGCCATAATCAGGGGCCTACACGCAAGGGCGACAATGCAGGTCGTGATGATGTTCCTGGTCGCTATTGCTGGACCTACATTCCTTGCTGATCCTCTCGGTGAAGTGATTTCGCCCAACGGAGTGCTTGCTCAGAGTCGTAATGTAGGTATCGAGGTCGCGGCCGGGTTGAATGGTGATTCTAATCCAAATCCGGATCAGCTGATCGCCGCTATGCAAAAGAGTATGGCCGATAATTTCATTCGGCTCCCTTTGCAGTTTATTAACTTCGGGCATGTGACGGATGTCCGGCCGGCGTGCAAAGCCGCGTGGTCGGCCGGTGCGATGGCTGGAGATGAAGGCCGGATCAAAAGCGGCATGAAATCGTGTGATCCTGCTGCATATGCAGCCACTCAGAATCCCACTTTCGGTCAGCTCGGTGGTGCTATTCTGATGTTGTTCCTCTCGATTCTGCAAGTTATCTTCAGAGTCAAGAGATTGTTCCAAGTCGTCGTCTTGGTATTCTATGCGATTGCCCACTCTTTTGTTGCGGCGGTTGGATTTCTTTCGTTCGGGCTGATTTACGGTGCGCAGAACCTACTGATCAAGAGCCTCGTCCACTCCGTTTTCGCTGGATTCAAGGTGGGAGCGATCTGCGGGCTTCTCGGCCTCCAAATGCTTGTCCTCAATGCCGTATTTCAACAGGCTAACGGGCAGGTCATAATGGTTATCCTTCTGGCGACGGCAGTCGAGGTCATCTTCAACAAAATGTCCAACGATATGAAGGAGAACTTCGACAGGGGTAGCGCCAAGGTGGCGAATTGGTTCGGGCTTGCAGCCCAAGGCTCCGGTGGTGGCGGAGGCGGCGGAACGGCCTTGGGGTTGGGGACGTCCGGTGCTGCGGGTAAAGCGCACCCAGGGTTGCTCTCTCGGATCAACAGTGACGTCAATACGCTCGGCGGCTCGATATTGATGCAAAATATCATGGGCAACCCAGGCTTCTTGAGGAGGGGCTCGAGGGAGGAGGCTAAGCAGCGCAGGGAGAAGCTGAAGTATGTGGGCGATCCATCGTGGGAGATGTCGAACCGGCAATCTATGCGGAAATGGAACGTGTTTGCCGATGCTGCTCGCGGGAATTTCACTGTATTCGGTGGCAAGGAAACCATGAGAGGTGTTGCGTCGGGTATTCGGGGAGTTCTCGACAGGGATGGCGGTTTGGCCGACGTTCCCGGAGCGTTCTTAGGCGCGAAATGGCGTGACATGGATATGGTTGATGCGGGTCAGCACGCCTGGGTGGTCGCCATGGCGAACGCGAATGAGGGTGCCTATCAATTCGAGCATCTCGGCTTCGTGACGTCGGCGATGCAACAGGCACATCTGGCGGCTCAGAACATTGTTGATAACGATGACAACTCGCGTCTGGCGCACTATCGGGCAGCGGCTAACCTTTCGGTGCTGGAACAGGCGGTATTTGCATACAACAGGGAGAACGGTTATTCGGTCAACCTCCAACCTCATGAGGAGGCTTTCGTCAAGCAATATTGGAATCGGGACGGTGACGGCGCTTGGAGTACTGAGGAGAGAATGGGCCATATCCGAACCTTGGCGGATTTGGGGAACAGCAAGATTAATCGGACGGTAGATGAGCATGGGGTTCCGACTGACGGCGCGCTCAAAGACATGACACGGCTGAGCCTAGCGGGGCTATCCGACATGACCCCTGAGGATGCCGTACGAATCCAAAAGCGGCTTAACTCGGGTCACGCAGGGAGGATAACGACGGCCTCCGCGACACTTACGGAAACTCCTGAAGATCGCCAGCTCTTCAGGGATCTACGTTGGGAGGTCTTCGATGCCGGCCAGCTGTCTGCGGGACTGAAGGGCGTATCGGTAGGGGACAAGCTCCCACCCCCTGACAGGAGAGCTCCCCTCACCGACGATGAAAAGTCCAAACATGCAATACGGATGGCTGCGGTCGGTGAGATGATGCGCAAGAATCCCCATCTTCGCGGTCGGTGATCGATGAGGCTGCCCAGTCTTCGTATAATCGGGTTCGCTGCTGCCGGACGCCGACGTGGACGAGGGTCCGTGACATCGTTCGTTGTTCGTCTCGTCAGCCTCTGGGTTCTTCCGGGCTGGGCGGTCGTACTGTTGGCGTTCGCCTCCACCGGCTTCACGGTGCTGGCCATGGCGGTAGTCCTCGTGGTCAGTGCCATAAACTCGCCCGCTTCCGCCGATCTGTATTACCAATGCGATAGTGCGGTGGGCCCGGACCCGGCGAACACCGTGACGGTGGCAGTCCCCGCCCCGGCCCGGGATAGACCACGGGCAAGCGGATCCAGCAGCGGCACGAGCACTTCCGCGGCGCCGACGACCAATCCTTACGCGGAGCTGACGATCGCGTCCGATGACACCAACGCCTCCGCCTGGCAGCGCGCGTGTGTCTCGGCGATGAAGTCCGCGCCCTATCAGCTCGAGCCACTGCTGACCGGCAATGACGGTGTGGCTGCCGAGTGCGCTCGCGAACTGGCTCTCGGCGGGCTGTCCGCATCGAGTGTTGTCGGCGGGGCGGGTTCGGATGGTTCGACCGGTCCGATCGATTCCGCCGCGATGACGAGGTCGCTGATCTATCAGGCATCGGCCGCAGCATTGACCGGTCGCTGCGAACGATCCGTCGGACTCGCATCCGCGCCGAGTGCTCCGGTGGCTCCCTTGGCTGGGGGAGGCTCGGCGCAAAGTACCGGGGCCGCCGCAGAGGCGTGCGGCAGACCGATCACCGGAACCGTTGTGACCCTGCCGAATGCTCTTGCGGAGCAGGGTGTGTGTGGTCAGCGAGTGGATCTGTCCGCGGTGTCGGCGGGAGATCTGATTTTCTGGGACTACCGTGACAGCGCACCGACGCACGTCGGCGTCGCCACCGGCGGTACCCAGCTCGTCACGATCGATCCGATATCCGGAAGGTTCGTGCAGCAGTCGATGCCGACCGCGAACGATGTCCGCGCAAAGCGGGTGCTGGGAGGCGGAGTGTGACGAGTACGGAAGTGTGGCCGCAACCGGATTCCGAGGTCGGCGGCGAAGAAGACGGGGAAAATGGGTCGTCTGGTCCGGTTACGCCGTGGTCGGCGCAAACGGGGCACAAACAGGGCCGTCCGCGTCTAGGCGCGCCGGTCGCGCCTGGTGCACCGATCAATCCGACGCAACCGGGTGTGACGACGCCGCCGGGTCGCAACGAGACACCGTTGGGAGCGCCTGGTCAGGGTGGTGTGAAGCCTGGTACACCCGCCACCGCACCCCCCAGCAGCGCCCCACCGAATACACCGCCACCTGGTCAGTCTGCGCCTGCCGCGGCCCCACCCGCCCCCGCCGCGGCCCCTGCTGCCGCACCGCCCTCGGGTGGTCGCGCAACCCACGATCAAGCTCCCCCGCCCGAACCGTTGATCGACGCCGACATGGTCGAGAAGGCCATGCCCGCCGCGATGATGGCCGGGACCATGGCCATGTCCGCGCTCCCCATGATCGCCTCCGCCCTGGCCGGGCTACTCGGCGGCGGTGGTGGCGGCGGCGGAGGAGGAGCCGCGCCGGTCGCGGAAACCCCCACCGGACAACTGTCCCCGGAATCCCAACACGCACTCGAAGTCCTCCACAAGCTCGCCAAGGTTTACGGCGACGGTGAGACCACCGACCCCGAAATCAAAGCCCTCCGCAAAGAACTCGGCGTCACCCCCAGCAGCAAAACCGGCACCGGCAAAACCTCCGGTTCGGTCAAAGCACGGCGGCTGTATCAGCGCACCGCCGCGACCGCGTTCAACAACCTCGACAACCAACTCCTCAACTACGTCACCAAAATCGCGGGCACCAACAAAGTCGACAAGAAAGCCGTCATCGGACTGATCCGGGAAGTCAACGTCGCACTCGCCGAACTCGGACCACAGGCCTACACCAAACAAGGCCAGCAAAAAGTCCGCCAAATCCTCACCGCCGCACTGCAAAAAGCCCAAACCATCGTCTCCGGCGGCAACACCAACGCCACCGACACCGCCAACGCCATCAACGAGCTCAGCAAGCAGTACATCTACAACCTCGCAGGCAAAAATTACACACCAGTGGCTGGGAGCGCCGGCGGCTCGGCTGCGGCGCAACGGGCGATCCAAGTTGCGCTGGCCCAGACCGGGAAGCCCTATGTGCTGGGCGACGAGGGACCGAATTCCTTCGATTGCTCCGGCCTGATGCAATATGCCGCTGCTGCCGCCGGTGTCCAGCTGCCTCGGGTGTCACAGGATCAGTATCGGCTATTGCCCCAGGTCAACCCGGCGGATATTCAGCCTGGCGACCTGATCTTCCCAGCGGATTCGTTCGAGTCGTCTGGACTACCCGGGCACGTCATCATGTACATCGGGAACGGCCAATGCATTGCGGCGTCCAACCCCAGAGTGCCTATCGGCACGGTCCCCTTGCCCAATAACTTCCGTGCCACCCGTTGGACGCAGTAGCGAAGATCCAGCGATTCGGTAGCCGGTGCGGATCGACGTAACCGCCTACGGCGCAGGGCAATCCGAGTCAGTATCCGACGTAGCCGCCGCCGCTGCGCATCTGCACGATGCCCGGCACATTGCTGACCGAGCCGTAACGGTCGATGGAATAGCGCACGCCGGCAATGATGTTGTCGACCGGATTCCAGATGTCGCGATGCCCGGGCAACGCATAGGAGTTGAAGGTCGGGTCGATGGTCTGCATCAAACCCTTCGACGGGATCCCGGCGGCGGCGTTGCTGTCCCACAGGTTGATCGCATTCGGATTGCCGCCGGACTCGTGCTGGATGATCGCGGCAATGTCGGCGGGATCAATCTGACGTGTGTCGTAGCCGTTTTGACGCAGGATCTGCATGGCCTCGTTGATCCATTGCCCCTGCTGCCCGGCGGGCCGGGTGCGCGGTGGTCCGCTGCGGGGGCCGCGCGTATCGGGATGGGATGCGCGCCGCGCCGGGCGTGGTCTGGCCGGGCGCGAATCCTTCATATATCGGTCGGCCAGGGCGGCGACCCGGTCGGCGGTGATCGCCGCTGCCGCCTGTCCTTGTCCGAGAACATTTCCGGCACGGTGCAACGCGTTGCCCAAGGTGGCGATCAGAAGGTTGCGGCCTGCCGCGGTGTCTTGGACGCTGCCCAATGCAGTCAGTGCGGTATTGACCTCGGCGATGATCGACCCCATGGCCGCGCGCCCTTGGACGGTGTTGTCGACGGCACCGTCGAGGATGCGTCCGAGTTCAGTGTTCAGCGCTTGCGTGGCATCGACTTTTCCAGCGGTGTTGTGGTTGTTCGCCGCGTACTGCGATCCGGTCATGCCATCCCACGCCACCGGCCCGGTCGGGCGTCCATCCGAGATGTCCGGTGGGCGGTCGGTCTGCCCGGTGTCGGCGGTGGGAGCGCCGTCGCCGTATTGGGCGGCGATCGCGGCGATCGCTCCCAGCGCGGGGGCCGCGATGGCGGGGGCTCCGGCCCACGCGGCCGCATCGGGTCGCGCAGAGGAAGTCGATCCTGTTGTGCTAGTGGATGAGTCGGCAGCCAGCGGGGGAAGTGGTCCTCGTGCGGTGGCTGTTGCCGGGGGCGCGGGTGCGGCGGAGGTCGCTGCCGGTGTCGGTACCGGCGGCGGGATCTTGGCTTGATTGTGGCGTGCGGTTTTCTTCGTAGGACGCCGAGGCGCCGTGGTCGTCGCGCTCACGCGAGCGTCACGGGCCTCATCTGTGCCGGGCTCCAGCGAATCCCGATTCGGCGTCGGCATCAGTGCGGCACATTCAGGAGGCCGGCGCGAACGGCCAGGACATCGGGCATATTGCCGACCGAACGGTCGCGGTTGACGGCGCATCCGACGCCTGCGGCGATATTGTGGACCGGATCGTAGATGTTGTTCAGCGCATGGTTTTCGAAAGCTGGTCCGGTGCTCTGCTTCACGCTGATCGCAATAGCTTCTTTATCGATCTTCCTGACATGATAGCCATTAGTCGCGTGAACGGCGATCACCTGTTGGATCCATTCTCGCATTGTGCCGCCCGTTGTTTGTGTTCGGAGTGTGAATGCGCTGGGTATGCATTTCTCTCTGTGGATGTCGTACAGGTATTTGCAGTGGATTTGCGGCCCGAGTCCGGTGACTGCTACGTCGACCTCGTGGATCAGTCCGACGACGGTTTTCTTGTCGATTATATTTGGTGCTGGTGACGGTGGCGATGTAGCGGCAGACTTCCAGTGCATGTTGGGATTCCGGCGAGAGTGGCCCAGCCTGGGTTTGCGCACCCGACGCGCCACTACAGTCGCCGCCACCGAGCAGCCCGGCCGGGGCGGAGGCGGTCATCGGAAGCGCGTCCATCGCCATGGTCCTGGCATCACGGCGGCGGACAGTGCCTTCACGACCATGTCGAAGTCGATCAAGAGTTCGGGCTCGGGTGCCCGATCGTGAGTCGCCCATCCAGCCGATGGTGGCGCTGCTGTGGCAGGATGCGCGACCGGTGCTGGCGGTGCTGCCACGGGTGGGGGCATCTCCATGCTGGTCACGACCCACCGTCCAGTGTTTGCCGCATGCGACAGTCCGGCATTCGGCGACGCTGGGTGCTCGCGTGGCGGGCGCCGGACGTGGTTCATCCGGTACTCCTCATAGTCTGTGGCTGGGAACCGCGTGACGGACAGGGCAATTCGTGCACGTCACGACCACTTATCCTCGCCGAGTCGGCCAGGTCGGACCTTCCCATCGTTGGGAATCACCGACAATTGGGCCGGTAGGTGGCCATCCGCATCGTCCAGGCAGGTGATCGAATGAAGATGTTCGGTATCAAGTTCGATATCGAGGATGCCCTTCAGACTGTTGTGACGGGTGCGGCGAGCGGTGTCGGCTTCTTCTTCGGCGGCCCGGTCGGTGGCGCGCTCGTCGGTGGTGCGGTGAGCGGCCTGTGGGCTGGCAGCGAAGCCCTGATTAATGGCAAGGGTCTCGGGGATGCTTTTTCCGAAGCAGGCGAGGCTGCAGTAATCGGCGGACTGGCCGGGGCTATACCGGGCGGTTTGGCGGGCGGCGGGGTCAGGGGGCTCCTTCACAGCGTTGGAGATGCGGGGGCCAGCATGGCGGCGCGCGCAGGCGGACTTGCGACAACGCGGCAAGCGCTGAACTTCATGGCGACAAATTCGATGCCTCGCTTGGGCTTGGGTGCTTTTACATCTAGTGTCGGTACTGCGGTAGCCAACAATTTGTATAGCCATTCGATGTTTGATGGTTCACCCCCCGCTGCTCCGGCGAAGGTGTGGCCCAAGGTTTTGCCAGTGACATGGCTTGATTCTTCTTCTTCGAAATCTACGAACGAGGGCGGTGTCGGTCCGATACCGAACGCGCCCCTGAAGAAGCCTGAAGACCGTCTCGCGCCGGCATAGGGGGTCGTTCGATGGAGATGTATCGAATGCTCATCCCTGATCTGGGTGTGATACAAACTGGTGTAAGAGATGGAATATATCCGCAGCAATATCAATTCGGAACATACACTCAGCAAATATACAAAGATGTGCACCGAGAATTCCTCGGCTGGTACAACAGTATGGGCAAGGACTCCAAAACGCCGCCCCCGACGATGCCGGTCGTGCCTCAGGTAAAGGATGTCGAAGCGGCCCATTTCGAGTCCTACGCCACTGTCGCGGGGAAACTGGAGCGGAAATTCCAACTTCTCCACGAGTCTGGCAAGAACTTGCCCGAGCTGATGAAGAAGACTGATTTGATCGGCCAAACGGGACAGAAGGAATTGAACCTTGTAGTGGAAAAGGTCTGCGACGCCGCGCCAACGGTTCCAGCTGGCGTTGTCGAGGGTGTTATCAAGATCGACGATCATATCTGGAACTATCTGATAACGGCGACGGACTTGGCAAAGGCCGCGCTCGACAAGGCGAAAGCGGCCACCTCTGAAGTCGGCGGAGCTATCGACCAGAACACCGCCGATATGAAGAAGTACCAAGATCTCTTGGACGCGAATAAGAAGCTGGAAGATGAGCTCAAGCGGCTGTCGGCCAACCCCCCGGTCTACCCGCCGGTGACCCCCACTCCGCCGGGAACGAACCCACCGCCTCTCGACCCGAATATCGAACTTCCTGGACTCGACGACCCTGGACTCGACCCCCCGGGACTCGACGACCCCTCGACTCCCGGAACTGATTATCCACCGGGCACCGACCCGACCTCCCCGGGTGGGGTCGGCAATCTCCCGGGAACGAACTCTCCGACGTCTCCGGGCGCGATGCAGGCGGGCTACCCTGGCGGGTCCGGCATAGGCGGCGGTATGGGCGACATAATGGGCCAGATGCTGCCGATGATGATGCAGCAGGCGATGATGCGGAATATGGCCGACCAGGATCTGAACAATCGGCGCGACGAGCTCGACCCTCGTTACCGCGACGAGCTGTACCCGCCCGCGGCTGTGGTCGCGCCGCCTGCGGCCGCGGCTCCGCCTGCCACGGCGGCTCCGGCGACTGTGCAGCCTGCGACGAATACGACGCCGCAGCCCGGTGCCGACTCCCAACAGCCTGCTGGTGGCCCGCCCGCGCGCGTACCTGGCGACGACGGAATGGTGCTGTACACGTACAAAGACGGTCGTACACAAAAGGTCTCGCCGATTGTGGCGCAGGCGCTCGATGCGGCGTTCGGCAATGCCAAATCCACCAGCGCGCAGAAGGCATACGAGAAGACGCCCGCCAAGTGGACCGACAACAAGCAGATCGGCGAGCGCGTCGATCCGTACCAGCTGATAACCGGCGATGTGGCGATTTGGGGTGGCGACCGCACGGCGCTGCTCGTGGTGTTCCCCGCCGACGACGGCGGCACCTTGGAGGCCATCCTCCGGGGCGAGTTGGTGCAGTTCGCAATGCAGATGTCCGATGATGATGCGGCGGCTCCGGGTACGCCTGGTGCACCGGGTACGCCTGGTGCACCGAGCACACCCGATGCACTCGGTACGCCTGATGCATCCGGCATGCCAGGGGAACCCGGCAAGCTGGGTGACCCCGGCAAACCTGAAGAGTCCCGTCCTGCGGGCGACTTCGGTGAGTTCAGTGGGTTCGCGCATCCGCGCGGTATCGATGTGACCGCGCCGACGGACGGCGGGGTCGCCCCCGCGACGGCGGCGCCGGCCGATCAGTCCGCGAGCGCGATGGTGCCGGCCGTCGCCGCGGGCTGATCGAGCGACGGGCGGGAGAGGAGGCGGCGATGGCGCTCGAAGTCGATGTGCATCAACTGGCTATCGAGGCATCGAAAGTGGCCGGAATGGCGCGTGACATCGGGACGGCGCTGCCTCGTGGCTGGGTGGTGCCCGCGGGCACCGATTCGATCTCGTCGCAGCATGTGCCGGCACTCAACGCAACGACGGCGGATGTGTTCAACGGAATCCGGGCGGCGCTCAACGATGTTCAGCGCTCCGCGCAGAAGGTCGGGCGTGCGGCAGAGGCTTACAGCACGGAAAACGACCGGGGCGCTCGCCTCGTGAACGGCAGTGGGGGCGAGCTGGTCCGCAATCCTGTCGATGAGTTGCATATATTCAAACAGCAGGACCCGCCGGTGTTGTCGTTCCCCTCGAGTGGCGACCCCGTCGATCCGCTGACGTTCGCCGAACAGTTGCACGATGGTCCCGGGCCGGGCGACGCGACCAAGTTCGCCGACTCGGTGCGAGGATTCGCCGGCGGCCCCTACGCCGTTGCCGTCGAGTTCGTCGATGGCGCGGCGCGAATGATGCAGAACTGGAAGCCGGTGGGTGCGGCGGCGGCCGCCGAGCTCGACCGGCACCGGGGCAAGCTGGATCAGCTCGGCACTCGCATGAAAACGCTGGCCGATGACGTCGACACCTATAGCAACGCGTTCCGCAGGGCGAAGGCCAAACACCCCACACCAGAGGAGATCAAGCGCGCGCGCAAGGAACTCGTCGCCGCGATCCGCTCGAAGAATCAGGCGAAGATTCAGAAGGCGCTGGCCAAGTTCGAGGAACAGAACGCTCGCTCGGCGGAGACTGTCACCGGATATGTCGCCGAGGTCGAGGAGAAGCTGCCCGCCGGTGACGGGCCGGGGAGCGGTACCGGTAACGGAAACGGCAACAACAACGGCGGCAACAACGGCGGCGGCAGCGATAACAGCATGCTCAACTCGTTGCTGCCGTTGATGAGCGCGATGTCCGGCATGGGACAGAACGCGCAGGATCAGGGATCTTTCGACGACCTGGGTGACTACGGCTACGAGGACTACGCGGATCTCGGGATTCCCAGCGGTCTGGGCGGCGGTGGTGGTGGCGGCGGCGGAGGAGGAGGTCTCGGTGCAGTGGATGCTCCGGAGATCCAGACCTTCGCCGCAGGCCCCTTGCCCGCGGTGACAGGCCCGCTCGCTACTGGAGCGGCCATGCCGCGCGCCCCGATGATGGATTCGCTCGGTACGGCGGCCTCGGGTGCGGCTCGAGGTGCGACGGGTGGCTCGCCGATGATGCCCTATATGCCGATGTCTCCGGGCATGGGCGGTGCGGGTGGCGGTAGCAACAACGACCGCAGCCGTGTGGTGGCGTGGCATCCCGACCGCCTGATGTATGTCGACGACACAGAACATACCGAGTTGGTGATCGGCGAACGGCCGACCATCGCCCCGACCGTGACGCCACCGACGCCGGGCCCGAGCAACCAGAACACATCCCAATCCGGAGGTAACGCATGAGTTCTATCCACCCCGATGTGCAGGCGGCGCTGGACGCCGCCCGCGATCTTCGGCATCGGATCGCCGATATGCGCGAACGGATCGACAGCATCCGCGCTCGGCGACCATCGCCGAGCGGTGGGGTCATCCCCGAGGTGGACGCGATGGGCAGGCTCACCGATCTCTATGTGGCTCCGGGTACCGCCGCTCGATTCACCAGTGCGGAACTGGTCGCCGAGGTCATGGCCGCTATCCGCGAGAGCACCGCTGACGCGGCACGCCAGTACCAGGTCATCATGAACACTCCGCCCGAGGAGATCGAGGCCGCCGCGGCCGCCGCGGCGGCGGGTCGGGCGTAATGACCACGCCGAGCGTGATGGCGGGGGCTGTCCCCGAGGTCACCGTCGCCGACACGGTGCGATGGCTGCACGAGGAGGGTCTCGTGCGGCTGGCCGGGGTCGCCGATCAGTCATCCGAGATCATCGTCGCCTACACGATCGATGTGGCGACCGGTACCGTCAACGCGCATCCTGCGACCGGAGGCGGTGCGGGCGCGGATGTGATGTCCTACGCCGCTGATGACCTGCCGCACCCCGTCGGCACGGCGAAGCGATTGGTCATCGTCGGTGTCACGACCGCGCAGACGCTGCTCGTTGTCGACCTGGCGACTACTCTCACCATCGCAATCAATGCCGACCGTCCCGCGGAAGCGGCGAGGTCCTGGGTAATGCAGCTGATGTTGAACCCAGAGGTCACCATCACAACCAACAGCGCCGACGTGGTGATCGGCAACAGCCAACGACTGCGCCAGAGTTTCATCCCCGGCGGCGGCGCGACCATCCTCAATGTCGACGACACCCGTCCACCACTGACGTCTGTCACCCTCAACCCCGCAAGCGACGGACCTGATCACCTGGATGTGGACGCCGACGGCACGGGGGAGATGTATCTCGGCGCTCGGTTCTGGCCGCTGAGCCACGTCATGTCCATCAAGGATGACGCGTGGTCCGCGCTCGCGACACGCCTTGAAGGCCCGGAAGGCGATCCTGCCGGACCGCCTTCGGACTACGCCTACAGATCCCAACCTGCCTAACGATCTCGGAGACAGTCGATGAACAACATGTACTCGGACGACGTCGACCTCGACGATGCCGAAGCAGGCGCCGGGGAACCGGACTGGCGGAGCATGACCTACGAGGTGCTCAACCCCGATAACACCGTCGGTGTCGCCTGCGACCGGGATGGCGAGGTCGTCGGTCTGCACATCACCGATGAGGCGCGCGAAAACGGTGACGTCTGGTTGGGTGCCGAGATCCTCCGGTGCGCGCGACTGGCGCATGCGAAGTCGCGGGTGGGGCTGCGGACCGAGATGGAATTCAAGGGGACGAAGTCCTACACGATCGACTCGTTCGACCTCCCGACCGAAGCGGCGTACCGGGCCATGGAGAACGAGGCGTTCGGCAGAACCAACTCCTGAACAAGTTCAGCCTTCACGCAGACAGGACACCGATATGACGACGCTGCACATCGGCGACACACATGAGGCGAAGGCGGCGGCCGTCGCCTTCGCGGAAGCCATTGCCACCGTCACCGGCCAAGTCGCTGCGTTCGTCAAGGACATGGCGTTACCGTGCCGTCCCGAGTCGGCGCTCGACTTCCAACTCGTCGCGACAGACGAAACCTGGATCAAGACTCCGCTGTGCGAGGCCGTTACTGCCAGCGGGAAGCATGCGCCGGAGACTGCGGGACGTGCCGCGTACATGGTGAACGCATTGACCTCCCACGACAATGCGAATGGCGCGAGGGTCCGCCGGCTCGAGGTCTGATGGATCCGGACCGGAGCAGCCCGTACTGGAATGCGATCGTCGGCGACAACTGGCCTGCGATCTCACCGGAGAATTGGCGTGCGCTCGAACGGACCGCGCGCGAAGGAGCTGCCGCACTCGACCTTCTCGACGCGGAAGCCAAGCGCCGCGCTTTCGATGATCAGGTGATCTCGAGCAAGGGACTACAAACGGTCAAGGACGAGATGCTCCGCAGGCGGGGCACGGCGCAGGCATTCGCGGATGCGCTCAACGCGGCCGCGAACACCTACGGGGATTTTGCTGATCTGGTGTACCGGACCAGGAATCAGATTCTGGACATTGTCGATCGCGCGACCGCGAAGATCCACAAGATGTCGCACAAAGCCGCCGAACAGAAGGAGGAATCCGACGCCGCGGCCATCCGCGCGCGGATACCCGCCATCATTTCCGAGGCGCAAGCCGAGGTCAAGGATGTTGTACGCACCGCGTCGCAATCGATAAGTCCGGACGGCCTGCCCAGCCTGGACGACATCACCAAAGCCCTTGGGCTGCCAGGTCCTTGGGGTCATGGCGATCCCAGTACCTCCGGCCATGGTCCAGGGCATCGGCCTGCGAAGGATCACTCCCGCCCGCGGCATGACGGCCAGCTGCCGCATCATCCCGGTGCCGACGGCGTCGTGCCGTTACCGTCGGCACCATTACCGTCGCTCGATGGCATCGTAGGTCGGCCGGAAACCGATCAGGTCGGCTTGCCGTTGCCGACGACCGACCCAGGGGAACTCGAGGAAAGGCCCGGTCGCACCCCGGCGGACGGTGGCCCCGTGCTGCCGGCGTCGACAGCATTGCCACCATCCAGCTCCTCGCCCGGCGATACGACGACCGGCGCGGTCTATACGCCAGGCGTCGCACAGGGTGATCATTCGGGCGCCACAGCGGGCCTCGGACCATCGCGGCCGTCGTCGGTGGAGGAAGCCCCCGCCGATCATGGGCGCGGCACCGTCGAGGACGACAGCGAGTCTGAGGTCAGGAAGGCAGCCGCAGAGAGCGGGACGCACGAAAAGTCCGCAGCGGCAACCGCTTCCGGCACCGATGCCGAATCTTCACCCGATTCGTCGGCAACGGTGAGCGGACCCGCCGCCGACCTGGCCGCAATGCCATCGGTTCCGATGGCGATGCCGACAGCGGCAGCTCAGGCCGGGCCCGCGATCACGACCTCCGCCACTTCAGGCGGGAGTGCCTCCAGTTCCGTGAGCGCCTCCAGTTCCGTTAGCTCATCCGGTACATCGTCTGCCGCTGCCGCCGCCGCGCAGTCGTCGAACCAGGCCCGCCCGGCGATGGCTGCTCCTGCCGAATCGCGGGCGGCCGCCGGCATACCCAAGGTCTCGGCCGCGGCCGCCGCAAACGCCGCGCCTGTTGGCAAAGCGCAGCCGCCGCACCGTGAACCGCCGCACCAGGATGGTGAATCGGAGAACGCAGGCGGCAGTAACGAATTGGTGCGCGACGTCGTCGGTGCCGCGATGACATCCTCGGCCGCTCCGGCATTTGTGCTCGGCAGCCGCGTCGACGGCGATCTGGTGCTGGCGCGCACCATACTCAGCGGCGTTCTCGCGGCGGTCGGTGATTCGGCGATCGGACTCGGGTGGTCGGTGTCGGTGATGCGGCATCCGAGTGGCATCAACGCGTTCGTGACGTCGAACGAGGGCCGCGGGTGGTTGCCTGCCGGGCTGTATCTGCCACGTGAAGTGTCCACGCCATGGGTGTGGGAGGTTTCCGATGGATTCGCGTGGGAAGGCGTTTCGGATCCCGCGCGCGTGCTTGCCGAATTCGGATTGGCCTGGGGCCGCAAGTCCGGTGCGCACCTGAGCGCGGTCGTGTCGTCGGAACCGATCGACACGAATTTGCGCCGCCAACTCGGGGATGTGCCATCGGAGGGGGAGGTCGGGCCTTCGTCGGCGATGGACCTGAGCGCACCACGAACGGGCCTGGTCGACCGCCTCGGCCTGGTCGGGGCGCCCGCGTTGGTGAGTCGAGCCGCCGCGACGCCGGAGGCGGACATCGGCAAGCGCTGTGCCGACCTGGCCACGGACGCGCACGTCCGAATCGGAAAGGCGGGACTGGGATCTGTGCACGCGCTCGACGCGCCCGCGGTGCGCGAGCGCATCCTCACCGCGGTGCGGCAGGGGAAGCCGGTATCTCGGGACTGGTGGGAGGAACTGCGTGATGCGGACGATCTGTTGGCGGCGTCGATGCTGTCGCGGCGGGTCGATGTGTCCCGGGTCGCATTGGGTGAGCTCCGATCCGAACATTCCGACGCTCGATCGCTCTCGGAGTCGAGCGCGCTGCGTGGGATGGTGTTCGAGCGCCGCTGCGACGAACTCGTACTGCTGCTGGAGAATTCGCCTACCCGACAAGGCCTGCGGGATGCGATGTACGCGCATACACAGTTGGTTGGGCACCCGTCGTTCGACGAGGCGGCGGCGCGCGGGCCGGCACCGGATGCGCATCGCGCACCCCGACGGCCGACGATCACCGCTGGGCCCGGTCGTTGAGGCAAATGAATCGCTGTGGACCTCGAAAGTTGTCGTGGTGCAGGCGAGTAGGACCATTCGGCACTAGCTGCTGAGGTTGGTCAATTCTTCCCAACTGCGGGAAGGGTTGACAATGAAAGATGTTATTGGCGGAAAGGACATGATCACGCATGCCCGACTTGACGGATATCGATCCCGAGGTGCTGCGACAGCTGGCGCTTCAGCATGACAGGGTCGCAAGTGATACCCGCGCGTGGTCGAAGCCGCCCCATGACTGGCTCGCCAGCTTCCCCTCGACCTACGGCCCGATCGCCGATCCGGTCTACAAGGCGCTCAACAATTACTACCAAGCTCGGGAGCGGGCAGGCGAAGCCCTCGCGCGCGAGCACATTGAAACGGCGAAACAGTTACGCCAGGCCGCGGCCGGCTTCGAAGACGGTGACAAAGAGATCGGTCGGATGATCCGCAACGCCGGCGATCCGGATCTCGACCAGCCGCGTGCGACGCCGCCGCAAGTCGGACCGCCGCCGCCGTCCGGTGTCGGTGCCGACCCCAACGCACCGATCTCACCGGCGACATCGCCACCCGGCGCCCCGTCCTCGGTCGGCGATCCCGACGGTACCTCGCATGCGGCCACGCCCGGAGCGGGGCAGCCGGCCGGAGCGGATCCGAATGCTGCGGAACCGGGTGCCGGAACCGTCGGTGCAGTCAGACCGGACGCCGGCGACGAGGACAACTCGGGAGCTATTGGTGCCGAGTCGACTTCGCCTGGTGCGGGCGCGGTGTCCGCACCGGGAGGCGGTGTTCTTCCCGCAACAGGTGCGCCGCTCTACGGCCAGACAGACGGTGCGTTGTCACCGTCGTCGGCGGGCGCGAACGGCCGCTCCGATGGGCAGCCGCCGGTTCCGCCGTTCGCGGTCGGCGCTCCGATAACACCCTTCGGTGCAGCGGTCGCCCGCGCGAAGGAGAAGGAGGCCGAGCCGGACTACGTCGTGGGCGATCAGGTGAACGACGATCTGGTACTGGCTCGGACCTTGCTCGGTAGTGTCCTGGCGGCCGTGGACTCCCCGGTCGGAATGACCTGGGCGGTATCGGTGATGCGGGGCCCCGCTGGCGTTGGTGTCTTCATCACCTCGAACGAAGGTCGCGGGTGGATGCCCGCAAAGCTGTTCTTGCCCCGTGAGGTATCCACACCATGGATGTGGGACGAACTACTCGGCGAGGACGCGGAAGGCAACGCATCGCCATGGGAAGGCGTCTCCGACCCGGCACGAGTGCTTGCGGAGTTCGGCTTGGCCTGGGGTGGGAAGGCGAACGCGCATTTGACGGCACTCGTGTCGTCCGGGCCGATCGATCCTGGCTTGCGCACCAGGTTCCCCGATGCCGCGATGGACGGACTCGTCGTTCCGGTCTACGACGTCGATCTGCGCGAGTTCACGCCGGACACGGCCGATCGGTTAGGATTGACCGGTTCCGTGCCTGCGCTGGAACAAGTTGCGGCAGTCGAGGATTCGCAACTCCGAGCGACGTGCATCGACCTGGCGGCCGACGCCACCGCCCGCCTGCAGCGCTCGGGGGCCGCGCCCGCCGCCGCGCTCGAATCGCGACGGCTGCGGGAGCGGATTCTGTTGGCCGTGCAGTCGAATATGAGCGTGCCGCGACAGTTGTGGGACGAATTGCGTGACGCCGACGATCTGTTGGCGGCCTCGATGCTGTCGCAGCGGGTCGACGTCGGTCGAGTGGAGGTCGGTCAGTTGCGGGTCGACACCGAGGTCGCGGGGCTGCGCGCCATGGTGTTCGACCGTCGTTGCAACGAGCTGGTGTTGTTGCTTGCGGAGGAATCGACGAGGCAGAGCCTGCGCGACGCCGTGTACGCACACGAACAGATCGTCGAGCATCCGCAGTTCGTCGACACTCCCGCCGCTGTCTCCACTGCAGCGCCCGAACATGTCTCTCGTCCGGCTGTCGTGCCCGGCGCGGTCACGGCTTCCGGCGTCACGGCCGGTCCGCCCTCGGGCGCGGTTGCCGCGCCTGCGGGGCCGCCACCGGTCGTACCGCGTGTGGTTGCGCCAGAACAACCGTGAGAGGCCCGCTGTCGGAGTGGGAACAGGAGTAGGGGCCGCTCGGCGTTCGACCGTCGAGGGAAGCCCTGGCGGCCGAGGCATTGGTTGGCGTCGGCCGCCCGCGGAGAACAAGGGTAAGCCGCTATCCTCCGAGCAGCACACTGAGTTCGTTGACGGCGTCGAGCCCGTAGGATGCCTATCGCCAAAGAACGGCCGATAGCCGCGAGATTCCGCAACGCACCGAAATCGGTTCGGCTTCAGACGATGGGATCGCCTGATGCCGAACCGATTTCGTGCATAGCGCCGGTAATCAGTCGGCTGAATCCGAGGCCCGGCCGATGCCAGGTTATTCCGCTCGGTCAGACGTCCACGGTGAGTGGCGCGTCCACAGCCGCGCCGTCCACCTCATCGTCATCGGCTTGCTGTTGCGTGCCTTCGGCCGAACCAGCTTGCTCCGCCGTCCGCCTCTTGGAGCGAGCGGCGGGTCTCATCAGCGAGACCGGGGTCGCTGAAATACCGGAGGCAGCCGGATTCTGTCCGGCGTCGTCGCCCTCGGCTGCGATCGGTGCGGCGGTGACCGGCGGGGCCGCTTCGGCCGGCGACGGCGTGTTGGGGTCGCCCGGAGGTGGCGTAGCGGCAGCGGCAGGAGGCTTGCGGTTCTGCTCCTCCTCGCGCTCTTTCCTCGCCTCTTCCTCTTTCCTCATCATTTCCGGAATCATTTGTGCCAGTGGCATCGCCATCATCGGAAGCATCCCGAGCATCGGCATCAACTGGTCCAGAATGCTCGGACCGCCGCCGCCTCCGCCATTTCCTGCGGGAGTGGTGGGGGTGCCGGGCGTGGGAGGTTTCGGCTGGGTAGGGGTGGGGGTGGGTTTGTCACCACCGTTGGCGATGTCTTCGTTGAGCTCGGCGACCGCCATGACCTTCTTGTACACCGCTTCGATGGCCTCGACGATCTCTTTCAGCAGGGCCGCCGTATCCTGCGGCTCCTTCAGCTTGGCCGTTCCGATGGCTTTGAGGTGCGTGTTGAGATCCGCGACAATACGCTGGATACCCTTCAGCGTCATATTCTGTTCGGCGGCAACGCGTACGGACGTCTTGATTACTTTGGCGTCCTCCATCAGCAGCCACGTCTGCGTGGCCTCGACGGTGTCGATGATCTTCTGGTACGCCTCGGTCGCCTCGCCTGTGCTGAGTGTCTTGTATACGGCCGGCTGCAGGAGGTCTGTCACATCGGGCGGCGGCTTCGGCACGCCCCTGCCGAGCAGGTCTACCGCGTTTTGAATAGCGCCTTCGGCCAAGGCGATGTAGGCGGTCACGCCTTCTGACACGCCCGGTGGACGGACCAGTTCCACCTTCCAATAGTGCTTCGGCGTGGCGGGCTTTTGCGCCTTCGCGCTCTTGTCGGCAGCAGCTTTCACCGCATTCGTTGCCATGCGTCCACACCGCCTCTCACGAGTTCCTCCCTATTGTCCGGGCTTCCCGAGGCTGGGGAGTCTGCATAGTTGAATGCAAAATCCTTTCGATGGGGAAGACGCCGGATTCGGGTCGGCGACACGATGCCCGAGCACGATGGGAGAGGCGGTCGGTGATGCGCGAAGGCGAGTCGGTCGAATGGCACCGGAACTGACGGGCGACCTGCACGGGGTCCTGCAAGCGCTACTCGGGCTGTACGGCGAAGGCCAGCCCCAAGCAGGCCAGAATGCGACGTACCAGGTGACCGCCGCTGATACGAGCGCGCTGTCGGGAAAGGGCATGACCTCCTATGCGGACGCGCGCGGTATGCACACCTCACTTGCCGAGACGCATTCGGGCAAAGAGAGTGTCGCCATCAAGGCGGTCGCGGAATCCGGCGACGGAACGGTCAACGGTCGCAATCGCCTGAACCATCAGATCGCCGATCTCCAGGCTCGGATGCAGGCGATCGCCGCGGTCGGCGATACCAGGTTCAGCGGTCCTGCCTTGCTCGATGCCGCACAGAACACCCTCACCAACGCGACCAAACGGGTGAACGCGGATGTCGCCGCGGCGCACCAGCAGGCCGCGCGAATCATGCCCCCCGCGGCACCGCAGTCCAGGGCCCGTCGCCGCGGAACGACATCGCGCCGTCGCGGTCGCAGTCGTTCGCGATCAGCATCCCGATTGCAGCGCCGCGCCATCGCGCCATCAGACGGCACGAGGGGTGGTAGCGCGGTCGGTGCTGCCAAAGCCTGGCTCGGCACTCCCTACATCTGGGGCGGTGGCGGTGCGGGCGGCCCCAGTGGCGGCGGCTTCGATTGTTCGGGTCTGACCCAGTACGCGATCGCCCAGGCGACCAATGGGGAGGTGGTGCTCCCTCGCACCACCTACGACCAGATCTACAGCGGAGTTCGCGTGCACCCCAACGACGTTCAGCCCGGCGACCTGGTGTTTCCCGGCAGTTCGTTCAGTAGTCGCGGGCCTGAGCATGTTCAGCTCGCCGCGGGCAACGGCATGGTGATCGAGGCACCCTACTCCGGTTCGACGGTCAAATACTCACGTATGCCCAGCGACGCTGTCGTCGTACGGGTGCTCTGAGCCGATCACCGTGGTGGAGTGCGGCGCAGGCAGGAAGGTCCGCTGCCCGCCCCGATAGCGCGCTCGGGCAGTCCGATAGAGCGGCAGGCGGTCCGTGGACCTTCGCGAGCGACGCCGCGGCCGCCGGCGGCGTCGGTGGCCGCAATCGGGAGTTCGGCCGCGAGCGGGCGGTGGCCCCGACTGCGGGTGGCCAAGATGATGCGGCGGTGCGGAGCCGACTTCCGACGCATTCGGTCGAATCGAGCAAGGCCCGCGATATGCACACGGGGGCAAAAGGTTTCCACGGCACTTGCCACCCTGGGTGTGCTGGGTGATCGACGGTGGGATTACCGCGAAAGATTGCTGAACGAGCGTCTGACATGCCGATTCCAGCGTGCGACGACTCGGACGATGGCGGACGCGGTGGGCTTCTCGTCAGTGGGGATGCACAAGTATCGAGGCTCCTGAAGGCTACGGAGAGCGACTGTGGAGCGCGGATTCCGAGAGTCGGAAGAATTCGCCCAGCAGCGGCCGGTGGCGTGCCGGCGCTACCGGCCGCTGCTATTGGCTAGATCGTCTGGGATGAGGGACCGAACGATCTGTCATCAACGATATCCGATAACGACGGAACGTTCAATGGTGTGCACTCAATTAGCGGTAAGTAAATTGTGACTGCATTCGTATGCAGGCCCTTCGCGGCGGCTGGCGGCCGGATCGCGGCCGCCAGCCGCCGCCGGAAGTGGTCGTCGGACGGGGAATCCTGCGACCTGCCGCGAACCATACCGTCAAGTGACGGCACGTTCAAAGATGTTGTATGAGTGGGCGGCGGCCGACCTGCAGGGGGATCCCACGCCTCTTCCCAGCAATGGGGACAGCGTGCGGTCTGGTCGTGGCCGACGATAACTATCCTTCGAGCAGGCGAAATCGGCGGAAGGGAAACCCGAATTGTCAGCGGCCGAGGACGCGTTCTACACAGGGGTTCAAAGTTTGGCGTTGGTCGCAGGGGGCGTGCGCAACGACAACCATGCGTCCGCGGCGTTCCGGGCGGCTACCGACCTCGATCCGGATATGTGCGATGCCTGGCTCGGGCGCGCGATGGCAGGTGAGGTCACCTCCGAGGTGATCTACGGCGCCTACCGGTCTGTACACAATCTCTATCGCGACCAGCAGCGGGCGGGGCTCGTCGACCGTGCGCTGTGGTGTCAGGTCGAGATCGGCATGTACGGGCTGCGGGTCGCCATGGCGGATCGCGATCAGATTGCGATTGCTCAGGCCTGCTCGTATGCCCAGGGTGGCGAATGGCAGGAAGCCGTCGCCATACTCGATGAGGTGCCGAGCGACGACGTCTCCCATTTCGTCCGGACGTCGCTGTTCTTCCGGACGAAGCGTTGGTCGGACGTGCTCACGGCCAGAAGCGCGCGACCGTCGCTCGAAGACGGTTTGCTCGATATTGCGGCCGAGCTGATGGCAGCCCAGGCGCTTGCCCATCTCGGTCGCTTCGGCGAGGCCATGCCGCGTGCCCAGCGAATCGTCGAGGACAGCTCCTCGGGAAGCCTGTCCTATCTGTGGGCGGACGCCCATTTCCTGCTCGGAATGTTGTTGCGGCAGAACGGCGATCATGATGCCGCCGACAAGATCCTCAAGGGACTGCAAGGTTCTGGCCTGTGGCAGGAACGCGAGGAATGGCAGCGCGCGGTACGGGACAAGTCCTACAAGCTCGAGGTCGCGACGCCCGATGTCATCGCGTCGAGGACCAACCAATGGGACCCGACCTCCGGTGACGATCCCGCCGAGGCCGCGGCCTCGGCCGCGCGGGTGCAACGTGACGCGCAACTGGCCGAAGCCTCCGATCTGCTGCAAGCGCAGATCGGGATGGATTCGGTCAAGGAGCAGGTGGATCGGCTCAAGTCCGGCGTGCTTATGGATCAGGTCCGGGCCAAGCGCGGGCTCGCCGTGGATTCGCGGTCGCAGCATCTGATCTTCTCCGGCCCTCCCGGGACGGGTAAGACCACGATCGCCCGTGTCATCGCCAAGATCTTCGCCGGGCTCGGCGTCGTCGAAAATGCCGACGTGATCGAGGTTTCGCGCAACGACATGGTCGGCACACATCTCGGCCACACCGCGCCGAAGACCAACGCGCTGATCGACTCCGCGCTCGGCGGCGTGCTGTTCATCGACGAGGCGTACACCTTGATCCAGGAAGGTCTCTCCGGCGGCGATGCATTCGGTAAAGAAGCGGTCGACACGCTGCTGGCGCGGATGGAGAACGATCGCGACAAGCTGGTCGTGATTATCGCCGGGTACGAGGATCAAATCGACAGATTCCTCGCATCCAACGACGGTCTCGCTTCCCGGTTCACCAAGCGCATCCGCTTCGCGAGCTACGGTGCCGACGAGCTGGTGCAGATCGCCGATCATATTGCGCGTAAGAAGGATTCGATCCTGTCCGAAGAAGCGCGCGAGGTACTCCGGCTCCGCTGCGAGCAATTGGCGGCGCAGACCAAGAACGGCAGGCGACTGATCGACCTGGCAGGCAACGGTCGCTTCGTGCGCAACGTGATCGAATCCGCTGAGGCCGAACGTGATTACCGCTTCACCAAGGATAACGCGGACATCCTGTCGATGACCGACCAGGAACTGATGACGATCGATGCTTTCGACATCACCGCGGCCTTGGACGGTTTGGCGCCTACCGCACGGGTGTGACGACCCAGTCGCTCTGTCGAAGAATGTCCTGACTCATCGGCGCGCGGATTCCGCGCTGTGTCGCTTGCGGCGCGGAATCCATCGTCTGCCCGGTTCCAACGAATCCCTGGCGCTCACCCACATCGCTGTCGCCCATCCGTCCGCGCGGCCGCAGTTTTGGACGTGCCTTCCGATGTTCCGGCGGAGAGTGCAGCCGCGTGATGCGGTCCGATGGCCCCGGCAACGACGTTATGGGTGCAAAATCGCCCGCGGTATCCGGCAACTCGCGGGTATGTGACCGGTCGGACATCCGACCGAAGGCGTCTAGTTCCCAACATTGGGAAGGTGCATCGTCGGTGCGTGGTAGCTGACGGATAGGTTTGGTCGTCAGGTCGGCGGAAGGAACGAAAACCGGTGGCACGCTTCCGGGTGGTAACCAAACACCAGATTTCTGGTTGGCGCTTTCTGCTCCGCAGGATCGAACACGCGCTGGTCCGCCGCGACGCCTCGATGGTCGACGACCCGCAGCGCGGTCGATCCACCGCGCTGGCGATCGGTATCGCCGTTGTCTGTGTCGCGATCGCTGGGTCGGCCGTCATGGCCTTCTTCAAGCCGGCCAAGAAGATCGGCGATTCGAAGATCCTGTCCGAGAAGGACACCGGCGCATTGTTCGTTCGCGTCAATAACCGGTTGTATCCGGCGCTGAACCTGACCTCGGCGCGGCTCGTCATCGGTGCCGCGGACAAGCCCGTACCTGTCACACGTGACGAATTGTCGAAGTATCCGCGTGGCCCGTGGGTCGGTATTCCCGGTGCACCGGGCAGCATTGCCGACACCGACGAAAGAGATTCGTCGTGGACGGTGTGCGATACCGCGAAGACCGGCGCGGCCGCCCCGATCAACCCGCAGACCGGTCTGCCGACACTGCGGTGGTCCGCGGTGCGGACCACCGCGATCGGTGGTCCGCTCGTGGTCGACGGTGATGCCAACCGGCTGCTCGCCGAGGGCGAGGCCCGGTTGCTGCGCGATGACACCACCACGTGGCTGGTGTACGACGACAGCGAAAAGGGTGTCGTGCGCGCGGCGATCGAGCTGTCCAATTCACCGGTCGCGCTGGCGTTGGGCATCGATGCGACCAGCCCGGTGATGGCAGTATCCAAAGGCTTGATCAACGCGATCCCGGAAGTACCGCCCTTGCGGGTGCCCGATGTGCCGGGCGCAGGCCAAACGGTGACGCTGAGCACTGGACTGACCGTGCTGGTCGGCTCGGTGCTGACGATGTCGACACCGGATCAGGGAGCGTCTTATTACCTGGTCTCGCAGTCGGGGGTGGTTCGGGTGACTGCCGTGCTGGCGTCGATGATCCGCAATGCCGACGTCCAGGGATCCCCCTCCACCCAAACGGTCGGGCCCGCTGTGATCGCGGCAAACCTGCGCCCCGGCGTATGGCCTGGGACGGCGACCTACCCGTCGCGGCCGATCAAGGTCGTCGACCCCGGGCGGTCGGAGGTCACCTGTTATCACTGGTCGCGCACCGGCACCGACCCGAATGCCGCCACCGAACTCCTGGTCGGCAGGCAGCTGCCGCTGCAAAAGGAGGAGCTGGGTCGGGCCGTCGACCTGGTGAACTCCGAAACCTCTCGAGGGCACACGGCTGATTCGGCGTACTTGCCGCGTGACACCGGTCGTTTCGTACAGGTGACCGGCGCGGAACCTGGTTCGCCACTGCGTGAAGCGCTGTTCTGGATCTCCGACAGCGGCGTTCGGTACGGCATCGACGCGGATCTCGCCGACGGCGGCCGAGATCAGACCCTCACCGCGCTTGCGCTGCGTGCACCAGTGCCGGCGCCATGGAGTGTTGTCTCGCTGTTCGCGGTCGGCCCGGCGTTGTCGATGGACAACGCCCGGATTCAGCATGACGGCCTCCCGCCGAACCAGACAGTTGCCGGACTAGGTGGTGGATCGTGACAAGTACCCGTCGATTTGTACGCCCGGCCCGAATGGTGCGCGGCCCTAAAGCGCCTGCGGTCACCGAGCTGCGGTTACAACCGCCGACCGAGTTGCCCAAGCCGGTGCCGCCGTCCCGGATCAAGATGATCATGCCGGTCGTCATGGTGGCGGCGATGGGCGGCATGATGGTCATGATGTTCCGCGGCGGCGGCGGCGGTGGTGGGGGCATGTCGCCGATGACGATGATGTTCCCTGCCATGATGCTGGTGTCGATGTTCGGCATGATGGGCGGTGGCGCAGGGGGTAACGGCGGTGGCGCGGCGGGACTCAATGAGGAACGCAAAGACTATCTGCGCAGCATCACCGATAACCGCAAGACCGTGCACGCGGCGGAAGCGGAGCTGTATGAGTTCCTGCGCTACACACACCCCGGCCCTGACGGGATCTCGCGACTGATCGGGAGCCAGCGAATGTGGGAGGTGCAGGTCGCGAGCCCGCAGTTCCTGCGGGTCCGGGTCGGCCGGGGCCGGATTGCCAACCAGGTGCGCGTGATCGTGCCGGAGGCCGCACCGACAACCGACCTCGATCCGGTCGGTGTAGTCGAACTGACTCGATTCGCGAAGGCCTACTCCACCGTTGGCGGCATGCCCGTCGCGATCAATCTGCTGTCGGCTCCGCAGGTCGGCATCGACGGTGACCCGCAGGCCGTCGCCGATCTGGTGCGCGCAATGATCGCCGAGGTCGTGGTGCTGCACGGTGCCGATCAGGTCGCGGTGGCCGCGGTGCTGTCGGATCCGGATAGTCCCGAATGGTCCTGGCTCAAATGGCTGCCGCACACCCAACATCCAACGGAGACCGACGCGATCGGGTCGAGCAGGATGGTCTATCGCACCGTCGCCGAGTTGAGAACGAAGGTCTTGGCGGGCCTCAACCGCGGACCGTTCTCCGCGAATTCCCAGCCAACGCTGGATCGCACCCACTATCTACTGATAGTCGATGCCACTGGACCGGCGACCGAGCGTGATATCTCGGGTATCGATGGCTGCACCTGGCTGCGGCTCGGACCTGCAGAGCAGAGCCTGCCACGAGCATTGAAGTTCGTAGTCTCCGATGATCGCTCGCTGAGCGAGGTTGCGGTACGTGGGTTGCGGCGTGTCGGTCTGGCCGACGCGATGTCGGCGTCCGCCATAACGGGACTCGCGCGCAATATTTCTCCATATCGGCTCTCCACCGTGGTCGAGGCTGTTGCCGCCGAGCAGGCGAGCGGTGGCACCTCATGGGAGGAATTGGTCGGCGTCACCGACCCTGGCGATATCCGGCCCGAACGGACTTGGCCGCGTCGCCGCGACAGCGACAGGGCGCGGTTGAACATCCCGTTCGGGTACGACCCGGCAGGCGGCGTTGTCTATATCGACATCAAGGAATCCGCCGAGGAGGGCATGGGCCCGCACGGCATGTGCATCGGCGCGACCGGCTCGGGCAAATCGGAATTCCTTCGCACCCTGGTACTTTCGGCGGTCGCCACGCATTCGCCCGACACGCTGAACCTGCTGCTCGTCGACTTCAAGGGTGGCGCGACCTTCCTCGGGTTCGACCGGCTTTCCCATGTGACGGCCGTCGTGACCAACATGGAAGAAGAGGCCGATCTCGTTACCCGTATGGAGGACGTGATCAATGGCGAAATGGGCAGGCGGCAGCGAATTCTGCGCGACGCGGGCAACTTCGCCAACGTCGCGGACTATGAGCGCGCCCGTGAACAGGGCGCGGACCTGGCGCCGCTGCCCACCTTGCTGATCATCCTCGACGAGTTCGCCGAACTGCTCGAGCAGCATCCAGGCTTCTCGAAGCTGTTCGTCGCCATCGGCCGCCTCGGTCGATCGCTTCGTATCCACCTGTTGCTCGCCTCGCAGAAGGTCCCCGCGAACCGGATGGGTGAGCTGGAGGCACACCTTTCGTATCGAATCGCGTTGCGTACCAATCAGACCAGCGACTCACGTGACGCCATCGGTACCGCGGACGCCTACCACTTGCCGAAGAAGCCCGGATCGGGCTATCTGCGCGTCGGCTCCGGTGACCTGCAGCGGTTTCAGGCTGCCTACGTCGGCTCGCCCTATGCGCCCCCCGTCCAAGCCGCGACGGCGACGGCGACGGCGCAGCGAGTGCGCAGGCCCGGCGGTGGCTACCGCCCGCCGCAACGGTTCACCGCCGGGCACATCGTCGAGGTGCGACCTGCGCCCGCGCCAGAGCCCGAACCGATCGCTCCCGAGGCGAACAGCGCCGACGGCGATCCGTTGACCGTGATGGAGACGGTGCTCCAGCAGCTGGCGGGTCACGGCCGGCCGGCGCATGCGATGTGGTTGCCGCCGCTGTCGATGCCGCCCACCCTGGACCAGTTCATCCGCTCGGTGGAGCCGGGATCGTTGCAGTTGCCACTCGCCATCGTCGACAAGCCGCGGCTACAGCGACAGGACGTGTGGTCGGTGGATCTGTCCGGCGCCGGCGGACACCTGGCGGTCGTCGGTGGCCCACAGTCGGGAAAGTCGACAACGCTGCAAACGCTGATCATGGCCGCCGCCCTGACCCACACTCCCGAACAGGTGCAGTTCTACTGTCTCGACTTCTCCGGTGGTCTGTCCGGGCTTCGCAACCTGCCGCATGTCGGCTCGATCGCGACGCCACGCGACGGCGATCGTATCCGGCGCACCTTCGCACTGCTGTCCGGCATCCTCGCCCGCAGACAGTCACTGTTCAGCGATCTCGGCATCGACTCGATGCGAGAGTTCCGGCGGCGCAGGAACTCGCCACGAGAATCGGCCGAGCTCACCGCGCGCGGGGACCTGCACGGTGATGTCTTCGTCGTCATCGACGGATGGGATCTCGGATTCGCCCCTACCGGAGCGTATTACGACGACTACATGCCCGTGATGGAGTCGATCGCGCTGCAAGGCCTGAACTACGGCATGCATATCGCGCTCACCAGTTCACGTTGGGCCGCGGTGCGCCCCAACATCAAGGACATGGTGCAGACCCGGTTGGAGATGCGGCTCGGCGACCTCACCGACACGGTGTTCCCTACGCACCGCAACGTGATTGCCGCGATCCCGCCGGACCGACCCGGCCGCTGTCTCTCGGCCGAAGGGCTGCACATGCTCACCGCGCTGCCACGCGTGGACGGTGTCGGTGACGCCGAGTCGGTCTCCGCGGGTCTCGCCGCCACGATCGAGCAATTGAGCCGGTCGCTCGTCGGACGTCGGGCTCCTGAAGTGCGGCTGCTGCCCGCTCAGATCACGCTGGACGAGATCGGTGTCGGCCTGCCGGAACCGACCACGCTCGCCGAACGACTTCGCGTGCCGTTCGGTGTGCGGGAGTCCGACCTCGCCCCCGCCACCATCGATTTCGGCGTTTCCACCCACATGATCGTGGTCGGCTCGTCCGGGTCGGGAAAGTCGACGGTGCTCGCCGCCATATTGGAGTCGATCCGTCGGCAGTTCACCAAGGACCAGGCTCGCGTGCTGCTTGTCGACTACCGACGACAACATATGGACGCTATCGACGACGAACAGCTGATCGGCTATCTGACCACCGAGCGTGACATCATCGATGGCCTGCCCGCATTCGTCGCCAAGATGCGAAGTCGGCGTGCTCCGGTCGGGGTGACCTCGCAACAACTCAAGGACCGTTCGTGGTGGAGCGGTCCGGAAATCTTCGTGGTCGTCGACGACTATCACATGGTCGCGCAGCGCAGCATGCTCAACCCGCTCGATGCGTTGAAGGACGTCATCATCGACGGCAGGGACATCGGGTTGCATCTCGTCGTGGCGCGCAATATCGCACAGGCCGATACCGCGCTGTACGACAACGTGCTCGGTCAGATGAAGAACGTGAACTCCTCCGGTTTGATCATGGACGGGTCCAGGCTCGACGGCATCCTGATCGGCGATGTGAAGCCGATGAAGCAGCCGGTCGGCCGAGGGATCTTCGTTGAACCACTGCGCTCCCGTAAGGATCTCGTCCAGTCCGCGTGGACGCCGCCGCAGGACTGACCGTGGCGGCGGGGCCTGTGTATCGAGTCACGTTCCCAAGATTGGGAATGACTTAGCGTTCTTCCTGTACCGCTCGATACAGAGCTGATACCCGTCGTCAGGAGAATCCCATGGCTTACAGCCTCACTCCAGGGCATCCAACCACCGCCGGTGCGGAACTCGTCAACATCGAGGTCGCCACAGTCTCCACAGTTGGTGCGTGTGCGCCGCGAACCGCGCCGTTCCCCGCGGCGCTGGATCCGGTCAGCGCCATCGTTTCGGACATCTTCCGAGGCCTTGCGCCGCGCTTTTGCGGTACTACGTTCGAAGGCTCGGGAAAGAAGTTCGACGGTGCCGCGGCGCTGCCCAAGGTGGACATCAAATTGATGGGTGTCGACGTCCACGGTGGCGGCATTGTCGGCGCCGAAAACATGAATTTCCGTTTCAAGTAAAAGCGGCGGAGTCGACCATGACGTCACCAGGGATAGACGACTTCATACAATCGACCTTGCAGTCATTGTCGATTGGCGACCTCATGGATTTCGTGGGGAATCTGTTCACCGAGGTCATCGATGTGGTCTCGAAGGTGCAAGCCCTGTCCAGGCTGCCGGAAACCTTTGCCTTCGGCGCGCTGCCGCCCGAGGTGAACTCGGCACGGTTGATGCCTATCACAGGCGGGGTGTCCACGGCTGACACCGCGGCGGCGTACGCGACCATGGCCGATGCACTGAACTTCGCGTCATCGGCATCAGAAGCTGCGATGAACAGGATGGCGCCCGGATGGGACGGGCCGACGTCGGACCGTGCGCAGGCGGCATTCCGTAGGCATGCGGCATGGCAGCGAGAGCAATCCATCGTCGCTCGGAAATGTGAGGCATCGGCCGCGGAAGTGGCCGCGGCGTATGGCGCGGCCCTCGGCGCGATGCCGAAGCTTTTCGAGATCCTGGCGGTGCGCGCACTGTCCTCCACCTTGATCGCAACCAACACAATGAATCAGAACTGGCCTGGAATCTTCGCATGCGAGGCCGCCTACGACATCATGTGGGGCGAAGCCGCCGGCGTGATGTTCGGTTACCAGGCCGACGCCTTCGGGGCGCTTGCGGCGTTGCCGACGCCGGTGCCACCACCACCCATCGTGTCGGGCGGTGGAGACAGCGGGATCAATCAGAAGAGCGGCGTACCGGCCGACAAGAACCCGCCTCCGCCGTGGTCCGAGACGGGCCCGAAGGATACGAATCCGCCCGAGTCCGGCAAAGGGGACGGTGGAAATGGGAACGGCAAAGGGGACGGAGGGAATGGCAACGGAGACGGAGGCAGCGATCCGAGCGACCCGACGCCGGACCCGGGTGACACCAATCCGAACCCGAATCCCAACCCTGATCCGGGCCAGCAGCTGCCGGAAGGCGAGCAGGCCGCATCGGATGTCAACAACGCCCTGTCGTCCATGACGGACTCGTTGGGCGATTCCTCGGTCGACGGCGGCTCTCCCGACGATCACGGCTTCTACGGGACCTCGCCGTACTCGTCCACCTTGGCGGGATTGAACGGTGGAGTCGGTAGCGTGGCCGCACTCGGAATGCTCCGAGGTGGGCTCGGGTCCATGCCAGGAGCATCCACCGGATTCCGTATGCCTGCCAACTGGGCGCCTGGACGTGGTACGCCCTTCGGCGCCACCCCGGGCAATCTGACCAGCGGACCAGCGCAACAGGGTCCACTACGCCGTGGGGCCACCGCGCCGAAGGCGAACATGCGTCGTCGTCGCCGCGACGAGGAACGCACGAAGTCGAAGGTGTTCGTGCCGGGTGAACCCGAAGAGGTTCCAGTGCTCGAGCAGCCTCCGGTCATCGGTGTCATCGAGTACGCCGACGGTGAACGCCAGGACGAGCCGATCGACGAACAAACCATGTTGGTCGGTGTCATCGAGAAAGACGATGACGATCTGGTATTGGCAATCTCAGAACGTCCCCGGTAATCCACACCGAGGTCGAATGTCACTTCCGCGAAGGGAAACAAAATGACGACCATTGCCCATCCCGAATTGATGCGCGAGTCTGGAAATCAGACGACTACCTGCGAGAAGCATCTCCTCTCCCTTCTGCAGCAACTTGCGGCTTGCCAGGATGAATTGCATGCCGCGGTGCGTGGCGATACCGGAACGGCGATCTACTCCACGCTGGGCAATGCGCACGAGCGTGGCTCGGATTTGGCCAACCACCTTGCTCGAATCATCGAGCAATTGACCCTCTCCGGTGTGAAGTTCGATGCCGCAGCGCAGGCTGCCAGGGCTACGATTCTCGCCGACCTGGGTGACAACGGAGCGATGGACACCGGCAACGTATCCGGCGAGTGGGGGGATGGCCGCCAGGAGGTCATCGATCGGGAGATCATCAAGAATAATTATTCTTAAGGAATCGGGCGACCGATCTCACTAGTCAATCCGATCAGGAAAGTGAAAATACCATGACCAACCCAATTCATTTCAATTACATCGAGGCCGGACATAGCACCGACCGGGTTTCTACTATCGTCAATAACATGAAGACGAACATCGAGGAAATCAAGAGGCTGCGGGATAAACTCCTCCAAGAATTCGAGGGTGCTGGCGCAAAAGACTACCAGTGGCTTACGGATGGGCTGAACACCAGGCTGGGTAATTATGAGGCGAGTCTCAACAAGCTGAACGGCAAGATCATCCAAACCTCCACAAAGGGTGGAGATATGGATGTCGTGGACGGTCAGATCGCCGGCGGTTTTCGCTCGGTATAGCGGCCCGCAACAACTCATCTATTTGGTGAAAGGTGTTTGAAACGGATCCGGTAGCGATCGATCTCAATGTCGACGCGGCGCTGCTCCTGCAGGATATGGTCGGTATCGAAGCCTATCCAATGGTGCTCGCGTTGCGGCCGAACATCTACAATATCGCGGATCGGAATCGGGTGCGCGCGATAATCGCGGCGGAGCTCACCGAGGTGGGCATCATCGACGACGATCGCGTGCACCCGACGGTCGAGCACTGGTTGCACTGCCTGGACCGGCCCGATGTGGAACTGGTCGTGCGGATCTTGGACACCGGTTTGGATGGCGAGCCGCGGGGGATGCTGCGGATGTCGCTGGTGCGCCGCGGCGAACGCCAAGTACTCGCGGTGCGCTGCGACGACAACATCGTTATCCAGCCGGTATTCCAGGAGGGCCGGGACGTCGAGAGCGTCTCAGCCGCCCTTATGGCAGCGCTGGGTTCCTGCCCGCCGCTGAGTTTCGCGCCGTTGACCGCGTCATCCGAGGATTTCGCGGCAATGTCGTCCGACCCGACCGAGCGACGAAATGCGTTGTTGGATCTCGGGGCCGAGCCGCAAACGGCACGTGTGCTGAGCCAAGCGCTTTTCGAGGTCGTGCGGCAAGCCGAGGTTGTCATGATCGAGCATCACGACGGGGTCTCGGTGCAGCCCGACGTGTGCTTGAGTGTGGTCGACACCGTGTCGGGGCGACTTGCCGTCACACCGAGTAGGTCGATGGACGGAGTGATCTGGTCGACATATGCGCCAGGTGACGACTCGACCTTGCACGCGGGTATCAGGGCCCTCATCGACCTGCTGCCCGGCCGAAGTTGGTTCGATACCAGCCGAATCGGCTGAACGTCGCACTGTGGTTGTCGAGAGGACGACGGAAATGAACCGAGCACCGAGCACCAATGGTCATTCGACCGAGTCCGTCCGAGGGCGCGGCGGTTACGACGCGTACTTCTCCCAGACCGGTGAGTCGGCCGCCACGTCGGCTGCACCGGCGCCCGCAGCCGACGGCACCGCGAACCCGGAAGGGTTCCGGTACGGCGACTTCGGCGACCCCGTAGTCGGCGCACCGCAACGTCCCACCGAGTCGACGCCGACGGCATCCGGCGACCGCGCACAGGTGCAGGGCACGGTTGCGCCTCCCGTCGCGATGAGCCCGCAGTCGCGCCAGGCGGCGTCGCCGACACCGGCGATGCCGCAGGCGCAGGACCCGCCTTCCTCAGCAGGTCCGCCGCCTGCTCAATCGACCTCGAGCACTTCGGCTCCGAGTGCGTCGAGCTCCGCAACCCCCACCTCGAGCACGTCGACCTTCACCGAGGTGACGAACACAGCGTCGTATGCGCAGCCCGTCGCGCGCGCGGACGCCGCCCCCACCGTCTCAGGCGAGGGTCAGACATGGCAACCGGCCACGCAGACCGCGCAGTGGGTTCCTGACCGCATCGACCGCTCGGCCTACGACCAGACGCCGCGGATCGAGGTATTGCCCGCCAACCTCAGCTCCATCGACCTGCTTGCCGACATCGCGGCGGCACGGCGGGCGCAGCTGCGCTCCCAGGCCGGCATGCGCGGCGCTTTGAACAAGGTGGGGTTCAAACTCGGGCTCTCGCCCGCCGAGCAACGCGCCGAGGATCGCCGCACGCGAATCCGGCGTCAGCTCACCACGACCTACCAGATCGCAGTGGTCAGCGTGAAAGGCGGAGTCGGCAGGACCACCGCCGCCGCGACCCTCGGTTCGACCTTCGCGAGCCTGCGACCCGACCGGGTGGTCGCCATCGACGCGAACCCGGATTTCGGTGACCTCTCCACCCGCACCAGCCGCCACCCCTTCGGACTTACGCTGCGCGACCTCGCGCAGTCGACGAATCTCGACGCCTTCTCTGCGGTACAGTCCTACACCTCGATCAACGATGCCGATCTCGCGGTCATCGCATCCCCATGGACGACCGAGGCCAATGAGGCGCTGTCGGGCCGGGAGTACGCCACCGCCGTCGAGGTGTTGCGCAAGCACTACAACCTGCTTCTCGTCGACTGCGGGACCGGGGTGCTCGATTCCGCGACCGCCGCGGTGTTGCAGACCAGCGATGCTGTCGTCGTCGTCACCCCGGCCACGGTTGGCGGGGTGACCGGTGCGGTCGCCACCCTCAACTGGTTGAGTTCACACG
Source organism: Nocardia sp. NBC_01009 (assembly GCF_045208035.1). Lineage (NCBI taxonomy): Bacteria > Bacillati > Actinomycetota > Actinomycetes > Mycobacteriales > Nocardiaceae > Nocardia > Nocardia sp. NBC_01009. The sequence goes on along the minus strand of NZ_CP108695.1, from coordinate 7,247,440 downwards.
GCTTGCAGCACCTGATCGCCAAGTCGATCGTCGCGATCACCCACCATCAGCCTGCCAAGCCGACCGTCGATGTCGCCGCGATCGAGAAGCTGTTCGCGACCGCGCAGCGGCCGACCTGTGTCGTACCCTACGACGAGCATCTGGCCGAAGGCGGCGAGATCGACCTGCGCCTGCTGGACAAGGAAACACTTTTGGCATTCGAAGAACTCGCGGCCTGGCTCTCCGACAGCTTTCCCGGTTATCTGACCGGTAGCACCGCTGACTCGGGTGACCGAGGAGGGTGGCGGTGAGCACTGCCGTCGCGCCGGCACCTGCGGGGACGCAGCCGTCGGCGGAGGTCGCACGGGCCAGGATCGCCGTGATGATCTCCACCTATCAGGTCGATGTGGTGGTGCCGACCAAGTTCACGATCGAGACGTTCATCGACGATCTGGTCGGTGTTCTCGCCGCTGCCGTCGATGATGAGAATATCGACTTCGCACCGCCGCGGGGACAATGGAGTCTTGCCCGTCCTGGGGAGCCGCCGATTCCACGGTGGCGCAGTCTCGCCGATCATGAGATTTCCGACGGCGCGGTATTGATGCTGTCGGTAATCGAGTCCGTGGAGGTATTCACGCCGGTCGTCGAGGACATCACCGACGCACTGGCATTGATCAATCAGCGGGAATTCGCCGAATTCGACAAGGGCACAGCCATTGTCGTCGGTTTGGCCGCGCTGGCCGTCGGAGCGACCACGGTCGCGGCGATGTTGGCCTGGTCGTGGACCGAGACCGGTTCGACGTTGTGGTGTGGCGTCCCCGCCCTCTTGCTAGGCGTGCTGTGCTTGGGTGCGGCGATGTCGGCGCGGCGGCGCAAGGCCTCTGCCGTGATCTGCCTCGGCCTCGCGCTCTCGGCGACTCCACTGCTCTTCGCGGGTGGCGCAATGCTGGTGCCACCGGCCTATGACCAGCCTGGTCCGTTCGCAGCGGCCAATTGGGCTGCGGGAGCGGTCGTTGCCGCGGTCGCCGCCGCCACCATGATGCGGCTCACTGGATTCGGCATCGCGACGCTGATGGCGGTGACGGTGCTCGGTGTCTGCGTGACGGTCGCGGCGCTGCCCGAGGCGTACTTGGATCTGTCACTCGGACAGGTCTCCGGCGGCACGGTATTCGTGGCCTTGGTGCTGTTGAACATCGCACCACGACTGGCCGTGGTGATCGCTCGGATCCGGCCACCGGACCTGCCTGACCCTGGCAATGAGGTGTCGCCTGCGACACTGACCGATATCTTCGACGCCGAGACCGCCCGCGAGGGTCACGAGGAGATCGAAGACAACGAACGCCAGCTCAGACGAGCCGAGGTCGGCATCGAGGGCCGCGCTAGACTGGCAGTGACCAGTCTGCGCGGCCTGATCGCCGCGGTCTCGATATTGCTGTCGGTCGCCACGGTGATCACGGCCGCGGTCAGCCCCGGTGGTGTACGCGAGATCGTCATGGCGGCAGCGGTGGCCGGCGTTCTTGCGATGCGAGCGCGCTGGTTTCCGGACCGCGTGCAGGCGATCGCGCTGATCTCTGCCGCGGCCGTCACAGTGTCCGGCGTCGCTTTCGTCCTGGTGCGCGCCTATGAGACCCCAGGGGCGCGGCTCGTCGTCGTGTTGGTCGTTGCCATTGCCGCCTGCGCGGGATGTGTTGCGGCGGTGCGACTGCCGGGTAAGCGGCTCTCGCCGGTGACGCGCCGGATGATCGATCTGGTCGAATACGCGCTCGTCGTCGTCGTCCCCGTCATCGCCTTCTGGATCATGGGCGTCTACACCGCGATGCGAGCAATCTGATGAAGTTCGGCAGGGCCACGGTCGCTGTGCTCGCAGGGATTGTGCTGGCGATCACCGCCGCACCTGTCGATGCGCTCGAACCTCCCCAAGTGGTGGTCGGGTCACCGCCGCTGGACGATCCGCCAGGGCCGGAGTATCCGACGAAGCAGAACAGCGGGTGTCTGTCCGCTGGTGTGTTGCGGGACAGCGACCTCGCGCGGACGCCGCCCTCAGAACTTGCTCTCGAACTGCGTCGAGTCCGATCGCTCAGCACCGGAACCGGGGTCACCGTCGCAGTCATCGATACCGGCGTGGAGCCCAACCCGCGTCTGCCCAATCTTTTCGGCGGCGGCGACTATGTCGTGGCCGGGGGAGACGGACTGTCCGATTGCGATGCGCACGGCACCTTGATCGCCGGAATCATCGGGGCCACTTCGGCTCCCACGGATGGATTCATGGGCGTCGCCCCCGATGCGCGGATTCTTTCCGTGCGCCTCAGGTCTGCCGCGTTCACGGAGGAGCATCAGGTTTCCCCCGATCCGGCGCAGCGAATGAGTGTTGAAATTCGTACCCTCGCGCGCGCGATCACGCACGCGGCGAATCAAGGCGCCAACGTGATCACCGTACCGCTGCCGATTTGTGTGCCCGCGGATATGCGGCTCGACCAATCGATCCTCTCGGCCGCTATCGGATACGCCGTGCGGATCCGTGGCGCGCTCATCGTGGCGGGCGCGGGCAGTTCCGCATCTGGCTGCACGCAAAATCCCAAGATCGATCCGACCAGACCCGCCGATCCGCGCAACTGGCGCGACGTCAAGACGATCTCCACGCCGGGATGGTTCGCGCCCGAGGTACTGACCGTCGGATTCACCACTGCGACCGGTGCGCCGATGCCGGATTCGTTGACGGGACCGTGGGTTTCGGTCGCTGGGCCCGGTACGGGCATCGAGTCGCTCGGCCCTGGTGTTGACGGGCTGATCAACGGGGTCGGCTCGGACAAGCTGGCGCCGGTGGGTGGGGCATCGTTCGCCGCGGCCTACGTCAGCGGCGTAGCCGCACTGCTGCGCTCGCGATATCCCACCGAGACCCCAAGCGAAATCGCCGCTCGACTGCAGGTGAGCGCGCACGCACCGGCGCGTGGCATCGACAACGTGGTCGGCGCGGGCATGATCGATCCGATGGCCGCCCTGAGTTTCCGTACGGCGCCGAAGCGCCCCGCCGACCTGTTCGGAACCTCGCCGTTGGCCATACCGGCCCCGCCTCGGGCGAAGGACAAGCGCCCGAGCATCACGGCGACCATCGTCATCCTCGCCGCGGTTCTGCTCGGAGTCGGTGCGAGCTACACGGGTTCGGCGTTGCGGAGGCGTCGGTGAGCTTTCCGAGTATTCGGGCCGCCGGTGTAGAACGTGGTCCCTTCGCCGCGATTGTCGTCGTCGGCAGCCCACTGCTTGTCGGTCTTTCCGCGAAGACTCCGTGGTGGATCGGTGCGACTGTGGTGTCTGTACTGCTGGTGATGGTGACAGTACGGGTCAACGGCCGCACCGCTGTGCGCTGGATGATCGACTGGGCCGCCTACCGGGTCGGCCGCGCGGCCAGGGCGCAAGAACGCGCTCAGCATGCCGAGATCCGGGATGTCGAGGTCGCCGCCGGTGTGTGTGGCATCCACGAGGCGGGCACCACGCTGGTCGCCATGATCCAGCTCGCCCCCGATCTGGATCTGCCGACGGTCATCTCCGAACAATCCCTCTACACCGAGGACACGATCCCGATCGACGTGCTGTTGCCGATGCTCGACCAATTCGGCATCGCCGTCGACATAGACATCGTCACGACCGGCCAGCGCGTCCGCTCGACCGGCAACTACAGCATGCTCTACGACCAACTGATCGGCTCCCATCCGGTAGTCGGTGATCGATTGACGTGGCTGGTGGTCCGGCTGGACCAGGAACGCAACCTGTCCGCGCTGACCAAACGTGGTCGATGCGAGGTGGTCGCCCCCAAAGCGCTCGCCAGTGCGGCGCACCGCATTGCGGGGCGGCTGCGCGAACGTGGCTTTGCTGCACACGCGCTGCCCTCCGGGGCGCTACGCGACGCGACGCGACTCCTGCACTCGGGGGTCGAGCTCTCCGATCTGCGTGAGACCTGGACTACCCTGGAATCTTCTGCGCCCGGTCGCTGCGTGACCAGCTTCGTCATCGACTGGACTCGGCTCGATGGCGTCGGATTGGATGATTGCTGGTCGTGGAACCGCGGCCGCACGACGTTGGTTGTCAGCCTGACCGACGGCGAGTTGGGCCCGCGCGCCCTGGTCCGATTCGTCGGCCCAGCCGTGACGACGGAGCCGCCGGACTATCTGCGCCTGCTCAAGGGCAGACAGTCGACAGCATTGATGGCCTCACTGCCTACGGCGATCTCGGTCCGGGCCTTGCCAGCAGATGAGTCCGGTTCCGACATCGCGCCCGAAGACATCGCCGCCGACCTCTCGGTGGCAATCGGCCCCAATGGCCAGATCATCGGTTCCATCAGCGGACAACCGCGACATACCCTCGCCCTGCCGCTGTTCGACCCGGCTCGCTACAACCCGCGACGTCGGACGATCGATGTCAATGCGATGTTGCCAGTGGCACAGCAGATCATTTTGCGTGCCATGGTGGTCGGCGCGGATGTGGAGATTCATTCGGCGCGTCCGAACAGTTGGCGTCAACTCATCGCCGCGGTCGGCGATGCGAGTTCGCTGCGGCTCGTCCCCGACGACGGTGTGGGTCCGGATCCGAACCTCGACTCCGATGATGGGCCCGCGACGATCGCCGTCTTCGATCACGTTCCGCCGCGGGCGTCGAACGCGCACACAACAGTCACGATCAGCGAGCCCGGCGGTCCGCGCCGGCGCTCTGTCGATCTCACGATCAACCAGGTCGGAGCCAGCACAGTGGATGTGAGCATCCCGATGCGGACCGTCCGGGTGGATTTGATCGAGCCGAGAGGAGAAACCCGCTATTTCGATACTGCCGACGGCCCCCCCGCGATTGGTGCGGCCAATGGATCCGCGGTCCCGGTGTCGGGGCCTCCCGGTGGCCGTCGGGTGAGCTGACAGGGGCCGGTAATGTCTATTAGCGTGGCAGTGGATTCCCAACCCGATGGTGGTGATCTTCCTCATCTGGACGGTGGGGAGGCACTTACTCCCCGACAAGCAGCGGCGGCGATTTTTTCGAGCCGATTGTCGGGTCTGATCGCGGAATCGGTCGTGTCGACCGAAGACGGTTCTACGCGATCCTTGACGTTGTATTCGTTGGCGCAGCACCTGGAATTGGCTTACCCGGATGTGCCGGTTTCGCAGTCCGGTCTGTACCGGCTCATTCACGGTGACGCGATACCGAGGCTGGATCTTGTTATCGCTCTGGCCCGGGTATTCGACGTTCCGCCGGAGTATTTCGTGACCGAGGAAAAGAAGCGCTGATCCGTTCGGCGGCTGTTCTCTCCAGCGGGAATAGCGACGGTCCTGGCGTCGGCTGATCCGGATACGATCCGGATCATGCCCGATGAGGACTCCGGTGACGTCTTTCTTCGCCATCGAGGTGCTCTCCTCGAGGCGGTGCTGTCGGATCCGTCGTTCGGCTACGTCGGCTCCGCTGTAGGTGGGCAAGCCGGGCCCGGTGAATCCGCGCCTGCTTCAACCGAGTTCGAATCGGAATTGTCTGCTCCGGTCGAACGCCGTCGGCCTTCCGATGGACCGAAGGCGAGTGAGCGAATCCTCGCGTTGTTGAACGGCGAGTCGCAGGGACCCGCGTCGTCGGCAGATTATGCGCCGGACTACGCGGCGATGGCCGCGCCACTGCGCGCTCCTGACGATGAGGACCCGCCGCAACCACCGCAGGAAAACCGGTCGAATTCGTCCGCGTCGAGCCGCTTGGCACCCGCTCAAGGGGTCATGCGTGACATCCTGACGCAGCTGCGAAAGCCCAAGGTGGCGTTGGCGGTCGGTGCCGTCCTCGCGGTGTTGTTGGTCCTGATGCTTGTCACCACCGGCGGCGGTGAGGACCAGCCACAGGACCGGGCCTTCGTCGTCACTCCGTCGCAGACTGCCGCACCAACGACCACCGCCCCACCTGCCGCGGCGAGCTCGGTCATCCAGGTGAAGTCGGCGCAGTCGAAATGCCCGCCGGGAAGTACCCCGGCCATGGACGCCTTCGGCGGGCAGCCGGGTAAGGCGTGGTCTTGTGTGCGCGCCTACAAGGTCGACGGCCAGATCATCACCATCGACCTCGGCAAGCTCTATCAGATCGACTCGATCGGTATTGTCCCCGGATGGGACCACATCGGTACCGACGGCACCGATCAGTGGGCCAAATACCGTACTGTCAGCCGAGTTTCGTATCAGTTCAACGATGGCACCACCTCTGTGTACACGCAGCCGACCCTGGATCAGCGCACCATGGTGGTCACGAAGCTCGACCCACCGGTGAGCGCGTCCAAGATCGTGCTGACGGTGTTGGAATCGAAAGGCAGCCCCGCGATCAACGTCACCGCCATCTCCTCGGTCGTGATCACCGGACGTTGAGCATGATGTCCGAGCTGATCTGCCAGTACTGTTCGCACCGCAATGTCGGCGGCGCGATCTCCCGCTGTACCCACTGCGGAGCCCCGCTGCGCGCTGCTGCGCACAAAGCGGCGGCTGCCGTCGAACCCACGGCGCATGTGGTGGAAAAGACGGTGGAGAAGACGGCAGGGGTGGCGGAGACCGCGGTCAAAGTTGTTGCGGGGCTCCCGCCCTGGAAATGGCGAGTATTCGGCGTGCTCATCGCGGTCGTTGTGCTGTTCGGAGTCGTGGTGGCCCGTTCGTGTTCGCCGTCGATTCCGTCGTTGTTCGCGGTGCCGCAGCAGTCTGCCGTCAGCGCGCTGCCCGAGGCGCTGCGTTCCGCCGCATCCTGTGTGCAGCTCAACACCACGGAGATGGTCCAGAAATGTGTCATCGGCGCCAGTCATCCACTGCTGGCCGGCGGAATCTCCGGCGGCAAGGAGTTGACCTTCCACGCGGAAGTGTCCTTGCCTGCGAGCTTGAGCGACACGATCAGACGATGGCGGGCCGGGGGCGCAACCGTGTTGACGGACGGCCCCGTTTTCGCCGCGATCGGCCCGTCGGCAAGCGCGTGGTACGCCGACACCCGGTCGGGCCTACGCCTGGAGACCGGATCCTTCTCCGGCAAGGCGGCCGCCCAGACGTTTCTGACGCGGGCCGGTCTGGTCCGTTGACGGTTCAGCTATCCGAGTCGGCAAGGTTCTGATCCGGATCAAATCTGCAGTACAAGCGACATACATCCTTGTCGCATCGTTGAATGTACCGCTATACAACGGTACGTTAATCAGGTAACGTGTGGAAACCGTACGTTACGAGGTCAGTTCTCGGGAAGGCAGCGGTTCGATGGTGGCAACCACGCAGCAGACGATAACTTCGGGGCGGTTCCGCAACGATCCGACCGATCTGGAGGCGGCCTACTTCCGCTGGATCCAGCCGGGAGCGTCGGCGTCGGCGATCACCGATCGGGCCGAGCGGATCTTCCGGCAGCATCTGGAGTTGGCTGCGGTCCGCACTCCCGGATCGGCGACGACCAAGGTGTACCGGCCCGACGACAGCAGTGGGCTCGGTGCCGCGGTCCAAATCGTCAATGACGATATGCCGCTGCTGGTCGATTCGGTCACCGCCGCATTGCGTCGACTCGGTGCTACGGTCACCGAGGTCATCCATCCGGTCTTCGATGTGACCCGCGATGCCGAGGGCAAACTGCTGACCATCGTGGCTCGCGACGGCGAGGTGGACCCGGGGCCTGCGGCGGTCGCGGAATCATGGATCCATGTGCAGTTCGGCCACGGCCTCGCCGACGAACAGGTCAACCGGATCGAGCAAGCGCTCGAGCCGCTGCTGAACGATCTGCGTCGCGTCGCGGACGATACGCCGACCATCGTCGGGGCGATGAACACAGTGGCCGACGGTCTCGAGAATGCCGCGCAATGGGCGGGCGACCCCGAAATCCCCGAGGCCGCAGACCTTTTGCGTTGGATGGCCGACGGCCACTTCACCGCGCTCGGCTACGGCTACTACCGATTCCGCCGTTCCGCCCCGCGCCCCGACGCGCCCATGGAGCCGTGGCAGATTCCCGGAACCGGCCTCGGCGTGCTGCACAACGGATCGGTCGCCGACGTCAGCGCCCCCGTGCTGGGTGCGAAGCGGCCGGTGCTGCGCCTTGCCAACGGTTCGGTGGATTCCCTGCTGCCCGGTTCGCGCGACCTCTACTACGTCAGTGTCGCCGACTACGGCACCGGCGACGCGACCAGCGCGGGACCGGCCGGGGCCACCGTCGCCATGGTGAAGGGCGAGCATGTCTTCGTCGGCACGTTCACCGTGACGGGCCTGCACGAGAACATCCTCGACATCCCGGTCATCTCGCGGCGCGTGCTGCAGGTCATCGAATGGTCCGGCTTCGCGCTGAATTCCTTCTCCGGCCAGGCCATGCTCGAGATGATGCAGTCCTTCCCCCGGGTCGAGCTGTTCTCCACCGACGCGCGCAGGTTGTTCGAAACCGTCTCCGGTGTCATGAATCTCGGCGTGCGACGGCAGGTCCGGCTGTTCCTGCGTCGCGACAACCGCAGCGGCACGGTCTACTGCCTGGTCTACATGCCGCGCGATCGCTACTCGACCGAGGTTCGGGTGCAGATGGGTGAGCTGCTGCGCGCGGAGTTCGACGCCGAGCAGCTCGCCTACTCGGCCCGCGCCACCGAATCGGAATTGGCCGTCGTGTACTTCACGGTGCATCGCAAGCCCGACGCGGAACCGGCGGACATCTCCGATACCAATCGCGAACGGGTGCAGGAGCTGCTGTTCGCGACGACCCGGACCTGGGCCGATCGCCTGGTGGCCGAGGCTGCCGGGGTGGCAGACATATCACCCACTGTCGCACAGGATTACGCGTCCGCGTTCCCGGCGAGCTACCAGCAGGAATACCAGCCTGCCCGCGCGCTCGCGGATGTGCAGCGGCTCGAGCGGCTGAGCGACGGCGACATCGACACCAATCTCTACCGGAATCCCGAATCGCCTTCGGGGGAGTGGCGTTTCACGCTCTACGTCGCGGGCGAGGGCGTGTCCCTGAGCCGGGTGCTTCCGGTCGTGCACAGTCTCGGCGTGGAAGTCGTCGACGAGCAGCCCTACCGCATCACCCTGTGGGACGGCGCGCAGCGCTGGATCTACGACTTCGGGCTGCGGGTGCCTGCCGCGCTGCTGCGCGGTTCGCTCGACGCCGACATCGAGGCCGATCTCGCCGCCAGCGCCGATGTCGATTCACTGCCGGAAACCAGTGTGCGCAAGCGCTTTCCGGAAGCCGTCGCCGCCATGTGGTTCGGTAAGGCCGAAGTCGACGGGCTCAACGAGCTCGTGCTGCGCGCCTGCCTGCACTGGCGTCAGATCGCGATGCTGCGGGCCTACGCGAAGTACCTGCAGCAGGCCGGTTTCGCCTACACCCTCGGCAACATCACGCGCGTGCTACTGACCCATCCGGCCACCGCACGCTCCTGCACCGAATTGTTCGGCGCCTACTTCGATCCCGAGGGCACCGGCCCGGAGGCCGAGGTCCTCGCCGAGGGTATTGCCGAGCGGGTGCAGGCCGAGATCGACGCGGTCGTCAGCCTGGACACCGACCGGATCCTGCGCGCGGTGCTCGGGCTGATCAAGGCGACGCTGCGCACCAACTACTACCGTCGCGATGACGCGGGCAACTCGCTGGAATACCTGTCCTTCAAGCTGAACCCGCACGCTATCGCCGAATTGCCCAAGCCGAGACCGCAATTCGAGATTTTCGTGTACTCGCCGCGAGTCGAGGGCGTGCACTTGCGCTTCGGCGCGGTGGCGCGCGGCGGGTTGCGCTGGTCGGACCGTCTGGAAGATTTCCGCACCGAGATCCTCGGTCTGGTGAAGGCGCAGGCGGTGAAGAACGCCGTTATCGTCCCGGTTGGGGCCAAGGGCGGTTTCGTGGTCAAGCAGCCGCCTACTGCCACCGGCGATCCCGGCGCGGATCGGCAGGCAATGCTCGCCGAGGGCGTGTCCTGCTACCGCACCTTCATCTCCGGCCTGCTCGATGTCACCGACAATGTCGAGCACACCACCGGCGCTGTGCTGCCGCCCGCCCGGGTGGTGCGCCGTGACGCCGATGACACCTATCTGGTGGTCGCCGCGGACAAGGGCACCGCGACGTTCTCCGATATCGCCAATGGTGTTGCCCAGCAGTATGGTTTCTGGTTGGGCGACGCCTTCGCCTCCGGTGGCTCGGCGGGTTACGACCACAAGGCGATGGGCATTACCGCCAAGGGCGCGTGGGAGAGCGTGAAGCGCCACTTTGCCGAGCTGAACATCAATACCCAGACCCAGGAGTTCACCGTCGTCGGCGTCGGCGATATGAGTGGCGACGTATTCGGCAACGGCATGCTGCTCTCCAAGCACATCCGCTTGGTCGCGGCGTTCGACCACCGGCACATCTTCCTGGACCCGAATCCCGATGCGGCACGGTCGTTCCGGGAGCGGCAGCGGATGTTCGCACTGCCGCGTTCCTCGTGGGCAGACTACAACGGGTCGCTGATCAGCAAGGGCGGCGGCGTCTACGACCGGTCGGCAAAGGCGGTGCCGGTCACCCCCGAGGTGCGCGCGGCGCTCGGCCTCGGCCCCGAAGTGACCAAGCTGTCGCCACCGGAGATCATCAAGGCCATTCTGCTCGCACCGGTCGATCTGCTGTGGAACGGCGGCATCGGCACCTACATCAAGGCTGCTTCCGAGACCGATGGCGAGGTGGGCGACAAGTCCAACGACGCAGTCCGTGTCAATGCGAATGCGCTGCGGGTCAAGGTGATCGGCGAGGGCGGTAACCTCGGCGCGACCGCGCTCGGCCGCATCGAGTACAGCCGTGGCGGCGGCCGGATGAACACCGACGCGATGGACAACTCGGCGGGTGTCGACTGCTCCGACCACGAGGTCAACATCAAGGTGCTGCTGGACGCAGTCGTCTCCAGCGGTGAGCTCGCAGTCGCCGAGCGCAATCCACTGCTCGCTTCCATGACCGACGAGGTCTCCGAATTGGTTCTGCGCGACAACATCTCGCAGAACTTCCGCATGGGCATGTCGCGCGCCGATGCGGTGGCCATGTCGGGTGTGCACCGGCGGTTGCTCGCCGATCTCGAAGCGCGCCGCGGTCTAGATCGCAGGCTCGAAGCGCTGCCGACGGATACGGAGTTGGAGCAGCGCGCCGCAGAGGGTCGTGGGCTGACCTCGCCGGAATTGGCGAATCTCATGGCACACGTGAAGCTTTCGCTGAAGGCCGATCTGCTTGCAGGGGACCTGCCCGACAGTCCGGCGTTTGCCTCGGTGCTGCCGAATTACTTCCCGTCACCGCTGCGCGAGCGGTTCGCCGCCGCCATCCGCCGCCATCCGCTGCGTCGGGAGATCGTCGCGACCGTGGTGATCAATGATGTGGTCGACTACGGCGGCATCACCTACGCCTTCCGCCTCGCCGAGGAGGCAGGTGCGACCACCGATGATGCGGTGCGCGCCTTCACCGCTGCGGTCGAAATCTTCGATCTGCACGCGCTGTGGCAGCGGATCCGGACCACCCCGATGGCCACCGAGGTGCGCAACGAGCTCGAGCTCGAGACCAAGCGCACCCTGGACCGGGCCTCCAGGTGGCTGCTGGCCAACCGGCCGCAGCCGATCGCGATCGGCGCCGATATCGCCCGCTACCGTGACGGTGTCCGTGCCCTCACCAGCAAGGCGCCTGCCTGGCTGACCGGTTACCTCGCCGACGATCTCATCGCGCGCTCGCACGGCTCGGTCGAACGCGGTGCACCGCAGGACCTGGCCGAGGAAGCGTTCGGGCTCATCCACCTGTTCCCGCTGCTGGATGTGATCGACATCGCCGACATCACCGAGCGTGACTCGGTGGAGGTCGGGGTGCTGCACGCCGCGCTCAACGAGCACTTCGAGATCGAACGGCTGCTGACCGCGGTCGGCAACCTCGAACGCGGCGACCGGTGGCGCACGCTGGCCCGACTCGCAGTCCGCGACGATCTGTACGATTCGCTGCGCTCACTGACGCTGGATGTCTTGAGCGCCACCGAACCGGATGAGAGCGCCGCGGAGAAGATCGCCTACTGGGAATCCACCAACCGGTCTCGCTTGGCAAGGGCCAGTGCGTCGCTCGGGCAGATCTTCGACGTCGGCAGCTACGACCTTGCGACGCTGTCGGTGGCGGCGCGGCAGGTGCGCAGCATGGTGAGCGGTGGCGAGACCACCGCGGTCGCGCCGACCGTCATCGGCTGATATCGACCGCGGGTGTCCGGAGGTTCGACGCGAAAGCGTCAGCCTCCGGACACTTGCGTTCCGCAACTGCCGCAGAACTTTGCCGGGGGCGCGGTTTCCGCGCCGCAGTTGGCGCAATGCCGCGGTGCCGGCGGCACCAGAGGGTTGCCGCAGTTCGTGCAGAAGCGAGCACCCACCGGATTGGTCGTCTGGCAGTGGGCGCACACCGGCTGCGCATCGGCGGCAGGCAGCTCGGCGGGGGATGGCGGCCGCTGCCATGGACTCGGGTGGGCGCCCGTCTGCTGCTGGATGGCGCCTAAACCCAGTGCGGCGCCCAGGAATCCGCCGTCCATACCGTGACCGCCATGTCCACCGTGCGCGAATCCTTGGCTCGCGCCGAGTGCGAGTTCACCTGCGGCATAACGCTGGAAGTCGCCGGCCAGCTGAATGTACTTGACGTCTTTGGCAAGTCGCTTGATGCGTTCGGCGTCTTCCGGATCGAGGGAGATGTCGAAATTGCCCATCCGCGGAATCCGCAGACCGTATTCGTAGAGCGCGATATTGGTCTGCTTCATCACGGCGGACTCGATCGGCTGCAGCTGCGCCGACAACCCGAGCACCTGCCAGTTCCCTGCTGAAATGCCCTGGGTGACAGCAACTTTCATGGACTTGAGCAGCAGGTCGCCACTCCAGCTCTGCACTCTGGTCGGATCCGCGAGATCGGCGGTGCCGGTCAGCGCGGTGAGCATTTCGCGGGGGTCGCGCACCGAAAGCGCGAACTCGCCGAAGGCGCGTAGGGTCACCACTTGCTCGCTGACCGGGTCGAAGATGTCGGCCAGCCGCCCGCCGAACTTGATGCCGGGGGCCTCCCGGGTGGACACGAAATACAGCTCGGCGCGATAGAAGTTTCCGCCGGTGGCCCGATCGATGAGGGAGCCGAGCACCGGCAGTTCATCCGCGTCGACGCGGTGGCGGCCGGGCCCCATGGCGGTGACGACCTGTCCGGACTTGACGAACAGAGCCATCTCATCCGCGTTGACGATCACCCGGCTGTAGCGGCGGATGTTGAGATCCGGCCACTTGTAGACCAATTGGTTCTTGCGGTCCTCGGGGACCGCAATGAACTCCCTTTCGAACCACGCCATGTCCGCTCCTAGCCGATTTTCCTACAGAGCGTACCGATATATAGCGGCTCGCTCAATCATGACGATGACCATTTTCCCTGCTTAACGGCCATGACCCCTGAATGTTCCTGATTGCCATCATGTTACGTCGAGTGTCCGCTATTGAACGTGCCGCTACTTAACGGTACATTGATCGCAGATATGATCGCCGTCACTTGAAAGGCCGTCACCATGACCACAGTTCGACCTCCCTCGGAGCAGGCCGCACCGGCCGACTCGCTCCACGACGAGGACGCGGGGTATCACAAGTCTCTTCGCCCCCGTCAGCTGCAGATGATTGCGATCGGTGGCGCCATCGGCACCGGTCTGTTCCTCGGCGCGGGAGGCAGGCTGGCCCACGCAGGGCCCGGGCTGTTTCTGGTGTACGCCGTCTGTGGCGTGTTCGTATTCTTCATCCTGCGCGCGCTCGGCGAGTTGGTGCTGCATCGCCCCTCCTCGGGGTCGTTCGTCTCCTACGCTCGTGAGTTCTATGGTGAGAAGCTGGCTTTCGCCGTCGGGTGGATGTACTTCTTCCACTGGTGCATGACCGGGATCGTAGACATCACGGCCATCGCCACGTATGTCCACTTCTGGGGAGCTTTCGAGGCGATTCCGCAGTGGCTGATCGCACTGGTTGCGCTGGCGTTGGTGGTCAGCATCAATATGGTGTCGGTCAAGTGGTTCGGTGAGCTGGAGTTCTGGGCCGCGATGATCAAGGTCGTCGCACTGGTGACCTTCCTGATCGTCGGCACCATCTTCCTCGGCGGCCGGTTCAAGATTCAGGATCAGCCCACCGGCTTCAGCGTGATCTCCGAGAACGGTGGACTGTTCCCGAGTGGCATCCTGCCGCTGGTTCTCGTCACCACGGGTGTCGTATTCGCCTATGCCGCCGTCGAATTGGTCGGCACGGCAGCCGGTGAGGCAGAGAACCCGGAGAAGATCATGCCGCGGGCGATCAACTCCGTCATCGCACGCATCGCGCTGTTCTACGTGGGTTCGCTGGTGCTGCTCGGGCTGCTGCTGCCCTACACCGCTTTCAAGTCCGGCGAGAGCCCGTTTGTCACCTTCTTCTCGCGGATCGGTGTCGACGGCGCGGGTTCGGTCATGAATATGGTCGTGCTGACTGCGGCGTTCTCCAGCTTGAACGCCGGTTTGTATTCGACCGGCCGGATTCTGCGGTCGATGTCGATGAACGGTAGTGCGCCTGCTATCGCTTCGCGGATGTCCAGCGGCGGTGTGCCCTATGTCGGCATCCTGGCCACCGGTGCGATCGCACTGTTCGGTGTCGGCCTCAACGCGGTGGTGCCCGAGAAGGCGTTCGAGATCGTCCTGAACATGTCGGCGCTCGGAACGATCGTGGCGTGGACGGCGATCATCGTCTGCCAGCTCAAGCTGTACCGCTGGGCGAACGAGGGCAAGGTGGAGCGGCCCAAGTTCCGGCTGATGGGTGCGCCCTACACGAGCTACGCGACGCTGGTGTTCCTCGTGACGGTGGTCGTGCTGATGGCACTCAGTGATGACGAGTTGCAGCGTGGCGCGGTGATCGCCATGGCTGTCATCGTGGTGCCCGCGATGGTCGGCGGCTGGTTCCTCGCCCGTAAGCAGGTGTTGCGCATCGCGGCGATCCGGGAGGGTTACACCGGTCAGTTCCCGGTGCTCGCGGAGCGGCCTGCCACCCGTTCGGCCAATGACGCCGTAGTGGTTCTCGAAAAGCCAGACGACGAAGAGTGAGCCAGTATCCGCCCCGGGCGACACGCCCGGGGCGGACTTATTCCCAATGTTGAGAACAATGCTTGCACGCGTCGACAGGTGGCGGACCAGAATGAAACCCCGTTTACACGGTGGGTTTGAGAGGTTCGCATGCCGGAGCACCCCAACGCCTCCGACCGTCCGATACCGCACCCATGGGCGAATCGGCGTATGCGTGGCACCGAAGTGCCACGGCGGATGCCGCACCCATGGGCATCTCGGCGACCCTCCAAAACCGAGGTGCCTGCACGTTTGCCGCACCCCTGGTCGAAGCCTTCGAACCGCCCCGTGCCCAGCGCGACCTCGAATGCCACTGCCCCCGGCACCGTTTCGGCCACGTCGACCTCGCGCCGCACGACCGGTACCGAGCGCACGACCGATTCCGAGCGCGCCCTGCTCGCTGCGCTCGACGAGCCCGCTTCGGGCCGCAGCGCCAGATCACGGCCGAGCGTCCGACGGCTCGGCGACGGGCTGGTCGCGATGCCGCAGGTGAGCCCGCTCGATCCACGGACCTCGGTGCTCGAGCGTCCGGAAGTGCCCGAGCACAAAAGGTTCTGCTGGAAGTGTCAACAGCCGGTCGGCCGATCCACCGAGGCCGGACCGGGCGCGGTGGTCGGCGAATGCGACCGCTGCGGCTCGCCCTTCAACTTCCGACCGGCGCTGCAGCCGGGGGAGATGGTGGCGGGCCAGTACGAAGTGCAGGGCAGCCTCGCGCACGGTGGACTCGGCTGGATCTACCTCGCCATCGACCGCAATGTGAGCGATCGATGGGTGGTGCTGAAGGGCCTGCAGAACCCGCTCGACTTCGAGGCGCACGTCGTCGCCCTTGCCGAACGTCAATTCCTGTCCGAGGTGGCCTATCCCGGCATCGTCAAGATCCACAACTTCGTCAAGCACCGGTCGACGCGTGACGTCGCCGACGGCTACATCGTCATGGAATACGTCGGTGGCCGATCGCTGAAGAAAATGCTCGATCTGCGTGCCCCGGAACGCATTTCGGTGCCGGATGCCATCGCCTTCATGATGGAGATCCTGCCCGCGCTCGACTATCTGCACTCGTTCGGGCTGGCCTACAACGACCTCAAACCCGACAACATCATGGTCAGCGAGGACGAGGTCAAACTGATCGACCTCGGCGCGGTCGCCGCCATGGAGTCCTACGGGAGCATCTACGGAACTCCCGGATACCAGGCGCCCGAGATCACCGACACCGGCCCCACCGTCGCCTCCGACATCTACACCGTCGGGCGAACGCTGGCGGCGCTGATACTCGAACTGCCCAAGGACAAAGCAGGTCATTACCTGCCCGGCCTGCCGGCCCCGGAGGATCAGCCGCTGCTGCGCCGAAACCCGGCCCTGTACCGGGTGTTGCAACGCGCCACCGACCTGGATCCGCAGCGTCGATTTCCTTCTGCCTATTCGATGTACAGCCAGCTGGCCGGCGTGCTCCGGATGGTGCTCGCGGCGGAGACCGGCCTCGAACATCCGCAGGCCTCGATCGAATTCGGCTCCATGCGTGGCGATTTCGGCATCGAAACGCTCATCGGCCAGACCGACGGCATGACCGACGGCAGGCACCGACTGCCTGCCCTCGATGCGCCGAGTGTCGTTGCCGCGCTGCCTGTTCCGCTGATGGACAACGAGGACCCGAGCGCCGAGCTGCTGTCCACGCTGTTGCACGGCGATCCGAGACAGGCGCTGGATGCGCTGCGCCGTGCGGCCGACCGCATCGTGTCCGGGACGATCCCGGAACCGGAGTCGTTCGAGCTCGAGGGCACACTGACCGCGATCCGCGCCCACCTCGACCTCGGCGATGTGCGGTTGGCCAGCGATCGGCTCGCCGACCTGCGCCCGCGCTACAACGCCGACTGGCGCCTCGACTGGTACTCCGCGGCCGCCGCGCTGCTGGATGGCCAGCATGCGCGCGCCTTCGAGTACTTCGACCTTGTGCACAGCATGCTGCCCGGTGAGCTAGCACCCGCCCTAGCCCTTGCCGCCACCGCGGAACTTGCACTGCAGCACCTGGATACACCCGCCGAGGCCAAGCGCTGGCACCGGCTCGCGTCGGACTATTACGCGACGGTCTGGAAGACCAACCACGGAATGGTCAGTGCGGCATTCGGCCTGGCTCGTCGGCTTGCGGCCGACGATGCGCTACTCGAAGCCGTTGCGGTCCTCGATCAGGTACCGGAGGCTTCGCGCTATCACAGTGTCGCGCGCATGACCGGTTGTCTGCTGCTGGTGTCGCGGCCGGTCGCCGACATCACCGAGGCCGACCTCACCGAGGCGGCAACCCGCCTGGATGCGGCGCCGGATGAGCCGCGGGCCCTGCAGTTACAGGTGATCGTCGTCGGGGCGGCACTGGAGTGGCTACGGGCAGGCGGGCAACCGGCTGGGCCCCATTCGATAATTCTCGGCTTCCCGGTTACCGAGCTGGGACTGCAAGGCGGTCTGGAAACGAGCCTGCGAGCATTGGCGCGTATCGCACCACACCGCCTGCATCGGTACCGGCTCGTCGATTTGGCCAACCACGTCCGGCCGCAGACCCGCTTCTAGGGCCGCAACGCGCCTGTTCGGACGGCAAGCGCCAGCGCCGCGGGCGCTCCGAACGTCACGAGCAGCGGCCACCAGGTGCCGGTGACGAGGGCGGCGGCCAGGGCGAGGATGGCGATCGCTGCGACGGTCACGACGAGCGTGCGCATCGGGTTCGGCTCCGGGAGCGGCGCGGCGGACGGCAGGCTACCGGGGAGGTCGGCGAACAGTTCGGCGAGCTGAGTTTTGGTGGTGGCCGCAGTCACTGCTGCGCTGCGTTCGTCGAACTCGGCAAGGTCCAGCCTGCCCGAGCCGAGATGGTGTGACAGTTCCAAGAGCGCGCGTTCACGGTCCTCGACACTGACCCTAGAGCCCGCAGAGTCGTCCATTCCGGAAGGATATGCGCAGGTGGAAATGTTGCACAGGCGTCGTTTTCCATGGACGGGAAGACTGTGACCGAACTAGCGTTTGCTGATTCGTCGCTGGCGGCCATGTAAGTGGCCACAACGGCCCGTGTGGCGGCCGTCGATGCGGACTCGGTGTGGTTTCCTTGAACCATGGCTGCCGCTGTTGAATACACGATCGACGAGCTGGCGCGCGAGGCCGGCACGACCGTGCGGAGTCTGCGGGTCTACCACGAGCGTGGTGTCCTGCCCCCACCCCAGGTCAAAGGGCGAACCGGGTTCTATGGACCGGAGCATCTCAATCGTGTCCGGACGATCAGCCGGCTGCTGGATCGCGGGATCAAACTCAACGGCATCAGGGAATTGCTCGACGCCTGGGACCGTGGTGACGACCTGGGTGACATCCTCGGTGTCATCGAACCCGACGCGGCGAAGACGGAGGTTGCCGAGGAGCTTCCAGAGGTAGGTGAAACCATCGCCGCGACGGAGCTCGCCGAGCGCTACCACGAGGTGCCCAACGGGCTCGCCCGCGTGGTCACAGCGGGCCTCTATGAGCCCGTGGACGCCGAAAACTACCGGTTGGCCGACCGCAGACTGGTTCGGATCGTCGAGAAGCTCAGCGTGGCGGGTGTTCCCGCCGCCGAGGTGCTCGACGAACTCGAGAAGCTGCGGGCCGATACCGACCGTATCGCCCGACGTTTCGTCGACCTGTTCCGTCGCACGACCTTTGCGAAGTTCCAGCAGTCCGAAAAGGATTCGGCCGACCGGGCCGAGCTCGCCGAACGCCTTGCCGCGACCAAGAGCATGTCCGGCGAGGCGACCGCGGAGCTCGTGACTCTGTTCGTAGCACGGCATCTCGACCAGGACGCCGAAATCTCCGAGGCGCTGTCGCGGGCCTGACCGGTCGAAAATGCCCCTTCGATGTCCACTATTCCCACGTGTGAAGATACTGACCCGTAACGTGCCGTTAAACAGCGGTATGTTTGCTGGCAGGCAGCGACGGCATCGGAGCCGTCCGCGGAGCGAGAATCGCTGGGCCGGAATGCTATTCGGCTACGCGAAACACCCCGAACCCTTATCGCCCTCGAGGTTCTGTGCCACGCCCTGATGGGCCGACCGAGCAGGTTGGCGGCCATCCAGCGCGCCAGGTCGTGTGATCACTCACGACCTACTTAGGTATGTCGTGAGTTAATCTACCGATGCGCGCTGCCCTCATTCCCCACCACAATCTGACTTCGGCACGAGGGCAGCAGATGGGTTGGGTATGGGAAGCGTGACACTGTGGATGCAGATGTCGCTCGACGGCTTTGCGGAGGGGCCGGATCAGGAGATCCACTGGCCGATGGTGGACGAGGAGTTGTGCGAATCGTTTCTCGACGAGCTTCGCGCGGCCGATCTGTTCATCTACGGACGCAAGACGTACGAGATCATGGCATCGTTCTGGCCGACGGCCGACGGAGATCCGGCAATATCCGAGTTCTATGTCGACTTCGCGCGCTGCTGGAAACAGACGCCGAAGCTCGTCATCTCGCGCAGCCTGCGCAGCGCGGGCTGGAACACGCGAGTCGTGCGCGACGGCATGGTCGACGAGATCTGCGCACTGCGAGACCAGCAGGACTGCAACATGGTTCTGTTCGGCGGTGCCGAGACGGCTTCGGCTTTCATGCGGCACGAATTGATCGATGAATACCGGCTGTTCGTCCACCCGCTCGTTCTGGGTGGCGGCGTGCCACTGTTCCCGGCACCTGCTGCGATGGCGGATCTGCAGCTGGTCGATGTGATGACCTTCGAAAGTGCCGTCGTGCAGATGCACTACCAGCAGCCTGCTCATACGGCGATATGTCGGTCGGCGTAGCACCCCGGTAACCTGAAATTTCCAGCGCGTTCGCGTTGATTCGGCTAACTTTCGTCCTATGTCCCTGGTACAGGCACCCACCAGCGAATTCGTCGGCCGCCAAGTGGAATTGGACCGACTAGGTGGCTTGCTGGCCGGGGGGGCACGGCTGATCACGCTGGTAGGACCTGGTGGCATCGGTAAGACGCGGTTGGTGGGCGAGTTCGTGCGTCGCGTGCACCGCGCCAGGAGCCACCTGGTGTACTGGGCCAGCCTCGCCGAATTGGAAGGCGATTGCCGAGCCACGGCGCAGGATGTCGTGCAGTCGGCGGTATGCACCTTCGGCGGTGGCAGCAACTACTCCGCGGACCGAGCGGTCTTGGTGCTGGACAACTGTGAACATCTGCTCGGCGCGGTGGGTCCGCTGATCGCGGATCTGCTCGCCGCGGCGCCGGGGCTGACGATTCTGGCCACCAGCAGGGAACCGATCGGCTGGGTCGACGAGTACATCGTCACCGTGCCGCCGTTGTCGCCGGTGCAGTCACTCGAATTGTTCAGACAACGGGCCGAACTCGTCGGGTGGGTGATTCCGGATGATTCCCAACAGCTCGCCGTCGCCGCGCGGATCTGCCGCCGCGTCGATCACAATCCGCTATTCATCCGGTTGGCCGCGGCGCGGCTGCGCCATCAACCGCCCGCGATGGTGCTGCGCGAACTCAGCGGCGGTGCCGACGACAAGCGACTACGGTGGACGCACGGCGCGCGGGCGGGCACAGAAGCACGCCACCGCGGGGTGTACGACGTCCTCGCCTGGTCCTTCGCGCTGTGTGGCGTGCGGGAACAATTGCTGCTCGAGCGGCTATCGGTCTTCGCGGCGGGCCATCAGACCGATGACGGCGAATCACCGCACCGGGGTATCGAACTCGATGCCGTGATCGCGGTGTGCGCGGACGATATCCTCCCCGCGGGCCAGATCGAGCATCTGCTCGAACGTCTGACGGAACGTTCACTGCTATCGGTGCACCTCACCCCCGCCGCGATGAGCTGGTATCTGGTGGAAAGCGTGCAAGTCTTCGCGCGTGACCGGCTACATCACCGCGATCGCGCGGCAGCGGAACTGCTGTCCGCGCGGCATCGCCGCTACTTCTGTGACAAGGTCGCCGCCGGGCATGTCGGGTGGCACAGTCCGGCGGACAAATCGTGGATCGACTCGGTCGGTCAGGAGATCCGAAGCGCCGTTGAGGTTTCGCGGCCGCTGCCGGTGCCGCTGCCGGCGCGAACACCCTCGTTGTGGAGCGAGTTGTCCCAGGCAGAACGCGATGTGGCGGTGTTCGCCGCGGCCGGCTGGCCCAACAGCGCGATCGCCGTCCGTCGCCACAGCTCGGTCCGGACCGTCGATGCCCAGGTTGCCACCATCAGGCAGAAGCTGATGATCGCCTCGCGCAACGAGATCGCTCGCCATATTCCCGAGGAACTCGCAGAGCGCGTTCGGCACGAATCCGAACGCAGGCCACGTCGCACCAGTAGAGTTGCTCGTTATCGATAGGCTACTGCTACATGTGGCCTCGAAATCGATAGGTGAGCAAGGATGTCTGCAGTGAGACCCGGCGATGAAGTTCCCGCCGCGGCGCATGAGTTCGTCGGCAGGCACACCGAGTTGCAGCGGATCGGCACTCTGCTGGCTTCCGCGACCGCGCGACTCATCACCCTGGCCGGACCAGGTGGAATCGGTAAGACCACGTTGGCGACCGAAGCGCTGCGGCGATTTCGGCCGACGCCCAACCACACGGTCTATTGGACGCGGCTGTCCCGGCTGGCGGCGGGCGCCGACGCGGGGGTCGTGGCCGAAGAAGTGGTGCAGTCGGTCGTGACGGCGGATATTGCCGCAAGGTCGGCCTGGGACGGTCTGGTGGAGACATTCACCGGTGGTCACATCGCGGGCAGCCATCGGACGATATTGGTGTTGGATAACTGCGAGCATGTGCTCGCGGGGGTCGGCCCGTTGATCGTCGGTCTGCTGGAAGCGGTGCCGAGCCTGACCATCATCGCGACCAGCCGGGAACCGGTGGGGTGGATCGACGAGCACATCGTGACAGTCCCCCCGATGTCGTCAGGTCATGCACTCGAGCTGTTCCGGCGGCGTGCGGAGCTCACCGGCCGGCCGATCTCCGACAATCCGGAAGAACTTGCCGTCGCCAGGCAGATCTGCTGGCACGTGGACAACAATCCGCTGTTCATTCGGTTGGCGGCGGCTCGCCTGCTGCATCGGCCGCCCATCATTGTGCTGCGTGAACTCACCGGCGATACCGACGACCGGCGCATGCAATGGTCCAACGCCGCCCGGCTCGGGACCGAGGAACGGCACCGCAGTGTGCGGGATGTGATCGCCTGGTCCTACGGCCTGTGCACCGCGGGTGAACAACTCTTGCTCGACCGAATGTCGGTGTTCGTGACCGGGTGCGACAGTGACGGCGCCGAACTGCTCGGCAGCGGAGCGGAATCCGAGGCCATCATCGCGGTCTGCGCCGACAAGTCATTACCGGCGGAAGAGATCGAGCCGTTGCTCGAACGCCTGGCGGAGCGGTCGTTGGTCTCGGTCCGCATCGAGCCGACCATGGTCCGGTACTACCTCCTGGAAAGCGTCGGGGTATTCGTGCGGGACCGACTGTCCCAACGCGGTGACGGCATGGACGAAGCACAACTGCTTGCCCGCCATCGGCGCTACTACCGGGACAAAGTCGCCGCTGGCCAGGCCACGTGGTACGGCCCGTACGAAAAGGACTGGCTCGACTGGGCGCGTACCGCGTGGTGCAACATCCTGCTCGGCATCGAAACCAGTCTCGTCGAACCCACCGAGGCCGTCATCGGACTGGAGACCGCCGCCATTCTCATGGCGCTGCGCATTCCGTTCATCACCGGTGCCAACCGCGCCATCGGGGGCATCACCGAACAAGCGCTCGAAGCCATCAGACAGGTCGATCCGCCGCCGACCCAGCTGCGGATCACCGCGACCGCGCTGGTCGGATGGGTGGCAATCTGGCAGGGGCGACATGCCTATACCGCGCAACTGCTGGACGAGTGCGCCGTCGAATGCCTATCCGATCCGGCGCTGCAACAGAACTGGCGCGAGACCGCGCTCGACGATATCGGCTTGCCTGCCCCGGTGGAGTTCACCTGGGGCATAGAGCTGCTGCTGATGCACCTCGACCCGCGGGCCATCGATGTACTGACCCGGGCGAGTAGGAAGTTCGCCGAGGTCGACGATGCGGGCGGGGTGCAGCGCAGCGAACTGTTCGCCGCGCTGTCCTGTGCAAACCTGGGTGACGCCGAGCTAGCGCTCAGCGCCGCGCGGGAGCATCTCGATCGGGCTATCGCCAGCGATTCCCAATGGGCCATCTCCTGGGGGGAGGTGGCGTGGTTGACCGCGGTTTCGCGGCACGGTGATCCGCGCGCTGCGCTGGAAATCGGCCGCGGGGCACTGGAACGTCTGCTGATCTCGGGTGATCGATGGACTGCCGGCTGGATTATCCACTTCAGCATGATGGCGCTGACCTACATTTTGTCCGCCAGGATCGGCGCGCGGGACGGCAGTCGCGCCGAGCTGCGAGCGGCGGCAACCGAAATCGCCTATCTCCAAGGCGGTATCGCCACCTTGCACCGATCGATGGGCATTGCCTCCGAGCGGGTGACGCTGGTGGCTCGTGGGACCGAACACGCGGTCGCGGTGGCGACCTCGGTTCTCGGTACGGCGGATTACACGGCGGCCGCCCGCCGTGGCGCGCGCATGCGGCCGGAACACGATGAGTTGCAACGGTTCATGCTCGGCAGGTTCACCATCGAAGAACTGCCCACCGATGTTCCCGCGGTGCGTGCGCCTGCCTCACGCTGGCAGGAGCTCTCGCCCGCGGAACGCGACGTCGCGGTTCTCGCGGCTGCGGGCTGGGCCAACAGCGCGATCGCCGCGCGTCGCGGTAGTTCCATTCGAACAGTCGATGCCCAGGTCGTGGCCATCCGTCGCAAACTGATGGCGGCCACCCGCGCGGACATCATGTGGCACGTGCCGGGTGACCTCAGCGAGCGGATCCGGCTCGAATCCGAGCAGCGGCCCGCGAGGTCCCCGGCACGTCCCTGAACGCGGCTCTGGGATCTAGGTCAGGTTGCCGTCATAGCAGAGGCTTGCGGACCGCGTCGACCGCTGTGGGCCGGTGCCGCCATCGAAGGTCCACATGTTGATCGACTCAGCGGCCTTCCAGTACACGAAGCCGTTTCGGTCTGCCACGACCTGGTACACGTCCTCGGCGCCTTCGATCAGCTGACTGCCGACGCAATAGTCGTTGTACGAGGTTCCCGGCTGGCGGGCGCCCGGGCTGAACAGACCGGCGGGGTTCGTGTAGGCGCCGGGGTTGTGGACGGTGCTGTGCCCGTTGACCGCATGTCCGCGAACCCAATTAGGGCTGCCGAAGTTATCCGATCGGCAGGTGAAGCTCCAGCCTCCTGCATTCACGGACATGCCCTGGGGGTAGGTGTCGCCCGCCCACCGGCACGGCACGGCGGGCTCAGCTGCGGCGGTTCCCGCGCCGACACCGATGCCCCCTGCCGTCACTGCGGTGATGGCGAGCACGGCTAGTGTCTTGGCCTTCGAAGGGCCCCGATCGGTACACACCGGCGTGGCCTTCTCATGCCCGCTCTTTGTGAACATCGGCTTCTCTCTTTCGTCGTCTGTCCCATCAGCCGACGTCGCTCGGGCTATCCGGGTAGTTCATGCGCCATACAATGTGCCGCTGAGTAGCGGCACGTTCGCTGAGGGGTGTGGAGATATCGATAGTCGAGGCCGCAGCATTGACCGCCGCCGGAGTTCGACTCCGTAACGGCGGTCAATGGCATCGGCTTATTTGCAATACCGCGCCTGGGGCTTGCAGACCTTCCAGCCACCGTTTTCCGAACCCTGAACCTGGTAGGTGCGGGCGTTGTTGGGGGTCTGGATCTGATTCTGGCGCTGGTGGTATTCGGTGCGGGCGTCCTCTTGCTCGATCTCCCGCAGCGGATTGTTTTCGGCGTGGTGGTAACCCATGGGGTCGATGTGATGCGCGCCGGTCGAATCGCCGGAGCTGTAGGAACCGCCGCGGCCCGACCCACCACCGGAATGGTCACCGGGCACTGCGGATGCCATACCTGCACCTGCGGTGGTGATCGCGCCGACGATAGCGGCACAGGTCAGCAGGCGGCGGGTGTTGATATTGGTGGACATTGGATTTCTCCATTCGATTTCGAGCTGTAATCAAGCTGGTGAGGTCTGGGTGCTAACTGGCGTTTCGCTGGTCAGTTAGTGAAAATGCCGCAGAAGAGCGGGCCGGGAATGAATTGCGTTCCGCAGTTCTGGCGACGTTTGTTCTCCTCGTCGCGCCTGCGGTGACGGTGCGAATCGCGTCCCGATTTGTCACGTCCGTGGTGGCTGGGGGATTCGGTCCGCACCGTCGAAACGGCCGGGCCGGGCTGGGCTAGAACCTGCGTGGGCATCAGCACCGCAGGGGTCACCACCGTTGCGCTCACGATCAGCAGGCGGAGCAGGGTTTTTGTGGCCCGTCGCTGTGGGTTGGTCCTGGTCATCGTTTGCGTCCTTCACGATCTCTGGATCGCCCGGGAATCCCCGGCTAGCGACTCACTGTCTATCGTGCCGCTATATAACGTCACATTAATCGACGGTCCGATGGATGTCTAGAGGTTTCTGTCGGGAAATCGCAGTTACGAACAGGTTTCGCAGACGTGTCGAGGAGGGGTCGGTGGCCGTCCGACCGCGGCGATCCGAAATCTGTCGCGAAGAGGGGAACCCGATCGGGTGCGCGCGCGTCGAAGACAGCGAAGGGGATTCGAGGTGTTTCGATCGTGCGAGGAGGGGTTGCACATGGAGCGTTGCCCGGGATGCCATACCGCGTGGCGGCGTGGGATCGGCGCAAAGTCGCGGTTGCGGCCGGTACTGCGAGCTGGAGAACTGTGTGAGCGCTACGCGGCGCGTCGGCGGCGGCCATGGCCGGGGCCCGAATCGGGCTGAGGCCATGGGTAATTCGGTACGGCTATTTCTTCTTCTGGTCCTTACTCCCTCCGGAGTTCCGGAGGGAGTAAGGAATTCAGTGCGAACGCATTATTGCGAACGCATCAGATACGCCGTATAGATCAGCGGACGGCGGCCGCGGCGGCGACCATATTGCGCAGCGACGCTTCGACCTCGACCGGTCCCCTGGTCTTCAATCCGCAGTCCGGATTGACCCAGAGTCGTTCGGCTGGAACAGCTTTCAATGCCGCACGCAGGGCGGCGGTGATCTCGTCGACGCTCGGTACCCGTGGCGAGTGGATGTCGTAGACACCGGGGCCGACGCCGAGGTCGAAGCCCGCGGCGTTGAGATCGTCGAGCACCTCCATGTGGGAACGGGCCGCCTCGATCGACGTCACGTCGGCGTCGAGGCCGGCGATCGCATCGATGACTTCACCGAACTCCGAATAGCAGAGATGGGTGTGGATCTGGGTCGCATCCGAAACGCCCGAGGTCGCCAGCCGGAAAGCCTGCACCGACCAGTCGAGGTAGGCCGGCTGATCGGCGGCCCGCAGCGGCAGCAGCTCCCGCAGCGCGGGTTCGTCGACCTGGACGATGCGGATGCCTGCGGACTGCAGGTCCACCGTCTCGTCCCGGATCGCCAGCGCCACTTGACGTGCCGAGTCGGCAAGCGGTTGGTCGTCGCGCACGAAAGACCAGGCCAGGATCGTCACCGGGCCGGTGAGCATGCCCTTGACCGGCTTGTCGGTGAGTGATTGGGCGTAGGTGATCCAGTCGACGGTCATCGGAGCGCGGCGTGCCACATCGCCGTAGAGGATCGGCGGCCGCACGCAGCGGGTGCCGTAGGACTGCACCCATCCCGCCTCGGTGGCGGCGAATCCGTCCAACTGTTCGGCGAAGTACTGCACCATGTCGTTGCGCTCGGGCTCGCCGTGCACGAGCACGTCCAACCCCAGCTTCTCTTGCAGCGCAATGACATCCGCGATCTCCGCCTGCATCCTGCGGACATACTCCGCCTGATCGATCTCGCCGGTACGCAGCGCCGCCCGTGCCAGCCGGATCGCGGAGGTCTGCGGGTAGGAGCCGATCGTGGTGGTCGGCAGCGACGGCAACTGCAACCGTTCGGCTTGCAGTACCCGACGTTGCTCGGCGGCCGCGCGCCGGACGGTGTCCGGGCCGAGCGCGGTCAGCCTGGCACGCACCTGCGGATTGTCGAGCCGGGGATCGGCTCGACGTGTCTCCAATGCCGCACGGACCGTGTCCAACTCGGCGGCGATGGCTTGCGGGCCCTCGTTCAGCGCGGTGGCGAGCACCCGTACCTCGGCGACCTTTTCCGCACCGAAGGCCAGCCACGACCGCAGCTGCTCGTCCAAGCCGGTTTCGGTGTCGAGGGTGTAGGGCACATGCAGCAGCGAGCAGGAGCTCGACACCGCTACTGTCGCCGCAGATCCCAGCAGGGTGCCGAGGGTGGCCAGCGCCCGATCAAGGTCGGTTCGCCAGACATTGCGGCCGTCGACCACACCGGCGACCAGCAGCTTGTCCGCCAGTGCCGGTACCACGACCACCTCCGAGAGATCGGTCGGCACCGTGAAATCGAGTGCGATGCCCTCGATCTCGGTGCCTGCCAGTGCGGTGAGCGCGGCGCCCGGCTTACCGAAGTAGGTGGCCACCAGGATCGCCGGACGGTCCGGTGCCGCCGACAGCTCCGCGTAAGTGGTTCGTACCAGTTCGATTTCGTCGGCGGTCAGATCGGTGACCGTGATGGGCTCGTCGAGCTGCACCCACTCGGCACCCGCCGCGGCCAGCAGCCGCAGCAGGTCACGGTAGAGCGGAACGAGCTCGCCGAGGCGATCCAGCGCCGCGCCGCCCGTCGTCTTGGCCAGCTTCAGAAAGGTGATCGGGCCGACGACGACCGGCCGTGCTTGCGTCCCCAGGGCGAGGGCCTCATGCAGTTGCTCGAGCAGCTGCTCGGGATGCAGTGCGAATGCGGTGTCCGCACCGATTTCCGGCACCAGGTAGTGGTAGTTGGTGTCGAACCACTTGGTCATCTCCAGCGGCTCGACCGTGTCGGTGCCGCGTGCGGCGGCGAAATAGCGATCCAGCGGATCGGCGATGCCTGCCACCCGCGGCGGCAGGGCGCCGAGCAGCGCGGCGGTGTCGAGCACCTGGTCGTAGTAAGAGAACGTCCCGACGGGAATCGAGTCGAGCCCTGCGGCCTGTAGTTCGGTGAGTTGAGTGCGCCGCAGGTCGCGGGCGACGGTGTGCAGCTGCTCGGCGTCGATGCGCCCGGCCCAGTAGGACTCGGTGGCGCGCTTGAGCTCACGGTGCGGCCCCACCCGCGGCAGGCCGAGAACCGTTGCGGTGAACGGTGTGTGATGTGAAACAGTCACGATGTTTCTCCAGTGCTGAGTTGAGAGCCAGACACCCTACGAGCACACGGAAACCAAGTGACATGTCGGAGAAACCGACAGGAGAGCCCGACACGTCGCACTGGTGGTCCGCGCGCCCAATCCACGAGGCGGTGGCCGCCGGATACGGCGTATCCGGCACGGCTGGCAGGTCTTCGGACTTGCGGGCACGGGCCTTCTGGCCGACCCCGGCCTGCGCCGGGGCTCACCTACTGGCCGTCGCTTCCCAAGTCGAGGGGCAGATCGCCCGTTGAACTCAGTGCCTGTGACGGCGGTCGTTCCTGCATACCGCTGCGGGACAGTCCCGGATTCTCACCGGGTTCCCTCTTCACCCGCGCGCCCGACATTCGGGTCCACGAGCTTCGACTCCGGCACGCGACGTCGGGGCTCCATCTCGTCTGCGCACCAGCGAACCAGCTGCACCAACCAGCATAGGGCAGCGGTCACCGATGAAACCGCACCTCACTCGACTGCGACCCGATAGCGCGCGCAGGGAAGGCGGCTCCCAGCCCCTCGGTAGCCATCATTTCTCTACTCGCACCCGCCCCACGGCTGGCGGTGGATGGTTGTCGGGGCTTTGAGGCCGGGCTGCAAAATGAACGCAGCATTACCGCAACTTCGCAGGGTTGCTAGGTGGCGTTGTGAAGATTCCTGCGAAGGGGCCTTCCGTGTCAAAAGCATCTTCGGGGCCGGGTACCTTAGGTCAATGTTCTCGAAAGTCTTGGTCGCCAACCGTGGCGAAATCGCGATCCGGGCCTTCCGCGCGGCCTATGAGCTCGGCATCGGAACCGTCGCGGTTTTCCCGTACGAGGACCGCAATTCGGTCCACCGGTTGAAGGCGGCCGAGTCTTACCAGATCGGTGAGGAGGGCCACCCGGTCCGGGCGTATCTCTCCATCGACGCCATTATCGAGGCCGCCAAGTCGGCGGGCGCCGACGCGATCTATCCCGGCTACGGCTTCCTGTCCGAGAACCCCGACCTGGCTGCTGCCTGTGCGCGCGAGGGCATCACCTTCATCGGTCCTTCGGCGGAGGTGCTCGAGCTGGCGGGCAACAAGGCGCGCGCCATCGCGGCGGCGAAGGCGGCCGGGCTGCCGGTGCTGCGCTCCAGCGAGCCGTCGGCGGACGTCGAGGCGCTGGTCGCGGCCTCCGAGCAGCTGGACTACCCGATCTTCGTGAAGGCCGTCGCCGGTGGCGGTGGTCGCGGCATGCGCCGTGTTGCCGCCCCCGAGTACCTGCGTGAGTCGATCGAGGCGGCATCGCGGGAGGCCGAGTCGGCCTTCGGTGATCCGACGGTGTTCCTCGAGCAGGCCGTGGTGAACCCGCGTCACATCGAGGTGCAAATCCTCGCCGACCAGCACGGCAACGTCATGCACTTGTTCGAGCGGGACTGTTCGCTGCAGCGGCGGCACCAGAAGGTGATCGAGCTCGCGCCCGCGCCGAACCTGGATCCCGTACTGCGCGAGAAGATCTGCGCCGACGCGGTCGCCTTCGCTCGGCAGATCGGCTACAGCTGCGCGGGCACTGTCGAGTTCCTGCTCGACGAGCGCGGCCATCATGTCTTCATCGAAATGAACCCGCGTATTCAGGTCGAACACACCGTGACCGAGGAGATCACCGATGTGGACCTGGTGCAGTCGCAGCTGCGTATCGCGGCGGGGGAGACCCTCGAGCAGCTCGGTCTGAGTCAGGAGACCGTGCAGATCCGCGGCGCAGCACTGCAGTGCCGTATCACCACCGAGGACCCGGCAAACGGTTTCCGTCCGGACACCGGCCGTATCACCGCCTACCGCACCCCCGGTGGCGCAGGAATTCGCCTGGACGGCGGCGCGAACCTGGGCGCCGAGGTCGGCGCCTACTTCGACTCCATGCTGGTGAAGCTCACCTGTCGAGGCCGCGATTTCGAGACCGCGATCGCGCGGGCTCGCCGTGCGGTGGCGGAGTTCCGAATCCGTGGCGTGGCAACCAACATTCCGTTCCTGCAGGCGGTGCTCGACGATCCCGATTTCCGTGCGGGCCGGGTCACCACCTCGTTCATCGAGGAGCGCCCGCAGCTGCTCACGCTGCGCGGGTCGGCCGACCGCGGCACCAAGATCCTCACCTATCTTGCCGATGTCACCGTGAACAAGCCGCACGGCGAGCGACCGACGGCGGTGTATCCGCATGACAAGCTGCCCGCGCTCGATCTGACGGTGCCGCCGCCTCCGGGTTCCCGGCAGCGGCTGCTGAGCCTCGGCCCCGAGGGTTTCGCGCGGGCGCTGCGCGAACAGAAGGCCGTCGGCGTCACCGACACCACCTTCCGCGACGCGCACCAGTCGTTGCTGGCCACCCGGGTTCGGACCAATGGACTGCTTGCCGTCGCGGGACATGTCGCGCGGATGACACCCGAGTTGCTCTCCATCGAGGCCTGGGGCGGCGCTACTTATGATGTGGCGCTCCGCTTCCTGTACGAGGATCCGTGGGAGCGGCTGGCCGCACTGCGCGAGGCCGTGCCGAACATCTGCCTGCAAATGCTGCTGCGTGGCCGCAACACCGTCGGCTACACGCCGTACCCCGAGCGAGTGACTCGCGCATTCGTGTCCGAGGCCACCGCGACCGGCATCGATATCTTTCGCATCTTCGACGCGCTCAACAATGTCGACCAGATGCGCCCCGCCATCGATGCCGTGCGCGAAACCGGTACCGCCATCGCGGAAGTCGCGATGAGCTACACCGGTGACCTGTCCAACCCGGACGAGACCATCTACACCCTCGACTATTACCTCGAGCTGGCCGAGCAGATCGTGGACGCGGGCGCACATGTCCTCGCCATCAAGGACATGGCAGGTCTGCTGCGCGCCCCCGCTGCCGCCACCCTGGTGACCGCGCTGCGCCGTAACTTCGATCTGCCGGTGCACGTGCACACCCATGACACCCCCGGCGGGCAGTTGGCCACCTATCTTGCCGCCTGGCAGGCGGGCGCCGACGCGGTCGACGGCGCCAGCGCCGCCATGGCAGGCACCACCAGCCAGCCCGCGCTGTCGGCGATCGTCGCCGCCGCCGCGCACAGTGAGTACGACACCGGTCTGAACCTGCAGAACGTCTGCGATCTAGAGCCGTTCTGGGAGGCACTGCGAAAGGTGTACGCGCCCTTCGAGTCCGGGCTGCCCGCCCCGACCGGTCGCGTCTACACCCACGAGATCCCCGGCGGTCAGTTGTCGAACCTGCGTCAGCAGGCCATCGCGCTCGGGCTCGGTGACCGGTTCGAAGAGGTCGAAGCGAAGTATGCGGCGGCAGATCGGCTGCTCGGTCGTCTGGTGAAGGTGACTCCTTCGTCGAAGGTGGTCGGCGACCTTGCGCTCGCCCTCGTCGGCACCGACGTCGACATCGACGACTTCGCGACCGACCCGGGCCGCTACGACATTCCCGATTCGGTCATCGGCTTCCTGCGTGGGGAACTGGGCACCCCGGCAGGCGGCTGGCCGGAGCCTTTCCGCAGCAGGGCGCTGGCAGGTCGGGGACCTGCGAAACCGGAGACCCCGCTGACGGCCCAGGACGAGGCCGGGCTCGCCGGTTCGTCGGAGCAGCGTAGGGACACGCTGAACCGGCTGTTGTTCCCCGGCCCCACGGCCGAATTCCTCGCGCACCGCGAGCAGTACGGCGACACCTCCGGCCTGTCGGCCAACCAGTTCTTCTACGGCCTGCGCCGCGGTGACGAGCATCGGGTGCAGTTGGAGAAGGGCGTGACCCTGCTCATCGGTCTGGAGGCCATCTCCGAGCCCGACGAGCGCGGTATGCGCACGGTGATGTGCATCCTCAACGGTCAGCTGCGTCCTGTCGCGGTCCGTGACAGGTCCATCGCCAGCGAGATCCCGGCCGCGGAGAAGGCGGACAAGACCAATCCGGGCCATATCGCCGCTCCGTTCGCGGGTGTGGTGACTCTGGCTGTGTCGGAAGGTGATTCGATCGGCGCGGGTGACACCATCGGCACCATCGAGGCGATGAAGATGGAGGCCGCGATCACCGCGCCGCGTGCAGGCACTGTCGGGCGGGTCGCGATCGGCCGGGTGCAGCAGGTCGAGGGCGGCGATCTGCTGGTCGAGTTGGTCGTGCGCGAGTCCGCGGGCGAATGACACGGATCGTTGCGGGAACAGCGGGCGGGCGGCGGCTACGGGTGCCGCCCGCAGGCACGAGGCCTACCTCCGACCGGGTGCGTGAGGCGCTGTTCAGCGCGCTGGAGGCGCGGATGGACTTCGACGGCGTGTGCGTGCTCGATCTCTACGCGGGTTCGGGCGCGCTCGGCCTCGAGGCGCTGTCGCGTGGCGCCCGGCACGCGCTGCTGATCGAGTCCGACCGCAAGGCTGCTGCGATCGTGCGCGGCAATATTGCCGATCTCGGCTTGCCCGGCGCGGAACTGCGCGTCGGCGCGGTCACCGCCGTCTTGGCGCACGCCGGCGCCGGTGACTACGACCTTGCGCTGTCCGATCCGCCGTATGACGTGGACACCGCCGCGGTGACCGATGATGTCCGTGCCCTCGCCGAGCGCGGCTGGCTCGCGCCCGGCGCGCTCGTGGTGGTGGAACGCTCCATCCGCTCGCCCGAGATCGATTGGCCCGCAGGGTACTTCCCGGCGAAGGTGCGCAAGTACGGCGAGACCAGGATCGAGCTCGCGGAATTCGTCGGCGGCCTGCCTGCTAGCGTTTGAGCTATGGCAGGAGCGTTGTGCCCGGGCTCGTTCGACCCGGTGACCAATGGACACATCGACGTCTTCAACCGGGCCTCGGCCCAGTTCGACGAGGTCGTGGTGACCGTCATGATCAACAAGAGCAAGAAGGGCATGTTCAGCGTCGAGGAACGCATGGAGATGCTGCGCGAGGCCACCGCCCACCTGCCCAACATTCGGGTGGAGTCGTGGTACGGCCTGCTTGTCGATTTCGCGCGGGAGCAGGGCATCAGCGCGATCGTCAAGGGCCTGCGCGACGCGGGTGACTTCGGCTACGAGCTGCAGATGGCGCAGATGAACAAGAAGCTCTCCGGAGTCGACACCTTCTTCATCGCCACCAACCCGTCGTTCAGCTTCCTGTCCAGCTCCCTGGTCAAGGAGGTGGCGGCCTTCGGCGGTGATGTCACCGACATGCTTCCGCCTTCGGTCCACAAGCGTCTCCTGGATCGCCTCGCCGAGCAGCGCAGCTAGACAGTTACCCCGAAACGCAAATCCGCCCCGGCGCCAGAAATCTTGGCGACGGGGCGGATGTGTTCGGGCTGATATCGAAGGCCTCAGAAGACCAGGCCACGCAGGGCCAGGAAGCGCATTCCGCCGACGACCGCCGTGATTCCGAGGATGGCGGCGGCTTCCGCGGCTCCGCCGATGCCGGGTGTCCAGACATCGAGGGCGGCCAGCCCCGCCGTGGTGATGCCGAGGCCGATCAGCGCCAGGCCGCCACCTTCCCACTGTGCGGTGAACCAGCCGACCCGGCCGGACGCGTGGAAGGTGAGCTGACGGTGCAGCTCGTTGGCGATGATGGTGCTGACGATCGACCCGACCACGTTGGCGATCAGGGGACCGATGCCGTGCATCGCGAAGAACAGCAGGACGTAGGCGATATTGCTCGATCCGCCGACCAGTGCGAAACGGATCAGCTGGGCGAAGGGACGGTCGCCGCGCAGGTACTGCATGAGCTGTTCGAACCGCGGGGCAACCGACGCTGCCGACCGCAGCACCGGGTACGGGCCAGCCCAGGGGGTGTAGATGCTGGCGGCCGTCGGTCGCGGGATTTCCAGAACAGTCATTGTCTTTCCGATCGAACAGAGCCTTTGGTGGGGACAACAGCGATGGTCATCGCATTCCTTCCCGCCGAGGTCTCGAGCAAGTTCCTTGATTACTGCTTGTTCAGTATGTACTGAACAATTGGAACTTGTCAATCATCGGCTTCTGGATGTCCGCCCTTCGGCGTCCTCCTGTCCCACTGTCCCGGTGGGGGCCTGGGATTCGCTTATGAAGACCTTGTTCCGACCTTCTGGATAAATGTAACACCAAGTGGAGGTGGATCCTCCACTTGATTTTGTGGCGTGCGAGACACTGGCACGACACACCGGAGGATGGCTCGGCACTTACGGTGACGAGGGGCACACTGGGCCTCGGTGAGAAAGTTCGCCGTAGTCCGCAGGAGAGTGGGGTAGTGAGCATGTATCGCGTATTCGAAGCACTCGACGAGCTGGTCGCCATCGTGGAGGAGGCGCGCGGCATCCCGCCGACTCGCAGCTGCATTGTGCCGCGCGGTGATGTGCTCGAGCTGCTCGACGACGTCCGCGACGCGTTGCCCGGCGAACTCGACGACGCCCAGGACGTGCTCGACCATCGCGACAAGATCGTCTCGGACGCGCGCTCGGCCGCCGAGACGACGGTGACAAGCGCGGATGAGCAGGCCCGTGAGACCGTCGAGTCCGCGCGCGAGGAGGCTGATCGGATCCTCGCCGACGCCAAGGCGCATGCCGATCGCATGGTGGCCGAGGCGAGCGCGCACGCCGATCATCTGGTGAACACCGCTCAGGCCGAGGCCGACCGCGTCGTCGCCGACGGCAATGCCGAATTCGAGGCCGTCACCGGCCGGGCCCGCACGGAATCCGAGCGCATGGTCGAGGCGGGTCAGGCCGCCTATGACCGCTCGGTCGCGGAGGGGCAGGCCGAGCGGGATCGCCTTGTCGCGCAGACCGAGGTGGTGCGGGCCGCGCACGCCGAGTCGGCGCGCGTGATCGACGCGGCGCACGCCGAGGCCGACCGCATGCGCGACGAGTGTGACCACTACGTCGACACAAAGCTCGCCGAATTCGAGGAGGCCCTCGACAGCACCCTGCGTATCGTCGGTCGTGGTCGCCACCAGCTGCGTTCCGGCGCGGGTGCGCCGGACTATGCGGGGGAATATCGCCGCTAGCCGCCTACCGGCCGGGACAGCAGTGGCGTTTTGGGCTTCGGGTGACCCCTCGCGTATTGTGGTGTGGTTGCCCATTTCCCTTCGAACGTGAGTGAGTTTTGTGATGTCCGCCGGTTCCGGTTCTGCCTCGCGTCCCCATGCGGCTGCGCGCCGCAATCCGGACGCGTTCTTTGTGCTGGACACTCGCAGCCTGGGTCGTCGCCCGGGAACGATGCAGGAGCTCCATCGCATCGTCACCACGAAGGATCGAATCGGGCTGGACCTGATCGCCATACCTGCGGGTTCCGATGTCGAACTCGACCTGCAGCTGCAGGCGGTGTCCGAGGGTGTGCTGGTCACCGGAACGGTGGCGGCGTCGACGGCGGGGGAGTGCACGCGCTGCCTGGAACCGTTCACCGGTGAGGTCGAGCTCAACCTGACCGAGCTGTTCGCCTACCCGGACAGCGCGACCGAGCAGACCACCGAGGACGACGAGATCCACCGTCTGATCGACGACACTATCGACCTGGAACCGGTGATCATCGACGCCATCGGTCTCGAACTTCCGTTGCAGCCGTTGTGCTCTCCGGACTGCGCGGGACTGTGCCCGGAATGCGGTGTACGGATGGCGATTGCGGGTTCCGACCATGGGCATGAGATACTTGACCCTCGCTGGGCCGGGTTGGCGAAGTTCGCCACCGAGTCGCCCGGCACTGGTAGCCCCGATTCGGGTGCCGCCGACCCCGATCATTAAGACCCGGATCAGCAAGACCGATCTGTGAACTGGCAAGCAATAAGACAAGAGGAGAAGTAGTCGTGGCCGTTCCCAAGCGCCGGATGTCCCGTTCCAACACCAGGTCGCGGCGCAGTCAGTGGAAGGCCACCGCGCCGACCCTGATCACGTGCCCGAACCGTGCCTGCGGCGAGAAGACGCTGCCGCACATTGCGTGCCCCTCCTGCGGCACGTACAAGGGCCGCCAGGTCACCGCTGCTGTCTGATCGTTCGACCTGTCGTATCGACGTGACCGTCAGTAAGGACGAACCGGGCTTCTCCGGTGACCATGACCGGCTGCTCGCCGCGCTCGGCGTCGGCGTGCAGCCGGATTTGTTGCGCCTCGCGCTGACCCACCGGTCCTATGCCTATGAAAACGGTGGGCTGCCGACCAATGAGCGCCTGGAATTCCTCGGCGACTCGGTCCTCGGCCTGAGCATCACCGAGCGGCTGTACCACGAGCACCCGGACAAGTCCGAGGGCGAACTGGCAAAGCTGCGGGCGAGCGTGGTGAACATGCACGCACTCGCCGAGGTGGCGCGTGGACTGGGCGAAGGCGGCCTCGGTGTGCACTTGCTGCTGGGTAAGGGCGAAGAGCTCACCGGCGGTCGGGACAAGCCGAGCATTCTCGCCGACGGTATGGAGTCGCTGCTCGGAGCGGTGCATCTCGAGCACGGCATCGATGTGGCGCGTGAGGTAGTGCTGCGGCTGTTCGCCGACCTGCTCGAGCGCGGTCCCCGAATGGGGGCGGGCCTCGACTGGAAGACCAGCCTGCAGGAGCTCACCGCCGAACGCGGCCTCGGTGTGCCCAGCTACGAGATCACTTCGACGGGCCCCGACCACGACAAGGAATTCACCGCGACCACGGTGATCGGCGGTCGCCCGTACGGTTCCGGCATCGGCCGATCCAAGAAGGAAGCGGAGCAGAAGGCTGCGGGCGCCGCCTACCAGGCACTGACCGCCGAAGCCTGACGTGCCCGAACTCCCCGAGGTCGAGGTCGTCCGGCGTGGACTCGCCGAGCATGTGGTCGGCCATGTCGTCGAATCGGTGACGGTGACCCACCCCCGTTCGGTGCGCAGGCACCTCGAGGGCGCCGCCGATCTGGCCGCCAGGATGACCGGGCTGCGCGTGGCCGCGGCGGAGCGCCGCGGCAAGTACCTGTGGCTCACCTTCGACGATCCCGACACCGCATTGGTCGTGCACCTGGGGATGAGCGGGCAGATGCTGGTGCAGCCCGCCGATACTCCGGTGGAGAAACACGCCCACATCCTGGCCACCCTCGACGACGGCACCCAGTTGCGCTTCGTCGATCAACGCACCTTCGGCGGCTGGGCCCTCGCACCGCTGGTCACAGTCGAGGGCACACTGCTGCCCGAGCCTGTTGCGCACATCGCTCGCGACCCGCTGGATCCGCTCTTCGACTCCGAGTCCGTGGTGTCCACGCTGCGCACCAAAGACAGCGAGATCAAACGGCTGCTGCTCGACCAGTCCGTGGTTTCCGGTATCGGCAACATCTATGCCGACGAGTCCCTGTGGCGAGCCAAAATACATGGCAACCGGCCGGCCTCCGGACTGACCAGACCCGCCCTGCGCACCCTGCTCGCCGAGGTCGGCGTCGTGATGGGCGAGGCGCTCGCCGCGGGCGGTACTTCGTTCGACGCGTTGTATGTGAACGTGAACGGTCAATCCGGCTACTTCGAGCGCTCGTTGGCCGTTTATGGCCGCGAGGACGAACCCTGTCGCCGTTGCGGCGCGGCGATCCGTCGTGAGCGTTTCATGAACCGCTCGTCCTATTCCTGCCCACGCTGCCAGCCGAAGCCTCGCCCCCGGACACACTAGCGAGCTACCGTTCTTTCTAGGCGGTTCGGGAGTCACGCCGGCCGTTGAGGAAGGACATATGCGCAAGCCTGTACACGATGCATCGTCACACCCTGTCGAGGAGTGCTGATTCATGCGCAAGCTCACCTACTACGTCGCATCGACCATCGATGGATTCATCGCCACCGAGGACGGCTCGGTCGATTTCTTCCCGGTGGGAGGTGATCACGGTCCGGCGATCATCGCGCAGTACCCGGAAACGCTGCCGACGAAGGTGCGGGAGGCCCTTGGCATCGACAAGCACAACCGCTACTTCGATACGGTGCTGATGGGACGCAAGACACACGACTTCGGTGTCAGGACCGGGACCTCGACCCCGTATGCGCATCTGCGGCAGTTCGTGGTGTCGACGACGTTGCCGGAGAGTCCCGATCCCGCGGTGGAGTTGATCTCCGCCGACCCGCTGGCGAAGGTGCGTGAGCTCAAGCGCGAGGACGGGCTCGGGATCTGGCTGTGCGGCGGTGGTGAGCTCGCCCAGGTGCTGCTGCCGGAGATCGATCAGATCTTCCTCAAGCTGTATCCGATCGTGCTGGGCCGGGGCCGGTCGCTGTTCGGTTCCGGTCCGCGGCTGCCCGACGCGGCCAGGTTCCGGATGATCACCAGCCGGGTGTTCGAGGACGGGGTGGCCTTCATGAAGTACAGCAGGATTCACTAACCGCTGTGGCAGACCATGATCCGATCGCTGAATCGGACCCGAGTGGTGTGCCGGGTCCGGTGGAGGCGCTGCGCGAGATCGGCTTCTGGCTGGAACGTTCGCGGTCGGAGACACATCGAGTGAAGGCCTACCGGCGCGCCGCCGACATTGTGGCGGAGCTGCCTTCCGATGAGCTGTCCGCGCATCGGGCAGCACACAGCTGGAGTGACATCGCCGGTATCGGACCGAAGACCGCAGCCGTGATCGAGCAGGCGTGTTCCGGTGCGACACCGCAGTATCTGCTCGATCTGCGTGCGGCCGCGCAGCCCATCGGTGTGCCGGGCAAGCCGCTGCGGGCCCGGTTGCGCGGCGATCTGCACACCCATTCCGACTGGTCCGACGGTGGCAGCCCGATCGCGGAGATGATGGGCGTCGCGGCGGCCCTCGGCCACGAATACTGTGCGCTCACCGACCATTCGCCGCGGCTGACCGTCGCCAACGGACTCTCGGCGAGCCGGTTACGTCGCCAGCTGGATGTCATCGCGGAATTGAACGAGCAGCTGGCACCGTTTCGTGTCCTCACCGGCATCGAGGTGGACATCCTCGACGACGGCGCCCTCGACCAGGACGCCGATCTGCTCGCCGAGCTCGATATCGTTGTCGCCAGCGTGCATTCGCATCTGCGCGCCGACAGCGAGACGATGAC
The DNA here is from genome assembly GCF_045208035.1 of Nocardia sp. NBC_01009. Taxonomy (NCBI): domain Bacteria; kingdom Bacillati; phylum Actinomycetota; class Actinomycetes; order Mycobacteriales; family Nocardiaceae; genus Nocardia; species Nocardia sp. NBC_01009. The sequence goes on along the minus strand of NZ_CP108695.1, from coordinate 7,208,302 downwards.
CAAGCGGATGGTCTATGCCGTGGCCAACCCGAATGTCGACGTGCTCGGGCACTGCACAGGCCGACTCGTCGAGGGGGCCCGCGGCACCCGTCCCGAGTCGACATTCGACGCGGAAGTCGTGTTCGAGGCCTGCCGCCACTACGGCACTGCCGTCGAGATCAACAGCCGTCCCGAGCGCCGCGACCCGCCGTCCCGGCTGATCCGGCTCGCGGTCGAGATGGGTTGTGAGTTTTCCATCGACACCGATGCGCACGCGCCGGGCCAATTGGACTGGCAGGGCTACGGCTGCGAGCGAGCGGTCGCGAATGGTGTTGCGGCGGAGCGAGTTATCAACACGTGGCCGTTGGCCGACATGCTGGCCTGGACCAAGTCGGCGTGACACCTGGCTGCATTTGCGCCGCTGCCCGCAGCGCGATCCCGGCGCGGTAGATCGGCTCGATCGAGGCGCCCTGACCATGTATCGCGGGTGGCCGCCGGGTTAACTGTTGTCGAATAATGGTGCCGTCCATGGGCTGATCGCCGATCGCACCCGAAAATGGTTGGTACGACGATCTCTTGGGGAGTGGATTTTCTGGTGGGCGACTTTCCGGTCGAGATCGTGCTGGCGATTATCGCAATCCTGTTGTCGGCTGGTGCTTTCCTGTGGGAGTTCGTCTTCGTGGGGCGCAGGCAGCTCGGCTACCGCGTGCAGATGGATACGCCTGTCACCGGTGAGATCGAATCGGTCTTCCCCGGAGTGCTGCCGCAGCTTCGCCCGGATCTGGACGGCTCGAGTCCGGAGCTGAAAGATCTGTCTGTCGTCTTGGTCCGCATCGAGAACAGCGGTGCCACGACCATCGACAGCCGCGACTATCAGGCACCCGATGCCGGCCGAGTCGGCCTGCACCTGCACTTTCCGCAGCGTCGGGTCATCGGCATGGCGGTGACCGAGCTGAGCGAACCCGGCCTCGCCGACAGTTTGGACCGCGACTCGGGAATCGCGGTGCGGGAGGACATGATCGGGCACATCGGCGTCATCGACCTGCCTAAGGTGTCGTTGAACCGCGGCGATCACTACAAGATCCTGGCCATCCTGCAGCGCTCCGAGGGGACGGGGGAATACCGCGCGCCGGTGCTGCAAGGCGGTATCAAAGGCGGGACGGTCACGGAGACCCAGAGTCGCACGGGTGCGTCCCGAGTGATGCTGGCGCTCACCGCTTTTCTGGTGATGGTGATCGTCGTCCAGCTCGTCGTCGCCGCGGTCGAGCCGGATCCGACACCGCTGGACTGTGCCGCGGGCAAGCTCACGCTGGTCGGGTCTTCCGCGTTCGCCCCGGTCATCCAGGATGCCGCGGCACAGTACCGGAAGCGTTGTACCGGAGCCGAATTCACTTTCGCCTTCGAGGGCACCGAACGCGGCCTCGACCGGCTCATCGAGGAGGGCAAGGACAACCACGATCTGCTGGCGATCACCGACGGGCCGAAGGGCGAGGGGTATGCGGCATTGCTCAAGCGGGCACTCGGTCTGTCGTTGTTCACTATGGTCGTGCACCCGGGCGTGGGTGTCCGCAGCCTGACGGCCGCACAGATCGAGGACATCTACCAGGATCGGATCACCAACTGGCGCGACGTCGGCGGACCGGATCTGCCGATCGTCCTCGTCAATCGCATCCCCGGTTCCGGGACCAGGAATACCTTCGAACGACGACTGCTCACCCAGCCGCAGGTCATCCGATCGCACGTGAGCTGTAAGGCGCTGGAAGACATCCCGCCGCCGAGTGCCGCCCATTGCGACGTCCAGGTCACCAAGGACATGTTGCAAGCCGTCGCAGACCTGCCGGGCGCTATCGGCTACAGCGAGTTCTCCGAGGCGACGAGAGCGGGGGTGCCGACCGTGGCGATCAATGGCATCACCGCGTCCCGCGACAGTGCGATAAACCGCACGTACCCGTTCTGGGGGATCGAATTCGTCTACAGCTATGGGGAATTGCCCGGCGACTCACTGGCCGCCGGTTTCCGGCGCTACCTGACCGACGAGGCGGGGCGGAATGTGCTGAACGCGCACGGCAATGTGGCCTGCGGTGACCTGCCGGATCCGACTCGATGCCAGCCGGATGTGTGACGGCAAGCTCCCCGGATGTCACAGCAGCGGCGGCTATGTCGTCTCCCAGGTGCAGCAGTAAGCACCTGAGAGAGGACGAACACCGTGGCACGAATGAATCTGGCCGAGGTTGCCCCCGAGATCTACCACGCCTGGTTTGCCGCAGAATCGGCGATCCGCCGCGGCCCGTTGGATCCGACGATCCGCGAGCTGGTGAAGATCCGCGGCTCGCAGATCAACGGCTGTGTGTACTGCATCGACATGCACACCACCGATGCTCGCCTGGCAGGTGAAACCGAGAAGCGGATCTTCCAGCTCGACGCCTGGCGCGAATCGGCGTTGTACACCGAGCAGGAGCGTGCCGCGCTAGCCTATGCCGAGGCGGTCACCAAGCTCGGTGAGCACGGCGTGAGTGATGAGATCTGGGCGGATGTCGAGAAGCACTTCGAGACGGGCGCGCGCGCCGGTCTGGTAGCGATCACCGCGATGATCAACCTGTGGAATCGGATCGGCGTGCCGCTGCGGATGCAGCCCGAGCTGCCCTGAGGCCGGTAACCCGGCCGAGCGCTTGCTCGGTCGGGCCCAAAATTGGGGCCCCCTGCCTGGTTTGAATAGTTGATCATGAGGTACGTCTGTGTCGGCCCCCCTGTTCGCGCCCCCGGCGCGAACAGGCCAACCAAGCCCTGATGGACGGCGGTGCAGGCATTGTCTCCACCTCCGCCGCGGCGGCCACCACGTTCGGCGCCCAGCGCTCCGAGTGCTGGGTGGATGCGAGTGCCAACGGTTGCTTGGAAGGATGGTCATGAGTCAACGGTTATCCACGCCCAGTTCGGCGCCGATTGCGTCTTCGGATCTGCTGTCGATCGATCACGTCGGCGAACGATTCCGCATCGCGATGGTTGTCCCCCCGTATTTCGACGTGCCGCCCAAGGCGTACGGCGGTGTCGAGGCAGTCGTCGCGGATCTGGTCGATGCGCTGGTCACCCGGGGCCACGATGTGACGCTGATCGGCGCGGGTGAACCGGGCACCAAGGCCAAGTTCGTCCCGGTGTGGGACCGGGCGCTGCCCGAGCGGCTCGGCGAGCCGTTTCCGGAAGTAGTCCATGCGCTCAAGTCGCGAAGGGCCATCGAGCACATCGCCGCCACCTCTGGCATCGACTTGGTGCACGACCACACCTTCGCGGGCCCCCTCAACGTGCCCGCCTACCAAAAGCTCGGACTGCCGACAGTGGTGACGGTGCACGGCCCGGTCGAGGACGATTCCTATCGGTACTACCGCGAACTCGGCAACGAGGTCGCGCTCGTGGCGATCAGCGACCGTCAGCGCGCACTGGCGCCGGACTTGAATTGGGTTGGGCGCGTACACAACGCGCTGCACGTGGACCAATGGCCGTTCCGTGCGGACAAGGGAAACTATGCATTGTTTCTCGGTCGGTTCAACGAGTGCAAAGCACCCCACCTCGCGGTGGAGGCCGCACACGCGGCGGGTATTCCGCTAGTGCTCGCTGGCAAGTGCAGTGAACCGCCGGAGCTGGCGTACTTCGAGAAGGTGGTGCGACCGCTGCTGACCGAGCACGATCATGTTTTCGGACTCGCCGACGCGGCGGCCAAACGCAAGCTACTCTCCGGTGCGCGTTGTCTGTTGTTCCCCATCCGCTGGGAGGAACCGTTCGGCATGGTGATGATCGAATCGATGGTCTGCGGCACCCCGGTGGTCGCGCTGCGCGGCGGTGCGGTCGACGAGGTGATCGTCGACGGCGTGACCGGACGGATCTGCGACGATCCGGCCGAGCTGCCCGCGGCGATCGCTCAGGTGGGCGAGCTGGATCCGGCCGCCTGCCGGGCGCATGTCGAGGCGAACTTCGGCGCCGACACGCTCGGGCGCGGCTACGAGCAGGTCTATCACCGGCTACTGCGGCAAGGACGGAAGGCCCGAGCCGCCCGCTGGGTCGATGAGACCGTTCCGGTCCGGGTTGCGGCGAGCGAACTGGCATGACAGCAGAGATCGGCGCTGCGCCGAGCCCTGAACCACAGAGCCCACGACCGTTGAACTCCGGCGAGCCCACCGGCCTCGGCGGCTGCGACAGTTCGGTGACGCTGGTCGAGGGCGCGACGTTCTGTCTGTCGAACCGGCTCGGCGATGTCGAGCCGGGCCGGCCGCACGGTCTGTTCTTCCGGGACGCACGCGTCATTTCGCGCTGGGAGCTGCTGGTGGACGGCAAGCCCGCCGAACCGCTTTCGGTGCTGAGCCCGGAAGCGTTCGCGGCACGGTTCGTGCTGCGAAGACCGCCGCAGGCGGGGCTGGCCGACAGCACGCTGCTCGTGGTGCGCGAGCGGCTCATCGCCGACGGGATGCACGAGATACTGACGCTGGAGAATATGGGCCGCGAGCCGACGGCGGTCACATTGGAACTGCATGTCGACGCCGATTTCCTCGATCTGTTCGCGGTCAAAGAGGGCAGGGCCGGGCACGGGAGAGCCGACATAGCGGTGGCCGAGGGCGAGCTGTTGTTGCACGATCACGTCGATCGGGCGCGCGGGCTGTCGGTCACGGCGACCGTCGAACCCACGGTATTGCCCGGCACCTTGGTCTGGCGGATCGTGGTGCCGCCGGGGGGGAGCTGGCAGACCGAGATCATCGCCCAGCCGACTGTGGGAAACCAGCGCGTCCAGGCACCGCTGGCGCCGGGTGAGCACGGTGGGCTCAGCGCACCGAGCCGCAAGATCGAGGCGTGGCGCGATACCGCAACGAAGATCGCCGCCACCGACTTGCTGCTCACTCAGGTGTTGCGGCGCTCGGAAAGTGATCTCGGCGCCTTGCAGATTCACGACGAAACCGGCGAGGGCAGGCCGTTCGTCGCCGCAGGCGCCCCCTGGTTCATGACGCTGTTCGGTCGCGACAGCCTGTTGACCGCATGGATGGCACTGCCGCTGGAGGTCGATCTGGCGCTCGGCACACTGCAACAGCTGGCCGAATTGCAGGGCAAGAAGGTCGATCCGCTTACCGAGGAGGAGCCGGGGCGGATCATGCATGAGATGCGCCGTGGCCCGGCGAGCGGACAGGCACTCGGCGGCAACATTTATTATGGGACTGCCGACGCCACACCGCTTTTCGTAATGTTGCTCGCCGAATGTCACCGGTGGGGCGCGGATCCCGATGCGATAAGGGCCTTGTTGCCCGCTGCCGACGCCGCGGTCGGCTGGTTGACCGAGTACGGCGATCAGGACGGCGACGGTTTCGTCGAGTACCGCAGAGCCAGCGATCGAGGTCTGATCAACCAGGGCTGGAAGGATAGCTTCGACGGAATCAACGACGCCGCAGGTCATCTTGCCGCGGCCCCGATCGCGCTGTGCGAGGTGCAGGGTTATGCGCACGCCGCCCTGCTTGCTCGGGCCGAACTCGCCGATGTATTCGGCGAGCCACGCGTCGCGACTCGGCTGCGCGAGCGGGCCGCCGAACTGCGCGGCAAGTTCGCCGAGCAATTCTGGCTGTCCGACAGAGGCTGGTACGCAGTAGCGCTGGACGGCGGCAAGCGCCAGGTCGATGCGCTGACAAGCAATGTGGCACATTGTCTCTGGGCCGGCATCGCCACCGACGAGCATGCCGCCGAGTTGGTGCAGCGGTTGTCCGGCCCGGATATGGACACCGGTTTCGGATTGCGCACGCTTTCTTCGTCGATGGGCGCCTACAACCCGATGAGCTATCACTGCGGATCGGTGTGGCCGCACGACACCGCGATCGCCGTCGCCGGGCTGCTGCGCTACCGGCAGGTCCCCGGTGCGGTGGAGTTGGCAACCCGTATCGCGAGCGGATTGCTCGATGCCGCAGCAGCTTTCGGTGGTCGACTGCCCGAGCTGTTCTGTGGATTTCCGCGTGATCAGTTCGCGGTGCCGGTGCCGTACCCGACCTCGTGTTCACCGCAGGCATGGGCGAGTGCGGCGCCATTGTTGCTGGTGCGTTCCTTCCTCGGGCTCGACCCGAATGTGCCCGGCCGCACCGTCACTCTGCGCCCACAATTGCCGCCGGAGTGGGGCCGGATCTCACTGACCGATCTGCGCCTGGGTTCGGTGACCATCGATCTGGAGGCGGAGGGCACGCAGGTGATCTCGGCGCGGGTGCCCGACGGCTGGCAGGTGGTCACCCGCTGACTCCGCCGCTGGGCAAGCCGCGGGCCGCAATGCTCGTTGTTCGGTCGCGCGTGCCCGGCTCGGCAGATGTCGATGGAACGACGCTTCGGGTCTATTCCGCAGGCGGCAGGATCGGCCGGGTGAAGTAGTCCTCGATGGGCGTCGGCCCCGTATACCGGCGGCAGCCGCAGCGAACCCATTCGCGCAATCCGGAGCTGCTCCTGCGGGAGCTCTCCGCGTGACAGATGCCCTCTTGTGGGTCGTGCATGGCGAGGTCGTGGCCGCAGCCGCAGGGGGCGGGCGAGGCGGCCGCTGTGCCGCGTCGGCTGAATCGACCCACCGCCCAGCCGACTCCCGCGATCGCCACGCCGACGGTCAAGGTGATGGGGTCGAACATGTCCTCAGTATATGTATGCGTATATCGACAGTCCACCTGTGGAGTGCCGAGGTGTCGGTGGCATCGGTCAGGATGGCGGGATGACCGAACTGTCGCTGCGTGAGCTCAATCGAACCCTGTTGATGCGCCAGCTGTTGGTGCAGCGGGTGTCGATGACGCCGCTCGAGCTCGTGCAACACCTGGTCGCGGTGCAAGGGCAGGAACCGAACTGGCCATACGTCGGGCTGTGGGCCCGGCTGGCGGAGTTCCGGCACGATGAGCTCGAGCAACTGCTGAGAGAGCGGAAGCTGGTGCGCTCGGGCATGATTCGGCGCACCGTGCACCTGGCTGCCGCCGAGGATTTCCGTTGGCTGCGGCCGACGGTGCAACCCGTCGTCAGCGCGGCGTTGCAGGCGGCGTACTTCCGTGACGAGATCGATGGCCTCGACCACCATGCGGTCGCCGCCGCGGGCCGAGAGCTGCTTGCCGGCCGGACCTTGACCCGCAGCGAGCTGGGACTGCTTCTCGCCGAACGCTTTCCGGGCCGGCATACCCGCAGGCTCGCCGAGGCGGTCGAGCTCATGGTTCCACTGGTGCACGGCCCGGACACCGGCGCATGGGGCAGATGGCGCAACCGCTCTGTCACCATCGGCCTCGCGGAGGAATGGATGGGCGCGCCGATGTCCGCGCAACCACAGCGAGAGACCCTCATCCTGCGCTACCTTGCGGGCTTCGGCCCGGCGAGCGTCGCGGATATCCAGGCCTGGGCGGGCATCACCCGGCTGGCCGGAGTGGTCGACGGCATGCGTGCGAACCTGCGCGTCTTCCGTGACGAACAGGGCAGAGAGCTGTTCGACCTGCCCGAAGCGCCGCTGGCCGACCCGCATCTGCCGGTCCCGGTGCGCTTTCTGCCCGCCTTCGACAACTCACTGCTCGGGCACCGGGACCGCCGCCGAATAATCAGCGACGAAGACCGCGGCCGGATCGCCAAGGAGGCGTCCGGGGGTGTCCCGATGTACCTCGTCGACGGTTTCGTCCATGGTCGCTGGGCACTCGACGACGCCACGGTGCGCATCACCCCGTGGCACCCACTCTCGCTCGATGACGAGCAGGCTGTCCGCGTCGAAGCCGAACACCTGCTCACCTTCGTGGTTCCGGAGGCGACGGGCAAGGTCGTCATCGACGCCTGACCTGTCGCAGTGCCTCAGATATCGACCAGATCGTGCTGCCGGACGAAATCGAGGATTCCGTGGAATCACCTGCTCCGGGATCTCCCACAGCAGCCCGTGCCCGGCGCCGGGATAGCTGTCGATCTCGGTTTGCACGCTGCGACCCGCTGTTCCGATGGTGTCGAGTGCGTAGACCACCCCGCGCATTGGTCGCCCTCGTCGCCGATCAGCTCAGGCGTGTCCGGGAAGCCGACCCCTCGTTGGCGGTGGTACCGGATCTCGATGCCGAATTGATCCTGGCCACCACCGGTGGTCTCGCCCAGGGCATGCTGCCCGGGCACTCCACGGCACAGTCGGCCGTGGAGCTCGTCGAGCATCTTCTCGATCGGGTGCTGGGCGCGGCCTAGGGGCTGCGCCGCTTGCAGGCAGTTGTATCTTGTTGTCGCCGAGGATGGCTAGCCTGCTCTTGTGCAGAAAGTCATGGTCGTTCTGGTCGCTGCCGTCGCCCTGTTGGCAGGCGCAGGCCGCGCGTCCGCCGACGACAAATATCGCAACTACGCGGAGCTCGCGGCAGCCAAGCGAGAAGGCATCGACTACCTCAGGACCGCGATTGGGTCAACCGGCGTCAGCACGCCGGTAGCCCACATAGCCATCCACGGTGGTTCGATCGAAGCGGGCACCTCGGAGCTGGCTCGATACGCGGCGCAGAAGGCGGAATGCGCCGGCTACACCTTCGAAGCGATTCAGCCGAAGGACAACGACGACCTGCACATCACCTCCACCCGGTTCGACGAACCCATCGGGGTGCACGTGGTCGAGCAGAGCTCCTACACGGTGTCCTGGCACGGTGTGAGCGGCTCATCTCCCGTCACCCATGTCGGTGGCCGCGACATTGTGCTGATGAAGAAGGTGCGTTCAGTACTGGAGCGTGCCGGATTCACGGTGGCCGACGAGACACCGGACAACATCAACGGCGACTCCCCGCAGAACATCGCCAATCGCAATCGCCGGGGTAAGGGCGTGCAGCTGGAACTGTCCACCGGCCAACGCCGCCAGTTCTTCCGTGACGGCAATCTCGGTCTCGACTGGATCCAGAATTCGAGCAACCGCACCGCGGCGTTCTACCGCTACGTCGATGCGGTGCTCTCGGTTCTACCCGCCGAAATGGTGCCGTACGAGCCGGCCCCGGCGAACTAGCCCGGCCCGAGTCGTCGTCCCGGCCTGCTGGCGCCAGGTTCGGGCCACAAAGTGGAGGGCCGCCTTCGTCGGCTGAGTGCGGATGAAGGCGGCCCTCGGTCGATCTGGGAGTGGGTCAGCTGCGGAACGGGTACTTGCTGTCCAACTCCAGGTTCAGCTCGACCACATTGATGCGTGGTTCACCGAGGAAGCCGAGCGTCCGGCCATCGGTGTGGGCGTCGATGAGTGCCCGCACCTGATCCTCGGAGATGTTGCGGGCCTGGGCGATGCGCGCCACCTGGATGGCCGCGTACTCCGGAGAGATATGCGGGTCCAGGCCGCTGCCGCTAGCGGTGACGGCATCGGTGGGCACCGGGGTGTCGGTCGAGGCGTCACCGTAGATCGGGACTATTCGGCCGACCGAGTAGTCCTCGCCCGGCTTGGCGCACTCGACCTTGACGCCCCTATAGGTGTTCAGGAACGGCGTCGTCGGGCACGCCTCGTTGACGCTGACGACCTGCACCGGCTGCGAGACCTCGCCGTCGGCGTCGCGCGGGCCGATCACCGAGAGCACTGCACCCACACCGTCTTTCGTGCAGAACGGACGGCTGCCGTCGACCCCCTCACGGTCGGCGACTGCCTTGCTGCGCGAGCACACGGTGGACAGGAGGCTCGGCTTCACGTTCGCCGGATCGCCGTCCAGGGTGTCCACGATGCTCTCGGGGCCGAGGTTGGACGCCGCAGTGGACAGCGGGTCGTAGCCGTCGCCGGCCGCCGACGGGCGGCTCTGGAAATACTGCACCAGCGCGTTGCCGTCCTTGTCGGTGAACGACTGCCCGATGATGCTGGAGCCCACTGTCTTTCCGTCGACGGTGATCAGCGAGCCCTCGGCTTTGTCGTGCAGGCCGGGCAGCTGAGCAACCGCGAAAACCACCAGTGGATAAACGATTCCGGTGATCGCGGTGAGCACGAGCAGCGCACGCAACGCGGCTACGTGCTGCCGGATCCAAGTTGACATACGCATATCAGGACATCCCGGGGAGGAGTTGGACGACGAGGTCGATGAGCTTGATGCCGATGAACGGTGCGACGATGCCGCCGAGGCCGTAGATGGTGAGGTTGCGGCTCAACAGTTTCGATGCGTTGGTCGGCGTGTAGTTCACGCCGCGCAAGGCCAACGGGATCAACGCGATGATGACGAGCGCGTTGAAGATGACCGCCGACAGGATCGCCGACTGCGGGCTGGCCAGCCGCATGATGTTCAGGGCGTCGAGGCCGGGGAACAGCACGATGAACAGCGCAGGCAGGATCGCGAAGTACTTGGCGATGTCGTTGGCGATCGAAAACGTGGTCAGCGCACCACGAGTGATGAGCAGCTGCTTGCCGATCTCCACGATCTCGATGAGCTTGGTCGGATCCGAATCCAGATCGACCATATTTCCGGCCTCTTTGGCCGCCGATGTGCCGGTGTTCATCGCGACGCCCACATCGGCCTGCGCCAGTGCGGGCGCATCGTTGGTGCCGTCACCGGTCATCGCGACCAGCCTGCCGCCGTCCTGCTCCTTCTTGATCAGCGCCAGCTTGTCCTCCGGCGTGGCCTCCGCGAGGAAGTCGTCCACACCCGCTTCGTCGGCAATCGCCTTGGCGGTCAACGGGTTGTCACCGGTGATCATGACCGTGCGGATCCCCATGCGACGCATTTCGTCGAAGCGTTCCCGCATGCCCTGCTTGACGACATCCTTGAGATGGATGACGCCGAGCAGGCGGGCCTTGCCGTCTGCGGCCGAACCGACGACCAGCGGCGTGCCACCGGAGGCGGAGACGCCGTCGACGATCACGCCGATCTCGTGGGGTACCTCCCCGCCTTGTGCGCGAACCCATTCGACGACGGCGCTGGCCGCGCCCTTGCGTAGCTGGTGCCCATCGGACAGGTTCACGCCCGACATGCGGGTCTGCGCGGTGAACTCCACCCAGGTCGCGCCGGTCAGCTCACCGGGGGTGCGCTCGCGTTTGTTGAATGCCTGCTTGGCATAGACGACGATGGAGCGGCCCTCCGGGGTCTCATCGGCGAGGCTGGAAAGCTGGGCGGCATCGGCCAATTCGTCGTCCGGAATGCCGGGCACCGGAACGAACCCCGAGGCCTGCCGGTTGCCGAGGGTGATGGTGCCGGTCTTGTCCAGCAGCAGCGTGTTGACGTCGCCGGCGGCCTCTACCGCGCGGCCCGACATGGCCAGCACATTGCGCTGGACCAGCCGGTCCATGCCCGCGATGCCGATGGCCGACAGCAGTGCGCCGATGGTGGTCGGGATCAGGCATACCAGCAGCGAGACCATGACGATTCCGGTGATGCCGTGCACGTCCAGTGCCGAGGTATCCGGCACGCCCGGGTTGTTCGCCTTGGCGAAGATCGCCAGCGGCTGCAGGGTGACCACCGCGAACACGAAGATGATCGTGAGCGAGGCGAGCAGGATGTTCAGCGCGATCTCATTCGGCGTCTTCTGTCGGCTGGCGCCTTCGACGAGGGCGATCATTTTGTCGATGAAGCTCGCGCCGGGCTCCTGGGTGATCTTCACGACGATCCGGTCCGACAGCACCGTGGTGCCACCGGTCACCGCCGAGCGGTCGCCGCCGGATTCCCGGATGACCGGGGCGGATTCGCCGGTGATGGCCGACTCGTCCACGGAGGCAATGCCTTCCACGACGTCACCGTCGCCGGGGATGATCTGGCCCGCCTCGACGACTACGTAGTCGCCGCGCTGCAGCTCGGGTGCGCCGACTTTCTCCTCGACCACGCGGCCGCCGGGCGACCAGTCGACAAGGCGTCGAGCAATGGTGTCGGTCTTCGCTTTGCGCAGCGTGTCGGCCTGCGCCTTGCCACGCCCCTCGGCGACGGCCTCGGCGAGGTTGGCGAAGATTACGGTGAGCCACAGCCACACCACGATCGCCCAGGCGAAGAAAGTAGGGTCGGCGATCGCGAGAACGGTCGACCAGACGGCGCCGATCTCGACGATGAACATCACCGGGTTTTTCCACATCGTGCGTGGGTCGAGCTTGCGTGCCGCGTCCGGCAGGGACGTCAGTAGCATCTTCGGGTCGAGCGCGCCACGCGCGACGCGACCGCCCTTCGGCTCGACCTGCTTCTTCTGCTGCTCGGACACGGCCGTGGAGTCGGTCGATTCAGTAGTGGGACTGGTCATTTCAGTGGATTCCTTCAGCGAGCGGCCCGAGTGCGAGTGCGGGCAGGAAGGTCAGCGCGACCAGGATCACGGTCACGCCGACGACCATGCCGACGAACTGCGGCCGGTGTGTCGGGAGTGTGCCGATCGACTCGGGGGTGGTGCCCTGCCTGGCCAGCGAACCGGCGAGCGCGAGGACGAAGATGATCGGCAGGAACCGGCCGAACACCATCGCGAGGCCGAGTGCGGTGTTGTACCACTCGGTGTTGCCGCTCAGACCGGCGAACGCCGAACCGTTGTTGTTGGCCGCCGAGGTGAAGGCGTACAGCACCTCCGAAAGCCCGTGTGGCCCGGTGTTGGCCATACTGGCTCGCTGACCGGGCATTGCCATCGCCACCGCCGTCCCTACCAGCACGATCAGCGGGCTGATCAGGAAATACGAAGCGGCGAGCTTGATTTCGCGCGGCGTGATCTTCTTGCCGAGATACTCCGGTGTGCGACCGACCATCAGGCCCGCGACGAAGACGGTGATGACCGCGAGGATGAGCATGCCGTAGAGGCCGGAGCCGGTACCGCCGGGCGCGACCTCACCGAGCTGCATGTTGAACATCGTCATCATGCCGCCGAGGCTGGTGTAGGAGTCGTGGAAGGAGTCGACGGCTCCGGTGGAGGTCAGCGTTGTCGCGGACGCGAAGGTCGCGGAATCGGCCACGCCGAAACGGGTTTCGACACCCTCCAGTGATGCGCCGACCGCGGTCGGCACGGTGCCGTGGTGTGCCAGCTGAAAGACGTTCTGCAGCACCGTGCTGATCAGCGCGATGGTGCCCATCACTGCCACGATGGCGTAGCCCTGCTTCTTGCTGCCCACCATGCGGCCGAAGGTGCGCGGCAGCGAGAAGCTGATGATCAGGATCAGGAAGATCTCCACCCAGTTGGTCCAGGTGGTTGGGTTCTCGAACGGGTGCGCGGAGTTGGCGTTGTAGAAGCCACCACCGTTGGTGCCGAGTTCCTTGATGACCTCTTGGCTGGCCACCGGGCCGCCGGTGATGGTCTGCTCGGTGCCGTTGAGTGTTTGCGCGTGATCGTGCAGGTGGAAGTTCTGGATCACGCCACCGGCGACCAGCACGATCGCGAAGACGAAGGCGATCGGCAGCAGGATGCGGATGGTACCCCTCACCAAGTCCACCCAGAAGTTGCCGAGATCGCCGGTGTGCCTGCGCGCGAACCCACGGACCAGCGCGACCGCAACAGCCATACCGACGGCCGCGGAAACGAAGTTCTGGACCGCGAGACCGGCCATCTGCACCAGGTGTCCCTGGGTCGACTCACCGGAGTAGTTCTGCCAGTTCGTGTTCGTCACGAAGCTGATGGCGGTGTTCCAGGCCAGTGCCGGGGTCATCTCCGTGCCGGGATCGTTCAGGTGCAGCGGCAGCTTGCCCTGGATCAGCTGGAAGAAGAACAGGAACAGCACGCTGACCGCGGAGAACGCCAGCACACTTCTGGCATATACACCCCAAGTCTGCTCGACCTCGGGCTGGACGCCGATCGCTCGGTAGATAACGCGCTCCGCGCGGGAGTGCCTCTTGCTGTTGTAGACCCGGAACATGTAGTCGCCGAGCGGTACATGTACCAGCGCGAGCGCGATGATCAGGGACGCTAGAAAGGCGATCCCCGCGGTAGTCGTGTTCACCTAGAACCTCTCGGGGAAAAGAAGAGCTGCGACCATGTACACCGCAACGAGGACGGCCAGAATCAGACCGATCAGGTTCGCGGTCACAGTTTTTCCACCCCCCGCTGGATGAGGCCCAGCAGCGCGAAGATCGCCACGGTGAGCACCGTGAACACCACGACAGACATGTCTTTACAACCTCCATTCGCACTCCATCCGTGGAGCGCGCCAGGCCGAGTCAAGCGTCCGTTAGGCCCTGTGCCGAGGTTCCTTACGACTCCTTAGCGCCGCCGTCATCCGCCTTTGCGGTTCGTTTACGCCCCGGCCGGGGATAGCAGAGAGAATGCCGTCGAAGTCGGCGGCAATACCATCAACACGCCGTGCTGACGCGGGGCCGGTTATCTGCTTGCCGTCCGGTCGATAAGCGGTCGTGCATGCGGGTCGTCGGTCAACTCCCGCGTGCGGAAACGCACCCCTACACCGCGCCTTCCACCTCATTATTCCCAATCATGGGAATAATGGAGCTATTGTGCGGCGTACATTTGCTGGCCTGAAGCCACGACGACGATGATGAGGGAGGTCGGTGTGGCTCAGTCACTGAACGTCGATCTCGGGGCACTGCGTGCGTCGGCATCGGACCTGGACCAACTCGCCGACGAGGCATCTCGCTTCGTCACGGAGTTGAAGACGACGATCGCGCACGAGGGTGCGCCCTGGGGCCAGGACAGTGCCGGGAAGAGTTTCGAGGAGACCTATCTTCCCGACTCCGAGCGCGCGGTGCGCAGCCTGGAACTACTGGTCGCGAACCTCCGTGCTGTGGGCGCCGGCGTCGCTGACGCGGCCGACGCATTCGAAGGCGCAGATCTGGACGGCGCCGCACGAATCCGGCGTTCGGGCCCGATCGGCGGCAATGGGGCGAACCTCGATGTACCCACACCGACCATCGATGGCCCCGCGCCAGCTGTCGACGGACCCGCGGTAGCCGAACCGGCGGAGCCCTTCCCCGGGAACACCCTGGGAGGCCGGCCCCCAGCATCCGTCCAGCACCATGACGACGCGGCCCGAGCAGCCGATCCGGCCGTCGGCCGATACGTCGACACGGTGCAGGCCGCGAGCCTTCCGGAAACGGGGTCCGAACAGTCTGCGGCCCGACAGCCGGGCCCCCAGAGCGACTCCGCGGGCCGATCGCAAGATGTCGACCCCGCCGTGGGAGGCCCGCCAGACCCGATCCAGACATCGGGCACCCCGGTGGCACCGCCGATCTCTGGCGCGACACCGGTCGGATCGAACCCCACAAGCCTTCCTGCGGGGCAGGGGCCGATGACGACTGATCGCGCCGACAACAGCCGGGTGGGCTCCCCGTGGTCGCGAGGTACATCGAGAGCACCGGTGCCGAGGCCGACAGACACGCCGCCCGCACCGGTGAGCAGCGTGCGTCCCAAAGTCTCCGCACCCCAGACACCAGGTCCCCAACCAGGTGCTGCAAGGCCGGCATCGTCGCCGCGCCCGAAGACTCCCCAACGGCGTACGGGATCCGCGGAGCTTCGGATGCCGAGCGATACCTTGACCGATGCCGAAACCATGCGTATCGCCCGGGAGATGGCCGACCGGCACAGCCTGCAGCTGGCTGGTTTCGAAACTGCGGGTGTCGGTGAACACGCGGTAAGGGAGATCGCCGCCGCGCTCGACGACATGCTGGCGACGTACCCGGTTCCCTTCGCCGGTATCGAGCTGGCGGATCGTCACGACGGCACGCTGTCCGGTGTCGTGTCGCGCGATCGAGGCTCGGACGAGGTGAGGTGGCCGTCATCGTCTGTGTGGATCGTCATCGAACGCGCCGCTGCCGCGAATCCTGCACTGCTTGCTACGGCTGTCCGTGCCGAGACCAGGTCGGGAGACCGCAGCCCCGGTTCGGAGGATCGTCCGATGTACTCGACGGTGGTTCACGAATTCGGTCGAGTACTCGTTATCGCGGCAGGTCTCCGCACTCTCCGGGCCGCGCAGCGCGCGCTGATCGCCGAGTATCTGACAGTGAGCGGGACGCGGCGAGGTGACCACCTGGGGCGCGTGGTTGCCGACTACAAGCAATGGCGTCGGCAGCTGAGCGGACGAAGGCTTTCCCAAGGCAGCTTCGACCCTGCCGTGGCGCTGGCGGACGCTTTCGCCACGGTCGAGCTGGGTGCAGAGAAGGCGCAGGGGCCTGCGCAGGTGCTGCATCGGTTGCTTGCGGAGGTGGCACAAGGATCGGCCGGTGCTCGATGAGTCGGACCCCGGTGAACGGTTGGAATCGCTGTGCTGCCGTCCGGATTCCCTGAACCGCTGGTCGAGGCCGTCCTCGGCCCGTGCCCGGACGGCGACCCGTCGGCGATTCGCCGCGTCGGTGACAGCTGGTCCGCCACCTCCGAACAATGCCGGACTTTGGCCGAAACCTATGCGGCGAAAGCTGATTCGACGCCGTCCACGATCAGCGGAGAAGCCGGCAACGGCCTCGCCGAGCGCTACCGGCAGTGCGCGGCCACCCTGCGAGAACACGGCGATTACTGCGACAGCCTGGCCCGACAGTCCTACGAGGGCGCCAACTCCATCGAGCTGGGGCAGCTGACGTGGGTGGGCATGGGCGTGGTTCTGGTCGCGCAGTTGGCCGTCGACGCCATGCTGCTGCATGTCGGCGCGGCCAAAGCCGTCGCGGACCGGGCCGCCGCAAGTGCCGGCTGGCGAGCCTTCCTTGTCAAACTCCTCGACAAGATCACCGCGACCGGACTGACCTTCACTGTCACCCGTTCCCGCATGCTGATCACCGCCACAGTCATCGGCGGTGTCCTCGGCGCCGCAGCCCCGCTGGTGGCGGAACTGAAACAGATACACGATGGGAACCGCAAGGGCCTCGATGTGCAACCGATCGTCACCTACGGCGTCGCCGGTGCCGCAGGAGGCGCCGGGGGCGCGGGTTTGGCCATCGCTGTCGGACCGGCTGTCTCCCGCTTCGTCGCCAATCGCATCCACGCAGCGATCCCGGGCACCATCGTGACCACATTCCTGCTCGGTGGAGCAGGCGGCATCGGTGGTGCCGTCACAGGAACAATGGCCGCCGCGGGTGTCGAGGCCGCATACACCGGCCACTTCGCCCTCCCGACACGTGACGAATTCCTCGCCGGGCTGGTGACCGGCTTCGTCGGTGGCGTCGTCGGCGGTAGCGCGTACGCGTTGCACGCCGGGAACCCGCACACACCGCCGCCGCCTCCACTTGCCACCCCGCGACAGCGGACCGATCCGACACCCGACCCACACCCACCTGCCCGAATCATCGCCGACCCAGAAAGTCCCTCGCCACCGAGCGTGCCGCCGCCGCAGATCGGCAGCCGCGAATTCGAACTAGCTCACACGCAGAGCCATGAACCCGACATCCGCACCTCGACGCACCACGAATCACCTTCGCCTGGTGCCCTCCGACCCGACACCACAACACCGGAACCCGCCCCGCGCGTGTCCCATCGCGACCCCGGCGATGCCCTCCAGCCTGGACCCAAAACTGTCGCCGACGACTCCATCGACCCACTCGCGCCCTACGCCGCCGTCCCTCGGGCTCAACCGGCCGACACCCCCGCAGGGCCGCCACCACAGCGCCCACTCATTGCTGCTGACACCACACCGCTCGGACCTGTCCGACCGGAAATACCCGGCGTCTCCCGTGAACCCGCCGGTGTACCCATGGTGGCCGGGCCTGCCGCACACCCGCCACCGCCGACGTCGATCCCGAGCCACTCTCCGCCAGACGTGCCAAAGGTGAACCACGACGGTGGCTCCCTGCCGCCCGCATCCCGGCCGGATCGCATCAGCCATGCGGCATCGATCGACCAACCACCGCATGCGCGGCCGCCCGACCGTACTCCAGCAGATCCGGGCGGAAATCACGGCAACTCCGGCACTGGAGCGGAATCCGAACGCCCATCGTTGCCCGGCCCGCAGCGCGGTCACGGTGACTCCGGCGACGATCCCGCCGTCGTTGTTCCGCGCGAGCCCGTTGTCGATGCCGAGCAGCGTCACGAGGGGGTGAGGCCTCCCGAGTCCGATGCAGACGCGCACGACACGATCGTCCCGCCCGGCGACGCGGTCCTGCGGCCGCAGCCTCGTGGCGACGAGCCGGTCCCGCCACGGGGCACCGCCGATCGTGCCGAAGCGCCTGTGCGAAAGGACTCCACTGCCGAACCATCCGGCGTGCCCCCTCGCTCGCGCTCGTCCGACCAAGAGTCGAGCAGCAAGACCAAGACGCCGTGGACGAAAACCGAACCCGGCTCCCAGGAACCAGGTGTTGCTCGGCGCACTGGTCTCAGGCCGCAAGATGACCCACACGACAGCCCGCCCGCCGGCGCGCGCGGCCGCGACATCGACCTCACGCCACGGCGGGAAGACGCGGACTCACCTGATACCGCGGGTCTGCGGCGTAACCCGAGTCCGAAGGATGAGATGGCGGAGGATCTTGCCGCTGCTGCTCAGGCTGCGCTCCTTGGGCACAGTATCGGGCTCCCGACCGGCGAGCCCGTCAGCCTATGGCTGGCGGGCGAGACGTTGCTTACCTTGCCGCGCGGCACCGAAGTACTGATCGGGGCCGCGGATCCGGCACTGACTGCCAAGCTCCGATCCCGAGGTATCGCGGGTGGTCACGCGAGCATCGGGGTGGACAACAACGGGAGGACGTGGATACGTGACAACGGCTCCGCGCTGGGAACGAAGGTCGACGGCCGTCCGGTTGTTCCCCTCGAGAAAACGTCGCTGCGCCACCGCGACACGATAGAGCTGGGTTCCACTTTCGAGACCGTCGCACATTTCGAGAAGCGACCGATGGTCGACGGGATTGCGGCGTACGACAACACTCCCGCAGTACTGGAGCAACTCCACGACTTGGGGTTCGTGCCCCAGCGTATATACGACAAGGTCATGGCTTATCTGACGGAAGTGCCCAGTGGCGGCATCATCATCGGTGACAGACCGTTCACACAGCTCCCAGGCACCGAGTTCACCAGGCCATCTCTCACACTCAATGGCCGGCCCTGGGACAGCATAACCGGCGTGTACTTTGCTGGACCGCGGCAGATCTTCATCAACTCCGGTCTCTACCACTACGAAAGCACGATACTTCACGAGTTCGGTCACGCTGTTGACCAGGCGTATGCTGACCAAGGCCGTCTGCTCAGTCAACGGGACGAGTGGAAGGGCGTGCACGAGGCCTTGACGAAGGCCCTCAGCGGACAGCGGGGTTGGGCATCACACCACGACGTTCCAGTTGAATCGTTCGCCGCGGCATTCGCGGCGTGGCGCTCCGGCGCCGAAGCGATGAGGATTTTTACGGTGGACCACCCAGATCTGGCCACACAAGTGAGAGCTTACTTTGACAGCGCACTATGACTCGACCGGTACACCCATGCTTGCCGAGGACGGCGTGACGATCCTGTTGCCGTTCAGCGGCCGGACCGAAGATGGCGTCTACTACGACGGTGTCAGCCGAATCGGGCCCGACGACCCGCGCTACGCAGAGCTTCTTCCGCTCGCCGAGCAGAACCCGCAGCCGCGCCGCACCCGGCCGAGCGGTCCTGTCGATCCGGACACAGCCGCCCGGATACAGCGTGCCCTCGGGCTCGAATAGGTAGCTGCGCGATCGGCTGAGGTACCTATTCGGCCGCGCGGGCTCGACCCGTCCCGCAACGGGCGCGGACCGGATGTGCTTCGGCGAACTCGGTGGTCGAAGGGGGTTCGGTCGACCGCGCCAGGGGTGCGGGAATCGTGAGAGGATCGTCGCCACCAACCCCAACGGGGCCGGCTGAGCCACCGAGGTCGAGGGAGGACGCTCCATGGATGAGTGGACGCATGATGGCCTGCGCTCGGTCAACAATGGATTGCGCAACCAGGTCAACGACATCCTCGATGCCTACGAACAGCACCAGGCTCGGGTAGTCGAAGCGTATCGTCAGCTCGAAACCATACGCGTGCAAGCGACTTCACCCGACCAACTGGTGGTGGTGACAGTGGATGCGCAGGGCGTTCTCAGCGACGTACAGCTGACGATGGCGGCGATGCGCACCACGCCCGAGCAGCTCGGCCGGTCCATCACCGAAGCGACACAGGCGGCGGCGCGTGCGGCGCAAGAGCGGGCCGAGGCGCTGATCGCCGAGACCTCTGCCGCAGCCGACGACATGCCAGACCTCCCCGATATCGTCCCGGACGCACCGAGCCTGAGCGACATCCGTGCGGCCTTCCGCGAAGCCGGCGAGACCCGAGCGGGCGACTGACGAACCTGGGAATACCCGGCAATCAATGCAGACCACGCACAACGACATCGGCGCGGCTATGCGCTGGAAGCGCAGCTACCACAGCTGGTCGCAACCACGTTCCACTCCTTGGGCAGCCGACGCCCGCTTTCGCTATTCAATTACGCCCCGGCCCGGTATAGCTGAAGAAATGCCGTCAAGGTGCGCGGCAATACCGTCAACACACCGTAAAGATCCAGTTCATCGTGCGATCGCGAGGTAGAAACGACAACACCGGCCAGGCGGACCAATCCAGCGCAACCGGTCTTTGTTCGGGTTGTGGAGAGGATTACTCATGTCGGCTGTCACGGTTGCGGTGATCGTCGGATTCGTGTGTTGCGCGTTGGCCATCCGCGCGTTGTCGACATTGGCGGCCGAGCGCGAACTCGGCGCATGGGAAACGGACCTCGCGGCGGACCGGGTACGAGTTGCCGGTGGTACGCCGACGCGCGCGATGATGGAAGAGTGAAACGCGGCCAACTCCGCATCTACCTCGGTGCGGCACCGGGAGTCGGCAAAACCTTCGCCATGCTCGGCGAGGCTCACCGGCGGCTCGAACGCGGTCGCGACGTGGTAGCTGCGGTAGTCGAGACCCATGGTCGGGCCAAGACCGCGGAGTTGCTGGCGGGCATCGAGCGGATACCGCCCTTGACGATCGAATATCGCGGGTCGAGCTTCCCCGAACTCGATGTGGCGGCGGTGCTGCGCAGGCATCCCGCGGTGGTGCTGGTCGACGAGTTGGCGCACACCAATGCACCGGGCAGCAAGCACGAAAAGCGCTGGCAGGACATCGAGGAGTTGCTCGATGCCGGCATGGACGTCATCTCGACGGTCAATGTTCAGCACTTGGAGAGCCTCAACGATGTCGTCGAACAGATCACCGGCATCCAGCAGCGCGAAACGGTGCCCGATGCGGTGGTGCGGAGCGCAGACCAGGTCGAACTTGTGGATATTACGCCAGAGGCACTGCGGCGCAGGCTGTCTCACGGCAACGTCTATGCCGCGGAGAAGGTGGACGCGGCGTTGCGCAATTACTTCCGTCCCGGCAACCTCACCGCACTGCGCGAACTCGCGCTGCTATGGCTCGCCGACCAGGTCGACTCGGCGCTCGCGAAGTACCGCGCCGATCATAAGATCACCGAGTTGTGGGAGGCCCGCGAACGCGTCGTCGTCGCGGTGACCGGTGGTCCGGAGTCCGAGACCGTGGTGCGCCGGGCGAGTCGCATTGCCACCAAGTCGAGCGCCGAACTCGTGCTCGTGCACGTCGTGCGCGGCGACGGGTTGGTGGGGGTTTCGACCGAGCGGATGGCACGGTTGCGCGAGCTTGCCGCCAGTCTCGACGCCAGTCTGCACACCGTGACCGGTGACAACGTGCCGACGGCACTGCTGGAATTCGCGCGCGAGGTGAACGCAACCCAGTTGGTTCTCGGTACCTCCCGGCGTTCGCGGTGGGCGCGCATCTTCGACGAAGGCATCGGGTCGTCGGTGGTGCAGCAGTCGGGCCGGATCGACGTGCACATGGTGACGCACGAGGAGGCCAATCGTGGCCTGCGCTGGCGCTCGTTCTGGCCGCGTCAACCGGTCCTCGCCTGGCTCGCCGCGGTGCTGGTGCCCGTCATCGTGTGTGGGGTCAGCGCCGCGTTCCTCGACGGCATGCTCGAGCTCGGTGGTCTGAGCGCGATGTTCTTCATCGGCGTCGTCGCTGTTGCACTGTTGGGAGGCGTTGTCCCAGCGGCATTTTCGGCGCTGTTCTCCGGCTTGCTGTTGAACTGGTTCTTCGCCGATCCCCGCTACAGCCTCACCATCGCCGAACCCGACAGTTTCGTCACTGTGGTGGTGCTGCTCATCGTCGCGGTCGCGGTGGCGGCACTCGTCGATGTGGCGGCGAAGCGAACCCGGCAGGCGCGTAAGGCTTCCCGGCAGGCCCAGCTGTTGACGATGTTTGCGGGCGCTGTCCTGCACGGCGCGGATCTGCCCAACCTGCTCGAGCAGGTCCGGGAGACCTTCGGCCTGCGCGCGGTCAGCATGGTCTCCGGCAGCCAGGTGGTCGCCGCGGTCGGCGTCGAGCCGCCGCAGCGGGTTGCCGATGCCGAGACCGCGATCGAGGCGGGCGACACCACCAGTTGGTTGCTGCTCGCAGGCAGAACGCTCGACTCGGGCGACCGGCCGGTGCTGCATGCGGTCGCCAACCAGGCCGCGGGATTGGTCCGCCAGTCCCGGCTCGCCGAGGAGGCGAGTGCGTCGGCTGCGCTGCTGGAGGCCGATCGATTGCGGCGAGCGCTACTGTCCGCTGTCAGCCACGACCTGCGCACGCCGCTGGCCGGGGCCAAAGCCGCGGTTTCCAGCCTGCGTAGTGACGACATCGAGTTCTCTCCGGAGGACACCACCGAATTGCTGGAAACCATCGAGGAATCGGTAGACCAGCTGACCGCGCTGGTCGGCAATCTGCTCGACTCGTCGCGACTGGCGGTCGGTGTGATCACCCCGCAAATGCGGCGGGTGTATATGGACGAGGTGGCGCACCGGGCACTGGTGAGCGTCGGGATGGGGACGCGCGGGCTGCGGCGCGCGGCGATGGATCGGGTGAAGGTGGAGGTCGGCGAGGTCTCGGTGCTGGCAGACAGCGGTCTGCTGGAACGGGTCCTTGCCAATCTGATCGACAACGCGCTGCGCCATTCGCCGCGCGACACCCCCGTGCGAGTGACCGCCGAAAGCACCGGTGACGGTGTCTCGATCGCGGTGATCGACGCCGGCCCCGGTGTGCCCGCCGGCACCGAGGAGCAGCTGTTCGAACCGTTCCAACGCCTCGGCGATCGGGACAACACCACCGGTGTCGGCCTCGGCCTTTCGGTGGTACGCGGATTCGTTGAGGCCATGGGCGGCACAGTGCACGCCGAACCGACTCCGGGCGGCGGATTGACGATGCTCGTCGACCTATCTGCCGACGACGACACCACTGGGCCGCCGGAGGGCGCCGCATCTGCTGGGCGCACCGCGGTCGAGCGCTCGGATTCCCGACCCGCCCAACCGGCCTCGACACCCGGGCCGGGTGCGTCCGCCGATCGAGCAGTGGCCGGGCGATCTGCGGATGCCGATTCGACATCCGAGGTCGGCGTGGCGAGGCGCGATCCCTTGCATGCCGAGCCGACGATGAATGTTGGCTCGGGCGTGCGTGTCGATCCGGTGACCGACGATCGCGGGCCGGGTGATCCGCCCGCCGACCGGACTACGGATCACCGACTTGCGACACGTATCGATGTGCCTGCCGACGATCATGAGGCCGGGAGCCGATGATGACAGCGAACGTAATCGACGGTGGCACTGTGGTCGACGCTGGCGCCGCAGCCCACACGACACAGGAAGCCGCAATGACCGACAAGAAGCAGGAAGCGCCTGCGACCAAGGTGCTGGTGGTCGACGACGAACCGCAGATCGTGCGCGCGCTGCGGATCAACCTGTCGGTGCGCGGATATGAAGTGATCACCGCGCCGACGGGTGCTGCGGCCTTGCGCGCGGCGGCCGACAAACATCCCGATGTGGTGATCCTGGATCTCGGGCTGCCGGATATGGACGGCATCGAGGTGCTGGCGGGTCTGCGCGGCTGGACCCAGACGCCGGTGATCGTGCTGTCCGCGCGCACCGATTCGGCGGACAAGGTGGAGGCGCTGGACGCGGGCGCTGACGATTACGTCACCAAGCCGTTCGGGATGGACGAACTGCTGGCCAGGCTGCGCGCCGCCGTCCGCCGCGGCGCCACCGACGGCGAAACGGGAGACCCGGTGGTGGTGACGTCCTCGTTCACCGTCGACCTCGCCGCCAAGAAGGTCACCAAGAACGGCGAGACCGTGCACCTCACGCCCACCGAATGGGGCATGCTCGAAATGCTCGTCCGCAATCGCGGCAAACTCGTCGGCCGCAAGGAGCTGCTGCGTGAGGTCTGGGGTCCGTCCTATGCCACCGAAACCCATTACCTCCGTGTCTATTTGGCGCAGCTGCGCCGCAAACTGGAAGTAGACCCCTCGCACCCCAAACATTTGCTGACCGAAGCGGGTATGGGCTACCGCTTCCAGGAGTAGCCACCGCTTCCAGGGACGCGGCTCGGGGCCCGCACCCGACGCCCCGGGGAAGGATGCGCGTCCGGGCGGGGTTGTGTCCCGCGTCGCACACCCCGGACACGGATCCGCATATTTCCGGGCGGCTGCGGCGGGGGCGCAACCGGACACAAGACGCCGCAGCGTGGTGTGACGGGCACGCGGTGTGGAATGCGGGCGGGCGTCGGGGCGTTGCCAGGCGTGCTCCGTTTCCGACGAAGATGGCAGGATCGAAACCATGTCTGAGCAGACCGTTGCACCCGCGCCCCAGATCACCGCACCGACCGCGCCAGGGGAGACCGCCCTGTGGGTCGAGCGCACCGGGACCCGGGCCTACACCGGCCGTAGCTCGCGCGGCGCCGAGGTGTTGATCGCCTCACAGGGTGTGCCCGGCGCCTTCACTCCTGGCGAGCTGCTGAAGATCGCCTTGGCCGCGTGCTCGGGTCTGAGCGCGGACTTCCCGCTCTCGCGCAAGCTCGGCGACAACTTCGATGCGACCATTCGGGTCTCCGGTGACGCCGATCGTGAAAACGAGGTGTACCCGCAACTGGACGAGGTCTTCGAACTCGACCTCAGCGAGCTCGACGAGCAGGCCCGCGAGCGGCTGCTGGTGACCGTGCAGCGCGCCATCGACAAGGTGTGCACCGTCGGCCGGACCTTGAAGGCAGGCACCAAGGTGACGTTGTCCTTCGACGTCGAGGGGTGAGCCGCGCCGGGCCCTTCGGTGTCCGGTCAGGCGATTGCGCGACGACTATCGGTATCGTCCGGTGCGGGTATCGGCGAGGAGATGCTGGAGGCTGGATGACATTCGATCGGGCAATGCGGATCCGCGCCCGCCGGGTTCGGGTGTCTGTCCTGGCTGTTGCACCGACCCCTGAGGCCCGATGAGCGAAACATCGCATGTCGACGCAGCGTCCGAGGTCGCTCGACTCAGCGCCTGGGTGCACGGCTGGGTGCAGGGTGTCGGATTCCGCTGGTGGACCCGGGCACGCGCGCTAGAACTCGGCCTGGTCGGGCATGCGACCAACGCCCGCGACGGCCGCGTGCACGTGGTGGCCGAGGGGCCGCGGCGCGACTGCGTGCGGCTGCTCGATTTGCTGCGTTCCGGGGATACGCCTGGCCGGGTGGACCTCGTTGTGGAAAGCTGGGACGCCCCGCGGGGCGATTTGACCGGATTCGAGGAGCGTTGAGTGGTGCTAGCGGCGACCAAGGGGAGTGATCGTTGAGTACGCAGGATCCGGGCAGCGGTCACCGCGGCGACCGGCCTGCTTCCGGCGACCCCGATCCGACCTCTGGTACGCCCGCGCCCACCCCACCCGCGACACCGGATCCCACTCGCCCACCCGCCGATTCGGAATTTGCGCATGGATCCCGATCGGAGACGCCGGATACCTCTGGGTCGCAACCGGACGTGCCGACGCTCGCAGAGCACACCGAGCCCGAGCCGCAGCCTCCGACGCTGGCCGAGTATTCGCCGGAAACGGCTGTGCCGCAAGGGGATGCACCGACACTCGCGGAACATTCAGGACCCGATCCTGCCGCTGCGACGCCGCCGGGATCGGATTCCGGAGCCCAGGAAGCGGGTTTACCCTCGCCCGGCTACCCGCCGGCCGACCAGGGGCAGCGTCGTTTCTCGACACCGCCGCGGCACGGCAGCATTCAGCGGCAGGAACCGGGTCTCACCCAGCCGCGTCCGCCGACGGTGGCCGAGGCGCGAGCGCGGGACAAAGCGCGCAAGCGGGCCGAGGAAGAGCAGCGTGCTGCCGCGGTCGCCGAGGAGGCCAAGAAGCGCACACGCAAGCGGATGCTGATCGGTGGTGTCGCGATTGTCGGTGTCGCAGGACTGGTCGGCGGTGGTTATCTCGCCTACCGTGCGCTCACCAAGCCCGATCAGGTGACCGCGTACTGTACTCAGATCGATCAGAACGGCAAAGAGGTCGTCGTCGACGATGATCTCTGCGACAAAGCGTCGGCCAGTTCCAGCGGCGGCCACAGTGGTCTCAACGGCATCTTCATCTACAACGGCAGCCAGTACCGGTACTACTACGGCGGCAACAACTCGGTCGGCAAGCCACCGACGGGCGGCACCACCATTCAGCCCAAGGGCGCCGACATCAAGACCAAGAGCGGCACCAGCATTCAGCGCGGCGGCCTCGGCAGCAGCAGCAAGAGCGGGAGCGGATCGTAATGCGGCGCGTGCGCAGTACGCCACGGCAGGGCTGGCGGCAGATCACCGAGGAGCAGGGGCTGGTCTACGGCTCGCCGGGGCGCGATGCCAGTGGCCAGCCTCGGCCCTACTGGGACGAATCGGTGCACTACGAGTTCGAGATGTCGGAGATCCTCGCGCTGGAGGCCGATGTCGAGTTGCTGCATTCGATGTGTCTGAACGCGGTCGAGCACATTGTGCTCACCGAGCGGTTCAAGGATTTCGGTCTGCCCGAATGGAGTTGGGGTCCGATCGCCGAATCCTGGCGGCGCAGCGACCCGCACGTCTACGGCCGCTTCGACCTGCGCTATGACGCACGACGTCCGGCAAAACTGTTGGAGTACAACGCCGATACGCCGACCTCGCTACTGGAGGCGGCAATTGTGCAGTGGCACTGGCTGACCGCGCTGTACCCGGGTGGCGACCAGTGGAACTCCTTGCACGAGAAACTCGTCGAGCGCTGGACCGAGTTGCGTGACACCCTGCCATCACCGCAACTGCATTTCACCTGGTCCTCCGCGGACGCCACCGGTGAGGACAATGTCACCACGGCCTACATGCAGGAGACTGCCGCGGAGGCCGGATTCGATACCGTCGCGCTGCCGATCGAAGAGGTCGGTGTCGACACCGACCTCGACCGCTTCGTGGATCTGGCCGAGTCCCCGATCGATGCGATCTTCAAGCTCTACCCGTGGGAGTGGGTGCTCGACGACGATTTCGGCAAGCGGGTCGTCGAGAGCCTGCCACAGACCATGTGGATCGAACCGCTGTGGAAGACGCTGCTCAGCAATAAGGCGATCCTCGCTGTGCTGTGGGAGATGTACCCCGGTCACCCGAACCTGTTGCCCGCCTATCTCGATCAACCCAACGAGCTCACCGAATACATCCGCAAACCGAAGCTCGGCCGCGAAGGCGCGAATATGACGATCGTCGGCGCCGGCCTGGAGACGGCCACCGGTGGTGTTTACGGCGAAGAAGGCTTCGTCTACCAATTGCTCGACCCGCTCCCGGAATTCGACGATATGCGTCCGGTGCTCGGCGCGTGGATCGTCGGTGACACCGCCGCGGGGCTCGGCATCCGTGAAACGGCCGGTCTTATCACCGATGACGGCTCGGCGTTCGTCCCGCACCGCATCATCAGCTGACCATTCACTTCACCTCGGAAGGACCATGATGACCGCAGTCGCCCTCGAATCGGGGTACTGGAACTCGCTCGGCGAGGGCGTAGGGGCGATCATCCTCTATGCCATTGTCGGGCTGGCCCTCATGCTCGTCGGCTTCTACGCCATCGACCTGACCACCCCCGGCAAACTGCGCAAGCTGGTGGCCGAGGGAAAGCCCAACGCCATCATCGTCACCGCCGCCGGCATGGTCAGCATGGCCCTCATCGTGGTTCTGGCCACCTACGCCTCGGCGGGCAAACTGTCCGAGGGCCTGATCGCCGCCCTCGTCTACGGGCTTGTCGGCATCATCGCGCAGGTCATCTCGGTCCGGGTCATCGAACGTGCCCTCGGCATCGATATCGGCGCCGCCCTGCACGCCGACACCTACACCACCGAAGTGCTCGTCGTAGCCGCCGCCCACTTCGCCCTCGGCCTGGTTGTCGCGTTCGCCATCCTCTAGCCCTGACGAGTGGCACACCGCGGAAGGGCCTTCTCGGCCTTTCGCGCCGCCATGTGCCACTCGTCGGAAGTCTTTACGAGACTTGGCTGCCGCCAGCGTCCCAGTAGCGCTGGCGGAGGTCGCGTTTGAGGATTTTGCCGGCGCCGGACATGGGGAGGGCGTCGGCGAATTCGATGCTGCGGGGGATTTTGTAGTTGGCGATCAATTGTTTGCAGTGGATGGTGAGTTCGTCGGGGGTTGTTTGCCGGCCGGGTAGGAGGACGACGACCGCGTGGACGCGTTCGCCCCACTGGTCGTCGGGGATGCCGATGACCGCGCACGTCGCGACGGCGGGGTGCTTGGCCAGTGCGTTCTCGACCTCGATGCTGTAGACGTTCTCGCCGCCGGTGATGATCATGTCCTTGAGGCGGTCGACGACGGAGATGTAGCCGTTGTCGTCCATGCGGCCGCCGTCGCCGGTGTGCATCCAGCCATCACGGATCGCCTCGGCGGTGTCCTGCGGCTTGTTCCAGTAGCCGAGCATCACGTTGGCGCCCTTGACGACAACCTCACCGACGGTGCCGCGCGGAACCTCGTTGTCGTCGGCGTCCACGATCCGGATCTCGACGTGCGGCGCGGCGCGGCCCGTTGTTTTGGCCAGCACCGGATCGTCGTGGTCGGCGGGGGAGAGCAGGGTCGCGATCGGCGACAACTCGGTCATGCCGTATGCCTGGGTGAACCCGGCGGCCGGGAAGGTCTTGCGCGCTTTGGCGAGGACCGATTCAGAGATCGGGGACGCACCGTAGACGAGGTGCTCCACGCTGCTGAGATCGACATCCGCCGCCGCGGGGTCGTCGACCAGCATCTGGATCATCGTCGGCACCAGCAGTCCGTCGGTGACCTGGTGCTCCGAGATGGCCTGCAGCACACCGGCAGGTGTGAACATCGGGACGATGACGTGCGTCGAGCCCGCCAGGTTGCCGCACCCCCAGACCGCGAAGTCGGCGAGGTGGAACATGGGGGCGGCGTGCAGCAATCGACCGCCGATGGAGATGACATGGTTGGTGGCGAGCGAGCCGAGCGCCGAGGTGACGACGTTGGCATGACTCAACATGACGCCCTTGGGGAAGCCGGTCGTCCCGCCGGTGTAGAAGACACCGAGCAGTTCGTCACCGCCGACCCGAACGTCTTCGACCGGTTCGCTTTCCGCGATCAGCGTTTCGTAATCGAGGGTTCCCGCCGGTTGCACGCCGTCGCCGATGAAGATCACCGTGCGCAACTCCGGGAACTCCGCCAGGATCGGCCCGATCGCCTGCGCGAACGCGTCGTCGACAAGCAGCACCCTGGTGTCCGAATCCCGGAGGGAGTACACGATTTCCGCGGGACTCCAGCGAATATTGACCGGGTTGACCACCGCGCCGAGCCACGGCACCGCGAAGAAGTATTCGTGATAGCGATCGGAGTTCAACGCCAGGATGGCGACCCGATCGCCCTGCCGCACACCGAGATTGCGGAGCGCGCCGGCGAACCGGGCAATGCGGTTGTGGGATTCGGCCACCGTGCGAACCCGATCACCGAAGATGGTGGCGATCGAATCCGGGCGCTGCTGCATCGCGCGATGCAGCGACTGGGTGAGATACATCGTTTCCTTACTTGCCGATTGCGCGGCCTTGTGGCGTGGCCGCATCCCGGAGATGGTTAATCGATATTCACTTAGGTGGCGGGAGCCTAACGTGACCCAGGCCACTGGCGCAATAGTCGACTCGGGCTGTTGTAGCGGCGGCCGTCTGCCCTGGTGGGCGGTGCTGTGCACGCCGAAACGGGCCGAACTTCCGCACGTCGCGCGGGCGGGCCACTTCGGTGTGAGCTTGTTGTCGCGCTCTCGTGTATTCGGCACCCTTGACATTCCACATTGGAGGGTACATTCTTATGTCACCTTCCACTGTGGAGTGTGGAACTCGTCGTTAGGACCTGGAAATGGAAATCTCACCTGGAACTCGGGCTTCCGACGCGGAGCGTGACAAGGTCGTGAAGCTGCTCAGCAGGCATCTGGCGGACGGCCGCATCGACCTGGTCGAGTACGACCAGCGAGTCGCGCGCGTCTACGCCACCGCCACCCGCGACGACCTGCAGTTGGTGCTGTCGGACCTGCCCAAGCTGTCGAAAGAGTCATCGGCTCGGGCCAAAGCGCCGGCCAGGTTCCCGATCTGGCAGCAGATCGAGGGCACCTCCTGGCTCGGGGTCAGCGTGCTCGTCCTGGCCATCTGGGGTGCTATCTCGCTCAGCGTCGGTGAGTTCACCTATCCCTGGCCGATATGGGTGATCGGCCCCTGGGGCGCGGTCCTCGCCTTTCGCATGGTGGCCGGTTTCGAGTCCGGCCGCTTCGGTCGCCGAACGAGCTGAGACGCCGCCATGCTCGGCGATCCGACAGCGCCGTCCGCCACACCGATACCGGGTCCGGCACCGACATCCAGTCCGGCACCGGCACCTTGATTGCAGGCGGCATTGCCGCGGCCGCCAGACTACGCGAGCACACCGACGGTCATGCGTGGTGATTCGGTCACGGCGGGCAGGATGTCGGGTAGCAGCGGGCTACCGAGCTGGGCGGTCATGTGCTCGGGGCTGGTTCGGGGGCGGCTC
Source organism: Nocardia sp. NBC_01009 (assembly GCF_045208035.1). Classification (NCBI taxonomy): domain Bacteria; kingdom Bacillati; phylum Actinomycetota; class Actinomycetes; order Mycobacteriales; family Nocardiaceae; genus Nocardia; species Nocardia sp. NBC_01009. Next base: position 7,177,687 of record NZ_CP108695.1, on the reverse strand, counting down.
GACCCATTGTGCGTCGGAGGGTGGGTGTCCGTACGTGTCGGATGGTTCGTCCCACTGTCGGCTCGGCGACTCGCTCCAGCGTGCGGCCTGCGGTTCGTTCCAGTGCCGGTCAAATGCTCGGGGCTGGTTCGGTGGCGGCGATTCGGTCCACTGTGCGTCGGAAGGTGCGCGTCCGTAGGTGTCGGAAGGCTCGTCCCACTGTTGGTTCGATGGCTCGCCACGGCGTCGGGCCTGCGATTCGTTCCAGCGTCTGTCCGGCGGTTCGTGCGGGAATACGTCCGGTACGTCGATGTCGTGCGCGCCCGACGGCTCGTCGTCCCATGGCGGTCGTGGTACGTCGCGGTGTGATCGAGATGCTCGACTGTGCGGGGGCGGCGGAGGTAGGTCGCGGTGCGGCGATGACCGCCGATCGCGATGCGATCGCGGGGGCGGCTCGTACAACGATGGTGCCTGCTCGCGAATAGCGGGCGATGGCAGGCTGCGGCGAGTCGGCGGTTGGTCGGGGTGTACCGGTGCGGGTTGGTCGTCGTCCGACGGTGCACGTTGATTGCGGTGTGACGGAGATGCTTGGGCGCGGTGCGAAGTCGGCGATTGGTCCTGACGTGCCGGTGCTGTCTTGCTGCGGCGGGACATCGATGGACGATCGCGGTGCGATGTCGAGGTTTTGTCGCGGTGTGCGGCGGCGTCGTTGGCGCGGTGGGATGCTGCCGAGGTGGGGCGGTGCGCGGTTGTCGAATTGTCGCGTCGTGCTGCCGACGACCGATCGTGACTGGACGAAATGGGCTGGGACAGCACGGGTTTGATAATCGGCAGTTTACGAGTGGCATGCGCGGGGTCGACGCCCTTCTCGCGGTAGCGGGCCGGGATGCCGTGGTGGCGTAACCAGGCTCCTGGATCCTGGCGGCAGTGGTGGTCGAGTTCGGGGATGGTGTCCTCGAGGAGGGTGAGCAGATCGCCGCCGCCGCCGCCGAGTACCGCCCGAATGGCGGGGAAGGAGGTGGGGCGGAAGGTCCAGGTCCATTCGTATTCCGGATCCGGGCCGCCGAGGTCGTGTCCGTGGAAGACCAGATTTCCCGAGGTGACGATACTGGCGCGCACGGACCGTCCCGCGGAGGTGATCAGGAACTCGTGCTCCCCGACCCGCTGTGCCACCGTGATCTGGAAATATCCTGCGACAAGGCCCGTGATCCCCAACCCGGTCGCAATGCCGATTTGCACCCACCAGCTCGTCGATTCCGAGTTGTCGCCGAACTCGAACGCATAGAGGAACAGCAGGCTGCCGAGCACCAGCGCGGTGATCCGGGCAAGCCGCAGCGTCACGATGGTTGCGGCCGAGGCGGCTGGCATCCTCTGTGCTCCCAAATAGATTCCGGCGGGCGATCAGAGTGGATCGTATGCGTCGTCCGGGCATCGCGACAGGACAAGCCGGAACTGCGGACGGCCGGTCACGCGCCCGGTGTAAGGGTGGCGTCGAAGTCGAGGAACGTGCCATCCAGAGTGCCGCTCGACGGATCCTCGATAACCTACCTGTGTCTGTGGTTGCAGTATCGGGGAGAACTCGTGCACCAGAGCGTGCCGCGTCCGCGTGGTGCCCGCCCGCTGACGGGGTAACCGGCCGGCGACGGATACCATGACTGGTCGCTCCGCAGGGCTGGGCGACCAGTCCGAATCTCCGGCCACCGCACGGAAGGGTCGTCGAACTTGCACCTGAAGAGCCTGACGTTGAAGGGCTTCAAGTCCTTCGCGTCCGCGACGACGCTGCGCTTCGAGCCGGGCATCACCTGTGTGGTCGGCCCGAACGGCTCGGGCAAGTCCAATGTCGTCGACGCGCTCACCTGGGTGATGGGGGAGCAGGGCGCGAAGGCGCTGCGCGGCGGCAAAATGCAGGATGTCATCTTCGCGGGCACCTCCGGCCGCGCGCCGCTCGGCCGCGCCGAGGTCACGCTGACCATCGACAACTCCGACGGTGCGCTGCCGATCGACTATGCCGAGGTGTCCATCACCCGGCGCATGTTCCGCGACGGGGCCGGCGAATACGAGATCAACGGCAGCTCCTGCCGCTTGATGGACGTGCAGGAACTGCTCAGCGACTCCGGTATCGGCCGGGAAATGCACGTGATCGTCGGGCAGGGCCAGCTCTCGGCCATCCTGGAATCGCGCCCCGAGGACCGTCGCGCCTTCATCGAAGAGGCCGCAGGCGTGCTCAAGCATCGCAAGCGCAAGGAGAAGGCGGTCCGCAAGCTGGAGGCGATGCAGGCCAACCTCGCCAGGCTCACCGACCTCACCACCGAACTGCGCCGCCAGCTCAAGCCGCTCGGCAGGCAGGCCGAGGTGGCGCGGCGCGCGCAGACCGTGCAGGCAGATCTGCGCGACGCACGACTGCGCCTTGCCGCCGACGATCTGGTCACCAGGCGCGGCGAGCTGGAAAGTCAGCAGAGCAAAGAGGCTTACGCGCGCGAGCAGCACATCACGGTGCAAACCGAACTCGATGCCGCGAACGCCGCACTGGCGCAGCAGGAATTCCAGCTCTCCCGGCTGACGCCGAGCGCCGAGGCCGCAGGTCAGATCTGGTTCCAGCTTTCCGCGCTGGCCGAGCGGGTGAACGCCACCATCCGTATCGCAGGCGACCGGGCCCGTCACCTGGACACCGAAACCCCGGTCGGTACCGGCCGCGACCCCGATCAGCTCGAAGCCGAGGCACAGCGGGTGGAGGCCGAGGAGGCTGAGCTGCGTGAGGCGGTGGAGATCGCGGTCGAGACGTTGGAGGCCGCGCGTGACCAGCTCGGCGAACGCGAGCAGGCTGCCAAGGCCGCCGAGCAGGCGCACTTGGCTGCGGTACGGGCCATCGCCGATCGGCGCGAGGGTCTGGCCAGGCTGTCCGGACAGGTCGACACCCTGCGGACCAGGGCACAGTCGGTGGACGCGGAGATCGCCAGGCTCTCGGTAGCGATCACCGAAGCCAGGTATCGCGGGGATGCCGCGCAGGCCGAATACGACACGGTGCAGGGTGAACTCAGTGAACTCGACGCGGGTGAGGCGGGTCTGGACGCGCAGCACGAGCATGCGGTGCAGGCGCTGACGCTGGCCGATCAGCGCGTCGCCGAACTGCGCGAACAGGACCGCGACGCAACCAAGCGGGTCGCCTCCCTCAGTGCCCGCATCGAAGCGCTCGGCATGGGTCTTGCCCGCCGTGACGGCGCGGCCTGGCTGGTCGAGCATCGCGCCGAAGGTCTGCTCGGTCCGTTGTCGGGCTTGATCCGGGTGCACGGCGGATTCGAGGCCGCAGTTGCGGCAACGCTCGGTCCGCTCGCCGATGCGGTGGCGGCCGATACCGGTGCCAGCGCGCATGCAGCGGTGCGGGCGTTGAAAGAAGCCGACGGCGGTCGCGCCGCGGTGGTATTCGGCGCGACCGATGTCTCGATCGCGCAGCGCGGCGCGCTGCCAGGCGGTGCCCGTTGGCTGTCGGATGTCGTGGACGGCCCGGACACCGTGCGTGGTGCCATCGTGGCGTTGACCGCCGGTGTCGCGGTAGTCGATGACCTGGCCGCCGCTGTCGAACTGCTGGCGATCCGACCGGAGTTGCGGGTGGTCACCCGCGACGGCGACCTCACGGGTACGGGTTGGGTGCTCGGCGGATCCGACCGTGCGCCGAGCCAGCTGGAGATCCAGGCCGATATCGACGCCGCCAAGGCCGACCTCGTCGCCGCCCAGCGCCGCGCGGAGGAATTGGAAGCCGCGCTGTCGGGCGCGCTCGCCGAACAAACCGATCGCAAGGACGCCGTCGACCACGCGCTGCTCGCGCTGCACGAATCCGATCAAGCCCTGGTGGCGATCTACGACCGGCTCGGCAGGCTCGGGCAGGTCGCGCGCACCGCACAGACCGACTTCGAAAAGCTGACCGGCCAGCGGGCCGACACCGAGGCCAGTCGCGAGGAGTCGCTTGCCTCGCTCGCCGACCTCGAGACCAGGCTGCGCAACGCCGAACTCGAGCACGCAGACATCGACGCCGACGGCATCGGCGCGGCAGGCACCGAATCCGCGGGCCGGGACCGCGAGGAAGCCGCCGCCGCGCTGGCCGAGGCCCGCTCGATGGAGGTCGAGGCACGGCTCGCGGTGCGCACCGCGGAGGAACGCGCGGAATCGGTTCGCGGTAAAGCGGATTCGCTGCGCCGGGCCGCCCGTGCCGAGCGCGAGGCCCGCGAACGCGCCGAACGCGCCCACGCGGCACGGCGCAAGGCTGCCGAGGTGGCGGCCGCCGTCGCCGAATCCGGTGCCCGTATCGCCGCCGAATTGGAGATCGTGGTCGCCGAGGCCGCCACGCGCCGTGACGATCTGGTGCGACGTCGCACCGAATGCGCCGCGCAGGTCGATCAGGTGAAGGAGCGTTCCCGGGCCCTCACAACCCAGCTGGCTCAGCTCACCGACGCGGTGCACCGCGACGAGGTGGCAAAAGCGCAGGCGGCCTTGCGTATCGAACAGATCGAGGCGACCATCTCCGAACAGTTCGGCATCGCGCTGAACGACCTGATCGCCGAGTACGGCCCCGACGTGCCGACGCCGCCGTCGGATCTGGAGTGGCTGGAATACGAGCAGGCCAAGGAACGCGGCGAGCAGGTCTCCGCGCCCGCGCCCATGCCATACGATCGGCAGACCCAGGAGCGCCGTGCCAAACGCGCCGAGAAGGACCTCACCACCCTCGGCAAGGTGAATCCCCTTGCGCTCGAGGAGTTCGCGGCGCTGGAGGAGCGCTACAACTTCCTGTCCACACAACTCGAAGACGTCAAGAGCGCCCGCAAGGACCTGCTCGATGTGGTCGCCGAGGTGGACGCCCGCATCCTGCAGGTCTTCACCGAGGCGTGGGAGGACGTCGAACGGGAGTTCGTCGGCGTGTTCGCCAAGCTGTTCCCGGGCGGCGAGGGCAGGCTGCTGCTCACGGATCCTTCGGACATGCTCACCACCGGCATCGAGGTGGAGGCCCGCCCGCCCGGCAAGAAGGTCAAGCGCCTCTCGCTGCTCTCCGGTGGCGAGAAGTCGCTGACCGCGGTCGCCTTACTGGTGGCCATTTTCCGGGCCCGTCCCTCACCCTTCTACGTGATGGACGAAGTCGAGGCGGCGCTCGACGACACCAACCTGCGCCGGCTGATCGGCTTGTTCGAGCAGCTGCGCGAGAAGAGCCAGCTGATCGTCATCACCCATCAGAAGCCGACCATGGAAATCGCCGATGCGCTCTACGGCGTCAGCATGCGCGGCGACGGCATCACCCAGGTGATCAGCCAGCGATTGAGCCGGGAGAACCTGGCACCGGCGGGCTGAGCCCGAAGAATCGGACAATTGTGCCGCCGGTGGGACGTCCAGGTCGAAAGCTGCTGTCCTGGGATGTTTTATCGCTATCGTCGTGCTCATGATCAACAGCCGCGGATGGGAAATGGGTGGCCTTGCGGCCATCGTCGGGTGCGCCTTGCTGACCGGCTGCAGCTCGGACGATCAGCATGCGGGCCACTCGGCGACGACGTCGCATGCGCCGGCGCCGGCGACGGCGACATCTGCACTGCCGCAATCGAGTTCGACAGCGGACACTGCTCCGTCGGCCCCGACCTCGAATGTGCCGATCGGCGAGGTCCCCGGCAACGCGAACGCCGCGACGGCGCTGCAACCGTGGGCACGGGACCTGGTCGCCGGTGATGTCGGCCGGCTGGTCGGCAAATGCTGGACCATCGACCCGAAGAATGCCAGGGACATGTACGCCGACAAGGACGGGATCCTCGCCGCGATTGCGCAACCCGGCATCGACGGCCAGTTCGCGATCATCTGGAAGGGGCCGACCGAGACGGTCAGCGTGAAGCGCAGCGAGATCGCCTCTGGGTACGCGTGCCCGAGAGTGGCTCCGACCGGGTCCGATACCAGCCTCAACGAAGGCGACGCCCGCTACGCTGTCCAGCGCTACCTGTCCCGATGGATCGGCAAGCCGGTGCATCCGGACGATGCCGAGGGCAAGTACCCGCTGGTCTGCCCGGGGTCGGTGCAGGCCGCCAACCCGGGAAGACTCACGGGCACCACCGCATTCGCCGACAACCAGCTGACCTCGAGGTCGACGGGCATCGCCGACGTCGAGGTATCGGTGCCGGTGACGAATTCGTCCGGCGTCACCCAGGCCACGGTCTTCACGCTGAACATCGGTCCGGAGGGTTTCTGCATCAACGACGTCAGCGGCTGACGCCGGCGATGCCGCGCCGGGGCGCAACCCAGTGATGCGCGAAACCTGTTGTCAGGCCGATTATCTCGTGTATCACCCGTGTCTTCAGGACCGAAGACACGAAACGGGTTCCAGCCCACGAAGCGAATCGTGTCCGACCGAAACCTGCTCGGTGCGCACGTCCCGCCGTGCCGCTCGAACGATCGACTCGTTTGGCCGGCCTTCGGCTGGCGCCGCTGGATCGGCTGTGCCGCTGGACCGGCTGAACGGCACACCAGCTGGCGCCACCAGCCCGGCTGCGCCACGTCCCGGCCGATGGCGTGGGTGTCAGTGCGTCGAACCCACCTGGTCGCTGTCCAGCTGCGCCTTGATTTTCGCGGCTCCGGTTGTGGCAAGCCAGGATTCGAAGGTTGTCAGCTCGGGGTAGATGTGCCGTAGCTGGGTAAGGTCGGCGTGCCAGCCGCCGGTCTCGCGGACCAGCCGCCACGTGTTGCCGATCTGTTCGCCGATGGCGTCGGCCTCGGATTCGTCGAGCTCGTGGTAGCTGACCTGGTGTCCAATGGCTGCACTGATCAGCGCAACCGCTTTCGAGGGCAGGACTGCGTCGCTGGCCAGTTCGATGGTGCGACCGTGCAGGCGGTCCGGGTCGGCGAAAGCGAGCGCGGCGAAGGCCGCGATATCGGCCAGTGCCACCACCTGCAGCGGCTGATCGGCAGGAAAGATGTGCTTGTGTACACCGTTGATGATTCCGTCTACCGGTGAGGTACGCAGCAGGTAGTTCTCCATGAACCGGACCGGTCGCAACAGTGTGTATCGCAGGCCGCTGGCTGCGACGGCGTCCTCGATGACTCGTTTTCCGCCTTGGCCCCAGGTGGAGGCTGCACCCATCGAGGCGACGCCGGTGAACACGATCTGCTCGACATTGGCGCGCTTCGCCGCGTCCACCACCGCGAGGCCGCGTTCGGCCTCCATATCGACATTCCATCCGTTCGGACCGAAAGCCGCAGGGGGGATGAGGAATACGCCACGAACGCCGGCGACGGCGGCGTCCAACGTGCTCGGAGTGTCGAAGTCGGCGACTGCCAATTCGGCGCCCGCGTCCGCGAGGGCGCGGGCCGCGGGCGCTGCTGGATCGCGCACCAGCGCACGGACCGGGACTCCGTCGGCCAGCAGTCGACGGGCGGTGGCGCCGCCCTGGCTACCGGTGCCGCCGGTGACAAGAATGGGGTACTGCTGAGGGGACATTCGTGCCTTCTCTGCTCGATCGAACTCTGCTCGATAGAATCGGGTCGGACGACCCGTATTCGGACCATACGGGTGTACCGACCCGGTTGGCCAGGTCAGGAATGGGAGGCCGTAACGAATGTCTGCTCCGATATCACCGCTCAGCAGTGCGGCGCGGGCCGACGCCCGACGCAATCGCGCGCTCGTGCTTGCCGCTGCGCAACGGGCCTTCGCCGAGCAGGGCACCTCGGTGTCGCTGGCCGAGGTCGCGCGCAGGGCGGGGGTCGGCGCGGGCACGGTGTACCGCCATTTCCCCACGAAAACCGATCTGCTGGAAGCGGTTATGCAGCAGCGCATCGACCGGCTCGCCACGTTGGCGGCCGATCATATCGACGCGCCGGACCCGGGTGCTGCCTTCTTCGCGGTGTGTACCGAGGTGGTCTCCAGCGCCCCCGGAAGCCAGGCATTATGCGACATGGTCCAGTCCGGCGACGGCTGGCCGAAAGCCCTGGTGCGCAGCGCGGGAGAGCGGTTCCACCAGTCACTCGGCGCGTTGTTGGCCGCCGCGCAACGGCAGGGCGCAGTTCGTGCCGACATCACCCTCGCCGATGTGCTCGACATCTTCACCGGATGTGTTGCCATCCAACGACATCAGCGCCCGGACGGGAGCTTGGTCCGCGCTGCTGTGCTCGTGTTGGACGCGATGCGCGCACACCCCGGAACGCCCGTAACGAAACTCGACATCGAGCCGGGTCGGCGTAACGAAATTGTGGAACGTAACGAAACTGTCGACGTCTCCCGGTGTCCGATCTGCGGCGCGGTCGTGCGGCATGCCGGCACCGGCCGGCCGGCCCGCTACTGCTCCTCGGCTTGTCGCCAGAAGGCACACCGCCTACGCGCTACCCGCGCGGCATCGATTCGGGCCGGGGCCGCGCGCTGACCTGTTCCGAGCCCGCTCGGTACGGCCGCGACGTGGCCGAACATCACCGCCCCTCCGGGCCGGCCGCGACACCCGGATCCTCGCCGCCGTCATGCTGCTGCCATTGCGCTATGTGCATCATCACAATCGAAGCGTGCGATGTCAGCCACTTGTCGGCGGCGATCTTCGTCACACGCGTGGTGAGACGTCGTCGAGATTCTGCTCGAGCCGGTCCCGGATGCCGAAAGCGACGAGGTGGACGCTCGCTCGCGGGCCACCCGAGCCCGCACTCGGATTGTCGCGTGACGGCAGCAGACCTCAGAGTAGGTCGCTGACGTCGTCAGGCACGTCGACGGCGTATTTGCGCAGGATATCCATGGAGATCACTTCCAGCGCGTTCTCATGGGTGGCGGCCAGCACGATGGGTGCGGCGACACCGTCCTCGTGGGCGTGCAGCCAGCGCACGGCCACCACACACCACCGGTCTCCGGGTTGCAGGCCCGGGAAGTTGTTCTCCGGGCGCGGCGTACTCAGATCGTTACCGATGGACGCCTGGTGTTCGAGGAACTCGGCCGTGACGACAGTGCACACCGTGTGGCTGCCCAGATCCTCCGGCCCGGTACTGCAGCAGCCATCCCGGTAGAAGCCGGTGAGAGGATCGGTGCCGCACTCTTCCAGCGGCCCCCCAAGCACGTTTCGATCGGTCACGTCGACGATCCTATTGTCAGTTCGCGAGAAGTTCCGCAGGACAAGAAATCTCGGGGGTTGTGTGTCGGTGCCCGGGCGGCGTGGTAATGCAGACCAGGTGTTCTGCAAGGATGGTCCGCGTGAGTTCCGAAGCCTGGATCCTGATCGCCGCGGTTGCCGCCCTGCTGCTGGTGGTGTTTGTCGCCGGATTCGTCCTGTACAAACGCCGTCGCATCACACTGACGCCGCCGACCCCCGAGAAAGAACTGACCGATCGGTCCGGGGGCTATTCGGCGTCGGGCGGCTTCAACTTCAGCCAGGGCGGCACGGCCACCGCGACACGCCCCGAACCCGTGCCGATCGAGCGCACCGACACCGACGGGCAGCCGCATGTCGGTGACGATGCGGCGATTCCGCGCGACGCGCCCAAGCGCGGCATCACCAATGTTCCGCTGCCCGAGGGCGATGTCGACCTACTAGAGCCCGAATCGGCCGCGGCGGCCGAGCAGGCTGCCGTCGTGGACGACTCGGCTCCTGCGGTGGTCGCGACGACATCGGTCGAATCGGATACCGCCATCGCAGCGCCGGAGGTCGAGGCGCCGGAGGTCGAGGCTCCGGCTGTCGCCGCACCGACCGAGACCGCACCGACCGAGACCGCAGCGCCTACCGACACCGCAGCGCCTGCCGTAACCACGGCCCAGCCCGACGCTGCCGCCCCGGCGGCCCCGGCTCCCACCCTCGACGAGATCGAGCCCACCGAAGGCCGCCTCGTCCGGCTGCGCGGACGGCTGTCGCGGTCGCAGAACGCCGTCGGCAAGAGCCTGCTCGGCCTGCTCGGTGGCGGCGACCTCGACGACGACTCGTGGGAAGAGGTCGAGGACACCCTCGTGCTCGCCGATCTCGGCACCGCGAGCACCGCGGCGATCGTCACGCGGCTGCGCGAAGAGATGGCCGCGCGCAGCGTCCGCACCACCGACGAAGCCCGTGCCGTACTGCGTGAGGTGCTGATCGAGGCGCTGCGCCCGGAACTGGACCGTTCGATCCGCGTGCTGCCGCACGACGATCATCCGTCGATCCTGCTCGTCGTCGGGGTCAACGGCACCGGAAAGACCACCACCACCGGCAAACTCGCGCGAGTGCTCGTCGCCGACGGCCGGCGCGTACTGCTCGGCGCTGCCGACACCTTCCGTGCCGCGGCCGCCGACCAGTTGCAGACCTGGGGCGAGCGGGTCGGCGCAGACACCGTGCGCGGGCGCGAGGGCGCCGATCCGGCCGCGGTCGCGTTCGATGCGGTCAGCGCGGGTATCGACCGCGGCGTCGACGTGGTGATGATCGACACGGCGGGACGGCTGCACACCAAGACCGGCCTGATGGACGAGCTGGGCAAGGTCAAGCGCGTGGTGGAGAAGAAGGCGGCAGTCGACGAGGTGCTGCTGGTGCTCGACTCCACCGTCGGGCAGAACGGGCTGATGCAGGCAAGGGTCTTCGCCGAGGTGGTCGACATCAGCGGTGTCGTGCTCACCAAACTGGACGGAACGGCCAAGGGCGGCATCGTCTTCCAGGTGCAGCACGAACTCGGTGTGCCGGTGAAGCTGGTCGGACTCGGCGAGGGCGCCGACGACTTGGCTCCCTTCGAACCGGGCGCTTTCGTCGACGCACTGCTCGGCTGAGCGGCAAATCAACTCGGCCGAGCGGAAGATTTGCCAGACCTACCCATCGGTAACCGAGTGTCCTGATCCTCCGACACGCATCTCACAACAGGGCAAAACGTCCGGTTTGCATCGCGAAACGTGTTAGCAACACAACTGCGTCATGCGTTCACCTGGGTGAAACACGACAGCGCCGCGAATGAAACACCGAATGAGGACCCTTTCGTTCAGGTCCATTTGCCGGAGTCGGCTGGGCCCGAGATGAGGAGGACATTAAGGTGGCATTTCCCCTTACCGGTGCACCGGACACCGGTGACACCGCATGGATGCTGGCAAGTTCAGCACTCGTGCTGTTGATGACGCCGGGTCTGGCATTTTTCTACGGCGGCATGGTGCGTTCCAAGAACGTGCTGAACATGATCATGATGAGCATCAGCGCAATGGGCCTCGTCGGCGTGTTGTGGTCGCTGTACGGATACTCGACGGCCTTCGGCGACAATAAATTCGGCGTGATCGGTGATCCCGCACAGTTCTTCGGACTGAAGGGCCTGATCGGCGGCAACGCCGTTGCCGAGGTCAAGGACGCCGGCGGCGCGGTCACCACCGCGGCCGTGAACATTCCGCTCGCGGGCACGATTCCGATGAGCGTGTTCGTTGCGTTCCAGTTGATGTTCGCGATCATCACGGTTGCCCTCATCTCGGGTGCAGTTGCTGACCGGCTGAAGTTCGGTGCCTGGCTTTTGTTCGCGGGTATCTGGGTGACGGTCGTGTACTTCCCGGTCGCGCACTGGGTATTCGATTTCGATGTGAAGGACGCCGACGGCACTGTTGTGCACGAAGGCGGCTGGATTGCCAATAAACTCCTCGCGGTCGACTTTGCCGGTGGCACCGCGGTCCACATCAATGCCGGTGCGGCCGGCCTGGCGCTGGTCCTGGTGCTCGGTAAGCGCAAGGGCTGGCCGACCACGCCGTTCCGTCCGCACAACCTGCCGTTCGTCATGCTCGGCGCCGGTCTGCTGTGGTTCGGCTGGTTCGGCTTCAACGCGGGCTCCGCGGTCACCTCGGGTGGTCTCGCCGGTTCCACCTTCATCACCACCACCTTCGCCACCTGTGCTGCGATGCTGGCCTGGCTGCTCGTGGAGAAGTTCCGCGACGGCAAGCCCACCTCGCTGGGCGCGGCCTCGGGCATCGTGGCCGGTCTGGTCGCCATTACCCCCTCCTGCTCCTCGGTCAACGTGCTCGGCGCGCTGATCATCGGTGCGGTCGCGGGTGCGCTGTGTGCACTGGCGGTCGGCCTGAAGTTCAAGTTCGGCTTCGACGACTCGCTCGACGTGGTCGGTGTCCACCTGGTCGGCGGCATCGTCGGCACCCTGATGATCGGCCTGGTCGCCGCTCCGGAGACCGGCGCGGCCAAGACCGGCCTGTTCTACGGCGGCGGTCTCGATCAGCTGTGGCGGCAGGCGGTGGGCGCGGGCGTTGTCTTGGCCTTCTCCTTCATCGCGACGCTGGTCATTGCCTATATCGTGAAGTTCACCATTGGGCTGCGCGCCAGCGAGGAAGCCGAGGCGGTGGGCATGGACGAGTCCGAGCACGCTGAAACGGCATACGATTTCGCTGCTGTGGGTGGCACGGCACGTACGGCCGTCAAGGAGGCATGACGACAATGAAACTGATCACCGCAATTGTCAAACCGTTCACTCTCGAGGACGTCAAGACCGGACTCGAGCAGGCGGGTGTACTCGGGATGACCGTCAGCGAGGTGCAGGGCTACGGCCGCCAGAAGGGCCACACCGAGGTCTACCGCGGTGCCGAGTACTCCGTGGATTTCGTTCCGAAGGTTCGGGTCGAGGTCGTTGTGGACGATGCCTCGGTCGACAAGGTAGTCGAGGTGATCGTCGAGGCCTCTCGCACCGGAAAGATCGGCGACGGCAAGGTCTGGGTCACGCCGGTGGAATCGATCATCCGGGTCAGGACCGGCGAACGCGGTACCGACGCTCTGTAAAACGGAAAATCGAATCGAGCGGCGGCCCCGCTCCCACCGGATTGCCCGGTCGGGGCGGGGCCGCGCGTATTGAATGGGCGGTGGGTTTGTGGCTAGTCAGGACGCCAAAGACGGAAAAGTTTCCAACGGTGCGGCAGATCTGGTCCGCGCTCGGACCCAATTGCTCGACGGCGGGCTGCCCCGCAATCCCCGACTCGATGCCGAATCACTGCGGCTGGCATTGGTCGACCTGTTCGAACTCTGGCTGACAAGTAAAGGCGCCGAACTCGGTATCACCGCGGATAGTGGACTGGCCGTTGTGGCGGTCGGCGGCCTCGGCCGCAAGGAAATGCTGCCGTATTCCGACCTGGATCTGGTGCTCTTGCACGATGACGTCGACCCGGCCCGGGTCGCCGAGGTCGCCGATAAACTCTGGTATCCGTTGTGGGACGCCCACATCAAGCTCGACCACAGCGTGCGGACCGTCCCGCAGGCACTGCGGGTCGCCTCCGATGATCTGATCGCCGCGCTCGGCATGCTCGAGGCCAGGCACATTGTCGGCGACGCGGAATTGAGCAACCTACTCATCGGCGGGGTGCGCCGCGAATGGCGGACCGGGATCCGTTCCCGGTTCGACGAATTGATCGCGCAGGCCGAAGCCAGATGGCAGCGCAGCGGCGAAATCGCGCATCGTGCCGAGCCCGACCTGAAGAACGGCCGCGGTGGCCTCCGCGACATCCAACTGCTCGACGCGTTGTCGATCGCCCAACTGACCGACGCCATGCCGGGGCTCGGTCCCGAGGTACCAGGTGGTGGATTCAAACAGGCGCATCGTCGTTTGCTGGATGTTCGCACGGAGCTGCATCGGGTGGCGGGTCGGGCTCGCGACCAGCTGCGTGCGCAGGACGCCGACGAGATCGGCGGCGCGCTGCGGATCGGTGATCGCTTCGATCTTGCTCGCACACTGAGCGATTCCGCGCGGACGGTGAGTTACTCCGTCGATGTCGGGCTGCGGACCGCCGCCAATGCGCTGCCACGGCGCGGCCTCGCCCGATTGCGGCGGATGCCGGTGCGTCGACCACTCGATGAGGGGGTGGTCGAGCACGCGGGCGAGGTCGTGCTGGCCCGGGACGCGCGGCCGCAGCGCGATCCCGGGCTCATTCTGCGGGTGGCCGCGGCCTCGGCGCAGACGATGCTGCCGATGTCGGCCACCACGCTGAACCGGCTCTCGGAAGACGCGCCGGAACTGCGCGAGCCATGGCCGAAGGACGCGCTCAACGACCTGCTCGTCCTGCTGGGCACGGGGCGTGGTGTCATCGACGCGATCGAGGCGCTGGACCGAACGGGCTTGTGGGGCAGGCTACTTCCCGAATGGGGCGCCGTGCGTGACCTGCCGCCGCGCGACGCCATGCACACCTGGACCGTCGATCGACACCTGATGGAGACGGTTGCCTATTCGAGCGCGCTCAGCACCAGGGTTGCTCGCCCCGACCTGCTTTTGCTCGGTGCGCTGCTGCACGACATCGGCAAGGGCCGCGCCGGCGATCACAGTGTCGTCGGCGCCGAACTGGCCACCCACATCGGCCGCAGGCTGGGCCTGTGGCCCTCCGACGTGCGGACACTCAGCGCCATCGTGCGTAACCACCTGCTGTTGCCCGACACCGCGACCCGCCGCGATCTCGCGGATCCCGACACGGTGCAGTTCGTTGTCGACGCGCTCGGTGGCGATGTGCAGCTGCTGGAGCTGCTGCACACCCTTGCCGAGGCCGACTCGCTGGCCACCGGACCCGGTGTCTGGGGTGACTGGAAGGCCTCGCTGATCGGCGAACTCGTCCGCCGCTGCCGCCTCGTCATGGCGGGCGAACAGCTGCCGACACCCGAGCCGATCGCGTCGGAGCTGCTCGCCAAGGCCGCGGCGGGCGGGGTGCACGTCGATCTGCGGCCAGGCGAGGGCAAATACACCTACACCGTTACTGTCATCGCGCCCGACGCTTCCGGCCTGCTTTCGGATGCCGCCGGCGTGCTGGCGTTGCACTCGCTGCGGGTGCTCTCGGCGGCTCTCGGCGGTGAAGGTGCTTCGGCCGTCAACACTTTCGTGGTGTCGCCCAAGTTCGGTGACCCGCCGGATGCGGGACTGTTGCGGCAGGAGCTGATCCGCGCCATTGCGGGCGATCTCGACTTGCCCGCGCTGCTTGCCAAACGGGAACGCGAAGCCACTGGAGTAGGCCCGAGCCGGTACGCGCAGGCCCAACCGCGGCTGATCTGGTCGGAAACTTCGGCGCCTGGCCAGGTAATCCTCGAGTTGCGTGCCGAGGACCGGATCGGTCTGCTGAGCCGGCTGGCAGCCGCGCTGTCCGGCTGCGGTGCGGGGGTACGCTGGGCAAAGGTGGTCACGATGGGCTCCGCGGTGGTCGATGCCTTCTGCCTCGACCTCGGCCCCGACGATGGTCCCGGCCGTCGCGAAGCCATCGAAAAGGCCATTATGGGCGTCGTTCCCCGGCCTGCGCCGAAGCCGCCCGAGGGCGTTGGTCCGCCCGGTTCCGGGAGCGGCTCCTGACACGATCGGCCGAATAACTAAACTGTTGCGCGAGATTTGCTGGAAGTTGTATGCAGGGCGGTCGGTGAGCCCTAATATCAGAGCGTCTGGCTATCGCGAGCATGAGGGGAGCAGGTCGGTGGCAATTGAAGTCGTTTCAGCGTCGATGATGACGAGTGACGAGACCACGCACATGGCTCGGTGTGTCGGCGGCGACCGGTGGGTCGTCTCCTGGCTGCCCGGCCGGACGCTCACCGGCCAGCAGGCGGTGACGGCGATGACGATTGCCACCACGGTCGAGGCGCACGACGAGCCGACCGACGCCGCGTGGGCCATGCTCGACGATCTGGCCCTCGACCTGGGTCTGACGGCCCGCGAGGCGGTCTACATGGTGGCCATCGAGAATCACGACTATCGCAAGACGGCCAAACCGCGCCGCCGTACTCTCGAATAACTGTTCCTCGAATAGCAGAGCTCTTCTACCTCGAAGGACACACCGCCTGCGCGAACGCGTGGGCGGCCCCATTACCCTGGGATACCAAAGTGACGTCCCTCGAGATCAGGAGCGCGATCGGTGTTCGAATCCCTGTCCGACCGGCTTACCGGTGCCCTCAAGGATCTTCGCGGTAAGGGGCGTCTGTCACCGGCCGACATCGACGCCACCGCTCGCGAGATCCGTCTTGCTCTGCTCGAGGCGGACGTCGCGCTGCCCGTCGTTCGCGGTTTCATCGCGAAGATCAAGGAACGGGCCAAGGGCGCCGAGGTGTCCGCGGCGCTCAATCCCGCGCAGCAGGTCGTCAAGATCGTCAACGAGGAGCTCGTCGGCATCCTCGGCGGTGAGACCCGCCGGCTGACCCTCGCCAAGAATCCGCCGACGGTGATCATGCTCGCCGGGCTGCAGGGTGCCGGTAAAACGACCCTTGCGGGCAAGCTTGCGAAATGGCTGAAGGGCCAAGGACATCAGCCCTTGCTGGTGGCCTGCGACCTGCAGCGCCCCGGCGCTGTCACCCAGTTGCAGGTGGTCGGCGAGCGTGCGGGCGTGCCCGTGTTCGCGCCGCACCCCGGCACCTCGATCGGCGGCGGCGAGAACGCGCTCGGTGTCTCGGCCGCCGATCCCGTGGCGGTGGCCGAGACCGGTATCGCGGAGGCGCGCAGCAAGCAGTACGACGTCGTCATCGTCGACACCGCGGGCCGTCTCGGTATCGATGCCGAGCTGATGGCGCAGGCGGCCGGTATCCGGGACGCAGTGCAGCCGGACGAGACGCTGTTCGTGCTCGACGCCATGATCGGCCAGGACGCGGTCAATACGGCGGAGGCCTTCCGCGACGGCGTCGGTTTCACCGGCGTCGTGCTCACCAAGCTCGACGGCGACGCCCGCGGTGGTGCGGCACTGTCGGTGCGCAATGTGACCGGCGCGCCGATCATGTTCGCCTCCACCGGTGAGAAGCTCGAAGACTTCGACGTTTTCCATCCCGACCGGATGGCCAGTCGCATCCTCGGTATGGGCGATGTGCTCACCCTGATCGAGCAGGCCGAGCAGGTCTACGACGCGCAGCAGGCCGAAGACGCCGCCCGCAAGATCGGCAGCGGTGAGCTGACGCTCGAGGACTTCCTCGACCAGATGCTGGCCATCCGCAAGATGGGTCCCATCGGCAACCTGCTCGGCATGCTGCCGGGCGCGGGCCAGATGAAGGACGCGCTGGCCCAGATCGACGACAAGCAGCTCGACCGGGTCCAGGCGATCATCCGTGGCATGACCCCCGCCGAGCGGGACAACCCGAAGATCATCAACGCCTCCCGCAGGCTGCGCATCGCCAACGGCTCGGGTGTCCAGGTCTCCGAGGTCAACCAGCTCGTCGACCGTTTCTTCGAGGCCAGGAAGATGATGGCCGCGATGGGCCGTCAGATGGGTATGCCCGGAGCGCGGCGCGCCAATGCCAAGAAGGGCAAAAAGGGCAAGAAGGGCGGCCGCGGACCGACGCCGCCGAAGATGCGCGGCGGTTTCCCCGGCCTGCCCGCCGGCATGCCGGGAATGCCCGGCATGCCACCCGGGATGCCGGATCTGTCGGGCATGCCCGCTGGACTCGACCAGCTGCCTCCGGGCCTGGAGGGCATCGACCTTTCGCAGCTCAAGTTCCCCAAGAAGTAGGCAATCAGGCTGCTGGTCTTGGTGCGCCGCATGCGATTTCGCGTGCGGCGCACTGCCGTTTCGGGGTGCTCGACCGCACTGCTCCACTGCGGTGGCCGCCTCGCGAGGGTGGGCTCGACGTTCGCCCGACCAGACTGCGCATATGAAGAGTCACCTCGCTCGAGGGTGACTGTCCTGAGGCCTGGACAGTAGGTTGGAGGCAGCCGGCGACATCCAGGAGGTAGCTGTGCATCTGCGAGGTGTGGTTCTCCCCGATGATGTGGTGCGCGATCTGTGGGTGCGCGACGGGCTGGTGTCGTTCGAACCGGTGCCCGGTGCCGAAACACTGTGCGACTCAGGATGGATCGTGCCAGGGCTGGTCGACGCGCACTGCCACGTCGGTATCCGGTACGGCGGGGGCGAGGAAGACCGGGACGGCGCGATCGCGCAGGCCGAGACCGAACGCGATGCCGGTGCGCTGCTGCTGCGCGATGCCGGGTCGCCGATCGACACCCATTTCATCGACGATCACGAGGACTTGCCGCGGATCATCCGAGCGGGTCGCCACATCGCCCGCCCGCGCCGCTACGTCCGCGAACTCGGCATCGAACTCGACGACGAGCGCGACCTGCCCGAGATCATCGCCGAGCAGGCCCGATTCGGTGACGGTTGGGTGAAGATCGTCGGCGACTGGATCGATCGCTCCGTCGGCGACCTGCGGCCACTGTGGAGCGACGCCATCCTGAAGGAAGCCATCGATGTCGCGCACGCCAACGGCGCCCGCGTCACCGCACATGTCTTCGGCGAGGACGCTCTGCCCGGCCTGATCAATGCGGGCATCGACTGCCTCGAACACGGCACCGGCCTCACCGACGGCACCATCGCGCTGATGGTCGAGCACGGCACCGCCCTCGTTCCCACACTCGTCAACATCGATACCTTCCCGGAGATCGCCGACAACGCGGCCAAATTCCCCACCTACGCCGCCCACATGCGCGATCTCCACCGCCGCGTCCGTACCACCGTCGCCAATGCGCACGACGCGGGCGTTCCGATCTTCGCGGGCACCGACGCGGGTGGTTCCATCCGGCACGGCCGCATCGCCGACGAAATCGCCGCCCTGTCCGAGGCCGGGCTCTCCACCCACGATGCCCTCGGCGCCGCCTCCTGGAATGCGCGTGCGTGGCTGCGCCGCCCTAGCATCGAGCACGGTGCGCCCGCGGACTTCGTTGTCTACCTGGACGACCCTCGCGTCACCCCGGCTGCCCTCACCGAGCCCTACGCAGTGGTCCTGCGTGGACGGGTCGTGAAGACCCGGAATCCAGTGACCGGACATCGTTGAACGTCGACCCGAGGTAGGCCGCAACCCAGCGTCCAAACCGCGTTCTCACCGAGTTGGTGCGGTCCGACGGATTAGTACGTCCCGCCAGGTCGACGCGTCCCGCCAGGTCGGCGCTTTGCTGGGTTTGCGTTCCAAAGGAGTCTCGTGGCGGCTCGGCCGGTGCTGGCGAGGGTGGGTTTCGGTGCGGCCGCGGCCGGGCGATCGGCCGGAAAACGAGAGGTCGAGGGCGTAGGGTCGATCGATGTGACCATTCGCCTCGGTTATCAGATGCCCAACTTCAGTTATGGTCGGTCGGTGCGGGAGTTGTTCCCGACCGTCATCGCGCAGGCCAGGGAGGCCGAAGCCGCGGGCTTCGACACCGTCTTCGTGATGGACCACTTCTATCAGCTGCCCGGTCTCGGCGCGCCGGATGCGCCGATGCTCGAGTCCTACACCGCGCTGGGTGCGCTGGCCACAGCGACCGAGCGAATTCAGTTGTCGGCGCTGGTCACCGGCAACACCTATCGCAATCCTGCGCTGCTCGCGAAGACTGTCACCACGCTCGACGTTGTGAGCGGTGGCCGGGCGGTGCTCGGGATCGGCGCGGGTTGGTTCGAGCTCGAGCACCAGTCCTACGGTTTCGAATTCGGCACCTTCACCGAACGCTTCGAGCGGCTCGATGAAGCGCTGCAGATCATCCACCCGATGCTGCGCGGCGAACACCCGACCTTCGAGGGCAAGTGGTACCACACCGAGAAGGCCATGAACGAGCCGAGGATTCGCGACGATCTGCCGATCCTGCTCGGTGGCGGCGGTGAGAAGAAGACCTTCGGTCTCGCCGCTCGCTACGCCGATCACCTCAACATCATCTGCAATGCCTCCGAGTTGCCCCGCAAGATTGCGGCATTGCACGAACGCTGCACCGAAATCGGACGTGACCCGAAGACATTGGAAGTCAGCTACCTGTGCTTCCTGATGATCGATGAGGACGGCGATCGGGTGCGCAAACAGCAGCAGGACATGATGCGCGGGATGGGTGTCGACCTATCGACCCTCTCCGAGCAGGAGCGCAGGCAAACTCCCGCCGACCGCCAATTCGTGGGCACACCAGCCGAAGTCGCCGAACAACTGCAATCGCGGGTGCTCGATCACGGTGTCCAGGGACTCATTGTCAATATGGTCACCAATGGCCACGAGCCCGGCGCGGTCGCTCTCGCCGGGCGCACCTTGGCGCCACTGGTCGACTGACCACTTCGCCACCGGGCCGCCGACGCGCCGATCGGTGCGAGCGACGGCCGACGAGCGCGTCGCGGGAATACCCTCGGCGCGTGACGATGTGGTGTGTTGCCGGTGCTCGCCATCCCGCGGATCGCCGCCGCGAAACCCTCGGGTCATCACTGGTGCTGTGCCTCGAAAGGATTGGTCGGTGGCGGTGAAGCAGGCGTCCTACGGTGTCGATGCGCCGTTTGTGTTGTTCATGCTCGCCGCGATCGCGGGTGTGTACGCCGTCACGACGGTCGTTGTCGGATACGCCCAGCATGTGGGCTGGATCTGGGTCTGGCTGCTGATTACCGCCGCGATGGCCGCGCAATTCGCGCTGTATCTGCACGCGACTCGACGCGGCAAATTCCAGGTCTGGGATCGGCTGCTCGACGAGCTCGACCTACGTGGTGACGAGTTGCTGCTCGATATGGGCTGCGGCCGCGGCGCGGTGCTGCTCGCCGGGGCCCGCCGACTGCCCGACGGTCACGCCGTCGGCGTCGACCTGTGGCGATCGGTCGATCAGTCCGGGAACAGCGCGGCGACCACCGAATGGAACGCGGCAGCCGAAGGCGTTGCCGATCGCGTCCAGTTGCACACCGGTGACATGACCGAGCTGCCGTTCGCGGACGGCGACTTCGACGTGGTGGTCTCCAGCCTGGCCATCCACAACATCAAAACCGCCGCAGGCCGCGCCGCCGCGGTTCGCGAGGCGTTCCGAGTCCTGCGCCCCGGCGGCCGCCTCGTCATCGCCGACATCGCCAAGACCCGCGAATACGCGGCGGTACTCACCGACCTCGGCGCCGTGGGGGTCGGTGTCGTGCCGCTCGGCTGGCGTATGTGGTGGGGCGGCCCATGGATGTCCACACGCGCTGTCACCGCCACCGCCCCCGGCTGACCCAGCGATCCAGCGGCCGGTTGCGTCTACTTCCACAGACGTAGTGCCGAATGGGAAGCCGGAAGATGCGGGGATAGCCGACCTCCACCCCGTAGCAGCCCGCCCCTTCCGCTACGGCGTCGTCCTCCTCCGCGCTGGACCCACTGAACCGCCCGTGAGCGGCACCTGGCTGCGGCAAACGCCGAGACCGGCTGCCCACCACGTGCCGCGCACCGCGGTCTCGGGGCTCGGGAGGCGATTTCGGGCGAGGCGGGGGTGTCTGGCACAATGGACCACCGTCCTTCCTGGACAGTGTCAGCCCGTCTCCGGTTACGTGCCGCGCGGCGGTCACACACTCCATGCGCAAAACCGGGCTCGCAGACCATGCGGGTCGCTGAATTGCGCCGTGACCACACTATGAAAGGCAATCAGCACATGGCTGTTCGCATCAAGCTCACCCGCCTCGGCAAGATCCGCAACCCGCAGTACCGCGTGGTCATCGCGGACGCCCGCACCCGTCGTGACGGTCGCGCCATCGAGAACGTCGGCAAGTACCACCCGAAGGAAGAGCCGTCGCTGATCGAGATCGACTCCGAGCGCGTGCAGTACTGGCTCGGTGTCGGCGCGCAGCCGACCGAGGCCGTGCAGCGTCTGCTGGAGATCACCGGTGACTGGCAGAAGTTCAAGGGCCTGCCCGGCGCCGAGGGCACGCTGAAGGTCAAGGCTCCGAAGACCTCCAAGCTGGACCTGTTCAACGCCGCGCTGGCCGCTGCCGACAACGAGCCGGTCGCCGACGCCGTCACCCCCAAGAAGAAGGCCGCCAAGAAGGACGAGGCCGCTGAGGCGCCCGCCACCGAGGCCGCCGAGTAATGAGTGCAGTCGTCGCCGATGCCGTCGAACATCTGGTTCGCGGCATTGTCGCCAATCCCGATGACGTCCGTGTCGAGCTGATCACCGGCCGTCGCGGACGCACCGTCGAGGTGCATGTCCATCCCGAGGATCTCGGCAAGGTGATCGGGCGCGGTGGTCGTACCGCGACCGCACTGCGCACCCTTGTCGCCGGTATCGGCGGACGGGGTATCCGGGTCGACGTGGTCGACACCGACGCCTAGATGGAACTCGTCGTAGGGCGGGTCGCCAAGTCGCACGGTGTGCGTGGCGAACTCGTCGTCGAGGTCCGCACCGACGAACCCGAGGCACGTTTCGCGCCGGGCACCACACTGCGTGGCCGTTTGGCGCGATCCAAAGAAGTCCGTGACTTCACCGTGGAGTCGGCCCGAGAGCATTCGGGCCGGCTTCTCGTGCATGTCGCCGGGGTTGCCGACCGCACCGCCGCCGACGCGCTGCGCGGCACGCTGTTCTTCGTCGACAGCGCCGACCTGCCGCCGTCGGAGGATCCGGACGAGTACTACGACCACGAGCTGGAGGGGCTGACCGTTCAGCTGACCGACGGCACCGTCGTCGGCAAGGTCACCGAGGTGCTGCATTCCGCTGCGGGAGAACTGCTTTCGGTGCGCGCCGCCGAAGACGGCAGGGAGATCCTGATCCCGTTCGTCAATGCCATCGTGCCCACGGTGTCGCTGGCCGACGGTCTCGTCGTCATCGATCCACCCGAAGGTCTCCTCGATCCGGAATGAAGGCGGGATGAGACACAGTCACCCAGTGCTCGTGCCGCCGCGGTGTGAGAACTCCTCTGCGGAGGGGTCGGCATGAAACTCGATGTCGTCACGATCTTTCCGGAGTATCTGGAGCCGTTGCGCACCGCGTTGCTCGGCAAGGCGATCGACAAGGGCCTGATCTCCCTCGGTGTGCACGATCTGCGCCGCTGGACGCACGACGTGCACAAGTCCGTCGACGATTCCCCCTACGGCGGTGGGCCCGGCATGGTTATGAAGCCGACCATCTGGGGCGACGCCCTGGACGAGGTCTGCCCCGACGAGGCGCTGCTGGTCGTGCCTACTCCCGCCGGTGTCCCGTTCACTCAGGCGACCGCGCAGCGCTGGGCCACCGAGCAGCACCTCGTCTTCGCCTGTGGCCGTTATGAAGGCATCGACCAACGCGTCTTCGATGATGCGGCCCGCCGGGTGCGCGTCGAGGAGGTCAGCATCGGCGACTATGTCCTGATCGGCGGCGAGGCCGCCGTCCTCGTCATGACCGAGGCGGTCGTGCGTCTGCTGCCCGGCGTCCTGGGCAATCAGCAATCACACCAAGAGGATTCGTTCTCCGACGGCCTCCTGGAAGGCCCGAGCTACACCCGCCCGGTGAGCTGGCGCGGACTGGAAGTCCCGCCGATCCTGCTGTCCGGCGACCACGCCAAGGTTGCGGCGTGGCGCCATGAGCAGTCACTCGAACGAACTCGCGCGCGGCGCCCGGATCTGTTGCCGCCGGACTGATTTCGCGCCACTTGCTGCCGCGGTGTCGGTGCGTCGACCCGGCAACCGGTCGACTACCGCGCCGGTGCTGGTGATCCGGGTCGATCACCGGCGATCGGTGCGTCCGGTCGATCTACGGCAGCAGGCCATGGCGGCGGGCGATCACGACGGCCTCGTGCCGTGAATGGGTATCGAGCTTGCTCATCACATTGCGTAGGTAGCTCTTCACCGTTTCCGGGCCGAGGGAAAGGCGTTGTGCGGCTTCCTGATTGGTGCAACCGAGCGCGATCTGAGACAACACGTCCAGTTCACGGCGCGATAGTCGCGGCGCATCCGGCGTCGGTGCCCCGGTCATGACGCGGGTCAGCCGTTCGCACACATCGTGCAGACGCGTGCGCAGCTTCTCATCCTCGGCCGTGCGCGCCATGCCGCGCAGTTCGGCATGGATATCGCGCAATTCCTCGGTGACCGCGGGCGCGGTGTCCGGGGTCGGTGCGGCCAGCTCGAGCAGTCGGATGCGCCGATCCACCTCGTCGCGGATGGCGATCTCGGCGGCGAGCCGCCGACCGGCCTCGACCATGAGATCGGCGGTGCGGTCACCGAGCGGTGAGCCACCGCGATTGGCGGCGTAGATGACTGCGCGGGAGTGGTCGTCCACGACCACCGGGACCGCGACAACGGAGCGGATGTGCTCGCCGGAGACCGGCGCGTCGTAGTGATGGGTGATCGAGGACGCGTTGCGGTAATCGGCGACCGACGCTGGTCGCCGCATGTCCATGACTCGGCCGCCGAGGCCGGAGGTGCGTAGCACCGACAGTCCGCGCAGCCCGTTGGTCATGGTGCCGACGAACTCCGTCAACAACAGTGCGTCGTTGTGCACCTCGCCGCCGAACACCACCGGGACCCCGGCCTTGTTCGCCACCCAGCGGATTTCGGCGCGCAATGCGTCACCGTCGCGTGGGCGCAGCAGGGGGGTGGTGTGGGTCAAACGACTCACCCCTTTTCGGGGGTAGTGGCGAACATGATGTGACCCACATCCTATTAGACGCGGGGTGAGGTGGATCACGGATGAGGAGAGGCGACATGAGCACGGACCTGAATGCGCGGGTGCGCGAGCTGCTGGAGCGTTATGACGGGCCCGACGCGTGTGCGGCGGAGCTGTTGTGCGACCGGCATTCGGAGGCCAAGGTCGCGTTCACGGTTGTCGATGCCGACCTCGGCTCGATCGACCTCACCTACGGTGAGCTCCGCGAGCGCTCGGCACGGTTCGCCGCGGCGCTGGCCGAGCAGGGTGTCGGGCCGGGGGATCGGGTCGCGACGCTGATGGCCAAGTCGGTGGATCTGGTGGTTGCCCTGCTCGGTATCTGGCGGCGCGGTGCGGTGCACGTACCGCTGTTCACCGCGTTCGCGCCGCCCGCCATTGCATTCCGATTGGCTGCCAGCGGCGCGGTGCTCGTCATCGTCGATGCCGATCAAGCGGGAAAGCTGGCCCCGGGTGCGGACATTCCGGCCGATGCGCCGTGGACGGTCGTGGTCGCCGGCGACGAGGCGACCACGCAGCTGCGGTTTGCCGATCTGCTCGCCGCGCACTCCGCCGATGATCCACGGGCCGTGGCGGTCGCCGTCGGCGGCGAGGGTCTGCTCGTGCAGCTGTTCACCAGCGGCACCACCGGTACGCCGAAGGGCGTCCCGATCCCGGTCCGCGCGCTGGCCTCCTTCCACGCGTATCAAGAGTTCGCGCTGGATGTCCGTCCGGAGGACGTGTTCTGGAATGCCGCTGATCCGGGCTGGGCCTACGGGCTCTATTACGCGATCCTCGGCCCGCTGGCCGCGGGCACGCGCAGTGTGCTGCTGCACGCGGGCTTCTCGCCCGCGCTCACCTGGCAGGTGCTCGCGCGCTTCGGCGTCACCAACTTCGCCGCCGCGCCGACGGTGTATCGAGCACTGCGGGCCGCCGACACCCCGGTGCCCGCGGGAGTGTCGCTGCGTCGGGCCTCCTCGGCCGGTGAGCCGCTCACCCCCGAGGTCGTCGCATGGTCCGCGCAGCATCTCGGGGTGGCCGTGCGCGACCACTACGGGCAGACCGAGCATGGCATGGTCATCTGCAACGCCTGGCACGACGAACTGGACACCACAGTGCCGATCGGCTCGATGGGCAGGCAGCTGCCCGGCTGGACCTGCGCGGTGCTCGCGGACGACGCCGACATCGAGGCGGCGCCGGGACAGCTCGGCCGTGTCGCCATCGACACCGAACGCAGCCCGCTGCTGTGGTTCCTCGGCTACCTCGACGCCCCCGAGCGCACCGCACAGCGCTACACCGCGGACGGGCGCTGGTATCTCACCGGCGATGCGGGCTCGCGGGATGCCGACGGCTTCTTCCGCTTCTCCTCCCGCGACGACGACGTGATCATCATGGCGGGCTACCGCATCGGCCCGTTCGAGGTGGAGAGCGTGCTCGTGCTGCACGAGCAGGTCGCGGAGGCAGCGGTGGTCGGCATGCCGGACGAGCTGCGCGG
Organism: Nocardia sp. NBC_01009; assembly: GCF_045208035.1. Lineage (NCBI taxonomy): Bacteria > Bacillati > Actinomycetota > Actinomycetes > Mycobacteriales > Nocardiaceae > Nocardia > Nocardia sp. NBC_01009. The sequence continues at coordinate 7,152,024 of NZ_CP108695.1, read as the reverse complement.
TGAAGTGCTCGAGGCATTCGTGGTGCTGCGCAACGGCTCCGCGGGCGACGAGGACCTCGCGCAGGAACTGCAGCGGTTGGTCAAGGAGAAGTTCGCCGCGCACGCGTATCCGCGCCGAGTGCATTTCGTGGCAGAGTTGCCCAAGACGCCGAGCGGCAAGGTGCAGCGGTTCGTGCTACGGCAGCAGGGGCGCAAGTGATGTTGTCGGTACCGCTGCCCAGCTATGCGTCGGGCATCTCGGACACGCCCCTGCTCGGTGACACCATCGGCGCCGATTTCGATCGGACGGTGGCCGCCCATCCCGACCGGGAGGCGTTGGTGGACTGCTTGTCCGGTCGCCGCTGGACCTATCGTCTGCTCGCCGACGCGATCGACACGCTGGCCACCGGCTTGGCGGCGCGCGGCATCGGCAAGGGTGACCGAGTCGGTATCTGGGCGCCCAACTGCCCGGAGTGGTTCATGGTGCAGTACGCGACGGCGAAGCTCGGCGCGATCCTTGTGAATATAAATCCGGCCTACCGCACCAGCGAATTGGAGTATGTGCTGCACCAAGCCGGGGTGCGGTTGCTGATTGCCGCGCGCGCCTTCAAATCGTCGGACTACGTCGCGATGATCGAGCAGGTCCGGCCGAAATGCGAAGGGCTGGAGCAGGTACTCGTGTTCGGCATGCCGGAATGGGATGCGTTGGTGCAGGGGGATATCGACGTCGATGGTCTTGCCCGGATTGCGGCGACACTGTCCACCGACGACCCGATCAACATTCAATACACCTCTGGTACAACAGGATTCCCGAAGGGCGCGACGCTCAGCCATCACAACATCCTGAACAACGGCTACTCCGTCGGCGAGCTCTGCGGCTACACCGAGCAGGACCGGATCTGCGTTCCGGTCCCGTTCTACCACTGCTTCGGCATGGTCATGGGCAATCTCGCGAGCACGAGCCACGGTGCGGCGGTGGTGATTCCGGCGCCGTCGTTCGACCCGATCGCGACCTTGCAGGCGGTGGCCGAGGAGCGGTGCACCTCCCTGTACGGGGTGCCGACCATGTTCATCGACCTGCTCACCGCACTGGACAGTGCGCCCGCTGACGCCGCGCCGGACCTCTCGAACCTGCGCACCGGCATCATGGCCGGTTCGCCGTGCCCGGTCGAGGTGATGAAGCGGGTGATCGACCGCATGGGCATGCGTGAGGTCTGCATCTGTTACGGCATGACGGAAACATCGCCGGTGTCCACCCAGACCCGCCGCGACGACAGCATCGAGCGTCGGACCGCGACCGTCGGCCGGGTCGGGCCGCATCTGGAGGTCAAGATCGTCGATCCGGCAACGGGTTCGACGGTGCCGCGCGGCGAACCCGGCGAACTGTGCACCCGCGGCTACTCGGTGATGCTCGGCTATTGGGAGCAGGCCGGGAAGACCGCCGAGGTGATCGACGCCGCCCGCTGGATGCACACCGGCGATATCGGCGTAATGGACTCCGACGGCTATCTGGCGATCACCGGCCGGATCAAGGACATGGTGATCCGCGGTGGCGAGAACATCTATCCCAGGGAAATCGAGGAGTTCCTCTACGCCCATCCCGACATTCTGGACGCCCAGGTGATCGGTGTCCCCGACCCGAAATACGGTGAGGAGCTGATGGTCTGGATCAGGATGCGTGCGGGCGCCGCGCCGTTGGACGCCGACGCGGTACGCGCGTTCTGCACAGGCAGGTTGGCGCACTTCAAGATTCCGCGGTACGTGCACATCGTCGACGAGTTCCCGATGACCGTCACCGGGAAGGTGCGCAAGGCCGAGATGCGGGAGCTGGCGAAGGACTTGCTGGGGTGATCACAGCCGTGCCGAACCGACCGGGTCGACGCCACATACACGTCGGTTCACCTGGGTGCGGCCTCGTTGTCAGCAGACGACGGTAGTGTCTGCGGACGTGACGACAGCGCCCGAGACCGCCAGTGCAGAGTCCAGCCCCAGTTCCGACAGTGCGAACCATGCCAGCGTCAACCGTCGCATCGCCGACGAGCTGGAGGTGCGCGAGAGCCAGGTCCGCGCGGCCGTCGAGCTGATCGACGCCGGCTCGACCGTGCCCTTCATCGCGCGTTACCGCAAGGAGGTGACCGGCGGTCTCGACGACGCGCAGCTGCGCCAGCTCGACGAACGCCTGCACTACCTGCGCGAACTCGACGAGCGCCGGGCCGCGATCGTCGAGTCGATCCGGAGTCAGGGCAAGCTCGAGCCCGCACTGCACCAGCAGATCATGCTCGCCGAGACCAAGGCCAGGCTCGAGGACATCTACCTGCCGTTCAAGCCGAAGCGCCGCACCAAGGCGCAAATCGCGCGCGAGGCGGGCCACGAACCGGTCGCCGACGCGCTGATCACCGATCCCGGCACCGACCCCGCGCAGTACACCGCTGAGCAGCTCGACGGCGCCCGCGCCATCCTGGTCGAACGATTCGCCGAGGACGCCGACCTGGTCGGTGAGCTGCGTGAGCTGATGTGGAACCGCGGTCGGATCACCTCGGCGGTGCGCCAGGGCAAGGAGGAGGCGGGCGCCAAGTTCGCCGACTACTTCGAGTTCAGCGAGCCGTTCACCAAGCTGCCCTCGCACCGGATTCTCGCGCTGCTGCGCGGCGAGAAAGAAGACGTGCTTTCGCTGCAGCTGGAGCCGGACACCGAGGAACTCGCGCCGGGTGAGCGCAGCATCTTCGAGGGCCGGATCGCCGTGCAGTTCGATATCGCCGATCGCGGTCGCGCGGCCGACAGCTGGCTGCTGGACGCCGTGCGCTGGGCATGGCGAACCAAACTTCAAGTGAGCCTTGGCATCGACACCAGGATGCGGTTGCGGCAGGCCGCGGAGAAGGATGCCGTCGACGTGTTCGCCGCCAACCTGCGCGACCTGCTGCTCGCCGCGCCTGCGGGCACCAGGACCACCATGGGCCTCGATCCGGGCTATCGTACCGGTGTGAAGGTCGCCGTCGTCGACGCCACCGGAAAGGCTGTTGCCACCGAGGTCATCTACCCGCACAAGCCGCACGGCCAGACCGAGAAATCGCTCGCTGTGCTGGGTGCGCTGGTCGCCCGGTTCGGCGTCGAGCTGATCGCCATCGGTAACGGCACCGCCTCCCGGGAGACGGATGCGCTTGCCGTCGAACTGATTTCGCGTATTCCGGAGAACAAGCCGACCAAGATCGTGGTGTCCGAGGCGGGCGCCTCGGTGTACTCCGCGTCGGCATACGCCACGCAGGAACTACCCGATATGGACGTGTCGCTGCGCGGTGCGGTATCGATCGCGCGCCGCCTGCAGGACCCGCTCGCAGAACTGGTGAAGATCGACCCGAAATCCATCGGCGTCGGTCAGTACCAGCACGACGTGTCCGAGACGCTGCTGGCCCGCTCGCTGGGCGCGGTGGTCGAAGATGCGGTGAACGCGGTCGGCGTCGACGTCAACACCGCTTCGGTGCCGCTGTTGTCGCGGGTTTCCGGCATTGCCGGTTCGGTCGCGGAAAGCATTGTGGCGCATCGGGATCAGAACGGCCCGTTCCGCAGCCGCACCGCGTTGCTCGACGTGCCGCGGCTGGGGCCGAAGGCGTTCGAACAGTGCGCGGGCTTCCTGCGCATCCGCGGCGGCGACGACCCGCTCGACACCTCCGCGGTGCACCCCGAGGCGTACCCGGTGGTGCGGCGCATCCTGGAATCGACCGGTAAGGGCATGACCGAACTGATCGGCAATACCGGGACGCTGCGCGCGCTGCGGCCCGCCGAGTTCACCGACGAGAAGTTCGGCGTGCCCACCGTCACCGACATCATCACCGAGCTCGAGAAGCCCGGCCGTGACCCGCGTCCCGAGTTCAAGACCGCCGAGTTCGCGGCGGGTGTGGAGAAGGTCGCGGATCTGAAGCCGGGCATGGTGCTGGAGGGTGTGGTCACCAATGTGGCCGCCTTCGGCGCATTCGTCGATGTCGGCGTGCACCAGGACGGTCTCGTGCACGTGTCGGCGATGTCGCACAACTTCGTCAAGGACCCACGCGAGGTGGTCAAGTCCGGTGACGTGGTCAAGGTGAAGGTGCTCGAGGTCGATGTCGCACGCCAGCGCATCGGGCTGTCATTGCGCCTGGACGACGAGCCGGGCACCCCGGCCAAGGGCGAGCGCGGTGACGGTCGCAGCCGCGGTCAGGGCGATCGTGGTCCTGGTAATCCCGGCCGTGGCGGGTCCGCCGGTGGCGGACAGCGGCAGAATGGTCAGGGTCGGTCGCAGGGACAGGGCCGCAGCCAGGGTCAGGGTGGCAATCAGCGCCGAAATGCGCCCGCGCCGACCGGCTCGATGGCCGACGCCCTGCGCCGGGCCGGCTTCGGACAGTAGGACCACAGGCGGAGGTATGTAGGCGGCCATGCGACGGTGGCTCGAAGACGATGTGATCGCGCAGGGCAGGCTTCCGCTGCTGTGCTTTTTGCTCGGGTTCATCGTCGGGTTCCTGTTGATCAGGCTCAGTGTTCGGCTGATCCGCAAGCAGGTGCGCTGGTGGCCGGGCAATCTGCGCTCCGGTGGGGTGCACATCCACCACATGGTGTTCGGGGTCATCCTGGTGCTGCTGTCGGGCATCGGGATGGTCACCATGTACCAGAACATAGACACCCTGACCGCGAGCCTGCTCGCAGCCGCTTTCGGTGTCGGTGCGGCCTTGACCCTCGACGAATTCGCGCTGATCTTCTACCTGCGCGACGTGTACTGGGAAGAGCAGGGCCGCACCTCGGTGGACGCGGTGTTCGTCGCGCTGGCCGTGACCGGGCTGCTCCTGCTCGGGTTCCACCCGCTGTGGTTGTTGGACATCAACGACTTTCGCCGCAATCCCAGCATCGAGATGCGCATCTTCGTCGTCGCGTTCTCGGTGGTGAACCTGGCGCTCGCGGCCATCGTCATCGCCAAGGGCAAGATCTGGACCGGCCTGTTCGGCATGTTCTTCCTGCCGTTGCTCTTCGTCGGTGCGTTCCGGCTGAGCAGGCCGGGTGCGCCGTGGGCACGCTGGCGCTACGGCGACCGACGCCGGATGATGTACCGATCGATAGTGCGAGAACGGCGTTATCGACGCCCGATGATCCGAGCCAAGATCTTCGTGCAAGACCTGATAGCGGGTAAACCCGACGTAGAGCACGTCCGTACTGCCGCCGAGGCGGAGTTGACCAGGACGGTCGTCCCTGCCCCACCGGCACCGCACCATCCCCACCGCCACCACCTCCCGTGGTCATCGGAGCACGAGACCCCTCACTGAGCGGCACCCCACGGCGACCGGCGGCGCTGCGTCGCGGTCGGGTGCCGCTCGCCGGGGCCGGGTTCGGATCTACTGGTTGCCGTGGGCGATGGTGTCGAGGCGGGGCAGGCGGGCCGGGTCCGACAACAGGTCGATTGCGGTGATCTTGCCGTCGCTGGTGGTGAATGCGATGAGGGAGATCGTCTTGTCCCCGTCGGTGTTGAGCAGGCCCGCGAATCCGTTGATCAGAACTGGGTGGGAGGCGAACGCATTGGCGGCACGCCGGAAGACCTCCAGCTGACCGGCCACTGCGGCCGCACCGCGGAACACCCGGATCCCACCGGGCAGCAGAGCCCCGGCGTCGGCACGCAGAACCACCTCGGGGTCGAGGATGGCCAGCAGTGATTCGAATTCGCCGCCGCGCGCTGCGGTCAGGAATGCGTCGACCAGTCGGCGCTGGCGGGGTAGGTCGCGATCGGGTTGTGGCGTCCGACCCTGGACGCGTCGCCGCGCGCGGCTGGCGATCATCTTCGCAGCGGCCGCGGATTTCCCGACTACCGGCGCGATCTGGTCGAACGGCACGGTGAACATGTCGTGCAGCACGAATGTCACGCGCTCGGCTGGATTCAGCGAGTCCAGCACGATCAGCAGCGCCATACCCACCGAATCCGCAAGCACCGCTTGCTGTTCGGGCTGGGTCCGGTCGTCCCGAGCGACGATGGGGTCGGGCAGGTGGGTCTCGAAGGCGTCCTCGCGGCGGGACTTGCGGGCGCGCAACATGTCCAGGCACACCCGGCTGACCGCCGTGGTCAGCCAGCCGCCGAGATTGTCGATCGCATCGGGATCGACACGGTCCAGTCGCAGCCAGGCTTCCTGCACCGCGTCGTCGGCCTCGGTCAGCGAACCGAGCATCCGGTAGGCCACCGCCGTCAGATGTGCGCGGTGCGCCTCGAAGCGGTTGGCCAGAAGTACATGTTCGTCCACCGGGATCTCCTCGACATCGCCTGTAGAGATGACGGATCGAACACCACCGTTGTGACAGTCGGACCACCGGTGTGACGGGGATCACTGCGCGATCGTTACCTTCTCCCGCTGCCATCCGTCAGAGGGGAAGTACGGCGGTGGCGCTGGGCCACTGGCGTTCGGAGTGAAGGAGCGAATCATGAACACCCTGACCAAGAGTCGCATGGCGCGTATTGCGTATCTGGGCGCAAGCGGGATTCTGCTGACCGAATCAGTCGTCGGCTCGTACTGGGATCTCGCCCGAATCTCTTATGTTCGTGAGGTTTTCGATCGTCTGGAATACCCGATGTATTTCGCGACAATCCTGGGCGTCGCCAAGGCTGCCGCGGTCGCGGCGATCGTGACGCCTGGCTTCCCGCGTGCCGAGGAATGGGCCTACGCGGGCCTGACCTTCGTCTATGGCGGCGCTGCCGCCTCGCACATTGCGGTGGGCGATGAGCCGAAGGCATGGCTGGGACCGCTCGGTTTCGCCGGCCTAAGCCTCGCTTCCTGGGCACTGCGGCCGGCGGCCGCGCAGCGGCGTGCATTGCTTCGCCGTCCGTCTTTCGCATGACGTCATCCCGATTCGAAGGAAACCAGCATGAAAAGCAATGTCGACGTACACGGCACGGTTGCAGCGGGATTCGACAGGGTGCGAGAGGAATTCACGGCGGCGGTGGCCGAGGAGCACGGCGAATCCGGTGCTCAGCTCGCCGCTTACATGCACGGCAGGCAGGTGGTCGACCTGTGGTCCGGGCCGCAGGTCGCCGCCGACACGCTGACCGGTCTGCTCTCGGTAACCAAGGGCGCGGCGACGCTGGTCGTCGCCCTGCTCGTCCAGGACGGGATGCTCGATCTCGACCGCACCGTCGCCGGGTACTGGCCCGAATTCGCCGAGGCGGACAAGGTCGCGATCACCCTGCGCCAGGTGCTGACCAACCAATCCGGTGTCATCGGCGTGGACGGCGGATTCACCGTTGCCGAACTCGCCGACGACCAGCTGATCGCGCAGCGAGTCGCCGGGCAGCGGCCGTTCTTCCGGCCGGGCGCGACACAAGGCTACGGCGGCTTCGTCACCTTCGCGATCCTGGGTGAGGTGGTGCGCAGCGTCATGGGCAGTTCGATCCAGGAGCTGTTCGAGGAACGCATCAGAGCGCCGTACGGATTGGACTTGTATCTGGGATTGCCTGCCGCGCTGGAGGATCGGTACCTGCCGATCCTGCCCTGGCTCGCGACACCGCAGATGCAGGCGGCGTTCGAGGCGAATTCGCCCGGTTCGCACAGCATTCCCGGCATCGCCTACAACCTGAACGCGCCGGGCTTCACCCCGGACGACGTGCTCGGGCTCCCGAACGACGCGCAGGTGCGTGCGCAGGGCCAGGCCTCCGCGGGCGCCGTCGGCAGCGCCCGCGGCCTGGCGAGCATGTACGCCGCCGCGATCTCAGAGATCGGCGGACGGGGCCCCTTGCTCGAGCCCGATACCCTCGCCGCGTTCACCACCCTGCAGACGACCGGTGACGACCTGGTGCGCGGTGACCGCGCGCCATATCTGGTCGGGTTCGAGGCCAAGGGACTGATCCATCCACACCTCGGCGCGCGCGCCTTCGGTCATTCGGGCGCGGCGGGCGCCGACGGGTTCGCCGATCCGCACAGTGGCCTGGCCTACGGCTACACGAGGCGCCGCGCCGCGTTCGGCTTCACCGCGCCCGAGAACGAGAGGTTGACGGCGATATTGCTGCGCTGCGCTCGCGGGTAAACTCGACGGCGGTGCCCCGGATACCGCGGAGCGATTCCGTTGTGGACAGGGCGCGGATAGGCCGCCAACAGGGGCCGATTTTCGTCGCGACCCGCTGATCTGGCACAATGCTCAGGTTGCCCTGGGTGGTTGTCGACCCAGCGCACCCCCTTATTCGGAGCATGAACCGGTCGAGCACGTCCAGTGCCGCCAGGGTCCTCTGTTCGCGCAAACATCAGAAGGATGGACATGAACACCCTTGACTTCGTCGACGAAAAGTCGCTGCGCAGCGACGTCCCCGACTTCCGGCCGGGTGACACCCTCAATGTGCACGTGAAGGTCATCGAAGGCTCGAAGGAGCGCATCCAGGTCTTCAAGGGCGTCGTCATTCGGCGCCAGGGCGGTGGCATCCGCGAGACCTTCACCGTCCGCAAGGTGTCGTTCGGTGTCGGCGTGGAGCGCACCTTCCCGGTGCACACCCCGAACATCGACCACATCGAGGTCGTGACCCGCGGTGACGTTCGCCGCGCCAAGCTGTACTACCTGCGCGATCTGCGTGGCAAGGCTGCCAAGATCAAGGAAAAGCGCTGAATCTTTCCGCCGAGCCTTCGGCACGGCGGGTTCGCGGTCGCAGATAGCCGCGAATCGAATTGAATACTCGGTTAGCCCGGCACTACGCGGTTCGTTGCGGTGCCGGGCTAATCTGTTCCGCGTGGCAGACGAAAGTGGGGCGATGACGGTTTCCGAGTCGGGCGATGAAGGATCGGGTGGCCGCCGTGGTAAGCGGCGCGCCAAGAAAAAGCAGCGCCCCTTCTGGCAGGAGCTGCCGATCCTGATCGTGATCGCGGCGGTTATCGCCGCCCTGACGGTCAGTTTCGTCGGACGCCCGTATGTGATCCCGTCGGAGTCGATGGAGCCCACGCTGCACGGTTGTAGCGGTTGCACCGGCGACCGCATCTACGTGGAGAAGCTGAGTTACTACTGGGGCGATCCGACGCCAGGCGATGTCGTGGTGTTCGTCGGTCCGCCGTCGTGGAACGACCGGTACCAGTCGATCCGCTCGGGCAATGCCGTTATCCGCGGTGTGCAGAACTTCTTCTCGTTCTTCGGGTTGGTGCCGCCGGATGAGAACGATCTGGTGAAGCGGGTGATTGCGGTCGGCGGTCAGACCGTGCAGTGCTGTGATGCGCAGGGGCGCATCCTGGTGGACGGCAAGCCGTTGGACGAGCCGTACGTCAAGAGCGACTTCGCCTGGATGCCCGGCCAGCAGAACGCGACCTACCCTTCCGGCCGGGTATTCGGCCCGATCAAGGTGCCGGACGGCAACGTGTGGGTGATGGGCGATAACCGCAACCACTCCAGGGACTCTCGGGCGCATGTCGGCGACGAACTGCAGGGCACGGTTCCGGTCGACAACATCCGGGGCCAAGCGGTTTTCAAGATCTGGCCGCCGAGCCGGATCGGAGCCGTGTGATCTCGGGATCCGCAAACTGCACGCTGATGTGATGAATCGTCCTGGCAGGTCCGGAGTTCGGCATGCCAGGACGAGTCGGTTGTCTTCTCGAGTGAGTTCAGCCGCCGGGCTTCGACTCCGAGTGCTGATCGGATCGGTTGAACAGTTGTCGTGACCTATGATGAAATGTCTTCTGGCACAGTCGGACTGAGCCAGTCATGGGGGCGGGATCATGTCGCAAGAATTCGCGACGTCCAGGTTGCGATTCCAGTGCGTCGTACGCGCAATTCAGCTGTCTCCCGTGAATTGACAGTTCAAGTAGTGGGTTGGGAATCGGCTGCATCATTTGCCGAACCTGACTCGAGAAGGGGAGTGACTATGTTGTCGAAATTCATCGGCTGCGCAGCGATTGCGGGAGCTTTGGTGGTAATGCCTGGGGTTGCCGGGATTGGCATCCGCCTATCTCGGCGGAAATAATCCCCACGGGCCGTACGAAGATTTCGGGGCATGCGACTCGGTCAGGCAGCAGGCTGATTCAGAGGTCAATGGAGTTGTATATCCCTGCTATGTCGGCGATGGAACGAATGGAACCATTTCCGGTAAATATTATTTCATTGTGATGTGGCACTGATCGTGCGCTTCAGCCGTTAGTTGCATGAGGTAGCGGACGTCGCCCAGAGACAGTGGACCTCCGCGTGAAGTGTGAGTGCACGCTGCACGCGGAGGTCTTTGGGGTCTCATGCGGCTCACACCGCGATGACGAATACAGAGACGGCAGGGTGTCGAGATGCACTCCCGAGCAACACTTCCAGCCATAGGGTTAACCTGTTCGGCGTGGCAGACGAAGGTGGGTCGGTGGCGGAGTCCGAGCCTGGCGATGACGAGACCTCGCGAGGGCGCAAGAAGTCGAGGGGTGAAAAACGCAAGCAGCGGCCGTTCTGGCAGGAACTGCCTATCCTGATCGTGATCGCCGCAGTGATCGCTGCTCTGACGGTCAGTTTCGTCGGACGCCCATATGTGATTCCCTCCGAATCGATGGAGCCGACCCTGCACGGATGCGCAGGGTGCACCGGCGACCGTATCTACGTGCAGAAGCTGAGCTATTACTGGGGAGATCCCCAGCCGGGCGATGTCGTAGTGTTCGTCGGTCCGCCGTCATGGAATCGCGACTACCGGTCGATCCGCTCTGACAACGCTGTCGTGCGTAGCGTGCAGAACTTCTTCTCGTTCTTCGGGTTGGTGCCGCCGGATGAGAACGATCTGGTGAAGCGGGTGATTGCGGTCGGTGGTCAGACCGTGCAGTGCTGTGATGCGCAGGGGCGCATCCTGGTGGACGGCAAGCCGCTCGATGAGCCTTACGCCAAGTATGACTTTCCGTATGTTCCTGGTCTGCGCTTCGGTACCGGCAAAGGGGCGCGAGAGTTCAATCCGGTGCAGGTGCCCGACGGCAATCTTTGGGTGATGGGGGACAATCGTGACCACTCTGCAGATTCGCGGTACCACCTCGCTGACGAGCTCCACGGCACCGTCCCGGTGGACAACGTCCGCGGCAAAGCGGTGTTCAAGATCTGGCCGCCTGGCCGGATCGGGCCGGTGCGGGCCGAGGATCCTCGAACGAAGTGATCGGCGCGGCTGCGGGATAATCGGACGGTGGGGCAAGGTCGAGTGACTGGCAGCCGGATGACGGTGCAGAGCAGTGGTTGGCCACCGCGTGTGGTGATGCGCAGGTCAGGCGGATTGCGCACGCTCGAGGCGGCGCTGATCCGCAGCGGACTAGGTCCGGTCGCCGGCGTCGACGAGGCGGGCCGTGGACCGTGCGCGGGACCGCTGGTGGTCGCCGCGTGCCTGCTCGCGCCCAAGGCCTACGACAAGCTGGCCGGGCTCGACGATTCCAAGAAGCTCACCGAGTCGGTGCGCGAGGAGCTCTATCCGGTGATCACCCGGCTGGCGCTCGCGTGGAAGGTCGTCGTGATCCCGGCCTGGGAGATCGATTCGATCGGCATCCACGTCGCCAATATCGAGGGCATGCGCCGGGCCGTCGCCGGGCTCGGGCAGACGCCCGGATACGTGCTCACCGATGGATTCCGGGTGCCGGGCATTCCGGTGCCGTCACTTCCGGTGATCGGCGGCGATGCCGCCGCGGCCTGCATCGCGGCGGCCAGCATCCTGGCCAAAGTCACCAGAGACCGAATGATGGTCGAACTGGACGAGCGGCTGCCCGGGTACGGTTTTGCTGCACACAAGGGTTACAACACGCCCGAGCACACGGCCGCGCTCGAGCGGCTCGGACCGAGCAACGAGCACCGGCGGTCGTGGCGCAATGTGCGCGAGGCCGCCGGCCTTCGCCCCGCCGTCAGCGCGTCTACCTACACCGATGCGGTGCTCGCTGCGGGCAGCGACGACATGGCTTCCGAAGGTCTTCAGGTCTTGGGTGGGGATAGCCGAGTGGCTACCGACGCTGCCCATGCGCGATGATGTCAGCACACGCAGTGCGGCGAGAAGGAGGACGTCCCACCCGATGAGTGCCGAGGACCTCGAGAAGTACGAAACCGAGATGGAGCTCTCGCTATATCGCGAGTACAAGGACATCGTCGGTCAGTTCTCGTACGTGGTGGAGACCGAGCGCCGCTTCTACCTGGCCAATTCCGTCGAGCTGCGGCCACAGAACGCCGACGGCGAGGTGTATTTCGAGGTGCGTATGAGCGACGCATGGGTCTGGGACATGTACCGCCCCGCCCGCTTCGTGAAGCACGTTCGAGTGATCACCTTCAAGGACGTCAATATCGAAGAGTTGGAGAAGCCGGACCTGCGCCTGCCCGAGTAGCACGGTGCACTGACCGTCCGGGGCGGACCAGCCGATATCGCTTGTGGTTGTCCACAGCCGAGCGGCTATCAACAGGGACGCAGTGCGCGCAGGTCGGCGCAGCGGAGCCGTGGACGGCTCGGCGCACGCTGGCTCGGTGACTGACAAACAGGCGCTCGGCGCGCACGGGGAAGAACTGGCGGCACGGTTCCTGCAAGCCGCCGGAATGGATATCGTCGGCAGGAACTGGCGATGCAGGTACGGCGAACTCGATCTGATCGCCCAGGACGCCCGCATCACCGCCTTCATCGAAGTGAAGACCCGATCCGGACTGCAGTTCGGCGCACCCGCGGAAGCGGTCACCTTCACCAAACGACAGCGGATCCGGCGGCTGGCCCTGATGTGGCTCGCCGAACAAGACGGCCCGTGGCGGCACATTCGGTTCGATGTCGTGTCGGTCCTGGTCACTCGCGAGCACGGCCCCGTCATCGACCATCTGAAGGCGGCCTTCTGATGGCCCTGGGGAGAGCGCATTCTGTTGCCGTCACCGGAGTGGACGGCCTGCTGGTCGAGATCGAGGCGGATATCGGGCAGGGGCTGCCCTCGGTGCATCTGGTCGGGCTGCCGGACACTGCGCTGCAGGAATCCCGCGACCGAGTGCGCTCCGCGGTGGCCAACTCGGGGGAGAAGTGGCCCGACGGCCGAGTCATCCTGGCGTTGTCACCCGCGACCCTGCCGAAGGTCGGCAGTGTGTACGACATTGCTTTGGCCACAGCCGTTTTGGATGCTGCAGGTGTGATCCCGTCGGAGCGGCTCGCGAAGACCGTACTGCTCGGCGAACTCGCGCTCGACGGTCGGGTTCGACGGGTGCGCGGCATCCTGCCTGCGGTGATCGCCGCACGCAACGCGGGCCGGCAGACGGTCATCGTGCCCGAATCCGCCATGGCCGAGGCAGGTTTGGTGGATGGGATCAGGGTGTACGGAGCAGACAGCCTGCGCACCCTGGTCGCGTGGCTGCGCGGTGAAGGGGTGCTGGCCGAGCCCGATGGTGTGCTGCCCGGCGACGTTCGTTCCGGTGGCGACCTGAGCGAGGTCGTCGGCCAGGAGGAAGCCAGGTGGGCATTGGAGGTGGCCGCGGCCGGTGGCCACCACCTCCTGCTGACCGGTCCACCTGGCATCGGTAAAACAATGCTGGCGCAACGCCTTCCGAGCCTGCTGCCGCCGCTGTCGGAAACCGAGGCACTCGAGGTGACGGCCATCCACTCGGTGGCGGGCGCGCTGTCCTGCGACCAGCCGCTGATCACGATGCCACCCTTCGTCGCACCACACCACTCCACCTCGGCGGCCGCGATGATCGGTGGCGGCTCGGGCTCGGCCCGGCCCGGCGCGGTGAGTCGCGCCCATCGCGGCGTGTTGTTCCTCGACGAATGCGCCGAGATCGGCACGAAAGTGCTCGAAGCAATGCGAACTCCGCTGGAGGAAGGCGAAGTGCGCATCGCCCGCCGCGACGGCGTCGCCCGCTATCCGGCCCGCTTCCAGCTCATCCTGGCGGCGAACCCGTGCCCATGCGCGCCGGCCCGCGATATCGACTGCATCTGTGCTCCCCTCGCACGCCGCAGATACCTCGGCAAACTCTCCGGTCCGCTGATGGACCGCATCGACATCTGGGTGCAGATGCACGGTCACGTCGGGGCAGGCTTCAGCACCGAGGCCGCCGAAAGCAGTGCAACCGTCCGTGACCGCGTGGCCGCAGCCCGCGGAGTGGCTGTGCAACGATGGCGCGAATACGGCTGGGGCACCAATGCGGAAGTCCCCGGACATGTACTGCGCCAACAATTCCGCCTCCCACGCGAGGCGGTGGCCCCGGTAGAAGCCGCCCTCCGTCTCGGCCGACTGTCCGCCCGTGGTGCGGATCGCGCCATCCGAGTCGCCTGGACCATCAGCGACCTACGCGGCGCCGACCAGCCCACCGCCCAAGACGTCATGGCCGCATTGAACTTTCGCCAGCGCGGCGCACAGTGAGCGAGGTGATGGCCGGCGAGCCGCCGGGTGTGTGCGGTGGCAGAGGCGAGACACCTACGTCCGGCCCGTTGGCTGTGGGTGGCGATGGGACGGTAGTGGAGGGTGCGGGGTCCGCCTCTGTGCCTGTGGATTCAAGCGGCGGTGTGGTTGGGGAGCAGAGTGCGGCGGAGGTGCCGTCTGTACTGGTTGGTGGACGAGGTGATGTGTTCGCTGCAAAGCCGAGGGTGGGCGGGCGTACGTCGATGCAAAACATGGAAACCGGCCCTGGGCAGCAGTATTCGGGGCCTTCGGGCATGCGTGTGGGTGGGAGCGGGTCGGTGGCTGTAGTCGGGGGCGCGAGCGGCGGGGCAGATGAGGTCGAGGAGCGAAGGTTGGCGTGGGCCTATTTGTCTCGGGTTGTCCAGGGGCCTTGTGCGGCACTGTCGGCGTTGATCGAGTCCGTAGGGGTGGTCGAGGCGGCGCATGCTGTGCGGGGGTGCGCGCTGCCGGAGTCGTTACGGGCGCCGACCGAGCAGCGGCGTGGAATTGACAGTGCTGCAAAGGATTTGGATCTGATGTGTCGGATCGGTGGGCGGTTGGTGACACCTGATGATCCGGAGTGGCCCGCCTGGCGGATGTTGGGGCTGAGTCAGCTCGACCCGGGGCGCGACCGGGATGGTGCGGTGCCGCTGGCGTTGTGGGTGCGGGGGCCGCGCTCGCTGCTGGAGTCGAGTGAGCGGGCGCTGGCGTTGGTCGGTGCTCGATGCAGCAGCGGCTACGGCGATCGTGTCACCGGGGAGATCGTCGGCGATCTTGCGGCACAGGGGTGGACGATCGTGTCGGGTGCGGCGTTCGGGATCGACGGTATGGCGCACCGGGCAGCGCTGGCCGTCGGCGGTCCGACTATCGCGGTTCTCGCCTGTGGCGTCGACCGGCCGTACCCGGCTCAGCACGCCCGACTGCTCGCAGAGATCGCCGAGTGCGGACTGGTCGTCAGCGAATATCCACCCGGCACGGTCGCGCACAAGCACCAGTTCCTGGCTCGCAATCGTCTGATCGCGGCATTGGCCGACGGCGTTCTGGTGGTGGAAGCGGGTCTGCGCAGCGGCTCTCGCAATACCGCGAAATGGGCTCGCCGCCTCGGCCGCCCGGCGTTGGCGGTCCCCGGCCCGATCACCTCCGCGTCTTCGATCGGCTGCCACCGGATGATCCGAGAAGGAGAGGCGGTGCTCGTCACCTGCTCGGAGGAGGTGATCGATGAGGCAGGCCCGCTGCGACTATCGCTGTCGACCGATCAGAGACCCGATCCGGGAGATCGCCTGTCCGGCGACGAATCCGCGGTCTTCGCCGCCCTACCGAAGATCGGGTCCCGCCTACCCCGAGATCTTGCCGACCGATCCGGTCTGGCACTGGCCATCGTCCGCGCCGTCCTACCAGCACTCGAGCTGTCGGGGCTGGTCGGCATGGATGAAAACGGCTGGTATCGAATAGAAAGGACAGCGAAATCTTGAGAGCTCGCTCACTGCGTGAGCCGCTGGTCGAGTTGCTCTATCAGCGGTCTCGATCGACCCCGGACATGGAGTCGGCGCGAGAGCGATGTCGCACACCCGCTGACCGGTGTAGGAGGAATCGAAGGAATTGCTCAGCGGCTCGTGTTCGTGCCTGCCATGTCGCGTACCGCTGAACTGGCTTGGGAGCAGAATCGCTCGGCGGCCCCGTGTCTGCGCCAGCACTGCCGGCTGCTTCCCCCAAGTCTTGCCCCACAACCGGCCCGGCGGTCGACTCACCTGTCGGCAAGTAGCCAACGCTGAGCCAAACGTTGGTGCGCGGTACATGGCTCAGGCAAATGCCGAGTAGGCCTCGCCACCACATGCGACTCGTCGAGTAATGAGCTGTGCGGGGTCCGTGGGGACCCACTCGGTGGGTGGATGTAGTTGGACGGGAGTGGGTTCGGTCGCGCGAGGGGATGGCGATCGGGTGCGGGTCGGCGCGCTGGCTTGCCAAGTGGGCTGATGCAGGCGACGGTGGGTGGATGGAGTTGCCGGAGGATCTCGAGGCGTTGCTGGGGGAGTTCGAGCGGCACCTGCGGCTCGGGCGGAACCGGTCGGCGCATACCGCGCGTGCTTATCTGGGTGATGCGCGGTCACTGTTGGCGCATCTGTATGAGCGGTCGGCCGATTCCGCGGTTCGGGAACTGGATCTGGCATTGCTGCGATCCTGGCTCGCGCAACAGGCAAGTGCGGGTGTCGCGCGCACGACGATGGCGCGGCGTGCATCGTCGGCTCGGACCTTCACCGCCTGGCTGACCGGCACCGGCCGGTTGGAAACCGATCCGGGGTTGCGGCTGGGGTCGCCGAAGGCGCATCGGGTGCTGCCTGCGGTGCTCGGCGCCCAGCAGGCCGTCGCGGCGATGGATGCGGCGGAATCCGGTGCGGTGCAGCGTGATCCCATGGCGCTTCGCGATCGGCTGATCGTGGAGCTGTTGTACTCGACCGGGATTCGAGTGAGCGAGCTGTGCGGGCTCGACATCGACGACGTCGATCGGGAGCGACATCTGGTTCGAGTGCTGGGCAAGGGAAACAAGGAACGGTCGGTGCCATTCGGTGTGCCTGCCGACGACGCCATCGGGAATTGGCTGCGGTATGGCCGACCTGTATTGGCCACCACGGACTCGGGGCGTGCGCTGCTGCTGGGCCGTCGCGGCAAGCGCCTCGATCAGCGACAGGCCAGAACTGTTGTGCACGAGGTGGTTTCGGCGATACCCGGCGCGCCCGACATGGGTCCGCACGGGCTGCGTCATTCGGCTGCCACGCATCTGCTGGAGGGCGGCGCCGACCTGCGGGTGGTGCAGGAACTGCTCGGCCACGCCAGCATGGCCACGACCCAGCTGTACACGCACGTTTCCATCGAGCGGCTGAAGAAGGTGCACGACCAAGCTCATCCGCGAGCATAGGCTGCCGCACCCCATGGGCGGTGATCATTTCTGGAACGTGTTCTTATCCGCGGAAGCCATGTTGTAGCCGTTTACATGCCGCTATTCTGACACGAGTTCTAGTCTTGGAGGATTTGTGGACGCCGCACCATCGGGTGATCAGCAGCCGGTCGGCCCATGTCAGGGAGCCCGTATCGTCGCGCGCAGGCGGGCGCGGCGATGACCACCCACACGATTCTTGGCAAGGACATCCACATGCCGGTGCGGATCCGGCTCGCGCGCACCTTCATGGCCACCTATGTGGTGCCCGCCGACGCCGCGCAGCGGGCCATCGACTACTCGGGTCTGGACATCCTGCGCCTGCCCGGTGGCCGTGCCGTCTGCACGCTCGTCTTCGTCGACTATCTCGACGGTGATCTCGGCCCCTACAACGAATTCGGCGTCTCCTTCATGGTCCACCACCACCGCGCCACCACCACCGCGCGCTTCGGTGACCTGCGTGCCATGCTGACCGGTGGCGCCGGTGTCTTCATCCACCGGCTCCCCGTCGACGGCGAATTCACCCTCGCGGCGGGTCGCGGCATCTGGGGATTCCCCAAGGAACTCGCCGACTTCACCGTGCATCGCGACGGCGGTTCGCGCCGCGGTGTGTTGCACCAGGGCGGCAAGCTCGTCGTCAACCTTGCGGTCCGTCCTGGCATCGCGCTGCCTTCGTGGCGCAACACCGCATCGTCGTTCGACGCCTACTCGCACATCGACGGCGTCACACGCTGCACGCCGTGGCATATGGAGCCTTCCGGCATGCGCGCCCGCGCCGGCGGGGCCGACCTCACTCTCGGCGACCATGCCTGGGCGGCCGAGCTGAGCTCGTTGGGATTGCCCAAGCGTGCGCTCATGACCTCTGTCGTCGATCACCTCGCCATGACCTTCCAGGACGCCGTGCCCGTGTGAGGCAATCGAGCCGTCCCGGGTTCGCTGGCGCGCAGCGAGGTTCGTGGACGGTCATCCTGGTGGCGGTTACGCTGACGTTGCGGATTGTTTGCTTACGGCACGAAACCCGACCAGAGATGGAGTGGCGCCCGTGAACCCCGACGATCGGCATCGCACCGCAGAAGAATCTCGTGATCTGGAGAAACATCGCGGTGTCGACGCCGATATATGGGATAGTTTCCGCGCGATGCGCGGCCCCCGGCACATCCTCGACGGTGCGGCGCCCGCCATCGGGTTTCTTCTCGGCTATTCCGTCGCCGGTGCCGAGGCCGGTGTTTTCGTCGCCATTCTGATCGCCGTCGCCTTGGCTGCCGTCCGGCTCGTCCAAGGCGATTCGGTGCGTGTCGTCGCAGTGTCGGTGCTGGTCGTCCTGGTGTTCTCGCTGTTCGTCGACATCACGGGCCAGGGACGCGGCTTCTACCTCCCCGAAGTCGCGCTGTGCGTGGTGATGACTGCGCTGTTCGGCGCGACCCTGCTCACCGGCAAGCCTCTGAGTTATACCGTCCGCCGCCGGATCCGGCTCGAACCGGCCGAGCCCGCCGATCCGGCCACGCGGCTGCGACTACATCAGCGAATCACGTTGGCCTGGTTCGTATTCTGGGCGGCGCCTGTGCTAGTGATGTTGCCGCTCTACCCGGCCGACAAAGTCGCCATTCCCGGCACCGTTGCTCTCGTTCTCGGCAAACCAGCGCTGGTCATCATGCTTGCCGTGACCTGGCTGTGGGTCCGCGACAAATCGGGTCAGCCGACGAGCCGAGCCGAGGCGATGTGACGCTCCCGAGCCCGGCCGAAGAGTCCGGCGATGATGAAGAGGAAATCGACTACCGCTTCACTCTCGCGAACGAGCGCACCTTTCTGGCCTGGATACGCACCTCGCTCGGTTTGCTCGCAGGCGGTGTCGCCGTGCACACCCTGGTCCAGCCGTTCCGGATGTCCGGGTTGCGACGGGCGATCGCGCTGAGCTGCATCGTGCTCGCGGTGATCATCGCGATCGGCGCCTATACGCACTGGCGACGCGTCGGCACCGCGATGCGCCGCGGCGACCCGCTGCCCGTCACCGTCATGGTGCCGATCCTGTCGGTAGGCATCGCGCTGGTGTCGGTGCTGGCGTGCGTGGCGGTGTTGCTGCGATGAGCCCGGCAAGTCTTGCCGCGGAGCGCACCGCATTGGCGTGGCGACGCACCGCGATCGCCGCGATGGTCATTGCCGTGTTGTTCCTCAACCACGCGGCGACCAGTGGCTGGCGGGCGGCGGCGATCGGACCGATCGGTGCGGCGGTCACGCTGACCGCTTTGGCGGGAATCTGCTATTCGCGCAATCGCAGCCTGCACGAGGGCCGATTCGGCTACGGAGCCCGCGTCATCGCCGCGACAGTGGTGGCCGTTGTCGCCGTCGCATGCGTAGCTGCCGTAATCGGGTTCACGGATCCACAACTCTAATGCGTTCCGGCCCAGGCAATTCGGCTACCAACCAGGAGGATGGACATGAGCACAGCGACCGAGCCGAGCGACTTCGTCATCGCCGGACAGCAGCGCGCCGCCGCGGCGCTGCCGTTCGCGGACTCCGCCGATCTCGCGGATGTCGATCGCGGGTTCATTGCCGCGCTGGAACCGGGTGTGGTTACCGCATCGGATGGAACTGTGGTGTGGGACAACGACTCCTATGGCTTCCTGCGTGAGCCCTGCCCCGCCTCGGTCCATCCGAGCCTGTGGCGGCAGTCCGGGTTGGCCATCCGGCAGGGTCTGTACGAAGTCACCGAGGGGATCTACCAGATCCGCGGCCTCGATCTGTCGAATATGACACTGGTCGAAGGCGATACCGGTGTGATCGTCATCGATCCGCTGATCTCCGCGGAAACCGCCGCCGCCGGGCTGGCGCTGTATCGCGCGCATCGTGGCGACCGGCCGGTGACCGGGCTCATCTACACCCACTCCCACGCCGACCATTTCGGCGGCTCGCTCGGCGTGACGACCACCGAAGATGTTGCGGCAGGGCGCTGCCCGGTGATGGCTCCCATCGGATTCCTGGAGCACGCGGTGGCCGAGAATGTCTACGCCGGCACCGCCATGGCGCGCCGGGCTGCCTACATGTACGGCGCTGCGCTGCCGCGTGGTCCGCTCGGACAGGTTGGCGCCGGACTCGGCCAGACCACCTCCCTCGGCACCGTGACCCTGATCCCACCAACCGTCGACATCATCGCCACCGGTCAGGAGGAGACCCTCGACGGAGTTCGGATCGTCTTCCAGATGACTCCGGGCACCGAGGCGCCCGCCGAAATGAACTTCCATTTTCCCGATCATCGGGCGCTGTGTATGGCCGAAAATGCCACGCACACAATGCACAATCTGCTTACCCTGCGCGGTGCGCTGGTGCGTGATCCGCACGTCTGGGCGAAATACCTCACCGACGCGATCAACCTGTTCGCCCGCGATTCCGATGTGGTGTTCGCCTCGCACCACTGGCCGACCTGGGGCACCGAGCGCCTCGTGGAATTCCTTGCACTGCAACGTGATCTGTACGGTTACCTGCATGATCAGACGCTGCGGCTGCTGAACCAGGGTTATGTCGGCAACGAGATCGCCGAGATGATCGCGCTGCCACCGGCCATCGAGAATGCCTGGCACACACACGGGTACTACGGGTCGGTCAGCCACAACGTCAAGGCCATCTATCAGCGGTACATGGGCTGGTTCGATGGCAATCCGGCCCATCTCTGGGAACACTCGCCGGTCGAATCCGCGCAGCGCCATGTGGAATTCATGGGCGGTGCCGACGAAGTGCTGCGCAAGGCGCAGGTCTCCTACGATGCGGGCGACTACCGCTGGGTTGCGCAGGTGGTCAACTACGTCATCTTCGCCGATCCCACCAACACGGCCGCTAAAGCATTGCAGGCCGACACCTTCGAGCAACTCGGCTATGGCTCGGAAAATGCCACTTGGCGAAACTTCTACCTCAGCGGCGCCTACGAACTGCGCAACGGAACTTTCGGCACCCCGAGCAAACCCGACTCACCCAGCGTGCTCGCCGCACTGACCGTCGAGCAGATCTTCGACGTATGGGCTTTACGCGTGGACGGGCCGAAGGCATGGGACCGGCGCGCGGTCGTCGACTGGCACATCAGCGACGAGAACCGGATCCACCGCCTGGAGTTGCGCAACGGCCTGCTCACCCACTACGACCTGCCCACCGGCGTAACCATGCCCGACCCATCTGCCGCGTTCACCCTGTCCCGCGCAACCCTCATCCGGGTGCTGGTGGCGGGCGGGGATTTCGGCGCCGCCGCCGCCGCGGGCGACATCAGCCTGAGCGGCGACCCGACCAAGCTCACCGAGATCGTCGGCGTCTTCGACAACCCCGACCCGAACTTCGCCATCGTCACCCCGTGATCGCGAGCGACGCCACACCTCAACCGCGCAATCGTCGTTCGTGGGCGGTGCGCAGCCGTCGCGCGATGGTGGTGCGCACCGATTGTGTGGTGGCGGTGGGTGATCGTGGTTGGTGTGGTGTGTAAGGGCTGGCTCAGCGGTGGTGCGTGAGGGCCTCTCGGTGCTGGTCTGTGAGAGCTGCTCGGTGCTGTGCAGCGGTTCGTTCGTGGTGTGCGCAGCTGTTGTGCGGTGACCGTGCGCGTCGTTTGTTGGTGACCGTGGGGCAGCAATGCCATGACCGAACGCTCAGGTCTCGTGTGTCGGGCGAGTAATTGCCTCGACGGTCGCGGTCGCGACGCGTACGGTCGGCGACCATGTCCATCGGAATCGTCGACAAGTCTGTGCCGCTGCGTGAGCGCCTGCGTGCTGCCCTGCCCGTCGCGATAAAGGTCCGTGACCGTAATGCTATTGCCGCGCTGCGGTCCGCCCTCGGCGCGATCGACAATGCCGAGGCCATCGACACCGTCGACGTCCGCGCAGGCGCCATCGAGAACAGCGCCGTCGGCCTCGGTGCGGCCGAGGCCCGTCGCCGCGACCTCACCGAAGCCGATATCGAACAAATCGTCCGGGTGGAAATCGCCGACCGACGCACCGCCGCAGACGAATACGACAGCCTGGGTCGCACGGACCGTGGCGATTCTCTGCGCGCCGAGGCCGCGACCCTGGACGCGCTGCTGTAACCACAGCGATTCGAGACGCAACCACGACCGGGCGCTCTATGGAGGGGCCCCGGGGCGCGTACCCGGCCGTCGCGCTGGACGCCCTGTTGCAAACGAGCCAGTACAACTGCCGTTAGGTCTGCGCCTCAGTCGGCAGCGCGTCGATGTACTTGCCAGCGATGAAGCGCTGGATGAGCCGGACCACCGGCCCGCCGATGCGCGCGTACCAGGCTGCATTGCGGGAGAACGCGGTAACCAACCCGTACACGGTGTCATCGGCGGGGTCGTACTCCACAGCGAAGAGTTCCTCGCCGATTTCCGGGTGGCCGGGCAGCGTGCCATAGGCGAAGCCGCACCGATCGGACTCGTCGAGCACGTACACCACGCGGCAGGGCGCCGTTATTGCCAAGGGGCCGAAGCCCAGTCGCACTGTCAACCGAGTGCCGGGCTCGGCGGTCGGTGTGCTCGCCTCTCGAAAGATGCCGGTGCCCTTCTGCATTCGATACGCCAGGATCTCCGCGCCCGCGTGCACGAACAGTGCTCGTCCGTGCCCGATCCGTCGCCGCAGCCGGAACCTACGGTAGCCGTCGGGCAGCGGCCCCTTGGTGGCGCCGACCTCGGAGTAGGTGAACGAAGGGTCGCCGAGCGCGTTGTCCATACGTCGATCTTCGCCGTCGGAACCGAGGTTCGGAAGTGATCGTCGACAAACGCCTCAGCCATGGTTGAGCACAGGCTTGAGTCGAAGCGGAACCGCATGCAACAACCCGAGCGGATCCACGTACTCACGCCGGTCGCGTCCGCCCGCCTCCCGCCGGGCACCCCAATGCAGGCACGCCGCCGCGGCGCAGCCCTCATGACCGGCCTCCAACTTCCCGATCGGCGTCCCACGCCCGACCCGGCTTCCCGCCGATACTGCTGCCTCGACCGGCTCGTAGGTGGTCCGCAACCCACCAGGATGGTCGATCGACACCACTGGCTTGTCCGCGACCTTCCCGGCGAACACGATGATCCCGTCCCCGGCCGCCAACACCACCTGACCGGCCATACCTGCTAGATCGACTCCGCGGTGACCGGGTAACCAATCGTGCTCGAGCTTGTCGAACCGCCGCTCGATCGATGGCCGCGGATGCAACGGCCACCCGAACTGCCCGGCCGGAGCTGCCGCAACCGGCCGCTCCGCCGCACTCAGCAGAGCGGCCACACCGATGACGACGAACACCGCCCGCCGCCCGCTGCGTCGACCGGCCAGCGCGCACTGTCCCGTGCCACCCGTGCCACCCGTGCCACCCGTGCCACCCGTGCCACCCGTGCCACCCGTGCCCGCTCTGCTGAAGCGATACATCCGAGATTCAGTGCGGAGGCAGCGGAAGCGGTACCTGCCGGACAAGATCCAACAGCCGGAGCAGATCACCGACAATGCGTGGCAAGTCACCCGCCGAACCGGTCCCCACCCCGAGCAGAGCTCCCGACCGCAACGGATCAGGACGCAGCAAGCCAGGCAAAGTTCCCAGGCCCGGGACCGGCTGAGCGAAGGCGCCCACCGAGCCCGTGCCCGCGGCGAGCACGGCCTCCCACCTGCTCGGCGCAGGGCGTGGCGGCAAGGACGCGTGGATATCGGCGGGAACAGGCGCAAACGGCCCGAACGTTTCCGGTGGCGTAGCCGCAGCGTTCGGAGCCATGCCCAGTGAGCCTGCGAACAACAGGGGAATGAACATTGTCAGGAAAATGCTGATGCGATTCATTCCTCAACCCTCACCCGCCCACACCCCCGGCAGTACCCCCGATCCGCCGATTGTGGACAACATCCGCAACTGTGGAGATCACGCATTTCTCCTGCACAGGAACCGTTCGGAGATCCTTCTTCGAAGGCCGATTTAGCCGTGGGCCGCCCAAGACGTAGACTGATCGAGCGGTCTGTGCGTGCATGGGCCGACTTCGCGCGCCACCCCGTGCTTGTTTGCAACGGCGCTGTTCGAACCGGAGCTCAATTCGTTCGCGGCAGTGTATTTGCGGAGCAGGGAATCGTCGGCTGGTCCTGATCTTCGTGGTCGGGTCCGATGATTCGGAGGCGCCAGGGCAGTAGATCGCCGATCTGCTGCGTCAACCGGCAATGAAAGAGAGATACGGGAGCTATGGCTGTCGTAACAATGAAGCAGCTGCTCGACAGCGGCGCGCACTTCGGACACCAGACTCGACGCTGGAACCCGAAGATGAAGCGGTTCATCTTCACCGACCGCAACGGCATCTACATCATCGACCTGCAGCAGACGCTGACCTACATCGACAAGGCCTACGAGTTCGTCAAGGAGACCGTCGCCCACGGTGGCACCGTTCTCTTCGTCGGCACCAAGAAGCAGGCCCAGGAGTCGATCGCGGCCGAGGCGACTCGCGTCGGGATGCCCTACGTCAACCAGCGCTGGCTGGGTGGCATGCTCACCAACTTCTCCACCGTGCACAAGCGCCTGCAGCGCCTCAAGGAGCTCGAGGCCATGGAGCAGACCGGTGGCTTCGAGGGTCGCACCAAGAAGGAAATCCTCATGCTCACGCGTGAGATGAACAAGCTCGAGCGCACCCTCGGTGGTATCCGCGACATGGCCAAGGTGCCTTCGGCCATCTGGGTCGTCGACACCAACAAGGAGCACATCGCCGTCGGCGAGGCCCGCAAGCTGAACATCCCGGTCATCGCGATCCTGGACACCAACTGCGATCCCGACCTGGTCGACTACCCGATCCCGGGTAACGACGACGCGATCCGTTCCGCCGCTCTGCTCACCAAGGTCGTCGCCTCCGCGGTGGCCGAGGGCGTGCAGGCGCGGGCCGGCGTCTCCTCCGGTGACGAGAAGCCGGAAGCCGGCGCGGGCGAGCCGCTCGCCGAGTGGGAGCAGGAGCTGCTCGCGCAGGCTGCCCCCGCCGCTGCCGAGGCCGAGGCCCCTGCCGAGGTCGAGACCGCCGCTGACGCCGCGGTCGCCGAGGTTCCGCCGGCCACCACTCCGGCCGACTTCTGAGCCTCTCGACGGCTTTTGTTCACCTTGCCGGCCTCTTCCAGTACGGGAGAGGTCGGCAAGGTGGTGTTACCACCCATTGACAACACACAGGAGGATCGCCACCGATGGCGAACTACACCGCCGCTGACGTGAAGCGGCTGCGGGAGCTCACCGGCTCCGGGATGATGGACTGCAAGAACGCGCTGGTCGAGACCGAGGGTGATTTCGACAAGGCCGTCGAGGTGCTGCGCATCAAGGGCGCCAAGGACGTCGGCAAGCGCGCCGAGCGCGCCACCGCCGAAGGCCTGATCGCCGCCAAGGGCGGTGTGCTGGTCGAGATCAACTCCGAGACCGACTTCGTCGCCAAGAACGACGAGTTCCAGGGTCTGGCCGACAAGATCGTGACTGCTGCCGCGGCTGCGAAGCCGGCCGACCTGGACGCGCTCAAGGCCCTCGACCTCGGTGGCCAGACCGCCGACGACGCCCTGCAGGCGCTGGCCGCCAAGATCGGCGAGAAGCTCGAGCTGCGTCGCGTCGTTTCCTTCGACGGCCCGGTCGCCACCTACCTGCACAAGCGGGCCACCGACCTGCCGCCGGCCGTCGGCGTGCTGGTCGAGTTCCAGGGTGAAGGCGACGCTGCCGCCGAGGCCGCGCGTGCCGTCGGCATGCAGGTCGCCGCGCTCAAGGCCAAGTACCTGACCCGCGACGAGGTTCCGGCCGAGGTCGTGGACAACGAGCGTCGCATCGCCGAGGAGACCGCCCGCGAAGAGGGCAAGCCCGAGGCCGCGCTGCCGAAGATCACCGAGGGCCGCGTCAACGGCTTCTTCAAGGATGTCGTGCTGCTCGAGCAGTCGTCGGTCACCGACTCCAAGAAGACCGTCAAGGCCCTGCTGGAAGAGGCCGGTGTCACCGTGACCCGCTTCGCCCGCTTCGAGGTCGGACAGGCCTGATCTACCTTCGAGACCCCTCGCGCTCCGCATCGGTGTGCGAGGGGTTTCGGCTGTCCGGGCTTGCTTGCCCCCGATTCCTTTGTCTGACCGGGCGAGCCCGGCAGTTCGGAGGGGGCCTTTTGCCGCCGGGGAATCCGGATAAGGCAGGATAGGTTCGCTCTACATTGCTGTCCGGCCGACCTGCTTGCCGTGAGACCGAATCCATCGCCGAAGGAGAAGTACACCCATGACGGACCCGGGGATCGACCGCCCAGGATATCGCCGGGTGCTGCTCAAACTAGGTGGGGAGATGTTCGGCGGCGGCAAGGTCGGGCTCGATCCCGACGTCGTGCAGGCGGTCGCCGAGCAGATCGCCGAGGTCGTCGCCTCCGGTGTCCAGGTGGCCGTGGTGATCGGCGGCGGCAACTTCTTCCGTGGCGCCGAGCTCGAGGAACGCGGTATGGAGCGGGCCCGTTCGGACTACATGGGCATGCTCGGCACCGTGATGAACAGCCTTGCGCTGCAAGACTTTCTGCAGCAGCAGGGGGTTGACACCCGGGTGCAGACCGCGATCACCATGGGCCAGGTCGCCGAGCCGTACCTGCCGTTGCGGGCCAAGCGGCATCTGGAGAAGGGGCGCGTGGTCATCTTCGGCGCGGGGATGGGCATGCCGTATTTCTCCACCGACACCACCGCCGCCCAGCGCGCCTTGGAGATCGGTGCCGATGTGGTGCTGATGGCGAAGGCGGTCGACGGGGTGTTCACCGCCGACCCTCGGGTGGACACGAGCGCCACCATGTATACCGAGATCACCCATAAGGAAGTCATCGAGCGCGATCTGAAGGTCGCCGACGCGACGGCTTTCAGCTTGTGTATGGATAACCAGATGCCAATCCTGGTGTTCAATTTATTGACGAAGGGCAATATTGCCCGCGCGGTCGCCGGTGAGAAGATCGGCACATTGGTTCGGTCCTGACCCCGCGACCTGCGGATCATGACGCTGACGACGCTGTGGAGGAAACGGTCGTGATTGATGAAGCGCTCTTCGATGCCGAGGAGAAAATGGAGAAGGCTGTCTCGGTTGCGAAGGACGATCTGGGTTCCATCCGGACCGGTCGCGCGAACCCGGGCATGTTCTCCCGGATTGTCGTCGACTACTACGGGTCGCTGACCCCGATCACCCAGATGTCGAGCATCACGGTGCCGGAGCCGCGGATGGTGGTGATCAAGCCCTATGAGCAAGCGCAGATGGGTCCGATCGAGACCGCGATCCGCAATTCCGACCTCGGGGTGAACCCGACCAACAACGGTGACATCATCCGCATCTCGATCCCGCAGCTCACCGAGGAGCGCCGCAGGGAACTGGCCAAGCAGGCCAAGAGCAAGGGTGAAGACGCCAAGGTGTCGATCCGAAATGTCCGCCGCAAGGCCATGGACGAACTGTCGCGCATCCAGAAAGATGGCGAGGCGGGTGAGGATGAGGTCGGGCGCGCCGAAAAGGAGCTCGACAAGACCACCGCGAAGTACGTCGGCCAGATCGACGAGCTGGTCAAGCACAAGGAATCTGAACTGCTCGAGGTCTGACGCCCTCGGCGTATGCCGATGTCATCGGACGTGGCGGCATGAGCGACGGGCCCGGAGGCGGCAGCTTGCGTAACCACGTAGGGCACCGGGAATGCCGCCAATGGAAGACAGCCGAGCGCCCGCCTCCGGGCGGGGAACGAACGGAACGACGAGTGAGCGACGGGACAATCGTGGCCGAGAACGCCGACGCGACCGGTGCGGCCGCAACGCCGCCGCCGGCGAACGGCACACCTGATGCAAAGCACGGGGACGTGCGTGACGCCGCGACCGCCGACAATGCCTCCGGTGGTGCGACCATCGACCAGGGTGCCGGCGCGGCCGACGCGACGACTTCTGAGGCCGTTCCAGCGGCGGCGAAGTCGCGGGCGGGCCGGAACCTGCCCGCCGCGCTGGCCGTCGGCTTCGGCCTCGGTTTATCGCTCATTGCGATCTTGCTCTTCGTGCCGAAGGTGTTCATCGGCGTTGCGGCCGCTGGCGTCGGCGTCGCCACCTGGGAGGTCGCCAAGCGGCTGCGCGAGGCCGACGTGTTGGTGCCGAGGATCCCGCTGATCGTCGGCGGCCAGACGGTGTTCTGGCTCGGTTGGCCGTGGGGCGCCAGCGGCGTCGCGGGCGCTTTCGCCGCCACCACATTGGTCTGCATGGTGTGGCGCCTGTTCGATCACGGACTACAGACCGCGCCACGAAACTTCCTGCGTGACACCGCGATCGCCATCTTCACGCTGGCGTGGATCCCGCTGCTCGCTTCCTTCGCCACCCTGCTGCTGCTGGAACCGGACGGCAACCTGCGGGTGCTGACCTTCATGATCCTGGTGGTGTGCTCCGACGTCGGCGGCTACGTGGCGGGCGTGCTGTTCGGCCGCCATCCGATGGTGCCGTCGATCAGCCCGAAGAAGTCGTGGGAAGGCTTCGGCGGCTCACTGGTCTTCAGCGTCATCGGCGGTCTGCTGACGGTCACCCTGCTGCTGGATGCCAACTCGATGATCGGTGTGGTGCTCGGCATCGGCCTCGTCCTGGTCGCGACGGTCGGCGACCTCATCGAGTCGCAGATCAAACGGGAACTCGGCATCAAAGACATGGGCACCCTGCTGCCCGGTCACGGCGGCATCATGGACCGCCTCGATTCGATGCTGCCCTCGGCTTTCGTGTCCTGGCTCGTGCTTTCCACGTTCCTCTGACGCCCGACGCGTGCGTGCCGGGAGCGTCCGGATACGCTCGGCGCGTTGATCTTCGGACGGAGTGGCTGCAGTGGGATTGTTTCGTCATGTGCCCCAGCGTGATTCGGCAGTCTTGCCGCGTGACGCCGAGTTCGAGTTCCTGTCGGAGGGCGAGGGCAGCAGGCTACGCGAGACGGTGTACCGCGCCTTCGCCGAACGTGGCTTCGAGGTAACGGTTTTCGGCACGCACGTCACCGATGACTCGGGGAACGAGTTCGGTTTGTACAACATCGCGGCCGCATGCCACAACGCCGCCGAAGGTCCCGAGATCTGGCCCGCGCTGATCGAACGCCACGTCGATCTCGTACTGCACAGCATCGATGGGGCGACCGATACGTCTGCGATGCCGACCGCCGAGGTGTGGTCGCTGCTCTATCCCAAAGTGGCGGGCGAGCATCAACTGGCCACCGGCGGGGACTACGGCTATGCCGCCGAACTGGCTCCCGGTCTGCACGCGGCGCTCGCACTCGATCTGCCCGACAGCGTCCAGACGTTGCCGTGGCAGTCGCTGACCGACCTCGGCGATCTGGATCAGCTGCGAGCGCGGGCGATGGACAACCTGCGCGAGCTACCCATCGAGCAGCACGATGTCATCGAAGACGAGGACGGCACGCGATTCGATGTGGTCGCAGGCGACTCGTACCTGACCGCGTCCTGGGCGCTACTGCTGGACGAACTAGTGGCGAAGCTTGTCGGTGCGCCGCTCGGCGACGACGGCGCGCTGGTGGCGGTACCCTTCCGCCACCTGGTCGCCTTCCACGTCATCGAGGGTCCTCAGCTGATCCCTTCACTGAACGCTATGGCTGGATTCGCGGCCGCCGAATACGCGGACCAGCCCGGCGCGATCAGCCCCTATGTGTTCTGGTGGCGTCGGGGACGGTGGACTCAGCTCACCCGGATCGACGACGAAGGTCTGGCCATCGTCGTCGACGAAGAGTTCCACGAGGTGCTCGAGCGCATGGTCGGCCACTAGCCACTCACGGGCGCTTGGCGACCCGCCTGAGCTGCACGATGCGGACTCCGCCGACGAGCGCCATCACCAAGGCGCCCGCGATCGCCGACAAGAGCACCAGGATTCCGACCGGCAGCGAGAAATCCCAGAACAGCAGATCCACTCTTTGCTGTTCGAGGTTCTGCAGAATGAAGATCAGCACCAGGATGCCGATCAGCGCGGCGACGATGAGGCCGATCCAGGTGTATCCGGTCCGGGACTTCGCCAAGGTCCTGGCGACGGGCTTCGGCGGTGTGGGAGGGACAACAGGTTCTGTCGGCCGACCGAGCTGCGGTTCGGACGACTCCTCAGCGTGGCTCGTCATGGTCCGATCATCGTCGATCGCTATGACCCGCGCACGTATTTGCGCGCGGGGGATCCGTATGGTCGCCGGATCGGAACCTGTCTGCCTTTCGGCACGGTGATCCGAGCCTCGAGCAGTGACCTTCGTCGCGTCGGGCGTCGCGATCGTCACCTTCGGTCGGCAGCGAGCCCAAGGGATGGGACACTGGAGAAATTATGACCGTCTCCCTTCCGCTTGTCTTCGATGCTCCGCGCCGTGGTATGCCCCCTCGGCACCTCGCCGACCTCGATGCCGACGGCCGTCGCGCGGCGGTCGAGGAACTGGGACTGCCGAAGTTCCGAGCGGACCAGATCGCCAGGCAGTACTACGGCCGCCTGCAAGCCGACCCCGAGCAGATGACGGATCTGCCCGCGCCGGTGCGCGAGAAAATCGGCGAGGCACTCTTCCCGCCGCTCATGTCGGTCGTGAAGCACGTGGCATGTGACGCGGGTGAGACGCGAAAGACTTTGTGGCGAGCAGGCGACGGCACCCTCCTCGAGAGCGTCCTCATGCGCTACCCGGACCGCGCCACCCTCTGCATCTCCAGCCAAGCAGGTTGCGGCATGGCCTGCCCGTTCTGTGCCACCGGCCAGGGCGGCCTGAACCGCAACCTGTCCACCGCCGAGATCGTCGACCAGGTCCGCGCAGCTGCCGCGGCCATGCGCGATGGCGAGGTTGCGGGCGGACCCGGTCGGCTCTCCAACATCGTCTTCATGGGCATGGGCGAACCGTTGGCCAACTACAAGCGGGTAGTCGCCGCAGTCCGCCGCATCACCTCACCCGCCCCGGACGGTTTCGGTATCTCCCAGCGCAACGTGGTGGTCTCCACCGTCGGCCTGGCTCCGGCGATCCGCAAGCTTGCCGACGAGGATCTCTCGGTAACCCTCGCCGTCTCTCTGCACACCCCCGACGACGAGCTGCGCGACACCCTGGTCCCGGTGAACAACCGCTGGCCGGTGTCCGAGGTCCTCGACGCCGCCCGCTACTACGCCGACAAGAGCGGCCGCCGGGTCTCCATCGAGTACGCGTTGATCCGCGACATCAACGACCAGCCCTGGCGTGCGGACATGCTCGGTCAGAAGCTGCACAAGGCGCTGGGCTCCCGGGTCCATGTCAACGTGATCCCCTTGAACCCGACCCCCGGCAGCAAGTGGGACGCCAGCCCCAAACCTGTTGAGCAGGAATTTGTTCGGCGCGTCAACGCGCAGGGCGTCCCCTGCACCGTCCGCGACACCCGCGGCCAAGAAATCGCCGCGGCTTGCGGGCAGTTGGCTGCGGAGGGCTAGGGCCTTCCCAGTGATTCAGCGGCGTAGCCGCTGAACCGCGTCGTCCATGTGCTCGACCAGTAGGGTGCGGGCACGGGATGCCGGTCCGGCCCCGATCGCCTCCCGCAGCTCGACGTGTTCTCGGGCTTGCTCACGCAGGTCCGGATAGGCTGTCTGCAAGGCGCCCAAGCACATTCGGGTTTCGATCAGCAGCGTGCGGGCCGCGCGGACCAGTCGCGGGCTGCCCGCGCTGTCGACCAGGGCCTCGTGGAAGGCTTGGTCGGCATCGGACACTCCGACGGCGTCGCCGCTTTCGGCGCGTGCGCACATTTCGGTCACGCTGGGACCGAGGGCGGTGTAGGCGACGTCCCGGCGACCGTCGAGAATGAGCGCGAGCGCTCCGCCCTCGATGGCGGTCCTGGCCCGATAGATGTCGATGACATCGTCGATAGTCAGTTCGATGACGAAGATGCCGCGATTGCGGATGCTGTAGAGCAGACCTTCGGAGAGCAGTCGCTGCATCGCTTCGCGCACCGGACCACGTGACACCCCGAACCGCGCCGCGAGGTCGGCTTCCCCGAGCTGGGCGCCGGGCACGAGATTGCCTCGCATTATGGCCTCCCGCAGCCGGTCGGCGATCATTCCCGCGGTCGACTGCAGGTTTACCGGCTCGAAATCAACGGCCGACATAGGTGTCCCTTTCCGAGAAGAGAGTACCGAGTGCCACGGCTGTCGCAGTGTCGCCGCCGGCCAGTCGCAGGCCCTCCCAGATGGTGACCTGGTTGGCGGTCAGCACTGTCTTGCCCACGGTGGCCTCCAGTTCTGGGAGCACCGCAAGGGTGTGCATGGCGGTGTCGGGAATCAGCAGGGCTTGCGCGTCGGGGTGATCGTTGGCCACCGCAAGTTCGCGCACCTGCGCGGGGGTCATGGTCCCGACCTCGGCGGCGGTGTCGATGCCTGCACTCGACAGTGAAACCACCTGAATTCCGGCGTCGGCCAGGAACTCCACGAACAGTCGTGCGACCTCATCGGGGTAGCTGGCGGCGACGGCGACGCGGCGCACGTCGAGCGCGTGTGCGGCCGCGATGAAGGCGAGGCTGGTGCTGGAGGCCGGCACGCCCGCGGTCGCTGACAGTGCGCGCACCTGGTCACGGGCGCCCTGCGGTCCGTACACGAAACTGCCCGAGGTGCAGGCCCAGACGACCGCGGCGGGCTGTTGTGGCGCGAGCAGTTCGGCGCCGTGGCGCAGCTTGTCCGGGCTGCCCAGATCGAGCAGTTCGGGAATAGCGTGCAGATCGGTGCCGTAGATGTGGGCCACTGGTAGCCGTGCGCCGAGGACCGCCGCGGCCAGAGGATAGTCGTCCTCGGCCGCGTGGTCGGGGTAGATGAAACCGACGGTTGGTGCCTGCATGTGCTGTTCTTCCAGTCAGAAGACGTTGAGTAGCCACTTTCCCGGACCTGTCATCGGCAGTTTCATCCGGCCCAGGCAGGCCCACATGGTGAGCTGGTTCGCGGTGAGCACGGGCTTGCCGAGGGCTTGTTCGAGTGGCTCGATGACGTCGTAGGTGGGCAGGTTGGTGCAGCTGACGAAAATGGCCTGGGAGCGAGGGTCATCGGCGCCGACGATGCGTTCGGCGATAGTGCGGTAGTTGACCTTCCAGATGCCGCCGCCCAATCCGAGGTGGTCGGAACGGATTACGGTGCAGCCGGCCTCGGCGAGGAAATCGTGCAGCTTGTGCGTGAGGATCTCGTCGTAGGGGGTGATCACCGAGACTCTGCTGATGTCCAGATGCCGAACAGCCTCCACGAGTGCGCCGGAGGTGGTGACGGCGTCTTGCGCCCCGGCCAGGCAGATCGTGTCGCGCAGTGACTTCTCGTACGCCAACCCCCTGATGAAACTGCCCGAGGTGCACAGGTAGGCGACCACTTCCGGCTCCACGTGCAGCACGTCGCGGGTTGCCGCGGTCAGGTGCGCGGCATTGGATACCAGTTCGGCCATTGCCAGTGAAACCGGAACCGGTTCGTAGGGTGTGCGGGCGAGGTGCAGGCTGACGTCCAGGGGCGCCCAGCGCCAGAGCTCGCGTTCGAGCGCGAGGTCGAAAGGTGCGATGATCCCGATACCCCGCTGTGCGACGGGCCCTTCGATATCGGGAATGCTCAGATGCAATGCGGCCCCTCTCGCGCTCAGCCGGATAGACCTCCGAGAACGATCGGATTGTTGACAATCATACGATGTGATTTTAGTGTGTCAATGTGGAACAGGGCCCGATTGTCACCGTCCTGCACAGTGACAGTGTGCCCGGCGCGGACCTCATGGCCCCGGTGGCCGGTCGGGCCGAAGTGCGTTACACCACAGCTTCCG
Organism: Nocardia sp. NBC_01009; assembly: GCF_045208035.1. Classification (NCBI taxonomy): domain Bacteria; kingdom Bacillati; phylum Actinomycetota; class Actinomycetes; order Mycobacteriales; family Nocardiaceae; genus Nocardia; species Nocardia sp. NBC_01009. Next base: position 7,118,109 of record NZ_CP108695.1, on the reverse strand, counting down.
GGCTCGCCGACGCGGTGCGTGGTGCCGACATCTTGTTCGTCTACGACTTCTCGACTCGCGCGGTTCCAGGCGCCTGGCACGCGGCCGATCGGCTGAGCTGGCTGCACATGGGGTCGACCGGAGTGGATCCGGTGATGTTCCCCGAGCTACGGGAAAGCGAAGTGATGGTCACCAACACGCGCGGCGTATTCGACACTGCCATCGCGGAATACGTGCTGGGTCAGATCCTCGGTTTCGCCAAGGATCTGGCCGGATCGCTGCGCTTGCAGCAACAGCACGAATGGCGCCACCGTGAGTCCGAGCGGATCGCGGGCGCCAGCGTTCTGATAGTCGGCACCGGCACGATCGGCCGCGCCATCGCGCGGCTGCTGCGCGCGGCCGGGATGACCGTGCGCGCGGTGGGCAGGCAGGCGCGCACGACCGATCCCGATTTCGGCGCCGTCGGCACCGATCTGCATGCCGAGCTGCCCGCGGCAGACTACGTCGTTGCGGTCGCGCCGTTGACGCCGCAGACCCGGGCAATGTTCGATGCCAGGGCATTCGCCGCGATGAAACCGCATGCCAGGTTTGTCAATGTCGGTCGCGGGGAACTCGTTGTAACCGACGACCTCCTCGCCGCACTCAATACGGGATCGATCGCCGGAGCGGCCCTCGATGTGGTGGATCCGGAGCCGCTGCCGACGCGACACCCGCTGTGGGATCTGCCGAATGTCCGTATCACTCCACACAATTCGGGTGACTTCATCGGCTGGCGAACCGAGATCGTCAGAGCGTTCACCGAGAACTTCGACAAATGGATCGCCGGCCGGCCGTTGGACAACGTGGTCGACAAGGAGCTGGGCTACGTTCCCGGCTGAAGGAGCGCAGGCATGAGCTACCCCGACATCAACAGCGCCACTCAACCGGATGCGATGAGCGCCGTGGAGTTGGTCTCGGCCTACGCGGCCGGAGCTCTCTCGCCGGTCGAGGCGACCGAAGCGATCCTGGAGGCCATCACGGCCCGTGACGGCGAGTTGAACGCCTTCTGCCTGGTCGATCCCGATCGTGCGCTGGTGCAGGCCAAGGATTCGGAGTCGCGCTGGCATTCCGGCTATGCCCGTGGGCTGCTCGACGGTGTGCCGATCTCGATCAAGGACATCTTCCTGACCGAGGGCTGGCCCACCCGGCGCGGCTCCACTGCGGTCGATCCGAGCGGTCCCTGGCTGGTGGACAGCCCGGTCGCGGCCCGGCTGCGCGAGGACGGCATGGTGTTTCTCGGGAAGACGACGACGCCCGAGATCGCCTGGAAGGCGGTCACCGACAGCCCTCTGACCGGTATCACCCGCAACCCGGCCGATCCAGCGATGACGGCAGGCGGCTCCTCCGGCGGCAGCGCCGCCGCGGTGGCGGCAGGAATGGGCCCGGTGTCGGTCGGCACCGACGGCGGCGGCAGCATCCGTATTCCGGCGGCATTCTGCGGCATCGTGGGCTTCAAACCGACGCACGGCAGGATCCCGCTGTATCCGGCGAGCCCTTTCGGTCCGCTGGCGCACGCGGGGCCGATGACCCGGACAGTCGAGGATGCGGCGCTGCTGATGGACATCCTGTCGTTGCCCGATCCTCGCGATCCGACCGCACTGCCGCCCACGGTGACGACCTTCCGTGGCCAGATGCTGCGCGACGTGCGCGGGCTCACCGTCGCCTACTCGCCGACCCTCGGTTATGCCGAGGTCGATCCGGAGGTCGCCGCGATCGTGGATGCGGCGGTGCGGCAGTTGGCCGAGGCCGAGTTGCGGGTCATCGCGGCCGACCCGGACTTCGGCGACCCGCGCGAGGCATTCGAACTGCTGTGGGCCGCCGGTGCGGCGACCATGCTGGCGAAGTTCCCGGACGGCGCACGCGAACAAGTGGACCCGGGCCTGCGCGCGGTCTGGGAACGTGGCGAATCCGTCGGTGCCGTCGACTATCTCGACGCGCGCGATGTGGCCGCCCAACTCGGTATCGCCATGGGCGCTTTCCACGCCACCTACGACGTGCTGATCACCCCGACGATGCCGATCACCGCATTCGAGGCGGGCCACGATGTCCCACCCCGCAGCGGGCTGGACGGCTGGCCGCAGTGGACACCGTTCACCTACCCGTTCAACCTCACCCAGCAACCCGCGATCAGCATCCCCGCGGGCACCACTCGCGCGGGGCTGCCGGTCGGCCTGCAAATTATCGGGCCGCGCCACTCCGACGATCTGATCCTCGCCGTCGCGCGCTACGCCGAGCAGGTGTTGGCTGCCTGACCGCTGGGATCGGATCGTAAGCGCCCGCAGGCGATTACGCGCGGGCGAACGCCAGGGTTTCGCCCTGGACGCCGTGTAGCCAGAGGGTGTTGCAGGCAGTCGCGATGTCGGTCAGGCCGTCTTCGATGGTGGCGAAGACATTGCCGGGAACCCAGCCCATATCGCCATTGATGAGCAGGTTGTTGCGGCCGTAGAAGATAGCCAGATCGGTGGCGCCCTGGTCGTGGTGCGCGGTCGAGCCCGGCTCGTAGCCGTAGGCCGGGTTGCCGATCTCCCACGGTTCGAAATCGAACAGGCACACGTCGCCGGGGATGGGGGTGACGGTCGGGTTCTCCCGGTGCGGGGCAGCGCCGATCCGTGGCACGAGGGTGTACACCTCGTTGCGGGCGTACTTGGCGTGGAACGCATCGCCCTCTTGCGGCAGCGCGTCCCACACCGCGTCGCACGTTCGGGGTGCTTCGGCGTCCAGTAGTCGGGCGCGGCAGGTCACGCCCGCCTTCGTCAGCGTGATGGTGATGTAGCGGGCCATCGGTCCTGCTTCCTGGTCATCGCTCCGAGGCGAGCTCGGCGGGTACGGGGCGGGGCAGCTGCTAGCGGGTCCTTTCGAGCGACTTGCAAGCAGTCGCCAGCCGACGGTGCGCATGCGGTCGATTCACAGTTCGGCGAGAACTGCCGACCAGATCGCGAGCGCGTCGTCGATCTGAGTATCGGTCACGATCAGCGGCGGGATCATCCGCACCACGTTCATGTGCGCACCGCAGGTGAGTAGCAGCAGCCCCTCCTCGACCGCCGACCGCTGGGCGGCGGTGGCGGTGGCAGGGTCGGGTTCGCCTGTCGCAGTGGTGAATTCGGTGCCAGCGAGCAGTCCGAGGCCGCGCACATCGCCGATCGCCTTGGTGGCGCTCTCCCGCAGACCGGCCAGCAGCTGTGCGCCGCGCGCGGCGGCGTTGTTCACCAGCCGCTCCGATTCGATCACGTCGAGCGTGGCGATCGCTGCCGCGCAGGCCACGGCGTTGCCGCCGTAGGTTCCGCCTTGGGATCCCGGCCACGCCTTGGCCATCAGCTCGCGTGACGCCGCGATCCCCGACAGCGGGAACCCGCTGGCCAGTCCCTTCGCGATGGTGATGACATCGGGGCGGACCCCGAAGTGCTGATGCCCGAAGAACTTTCCGGTCCGGCCGAAACCGGTCTGGATCTCGTCGAAGACAAGCAGGATGCCGTGCCGGTCCGCGCGTTCGCGCAGCCCGCGGAAGAACATGCTGTTGCCGGGGATGTAGCCGCCCTCGCCCAGCATCGGCTCGACCACGAACGCGGCGGTCTCGGCGGGGGAGGTGACGGTGGCGAAGAGGTAGTCGAGCTCTCGCAGCGCGAAGGCGGTGGCCTCTTCTTCGGTCCAGCCGTAGCGGAATGCGGTGGGGAACGGCGCCACGTGCACGCCGGACATGAGCGGGCTGAACCCGGCGGAGAAGCGGGTGCCCGAGGTCGTCATGGTCGCCGCGGCGACGGTGCGGCCGTGGAATCCGCCGTGGAAGACGATGACGTTCGGCCGTCCGGTCGCCTGGCGGGCCAGGCGCAGCGCGGCCTCGATCGCCTCGCTGCCGGAGTTGGCGAAGAACAGCGTGTCCAGGTCGTCCGGCAGCACCGCGCCGAGCCGCTCGGTGAGCTCGAGCAGTGGCCGATGCATGACGGTGGTGTATTGGCCGTGGATCAGGCTGGCGACCTGGGCCTGGGCCGCCGCAACCACGTGCGGGTGGCAGTGCCCGGTGCTGGTCACGCCGATGCCCGCGGTGAAGTCGAGATAGCGGCGTCCGTCGGTGCCGTACAGGTAGCAGCCCGCGCCGTGGTCGACGGTTATCGGGGTGGCCTGCTTGAGGACGGGGGATAGCTCGGTCATGGTGATCCGCCTCCCGGGGCGTGGGTGGAGCGCGTATCCGCAGATTGTCTATTGTCGGATTGTTGACAATATGCATAACATGGGCGCGGGGGTCGCAGCAATGGGTGGTTGTCTCGCCTGTGGTCGGCCCGGCGCAGTCCGCGGGCGGACTTCGTCCTGCTGCTCCCATCAGACGGAGGCTGCGTCAGCAATGAAAGGAGCTCTGCGCCATGCTCACCGAGACCACCCTGACCGCGGCGGAACGTGCCGCGATCGACAGTGTGCCGACGGGTCTGTACATCGGCGGACAGTGGCGCGGCACCTCCGGCACACTGCCGGTCACCGATCCGGCGACCGGGCAGCTGCTGTGCGAGGTGGCCGACGCCGAACCGGGCGCCGGGCTGGACGCCCTGGCCGCGGCCGACCAGGCGCAGGCGGAGTGGGCGCGGACGCCGCCGAGGCAGCGCAGCGACATCCTCATGGACGCCCACCGGGAGCTACTCGCCGATACCGAACGACTCGCGCTGATCATGACCCTGGAGATGGGCAAGCCGTTGGCCGAAGCCCGCGGTGAAATCGCCTATGCGGCAGAGTTCTTCCGCTGGTTCGCCGAGGAAGCCGTCCGCCTCGACGGCGGATACCTCCCTGCTCCGGCGGGCGGATCGCGCTTTCTGGTGACCAGGCAGCCGGTCGGCCCCAGCCTGCTCATCACGCCGTGGAATTTCCCGCTGGCCATGGGCACCCGCAAGATCGGTCCGGCACTGGCCGCGGGGTGCACCTGTGTGGTGAAACCCGCTGAGCAGACACCACTCTCGATGCTGGCGCTCGCCGACATCCTGGCTCGGGTCGGCGTCCCCGCGGGTGTCGTGAATGTCATCACCACGTCCGACCCGAGTGCGGTGATGACGCCGCTCATTCTGGACAGCCGCTCCCGCAAGCTGTCGTTCACGGGTTCGACCGCCGTCGGCAAGGTACTGCTCGAACAGTGCGCGCGGACCGTGATGCGCACCTCGATGGAGCTCGGTGGCAACGCGCCGTTCATCGTGTTCGACGATGCGAATCTCGACGAGGCCGTCGAGGGTGCGGTCGCGGCGAAGATGCGCAATATCGGGCAGGCGTGCACCGCCGCAAACCGAATCTTCGTGCAGCGCAACGTCGCCGAGGAGTTCGCTAGTCGGCTCGCCGCCCGGCTGGCAGCCCTGCCGATGGGTCGTGGCACCGAGCCGGGAGTCGTCGTCGGTCCGCTCATCGACGCCGCGGCGGTGGCGAAGGTGGAGAGCCTGGTCGCCGATGCTGTCGGCCGCGGCGCCACCGTGCGTACCGGCGGAGCGGCGGTGGACGGGCCAGGAAACTTCTATCCCGCGACCGTGCTGACCGGTGTGCCGGACGAGGCCGAGATGTGCCACACCGAGATCTTCGGACCGGTCGCGGCGATCGGCACGTTCACCACCGAAGCCGAGGTCGTCGTGCGCGCCAACGACACGCCGTATGGATTGGTGGGTTACGTCTTCACCGAGAATCTGCGGCGCGGATTGCGGGTGTGCGAGGCACTGGAGACCGGCATGGTGGGCCTGAATCAAGGAGTCGTGTCGAATCCCGCCGCGCCGTTCGGCGGCGTGAAGGAATCCGGGCTGGGCAGGGAAGGCGGCCTGACCGGCATCGATGAGTTTCTGGAGACCAAGTACATAGGAGTGCGGTTGTGAGCGAGCGAACCGACGACACAGCGACGCCTGCCCGCGCAGCGGAGCCGAGCGCCAGAGAGGCAGAGCTGTGAACACACATCACATCGCAACCATTCCCGGCGACGGCATCGGCGTAGACGTGACCGCCGAGGCCGTCAGGGTGCTCGACGCGGTGCTGCCCGGGATCGAATGGACCGAATTCGACTGGTCGTGTGAGAACTACCTGCGCACCGGAGCGATGATGCCCGCCGACGCGCCCGACCTCCTGGCCGGGTGCAACGCGATCCTGCTCGGTGCGGTCGGATTCCCCGGTGTCCCCGACCATGTGTCGTTGTGGGGGTTGCTGATTCCGCTGCGCCGGGCCTTCGGCCAGTACGTGAACTTGCGTCCGGTCCGGCTGCTGCCCGGCACCGAATCGGCGTTGCGCGACCGCACCGCCGACGACCTGGACATCCTGATTGTGCGGGAGAACTCGGAGGGCGAATACTCCGCGATCGGTGGCATGCACAACCCCGGCCGCCCGGACGAATTCGTGCTGCAGGAATCGGTGTTCACGCGGGTCGGCTGCGAACGGATCATCCGCTACGCCTTCGAACGGGCCACCGAACGCGACGGCCGGTTGTGCTCGGCCACCAAATCGAACGGCCTGCTCCACTCGATGCCATACTGGGACAGCGTGTTCGAGCGAATCGCCGCGGAGTACCCGCAGGTGGCGACCCGGCAGCTGCATGTCGACGCGCTGGCCGCCGAAATCGTGCTGCACCCCGATCGGCTGGATGTAGTCGTCGGGTCGAATCTGTTCGGCGACATCCTGTCCGACCTCGCCGCCGCTGTGACCGGTGGGCTCGGCCTCGCCCCCTCAGGCAATATCAATCCCGACCGCACAGCGCCGTCCATGTTCGAGGCGGTGCACGGCAGCGCGCCCGATATTGCTGGGCAGGGCATCGCCAACCCGGTCGCGCAGATCCTTGCTGGAGCCATGCTGCTCGACCACCTTTGCGAGCACGCCGCCGCCGCCGCGGTGGACCGCGCGGTCTGCGACGTTCTGCGCGAGGGTCGTATCCGCACGCCCGACCTAGGCGGCACTGCGACGACCGGTGATCTCGGTAGCGCCATCGCGCGCCGCGCGGCCGAGTTGACAGCCGCCGGGCGCGCGGCGGTAGAGGCGCATTGATCGCCACACGGCAGTCGGAATGCGGTCAGGGTGAGATGCGGTTCTTCCTCGCCGCGAAGCACCATGCCATGGCCGGGCACAGCGTTGTGCCGTTCGCGGTCGACAGCGTTCGGGATCTCCGCGTGTGCGCGAGTCGAATCTCTGGCAGCTTCCGATCGGCCCGGATTTCGGCGTCGGGGCGCCTCGCCAAGTGTGTCGAGCGTATGTGGACGACCAGGTTCGTCAACACGACCGAACCCGCGAATTCTTGCGGGCGGTGCTGGACGAACACTGACCGATGGGTTGGCCGAGAAGTACATCTCGGCCGCCGCGGGGCTCGCGGTAAATTAGCGACGAGGACTCCGCAACACCCCGGTACCAGGTGAACAACCGCTGGTCGGTGTTCGATGTCCTCGCCGCCCGCTACGTCGAATAGGGAAAATCGCGTCGCGCGCGAGTGAACGTGCGCCGATAGTCGCGAGGAGCGATGCCGCGGCGCTGAACGAATTGCTCGAGGACTGGCTGTCCGCAGGAGGCGCCGCTCGAGTCGCCGGGCTGTTCGCCGTGACATCGCCTTCGGAGTCCGAGGGGTAGACCGGGTCGGTAACGCCTGCCGCCACGAAAACGCCGTTGCCTGTCGGCAATTGGCGATGAAAGGATGAGCCGTTTCGACCCGTGAGATCGGTGCGGCAGCAATTCGGTGCGACCGAGCTGGTTGACCAGACGGACTGGTGGGGTTCCCCACCGCTGTGGACAGGCGATGTTTCCGATTTCCGGTTACGCTCCCCGCCATGACGCTCTCGACCCGGTCGGATGGTGGAATCGTGCTCGGGCTGTCTTGCGGACAGCCCGGCGGCAGCGCGGAGCTCCTGCTGACAGCAGCGCTGTCCGCCGCCAGGGACGGCGGCATGGACGCGCGGCTCGTCAGGCTCGACGACCTGGAGATCGCACCCGGTCCGAACACCGGAACAGCCGACGACACCGCATGGTTCTGGGAACAGCTCATCGAGTGTGATGCGCTGATCGTCGCCGTCCCGGTGCTGACCAGGACCATCCCCGGCCGCCTGAAACTTCTCGCAGACCGCATCCTCGGGCCCAACGCCGACGCCGCCATCACCACCGAGCTGCTGCGCCTGCAGGCCTCCGGCGTAACTCCCGCGGTGTCCTTCCGAGTGGACGAACGTGTCCTCAGGCCACGAGTAGCCGGATTCATCGCTGTCGGAGGGTCTTTGACGCCGCGCTGGACTACCTTGGCGCTGCCGCTCCTGCACACCCTGACCTTCTCCATGCGGATCGCAGTGGTCGATCAGGTGCAGTTCGCGGGCGCGGGCATGCCGCGAGCCATCGTGCTCGACGACAGCGCAATCGCGCGGGCAACCCAGCTCGGCCGCAATGTGACGGGGCAGGTCGGCGTGCGTTTCCAGGACGCGAAGTACCTCGGTGACAAGCCTGGCCTGTGCCCCTCGTGCCACCTGGATGTTTTCGTACTACGCGGCCAGGAAGCCGAGTGCGCGACCTGTGGGGCGAGCGGCGAACTCGTCGTGGTCGACGGCGCGGTCACTGTGCGGTTTCCTGCGGGCGAGGCTCGTGGCTCTGTGACGTCGATGGAGGAGCTGCGCGACCACTTCTTCGAGATCCAGCAGACCGCGGCAGGCCAGGGTGCGCAGGCGGACGAGATAGCGCGGCGCGCAAAGGTTTATGAGCCGTCTGCATTCACCGTCCGCCCTGAGCGGTAGCAGTGAACATATGTGTAGGCGGTCCCTGCTCGCGGGACTCAGCGGGCAGGAAATCGCCGCCGTCTAGGAACTAGGATCGGCGGATGAGCGCCGAGGAGCTGCGTCAGACGGCAACGGAAATGGGCAGGCGGCGGGTAACTGTCCGGAGTCCGGTTCGGCAGCTGTCACCTGCGTTGGCACCTCTGTGGCTGGCGCTGCATGAAAGATTCTCGGCGGGGCGGTCGGTGCAGCGCGTGCGGGTGGGACCGCTGGACGCCGAGCAGCAAGGCGCAATCGCGGATCTATTCGGCGCTGTGCGACTGCCGGGCGAATATGCCACCGTCTCGATGACCGACCTTGATGCTGTACTCAACGATGTAATCGGCTGCACTGCCTACGAAGTCGTCGAGCAGCTGGTGGGGCCGATCGGTGATCGTGCCGCCGAACGTCGAAGCGCGGCCGCAGAGCGAAACCGCTTGTGGGCGTGGCTGTCCGGACACGAGGTCGTGCGAGCACAGCCCGCTCTGCAGACCTGGGTCGCATCGACGCGGCGGAACGGACTAATCGAAAGATCGGTCGAACGGACGCGCGCAGTGCTCGACCAGGCCCTCTGTGTTCTGGGCGAATTACCCGGTGTCGGAACACCTCTGCCGGTGTTCGTCGACTCGGTGCTCAGCGATCCCCATGGCCTCGATGAGGGCACACGATTGCACACGATGGTGGTCCGGGCATTGGCTGCGGTCTACGGCATCGATCCACCGTCGGATGCCGGTCAGCTTCGTGCGTTGTGGGATCGTGCCGGTATCGCCGACGACGAGTTGTCCTCCACCGTGCTGGCTGCTGGGCTGCGTATCACCACAGAAGGCGACGTCATCGGGCGAATTCTGCACATGTGTGCGGAGGCCGGGCACGCCGCTGCGCTGACCTTGCAGCAGCTTCGCGCGAGCTCACGGATTGTCGACGCGCCGGATCGGGTCTGGGTGGTCGAGAACCCGAGCGTTCTTGCGTTGGCGCTGGCCAGATTCGGTGCTCGATGCCCGCCGATGATCTGTACGTCCGGATGGCCGAGCAGTGCGGGTGTGCGATTGCTCCAGCAGTTGTCCAAGGCGGGTACGCGTTCTTTGGTTAGATGCGGGTCGGCGCCCAGCGCCTACTTGCGGCGGGAAACTCAACTACCGGCGAGCGTAGTTGAATTTCTTGATTCAAACTCAAATAAGAGCGGTCTGGGTGGAGTTTGCGCAGCTCGAGTTTTCCCGTCTTTTCCTGTGACCGGCACCTGCGCGACGTTGGATGGCGAAAATCTTGTCTGGTCACCAAGGGAAGCCGCACGGGGCACGCCGGCGCAGCCCACAGGCAGAAGAGTCCGCTGAGGCCGACCGTATCGCCTGACCGACGCTCTAGCGGTAATTCTTCGCAGGCCGGTTCGTCGCTGCACGCCGCTCGGCCTGCTGCTCCTTGATGCGCTCGTTCTCCTTCAGCACCGCGGCGTAGCTTTCGCGCTCGCGGATCAACCACTCCGGCGGGTCCGCGAGTAGAGCGGTGATCTGGTCGGTGGTGAGGGCATCGGAGACGTCGGCGCGGGCGAGGCCGGTGTTGGAGACGCCGAGTTTGCGGGCGACCACGTCGCGGGGGAAGGGGCCGGTGCGGCGGAGTTCGGTCAGCCATTCCGGGGGATTGGTGCGGAGCTCTTCGAGGTCGGCACGTGAGATCGGCGAGTTCCGGAATTCTTCGGGCGCCGCCGGAAGGTAGATGCCGAGCTTGTTCGCCGCAGTCAGCGGCTTCATGGTCTGCGGTTTCTTGTCCGGGCTCACCGATACAGCCTAATGGGCGTCGTCGGAGGTAGTTCGTTCGGAGTCTGCTCCGGAGCGAAGGTGAGGTGGCTGTCCGAAGGTCGGCACGCGGTGCGGTTCGTCGGGAACCTGCGCCGGTCCCTCGGCAATCGCCCGATGCGCGCCACTGGGAGCAGTTCGTTCGGAGTCCGTGGCGCGCGGGAGGGTACGCCGGACAGCCGTGTGTCTGCCCCCGCGCGCAGGTCGTGACCAGGTCGGGCAATACCCTTGACCGAATGAGCCGGTTCGAGTCCATCGACGTAGCGCGGCTGCGCTGGTTTGTTGCGGTTGCCGAAGAACTGCACTTCGCGCGGGCGGCGAAGTCGCTGAACATCGCGCGCCAGAAGTTGAGCCAGACGGTCATCGAGCTGGAGCACGAACTCGGGACCAAGCTGTTCGTGCCGGGGGCGCAGCCGACGCAGCTGACCGACGACGGACAGGAACTGCTGCAGGAGGCGCGGGAGCTGATCGCTCGCGCCGATGAGCGCGCCGCAGCGCCGGTCGCCACGGATACGCCTGGCCTGCGTGTCGGTTTCGTGCCTGGCGTCACCGTGTCCAAATGGACCCGGATCTGGGGTGAGCGATTCCCGGATACTCCGCTCGAAGTGGTCGCGATCGCGGCGGCCGAGCAGTCGGCGACGCTGCATGACGGGCGCGTCGATCTCTGCTTCGTTCGCCTGCCCTTCGACCGGGACGGCATGAGCGCGATTTCGCTCTACCGCGAGCTACCCGTCGCCGTGGTGTCCAAAGACCACCCGCTCTCGGTGTTCGAGCAGGTGAGCACGCCGGACCTGGCCGACGAACAGCAGCACGACGCCACCGATATCGATGCGGCAGGAAGCACCATCGAGCTCGTTGCGGCAGTAGGCGGCTTCGCTATCGTCCCGCATTCGATTGCCCGCCTGCATGCCCGCCGCGACCTCGTATACCGAACAGTCACCGACGTCCCTGTTACCGAGATCGTGCTGGCCTGGCCTACCGATCGGACCACCGAACTGGTCGAAGAGTTCGTGGGGATCGTCCGCGGCCGCTCGGAACGAAGCTCGCGGTCGCCTGCCGCGCGCAGCAAGCCAGCGCAGCAGTCCAAGAAGACACCACCGAAACGAGCCACCGGTGGGCGCCCTACCCCGTCCAAGAAGAAGCCCACCAAGCGCCGGGGGCGCTGACGCGCTCGGCGCAGTCGGTTGCCGAGTACGAGGTCGCCCGGCGGAGGTTCCTACGGTGGTCGAGCAGTTGGCCTGCGACAGAGTCGAACTCGCCCATTGCGCCATCGACCGAGTGCTCGAACAGCCGCGGTCATGGCCGCCCCTACTGATCGGCACCGAGCCGGTGATCGGATGAGAATCCTTTCGGACCGCTCATGTCTCTCATACTGGTGTCGGCAACAACGTCGGCACGAGATCGGGAGGTTGTCGTGATTATTGCCGCCATTGTCGTTGGTGTGCTTGCGGTCTGTGCCTGCAGTGTTGCCGTGCTGCGGAGGCGGGGGCGGTCCCGTGGCTGACGTGCGCTGGCCGGATGAGCATCTGGTTGCTGCGGCGCAGTCGGGGGATACCGAATCGATTACCGCCCTGGTGTCGGGGGCGCATCCGCATGTCCGGCGGTTCGCCTACTCGCTGTGCGCCACGCCGGAGGACGCCGAGGATGCTGCGCAGGAGGCGCTGATCATCCTGTATCGCAAGATCGGGACGTTGCGCGCGTCGGGGGCCCTGGCCTCGTGGATGTTTCGGATCGTTCGCAATGAATGTCTGCGCCAGTTGCGGCTGATGTCGCGCCGCTCCGAACCGGTCTTCGACGAAGGTACGGTTTCTGCGGAGGACGCGGCGATGCATCGCCTGGAAGCCGAGCGGGTCGCGTCGGCCATTGCGGCGCTGCCGGGCGACCAACGGCGCGTGCTGATCATGCGTGACATACAGGGCTACAGCGGCCGCATGGTCGCCGATCTGCTCGGCCTCAGCACCGCGGCGATGAAATCGCGGCTGCACCGCGCCAGGTCCGCCGTGCATCACACCTTGCAGGATCCGATGTTCGGAGGCCGAGAGTGACCGCCGAGCCGAGCTATTCCAGCAGGTCGGTGCCCCGTCACTTGGCCCGCGGGGCTGTGGGATTCGGCGCCTTGATCGGCTCGGTGGCGTTGCTACCGCTGACCGGACCGATCAGCTTGCTACTGGCACCGGTCGGCTTGGTTGCGTTGCGCGGTTGCCCGACCTGCTGGGCGATCGGGTTGGCTCAAACCATCTCGATGGGCCGTTTGGAACGGTCCTGCGTCGACGGCCGCTGTGAGCTGACGGTCGCGGGTTCCCGCGCGGGCGGCGAGGGGCCTGTACCGCAATGATCCAGCCGGACCCCGACGCGGTTGTCCGCGTCGGGGTAGCGGGCTGTCGGTTCCGGCTCCTATTGCTCTGCGAGGCAGAGCATTTCGATGGGGGCACCGTGGCCGCCCGCACCTCGGTGCAAAGTCACGATGGCGCGTCGTCGAAGTTGGCGACGACGGCAACAGCCCCGGCGCGGAACTAGCGCGGCTTGCGACGCAGAATCGAGTCGCGGATCAGAATGCCCGCGATGGCAACAGCGAAGCCGACGAGGAAGACGTCTTCGACCCTGCCCTTGTGGTTGCCGATGGTCATGGCCAGCAGGATCAACGCGACGATCCAGCCTGCGGCACGGAAGGTCCGGCGGGACTCGCCGCTCCAACCCCAGGCGGCGGACGGAACCTCGGCGGTGTCCACACGGGTGAGAACGCCGCTGTCACTGTGGGTGGTTTCGAGTTCCGTGGCGGCCACGATCGCTCCTTGGTGGGTCGAGTACTTGTCGATATCGTGGCATACGACCGGTCGTCGTAGCCAGCAGGCCCTGCCACAATGGGGCCGTGTCCGACATTGTGAGAGTCCTACTGCTCGGCAGCACCGGTTCCATCGGGACCCAAGCGCTCGAGGTGATCGCGGCCAATCCCGACAAGTTCGAGGTGGTCGGCTTGGCCGCCCGCGGTGGCAACACCGAGTTGCTTGCCGCGCAGATGGCCGCGACCGGCACTCGCAATGTCGCTGTCGCCGACCCGACCGCGGCACAGCAGCTCGACCTCGCCCTCGGTGGTCCGGGTGCGGTGACCGAGCTGGTGCGCCGCACCGAGGCCGATGTGGTGCTCAACGCATTGGTCGGCTCGCTCGGCCTGGAGCCGACCCTCGCCACGCTGCAGTCGGGCACCAGGCTCGCGTTGGCGAACAAGGAGTCGCTGGTCGCTGGTGGCTCGCTGGTGACGCGCGCGGCGGCCCCCGGCCAGATCGTTCCGGTCGATTCGGAGCATTCAGCGCTCGCGCAGTGCCTGCGCGGAGGTCGGGCCGACGAGGTCGACCGCCTGATCTTGACCGCGTCGGGCGGTCCGTTCCGCGGCTGGACCGCCGAAATGCTCGAATCGGTGAACCCTGCCGAGGCGAAGACCCATCCGACCTGGTCGATGGGTTTGATGAACACGTTGAATTCGGCGTCGCTGGTGAACAAGGGTCTGGAACTGATCGAAACCCATCTGCTGTTCGGCATTGCCTACGACCGCATCGATGTCACTGTGCACCCGCAGTCGATCGTGCACTCCATGGTCACCTTCACCGATGGCTCCACCCTGGCGCAGGCCAGCCCGCCGGACATGAAGCTGCCTATCGCGCTGGCGCTGGGCTGGCCGGATCGGGTGCCCGGCGCCGCCGCGGCCTGCGATTTCAGCACCGCATCGACGTGGGAGTTCGAGCCGGTCGACAACGCGGTGTTCCCTGCGGTCGAGCTGGCCAGGCAGGCGGGCATGGCGGGCGGCAGTGTCACGGCGGTCTACAACGCGGCCAATGAGGTTGCGGTGCAAGCCTTCCTGGACGGCGCCATTCGCTTTCCCGACATCGTGCGCACCGTTGCGCGCGCGGTCGACGCGGCGCAACAGTGGCGCGCCGAACCCGAAACGCTGCACGAGGTGCTGGCTGCCGACACCTGGGCGCGGGACTATGCCAGGGCGCTCGTCCACGCTTGACCGACACACTTCCAGGCAATCACCGACGCGCTCCGCGCCGAGCGGTCCGGCACGCGGGCCGACGCCCGACAACTCGGGATGGGCAGGCAGGTCGGTGCATCCGCAATGGGCGCAGGTTCGACGGGATCGGGCGCGCCGCGTTACGGCGGCCTGGCAGACTGAGCCGTGAGGGTCGGTCGAGGTCCGGTTACTGTTGTCGGAGTGCTCGCGACCACCACCGGACGCGTGCGTGCGGTACTCGCGGCTGCGGTCGCATTTCATCGAGCGAGCTGCGCAATGCAGGAGGGCTGTAAACCACATGGTGTTCGCGTTGGGGTTCGTGCTGTTCGCCCTCTGCATCACGATATCGGTCGCGTTGCACGAATGCGGGCACATGTGGGCCGCGCAGGCGACCGGCATGAAGGTGCGTCGCTACTTTGTCGGCTTCGGCCCGAAAATCTTCTCCTTCCGGCGCGGTGAGACCGAGTACGGCCTCAAGGCGCTGCCACTGGGTGGTTTCTGCGATATCGCGGGCATGACCGCGCTGGATGAGCTGGCGCCGGAGGATCTCGACCGGGCGATGTACCGGCAGGCCACCTGGAAGCGCCTGGTGGTGATGTCCGGCGGCATTGCGATGAACTTCCTGCTCGGCTTCATCCTGGTGGTCATCCTCGCTATCGGCTGGGGTCTGCCGCGTTTCGATCAGCCGCCCGCCACCGCCATCGGCAAGATGAGCTGCGTCGCGCAGCAGAATGTGGACGGCACGCTGCAGGCGTGCAGCGGCGCCGGCCCGGCGCAGCAGGCCGGCCTGCAGACCGGCGACGTGGTGACCGCGGTCAACGGGGTGAAGGTAAAGACCTGGCCGGAGTTCCAGGCCGAAACCCAGAAGCAGAACGGACCGTTCGCCTACACCGTCGAACGTGACGGGCAGACTCTCACCATTCCGGTCAACCCGGAGCGGGTGACGCGCTATCCGGCCGATGGTGGGCCCGGACGTGAGGTGAGCGCCGTCGGTGTCGGCTCCGAGTACTACGAACCCGTGAAATACAATGTGCTGGCTGCGATTCCGGCCGCAGGTGCATTCACCGGCGACATGTTCGTGCGCACGCTCCAGTCGCTGGCTCAGATGCCGCAGAAGGTGACGGCGCTGTGGACCGCGGTGACCGGCGGTGAGCGTGACCCGGAAACCCCGGTCAGCGTCTACGGTGCGAGCAAGATCGGCGGCGAGACCGCCGAGCGTGGGCTCTGGAACCTGTTCATTCTGGTCTTGGCCAGTCTGAATTTCTTCCTCGGCGCATTCAACATCCTGCCGTTGCTGCCGCTGGACGGCGGGCATATCGCCGTCGTGCTGTACGAGAAGCTTCGCAATTCCATCCGCGGCGTGAAGGGCCTCGCGCCCGGTGCCCCCGTCGACTACATGAAGCTGCTACCGGTGACCTACGTCGCGGTGGTGATCGGCGGTGCGTACATGGTGCTCACCCTGGTCGCCGACATCATCAACCCCATCAAGTTGTTCCCCTGACGTCGACACCGCCGACCCACTTCAGCTGTTCGCCCTGACGCGGTACCCTGTCGCGTGCACCGGGGGACAGCAACATGTCATGGTCGTCACAGGGTCAGCGGCTGCCGCGCGACTAAGCTCGGTAGGCGAACGGCTCACCAGAACGCACGAAAGTAGGCAGCCGGAAGTGACCAGCACAATCGGATTGGGGATGCCGACCGCACCTGCGGCCGTCCTCGCGCCACGTCGCAAGACCCGCCAGCTGGTGGTTGGCGGCGTCGGAGTCGGCAGCGATCATCCGATCTCGGTGCAGTCGATGACCACCACCAAGACCCACGACATCAACGCGACCCTGCAGCAGATCGCGGAATTGACCGCCTCGGGGTGCGACATTGTGCGTGTGGCTTGTCCCCGCCAGGAGGACGCCGACGCGCTCGCCACCATCGCGCGCAAGAGCCAGATCCCGGTCATCGCCGACATCCACTTCCAGCCGCGCTACATCTTCGCCGCGATAGACGCGGGCTGTGCGGCGGTGCGCGTCAACCCCGGCAACATCAAAGAGTTCGACGGTCGCGTCGGCGAGGTCGCGAAAGCCGCAGGCGCCGCGGGCATTCCGATTCGCATCGGGGTGAACGCCGGTTCGCTGGACAAGCGGATGCTGGAGAAGTACGGCAAGGCAACCCCGGAGGCGCTCGTCGAGTCGGCGCTGTGGGAAGCGAGCCTGTTCGAGGAGCACGGCTTCGGCGATATCAAGATCTCGGTCAAGCACAACGATCCGGTGATCATGGTCGAGGCATACCGGCAGCTCGCCGCGCAGTCCGACTACCCGTTGCACCTCGGTGTGACCGAGGCGGGCCCGGCATTCCAGGGCACGATCAAGTCGGCGGTGGCGTTCGGTGCACTGCTGTCGGAGGGCATCGGTGACACGATCCGGGTGTCGCTGTCCGCACCGCCCGCGGAAGAGGTCAAGGTCGGCGGGCAGATCCTGCAGTCGCTGAACCTGCGCCCGCGCAAGCTGGAGATTGTGTCGTGCCCGTCCTGCGGCCGCGCCCAAGTGGATGTGTACACCCTGGCCAACGAGGTGACCGCCGGGCTGGAGGGCATGGAAGTGCCGCTGCGCGTCGCAGTGATGGGCTGTGTGGTGAACGGTCCCGGTGAGGCCCGTGAAGCGGACCTCGGCGTCGCGTCCGGCAACGGCAAGGGCCAGATCTTTGTCAAGGGTGAGGTCATCAAGACGGTGCCAGAGGCATTGATCGTGGAGACGCTGATCGAGGAGGCCATGCGCTTGGCCGAGCAGATGGGCGAGGACGCGGGTGCGGGGGAACCGGTCGTCACGGTCGGCTAGGTGTTGCTATTCGGCATCGGCATACCACATCTGCACGATTCGTGGCAGGCTGTCATTCGTGCGGAGTCTGCTGGAGCCGACGCGACGGGCGAAGTTTGCCCCCGCGCGTCAGCTCGCGAACCGGGATCTGGCACAGGTCCTGAGAGTGCTCGATACCGATCCGGTCGCCTCGTGCATGGTCGCCGCGCGGCTGCAGGAGTTCGGGCTGGAAACCGGTAGCGGGCTGGGCGAGCTATGGAGTCGTGGCGGCCCGTCGGAGTCGCTGTGCTTCTCCGGTGCGAACATGGTGCCGCTGCGTGGCGATCAGGACGCGTTGCGCGCCTTCGCCGATCGGGCAGTGCGCTGGCCACGCGTGTGCTCCTCGGTGGTCGGGCGTCGAGAGCTGGCGCTGCCGCTGTGGGAGATGCTCGCCTCGCATTGGGGACCGGAGCGGGAGGTGCGTGGCGAGCAGCCGCTGCTCGCACTCGGCCAGCCCGCGCTCGCGACCGCTGATCTCGAGGTCCGCCGGGTCCGGCCCGACGAATTGGACCGCTATCTCAACGCGGCCATCGCCATGTTCATCGAGGAGGTCGGCGTCGACCCGCGTGCGGGCGATGGCGGTCGTGGCTACCGTCGCCGGATCGCGAGTCTGATCGGCTCGGGTCGGGCGTGGGCGCGGTTCGAGGACGGCGAGGTCGTCTTCAAGGCCGAGGTCGGCTCGCTGTCTCGGCGCACCGGCCAGATCCAGGGCGTATGGGTGCATCCAGAACGCCGCGGCGCGGGGCTCGGCACCGGCGGCACGGCAACAATCGCCAATGCGGTGGTCGCCTCCGGACGGACCGCAAGCCTGTATGTGAACGACTACAACAACATTGCCCGCCGGGCCTACAGCCGGGTCGGCTTCCGCCAGATCGCTACTTTCGCCACGGTGCTGCTCGATTGAACTTCGGCCGAACGTCGGTGCGCCACAGGCGTTTGCTCGCAATTGGCTATTACCATCGGTGCCGATGTCGACTCGCATGCTCATCCCGCTGGCCGTCGCAGTGCTCGCCGCTGCGGGAACCGGCTGTTCGGCGCGCCCGCAGGGGCCGGTTCCCGCGGCCGATGCTTTCGTCTCGGCTTTCTCGAGCCGCGACCTCGACACGGCGGCGCAGCTCACCAGCCAACCCGAGAAGGCAACCGCCGCACTGAGTTCCGCATGGGATCAGCTCCAAGCCGAGCAGTTGATCGCGCACACCGGCGCGGCCAGGGTCACCGGCGACACCGCGACTGTCGACTACACCTACGAGTGGCGGCTGCCCAAGAACCGGACCTGGCGCTACACCGGCCAACTGCAGATGGGGCGCAGCGACGGGCGCTGGATGGTGCGCTGGACTTCCTCGGATATCCATCCGAAGCTCGGCAACACCCAGACCATGGCCCTGCGTGCCGACCCCGCGCCCCGCGCCAGGGTCAACGAGCAGTCCGGCAGCGACGTGCTGGTGCCCGGCAAAGTCTCCCGTGTCGTGTTCACCGCGACTGCCACCTCTGACCAGGACTTCGTGGCGACGTCACTGGCCGCGGCGCTGCACCGGTTCGACGAGCGGCTCACCCCGGCGGCCATCCTGGGCGCGGCGAGATCCGCCAACGGCGCCTATACCGTTGCGCTGTTGAGCGAGAACGAATTCGACGAGGTGAGCGCGGACCTCATCGGCTTGCCCGGTGTGACGCTGACCCAGCAATGGGACATGGTCGCCATCGACCGGAATTTCGCACCGGATCTGCTCGCGCAGGTGCGCAAGACGGTGATCGCCGAGGTGGACGGCAAGGCAGGGTGGAGCGTCGTCACGTTGAACGCCAACGGTGCCGACACCGACGTGCTCACCGAGGTGGCCTCGCAGCCGGCGCCGTCGTTCTCGCTGAGCGTGGACCGGTTCGTGCAGAATGCCGCGCAGCGCGCGGTGGATGCGCACACCGAGCAGACCATGATGGTGGTGCTGCGCCCTTCCACCGGCGCGATTCTCGCGGTCGCGCAGAACAAGGCCGCCGACCAGGACGGCCCGGTCGCGACCATGGGGCAGTATCCGCCCGGCTCGGTTTTCAAGACGGTCACCGCGGCCGCCGCAATGTCGAGTGGAAAGGCCACGCCGGACACACTGCTGCCCTGTCCGAGTCGAATTGTGGTCGGGGAGCGCACGATTCCCAACTACAACCTGTTCACCCTCGGCGAGGTGCCGATGGCGACCGCGTACGAGCGTTCCTGCAACACCTCGTTCGCGAAGGTGGCCAGCGAGCTGCCGGGTGACGCGCTGCACATGACGGCCGCGAAACTGGGCGTCGGACCCGGCTATACGATCGCCGGGCTGCCGAGCACCTCGGGTTCGGTGCCGCCGTCGGACGACCTGATCCAGCGCAGCGAGGACGGAATCGGCCAGGGCAAGGTGGTGGTGAGCCCGTTCGGGATGGCGTTGATGGCAGCGACGATCGCGCGCGGGTCGGCGCCGGTGCCGTACTTGATCGCCGGTCGCACCACCACGATCGAGGGCGAACGCCCGGCCATCGCACCCGAGGTGATCGACGGGTTGCGGACGATGATGCGCAAGGTGGTCACCGGCGGCACCGCCGAACGGATCGCCGACCAGGGCGAGGTGTTCGGCAAGACGGGAGAGGCCGAGGTCGACGGTGGGTCGCACTCGTGGTTCGTCGGCTACCGAGGCGATATCGCCTTCGCCACGTTGCTGGTCAGGGGCGGCAGCTCCGATCATGCGGTAGCGGTCACCCGCGATATGTTCACCGTGCTGCCCGCGGGGTACTGACACTCGTTGGCCGACACCGGTAGCTGTGGCCCGGCCCCACATCAGGGCTTGATATGTGCCGGAGCTCACATTTATTCAGGTGGTTTCGGGGTCCTGCGGTCGGGCATCTCGTACTGGATCATGGTGGATCCGATCCTGATCACATCGCCGTCGGAGAGGGCGGTGTCGGCGCCGATCGGGGAACCGTTCAGGTAAACCCCGTTGGCCGAATCCCGGTCCCTGATGAACATGCCGTCGGGCCTGGCCAGGATGCGTGCGTGCTTGCGGCTGACCCACGAGTCGTCGAGGACGATGTCGTTGTCCGGATCGCGGCCGATGCGCAACCCTGCTGCCGGGACGGCGATCGGCTCGTCGTCACCGACCCGCAGCCACGCCTGGCGGCGGAGATCGGGCAGGTCCCTGGTCGTCGCGCCGGGCGACGAGGGGAGCGTCGGCAGTGTCTGCTGGCTGCGGACCGCCTCCTCCAGTGCGACTGTTTTCGGGTCGGGGTCGATACCCTGCTGGTCGGCGAGATTGCGGCGAATGCGCAGACAAGCGGCCAGCGCATCGGCCTGGCGTCCGCTGCGGTACAGCGCGGTGATCAATAGCCGCCATAGTCGTTCGTTCACGGTGTGTTCGGCGGTCAGCGCGACGAGCTCGCCCAGGATCGCACCCTCACGCCCGCAACCGATGTCGGCGTCGAGGCGGTCGGCCATCGCATTCAGTCTGCGCTCGTCCATATCGGTGGCGAAATTGTCGGCGAAGCGCAGCACGCGCAGTCCGGCGACGGCTTCGCCGCTCCATTCCGACAGCGCGCGTGCGAAACACTGCGCCGCGGCCTCCAGGTCGCCGGTGCTGAGGGCCAGTGTCCCTTGGTTGCGCGCGCGTTCGAATCGGCCGACATCACACTGGTCTTCGCTGATGTCGAGTAGGTATCCGTCGCCGACCGTGCGCAGGACGGTGCGGTCGTCCACCCCGGCTCCGCGCAGTATGGTGCGCAGATTCGACACGTAGGCATAGAGGCCTTCGACCGACCGGCTCGGTGGACCTTCGTCCCAAATTCCCTTGGCCAGAGTTGTTTTCGCCACGGCCTTGCGCCGATTGATGACCAGCATTGCGAGCAGGGCGCGGAGTTTGGCGCCGCGTAGCACAATCGCGCGACCGTCGACGAGCAGGCGCACCGGTCCGAGCACCCGTAGATCGAGTGTCACTCGTCCGATACCCGCAGCCGCCACGTTCTCGCCTCCGAATCACTCAGTGCGCGGAGCTGTTTCGCACGCATCGAGCGCCGTGCGATCGGTCCCAGCATACGCATTGACCCGGAAACGGTCCTCTTGCATCCGAAACCTGTTGTGTGCCAATCATGTTAAGTATTGAAGCGGGCAGCATTCCGTGATCGACCCGCGGCCGCATGCCACCCGGAACCGGACCGCGCCTCAGGCCCGGTGCAGCGTTGCGGCCAGGTGGTGCTGGAAGTCTTGGCCGACGGCGGCCATCCGCAGCGTGTAGTCGATGGTGTCGCCGGACAGCCGGATCGAGCGGCCGAGCGCGGTCACGAGTTTCGCGGTGCTGCTGCGGCCGATGCTTGTCGAGTCCAGCTCTATGTGTACCTCGCCGTCGGTGACCGACAGCGCGCCCTCGCAGATTTCGGTGATGCCGGTCGGGTGGGCGAGGATCAACTCCACCCGGTCCGGTTGCGGACAGCGCAGATAACCGGTTTCGGCGTGCATCGGCCTGCTGCCGTCGGCGGAGCGGGTGCGTTGGCGATAGGTGAGGAATGGCCGGCCGAGATGGCCGAATTTGATTTCCTCCACATAGTCGAACGGCTCGATGGTCGGATATTCACCGTGCCCCGGGCCGCGCCACGTGCCGAGCAGCGGGGCCAATGGTGCGATATCGGGATGAGGGGCGACGGGGTTTTGGGGTTCGACCACGGCGGACAGCCTAAACCTGCGAATGGCGGGGTGTTCCGATACTCCCCAAATTCCGTCAGGCTAAGGTTAGCATCGCCTAATCGCCAAGAGGGTGGCGTGCGGCTGAAAGGACAATAAGTTGAACGGACGCTGGAGTGAATTGCGCCAAAACGGTGCGTGGCGATCGCGGACCCGACAAGGTCTGTTGCGCGTATCCGTACTCGGCGCCGCGCTTGTCGTCGCGGCCGCATGCTCGGATTCGAAGTCGAACGACCAAGTGCCTGCCCTCGATGGCAATCACTACACGCAGACGAACCTCGCCGCCAACAACGACGAGTACAAGGCTGAGTTCACCTATCCCGACATGGTGAACGCGTGGGGCCTCGCCGACCGGCCGAAGGGCGCGGGCGGTCACTTCTGGGTCGGTGGCGGCGGTAAATCGTTCCAGTTCGTCGGCGATGTGACAGCATCCTCGGACCCCAAAGTGCAGAAGCTGTTCCAGGATCCGCTGAAGATCGTCACCATTCCCGGCGCCGATTCCGACACTTCCGACACCAGCATCGGCAAGACCACCGGTGTCGTCTTCAACGGCGCTCCGATCACCTCCGACCTGTTCGTCGTGCGCGACCAGCCGGTCGAGGTGGACGGTGCGCCGCAGCTGCTGACCGGTTCGTCGCGGTTCATCTTTGCCACCGACTCCGGCAAGATCGCGGCCTGGACCGAACTCGGCCCGGAGGGCCAGATCATCCGAGCCGATGGCCCGGCCAACCTGATGTTCGACGGCCAGCCGCAGGGCATGCAGTTCTTCGGCATCGCGCTCACACCCTCCGGTGACAAGCTGCTCGCCGCCGACTTCGGCGCCGACCCGCAGGTGCGCACGTTCGACCAGAACTGGCAGCTGATCCCGACCGCAGGCTTCGCCAACCCGTTCGCCACCGGCGACCAGATCAACCCGGCCGCCCCCGACCAGGGCAAGAAGGCCAAGCCGGGCGACCCGGCCCCATTCAATGTAACCACCGTCGGCAAGCGGGTGTTCGTCTCCTACGCCGCCACCAAGCCCGACGAGCAGGACGCGACCAAGTTCGATGCGGGCGAAGAGGATTCGCTCGACAAGGACCAGGAGAAGGACGCCAAGGGCAAACCGGCCAAGGGTAAGGTCGCCGAGTTCGACGAGACCGGCAAGCTGGTCCGCATCCTCGACGACGGCAGCCGCCTCAACGCCCCGTGGGCTGTTACCGTGGCCCCCGCGGACTTCGGCCCGCTCAGCGGTAAGCTCCTCGTCGGCAATTTCGGCGGCGCGGGCCACGTCCTCGCCTACGACGACACCACCGGCAAGTTCGTCGACTACCTGCGCGACGCCACCGGCAAGCCCGTCGAAATCGAGGGTCTGTGGGCCCTGATGTTCGGCAACGGTGAAAGCCTCGGTGATGCCAACTCCCTGTACTTCACGGCAGGCCCCGAGGACGAAAAAGACGGCCTCTTCGGCAAACTCCGCCTGAAGTAGCCCACTACAAGGCGGCTCCCGACCATCGACGGGAGCCGCCTTTGTCGTACCGGGCCATCGGCTCAAAGCTTCGGCGAACTGGACGCGGTGACGTGAGTTACTCAATATTTGCCACGGGGGTGTGATCGATGAAGTGCGCGCCGGAATTCGTCGACTCTCTGACGGGACCGGCTGACCGACGCACCTTGTCACCCACCGAGCTCGGCCCGAGCGCAGGCGAGGCCGCCGCTCAGCGGTTGCGGCCGAACAGCCGGAAAGACCGATTCTTTCGCTGTGGCAGCGTGGCGTACACCATTGTCATATCCGCGAACACCTCTGCTTCGCGTTCGCGTTCGGTGCCGAAGTCGCTGTGGCCGAGGATATGCCGGATCGATACCGGCGACAGGGAGGGCAGTAGCGTGGCCAGGGTCGGTGGCAGCGGTGTTGTGGGATCGGAGTCGTCCTTGCCGTGCCCGAACAGCATGTGCCCCACCTCGTGCAGGATGATGTGATCGGTATCGCGCTGTGAGGTGTCGGCGTCGTAAACGATGATGTCGTCGTGCTTGCGTGCGACCCACAGTCCGCTGCCGCGGCAGCCGGTCTCCGCGAGTATCCCGGCCGGTACGGGGTGTAGCGAGATGGAACGGCCGCGGTGTGCGGCGACACTCGCCAGATAGGCGGACAGGTTCCATGGGCTGGGGAGGGGCACGGTCCGGGCAGCGTCACGGAATCGGGCTTCCATGCTGGTCATCGCGGCTCACATTACCGACACCCTGGTTGGTCGTCATCTTACGATTTCGGACAGACCCGTCGTGATCGACTCGAACGTCACACAATTCGATCGTCGCCGGGCCTCGGCGCGTCCTCGGCCGGGAGCTCGGTGTGCAGGCGCCGGATCGCAAAGTGGTTGAGCGCCCACAGCCCGACGCCGATGGCGAGCAGTACGCCAGCGATCGTGTACTGCTGCGGGTTGCGGTCGGTCCACGGGGTGACCAGGAATCCGCAGGCCACCGCGCCGATGACCGGCAGCACGGTGGGTGTGTGGAAATGCTTGTGCGACACAGTGTCTCGGCGCAACACCAGCACCGCCACATTGACCACCGTGAAAACGCCGAGCAGCAACAGCGCGGTGGTGCCGCCGAGTTCGGGCACCTCGCCGACGAACGCGATCAGCCCGAGGGCGAGCACGGTGGTGAAAGCAATGGCGATGTAGGGCGTTCGCCGCCGTTGGTGCACGCGGCCGAGCGGAGGCGGTAGCACACCCTGGCGGGACATCCCGTAGAGCAGTCGGCTGGCCATCAACATATTGATCAGCGCCGAATTGGCAACCGCAAACATTGTGATGAACGCGAAGACATCGGTAGGGAAGCCGGGCGCGCCCATCTCGACGACCTTCAGCAGCGGAGTATCGCCCGCGCCGAGTTGGTCGGTCGGGACCAGCGCGACCGCCGTGATCGAGACCAGCACATAGATCGTCCCGGTGATGATCAGACCGCTGAGCAGGACTTTCGGAAAGATGCGGCTCGGTTCCTTGCACTCCTCGGCCATATTGACCGAGTCCTCGAAGCCGACCATCGCGTAGAAGGCCAGCGTAGTGGCCACGATGACGCCGCCCAGTGCGGTGCGGT
Organism: Nocardia sp. NBC_01009; assembly: GCF_045208035.1. Lineage (NCBI taxonomy): Bacteria > Bacillati > Actinomycetota > Actinomycetes > Mycobacteriales > Nocardiaceae > Nocardia > Nocardia sp. NBC_01009. Next base: position 7,092,976 of record NZ_CP108695.1, on the reverse strand, counting down.
TGCCGGTCTCGAACTCGGTGATGCGCCCGAAATCGCCGTTGCCGAACCCGAGGGCCCACAGTCCGATGCCGATGACGATCAGCAGTCCGGTCAGTTCGACGCAGGTGAGCAGGACGTTCAGTTTCACACTCTCGCTCACACCACGCAGATTGATGGCCGCGACCACGGCCATGAAGGCCAGCGCGATCAGGGTGATGCCGATACCGGTGCCGAGGTCGAGTTCGAAGGCTTCGGCGAAGTTGGCGGCGAAGGCGCGCGAGGCGGTGGCGGCCGAGGTGATTCCGGAACTCATCACGGTGAACGCGACCATGAAGGTGAGGAACTGGATGCCGAAGGCCTTGTGGGTATAGAGCGCGGCGCCCGCGGCGTGCGGATACTTGGTGACCAGCTCCAGGTAGCTCATGCCGGTCAGGAGCGCGATCAGGAAGGCGACGAGGAATGGCACCCACACCGCGCCGCCGACCTCGTTCGCGACTTTGCCGGTGAGCGCGTAGATCCCGGTGCCGAGGATGTCTCCGACGACGAACAACAGTAGCAATCCCGGTCCCATCACCCGCTTCAGGCTGGGTTCCTGTGTCGTACCGGATTGGGCGTCGGTGCTGGCCATGTGTGATATGTACCCGTTGGGTCGGCAAATTAGTCGGCGGTTATGTGTCGTGTTGGCCGTCGCGAGGCGCGAGTGTCGCGCACGATGGAAGTGTGCAGATGAGCAGCGATCGGCTGGTCGGCGCGCCGCGACCGCATACCGCACCGGTGGCGCAGTGGTGGGTGCTGACTCGGCGGGTGATCCGGCCCTTGTGGCGCAACGGTGAACTGTTCACCGCTGTGCTGGCGCCGACGCTGTTCACCCTCGGCTTCTACACGCCGCTGAATCTGGTGATGTCCGTCTACGGCCACGGGCTGAGCAGTTATGCGCAGTTCCTGATGCCGATGATCGTGATGCAGGCGGTCGCCTTCTGTGCGATCTCGGCCGCCTTCCGCTCGGCCACCGATGCCGAGGACGGCCTCGATGAGCGGTTCGGGTCGATGCCGATGCCCGCGGTGACGCCGCTGGCTGCGCGGGTCACCGCGGCGCTGTATCGGGCGTTGATCGCTTTGTCGGCGGCGCTGGTCTCCGGGCATGTCATCGGGTTCAGATTCTATGGAGGCTGGTGGCACACACTGGGTTTCCTCGGCTACGCGTTGTTGATCTCCTTGGCGCTGTGTCTCGGCGCGGACCTGCTCGGCAGCCTCGTCAAGAGCCCGGAGGCGACCGCCCAGGCGCTGATCCTCCCGCAGCTGATCCTCGGCATGGTGTCGACGGGCTTTGCGCCCGCCCACCAATTCCCGGCCTGGATACAGGGTTTCGCGCGTAACCAGCCGGTGTCGCAATTCGTGAACGGGCTGCGCGCGCTGGCGAGTGACTCGACACCCAATGCGGGCGCGGTGGACTGGTCGACGCTCGGGCCGCCGCTGGCGTGGGCGCTCGGTCTTGCCGTGGTGTTCGGTGGCGCGGCCACGATCGTGGCGATGCGGAGGTCGGTATGACCTCCGCGCCGACGCAGGTGGTGGCATTGACAAAGGTGGCAGGCGCCACCGAGACCTGGCGACTGTTTCTGCCGCAGACGATGATTCAGACCAAACGGCTGCTGATGCGATGGCGGCGAGATCCGCTGACCGTCGTCCAGTCGCTTGTCTTCCCCGCGCTGCTGCTGATCATGCTCAACACTGTTCTCGGTCGTCAGATTTCGTCGTTCGCCGGCTCCAGTGCGCTGTACGGATCGGTGCCGATGGTCGCGCTGGTCGGTGTGATGTCGGGGTCGGTGGCCGGCGCCATCACCCTCGGCAGGGAACGAGACCAAGGACTGCTGGCCCGGTTCTGGGTGCTGCCGGTGCACCGCGCCTCGGGGCTTGCGGCACGGATCGTGGCCGAGGGCGTGCGCATCCTGTCGTGCACGCTGGTGTTGTTCGCGGTCGGTGTGGCGCTCGGGTTCCGGTTCGAGCGCGGGGTGGCGGCCGGTTTCGCGCTGTTCGGTGTACCGATGCTGTTCGGGCTCGCGTTCGCGACGGTGGTTACCGCCGTTGCGGTGTTCAGTGCGAAAGCCGCTCTGGTGGAGGCAGTTTCGCTGGGATCATCGCTCATGATGTTCTTCTGCACCGGGTTCGTGCCGCTGACCGCCTATCCGGCGTGGGCGCAACCGATCGTCGAGCACCAACCGATGACCTACGCCATCGATGCGATGCGCGGACTGTCGCTCGGCGGCCCCGTGCGCACGCCGTTACTGGCGACCATTGCCTGGTCGGTCGGCGCGATCGTGGTGTTCGCGATCCCGGCCGCGCTCGGCTACCGGCGCGCCAGCCGCGCTTAGTGCCCCAGCGGCACTCAGGTGAGTGGGTGGCCGCGGCGTTGGTAGTGCGATTCAAACAAACGGAACATGTGTTCTCTATACTGGTCCCATGCCACGTCTCACACCAGGCTATCGCGATGCACGTCGGCGTCAGATCATCGATGCTGCCAGGCGCTGTTTCACACGTTCGGGATTCCAGGCCACGTCGATGCAGGACATCTTCACTGAATCCGGGTTGTCCGCTGGCGCGGTATACGGCTACTTCACCAGCAAGGAAGCCTTGGTTGCCGCGATCATCGAGGAGGTTGTCGCCGAGATCACCGCCGGATTCGACGACGTACTGAACAACGAGGCCCTCCCGCCGCTCCCGGAGGTTCTGGAACGACTGTTCACGGCGTTGGACAAACAGGACACCCGGCGAGAGTTCGCGGCCTTGGTGGTGCAGGTGTGGGCAGAGGCAGTGCGCAATCCGATACTCGGCGCGACGCTTGCCGGAAGCTATCGCACGATGCGTGAGAAGTTCGTTCGACTGGTCAAGCGGTTTCAGCAGGAGGGGCAGCTCGATCCGGCGGCGAAACCGGGCGACGTCGCGCGCGTACTCACCACATTCGGTCCCGCCTTCCTGTTTCAGCAGGCACTGCTGGACGGCGTCGGCGCGAAGGCGTTCAGCAGGGGAGTGCACCCGCTGCTACTCGCCCCGCAAACCGTCGGATCACGGCGCGGGGACGAGTAGACAGTCGGTAGCGTTCGGCCGGGCGGCGAGGCCCCCGAGACCGTCTACGTCGATTCGTCACGAAGTCGGGCCGTGATCAGCCAGCCCCTGCCCGTACCGTCACGTTCCGGGTCGAACGCGGGAGGCACCGGCCGCTTGTAGGACCGGGAGAGCGTCCGGATGTCGCGTATGAAAGGTTCCCAACCGTGTTCGCCGAACCAGGCGCCGAGATCGCCGGCGGGTCCACCGCGCCACAGTCGAACCAGCTCGTCCGAGATGGCTGCCCGCGCCTCGCGCAGCAGCGGTGAGTCCTCGGTGTGGTCGGCCGCCAGTTCGCTTCCGGGAGCCGACAGTTCGGTGATGCGTGCCAGCAGCAGGTCGGCAGCATCGGCCGGCAGAGCGTACAGGATGCCTTCGGCCAGCCATATCGTCGGCACGTCCACCTGAAAACCGGCCTCCCGCAATACCTTCGGCCAGTCCTCTCGAAGGTCGGCCGCCACCTCCATGTGCGGGCATCGCGACACCGCACCACTGCCGACAAGCGCGTCGCGTTTGAAGGCAAACACCGCGCTGAAGTCGATCTCGAACAACCGCGTATCACTGGGCCAGTCCAGCCGATACGGGCGGGTGTCCATACCTGAGGCGAGCAACACCACCTGCACACACACATCGCCGGCAGCGTCGAGCAGTACCTCGTCGAAAAAGCGAGTCCGTACCGCCACCTGCCCCGCCATCAGCTCAACAAGACTCATCCCGCCGGCCGGCGCCGCCGGATTCGTGCCCCAGCCGTGACCGGCTGCGTCGAGAAAACACTGCGCGTACGGATCCTGGAACAACCGATCCGAGCGCTCGTGCTCCATTGCCCGCAGCGCGGCCACTGCCAGTGATGTCGCCCCGATGCCTCGCAATGCCGCCGCTCCCCGTCGCCCGTGCGTCATATCCACCACTCCTTCTAGCAAAACGATTGGTGATTCTGTTTACATCGTTGCCTTCGACGTGTCTGCTGTCAAACAGAACTATCATTCTGATTGATGGCGGCTGGCGATCTACTTGAGCCATACGTCTACCGTCATCGCGGTCACGCCGAGATCGGTAGTCAACCGCTCGTGCGCCCAGGTTCGGTGCGTACGAGCACAATCCCCGCACGCACCGCCACTCGCTACGACATCGACAGCGGCATGACATCTCCGCGTTCGCCGTGTTGGTGATGTGGGAGACGGCCTTTGGGTGCCGACATCGCCTGGATCCCGTCGAGGATCCAACCGGCGGCACGGCAGGCGCTCATCGGCACCGTGGGCGCGAAGGCAACATAAAACGAACAGTCGTTCTTGACAGAGAGTCGTCACGCTGTCACTGTTGACTGGACAAAAAGAACAATGATTCGGTTTATGGAAAAGGGTTCTAATGACTGTCATGCGGCGGCGCGCGGTCGCGGTGGGTCTGGCCGCCACCGTGCTTCAGGGAGTGATGCTGATCGCCTTCGCCTGGCCCGCTTCCAACCTCGAGCCACGGGACGTGCCTGTCGCCGTCGCCGGCCCGCAGGCCGCCGCTGTCGCCGCCCACCTGAGCCGGCGCCATCCCGACGCGTTCGAGATCGTTACCGTCGCCGATGCGGCAGGGGCTCGCCAGGTGATTGCCGACCGCGGAGTGTACGGCGCGATCGTCACCGGCGCGCCGAGCGGTGAGGGTGGGCCACATGTGCTGATCGCGTCAGCAGCGAGTCCGTCGGTCGCACAGCAACTGACTCGTATCGCCCAGCAGCTATCGGGGGCATCGGCCGCATCGGTCGAGGACGTGGTGGGCACCGATCCCGATGATCCGAACGGCGGCGGCTTCGCGGCCATGACCCTGCCGCTGGTTGTTTCCAGCCTGGCGGTCGGATATCTGCTCGCGCTTGTCGTTCCGTCGATGCGAGCGCGCCTGGTGGGGCTGGCGACCTATGCGGTAGCGGCGGGATTGTCGAGTACGGCGATCGTCGCAGGTTGGCTGTCGCTGCTGCCCGGCCCGTACTTCGTTCTCGCAGCAGTGATCGGGCTGATCTCGTTCGCCGTGTCCGCGACTATCGTCGCGTTCGGCGCCGTGGCCGGGCGGGTCGGCCTGGGCATCGCCGGCCTGACCTTTCTGTTGCTGGGCAACCCTCTCTCGGCGGCGTCGACGGGCCCGGAGATGCTTCCGCGGCCGTGGGGCGCGCTGGGCCAGTTGCTTCCACCGGGCGCTGGTGCGTCCTTGCTGCGCTCGGCGGCGTTCTTCGATAGCGCCGGTGCGGCAGGACCGATAGCGATCCTGCTGGCCTGGGCAGTCACAGCGTCAACGGTCCTCGCCCTCGGCACTTTTCGTACCCGTCGGTTCGCGTCGACGCCCGCAACCGAACCGGTCTCGGCCGCCTGAGCCGTGCCGTCCGTCTCGCCGCACACCAACCGGGCTTGGGATTACCCGGCGAAGGATGTGAAGGCGGACGTGCGCTGCTCTCGCGACTCGAACTCGCTAGTACTCCAGCAGCACTTAGTTATATTGTGCGGTAACCTCTTTCGTTGTGGTGATCGATGAGGATCTGGCTGCGTGGGTGGCTGGGCTGGATGATCTGTTCGGGCGGGTGGCGGGGCGGTTTTATCGGGCCGAGCCGAGGTTGCGGGCGCGGGCGTATGTGCGGGGGCTGCTGGCGCCGTTGGCGGGTAAGAATGGGTGGACGTTGGCCGAAGCCGCTGGTGACGGGACTCCGCACGGGATGCAGCGGCTGCTGAACAGAGCGGCGTGGGATGTCGGCGGGGTGCGTGATGATGTGCGCGCGTATGCCGTCGAGCACCTCGGCGATCGGGATGGCGTGCTAGTCGTGGACGAGACGGGTTTCCTCAAGAAGGGCGTGAAATCGGTTGGGGTGCAACGCCAATACTCCGGAACGGCAGGGCGGATCGAGAACTGTCAGCTGGGTGTGTTCTGTGCTTACACCACCGGAAAAGGGCGCACGCTGATCGACGGGGAGTTGTATCTGCCCAAGTCGTGGACCGAGGACCGGCAACGCTGCCGTACGGCCGGCGTACCCGACGAAGTCGAGTTCGCCACCAAGGCAACATTGGCGAAGCAGATGCTCGCTCGCGCGCTCGATGCCGGGGTGCCGGCGCGGTGGGTGACCGCCGATGAGGCATACGGCGGGGACTCGAAGTTCCGGTCCTGGCTCGAAAACCGCCGCATCGGCTATGTGGTGGCGGTGCCGTGCAGTCAGGCCATCCCCGTCACCGCGGGCAGCACGCGCGCGGATTACCTTGTCGCACAAGCACCTTCACAGGCGTGGAAACGCCGAAGCTGCGGCGAGGGCGCCAAGGGGCCACGCCTGTTCGACTGGGCCGTGGCCACCCTTCCCACCTACCACGACACCACCGCGCCGGGCTGGATCCGCTGGGTGCTGGCGCGGCGCGCCTTGACACCGAACACTAAAGGTGAGCTGGAAATCGCCTACCACCTGTGCTGCGCACCTACCGGCACCACCGACGACGAACTGATCCGAGTGGCCGGGGCACGTTGGGCCGTGGAGGACTGCTTCCAAACCGCCAAGACCGAGGTCGGGCTCGACCAATACCAGGTCCGCCGCTACGACGCCTGGTACCGCCACGTCACCCTCGCGATGCTCGCCCACACCTACCTCGCAGTCACCGCCGCTATCTCCCCAAAAGTGTTGGCAGCGGCCTCATCTCACTCACATTCGGTGAAGTCCGACGTCTTCTGGCACACCTGATCACCACTACCAAGACCCTCGAACAGATCTGGCACTGGTCGATCTGGCGCCGACGCCACCAATACCGGGCCAAACAAGCCCACTACCAGCGACGACACTCCTTATATAACTAAGTGCTGCTGGAGTACTAGCACTGCAACGGCACTCGGGTGAGCGGGTGGCCGCGGCGTCGGTAGTGGATAACGGGCTGGGTGTTGTCGGCGGCGTCGCCACCTGGCCAGGACCAGATGTGGTCGGCGAGGTGGTGTCGGGTCAGGAAGAACGCGATCGGTAGTCGACGGATCTTCGGTATGACGAGCGCGATCACGCCGTCATCGAGTGCGCTGGTTCCCCTTTTGTAGCAACGGTTTTCGAGGTTGCGAGCCAGGCCGGGGCGAATCAAACTCCGCCACAACACGATCCAACACCACACAACAGCTCTACCAGCACCGACTCACACAGGTGCCGTTGCAGTATCAGCGCATTTTCGCCGCGGCCTCGTTGATGAGGGCGATAGAGTCCCGCGGGCTCAGGGCCATGGCGCGCAACTGGTCGAAGATCACGCCGAAGCGGCGGATTTCGGTGTGACCCTCGATCAGCTCGTCGCCCGCGATGCCTTCCACGTACACCAGTTCCGGGTCGGCCGGGTTGGGGAAGTCCAGCAGCGTGAAGGATCCGGCCATACCGGGGTGCGCGCCCGCTCCGAACGGCAGGATCTGCAAGATCACGTTCTTCTTCTTGATCTCCTCGAGCAGCCGCATGAGCTGGCCGTTCATGACCTCGGGTCCACCGACCATCCGGCGGATCGCGGCTTCGTCGAGGACCACCCATAGTTCGAGCGGATCGGTCTTGGTCAGTACCGCGGCCCGGTCCAGCCTGGCCCTGGCGCGGCGTTCCAATGCCGATGCCTCCAGCTTCGGCATGGAGGTATCGATGACCGCGATGGCGTATTGCTCGGTCTGCAAAAGCCCTGGGATGAACGAGGTTTGGTAGTGCCTGGCCGAGAGCGCCTCTGATTCGAAGTTGATATAGGCGGCGTACACGTCGGTCAGGCTGGCCTCGTACGGCCGCGACATGCCGGGCTTGAGCGCGTCCGACAGCAACTCCAGCGCGTCCTCGCGCTGCTGCTCGGTGACGCCGTACAGGTCGAGCATCGCCATCAGGGTGCGTCGCTGTGGGCGAGCCTGAGCGGTCTCGATGCGGTACAGCGTGGTGATGTTGATCCCGGTCTTGCTGCTGACTTCCTCTTTGCTGAGACCGGACTGTTCGCGCATATCGAACAGCAGCACCGAGAGTCGGCGCAGTCCCGCAGTCAGGACCGTCCGCTTGCCTGCCATGACATCTACCCTTTCGCCGGGCGTCCTACTCGGAACGCACTACTGCGTTCGCACATCGGTAAGAGTCCACCCAGTCCAGCAGATCCACACCGAGAGTGTGGTCATTTCGGCCGAGCTTACCGCCACCGATCCTGCTAGTCGTGCGCCGACAGTTCCAGGCTGGCGGGTATTGCCGCGAACGCGCCGTGGAGACGCTCGATGAGGGTCTTACGCCCGCCTTCCCCGTCGTTGCGGACCCAGTCCCTGCCCGCGACGCTCCATGCGGAGGTGGTCAGCTCGGCGAGGATGTGGAGTCGCAGGTCATCGGTGTCCAGTTCGAGTTTGCTTGCCAGGCAGGCGATTACCTCCTGCTGGACGCCGGTGCGGTAGTACTCCACATGGGCGAGCAGGGCGGGCGCGGTCCGGACCAGCCGCCGAGTGGCGATATAGCGACGGTCCCAGTCCGGCTCGAGCGTGGTGGCCGCCTCGGTCAGTGCATCACGCAGATCGCTGATGAGGATGCCGGACAACTCGCGATCCGCCAGTGTCGCAAGGTAATTCGACCAGATCTCGGTTTCGGCCTCGATCGCTACCGCTTCTTTGGCAGGAAAAGCGCGGAAGAACGTGCTGCGCGACACTTCTGCCTCGTCGACCAATTCCTCCAATGTGGTTGCGTCGAAACCTTTGTCGGTGAACAACCGCAGCGCTGCGTCGGCGAGCGCGCGGCGGGTGCGTAGTCGCTTGCGCTCGCGAAGAGGCAGTGCGCGGTCGCCGGTCGTGGTCATGCTCGAATGCTACCGCAGTTGGTTCTCCTGCACGAAACAAACTGAGTTCCATATAGGACTTGCGCACGAATGGAACTAAGTGTCAGAATGGCGTCACAACGAGGAACCACCCGATCAAGGAGCTCGACATGACCGCAACCGCACTGACCCCGTCGATCATCGGCCAGGTCGAGAAGCACCACACAGCGATCCTGAACCGTGTGCTGGCAGGCACCACGCTCGACGAGAAGCGGTGGATCACGCTGAATCAAGCGGCGGCCGCGGGTGCTCCCGTCGGGCGGGCCGCGCACATTGTCCGCGTCGCCGGTATGACGCAGTGGGTACCTGCCGCGGTCGAGGCGGCATTGAACGCGCTGGTCGAGACGGGACTCATCGCCGAATTGCCCGATGCGCGGGTAAGGGTCACCGAGGCGGGGCGTGCACTGGTCGCCAAGGTGCGCGCCGAATCCGGTGCGATCGTCTCCCGTGCCTATGGTGTCGTTTCGGCCGAGGATCTGGCCACCGCGGCCCGTGTGCTGACCACCATCACCAGTCGGCTCTCGGAAGAATTGGCGCCCGCCTGAAGGAATCCTCACGGCTCGGTGGGTCCGCGGGATCCACCGAGCCGTTCATGGCAACATCGACCCGCCTGGACTCGGTCCACCAGCGCCGCTGCGAAGGTCGCGGCGCTGAGCAACGCCTCGCTGCCGGCGAGCAAACCTGCCCGACAGGCTTCAAAGATGAGCTGGCCTGCCTCCGAGTGCGGTCACGGTTTCGTGTTCCAGCACTTCGCTCGCCACCCGCTCACCCGAGCGAATGGCTCCGTCGACCCAACCGCACATGACGGCAGAGCTCTCGGTTCCGGCCCAGTGGATGCGGCCGCAAGGTTCGCGCAGGGCATGACCGAACTGTGTAAGTACACCGGTTGGTGCGTGACTGAGCATCCCGCCACCGGAATAGCGCTCGGCACTCCAGTTCTGCTCGATGTAGTCGACGGGGGAGCGGGCCTTGTCGCCGAACCGCTCGGCGAGGGCATCGAGGATCGCCGCCCTCCGCTCGGCCTCGTCGAGTTGTCCGATCTGCCGCGCGATGGGCCCCTCGGTGATGACGCACATGACCCCGGGTCGCCCGGTGTCCGTGCAGGCATCGATGGTGACGGTTGCGGGCGATCCTGGTGCGGCCGACTGCCCCGACAGCCCGTCGCGACGCCAGAACGGCTCGTCGTATAGGGCGGCAATCTTGAAGATCGCACCGCTCGGCATCCGCTGATGCAGGAACGATCGATCGACCGGCAGCATCGGCTCGTACCGGATCTGGCTTGCGATCGCCAAGGGAACTGCCACGATCACCCGGCGTGCGCGCACGGTCAACTTGTCGGAGCGCACCGTCACCCCGTCGGCATCCTGATGGATGTCCCGGACCGGCTGCGACAGCTGGATCGAGTCGCCGATCTCGGCCGCCATCGGCCGGTAGATGGCACCCATGCCGCCGACGGGCCGAGCATCCTCGGCCGCATCCTTGACTCCGAGGACGAAGCTTGGCCCACCCCCCGACGCCATCTGGTACAGCACGAAGAGCAACGACACCTCCGCGGCGGCCGAGGTGTAGCAGCCGGCGATGGCGGTCTCGAGCAGCTCATGGGCGGGCTTGGACAGAGTATTGCTATCCAGCCAATGCGCCAGGGTGATCTGATCCCACTTGTCGGCATTCTTCGCTGTCCACGGAGCTTCGAGAGGAATCGACTTGCTCATACGTCCCAATTCGAGAAACACCGCACCGAGGTTCAGCGCTGCCCAGGGGCTCATCGTCCACGGGATCGTGCCCGTATAGCGGTACTGCTTGCCATCGACCACCATCATGGCCTCACCGTCGGTGTACTGCTTGTAGCTGGGTACGCCGAACTCATTCATCAGTGCATAGATCCGGTCCTGCCCCGGCCCTATCCAGGCGCCACCGCGATCGATCCAGGACCCGTCCTCGCGCACTTCGGTGAACGTGCGCCCGCCGAGTCGGTCCCTGGCTTCCAGCACCGCCACCGATCGACCCGCCTGTTTCAGCCGCAGGGCGGCCGTCAATCCCGCGAATCCCCCACCGACCACGCAATAGTCGACGTCTGTCATGGAGAGCCGTCCTCGTGTTGGAGTTCTGCGCCTGGCCGCTGTGCCGGGCGCATCAGTGGCCGCACCCTCGACACAACGGGCGCGAAATCGCCTTCGATTCGGCCTACTCTCGAATCTGGCAATTCTATAGCAAAGCCGCAGTGCCACAAACCGTTAAACCGAAGAGCGCACCTGTCTTGCATGGCTCCAGGGGGACTAGCAGCCAGTCGAGCTGACCTCGGCATCGCTCCTGAGCTGTCGGTGCTGTGGTTCAAGGGTCTCAGGGCTCCAACGCGAGCGACATCTCGATCTCGAACTGTTCAGGCCAGTCGATGCACTGCTTCCGATTACCGGTTCTGGTGAATCCGTACGCCACCTCGAAGGTGGACCCGAACGTTCCTGGTGGCGACTCGATGAGCGCGGCGAGCCGGACGGCTCGGACGACCGTCCACTCGTTCTGGTCGAGTTGGTGCACGATCATCCGCTGATCCTGCGCGGCCGAGGCGATGACTGCAAAACATTCTTCCTGACTGAATCCGGTCAGCGATGATCGTGCGCCTCATCAGCTGGATGATCCGCAATCGGACCTGCCGCAACCGGCGACGCAACTCGCACCACGAGCAGCTGGACAGGTCACCACGATCGCACCAGCCACCGGCATCGCTTGTCACCAGACGCACGATTCGGTCGGGCGCCTCACCGAAATCACCACCGGCACAGGAGATTGGGTCCGCTACACCCACAATCCGATCCCGCATCCTGACGGTGCGGGAGACCACGAGACGTGCCGCTGATGGGGCCACGGTGTCGTGCAGTCGATCACGCGGGGGCCCGCTCCCGGGTCAGCGCCGCGCGGGCAAGGACGACCCAGATCAGTTGCCGAGTATCGCAGACATCGCCTCACCACCAGGTAGGCGAGAATCGTTGGATCAAGATGGGGCGCAGAGGAATTCATTGGAGTATCTGGCCTTCAGTGGCCGGCTTCGGCGGTGGCCTTCAGGTCCTTCAACCAGGCTTCGAGCCCGGCTCCGAGGAAGGCAGTGGAGGTGGGTACGTCGGCCTCGACCTGTGCGCCGGTCCAGTTCTCTTCGGTGCGCACCAGGACGCCACCGTCGACCTCGGTGAAGTTCCAGACGTGGACGCCGTTGTCGATGCGCAGTCCGTCGCCGATCGCGGGACCGCTCCAGCGGATGCAATTGTTCGGCTGCAGTTGCTGGACGGAGGAAGTGATGACCAGGGTGGTGGCAGGGGTCGTGGGAGTAGCGGGGGCCGGAGTTGTCCATTGAAACTGCGAGCCTTCCCGCAGTGGTCCCTGGTCCACGCGCTTGATGCTCGTGACGGGCTGCTGCCAGGAGGGCCAGTGCTCCACGTCGGTGTGCAGTTCCCAGATGGTGCTCAGCGGCGCGTTGATCAAGGTCTCGGTGCGATACCTGATCTGGGCAGCATCATCGATGCCTGCTCCGTGGCAGGTCAGCGAAGCCGTGGCGGGGGCGGCGGTCGTTGTGACCTGACCGGTCCCGCCGCTACTGATGTCGTTGTTGTCGCCGCTGCACGCGGTGACGGCGGTCAGCGCGACCGCGGCCAGTGGGATCAGGAACCGGACAGTGCGCGCACCGGTCCGGCGGCGGATTTGCGGGTTCGACATGGTTGCTCTCCTCGTTCAGGGCCTCGGGCCGACTAACCTTCGAGTTAGTGCTACTCGACTTAGTTAGAAGCTATAATCATGAATCGTGAGTGTCAATAGAGAAAGTGATAGGGTCTAACCGTGGATGCTGAGGAGCCGGAGCGGAGGTGGCTGACGTTGGGAACGAATGGGACGGGTTCGCGGGAGCGTTATCGGACTCGAGTGCGCGAAGAGATCAAGCAGCACGCATGGGAGCAAATCGCCACGGCAGGTGTGTCCGCGCTGTCGCTCAACGCGATCGCCAAACGTGTGGGCATGAGCGGCCCCGCCCTGTACCGGTACTTCGCCAGTCGCGACGAGTTGATCTCCGAACTTATCCGCGACGCCTACCGAAGCCTTGCCGACACTCTGCGGGCAGCGTTCGACTCCGGTGCCGACGTAGCCGAGCTGGCCTACACCGTGCGGGACTGGGCCCTGCATGACCCGCAGCGGTACTTCCTCATCTACGGCACACCTGTCCCCGGCTACCACGCACCCGAGGACACCACCGAGATCTCATCCGAAATCATGACGGTGCTGATCGAAGCTTTCTCCGCGCTGTCCCTGGAAGGGCAAGCGACACCGTTCGACGCCCACCTCGAGAACCATCGCCGATGGGCCAACGGCGACTCGGTGCCGGCCGCGACCCTCCACCGTGCCGTGTCCTTTTGGACCCGACTGCACGGGGTGCTCTCGCTCGAACTCGCTGGCCACTTCTCGGGAATGGAGTTCGACCCGGCCCTCCTGTTCGCTGACGAACTGAACACCCTTCTGGCGCGCTGACCACGACCAAGCAGCGGGCTGTATCTGGGCGATCGCCGCGAATTCGGTCGCGCGCGCGAGTTGCCGCGTCGCGGTCTCTTAGCGTCGACGAAATGCCTCGCTGTCCGGTCACCATCGGCGCGTTCGGGGTGTCGGCTGGGTACGTGGGCTAACCCGTATCGGCGATGGCCCGAGCCAGGTCCGGATGGCCGTGGGGCCCGGCGTGCGGGTCGAATTCGTCAAGGAGGCACTGGCTTTCACCGCAATGATTCGCCGATGGCGAACCTGCTGCTGAGAGTGATGGGCGTCTTCGTCGAGTTCGAGGGAGTCCTGATCCTGGAACACCAGCGCGTTTTGCTGCCAGGTTGCGGTGCAGGTCCGGGGTAGCATGCCGGGTATGACGCCATTCCGGGCGACAGACACTGGCGCCGAACATCTGACCTGCTGGGTTTCGATGGTGGGGCAACGACTTCCGTGCCGCTCATCCGGTCCTGCCGAGCAGTTGCTAGCACACGCACTGAGTGGTTTTCTTGCGGTCGGGCGAGCCAGCCTGGCCTTGCTCACCACAGCGCGCGGACCCGATTGCGTTCGTGGGCACGACCTGGTCTACGAAATTACCGCTGACGCCGAAATGTGGCTGACCGACGCCGCCGGTGAACGGACCGTCAATGTCATCACCGACCGTGGTGAGACGCTGTATGAATTCCTGACCCCGACCGACCTCGACGATCACGCCGCCACCGAGCTGCGACGAGCCGCTCACGCTACCGCGCTGCGGATCTACGGGTTGCTGACCGCCGTCGGGAACGACCCTGCCCATGACTCCGGGGTCCGTGATGTTGCCCATCACATGGCTGCCGGGGCCGATCTCATTGCCAAGGTTTACCACGACAACGAGCCGGAACGACACCTGCTCAGCGAGCTCGAACAATGGGTAGGCGAAAACCTGCGCCTGGGCCCGACTCGATTTCAACGCGTCTGAACAATCCAGCACAGACCAGCCCAGCCGGGGCTGCTCACCCGCCCTGCCCGCCGATCCTTAGTGGCAACCCGCGAAAATCCAACTGTCAGCCTATAGCCAGCCGAGTCGTCGGCTCAGCCATTCAGCTGATACTCGGGCCGTATGGACTTGGTATTGCCTCAGTTTCGGCGACCGTGGCGGCGCTGGTCGGCGGCTGTTGCGGGTCCAGTAACCGGTCAGCGCGCACACGAAGGCGTTGACCGACGTGGTATCGGTGTCGCGGGTTGTGGGGTGCAGACCGGCCGTAGCATGCGAGTGTTCCTCGGTAAGAACGGTGTTCACCAAGACCACCAGCTGGACTACGTGAGCTGACCGCCCTTCAGCTCTCCGCCGCCTCGACCCGGCGCCGGAGCAGGCAGAATTCGTTCCTCTCCGGGTCGGCCAGCACGTGCCACGTTTCGGCGCCGGTCTGGCCGATGTCGACCTTCCGTGCACCCGCGGCGAGCAGCCGCTCCAGTTCCGCGTCCTGATCGCGGTCGGTCGGGTTCACGTCGATGTGCAGCGGCAGTTTCCCGCGCTTCGGCTCGGTGCCGCGGCTGAACACCAGTGTGGGCTGCGGCCCGCCGAAGCCGGTTCCGGGCGGACCGATCTCCAGGGCGCCGTCCTCCCAGCCGAGTTCGACATAGCCGAGGACTTCGCACCAGAAGTCCGCCAGCCGTTGTGGGTCGGCACAGTTGATGACGAGTTCGGTGATCCTGCAGGCCATGCGTGCGACATTACGCGTGCGGGTTGTTCGGGATTGTTCCGAACAGCGTTTCTCCTTGTCAGCGCGGCGAAGCGGTCAATGATGTCGTCACGGACCGCGTGCTTGTAGAGGCAGCGCAGGGAGTTGACAACCGCGTAGGCCACGCCGTGGCCGCCGCGGTCACTGCGGCGGATTGCGTTCGGCGGCGAGGGTGTTGACCAACCGCTCCGAGTCGGTGATGCGCGTTACCAGCGTGCCAGTTCAACCGACCCCAGATGCCCATCCGAGGACATCGAGGATCGCCCGATCGACGATTCGTCCCGGCGTGTCGAGGGTGTGCGCGCCGTAGACGAACCTCGGATCAGCCTTCGCCGGAGGCGGTTCCAGCGTCGGGATCGGCAGGGTTGAACGGTTCCGTGCGCGGGTGCGCTGGGGTGTTATTTGCCGCAGGACCAGCGGGTTCACGTCGCTTGCGCCCATGGACGCCACCCCGTTCGGAGTGTGTTGAAGTTGTTGCGCTGCTGTGGATACGGGCATCAGAAAGGTGTAGGCGCAGCAATGCAGACGCACTCTTGCGTTCTTGCATCTGTAAGAGCATGATCCAGCTAGCCTAGTTTTTAACAACCGATCCGATGACCGGGATAACCGAATCGAGAGCCAATTATGTTGGTACAAAGCGCGTTGGTGTCGGGTGAATTCGGGGTATGGGGATGAGCGCGCCGACGGTAGGGGTGCTGCCGACTGCTCCGCAAATATTGTGTGCCTTCCAAGGACGACGTTTCCAAGATCGTGAATTGCTGCGCTCCGCGCATGCGCTCGCGGAGTTGCACGCGCGACGCGGGCAAGTGCTGGATGCGCATCTGATATCCGAAATCGATTGTCGTCGAAGCGAACTCGTCGACGACATCAATGATTGGATCGCGCAGGAGATCCCGCAGCATCGCAACGGCGCTTCACTGCATACCGAGAGTCTGGGTGCGGTGGTCGACAGGATGGCTCGCGGCTGGGTGGATGCGAACCAGGCGATCGATGTCGATGGTGCGCGCAGCGACAATACCCATAAACATTGGTACCACCTAGCCGAACTAGTTGACGGGTACACTGATCTCGTGACCGACGTGGTCGGGGGCCGCCGCCGTTTGCCCGAGCAGTGAACCGCGCGACCAACGGTCTCGTTCTTGCGACACAGCGAATTGGTGACACTGCCCCAACAGCGTCACTGATGTAAAGGCGACGTCCCGGATGTCGATTCATCCGACCAGTGCGTCCATTCGGATGTTTATGTCGCCAGCAGTGACGGCGGGCGCAACGGGGCGCCCTGCCCGGCGTGCCGCGTGGTCGACTGGCGCGGCACGCCCGCTGTGGATCTGTGTTCGCTGCTACCACTCTCGTTGCAGTACTGCCTGTGCTCGAGCCGTCGCGGCTTGCCTCGCGGCTCGGCGCTGCCTGCGGCGAACGAGGTAGCGACGGATTCTACTGGCGAGCAAGACCACCAGAATCACGCCGATCAGCAGCAGGATGCCCGCGCAGACAGCGGCCGCGATCGGGTAGAAGATGGCGAGGGTGACGATGCCGGCGACGGCGGTGTCCTCGACCACGCTCATCACGATATTGCTTGCAGGCTCCGGCGAGGTATTGATCGCCATTCGCGTGCCTGCCTTGACCAAATGGCTTACCAGCGCGGTGGTTCCACCCACCGCGCCCGCGGCTAGCTGGGGGAGCGAGCCGTCCTGGCCGGCCAGCAGCGCGGCAACGACGGCGCCCGATGCGGGCCGGACGATGGTGTGCAGCGCGTCCCAGAAGGAATCCAGGTACGGGATCTTGTCGGCCACGGCCTCGATGAGAAACAGGACAGCGGCGGCAATCAGCACATCGGTCCGCTGCAGCGCCTCCGGCACGTCGTCGGAGAGGCCGGTGGCGCCGAATATGCCCAACAGGAAGATCACGGCATAGGCATTGACCCCGCTCGCCCAGCCTGCGGTAAAGATCAGAGGAAGTGCTTCCACCTGGTCATCGTAGGGCGATTCGGGCTCGATGCCGCACAGCCTGGGCCGATGCCGCGCAGCTCGGGGTCAACACTGCGCGTTCGGGGTTCGATGCCGTACAAGTTCACCGCCGCCCGGAGGCCCGAGCTCGATGCCGCGTAGTTCTGCTCGACACCGGGCCGATCTGGGCTCGATGCCGTACAGATCGGGAAGAACGCTGTGCGGCTCATGCTCAACGCAGTGCGGCACGGCCCTTCAGGCGACCGAGGGCGACCAAGGCGACCAGCGTCACCAGCAGCAGCAGGCAGGTGCTGGCGGCTGCGTCGAACACCTCGCCGCGGTCGGTGAGCCCGAAGATGGTGACCGGCAATGTCTTCCAGGTTGCGGGGTAAACCATGATCGTCGCGCCCAGCTCGCCCATGGACAGGGCGACTGCCAGACCGGCTGCCGCGTCGAGGGCCGGGAGCAACAAGGGCAGCGTCACCAGCAATAGCACCCGCAACGGTCCCGCGCCGAGCGACTCCGCGGCCTGTCGGTAGGTGGGATCGAGGCGGTCGAGCGCCGCGGTCACGGCGCTGAAAGCGTAGGCGAGCACCAGCACCGAATGAGCCACGATGACAATCCATTTGGTGCCCCCCAGCAGCAGCGGCCGCTCGTTGAACGCGATCAGCACCCCGAGACCGATGGCGACGGAGGGCACCGCAACTGGTAGATGGAACACCGCATCGGTGAACTTTCGCCACCAGTCGGGCGCCTCCCGCGCGGCGAGTGCCGCCCAGGTGCCCAGCACCAGGGCGAGTCCGCCCGCCAATAGAGCGGTCTGCAGGCTCACCGACAAGCTGGCCGCCTCCTGGCCGGACAAGGCCTGCCGGAAGTTCGACAGACCCGGATCCGAGGGCAGCGGACCGGTCCAGCTACCGGCCAGCGCCGCGGCGGCCACGGTGGCAATCGGGGCGAGGAACACCACGAGCACGATGAGTGCGAAGACTGTGAGCACCGTGGCCCGTCCGCGTCGTGTCCACACCAGCATGGGTCAGCGCTCCTTTCTGATCGGTCCGGTGACCCGGGCGAAGATCAACCGATAGCCGATGTACAGACTCAGCGACAGCAGCACCTGCACGGTGGCGAGCACCGCCGCGCCCGGCAGATCGAAGGTCACGATGCCGCGGGTGTAGATCAAGGCGGGCAGCGTTGTCACGCCCTTCGCACCGGTGAACAGCACGATGCCGAACTCGTTGAGCGTCAGCAGAAGTACGAGGCTGCCGCCCGCGGCCAGCGCGGGCCACGCTTCGGGCATGACCACCTGACGCAACACTCGCCATGGCGATGCGCCGAGGCTGGCAGCGACATCCAGTTGCTCGCGCGGCAGCTGGGCGAAACCGGCCAGCAGCGGCCGCACCACGAACGGTGTGAAGAAGGTGATTTCGGCGAGGATCACCCCGAGCGGGGTGCTCAGGAAATCCAGCAGCGGTGTGGTGCGGCCGGTGATCTCGGTGGCAACGGCGTTCACCGCGCCCGCCGTGCCGTACAGGAAGGTGAAGGCCAGCGTGATGAGGAATGACGGCATGGTCAGGATCGTGTCGATCAGGCGGCCGACCAGCGTGGAACCGGGGAAAGGGACGAACGCCAGCACGATCGTCAGGAAGGTGCCGAGGACCAGGCACCCGGCCGTCGAGAAGACCGCAATGGAAATGGTGCGCCACAACGCATCACGGAACGACTCCGAGCCGAGCACCCGCGACCAGACGGCCGTGCCGCGACCTTCCGGGGTCACCGTGGATTCGGCGAGCACCCGCACGATCGGGTACACCGCGATGACCAGGACCACCAGCAGCGGCGGCAGGCTCCAGAGCACCGGCCGCCAGGTGCGCCCCCGTGTGGGCGATGGCGCGGGGACGGTCTCGGCAGGGGAATCGAGGATCCTGCAGGCGCTCATGGTCGCCACCCGACGCCTGCGGTGACCCAGTTCATGGCGGCAGTAGTCGCGAGTCCGAGATCCGGTCCGCTGCATCGTCGCGGGTCCGAGCTCGGTCCAGTCAGAGTTGGGGCACCGGCCGGGTCGGACGCGGGCGCGCCGACCGGCCGGTCCGGGAGCGCGCAGCCCCTCATGCTTGCGCTCCCAGCTCGTCCGCAACGGAATTGCTTGCGGAACTGTCGAATTCGGTTCCGAGTGTCGGTGGGATCAGCACGCCGGCCGGGTCCGGGAACCGGACGCCCAAGACCGCTCCGGCCTCGGTATCGAAGTGGCCGGGTACGTCGACGCTGATCTCGTCGGCGAGTCCGTCGAGCGTCAGACGCACACGCGTGACCGCGCCGCGCCAGACGCTGGAAACCACAGTGCCGCGCACGGCATTGCGCTCCGAAGTCGCGCCGATCTGCACGGTGTGCGGCCGAATGCACAGCAGTGCAGCCGAATCCACTGCCCAACCGGGGCGTCCGACACCCGGCTGCGGCGCATCGGCTCGCAGCGTGTGCGTGCCGACCGTGACGAGAGCCGAGGTGCCGGAGACTCGATTGACGGTGCACGGCACCAGGTTTGCGCCGCCGAGGAAGTCGGCGGTGAACCCGGTGGGCGGGTGCTGCCACAGGTTTTCGGCGGTGTCGATATCGACAAGCCGCGCTTCGCGCATCACCGCGATCCGATTCGCCAGCGCCAACGCTTCGGACTGATCATGGGTGACATACAGCATCGCCGTGTCCGGCAACGCCTTCCGCAACTCCTGGAGCTCGCCGAGCATCGACTGCCGCAGCTGGGCGTCGAGCGCGGCCAGCGGTTCGTCCAGCAGGAGTACCTTCGGTCGGATCGCAAGTGCCCGGGCGATCGCGACGCGCTGCTGCTGGCCACCGGACAGCTCACGGGGCAGGCGCTCGGCGTAGGCGGTCATGCCGACCATGGCAAGTGCCTCGGCTACCCGCCCAGCAATGTCCTTGCGCGGCACGCGATGTGACTTCAAGCCGAAAGCGACATTGCTGTGCACGCTCATATGCGGAAACAGTGCGTAGGACTGCACCACGACGCCGATCCCGCGCTTGGCGGGGGAAAGGTCGGTGACGTCGCGGCCGGACAGCCGTACCGCACCCGAGGTGGGCCGGACGAACCCGGCCAGTGCCTTGAGCGCGGTCGACTTGCCCGAGCCGCTGGGTCCGAGGAGCGCGACCGTCTCCCCGGCGGCGACGCGCAGCGTGAAATCGCTCAGTGCGACGGTGGTCTTGCGGCCGCGGCCGTAGCTGACCCCGACCCGGTCGAACACGATGGCGGGTTCGACGCCGGTGGGCACGGTGGCCGGTGCGGTTGCGATCACGGTGGTGGTCACGGGGGACGATTTCGGGGGCGCGTCACCGTCGGACATGTTGCGGCTCCTCACTTCTGGCGAACTAGCTACCGGTGGCCTTCTGGTACGCGGCAACGTCGCCGTCCAGTTCTCGAAGCACCTTGTTCCAATCGACATTCACGATCTCGACACCTTTGAGCGTCGCAGCTGCCGAGGGCACGGTGCCGGTCGTGGGCGCGTCGCGCAGCTCGGTGCGAGCAGGCACCGCGAAGGCATCGGGCAGCGCCTTCTGCGCATCGGCCGACAGCAGGAACTCCATCAGCTTCTCGGCCGCCGGCTTGTGCGGGGCGCCCTTGGCCATGCCCATCACGTACGGCAGGGCAACGGTGGAGCGCTTGCCGTCGGCAGCGGCGGGGAAGAAGAGGGTGAACTTGGAACCCTTGTCCTTGATGTTGGCCAGGTTCATCTGGACATCGCCATTGGCGACGACCAGCTCACCCTTGTCGACCTTGGCCTGCAGCTTGCCCGTGGAGGACGAGGGGCCGACATTGTTGGCCTGCAGCTTGCCGAGGTAATCCAGCGCACCCTGCTTGCCGAGCAGGTTCTGCAGCAGGATCAGCACCGCGGTGCCGTCGCCGGCCTGACCGGGGGTCGAGTACTGCAGCTTGCCCTTGTACTCCGGTTTCAGCAGGTCGTCCCAGGTGATGGTGGTGGTGTCCACGGCGGGGTTGGCGATGAAGCTCGAGTAGTTGCCCGCGAGGGTGACGTACTTGCCTTCCGGATCCTTGTCGGCGGCCGCGACCGCGGTGGTGTCGACACCGCTGTCCTGCAGCAGCCCAGCGCTTTTCGCCTTCTGAATGAATGGCGGCAGCGTGACGAGCACGTCGGCCTGCGGGTTGGACTGTTCCTTGTCCACTCGGTTGACGACTTCGCCGGAGCCCGCCTCGACCAGGTTGACCGAGATGCCGGTCTGCTTCTCGAATTCGGCGAACTGGGTGGTGTACCAGCTGCCGACGCCGTCGGCGGAGTACACGGTGACGGTCTTGCCGTCGCCGCTGTCGGTGCCGGTGCCACCGCATCCTGCGGTGAGTGCGACAGCAGAGACGGACGCGATGATCAGCGCGGTGCGGGAGATGGTGCGCGTCAGGCGGCCCTGTGTGTTCGAAGTACGCACGATTGCTGCAACTTTCGGTTCGTGTCGAGTGAGGTGTCGAAGGGGGCGGTTGGTTTGCTCGGCTCCGTCCGGGGTGACGGATCAGGTTCGGTCGGCGAGCACCAGCTCGGCGAACTCGGTGACCGACGCCACCACGTGGGTGGCGCCTGCGGCGCGCAGCTGGTCTTCGTCGTGCGCGCCGGTCAGGGTGCCCGCCACGATCCGGGCGCCGGCGGCGAGGCCGGTGCCGATATCGCTGGTCGTATCGCCGAGCACCGCAACCTGATCGACGGCGTCGACGCCGAGGCGCAGCAGTGCGGTGAGGACCATGTCGGGGTAGGGGCGTCCGCGCCCGGCATCGGACGGCGCCAGGGTCAGATCGGCAATGTCGTTCCAGCCGAGGGCATTCAGTAGCCGGTCCTGGGTGCTGCGGCTGAAGCCCGTGGTGAGCGCGACCTTGACACCCGCAGCGCGCAGCGCGCGGATCGCCTCGACCGCACCGGGAATCGGTGTGATGTCGGCCTCGTCGATCAGTGCCTCGTAGGCGGCCTCGAAGGCGCGGTTGCCCTGCTCGGCGCGGTCTTCGTCGCCGAGCAGGGCGCGAAACACCGCGATCTTCGACTGGCCCATGGTGTCGAGCACGTACTTGCGCGCTGTGTCTCGGTCGGGCCCTTCGGTTTCGATGCCCGCGGCGGTGGCGGCGACGTCGAAGGCGCGCAGCACCAGGCCCCCGTCGGCGACGGTGGTGCCTGCCATGTCGAGTACGGCGAGTTGGATGTTCTTGTCCGGCACAGCGTTCCTCACAAATTGAGTAGGTCGGCGGTTTCCTCGCCGAGGACGGGGCCGAGGGTCATGCCGCGGCCGCCGGGGCCGGTGATCACCCAGATGTGCTCGTCGGCCATGGCTCGGGTGACGATGGCGGTGGGGTCGATGCTCTGGCTGTAGACACCGGCCCAGCGCCGAACCACCTGCGGCAGTTTGCGTCCGAGCATTTCCTCGGCGATGGCGGTGAGGTGTTCGTAAGGCGCCTCGTCCACGTCGAAGGCGAAAGGCTCCTCGTATTCATGGGTGTCGCCGATGGTGAGGCCGCCGTGCAGACGCTGCACGCACAGCAGTTGCATCTTGTGCTCGGCGGCGGTGGCGGTCTGGGACTGCTCCTGGTTCAGTGCGTCGGTCTCGGTGCCCGCGAATCCCGGGTAGTACCTGAAGCTGTCGCCGTCGGCGATGGCGGTGGTGAGCAACTCACCCAGCGGCGCGGTCTGCATCATCTGCAGCCGGACGCGGCGGACCGGGATGTTCCCGACCAGTTCGCGGGTCAGGCCGGAGTGTGCCGCGCCGGGGCAGTCGAGCACCAGATCGGCGTGGTGGTTGCGGCCTTGGTCGTCGGCTACGGTGGCGCCGGAACCGGTATCGGTGACCGACCTGGCCTCGGTGCCCGCGTGGAAGGTGTAGCGGCCCGAGGCCGCCATATGCGCGCGCAGCGCGGGCAGCGTCTGGCGCGACTCCACTGCGGCGTCGGTCGAACAATGCAGTCCCGCAAGGAATTTGCCGCGCAGGACGGGGTTGAGCGCGCGCACCTGCTCCGGCTCGAGCAATTCGAAGCCGCGGGCCTGCGCGCTCGGGTCTGCGGCGGCGGCCTCGGCGACGGCGAGCTCGGCGGGTGTGCGCACCAGCGTGATCGATCCTGCGGGGCGGAACCCGATGCCGGGGACCCGGCCGCCGATCTCCTCCCACAGCTGCCGGGACCGCAGGGTGAGATCGAGCTCCGTGGCCGAGCGCCCGGAGACCCACACCAGACCGAAGTTCCGTACCGTGGCGCCACGGGCTTCCGGCTCCCGCTCCAACTGCACGACCTCGTGCCCACGGCCGATCGCGGCCAGGGCATGTGCGGTGCCGAGGATTCCACCTCCGATGATGACCAATCGCATGGACACATAGTGGGCAATGGTCTAGACCGATGGGTGTTTCCTGTGCGAACGCTAGGTTAACAATTGGTATAGACCAATCACGGGTACGCTGTCGGCATGAACGGAGCGGACGTGGCGGGGGTCGACGCCCAGGCGGCGGTGGTAGCCGGCAACGAGGAACGACGCGGTGGGCGCATTGATTCTGCGCAGCCGAGCCGATTGCCCAAGTCGTACCTGGTGCGCACGGAACTCGAAGAAATTCTGAGCGACATGGCCGAGGGTGACCCGGTCCCTTCCGAACGCGACCTGGCCGTCCGGTTCGAGGTCGCCCGCGAAACCGTCCGGCAAGCGCTGCGAGATCTATTGGTGGAAGGCAGGATTCGGCGCCAGGGTCGCGGTACTGTGGTGTCGCGGCCGAAGATGGTGCAGCCGTTGTCGTTGCGTTCCTACACCGAAGGCGCGATCAGCTTCGGTCGGGTGCCTGGTCGACTGCTGGTCAATTGGGAGGATGTGCCCGCCGACGCCGACACCGCCGACGTGCTCGGGCTCGCGCTCGGCACTCCGGTGATGCACCTCGAGCGAGTGCTACTCGCCGACGGTGAGCGCATCGGATTGGAGAGCACCTTCTTGCCGCTCGTCCGCTTCCGTGCTTTGTACGACACCTATGACCCGACCACGTCGCTATACGCGGCAGTGCGTGCGTCGGGTGTCGAGTTGGGCAGGGCGACCGAACGCATCGAGACGGTTCTCGCCTCCCCACGCGAAGCCGCTCTGCTCGAATGCACCACGGCCCTACCGCTTTTGCTGCTGAACCGTCGCAGTGTCGACGGGAAGGGAGAGCCGATCGAGCGTGTCCGGTCGCTGTACCGCGGCGACCGGATCGCTTTCGAAGCCCAGCTCTCCTAGTAGGCAGCGGCCGCGGGGAGATCGAACGCCGCGCCCGGCGATGCTGGTCGCCCGGCGTGGTGTGCGGCTTCCCGCCTATCAGCGGACCTGCGGTGCCACCTTCTCGCCGAGGAGTTGGATGTTGTGCAGCACCTTCTCGTGCGGCAGCGTGCCGACGCTGGTGTGCAGCATGAACCGATCCAGTCCAAGGGTGTCGCGAATATCGGCGACCTTGGCCGCCACATAATCCGGCGTCCCGACGAACAGTGAACCGCTCTGCGAACGCAGACCGTCGAACTGGGCCCTTGTCATCGGACCCCAGCCGCGTTCGCGACCGATGGTGTTCATCGCGAGTGCATACGGCTCGTAGAAATCCGCGACGGCTTGCTCATCGGTGTCGGCGATGTAGCCGTGCGCGTGCACCGCCACCGGTTGCTTGTCGTGTCCGCCTTCTGCGACAGCGCGGTGGTAGAGATCGACCAGCGGCTTGAACCGTGTGGGTTCGCCGCCGATGATCGCGATCGCCAACGGCAGTCCGAGCAGCCCGGCTCGGATGACCGACTCGGGACTGCCGCCCACGGCAATCCACACCGGCAACGGCCGGTTGTCGGTGCGCGGATACGCGACCGCGTCCCGCAGTGGAGCCCGGAACTTGCCCGACCAGTTCACCGGCTGGTCCTCGCGAAGATGCAGCAGCAGTGCCAACTTCTCCTCGAACAGTTCGTCGTAGTCGGCGAGGTCGTAGCCGAATAACGGGAACGACTCGGTGAACGAACCACGGCCCGCCATCAGTTCGGCTCGGCCCTTGGACAGTCCGTCGAGGGTCGCGAAATCCTGGTACACCCGGACCGGGTCGTCTGAACTCAGTACGGTGACCGCGCTGGTCAGTTGGATGCGCTCGGTTCGTGCGGCGATCGCTGCCAATACCACCGCGGGCGAGGATGCCGCGAAATCCTTGCGGCGATGCTCGCCGACGCCGTAGACGTCGAGTCCGGATGTCTCGGTCGCCACCGCTTCCTCGACCACCTCGCGCAACCGTTCTCCGGCGCTCGGCGCGGGGCGCTCGCCGACCGCGTACAACTCGGCAAACGTCGTCAGTCCCAATTCCACGGCTGGAGTCCCGTCCATGAGTAGTTTCGATGTCAACTACTGCGGTAAACGGACCGTGGTCCGTGACTATTCCGTCGGGCAGCGGAACAGTCTTCGGTCGGGCTAGACCGCGATACTCTGCGCGGGCGGCTTGATGACGCCGATCAATCTTCGATCTCCCATGTCGTAGGTGTTGCGTTTCAGCTCGTCGCCAGAGTTGCCCTCGATAGTGGTGATCTTGTTGCCGTTGATGGACTCCACGATGCCCACATGGTCCAGTTCCCCGTCGTTCTTCCAGTCGAAGACGATCATGTCGCCTGGCTGTGCGCCCGAGGTGTAGTCCCACAAATTCATCTTATGGGCGTCGGACCAGAGGCTCGGCACGAAATTCGGGTTGGTCCACTTGACCTCATACCCGGCCTGATCCCACACATAGGTGGAAAAGGCGGCACCACGGCCCGTTGATGTCGTATGGCCTCTTGACCAGGTTGCCGTTCTTATCGTAGGCCGCTGCGACGTTGTTGCCGCCCTGCTCGTGGACCCCGAGCGCCAGTTCGCGCTGTGCCTGCGTGAGGATGTCGGCGACAGTGCCATGCCCCTTGGGGTTGTAGCTGGCCGTACTCGCGGGCAACGCCGTCGAATAGGGCCGCGAAGATGAGTAACCGCCAGAAGGGCTCGGGTGCGAGGCGGCGATGGTGCGCGCATGACTTTCGGACTGGGCCCACGCCCCCTCGACCTTGCCGTGTACGTCGTCTACGGCGTGCAGGACGAAGCGCAGCGTGCGGATCTCCTCGCCGATCGTCAGCGGCAGTTGCACTCCGTCCTCGTCTCGACGCTCGTTGATACTGCGGAGATCCGATCGAGTTGACCGAATCGTTCCTTGACCGCCACATACGTTGCGTTTGAGAGGTTGAAGGTAGAAAAGGTGGTGTCCTTGACGTTCGTGCCCTGCTGATCCATCTCGGCTTTCTTCGTGTCGACGTCGGTCTGCCGAGTCCTGTAGCCGTCGACCATCAGTCCCTCGGATTTGGCGTTGTCGAATGCGGCGGTGTCGAGTAGCTTCTGCTTCTCCATCCAACCCACCAGATCGGGTTGTTTGTCACCCTGGCCCGAAGCGAACAGCAGAATCGACGTCTCGATGGCCTCCTGTGATGCGCGAATGGCCGACGTCGTGAAGCCGCTGGCGATCTTGGGAATGTACAGGGTGTCGACGAAGCCGACCAGTTCATCGCGGGTAGTACTCATTGCTGCTCCGATCCTGCGATTGTCCTGATATCGCGTGCTATCGGGTTTAAGAGCACCATCTGTAACCTCGCTCGGCCGGTACCGCCGGATGCTCCGGCGGCTGGATCCCTCTCTTCGGCAGATTATCGGTCATTCCCGACATTGGTAACGTTCCACATCCGGCTCGGGCGGCATCGTTCGCGACTGCGATCGGCACGTCAACCGCCGCGAGGTGGCCGCAGAGCATGGCAGATAGTCTGGTGCCATGTCAGTGCGCACCCGTCAGCCGCTTGTTCCCGGGACCCTCTCGCCGACTCGGGAAGTTCCGCGCTCGATCGAGCGTCCGGAGTACGCGTGGAAGAAGACCGTCAACGAGGGCAACGAACCTTGGGTGCAGACGGCCGAAACCATCGAAAGAATGCGGATCGCGGGAAAGATCGCCGCGCAGGCGCTGGAAGAGGCGGGCAAGGCCGTCGCGCCCGGCGTCACGACCGACGAACTGGACCGGATCGCACACGAGTACATGTGTGATCATGGGGCCTATCCATCGACCCTCGGGTACAAGGGATTTCCGAAGTCGTGCTGCACCTCGCTCAATGAGGTGATCTGCCACGGGATTCCGGACTCGACCGTGATCGAGGACGGCGACATTGTGAATATCGACGTCACCGCCTACATCGACGGGGTGCACGGCGATACCAACAAGACCTTCCTCGCGGGCAATGTGGACGAGGAGGTTCGGCTGTTGGTCGAGCGGACCGAGGAAGCGACCATGCGGGCCATCAAGGCTGTTCGGCCCGGTCGTGCGCTGAATGTGATCGGCAGGGTGATCGAGTCCTACGCCAACCGCTTCGGCTACGGCGTGGTCCGGGACTTCACCGGTCACGGCGTGGGCCCCACCTTCCACAGCGGCCTGGTCATCCTGCATTACGACCAGCCTGCCGTCGACTCCATCATCGAGCCGGGCATGACCTTCACCATCGAGCCGATGATCAACCTCGGCGGCATCGACTACGAGATCTGGGGCGACCAATGGACCGTGGTTACCAAGGACCGTCAGTGGACCGCACAGTTCGAGCACACCCTGGTGGTCACGGACACGGGCGCTGAAATCCTGACCCTGCCGTGACAGGTGGCTGCGCTGGGCCGCGCGGTTCGACGCGGGTGTGCGCGCACCCGGGCGGCGCGGCAGCGGCGTGAAAGGCGCACTGCTCGTCGCGGGCACCACCTCGGATGCGGGCAAAAGCGTTGTGGTGGCGGGGCTTTGCCGAATGCTGACGCGTCGCGGCGTGCGCGTCGCGCCGTTCAAAGCGCAGAACATGTCCAACAACTCCGTCGTCACCCTCGACGGCGGGGAGATCGGGCGGGCACAGGCGCTGCAAGCGCAGGCGTGCGGGCTGGAACCGAGCGTGCGGTTCAATCCGGTGCTGCTCAAGCCGGGCAGCGACCGCCGTTCTCAGCTGGTGGTGCGCGGACAAGCGGTCGGCACGGTGGGAGCGCGCGATTACTTCCGGCACCGACAGGATTTGCGGGAGGTCGTTGCGGCCGAACTCGCCTCTCTGCGTGCGGAATTCGACGTGGTGATCTGCGAGGGGGCGGGTTCGCCCGCGGAGATCAACCTGCGGGCCACCGATCTGGCGAACATGGGACTGGCTCAGGCGGCTCGGCTGCCGGTTCTCGTGGTCGGCGACATCGATCGCGGCGGGGTGCTCGCCCACCTCTTCGGAACCGTTGCAGTGCTCGATCCCGAAGATCAGCAACTGATTTCGGGCTTCGTGATCAATAAGTTCCGCGGCGATGTCGAACTGCTGCGGCCCGGACTCGAACGGCTCACCGAACTCACCGGCCGTCCCACACTGGGCGTGATCCCCTTCGCCGACGAACTCTGGATCGACGCCGAGGACTCCCTCGGCACCGTCGCCGATGCTCCGGTCGGCCGTCCCCGCCCGCCCGTCGGTGCCGAATGGCTGACCGTTGCCGCCATCAGGCTGCCGCGTATCTCCAACTCCACCGATGTCGAGGCCCTCGCTTGTGAGCCGGGAGTCGCGGTGCGCTGGGTGAGCGAGCCGTCCAGGCTGTCGGAGGCCGACCTCGTGGTGCTGCCCGGCAGCAAGGCGACGGTCGATGACCTGGCCTGGTTGCGCCGCACCGGGCTCGCCGACGCGTTGACGGCTCGCGCGGCTGCGGGCAAACCGATCCTCGGCATCTGCGGCGGCTATCAGATGCTCGGCCGCCGGATCACCGACACCGTCGAATCCGGTGCGGGCGTCGTCGAGGGCCTCGGACTGCTCGATCTCGATATCGAATTCGCCGACCCGAAGGTACTGCGCCGGGCCTCCGGGCGCACCCTGCTCCCAGACGGGGAGCGAATGCCGTTGCAGGGCTACGAAATTCATCACGGAAGGGTGTGTCGCAGCACCGATCCCGCCTGGCTGGAGCTGGCAGGCGTACCCGAGGGCAGCGTCCGCGGTGCGGTGTGGGGCACCCACCTGCACGGTCTGCTTGAATCGGACGGGTTCCGTCGAATGTGGCTGCGGCAGATCGCCGCCGCGGCCGGACGACCGGGTTTCCTTGTCGCCGAGGATGTTTCGGTTGCTGCGATTCGCTGCGCCCAACTCGATCTGCTCGCCGACCTGGTCGAAGAGCACCTCGACTTCCCACAGCTGGAACGCCTGATCGTCGACGGTGCGCCCGGCGGCCTTCCTGTCCTCACTGCCGCGATGGCGCCGAGCTCCGCAAGTCGCTGAGCTGGGTGAACCCAGGAATGCATGGCCGGAGAAATAGTGGTGAACCCCACGTCTGACTCGCAGGTGAGGTTCGACACGCGGCTCTGTTCAACCGGGCCGTGTACCGTACTCCGGCATGAAATCTCGGCGGATCACGGTCGGTGACCGGGCTTGGACCGTGCGGGTCGACGGGCCCGAATCTCGGCACAGCGTGTTGCTGCTGCCCGACGCGGGTGATCCGGTCGATGTGTACGACCAGGTCTGTGCTCGACTGCACAATTCGGACCTGCGCACCATCGCGGTGGAATCGATAGCGGACCTGGACACCGCCGGTGTACACGGCATTCTCGACGAGCTCGGCGTGCCATGGGTGAATGTCGCCGGGCGCGGGTCGGGCGCGGAACTGGCCTGGCAGCTGTGTGCGGGCGGTTTCGGCCGGTTCATCAGCCTGGTGGTCGCCGATCGCGGCCACCCCGCGGTGCCCGCCGCGGATGGGACCGTGCTGGACGCAGCGTGCCGGCCGGTCGAACTCGCTGTCACCGTGCTGGTGACCAAGAACATGCCGCGTATGGTCGCGGATACGTCCGGACGCTACGTCTACGGCGAGTTCCGGGTGGTGGAGATCGACGTCGACAATGTGGCGACCGAAGCCGACCACGAGCTGGCGACCGAGATCGTGTTACGCACCAGCCTCTGGTGAGGCGGACTTGCGCAGGTAGATCGCCAGCCAGTCCAGCCAGTTGTCGAGTTCGGTGAACGCCTTCGCCAGCGGCTCGGCCGAGGACAGGAACACGTCGTGCCGTGCGCCGTCGATCGGGACGATGTTGGTGCGATCGCCGAGGCAGCCGGACCAGCGCTGGATCTGCCTGACGTCGAGCACCGCGTCCGCCACGTCGACCGTGGGTCCGTACTTGCGCGCGAACTTGGTGATCCGGGAACGCAGGATCAACGCGGGCACCCCGATTGCGAGACCCGCCTGCAGCTGGGCATGACCATTGCGGATGGCCCGCAACCAGCCGAAGCGGACCGGGAAGCCGCTCAGCGGCTTCCAATCGAGGTTGTAGTCCCATTCGCCCGCGACACTGTGGTGCAGGCTGTCGCCGTAGGAGCTGATCTTCCCGCCGGGTAGCTCGATCATCGACCGGAACTTGCCGAGCGCCTTGATCACGGGTGTGCCGATGGTCCGGTAGTACGAGGGGCCCTGCAGGTCGAACCACGGGCTGTTGAGCACCAAACCGGTGATGCCGGATGCGACGGTGCCCTTGGCCCGATTCAGCCGGTCCAGCCACAGCGGCACGATCAGCCCACCGGTGGAGTGCGCGACGAGCAGCACCTCGCCACCGGTCTCCTCGCGCACGATGCGCAGCGACTCGTTGAGCTCGGCGTCGTAGAGCGCCAGATCGGTGACGTAGTGCGGTGTCTGCCCATCGCGGAGCGAGCGTCCGCACTTGCGCAGGTCCAGGGCATAGAACTGGTGCCCGCGCCCGGCGAAGTGCTCGGCGAGATGCTGCTGGAAGAAGTAGTCGGTGAAGCCGTGCACGTACAGCACCGCGAGCTCGGTGGCCGCGGCGCCGGAATCCGGGGTGTACTTGACCAGTGTGGCCACCGCGTCACCCTCGCCGTCGGGATCGGGGCCGAACGCCAGGGTCCGCTGCTCGTAACCCGCGCCGAGAACGTCCGGTTGCCACTTCGCGCCCGTCGTGATGTCCGACACGCCTAGCGAGGTTTCGTTCGTCACGACAACCAATCTAGGCGACGTTTGCGTCGGATTGAAGTTCCAGCGTCGCCGAGGGCAGGGGAGGAATCTATGTCACATTCGACAGGTTCGTTGCCGGTGATCGAACCGGTGAGGTGCACAATTGGCAATAGGTGAACGGCGGGTAACCTACTCACCGCCGAGTCACGCCAGGCTCGTAAAACTCCATATAGCGCCCGTGCCAAGGCTAACCACCAAGAGGGTGGCAGCCGCAGAAGTGACAAGGAAGTCGATCTACCCGTGCCGAACGCTGCCATGACTGAAAAGACCGATGTGGTACTCATCGGTGCCGGCATCATGAGTGCCACCCTCGGCGCGCTGCTTCGCCAGCTGCAGCCGGATTGGTCGATCTCCCTGTTCGAACGGCTCGACGCCGTTGCGGCGGAGAGCAGCGACCCGTGGAACAACGCGGGCACCGGCCACTCGGCGCTGTGTGAGTTGAACTACAGCCCGCAGAAGCCCGACGGTTCTGTCGACGTCTCCAAGGCGATCGACATCAACGAGCGCTTCCAGGTCTCACGGCAGTTCTGGGCCTACGGTGTGGAGAACGGCCTGCTCAGCGATCCGTCGGGCTTCATCAACCCCATCCCGCATGTCAGCTTCGTGCACGGTGCCGACGACGTCCAGTACCTGCGCAAGCGCTACGAGGCGCTGTCGCGCCACCCGCTGTTCGAGGGCATGGAGTACATCGACACCCCTGAGGAATTCAGCCGACGACTGCCGCTGATGGCCAAGGGGCGCGACTTCTCCGACCCGGTCGCGCTGAACTGGACCGATGCCGGCACCGATATCGACTTCGGTTCGCTCACCAAGGAATTGCTCGCCTACCTCGGCAAGTCCGGCGCGGACCTGGCCTTCGGCCACGAGGTGCGCAACCTGACCAAGCAGTCCGACGGCACCTGGCTGGTGCGGGTGCGTAATCTGCGTACCCGCGAAACCCGCACGCTCATCAGCAAATTCGTTTTCGTCGGGGCAGGCGGTGGCGCGCTGCCGCTGCTGCAGAAGGCGGGCATCAAGGAGATCGCGGGCTTCGGTGGATTCCCGGTGAGCGGCCAGTTCTTCCGCTGCACCAACCCTGAGCTGATCAAGCAGCACGAAGCCAAGGTGTACGGCAAGGCCGCCGTCGGCGCGCCGCCGATGTCGGTGCCGCACTTGGATACTCGCGTCATCGGCGGACAGCCGGGCCTGCTGTTCGGCCCGTACGCGGGCTGGACGCCGAAGTTCCTCAAGGACGGCAAGCTGACCGACCTGTTCAAGTCGGTGCGTCCGGGCAACCTGTTCTCGATGCTCGGCGTCGGCGTTACCGAATTGGGCTTGGTCAAGTACCTGGTCAGTGAGCTGCTGAAGTCCGAGGCGGGCAAGGTGTACACGCTGCAGGAGTTCGTCCCGCGGGCCGACGGCCACGACTGGGAACTGATCACCGCGGGTCAGCGCGTGCAGATCATCCGTCGCAAGGGTGCAGGCGGCGTGCTCGAGCTCGGCACCGCCGTGATCGCGGCCGAGGACGGCTCCATCGCCGGTCTGCTCGGCGCATCGCCCGGCGCGTCGACCTGTGTGAGCGCCATGGTCGATGTGCTGGAGCGCTGCTTCCCGCGCGAGTACGCGGACTGGATGCCGAAGCTGAAGGAAATGGTCCCCTCGCTGGGCGTGAAGCTCTCGGAGAACCAGGCTCTGTACCGCGAAGTGTGGGACTGGACCAGCAAGACGTTGAACCTCACGGGCGTGTCGGACAACACGCGGAAATACGAGGGGGTCGCGCCGACGGCGTAGGTGTGGTACCAAAACGCGATGATGTCAACGGTTGCACTCAAACGGTCATGGGCGCAGGATCTCGACACCGCCACCCTTTATCAGCTGTTGAAACTCCGCGTGGAAGTCTTTGTGGTCGAGCAGAAGTGCGCCTATCCGGAACTGGACGGCCTGGATCTGCTGCCGGAGACCCGACACTTCTGGCTCGACGACGAGGGTGAGGTCATCTCGACGCTGCGATTGCTCGAAGAGCACGAAAACGGCGTGAAATCCTTCCGCATCGGCCGCCTGTGCACCGCGGTCCCCGCCCGCGGCCACGGCTACACCACCAGGCTGGTCCAAGCTGCCCTGGCCGAAGCCGGCTCCGCCACCGTGCGCCTGAGCGCCCAGACATACCTGGTCGACATGTACACCAAGTTCGGTTTCAAGCCCGACGGTGAAGAGTTCGACGACGACGGCATCATGCACACCCCCATGCGCAGGGGCTGAGTTTTTTTGGCAGCGCCTGCGGCGCTGCGTGTTCGCGGCCCCCTTGGTCTCGCTTCCGAGCCGTCGAGACTCGCGCCTTCGGCGCATGCGCTTCGACGGCTCGGAAGCGAGACGGGCCGCGAACTCTAGTGCTCGGTCTCGCTGCGCTCGAAAGGCGCATCGTGCCGAGTGGGGGCGTCGGTAGGTCGCGGCTGGTGGAGGGTGCTGGGGATCGGCTGGTGTGGCGCGAATAGAGTTGGGGCGTGTCCTTGTCCCATACGGAAACTGCACCGCATGCCCATTCGCTGAGTGGTTCGCGTCCTGGCGCGGATGGTGAGGCGGGGTTCCCGTTCTCGGCGGTGGTGGGGCAGGAGCGGTTGCAGCTGGCGTTGATTCTGTGCGCGGTGCATCCCGGGATCGGGGGGGTGCTGGTGCGCGGGGAGAAGGGCACCGCGAAATCGACAGTGGTGCGTGCGCTTGCGCAGCTGCTGCCGCCGGTGGTCGATGAGACGGGCGCGCGGCCGGCTCGGCTCGTGGAACTGCCGGTCGGCGCGACCGAGGACCGGGTGGTCGGTTCGCTGGATCTGGAGCGGGTGCTGCGGGACGGGGAACAGGCGTTCCGGCCGGGCCTGCTGGCGGCCGCCCATCACGGCGTGCTCTACGTCGACGAGGTGAACCTGCTGCACGACCATCTGGTGGATGTGCTGCTCGATGCGGCGGCGATGGGGCGGGTGCATATCGAGCGCGACGGTGTTTCGCATTCGCACCCGGCGCGGTTCGTGCTCGTGGGAACGATGAACCCGGAGGAAGGGGAGCTGCGTCCGCAGCTGCTGGACCGGTTCGGGCTGACCGTCGATGTCGCCGCCTCACGGGAGGTGGATGTGCGGATGGCCGTGGTACGCCGCAGGCTGGATTACGAGGCGGACCCGACCGGGTTCGCGGCGAGTTACGCGGCCGCCGACCGGGATATCGCCGAACGGATTCTCACTGCCCGCGATCGCGTCGCAGGCGTAGCGCTCGACAATGTGGAGTTGCGCCGAATCGCCGCACTGTGTGCGTCTTTCGATGTGGATGGGATGCGCGCGGACTTGGTGGTTGCCAGGACCGCGACGGCGCACGCGGCTTGGCGCGGCGCCGACACCGTGGGTGAAGAAGACGTGCGTGTTGCCGCCGAGCTGGCACTGCCGCACCGGCGACGGCGCGATCCGTTCGACGAGCCGGGCATCAGCGAAGAACAGCTCGACGACGCGATGCGCGACGCGGGCGAGGAAGCGGCGCGCGCCGAGCAGCCGGGTGGCGAAAACGGTACGGAGCAAGAAGAATTCGGGACCGACCGGGCGCAGGATCAGCCTTCGCCGGATCCGAGTCGCGCGGACGATTTCGGTCCGGACAGCGAGGGACCGGATTCCCCGGACGACGGACCCGACGGCGGCCCGGATTCCCCGGACAGCGGACCCGGCGGCGGGCAGTCGCCCGCGGCTCGCGAAGGCCGAACCGGTGCTCCCGCTGCGTCGGTCGTGGCTCCGCCACGCTGGGAAGTCCCCGGCGTCGGTGAGGGTGCGGCGGGCCGCCGCTCCCGAGCGCAGACCAGGCAGGGCCGCACCGTCCGCTCCAGTACGGACACCTCCGCCGGACTACATCTGCTCGGCACCGTCTTCGCGGCCGCCCCGCACCAGCACGCCCGCGGCCGCGGCGACGGTCCGCTGATGCTGTCGGCCGAAGATCTGCGCGGTGCGTATCGCGAAGGGCGCGAAGGCAATCTGGTCATCTTCGTGGTCGACGCCTCCGGATCGATGGCGGCAAGGGACCGGCTTTCCGCGGTCACCGGCGCTGTCGTCGCCCTGCTGCGCGATGCCTACCAGCGCCGTGACAAGGTCGCCGTGATCACCGTTCGCGGACAGGAAGCCGAACTCGTGCTGCCGCCGACCTCCTCGGTCGATATCGCGGTCCGCCGCCTGTCCGGCATGCGTACCGGCGGCAAAACCCCGCTCGCCGCAGGCCTGTTGAAGGCCCGCGAGGTGGTGCACCGCGAACGAGTCCGTGACCCTCGCCGTCGCCCCATGCTCGTGCTCCTCACCGATGGCCGCGCCACCGGCGGCGCCGATCCGGTGCCCCGTGCTCGCGCTGCGGCCGCGATGCTGGCCCACGAAACGGTGACCTCGATCGTTGTCGACTGCGAACGCGGCATGATCCGCCTCGGCCTCGCCGCCGACCTGGCCCGCAGCCTGCGCGCCGGCTACCTGCGACTCGGCGAGCTGACCGGTGAATCGGTAGCCGATGTAGTCCGCGCAGGCTCGGGTCGTTACGGCGCGCACCCGGCAATGCGAGCCGCTTGATCGTGACGGCACAACTGCCTGTCGTCGATAGCCGACGCCGCCTGCGCCGGCCATCGGGGCTGGTGTACCGCGGCGCGAGTTGCCTCAGCGCACCGCCGCTACGCCCTGGCCTCGACAGTCGATGTCGTCTGTACCTGATCCAGTCACCTCGGCGCGTGCACAGCGCTACGAACTACCTGTTCGTGGTGGCACAGCTATCTGCCCCCGACCCTTCGGCGGCTCCAGGTATGGCGCAGCCGGCCGACCGTCGGCACTGTTCGGCACAGCGTAGATCGACAGGCGATGGCGTCCACATGAGTGCGGGCGTACTGATCAATGGACTACCAAGGAGTTTCGATGCCTAAGGGTGTGCCGGAGACCGTTCCGGATGATGGGCTGACCACGCGGCAGCGGCGCAATCAGCCGGTGCTGGCGGTGCACACCGGGCCGGGCAAAGGGAAGTCGACCGCGGCGTTCGGGATGGCGTTGCGTGCCTGGAACCAGGGATTCGACGTAGCGGTGTTCCAGTTCGTGAAGAGCGCCAAGTGGAAGGTCGGCGAGGAAGCCGCTTTTCGTACCCTCGGCCGGCTGCACGAGGAAACCGGCGCTGGTGGCGCGGTCGAATGGCACAAGATGGGCGAAGGCTGGTCGTGGACCCGCAAGCCGGGCAGCGACGAGGACCACGCCGCCGCCGCGCTGGCAGGCTGGCGGGAGATCGCCCGCAGACTCGAAGCCGAGCAGCACCGCTTCTACGTTCTCGACGAATTCACCTACCCGCTGAAGTGGGGCTGGGTCGACACCGACGAGGTCGTCGAGACACTGCGAAACCGACCGGGCAACCAACACGTCGTGATCACCGGCCGTGACGCCCCGGTGGCCCTCGTCGAGGCCGCCGACCTCGTCACCGAAATGACCAAAGTCAAACACCCCATGGACGCAGGCCGAAAAGGCCAACGAGGCATCGAATGGTGACCCTCGCTTCGACGAGTGGGACATGGCTGCGCCGAACGCCGAGCAGCCCGCTGCACCATGTACCGCTCGCCGGCCGGCAGTGCGTGGGCCCGGTGTCGGCGGCCGATGGTGCTGAATGGCGGAGTGGATGCGGGTCCCGAGGGGTGCGGATTCGGTGAGCGTTCCTGCGGTGGTGATTGCCGCGCCGGCGTCGGGAAGTGGGAAGACCACGGTGGCGACGGGGTTGATCGGGGCGTTGCGGCGGGCAGGGCATCGGGTTGCGCCGTTCAAGGTCGGGCCCGACTACATCGATCCCGGGTATCACGGACTTGCCGCGGGGCGGCCGGGGCGCAACCTCGATCCGGTGCTGGTCGGCATGGAACGTGTTGTGCCGCTGTATCGGCACGGTGCGCAGGGATGTGACCTCGCGGTGGTCGAGGGTGTGATGGGGCTGTTCGACGGCCGCATCGACGAGAACCAGTCCGGGCCCATCGCCGAGGGATCCACCGCGCAGGTCGCCGGATTACTTGGCGCACCAGTGGTTTTAGTGGTCGATGCCCGCGGCCATAGCCAGAGCCTCGCCGCGCTGTTGCACGGGTTCGCCACTTTCGACAGCACGATCAGGCTCGGCGGTGTAGTCCTCAATCGCGTCGGCAGCGAACGCCACGATCAAGTACTGCGCGCGGCCTGCGAGCGCGTCGGCCTGCCCGTCCTCGGCTCACTGCCACGAATGTCCGAGCTGGAAGTCCCTTCCCGCCACCTCGGTCTCATCCCCGCTGTCGAACACGGCGCCGCCGCCACTGCCGCGGTCGATGCAATGACGGATCTCGTTTCCGCCCACGTCGATCTGCGCGCCATCGCGAGTCTTGCCCACACGACGGCCGCAGGTCCGATCTGGGATCCGGGAGTGGAGTTGCGCGCGCATTCGGCCGCGCCGCCGGCTGCGAGCGTGGCATGGGATCAGACGGTCGGAGCGAGTAGGCCCGGTCCAGCCTCGTCGATACAAACCGGTGCGTTGGTGGGCGCACACTCCGATGCTGGAGCTGAGGCAACGCGGCCAGACGAGGAAGGGCTGAGCGGTGACAGCCGGTCGGTGGTGCGGCCGACCTCGGAAGGGGAGCCGCACGGAACGCACGTCACCGGGCGGGAGACCACGCCCACGACCGTCGAGTCGCTGCCCCTCAGTGGTGCAGACATCGACCATGCCGCCGAAACTCTCACTGAGAAGGCAAGATTCGCGCCGGTGATCGCCATCGCCGGCGGGCCTGCGTTCACCTTCGGGTACGCCGAGCACCGCGAGCTGTTGATCGCGGCGGGGGCACAGGTGGTGGTTTTCGACCCGATGCACGACGAACTTCCCACCGGCACAGCAGGTCTGGTATTGCCGGGCGGGTTCCCGGAGGAACACGCCGCCGACCTGGCGGCCAATACTCGTCTGCTCGCGCAGGTGGCCGAGCAGGCCGGGCGCGGGATGCCGGTGCACGCCGAATGCGCCGGCCTGCTGTATCTCACCCGATCGCTCGACGGCCACACGATGGCAGGCGTTGTCGACGCGACTGCGGAATTCGGACCGCGCCTGACCCTCGGCTATCGAGATGCGGTGGCGCTCACCGATTCTCCGCTCTGGCGAGCGGGCGAGCGGGTGCGCGGCCACGAATTCCACCGGACCCGACTCGTCACCACCGGACCCGACACCCCCGCATGGGGTTGGCACGCCGGCGGCGACCGAATCCGCGAAGGCGCACTCGTCCACCGCGTGCACGCCTCCTACCTGCACACCCACCCAGCCGGAAATCCGCGAGCTGTAGCACGTTTCGTGGCCGCCGCAGCCGACTACACACCCACCCGTGCCGCCACGTGAGTTCGCCGTCGGCCTCGGTTTCCGACCGGGAACCTCGGCCGAGCGAATCCTCTCTGCCATCCGAGAAGCACTGGGCGACAAACCTATCCGCTGCCTGGCAACGCTCGATCGCCGTGCCGCCGAGCCCGGCATCCGGGCCGCAGCAGCCCACCTCGCGATTCCGGTCCGCGCCTACACCAACGCAGAACTGGCCGAAGTCCGTGTCCCCAATCCATCAACCCGGACCAACACCCTCCTCGGCACCCCCAGCGTTGCCGAAGCTGCCGCGATCCTGGCAGCCAACGGCTCGCTCACTATCCCCAAGCGAACCATCGACCACATCGTCATCGCCGCCGCACTCCATCGTCCTGCCCGCAGCGAATCAGCCTGCTCCCGAACAGCCCACGACGGCGAATTAGCAGGCAGCTCGTTGGTCCACGCGGGCGAATCGCGCATCGGCGATGACCCAGAATCATCGGGCCGCGAATCCCATCACCCCTCTGCTGTGGTGCTCCGCCGACCGGTCCGAGAGTTGGGAAGGCCGAGCCGCAGTCTGGTTCGGCTGTCGTCGGCGTCGGGGCGGCTCGCTCTGTTCTTGCCGGAATCTGCCGCGCCCACAGTAGGTTCTGCGCTCGGGCGCAGGTCGCCATTCTCCGGCAGTGCCCGTATCGGTGGCGTCGGCGTGGTTCGATGGCGGGATGGAGATCCGAGGTATCGACAACGTGCTGGTTCCGGTCGGCGACCTGGGTGCTGCGGTGGAGTTCTACGAGGGTGCGTTGGGGATGGCGGTGAAGTTCACGCTGCCGCAGGACGGTATCGCGGTGTTCGATGTCGGCGGGGAGGTAGCCGGGGTAATGGTCCGGGTGGATCCGAGCGCGGGTGCACAGGGGTTGTCGGGGATGCGGTTGTGGTTGGAGGTGCCCGATGCGCTGGCCGCGGCCGCGGAGCTCGAAGGGTACGGGGTGCCAGTGCTCGGTGCGCCGTACGAAGTCGGCACGGGATGGAGTGTCGAGGTCGCCGATCCCTGGGGGAATGTGATCGGGTTGACCGACTACGTCAAACGTCCGGAGCTGGCTCGACCGGAGAGCTGAAATCCGCACGGGGCGAGGCATTGTGGTGCATTGCTTCCGCACTGGAACATAGCGTAGCCGGGTGCGGGCACCGTTCGGAGTGCCCGCACCCGGTGCGGTATCAGGGCGCTACCGAGCCCCAGTCGGCGAAGCCGGTCGGGTCGTGGCGGCCGAGGCTGGCGTGTTCGAACAGGCCCCAACCTTCGGCGTCGTCGCACCGGGCGTGCGCGACATGGTCGATGACACCGAAGGGGACTCGGCTCGCGATGGCGGGATCGGTGAGGTCGTAGCTGCTGCTGGAGGACCAGTCGCGGCCCATCCAGCGGCCGTGCAACCAGTCGGGGTCGCCGCCGTAGCCGCAGCCGACATGCAGGGCGACATTGGTGACGGTCTTGATTTCGACCTCGAGCGGTTTGCCGTCGGGTGTGGTGAGTTCCAGTCGTGCGCCGACTGGATGCCTTGTGCCGGAACGGTAGTCGATGTGGATCCGCGGCCAGCCCAGCTGTTCGGTGCGGCCGTCGGGGAAGACGCGGACCGCGTCGTTGAGGGTGCGGGTCCCGTCCGGCTCCTCCTGCACGATGACCACGATGGCGAAGTCGTCGAAGCGAATCGGCACATACATCCACCAGAAGCCACCCGAGGGCTCCGCGGCGGCGCGGCCGGGCGGTTCGGGCTCGCCGACCGGTCGGATACCCCAGGAACGATCCCTGGTGCCCATCCAGATGTCCGGGTCAACGGTGAAATCCGTGCCGTCGACGTGCAGCGTGCCTGCCCAGGAGCCGACCTGTGCGAAACGGGTCGCCTGGATGATCGGCCGGTTGCCGTTGAGGATCAGGTGCGGCTGCTCCTGGACTGTCGGGAACGAGCCTTCCCACGTGAGGTCGAAGCCGAGGTCGTCGTGTTCGCAGATCACTCGGATCCGCTGCAACGGCTCCAGCACCTCGATGCGATAGCCGCCCACCTGCTGGTCCAGGCTCCGATCGCCGAGCGCGTCGGAGAAACGGACCGAACGCTGGGTGTCGCCACGCCGGACGGCCGCGTAGGCGTCGGTCACGCCGAGATTCGGGTACACGCCGAAGCCGGTGACGAAGAACGTGCCCCCGTCGCGGTCATGGCCGTTGAAATAGCTTCTGTCGTAGAAGTTCCGGTCGCTGCTGGCCACTCGGGCCAGGGACAGGTGTGTCTGATGGATCGGGTACTCGTCCAAGGGCACAGGCATTGCTGGTCTCAATCCCACTCGTAGGTTCCGGCGAGCAGCGCCTCCAGGCTCGCTCGATGCATCACGTAGTCGTCGCGGTCGGGGGTGTCGGTGTCCTCGCCGAAATGGATCATCCGGCGCTTGACTCTGGCCATCACGATGGCGTGGCGCAGCGCGGCGTAGACGATGTAGAAGTCGAGATCGCGGACCGTATATCCGGTGATCTCTTCATATTTGGCGACGATGTCGTCGCGGCGCAGGAAGTCGGCGAGGCCCGGCTGATCGAAGCGGGTGGCGATGTCCTGGAAGAAGCGGTGGATGAAGATGAGCCAGGCGATATCCAGCTCGCGGGGACCCAGGCCGGCCATCTCCCAGTCCAGCACACCGACCGGTTCGAAGCCGTTGTACAGGATGTTGCCCGGTCGCGAGTCACCCCAGGCGAGGACATCGGGCCCCGGATCGGCGGGCCAGTGCGCGTCGAGCCAGTCGAAGGTGCGCTCGATGATCGGGATCGGGTACCCGTCGTCGGCCAGCGCCCACCGATACCACTTGCGATGCCACTCGACATGCCTGCGCAGCGCCTGGCCGGGGCCGTCGAGCATCGGAAACCGGGTGGCCGGATCCGGGATCGCGTGGATTTTGGCGATGACCTCCACCGTGCCGGCGGTGAGCTGGGCGCGCTCTTCGGGGCTCGCATCGAACAGCCAGCCGATGAACACATACGGCGGATTGTCCGCGGGCACCCGTCCGTCGATTCGTTTCATCACGAAAAACTTGGTGCCGAGCACCTTTTCGTCGGTTTCCAGCCAGCACAGTTCGGGCACCGGCACGTCGGAGGCTTCGGCGACGCCCGCCATGATCTTGTATTGCGTTTCCAGATCATAGTTTTCGAACACGGGGAACGATTCGGCCTCCGGCGTCATCCGCGCCACGAACGATCCGGCCTCGTGCCTGCCGTCCACGCTCCATTCGGCGTCGAACAGCACCGTCGGGCTCGACATCCCGGCGCCCTGCGGACGCGACAGCGCCGAGATCTTCGGCGGGTGGTCAGCGGAGACCTTCGAATCCAGCCACCGGGACAAATCCTCGGCGAGGGCGTCGAGATCGCGGTCGCTGACAGTCAGCTGCCGTTGCGCGGTGGGATCGGGATCTTCGGCCATATTTCATCCTCCTGCACCATGAACCTTCGGCCAAAATGTAACGCGTTCTAGTTGCGTATGGCCAGGAAAACAGCAAGAAAATGTAACCCGCTCACTGGGTGGCATCGAGGGTTGACAGTACCGGGGTACTCATCCTTCGGGCTAGATCTCATACCCCGGAGGTAGGGGCTGAAATCGGGGACTTCCTGGAAGCGGACAGCCTCTCCGCCTCGATACGTTGCCCTCTTGTGGAGTCATCGACAGGCAGAGGGGTTCGGTGTGAGCGCGAGCGGTGTGGACGTTCTGGAGCGAGCGGACGGCGGCACGCCGAACGTCGAAGACAGGCCCCGCTGGACCGCGGCGACGCGGATCGCATTCCGTTTCAGCTTCGTCTACTTCGGCTTGTTCTGTGCTCTGTTCCCACAGATCCCGTTCGTTTTCACCGGCCTCTTCGCCAAGGATCTCGCCGAGGACACGGCGATGGGGTTGTGGGTTCCGCTCGGTCCGATCTTCGAGTGGACCGGACGGCTGATCTTCGGTACCGACGTTGTGCTGCACAAATATTCGGGCAGCGGCGATCAGCGGTTCGTCTGGGCGTTCGTGTTCAGCCTGCTGGCTGTGGCGGTCGTGGCGACGGCGATCTGGACCGTGCTGGATCGGCATCGACCGAATTATCGGATCCTGAATGCATGGTTCCTGCTCGCGGTCAGACTGTGCTTGGGCGGGCAGCTGCTCTGGTATGGGGTGGCCAAGATGATCCCGACCCAGATGCCGGAGCCTTCCCTCGCGGCATTGCTCCAGCCCTACGGCGAGTTCAGCCCGGCGTCGGTGCTCTGGAATCAGGTCGGATCGTCGCCGGTGTACGAAATCCTGCTCGGCTGCGCCGAAGTGTTCGGTGGCCTGCTGCTGTTCCTGCCGCGGACAGCAACCCTCGGCGCAATGCTCAGCCTGGTGAGTTTGGCGCAGGTATTCGTACTGAACATGACCTTCGACGTTCCGGTCAAGATTCTGGCGCTGCACCTGTTGTTGCTGAGCGTGGTGCTGCTCGCGCCGCAGGCTCGGCGGCTCGCCGACATGCTCTTGTTGGCGCGCCCTGCTGAGCCGGCTACCCAGCCGGAGCCGTTTACTCGTCGTCGGACGAAAATCATCGCGGTCACGGTGCAACTTGCGCTCGGGGTATGGGCGTTGTCCGGTGCGGTCCAGGTCGGGATGAAGTTCTGGGAAGAAGATGGCGGGGGTGCGTCGAAGCCGCCGTTGTACGGAATCTGGCAGGTTTCGGAGTTCACCCAGGACGGGCAGCCGCTCCCGCCGTTGACTACGGACGAGAACCGTTGGCAGCGACTAGTTTTCGATGTCCTCGGCGCGACCTATCAACGCATGAATGGCACGCTCGTGCCTGCTGCCGTCGTCGTGGACACCTCCGCGCACACGATCGTCCTGTCCGATCCGCCGCCGCAGCCGGGCGAGCAGTCGGCCCCGATTGCCACCTTCACCTTCGATCAGCCGTCCCCGGATCGGCTGAAGCTGGTGGGGCAGTTGGCCGGCCGGCCGGTGACCATCGCGCTCGAACAGGTCGATCTCGAGCAATTCCCTTTGCGTAGCCGTGGGTTCAACTGGGTGCAGGACTACCCCTACTTCCGCTGATCGGGTGCAGGCACCCCGACCCTGGTTCGGTTAACCCCCCGACGGAGACGGGGGTTCGCTCTGAGGACACCGAGTGGTTGGCCTCGATAGTTTCGAGCCGTCACCATTTCGTCGTCAGACAGGGAGTCCGCGTGGGTGCGATAGTAGGTCCGGAGCGGACTCGTGTTCGGGCACAACAGCATTCGGCCGCCGAAACCGGCAACCCGCGCTGGCGCCCGCTCACACGAGTCGCCTTTCGCATGTGCGTGGCCTACTTCGGGCTCTTCTGCCTGGTCTTCGCGCAGATCACCTACGTATTCACCGGGATTGCCGGGCAATGGCTTCCGGACGAAGCGATCCTCTGGCAGATGACCGCTGTCGAACCGATCGTCGCCTGGGTCGGCAGGCAGGTATTCGGCGTCGACGCCGTGCTGCACGACTCGGGCAGCGGTGATCAAGCGATCATCTGGCTGCTGGTTTTCTGTCTGCTGGTGCTCGCCGCCGTGATCACCGCCGTCTGGACCGCACTCGACCGACGCCGCGGCGACTACTCCGGGCTCACTGCCTGGTTCGTGGTCGTCATCCGGCTGTGCCTCGGCGGTCAGATGATCTTCTACGGGATGGCCAAAGTCATTCCGACACAGATGACGAGTCCGCCGCTGGCCGCCTTGGTCCAGCCCTACGGCGAGTTCAGCCCGATGTCGGTGCTGTGGATGCAGGTCGGCAGTTCACATCCGTACGAGATTCTGCTCGGCAGCGCGGAAGTCCTCGGCGGGCTACTGCTGTTCGTTCCGCGCACCGCGACGCTCGGTGCGATGCTGAGTTTGGTCAGTCTGGCCCAGGTTTTCGTGCTGAACATGACCTTCGACGTTCCGGTCAAGATCCTCTCGTTCCATTTGGTGCTGCTGTGCCTGGTGGTGCTGGCTCCGCAGGCGCGCAGACTGGCGAATGTCCTTGTGCTGGAACGGCCGTCCGAGCCCGCCACCCAACCACGACTCTTTCGCACCCTGCGAGCCGAACGCATCCTCGTTGTCGTACAGATCTTCCTCGGCATCTGGGTGCTGATCGGATGTGTGCGCAGCGGCTGGGACGCGTGGCG
This sequence comes from Nocardia sp. NBC_01009, assembly GCF_045208035.1. NCBI lineage: Bacteria > Bacillati > Actinomycetota > Actinomycetes > Mycobacteriales > Nocardiaceae > Nocardia > Nocardia sp. NBC_01009. Next base: position 7,048,469 of record NZ_CP108695.1, on the reverse strand, counting down.
CGAATATGGCGACGGGGCAACGAAACCTGCCCTGTACGGGATCTGGGATGTCACAGAATTCGATGTGGACGGAGTTGCACTGCCACCACTGACTTCCGACGAAAATCGTTGGCAGCGACTCATTGTCGATACCAGCGGCGCGGCATATCAGCGGATGGACGGCAGCAGGGTGCCCGCCGAGGCCGTTGTCGATCCGGAGGCGAGGACGATCGCCCTTTCCGAACCCGCGCAGGAACCCTCGCGGCAGCCGAAGCAGTTCGCCTCGTTCACCTTCGAACAGCCGGGTCCCGACCGGCTCGTCCTGCGGGGGCAGGTGAACGACCGTCCGGTGACCGTGTCCTTGACCGAGCTGGATCTCGACAGCTTCCCGCTGCGTAGCTGCGGATTCCACTGGGTTCAGGACTACGCGTACTTCCGGTGACCCTCGCGGACCGGAAGGTCTCGGTGTCAACCGTCGGAGGCGATCGCGTTCAATTCACGGCCTTCCTGTCGGGTTCGGCTGCGGTGGTCGAGCCCAGCGGCCACCGGTGCGGATCCGGTGCGCTCACCGCGCCTCGATCTCATCGGCGACGCCGATGTCCTCGTGCCACAGTGCGGGCTGTTCGGCGATGAACGTGGTCATCACGTCGATGAGGCGCTGGTCGTCCAGGACCGTGACGTCGACCCCGTGCTCGGCGAGCCAGTCGTGGCCGCCGCTGAAGGTCTGCGCTTCCCCGACGATCACCGCGCCGATGCCGAACTGGCGCACCAGCCCGCTGCAGTACCAACACGGCGACAGCGTGGTCACCATGATCGTCGAGCTGTAGTCGCGGCGGCGGCCCGCCGCGCGGAACGCATCGATTTCGGCGTGGAGGCTGGGATCGCCGGATTGCACTCTGCGGTTGTGGCCGCGGCCCAGCAGTGTGCCGTCCGCGGCGAACAAGGCCGCGCCGATCGGAATACCGCCCTCGGACCGGCCGCGTAGCGCCTCGTTGTAGGCCACCTCGAGCAACTGTTCTGTCGGTACCCGTGTCATGGCTCCACACTGCAAGCAACCGGGCCGTGTCGCAACATGCAGATTGTCCGTGCCGTTCGTGGTTGTGGATGACAACGACCTAGTGCGCCGGCCGCCGGCTTACCCGACCGTCGGTCATCGAGTTACCGACCGCCTCTCTCGACCTCTCCGCTCGGCCGCAGACCAACCCGCCGAATCAACCCTGCCAACGCTCCGGCAGCGCAATGCCGACGCCGAGCTGACCACACATCGACGCGGATCAGCGGCTGACAGTGCTCGACTGATTGCGCCAATTCGGTGCGGGAGCGAGGAATTCGCCGGTGCCGGTGCGGAATGCGTCGCGCGCCTCGGCGTCGTCGCGCAGTTGCGCCATCATCCATGCCGTCGGATATCCCAGATAGCCGTAGACGCCGCTGGTGCACGGAGTCGACGCCTGTGCGCAGTCCGGTCGGCCTTGCACATCATTGTGATCGGGGCCGTTGAGCGTCGCCCATACCTTCGGCACGCTCGTTGCGGTCGCCTCGTAGTACGCCTGATTCGACTGCAAACCGACCGCCTGCCATGGCAGCGCCTGCGTCGAAGGGGAGATGAACCGGTCGGCCGAGCCGTTGACGAAGAACACCGAACCCGAGGTGAGCTTGCGACTGTCGGCGCACGTAGTCCCCGAAGAGCACCACAGCTGCGCCGGTATTTCGATCGGCACCGCAGTCTTGATTGCGCCTTCCGACGCCACCATCGCGTTGAGCACGCCGCTGGCGCCTTGCGAATGGCCCATCGCGCCGGCCGCCGCTGTGTCGAGCTTTCCGAAGAACATGCTCGCCGGATCGGCGGCGAGCCCCTTCAGATACGACAGCGAGCCGAGAATGTCACTGCCGGAGCCGGTCTGCTGGTTCTCGGTGCCGATCACCACGAAACCCCACGATGCCAGGTGCCGAAGCAGATAGGCGTACTGGCTCGGTACGGCCTTGGTTCCGTCGCCCCACACCACAATCGGGTGCTTTGCGCTGCCCGCGCCGAGGTCGGTCGGGTGCCAGACGTCATATTTCGCCCCGGTGGAATCGCAGCATCCGAACCCGATTTCTTCGGTCACCGCCCACGGGCCCTGCTGGAAGTACTTCGACTCGATGCCGGGAGCCGGTAGGTAGGGCTGCGAATCTGCCTGTGCGACACCCACTGTCGTACCGACCCCGGTCAGCGTCGCCGCTACCGCCACCGCACACATCGCTCGCGCCCACTGAGTCACGAGCTCGAGTATAGGAACGACGTCGTGTCGTACTCGGTTGGCGGCGCAGGCAAATCGGTCGGCTGCGGAGACCGTTTCGGCATTAGTGGGCCAGTGTCGGACAGTCGGATCGCGAGCTCCGCAGTGTGCAGCCGGGACGAGCTCGTCTGGCATATGCCGTGTTCCGAAGGTATATCCGGCATACTGAGCGGCACAGTCAGCGCTTGGTTTCGCCGTTTCGTAACCGATGGAGATCCATCAACTGCGGAGGTGACGACATGAGTGTGCTCGATCGTCGAACTGTTCTAGCAGGTGCTCTGACAGCGACAACCGCCCTGGTAGCGGGATGTAGTCGCGATGAACCATCCGAGCACACCGATACGACGCCGACCGCTCCGCAGACTGCGAAGGCTGCCTTCGATCGCCTGATGGCGGGCAACCGGCGGTGGGTCGAGGGCAACCTGAACCACCCGGACCGAGATCCGGATCGTCGTCGGTTACTCGCCCAGAATCAGCAGCCCTACGGCGTCATACTGTCGTGCATCGATTCGCGGGTCCCGCCGGAGCTGCTGTTCGACACCGGGCTCGGCGATCTATTCGTCATGCGAACCGGTGGACTCGCAGTGGGCCCCGTCGTGACCGGTTCCGTTGAATACGGCCCGATGACCGGCCGCACCCCGTTGATCGTTGTCCTCGGGCACCAGCGCTGCGGTGCGGTGGCCGCCGCCTATAAAGCGCTGCGCGAAGGCCCGCCACTGCCGGGCAATCTGCAGGCGATCGTGGAGGCGCTGCGCCCGGCATACGAGCGCATGGATTCGCCGGGCGCAGACCCGGTCGAGACGATGACCCGCATCCAGGTCGAGTTGACCGCCGGAGAGCTACGGCGCAACGACGACCTCGCACCCCTGGTTGATACCAACGCCCTTTCGGTTGTCGGCGCCTACTACTCGCTCGACACCGGGCAGGTCGAAGTGCTCGACGGAGCTCCGGCCTGATATCGACGGCCGCATGCCGCAGGTGATGGAGAGTTCCCCACCGCCCGCGGCTTGCGGTGCAGGGTCTGACACAAAGCCCGAATATTCAGGACGTAGGCTCGAATACTGTGCCGAATACGCCAACACCCACCGATGACCAGACGGAGTTCGATCCCGTCACCCGCCACGAGGGCGACCCGAACTACCTGGTCGGGCTCGATCTCGAGGGGCGGCGTGTCGTCGTAATCGGTGGCGGGACGGTGGCGCAGCGCAGGCTCGGACTGTTGATCGCCTCCGGTGCGGCTGTCCACGTGATCAGCCGTGAAGTCACTCCGGCAGTAGAAGGTATGGCCACCTCGGGGCAGCTCACCGTGACCCTGCGCGCGTACGCGGACGGCGATCTCGATGGCGCCTGGTACGCGATCGCCTGCACCGACGAACCCGAGACCAATGCCGCCGTGGTCGACGAGGCCACTCGCCGCCGCATCTTCTGTGTGCGCGCCGATGTCGCGCGGCTCGGCACCGCCGTCACTCCCGCAACGGCCCGCTACGACGGACTCACCCTCGGCGTGCTGGCGGGCGGTCAGCATCGCCGCTCGGCCGCCGTGCGCACCGCGCTGCTCGAGGCGCTGCAATCCGGTGTGGTGACCGATGATTCGACACCGGTCACCCCGGGCGTCGCGCTGGTCGGTGGCGGACCAGGCGATCCGGATCTGATCACCGTGCGTGGCCGCAGGCTGCTGGCCAGAGCAAACCTGGTGGTTGCCGATCGGCTGGCGCCGCCGGAACTGCTCGCCGAACTCGGACCGGATGTCGAGGTGATCGACGCGGCGAAGATCCCGTACGGCCGCGCGATGGCGCAGGAGGCGATCAATACGGCGCTGGTCGAGGGCGCCAAGTCGGGCAAATTCGTGGTGCGGCTCAAGGGCGGTGACCCGTATGTGTTCGGTCGCGGCTACGAGGAAGTGGAAGCGTGCGTTGCGGCCGGGATCCCGGTCACCGTGGTGCCCGGCATCACCAGCCCCATCTCCGTCCCGGGGGCCGCGGGCATCCCGGTGACCCACCGTGGTGTCACCCATGAATTCGTGGTGGTGAGCGGGCACGTCGCACCGGACCACCCGGATTCACTCGTCGACTGGTCGGCACTGGCCAAGTTGCGCGGCACCCTCGTGCTGATGATGGCTGTCGAGCGGATCGAACAATTCGCGACCGTGCTCATCGATGGCGGGCGGTCCGCCGACACGCCGGCGACCGTGATCCAGGAGGGCACCCTGCGCACCCAGCGCGTGCTGCGCGCGGACCTCGGCACCGTCGCCGCCCGGGTGCGCGACGAAGGCATCCGCCCGCCGGCCATCGTGGTGATCGGCCCGACGGCCGGGTTCTCCACCGATTCCGTGCACCCGCTTGCGGAATCCACGGGCGGATAGGGCATTTTTCGCTGACCCGCGCCGGTGGTGGCGACTCGGTCGAGTGTCACAAGTCCTCGCCTGATCCGTTGTGACTCGCCCGCGCGGACTCATGTCGGCCCGAATCGATACCGCCGAGTCAACTACAGTGGCTCACCGTGCTCGAGAATCCCCCTGCGACGATGCAGTATCCCGTGACGCAGCGGGCCTTCGGGCTCGCGATCCTAGTGCTGAGCGGGCTGCAGCTGATGGTTGTGCTCGACGGTACCGTGGTGATCTTCGCCCTGCCACGGCTGCAACAGGAAATGGGAATGTCCAGCGCGGGCGGCGCGTGGACAGTGACCTCGTACGGTCTCACCTTCGCGGGCCTGATGTTGCTCGGTGGCAGGCTCGGTGACGCCTTCGGTCGCAAACGCATGCTGATACTCGGTGTCGGACTGTTCACCTTCGCCTCGCTGCTGTGCGGGCTCGCGCAGGGCGAGGCCATGCTGATCGCGGCGCGCGCGGTGCAGGGCGCCGGTGCCTCGATCGCGGCGCCGACATCCTTCGCCCTGGTGGCAACCACTTTCGCACCAGGAAAGGTGCGCAATCAGGCAATCGCGATCGTCGGCTCCATGGTCGGCATCGGCTCGGTAGGTGGTCTGGTGGTCGGTGGTGCGCTGACCGAGATGAGCTGGCGCTGGATCTTCCTGATCAATGTGCCGATCGGTGCGCTGATCATCCTGGGTGCGATGTACCAGCTCGCGGACACCGAACACCACCGTTCCTCGCTGGATGTGCGCGGCGCGGTGCTCGGCACGCTGGCCTGCGCCGCCATCGTGTTCGGTGCGACCGAAGGACCGGAAATGGGCTGGACCAGCCCGGCCATCATCGGCTCCCTGATCGGCGGTGTCGTGCTGCTGATCATCTTCGTGGTGATGGAACGGCAGATCGAGGATCCGCTGCTGCCGTGGTCGCTGTTCGACAGTCGCGATCGCGTCGCGACCTTCCTCTTGATCTTCCTCGCCGGTGGCGTGCTCGGTGCGATGACCTTCTTCGTCGCGCAATTCCTGCAGAACGTGCTCGGCTACGGTCCGCTGGTCGCGGGCGTGGCGTCGATTCCGTTCACCATCGGCATCGGCATCGGTGGCGCGCTGGCCTCCAAGGCAGCGTTGCTGATCGCACCACGCTGGTTGCTGTGTGGTGCGGCCTTCGTCCTTTCTGCCGGATTGCTGTTCGGTTCGCAGCTCGATGGCGGGGTGAACTACCTGACCACCTTGCTGCCGTTGTTGATCGTGATCGGCTTCGGTGTCGGCGTGGCGATGGTGCTCGCGCCGCTGTGCGTGCTCGTCGGTGTGCCGCTGTCGGATATCGGCCCGCTTTCCGCCGTGGGGCAGATGTTCATGAACCTGGCGACGCCGGTGTTCATCGGTCTGCTCACCCCCATCGCGGCATCGCGCACACTGTCGATGGGCGGCCGCACCGGTAAGGCGGCGGATATGAACGAGGCCGAGATCTTCGCGCTGGGCAGCGGGTACACGCTGGTGCTCGCGGTCTGCTCGCTCGTCGCGGTGGTGGCCGGCTTCATCGCGCTGGTGCTGCGCTTCACGCCCGAGCAACTGGCTCAGGCACAGCACGCGCAAGAGGAAGCGCAGCAGACCGGTCCGATGCCGGTCGTTCGCCAGACCGGTCCGATACCGGTCGTTCGCCGGTCCGACTACCGGGGCTGACCGGGTGCCGGGTGACTCCGCTGCATCGGTGCAGTATCCCGTGACGCAGCGGGCATTCGGGCTCGCCATCCTCGTGCTGAGTGGGTTGCAGCTGATGGTGGTGCTCGATGGAACCGTGGTGATCCTCGCGTTGCCACGACTACAGGACGAGCTCGGGCTGACCAGTTCCGGCAGCGCCTGGATGGTCACCGCCTACGGGCTCCCGCTGGCCGGCTTGATGCTGCTCGGCGGCCGGATCGGTGACTCCTTCGGCCGCAAACGCATGTTCATCGTCGGTGTCGCGCTGTTCACGCTGGCCTCGCTGCTGTGCGGGCTCGCCCAGAACGAGGCAATGATCATCGCCGCCCGCGCCATCCAGGGCACCGGAGCCGCGCTCGCGGCCCCCACTGCATTCGCCTTGGTAGCAAGCACATTCGCGCCGGGAACCGTGCGCAATCAAGCCTTCGCGATCTTCGGTTCGATGATGGCCGTCGGCTCGGTCGGCGGGTTGGTGATCGGCGGTGCGCTGACCGAGGTGAGTTGGCGGTGGATCTTTCTGATCAATGTGCCGATCGGCGCATTGATCATCCTCGGCGCGGTGTATCGGCTACGTGACACCACCCATCAGCGGCTGACCTTGGATGTGCGCGGCGCGGTGCTCGGCACACTGGCCTGTGCCGCCCTGGTGTTCGGGGCTACGGAGGGACCAGAATTCGGCTGGAGCAGCCCGGTCATCGTCGGTGCACTGGTCGGCGGCGCGGTATTGCTCTTCGTCTTCGTTTTCGCCGAACGCCGAGTGGACAATCCCCTGCTGCCGTGGTCGCTGTTCGATCACCGCGATCGGGTCGCCACCTTCCTCGCGATCCTGCTGGCAAGTGGTGTGCTCGGTGCGACAACCTATTTCGCGGGCCTGTTCATTCAGAATGTGGTCGGTTACAGCCCGCTGGTCGCCGGAATCGCCTTCATACCGTTCACCATCGGCGCCGGTCTCGGGACCGCGCTGTCGTCGAGACTGGCGATGGGGATCGCACCACGTTGGCTGCTGAGCGCGGGGGCGGGGATTCTGGTCTGCGGATTGCTGTTCGGCTCGACCCTCGATCGCGACGTGCAGTATGTGCCGACGCTGCTGGGCCTGTTCGTCGTGATCGGTCTCGGCATCGGTATGGCGATCGTGCTGATCCCGCTGTGCGTACTCGTCGGCGTTGCGCCCGCGGATATCGGCCCGCTCTCGGCGGTCGGCCAGATGTTCCTGAACCTCGGCACACCCATCGCGATCGGCCTGCTCGCCCCGGTGGCCGCCTCGCGAACACTGGCACTCGGCGGTCGAACCGGCAGTCCCACGGGCATGACGGTCGCCGAACTCGATGCGTTGGGCAGCGGATACACCCTGGTGCTGTTCGTCGCCGCGGTCGGCGCGCTGCTGGTCGGGCTCGTCGCAATGACGTTGCGGTACACCGCCGCCGAGATCGCGCAGGCGCAGCACACACAGGAAGAGGCCCAGCAGAGCTGAAACTGCCTGGCCCCGAGCGGATTACATGCGGCCTGCGACCTTGCGTGGAGTGACGCGCACGATGACGCGGGGTCCGTCGTTGACCGACGCCGGATTGAATTCCAGATAGGGCAGCCCGCTGTACTTGTGCGACAGCTCATTCGGCAGTGTCTTGTCGGGATCGGGCGTCATGGTCGCCGTGCCACGAATCTCTGCGTATACGTACGGATTCTCCGGCGGATTGATCATCACGGTGATGCGCGGATCGCGGGCGAGGTTCTTGCCCTGCTGGCGGTCCACGGTGGTGGAGAACAGCAGGTCTTCGCCTTCACGCTTCACCCAGACGACGGTCAGGTGCGGTTGTCCGTTGGGTCCGATGGTCGCCGCGGTCGCGAACACCTTCGACTCGTCCAGGTACTTCTTCAGGTCATCGGAAAGCACGGTGGTAGGGGTCACGTACAACTGGAACAGCCCACAGGTGGTTGGAATTCCGTCTCCCAACTCCATCATCGATCGACGAGATGGCAAAACGGCGCCCGTGTTATCTCAGTCGACGTGTTGGTCGGCCCTCAGCAGGGCGTCGTCGAGGATGGTCAGACCTTCCTTTGCCTCGCCTTCGCTGACGATGCAGGGTGGCACGACGTGCAACCGGTTGAAGTTGACGAATACCAGCAGCCCCGCCGCGCGGCAGGCCGCGACGATCTCGGTCATCGCCGGACTGCTACCGCCGTAGGGGGCGAGTGGTTCGCGGGTCGCTCGGTCGCGGACGAGTTCCAGGGCCCAGAAGACGCCGATCCCGCGGACCTCGCCGATGCTGGGGTGGCGCTCGGCAAGATCCCGGAGGCCGGGGCCGAGCACGCGCGCACCGATGTCGGCGGCATTCTCGACGATGCGTTCGTCGGTCATCGCGTTGATGGTCGCCACCGCCGCGGCCGTCGCCAAGGGGTGACCGGAGTAGGTCAGCCCGCCTGGATACGGTCGATCATCGAACGTCGCTGCAATGGCCGGGCTGATCGCGACGCCACCGAGCGGCACATATCCGGAGTTCACGCCCTTGGCGAAGGTGAGTAGATCCGGTACGACACCCTCGAAATGCTCTATCGCGAACCACTTTCCGGTGCGGCCGAACCCCGACATCACCTCATCAGCGATGAAGATGATGCCGTACTTGTCGCACAACGCCCGCACCCCGGCCAGGTATCCGGGCGGCGGGACCATGATTCCCGCTGTGCCGGGGACGGATTCTAGGATGATCGCGGCAATAGTGCTCGGCCCCTCGAAGACGATGGTCTGCTCGAGATGCGCCAGCGCGCGCTCGGTTTCCTCGGTGTCGTCGCTCGAATGGAACTGCGAGCGATAGCGAAAGGGTCCGAAGAAGTGCACGACGCCGCTATTGCCGTGGTCGTTGGGCCAGCGTCGCGGATCGCCGGTGAGGTTGATCGCGGTCTCGGTGCCGCCGTGATACGAACGGTAGCGCGCCAGCACCTTGTAGCGGCCGGTGTGCAGCCGCGCCATCCGCACCGCATGCTCGACGGCGTCGGCGCCGCCGTTGGTGAAGAAGATCTTGTTCAACGCGCCCGGCGTGCGTTCGGCGATCAACCGCGCGGCCTCCGAGCGTGCCTCGTTCACGTGCTGCGGTGCCACGGTGCAGAGCTTGGCCGCCTGCTCCTGCACCGCGGCAACGACTTTCGGATGTTGATGCCCGATATTGGTGTTGACGAGCTGAGAGGAGAAATCGAGCAGCCTGTTGCCCTCGCCATCCCAGACGTGGCAGCCCTGCGAGGCGGTGATGGTCATCGGGTTGATCTGCGCCTGCGCGGACCACGAATGGAAAACGTGGCGGCGGTCGAGTTCATAGGCGCGGGCAGCGGCCTGCCGCGCCTGGTCGGGCGTCAATCCGTTGGGCAGCGTCATCGGCGAGTTCTCCTGCGTCACTTGGTCTGTGGGCGGTGCTTTCGCGGGCGTTACTTGTTCTGGGGGAAGCCCAATTCGAGCCCGCCGTGGCTCGGATCGAGCCAGCGGCTGGTGACGGCCTTGCCTCGGGTGAAGAAGTGGACGCCATCGGTGCCGTGTGCATGCGAATCGCCGAACAGCGAATTCTTCCAACCGCCGAAGCTGTAGTACGCCATGGGAACCGGGATCGGCACGTTGATGCCGACCATGCCGACTTCGACCTCGTTGTGGAAGCGCCGGGCCGCGCCGCCGTCGTTGGTGAAGATCGCAGTGCCGTTGCCGTAGGGGTTCGCGTTGATCAGCGCCAGCGCGTCGTCGTAGGTGTCGACCCGGACCACCGACAGGACGGGACCGAAGATCTCGTCGGTGTAGACGCTCATATCGGTGCCGACGTGATCGAGAATCGTCGGCCCGAGCCAGAACCCGTTTGCCGCGCCGTCGGCTTCGATGCCGCGGCCGTCGAGAACTACGGTGGCTCCGGCGGATTCGCCCGCATCAATGTACGCGGCGACGCGGTCGCGGTGCTCCCGGGTCACCAGAGGACCCATGTCGGTATCGCGGGTGCCGTCGCCGGTCTTGATCGTCCCGGCCCGTTCGGCGATCTTGGCGACCAGCTCGTCGCCGACGGAGCCGACCGCGAGCACCACGCTGATCGCCATGCAGCGCTCGCCCGCGGAGCCGAAACCGGCGTTGACCGCGGCGTCGGCGGCCAGGTCCAGATCCGCGTCCGGCAGCACGAGCATGTGGTTCTTCGCGCCGCCGAGGGCTTGCACCCGCTTGCCGTTCGCGGTGCCGCGATGGTAGACGTATTTCGCGATCGGGGTCGAGCCGACGAACGAGACGGCCTTGATGCCCGGGTTGTCGAGCAGCTCGTCGACGGCGACCTTGTCGCCCTGCACCACATTGAAAACGCCTGCGGGCAGGCCCGCTTCGTGCCACAGCTCGGCCATCCACAGCGACGCGGACGGATCCTTCTCGCTCGGCTTGAGCACTACGGTGTTGCCCGCGGCGATCGCGACCGGGAAGAACCACATCGGCACCATCGCCGGGAAATTGAACGGCGAAATAACGGCCACCGGACCCAACGGCTGGCGGATCGAGAAGATGTCCACCTTCGTCGAAGCGTTCTCGGTGTATCCGCCCTTGATCAGATGCGGGATGCCACAGGCGAATTCGACGATCTCCAGACCGCGGGCCACCTCGCCGAGCGCATCGGAGAGCACCTTGCCGTGCTCGGCGGTGATCAGCTTGGCCAGTTCCTCTTTGCGTTCGTTGAGCAGCTCACGGAACCGGAACAGCACCTGGGTCCGGCGGGTCAGCGAGGCGTCGCGCCACGCGGGGAACGCCGCGGTCGCGGAATCGATCGCCGCCTGCACGTCCTCGACGCTCGCCAGCGCTACCTGCCCGGTCACCACACCGGTCGCAGGATTGGTCACCGGCGCGGTCGCGGCACTCGTTCCTGCGAAGCCCTTGCCGTCGACCCAATGCGCGATTGTCTGCATATCTCCTCGATTCGATCCGTGAGCGTCGGTGTGTAGCTGCCTCCGGGCGTCGGTGCCCTCGGCGTCATCGGCGTGGATTCGGCTGTATTCCCAGCGTGCGCCGGGATCCAGAATGCGCGCGGGTTGTCGTTCCTACTGGTGCTTTGCTGGATCCCGGCGTGCGCCGGATCGAAGTTGTCGAGTCTCACTCTGCCGCATGAATCGGCATCCGTGAGCCGACAATCTGTACGCGATTTGCGTTTTCGTATTACGATTCGTCGGTGTTGCTGTCTGTTGCGGATGTCTTGGCCATGCCGGTGGTGCGTGCGGGGGATCCGCAGGTCGTCGGTGGGGGATCGCTGGATCGTCCGGTGCGGTGGGTCCATGTCAGCGATCTGCCGGAGGTCGCCGAGCTGCTGGTCGGCGGCGAACTGATTCTGACCACCGGACCAGCCTTGAGTGGCAGTGACACGGCTACGGTCGACTATCTGTCGGCGTTGGCGGGAGCGGGCGTGTCCGGTCTGGTCGTCGAGCTCGGCGACGCCGTGCCTGCCTTGGCTCCGGTGGTCGCGACCACCGCCGACGCGCTCGGACTGCCGGTGATCGCACTGCACCGGATTACGAGGTTCGTCGAGATCACCGAGGCGGTGCACCGGGTGATCGTGGCCGATCAATACGCCGAGCTGGAGTTCGCGAGGACGGTGCACGAGACCTTCACCGAACTCAGCGTCCGGCGCGCCTCGCTGGCGGAGATCGTCAAGACCGCCGCGGGCATGCTCGACTGCTCGGTGGTGCTCGAAGACCTTTCCCATCGGGTGCTCGCACTGACCGCGCGGCACACCACCACCTCGGCGATTCTGGAGAACTGGGAGACCACCTCGCGCATGCTGCCCGAAGGCTGGGATGTGGTGGCGGTCGGTCCGCACACTCAGCGGTGGGGCAGGCTGATCCTGCGCTCCAGCTGGGTGCCGACCCCACGGGCGCGCATGGTGCTCGAGCGCGCCGCCCAAACCCTGACCCTGCATCGGATGATCGACAAGGATCGCTTCGGACTGCACCGGCAGGCGCAGACCGGCCTCATCGACGACCTGGTCAACGGCAGAGTGCTCGACGAGCGTGACGCGCAGGCCAGGGCCGCGGCGCTGGGTCTGCTTGCGCGCCGGGCGAATTACGTGCCACTCGCGATGGATGTTGCCGCGCTGGACGAAACCGATCAGGTCGCCAGGCAGCGCCGCAGCGTGGGCGTGCTCGACGCGGTGACGCACGGCCTCGGGTTGACGAAAGCCGCCGCGCTGACCGCGGCGGATCACGGCGATCGCGTCAGCATGATCCTCGCGGTCCCGCGTACCGCCGACCTCGACGAGGTGCTGCACGGGATCTGCCTGGCGATCACGGCCGAAGTGCGCCGTGTCGACGGTGTGCAGCGCGTGGTCGTCGGCGTTGGCGCGGAATCGGAATCGCTGCTGGACACCGCGCGCGAACTGGCCCACGCCATGCATGTCGCCGAGGTTGCGCTATCGCTGGAAACGTCCGCGCCGCGGCCCTTCTATCGCGGCGGGGACGTTCGGTTGCGCGGCCTGCTCTCCCTCATCCGCAACGAGCCCGGCGTGCAGAGCTTCGCCGAAACCGAGCTGAGTGCGCTGCTGCGCTACGACATTCGGCATGCGGCCGACCTGACCCGCACGTTGCGGCAATTCCTCGATGTGGCGGGCAACAAAACCGAACTCGCACGCAGACTCAACATCAGCAGGCCGACGCTCTACGACCGGCTGGCGCGCATCGAGCGCATTCTCGACGTCGATCTCGAGGACGGTGAGTCCCGCACCTCGCTGCACACCGCTCTGCTCATTCGAGATCTGACCGCGAACGCCGACAAACTGTAAGCCGACGCCGCTGTTGCCGCCCACATCGCAAGAATTGTGATGAAAGTCACATGATTCGGCTGACGGTTTCGTGAGCCGCGGGACATCTTCTTCGATCCCACCGCGCGTTCTGTGGGTCAACGGGCCCTTCTGACCCATGTGGTATCGCTATGCCGTGGGGCGTGGAAGAGTGCTGCCCTCGCAGGAGCGGGCTTGTGGAAGTCCTGGCATCGGCGGACCATCGTAGAAGTAGCCATCACCGGGTCGGGAGTCTCATCATCGTCACCTAGCTAAGGAAACGTTGAAATGACCACGAAGATTGCTTCGACGCTCGCCGCGATTGCCATCACCTTGCTTGTCGGCACAGCTGCAGCTCCCGCTGCCTCTGCCGAACCGGTAACGCCGGCACCGACTCCTGCGCTGGGTTCGGTGGCCTTCTGCTTCAACATCCCGCTGGGCGTCTTCAGTTTCAGCATCTGTATCTGACGCCTGCCGAGCAGACCGAGTCGCGATTGGTCGAGCGGGTTGCTACTTCGCTCGCGGACACAGGCTCACGTTCATTGTCGGCATCGGTGCGGTTCGCAACACCGGGTCCATGTGCAGACCGAGGTAGGGCGCGAACTACTCGTGCCGGCGGTCGCACAGCGGTCGCCGGCGCGCGGGAGAGCCCGGAGGGCAAGGTCGGGCTCTTAGCAGTCAGTCGTCGATCAGCAGGTCGCGGATCTTCTTCTCGTAGAAGTCGATCGCCGACAACACGATCGGTAGGTCGTGGTAGTCGCATCTGGCCTCATCGAGGAATCTGCGCAGGTCCTCGCTGTCGTGCTGGCAACCGTAGTCCGTCGGGTACCGCTGTGCGGTGTGTGCGGGCGAGGCCCAGACCAGGCCGCGGGCGGCAAGGAGATCGTTGATGGCGCGCAGCTTCCCGGCCCGCACGGATAATTCCGACGAATGGTCCCGATAGATCTCCAACGCGGTGGGCGAATCCGGGAATGCGTTCTCGAGTCGGTCGGCAGTTGCTGCGGCGGTCACGGCATCCCAGATCGGCTGGGCGACCAGTGCCAGCAGGATCGGCGACCCGTCGAAGATCGCGGCTGCGGCCGGTTCGTCATTGATGTCGAGGCAGTTGCGTTCGAAGCACCAGAGCAGTTCGTCGATTTCGGTAGGCGGAGATTCGCGCTCGAATTCGGTCGCGTCGGCGTCGAGGACGAGCCTGCCGTCGTTCAGGCGGTCCAGGAAGTACCGCAGCAGCACGTCGGTGCCGAGGTCTTCGATAACTCCGTCGACCGCTCCCGACCGGTCGTAGTTGCCTGCAATCCCCAGTGAAATCGGTTGGTACACATCGCCATTGCGGCGGATCAACACCGCCGTCGCACCGATGCCGTCCAGGCCGATACCGGTGACCATGCACCGGCAGTCGTAGAAACCCATCGCGGCAGCCTATGTTCAGCGCACGGCGAGTGGATCCGGAGGAATGCCCAGGGGATAGAAGCCTGCACAACACTGCCATCGTGTCGGCGAGTCCGCGTGGCCCGCCTCAGGTGATGATCAAAAGCTCTGCAGGGGAGGCGATTTCGGTCTTCAGGCCCGACTTGGTCGCGATGCGGGCGACTGCGCGGATGTCGGTGGGGTCGGCACGGGTGAGGACCAGAGCCCTGGCGAGCAGACCCTTGTGGTGCTTGTTGAAATGGCTCACCACGGTCCGGGTGCCGTCGGGGTGTTCGGTCAGGACGTTGGCGGTGATCGCGCCGGGGACCCGCCCCAACTGCTGGTAGCTGCCCGAGCGGAGATCGATGACCAGCTCACCTGCGGCTTCGGCGTGCAGCGCCTCGGGAAGCGCGTCGCGCCATATCGCCGAAAGGGTGGGCAGGCCGGGGAGTTTGGAACCACCGGAAAGGCGGTAGGCGGGGATCGCGTCGGTGGCGCGGATGGCGCCGAACAATGCGGAGCCGATGGCGAGCCTGGCGTCGGCCTTGGCCCGCTGCGTCTTGGTGAAGGCGCGGGCGTCGAGAGCGTCGTAGAGGACGCCGGTGTAGCGCTCCAGCGCAGGCCGGGTCGGGGAGGTGCGCAGGCTCGCATTGCGGGCGATCTCGACGTCGGCTCCCTTGCCGAGACTGAGGACAATGCGGGCGTCGTCGGGGTCGGCCGCCAACTTGACCACCTCGTTGATCAGGCGGTCGCGTACCGGGGTGAGCTGCGGCATCGCCAACGACGTCAGGTCGAGGGGCGCGTCACAACCACCGTCGGACTTGGTTTCGGAAGGAGGCAGCAGCACCAGCACGAGCGGATACGGTACCGGCGTGCTCGGTCGGGGCTCGGAGGCGGTAGCCGGGGTAACTACGCAGAGCCCCCGATCAGGCCGAATTAGACCAATGCCTTGCAGACATCGCCCGGCCAGCGACTACCCTGTCGTTCCGTGATCACCCGCCTCTCCCGCCTGTTCCTGCGTACCCTGCGCGACGATCCCGCCGACGCCGAGGTGCCCAGCCACAAACTCCTCGTCCGCGCCGGATACGTGCGCCGGGTCGCCCCGGGTGTGTACTCGTGGCTGCCGCTGGGCCTGCGGGTGCTGCGCCGGGTCGAGAACGTCGTCCGGGAAGAGATGGACGCCATCGGCGCCCAGGAGATCTCGCTGCCCGCACTGCTGCCGCGCGAGCCGTACGAGACCACCAACCGGTGGACCGAATATGGTCCCGGCCTGTTCCGGCTGCAGGACCGTAAGGGCGCCGACTATCTGCTCGGCCCCACCCACGAGGAGCTGTTCGCGCTCACTGTGAAGGGCGAATACAACTCGTACAAGGATCTTCCGGTCACGTTGTATCAGATCCAGACCAAGTACCGTGACGAGGAACGTCCCCGCGCGGGCATCCTGCGTGGGCGCGAGTTCGTCATGAAGGACTCCTACTCCTTCGATCTGGACGAGGACGGACTGAAGCGCAGCTACCAGGCCCACCGCGATGCCTATCGCCGTATCTTCGAGCGGCTCCGCGTCGACTATGTAATCGTGGCCGCGACCTCGGGTGCGATGGGCGGCAGCGCGTCGGAGGAGTTCTTGGCCGAGAGCCCGGTCGGTGAGGACACCTATGTGCGCTGCGTCGAGTCCGGGTACGCGGCCAACGTGGAGGCCGTGGTCACGCCCGCGCCCGCGGCGATCCCGCTGGAAGGGCTGCGCGCGGCTGTTGTGCACGACACCCCCGACACCCCGACCATTGCGACGCTGGTCGATTGGGCCAATGGCGCAGGCATCGCGGAGAGCTACGGTCGTCCGGTCACCGCGGCCGACACCCTGAAGAACATCATGGTGAAGCTGCGCCATCCGGACGGCAAGACCGAAATCGTCGGCATCGGCATCCCCGGTGACCGGGAGGTGGACGACAAGCGCCTCGGCGTGTCGGTCGAACCCGCCGAGGTGGAATTGCTCACCGAGGCCGATTTCGCCGCCAATGATTTCCTGGTCAAGGGGTACATCGGGCCGAAGGCGTTGCTGGACAACGGTGTTCGCTACCTGGTCGACCCGCGAGTGGTGACCGGCACCGCGTGGATCACCGGCGCCGACGCGCCTGGCAAGCATGTGGTCGGCTTGGTCGCCGGCCGCGACTTCACCCCGGACGGCACCATCGAGGCCGCCGAGGTGCGCGACGGCGACCCCTCACCCGACGGCGCGGGCCCGCTGGTTTCGGCGCGCGGCATCGAGATCGGACACATCTTCCAGCTCGGCACCAAGTACACCGACGCGTTCGACGTCGATGTGCTCGGCGAGAACGGCAAGCCGGTCCGGCTCACCATGGGCTCTTACGGTGTCGGGGTGTCCAGGATGGTGGCTGTCATCGCGGAGCAGCAGCACGACGACAAGGGTCTGCGCTGGCCGCGCGAGGTCGCTCCGTTCGATGTGCACGTGGTGATCGCGAACAAGGACGAGTCCGCTCGCGACGGCGGCGAACAGGTTGCCGCACAACTGGATGCGGCGGGCCTCGAGGTCGTCCTCGACGATCGCAAGGCCTCGCCCGGTGTGAAATTCAAGGATTCCGAGCTGATCGGTGTGCCGCTGATCGTGGTGGTCGGCCGCGGCTGGGCCGAGGGCAAGGTCGAGATCCGCGACCGGTTCACCGGCGAATCCATCGAGGTACCAGCGGAATCGGTGGTGGATTCGGTGCTCGCGCAGGTCCGCGGCTGACGGTGGCTCAGTCCGTCACCTCGAGTGGCGGTTGCTGAGGGAGCGCCGCTGCGAACGACGCTCCATTCGGCGGGTTTTACCTAGCCCTCGACAACCGGACCAGGAAATAGAAAGCCCCGGCGGCTGCGGCAAACGCTGATGCAAAGCGGCCCAGTCGACCGGGGCTTCCTGGTGCTTGCGGATAAGGCTCACACCTCTTTTCTGGGCGCGGCGTCGGAACAAAGCCGCGGCCCTCGAACGGAGGTGTCGCGGATCTTGCCGAGCCGCCATCGACCATCGAGGTGTCTTCCTGTGTCGCGACGGGCCGGATGTATCGGACCTAGTGCGGAAAGCGCGTCCGACCTACGGTTCCGTAGGGAAGATTCGCCGGGCCGACTATGGTGGACCCCCTCCGGGCTGCTGTTACTCGCTGGTAAGTTAACCGACATGACGAGCACCGACGCGTTGTTGTTCAACCCCGCCACCTACGACCCACAGCAGTTCGACGCCGAGACGCGGCGACTGTTGAAGGCCACCATCGAGTGGTTCGAATCGCGGGGCAAGCGACAGCTGCTCACCGATGACGCGGACGCGGTGTGGGTGTCGGAGTTTCTCGAGTTCGCCAAGAAGGAAAAGCTGTTCGCGACCTTCCTGACGCCCGCCGCCTATGCCGACGGCGACGCGAACCGGCGCTGGGACGCGGCCCGCAATGCGGCGCTCTCAGAGATCTTCGGGTTCTACGGTCTCGCGTACTGGTACGCCGAGCAGGTCACCATCCTCGGCCTCGGCCCGATCTGGCAGAGCGACAACGAGGCCGCCAAGAAGCGGGCCGCCGCCGACCTCGCCGACGGCCAGGTGATGGCGTTCGGTCTGTCCGAGCGTGACCACGGCGCCGACATCTACAACACCGACCTGGTGCTGACGCCGACCGAACCCGGCAGCGCCGACGCCGAAGCGGGAATCCTGTTCCGCGCCAACGGCACCAAGTACTACATCGGCAACGGCAACGTCGCCAGCATGGTATCGGTGTTCTCACGCCGCTCCGACATCGAGGGCGCCGAGGGCTACGTGTGGTTCGCCGCCGACAGCCGCCACGACGACTACGAGCTGATCGACAACGTCATCCACGGCCAGCTCTACGTCAGCACCTTCGCGCTGCACAACTACCCGGTGACCGCCGAGGACATCCTCTCCACCGGTCCCGAAGCCTTCTCCGCCGCGCTGAACACCGTCAACGTCGGCAAGTTCAACCTCTGCCACGGCAGCATCGGCATGGTCGAGCATTCGTTCTACGAGGCGATCACCCACTCGAACAACCGCATCCTCTACGGCAACCCGGTCACCGACTTCCCGCATGTTCGGACGAACTTCGTCGATGCCTACGCCCGCATCACCGCGATGAAGCTGTTCAGCGACCGGGCCGTCGACTACTTCCGCACGGCCAGCCTCGAAGACCGCCGCTACCTGCTGTTCAACCCGATGACGAAGTCCAAGGTGACCTCCGAGGGCGAGACCGTCATGACGTTGCTGCTGGATGTGCTCGCCGCCAAGGGTTTCGAGAAGAACACCTACTTCGCCCAGGTCGCCCGCTACATCGGCACCCTGCCCCGGCTCGAAGGTACCGTGCACGTCAATGTCGGCCAGATCCTGAAGTTCATGCCGAACTACCTGTTCAACCCGAAGGAGTACCCGGAGGTCGGCACCCGCCTCGACGCGGCCGACGACGAGTTCTTCTTCCGGCAGGGCCCGGCGCGCGGTGCGGGCAAGGTGCAGTTCGCCGACTGGACCCCCGTCTACGACAAGCACACCGATGTCGCGAACGTGGCCCGCTTCTACGAGCAGGCCCAGGCCCTGCGCACCCTGCTGACCACGGCCGCCCCCGACGCCGACCAGCAGAAGGACCTGGACTTCATGCTGACCATCGGCCATCTGTTCTCCCTGGTGGTCTACGGCCAGCTGATCCTGGAGCAGGCCGCGATCACCGGCCTCGACCGCGACGTGCTCGACCTGATCTTCGACTTCCAGATCCGCGACTTCAACACCTACGCCACCACCCTCTACGGCAAGCCCACCGCGACTGCCGCACAGCAGGCGTGGGCCGTCGGCGCGCTGCGCACCCCGCTCGCGGACCGCGAGCGTTTCGACCGCGTCTGGAACCAGGTCGCCTCCTACGACGGCGCGTACACGATGCGCCCGTAGTCACCGCAACTCGACGGGATCGGCCGACCTCGGAGGGGGTCGGCCGATCCCGTTTTACCCCTGAGCGGGCGTACCGTGGCCGCGGTCGCTATCGGGACACTGACCACTTGCGGGTACCCGCAAACAAGTCGGATCCCAAAAGCACGGCTGTCTGTTCTGCCACCGTGCGTCAGCGGTCGGCGCCGGTCGCACGCGTCGGAGTGCGCTGTGGGCAGGACCGACCGACGGACGTCAAGCCATGCCCGGAAAGGCGACCGTCGGGGGGGCGGCGCCGAGGATCGCCTGCCAAGTGGCTTGGCGCAGAGCCGATTCGGTGAGCGCTTCGATGCCCATCCAGCGGACGAGTTCGGTGTCGGCGCGTTCGACCACGGAGCGCCAGGCGACCGCGCAGTCGGTTTCCACGGTGACCGCGAGGTTGGCCGCTGGGATCGGGTCGTCGATCGGGAACGGGGCCGTGTAGGCGGCATCCGGTGGTGGTGCGGTGGTGCCCGCCGCGGTCAGGGCCTCGACGGTGCTGTCGCGGCGGGCTCGGTGCGCGGCGGTGTATTGGGTGACGAGCCGGTCGCGTTCGGTGGAGGCGTAAGCGTCGATCACGCCGTAGGCGTATACCGCCGCGTATTCGGCGTTCAACGCGTCGATCAGGGCAAGGCGCTCGGCGTCGGTCATGCCAGCAGCACTCCCGCCTCGGTTGCGCAGGCCGCGCTGATGGAGGCCAACAGCCCTGCCCGGTAGCCCGATAGGGTGCGCGCGAGATCGCCGGCGGACTGTTGGGACGTGGCGAGACGATCACGTAACTGATCGATCGTCGGAGGTGTGAGGGGTGGTACGGCCGCACCCGCCGCCGTCGGTGCCGATCCCGTGTCGGCCGGGGTGTCCATCGAACGGGTGCGATGCGTCGGGGTGGTGCCATCGCCGAAGACCCCGATCACCCGGTTGATCTCGGCCCGCAAGGCATCGGCGTGCGCGGTGCGTTCGCTCGCGATCGTGGTCAGCGCGGCGTGCCGCTGCGGCGTCAGCGCGATCGCCGCGGTCGCTGCTACGGCGTCGGCGCGGGCCAGAACCTCTTGTGCGGCAAGCGGATCCGGCTCGTAGATCGTGTCGTCGGCGCAACCGACTGCCGCGCCGAGCGTCAGCGCGCCGACCGTGCCGCCACCGGCGATGCGCAATGCGGTGCGCCGGTCCACCGTCACGCGGTGACCGACCGATAAGCGGTCCGCGCAACCATGCCGGTCGATGGCGATGCCGGAGGTACACCCGGCGCGCGGCGGGGCATGATGGCGGATGGGCACGGCACCATCGTGCCAGATTCGCGCGGTGTCCCCGACCATCCGTCGACCGGCCTGTTCGCCGGAGACCGGCCGCCGCATACACAGGAAACTTGCCTCAGGCCGCTGGTCCTTTACACTCTCGTGGCGCGTTACGCTAGACCTTCGGTAGAGAATTTTCCCGCCACGTCACAACTGAACCAGGAGTCGCCCCATATGCCGATGCCGACCGAGGAAAGGCTGAGCCAGCTGGTTGCTGGACTCGTCGAACGCCGAGGATTCGACCTCGAGGGCGTCGAGATTTCGACGGCCGGCAAGCACGCGGAAGCGCAGGCTCGGGTGAAGGTGATCGTGGACAGCGACGACGCTGCGGATCTGGACACCATCGCGGAACTCAGCAGGGAGCTCTCCGAGCATCTCGACGAGGCAGGCGATTTCGGCGAGACGGAGTATCTGCTGGAAGTCACTACACCCGGCATCGATCGCCCGCTCACCGTCGAGCGGCACTGGCGTCGCGCCCGTGGGCGTAAAGTGCGGATCTCGCTACGACCCGGGGTGCCCGCCCCTGATTCGGGTGGATCGGACAAGTTCGAAGCCAGGGTCGGTGCGCTCACCGGCGGCACGGTGGCGCTGGTGCTCGGCGGCAAACGCAACCCGCATCGGGTCAGCGTCGCGCTCGCCGACATCGCCGAAGCCGTCGTCCAGGTCGAGTTTTCGCCGCCCGGTGCGGGTGAGCTCGAGCTTGCGGGTGGAGTTGTGCCCGGCCGTCCGCGGCCGGGACAGGAAGAAGAAGTTCTAGGAACGACCGATGCATTGTCCGAATCAATAACAGCGTCCGATTCGCCGACCGAAGGGATCGTGGAATGAACATCGAAATCGAAGCCCTGCGCGCGATTGTCGCCGACAAGGGGATCTCGATCGAGACCGTGATCTCCGCGATCGAGTCGGCATTGCTCACCGCCTACCGGCACACCGAGGGCCACCAGCCCAACGCGCGCATCGACATCAACCAGAAGACCGGCGTCGTGCGGGTGATGGCCATGGAGGTCGACGCCGACGGCAACATGATTTCCGAATGGGACGACACCCCAGAGGGATTCGGCCGGATCGCCGCGACCACCGCACGCCAGGTGGTGTTGCAGCGACTGCGCGATGCGGAGAACGAGAAGTCCTTCGGCGAGTTCGCCACCCATGAGGGCGACATCGTCGGCGGCGTCGTGCAGCGCGACGCGCGCGCCAACGCCCGCGGCACCATCGTGGTGCGCATCGGTAGCGAGATGCACGGGACCGAGGGCTTGATCCCGCCCGCCGAGCAGGTGCCCGGCGAAACCTACGAGCACGGCGACCGGATCAAGTGCTACGTCGTCGGCGTCTCGCGCGGCCCGCGCGGCCCGCAGATCACGCTGTCGCGGACGCACCCGAATCTGGTGCGCCGGCTGTTCGCGCTCGAGGTTCCCGAGATCGCCGACGGCTCGGTGGAGATCGTCGCGGTCGCTCGTGAAGCCGGGCACCGCTCCAAGATCGCGGTGCGCACCACCGTGCCGGGAGTCAACGCCAAGGGTGCCTGTATCGGCCCGATGGGGCAGCGGGTGCGCAATGTGATGAGCGAGCTGGCAGGCGAGAAGATCGACATCATCGATTTCGCGGAGGACCCGGCGACTTTCGTCGGCAATGCGCTCTCGCCGTCCAAAGTGGTATCGGTCACCATCGTCGATGCGGAGGCGCGCGCTGCGCGGGTCGTGGTGCCGGACTTCCAGCTCTCGCTGGCGATCGGCAAGGAGGGGCAGAATGCCCGCCTGGCGGCCCGCTTGACCGGCTGGCGCATCGATATCCGCAGCGACGCGGCCCCTGACATGGGCGGCAGTGTGCGAACGGAAGCGCATCGAAGTTGACCGACACCGCTCGCGGTGAGCCGCGTATGGGCCTGATACCGGATGCTTCGGATGACATGTTGGTAACTTCCGCGGGGGCGGGGTTCGGTGATCTGACCGGGGCAGCGGTAGAGTGGTCTCAGGTTCAACGCGAGCCTTCGGTTTCCTTGCCCGACCGCACCAGCCAGCAGCCAGCGACGCCCCAGCGTCCGGCAGCTCCGGTGCGGACTTGCATCGGATGCCGAAAGCACGAGTTGGCCGTCGACCTGTTGCGGATCGTGGCGCGGGAATGTGAGACCGGCACAAATGGTTCTCATGCTTTTGCGATCGTTCCCGATCCACAGCGCAGACTTCCCGGACGGGGTGCCTGGTTGCACCCCGTTTCGGTTTGTTTGACCGCAGCAGAGCGACGCCGAGCATTCGGCAGAGCACTACGAGTGTCCGGACATCTGGATATCTCAGCCCTGGAGAAGTACCTCGAGAACAGGCACGAGCACTCATGAGCACACCGTGAAGCACCAACGATGAACGTCCATCGGAGATAACCCGAGGTCGTGCGGGCCCGCCTTCCCTAGGCGGAGGCACTGCTCGACCTCTCAGTGAGGAGAGCAGTGGCAGGCAAAGCCCGCGTGCACGAGTTGGCCAAAGAACTCGGTGTCACAAGCAAAGAACTACTCGCAAAGCTCAAGGAGCAGGGCGAGTTCGTGAAGTCGGCGTCCTCGACGGTGGAAGCACCCGTCGCACGTCGGCTGCGCGAGTCGGTGGCGGCGAAGTCCGCACCGGCCAATGGAGCAGCCAAGTCCGAGGCGCGGCCCGGATCGGCGTCGACGACCCGTCCGGCCGCCAAGCCCACCCCGGGTGGCCCGCGTCCGGGTCCACGTACTCCGGCTCCGGCCCCGGCAGCCACCCCCGCGGCTCCGGCCGCACGGGAAACCGCTGAGCCCGTCGCCCGGCCCGCCGAGCGCGTCGCCGACGCGGTGCGCCCCGGTCCGGCCGTGAAGCCGGCTCCCGCGGCCCCGGTCGCGCGCGAATCGGCGCCGGTTCAGGACGCCGCACAGTCGGCTCCCGCGGCGAAGGCTGCTCCGGCTCCGGCCGGTCCGCGCCCGACCCCAGGTGGTCCGCGGCCCGGTCAGCCGCAGCAACAGCGCCCCGGCACCCCCGCGCAGGGCTCCGGCCCGCGCCCCGGTGGTCCCGCGGGCGGTCCGAAGCCAGGCCCCAAGACCCCTCGGGTCGGCAACAATCCGTATTCCTCGGCTCCCGAGCGTGAGCGCCCCGCGCCGCGTCCTGCCCCCGGCCAAGGCGGTCCTCGCCCGGGTCCCGGGCACGGTCCGCGTCCCGGCGCACCCGCGCAGGGCGGCGCCCGTCCGGCTCCCGGTCAGGGCGGTCCCCGTCCGGCCGCTGGTCAGGGTGGTCCCCGTCCGGGTGGACCGCGGCCGAGCCCCGGCTCGATGCCGCCGCGCCCGAATCCCGGTGCCATGCCTGCTCGTTCGGCCCGTCCGGGTCCGGGCGGCGGCGCGGGTGCCGGTCGTCCGGGCGGTCCCGGCGGTCGTCCGGGTGGACCCGGCGGTCGTCCCGGTGGCGGTGGCGGTGGCTACCGCGGCGGTCCCGGTGGCGGTGGCGGTGGCGGCACGGGTGCGCCCGGTGCCGGTGCGGGTGCTCCCGCGGCGGGCGGTTTCCGTGGTCGTCCCGGTGGCGGCGGTGGTCGTCCCGGCGGTCCCGGTGGCCGTGGTGGCGCAGCCGGTGCCTTCGGTCGTCCCGGCGGCGCGGTCCGTCGTGGCCGCAAGTCGAAGCGGGCGAAGCGCGCCGAGTACGAGAACATGCAGGCGCCCGCCGTCGGCGGCGTGCGGCTGCCGCGCGGCAACGGCGAGATCATCCGTCTCGCCCGCGGCGCATCGCTGTCGGACTTCGCGGAGAAGATCGACGCCAACCCGGCCTCGCTGGTCCAGGCGCTGTTCAACCTCGGCGAAATGGTCACCGCTACCCAGTCGGTGAACGACGAGACCCTCGAGCTGCTCGGCAGCGAGATGAACTACGTCGTGCACGTCGTCAGCCCGGAGGACGAGGATCGCGAGCTGCTCGAAAGCTTCGACCTCACCTACGGCGAGGACGAGGGTGGCGAGGAAGACCTGCAGATCAGGCCGCCGGTGGTGACCGTCATGGGTCACGTCGACCACGGTAAGACCCGACTGCTCGACACGATCCGTAAGGCCAACGTCCGTGAGGGCGAGGCCGGTGGCATCACCCAGCACATCGGCGCCTACCAGGTGCTGACGCACGTCAACGACGAAGACCGACTGATCACCTTCATCGACACCCCGGGTCACGAGGCGTTCACCGCCATGCGTGCTCGTGGTGCGAAGGCCACCGACATCGCGATCCTGGTGGTCGCGGCCGACGACGGCGTCATGCCGCAGACGGTGGAAGCGATCAACCACGCCCAAGCGGCCGACGTGCCGATCGTGGTGGCGGTCAACAAGATCGACAAGGAAGGCGCGAACCCGGACAAGATCCGGCAGCAGCTGACCGAATACGGTCTGGTGACCGAGGAGTACGGCGGCGACACCATGTTCGTCGACATCTCCGCCAA
Organism: Nocardia sp. NBC_01009; assembly: GCF_045208035.1. Classification (NCBI taxonomy): domain Bacteria; kingdom Bacillati; phylum Actinomycetota; class Actinomycetes; order Mycobacteriales; family Nocardiaceae; genus Nocardia; species Nocardia sp. NBC_01009. The sequence goes on along the minus strand of NZ_CP108695.1, from coordinate 7,023,328 downwards.
GCAGGGCACCAACATCGAGGCGCTGCTGGAAGCGGTCGTGCTGACCGCGGACGCATCGCTGGACCTGCGGGCCAACCCGGACATGGACGCCCAGGGTGTCGCCATCGAGGCGCACCTCGACCGCGGCCGTGGTCCGGTGGCAACCGTGCTCATCCAGCGCGGCACGCTGCGTGTCGGCGACTCGATCGTGGCGGGCGACGCCTACGGTCGCGTCCGTCGCATGGTCGACGAGCACGGCGAGGATGTTGTTGCGGCGCTGCCGTCGCGACCGGTCCAGGTCATCGGCTTCACGTCGGTGCCGGGCGCCGGTGACAACCTCCTGGTTGTCGACGAGGACCGCATCGCACGTCAGATCGCCGACCGCCGCAATGCGCGTAAGCGCAACGCACTGGCCGCTCGCAGCCGCAAGCGGATCAGCTTGGAAGATCTGGATGCCGCACTGAAGGAGACTTCGGAGCTGAACCTGATCCTCAAGGGCGACAACTCCGGTACCGTCGAGGCCCTCGAAGAGGCGCTGCTCGGTATCCAGGTGGACGACGAGGTGCGTCTGCGGGTCATCGACCGTGGTGTCGGTGGTGTCACCGAGACCAACGTCAACTTGGCGTCGGCGTCGAACGCGATCATCATCGGGTTCAACGTCCGTGCCGAGGGCAAGGCGACCGAGTTGGCCAACCGCGAAGGCGTGGACATCCGGTACTACTCGGTGATCTACCAGGCCATCGATGAGATCGAGAAGGCCCTCAAGGGCATGCTCAAGCCGATCTACGAAGAGGTCGAGCTGGGTCGCGCCGAGATCCGCGCGATCTTCCGGTCCTCCAAGATCGGCAACATCGCCGGCTGCATGGTTACCTCCGGTTCGGTCAAGCGCAATGCGAAGGCCAGGCTGCTGCGTGACAACGTGGTGATCGCCGAGACGATGTCGATCTCCTCCCTGAAGCGTGAGAAGGATGACGCCGCAGAGGTCCGCGAGGGCTTCGAATGCGGTATGACCGTCACCTACTCCGACATCAAGGAAGGCGACATCATCGAGGCCTACGAGCTGCGCGAGAAGCCGCGCGACTGATAGCCGCAACAGCGTCGCGCCCGCCCGTCACCCCGGCGAAAGCCAGGGCTCGGGTGGGCGCGACCTGACGGCGCTATCGTCTCGATACTGAAGAATCTCGACACTGAAGAGGTGTGCGTGTACCTCGGTGCACTGGAGTTCGACATCCTGCTCGGTGACGTGCATTCACTGAAGGAGAAGCGTTCGGTGATCCGGCCGGTGCTGGCCGAGCTGCAACGCTTCGGGGTGAGTGCCGCCGAAGGCGGGGAACACGATCGGCATCGCCGGTCGTTGCTGGGAGTCGCCATGGTCAGTTCCGGAATGGATCATCTGACCGAGGTGCTCGACAAATGTGAGCGGCACGTTGCCGCCCGTCCGGAGTTAGAGTTGCTGGCAGTGCGCCGCAGGGTCTTCGGACCCGAAGACTGACGTTTTATTGTGAGGAGGGTTCAGCCATGGTGGATCAAGCCAGGGCACGCCGACTCGCCAAGCGGATTTCCGCGATCGTGGCGACCGCGATCGAGTACGAGGTGAAGGATCCGCGCCTGAATTTCGTGACCATCACCGACGCCAAGGTCTCCCCGGATCTGCGGGACGCCAAGGTGTACTACACGGTGCTGGGCGAAAGCTTGGACGTCGAACCCGATTACGAGGGTGCGGCCATGGGCCTGGAGAAGGCGAAGGGCGTGCTGCGTTCGAAGGTGGGCGCAGGCACCGGCGTGAAGTTCACCCCGACGCTGGCCTTTGTGCTCGACAAGGTGCCGGAGGTGGCTGCGGACATGGAGGCATTGCTGGCCAAGGCCAAAGCCGCCGACGAAGCGGTGGCGAAGGTGGCGGCCACCGCTACCCACGCAGGCGAGTCCGATCCGTACAAGGTCGAACGCGACACCGACGAGTGACATGCGGTAGGCAATGACGACGATGCCCGAAGCAGTTGGTCTCGGCGCGGCGGATCTCGATGCGGCCGTCGCGGCATTGGCGGCCGCACGCTCGGTCACCATCCTGTGCCACGTGCAGCCCGATGCCGACACCATCGGCAGCGGGCTGGCATTGGCGTTGATCCTGCATCGTCGCGGCATTCCGGTGTGGGTGTCGTTCGCCGAACCGGCCGATTTGCCCGTTTCGATGCGGTCGTTGCCAGGCGCGCATCATTTGGTCGCGCCGGAGCAGGTACCGCGTGAGGTGGACCTGCTGGTGGCCGTGGACTGCGGCAGCGCGGGCAGGCTCGGCGCTTTGGCCGACCGATTGTCCGGTGCCGCAACAACACTGGTGCTCGATCATCACCGATCCAACACCAGGTTCGGTACGGTCAATGTGGTCGATCCGAACGCGGAGTCGACGACCAGCGTGCTCGTCCGGTTGCTCGACGCGTGGCAGGTGCCGATCGATCCCGAAGTGGCGCACTGCCTTTACGCAGGGCTTGTCACCGACACCGGCTCGTTCCGGTGGGTTCGGCCCGGCACCCACCGTTTGGCCGAGCGACTGCTGGCCACCGGTATCGACGGTGCGGAGATCTCCCGCACGCTGATGGACACCCATCCGTTCAACTGGCTGCCGATGCTGTCGCGCGTCCTGGGCTCCGCGCAGTTGGTGCCCTCGGCGAATGGCGGCACGGGCCTGGTGTACGCGTTCGTACGTCGCGCCGATGTGGCCGAGGTCAGCTCGGAAGAAGCGGAGAGTGTCGTCGACATCGTCCGCACCACCGCCGAAGCAGGCGTTGCCGCGGTCTTCAAGGAGTCACGCACCATCCAGGAGCGCTGGACGGTGTCGCTGCGTTCCCGCGACACCACACCCGGCAGCGCCGACGGCGTCGACGTGGCCGCGATAGCAACTGCCTTGGGTGGCGGCGGACATCGCTTCGCTGCCGGTTACACCACCAACGGCACGCCCGAATCCATTGTCGCGGCACTGCTGGCCGCTCTCGGGTGAGCGGGTGAGTACTGAGGACCTCGGCGGGGGCGCTGGGCACGAGTCCATCGTGGTTGCCGCGCCGCCGGAGCGCGCTGATCCGGCGGCGAATGCCGGGCCGAGGCGGATTCTCGGACTTGCGGTGCCGACGCTGGGTGTGCTCGTCGCCGAACCGATCTATCTGCTGTTCGACCTTGCGGTGGTCGGTCGGCTCGGGGCGTTGGCGCTGGCCGGGCTTGCGGTCGGGGGATTGATTCTGGCTCAGGCGAGTTCGCAGCTGACCTTCTTGTCCTACGGCACCACCGCGCGCGCTGCCCGCAGGCATGGTGCAGGGGATGAGCGCGGTGCGGTGGCCGAGGGCGTGCAGGCGACGTGGATCGCCGTCGTATTGGGGGCGCTGATCGTCATTGCGGTGCAGCTGTTCGCGACTCCGCTGACGAATGTGATCGCAGGCGGTGGGGATATCGCGGCTGAGGCGCTGCTCTGGGTGCGGATCGCGTTGTTCGGTGTCCCGCTGATCCTGATTTCGATGGCGGGCAACGGATGGCTGCGTGGGGTACAGCAGACCCGTCGACCGTTGTTGTTCGTGGTTGCCGGGCTGTCGGTTTCGGGTGTGCTGTGCCCAGTACTGGTGCACGGGCTGCTCGGTGCACCACGCCTCGAGCTGCCAGGATCTGCTGTGGCCAATGTTGCCGGGCAGGCCGTGACGGCCGTGTTGTTCCTCAGTGCTCTGGTGCATGAACGGATTTCGCTCGCTCCGCACTGGTCGGTTATGCGTGCGCAGTTGGTGCTCGGTCGCGACCTGATCGTCCGCAGTCTCGCCTTCCAAGCCTGTTTCGTCTCGGCGGCCGCCGTCGCCGCCCGATTCGGCGCTGCCTCCGTCGCCGCCCACCAATTGGTCCTGCAACTCTGGAATTTCCTTGCCTTGACACTGGATTCGCTCGCGATCGCCGCGCAAACCCTGGTCGGAGCCGCGCTCGGTGCAGGCGACTCGCGGGGCGCACGCAGCCTGGCACGTCGCATCACTCGCTGGTCGGAGCTCTTCGCATTGATCTTGGCGGCGTTCTTCGCCGCGGGCGTCGTAGTGATACCGAAACTCTTCACCGACGACCCCGCCGTGTTGGACCGCACACACGTCGCGTGGTGGTTCTTCGTCGCCATCATCCCGGTCGCAGGCATCGTCTTCGCGCTCGACGGCGTCCTGCTCGGCGCGGGCGACGCGGCCTACCTGAGGACCACCACCCTCGGCGCAGCGCTGCTCGGCTTCCTCCCCGCGATTTGGCTATCGCTTGCCTTCGACTGGGGTCTTGCCGGGATCTGGTCCGGCCTTGTCGGATTCATGCTGCTGAGGTTGATCGCCGTGGTCTGGCGGGCCGAGTCGGGCCGATGGGCGCAGGTCGGCATGGAAATTCCCGGACGGGGCCGCGCAGCCGCCTGAGCCTGGAAGACTCGCCGGTGTCGAGCTCAGCTCTCCGCGGTGTGCTGAGCAGAGCTCAATGCGCCCGGCGGGGTACCCGGCTCAGCCTTCCGCAACTCGGGTACCGGACGGCTGGCTTCCAACGTGGTCCACTGGCAGTGGATGCGTTGTCGGAGTAATCCCGCGGATGGCAGACAAGGCGAGCTGCCCCGATCGGCTGGGTCGCATCAGCGCTCGACGTAGCGTCGGACGACCACCGTTGCGGGGCGAATGGAGCGGCCGGAGACGGTGAGGCCGGGTTGGATCAGACCATCGACGGTGCGATCCGCCGTCGGGTCGTCGGTTGGCGAGACGTCGGACGCCTCCATGGTGAGCGCGTCGAAGGGTGAGTTGGGTCGGGGTGTGACGAGGGATCCGCCGCGGCCGACGATGAGGCGCTCGACGCGAGTGGCCATGGCGTCGAAGGCATCACGTTCGCGGGGGGACTGCGCGGTGGCGACGCAGGCGGCGGTGTCGGCGTACAGGGCGAACAGTTCGACGACCAAGGGAAGATCGGCTCCCGCGCGGTCCCGATCGGCACGTGCCTTCGCCGTATCGATCATGCGCTCGATCGTCGCGGCCTGGCGGGCGATCACGCGGGACAGGTCCTCGATGCGCTCGGCGAGTTGATCGATCGTGGTCTTCGGATCTTCGATCGACCGGGCGGCTGGTTCCGTCATATTCGCACCATAACCGGACGTGATCAATCGGGTTGGGCGCCGGCCGGATTCGGCGGTGTTCGCGGCTGGGAATCGGTCGGATCCGGCTGCTACCATCGCGTCTCATGGGGGTTTACGGCATCGACCTGGGCACCACGAACTCGGCCATCGCGCGCATCGACGCCGACGGCCGACCCGAAATCATGGTCGGGATGACCGGTGACTCGACGGTTCCCTCGGTGGTGCTGTTCGCGTCCGCGAACGATCATCTCGTCGGTGAAGGCGCCCGGCGGCAGGCCCGGCTGGATCCGGAACATGTGTGCGCGTTGGTCAAACGCCGCATGGGCGACAGCGAGTGGCGGTTCGCGGCACACGGGAAGACCTGGTCGGCGCCCGCGGTATCGGCGCTGATCTTGAAAAGCCTTGCCTCCGACGCTGAATTCGGTGGTGGCGAGCCGGTCAAACGTGCCGTCATCACTGTCCCCGCCTATTTCGGTGACGAGGAGCGTCGCGCGACGATCCAGGCGGGCACCTATGCCGGTCTCGATGTTGCCGGTGTGCTGTCGGAGCCGATCGCCGCGGCGCTGTCCTATGGGTTCGGCCGCCTCGACGGCAGTATGGCTATCGATAAGCACCCGGCGCGCGAGACCGTGCTCGTCTACGACCTCGGCGGTGGCACGTTCGACGCCACTGTCATCGAGCTCGCCGATCGCCGCATCTCGGTGCTCGCGGTCGAGGGCGACCATCAGCTCGGCGGTGCCGATTGGGACGAGCGGATCGCCCTGTATCTGTCGCAGCAATTCTGCGTGGCCAATCCGGATGCCGAAGACCCGCTGGACGATTCGGCGGGATCGCAGATGCTGGTGCTGGCCGCCGAACGGGCCAAACGTGAGTTGACCGACGCCGACCACACCGATGTGGTGGTCGCCCACGACGGTGCAAGGGCCGTCATCTCGCTGACCCGCGACGACGTCGAGACCATGACCGCTTCACTGATGCAGCGCACGATAGATCTCACCCGCGACTGCTTGGCCGCGGCGAGTAAGCGCGGCGTCTCGTCCGTCGACCGCTTGCTGCTGGTCGGCGGTTCGTCCCGAATGCCCATGGTGGAGCGTGAACTTCAACGGGAGCTGGGGCTGGCCGGTGAACTGAGCGATCCCGATCTTTCTGTGGCACGCGGCGCCGCGCTGTACGGGGAGAAGCTCGAGATGGAGCGGCTGATCATCGCCGACCTGGTGACCAGGGGCCGGCTCCGCGACGGAGCGGGCATCCGGGATGCGCCGCAACAGGATCTGGACAATGCGATCGGGCGGGTCGCCGCGTCGTTCGGGCAGCCGGTGAGCCTGGTGCGCCGGATGCTGGAAATTCAGGTCGACACGGTCGTCTCGCGCGGATTCGGTGTGCTCGCGCTGGACCAGCGGTACGGGTTGGCGGCGACCTGGCTGGTCAATCGGAATCAGACGTTGCCGGTGCGGGTGCGGCGGTCCTTCGGCACGGTCCGCCCGGACCAGGACGAGATCGCCCTGACCGTGGTCGAGCAGCAGGGGCAAGCCGCGTCGATGCGGCCGGAGGACACGAAAGTACTGATAGAGGGGCGCATTCGGGGGATTCCGCCCGGGTATCCCGAAGGCAGCGAGGTGCGGGTGACCTTCGAAATGGGTTTCGACGGCGTGCTGCACGTGACGGCCCATCACATCGATGCCGACATTCCGTTGGTCCTGTCGACCCAGACCGGGGCGACATTGTCACAAGTCGACGTCGAGCGTGAGCTGGATCAGGTCCAGCGCTCGCGCCGGCGCAGTAGCTGAGTCACCTGATGGAGGCATTCGACCCGAACGACTATCGCAAGCGTGTGCTGGCCGGCGTCGAGCGCAGAGGCGGCATCGAGCACTCGGATCCGTTCGAGCTCTACGACATTCCGCTGGCGGAAGCAGAAACGCTGAGCGACGCCGAGGTGGCCGCACGGGTCGCCGAGGTGTGGGGTTTCTGGCAGCGTCAGCGCGATCATCCGAAGTACCGGGTGCTGGTGGGGCTGCTTGTCGATGCGCACTCCATTTTGTCGGGGCTGATGCTCGTGGCGGGAACGCGGCGGGCCGAGGCGGCGCGGGTGCGCGAGCGCCGTGCCCAGCGCGACGCGGATCGATACGACATGCTCGATACCGCGATATCCCGCTTGGTGCAGCGCTACGGCGGCGTACCGGCCGGAAAAGTCGAGGGGCTGACCGAGATCGGCGCGATGGGCGGGCTCACTGCCGCGGAGGTTGCGACGCGGATGCGCAGGCACCGAGTCATCGCTGACGCCGAACCCGCCGCTCCCAGCGTGCTCACCGACCAGCGCAGGCGGCAGATCCGCCAGCTGCTCGCTGAATGGGAGCGGCTGCTGGAGGGACCGCCGACGCCGACCTTGTTCGCCCTGCTCCGAGTGGATTCCACGAACGCGGGCCGGACTCGCGAGATTCGGCTGCGTGCCGAGGCATTGCGCGCCCGGTCTCGGGAACTGCCGCCGGGGCGGGTTCGAGTGGTGTTGGATGAACTGCTGGTTCATGTTCACGACGTGCTCGAGTCCGGTGACGCTGCCATTGCGGAATACCTGCGCGCGGTGGCGGAGGATGTCGCCGCCGAGCTTCGCCCGAAGGTCAGGGCCGCGGTGCTCGTAGAAGACGAGCTCGTCGGTACGGACTTCCAGTATCTCCTCGACGAGGCTGTCGCGTTGGGGCTCGACCGCGCCGGCGCCACTCGGCTGCTTACCGGGCTCGCCGCGGAACTCGGTGCTTCCGTGGAGGATTCGTCGCACGGCGTGCCACCCCGAACACCTACGTCGTCCGATACATCACTGCCGAGGACCGCGCCGCGTGGCACGACCGCACCCCGACCGCGAACCGCATCGACGTCGAGTACGTCGCCGACTCGATCGGGAACGCCGGTGCCTCGGCAATGGGAGGCGCCGTTGAAGGCGGCACGCGCGGCGTTGCGAGCCGGCCGTCCGAGCGAAGCGGCGCGTCAGGTCGCCGAGGCACGTCGGCTCCTCGGCGCCGATGATGACGGCCTGACACCCATCAGGTCGGTCGCCGACGAAGTGGATCGAGTGCTCGCGACGGCCGCAGCGCAGTGGCGCAGCGCGAGCGCGGCTTGCGCGGCGAAGCGATACGTCGAGGCCGTGCCGTACCTGGAGTCCTTGCAGCGCACCGCCTCCGACGTGCCGCCCCCACAGCGGGGGCGTACCCTCGACGAACTACTTGCCGAAGCACGGGCGGCGATCGCCGAAGCGGACCGGCTCGTTGCCGCAGCACAGGCGGGGCCCGCCGAGGCACTGCTGCGCGGTCTGCTCGACGCCAAAGCTATCTGCGCCGACCATGAAGGCGCAGCAGCCGCGCTCGCGCAGGCGCCTGTCGAGGCGCCGGCCCGTGTCGAAGCCACCCGCACCGCAACCGGATCGGTCCTGGTGGTCTGGTCACCATCATCGACTGCCACAGTCGATTACCGAGTGACCCGCCTGCAACCGGAGGGCTCCTGGCGCGTAGTCGGCCGCACCCGAGCCACCGAACTCGAAGACGGTGGCGCACCCGCAGGCCGGCTGCCCGTCTACGCGGTAGCCGCCGCAGTCGCCGGGAAGTACTCGGAGATCACCCGATCCGACACCGCACGCACCCTGCATCCCGGCGCCGAGTCGCCGAAACAACTTGGTGAGCAACAACTCTCACTATCCGAACCTGCGCTGGACGATTCGATACCGGCGTCGACCGATCCCGAGGTCCGTCCCATGCCCGCGCAGGGCGATCCTGGCGATTCGCCGGGTGCCGCTGTGTCATCGTCCGACGATGCTGTGCCCGCTACGGGCGATGACCGGCATTCGCCTCGTGATTACGGCTATTCGAGGGGTGATGGTGAGTTCTCGCCGGAGCGTCGCGGAAATGTGCAGAGTCATGGTGCGACCTCGCCGGTCGAGCCGGAGCATTCGCAGGGTCGTCCGCAGGGCGATGGCGGTGACTCGTCCGGCGAGCATGCGTCCTCGCCGGCCGAAAGCGAGTATCCGCTGGCCGATCGGGGGCGCTCCGACGGCGATCGTGCACCGGCACAAGATGATCCCGCATACCGGCACGATGATCCCGCTTCCGGCGGGATCCCCACTGTCACGGGCTTGGCCGAGCAAAACGGCCTGCTGGTGTTCACCTGGCCGAGTGGTGTCACCGAGGTGATGGTTGTCATCCGTGCCGACGAACCGCCGAGCACCTCGGACGACCCGTGCGCCCGCGCGTGGAAGGTCACCAATATGCGCTACGAGATCGACGGCGGCGTCCGCATCCCCGAGGGTATAGACCGCCCCTGCCACATCGCGATCGCGTCATGCCGTCGCGACGCCACGGGAAAGCTCACTGTTGCAATAGGTTTCGCAGACACAGCCCGAATCCACTGGGAACGCTAGCCGGTTTCTCGTAAGTGGCGATCGGACGTCGTTGCTGCGGCCGATGCTCCTCCAACCGGGCAATCCAACGCAAACACAACCTCGGCTAGCTGGCCGTCCGCGCCGCACTCGCCTCGACCACACCACCACCGCTGGCCCACTTGCCTACCGCACACTCCGGCGCTGCATCGCCGAAGTCCGCGGCCCCGGCCGGGCCGCAAACCTGCCGACTCGGCTCACCTTCAGTGACAATTCCGCCGCCGAGCTCTTGCCACTCGAAGTGAGCCATCCAGGTCGCAACCCTGCGCCTGGCTCATACTCCCAGGCGCCGGACATCAGCGCGCCGCATGCGGCGAGCGTGCGGTGGTCTGTGCTGAGCGCGTGCTCGCGGGTGGTGAGTGGTGGGCGAGGGAGCGGGTCGGCGGGCGGAGAGTGGTGTGGCTGTGCCAATGTAGGTGTGGTGATACCCAAGTTGATGGCGGTGAGCGACGTTCATGTCGGCCACCAGGGGAATCGTCCGGTGGTCGAGGAGATCAGGGCGGATTCGCCGGAGGACTGGTTGATCGTCGCCGGGGACGTGGCGGAGAAGAGCGACGACATCCGGTGGACGCTCGAGCTGTTGCGCGGCCGGTTCGCGAAGGTGATCTGGGTGCCGGGTAACCACGAATTGTGGACCACGGCAAAGGACCCGGTCCAGATGCACGGTGCGGCGCGATACGACTATCTGGTGTCGATCTGCCGCGATCTCGATGTGCTCACGCCAGAGGATCCGTTCCCGGTATGGGAGGGCGCAGGCGCGGAGGAGCACGGCGGACGGGTGACCTTGGCCCCGATGTTCCTGCTCTACGACTACTCGTGGCTGCCTGCAGGGACCACCACGAAGGCCGAGGGACTGGCCGTCGCCCGCGACCGCAACGTAGTGGCGACCGACGAGTTCTTGCTGTCGCCGGACCCGTTCGCGACCCGCGACGCCTGGTGCCATGCCCGAGTACAGGTCACCCAGCGCAAGCTGGACGCACTCGCGCCCGGCACGCCGTTGGTGATGATCAACCACTTCCCGCTGGTTCGCCAACCCACCGACGTGTTGTTCTACCCGGAGTTCGCCCTCTGGTGTGGCACCGACCTGACCGCCGACTGGCACACCCGATACAACGTGGTGTGCTCGGTCTACGGCCACCTGCACATCCCGCGCACCTCCTACTACGACGGCGTCCGATTCGAAGAGGTCTCCCTCGGTTACCCCCGCGAATGGCAACGCCGCGGCCTGCCCGACCGCCTGCTGCGCCAGATCCTGCCTGCCCCGGAGTACCCGCCGGGCTCGCTGAACAGTTGGGGCGGCCATTTCAAGGTCACGCCGGAAATGGAAGCGGCCGCCGCCGAAATGCGGAGCAAAGCAGAACGTCGCCGCGGAGTCTGACTCCGCATGCTCGCGCCATCCAGGCTGGACTACGCTCGTTGGCGATGATCGAGAAAATTCTGCCTGCTGGTGTGGCCTCGGCCGAGCTGTTGGAGTACCCGGAGGAGCTGACGGCGCATCCGGCGGAGGAGCATCTCATCGCGAAGTCGGTGGAGAAGCGGCGTCGGGACTTCATCGGAGCCCGGCATTGCGCGCGACTCGCGTTGGCGGAGCTCGGCGAGCCGCCGGTGGCCATCGGTAAAGGGGAGCGGGGTGCGCCGGTGTGGCCGCGCGGCATCGTCGGGAGCCTGACGCACACCGATGGGTATCGGGCGGCGGCGCTGGCGCACAAGCTGCGGTTCCGGTCTGTCGGGATCGATGCGGAACCGCATGGTCCGCTGCCCGAGGGCGTGCTGGATTCGGTGAGCCTGCCGCCGGAGCGGGAGTGGCTCACCAGCGCGAGCCCTCTCGTTGCCGTGCATCTCGACCGACTGCTGTTCTGTGCCAAGGAAGCCACCTACAAGGCATGGTGGCCGCTGACGTCGCGTTGGCTCGGCTTCGAGGACGCGCACATCACCTTTACCGTCGATGAGAGCTCCGACGGTGCCGGTACCGGAACCTTCCACAGCGAGCTGCTGGTGCCAGGGCAGACCAATGACGGTGGCGTGCCGTTGACCTCCTTCGACGGTCGCTGGATGATCGGCGACGGGCTCATTCTCACCGCGATTGTGCACGGCTGATGGCCGGCTCGACGGTGCGTCCCGATGTGCTCGGCGGTCTGCTGATCGTGGACAAAGACGGCGGCTGGACCAGCCACGATGTGGTAGCGAAGTGTCGGAAGCTGTTGCGCACCAAGAAGGTCGGTCACGCGGGCACATTGGACCCGATGGCCACCGGGGTGCTCGTGCTCGGCGTGGAGCGCGCCACCAAGCTGCTCGGGCTGCTCACCCTCACCACCAAGGCCTACACTGCGACCATTCGCCTCGGCCAGGCCACCACCACCGACGACGCCGAGGGCGAGGTGCTCGCAACGACACCGGCGAACCACCTGTCCGATGGCGAAATCGCCATGGCCACAGCGGAACTGACCGGCAATATCGAACAGGTGCCTGCCACCGTCAGCGCGATCAAGGTGAACGGCGAACGCGCCTACGCGCGCCATCGCGCCGGTGAGGACGTGCAGCTCGCCGCCCGTCCCGTGACGGTGTCCCGCTTCGATGTTTTGGCCCGCCACGATATTTCGGACGGCGATTTCGTAGACCTCGACGTCGAAGTCGAATGCTCGTCGGGCACCTACGTGCGCGCGCTGGCCCGCGACCTCGGTGCCGCTCTCGGCGTCGGTGGCCACCTGACCGTGTTGCGCCGCACCCGAGTCGGTCCCTTCACCCTCGAACATGCACGCACCCTGGACGAATTGGCGCTCGCCGCGGAAGCCGACAACCCGCTGCTGAGCTTGGGCATGGACAACGCCGTCCGGACCGCCTTTCCACACCGCACGATCAGCGCGCAGGAGGCCGAGTCGCTGCGCGACGGGCGTTGGCTCGAGCCGATCGGCATCAAGGGTGTGCATGCCGCGCTCACCGAGGACGGAACAGCCATTGCGCTGCTGGAGGAGAGCGGTAAGCGCGCTGCCTCGGTGATGGTCGTGCGTCCGCGCGGGTTGGTCGACTGAATCGTGCCCGTGCTGTCGGACTACACCAATGTCTACGACACGGCGCTGAATATTCTGCGAGACAAGCGATATCAGCTGTAGTTCGACCCGGCCAGCGAGCTGTTCGGTGCCGAGAAGGACTGCTGGGATTTTCGCACCGACAGTCCGTCGGCATTCTCCGGTGATGTGGCCGGAGTTCACCTGCCGCAGCCGAGCACAAATCGCCTGCGATGCCGTCGGCTCCGATGCGGACCGCGATGTAGCGGCTGCGGGCGTAGCGAGTGGCAGGCGTGTGCCTCCTGCGCCGCTCGCCCGGACAGGCTCCGGCGCAACGGAATCCGTAGAGTGGCCAGTGGCCGGACGCAGGCACTCGGGATCGGCGGCGGCGGTGGGAAGGCATGGGCAATGAGTGAACGACCGGTCGACACTTTCGAACTGTGGGATCGTGACGGCGACGGGCTGGTTTCGGTGGACGACATCACCGAGGGCATCCGCGCCCTCGGACTGGACGTCGATGCCGAGGCGATCGAACGCCTGGTCGCGGCCGCCGACACCAACGGCGACTTCCTGGTCTCCAAGGCCGAATTCGACGCCGCTCTCGTCGCAGGCCGCATAGAGGTCACCGACGCCGACGCCGCCTTCCGCGTCTTCGACACCAACGGCGACGGTCAAATCTCTGTCGACGAACTCGAATCCCTGATCCGACATGTCGGTGCGGGCCGCATCGACGAACCAGCCGAATCCCTCCTGGCCGCCGCCGACACAGACGGCGACGGCTACCTCTCGCTTCCAGAATTTCGAGCCCTCCTCGACTTCCTCTCCCGCTGACCGCGGCGGTCCTGTTTGTTACGGCGGTCGCGCTGGTCGCGGTGCTGTGCTCACTCAGGCGGTCGTGCCGGCCGCAGTGTCGATAGCCCATCAGTCGGGTGTAGGTCACGGAACGGACCGGACTGCGACCTTGCTTATGAGGGTTGACCTGGGTTAACTCCGGCCGCCGTCGGGGCGATAGTTCAGGTGTCAGGAGGAACGATCGATCGGAAGGCCGATGGCAATGGGGATGCGTGTCGTTCAGCGGGCAATGGTTTGCGCCGCGGTGGTCGTGGCCGCCGTTGCTTGCGGTGCTGGCAATGAATCGTCAGTGTCATCGCGCGGGGGTTCGGTAGCGGTGACGAGTACGGGCACAGCGCCGGGGTCGACGACTCACCCGGGCGCGCCGCAGGGAACCACTATTCCCTCCCTGGCCGCACCCGAGGCGCCGCCGATCCTCCCACCTCCGGACAACTCGGCGTTGGTCATCAAGACGCGGACCGTATCCGGCGGCGCAGTTCCGAACGTGCCGGTGGCGGTTCGGCTAATACAGCCGTGCGATCCTGCGCGGCATGACATTCCGGTCGGCGAGACGGCCGAGACGCGGCAATGGACCGGGACCACGGACGGGAACGGCACCACCACCTTCGCCGTCCCGGTGGGCTGCTACCTGTTCACCATGCAACCGCCACCGGGATCGTCGCCGGTGCCCGAGGGCATGCACAGCGCCTTCGTGACCGCACCCGGCCAGATCGTGTCCGGCGTACTGCGATTCGAAGATCCGGTGCCGCCACCGTGCACCGCGGAAGCGATCATCGACGACCTCGACGTTCCGCCATACCTCGCCGCCGCCCAGGCCACGGTTTCCGAATGTGAGGGTGGCTGGGCGGTCATCGTCTGGGATGTCCCCGGCGACTCCCAACGCATCGTCGTCCACAACCCCGACGGCTGGACCACCTACGTCGGCTTCCCACACGACACCTGCTGGACCGAAGCCCTCGCCGACAGCGTCCCCGCTCGTCTGCAGCGCTACTTCCCAACGTGCTGAGGCCCCCCTGGCTGCCCACAGCGGAACCCACGCATCTCCTCGACTAATGCCTGCGCGCAGGTCGCGAGTGTCTTCCTGTAGGTGAGTGCGCGGTCAGTCGGCGGTGGTGAGCCAGATGGCCTGGGCGGCGGGGCTGCCGAGGTCGATGGTGCGGTCCTCGATGCGGATGGCGATGGTGCCTGCGAAGTCGCGACGTTCCACGACGGCGATCGGTGTGTCGAGGGCGATGCCGACGGAGTCGAAGTAGCGCAGCATGTCGGGATCGGCATCGGATATGCGGGCGACGCGGCCGGATTCGGCGGCCGCGAAGTCACTGAGCTGGCGGGCCGGTGGGGTGGGGACGGCGCCGTCGACCGAGGGGATGGGGTCACCGTGCGGGTCGCGGTCCGGGAAGCCGAGTTTGGCGTCGATGCGGGCCATCAGGAGTTCGGAGACGGCGTGCTCGAGCACCTCGGCCTCGTCGTGTACCTCGTCCCAGCCGTAGCCCAGCTCACTGACCAGGAACGTTTCGATCAGCCGGTGCCTGCGCACCATGGCGATGGCCGCGAGGCGGCCGTCCTCGGTGAGTGTGATGGAGCCGTAGCGAGCGTGTTCCACCAGACCCTGATCGGCGAGTTTGCGGACCGCCTCGGAGACGGTGGAGGCCGAAACGCCGATCCGCTCGGCCAGCAGTTTCGTCGACACCTTCTCCTGCGACCACTCCTGCGCGGTCCAGATCACCTTGAGGTAGTCCTGAGCCACCGACGAGAGCACCGGCGCCATCGTCACGGTGCTGCCGTGCGGTTCGCCGTGCGTCGGGCCGCCTGCCTGCTGCGCGGCATCTCTGAGCTGCGCCGAGGTGTCGGCCAGCTCGCGTCGGGTGGCGATATCTCGTTTACCGGGCACATAACCGAGCTTAGGCATATGCCTGCCGAATCACACATCGCGCCGCACGGGCGAACGCCGTATTCACCCTCCGTATACGACACCGGAAGCGTTGTGTGACATCGGGGCCTCGCACTGCCCCGGCTATGCAGGATGGGCGGCTGCCTACGGATTTGCTGCGGCTCGGTGCCTGCTTCGGCTGGGCTGCGCCAGATGCGGCTACCTCCGGCTTGTTCCGGCTCGGCGTGGACTCGGTCGGACTCCGTCGGGTTGTGTGCGAACAGCGGCTACCTTCAGCTCCGCTCCCGCGCTGGTCGCGCCGGGCCGGACTTCGTCGGGCTGGTTGAGATCGGCGGCTGCCCCCGGCTTTGCTCCGGCTCGGGCTGGATTTCCATGGGATCGCATTGGGTTGTGTGAGATCGGTGGCTGTCTCGGGCTTTGTTCCGGCTCGGCGTGGACTTCGGTCGGACTGTGTTCGGCTGTGCAAGATAGGCTGCGGACTGTGCAGAGATGGCGAAGTCTCGACGAGGTGCCCGCGGACTGGGGGCGGTGTGTACTCACGATCGGTGTGTTCGACGGTGTGCACCGCGGTCACGCGCAGCTGATCAGCCGGGCCGTGAAGGCCGCTGCCGCGCGCGGTGTTCCCGCGGTGCTGATGACCTTCGACCCGCACCCCATGGAGGTGGTGCGCCCCGGCTCCCATCCCGCGCAGCTGACCACGTTGACCCGGCGGGCGGAGTTGGCCGAGGAACTCGGTGTCGATGTGTTCTGTGTCATACCGTTCACCCAGGAATTCATGAAGCTGACACCGGCCCGCTATGTGCACGATCTGCTGGTCGAGCGGCTGCACGTGGTCGAGGTGGTGGTGGGGGACAACTTCACCTTCGGCAAGAAGGCCGCAGGCACCATCGACACCATGCGCGAGCTCGGTGATCGGTTCGGTTTCGAGGTCGACGGTGTGAAGCTGATCGGCGAGCACGCGGTCACCTTCTCCTCCACCTACATTCGTGCCTGCGTCGACGCGGGCGATATGGGCGCGGCCGCCGAGGCGCTCGGCAGGCCGCACCGTGTCGAGGGCGTTGTGGTGCACGGCGACGGACGCGGCAAGCAACTCGGTTTTCCCACCGCGAATGTCGCGCCGCCGATGCACGCGGCTATCCCCGCCGACGGCGTGTACGCGGGCTGGTTCACCGTGCTGGGCCCCGGTCCGACCATCGGCACGGTGACACCGGGCGAGCGTGCGATGGCCGCGATCTCGGTCGGCACCAACCCCACTTTCTCCGGCCGCGCCAGGACGGTCGAGGCGTACGTGCTCGACGGCGAGGCCGATCTCTATGGTCAGCATGTCGCGGTGGACTTCGTGGAGCACCTGCGTGGGATGCGCAAGTTCGATTCGATCGAAGAGCTGCTCGAAGCGATGGGTCGCGACGTGGACAACGCCCGAAAGGTGCTCGGCGCCACCGACACGGCGACAGCGCCCGAGGCCTGAGCGACCGCGTTTCGGTTCGTCGGAATTCATCCGGTAAGGTGGATCCTCGGGTTTGCTGCGGTCCGCGGTGGCGCCCAGCCGGGCAACTGGATTCCGAGCGCGGGACTGAGAAATAGGAGTGGATGCCCCATGGCACTGACCACCGAACAGAAGTCGGCAATTCTCGCCGAGTACGGCCTGCACGAGAAGGACACCGGTTCGCCGGAGGCCCAGATCGCGCTGCTGTCCAAGCGGATCTCCGACCTCACCGAGCACCTGAAGGTGCACAAGCACGATCACCACACGCGCCACGGCCTGCTCGCGCTGATCGGCCGTCGTCGTCGCCTCTCGAAGTACCTGCAGAAGAGCGACATCGCGCGTTACCGTTCCCTCATCGAGCGTCTCGGCCTGCGTCGCTGATCGCTCGACACACCGGCTACCGGAGGTAGCCGGCGAACCGGCCAACGGGGAGGCATACAATCTCCCCGTTGGCTATTTGTGTATGAGGGGTAAAAGTTGTCGCGACTGCTTGTAGGTCGCTAGAGACAGCATCACCCATCTACACGACAACATTGCACAGCCGTATGCACCCGCCGCGTGGCGTCGGTCTTCGGTAGTGGCCTCCCGGCAGGTGAAACTCCGCCGGCGGGCTTCGATCGATGACCGCCTCCGCGTCGCCGAATCCAAGGGGATCTGGCCGGGTGCGCGCGTTGCAGCCAGGAGGGTTGCCGCGCGCCCGTATCCGGTACGGCTGACGAATAGCCGAGTCGCGCCCATGACGCGCTCGACTCGGCGAAGACGAGAGGTTGAGAGAAGAAAATGACCGAAACAACTGAACGCACGTCCTCGGCCGTAGAGGTCGAACCCGGTGTGTTCGAGTCTGTCGCGCTGATCGACAACGGCAGCTACGGCACCCGTACCATCCGCTTCGAGACCGGCCGTCTGGCCCGTCAGGCCGCAGGCTCGGTCGTCGCGTACCTGGACGACGAGACCATGCTGCTGTCGGCGACCACCGCGGGCAAGCACCCCAAAGACCAGTTCGACTTCTTCCCGTTGACGGTGGACGTCGAGGAGCGGATGTACGCCGCTGGTCGCATCCCCGGCTCGTTCTTCCGTCGCGAGGGCCGGCCGTCCACCGATGCGATCCTGACCTGCCGCCTGATCGACCGGCCGCTGCGCCCGTCGTTCGTCGACGGTCTGCGCAACGAGATCCAGGTCGTCGTCACCGTGATGAGCCTGGATCCCAATGATCTCTACGACGTGGTGGCCATCAACGCCGCGTCCGCGTCCACCCAGATCGCGGGTCTGCCGTTCTCCGGTCCGGTCGGCGGCGTGCGTGTCGCGCTGATCGAGGGCCAGTGGGTTGCGTTCCCGACTGTCGAGCAGCTCGAGGGCGCCGTGTTCGACATGGTTGTCGCGGGCCGCGTCGTCGAGTCCGGCGATGTCGCGATCATGATGGTCGAGGCCGAGGCCACCGACAAGGTCATCGCGCTGATCGAGGGTGGCGCGACCGCGCCGACCGAGGCCGTTGTGGCCGAGGGCCTGGAGGCTGCGAAGCCGTTCATCGCTCGCCTGTGCAAGGCGCAGCAGGACCTCGCGTCGCTGGCGGCCAAGCCGACCGGCGAGTTCCCGCTGTTCCCGCCGTACGAGGCCGATGTCTACGAGGCCGTCGAGGGCACCGCCAAGCGTGAGCTGGGCGAGGCGCTGTCGATCGCCGACAAGCAGCAGCGCGAGGACAAGATCGACGAGATCAAGGTCGACGTGCTCGCTCGCCTCGGCGACGACTTCGTCGGTCGTGAGAAGGAGCTGGGCGCCGCATTCCGTTCGGTTACCAAGAAGCTTGTCCGTCAAAGGATTCTGTCGGACGGCTTCCGCATCGACGGTCGCGGTCTCGCCGACATCCGTGCACTCTCCGCCGAGGTCGCCGTGGTACCGCGGGCGCACGGTTCGGCCCTGTTCGAGCGTGGCGAGACCCAGATCCTGGGTGTCACCACCCTGGACATGGTGAAGATGGCGCAGCAGGTCGACTCGCTCGGCCCGGAGACCAGCAAGCGCTACATGCACCACTACAACTTCCCGCCGTTCTCGACCGGTGAGACCGGCCGCGTCGGTTCGCCGAAGCGCCGCGAAATCGGCCACGGCGCGCTCGCGGAGCGGGCCCTGATGCCGGTGCTGCCGAGCCAGGAAGAGTTCCCCTACGCCATCCGTCAGGTGTCGGAGGCGTTGTCCTCCAACGGTTCCACCTCGATGGGCTCGGTCTGTGCCTCGACCCTGTCGCTGCTCAACGCCGGTGTGCCGCTGAAGGCACCGGTCGCCGGTATCGCCATGGGCCTGGTGTCCGACACCGTCAAGAATGACAAGGGCGAGGACGAGGTCCGCTACGTCGCGCTGACCGACATCCTCGGCGCCGAGGATGCCTTCGGCGACATGGACTTCAAGGTCGCGGGCACCAGTGAGTTCGTCACCGCGCTGCAGCTGGACACCAAGCTCGACGGCATCCCCTCGCAGGTGCTCGCCGGTGCGCTGGCCCAGGCGCACGACGCACGCACCACCATCCTGGAGGTCATGGCCGAGGCCATCGCCACCCCGGACGAGATGAGCCAGTACGCGCCGCGCGTCACCGCGATCAAGATCCCGGTCGACAAGATCGGCGAGGTCATCGGACCCAAGGGCAAGGTGATCAACCAGATCACCGAGGAGACCGGCGCCAACATCTCGATCGAAGATGACGGCACCGTCTACGTCGGTGCGACCAACGGCCCTGCGGCGCAGGCGGCGATCGACATGATCAACGCCATCGCGAACCCGCAGCTGCCGAAGGTCGGCGAGCGCTTCCTCGGCACGGTCGTCAAGACCACTGCCTTCGGCGCGTTCGTCTCGCTGCTGCCGGGCCGTGACGGCCTGGTCCACATTTCCAAGCTGGGCAACGGCAAGCGCGTCGCCAAGGTCGAGGACGTGGTCAACGTCGGCGACAAGCTGCGTGTGGAGATCGCCGACATCGACAACCGCGGCAAGATCTCGCTGGTGCCGGTCGACGAGAATGCTGACGAGCCTGCCGCTGACGACGCCGTTGATGCGGGCGCGGCGGAGACCGAGTAGTACTTGTCTTTGTGACGAAGAAGAAGACGGCAACCCCTCTGCTCCGCGGCGAGCAGGGGGGTTCGTCACTAGAGCTGCGGGCGGACAATGCGCGGATGACCGACTCGGGTGTGCGGCGCACTGTATTGCCCGGCGGACTGCGCGTGGTCACCGAGCATGTGCCCGGTGTGCGTTCGGCCTCGATCGGTGTGTGGGTCGGCGTCGGTTCGCGCGATGAGGGACCCACTGTCGCCGGTGCCGCGCACTTCCTGGAACACCTGCTGTTCAAGGCGACTCCGACGCGATCGGCGCTGGACATCGCCCAGGCGATGGATGCCGTCGGTGGGGAGCTCAACGCGTTCACCGCGAAGGAGCAGACCTGCTACTACGCGCATGTGATCGACGAGGACCTGCCACTGGCCGTCGACATGGTCTCCGACGTGGTGCTCAACGGCCTGTGCCGAGCATCCGATGTGGACGTGGAACGACAGGTGGTGCTCGAGGAAATCGCTATGCGCGACGATGATCCGGAGGATCTGGTCGGCGACGCGTTCCTCACCGCGCTGTTCGGCGATCATCCGCTCGGACGGCCGGTGATCGGTTCCATCGAGTCCATCGAATCGATGCAGGCCGCGCAGTTGCGCGGGTTCCACCTGCGCCGCTACCGGCCGGATCGGATGGTCGTCGCGGTGGCGGGCAATGTCGAGCACGAGCACACGGTGGAGCTGGTGCACCGTGCGTTCGCCGATCGGCTCGATCCGGCTGCCATACCCGCGCCGCGGCGGGAGGGACGGTTCCGGCCGCAGAGCGCGCCGGGACTGCAACGGAGTCACCGCGACAGCGAACAGGCGCACCTGACGTTCGGCGTGCGCGCCTTCGGGCGGCACGAGGGTGAGCAGCGTTGGCCACTGTCGGTCCTCAACACCGTGGTCGGTGGCGGGTTGAGTTCTCGTCTGTTCCAACGGATTCGGGAGGAACGCGGGCTGGCGTACTCGGTGTACTCGAGTGTCGACACCTATGCCGATACCGGAGCGTTCTCGGTGTACATCGGTTGTCAGCCCGAGAATCTCGGCAAGGTGGCGTCGCTGGCCCGCGGTGTGCTGGAAGCTGTTGCCGCCGACGGGATCACCGATGCCGAGTGTGCGCGGGCAAAGGGATCGCTGCGCGGCGGTCTGGTGCTCGGTCTGGAGGATTCCGCATCCAGGATGAACCGGATCGGCCGCAGCGAACTCAGTTACGGCAACCATCGGAGTGTGTCGGAAACGTTGGCGCGGATCGACGCGGTGACCACCGAGGAGGTGTCGGCGATCGCGGCCACGCTGTTGGCCAGGCCCTTCGGCGCTTCGGTCGCCGGGCCTTACCGTCGTACCCGCGAATTGCCCGCTTCCGTACGCCGTTTGGTCGACGGCTGACGGATTGGTAGCCGGGCGGGCCGAGCGCCGGCGGGCCGTCGTCAGGCTCCGCGGGCGCGATTGGCGGCATCGACGATCGAGGGGAGTACGCCGGGAAGCGCGGTTTCCAGGTCTTCGGTGCGCAGCCGCTGGCAGGTTTGGCCGTCGATAATCAGTCGTTCGATGACGCCCGCTTCGCGCAGAATCTTGAAGTGGTGCGTTGCAGTCGACTTGTTTATCACCTCGTAGAGCGCGGCGCAGCGCATGGCGTCGCCTGCGTTGCTCAGGCGGCGCACCATCTCGAGCCGCACCGGGTCCTGCAGCGCACCGAGCACCGTGGCCAGGGCCGCCACCGGCGGTGTTCCGGTCTCCGAGGCCGGTTCCTTAGCTCCGGTCATGATCTGCCTCACTGGTGGGTTTGACGATCATCATACCGGATGTAGGCTGATCAAGTTCGATGAGGATCAAACTTACCTGATGGGAGCTGCGATGGCAGCGACAATGGTGGCCGCCGACGAACAGACTTCACAACGCTGGGCCTATGCGCTGGTCCTAGCAGCCAGCGGCGTAGCGCTCGGCGTCTCGGGGGTCCCCGCACCCCTCTATGGCATCTACGAGAAGGAGTGGCACCTCTCGCCGCTCACCACGACCATTGTTTTCGCCGTGTACGCGGTCGCCGCGCTCGGCGCGGTGCTGGTGTCGGGCCGGATCTCCGATGTCGTCGGGCGCAAGCCGGTGCTGCTCGGCGCTTTCGCCACCATGATCGTCGGACTCGTGGTGTTCATGCTGGCCGATTCGGTGTCGATGCTGCTGTTGGCTCGCGCACTGCACGGCATGGCGGTCGGCTCGACGGTTGTTGCGGGTGCGGCGGCGCTGCTGGATATGCGACCCACCCGGGGTGCGCGGTCCGGGCAGCTCAGTGGTGTTGCGTTCAATATCGGTATGGCCGTGGCGATTCTGGGTTCGGCACTGCTGGCTCAGTACGCGCCGAATCCGCTGCGCACGCCCTATGTCGTTATCACCGTGGTCTGCTTGATCATCGGTGTCGGCGTGCTCGCGCTGAACGAGCCGCACAACGCCCGTGTCGCCGGCCGGATCAGGATCGCCAAACCGGCTGTCCCGCAAGAGATTCGTGGCGACTTCTGGTTTTCGGCGATCGGTGTGATGGCGGCATGGTCAGTGCTCGGTGTGCTGCTGTCGCTGTACCCATCGCTGGCCGCACAGAAGACCGGCATCCACAACTTGGTGTTCGGTGGCGCGGTGGTCGCCTCGACCTCGCTGTCCGGCGCCGCCTCGCAGCTGTTCGCGACCGGAGTTCCCGCGCGCAGGGCGGCGATCATCGGTGATGCAGGCATGGCGATCGCGTTGCTGCTCACCGTGCCCGCTCTCGACACCCACAGCTGGATGATGGTTCTCGGTGCCGGCGTGTTGCTCGGCACGACCTTCGGTCTCGGTTTCGGTGGTTCGATACGCCACCTGTCCGAGGTTGTGCCGCAGCACAAGCGCGGCGAAACGATGTCGGCGTACTACCTGCTCGCCTATTCCGCCATGGCACTGCCGACCATTCTGGCCGGATGGGCGGCGACCACCTGGGGCCTGACCACTGTCTTCCCATGGTTCGTCGGCGTGGTCGCCCTCGCCTGCCTCGTGGCCGCGGGCTTGGGCCTACGACGAAACCGGGAAGCACGGCAAACAGCGGCGTGAGCGAAGCGGGTCGCCGTGGCAGCCGGGCTGCGGGGACCCACTTCGACTGTGAATGCTCGCCGAACACGTGGTCTATGTCGTCGATGACGAATCTCTCGGGCTCGAGCAGATTTGCGGCGTGGAGAGGAGCTGGCAAGGTTTGCGCGGTCGGGTTCATTTGGGCAGTAGCCGCTTGGTAACCGGCGCGTAGAATAGCCCAGAGATCCGTCGTCTATCCCACTTGCGCCGGCACTGGATCGGTGCACTTCGCGAAAGAGGCGCTCGTGATGTCGCCTGTTGCTCTTCTTGCTCCAATTCTGTCCGCTGCCGCGATCCTGGCGGGTGCTGCCACGATGGCCGCCCAAGGTGCTGAACCTGAGTCCGGGGTAGCCGCCGCACCCCACGTCCGCGGCGCCGAGGCCACCGAGCTTCTTCCTGCGGCCGACCACCCGAAGGGGCCCGACTTCCCGACGCCGCCCATCCCGACGCCGCCCTCCCCCCCGACGCCCGAATACCCGACCCCGCCTGCCTTCCCGACCCCGCCGCACCCGCACCACTAACCCGACACCCGAGGTCGCCGGGGGCTGGGACTCGGTGGTGTCAGCGGGATCTCGAGCACGGGTCCTTGCGCCGGGCCACCTTGGATCGGGGCCACGGTGCGCACGACGAGAACCCACCCACTCAGTGCCAGGCCGATGGTGCTCACGCGAAAGCCGAGCCGTCGCACCGGGCGTAGCGGTGAGCAGTCAGCGCCACGCAACCCGGTGCAGACGACTTTCGAACATCCGCAGACGACTTCGGACATCGACCTGGACCGATGTATTCCACGCAGTACCGCGATTCCCGACTCCTCGGTTGTGTCCGGTATCGTTCTTTTTCGCGCCACGACGGCAAGAGCAAGCCATCAGGGCGTGCATGCGGATGTAGCGCAGTGGTAGCGCATCACCTTGCCAAGGTGAGGGTCGCGGGTTCAAATCCCGTCATCCGCTCTCATAAGGTTCTAGCAGTCACATGCAGGCCGCATCTATCATCAGGCCGGACGCGGGATAGGCGGCCACCGCGCATTGAGTCCCGATATCAGCAGCTACCAAGAGCAGCCGTCACGATTGTCACCAGTTCTCTTGCCTGCGAAGTTCGTTCGCGTTGGCGGCATTGCTGTCATCGAACCTGTGTTGCTCGCGCCGCGATTCGACTGCTGGCCGTCAATGTCAGCAAAATGCCAGCAGGGCCATATAGTCTCGGTCGTCGTATGCCATCGCAGGTGAAGGAGATGACGAGCGAGATGAGAAAGCAAGCAGGAACGATCCGCTGCGGGTTACTGGTGGCGATGCTGGGCACGGGGGAAGCATGAGGCTCCTTGCGCGGGCGGGGACCGCTATCGCCGGGACCGTTCTGGCCGCTGTAGCGGTTTCGATATCCAGTGCCGCGGTCGCGAATGCCGACACCGTAGTCGAGGACCCGTCGAGCTACCTGGTCGGTGACACGGTGTATTTCAGCTACGGCAATATGGCGAATTGCGCCATCCGCCCGAACGGCGATGTCGGCTGTGACATCACCTCCGGCACGATCAACTGGAACGGCTTCCAGGTCGGCAATATTTCGATCGATCTGCCGTTTTTGCCCGCCCACCCGGCCTTCGGCCCGCTGGGCCAGCACGGTCGGCCGGGCAGCCCGCAGCTCAGTGGCGGCCGGCCCGCTCCGGGTACGGCCTATGGGCCGGATGCCAGCATCACCTACGCCGGCGTGACATGCGTCGGCAGCGGCTTCCGTGCCGAGGTGTCGTGTAGTTCGAAAGGTCACAGCTTCAGCTTCGGGTTCACTTCCGGCTACAACTGACGGTATCGAGCAGCGCGGATGTTGGCCCGGCTCCACGTATAGAGCCGGGCCAACACCAGTCTTGGCCACAACCTGAGTTCGACATGGCGGGATGTTCGCTTCACGTATGACCCGTCAGCGGACCTCCGCCCACTTCGGTGACAACAGCAACCTGGTACGGGGACAACTGCCGCCTGCAACACGCACCGAACGCCGTGATCGACCGCCGACGATGGTGATGGTCAAGCCCTGTCGTCACCTGGATGGTCGGGGCTATCAAGCCTCTGACCTGTATGTTCAGGGCTTGCCGCCGATAAGGGCATTACTCCGCCTGCAGGGTTGATGTCCCTGACAAACATCCACTTGCCGTCAACGGTGTCGCAGAGGGTCGTCTTTGGGGCTCATGTTCAGTGCCGGCGCGGCGCGTCTTCGGCGTTACTTCCGGCAGCCGCGCAACATCACGGCGATGTCGGCCGGCACTCCGTTTGCGGTGCAGTCGATCGCGCTGCCCTGCGTGATGTAGTGCCAGAAGCCCTGCGCCGACGCTGCGAACAGGTATCCAGTGGGCTGCGGCGCGGCATCGGTGTGTTCCGACCACGCCATAGCCCAGTGTTCCTTGCATTGTGGTTGCCCAAGCACGATCGGAACCGATGAGACACGGCTCGCCTCCAGCACCTGCTGCAGCTGCTGCGGGGTTGCGCGCTCGCACGCCGTGCCGGCCGCCGGGTTTGTCGCCGGCGCGGATCGCGTCGTCGTTTCCTCTGACGTGGCCGGAGCGCTGGTCGTCGTTTCCTCTGAGGTGGGCGGAGCACCGGTCCTCGTCGCCGGGCTCGAAGCAGGCGTCGTGGTGGACGCGGCTATCGAACTGCTCGTGGTCACGGTCGCGTCGTCCTGGCAGGCACTGGCACCCAGGACTGCCGCGGCCAGAACGACTGCTGAAATGGCAACTCTCACTGACGATCCCTCGCATCTCGATAGCCGACAAGTGCACACAGCAGGATCGTCGAACCCGGCTCAGATCATTACAGTCGTGACGGGCACAACGATGAATGGCGTGCTGCGCAGGTTTGTCGTAGCCACCACTCAGGCGGATCGTGCCGGACCTGCTGGAGTCGGCCGCGAGCTTCGCCTGCCTACCGGGACAGTCGGAGCCCAGCGCGTCCGGACTTACCTGGCGAACCGTAGCTCGCCGGCGCGGGCGCTCGCCACGTTCGTGCGGAACGGACGTTGTTGTCCTGGGCAGGTTAGATGGCGCAGTCCATCGGTAGTCGGTGTGTGCGGCATTCTCCCGCTGAGATGCCTGTCGGACTAGACCTTGGAATCGACTCGGGTCGTTGACCAGGCTTTTGTGCAGCGAACCAGGCGGGTTCGAATCCCGTCATCCGCTCTTTTCGAACAGTCCCGCTCGGGCACCGGTAAGTGCCAGTCGGGCAGCGGCGTCGGCGGTCGCGTCGGTCACCGGCTCCCGAGTGATGAGCGCGCGGAAGTAGATCGGGGCGACCAGCGCCTTGACGAGTTCGGCCGCGTCGGTGCCTGTGGGAAGTTCGCCGCGTTCGATGGCACGGCCGACCACGGGGAGCGACGTGCGGATGCGATCGCGGAACACGTGCCTGACGGCATCGGGCGGCCGGGCGGCACCCGTCGTCTCCGAGAGCAGTACCGACAAAACCGCCTGTCCACCTGAGCTTTTCACCCAGGCGACCAAGCCTCGTGCCAGTCCGCGCAGGTCCTCGTCGATGGAACCCGTATCGGGGATGGGGATGTCGGTGGTGACGCTGTCACCGAGTGCATCGGCGATCAGTGCATCGCGATCGGGCCAACGTCGGTAGACGGTGGTCTTGTGCACGCCGGCGCGGCGGGCCACGTTCTCCACTGTGAGGGCCGCGTAGCCATGTTCGCCGAGTTCGTCGACTGTCGCGGCCAGCACGGCGGCGCGCACCTTCGGGCCACGTCCGAGCGGTGCGGTGGAACTCATTGCAACTCCTTGTTGCGATATCGGGTGAATCAAGGCAAGCTCTATGCTATCGCAACTTGGAGTTGCAATATTTGAGACGGGAGTTCCCCATGCTGTCGAAACTTGTTCGGTCAGCGGCGCTGTTGTTTCCCGGCCTGTTGGCCGGGGCCTTCGGATACGGCGCGGTCAATGTGCTGTACGCGTTCCGTGCGGTGCCGCTGGACGTTCGATTCACCTTCCACACCACACTTATGCGGGTCAACGGCCCGGTCATGCAGATCCTGATGGGGTTGACCGTACTGAGCACGCTCGCCCTCGCCGCGCGGTCGACATCCCGATCGCGATGGGCGGCTGCCTGCGCCGCGGTGCTCGCGGGCACCTCGTTCCTGGTCACGCGCCTGGGCAATGTGCCGATCAACCAGCAGATCAAGGTGTGGATGGTCAGCGGCCCACCCAGCGACTATGCCGCGATCCTGCGGCGCTGGGAGCTGTTCCACTTCACCAGGACCGGATGCGCGCTGGCCGCCTTCGTCTTGGTGATCGCCGTGGTAGTCGGATCATCGACCGCTGGCGGGCGAGCGGTCCTCAGGTAGAGACTTCGGTCTCGTGCACGGTGCGCCAGCGGAATTCCGGGCCCTCGGCGACCAGCACGGCAGTTACCCGTCGGCAACTTCCCGTGCCGGCGAGGCGATGCATCTCCAGAAAGCGGACCACCACGGTGTTGCCGTCCCGTGCCAGCTGTTGCACGTCGGAGATATCGATCTTCAACCCCGGCTGGATATTTCGGGCGCCACGCAACCCCGTGAGCAGCTCGGCCCGGCCGAGCACCTCACCTGCGGTGGTCACCATCGAGAACTCCTCGTGCTGGGCCGCGGCGAATCGATCGAAGACCTCCACGGCCGCGTCGGAACCGAGCCACGTGGCGAGGTCGGCGTGCAGCGTCTCTACCGCTGCCACCGGATCACAAGAGACGTCAGCAAACATCCGCGAATCATAGGGCCGCCGCGCGCCTGGCTCGCTTATCGGCGAGCTGTGCGCGTGTCGGTGTTAGGGATGGACGGACGTTCGAAAAGGTTTGGGGCGCAGCGGTCACCGATCCGGTCCGGTAGTCGGGGAGCGACAATCCCGCTACCATGCGGAGATGCGATGGGGGAGGTTGGGCGACCGACTCCACCGCGCGGCATTGTTGCTGGCGGTGGTGACGGTTGTGGTGTGCGGCTTGGCGATCGCTGGTCTGACCTGGTGGTTGTTGTGGTGGGCACTGGGTGCGAAGGCAGAGACGCCGAATCAGTTGGACCTCACCAAGATCGCGCTGTCGGTGGCGGCGGGAGTGGGTGGCGC
The DNA here is from genome assembly GCF_045208035.1 of Nocardia sp. NBC_01009. Classification (NCBI taxonomy): domain Bacteria; kingdom Bacillati; phylum Actinomycetota; class Actinomycetes; order Mycobacteriales; family Nocardiaceae; genus Nocardia; species Nocardia sp. NBC_01009. The sequence continues at coordinate 6,995,365 of NZ_CP108695.1, read as the reverse complement.
GGTCGCCCTGGTGGTGGCCTACCGGCGGCAACGGGATCTCGAGCGCGGGCGATTCGCGGAGTTGTTCGGGGCGGCGGCCCGACAGCTGGGCGATGCCGATGTCGCGGTCCGGATCGCGGGGGTCTATGCGATGGCGGGGGTCGCCGACGAGTTCTCGGCTCCGAGCCGAAGACAGCAGTGCATCGACGTGCTGTGTGGTTATCTGCGGCTGCCGTTCGATCTCGATGAGGCAGCCGATCACCTTGTGTCGCGGGCAGAGTCGACCGAGGCAGCCGGCGTCAAGGTCGAACGGGTCTATCAATTCCGGCAGAACGACAGCGAGGTGCGGCGAACCATCGTCAAGGTGATCGCCGACCACCTGCGGCGCTCGACAGACATCTCCTGGTCGGATCGCGATTTCACCTTCAACCGCGCGGTACTCGAGCAGGCGGATTTCCGCTACGCGGTATTCGCGGGTCGACACACCTCGTTCGCGCGCGCGACTTTTACCGGCACCACGACATTCGAGCACACGACCTTCGCAGGTTCGCATGTCACCTTCCGCGAAGCAACGTTCCGGAATGGTTCCGCGCTGTTCGACCACGCCGAGTTCGGGTCGACTCGTGTCGAGAAGAACGAGGTCGTCGGCTTCGGAACCACCTTCGACGGCACCACCTTCGACTGCCCGGCGTCCTTCGAAAGCGTCACCTTCCGCGGCCCGCGCACCACGTTCCTCGGTGCCCGTTTCCTCGGCGCCCGAACATCCTTCCAGGAGGCGAAGTTCCGTGCCGAGCGCACTTCGTTCGAGCGTGCGGCACTGGACGGCGAGCGGATCACCTTCGCGGGCGCCGAGTTCGCGAGCGCGCGAATCGCTTTCACCGGCACCCAGTTCTACGCCGCAACCATCGACTTCGACGACGCCCAACTGGGCGTGTCATCGCGGTTGCGCGCCAGGGGAACTCGCGAAACAGACTTCACGCAGGCCGAATTCCACGGTGGCGTCACCTTCGCCCGCGCCACTCTCGGCGGCCGCACCGTCGACTTCTCCGACGGCGACTTCTTCGGCGATATCTCCTTCCGCACCACCCGATTCGCCGCGAACGAAGTCCGATTCGAACACCCCAGAGCCTGGGTCGGCGCACACTTCGACTGGGACGACAACCCCATCCGCAAGCCGGCCTGCGTCAAGCCCAACCCCTGGCCACCAGCACCGGTTCAGCCCGCTGCGCCGACCCGGTGACGAGGTTTGGGTGATGGCGGGGCGGCGTCCTGGTGACCGCCGCCCCGCCGTCGTGGTTACGTCGGCCAGCCGCCGTAGGGGACGGTGATCAGTTCCATGAAATGGCCGTTGGGGTCTTTGAAGTAGACGCCGCGGCCGCCGTCGTTGTGGTTGATCTCGTTGACGCCCTGTTGGCGGGGGTCGGCCCAGTGGTCCAGTTTGTAGCGCTGGATTTTGGCATAGGCCGCGTCGAACTCGGCCTCGGAGATCAGGAATGCGTAGTGCTGAGGCTGGATTTCGGTGTGGGGAGGGGGCACGTTCGCGAAGTCGAAGGTGACTCCGTTACCCGTGGGAAGCGGGATGAACGGGCCCCATTCCGCTCCGAGTTCCAAGCCGAGGATGTCTGCCCAGAATTCGGCGGACACCCGATTGTCGTGACAACCGACAATTGTGTGATTGAACTGTACTGACAGGGGGTTTCTCCTCGAGTAGTGACGGTCCCGACCCTGGGCTCGGTACAAGGCGGCCTACAGGAGCACCATCACGGCCGAAAACGTTAGCACCGAATGTGCCGACCGTGCCAGGCTTTCGTGATCTTGATCATTGCGGGCGCGCACTCGAACGAGACGCTGTGCTCGGCACCCGAGAGACATGGGCATCCCGCCTCGGCTCGAGCGGGTGGCGATGGCCGACGCTGGAGCGCTTTCGGTGCGTTCGCTGGGCGCCGCGAATCGCGAGCGGTAGCGTCGGCGGCATGAAGATTCGTGGTGCGGTCCTGGAGCAGATCGCAGCGCCCGTGCCGTTCGCCGAATCGGCGCCGATCACCGTGTGCGAGCTGGAGCTGGATGAACCAGGTCCCGGTGAGCTGCTGGTGCGGATCGAGGCGGCCGGGTTGTGCCACTCGGACCTGTCGGTGGTCGATGGAAACCGCGTGCGACCGGTGCCGATGCTGCTCGGGCACGAAGCGGCCGGTCGGGTCGAGGCGGTCGGCGCAGGTGGCACCGATATCGAGGTCGGGCAGCGCGTGGTGATGACCTTCCTGCCGCGCTGCGGTGCCTGCGCGGGCTGTGCGAGCGAGGGCCGGACACCGTGCGGGCCGGGCAGTGTGGCCAACAATGCCGGCGAGCTGCTCAACGGCGGACGACGGCTGCACCGTGACGGCGCAGCAGTGCACCATCATCTGGGCGTTTCCGCGTTCGCCACCTACGCCGTCGTGGATCGCAGGTCGGTGGTTCCGGTCGACGACGATGTGCCACCCGAGGTCGCCGCGGTGCTCGGCTGCGCGGTATTGACCGGTGGCGGCGCGCTGCTCAATTCCGCGCGGCCGGGACCCGCTGACCGGGTGATGGTTGTCGGACTCGGCGGTGTCGGGATGGCGGCCTTACTTGTGGCCGTGTCGCTGGGCAGCGCGGAGGTCATCGCGGTCGATACCGTTCCGGAAAAGCTCGCTCTGGCCAAGGAACTCGGCGCGACCGCGGCATACACACCGGCCGAGGTCGTCGAGCTGAGTGTGCAGGCCGAGGTCGTTGTCGAGGCGGCGGGCAATATCCGTGCCTTCGAAACCGCGGTCGGCGCAACGGCGCCCGGCGGCACGACGGTCACCGTCGGCCTGCCCGCGCCCGATGCCAAGGCCAGTATTTCGCCGCTTGCCCTTGTCGCGCAGGGCCGTTCGATCGTCGGTAGTTACCTCGGCTCGGCCGTGCCTGCGCGCGATATTCCGGAGTACGTCCGGATGTGGCGCGAGGGAAGACTGCAGGTTGAGCGGCTGGTGTCCGCGCACATCGGACTCGATGAAATCAACCATGCGATGGACGAACTCGCCGCCGGTCATGCGCTCCGCCAGGTGATCGTCTTCGAGTGACGGGCCGCCTTCGACACCGGGTTTCGACGCGGACGTGATCGTTCTCATAGACCCGGCGTGGTCTCTGCGCGTGATCTGTTCGCTTACCTCGACGTAGGTATTCGACCGAAAAGTGGGTGCTTGCGGGCAGCCTGAGCGGTCTCGAAGACTTGGCCCCGTACCTGCGGGGTTCGGCTGGGATCGTCCGTCGATCTGTTCCACGCGGCGATCGGCTATGACGGGGAGCTCGGTGCAGAGGCAGGCGTCGATATGTCCTGGCACGCACCGATGCATGAGCTGTTGCGGCGTGCCGTCGCGGAAGGCTATGGCGACCAGAGCATTGCCACGCTGATCGAAGTATTGAAGAAGCCTGTTGGCGCGGCGTAGCTCCGTCGAATCGTCAGGGGCCTCGACGTCCTGCGGCGGGGTTGTCGAGCGCGTCGACGAAACGGCTGAGTAGGCGGGCGAATTCGGTGCGTTCATCGGCGTTCCAGTCCGCCATCGCGGTGGCCATGGCGGCACGGCGGCCGTCGCGCGCGGCGGCCACCAGACTTGCGCCGCCGGGGGAAAGGCGCAGCACGCCCCGGCGGCCATCGTGCTGGTCGGCTACCCGCTCCAGTAGTCCGGACGAAACTGCCTGTGCGACAAGGCGGCTCGCGCGCGGCTGGTCGACACCCAATGCGGGCGCCAACGTTCCGACAGTGGCGGATTCGGATTCGGCCACGGCGTCGAGGACGCGGAACACGGCGACGGGTACGGGTGACTTCCGCGCCAGCGCGCCGCGGGTCTGCCTGCGGCGGATTCGGACCATCGCCGCTTCGACCGCTGCGGTGACCGCGTCGTGCTCTTCCATTGCTGTCCGCTTTCATGTAAAACTACATGTAGTTGTAACTATACATGTTGTGGAGGAATAATGGCCGAGAAGCGCCTGATCGGGTACTGGCTCAAGGAACTCGATCGATTGATCAATGAGCGATTCGACGAGGATCTCGCCGCGGGTGAACTCAGTCGCAGGCACTGGCAGATGCTGCACTCGCTGGCCGAGGGGACGCGTCGGGCAGGCGAGATCCGTGATGCCCTCGCGCCGTTCTGGACGCATGCGGGGGAATGGGAGCAGGAGGTCGCGCAGTTGGTGGAGCGCGGCTTCGTCGTCGCGGATTCGGGCACGCTGTCGCTGACCGATGCGGGCCGCGCAACGCACGACGAGGCGTTCATCCGAATCGGCCGCCGACGGCGGGCGATGGTCGAGGGCATCACCGACGAGCAGTACCTCGAGACGGTGCGCATGCTCGAAAAGATGGCCGGAAATATGGCTGCTGGCGCCTAGCGTGAATGGCCATGTCGCGCTGAGGAACTCGGTCACCAAGGCTATATCGTCAGCAGGGTGGCCGATCAGCAGCGAGTGGCCGCCGGTCCGGATGGTGCGATATTCACAGTTCGGATGCAGCTCGAGCACGAATCGATGTCACCCAGCGACCGTAGGCGAGCGGACACTCGTGCGCAAACATGCGCATATAGCAATGTCGATGAGGAGTGTCGCGCACTCATGCGCGCCGGAGGGCGACGGCGCACGTGACCGGTTGCGCACGAAAAACAGAAGTCTCGCCTCCGCTCAACCCCACGTAAGACGGCGGTCGGACCGTGTGCGGGTGCCCCCTTATAGGCTTGCGGAACTGGAGCGGAACGAGGAGGTGCGGTGACCATTCGGGTCGGAGTACTCGGTGCACGCGGGAAAGTCGGACAGGCGATCTGTGCGGCGGTGGAGGCGGCGACCGATCTGGAGCTGGTCGCGGCCGTCGACAAGGACGATTCGCTCGAGGCGTTCACCGAGTCGAACACGCAGGTCGTTGTCGATTTCACGCACCCGGACGTGGTAATGGGGAACCTGAAGTTCCTGGTGGAGCGTGGGATCCATGCGGTGGTCGGCACCACCGGTTTCGATGCCGCGCGGCTCGACGAGGTGCGCGGCTGGCTGGCCGAGCGCCCGGCGACCGGCGTGCTGATCGCGCCCAACTTCGCGATCGGCGCGGTGCTGTCCATGCGTTTCGCCGAACAGGCCGCCCGGTTCTTCGAATCGGTCGAGGTGATCGAGCTGCATCACCCGAACAAGGCCGATGCGCCCTCGGGCACCGCCTACCGCACTGCCGGGCTGATCGCGGCCGCGCGTAAACGTGCGGGCGTCGGCCGCAGTCCGGACGCCACCAGCACTGAACTCGAGGGTGCGCGCGGCGCCGATGTCGACGGCGTGCGAGTGCACTCGGTGCGCTTGGCCGGGCTCGTCGCGCATCAAGAGGTGCTGTTCGGCACCCAGGGCGAAACCCTCACCATCCGGCACGATTCCATTGACAGGAACTCCTTCGCGCCCGGCGTGCTGCTCGGGGTCAGGGAGATCGCTGACCGTCCCGGCCTGACTGTCGGACTCGACCCGTTGCTGGATCTGTGAGCACACCGGAACCGGTCGAGTCGTCCGATCCCGGCCGCGGCGCCGAGGTACGCAAGGTCGTCGCCCTGGTCGCGGCGCTGGTCGTCGTGCTCGGTTTCTACTTCCTGCTGCTCGGCCGAATCGCGGTGAGCCTCATCGGTTCCGGTGATGTCGCCGCGATCGTTATCGGCATCGGCGTGCTGATCCTGCCGCTGCTCGGTGTGTGGATGGTGGTGGCCACCGTGCGCGCGGCGCTGTCGCATCAGCACCTGGCTCGCCGCATCCATGACGAGGGTCTGGAACTCGACACCTCCGCGCTGCCGCGCCGCCCCTCCGGCCGCATCGAACGCGAGGCAGCGGACGCACTGTTCGACCGGGTCAAGCAGGAATGGGAGGCGGATCCGGATAACTGGCGCGTCTCCTACCGGCTGGCCCGGGCCTACGACTACGCGGGTGACCGCACTCGTGCCCGAGAAACCATGCGGCGCGCGGTGGCACTGGAGAGGCTGGAACGCGATCACAGCGAGGGCTGACGTCCTGCGTCCGCCACCGTGGGGTGATCCCATGAACCTGTCAGCATTATTTGCAGTCGATGTTGTGTCGGGTGTCGACGGTCTACAGTTGATAGCAACAATCCGGCAATCGTCCGGCTTCGACATTGGGCGTGGACCGGCCATTCGACTGGCAAGGAGCACAACATGCGACGAGGCATTCTTGCGCTGCTGGGTGTGCTTGCGGTGATTGCGGCTGCTCCGGCGGCGACGGCCGCCACGGGCAATCTGACCGTGGGCGGCGTTGTCTATAGCGATCCCTCAGGGTGTATCAACCTCGGTATCGAGGAGACAACCGAATTCGTCAACGACACCAACAGCACCGTCACCGTCTACCGGACGGCAGGCTGCACGGGCTCCGCCACTGCGATTCTTGCGCCGGGCGTCTCCGGCACCTACACCGGCCAATCGGTGCAGATCGGCTGACGGCCGGCCGCAGCCTCGCCGCCACCGGGCGCGGGCCGCGCTACGCTCAGCGACGTGCCCCGGTTGTTGATCGTTCATCACACACCCTCGCCGCACATGCAGGAGATGTTCGAGGCGGTGGTGTCCGGTGCGACGGACCCGGAGATCGAAGGTGTCGAGGTGATACGCCGCGCGGCACTGGCGGTGACACCGGTCGACATGTTGGCAGCCGACGGCTATCTGCTCGGGACACCGGCGAATCTCGGCTATATGTCCGGCGCACTGAAGCATGCCTTCGATGTGTGCTACTACCCGTGTCTCGACTCGACCGGTGGACGCCCGTACGGGCTGTATCTGCACGGTAACCAGGGGACCGAGGGTGCAGAGCGGGCCGTCGAGAGCATCACTACAGGGATGGGCTGGGTCAAGGCCGCTGCCCCGGTGGTTGTTTCGGGGCCGCCGACGAAAAACGATATCCAGCGCTGTTGGGAGCTCGGCGCGACCATCGCCGCGCAGCTCATGTCCTGACGTTCGTCGCCCGCCACGTCGACATCCGGCCCGATTTCGCGCACTCGGCCGCAACCGAGCAGAATCTGCCACCGATGGTATCCAGTCGGCCCCCGGTTTTGGTGGCTGACCTCCGGGAGTATCTGCCGGGCATACTCACTCATGGTGACGTTGTACCGGTGGGCAGTGGACGAGTTGCTCGGGATGGGAGTTCGAGGTGACCTGTGTCGAAGGTGGCGAGCGTGCGCCACGACGGATTGGTCTCGTCGAAGACCACGAATCGGTCGCGATCGGGCTCGCCGCAATGCTGGCACCGGAACCGGATCTCGATCTGGTGCTGACCGCGGGAACCGTGCCGGAACTGCTGGCCGCCGCCGTGAGCGCGGCGTCCGATAGCGCGACACCGCCGGTGCCCACCACAGAGCCCGCGCTGGACTTGGTGGTGCTCGACCTGCGGCTGGCCGACGGGTCCTCGCCCGAGGACAACGTGCGTGCACTGCGCGACCGCGGGATCGAGGTCCTGGTGTTCACCGGTGCAGACAACGCCTTTCTGGTGCGCGCGGCCGCGAAGGCCGGCGTGCTCGGCGTCGTGCGCAAGTCCGAGGACGTGCCGACCGTGGTCGCGGCGGTGCGCAGGGCGGCCTCCGGCGAGCAAGTGGTAACCACCGACTGGGCCGCGGCCATCGACGGCGACCCGCAGCTGTCCGACGTGGGCTTGAGCCCGCGTCAAGAAGAGGTGCTCACCCTGTACGCCTCCGGCGAGAAAGCCTCCCGGGTGGCGCGGCTGGCCGGTCTCTCGGAGCAGACGGTGAACGACTATCTCGGTCGGATCCGGCAGAAGTATGCCGATGCCGGGCGTCCGGCTCCCACCAAAACCGATCTGTACAAGCGGGCGGTGGAGGACGGGTGGCTACCGGTTCCCGAGCGGCATCCGCGCGCATGACCACGTCCAGCATGCTGGACACTCCTGCCACCACAGACTCCGTGACGCTCGACCGTTTCCGGTCGAGTCGTTGGCGCCGTCGCGTCGCGGCGGTGTCCGAGGAAAACCATGCCGAGCCGACGGCCGACCGCATCCTGCGCAGACTCAGCCTCGCCATCGGCCTGTGCGGGTTGATCGTCGCGGTGGTAGAGCTGCCCGACATCGCCGACCAGAGCCGATTCGTCTCAGGTGGCTGGACCGTGTTGACCGTGGTCCTTGCGCTCGGCTGGTTTCCAGTGCTCGCCGCGGTATCGCTAGGGCGGAGCCGGCGGGTGATTCGCACGGTCGCCGGTCTCGCGGCGGTGAGTTTCCTTGCGGCGATGGCAGCGATCCCGCTCGCCTACGCCGAGCCGACCTCGGACCCGTCCACGGTGTGGGTGTATCGGGTGCTTGCGCTCGGTGTGCTTGCGGCCGCCTTGGCGTGGCGGCCGCCGCTGTCGGTCATCTATCTGATTGTCGCAGCGGCGGATGCAGCGCTGGCGAATCGTGCCGTCGTGGCGGGCGGGACCACGTTGTCGCTGATCGGTGACTTCGCACGGGCCGTAGGACTGTGTGCGATGTTCCTGTGGGGCTCCACCTTTGCGCTCGCATCGGCGGCCCGCGTCGACCGGGAATCAATGCTCGCGAGCAAGCGCGCCGCAGCCGTGGCGGGCGCCGCGGCCCGGGATCGTGAGCAGGCGCGATTCGCCGCCCTGATCCACGATGCGGTGCTGTCGACCTTGCTCGATGCCTCCCGCGGCGGCACCGAGTCACCGGTGCTGCGCCAGCAGGCGGAGCGCACCCTCGACCAGCTCGACGAATGCCGTGGCGGCGACAGCGAACCCGATCATCTCGACGCGCAATCGGCGATCGGCTTCCTGCGCTCTGCGGTGCACGAGGTGAATCCGGGCGTCCGATTCACCGCGCGGCGCTGGGCCGGACTCGACGATTTGCGGTTGCCGGTAGCCGCCGCGGGCACCATCGCCGCCGCGCTCGCCGAGGCCGTGCGCAACAGTCTGCGCCACGCGACGGCGCCGGGCCGGTCTGTGCAGCGGGCGGTCACCGTCACGGTGAGTGCGGGTGGCATCCGTGTGGTGTTCCGTGACGACGGCGCCGGTTTCGATCTGGACCGGGTGCCCGTCGATCGGCTCGGCATTGCGGTCAGCATCCTCGGTCGGATGCGGCAGCTGGCCGGTGGGGCCGGATTCGTGGAATCCCAACCGGGAGAAGGAACTACGGTGACGTTGGTGTGGGGTGGCGATGGCTGACACCCACACCGAATCCGGGCTGCGCGATCTGCTCGGCCTGCGGGACCGCTGGGCGTGGCTTTTCCTGCTCATTTTCGAACTCACCATTGTGCTGTACATGCTGCGGACTCTGTCCGACTCCGCGCCGATGACCGGGCTGTCCGCACTGCTGATCATGGTCGTGGCCGGTGTGCTGGTGCTGGTGATTCCGGTCGACCCGCTGCCGTGGCCCGCCACCGTGTTCGTAGTAACTGCCGGACCGGTGGCGACGGTGCTGACCATCATCGACGTCGACCACGGGTTGACCAAACCGGTGTGGGCACCCTTCGCGTCGTCCTACGTCCTCGCGGTGCTGGTGCTGCGCGGCCGGTTGGGTGCGGCCTGGCTCGGCGTCGGCGGGATCGCGGCGGTGATCGCCATCGTGGGTGCGATGACCGGTGCGCGCGTCGGTGTGGTGGTCGGATCGGTGGTGCCGGTGGCGACGGTGGCCGGGATCTCGATCGGCGCGGCGATCATGCGCCCGATGCAGCGATCGCTGCGTTTGCTGCGGGAAGAAGCGACCATGCGCGCGGCGGCGGAGGCGACCATGGCCGCGGAGAACGGCGAGCGGGATCGACAGCTGGCCAAGCTCGACAAGGTCGCGCGTCCGATCCTCGAACGCATCGCGGGCGGGGCCGAACTCAGCGCGGCCGAGCGCGAACAATGCAGGCTGCTGGAGGCCGAATTGCGCGACGGGCTGCGCGCGCCACAGTTGGTGACCGACGAGCTGAGCAGCGCCGCCCGCGGCGCCCGCTCTCGCGGTGTCGAGGTGGTGTTGCTCGACGACGGTGGCTTCGCCGGTGTGCCACGCTGGGTGCGTCAGCAGGTCATCGAGTCGGCGACCAAGGAATTGGACGCGGCCGATGCGGGCTCGGTGACCGTGCGCGTGCTGCCGATCGGCCGTCGGATCCTGGCCACGGTGCTCGCGAATGCGCCGGAGCACGATCGGCGCACCGAGATCGACACCGCGGGAGAGGTGTCGGTGTCGACCTGACCGCGGCGGGCACGGCGGCGCTTGTCGGACCGTCGTGGCAAAGTGCCGGTCATGCGGAAGATGAGTGCGGCGGCGGCGCGACGGACAGCGTTGGCCGCGCAGGGGTTCGGCAGACGCAAACCGGTCGCGCCGACCCGTCGAACGGTGCTCGATGTGCTGGGCAGAACGCAACTGCTGCAACTGGATTCGGTGTCCGCGGTGGTGCGCGCACACTACGCGCCGGTGTTCAGCCGGATCGGCGACTACGACCGCGCGCTGCTGGACGAGGCCGCCTGGAGCAACGGGGTGCGACGGCCGCGCAAACTCGTCGAGTACTGGGCGCATGAGGCGGCTTTGATCCCGGTCGAGGACTGGCCGTTGATGCGGTGGCGGATGGCGAAATACGACCACGGTCGTTGGGAGGGCATGCGCCGGGCCGTCGAACGCAACCCCACGCTCGGCAGGGACATCCTGGACGTCATCACCGAGGTCGGTGCGGCCACCGCGGGTGAGGTGGAGCGTCATCTGGAGCTGGACAAGCCGCGCCCCAAGGGTTCCTGGTGGAATCTCAGCGATACGAAAATGATCTGCGAGCAGCTCTTCGCCAAGGGCTCGCTGTCAGTGGACAAGCGGGTCGGCTTCGCCCGGCATTACGATCTGGTGGAGCGGGTGATTCCGCCGGAAGTCTTGGCGCGCAACGTATCCGAGGAAGAGGCGATCCGCGAGCTGACGCTGCGCGCGGCAACCGCGCTCGGTGTCGCGACCGAGGCCGACCTGCGCGACTACTACCGGACCCATCGCACCCAGACCGAACCGGCCATCGCCGAGTTGGTGGACGCGGGGGAACTGGAACAGGTCGAGGTCGCGGGCTGGGACAAACCCGCCTACCTGCGCGTCGGCGCCGCGACACCGCGCCGGATCGAGGGCGCGGCTCTGCTGTGCCCGTTCGATCCGCTGATCTTCTTCCGGACGCGCACCGAACGGCTCTTCGACTTCCACTATCGGATCGAGATCTACACGCCGGAACCCAAACGGGTGCACGGCTACTACGTCTTCCCGTTCCTGCTCAACGGTGAACTCGTCGGCCGGGTCGACCTGCGCGCCGAGCGCGCGACCGGGCGGCTGCTCGTTCCCGGCGCGTTCGCCGAGCCCGGTTACCGCACACCGGAGACGGTGGCCGCGCTCACCGAGGCATTGCGTGAGATGGCGGACTGGCTGGAGCTGGACAAAGTGGTGATCGGTGACCGCGGGGACCTCGCCCCGCTGCTGTGATCAGACGTCGCGCTTGGGCCCGTAACCGCGCATCTGGTCGCGCAGCGCGCCCGATACGACGCCCGACAGCCACGAGTTGAGCGACATATTGCTCTGTGCGGCCGCCTCTTCGGCGCGCGATTTCAGTTGCTCGACCAGTCGTAGCGTGACGCGGCTGATGTCGCCGGTCATTTCTTCGAAGCTCGGATGGTCGTTGTCGGCGGTGGTCGCGGAGTTCTTGCGCACATCCACGCTGGCGTCGGTGCCGTCCACGGAGACGTGCACGGTGCGGTCGCCGAGCGCAGCGCTGACCTCGGCGGCCAGGTCCGACAGCGCCGCGAGCAGCGCCAGCCGGGTCGCGCTTTCCGCAGCCGCGGCCAGTGCGGCGGCGGTGGCCTGGGTTTTTTCGTCGCCGAGCGCGGCGGCGGCGATCAGATCGTCACGCAGCTGGGTGGTGTACTTGTTGAGGTCCATGACATCAGTGTGACGCCATTCTTGATGTCATACAAGGCGCAGTCTGACGCCACCACTGTGCGGCAAGAGGTGAATCACTCGCACGGGCAGTCCGATCGGCGGTCAGGGTGTCGAGGGCGTTCCCTGGAGCGGGTAGCCTTTCTGACCATGACGAACGGTGAATCGACGCCAACGGAGCTGCGCGCGTCCGGCACAGTAGGTGTCGCGATGGTGACCCCCTTCAGTGCCGAGGGCAAGCTCGATGTCGATGCCGGCGTTGCGCTGGCGGCCCGTCTGGTCGAGCGCGGCGTCGATCTGCTCGCGATCTCCGGCACCACCGGTGAATCGCCCACCACCACCGAATCCGAGAAGGCCGATCTGCTGCGCGCCGTTGTCGATGCCGTCGGCGACCGTGCCACCGTGATCGCCGGTGCGGGCACCTACGACACCGCGCATTCCATCGAACTCGCGCGCAACGCGCAGCGGGCAGGCGCCCATGGTCTCCTGGTGGTGACCCCGTACTACTCGCGTCCCACCCAGGCCGGCCTGCTTGCTCACTTCACCGCCGTCGCCGACGCCACCGACCTGCCGGTCACGCTGTACGACATTCCGCCGCGCTCGGTGGTCCCCATCGCCACCGACACCATCCGCAAGCTCGCCGAGCACCCGCGCATCGTCGCGGTGAAGGACGCCAAGGGCGACCTGAACGCGGGCGCGGACCTGATCGCCACAACCGATCTGGCCTTCTACTCGGGCGACGACTCGCTGAACCTGCCCTGGCTGTCGGTCGGCGCCGTCGGATTCATCAGCGTCATCGGGCATCTCGTGCCCGAACGGCTGCGCGCGCTGAGCGACGCATGGGCCGCGGGCGACGTGGTGCGCGCCAGGGAGATCAACGTCAGTCTGTTGCCGTTGAACGCGGCGATGTCCCGGCTCGGCGGTGTCGCCATGAGCAAAGCCGGGCTGCGATTGCTCGGCATAAACGTAGGGGAGCCACGGTTGCCACAGCTGATGCCCACCGCCGAACAGCTCGACGAGCTGTCCGCTGACCTGCAGATTGCCGGGGTGCTCGGATGAACGAACCACTAGCACGACGTCCCCGCCGTACCGCTTCCCGTGCCGCGGGCGCCCCCGCCCCCGCCCCGGCCGCGCCCAAGCGCGCCGCGCAGCCGCCACGACAGGACAGCCCGGTGGAGCTCGACAGCATGGTCGAGGCCGCCGCTGCGGCGCAGGTCGAGTCGGCCGGGCAGGCCGCGAGCACCGTGCAGACCGCGGGCACAACGCAATCCGGCGCACGGCGTGCCAAGCAGGCCGCACCGGACAAGGCGCCCACCAAGAAGGCCGCGGCCAAGAAGTCCGCCGCCAACGAGCAGCAAGCACCCGCGAAGAAGCCGGGACGCGCCCGCCAGCAGTCCGGCCGGGGTCGCGCCGAACAGGCCCCGGCCCGTCCGGTCGATCGCCCCATCGCCGATCGCCTCGGCGCGCCGCCGAAGTTGCCCAAGAACGGTCTGCGCGTCTTCGCACTCGGCGGCATCGGTGAAATCGGCCGCAACATGACCGTTTTCGAGTATGGCGGCAAGCTGCTGATCGTCGACTGCGGTGTGCTGTTCCCCGAGGACCAGCAGCCCGGCGTCGACCTGATCCTGCCCGACTTCCGGCCCATCGAGGACCGGATCGACGATGTCGTGGCCGTGGTGCTCACTCACGGCCATGAGGACCACATCGGCGCGGTGCCCTTCCTGCTGCGGCTGCGCCCCGACATCCCGGTCATCGGCTCGAAGTTCACCCTCGCGCTGGTGGCTGCCAAGTGCAAGGAGCACCGTCAGCGTCCGAAGCTCACCGAGGTCGCCGAGGGCGAGCGCACCACACACGGTCCGTTCGAGTGCGAGTACTTCGCGGTCAACCACTCGATCCCGGATGCCATCGCGGTGGCCATTCGCACCCCCGCCGGCGTCGTGCTGCACACCGGCGATATCAAGCTCGACCAGCTGCCCCTCGACGGTCGGCTCACCGACCTGGCCGGGTTCTCTCGCCTCGGTGACGAGGGCGTCGACCTGTTCCTCGTCGACTCCACCAACGCCGAGGTGCCCGGTTTCGTCACGCCGGAACGCGAGATCGGCGGCGTTCTGGACACGGTGATCGGCAAGGCGCGCAACCGCGTGATCGTCGCGTCGTTCGCCAGCCACGTGCATCGCATCCAGCAGGTCGTCGATGTCGCGCAGAAGTACGGGCGGCGGGTGTGCTTCGTTGGGCGCTCGATGGTCCGCAATATGGAGATCGCCCAGGATCTCGGGTACCTGACGGTCCCGGACTCCGTCGTGGTCGATCTCGACGTCGCTGCGACCCTGCCGGGGGACCGGCTGGTGCTGATCTCGACCGGCTCGCAGGGTGAGCCGCTCTCGGCGCTGTCGCGGATGGCGCGCGGCGAACACCGCCAGATCAACATCCGCCAGGACGACCTGGTCGTGCTGGCCTCCTCGCTCATCCCGGGCAACGAGAACTCGGTCTTCGCCGTGGTCAACGGTCTGGCCAGGCTCGGCGCCACGGTGATCACCCAGCAGAACGCGAAGGTGCACGTCTCTGGGCACGCCTCCGCGGGCGAACTGCTGTACCTGTACAACGCGGTCCGGCCGACCAACGCCATGCCGGTGCACGGGGAATGGCGGCATCTGCGTGCCAACGCCGCACTGGCCATTGCTACCGGCGTGCCGGAGGACCGGGTCGTGCTCGCCGAGGACGGTGTCGTGGTCGACCTGGTCGACGGGATCGCCTCGATTGTCGGACGGGTCCCGGTCGGGCACGTCTACGTCGATGGTCTTTCGGTCGGTGATGTCGGCGAATCGACCCTGTCGGACCGGCTGGTGCTCGGCGAGGGCGGGTTCATCTCGATCACCGTCGCAGTCGACTCGTCGACCGGCAAGGCGGTCAGCACTCCTGAGGTGAGTGGCCGCGGCTTCTCCGACGACCCGACCGCCCTCACCGACGCCGCGGAACTGGTCGAGGCCGAACTGTTGCGGCTGGCAGGCGAGGGCGTCACCGACACGCACCGCATCGCGCAGAGCGTGCGCCGCGTGGTCGGGCGTTGGGTGGCCGACGTCTACCGTCGCCGCCCGATGATCGTGCCCACCGTCATCGGGGTCTAGCACACAGAAAACCGCCGGATGATGGTGACATCATCCGGCGGTTTTTGTCTGTAGTGGAAGCTTACTTGGCTTGGCAGGCAGCCGAATCCAGCTTCGCCGACTTCACAACGTTGCAGGTGAACTGGTGGGAGACCTTCCACTGGTCACCCTCGGCGACGAACTCGACGAAGGCGTTCTGCACCGGTTCACCGTTGATGGTGACCTTTGCGTCGGCCTTCAGCTTGCCGTCCTTGGGCTCCTGCACGCCGGTGATCTCCACCTTGACGTTCTGTGCCTTTGCGGCCTCGACGAGCTTGTCGACCAGCTGGGGATCGCGCTCGGCGTCCTGCACCCAGCTGATCTTTTCCTCGCTGCTGACGCTCGGGTCGAACGCCTTGGTGATGCGCTCGTTGAGCAGACCGACGGCCGGCTTCGCCAGGTTCGGCGGCGTCGTGGTCTTCGCGGATCCCTCCGCGGTGCCCTCGCCGCTCTTACCGCTCTCGAACTTGCCCGGCGCCGAGGTCGGCGTGCTGGAGCCCGACGACGAGTCCTTGTCGGAGGTGCACGCGGTGAGGCCGAGTGCCGCCGTCGCGAGTACGACCGCGACCGCCGCTCGAATTGTTCTGTGCTTCACTAAATTTCCCCTGGAATGAGTTGTCGCGGACCTGTACGGACCCGACGGAGGTGGGTGTCGGAGTTACAGCGAGTAGCCGCTGGTGCAGCGCCAGTCCACGACATAGCCGCCGGGCACCCGGCTCAACGCGGCCGATTTGGCGGCGGAGTAGCTGGCGCGAGCGGACGCGCTCCACTGTGACGACGAGCTGGCGAGGACACCGCAGCCATTGGTCCACGAGATCAGCACCGAGCAACCGTAGCCACAGGCCGACACGGCGGAATTCTCCGCGGCCGAGTAGCTGCCGTAGTTGTTCGAGATCGCGTAGTCCCCGTCGCTGGAGACGGCAATGGCGCCGTAGTACCCGTACGCGGCTTGCGCGGGAGCCGCGGTGGCCAGCACAGATCCAACCGTTGCCGCCATGATGGCGGCACCGGTGACGAATTTCTTCACAGGTGAATCCCCTTCTTGCTCACAGGTCCACGACCCGATGGACCGAGTGACAAGCTACAGAGCCGAGGCCGCAAGCGCTACCCGAGAATTCGGGGCGCGGCCGTCGGATCCACTCGGCGCCGGGCGATGCCGGGGGAATTACGACTCCCCGCACCGGGCGTGCGGTGGACAGTGTTGCCGAGCGAAAGCCAGGGCGCAACTCCGATAACTTATTGTGCGGCAATGTCGATGCCTCAGCCAATCGACTATGTTCGAGCACGTGAGCATGGCACAACGGGAACGTCGGGCGCTGGTCGAGACGATGTCCGCCGTGGGACCGGACGCGCCCACCCTCTGTGGGAAGTGGACCGTGCGAGAGCTGGCTGCGCACTTGGTGGTTCGTGAGCGCCGCCCCGACGCGGCACCGGGGATCATGCTGAAACCGTTTGCCGGGTATCTCGACAGTGTGCAGGCAAAGACTGCGCGCAAGCCGTTCCAGGAGCTGCTGGAGGAGGTTCGCACCGGACCGCCGTGGTGGTCACCCCTGCGCCCGGTCGATGCCGTTGCCAACCTGTCCGAGATGTTCGTCCACCATGAAGATGTGCGCCGTAGTGCGCCGGGGTGGGAGCCGCGCACGCTGTCGAATGCCGACGAGGCGCGGCTGTGGTCGCTGCTGCGCAAGATGGCACGAATGGCATATCGGAAAGCGACGGTCACCGTCGTGCTCGCGACGCCGGACGGCGACCGGGCGGTTGTGCGCACGCAATCCGAGGCCGAAGTGACATTGACCGGCAAGCCTTCGGAATTGCTGCTGCATGCCTTCGGTCGCGACGAAGTTCGCCTCGAGACCGCCGGCGCACCGGGCGATGTGCGCGCCGTGCTGGCCCTCGATCGCTCGGTGTAGCCGCAGCACGCTCGACACACGGCCCGATTCGGGTGCGAAGCGAGCTCGACGGCGGCGGGTGCGACCTGGGCTTCCGTATGATTCGGCAGGGTTGCGACGGCCGATACCAGTGTTGCGGATGGTCCGGATGGTGCGTTTGCGGCTAGCCTGAGGTCATGGCAGGTAAGTCCCGCAGCTCCACGACCTCTCGTGCGCGGGCGGGATCGGCCCGGGGGAGGACCACCACGGCACGGTCCCGCTCGGCAACACCACGCGGTGCCGCCACCCCGCGCGGCACCGCCCCCACTCCACGGCGACGCGGCACCGCCGCCCGCCGCCCGGCCCCTCGCAAGTCCGACACTGCGCCGCTCGCGGTGATCAGCCGTGGCATCACTAGCGGCTGGACCATGCTGGCGCGGGGTCTCGGCGCCACCACCCGCACGATCAGCCGGGCGGGCGAGATCGAACACGGCCATCGCCGCGACGGCATCGCCCTCGCCCTCATCGCGCTGAGCGCGGTGATCGCGGCGGCAGTCTGGCTGTCGGCGGGCGGCCCGGTCGGACACTGGGTCGAGGAAGCCATCCGCGCGGTCTCCGGATCCGCGTCGGCCGGACTGCCTTTCGTGGCCACCGCTATCGCCATCGTGCTGATGCGCACCGAGGCGAAGCCGGAGATTCGGCCGCGCCTGGTGCTCGGCGGAATGCTGGTCGGGTTGCCCATCCTCGGCCTCTGGCATATCGCCGCCGGATCGCCTGCCGATGCGCACGGCCGCTCCCGCGCTGCGGGTTTCGTCGGTTTCGTGATGGGCGGCCCGCTCACCAACGGGCTCACCGCGTGGCTCTCAGTGCCGATTCTATTGCTGGCCAGCGTCTTCGGCGTGCTCCTGCTGACCGGCACCACCGTGCGCGAGGTGCCCGACCGGCTGCGGGATTACTTCGGCATCGGCACCGGTGGCGACGAATACGGTGAGTACGACGGCGACTACGACCCGGCCGAATACGACGCGGACGGCTTTCCGCTGCATCGTGCCGGCGCGTCGACGCGACGCGGACGGACCCCGGTCGAGAACTATCCGCCCGATGAATTCGGTAATGCCGACGCGGTCACCGAAGTGCTCGGCGAGCCGCCGCTGCGCGACGCCAAACCGATTGCGGTCGAGCCGCCCGAGGAGCCGCCCAAGCCGAAGAAGCGGCCGGCCAAGGTGGCGGATCAGACACCACCGCCGCCGAAGCAGATGGAACTGATCGCTGATCGCGAGATCGAGGGCGACTATGTGTTGCCGCCGCTCACCCTGCTGACCGACGGTGATCCGCCCAAGAAGCGCAGCGCCGCCAACGAATCGATGATCGAGGCGATCACCGAGGTGCTGGTGCAATTCAAGATCGACGCGGCGGTCACCGGATTCGTGCGTGGTCCGACGGTCACCCGCTATGAGGTCGAACTCGGGCCCGGCGTCAAGGTCGAAAAGATCACCGCGCTGACCCGCAATATCGCTTACGCCGTTGCGACGGAGAACGTTCGACTGCTCGCCCCCATCCCCGGCAAATCCGCCGTCGGCATCGAGGTCCCCAATGCCGACCGCGAACTGGTTCGCCTGGCCGATGTGCTCAAAGCACCCTCGACCCGAAATGACCACCACCCCTTGGTGATCGGGCTCGGCAAGAACATCGAAGGCGATTTCGTCTCGGCCAACCTCGCGAAGATGCCGCACCTGCTGGTGGCAGGCTCCACCGGTTCCGGTAAATCGAGCTTTGTGAACTCGATGCTGGTCTCGCTGCTCGGGCGGGCCACCCCCGACGAGGTCCGGATGATCCTCATCGACCCGAAAATGGTGGAACTCACCCCCTATGAGGGTATTCCGCACCTGATCACGCCCATCATCACCCAACCCAAGAAGGCCGCTGCCGCGCTGGCCTGGCTGGTGGAGGAGATGGAGCAGCGGTATCAGGACATGCAGGCCAACAAGGTTCGCCACATCGACGACTTCAACAAGAAGGTGAAGTCAGGTGCGATCACCGCGCCGCTGGGCAGCGAACGGGTCTACCGTCCTTATCCGTACATTCTCGCCATCGTCGATGAGCTCGCGGACTTGATGATGACCGCGCCGCGCGACGTCGAGGACGCGATCGTGCGGATCACCCAGAAGGCCCGCGCCGCAGGCATTCACCTGGTGCTTGCCACGCAGCGACCGTCGGTGGACGTGGTGACCGGCCTGATCAAGACGAATGTGCCCTCCCGCCTCGCCTTCGCCACGTCTTCGCTCACCGACTCCCGAGTCATTCTCGACCAGCCCGGCGCGGAAAAGCTGATCGGCATGGGCGATGGCCTTTTCCTGCCCATGGGCGCGGGAAAGCCGACCCGGTTGCAGGGCGCTTTCATCAGCGACGAGGAAATCCATGCCGTCGTCGATTTCGCCAAGAACCAGGCAGAACCCGAATACCAGGAGGGTGTCACCGCCGCGAAGGCAGGCGAGAAGAAGGATGTCGACCCCGACATCGGCGACGACCTCGACGTCTTCGTCCAGGCCGTAGAACTCGTGGTGACATCCCAATTCGGCTCCACCTCGATGTTGCAGCGCAAATTGCGGGTCGGCTTCGCGAAGGCAGGTCGGCTGATGGACCTGATGGAAACCCGTGGCGTGGTCGGCCCGAGCGAGGGCTCGAAGGCCCGCGACGTCCTCATCAAGCCCGATGAGTTGGATGGTCTGCTGTGGTCGATCCGTGGTGGCGGCGAGGAGCCGGACAGCGCCGACGAGGAGTGAGACGGCAGTAGCTCATCGTGGAGTCGAACCACGCGATCGGGCCTTATGAGAGCCCGACGGCACCTGCATGAGCCGTGCGGAGTGAATCAATAGCTGGAGTGCCAGGATTCGAACCTGAGCCAACGAAACCAAAATCCGTGATGCTGCCGCTACACCACACTCCATCAGTGCGCTCGGGAGGACTCGAACCTCCAGCCGCCGGCTTCGTATGCCGGTGCTCCATCCATTTGAGCTACGAGCGCGCTCACCCGCCTGTGCACGCGGATTGTTCCCTCGGCGAGATTCGAACTCGCACTGTCCGGCTTCTAGGGCCGGTGCCTCTACCTGTTGGGCTACGAGGGATCGGTCGTTCTCAATACTGTGGTCCGACAAATACATCCAGCTCTGCATAGCGTCCCGGCGAGTCACGCAGATGTTTCTCGCGTTCATCTGATGTCGATATCGGTAATGCGGCGGTGCGTTTCAGTGCGAGAAATGTCAGAGGTGTGCAGTGCGACCGCAGACGCGCGAATGTGTGCGTCGCGTATGTGGATAGCATCGCAGCCGGCCAAGAACTGTTCTGTGATCTCGAATCGTTGTGCCCTCGAATTGTCAACTAGTGGAAGGACTCCCGCGACGTCCGATAACGGGCTACGCGGAAGCGGCTCCGCAGTCCGGCAACCCGAGCCCGCGGGTGGAATCGAACCACCGACCTGCGCCTTCGGAAGGCGCTGCTCTGTCCACTGAGCCACGCGGGCGTGAAAACTACATGGCAGCAGGAGGATTCGAACCTCCGGTGATGTGATCGAGTCAGGTCCCTTCGGCCGCTCGGACATATTGCCATGAAAAAGGGTCATTCCTCGGCGGTGCCGCGGAATGACCCCTGTTGCAGGTCTTCTCGAAATCGAGACCTCAGGGGCCGCTCACACGCATCACGCGATCGCCGAATTGCATGGCCGAACGTAGGGCAAGCCAGACATTGTCTAGCAATCGCTGCCGTCGCTGCTGGTTCTGCCCGGTCATCTGCCTATGCCTTTCTGTGGTTCGTGAGTTCGTTGTCTCCGACGGTAGCACCGAGGCTCCCGGTGGGGAACCGATTTTATTGCCCGAGTGTCGGCGCCGGACCTGAATGCGAGGGCGATCGGTACCGGTGGACGACCGCGCTACCACCCGGCGCGCAGCACGGATGTTGCGACACGCCTCGCGATTCGGGTGTTCTCCGCATCCACACCGCTACCGTGACATCCGGCGGTTGCGTACTTCACCTCGTCAGCGTGGTCGGTGGGAAGGGAAGCGATGAGCAAGGCCTTTGTTCGGTGGCGGGCGTTCGCGACGGTGGTTTTCGGCGCGAGTGCGCTAGTGGTGGGGGTGTCTACGCCTGCATCGGCAATCGTCGGCGGTTATGTGGCGGCCGATGATCAATTTCCGTGGACGGTCAGCGTGCAGAAAGGTGGCGCGCATGCCTGCGGCGGCGCTGCGCTCAATAGTCGTACCGTGATCACCTCGGCCATGTGCGTTCGTGGCGTCCGGCCGGAGCAGTTGAAGCTGCGGTACGGCTCGCTGCGGCACGATTCCGGCGGCAGTGTGGTCGACATCGAGAAGATCGTGGTGCATCCCCGCTACGACGTGGTCAACCGCGAAAACGACATCGCCGTGCTGCACACCTCCGAGAACCTGTCGTTCGGGACAAACGCCGCAACGGTGTGTCTGCCGGAACCGGGGAGTGACCCCGAAGGCGGTGTGATCGCGCAGGCATCGGGGTGGGGGGCGTTGCGCGAAGGTGGGGAGACGCCTTCGCAACTGATGGGCGTTGATCTGCCGACCGTCAGCCGTAAACAAGCTCAGGGCCAGTACGGGGTCGCATCGGTCACCAACAACATGATCGCCGCCGGCCTCGACACGGGTGGTAAATCGCCCGGTGCGGGCGACGAGGGCAGTCCCTTGGTCACCCGCAGCAACGACAAGGCGACGCTCGTCGGCCTGTACTCCTGGGCCAGCGGTAGCGCTCGCCCCGGCTACTCCGCCGTCTTCACCCGTGTCGGCGGCTATGTGGACAACTTCCTCGCCGACAACATGCTCGGCGCCGGTGACGGCTCGACCACGGACAAGCCCTGCGGGCAGCCCGTCGTACCGTGATCCGATGTCCTGGTCAACCGTTCAGTGCGTCGCGCCGAGAACAGTCTCGGTCCCTCAGGTCTTGCGTGCCTGCAGTGTGTAGCTGAGCGGCAGTCGCTCCCGATGCTCGGTGAGTCGCCATTCGCCGTTCGGCTCGCAGGTCATCAGGCCGGGTAGCGCCTCCCATGGCACCGTGTCGTGCTCGACGAGCCCGGTGATCGTCATGCCCGCATCCAGCAGCGCGGTGATGATCTGCCCGAATCCGTGGTTCCATTCGTGCGTGGTGGTCTGGGTCAGCACGCCGTCGGTTGCCACGTAGGTGCCGCCATCGGAGAACACCATCGGCTCAGGTGTTTCGAAGTACGGATAGCCGATGACCAGTCGGTCGGTGTGATTTTCGTCCGTCGCCCACAGCATCGGGTGGCCTTCGCGCAGGAACAGCCGCCCACCGGGCCGCAGTAGTCCCGCAACGGTCTGGGCCCACCGATCCACGCTCGGCAACCAGCACAATGCGCCGATCCCGGTGAACACCAGGTCGAAGCGCGCACCGCTCAGTGCGGACACCGCGTCGTACACGTCCGACTCGACGAAATCGACTGCAGCTCCGGTCTTTTCGGCAAGCGACCGGGCCTGTGCCAGGGACGCGGGCGAGAAATCGAGTCCGGTCATGGTGGCGCCGAGCCGCGACAGCGAGATCGTGTCGGTGCCGATGTGGCATTGCAGATGGACCCCGCGCAGTCCACGGATGTCGCCGAGCAGCGGCAGGTCGAATCGCACCACCTCGCTGAGGAAGTCCGGTTCCGACAGGAAACGGTCCACGGCGTAGTCGCGCGCGCCGGCGTGCAGCGGTGCCCGTTCGTCCCAGTTCGCCTTGTTGAGGACTCGATAGTCGTCGACCACGCCGTCACTGTGGCATGGACGGGTGCGTGTGCGCATGTGAAATTATTGACAGCAACCACCCCGCAAGCCGACAAGAACGGACAAATCGGGCATGCTTGATGTCATGATCAATCACCAGGACGCCGCATGCACGTAACCGCTGTCGAGTGGGTGATCACGATCCTCGTGATCCTCGGGCTGTTCGTCTTCGACTTCTTCGCGCATGTCCGCACGCCGCACGATCCGACGTTCAAGGAATCCGGGACCTGGTCGGCGGTGTACATCGGACTGGCGCTGGCGTTCGGTGGCTTCGTCGCCTGGCAGTGGGGTTCTACCTTCGCGGGGGAGTACTACGCCGGTTTCGTCACCGAGAAAGCGCTCTCGGTGGACAATCTGTTCATTTTCGTCATCATCATGGCGACATTCGCGGTGCCGAGGATCTACCAGCAGAAGGTGCTGTTGATCGGCATCGTGCTCGCGCTGGTCATGCGGGGCATCTTCATTGCCGTCGGCGCGGCGGCGATCAGCGCGTTCAGCTGGGTGTTCTACCTGTTCGGGCTATTTCTCGTCTACACCGCCGTCAAGCTGCTGCGCGAGAGCGGCCACGAGGTCGAGCACGAGGAGAAACGCGACAGCAGGATCGTCGCGTTGGCCAAGCGGGTGCTGCCGACCACCGACAGCTACGACGGCGACAGGCTGGTCACCCGGATCGATGGCCGCCGCGCGGTCACGCCGCTGCTACTGGCACTGCTCGCGATCGGCTTCGCAGACCTGCTGTTCGCGCTGGATTCGATTCCGGCGATCTACGGCCTCACCGCGGAGCCCTACATCGTGTTCACTGCGAACGCGTTCGCACTCATGGGTTTACGTCAGCTGTACTTCTTGATCGGTGGATTGCTCGATCGCTTGGTCTACCTGTCCTACGGGCTCTCGGCGATCCTGGCGTTCATCGGCGTCAAGCTGGTGCTGCATGCGCTGCACGAGAACACGCTGCCGTTCATCAACGGTGGCGAGCATGTGAGTGTCCCGGAAATATCGACGCCGGCGTCGCTGGGGGTCATTCTCGGCATCCTGATCGTGGCGACGGTCGCCAGTCTGATCAAGACCCGGGGTGCGGCGGGATCGCGACCGGTCGATATCTCGGGCGAATGAGCCACACCCGTTGGCGTCATCGCGACAGCTGACGCCAACGGTCGCGGCCGGCGGAGCCGGGCTTGCCGCGGGATCCGATCAGACGGCGAATGCGCCCATCACCGGCATCCATTCGACGGCGCGGACCGCGTCGATCAGTTTCTCCCGCGCGAATGGATCATCGGCCAGCAGATCCGCGAGCGCGGTCTGGTCCTCGGCGCGGAACAGCAGCAAGGCGCCCGAGCCGTCCGGGTACGGCCCGCTGCTGAGCAGGGTGCCCGCCTCGACCAGACCGGACAACCAGGCCCGATGCTCGGGGCGATAGGTGTCGCGGCCAGGGACGGTGGCCTCGGAATAGGTGTAATGAACGGCGAAGATCGGCACGAGGATCGCTTCCTGTCAGAGGTTCAGCAGCATTCGGGTATTGCCCAGAGTGTTGGGTTTCACATAGCTGAGATCGAGGAACTCGGCCACACCGGTGTCGTAAGAGCGGCACATCTCGGCATACACCTCGGCGGTCACCGGGGTGCCCTCGATTTCGACGAAGCCGTGACCTGCGAAGAAGTCCACCTCGAAGGTGAGCACGAACAGTCGCCCGAGCTCCAGCTCCCTGGCCACCGCGACGAGGCGGTGCACGATGAGCTTGCCGACCCCGTGCCCCTTGACATCGGGGTGCACGGCGACCGTGCGCACCTCGCCGAGGTCTGCCCACAGCACGTGCAACGCGCCGCAGCCGACCACCCGGCCGTCGAGCTCGGCAACCCAGAATTCCTGGACCGCCTCGTACAGGGTGACCAGGTTCTTTTCCAGCAGAATCCGACCGGCATAGACATCGACGAGGCGCTTGATCTCGGGCACATCGGAAGTTCGGGCGCGGCGCACGAGCAGGGCAGAGTCGCGCGCGTCGGGTGCCACGCCGGAATGCGCATCGCTGGTCGAACCACCTACTGGTCCCCGAGAGGTCATGGGGTGCACAGTAGTCGGCCGGGTTACCGATAGTCTGAAGGTGTGCCGCACATCCGATCGCTCCGCTCACCGCATCGCGCCGAGCAGCGCGACCGGACGGAGAGGCGGCCATGAGGCCGCCCACCGAGGCGGAGGCATGAGCGTGCAGCCCGACGAGATCGACCGCCAGTGGACCGAGCCTGCTCCGATCCATTCCGGGTTCGTGCCGACGCAGGCCGAGCCTGCCGTTCCGCTGATGAATATCGCGAATGTGCTCACCATGATGCGGATCGCACTGGTGCCACTTTTCGTGCTCGCGCTGTTCGCGGCCGGCGGGCATCAGACCGGTTGGCGGATCGCGGCGGCGGCGCTGTTCGGCCTTGCCGCGATCACCGATCGCTTCGATGGGCAATTGGCCCGCAAATATGGGTTGGTCACCGATTTCGGCAAGCTCGCCGACCCGATCGCGGACAAGGCGCTCATCGGGTCCGCAGTGATCGGCCTTTCCGTTCTCGGCGATCTGGCGTGGTGGATCACCCTAGTGATCTGCGGCCGTGAGATCGGGGTCACCCTGTTGCGGTTGGCTGTGGTGCGCCGCGGCGTGATTCCGGCAGGTCGCGGCGGCAAACTCAAGACCCTCATGCAATCCATCGCGATCGCGGTGCTGCTGTTGCCGTTGGCAGGCGGATTCGCCACCGCGGGGATGGCTTTGATGTACGTGGCGGTCGCACTGACGGTCATCACCGGCCTCGACTACGTCGGGCAGGCCGCCAGGGTGTGGTTCGCGGGCACACCGGGACGGACTCGCGGGGCATGACGGATCCGCTGATCGCCGACGTGCCCGCCGCCGACCTGGTGCACGCACTCGGCGCGGCCGGACAGACCGTAGCTACGGCGGAATCCCTGACGGCTGGCCTGCTAGCGGCGACTATCGCCGGCGTGCCCGGCGCAAGCATGGTGCTGCGCGGCGGATTGGTTGTGTACGCCACTGATCTCAAACACAGTCTCGCGGGCGTCAGCGACGAAGTACTGGCAACGGAGGGTCCGGTGGCCGCGAGCACCGCCGAGCAGATGGCTGTCGGCGCTCGGATCCGATGTGGCGCGGACTGGGGAGTCGGGCTGACCGGTGTCGCAGGACCGGACTCTCAGGACGGGCATCCCGTCGGCACTGTCTTCCTCGGACTGGCTGGTCCAGTGCATACCGAGGTCGTCCGGTTGAAACTCCTCGGTGACCGGTGGAATATCAGGATTGGCGCAACGCACACGGCCATCCGGGAGTTACTGCGATACGTGACGGCCGGAGAAACCTCGGTTTCGGCATAGTGAGCGCGAGGCGAATCGAAGTTCGCTCCGCGGGAACCAACCGGACCGTGTCCGACGTTGTGCCAGAAAGAACGGCATGCGCAGTGCTCGTAGGCGCCGCGCGTGGCCCGCTGTCAGTGAGCGAAGGAGAACGAGATGACGCTGCTGCGAGAGGCGATCGGCGACAGTCTGCGGCGTGCTCGTCTCGCCCAGAGTCGGACCTTGCGTGAGGTGTCCACCTCGGCGCGGGTGAGCCTGGGCTACCTGTCCGAGGTCGAGCGCGGCCGCAAGGAGGCATCCAGCGAACTGCTTGCCGCCATCTGCGCCGCCCTGGATGTGCCACTGTCGCGGGTGCTCTGGGATGTGAGCACGATCATGGCAGGGTCCGACGGACTTCCCGCCCGCGAGCCCGCCGACACCCCCGCGGCCGCAGCGGAGCAGACGGTCGCCGCCGAGCCCGCCGAGACCGCGTTGGAGCCTGCGACGGCCACGATGTCGGTGGCCGGTGCCGCAACGAAGGTCCGCCCGCCGCACATCGCGGAGGACACCCGGATTGTCATTCCGGCGCCGAAATCCGACATGCTGGTCCTGGTGAAGAGCAATTGACGCAGAACGAGTGGTGGCAGCCCCGGGCAACGCTGCGGACCGGTGCCGGGAACGGATAGATTCTCCCTAGGCGTCGGAAAGGCCGGGTTCTCCCGGTCAGGTGCCCACATGGTGGAGGATAGGCACATATCGGGTGCGTGACGGTCGCGCACTAGAGTCGCGGTAAAGCGCGGCGCATCAGATGGAGGCGGGATCAATCGATGGCTAATCCGTTCGTGAAGGGCTGGAAATACCTGATGGCCCTCTTCGATTCGAAGATCGAGGAGCATGCGGATCCGAAGGTTCAGATTCAGCAGGCCATCGAGGAAGCCCAGCGCCAGCATCAGGCCCTGTCACAGCAGGCCGCGTCGGTCATCGGCAATCAGCGTCAGCTGGAGATGAAGCTCAACCGCCAGCTCGACGAGGTCGAGAAGCTCAACGCCAATGCGCGCCAGGCTGTCCTGCTCGCCGACCAGGCCGCGGCCGCCAACGACACCGAGAAGGCGATCCAGTACACCAACGCGGCCGAGGCCTTCGCCGCGCAGCTGGTCACCGCAGAGCAGTCCGTCGAGGACCTCAAGGTGCTGCACGACCAGTCCCTGCAGGCGGCCGCGCAGGCCAAGAAGGCCGTCGAGCAGAACGCGATGATGTTGCAGCAGAAGGTCGCCGAGCGCACCAAGCTGCTCAGCCAGCTCGAGCAGGCCAAGATGCAGGAGCAGGTCTCAGCCTCGCTGCAGCAGATGGACTCCACGCTATCCGCGCCGGGCTCCACCCCCAGCCTGGACGCGGTGCGTGACAAGATCGAGCGCCGCTACGCCAACGCGCTCGGTTCCGCGGAGCTCGCGCAGAACTCGGTGCAGGGCCGGATGCTCGAGGTGCAGCAGGCCAGCATTCAGATGGCAGGACACAGCAAGCTCGAGCAGATCCGCGCATCCATGCGTGGCGATGCACTGCCCACGGGTGGCGCAGGCGCGCCCGCCATCACCCCGGCACAGACCCAGGCCAATCCGGCGCAGCCGCAGATGAACAAGGGCCAGACCGCGCAGCAGTAGCTACCGGCGACTGCTGCCGGTCGCTGGAACTACGCTGCCGGAGGTTCGGCGAGGACTGGTTCGGTGAAGGCTTGTTCGGTGCACGCGCTCTCGGCGAAGCGCAACACTTGGGTGCCGCTCGGGCCTTGTGTCGATCGGCCCGAACCACCGGTGAGAGGGAAGCCGTGAGCCGCAAGCGAATCCGGGAACAGTCGGTCCGGGCGGAAGCGGGTGTCGTGCGGTCGGGACGTCGCGCTGTGGTGCGCGCACAATCCGCGATCGTGCCGCAGCCGGGAAGTCTTCCCGACAATCTGCGCGAGGTCGGCCAGCACGCGTTGGTCGCGGTCCGCCGCTGGGCGGATCCGAGGGAACGGGAGCTGCGTAAGCGGCGCAGGGCCCGCCGTCGCAGCTTCCAGCTCGGTACGGTGTCCGGCCTCACCACCGCGGGCACGGTCGGGCTCGTCATCATCGCTGCGCCGGCCTGGGCGGTCGTTGTCGTCGGCGGGGGAGCCCTCGCCCTGGTGACCGGGACCGCGCTGAGTGCCCGTCGCTATCTGCGACTGCGCAATGCGCCGCTGCCACAGGCGACATTCGTTGCGCCCAAGCAGCCGCCGTTGTGGTCGGCCACGCGGGCACCGATCACCAGGTTGATTCGTGCAGAGCGAGCCATGCACGGATTGGTCGGGCAGATCGCGCGCTCGAAGCGGCTGCCCGACGATGAACTGGTCGACATGCTGGAGACCGCGGGATCGGGTGCGGCCGCCCTGCATGCGCTCGCCGCCGATGTGACCGCGATGGAGCGCGCCATCAACACGATGGGCGGAACGAATTCCGATGCGGCAGATGCACTTTCGGGCAATGTGCAGTTTGCGCTCGGTCGCCTCGATGCGGGCGTCGCGGAATACGAGCAGGTGGTCGCCGCCGCCGGGCGCATTCTCGCGGTGCCGGAGACCGTGGTGCTGCGGCACGATTTCGACGTGATCGTTTCCGATCTGCGTCATGCCGCCGACCGTCTCGACGGCTGGGCGCAGGCGCTCACCGAGGTCGCCGACCACCAGGTCGGCGCTCAACTGCCGCCGCAGGGACTGTAGCGCCGCTCGACTGCCTGCGACCAGCGGTTTCGGCCTCGGTCTTCGTGGTGATCGACCCCTAGATCCGAAGGCACAGACGGTGAGTCGAGGGTCAGGGTGAACCCTGATCTTCACCCGGACATCAGTGCTGACCTGGTGATTTATTGGCATCGGGCTGCCAGGATTGAGGAGTCGGGTCGTCGGAACGGCGATGCGCATCAGACTTGTTGGAGGCTGGCAATGTTGTGGAAGATCATCGGTGTCGTCGCGGTCGTCTGGATCGCGCTGGCGATTATCGGCGCACTCATCAAGGGACTGTTTCCGATCCTGGTGATCAGCGCGGTGGTGTTCGGCTTGTATCTGCTGTACAAGGCGGTATCGGGCTCGGATAAGTCCGTCACCAAGCTGTAGTTCGGGCCGCTGTGCCGCCGCGGGGTCGGCGCAGGAGTGGTCGCGAGTGGATGCAGCGCGGCGCAGGCCGGTGCGCCGGAAACTCGGAGCGGTGCGGCCGGTTCGGCAATTCGAGTGCTTGAATGTGTGCTGTGGAACAGGTTCCGGAGGACTGGCAGCGCGGGCTGGTGATCGTCGCCCACCCCGATGACATCGAATACGGAGCGGCCGCGGCCGTGGCGCGCTGGACCGGGCAGGGGAAGGACATCAGGTACGTCCTGGTGACCTCGGGTGAAGCCGGGATGGCCGGTATCCCGCCTGTCGAAGCCGGTCCACTGCGCGAGGCCGAAGAGATCGCCTCGGCCAAGGTTGTCGGAGTGCACGAGGTCGAGTTCCTCGGTCACCCCGATGGTCGGGTGGAGGAAAATCTGGCCTTGCGCAGGGACCTGGCGGCTGCGATCCGGCGTCATCGGCCGGAGTTGGTGGTGTTGTTCAACTTCGGGGACGCCTGGGCTCCCGGCTATGCCAACAGCGCCGACCACCGAGCGGTCGGCCGCGCGGGCCTGGACGCAATTTCCGACGCAGGCAACGAGTGGATCTTTTCGGACCTTTCCGACCTCGCGCCGTGGTCACCACGGTGGGCGGCGGTAGTCGGGCCGACCGCCACCCATGCCGTCGACGTCACCGACACCCTCGACCAGGCCGCGGCCTCGCTCGCCGAGCATCGCCGCTACCTGGAGATCCTCAGCCCCGAACCGGTCGCGGACCAGGTTCGCGCCGTCATCGAGATGGCGACCGGCCCGAAGGAAGGCTTCCCGGCCGCTCACGCTGTCGGCTTCGAGCTCTATTACTTCCGCGGCTGACGTTCGATCCGGCTTGCGCCGGCGATTCTTGGTGCGACAGTGTCGAGCCCGGCCGCCCCGCCGTGGCTGTCCGAGTCAGCCGCAGCCTGCCATTCGGTCGTCAGCTTGCGGCGGCGACTCGTTCGATGACCGCGCGCCACGACTCCAAGCGCGCCACTTCCAACCCGACAACCTTGCCTGCGTCATCGGCGCGGCGCAGGGCGATCGCGGCAGTGAAATCCGGGTCCGCCTGGAACTCCGCGATTTCCCTCTCGTCCATGGGGCCGCCCTGGGCGACCAGTGTGCGCTGGCTGGACGGTGACAATCCGTCGGCGTGCGCGGCGTCGGTCGCGGCCAGATATCGCTTGGCGACAACGTGGAGTTCCACCAGCCGGGCGACCCGGTTGCCGAGCAGCGGGCGCACGGCTTGTGCGCCGTGCCTGCCGTGTCCTGCATCGTCGCCGGGAACGAGCAGGTGGCCGATGTCGTGCAGCAGGCCCGCCAGTTGTAGTTCCTCATCGGCCGGATAGGCGCTGCGTAGTAGTTCCGCGCATTGCAGATCGTGATCGAGAATGTCGACCGGGTCGCCGCTGCGGTCCGGCGTGTCCCAGACGTCATCACAGCCGGTCAGCAAGCTCATCAATTCGTCGACGGTGGAGACGGGCACCTGCATCCTCCAATACGGCCTCAATGGTCTAGACCATCATCGCAGGCGCTGGCGCCTGGTGCGGCGTCCAGCGATCGACCACTGCGTGAACATCGGGCCCGACGGGCCGGCTCGGCGCGAGAGAGCGTGTGGCAGGCTGGGCGAATGCGTGTTGCCGTAGTAGCGGGGCCGGATCCAGGTCATGCGTTTCCGGCGTTGGCGCTGTGCGAGCGATTCCTGGCGGCCGGTGACGAGCCCGTGTTGTTCACCGGGCCACGGTGGTTCGACGTCGCGCGGGAAGCGGGCATTCCGATGCGTCGCCTCAAGGGCCTTGCGCCGCGGGCCGCCGACGACGACGCCGACGCCGGGCAGCGGATTCATGAACGGGCCGCGCACATTTCGACGGAGATCCTGCCGGATCTGAGCGCCATGCTGCCCGAGTTGGTGGTGTCGGATGTGCTCACCGCGGGTGGTGGCATGGCAGCCGAACGCCTGGGGGTGCCATGGGTCGAACTGTCCCCGCATCCGCTGTATCTGCCGTCGAAAGCGTTGCCGCCCATCGGGAGTGGACTCGCACCAGGGGAGGGCGTGCGCGGCCGGTTGCGCGACGGAGTGTTGCGCACCCTGACCGCGCGGGCCATTCGCAACGGTCAGCGCCAACGCGAGCAGGCCCGCGAGGGTGTTGGGCTACCCGCTACCGATCCCGGTCCGGCCGCCAGGCTCATCGCCACCCTGCCCGCACTCGAGGTGCCGCGCCCGGACTGGCCGGAACACACCCACGTGATCGGCCCGCTGCTGTGGGAGCCGACCAGCGCGATCCTCGAACCGCCGCCCGGCGACGAACCACTGGTCATGGTCGCGCCCTCGACCGCGCACACCGGTGTCGCAGGCATGGTCGAGACCGTGCTGGAGGCGCTCGACGGCGCGGGCGTGCGGGTGGCGATCTCCATGCTGGACACCCCGCCCACCGATCTGCCGTCGTGGGCGACCGCGGGTCTGGGTCGCCAAGACGAACTACTCACCCACGCGGCCGCCGTCGTGGGCGGCGGCGGCCATGGCCTGCTGGCCAAATCCCTGCTCGCGGGTGTCCCGATCGTGACGATCCCCGGTGGCGGCGATCAATGGGAACTGGCCAATCGCGCCGCCCGCCAAGGTAGTTCGATCCTGGTCCGCCCACTGACCGCCGACGCCGTTCGCTCGGCAGTCCTCGACCTGCTGAACACCCCTGCTTACACCGCGGCGGCCCGATCCGCAGCCGCGGATGCCGCCACCGTCGCCGACCCGATCGCGCGCTGCCGTGCGGTGTTGGACGCGGTGCGAGCCCAGTAGCGCACGGGTTGGGGAACCGCAGGCGGAGCGCATCGGGTCGGAGGGCGCGAGTATCTTGAACCCGGTGCGGTTGACTGAGTTTCAGGAGCTGTTGCACACCGAGTTCGGTGTGGCCCGTGGTGATGCCCTGCTCACCGATCATGTGATCCCGTCGTTGGGCGGTCGAACCGGTGCCGCCGCCATCGACGCGGGGGTCGATCCCCGGGATGTGTGGCGGGCGCTCTGTGCAGACTTCGACGTGCCACGCGGCCGATGGTGACCGACCACCCGAGCGGGCAGACGCAGTCCGTCCGCGGTCCCGCGCTCGGCCGGGACGCAGGCGCGGGCTCCGGCTACCCCTTCGACGGGCGGTTGCACATGGCTGACACCGATCGTGAGCACCTGGCCGCGCGGGTGGCGGCGGTCCGGCCTACCGGCTATGTCGAATGGCAGCAGACCGGGATCGACCTGCTGCTGCTCGGGCGCTACGAGGACGCACTCGACCATCTCGACCGGGCACTGGAATGTGCCGACACCGAGCGACGGCGGGTCGCGGTGCTGATCAACCTCGGCGACGTCTATCGGTATCAGGGCGATGCGGTGACCGCCGAAATCCTCTACCGGCAGGCGCTGGACCTGGCCCGAACCGACGTGCCGGAGGTGCTGTCGTTCGCGCTCCAACACCTCGGTACAGCGCTCGCCGAGCAGCACAGGCTCGACGAAGCGCGCACACTGTTGGCCGAGGCGTTGGCGCTGCGCAGCGCCGAGGCCGATTCCGAGCTGGTCGAGTCGACTTGCGCGATCTTGGACGCCCTGGAGGAGCTGCCCATTGCCCTACCTCCCGCAGTCGCCGCAGTGCTCGGTGCCACACCGGTCTGGTCGGACGATCACGAGGGGCTGAGCGGCGGGGTCTCGTTCGTCAACGGCATGTACTGGGTCAAGCGCGGTCCGCTGGCGGTGGCCGAGCATGCGCGCCTGAACTGGTTGCGCGACTATGGGATTCGACTACCGGATGTGGCCGTGTTCGACGGTGATGTGCTGGTGCTCGCCGACGCGGGCGTGCCGAGTCTCGCCTCGCGTGCCGAGGCCAACGAGCGTGCTGCTGCCGAAATCGGTGCGGTGGGAGATAGCGGTATCCCCGAAGTCAGCGCCCATGCCGTCGAGGGCGATGCGTCGGAGGTTCCCGGCGGATATCCGTCGGCCGACGGCTCGAACGCGGGCGGGGCGGTAGGGGCGCTCATGGGTGCGCTGCTGCGGAGCCTGCACAGCATCCCGATTGCCGGCTGCCCGTTCGACGGCCGACTCGATTCGATGTTGACCCGGGCCGCTCGCCGAGTGCTCGAGGGCCTGATCGATCCCGAGGATTTCGATGAAGACCATGAGCATCTGTTCCCCCAACAGATACTGGACCGACTCCACGCGCAGCGCCCCGACGAGCAGGATCTCGTGGTCGCTCACGGCGACTTCACGCCGTCCAACGTGCTCGAAGGCGGCATTCTGATCGATGTTGGCGACCTCGGTGTCGCGGATCGGTATCGCGATCTTGCGCTGGCCGAACGCGATCTGCGGGAGGACTTCGGCGCCGACGAGGTGCGCGCGTTCTTCACCGCCTACGGCCTGGCCGAGCCCGATCGGCGCCGCCTCGACTACTACCGGCTGCTCGACGAACTCTTCTGACCTCACTCCTTCTTCGCGTAGTGGCGCGCGGCTTTGGCGCGGTTGCCACAGGTTGCCATCGAATGCCAGCGCCGGGTGCCGTTTTTCGAGGTGTCGTAGAAGAACAGCACGCAGTCGGGGTGGGCGCACTGACGGATGCGGTCGGGGGCTTCGGTGAGCAGGCGCAGCAGGTTGTCGGCGGCCAGCCAGGCGGGGAGCCAGGCCGGGTCGGCCACGTCGTCGACGTCGGTGGGGCCGGTGCTGGTGAGGGTGCGCCGGACGCGGCCGTGTTCGAGCACATCGTTGAGCCCGGAGGCGGTGCTGTGCTTCACGACGTCGTAGATGGCAGTGCGCGCGGCGAGCACCGCTTCCAGCGTCCGTGCGTCCGCGGACACACGGTGCGCAAGGTCCGCCGAGTCGAGCCAGACGCCGAGACCGGCGACATCGGTCAGCAGGTCCTGTGGCCCGTTCTCGATCCACCTCGTGTTCAACAGGTCGAGTGCCAGCGGTTCACCGAGGTGGGGGCGTGGATCGAGCATGACTGAGGGTAACGAGCCTTTATGTTCTACCAAGGCAACCACCGCCGTTCTAACCGGATAAATTAATTTTACAGGTTGACTCGAGCCACTTGTTGCGGTTAAGTTCTAACCGATCAAACAAGGAATAGCGGTTGAACATTTCTGGGGAGATCGCGATACCCACGGCAGTCAACACTCGAGGAAGGCGTCGTCATGCGACCCCCACTACCACCCTTCGATCGCGAATCCGCCGAGGTCAAGGTCCGTGCCGCCGAAAATGCCTGGAACACACGCGATCCGGAGCGCGTCGCCGCCGCGTACACCGAGGGCTCGGTGTGGCGCAATCGCGACGAGTTCTTCACCGGCCGCGCGGCGATCGTGGAGTTCCTCACCAGGAAGTGGTCCGTCGAGAACGGCTATGCGCTGCGCAAGGACCTGTGGGCCTTCGAAGGCAACCGCATCGCGGTCCGCTTCCAGTACGAATGGCACGACGAGTCGGGCCAGTGGTGGCGCAGCTATGGTAACGAGCAGTGGGAGTTCACCCCCGAAGGCCTGATGTCGCGCCGCGAGGCGAGTATCAACGATGTCCGCATCGCCGAATCCGATCGCCGCATTTTCGGCCCACGGAAAGAAGGCGACGACTCGGTCCAGCCGCAGCAGTAACAGTCACCAGACCGTGGTGCATCGAAATCTGATGCGCAGCAGCGTTTGTCGACGCTGACGAGATCAGGTCGGAACGCGACGATAGTGCCGAGGACGACCGTCGAGCGGATCGCGCCACTCGCCCCGTAGCTGCCATGCTCGCTCGATCGAATGATTACCGGGAAAAGCGTGATCGGGAGCTGTGGGCTCCCGATCACGCCTCCTGCACCAGCAGGCTACCGTGCGAAGACTGCCGTGCGATCGCCCCGCTCTGCCTCGGCAACCGTGCGCTGCCGGTGGAACAGGGCGAACGCGATCAGTCCGAATGCGATGCCGACGACGGCTGCCACCTGGAGGGCCGCGTCGAGCCCATCGACGAACTGTGCCGGTGTCATCCGCTGATCGGCGTCGGCGACCTCGCGGAACACGGTGCCCAGCACCGCGACTCCGAGCGCGAGCCCAAGCTGCCGCGCCGTATTGACCGCGCCCGCGGCCGTGCCGCCCTGCTGCGGCGGCACCGCGGCCATGCCGACGGCGACCAATGCCGGTGCGTTGACGCCGATCCCGGCACCGATCACTATGAACCCGGGCAACAGTGCGCTCCAGGATGATCCGGTGTCGATCAGGGTGAGCAGTCCGGCGCCGATGCCGACGACGACGAGCCCGACCCCGATCGTCCACTTCGGTGCCGTGTCGTGCAGCAGTCGCCCGAACACTCCCGCGACCACGAACGCGGTCGCGGCCATCGGCAACATTGCCAGGCCCGCGTGCAGTGGGGTCATCTGCAACTGCTGCTGCAGCCACAGCGAGATCAGCGGTGTTGCCGCGAAAGCTGCGAAGGTCTGTCCGCTCGCCCCGATGAGGGTGCCGCCGAAATCGCGGTTGCGCAGCAGCGCCAGCGGGAACATCGGTGCCGCGCTACGGGATTCGACGAGCCAGAAGGCCAGCAGGGCCGCGCCGCCGAGCATCAGTGCCGACAGCGCGGGACCGTCGGTCCAACCATGCTCACCGCCTCGGATGACACCATAGGTCGCTCCGGTTGCAGCGGTCGCGAAGGTCAGCATGCCGAGCAGATCCACCGCGCGATCGGCCCGCCGCATCGACTGCGGAAACACGAGGGCGGTCAAGGCGATTGCCACCACCGCGATCGGCAGATTGACGAAGAAGATCCATCGCCACGAGAACGCGTCGGTCAGCGCGCCGCCGAGTACGACGCCGAGGCCTGCCGCCGCACCGGAGACCGCGCCCCAGATACCGAAGGCGACACCACGATCGCGGCCGGTGTAGGTCGCGTGCAACAGCGACAGCGTGGTTGCGAACATGGCCGCGCCGCCGAGGCCCTGAAGTGCCCGTGCCGCAATCAAACTCGATGCGGACTGCGCGATCCCGCACGCGAGGGACGCGACGGCGAACACTGCGAGCCCGGCCAGGTACGTCCGTTTCGCGCCGACTCGGTCGGCCAGCGAGCCGAGTACCAGCAGCAGTGCCGCCAGTGCCAGCGCGTAGCCGTCGACCACCCACTGCAAGCCGGACAGGCCGGTGCCGAGATCGGCGGCGATGTCGGGGAGTGCGACATTGACGATGGTGACGTCGATGAGCAGCATCAGCGTGCCGAGGCACGCGGCGAACAAGGGGAGCCATTTCTTCACAGGAAGCCTCCAAGGGCAATGCGAACGATTTCGACACCCAGCATGCGACAACCGGCCATATCCTCATAGCCATACCGCTCTCTGCGATAGATTCCTCCGGTGCAGCTCGAAGAAGCGCAGGAATCCTCCCTGCTGGATGTGCTCGACAAGCAGATCGTGTACGCACTGGTGACCGACCCCAGAATCGCGTTCGCCAAGCTGGGCGTCATCCTCGGAGTGTCGGAACAGACCGTCGCGCGCCGCTATCGGTCGCTGCGTCAACGCGGCATCCTGCATGTGTCGGGCCAGGTGAACGCGGTGCCGCTCGGGCACGCCCGCTGGGTGATCCGGCTCCGGTCGACACCGGACAAGGCGGTGCGGCTGGCCGAATCGCTGGCCAGGTTCCCCGATCTGAGCTGGGTTACCTTGCTGTCCACCGGGTCAGAGGTGACCTGTGTGAGCCGGCCACGCTCCGCCGAGCGTCGCGACAGACTGTTGCTGCACACACTGCCCCAGGCCAGTCAGGTGACCGGGCTGATCGCACACGAGGTGATCCACCGGTTCCCGCTCGAGGAGGATTGGCCGCATTACAGCCACCTGTTGACCCGGGCCCAGTTGCGCCGACTCGGTCCGCGAGGATCGACTGCCGACCACGTCGGGCCGGAGACTCCGGTCGACTTCTCGGCGCAGGACGAGGCGATGCTGATGATTCTCGGCCGCGACGGCCGCGCGCCGTACGCGCAGATCGCCGCCGAAATCGGCTGGACCGCCACGCGAGTGGCCCGCCGGATGGCCGAACTCGTCGAATCCAGGGTGCTGTATTTCGATCTCGACTTCGCGATCGAGCGGATGGGATATGCCGTGCGGGCAGGGCTGTGGCTGCGCACCCGGCCCGCAGACCTCGAGGCGACGGGTGCCGCGATCGCGGCGCACCCGGAAACCGTGTTCGTCGCCGCGACTACCGGGCCTACTAATCTGATGGTTTCGATCGTGTGTAGCGATACTGCACACCTCTACCGCTATGTCACGCAGCGGCTCGGCCCCCTCGACGGAATCACCGACGTCGAGGTCACGCCCGCGCTGCGGGTCTTCAAGCAGGCGCAGACGCTGCTGGACAGTGATCGGATTTCCTTGGTGCGGTGATCGGATCACGTCGATGTTCGGCAGAGCCGTCACGGCTCGACCTCGCTTAACCGGCCGGTTGCCAGGGGCGGGAAAGCCGGTTCGCGTGTTGCCGGGCGCGTCGCTTGACTCGAACATCTGTTCGTCTAATGTTGGCGTCAGAACTTGTCGGTGCCGCCCTCTAATGTGGGCGCCAACCAAGAACGAAGACTTACCCGGCGAAAAGGGGATCAGGACATGGCACCACAGGCGTATGACCGCGACAAGGCGCTCGAGATGGCGTTGGCTCAGGTGGAGAAGAGCTTCGGCAAGGGCGCGGTCATGCGTCTCGGCGAGGAGGCCCGCCAGCCCATCTCGGTGATCCCGACCGGTTCCATCGCGCTGGATGTGGCCCTCGGTATCGGTGGGTTGCCGCGCGGTCGTGTCGTGGAGATCTACGGCCCGGAATCTTCGGGTAAGACGACCGTCGCGTTGCACGCGGTGGCCAACGCGCAGGCGGCGGGCGGTGTCGCGGCCTTCATCGACGCCGAGCACGCCCTCGATCCCGAGTACGCCCGCAAGCTCGGCGTCGATACCGACGCCCTGCTCGTCTCGCAGCCGGACACCGGTGAGCAAGCCCTGGAAATCGCCGACATGCTGGTCCGCTCCGGCGCGCTGGACATCATCGTCATCGACTCGGTGGCCGCGCTGGTGCCGCGCGCCGAGATCGAGGGCGAGATGGGTGACAGCCACGTCGGTCTGCAGGCCCGTCTGATGAGCCAGGCGCTGCGCAAGATGACCGGTGCGATGAGCAACACGGGTACCACCGCCATCTTCATCAACCAGCTGCGCGAGAAGATCGGCGTGATGTTCGGTTCCCCCGAAACCACCACGGGCGGTAAGGCGCTGAAGTTCTACGCCTCGGTGCGCCTGGATGTGCGCCGCATCGAGACACTCAAGGACGGCAGCGACGCGGTGGGCAACCGCACCCGCGTCAAGGTGGTCAAGAACAAGGTGTCGCCGCCGTTCAAGCAGGCCGAGTTCGACATTTTGTACGGCTTCGGCATCAGCAAGGAAGGCTCGCTCATCGACATGGGTGTCGAGCACGGCTTCGTTCGTAAGTCCGGCTCCTGGTACACCTACGACGGTGACCAGCTGGGTCAGGGCAAGGAGAATGCCCGCAAGTTCCTGCTGGAGAACACCGATATCCGCGACGAGATCGAGAAGAAGATCAAGGAAAAGCTTGGCATCGGCGCCGATGTGACCGCAGCCGATGCGGTCGCCGAGGTGCCCGCCGATTTCTGATCCGATGAACGGCCGACGCACACCGCAACGTTCCGGTCCGGCCGCGCCCGATGAGGCGCGGCCCGACCCGGTGAACGAAACGCGGCGTCGGCTGCACGAGCTCCTGTCCGCTTCTGGCCGTTCCGCTGATCCGGTCAACACTGGATCGCGACCGCACGAGTCCGGATTCGGGCGATTCCGGTCGGCTGAAGGTGGTTCGGCCGATCCGGACATAGGAGGAAGCTGGTCGAGCGCGCTCGAACCGCAGCGGGCGCGCTCGACTGGGTCCACATCCAAGCGTAGGCGGGCGAAAGCCACCTCATCGGGCGATTCTGATCGTTCGGGAAGCCGATGGGAGGCGGATCCGGTGGCGGCCGGATCCGAGCGGGGTCGATCGGAGCCGAAACAGGCCGGGGCGCACCGGTCCTCGTCGGAACCGACCCCGCCGGGCGGGACGGTCGAGCAGGCAAAGGACGCAAGTCTGCGCCTGCTGGCCGTCCGTGCCCGCAGCCGCGCAGAACTCGCACAACGCTTGGCCGCCAAGGGATTCACACCCGAGGTGACCGAGGCCGCCCTGGACCGTCTCGCCGAGATCGACCTCATCAATGACGCCGCCTTCGCCGAAGAGTGGGTGCACGCCCGCCACACCTTCTCCGGCAAGGGCAAACAGGCCCTTGCTCGAGAACTCCGCCGCAAGGGCGTCGCGCCGTCCGACGCCGCCCCCGCTTTGGACGCCATCACCTCGGACGACGAAGAATCCCGCGCCGTCGAACTGGTTCGCCGCAAACTCCGCTCGATGCCGGCAAACCTGGACCGCGACAAAGCAATTCGCCGCCTCGTCGGCATGCTCGCCCGCCGCGGCTACAACCAGTCCACCGCCTACCAGGTGGTGAAAGCCGAACTGGCAAGCCACGGCACAGCCTCCGACATCGAAGACCTCCCCGACTCGATCGACTAGCGCCGGCAGCTCTCCGTACCCCTCTCAGCAGCTCTGCGCAGCGACCTCGGCGAAGTCGTCCTCGCCCCGTGGATGCCGCGCGGCCTGCTCGACGGGATTCGCGGCGGCACGATGACGGTCGCGCTGATCGACACTTGCCGGTGCCGGGCCACAATCTCGCCACTGGATTCGGTGGTTCACCGGTTGCTGGTGCCCCTCCGGCCTGGCACTCGTTTGCATATCCCGGTCCGTCTCCCTTCGGATCGGGACATGCCCATACTCAGCCGTTCCAACTGTGCCAGAACGACTGTGCACCGCTGGCGATGACGCCCTTCAACGCGCTCGGTCGCAGATCAGTCGTCGACAGCTGTTTATCGGCAACCAGGAGAATTCGAGGTGATCTTCCTGGCTGGCGGGGATACCGTCCACCTCTGTGGCGAACACCAGATTCACCTCATGATGCGTGGTCGATTCGTCGTCGACATATCCGTGCTCGACGACACCGACGAGGCCGAGGATCCTGCTCGCCGTTCCGAGTTCTTCCGACAGTTCACGGACCAGGGCTGACTCGACAGGCTCTCCGGGCTCGACATGGCCACCGGGTAGGAACGCCCATTTCTTGCCGCGTGCGCGTGCCACGAGCAGCCGATCACCGTCGCGGATGACCGCGCGAGCGATGATTTCGGTTGTTGCGGCGCTCATCTGGACCCTTCTATGTCGGATGCCGCCCGTATCGAGGTAGGTGCTTTGGGTGCTTACCGCCGAGGATGTAGCGCTTGGAGTGGGCGGATGCCGAGAGAAGGTGCGGCCTTCAGTGCAATCAGGAGGGGAGTGGGGGCTTTGTGGCGGCTGCCCTGATCGGTTCGCCACCCATCGCTTCGAATGGCGGTGCGCTCGAGCGGATTACCGCATCGAGCGCCCGCAGGCCCCGGCCCTCAGGTTCCGGTCCGGGCCAGGTATTCGTCTAATGCCGCCGCGTCGAGGCTCACGACTTCTTGGTGATATCCATGCCGGGTGCGGCGTCGGTGAGGACTGAGTCGGCCGCGAGGACCGCTGCGCCCTTGGCCCGCTTGCGCGAGCGCAACCGCTGCTCCAGCTTGTTCGCCACGAATGTCAGCGTGCTGTTCAGCAGAATCATGACGATCGCGACGACGATCAGTGCGGGCACCGTATTCCGTTCGGACGCACCGAGTTGCGAGCCCTGGCGCACGATCTCGAGGTAGGTGATCTGGTAACCGAGCGCCGAGTCCTTCAGTGCGACAACCATTTGTGAGATCAACGCAGGTAGCATCGCGGTGATCGCTTGCGGCAGTAGGATCAACCGCATCAGCTGCCCCTTGCGCAGCCCCAGCGCCACTGCGGCCTCGGTCTGGCCCTTCGGTAGCGACTTGATGCCCGCGCGCACGATCTCGGCGATAACCGAGCCGTTGTAGACGGTCAGCGCGATCACGACGGCCGCGAGGGCGAGCTGATCGACCTTGAACAACTTGTAGTCGGAGAAGATGTAGAACAGGAAGATCATCAGGATCAGCACGGGGATAGACCGAGCCACCTCGACGATCGCCCCTGCCACCCACCGCACCAGGCGGTGCTCCGACAGCCGGAGGATGCCGAAGATCATGCCGATCACGAGCGCGAACACAATCGAGAGCAGCGCCGCGACGAGGGTGCCCCGCAGGCCGGGCAGCAGGTAGGTTGTCCAGACGTCGGGCTCTGTGAACGGCTTCCACTTCTCCGCGGTGAACTGTCCCTTATCGGCGAAGCCGCGGTAGAACACCCAGCCGATCGCCAACACGACGATGACGGCGATGACGGAATAGATCTGGTTGCGGATGCGCGCCCGGGGACCCGGCGCGTCGAAAAGAACCGAAGCACCGGTACTCATCGGGCCACCTCGAATCGCTTGGCGAGCCAGCCGAACAGCAGGCCGGTCGGCAGGGTCAGGATCACGAAGCCGAGCGCGAAGATGGCGCCGATAGTGATCAGCGCCGCCTCGTTCTCGTTCATCTTGGCCATCAGAGTCGCGGCCTCGGCGACGCCGATCGCCGAGGCGATCGTGGAGTTCTTGGTCAGTGCGATCAGTACGCTGCCGAGCGGCGCGATGACCGAGCGGAATGCTTGCGGCAGCACCACGATTCGCAGATTCTGTGTGAAGCTGAAGCCCAGTGAGCGGCCTGCCTCCGACTGGCCCATCGGCACGGTGTTGATGCCAGAGCGCAACGATTCGCAGACGAATGCCGCGGTGTAGATGCTGAGTCCTAGTACGGCATACCGGAAGTTGTTCTGCGCCAGCGAGTTCGGGCCTTCCGGTGCCAGCTTCCAGCCCATGGTCGAATAGAGGCCCAGCGAGCAGAACACGATGATCAGCGTGAGCGGGGTGTTGCGGAAGATGGTGACGTAGGCGCTGCCGAGGAAACGGGCGACCGGCACGGGGGATACGCGCATTGCGGCGACAAATGTGCCAAGGATCAGGGCAAGGACCGCGGACGACGCGGTCAGCTTGATGGTCACCCAGAAGGCTCCGAGGACGTCATACCTCGAGATCAGGTCGAACACGGCGGATCCGTCCCTCCGATCGGGGTCGGTGCGCGAGGCCGGGGATCATCCTGGCCGCGCGATGTGCAGGGCTTGTAGCGACGGTGAAAACCATCCCTCAGCACGTCGAGAGCGATTGGGTGGCCCTTCCGGACCACCCAATCGGCAATCTCAGTACCGGTTCACCGTCGGCGGAGTCGGGGCCTGGTAGCCCGAGACACCGACCGTCGTGTCGAACGCCTTCTTCCAAGAGCCGTCCGCAATCATCGCCTCGATTGCGTCGTTGACCTTGTCGCGGAGTTCCTTGTCGCCCTTCTTCACGCCGATGCCGTAGTTCTCCGTGGTGAACGGCTTGCCGACGACCTTGTACGAGCCCGCACTTTGCGCGGCATAACCGGCCAGAATGATGTCGTCGGTGGTCACCGCATCATACGAACCTGCCGAGAGGCCCTCGAGGCACAGCGAGTAGGTGTCGTTGGTCTGCAGCTGGGTGTCGGGGTAGTTCTTCTCGATGTTCTGGGCGGGGGTCGAGCCCTTCACCGAGCAGACCTTCTTCCCCTTCAGATCATCGGGGCCGTTGATGGTGCTGTTGTCGGCCTTCACCAGCAGGGACTGGCCGGCAACGTAGTAGGGCCCGGCGAAGTCGACCTTCTCCTTGCGCTTGTCGTTGATCGAGTAGGTGGCGATGATGTAGTCGACCTGTCCGTTCTCGATCAGCGTCTCGCGCTGGCCGGACGGGGCCTCCTTGAAGGTGATGCTTTCCGGCTTCACGCCGAGCTTGCCGGCGACGTACTTGGCGACCTCGATATCGAACCCGCTGTAGGAGCCGTCCTTGTTGCGCAGGCCGAGGCCGGGCTGGTCGAACTTGATCCCGACGGTGAGTTTGCCGTCCTTGGCGTTGTCCAGGGCGGTCTTGCTGTCGCCTCCGCCACAAGCGGCTGCGGTCGCGGCGGTCAGCGCCAGGGCGATCGCCCCGACACCGATTCGAAGCGCACGGTTGATCCTCATCGAGTTCCTTCCCTCATATGGTTTTCGATGGCCGTGATTGTCAGATGGTCAGTGGCTCAATATTTTCCCGAGGAAATCCTTCGCGCGCTCGGATTTCGGCGCGGTGAAGAATGCCTCCGGCTCGGCATCCTCGACCACCTGTCCGTCGGCCATGAACAGCACCCTGTTCCCGGCGCGACGAGCAAAACCCATTTCGTGGGTGACCACCAGCATGGTCATCCCTTCTTTGGCCAGCGACACCATCACATCGAGCACCTCTTGGACCATTTCCGGGTCCAGTGCGGAGGTCGGCTCGTCGAACAGCATCACCTTAGGGCTCATTGCCAAGGCGCGCGCGATGGCTACGCGCTGCTGCTGGCCACCCGACAACTGCGCCGGGTATTTGTCGGCCTGGTTGGCGATGCCCACACGTTCGAGCAGTTCCATCGCCCGGGCGCGGGCGTCGTTCTTGGCGATCTTGCGCACCTTGAGCGGCGCGAGCATCACGTTCTCGACGATGGTCTTGTGCGCGAACAGGTTGAAGGATTGGAACACCATCCCGACATCGGCGCGCAATGCGGCGAGCGCGCGGCCCTCGGCAGGCAGCGGCACACCGTCGATGGCGATATCGCCGGAGTCGATCGGCTCCAGTCGGTTGATGGTGCGGCAGAGCGTCGATTTCCCGGACCCCGAGGGGCCGAGAACAATGACGACCTGTCCCTTGGGAACTTCGAGGTTGACATCCCGCAGC
The DNA here is from genome assembly GCF_045208035.1 of Nocardia sp. NBC_01009. NCBI lineage: Bacteria > Bacillati > Actinomycetota > Actinomycetes > Mycobacteriales > Nocardiaceae > Nocardia > Nocardia sp. NBC_01009. The sequence continues at coordinate 6,951,444 of NZ_CP108695.1, read as the reverse complement.
ACATGGAGCTCACCGAAGTGTTTGTCCACATTGCGCATCGAGATCATCGGCGCACTGGTCGCGGCGCTCTCATCCCCGGTCGTGGCGGCCCCGGTCGTGTCGGGCGCGGCAGCGGCGTCGGTCATGCATCAAGACCTTAAGCGGAAAATACGAATTTGCCCGAGTTTCCGCGACACACCGCCCCGCCGCGCCGAATCGACACGTGCCTGTAACCTTCCGGTCGGCCCTACTCGGGCCAGCTCGAGCCCTCGATCACCTCGACGAAATCGGTTCGCTCGAAGCCGGGCACGAATCGGGCGAGCACGTCGGCTTTGACATTGCCGAAGGTGGTCTGCGGCCGATCCTCGATGCCGTGCGTGAACGCGGCGAGAATTCGCTTCTTGAAGTCCGGGCGCGGGTGCGCGGCGACTATGGCGTCACGAATGTCGGCGGGCAGATCGCGGTAGCCGATCCCGAGGACATCGAGTTCGACACCCGCGGTGACCAACGCGATCTCCGGTCGCATCCAGTGCGGGATCTCCGGTGTGGTGTGCAGCGCGATGGCATCCCACACCAGCCCCACCGACTCCTCCGGAATGCCGTGTGCGCGCAGGAACGCCGCAGCCTGCTCGGCGCCGTCGATCTCGAATCTGCGGTCAGAGGTGCGGTATTCGTCGGTCAGGCCGAGGTCGTGGAACATCGCTCCGATGTAGAGCAGCTCCGGATCGAACTCGAGGCCGCGACGGGCGCCCTGCCAGGCACCGAACAGGTAGACGCGGCGGGAATGGTCGAACAGTAGATCGTCGGTGGCGTCGCGAACCAGTTCGGTTGCGGCGGCGGCCAGGCGGCTGTCGGGGATGACGATGTCGGCGATGTGGCTCATGGGGACTCCTGGTGTTGGTGTTCTCGTCATCGAGTCTTGTTGCGGCCGAAGGTCGCAGCCATGTCTGTATGGACAGGTATCCCTCGGATTCGGCCATATTTCCGCGATAGGCTCGCGGTATATCTCGCGAGGTTCGCCACATCGTTGTTTCCCTGCCTACCACGGCGTGCGACAGCTCGACATCACCGGACCGCTCGGGGTGTCATCGCTAGCTCTAACGCCGTCCTGACCCGGGATCGCGGTGGACCTGCCCACGTCAGCCGCGTCGAGAAACGCGTTGTCCTGCGATGGTGGGACTGCTCGTGGTCAGCGGTCCGAGTCCTCGAGTATCGGCGTAACCGTGTCTCGCGCGGGATCGGCCGGGCGGCATACGGTGAGCAGCCCTTCGCGGACGAGGCGGCGGATGAGCACCACACGCCCTTGTTTGTCGATATGGCCGGGTAGCTGATTCGCTGCGCATTCTCCGGTTTCGGGGAGAGCGCTTGGATACAGAAGATCGTTCAGGCCCACGGTGACCCCTGGATGTGAATGACACGACTTCGGAACGGGCCTAGTGCTCGTTTACGGGTTGTTCCTGTTCAGGCCGTGGAGTGTTGTTGCGGCTGAAGACCGGGTGATGTCCGTACGGACATATATCCCTCGAATTCGGACATGGCCAGGCGAATAGGCTTGCGGCATGTCTCGCAAGGTTCGTCACATCGTGTTCCTGGCCTACAACGGCGTGCGGCAGCTCGATATCACCGGACCACTGGAAGTGTTCGCGACCGCCCGCGACCTCGGGGCGCGGTATCGATGGTCGGTGTGCTCTGCCGATGGCGCGGACGTGACCACGGCGACGGGTCGACTCGCTGTCGACGGCCGGGTCGAGCGCGTCCCGATCGACACCGTGGTGGTCCCCGGTTCCGCGGATCTCCCGCGCAACCGAATCCCCGCGACTCTGCTGACCGATCTCGCCGCGCTCGCTCCACGAGTGCGCCGGGTGGCCTCGGTGTGCACCGGCGCGTTCGCGCTGGCCGAAGCGGGCATGCTGGACGGCCGCCGCGCGACCACCCATTGGCGACACGCCGCCACGCTGGCTCACCGCTATCGCGCCGTCCGCGTCGAGCCGGATGCCATCCACGTCCGTGACGGACATGTGCTCACCTCCGCAGGCGTGACCGCGGGCATCGACCTCGCCCTGGCGATGGTGGAGGAGGATACCGGCGCCGCCCTGGCCCGCGAGGTTGCTCGTGACCTGGTGGTCTTCATGCAGCGCCCCGGTGGACAATCGCAATTCTCTGCCGCGCTGCGCACCCCGGCGGTCCGCCACGATCCGCTGCGCGCGGTCGTCGACGCCATCGCCGCCGACGCCGCGGCCGACCATTCCGCACCAGCCCTTGCCGCTCGCGCGGGCCTGAGCATCCGCCACCTGACCCGCCTGTTCCATGACCAACTCGGCACAACCCCCGCCGCATACGTCGAGTCCGTGCGCGTCGAGGCGGCACAAGCCCTGCTCGCCGAGGATGCAACAGTTACCGACACGGCCCTGCGCACCGGCTTCGGCAGCGACGAATCGCTGCGGCGCGCATTCGGTCGTCGCCTCGGCATCACGCCCTCGGCATACCGCGCGCGCTTCCGCACCACAGCCAACGGCACCGCCGAGACCGACACCCATCACGCCTAGCCCGAACGGGCACACTCGCTCGGCTCGGGCGAAGGCGAGGCTGCCGCGCGCCGCTCGATCGGGCGTAGCTGGACGGAGTCCGCTGTCAGTCGCGCTTGGCCCGAGCGAAGGCGAGGCCACCGCTCGATTGGGCGTAGTTGGGCGGAGTCCGCTGTCAGTCGCGCTTGGCCCGAGCGAAGGCGAGGCCACCGCTTGATCCGGCTCAGTTGGGCGGAGTCCGCCGTCAGTCGCGCTTGGCCCGAGCGAAGGCGAGGCCACCGCATACCGAGGCGCTGAACGGCGCGGATGCCGGCGGCCTTACCCTGGATAGGTGAATTCGATGGGCCAGGTAGAGGGAGCAGTTCGCAGCTACGAGGTGCGCACCTTCGGCTGCCAGATGAACGTGCACGATTCCGAGCGTTTGTCCGGTCTGCTGGAGGACGCGGGATACGTGCAGGCCGCGCCGGGGGCGACGGCCGACCTGGTGGTTTTCAATACCTGTGCGGTTCGCGAGAACGCCGACAACAAGCTCTACGGCACCCTCGGCCACCTGGCTCCGATCAAAGCCGAACGGCCCGGTATGCAGATCGCGGTAGGCGGCTGCCTCGCGCAGAAGGATCGCGACACCGTGGTGCGCAAGGCGCCCTGGGTCGACGTGGTGTTCGGCACCCACAACATCGGCTCGCTGCCGGTGCTACTGGAGCGGGCCAGGCACAACCACGAGGCGCAGGTGGAAATCCTGGAATCGCTCGAGGCGTTCCCCTCGACGCTGCCCGCCAAACGGGAGTCCGCGTATGCGGGCTGGGTGTCGATCTCGGTGGGCTGCAACAACACCTGCACCTTCTGTATCGTGCCGTCGCTGCGCGGCAAAGAGGTCGACCGTCGCCCAGGTGACGTACTGGCCGAGGTGCAGGCACTGGTCGACCAGGGCGTACTCGAGGTGACGCTGCTCGGGCAGAACGTGAACGCCTACGGAGCTTCCTTTGCCGATCCCGAGGAACAACGTGATCGCGGCGCATTCGCCAAGCTGCTGCGCGCGGCCGGACGGATCGAAGGACTCGAGCGCGTGCGTTTCACCTCGCCGCACCCGGCCGAGTTCACCGACGACGTGATCGAGGCGATGGCGGAGACGCCCAATATTTGCCCACAGCTGCACATGCCGCTGCAATCCGGCTCGGACCGAGTGCTCAAGGCGATGCGCCGCTCCTACCGCAAGGCGCGCTACCTCGGCATCATCGAAAAGGTCCGTGCGGCAATGCCGCACGCGGCGATCACCACCGACATCATCGTCGGCTTCCCGGGCGAAACCGAGGAAGATTTCCAGGAGACCCTGGACGTGGTGCGCCAGGCCCGCTTCACCAGCGCCTACACCTTCCAGTACTCCAAGCGTCCCGGTACGCCCGCCGCCGATATGCCCGATCAACTGCCCAAAGAGGTGGTCCAGGAGCGCTACGAACGGCTCATCGCGCTGCAGGAGGAAGTCTGCCTGGACGCGAACCGCGAGCTGATCGGCACCGAAGTGGAGCTGCTGGTCGCCGAGGGCGCGGGCAAGAAGAACGCGGCCACCGCCCGCATGAGCGGCCGAGCCCGCGACGGCAGGCTGGTGCACTTCCGCCCGCCCGTCACGGAATCGGGCAGCGCCGGCACGATTCGGCCCGGCGACATCGTCACCGTCGACATCACCGGCGCGGCTCCCCACTACCTGATTGCCGATGGACCCGTGCGCACCCATCGCCGCACCCGCGCGGGCGACGCGCACGAGCGCGGCATCACGCCTAAGACCGAACCGATCGGAGTCGGCCTCGGCCTGCCTCGCATCGGCGCCCCGGCCCCGGAACCGGCCGCCGCGGGCTGCTCGACCGGCTGTGGCGCATGAGCGTGCACAGCGAGGCAGTCGCTCCAGCGCCCATCGCGAGGGCGCCGCGGTTCGGCGTGGTGGTAGGCGCGCGGAAATCGTGTTCGGAGTGTGGACGAGGTGTGCCGAAACTGAGCATCGACGAGGTAGCGGCATGAGCGGCGCGCCGGACGAGGACAGCGACGCGACGCGCGAACCCGGGGGAGCGGAGCTCGCGTCCGGCCGCAGCGCGGACGGTGCGAATCCGCTTCCGGCCGAAGGCGAATCGAACCCTGGCGCCTCGGATTCGGCAGCAAATACTACCTCGCGTAGTGGGTCGGCTGCCGGTGTCGGACGCACCGATGGCACAGTTGTCCCGGGGAGTGCCGACCATGATGACGCCGAACGAAACGAGGGCTCAGTGAATTCGGTCGAGAGCAGCAAAGACTTCGAGCAGTTCCGCGACGACCTCGACGCCGTCGAGCGCCGTGTCGCCGGTGAGATCGATCCCGGCATCCGCGCCATGGTGGTCGCAGGCGCGGTGTTCGTGCTGCTGGTGTCGCTGGTGCTGCCGCACGCGGGCACCGCACGCGGCTTCGACGTCTTGCTCGACACCAGCGCCGCAAGCTTCGAGCACATCGGCCTGCCGTCCCGGATTTTCGTCTGGTTCGTCGTCATCTTCGGCATCGGTTTCTCATTGCTCGCCCTGATGACCCGTCGCTGGGCATTGGCCTGGATCGCGGTCGCCGGATCCGCCATCGCAGGTGCCTTCGGTGTTTTCGCCATCTGGCACCGCCAGACCCCCGGTGTCGGCGGCCCCGGCGGCGCCAACTACTACGGCGCAGGCCCCGGCATCGGCCTGATCCTCGGCGCACTCGCCGCCATCGTGCTGACCTTCCACTGGGTGCGCGTCGTATGGAGCCGCACCGCAATGCAATTGGCCGCGGAAGAACAGCGCCGCATCGCCGCGGCCGCCGCGGAAGAGCGCGACCGCCGCCGCTTGATGGGCGAGTAACCCACCCGACCTGCCGGATGGCCGTTCCTGGAATCGGTCTGACAGACCGTCTCCCCGGTGTCAGAGGTTGCTGACAGCGCCCTCTGCCGCCTCGGCCCATTCACGCCACTGCTTGGCCTGTTCCATGGCTTTCTCGGCGTCACGCTTATTGCCCGCCGCGGTCGCCTTCGCTGCCTGCTCCTCGAATTGCGCTACCCGCTCACGGAATTGGGCGGCCCTGGCCATTGCCTCCGGATCGGTACGGCGCCACTGTGCGTCGACCGCGTCGCGGACCCGCTTCTCGATGGCGCGCAGCTTGCCTTCCAATTCCTGGATCCGCTCCCGCGGCACCTTGCCCAGTGCATCCCACTTGTCCTGGAGTTCGCGCAGCGCGTTCCGTGCGGTATCGAGGCCGTTGGCCGGATCGATGTGCTCGTAGGCGTGCAGCAGCTCTTCCTTGGCGATGGCATTGTGTTCGAACTCGGCGTCACGTTCGTTGACGGCGGCATTGCGCGCGGCGAAGAACACATCCTGGGCGCTCTTGAATCGCCGCCACAGCGCCTCGTCGGCCTCGCGCGGCGCGCGGCCCGCGGCCTTCCATTCGGCGAGCAGGTCACGGAACACACCCGCGGTGCCGACCCAGTCGGTAGAGCCCGAGAGTTCCTCGGCGCGCACGCACAGTTCTTCCTTGCGCGTCTTCGCGGCCGAACGTTCCCGATCGAGCTCGGCGAAGTGTGCGCCGCGACGGCGGTTGAACGCCTCACGGGCCTTGGAGTAGCGCTTCCACAACGCGTCGTCGACCTTGCGGTCCACGCCGCGAATGGACTTCCACTCGTCGAGGATTTCGCGCAGCCGATCGCCCGCGGCCTTCCACTGGGTGGACTCGGTAGCGATCTTCTCGGCCTCGGCGCACAGCACTTCCTTGCGTTCGGTGTGCTCGTGCCTGGCCTTTTCCTTCTCCTCCTTGGCGTGTGCCGCCGCCTCTTCGGAGTGCTCGGCGATCGCGGCGAGCCGGCGAGACAGGCTATCGATATCGCCGATCACCGCTGCGGTGGACAGCGACTCGGCGATGGTGATCGCCGCCGCCTTGGTCTTGCGTGCATCCGCGCCCGCGGCCAGCCGCGCCTCCAGCAAGGCCACCTCGGTGGCCAGGTCGTCGAATCGGCGACCGAAATGCGCAAGGCCTTCGGCGGCGTCACCGGCCTGCCAGGAGCCGACGATGCGTTCACCGTCGGCGGTCTTCACCCACGCGGTGCCGTCCTCGTCGACGCGGCCCCAGACACTGGGATCGCTGGCGGTCGGGACGACCACAGGATGGGGATGTTCGCCGGGAGCCGGCTTGATAGCGTGCGGCTTGGGATGAGCCTGCGCGGCGCCCGGTTTGGGGGCGCCGGGCTTCGGGACGTCCGAGGGGCGCGGTGTCGTGCCGGGGGTGGCCTTCGCGGTTCCGTTGCTGTCCGTCATTGCTCCTCGTCCCTGCCGCGCGTCACGGCTGCCTGGTTACGCCCTAGCTCATCCCATTGAACCCGGTTCGAGCCCTGCAAACTATCGATCGACGTCCTCACGCGGATGATTCCCAGGGAATGCAACCCGTGATGACCTGGGTTGTAGCACCTCGAACACTATCAATCTCGGCCAAGTTTGCGGCAGAGACACTCGAACCCGACCGGCCGCGGGGTCGCCCGGGGACCGGTACCCGCGGTGCGTGGCGCCGGTATTGCGAACGACTACGGTTACGTCGTGTTCTCCATTGCGGCCCTGGTCCCGTCGCCGCCGATCCTCGTGCCCGAGCTCTGTGGCGGTGTCGCGCATGTGACCGGGGCGGATCCCGTCGGTGTGCCCGCCCTGCTGCGTGCGGCGGCACTGGAGGCCGCAGGCGCTTTGGCGGTCGCACAGCATTGGCTGGTGATCGGGGCAGGCGCCGCCGACGCGCAGCTCGCGCCCGACACACTCGGCACATTCCGTGGGTTCGGGGTCGACACTCGGGTCGCACTATCGAATCCAGCCCTCTCGACAAGGTCTGCTGACGACGTGCCGGACCCACAGCTTCCGCTGCCGGTGTTGATCGCCGGATGGTTGCGGGGGCAGGTCGCGCCGACCACGGAGGCTGCGGCCCGTATCGTCGCCGCGGATACCTCGACGGCCCGCTGCGCCGAAATCGGCGCAGAGCTACGAACAGTGCTCGACGATGCACCCGAACCACTGGGCGTGCTGGTGATCGCCGACGGTGCAGCAACACTGTCCACGGCCGCACCCGGCTATCTGGATACCCGCGCCACCGCCGTCCAGGACGATCTCGATCGCGCGTTGGCCGCGGGCGATCGGGCCGGACTGCGCGCCTTGGATCCGGCATTGTGCGCCGAGCTGGCGATGGCAGGGCGGGCCGCCTACCAGGTGCTGGCCGGGCTGTTCGCCGCCGATCCGAGCGATCCGGAGGTCGAGACGCTCTATCGGGACGCGCCTTTCGGCGTCGGCTACCAGGTGAGTGTGTGGCGCCCGGTGCGCGAGCAGGGTGATGCGCCGTGACGATCACCCCGATCGCCGTCGTCGGCCCCACGGCCACTGGCAAATCGGATCTCGGCCTCGACCTCGCCGAGCGACTCGGCGGCGAAATCGTCAACATCGATGCGATGCAGCTCTACCGCGGCATGGACGTGGGCACCGCCAAACTCGCCCCCGGCGAGCGTCGCGGCATCCCGCACCACCAGCTCGACGTACTCGACGTGACCGAGACCGCCACCGTGGCCGCCTACCAGGCCGCCGCGATCGCGGACGTCACCGCGATCATCGCGCGCGGGCACACTCCGGTCATCGTCGGCGGTTCGATGATGTATGTCCAAGCGCTGCTGGATGATTGGGAGTTTCCCGCCACCGATCCCGAGATCAGGGCGCGCTGGGAGACCCTGCTCGCCGAACAGGGCCTCGTCGCGGTGCACGAGGCGTTGCGGGCGGCCGATCCCGCCGCCGCGGCGACCATCCTGCCCACCGACGGCAGGCGGATGGTGCGCGCACTCGAGGTCGTCGAACTCACCGGCCGCCCGTTCGCGGCCTCGGCGCCCGCCATCGGCGAACCGCGCTGGGGCACCGTGATCATCGGCGTGGATCGTGATACCGCCGAACTGGATTCGCGCATCGAGCGGCGCACCGCGCTGATGTTCGAGTCCGGACTGGTCGAGGAGGTACGCGGTCTCATAGATGTCGGCCTGCGCGACGGCGTCACAGCGCGCCGGGCGATCGGCTACGCACAAGTCCTGTCCTACCTGGACAACGAATACGACCTGAACCACGCGCAGGAACGCACCCTGATCGGCACCCGGCGTTACGTCCGGCGCCAGCGCTCGTGGTTTCGGCGGGATCCCCGGGTGCACTGGGTGGACGGCGCCGACCCCGAGCTGGTCGCCACCGCGCTGTCTCTGCTGCCCGCGCAACGTCTCGACAACACAGAACGGACTCCGCAGTGACAAGACGTGTGAGTACCCGCAATGCCTCGGTCCAGGTCTGGCAGGCATACCTGAACAATCGCACCAAACGCCACCGGGACAGCCGTTTTCTCGTCCAGGGCGTGCGCCCGATCACCCAGGCGATCGCCAACGACTGGCCACTCGAGACGATGCTCTACCGGCTCGGCGCGCCCGAGCTGTCGAGCTGGGCACGTGAACTCCTCGACACCAGCGGCGTGCCGCAGGTCGGCCTGGTGCCGGAGCTGATGGCCGAACTCGGCGAAAAGGCAACCGGCATACCGGAATTGGTGGCCGTTGCGGTATCGCGGCAGCCCGAGCTGGACACGTTCGAACCCGGTGAGCCCGGTGACACCGCACCGCCGGTGGTCGTGGTCTTCGACCGCCCCAACTCGCCGGGCAACCTCGGCACCCTGATCCGCTCGGCGGACGCCTTCGGCGCGAGCGGTGTGATCGTCACCGGCCACGGTGCCGACCAATACGACCCGCAGGCCGTCCGCGCCTCCACCGGCTCGCTGTTCGCCATGCCGGTCTACCGCGCCGCCGGCGCCGCGCAAGTGCTCGAATTCCGGGACCGGCAGGTGCAACGCGGCATCCCCACCCGCATCGTCGGCACCGACGAAGATGGTGCGAGCGCGGTCTTCGACCACGACTTCACCGAGGCGACCATTCTGGTGATCGGCAACGAGACCAGCGGCATGAGTGCGGCCTGGCAGGATGCCTGCGACGACATGGTCTACATCCCGATGGGCGGCACCGCCAGCTCGCTCGGGGCGCCGTCGGCCGCGGCGGCCACGCTGTACGAAATTTCCCGCCAGCGCAGGACGTTTGTCAGATGACTCACCCGCGATCAGCCGGGAGCACACCGAACAGAGAGAATGGGAACGTGGCAGACATCGAATTTTCGAAAGGGCACGGCACCCAGAACGATTTCGTGGTGCTGCCCGACCCGGAGGTTCGGCTGGAGCTGACCCCGGAGCGGATCGCTGCGCTGTGCGACCGCCGGCGTGGCCTCGGCGCCGACGGTGTGCTGCGTGTGGCGCGCGCAGGCGCACTGCGCGAGCGCGGTGTGCTCGACCGGATCCCCGACGGCATCGACGCCACCGACTGGTTCATGGACTACCGCAATGCCGACGGCTCGATCGCGGAAATGTGCGGCAACGGCGTCCGGGTTTTCGCGCACTACCTGGCCACCAGCGGCCTCGAATCGCGTACGCAGTTCGTGGTCGGCAGCCGAGCCGGGGCACGCCCGGTCACCGTGCACGCCGCCGACCCGGTCAACGGCGATGTCACCGTCGACATGGGTGTGGTCCGCGAGCTGGGTCTCTCGACGGCCACCGTCACGGGCTGGGCGTTCTCCGGAATCGGGATCGACGTCGGCAACCCGCACCTGGCCTGTGTCGACCCCGGCCTGTCGGTCGATGCGCTGGCCAAGCTCGATCTGACCGCCTCACCCGGCTATGATCCTGATCTGTTCCCGCACGGCGTCAACGTCGAGATCGTCACCGCGCTGGATGCCGACAACTCCGTCGACATGCGTGTCTACGAGCGTGGTGTCGGTGAAACCCGTTCCTGCGGAACAGGAACCGTCGCCGCTGCCGCCGCGGCACTGGCGGACTCCGGATTCGCGATCGCCACCGACAGCGGCGAGGTCCGGGTCCGGATCCCCGGTGGCGAGGTCATCGTCACCCTCCGCGGCGGATCCGCCCAGCTGCGCGGCCCGTCGGTGCTCGTCGCCTCCGGCCGCATCGCCGCAGGCTGGTGGCAGGCGCTCTGAAATTCCGGCCCGGCGCGGCGTCGCAATACTCGGATGCGCTATGTCGGTGGATCGTGGGACCATGGATCTTGTATGACGAAACAAGAGACGTATGAATTCACGCCGGCAGCCGACGATGACGACTTCACCACGGCCGCCGATGAGGCGAGCTTGGACGAAGTCGCCGACACCGGTGACGTAGTAGCCGAGCACAAGGCGCGCATGGCGCGTTCGGGCTGGACCAGAGAATCCAAGTCCGCGGACCCGACAGTCGGCGAGATGCAACTGCAGGACCGCAGCTCACTGCGTCGTGTCGCGGGTCTGTCCACCGAGCTCACCGACATCACCGAGGTCGAGTACCGGCAGCTGCGCCTGGAGCGGGTCGTGCTGGTCGGCGTCTGGACTTCGGGCAGCACCGTGCAGGCCGAGGCAAGCATGGCCGAACTGGCCGCGCTCGCCGAGACCGCGGGTTCCGAGGTACTCGAAGGTCTGATCCAGCGCAGGGACAAGCCGGACCCGGCTACCTACATCGGTTCCGGCAAGGCCGACGAACTGCGCGCCGTCGTCCTGGAGACCGGCGCGGACACGGTGATCTGCGATGGTGAGCTCACTCCCGCGCAGCTGACCGCGCTGGAGAAGGTCGTCAAGGTGAAGGTGATCGACCGGACCGCGCTCATCCTGGACATCTTCGCCCAGCACGCCACCTCCAGTGAGGGCAAGGCGCAGGTCGCCTTGGCCCAGATGGAATACATGCTGCCGCGCCTGCGCGGCTGGGGTGAGTCCATGTCCAGGCAGGCCGGTGGCCGTGCAGGCAGCAACGGCGGTGTGGGTCTGCGTGGTCCCGGTGAGACCAAGATCGAAACCGATCGTCGCCGCATTCGCGAGCGAATGGCCAAGCTGCGCCGCGAGATTCGTGAGATGAAGACCGCGCGCGACACCAAGCGGGCCCGCCGCAATTCCAGTGGCATCCCGTCGGTCGCGATCGTCGGCTACACCAACGCGGGCAAATCCAGCCTCATGAACGCGCTGACCGGTGCGGGCCTGCTGGTCCAGGACGCGCTGTTCGCCACCCTCGATCCGACTACCCGGCGCGCCGACCTCGACGACGGCCGCGAGGTCGTCTTCACCGACACCGTCGGTTTCGTGCGCCACCTGCCGACCCAGTTGGTCGAGGCATTCCGCTCAACCCTCGAAGAGGTCACCGGTGCCGACCTGCTGCTGCACGTCGTCGACGGCTCCGACTCGCTGCCCGCTGAACAGATCAAGGCGGTCCGCGAGGTGATCACCGACGTGATCAAGGAGTCCGGCTCGGCCGCGCCGCCGGAGCTGCTGGTGGTCAACAAGATCGACGCGGCCGATCCGGTGGAGCTGACCCGGTTGCGCGGGGTGCTGCCCGACGCGGCCTACGTGTCGGCCCACACCGGCGCGGGCATCGCGGCACTGCGCGAGCGGCTGGCCGAGGTCCTCGGCGGACTCGATGTCGAGGTCAGCGTGCTGCTGCCCTATACCCGTGGCGATCTGCTCGCCCGCATTCACGCGGACGGCCGGATCACCGCATCAACCCACGAAGAAGGTGGCACCCGGGTGCGGGCACGAGTACCGCAGGCACTGGCCGCGGCGTTGTCGGAGTACGCCCACGCCGGGTCCGCCGCAGAGGTTTACAGCGCTCCCGACACCAACGGATATGCCGAGACCAATGGACATTCGGAGACGAACGCCCCATTGCAGGACTGATCGCCGCAACGCGGAACCAGGTGTGACGTAACGCTCACCGTTCTGTTGTGCGAGCGTGCACGGCCCGCCGACCATCGGTCGGCGGGCTTTGTGCATTCCGGGTACACAACTGATGCGACGCAGTCGATTTCGTTACGATATCGTCGTCGAATCGACATCAGGAGGGTTCCATGTCGCACGACAACTCCGGCTCGGCCGTTTCCCGTGATCGGCCATCCGGTGACTCGTCGCACACCGGCGTGCTCAGTGACGGTGCGCCGCTTTCGGTTTCACTGACCGACACCGATCTTCGGGTGCTCGACACCCTGCTCGCGCCCCTGCGCGCCTGGACGAGCCCCCGCTACTACGGCCTCGGGAACATCCCTGCCGACGGCCCGGTTCTGTTGGTCGGCAACCACAACCTGATGGGCGGCATCGACGCACCGCTGCTGCTGCCGGAAGTTCTGCGCCGCCGCGGCAGGCTCATTCGCGGCCTCGCCGAGAATGTCCTCATCTCGGTCCCCGGTGTGCGCGAACTGCTGCACCACTTCGGTGCCGTTCGCGGCAATCGGCGCAACTGCCTTGCGCTGCTGGCCCGCGGTGAGGCCGTCATCGTCTTCCCGGGTGGTGGTCGCGAGGCGGTGCGCCGCAAGAACGAGAAGTACGTCCTGAAATGGGAGGGCAGGTCCGGATTCGCGCACATGGCGATCGAAGCGGGCGCGCCGATCGTGCCGGTGGCGATGATCGGCGTCGACGACGCCTACGACATCGTCTTCGACGGCGATCATCCCGTGCTGCGACCGCTGCGCTGGGTGGTCGAGGCCCTGGGTCTCAGCAAAGATCTGACCCCGCCGCTTATCCGTGGCATCGGTCCGACCGTGCTGCCCCGACCGGAGCGCTTCTACTTCTCGGCGGGTGCTCCGATCGATCCTGCGCCGTGGCGCGACGCGGTCGACAAGCATGCTGCCGCAGTGGAATTGCGCGATGTCGTGCGCAAGGAGCTGGAGGAGGAGCTGAAGTTCCTCTTCGCCGAGCGGGAGCGCGACTCCGGTCGAACCCTCATCGGTCGGCTGCGTGGCCTGCTGAATCGTTGACGATCGGGCCTCACCTGCGCTGTCAGCAAATTCTCAGTTAGTGGCAGCTACGGTGGTCCCATGCGTTGGACACGAAGACGAACGGCGGTAGCGGCGGGTGCGGTAGTGATGTTCCTGGGGGTACCTGCAGCGTCAGGTGGCCTCGCTACCGCGGTGTCCGCACCGTCGGATCCGATCATCGCCTCCGGTTCGCTGCTCGCCTCGCCCCGTTCGTCGGACGGTTCCCGCATCGACAGCTTCACCATCACCGACGATCGCAACCTCGTCCTCCAGGTGTTCTCTGCCGCTATGAACAAGAACATCGAGGTCAAGGTGCAGCGCCCCGCCGATGCCTCGGTCGCGCGTCCCACGCTGTACCTGCTTTCGGGAGCGGGCGGCGGCGAGGATGAGGCCACGTGGGACTTGAAATCGTCCGCATCACAATTCTTCGCCGACAAGGATGTGAACGTCGTCCAACCGGTCGGCGGCGCGTGGAGCTACTACGCCGACTGGCGCACCTCTGACCCGGTGCTAGGCGTGAACAGATGGCAGACCTTCTTCACCGAAGAATTGCCGCCGCTGATCGACTCCGCGCTCGGCGCGAACGGCACCAACGCGATCGCGGGCATTTCGATGTCGGGCACGCCGGTGCTGCAACTCCCCATCGCCAAGCCCGGTCTCTACCGGTCGGCCGCGGCCTACAGCGGTTGCGCTCAGATCAGCGACCCGATCGGCTGGAACTTCGTCAACACCGTCGTCGCGGCAGGCGGCGGCGAATCCGTGAACATGTATGGGCCGCAAGGTGATCCGATGTGGGCGGCCAACGACCCCTACGTCCATGCCGACCGACTACGCGGCACAAACCTGTTCATCTCCAACGGCCCCGGCATCCCCGGCCAGTGGGACACCCTGAACGGTCCCTACGCCCTACCCGGCGTCGGCGGCCTCGCGAACCAGGTGACCCTCGGCGCCGGCCTCGAAGCCGCCGCCAACTACTGCTCCCACAACATGCAGAATCGTCTCAACCAGCTCGGCATCCCCGCCACCTATGACTTCCAGTCGACCGGCACGCACTCCTGGGGCTATTGGCAGCAGGCGCTGGTCGCCTCCTGGCCAGTTCTTGCCAAGGGTCTGGGCCTGCCTGCTTGAGCCGGTGATCGCCAGGATCTCCGGCGACCAGTGCTCGCCGTCTCCTGGCCCGAGCTGCCCGAAGCCTTTCATCTGGAGACCGGGCGTTGTCGGAATCTCGAGGGATGCGCTCACCGCGCCGCGGGCAGGCCGGCCGAGGGCTGCGGCCTCCCAGCTCGGGCTCGTGGTTGCCGGGATCTCGAGGAGGTCGCGCCAGTCGACGGTTCGTCGGATCTCGCCATGGTCGAGCCTTGCCGCTCGGGTCACGGCGTTTGCCGGGAATCTCGATCTGCTGCGGAAATCATCGCCACCAGACCAGGTAAGGCAATAAATTTCGGATGCGAAGTGAACTGGCATTCTCTTTCCGGGTACCGTATGTAGCAACAACGGGTCGGTGTGGACCGGCCGCTGTGGTCACTAGGAGGTTGGTGTGGAGCGCACATTGTTCGAACCCGAACATGAACTGTTCCGGGAGTCGTTCCGCAAGTTTCTCGATCAGCACGTCGCGCCGAATCATCCGAAGTGGGAAGAGCAGGGCATCGTCGATCGCGGGGTCTGGCTCGAGGCAGGTAAGCAGGGATTCCTCGGCATGGCCATGCCTGAGGAGTACGGTGGCGGCGGCGTCAAGGACTTCCGCTACAACGCGATCGTTGCCGAGGAATCCGTCCGCGGCCAATACTCCGGCCTCGGCTTCGCCCTCCACAACGACGTCATCGCTCCCTACCTCTCGGAGCTCGCCAACGACGAGCAGAAACAGCGCTGGCTCCCCGGCTTCTGTTCCGGCGAAATCATCACCGCCATCGCCATGACCGAACCCGGCACCGGCTCCGACCTCCAGGGCATCAAAACCCGCGCGGTTCGTGACGGCGACGACTGGATCCTCAACGGCGCCAAGACCTTCATCACCAACGGCATCAACTCCGACATCGTCATCGTCGTAGCCCAAACCGACCCCGACAAGGGCGCCATGGGCTTCAGCCTCCTCGTTGTCGAACGCGGTATGCCCGGCTTCGAACGCGGCGCCAACCTCGACAAGCTGGGTCTCAAAGCCCAAGACACCGCCGAACTGAGCTTCACCGACGTCCGCGTTCCCGGCAAAAACCTCCTCGGCACCGAAGGCATGGGCTTCATCCACCTCATGCAAAACCTGCCCCAGGAGCGCCTCTCCATCGCCGTCATGGCAGCCGCCGCAATGGAAGCCTGCCTGGACATGACCATTCAGTACGTCCGCGACCGCAAAGCTTTCGGCAAGCCCATCGGCGCCCTTCAGAACACCCGCTTCGTGCTGGCCGAACTGGCCACCAAAACCACCGCCGTCCGCGTCCTCGTCGACCGTTTCATCGAGGACCTCAACGCAGGCAAGCTCTCCGTCGAGGATGCTGCCATGGCGAAGTGGTGGAGCACCGAGGAGCAGGTAGACCTGATCGACCGCTGCCTCCAGTTGCACGGTGGCTACGGCTACATGAAGGAATACCCGATCGCCAAGGCATACATGGACGCTCGCGTCCAGACCATCTACGGCGGGACAACCGAGATCATGAAGGAAATCATCGGACGGTCGCTGAAACTGTCCTGACGGCAAGCGGTTTCGGACTCCAGTCGGCGGCAGATGTCAGCCGTCGACTGGAGTCCGTACGTTTGGATCCGGCCGAGGTTCGAGAGTGCTCGCACGGTGGCGCCTGGACCCCATTCGGCGGCGGAAACGGCCGCGGGCGCTATTTGTCGTCGAGGACCTTGATCTGCTCGAGGATATTGGCCCATACCTCCTGATACTTCTCGATGGTGTTCGCCCCATCATCGGTGATGGTCGACAGTTGTTGTTTGGCCGAAAGATGGATCATGTCCAGTCGTTGGGCGTCCATCAGCGCTTGGCGAATCTTTTCCAGCGGTTTGTAGACGCCCGCACCGATCAGATCTACCAGGGCAGTAGCGCCCAACCCGCTCGCGAGGGCCGTATTCCCCAGCGCCAGACCGACAATCGCACCCACGATCGTCCCGATCAGCACCGTCGCGATAAGCAGAGCAATCGCCAATCGGATCTTGAAAACAAGGTCGATTCTGCGTCGTGCCTGACGGAAGAACTCATCGGTATCGGTGAGAGCAAGCCCACCTGCGACATTGGACAGTGCCGTGTCCGCCGTGGGCGCAGCGGAGGCGCCGAGTTCATCGGTGAGCTGCCGAATTTCCTGTGGTGTGAGAACAATCCGGTCTCCACTCGGAAGCGTCACATCCGCAGACTCCCCGGTGCTGCGACTACGACGGATCGCCTCCACCATCGCCGTCGCCGAATTGGCCGCAACCATTGCTACCACCGCTTCGATCACCGTTCTCTCCCTCGCATCGTCATGCTGAACGGATCGGTCTGCGATGCTACGTCGGCGAACCGGGTACACGCAGGGTTTTGCCTGCGGACGATCGAGGGCACCTGAGTCG
Organism: Nocardia sp. NBC_01009; assembly: GCF_045208035.1. Classification (NCBI taxonomy): domain Bacteria; kingdom Bacillati; phylum Actinomycetota; class Actinomycetes; order Mycobacteriales; family Nocardiaceae; genus Nocardia; species Nocardia sp. NBC_01009. The sequence continues at coordinate 6,934,551 of NZ_CP108695.1, read as the reverse complement.
GCGCGGTCGACCTCTGGTTCCAGGCGTGACGCCGTGCTGCTAGCAAGCCCGCCTCCTACTCCCCGGCAACTTGCAGACGTGGGTGCCCCGCTCGGCCGCGATCAACCGTCGTCTCTCGAAAGCATTGCGCACGAACGCGACACGCTTGTGAGGCATGTAACAGGAGAGTTGTCTCGGCCGACTACCACTGCATCGCCGCTCGGTATGCGGTGCCGATGCAATACGGGTCAGCATTCGGACCGGCTGAACCCGGATCTACCTGCGCGGGTGGGTGCCCGCTGCCCCGAAACAACCCGAACCACCGAACCCTGACGTCGTGGTCACCGCTGACGCTTGACTACTGGCTGCTCAGGACGCACCGGGGTTATGCACTGCAAATCTCGGGTACAACGGAAACATGAGGGCTTCAAGGCATTTGGTGTTGCTCGTCAGCGTGCTGGTCACCGCGGTATCCGCGCTCGGCCTGTCCGCTTCCCCTGCCGCAGCAGCCCCGGCCGGAGCGGATGTGGTCGACGATATTCCCCTGGACGGCTCCGTATCCAGGATGGACGTCTACTCGCCATCGATGGATCGTGTGGTGAGCAACAGGGTGATTCGGGCTGCGGGCGGCTCGGCCCCCACCCTGTATTTGCTCACCGGTCTCGGGGGCGGTACGGATGGGATCTCGTGGTGGGACGACACGGATGTCCGAGAGTTCTTCGCCGACAAGCATGTCAATGTGGTGATGCCGGTCGGGGGCGCCTACAGCATGTACACCGACTGGCTCACCGACGACCCGGCGGTCGGCCGTAACCGGTGGCAGACCTACCTGACGCAGGAACTGCCTCCAGTTCTCGACAGGAAACTCGGCAGCACCGGACGGAATGCGATAGCAGGAGTGTCGATGAGTGCGGCCTCCGCGGTCGACCTCGCGATCCAAGCGCCCACGGTGTACAGCGCCGTGGCCGCCTACAGCGGGTGTCCTTGGGCTGCGGATCCGCTCGGGGTGGCGATGATCACCGCGCAGGTGGGGCGTGGTGGCGGCAACCCGGTCAACATGTGGGGTGCGCTCGGCCAAACGGTTTGGCGTGCGCACGACGCGTTCGCCAACGCGGGCGTTCTCGCCGGAAAGACCATTTACCTCTCAGCAGCTACCGGTACTCCCGGCGCGATCGATGAAGGTGGACTGCCGTTCCCGCCGATCGAGGCGATCGCGAGCTCGTGCACGTCGGCCTTCGCAGGCAGGCTCGCCGAGCTCGGTCTGCCTGCGGTGCATGTCAACCGCCCGGAGGGCTCGCACACCTGGGGACAGTTCGAAACAGACCTGCACGATTCCTGGCCGCATTTGGCTCGTGCGCTCGGTTCGTGAGATATCCGCCAGGGCGAGCACGTCCGCAATCGAGATGAGCTCACCGCGCCAACGGACCGCGTTGTGCGCTGCCCGCATCCGCACCGAACCATCGACGAGTGGCACATGACTGTGGCAATTTCGACAGCCCTCGCTCATGCGCCACTCGACGAGTGCTGAGGACCGAAGCCCATTGAACGCCAGGTGGGATCGCTGCTGAAACGACGCCTGGGCGGGCGGGGCGCTGAGGATGCCTGGCTTGATCGGTGGGTTGAGGGTGGCTATCGCCTGTCGAACAACACGACGGTTCGGCATGGTCGGTCCGATCACGCGCCGATTTGGGGCGAGTCGAGCAGTCGCGACGAATGCGGAATTCATCGGCGCGGGACCGAGTGCGGTTTCGACGGGTTCATGAGGCGAGTAGGGCGGCGATGGAGTCGGCCGACCAGCCGGTGTCTACGCCCGGGCATGTCACCAGGTAGGCGGCGATCTGTTCGGTGGTCCATCCGTGCGAATCAGCAAGGCCTGCGGCTAGATGAAGGAGATAGGCGGCCGCAGGCGGATTGCCGGGGAGGTCGGCGAAATGCGGAGGGGCGGTCAACGTGAGGAGGGGGTAGCCGTCGTGAGTGCCTGCGCAGACCAGTGTTTCGTACCGGCCGGGGCCAAGTGTGCTGCGACCCGCGGCGATTGCTTCGGTCAGGTCCAGATCGGCGCCTGGTTCGCGGTACATCTCCTGTGCGGCGATATCGGAAAACTGAGCGGCGGTGATCAGGTGGGCGCGGGCGGCCATCGTGCCGGGACTGTCTGGGGCATAGAAAGCTCGGCCGCCGGTCCAGACCAGTGATTCGGTGGCAAAATACAGTTGGCCGCGCAGCATGACCGGGACGGAACGTGCCGGGTCGGCGGGGTTGCGGCAGCCGGGGAGGGCCAGGGCAACACCTTCGGGGGTGCCACCCGCGAGGTAGCACCGTAACCGCGGCAGATGCATGTTCGACCCGTAGGCCGCGTACCAGACCAGGCTCGTCCCGTCGTCGGATCGGCCTGCCGTGTGGAAAGAATCGTTGCCAGGCATCGCCTCGACGATAGGCACTGCGGCCAGGTCCACGGCGGAGCAACGCGATGTCGCGGGCGGATCGGTCGCCGAGCGCGGGGTGGCGGAGAAGATCGACAGCATCCCGCAGGGTTGGCTGCTCCGCAACCGGTGCGTGAAATCAATCTCCCCTTCAGGAAGTGCCAACTCCAGACTAGATTGTCTGAGACACTTTGGGAATCTGATTGTCTCCGCTGCTCGACTTCGACATCGCTGGGCTATATCCCGGAATTCAGGGGAGGGCGGAGCTCAGTTCGTCTGCTGTGCGATCTGGATGAGATTGCCGCAGGTGTCATCGAGAATCGCGACGATCACGGGCCCGTGGTCCAGTGGCTCCTGCGTGAAGCGGACGCCGAGAGCGCGCAGCCGGTCGTATTCGGCGCGCACGTCGTCGACGGCAAACGAGGTGAACGGGATGCCGTCCTCGACGAGAGCCCTCTTGAACGGGCCCGCCGCGGGGTGGCCGTCGGGCTCGAGTAGCAGCTCGACGCCGTCCGGCTCCTGTGGAGACACCACGGTCAGCCAGCGGGCCTCGCCGAGCGGGATGTCGGTCTTCTTCGTGAAGCCGAGCACGTCGGTGTAGAAGCGCAGGGCCTTGGCCTGATCGTCGACCAAGACGCTGGTCACGTTGATTCGGATCATCATTCCTCCTCGAGCCAGCGGTCCGTGAGGTGCCGCAGGGGCTCACGATTCAGATGGTGGAACTTGTATCGGCCGTCCCGGCGGGTGCTGATCAGGCCGGCGGCTTCCAGCACGTCGAGGTGCTGCGAGACAGCTTGCCGGGATGAGGCGAGCCGGTGCTTCATGGTGAGCCTGCTGCAGATCTCGAATAGCGTCTGGCCGTCGCGGTCGGCCAGCTCGTCGAGGATCGCTCGGCGGGTCGGGTCGGCCAGCGCCTTGAAGACGTCGCCGGGCTCGGCAACAGTACTCACGCTCGTCAGGATAGGCAAGTGGCTACTTGCCTGTCAAACGTCTCGATCTGCGCATCCGCTGTTACCGGACTGATGCATCAGTCGGTTAATCCGGGGCACTGTCCGAGTCTGTACCGGTGTGGAGGATTTTCGGCAGGGAAGCCCTGGCCGAGCAGGTGAGACCCCACTGTGCCGGACAGCGTTCGTGGGCACGATCAGCAGGTCGTACTACTTGACCGGGAGCGTGCCGTCCAGGCCACCGACATCGGTGATCTTCCAGTCGGAGCCGCGGTCGACGGTGATGTTGTAGGTGACCGTAGTCTGCGCCCCGGCGGGGTTCTGTGCGTTCGTGGAGCTGACGGTGACGAAGACTGTCACCCGGTAGACGCCGTCGCGCTCGGACAGGATCTTGGCCGTGATCGGGCTGCCGGTCGATGCCCACTTCAACGGGGTGAGCAGCTCTTGCAACTTCGGTGCGGTCGCATCGAACTTGTTGGCAAGGGCGGGTGCGGTGTTCTGCTTGAGCCGGCCGACCCAGGAGGCGAACTCGGCGTAATTGACGGTGGCGGCGCCGACGGCGTAGTCGGTGGCGATCTGCTCGGCGTGGCGGTTGTCGGCGGCCACCCGGTCACGCTCGGCGAGGTCGCCGCGTGCCGCGAAGAGGAAGCCGGCGAGCGTGACGGCGAGGATCGTCAAGGCAGTGGTGGCCGCCGCCCATGCCACCGTGGTGACCGGCAGTGAAATAGACCGCGGTGCGGCATCGGTTTTCGACGCGACCACCTCGGTAGTCTCGGCGTCGGCGGTCTTGGTGGTGTCGACGTTCATTTCGGCTCCGAATGATCAGTTGTCGGACTGCGTTGGCGCTATTTGACGGTGAGCTGAAGATTCAGCGTCCCGTCGGGGCTGGTGGTCTCGAGCGCCTGGGTGATGAGGCTGCCGATGTCGAGTGGCCGCACCGCATTCGTCGCGAGCGGGATCAGCGGTTGCAGCAGCGGGATCATCGTCGCCAGGTCCGGTCCGATCGCATTGATCCGTTCGGCCAGCTGACGTAGGAACGGGACGAGTCCGACGGTCTCCGGGGTGTCGATGACGTAATCGGCTGGGACGTTGCCCTTTCGGATGACCCGCGCGATCGCCGCCGCCACCTCGCTGACCCGAGGACCGAAGGCGGCCCACGGTCCGGAGGCATCGGTCAGCGCGGGCCCCGACCACGCCATATCGTTCGCGTTGGCTTGGAACGCTATGAGCATCTCGCGGATGACATCAGAGCGGGCCAGCAGTGTTGCGGCCAGCAGGTCTGTCGCGCGGGACAGTTGCGGGACGACCGTTTCGGTGCCCGCCAGCCCCTCGGTGAAGGTCTGGATGATGGCGGCCATCGCCTGCGGATCCAGCTGGTTGAGCAGCCGGGTGGCGGTCTGTGCTACCTGCGGGATCGAGATCGGCATCGTGACCTCAGCGGCATCCACGATCTGTCCGTCGCGCAGGTATGGTCCGTCACCGCTGGCGGGGCGGAAGTCGAGATACGGTTCGCCGAGTCCGGACAGTGTTTCGATGCGGGCCATGCTCGAGCTCGGAATTCGGTATCTGTCGTCGATGCGGAACTGCACCGAGACCGTGGTCCCGGTGTGCGACACCGAGGTCACAGTGCCGATCTCGATGCCCGACAGCAGCACCTTGGAGCGCGGCAGCAGACCGCCGGAATCGGTCAGCACCATGGTCGCCTCGGTGTACTCGTTCAGCCAACCGACCCGCACCACCCCGAGGGAAAGGTAGGTGCTGCCGACAAGGAGGATCGCGACGATAGCGCCCAGGGATGCCATCGAGCCGGGTTTGACCGAGGAGACCTTCACCGGACCGCTCCGATCATCCGCAGCGTGGCGACGATCCGATCGACCTGGTCGTCGGTGGCCACGGGGCTTGCCGCACCGGTCTCCGCCGCGATGCGGGTCAGGTTCACCGTCGGCCCGCGTTCGACGAACGGGATGACCTTGTCGCGCAGCAAGGCCACCAGCCGATTCAGATTGGCGGGCGCGGACAGGTCGAGTGGGTTGGCGGCCAGCAGCATCGGCACGAAGGCCTCGGCCGCGGCGTCACCCGCCTGCAGGAGGGGGCCGAGCCAGGCCACCGCGTGCCCGACGATGCCGAGGGCGCCGACAACGCCGAGCGTCAGCACCAGGGAATTCGCGAAGGCCGGGATGTCACGCGCGCCGCGTTCGGACAGCAGGACGTCGAGTTCTTCCCAATTGTCCTGCACTGCCGTCACATCCTGCTGGATGGCGTCGAGGAATCGGCCGACACTGTCCAGATTGTCGGCCACGTCCTGGGTGTCGCGGCCGAGCGTCTCGAATATCCGAGCCGTGTCTGCTGGTCGCTCCGGCAGCACGGCATTGGTCCGGTTGATGATCTCCTGCACGCTGTGCAGCGCACCGCCGCCGATGAAGGTCGACATGCCTGCCATCAGGTCCTCGATCTGCAGTGCGGGGCGGGTCTGCGGTAGCGGAATCGTGCCGCCCGGCGGCAGGGTCTCGGCGAAATCTTTCGGGGGAGTGGTGAGTCCGATGTAGATGTCACCGAGGATCGTGTTCTGCCGCAGCTGCGCGGTGGTGGTGGTCGGCAGCCGCACCGACTCGGAGATCTCGACGATCGCGTCGATGCGTCCGGGATGCTGTGTCGAAGGATCGACGACGGTCACGGTGCTCAGCGTGCCGATCTGCGCGCCATTGGCCACCACCTTGGCCTGCTTGGGCAGGTTCAGTGCGTTCGCGAACTCGATCCGGACCTGATAGGTCGGGCCGGACACGGATGCGCCCGGCACCGGCACCGACGAGGGATCGAAACCGCAGCCGCTGACCAGCATCCCCGCCGCGAGCGTGCTGGCAAGCCAGGAACCGGTGCGCCGCACCACTGTCCGCCTTCTCATCGGGCACCCACCGATCCGAGCACGATTGCGGCCAGGTCGACACCGGCAAGGCCGTTGTCCGATGTCTTGCATCGGCCGGGTGTCACCGTGTTGACCGCAGCGCAGATCTGATCGGCATCCGCCTGTGGCAGAGCGATTTTCGGCGTGGCCAAGGTAAGCCGGACCTTGCCGGTCTCCGGGTCGATCGCGCGCTGGAATGCCCCGACCAGGGCCGGGATCATATCGATGACCTGTTTCAGTGATCCGACGCCCGCGCCGAGCAGCCGCAGGTATGGGGCCAGATCATCGACGCCGCCGAGTATTTCGCGGCCGTACTTGCGGGCGATGTCGTTGAACATCGGAAAGTCGACCAGGAGTGAGTCGACGATCTGGATGACCTGTTGCCAGACCTCGTTGACGAAGGCGATGCCGGGCCCGGCATTCAGCAGCGTCGTCTTGATGTCCTGCCAATTGACCGAGATGCTGGTCGAGAGTTCGCCGAGCGCGTCGAGCAGCGCACCGATATGGCCGATGGCGGCGTCCGGTGCGCGCAGTGCGGTGCCGAGATCCTGGATCAGGGCATTCATCTTCGGCCCTGTCCCGGAGGTGGCGCGCTGGAAGGCGGCGACAGTGTCATGGATCCGGCTGCGCTCCGCGGGGCCGCCGTTGCCGCCGAGCTGGTCGGCCAACGCCGAGAAGGCCGCCAAGGTTTCTGCCATGCTCTTCGGTGTGAATGTCCTTGTCACGCAGGTATTTCGGTTCCAATCTGGTGCACCGGGTTCGCCGAGCATCGCGAGATTGCGATCGGCGACGAGAGTGTCGGCGACCGTTGTCGCGATGACCTGCCCGGTGAGCGGGTGGTCGGCGTCGACGTCGAATTCGACACGGACGCCGGCACCGTCGGGCGCGAGCGCCGTCACGGTACCGACCGGCATGCCGAGCATGGTCACGTGGTTGCCGGGGTAGAGGCCGACGGCATCGGGCAGGATCGCGCAGTAGCCGATGGTCTTGTCCAGCGGACGGAAAGCGACGAAATAGCCTGCAACGGAGAGGATTGCAACGAGGACGCCGCCGATCAAGGTGACGAAACCCGGCGAGGCGAGCATGCGTTGCACGATCAGCACCCCTTTCCCGGCACCGGGACGCAGACGGCCGGTGCGGATATCGTGTCCGCGGACTGGTCGACGACGATGCCGTCCTGTGGGGTCACCGCGGTCTGCAGCCGGTCGTGGGCGGTGCGCAGGGTGCCGAGCGCGCCGTCGAGTTTCCCGACGAGCTCACGCAACGCGGGCAGCGTCGCCGAGAGCTTGTCGACCATCGGCTGAAGTTGTTCGCGCCAAGACGGTTCCAATGCCGCGATTCTGGACAACAGTTCAGCGGCGATCCGCAATGCTTCGGTGATCTCCGCCTTTTTGTCGAGGCCTTGCACCTCGAGCAGGCCGATCTTGCGGACGAACTGTCCCACCAGCGACCGGTTGCCGTTGATCGCGGTCAGGAACTCGTCGGTGACGATCAGCGCCCGCGACACCTCGGCATTCTGCTTGGCGAGGATCGTCACGAACGACTGCATGGCGGCGCCCATCCGGCGCAGCCCGTCGGGACTCCGGTCGAGGGAGGTCTGCACTGCGGCCAGGTTCTCGCGCAGCGTGCTGCCGTTCACCTCGGCCACCGGTTTCGCGGCATCCTGAAGCGTCCGAACCAGGCTGTAGGGCAATGTAACCCGTTCGGGTGGGATCGACTTGCTGCCCAGCGGCGTCGTCCCGGCGGGAATCATGGCGACGTAGTGGCCGCCGACGACGGTGAGCATCCTGATCTCCAAAGTGGTTGCGTCCCCGACGAAGACATCCCGATCCACGGTGAACGTCATCCGCACCCGGTCCGGCTGCAGCTCCAGCGAGGAAACCGTGCCGACCGAAATCCCCGCGACCCGTATCTGATTGCCCACCCGGATCGACTGTGCCTCCGACAGGTACGCGGTGTACGTGCGTTTCCCCAGCGGCAACACAGAGAGGACGGCGGTCGCGGCGAGCGCGATAACGATCAGAATCGCGCCGATCACCCCAAGGCGCAGTTCGCGGCGATTCTTGGTGGCCTCGTGCCGGTCGCGACCTCGACGCCCGGGCAGCCTGATGGTCAGTTCTTGCATATCGCAATCCTTTGCCCGGCGATCAACACCGCGACCATCGACGGCACCTCGGCATTACCCTTCGAGCAGGTGAGATCGACATGGACCGCGGACCCGCTGGCGGGCACCAGCGTCGACAGCGACTGCAGCAGGCCGGGTAACTTGCCGAGCTGGTCCAACGCGATGTCCGGGTCCGGAAACAGCAGGCGCAGGTCGCGTTCGAGATGTGGGTTGGTCGTCTCGGTGAAACCCAGGGTGGCAAGCAAGCTGTTGAGCGGGCCCAGCGCGGACGGTGCGACGCTCGCAAAGTCGATCAGGCCGTCGAGCTTCTCCTGAAAAGCGGTGAACACGTCGGTCAACCCGCGCAGCAGGGTGATCAGATGCGGTGACTTGCCGCCGATCCTGGTGGAGATCGACTCGAGATTCGCCACGATGGTGGAGATCACCGTCTGCCGATCGGTCACGTACGCGCTGAGCTTTTCGATCGCGTCGAGGGCGGGCCCGATCCCCGAACCATTGCCCTCGATCACCGCGAGCACGCTCTCGGTGAACTGGTTGAGCGCACCGGGAGAGAACTCCTGCAGGACCGGCTGCAGTCCGTTGAAAAGCCGGGTGATGTCGAAGGATCCGATGGTGCGATCGGTCCCGATGATGCCGGTCGACGCCTGCTTCGGGGTCGGATGCTCGGGCTGGCGGATGTCGATGTAGCGCTGTCCGGTCAGTGACTGGTACCGGATGGCAAGGGAACTCGCGTCGTAGAGGGGCCGGTCGCTGTGCACCGTGAATTCGACCCGCGCGCGGCCCTGCACCAGCGAGATTTCCGCAACCTTGCCGACTGCGACCCCGAACATGCGGACATCGTCACCGGTCTTCAAGCCGCTGGCATCGGTGAAATCGGCTCGGTAGCTGTCGGTATCGCCGCCGATGGGCCGAATAATGGCCGCCGCGATCATGGCGAGCAGGGTGATCATCGCCGCGGCGAACAGACCGAGCTTCCATGCGATCGGGAAGGTCGACGTCGGTGTCATCGCGTCCCTCCCGGCGCGGCGAATCCGGCCTGACCGAGCAGCGGCACCGAGAGTCCGGGGACACTGCGCAGGGTGACCGATGCGTTGAGGGTCGGACCGTTCGGGGTGTCGGCGAATATGCGGTCGAGTCGTTCGATCAGTTCGGTGAGTTCGGCATGCGAGCGCGCCGGGTGCGGCACCGTCGCGGCGATGGCTGCGATGAGGGGCGCGAGCATGTCGGTGTAGCTCGAGAAATGTTGTCTGGCAACATTTCCGATGGCGCCGATGTCCGGGAACGCGTCGTCGACGAGCATGCCGATGGTCGCATCGAATTTTTGCCGGTCGTTCTGGAACACCTCGATGTCCAGCACGGCTTTCAGGAGTTTGAAAGTGGCCGAGGTGAACGACCCCAATCCGTCGTAGAACCTCGCGAATTGGTCGATCAGGAACGAGGAAGGGTACCGCTGAGTGTCGGCGACCGCCCGGCTCAGCATGACGACGGCTTCCAACATCGGAGTGAAGGCCTGCAGGTCACCGCTGAATGTCCGGAGCACCTCGGCGAATTCGGGAGTGAAGACCTCGGTCGAGGTCTCGGTGAGTGCCCGCAGCAGTCGGCCCATGGTCGCGTCGGCCACGCGGTGCGCGTTGGCGCCCGCCAGATCGATGACCGCTCCCGGCCGTAGCGGCGCGCCGCCCTCGGCCCGCTTCAGCGCGACGGTGCTGATGCCGAAGAGATTCTGCGGTGCGTAGTCGACCGCGAGATCTTCGGTGAGACCGGCCGTTGGGGATCGGTCCAGGTCCAGGGTGATCAGCTGGCGGCCAGCACCGATGCTCGCGATGTCGGTGATCTTGCCGACGTCCACGCCGTCCAGGCGCACCGTGGTGCCCTCGATGATGCCTTCGCCGATGCGCTCGGTGCGTAGCTGGATCTGCATGCGCGTGTCGTCGGGGGCGTTGTGGTACCCGGTCCAAGCCAGTGCCACCGCGACGATCGCAGCCAGCGCGGCCCCACCGAGCACCTGAGAACTGCGCCGCCCCATGGTGACCCCGGGCAATCCGTAATTCGGCATTCGGCTCACCCCGGGAATTCGATCGAGGAGTTGACGCCCCACAGCAGCAGGGTCAGCAACATATCCAGCGCGATGATCGCGACGAAGCTCGCGCGCACTGCCCGGCCCGAGGCGATACCGACGCCTTCCGGGCCACCGGAGGCAAAAAACCCGTAGTAGCAATGGATCAGGATGACCGCGATGCCGAACACCAGAATCTTGATCACCGCAGCGAGCACGTCGTAGCCGCTGGTGAACTGGAAGAAATAGTGGTCGTAGACCCCGCCCGCCTGGCCGTGCAGCAAAACCACCACAGTGTCGCAGGCCAGGTAGCTCAGAATCAGGGCGATGAGGAAAGTCGGTACGATCGCGATCGCACCTGCGATGACCCGGGTGGTCACCACGAACGGAATCGAGCACAGTCCAAGGGATTCGATCGCATCGATCTCCTCGGAGATCCGCATGGAGCCGATCTCGGCTGTCATCCGGCAACCAGCTTGGGCGGCGAACCCGACCGCGGCCGCAATCGGCGCCAGCTCACGGGTATTCGCGAACGCGGACACCACACCGGTGACCGGGCCGAGGCCGATCAGATCGAGCGTGGTGAACGACTGGATGCCGACACCGGCTCCCATCGCGATACCGAGCACCACCAGCATGGGCACCGTGCCGCCACCGACGATGACCGAGCCGCGGCCCCACGTCATATCGGTGATGGTGCGCATGGTCTCGGCGCGATAGCGGCGTAGCGTCAGCGGAATCGCGGCCAGCGCCTGCAATACGAAGCCGACCGCGAACCCGGCACTTTCCAACGGCGTCAACACCCGGCCGCGGTTGCGCACGAGGCAGCTGACCGAGCGAAAGCCCTTGGGCACGTAGGGAGTAGCTGTCATCACGCCACCCGCAGCGGCAGGAACATCGCGACGACCTGGGTGATCACCAAGTTCACCACGATGATCGATGCCACCGACAGCACGACGGCAGCATTGACGCCGTCGGCGACGCCGCGCGGTCCGCCGCTGGCCTCCAGACCGCGTTGGCAGGCGACGATGACGACGATGAACCCGAACAGCATCGACTTCAACAGCGAAATCCACACGTCGGTGAGCACCGTGAAAGAGCCGAAGGTCGCCCAGTAGCTGCCAGGGGTGACGTTCTGTGCGCCGATCGCGACCGCGTAACCGGCGACAATGCCGACGAAGATGATCAGGATGTTCAGCAGCGGCGCGACGAGCAGCATCGCCGAGACACGCGGAATCACCAGTCGGTGTACGGGATTGATGCCCATTGTCCGCAACGCATCGATCTCCTCGCGGACCGTACGCGCGCCGAGATCGGCAGCAATCGCCGAAGCGCCCGCGCCGCCGAGCAACAGGCCCGTTGCGATCGGGGCACCCTGCTGGATCACCCCGAGGCCACCAGCCGCGCCGATCAGCGAGTCGGCGCCCAACTGATGGATCAGCTTGCCTACCTGCACGGAAACCACGACACCGAACGGCACCGCCATCAGCACGGCGGGGATCGCGGTGACGGTGACCAGATACCAAGCCTGACGCAGCATTTCGGGCCACTGGAACCGCCGCGCGATGATGTCGGAGACCGCGCCCCGCGTCGACTCCAGTCCCAGGTCGACCACCCGCCCGAACGTCCGCAGACTCGACAGTGTCGTGTCGGTGACGTTCTTACGCGCGATCTGTGCCGCCGTCGGTCCGCCTTTCATTGCCATCGGCGCTTCGGATTCCATCGATAGTCCTCCATCGACCCCCCGCCGTGGACCGCAGCCGCAGCGATCCGGAGGCCTTCCCCAACGCTAGGTTTCGCGGGCGACGTTGCCCATGACGTCACGCGTCACAGTGTTGACGGTTTCCGGCAGCTCGTATCAGAGCGATCACCGACGACTATGAGCGTGCTCACGACGTACCCCGAATGTGATCGATGCCATGCACTGTTCGCGACGACGCTAACACTGCCGAATAGTGAAAACAACGGTATCAATTTCGCCCCTGGACCGGGGTGCAACCAGGTAAGTTCGATGACCGTCCGCGTCGCCGAAAGATCTCGGATGTCGTTGTGGTGCTACACCGATCGCGCCGACTTCTCGATGCAGGAATGCCGGAACCTGGCAAACATGCCGCGTACACTGGCGCGACAGTCCATTGGCCACGATCGCGAGGCAACGGCAACCGACGACACGGGGTGAGCTGATGACAACCCGACGCGAGGGCATCCTCGACGCGGCACGGGGACTCATCGTGCGTGCGGGGTACGCGAGCGCAAGCATGCATGCCGTCGCGCGTGCGGCAGGCGTCACCCGGCCCGCCCTCTATGCGGAGTTCGGTGACCGCGACGAGTTGTTCGCGGCGCTGTTGGCTCGTGAGGAGGAACGAGTGCTGGCCATGGCGGCCGCCGCGACGCCGGAACTTGCCGATGACGCCGATCTGTCGACTATCGACGTGGCCGTTCTCGGAACGGACGCCGTCGACATCTTTCTCGATCAGGTGCTCGCTGCACCGGAAACCTGGCAGTTCGTCCTGATGCCGGGCGACGGTCTGCCGCCCGCAATGCACGAGCGGGTCACGCAGGGGCGCAATGCGATTCGGGCGCGCAGTGAGTTGCTGTTCGCCGTGATCGCGGCACTGGCCGATCGGGAACTCGACACCGAGATGATGAGTCATGCCTCCATCAGTGTGAGCGAGACGGCGGCTCGGATCATCGTGTCCGAGGGCGGACGCGGCAAGCGTGCGGCGTTGTCCAAGACCATGCGCTGGATGGCACGCCGGATGGTCGCTGGCACCGGAATCGAGAAGGGATAGTGCGGTGGCACAAGTGAAGCGGGCGGCCGGCACGCCGGCCCGGCGGCGCTACGCCAAGCGCCTGCAACCCGCTGATCGACGTGAACAGCTGCTCGACGTCGCGCTGAATATCGTTGCCGAGAGCGGATTCGCCGATGTCAGTATCGCGGCAGTGGCGGAGCGGGGTGGGGTGACCCGGCCGGTCGTGTACGACTCGTTCGGTAGCCGCGATGAACTACTCGCGGATCTGGTCGAGCGGGAGACCACCCGGATGCAGGAGGCTGTCCTGCGGGCGATGTCGGAGGTCGACGGTTCGATCAGGTCGGGCGCCGACCCCCGGGATGTGCTGGCGGCAGCGCTCGTTCGATTCCTGGCCGAGGTACGGGCCATGCCGGAGACCTGGCGGCTGGTCTACTTCCCTCTCAGCGGCGTGCCCTCGACCCTGCGGGAACGCGTCGTGCAGGCGCACGACCAACCGCGGGGCCCGCTGCATCGAGTGCTCGGTGCCTGGCTGACCGGCCGGCCGGATGCCGACGAGGTCGACCTCGATGTGCTGGTGCAGCTGATCCAAGGGTTGATCCAGACGGCTGCGCGGCTTGTTCTCGACGAACCCGACCGGTTCGACGTCGACCGGATTCTCGCGCAGTTCGATTTGGTGCTCTTTCAGGAGTCCTGACGCCGGATCAGTCGTTCTCACCGGCTGCCGCCGAGGAACTTCGGGAGCCAGCCGTGAGGTCACGGCGTCACTGCGGACACCTCGGCTCGTGGCTGCGCGGCGGCAGCAGCCGTGACGAGTTGCCGAAAATGCTCGATGACCTGATCGTGATACGCCCGGATCAGGGTGTCGACCATGTCGATCGCCGCGTCCTCGACCGTGGCATCCGACTGCCACAGTGCGAGCAGTTGCCGGGCAACCCGCACATGACCCTCGGGTTCCAGCGGTTCGTAGAAGGCCGCACCCGCTTCGGGTGTGGCGATGAGGATGTCGCCGACGGAATTGAACAGGTTGAGAAACGCGCTCTGTCCGACCGCGGCGAAGCCGACGCGCAACACGTGCAGCTCGGCCTCCATGATCTCGCTGACTCCTGCCCGCCCGGCGCTGACGAGCAGCTCGAACCGGTCCACCGCGCGCGCCAGTGCGGTCAGGTCGTAGCGGCGCGGGTCCGCGGCCACGGTGCGGATAGTCTGCATGAGCAATAGATGATCGACATCGATGATGTCGGCGAAGATCTTGGCGGCGCGCTCGGGCAGCTGCCTGGAGTGCCGGAAAATGTAGTGCGCGGTATCGATCCCGCCGTAGAGGTAGATGTCGCGAACGATATTGCCGAGTCCGCGGCGGGCTTCCACGAACCCGAGGGCGGCCAGCCTGCCGAGCGCGCTGTTCGCGGTCGGTGTGCTGATACCGAACTCCGCGGCCACCTGACGCACCGATGGCAGCAGCTCGCCGGGTGGGTAGACGCCCGCGGCGATCCGATAGGCGAGCTCGTCGGTGATCTCGTCGACGATCGTCGGGTTCTTCACGCTGGGATTCTCCCAGGTCCCCACGGCAGCGGGCACAGGCCGGACGAACTGTGGCGGGCCGCCCGGCCCGTGCGACCTCGGCAGCGCGGTGGCCGATGGATTACGCACCGGCCCTGGAGTCGGCGGCGCGGCGCACGCCGCCACCGGTCGATGTCGATTGCGGTGTCTCGTACCGGTAATCGTCCAGCGGAAACTTCCGGTTGCCCCGGCGCGCCTCGAAGAATCCCGACGGCCGCACATAGGTGGTGTCACCGTGGGAATTCCGGTAGTAGGTCGGCACATGCCCGTTCAGCTCGGTGAGGTAGTACCGCAGCGATTCGCCCTGCCGGTAGATCGCACGGTGGTAGGCGTCGGCGGCCTCCTTGCGGACCTCCACCACCGTGGCCTGCCGGGTGCCCGCCTCGGTGATGGCGCGCACCGCGTGGTCGGCGGTCATTTCGACGAAGGCGTGCCAGCCACTGCCGGTCCACGAATAGGGGCCGCACAGCGTCCAACGGTTCGGCAGCCTGGGCACCGACACGCTTTGATACGCCTGCAGACCTTCCTCGTTGTAGAACCTCGCGAGGTCGAAGCCATTGCGGCCCACCACCGTTCCCGGTCGGTAGGTCTCCGGATCGGAGAACACCTCGTAGCCGGTGGCGAGCACGATCACATCGAATTCGTGCAGGTTGCCGTCGCGGGTCCGGATGCCCGTTGTGGTGATCGCGTCGATCGGGTCGGTCACCAGGGCGACATTGTCTCGGTTGTAGGCCTTCAGGTAGCTGTTGGACATCGTCGGCCGCTTGGCCAGGACGCCGAAGTCTGGTGTCAGTCCCGCGCGGGTGACGGGATCCTTCACGACCCGGTCCAAATACTTCCGGTAACAGGCGATGCAGGCGGCGTCGAACCTGTCCATCGCAGGGCGCACAAGGCCCGTCGGCGCTTTGACGACCCCGCGCAGCACCAGATCGACCAGAACGAGCGCGCTTCCGTGCAGCCCTGCCTGCAGTCCGGGAATGCCGAGCAGGCGTTGCACGGCGGCGGGCACCTGGAAATCGGGCTTGGGCACCGACCACACCGGGGTGCGCTGGAAGACCTCCAGCCGGGCCACCTCGGGTGCGATGGCCGGAATGATCTGCACCGCACTGGCTCCGGTGCCGATCACGCCGACCCGCTTTCCAGTGAGGTCGTACTCGTCGTCCCAGTCGGCGGGTCGCTGGATCTTGCCCTCGAACGACTGCTGGCCCGGGATGCCCGCGTCGTCCTTGGGCCGGACGAACGCTCCGACGGCACTGATCACGAAACGTGCGGTGACGACGGAACCGTGCTCGGTATGCAGCTTCCAGTAGTTGCCCGCGTCGTCCCACTCCTCGCGTGCGACGTTGGTATGGAATCGCACGTGCGAGTAGAGCCCGAACCGCCGCGCGACCTCGGCGTGATAGGCCTTCACCTCTGCACCGAGCGGAAAGAAACGGCTCCAGCGCGCATTGCGGGCGAACGAGTACTGATAGGCAATGGCCGGGATGTCGACACCGATGCCCGGGTAGTGGTTCTCGTGCCAGCTGCCACCGACGTCGTCGGCGCGTTCGAGGATGACGAAGTTATCGATGCCGGCCTTGCGCAGCTTGACGCCTGCCGCGATGCCGCCGGGTCCGGCCCCGATCACCGCCACCTCGAATTCCGGTGGCATTGCTTCCTCGACCGCCATGAGTCCTCCAGATTCAAGCGACACTGTTGTTCACACTGTATAACACAGTTGAGGTCTTCCGTCTGAGACAATATCTCGGTCAATCGCCGGCGCCGGTGGATTCGGATCGCTACATTTCGCCAACTGGGACAGAACCGGTTCGATGAGGATGCAGTTCACGTGTTCGATGGGGATCTACTCCGCAGCACCTCGAGCGTGCGTGTCCTCATGCAATGGGCGGACGGGCGCATCATGACCGGCATCCACACCATCGGCCAGGACATGCTCTCGGCCGCAATCCCGATGAGCAGCGTCCGTTTTCGACATGCGGCGCCCGCGGACACCACTCGTCACCGCGCGGTTTTCGAGCTCGAGCCGGAATTCCGCGCGGAGGTCAATGAACTGGCGTTCGACTGCGCTTACCTCGACATTCCGCTGCCGCAGGCCAACGACTGGGCCCGAGACGCCTGCGAGCAGCCGTGTCGCGATCTGCTCACGGCTTGCCGCGCGCGGACCGGCGTCGCAGGCTCGGTGCGTGACCTGATGGTCCGCAACTTGGCGAAATTCCCGACCAACTCGCGGTCGCCACCGGACTGTTCATGAGTCCGCGCACGCTCTCGGGCCGATTGCGCGAGGAGGGGACGTCGTTCCGTGTGCTGGTCGACGAGGTGCGGCAGATGATGTCGAAGGCGCTGCTCACCCACACCGGCATGACCACCGAGCAGGTCGCAGCGCAACTCGGCTATGCCGAAGCGGCGTCCTTCATTCGGGCGTTCCGACGGTGGGGAGGCCGCCCGCCGCAGGAATTTCGGGCGCGCGCCTCGGGGTCGCGAGCATCGGCGGCCGAGCTCTCCGTGAGCACCTTTCTGGACGAGCACATCCACCTCACCAATGACACACAAAGAGATGGCGGAAACCTGCTCGCCTTGATCTATGGACCCGCAACACCCACAGGGTGGGATCGTTGGGCGCAGTTCGTGCCCGGGCGGTTGTCGGCAGAGTCGAACGGAAGCCGGGCAGCCGGCTATTCGAATCGATCCAGGCGCCGTTCCATCCGATGTCGGCATCAATCCGAGTCCCACGATCGTTGCCATGGAGGTAAAGCGGTGATGGCGATGCGTCCGCGGCCGGGGGAGCTCGGCCCGCATCGGCTATTCATGCCGCAAAACCCCCGGTAATCAGGCGATTTGCATATTCGCCAAAGCGTCACGTAATGTTCTCCAAGTCAGAGCGACACGGACACCGACCCGGAGCCGAGAAGCCCAGCGGAAACGCTGAGCGGAGGGCCTGGGAAACGAGGTAGGACGAGGAGCGCCTGGCCACCCGGCTCAACCGAGACCCCGATTTGGTTCGGGTTCAACGCTGAGCTAAGCTTGAACAAGTGCCTCACCGATCAATCAGAGTAAATCTGGGCGATGGTGTGTGCGTGTGTTCTTTGAGAACTCAATAGTGTGTCGATGAATGTCAGTGCCAATTATTTAATTGGTTCCGGCCTTGCATACCCCCCGGTTGTAGGGTTGGACATTTAGTCAGCAAATCTTTTTGCTGGCGTTTTGTTTTGCTAGGTTTTCGGACTCTAGTTATTCTTCTGATTGCACCCTTTCGGGGTGTGGTTGTGAGTCTTCAACGGAGAGTTTGATCCTGGCTCAGGACGAACGCTGGCGGCGTGCTTAACACATGCAAGTCGAGCGGTAAGGCCCTTCGGGGTACACGAGCGGCGAACGGGTGAGTAACACGTGGGTGATCTGCCTCGCACTTCGGGATAAGCCTGGGAAACTGGGTCTAATACCGGATATGACCAAGAGCTGCATGGTTTTTGGTGGAAAGATTTATCGGTGCGAGATGGGCCCGCGGCCTATCAGCTTGTTGGTGGGGTAACGGCCTACCAAGGCGACGACGGGTAGCCGACCTGAGAGGGTGACCGGCCACACTGGGACTGAGACACGGCCCAGACTCCTACGGGAGGCAGCAGTGGGGAATATTGCACAATGGGCGAAAGCCTGATGCAGCGACGCCGCGTGAGGGATGACGGCCTTCGGGTTGTAAACCTCTTTCGACAGGGACGAAGCGCAAGTGACGGTACCTGTAGAAGAAGCACCGGCCAACTACGTGCCAGCAGCCGCGGTAATACGTAGGGTGCGAGCGTTGTCCGGAATTACTGGGCGTAAAGAGCTTGTAGGCGGTTTGTCGCGTCTTCTGTGAAAACTTGGGGCTCAACCTTAAGCTTGCAGGCGATACGGGCAGACTAGAGTACTTCAGGGGAGACTGGAATTCCTGGTGTAGCGGTGAAATGCGCAGATATCAGGAGGAACACCGGTGGCGAAGGCGGGTCTCTGGGAAGTAACTGACGCTGAGAAGCGAAAGCGTGGGTAGCGAACAGGATTAGATACCCTGGTAGTCCACGCCGTAAACGGTGGGTACTAGGTGTGGGTTTCCTTCCACGGGATCCGTGCCGTAGCTAACGCATTAAGTACCCCGCCTGGGGAGTACGGCCGCAAGGCTAAAACTCAAAGGAATTGACGGGGGCCCGCACAAGCGGCGGAGCATGTGGATTAATTCGATGCAACGCGAAGAACCTTACCTGGGTTTGACATACACCGGAAACCTGCAGAGATGTAGGCCCCCTTGTGGTCGGTGTACAGGTGGTGCATGGCTGTCGTCAGCTCGTGTCGTGAGATGTTGGGTTAAGTCCCGCAACGAGCGCAACCCTTATCTTATGTTGCCAGCGCGTAATGGCGGGGACTCGTGAGAGACTGCCGGGGTCAACTCGGAGGAAGGTGGGGACGACGTCAAGTCATCATGCCCCTTATGTCCAGGGCTTCACACATGCTACAATGGCCGGTACAGAGGGCTGCGATACCGTGAGGTGGAGCGAATCCCTTAAAGCCGGTCTCAGTTCGGATCGGGGTCTGCAACTCGACCCCGTGAAGTTGGAGTCGCTAGTAATCGCAGATCAGCAACGCTGCGGTGAATACGTTCCCGGGCCTTGTACACACCGCCCGTCACGTCATGAAAGTCGGTAACACCCGAAGCCGGTGGCCTAACCCTTGTGGAGGGAGCCGTCGAAGGTGGGATTGGCGATTGGGACGAAGTCGTAACAAGGTAGCCGTACCGGAAGGTGCGGCTGGATCACCTCCTTTCTAAGGAGCACTTCTGCATCGCACCCCGAAGAGTCGGGGATGGTAAACGTTGATGCCAGAGACCGTTTAGTTCCCGTATGTGGAGCTGCGGACGCTCATGGGTGGAACGCTGACAAGCTCTCCCGCATTGTGGTCGGTCCTTCAGTGGCCGGTCCCGCGGTTGATATATCGACACACTGTTGGGTCCTGAGAGAACACGCGAGTGTTTCCTCTTAGGCAAGATAACGATCCGGTTCGGGCTTCACGCAGACCGCACTTGTGTAAATGAGTGGGCATGGTGGTGGTTCGGTTCGTACTGGGTGTGTTGTTTGAGAACTGCACAGTGGACGCGAGCATCTTTGTTAGTAAGTGTTTAAGAGCGTACGGTGGATGCCTTGGCACCAGGAGCCGATGAAGGACGTAGGAGGCTGCGATAAGCCTCGGGGAGCTGTCAACCGAGCTGAGATCCGAGGATTTCCGAATGGGGAAACCCAGCACGAGTGATGTCGTGTTACCCGCATCTGAATATATAGGGTGTGTGGAGGGAACGTGGGGAAGTGAAACATCTCAGTACCCACAGGAAGAGAAAACAACAGTGATTCCGTGAGTAGTGGCGAGCGAAAGCGGATGAGGCTAAACCATGTGGATGTGATAGCCGGCAGGCGTTGTCCATGTGGGGTAGTGGGGCTCATTTTCTTATCACTGCCGTGATGAGCGAGAGTTAGAAACCGTTGGGTTAGTCGAAGTGGTCTGGAACGGCCTGTCGTAGAGGGTGAGAATCCCGTAGACGAAAACCTGGCGGCTCTCGTAGTGAGTGCCCGAGTAGCAGCGGGCCCGTGAAATCTGCTGTGAATCTGCCGGGACCACCCGGTAAGCCTGAATACTCCCTGGTGACCGATAGCGGACTAGTACCGTGAGGGAAAGGTGAAAAGTACCCCGGGAGGGGAGTGAAATAGTACCTGAAACCGTGCGCTTACAATCCGTCAGGGCCTGCGCCAACTTCGGTTGGGTGGGTGATGGCGTGCCTTTTGAAGAATGAGCCTGCGAGTTAGTGGCATGTGGCGAGGTTAACCCGTGTGGGGTAGCCGTAGCGAAAGCGAGTCCGAATAGGGCGTTTCCAGTCGCATGTTCTAGACCCGAAGCGGAGTGATCTACCCATGGCCAGGGTGAAGCGACGGTAAGACGTCGTGGAGGCCCGAACCCACTTAGGTTGAAAACTGAGGGGATGAGCTGTGGGTAGGGGTGAAAGGCCAATCAAACTCCGTGATAGCTGGTTCTCCCCGAAATGCATTTAGGTGCAGCGTCGCGTGTTTCACACCGGAGGTAGAGCTACTGGATGGTCTAGGGGGCCTACAAGCTTACCGAAATCAGCCAAACTCCGAATGCCGGTGTGTGAGAGCGCGGCAGTGAGACTGCGGGGGATAAGCTTCGTAGTCGAGAGGGAAACAGCCCAGATCGCCGGCTAAGGCCCCTAAGCGTGTACTAAGTGGAAAAGGATGTGGGGTCGCGAAGACAACCAGGAGGTTGGCTTAGAAGCAGCCACCCTTGAAAGAGTGCGTAATAGCTCACTGGTCAAGTGATCCTGCGCCGACAATGTAGCGGGGCTCAAGTACACCGCCGAAGCCGCGGCATTCACACAATACATCCGCCATTCCCTGCGGGGGGTGGTGCAGTGGTGTGGATGGGTAGGGGAGCGTCCTGTAGCCAGGGAAGCGGCGGAGTGATCCAGCCGTGGAGGCTACGGGAGTGAGAATGCAGGCATGAGTAGCGAAAGACGAGTGAGAAACTCGTCCGCCGAATGACCAAGGGTTCCTGGGCCAGGTTAATCCGCCCAGGGTGAGTCGGGACCTAAGGCGAGGCCGACAGGCGTAGTCGATGGACAACGGGTTGATATTCCCGTACCCGTGTATCCGCGCCCATGATGAATCAGTTGTGCTAAGTGTCCTGAACTTCCGAGAAGACCTTCGGGTCTCGAGTGGAGGGATGCACATGACCCCGGCTGGTAGTAGTCAAGCGATGGGGTGACGCAGGAAGGTAGCTGGGCCAGTCAGTGGTTGTACTGGTGTAAGCCTGTAGGGCGTTGTGTAGGCAAATCCGCACAGCATGTGCCTGAGAGGTGATGCGTAGCCGATTGAGGCGAATTCAGTGATCCTATGCTGCCGAGAAAAGCCTCTAGTGAGTTGGTACACGGCCCGTACCCCAAACCGACACAGGTGGTCAGGTAGAGAATACTAAGGCGATCGAGAGAACTGTGGTTAAGGAACTCGGCAAAATGCCCCCGTAACTTCGGGAGAAGGGGGACCCGGTCTGGTGATGAGATTTACTCTCGGAGCTGGGTTGGGTCGCAGAGACCAGAGAGAAGCGACTGTTTACTAAAAACACAGGTCCGTGCGAAGTCGTAAGACGATGTATACGGACTGACGCCTGCCCGGTGCCGGAAGGTTAAGAGGACCGGTTAGCGCTTCGGCGCGAAGCTGAGAATTTAAGCCCCGGTAAACGGCGGTGGTAACTATAACCATCCTAAGGTAGCGAAATTCCTTGTCGGGTAAGTTCCGACCTGCACGAATGGCGTAACGACTTCTCTGCTGTCTCAACCACAGACTCGGCGAAATTGCATTACGAGTAAAGATGCTCGTTACGCGCGGCAGGACGAAAAGACCCCGGGACCTTCACTATAGCTTGGTATTGGTGTTCGGTACGGTTTGTGTAGGATAGGTGGGAGACTGTGAAGCGGGCACGCCAGTGTTTGTGGAGTCATCGTTGAAATACCACTCTGATCGTATTGGACCTCTAACCTCGGACCATGATCTGGTTCAGGGACAGTGCCTGGTGGGTAGTTTAACTGGGGCGGTTGCCTCCTAAAATGTAACGGAGGCGCCCAAAGGTTCCCTCAGCCTGGTTGGCAATCAGGTGTCGAGTGCAAGTGCACAAGGGAGCTTGACTGTGAGAGCGACAGCTCGAGCAGGGACGAAAGTCGGGACTAGTGATCCGGCACCGGCAAGTGGAAGCGGTGTCGCTCAACGGATAAAAGGTACCCCGGGGATAACAGGCTGATCTTCCCCAAGAGTCCATATCGACGGGATGGTTTGGCACCTCGATGTCGGCTCGTCGCATCCTGGGGCTGGAGTAGGTCCCAAGGGTTGGGCTGTTCGCCCATTAAAGCGGCACGCGAGCTGGGTTTAGAACGTCGTGAGACAGTTCGGTCTCTATCCGCCGCGCGCGTCAGAAACTTGAGGAAGGCTGTCCCTAGTACGAGAGGACCGGGACGGACGAACCTCTGGTGTGCCAGTTGTTCCGCCAGGAGCACTGCTGGTTAGCTACGTTCGGAAGGGATAACCGCTGAAAGCATCTAAGCGGGAAGCCTGTTCCAAGATGAGGTTTCTCACCACCTTGAGTGGTTAAGGCCCCCCACAGACCATGGGGTTGATAGGCCAGAACTGGAAGCTCGGTAACGGGTGTAGGTGACTGGTACTAATCGGCCGAGGACTTACCAACGAAGAGGCTACGCGTCCACTGTGCGGTATCTGAAACAATACACAGATACAGAAGCACCTTGATGAAGCAGATTGTTTTCTGTTTTTGATGGTGTGCTCTCTGTGTGGATAGTTTCATAGAGTTACGGCGGCCATAGCGGCAGGGAAACGCCCGGTCCCATTCCGAACCCGGAAGCTAAGCCTGCCAGCGCCGATGGTACTGCACTCGACAGGGTGTGGGAGAGTAGGACACCGCCGGAACATCATTCGCGAGAGCCCCCCGACTTCGGTCGGGGGGCTTTCGTCGTTTACTGACGAGATACACGCAGACACTTCCCGGCGATTATGCTGACTGGACCGCGCCGAGGGAGTGAAAATGGTTGACGTCAGGCAGGTTTGGCAGAATCCGGTGTTCGGCGCTGTCGGCGCCCGGGTCTACGATACGGTCCTCGACCGCCCTTCGATCGCGAGGCCGGTGGGCCGGGCACTGTGGGGGTGCGACACCGACCGGATGTATGCGGCGATGGATGTCGTGAACCGGATCTCGGACGGCGCAAGCATTTTGGATCTGCCAGTCGGCGGCGGCGTCACATTGCGCCGTCTCGATCCGTACCAGAAGGTTCGCTATGTCGCCGCGGACATCTCCGACCACCAGCTGGGCGCGGCGCGGCGCGTTGCCGAGCGCAATGGTCTGTCCGAGATCGAGTACGTGCGGGCGGACGTTGTCGAGCTGCCCTTCGCTGATGACGAGTTCGACCTCGTGGTGACTTTCGCGGGCCTGCACTGCATGCCCGACCCGGGTGCAGCGATTGTGTCGCTCGCCCGTGTCCTTCGCCCCGGTGGCACCATAGTGGGCAGCTGCGTGGTTTCGGGTGTCGCCGCTCGCTATGACCGGCAGATTCAGGCTCTTGGTGAGGTCGGTGTGTTCGGTCCGCCGTGTACCGCCGACGAACTTCTCGGTTGGCTCGATGCGGCAGGTCTGAGCCGAGATGAGTTCTACTGCAACGGATCTCTCGCCCAGTTCGTCGCAATGAAGCGATAGTGGGGGCGATACGGAGCGGCGCAGCGGTGTCGCGGTCATGCACTGAGCCCCGGCGACGGGGTGTCCTCGGGCCGCAGTGACCGGGCGTCCCGGCCCGGAACAGTGCCAGACGGCACGGTCTTCTGGAAGCTGTGCGGTGCGGCGGCAGCGCAGGCGCGGGAGTGCTGGTTAGCGTGCTTTTGTGATGAAACATGCCTGGTCGGCCATCGTTGGTCTGCCCATTGTGCTGGTCGGGTTCGCTCTACCGGCCTCGGCAGCACCGGTGGTGGCTGCGTCTGATGTGGTCACCATCGACACCGGACAATTGCGCGGCAGGCAGTCTGCCGGTCTGCGGTTGTTCGAGGGGATTCCCTATGCAGCGCCACCGGTGGGAGAGCTGCGCTGGCGACCGCCCGCGCTACCGGGGTCGTGGTCCGGCGTACGGGATGCCACCAGCGCGGGGCCGAGTTGTCCGCAGGGAAACGGGGCGTTCGAGGTACTGGGTTCTGGCATCGCGAAGTCGGAGGCAGCAGTTGCCGGTGCTGGTCTGGTTTCACGGCGGGAGCTTCACCAACGGGTCCGGCGATACGTATGGCGCGGGCCCGCTCATCACCGGCGGCGATGGCGACGTCATTGTCGTGACAATCAACTATCGGCTCGGTGCGCTCGGCTTTCTCGCCGCGACGGCGCTGAATGAAGGCTACGGTTCCGGCAATTACGGTCTGCTCGATCAGCAGGCCGCATTGTGGTGGGTGCAGCACAATATCGCCGCGTTCGGCGGCGATCCGGATCGGGTCACCCTGGCCGGCGAGTCCGCGGGCGCCAGTTCGGTGTGTTCGCAGCTTGCCGCGCCGAGCTCGCGGGGACTGTTCCAGGCCGTGATCATGCAGAGCGGGCCGTGCGCGGGTGCGGTGCCGATGGCGCGAGCGATGAGCGATGGCGACGCTTATGCGGCGCGGCACGGCTGCTCTGGATCGGATGTCGCGGCCTGTCTGCGTGGGCTGCCCGATGATGTGTTGGTGGCGGATCCGGTTACCGATACTGTGTCCGGTGGCGCGTTCCTGCCCAGTGGTCCGCGGGCGGCCGTGCGCGGCGGCGCCATACCGCAGCTACCGATTCTGGTCGGTGCGAACCACGATGAGATGGCACTGCGCGTGTACACGAGGTACGGGCTGGGCATGCCATTGACCGCCGAGGGGTATCACGACGCGTTGGTCGCTGCCATGCCGGATCTGACGCCGGAGCAGATCACCAGCGTCGAACACCGATACCCGGTGTCGGACTACGCGCAGCCCGCGCTCGCACTGACGAGGGCGTGGACCGATCGGGTGCTGTCGGGGCTGATCGTCGAATATGCGGAATTGAGCCGCACCAACCCGACCTATGTGTACTCGTTCGACGATCCCACGCCGCTCGGGCCGCCTTCCACTTTCCCGATGGGCGCTTATCACGCGAGCGAGTTGCTCGGGCTGTTCAACATGCGGGACCTGAGCTGGGTCTACAGCGCGGTGATCAGCCCGGATCAGCAGCGCCTGGCCAGCGACATGCGAAGGTACTGGGGTCGTTTCACGATCGCAGGCAGTCCTGATCCGGCCGGACTCCCACCCATCCCGGCCTACGATTCGGCCGCGCCGCAAGTCATGTCGTTCCGACCCGGCGGAAGCAGGCTCGTCGACAACTATGCCGCCGAGCATCAGACGGACTTCTGGTCGACTATGCCGACGCGGTGGTAGCCGACGCGGTGCGCGGGCCTCGGGGCCTCGCGCACCGCAATGACTCTCGCGTCAGATCTTGCGGATGACAGTGACGACCTTGCCGAGGATCCGCGCGTCGTTGCCCGCGATCGGCTCGAACAGCGGGTTGTGCGGCATCAGCCAGACATCCTTGCCGCTGCGTTTGAAGGTCTTGACCGTCGCTTCGCCCTCGATCATCGCGGCCACGATGTCACCGTTGTCGGCGACGTTCTGCTGACGCACGACCACCCAGTCGCCGTCACAGATCGCCGCGTCGATCATCGACTCACCGACGACCTTGAGCAGGAACAGCGATCCGTCGCCGACCAATTCGCGGGGCAGCGGGAAGACGTCCTCGACCGCTTGTTCGGCCAGGATCGGGCCACCGGCGGCGATTCGGCCGAGGACCGGGACGAAGGTCGGTGTCGGCCTGTTCGGGTCGGATTCCTCGACCGAGGACAGGCTGGTCACCGCGCGGACTGCCTCGTCGAGACCGCGAACATCCACGGCGCGTGGACGATTCGGGTCGCGGCGAAGAAAGCCTTTGCGCTCCAGCGTCCTGAGTTGGTGGGCCACCGACGACGTGGAGGTCAGCCCGACGGCATCGCCGATCTCCCGAATGCTCGGCGGGTAGCCGCGCTCGCTCACCGAGGTGCGGATGACCTCCAGTACCTTGCGCTGACGCACGGTGAGATCCGCCCCGGCCCCGGATGGGTCGGTGCCTCCTACGCTCTCGTCGCCCGTGTCGTCTGTGTGGCTCACCGCAACCGCCCTTCACCCGTCGTTGATTTCGTCTTACGAATCTAGTCCGGTCGAGCCGATGTTTCAAACATCTGTTCGAGGCATGTCGGGCGTTTCTACTGACTTTGTCGATGTCTCGTGGTAGAAATCGAACACAAGTTCTTCGAACACGTGATCGAATAGCTACCCATCGAGTCTCCAGCCAGCAGCCCACCACGGAGGTTTGTCCGATGAGCACAGCGATCAGCGACATCAGCACCATCGACGCGGCCGGCGCCGTCGAATCGGCCGAAGGCCGGGCCGATGTCGATCTCGGTTTCGATTCTGTTCCGCGGGTGCGGCGTCCGCATCGCGGTGCGGTGCGGGTGTTCGACTCGGCGCAGCGGTCTGTCGCGGACCGACGCCCGCGTGGAAACCGGCCGCGTGGCACGGTGGCGTTGTACGAGCGTCGGGTGCGGACTGCGCCGTCGGTGCAGCAGGCGCGGGGCCCGCACCCGACGGAGATGGTCGAGCAGGCTCAGGTCGGTTTCGCGGTGCTCGCGGTGGCTGCGTTGCTGAGTGCGTTGGTTGTCACGGCTTTGATCGGACTTGCGCACCTGCGGGCGGGCGCTTTCGACAAAGATGGGCCGACGACGGTGCCCGCAGTGTTCGAGCAGGGTGTCGACGGGCAACTCGTCCCCGACGTTGCTGGGGCCGGGGTGCCGCGCTAGTACGGGCCGCTGTGGCGGAGGCATCGACCGATCCGCCACGAATGGTGGCCGAATTTGTTGATCGCAAAGTAGAACATGTTGCTACTGTCCTGAAAACGTGACTCAGGCAACAGGATTCCATGCGATGACGCACCTCAGTACCGCTCGAACCATCGGCATTACCGACCGACCGAGCGCCGGCGGACGATCAGGCGGTTCCGATCGGCCCGGCCTGATGAATCGGCTCGGCTCGGCCGGACACCGCGCTCGGCTGTTTGCCCGGGTCGTTGGGCTGTTCGCCTGTCTTGTCGTCGGGTTCACGACTATTCCCGCCGCGCATGCCGCTCCCGCGTATGAGGCGTATTTGGATCTGCCCACGATCAACGGCGACGGCGGTGCGGGCGGCGGCCTGAACCCGGTTGTCCCGCTGGATGAACCGGCGTTGCGCGCGGCGCTCGACGAGGCCAGAGCCGACGCGGTCGCCCCGCAACGGTATGCCACTCTGCTACATCAGTACTGGCTGGTGGTCTCCACCCGCAACGCCGCGATCGACCTGGCGACCTGGGATCCGGCGCGCGGTGTGCGCGCCAACCAGAACACTTTCAATCTGGTGTATATCAACTACTTCCGGCTCGCCAACCAGCATCCGGAGTTCTGGTGGGCGGGCCTCGCCGGCATCGCAGGGGGTTCCTTCGCCTCGGGATTCTTCGATCTCGGCGATATCGGTGTCGTGCTCGACGTGCCCGGCATCCATCAGCTCGGCAATGCGGTGGCCGACCTGTTGCGCGCTACCCCAGAGGAATTGGTGCGCAAGGTGCCTGCAGACATCAGGTTGCTCGCCACCGAGGGCGCACGCCTGAGCGCCGAGGACCTCGCCTGGTATCAGACCCGGTTGATGATCATGCAGAAGCACATCTTCACCGACCTGGTGCCCATGCATGAAGCCTATGTCGCGCTGGGGATGGCGGGGATCGACGAGATGTATAACGCGGGGGTGATCGACGCGGATATCCGTGCCGCCTGGCAGTCGATCGACGCGCACACACCGGGCGGGTACGAAGACGCGCTGGTCCGGATGACCGATCGTGAACAGAATCGAGTCGTTGCCGACCAGTGGGACGCGACTTCCGCAGGTCGCGGCACGATCGGCCGGGTCCTCACCTACATGAGCACCGTGGCGGGCAAGCCTGCCGTGCCGGGCGTCCTGGCGCCGGGAGTGTTCGCTCCGGCGACCGTTCGCGCCGACGTTGCCGGACGCACCGTGGCGCTGCGCACCCCGCTGCCGGACTTCAACTGGGCCGACCGGGACACCCGCTGGACCTACATCACCAGCGACCTGGTGCCGCGCCATGTGGACATGGAGCGCAATCCGCCGTTCGCCGCCGCCTGGCTGGGTGAGTCGTTCTGGAACAAGCTCGCCCGCGGCCGGATGATCCAGCGAATCCCCGAACTTATCGCGGACATGACAACGCAGTGGCGGATCGGCGAGTGACGCGAGGGAATGCCACCGACCCGGCCCGGGTATCCTCGAAGTGCTATGGACGTATAGGTCTAGACCCCTGTACACGTGCTCGCCGGAATGGTCACCCCAATCGGAGCCCGGCCCGGACGCGAGCGCGCGCATCGACGAAGGATCTCCCGGATGCATTGCCCGTACTGCCGACACCCAGACTCGCGGGTCGTCGACTCGCGTGAGGCCGAGGAAGGCGCTGCCATCCGCCGCCGTCGTTCCTGCCCGCAGTGTGGCAGACGCTTCACCACGGTCGAGACCGCGATTCTGTCCGTGGTCAAACGCAGTGGCGTCACCGAGCCGTTCAGCCGCGAGAAGGTCATCCGCGGCGTGCGTCGTGCCTGCCAGGGACGCGAGGTCGCCGAGGACGCGCTGAACCTACTGGCCCAGCAGGTCGAGGACGCCGTGCGGGCCAAGGGTTCGCCGGAGGTGCCGAGCCACGAAGTCGGACTGGCCATCCTCGGCCCGCTGCGTGATCTCGACGAGGTCGCCTACCTGCGCTTCGCCTCGGTCTATCGGTCCTTCACCTCCGCCGACGATTTCGAGCGCGAGATCGCGGACCTGCGCCGACATCGGGACGAGGCGACTGTCGCGGCGACCGTCGACTGACGCCATGCTGAACCAAACGGCTGAACCAAACGGCCGTACCTAGCGACGTACCGTGTCGATCGCCTTCTCGATGCGCTTGGCCGAGACCGGGTACGGTGTGCCGAGCTTCTGGGCGAACAGGCTGACCCGGAATTCCTCGATCATCCACCAGATTTCGGTGACGGCGGTGGCGTGCTTGCGGTGCTCCGGAAGGACAGCGATGAGCCGGTCGTAGGCGGCCAGCGCCCGGTCGAGCTCGATCGTGGCCTGACGGTCGCGGACGGCCGAGCCGGGCAGTGACTCCAGGCGGACGGTCGCTGCCCGCAGATACCGGGGCAGTTCGCGAAGCCGGGTGCCGCCCCATTCGGAGATGAAGCCGGGGAACACCAGCTCGCCGAGCTGATGGCGGACATCGTCGGCGATGTCGCGGTCGGTCGCCGCCGCGAGTGCCACCGAAAGCTGGTGTGCGCCAGCAAGGACCGGGACCACCAGGCGCACGCAGCGGGTGACGGCGTCGGCGAGCTTCGGCCGGATAGCGGCGACGAGGGCGTCGAAACGGTCGGGACTGCGAACGGGACCGCCCGCGGCGGCGATGAGTTCGTCGGCGGCCGCGGCCCGGCAGTCCTCGACGAGGGCCTCCAACGAACCATACGGGTTCTGGCTCAGCGC
The DNA here is from genome assembly GCF_045208035.1 of Nocardia sp. NBC_01009. Classification (NCBI taxonomy): domain Bacteria; kingdom Bacillati; phylum Actinomycetota; class Actinomycetes; order Mycobacteriales; family Nocardiaceae; genus Nocardia; species Nocardia sp. NBC_01009. The sequence goes on along the minus strand of NZ_CP108695.1, from coordinate 6,904,621 downwards.
AAGCCGGTCCGCGGCGGACAGCCCGGCTGTCACGGTACGCGGCGAGGTGGGAATCGCACGCAGCACCAGCGCGCGCGTGCCCGCCCGCATCGCGGCGACCTGTTCGACCGGCGAGCTGAGCACCCGCACGGCGACACCGTCGCCCTCCGGCACCAGCGCCGGATAGCCGGTGACCGTCTGACCGGCCACTTCGCGGCGAACGGTGGATTCGACCGTGCCGAGGGACTCCGAGGTCCACACCGTGGCAGGGGCCCGCTCCGCGCCTGCGGTGGCGCGGGCGACGGAGGCGGAAACCTGTGCGGCCAGCTGGGTTTTCAGCTGAGAGAGACTCTTGCCGCTGGCCAGGGTGCGGCCGGAGGCGTCGGTGGCCGCGAAGGTCATGCGCAGATGGTCGGGCAGAGCGGCGGGGTCGAGATCCTTCGGGGTGATCGTGACCGAGCCGAGGCGCGACAGCTCCCGTGCCAGACCGGTGCGCAGCGGTTCGGCGCGCGGGGTGAGCGCGGCGAGTGCCGCCGCGGCGAAGTCGGGCGCCGGAACAACGGTGCGGCGCAACGTCTTCGGCAGTGTCTTGATCATGGCGGCGGCGAGTTCGTCGCGCATGCCCGGCACCAACCAGTCGAACCCGACCGGCCGAACGTGGGCCAGCTGTGCTACCGGGATGCGGACCGTGACGCCGTCGTCGTCGTTGCCCGGCTCGAATTGGTAGGTGAGCGGGAAGCTCAGCTCGCCCTGACGCCACGCGTCGGGGAAATCGGTCGGATCGAGGGTCGCCGCGCCCTCGTTGACGACGGTGTCGGTCGAGAAGTCCAGCTGTGCGGGATCTTTACGCTTCGCGGTGCGCCACCAGGTGTCGAAATGCCGCACCGACACGATGTCGGCCGGGATGCGTCGATCGTAGAACTCGAAGAGCACCTCGTCATCGACGAGAATGTCGCGCCGACGGGCACGATGCTCCAGATCGGCCACATCGTCGAGCAGGGCGCGGTTGCGGTGGAAGAACTCGTGGTGGGTTTGCCATTCGCCCTGCACAAGTGCGTGTCGAACGAATAGTTCGCGCGACAGCTCAGGATCGATACGCCCGTAATCGACGGGGCGGCTGGTCACCAGCGGGACGCCGTAAAGGGTGACGCGCTCGTAGGCGCGGGCGGCGCCGCGCTTGGCAGACCAATGCGGTTCGGAGTAGGTGCGTTTGACCAGATCTCCGGCTAGGCGCTCGGCCCATTCCGGTTCCACCCTGGCGGCCATCCGGCCCCACAGCCGCGATGTCTCGACCAGTTCCGCGGCCATCACCCAGCGCGGCGGCTTCTTCGCGAGGGAGGAGCCGGGGAAAATCATGAACTTGGCGTTGCGGGCGCCGACGAATTCGCGTGATTCCGCTTCTCGGACACCGATATGCGACAGCATGCCTGCCAGCAGTGCCTGATGGATCGAGGTGGAATCCCAGGGGGTGCCGTCATCGTCGAGGGGTGCTGCCTGCACTGTGGAGTCGGGCTGTCTACCGCGCCGCGATCCGGTCTGCTGTCCGGATGCGGCAGCAGTGGACGCGTTGTCGGCCTTGGGGTTCGATGCACGTCTGTCGCGGCGTCCGCGGCGCGGGCCGGGCTCGCCATCTGCTGGGGAATCGGATATCCGGCCGCCGGGGGCGCCGCCGTCCGGCTGTGTCGACCAGCCGAGTCCCCGCGTGATGGTCCGCAGTTGCCCGTGTAGGTCCTGCCATTCCCGAATCCGCAGGTAGTGCAGGAACTCGTCGCGACACATCCGGCGGAACTGGTTGGCGGACAGCGATTTCCGCTGCTCGGTGAGGTATTCCCATAGTCGTAGGTAGGCGAGGAAATCCGAGCCCTCCACGACGAACCGTGCGTGCTTGGTGTCGGCGGCCTGCTGGTGGTCGGCGGGGCGTTCACGCACATCTTGGATCGATAGCGCGGCCACGATGACCAGGACATCGGCCAGGCAGCCGTTTCGGTTTGCCTCGACAAGCATGCGCGCCATGCGCGGATCGACCGGTAGTTGCGCCATTTCGCGCCCGATCGGCGTCAGCGTCAGCGTGGCGTCGCCGGTCGGCTTGCTGTCGAGAACCGGTGTGTGTGCGGCGTTGTCGTCACGCTGCTGTTGCTCGCCTGCGCCCCGGTCGGAACCGCGCTGTGCCCGGTCGTCGATTTCGGTCGACGGGGGTCGCCGCCGCGTGGGTTCGGCCGTAGCGCGCGGAGCGAGTGCCCCGAGTTCCTCCAGCAGCGCGATGCCGTCGCGGATGGCGCGACGGTCCGGCGCCTCCACGAACGGAAAGTTCTCGATGTCACCGAGGCCGAGCGCTGTCATCTGCAGGATGACAGCGGCCAGATTGGTGCGCAGGATCTCCGGTTCGGTGAACGCGGGCCTGGATTCGAAGTCGTCCTCGGAGTAGAGGCGAATGCAGATGCCGTCGGCCACGCGACCACAGCGCCCGGCGCGCTGCCGGGCCGAGGCTTGCGAGACCTCTTCGATGGGCAGGCGCTGCACCTTGGTGCGCATCGAATACCGGGAGATGCGCGCGGTGCCGGGGTCGATGACGTAGCGGATGCCAGGCACGGTGAGCGAGGTCTCCGCGACATTGGTGGCGAGCACCACACGACGCCCGGGATGTGGGGCGAACACCCGGTGCTGCTCGGCGGTCGACAGGCGCGCGTACAGCGGGAGGATCTCGGTGCGCGGGAGCTTCAGATCGCGCAGCGCGTCTGCGGCGTCGCGGATTTCGCGCTCGCCGGACAGGAACACCAGGACATCGCCGTCGCCCTCGGTGAAGAGTTCACCGACCGCGTCGCCGATGGCGTCGACCGGGTCGCGGTCGACGACCTTGGTGTCTTCGTCGTCTTCTTCGTCGGAGGAACCGGGTAGTTCGAGCGCGAGTGGCCGGTAGCGGATCTCCACCGGATAGGACCGGCCGGAGACCTCGACAATCGGTGCGGGAGTGCCGGATTCGTCACCGAAGTGGCGTGCGAACAGTTCCGGGTCGATGGTCGCGGAGGTGATGATCACCTTGAGATCGGGCCTGCGCGGCAGTAACTGTTTGAGGTACCCGAGCAGGAAATCGATATTGAGGCTGCGTTCGTGCGCCTCGTCGATGATGATCGTGTCGTAGCGGCGCAGCAGCCGGTCGCGCTGGATTTCCGCGAGCAGGATGCCGTCGGTCATCAGCTTGACCAGCGTGCGATCGGACGCCTGATCGGTGAACCGCACGGTGTAGCCGACAACGTCACCGAGTTCGGTGCCGAGCTCCTCGGCGATGCGTTCGGCGACGGTGCGTGCGGCCAGCCTGCGCGGCTGGGTGTGCCCGATCGTCCCGCGAATGCCGCGGCCGAGCTCCAGGCAGATCTTGGGGATCTGGGTGGTTTTACCAGAGCCGGTCTCGCCTGCCACGATCACCACTTGGTTCTCGGCGATCGCCTTCGCGATGTCTTCGCGGCGTGCGGAGACCGGCAGCTGTTCGGGGTAGCGGATTTCCGGTACCGCCGCGCGGCGGGCCTCGATGCGTCCCTCGGCCGCCGTGATATCGACCGCGACGGCGGTGAGATCGTCGCCGCGGGCCCGGTCCAGGCGTCGGCGCAACCGGTGTTCGTCGCGGAGGGTTACGGCGGCCAGGCGGTCACGAAGCTCGCGGAGAGTCGGGTCGGCTGTCCTGGTCATTGCGTCTACCAGCGTAGCGAAGCGCTCCTGCGGACCGCTCGTCGAACCCCGGTCGGGTCCGGGCATCCAGCAAGCACACCGTGCGTGACGGCGGTGACACTGCGATGTCGACGAGCTGGGTTCACCCGTGAAAGCCATCCTGATGTGCGACGATCCAGAAATGACCGCCGGTGCTGCTCCGCTGTGGATTCGTATCCCGCGCTTCGCGTTTGCCGCACTCGGCATCTTCGCCCTGGTGTGGATACCTATCCGCAACGTCGACGACGCCGGCTTCTCCGTCGCCAACTACTTCAGCTACTTCACCATCCAGTCCAATGTTCTCGCTGTCATCGTCCTGCTGGTCGGCGCCGTGCGTGACCCTCGTGATCGCCGTTGGCAGGCCATCCGTGGTGCGACCGCGCTGTACCTGCTCATCACCGGCGTCGTCTATGCCGTCCTGCTTGCCAAGGTCGACGTAATGCTCACCGACAAGTGGATCAACGACGTCCTGCACCGCATCCTTCCCATCGTCGTGGTGCTGGACTGGATCCTGGTCCCCGCAACCCTCAGCATCACCCGCACACTGGTCGGCGCCTGGCTGATCTACCCAGCTGGCTACGGCGCCTACACCCTCATCCGCGGCGCGATAGTCGACTGGTACCCCTATCCCTTCCTCGATCCCCGCGAGCAGGGCTACATCTCGCTGATCATCGGTCTGGTCATCCTCTCGGGCGTCTTCGCCCTGCTTGCCGTAGCCGTTGTCTCTCTCGGCGCACTCACTGTCCGCCGGCGCGAACCTGCCACGACGGACTGAGCGCGGTCACTCACCCCTCGGGTGCGTTCGAATTCGGCTGGGCGCGTCCGACATTGGACTGGTCCGCACCGACAATGGCCAACACGTGGGTGCACCGGTCGGCTCCGGCACCCCCTGAGCAATGGTCTGGCAGTTCCCACGCTATGCAACAATCGCACCGTGAACGCCGTCGGGATGGCTCCATGGTGGGCTCGTGTCCTGCGTATCGGGTTCGCTGCACTGGGGCTGGTGGCGCTGATCTGTGGTCCTATCCACGACCATGGATCGTTCGGCTACTCGCTGGACAACCATTTCAGCTATCTCACGATCCAATCGAACATTCTCGGGGTGATCGTGCTGCTGGTCGGCGCGCTGCTCGATCCGATCGATCGGCGGTGGCAGCTGGTCCGCGGCGCCGGCACGCTGTATCTGGTCACTACCGGCATCGTGTACGCGGTACTGCTCACGCACAACCACGCCGGGACCGAACAGCGCTGGGCCGATGACGTGCTCCATCGGATCATGCCGATCGCGATGATCGCGGATTGGGCCCTGGTGCCGGTGGCGATCGGGGCAGCGGTCCGCTGATCGCGGGCTGGCCTACCCGGTGGCATATAGCGCTTACACCCTGTTCCGGGGCGTTTTCGTGGAGTGGTATCCGTACCCGTTCATCGACCCGCGGCGTCAGGGGTATGTGTCGATGACCATCGGCTTGGTGGTTCTGGTTGTGGCGTTCGCGCTGCTCGCGGGTGCCGTCGCCGCCCTCGGCGATCTGAGCAGCCGCTGGCGGGGTGCGGACGAATGATTCGGTTCTCGAGGTAAAGGTGGTTGGTATGAGTGCACTATGGCATGGGTTCGCCGATATGGGTGCCGTCGAACGGGACGGGGCATTCGTTGTCGCGCGCGGGGAGGGCGCCTACATCTGGGACGAGGCGGGTACCAGGTATCTGGATGCGACCGCGGGCCTGTGGTTCACCAATGTCGGGCACGGGCGCGCCGAGATCGCCGATGCTGTCGCCGCGCAACTGCGCACCATCGCGCACTACTCGAACTTCGGCGACTTCGCCGAACCCGCCACCCAGCTGCTCGCGGAGAAGCTGGCGACGATCGCACCGGTGCCCGACAGCAAGATCTTCTTCACCTCCGGTGGCTCGGATTCGGTCGACACCGCGGCGAAGCTGGCACGGCGGTACTGGCACGAGATGGGGCGGCCGGACAAGACGATCGTGGTCGGCCGTCAGCGCGCGTATCACGGAATGCATGTCGCGGGAACGGCGTTGGCGGGCATCCCGGTCAATCGGGAAGGCTACGGCGAACTGATGGCCGATGCGCGCACCGTCGAGTGGGATGACGCGAAATCGCTGCTTGCCTTGATCGAGGAAATCGGCGCCGAACGCATCGCGGCGTTCTTCTGCGAACCCATCATCGGCGCGGGCGGTATCTATTTGCCGCCGGACGGTTATCTGGCCGAGGTCCGCCGTATCTGCCGCGACAACGACATCCTGTTCGTGGTCGACGAGGTCGTCACGGGGTTCGGCCGTATCGGCGGATCCTGGTTCGCCTCGTCCCGATTCGATCTCGAGCCCGACCTCATGACCACCGCGAAGGGCCTGACTTCCGGCTATGTTCCGATGGGTGCAGTCTTCATCGCCCCGCGCATTGCGGAACCGTTCTTCAGCGGGGGCGTGTGGTGGCGTCACGGCTACACCTATGGCGGTCATGCCGGTGCCGCCGCGGCCGCGCTGGCGAATTTGGAGATCGTCGAGCGCGAGGGCTTGCTGAACGAGGCGAAGCGCCTGGAATCGACCCTGCACGACAAGTTGGCACCGTTGGCCGAGCATCCGCGCGTCGCCGAAGTGCGCAGCGGTCTAGGTGCGGTCGCCGCGATCCAGCTCGCCGACCCCTCGGAAGGGCTTCCGCTGGTGAAAACCCTTCGTGCACATGGTGTTTCGGGTCGAGCGGCGGGTCAGGGGGCGATGCAGATCTCGCCTTCGTTCGTGATGACCGATGATCAGGTCGTCGAGCTGGTCGCGGGGTTCACCGCCGCCCTCGGCTGACCCTCGCAGGCTCGTGGCGGTCAGTGCGGGAACGTACGAGGCGACCGCACGGTGATCTGCGCTCGGTACTGCCCGATCCGGAGCGATATATCGGCGATATCCACGGTGTCTTCTAAAGTCGGCAGATACGCGTTGCGTGCTGCCAGCCCCGGCAGGTCGAAAGTGAAGTACATGGCCATCAGCGGGTTGACGAAAAGGTCGGTGGCCCGGCTTCTGCCACCGATCGGCACGTGGCCGTGCCGCCCGGATAGTGCTGCCGCGATCTGCCCGTTGACCAAACTCGGGCGCTTGGGCGTCAGCGCCGCGGCATGCTCGACGGCCGCGCGGTAGCGTCGAGCTTCTGGGCAATCGCCGGGTATCGAGAACGCGCCCAAGTAGGCGCCTGCCGTGTCGAGCTCGGCGATATTCTCGAGCACCTGGACATGGTTGACCCCGTGAAACGCATCGATGCCGAAGCCGAGTGCGGCGACCAGTCGCACCGGCGTCTCATCGATTCCGGCGACCGCGGCAAGACTGGCCGCGTCCTCCTCAGGTGTGCCGAGCAGATACTCATCGCCGCAAAGCAGGATGTCGGTCCCGCCGTCGATCAATACGATGGCGTCTATATCGAGCAGGTCTCCAGTCGTGTGAACGAGAGATTGGCCAGGTGGACCGAAACTCCTGCCGCGCGGAGCGCGAATGCCAGTGGGAGACCGGCGTATACGTCGAATCCGCCACCCGCCCCCGCGATCAGCACTGATGTGCGGCCGTCGAGGCGAGTGAATATTTCTGGTGTTCGCATCCGATCGGTCCGGTTCAGTCAGAGGGCGCGGGTCATGTAGACGCTGTGCGGGTCGGCGGTGTAGTCGGCGAACGGCGCGCAGCGTTCGAAGCCGTGGCGGGTGTAGAGACGTTGGGCGGGGGTGTAGAAGTCCGAGGCGCCGGTTTCCAGGCTGAGGCGGTGGTAGCCGCGGGAGCGGGCCGTCGTGATGATGTGGTCGAGCAGCAGTGTGGCGATGCCGCGACCGGCGTGGGCGGCGGCGGTGCGCATGGACTTGATCTCGCCGTGGGCGGGATCGAGTTGTTTGAGGGCACCACAGCCGAGGAGGTCGGTGTCGTCCCACACGCTCCAGAAGGTGATGCCGGGGGCACGCAGCGCGTCGAGGTCGAGAGCGTGCATGCTGCAGGCGGGGGAGTTGGCCTGCATATCGGCCAGGTGCTCGCCGAGCAGAGCGGCGATCCGGGGGCCGGAGAGGTCGTCGACGATGATCTGGACCGGGGGCGTGGTTGTCGACGCCCGTGGTGCGCGCGGTCGCAGTAGGTGCTCATCGGTGTCGCTCGGCATTCGTCCATCATGGACCGGATCCTCGGGCCGTGCGGGCGGGGTGGGGTCGGTGGGGTGTGCCACTCACTCGACGAACACGTTCGGCACGCCTTACTGTGAGGGCGCTCGCCCTCACCTCGGGTGCGGCCGACCACGCAACACCCGCCTCGATGGGTGCGGATCAGCAAGACCTCGGCCACGAGCACACCTCGGTCGACGGCGTTCGGTCGGGCACTGCCCAGCAGGGGAGCTGAATCATGAAGTTGATCGACAAAGTTGGGGCGCTGGCCGCTACCGCGGTGCGTCGGGCCGCCGATGAAACCTATTACGCCGCGCTCACGGTCCGCGCCGGACTGGCGGCGCCGGAGCGCCCGGACCGGCTCGCCAGGATGGGTGTGGCGGTGCTGCGCTCGGGCATGCTCGGTGGGCTCCCGACGGTGGCCGCCCTGCGCTATCGGGATCGCGCCGCCATCATCGACGAAATCGGGACCGTTACGTTCCGCGAACTCGACGAGCGCAGCACCGCGCTCGCCAATGCGTGGCGTGCCCGAGGTCTGCGCGACGGTGAGGGTGTCGCGATTCTGGCGCGCAACCACCGCGGCTTCCACTACGCGGTGTTCGCCGCGGCCAAGTGCGGAGCCCGAATCGTGTTGCTGAACACCGATTTCGCCGGTCCGCAGCTGCGTGAGGTCGTTGCCCGTGAGGGCGCCGATCTGCTGGTCTTCGACGACGAATACTCCGGCATGCTCGGCGATCTCACGCCGCGGCGTGGCCGCTATCGCGCCTGGGCCGACAAGCCCGGCGTCGACACCCTCGACAATCTGATCGCGGGCGGTGCGCACATGGCGCCACGTCGGGCCACCACCACCGCCAAGATCATCCTGTTGACCAGCGGGACGACCGGCACCCCGAAGGGTGCGCCGCGCAACGAACCGACCTCGCTCGCGCCGCTGGGCGCCATCCTCGGCAAAGTGCCGTTCCGGGCCCGCGAGATCACCGAATGCCCTGCGCCGCTGTTCCATACGCTCGGCTTCGCGCACGCCATCCTGGCCGTCGGCTTCGGCTCCACCCTGGTGATCCGGCGTCGCTTCGATCCGCAGGCCGTGCTCGACAGCTTGGCCCGGCATCGCGCCACCGCGCTGATCGCCGTGCCGGTCATGTTGCAGCGTCTCGTGGATGCCGGTCCGAAAGGCTTCGCCGGGTACCGCTTCCCACGCTTGCGCATTATCTTCGTCGCCGGTTCGCAGCTGGGTGCGGAGCTGTGCGTTCGGGTGACAGCGGCCTTCGGCCCGGTGGTCTACAACGTCTACGGGTCCACCGAGGTGGCCTACGCGACCATTGCCACGCCCGCCGATCTTGCCGTCGAGCCGGGGTGTGTCGGCACCCCGGTGCCCGGCACCGTCGTGAAGATCTTCGACAGCAAGGACACCGAGGTGCCGCTCGGCGTGACCGGCCGCATCTTCGTCGGCAACAACTACCAGTTCGAGGGCTACACCGGCGGCGGCGACAAGGCCCGCATCAGCGGCCTGATGTCGACCGGCGATGTCGGCCACTTCGATAGGGCGGGAAGACTTTTCGTCGACGGACGCGACGACGACATGATCGTCTCCGGCGGCGAGAACGTCTTCCCCGGCGAGGTGGAGGAACTGCTCGCCGCGCACCCGGCCGTCGCGGAGGTGAGTGCGTTCGGCGTCGCTGATGAGAAGTACGGCCAGCGCCTGCGCGCGGTGGTCGTCGTCCGTGATGGGCACACCCTCACCGAAGACGAGGTCCGCGAGCACGTCAAGACCCATCTTGCCCGCTTCAAGGTCCCTCGCGACGTGCTGTTCATCGATGAACTGCCGCGCAATCCGACCGGAAAGGTGCTCAAGCGCGTGCTGCGTGAGCTGTCGGCCTGATCGGTGAGCCGAGCCGCTACATGATGCCGAGCATGCGGCGCATCGTGTGGCGCAGATGCACGGGATCGGGCATGACGGTACGAAACCAGCCCGAGGGTGGCACTACCAGTAGCCCGCCGCGTTGGTGCTCGACACAGTCGACGATGGCGTCGGCCACCGCCTCGGCGTCGGGCTCGAAACCGGGCGTGACGGTGCTGACGATGACGCCCTGTTCGGCGAGTCCGCGGTGCAGGGCCGTGCCGAGTCCGACGACCGCATGCTTGGTCGCGCTGTAGACGGCGGCTCCGAGTGCGGCGGTGACCCCGACTGCCGAGCCGATGTTCACGATCTGGCCGTGGCCCTGCTCGATGAAGCGTGCGCCCGCCAGTCGGGACCCGGTGATGACCGCGCGCAGGTTGACTTCGATCTGGAGGTCGGTGTCCGTATCGAACTCGGAAAGAAACGAACTGGTAGGCAGGAGTTCTGCGGCGTTCACCACCACGTCCAACCCACCCAGTTTCTGTTCCGCGGTGGACAGAAACTCGGCGAATCGGACACTGTCGGTGACATCGAGCGGTAAGCCGAGCGCGGTGCCGCTGTGGATACGGTTGAGTTGATTCGTGACTGCGCGAACTCTTCCAGCATCGGAATCGCCGATCGCGATCTCGGCTCCCGCGGCCAGGAAGGCCAACGCCGCTTCTTTGCCGATGCCGTCGGTGCCGCCGGTGATCACGACGCGCTTGCCGGCAAGTGTCTTCTTCGACATTTGTTTTCGCCCGCTTTCGTCTTGCTTCGACACTATGGCGTCGACCGGCGGCACTCCATGCGATATCGGGTCATGGCCTTGCGGATACCGGCCAGCTGGAAATTTGCGGGTTGTGGTGCGAAGGCCGTTCGACCGCACGAGAATTCGGCCATCCGAACTCTGGCTATTTTCCTGCGGGCTTCGGACAACCTGGACGACGATGAGCCAGTGGCCTCATGGGAGTGGCGGCGGTCGGTGGCGAATTCGGCGATCCTCGTCGAAGTCGCCGAAAGCCATGGACTCGGTCTCTCGGAGTGTTTGTGTGGCACGGGCATCGCGCCGCAGCTGCTGATTACGCCCAGCGCCGAGGTCACCGCGGCACAGGAATTGGAACTTGTCCGCAACATCGTCACCGCGCTCGGCGATCCATGGGGTCTCGGCATCGAGGCGGGTGTACGTACGCACATCACCACCTACGGCGTGTTCGGACTTGCCGTCATGAGCAGTCCCACGATGCGTTCGGCCACCGAGGTCGCCATGCGCTACTTCAGCCTGATGACTTCGTTCTCGCGGGCCTGGCATGTCTATAACGACGAAGAATTGTGGCTCTACGTCGACGATCAGGATGTGCCCGCCAATCTGCGCGGCTTCCTCGGTGAGCGTGACGTCGCCGCGCTGCTGACGAATTGGGCGCTGGTGTTCGGCGTCGCGCCGCCGGTACTGCGCGGCGAAATCGGGGGCGGTTACCGTGAGCGGTTGCTGCCGATGCTGGAGGAGTTCGAGATACCGAGCACCGATGCCACAGGCCCGCACCTCGCGATATTCGACGCCACCGGCATGGACGCCCCGATGCCACAGGCCAGCCCCCTCACGGCCCTGTTTTTCGAAGAGCAATGCGCCGATCTGCTGCAACGGCGCGGTCTTCGACACGGGCTTTCCGGTTCGGTGCGCGAGCTGCTGATGCACCGGCTCAACGGTCGCCTCGCGCAGGAGGATGTGGCGGCGAGCCTGCATATGAGTCTGCGTACCATGCGTCGTCGGCTGGCGGAGGAGGGCACGTCCTATCGTCAGCTGTGCGTCGAGACCTATGGCAATCTGGCCGAGGAGTTGTTGGCCACCGGGCTCACCGTGGAGGATGTCGCCTTCCGGATGGGTTACTCGGGCGCGCCGAGCTTTTCGACCGCGTTCAAGCAGTGGCGCGGTATCTCACCGGGCCGATTCGCCCGCGCCGCTACCGATCGCAACCGTCCCGCAGTGCCCCGCTGTGCGGATCACCTCGAGCAAGCGTGATTTCCGGATCGTCTGAGCCTTCTCTGCGAGCACCACCTCGACGCCCGACTCGGTCAGGCGGCCGCCGTCGACCATAGCCAGCTCGAATGCACTTTCGGCCTCGGTCAGGGTGAGTCCTAGGGCGGCCCTGGTCAGCCGATCGCGGCCCCGGTCGTCGAGGCGCACGGGCACGGTGTCGGCGTTCGCAGTGACCATGCCATCGAGCAGGGCGCGGAGCTCGTCCTCGCCGGGTAGTGCGAAATCGACTACAGTGACGTCTTTTTCGAGCTCCAGCGGAGTCCGCAGGATCGGTGAAACGAGGATCGCCGCGCGAGCGAGATCACCCGTGCGGAAGGCGCGCACCAAATCTCGCAGCTGTGTGAGGGTGCGGCGAAAGGGATGCACGGATCGGATCGTAGTCGCGCGGCCCAATCGCCTCCGTCGGAAAAGGGTGCCCTAAGGGTGCGTGGGTGCGAGCATGGAGATGCTGCCCGCGACGAGAGGTGGTGGAGTGTGGCGGAGTTCGTTCAGGAGTACGCCGCGTTGCGGTGGTCGGTGGTGGTGGCGTTCCTGTGTGCGTCGGCGATCGTGGTTGTCCGGTTGGTGACGCCGTCCGCAGCCGGTGCGATGCCGTGTCCTGCTGGGGATGCGCAGGCTGAATATGCGCGGCGGTGCGACAATTCGATCGACAGCGACGGGTCGAATACCTGTCATGAGTCCGATGCCGCGCATCTGATCATGTGCCTGGTCATGTTGACCATGCTGGTCTTTCCTGCGGGGGCGAATCCGCTTGCGTTACGCGGGGTGCTGACCGCGATAACGGTGGTATTCGCGGTGTTGCTGCTCGGCCGGATCGCAGAGTGGCACAGCGAGAGTCGAGCGATGCCCGCCGATCGGATGGTCGCGCTCGGATATCACGTCGTGGCCGCGGGGGCGATGCTGTACGCGATGTCGGGGCATCGGGACGGTGGGCACGGCGGCGGCCCCGAACCTGGCCCCGCCCTGGTTTTGGCGATGCTTTTCGCCGTGGACGCGGTCGTGGCGATAGTCGCGGTGAGCGCGGGGTGGCGGTATCACTGGCTCGGTCATCCGGCCGGGCGAGTGCTCTCCTCGGCGATCGTGCCCCACGTCGTGATGGACGTGGGGACCGCCTACATGCTGATCGCGGTGGTCTACGGGTGATCAGATGTCGATGACCGAGTCCGCGACGACGCGTCCGCCGAGGCGCACCCAGCCGTCGGAGTCCCATTCGGTGAAAAGCTGGGAGCCCTTGCCCTGGGTGATCACCAGGCCGCGGCGCAGTAGTGCGGTCAGCGCGACGGCGCCGGCGCCGGTGGCCTCGTCTTCGGCGATGCCCATGGAAGGTGCGAACATCCTGGAGCGCAGCGCGCCGCGGTGCTCATCGGTCCACGCCCACAGGTAGTGATGTCCGGTGGAGAAGTCGTCCGGGTTCAGCGCCGCCAGCTCCTCGATGTCGGCGAGCTGATGGAAGGTGAATTCGGGCGCCCATTCGCCCCGGGCTGTGATCCAGGTGAGCCCGTCGGTCAGTTCGACGGCCACCGGTCCCGCGAGCAGATCGAGCACCTGCACCTCGAGGCCCTGCTCGGCGAACCACCACCCGGTGCCTACCGATGGGTGACCAGCGAACGGCAGTTCCACGGCGGGCGTGAAGATCCGCACCCGGGCGGATCCCTCCACGGGGTCGTCGACTACGACGGTTTCACTGAAACCGACACGCGCCGCGAGCGCCTGCCGGTCTGCGTCGGCAACCTCGTCCGCACGGGCGATTCCCAGCTCGTTCCCGAACCGTCCGGCCGGGTCGGTGAACACCCGCACAACCTCGACCCGCGTGCTCATGACCTCCAGCTCATCCTGTGTGCCCATGGTCGTGAGCCTACCGGGACTTAGGGCGTGCTCCCAGGTATGGATATGGTCGAGATCCGACTGGGCGGCGATCCTTGCAACCGATCGGCTATCTGTCGGTGCTCGCGTGGGCGTGAGCCGCTGGACGCACGGAAATTTGTCCTATAAGTCCGAATTGTCGCTCGGCGATGGGGGATTGGTCACCTAATCGGGGGAGGCGTGGAGCGAAAGTCATCGGGGCATCGTCGGAGATCCCGGTGTGCTCGCGTCATCGGGTGTCGAACACGCGGCCAGGTCGGGTATGGCCTCGGTCAGCAGTTGTTGGGCTCTCGCGGGCAGCTCATGACGGATGGCTGCGGCGAGGTCGCGATGGCCTCGGGCATGATCCAGGAAAGCGCCCTCGTTACCGGGTTGGTCGACCCGGGCGGCAAGTACCCGCAGGGCGCGGGCGGGTAGTCGCCTCGCGGCCGCAAGTAGTGCCGCCGTGGTGCAGTCGCGCCATGATTCGTTGGCCGCGGCGAGCAGGGCGCGCAGGCGTCGGATGACGGTGACAGGCGGATCGGTGAGACCGGTCGCAACCCAGTAGTTCACAGAATTCGAATTCGGATACCACTCATTCGGTACGAGTGAGTCGAACTCGCAGTGGATGCCCGCGAGCGTGGCCGTGATCGATGTGGCGAGTTCGAAGCCGTGGGTGTGGACCAGATAGTCGGCCAGATCCGTGTTGTCGTCGAAGTACCTGCCGATGCCGTCGGGATTCAGGGTATAGGCGTCGATCCCGACTGCCGCGTAGACGGCGGCGCCGATCGGATCGGCGCCGGGTGCGGACAGGTAGGCCAGGCCACGCTGCCGGAATTGGTTGTGCGAGCGTGGATGCCGTAGCGCCGAGCGAATCTTGTCGGCCGACCGCGCCAGCGTATCGGCCACAGCGGCAGCGGCCGCCGCGTTCACTGTAGTTTTTCGTGTGGGACCGAGCCCGCGGAACGGATCGGACTTCGACCACCAGGCCCTCGGTACGGCCCAGTCGTCTTCGCTCGTCGGTGGTGTGCGGACGGCCATCGGCCCGTCTCCCTCTGTGGCGCTGGGTGTTTCGCCGACAGGCTAGCGACGGCGTCTGACAACTCCCGGCCGTGAGACGAACGACGGCCCCGTCCTGGACGGGGCCGTCGGGTATGAGACGTCAGACCGTGGCGGCGGCCAATGCCTCCGTGGACTGGACCGCCTGGCCGACACCGGCGACGATGGCGGCCACGCGCAGCGATTCGAAGATCACCTCGCGTGAGACGCCCGCCTCGCGCAGCACGTTCTCGTGCGCCTCCAGGCAGTGTGCACAGCCGTTGATCGAGGACACGGCGAACGACCACAGTTCGAAATCGGCCTTGTCGACGCCCGGCGTGCCGATGATCTGCATGCGCAGGCCGGCCCGCAGGTCGTCGTAGCGGCCGCCGAGGAATGCCTTGCCTCGGTAGAACACATTGTTCATGCCCATGATCGAGGCCGCGCCGAGTGCGGCGTTGTACGCCTCCGACGACAGGGTGTCGGCGGCTTCCTCGGCGATCTCGCGCAGCGTGGTCGCCGACCGGGTTGCGGCCGCCGACGCGAGGAGTGTGCCCCACAGCTGCTGCTCGTTCAGCACGGTGGTGCGTGCGATGGACGACAGGTTGAGCTTGAGGTCCTTGGCGTACTCGGGGAGTGAGTTCTTCAGGGTCTCGATGCTCATTCGGCGAATCCTCTACTCATGCTCGGTTTTCGGTGTATTCGGACGATGGATCTCAGACGCTGGCGGCGAGCAGCTCGCCCGCGTCGATGGTCGGGTCGCCCTTCTTCCAGTTGCAGGCGCACAGCTCGTCGGATTGCAGCGCGTCGAGCACCCGCAGCACCTCGTCGACGTTGCGGCCGACCGAACCGGCTGTCACCGAGACGAACTGGATCTCATTGTTCGGGTCGATGATGAAGGTGGCGCGGTCGGCGACGCCGTCGGCATTGAGAACACCGGTGGCGGAAGCGAGTTCACGCTTGAGGTCCGAGAGCATCGGGAACGGGAGGGTCTTGAGGTCCTCATGCTGGGCGCGCCACTGGAAGTGCACGAACTCGTTGTCGACCGAGGCACCGAGCACCTGCGCGTCGCGGTCTGCGAACTCCTCGTTGAGCTTGCCGAAGGCGGCAATCTCGGTGGGGCACACGAAGGTGAAGTCCTTCGGCCAGAAGAAGACGATCCGCCACTTGCCCGCGTGGTCGTCGGAGGTGATCTGGGTGAAGTAATCGTCAGGCTGCTGAGCGTCGACCTTCGACAGGTCACCGCCGATGACCGCGGTGAGGTTGTATGCCGGGAATTGGTCGCCGATGGTCAGCAAGGCCATGCTTTTCTCCTCGTCATGTTGGTTTGCTAGCGCTGTGCGAAAAGCTCACTTGTGATCTTGCCCAAAGCCCGGTGAAAGGTAAACGTGATCAGTCGCACTACACTGATAGGCGTGACTGATCAGACTTATCAGCCGACCCTGTCGCAGCTGCGTGCGTTCGTCGCGATCGCGGAATATCGCCATTTCGGCACTGCGGCAGCCAGGCTCAGTGTGAGCCAGCCCACGCTATCGCAGGCGCTCGCGGCGCTGGAACACGGCCTCGGGCTGCAACTGATCGAACGCAGCACGCGGCGCGTGCTCGTCACCGCTGCCGGGATGCGGCTGCTGCCGCAGGCGATCGCGACCCTCGAAGCGGCCGACCGATTCGTCGCTTCAGCGGCTGGTGACGGGCTCGGTGGCACACTGCGTCTCGGCATCATTCCGACAGTCGCCCCGTATGTGCTGCCTGCGCTACTGCCCGAATTGCGTACGCGGGTACCGGCGTTGGTGCCTCAGGTGATCGAGGACCGGACCGCGCGACTGCTCGACGGTCTGCGTACCGGAGTGCTGGATGTCGCGCTGCTCGCACTGCCGACGGAAATGTCCGGAGTGGTCGAGATATCGCTGTATACAGAGGAATTCGTGCTGGTCACCCCGCGCGGTCATGAACTGGCCGGGCGCACCGACATCGCGCCGGCGGCCCTCGATGCGCTGCCGCTGCTGCTGCTGGACGAGGGACACTGTTTGCGCGACCAGACGCTGGAGTTGTGTCGCACCTCCGATGTGCATCCTGCTGGCGTCGGCGACACACGTGCGGCGTCGCTGGCAACTGTAGTGCAGTGCGTGGCAGGAGGTTTGGGTGTCACGCTGATTCCAGAGATGGCGGTCGCCGCCGAAACCGCCCGCGGCACACTGGAAACCGCGCGCTTCGCGGCGCCCGCGCCGGGCCGCACCCTGGGGCTCGCCTTCCGGGCTTCTACGGCGCGGACCGAGGACTACACGCAGCTGGCCGAGATCATTCGCGATATCGGTCCAGCGGCCGAAGGCGTGACAACGGAAGGTAGCAGTGGAGCGGTTCGAGACACCTGACGCGGATACGCGCGCGGTGGCGCCGATCGGCAACGGCACGGCAGATCCGCGGCGGCTCGGGTTTGTCCGCGGCGTGGACGATGTGCTTTTCGTATACGGGACATTGCAGTTTCCTGCGGTATTGATCGAACTGCTCGGTCACTGTCCGAGTCTGGAGCCGGTCGAGGTGTCGGGCTGGCGGGTGGCGGCGCTGCCGGGTCGCCTTTATCCCGGACTCGTGTCGCGGCCTGCGTCGGTCGCTGGCGGTGTGCTGCTCACCGGACTTGCCGACGCCGAGTGGAAAGTGTTGGACGCCTTCGAGGATGCCGAGTACGACCTGAGTCCGCTGGTAGTCCCCGGACATGCGCGAGTCCTGACCTACGTTTGGACTGCGGAGGTCTCGCCGGAGGACTGGGATGCCGACCGGTTCGCGCTCGATCATCTGGCCGAGTTCACCGCCAGGTGCGTGCGGTGGCGTGCCGGCTTGTCCACGTTCTAGCCGGACCTATCGGGGCATTTCGGGTCGATCACGCGGGTTGTGCCGCGGCGGCCGACGACGAGCACTCGCTTCGGTCGGATTCGCATTTGCCATTCCAAGACGACCGGTCGTATATTGGTCTCATGGCGCGACCGCGACGGAGTGACGACACTCGGCAGCTTCTGGTCGAGGAAGGTGCTGCCGGGTTCTTGGTCAACGGATATCACGGCACCGGAATCAAGCAGGTGCTTGATGCAGTCGGTGTGCCCAAGGGTTCGTTCTACAACTACTTCGACAGCAAGGAAACCTTCGGGCAGGCGATCATCGACCATCATTCGCTGTGTGTGCAGCGGAACCTGGCCGAGGCGCTGGGCGCTGCGCCGGATCCGGTGGCGGGGCTGCGGGCGTTCTTCGGGCGGCTGATGGAGGAGTTCGTCGAGGCCGAGTACACGGGCGGGTGCCTGATTGCGAACCTCGGCGGCGAGCTCGAGGGTAGCGATGTGCTGCGCGAATCGCTTGCCGGCGCATGGCATTCGTGGCGCGACGGGGTGGCGGAGGCGCTGCGCCGAGCGCAGCAATCGGGTGCTATTCGCGCCGATATCGACGCGATGGATCTCGCGGACCTGCTATTGGAGTCCTGGGAGGGGGCGGTGATCCGGATGAAGATCGACCGCTCGCTCGAACCGCTGCAGAAGTGTTTGCGCCGACTGCTGGACGACTACTTCCGGCCATAGCCCCTCCGCATTGCGTACGGATCGTTGCTGTACGCCCATTTCAAGACGACCGGTCGTATCAAATTCACGAGAAAGCGAGAAGGTATGTCCACATCGAAAACGGTCATCGTGACCGGATCCTCCAGCGGGATCGGGCGCGATGTCGCACGGGCCTTCGTGGAGCGTGGCGACAACGTCGTGCTCAACGGGCGTGACGCGGACAAGCTCGCGGCGGTGGCCGACGAGCTGTCCACGGCGGATCAGGTGGCGGTGTTCGCGGGCGATATCGGCTCTCCTGCAACGGGAACCGAGCTGGTTCGGGTCGCCGTCGAGCGGTTCGGCCGGGTCGACGTGCTGGTGAACAACGCGGGGATCTTCGGAGCCAAGCCGTTCGTCGACGTCACCGAGGCAGACCTCGACAGCTACCTGAACGGGAACCTGAAGGGCACCTACTTCACTACCCAGGCAGTGGTCCGGCAGCTGCGAGCGCAGCGCAGCGGCGGCAGCATCGTCAATATCGGCACGGTGCTGATCAATCACGCGCTGGCCGGGCTGCCCGCCTCTGCGGCACTGGTCAGCAAGGGCGGCGTTCATGCGCTGACCACCAGCCTTGCCGCTGAGCTCGCGGCCGACGGCATTCGGGTGAATGCTGTTGCGCCAGGGATCATTCGCACCCCGTTGTTCGGCGACGGTGATGAAAGCTCCTCGGGCAAGCTGGCTTTGCTGAATCGGATCGGTGAGGTGAGTGAGACCACCGCCGCCGTGCTGTATCTCGCGGATGCCGCGTTCACAACCGGTCACATCTTCCCCGTCGACGGCGGGTTCATCTCGGGAAGGGCTGCGTAATGCCGTACGTCAACATCAAAGTCACCAATGAGGGCGTGACGCGGGAACAGAAGTCGCAGTTGATCAAGGGGGTCACCGATCTGCTGCGGGATGTGCTGGGCAAGGATCCCGCGACGACGTTTGTGGTGATCGATGAGGTCGAGCTGACCGATTGGGGTATCGGCGGCATGAACGTCGAGCAGTACCGCGCGCAATAGGCTCTAGTCGATGTTCGGGCGCCCACGCCGGGCGCCCGAACGTGTCTCGGCGGAGCTACCTCTTACCCCGGGATTCCGACAGTGCGGCCCAAGAGTTGATGAGCAGCTCGCTTGCCACCGCGACGACGTCGTCCAGAATCCCTTCGGGTGTCAGCAATTTCTGGATGAGCAGACCGTCCTCCAGTGCGTGAATGATCAGCGCGAGGAAGGCGGGATCGGCCGGCGGCCGTGGTAGCTCGTCGGCGACGCCCGCGGTGATGGCGGCACGGGCGAGTAGTTCGCGCTCGGCGAGGCGTGGTCGCAGGTCGGGGTTGCGCAGGATGTGCAGTATGAGCTCGAGGCGCAGTGCGAGCCAGTCGGTGAGATGCTCGGCGCGATCGCGGTTGAACTGTCGCAGCGGCTCGCGGGTGGTGTGGTCGAGCCGGCTGACCTCGTCGATTTCGCGCTTTGTTCGCTGGACGAGCAGTTCGACGATCAATTCGTGTTTGTCGGTGAAGTTGCCGTAGACAGCGCCTCTGGTGTAGCCGGCGCGTTCGGCGATCTGTTCCACCGAGGTGCCGTTGACGCCCCGCTCGACGAACAGTTCGGCGGCAGCGGCGAGCAGTCGATCGCGGGTCTGTTGTCGGCTCTGCTCGCGGGTGAGTCGCTCCTTCATATTCAGTAGTGTATCTGGATGCAGGTATGTATCTTCCTGAACGTGGAGATTTGTGGAGCAACCGCGAAACAGCTCGCGGCGGCGGTGTCGGCCGGAGCGGTCAGTGCGGTCGAGGTGATGACCGCGCACCTGGCGCGCATCGAGGCGGTCGACCCGGTGGTGAACGCGGTGACGAATGTGCTGGCCGACAGCGCCCTGAGGGCGGCCGAGCAGGTCGACCGGCGGCTGGCTGCCGGTGCGCGGGTGGGGCCGCTGGCGGGGGTTCCTTTCACCGTGAAGGAGAACATCCACGTCGCGGGGTCGGCGACGACGATGGGGGTGCCGCGGTTACGTCACCTGGTGGCTCCGGAGGATGCGCCACCGGTCCGGCGACTGCGGGCCGCGGGGGCGATACCCATCGGCCGAACCAACCTGCCGGACTTGACGATCGCGGGCATGCACACGACCAGCACGCTCTACGGCGACACCCGCAACCCATGGGACCCGGCAGGCCGTAGCCCGGGCGGCAGCAGCGGTGGCGATGGTGTTGCGGTGGCCACCGGGATGACGCCGTTGGGGCTCGGCAACGATTCCGGTGGCTCACTGCGCATTCCGGCGACGTTCAACGGCGTGGCCGCGCTCAAACCGAGCTACGGCCGGTTCGCGGCGGATCACCGCCTCGGTGGGCAGGAGCCGACGTTGGCCTCACAGGTGCTGCCCGTCGATGGGCCGATGGCGCGGTCGGTGGCAGATCTGCGGCTGGTGTACGAGGTATTGGCGGGAGCCGACCCGCAGGACCCGCGGGCGGTGCCCGCGCCCGTGGACGGCGCGGCGCTCGCTGAACCGGTTCGGGTCGGACTGGTTGTCGATCCGGGTGGCCACGGCGTGCACCCTCACGTCCGAGCTGCGGTGCAGACCGCGGCGGCGGTCTTGCGGGAGGCCGGATACCTGGTCGAGGAGGTGGAGACGCCCGCGTTGGCCGAGGCTTTGGAGGTCTATGCGGGCCTGATCAGCACCGAGTTCTCCTTGGTGTGGTCGAATATCCGACCGTTGTTGAGTGTGAGCGGCCGACGGCACCTGGAGCTGATCATGCAGCGGCGACCGCCGTTGGACCTGGCTGGATACGTCCAGCTGACCGCTGCCCGGCTGGGGGCGCAGCGACAGTGGGCGAGCTTCTTTGCGCGCTATGCGTTGCTCTTGGGGCCGGTGTCGACCGAGCTGCCACCGGCTCCACTGGTCCCGACCGATGCGCAGGAGCATGAGCGAATGATGGGGCCGGTGCGGTTGTGCACGGCGAGCTCCCTGGTCGGAGTCCCCGCGGTAGCAGTTCCCGTCGGTGTGACCGAGGGATTGCCCCAGGGCGTGCAGATCATCGGCGGAATGTACCGAGAGGACCTGTGTCTGGCCGCGGCCGGTGTCATCGAGAATGCGGTGGGGGTTGTGACGCCCCTCGACCCCCGCCTTAGCAGGCCTGCCGAATCGAGTTAGCCTGCACCGCAAGGCATTCAGCCGATCGCGGTGTAGGCCAGGCGCGCGGCAAGAAAACGGTAAGTCGCGCGAGTTACCCTCCGGATACGGGGAAGTGGTCGGATATCTGCTGCTGCCTGCCTTTTTCATCTACACCGGACTCAACACGAAACTCGGTGTGATCGTCGAACCCGCGGTGCTGGTGATGACTGCCGTGGTGTTGGTGGTGTCGTTCGCCAGCAAGTTCGGTGCGGTAGGACTGGTCGCCCGAACCCAGGACATGGGCTGGCGGGAGGCGGGTGCGATGGGCGCACTGGCCAACGCCCGCGGATTGATCGAGCTGGTGCTGCTGAACATCGGCCTGACCGTCGGGCTGATCACGCTGGAGCTCTACACCATTCTCGTGGTGATGACCACGGTCACGACCTTCATCGCGACGCCGGTGCAGCGCATGTTCGAACGCAGCGCTCGGAAAAACGGCCAGGTCTTCGGACCCACTGGCGAGGAGCCGAAGCCGCTCGCGGAGCCGACGCCGGCCGGGGAGTCGAAACATACCGTGCCGGTGGCGACGTATCCAGAGCGAACCCGTCAGGGCACCCGGTCGTCCAATAGTGGCAGACATCTCCGAACGCACCGGCGCCCGCGGTGAATTCCGCAGGGAGCCGGTGCGTCTCGGTCTATCGACAATTACTGCTGCGCGCGCAGTGCGTGCGGCTCGATGGCTCCGCGTACCAGGGCGCGATCGTCGATCGTCTCCGGACGGTAGGGCAGCGTGACCAGCCGGTTGGTCATCGCCTGCACCGGGTCGGCGATCGCCTCGACGAGTCCGAACAGGAACGACCACTCGTGCTCGTCACTGCCGTAGTGCACGACCGTGCCGAACTGCTCGTGGAAGCGCTGCCAGGACCGCTTGAGGGTTTCGTTGCGCCACATGGTCGCGCAACCGGCCTGCGCACACAGCACACCGCCGGGTGCGAGCAGGGCCCGACATCGCTGCAGGAATTCCGCCTCGTACAGGCGATTGTGCTGCGCGTCCTCGACTCGCTCGTCGGGCAGGTCGATCACGATGACGTCGTATCGGGTGCCCGCCTCGGCCGCCTCGGCGAGGAAGTCCCAGCCGTCGGCGTAGTGCACCGTGATCGGGCCCTCGCCCTCGACCGCTGCGGTCAGCTCCGCGGTCGTGTAGCCGTAGGGCAGGTGCTCGGCGCACAGCTCGACCTCGAGTTGATCGATGTCGACATGGTCGACATGGGTCGCGCCCGCCGCCACCGACATCTGGCTTGCCACGCCCTCACCGGAACCGATGATCAGCACGTTTTCCAACTTCTCGGCCAGCACGAAGGCGGGAACCATCATCGCCTCGTGGTAGGTGAGCTGCGAGAACTCGGTGGACTGCCGATCGTTGTCGGAGAACAGGCTGATGCCCTGCTCGGTCTTCGCGATCAGCATGTGCTGGAAGGGCGTGTGGGTGTCTACGATGACGTCGGAGACATCCCAGATACGGGTCAGGCCTTCGCCGACCGGCTCTTCGACCCGATGCCCGGCCCGGCCGCGTCGGATGGTCGACATGCGAACTTCTTTGGGCGACAACTCATCCCGAAGCAGCTCCACGGCCTTCGAGGCGCCCTCGCCGATGCTCCCGCAGGTGAAGACGTCGACGAAGATGTCACCCGACTCCGGGTAGGTGTGGATGGAGGCATGCGATTCCGACAGCAGCGCAAGCACGGTGACGCCCTGCGGCTCGAATTTCTTGTGCACGACATCGCAGATCGTGACTCCTGCGGCGATCAACGATTTTCGCATCGCCGCTTCGAGTCGTTCGAGGTCATCGCAGAGGGCCGCGTCGACACCACCGAACTCGGCCAGCACGTGCCAGCCGGTGAATTCCGCCGTCATGGGGCAACTCACTCTCGCTCAGCGCCCGAGACATGAACGGTCAAGGGCGGAAAACCATTGAAGGACACCGACGAATAGCTCGCGGTATAGGCGCCGGTGTCGAGGATCTGAATGCGATCACCGGCTCGCAACGTGGTCGGAAGGAGGACTCGCGTGCGTTGATACAGTACATCGTCGCCGTCGCAGGTCGGACCGGCCACCACCGCCTCGTCTACGGGATCACCGTCACGTTCGGTGACGAAGCGGTAAGCGATGTACTCGTTCTCTGTCTCGGCCATCCCGTTGTAGCGGCCGATGTCGAGATACACCCAGCGCCGTCCATCAGGCGCGATGCGCACGCCGACCACCTCGGCGTGAATAGTGCCCGCCGACCCCACGAGCGCACGGCCCGGCTCGATGACGAGTCCGGCGGTCTCGGGCAGGAATTCAGCGGTCGCGGCCGCAACAACGGCCGCGATGTCGTCGAGCGCGGGCGCCGCCTCGACGTAGGAGATGGGTAGGCCGCCGCCGATGTTCACCGACTCGACTCGAATATCTTTGTCCGCCAACGCCGCAGCGATGTCTCCGGCCTGTTCGATACCGATCCGCCAGGCCTCGGGGTCCAGCTGTTGCGAACCGACGTGAAAGTACGGTCCTGCCACGATCAGCCCGAGATCGCGGGCGCGCACCAGCAAACGCAACGCCTCGGCGGGGCTGCAGCCGAACTTGGTGCCGAACGGGGTCTTGGATTCGGGGGCCGCGGACAGGAAGCGGCATTCGACCTCGGAGCCCGGTGCGTGTGCAGCGATGCGCAGTAGGTCGTCCTCGGTGTCGAAGGCGTAGCGGCGCACACCGGCGGCATCGGCGGCCGCGATGTGGGCGGCCTTTTTGATCGGGTTCCCGTAGCACATCCGCGCCGGGTCGACACCCGCACGCAGGCACAGTTCGATCTCGCCGACGCTGGCGACGTCGAACTCCGCGCCCTCCTCCGCCAGCAGCCGGATGAGCTCCGGAACCGGACTTGCCTTGACCGCGAACCGAATTCGCGCCGTGGGCAGCGCGGTGTGGAGTGCACGGAAGTTATCGCGCACTCGCTCGGGGTTGATGACCAAGAAGGGTGATTCGGGCATGTTTGAACTGATCAATCTAAGGGAACTCTCCATGGTTTGTGCTGCTGCCTTCGTTCAGGCACCGCGCGAGAGAGTATCAGCGCAATGGCCCCGATAACGAACTCGTTGACGACACCTTGACCATGATCACCCCGCGGACACCGTGACCTCGTCGAATACGACCTCACCTGCGGCATCGGACTCGGCCAGATCGACGACTGCTTCCAGGGCCCAGCCGTGGTCGTTGGCGGGGTCGTCGAGCACCTGGCGCACGTGCCAGAACTCGGGGCGTTGTTCCACCTGGAACAGTTGCGGACCGCGCGCGTCGGGACCGGTGCCGATGCGTTCGTACTCGGCAAAATAGGGGGCCAGGTCGGCTTCCCAGTCCGGGCCGGTGCCCATCCCGGCGAGCAGGTCCCAGCGGCGTAGGGCGGCGAGCTCGACGCGGCGGAACATGGCGTTGCGGATCATCACCCGGAAGGCGCGTTCATTGGCGGAGATCGGGCGGATCGTCTCGGCGCCGAAGGCGAGCTGGTCGGCGTCGGTCTCCGCGCCCGGGTTGGTGAGCTGCTCCCATTCGTCGAGCAGGCTCGAGTCCACCTGGCGCACGAGTTCACCGAGCCATTCGGTGATGTCGTCGAGGTCCTCGGTGCGAGCCGACTCCGGCACGGTGCGGCGCAATGCGCGGTAGGCGTCGGCCAGGTAGCGCAGCACGACGCCCTCGGAGCGGGCCAGCTCGTAGTGCGAGATCAGCTCGGCGAAGGTCATCGAACGCTCGATCATGTCGCGCACCACCGACTTCGGTGACGGCGCGAACTCCGACATCCACGGATGCCCGCCGCGGTAGGTTTCGAAGGCCGGATCGATCAGCTCGGCAAGCGGTTTGGGCCAGGTGACCTCTTCGAGCAGTTCCATGCGCTCGTCGTATTCGATGCCGTCGGCCTTCATCTCGGCGATCGCCTCGCCACGGGCCTTGTGCTGCTGGGCCATCAGCAGCTGGCGCGGATCCTCCAGCGTCGACTCGATGAGTGAGACGACCTCGAGGGTGTAGGCGGGAGATTCCTTGTCCAGCAGCTCCAATGCCGCGAGTGCGAACGGCGAGAGCGGTTGGTCGAGGGCGAAGTCACGTTGCAGGTCCACGGTGAGCCTGGCTCTGCGGCCTTGTGCGTCGGGCTCCGGAAGCTGTTGCACCACACCGGCATCGCGCAGCGCCCGGTAGAGCCGGATGGCGCGCAGGATGTGGCGGCGCTGGGCGGGGCGCGGCTCGTGATTGTCTTCGAGGAGGTGACGCATCGCCTCGAAGCAGTTGCCCGGTCGGGCAATCACGTTGAGCAGCATGGAGTTCGTGACCGCGAAGCGCGACACCATCGGTTCCGGGGCCGCGGCGACCAGGCGATCGAAGGTCTCCTCGCTCCAGGACACGAAGCCCTCCGGCGGTTTACGCCGCACCACCTTGCGTTGCTTCTTGGGATCGTCGCCCGCCTTGGCAATCAGCCTGGTGTTCTCTACCTCGTGGTCGGGCGCTTGCACCACGACCGTGCCAAGGGTGTCGAATCCGGCGCGGCCCGCGCGACCGGCGATCTGATGGAATTCGCGGGCTTTGAGCCTGCGGGTGCGCACGCCGTCGTATTTGGTCAAGCCGGTGAGCAGCACGGTGCGGATCGGCACATTGATGCCGACGCCGAGGGTGTCGGTGCCGCACACCACCTTCAGCAATCCGTCCTGGGCCAGGCGTTCCACCAGGCGGCGGTACTTGGGCAGCATGCCCGCGTGGTGCACGCCGATGCCGTGGCGGATCAGTCGTGACAGGGTCTTGCCGAATCCCGAGGAGAAGCGGAAATCCCCCAAAGCTGTGGCGATGGCGTCTTTTTCGGCGCGGCTGGCGAAGTTCACGCTCGTCAGCGCCTGGGCGCGTTCGAGCGCAGCGGCCTGGGTGAAGTGCACGACATAGACGGGGGACTGGTTGGTGGTGACGAGGTCTTCGAGCGTCTCGGTGATGGGTGTGCGCGCATACGAATAGCTCAGCGGCACCGGGCGTTCGGTGCCCGCGACCACGGCGGTCGGGTTGCCGGTGCGGCGCTCCAGGTCGGCGGCGAAGAAGTCGACTTCACCGAGAGTGGCCGACATGAGCAGGAATTGGGCGCGCGGCAGCTCCAGCAGCGGCACCTGCCAGGCCCAGCCGCGATCGGGGTCGGCGTAGAAATGGAACTCGTCCATCACCACCTGGCCGACATCGGCGGCTGCGCCCTCACGCAACGCCATGTTGGCCAGGATCTCGGCGGTCGCGCAGATGATCGGCGCCTCCGGGTTCACCGCGGCGTCGCCGGTCACCATGCCGACCTTGTCGGCGCCGAACACCTCGCACAGCGCGAAGAATTTCTCGCTGACCAGCGCCTTGATCGGGGCGGTGTAGTAGGTGCGCTGACCTCGGGTCAGTGCGAACATGTGCGCGCCGACGGCGACCAGTGATTTGCCGGAGCCGGTCGGGGTAGCCAAGATGACATTCGATCCGGACGCCAGCTCCAGCAGCGCTTCGTCCTGTGCGGGATATAACGGCGTGCCCTGCTCGGCCGCCCACGCCCCGAACGACTCGTACAGTGCGTCGGCGTCGGTTCCCGGTATCTCGAGCAGTTCGGTCAGATCCACTCCGACCACCCTACGGGCTACCTTCGGGTGGCCGACCGCCCGGTGATCGCCGCTGAATCCCTTACTTGGTCTCGTCGCCCTCTGCGTCGGCGTTGCCCTCGTAACCGCCCTGTTCGGCAAGGAAGCGCTCGAACTCCGCGCCGAGCTCGTCGCCGCTGGGCAGTTCGCCGTCGCCGACGAGCAGGCTCGACTGGTGTTCCTGCGCGGTCACAAAGCTGTCGTACTGGCGCTCCAGCGCGTGCACGACCGTCTCCACCTCGGAGTTGCCCGCGATGTGCTCGTTGACCTGTTCACGCACCCGCGCGGCAGCCTCACCGAGCGCGGCCAGCGGAATCTCCAGACCCGCATTGCCCGCGACATTCTCCAATAGCGTCTGTGCGGCCTCCGGATAGGCGGTCTGTGCGAGGTAGTGCGGCACATGCACCGAGAAGCCGATGGATTCGTGCCCGTGCTGCGCCATCCGGTACTCCAGCAGCGAGGACGCACTTCCGGGCACCTGCAGCTCGCCCGGCCAGCGCTGATGCTCGGCGATGAGGTCGCTGTCGGAGGAATGCGCGGTGATGCCGAGCGGACGGGTGTGTGGGATCGCCATCGGAATCGCGCTCAGCCCGATGCAGCGCCGCACGCCGAGCTGTTCGGCGAGCAGCCGCACCGCGGTGGTGAACTTCTCCCAGCGCAGGTCCGGCTCCAGGCCCGAAAGCAGCAGGAACGGCGTGCCCGCGGTGTCGCGCAGCGCCCATAGGTTGAGCTCGGGCTCGGCGTAATCCGAGAAGTGATCGGTTTTGAACGTCATGAGCGGTCGCCGCGAGCGGTAGTCCAACAGCTCGTCCACATCGAACGAGGCGACCAGTTCGCTTTCGAGGCTCTCGCGCAGGTGCGTAGTCGCCAGCCGCACCGCATGCCCGGCATCGGTGAAGCCTTCCAGTCCGTGCACCAGTACCGGACCTGAGCCATCGTCGGATGACAGCTGCGGAGCGGGGAACTCCAACTCGTACATTCGCGACTCGTGGTCCATCGCGTACTCCTTCCTGCGCGGTCCATCGATGCGAGCCGCAAGCTATCCGAAGAACTTCCAAGTCTTCGGCGTGTTGCCGTCTCGCAGCGGGCGAACCACTGTCCATTGTCCCCCATGGCGCAGACGGTCGCGCTCACGGCCGGACACCGACCCATATCAACAGCCAACCGCCGTGCTGCCCGCCGCATTCCCGTGCACGGCGTGGCATCGCGGTCGGGCATCGGGAATTTGGCACAGTGGTCGAGTGACTGTGCCCGATTCGATGCGCAGAGGGCAACTCAAATCCGCGATGTCGGGCCGGCTGCCTGCCGTTGCGGGTGCGCTGTTGCTTGCCGGCTGTGCATCGACGGTGACCGGTCACCCGGTCGCGTCCGCGCCGACCGCTGTGCAGCGCCACATCGGTGCCCAACTCGCGGCGCTGTTACCAGATCCCGCGCAGTTCCCGGCCCGGTATCCGGCGATCGTGCTGCCACCGGAGGCAGCCGCACAGGCCGCCGGCGATCTCACCGGTATCGGGCGGGGTTCGACCGTGCGGCCCGAGGGCTGCCTGCCGCCCGAGCAGCGGTTCGGGCCTGATCAGACGGCCATCGCGGTCGGCACCGACAACGACAGCCGCGCCACCGTGACCGTCGAGCTGACCAGGACCGACCAGCCGTTGTCTGCGCTGCGCAACCAGCTGAAACGGTGCGAAACGCTGCAGGTCGCGCGGGCCGGCGCCACCACGACCGTCACCACCCAACTGCAGCCACCGCCGCCGATCGACGCCGACGACACGCTGGCGTTGCGGCGCACCGTGGCGCCGGAGGTCGGCGGAGCCCGGCTGACCCAATCCATGCAGACGTTGACCGGTCAGGTCGGTGACGTGCGGATTGCGGTGACCTACATGTCCTTCAGCGACGCGAAGCCGGATACGGCCGTGCTGGACGAGTTGTTCACGACGGCCGTGCAGCGGGTCAAGCAGGCATAGGCCGCGCAGCGGGACCGGCGGCGGACAGTAGCAGGCGGCACCGACAAGGCTGGGCAACTGCTCCGGTTCCAGGGCCTATTCGCCCACAGGACAAGGGTTTCCCCCAGGGCAGCGGAAAGGCCTGGTCGGCCACCCGGACACGGTGACAGGCGAGCGCACTCTCGACGCATGACCACTCCCGTTAACCCCGCCCCAGTCGAGGATTCCGGCGATCGCATGCGCCGCACCGTCACTTGCGCGGAGCAAGCCCCGCGGTTCGAGTCAGCCGCACCGATGCAGCTACGCATCGACGATCCAGGCGAATTGATCGCGGCGCTGCCCGCAATGGTCGGGTTCGTGCCGGAGCGCTCGCTCGTCGTCACGGTGTTGCGCGCCGCTCCCGAGCACGTCGACATCCCGATCATCGATGCGGTGGTCCGGTTCGATCTGGAACAGGGTGACCGCGGCAGATGCGGGTTGGCGGCGGTGTTCGCGGAGCAGGTCGGACGGATCTGCCACGGCGAGAACGCGAGCGAGGTGCTGGCGGTGATCGTCGACGACCGCGTTCGTGCACCAGCGCGACGGCGTTCCGACGCTCGCCGCGTCCCCCGCACCGGGTCGCACGGTGCACTGATCGCCACCTTCGCCCGGCGGCTCGTCGACGATCACGGCGTCATCCTCGGGGGCGCTTGGGCTGTCCGCGCGATCGACAAGGATGAGCGCTGGTGGAGCCTGCCAGACGCGGAACGGCTTGGGGCGCTGCCGGATCCGGCGACCTCGATGGTGACGGTGGCACATGTGCTCGACGGCAGGCCCATCCACCGCGCCCGCTCGGAGCTGACCGCCATGGTGGCCGCGGACGGCGCACTGCGCTCACAGGTCGCGGCCCAGCTCGGGGACGCGGTCATCGCCGCCCGCGAACGGTATGCGGGGGCGGTCCGGCGCGGCGATCCGGACGGCTACCACCGCCGTATGCTCGAGCACGTCCTGTGGCAGATCGCCAATACCGAATTCGGCACCAGGCTCACGGCGCGAGAACTGGCGGAACTGGCTGCTGCACTGCGTGATCGAGTGGTGCGTGATGCGCTGTTCGCGCTGGCGGTCGGGGACCACGCCGCTTCGGCGGAGCGACTGTGGGCGGAGCTGGTCCGAGTGCTGTCGGATTCCGATCGCGCCGATGCCGCCGCGCTGCTCGGCTACAGCGCCTACGTCCGCGGTGACGGCCCGCTGGCGGGCATCGCCTTCCATGCGGCGCTGGAGGCCGACCCGTCACATCAGATGGCGATCCTATTGGAAACTGCGCTGCACGCGGGTATGCGGCCGGATCAGTTGCGCAGACTGGCCCGCTCCGGTCTGGAGACCGCAGCCGATCTCGGCATCGAGTTGTGCTGAACGATGGCGGCGGGGTCACCACGGCCGCCGGCTCATTGCGTCGACGACGGCAGGGCCCAGGTGCGCTCGGGCTGTTGATGGTGCGCCAGTGCGCCCGCTCCGCGAACGCACGCCGAGACAGCAGGTCGATGGTTGCGCACGCGGCCCTGGATCGGCCGAGTTGGTGGGCTTCCGCTTCCCGGCGCTCGTCTAGGGTGCCGAGTGGGCGCGAGAACCCAAGGCGCGCAGGAACTCCCAGGCATCGGCGACGATCTCGTCGAGGTCGTTGTGCTTCGGGAACCAGCCGAGTTCGGCGACCGCGCGATCACTGGAGGCGATCAGAGTCGCGGGATCGCCCGCGCGGCGCGGGGAATCCTGTGCGGCGATCGGCAGGCCGGTGACGCGTTCGCAGGCCGAAATCACCTCGCGGACCGAGAATCCGGTGCCGCTGCCGAGGTTGAAGACCCGGTGTGTGCCCGATTCGGCGGTGTCCAGCGCCAGCAGGTGGGCCTGGGCGAGGTCGCGGATGTGGATGTAGTCGCGGACGGCGGTGCCGTCGGGGGTGGGCCAGTCGGTGCCGAAGACCGAGATCGCCTTGCGGTGCCCGAGGGCGACCTGCAACACGAGGGGGATGAGATGAGTTTCCACCACCCGGTTTTCGCCGAGCCCGCAGTAAGCGCCCGCGACGTTGAAGTAGCGGAGGCTGGTCGCTGCCAGCCCGTGCGCGTTCGAGTAGGAGGTGATGGCGTGATCGATGGCAAGCTTCGACGCACCGTACGGGTTGGTCGGGCGGGTCGGCGCATCCTCGGTGATCGGCACCTGCTCGGGCTCGCCGTAGACGGCCGCGGTCGAGGAGAACACCAGCCGTGGCGTGCCCGTGTTGCGCATCGCCTCCAGCAGCTCCAGTGTCTTCACCACGTTGCCCTGCCAGTACTTCTCCGGCTGCTGCACGGACTCGCCGACCAGCGATTGCGCGGCGAAATGCAGGACGCCGTCGAAGGTTTCGGCGGCAAGCAGCGCGGGCGCGGCACTGGCGACGTCACCCTCGACGAAGCGGACGCCGGCCGGGACGCCGTCGGCATTGCCGGTCGACAGATCGTCGACCACCACGACCTCATGACCCTCTTCGAACAGGACCTGTGCACACACCCCGCCGACATAGCCTGCGCCGCCGGTGACCAGAAGTTTCACGTGTCAGACCAGCTTCACCTGGACGGCGTGGGCCATTTCGTCCGAGAGCTCGAAACCCTCATGGCCCGGCACCGTGATGACCACCGAACCCGGCTTGGTCTCGACCGTCACGCGCGCGTCGGGCACCACGCCCGCCTCACGCAGCTGGCCGATGACCTCGGGGTCGGTCTGGATGTGCTCGGCGAGCCTACGCACTACGACTGCGTGCACCTGCCCGTGCGGCAGATCCGACAGTCGCACCAGGGTCTCCTCGGAGCCTGTGGGCGGAATGATGCCCAGTTCGTCGAGGCCAGGGATGGGGTTGCCGTAGGGGGAGGTGGTCGGATGGTTGAGCACCTCGACCAGCCGCCGCTCGACATCCTCGCTCATGACGTGTTCCCAGCGGCACGCCTCCGCGTGCACGTTCTGCCAGTCCAGGCCGATGATGTCGACCAGCAGGCGTTCGGCGAGGCGATGTTTGCGCATCACCGCGACAGCCATGCTGCGTCCCTTGTCGGTCAGCTCGAGATGACGGTCACCGGCGACCAACAGCAGACCGTCGCGCTCCATGCGAGCGACGGTCTGGCTCACCGTCGGACCACTCTGCTCGAGGCGCTCGGCGATCCGGGCGCGCAGGGGCACCACGCCCTCCTCCTCGAGGTCGTAGATGGTACGGAGGTACATCTCCGTGGTGTCGACCAGATCCTTCACCTGTATTACCCCTTCGTCGGCACGAATTCTACCCACGCACAGCGGCACCACCGTGTGCCGGACCGTCTCGCGCTCCGGTGTCACGATCCAATGCACTGTGCTGCGGGAATCCTGTCGGCGCACGGCGGTGTCGCCGTGTTCGCACTTGCCTGTAGTTCTACTGCATACGAACAACCTGTGGGGTTGTTAGCTTCCCGCCGGAGCGTGTCGACAACTCGATCGACATCTGCGCTGCTATACCGGCAGGCACCGACAAGTGGCTCGAAACGTTCTAGCGTGGCAACCATGGCCACCGCTACCGGAACCGTTGTCTGGACCGACCGGTTCCTCGACTACACCTGGACGCCGCAGCATCCGATGAAACCGGCGCGGCTGAAGTTCACCATGGCGTTGGCGGAAAGTCTCGGATTGCTCGACGGTGTCGAGCGGTTGGAGCCCGCCGCAGCCGACATCGCGGATCTGCTGCGCATCCACACCCCGGCGTACATCGAGGCCGTGACGCACGCCACCGCGCCGGTCGGCTCGCCGCTGGCGCCGGACTACGGACTCGGTTCGCCGGACAACCCGATATTTCCGCGGATGCATCAGGCCGCATCGGTGATCGTGGGCGGCACCCTGGCCGCGGCCCGCGAAATCGCGGAGGGTCGCACGCGGCGGGCGGTCAGCATCGGCGGCGGCATGCATCACGCGATGGCCGATTCGGCCGCCGGGTTCTGCATCTACAACGACGCGGCCGTGGCCATCTCATGGCTGCTCGATCACGGCTTCGACCGCATCGCCTACATCGACGTGGATGTACACCACGGCGACGGCGTGCAGCGGGCCTTCTACTCCGATCCCCGGGTGCTGACGATATCGATCCACCAGCATCCGGCCACTCTGTGGCCCAACACCGGATGGCCGGAGGAGACCGGCAGCGGTACCGCCGAGGGCACCGCGATCAATCTTGCGGTGTTGCCGGGCATCCGAGACGCCCAGTGGCTGCGCGGTTTCCACGCGGTGGTGCCCGGTGCGGTGGCGGCATTCCGGCCACAGATCATCGTCAGCCAATGCGGCGTCGATACCCATCGCGAGGATCCGCTGGCCGATCTCGAGCTCACCGTCGACGGCCAGCGCGCGGCCTTCCTCGCTATGCGAGAGTTGGCCGACCGGCATGCGGAAGGCCGTTGGCTGGCCGTCGGCGGCGGCGGATACGGCCTGGTCCGGGTGGTGCCGCGGGCCTGGACGCACCTGCTGGCGACCGCGCTCGACCGCGCAGTCGCACCGGAAACCGCAGTGCCGCAGGACTGGATCGACCGCGTCCGCGTCGAAGCGCCTGCCGCCGACCTGCCGCGGACTATGGGTGACGGTGGCGACATCGCCTACCGCCGGTGGGACGGGCCCGGCGGCACCGGGGAGACTGGGGACGCGCGGATCGACCGCGCTCAACGTGCCATCGACACGGCCGTATTGGCCACGCGCCGGGCCACCTTCGGGTTGCTCGGCCTAGATCCGGAGGACCCCCGTGACTGAGCCGACACCTGTCCCGGATTCCCCGGATTCCCCGGATTCCCCGGATTCCCCGGACACCCCCGCGGCGCCGCCCCAGCACTGGTTCGCCGACGTGCTCGCCTCCGACGGCGGCGTGGTGCGGCTTCGCCCTATCACTCCCGACGACGCCGATCGACTGCAGCAGTTCCACGCCGCGCTGTCCGACCGCACCAGGTATCTGCGCTATTTCGGTCCGTACCCACGTATTTCGCCCAAGGACCTCTACCGCTCCACCCACGTGGACCACCGCGACCGAGTCGGGTTGGTGCTCGAACTCGGTGAGGCGATCATCGCGGTCGGCCGCTACGAGCTACTCGCTCGCACCGGACCGCGCGCCGCGGAGGTCGCGTTCGTAGTGGCCGACGAGCATCAGGGCCGCGGCCTGGGCTCGATTCTGCTCGAACATCTGGCAGGCGCCGCCGCGGAGAACAAGATCGAGACATTCGTCGCAGAGGTCCTCGCCGAGAACACCGTCATGGTGACGGTCTTCCGCGACGCGGGCTATCAGGTCGAGCGCAGCAGGGACGGTTCGGTGCTGCACCTGGAATTTGCCATCGACCCGACCGAAGCCCTTCTCTCGGTGCGTGATTCGCGTGAGCGGGCCTCGGAGGCGCGCAGTGTGGGCAATCTGCTCGCGCCGGGTTCGGTGGCCGTCATCGGCGCGACCCCTGGCACCGGGCGGGTGGGTGGGGTTGTGCTGGCGAATCTGCTCTCCGGTGCGTTCCAGGGGCCGGTGTTTCCGGTCAATCCGAATCGGAAGTCGGTGCGTGGAGTGCGGGCTTATCCGACGGTGCGCGACATTCCGGACGAGGTGGATCTGGCGGTGGTCGCCGTGCCTGCCGCGGCCATCGGTTCGGTCCTCGACGACTGTATGGCCAAAGGCGTCAAGGGTCTGGTGGTACTGACCGCGGGTTTCGGGGAGACCGGCGCGGACGGCGTCGCCGCCGAACGCGAGTTGGTCGCCGCCGCGCGCGGGCACGGGATGCGTGTGGTCGGTCCGAGCGCGCTCGGCATCGCCAACACCGATCCGGCGGTCGCGCTCAACGCGACCCTTGCCTCGCTGCTGCCGGGACGTGGGCGCATCGGATTCTTCTGTCAGTCCGGACCATTGGGCGCCGCGATTCTCGGTGAAGCGGCCGCACGCAATCTGGGATTGTCGACCTTCGTGTCCGCGGGCAATCGCGCCGACGTGTCCGGCAATGACCTGCTGCAGTACTGGGACACCGATGCCGCCACGGAGGTAATCCTGCTGTATCTGGAGAGTTTCGGTAATCCGCGGAAGTTCTCTCGCATTGCGCGCCGGGTCGCCAGGACCAAGCCGATCGTCGCAGTGAGCAGCGGCAGGCTCGCGGCGCGGGCCCAGCCGACCGGCGATATGGACCGCTCGATCGTGCGGGATCTGTTCGCGCAGGCGGGCATCGTTCAGGTCGACTCGATCTCGGAGCTGTTCGACTGCGCGGCTCTGCTGGGCTACCAGCCGCTGCCCGCCGGTCCCCGGGTCGCGGTGATCGGCAACAGCGCCGCGTTGAACTGGCTTGCCGTCGATGCGGCCCGAGGGGAGGGGCTGGAGGTGCGACGACCGACGAGTGGCGCGACCGAGAGCGCTCGACGCCCCCGTCCGACCGAGCGCAGCGTCGACGAGCAGTCGGTGGGCGAGCCAGTGGACCTCGGCCCGGAGGCGACGCCTGGCGCCTACCTGGACGCCGTGGTCGCGGCACTGCGGTCGGATGAGATCGACGCGGTAATCGTGGTTTTCGCCCCTCCGGTGCCGCTGCCGATAGCCGGATTCGCCGACGCCATCCGCGAGGCGGCCATGGCCGTGCCCGACTCCGGCAAGCCGATCCTGACCACTTTCGTTGCCGAACAGGGGATTCCGAACCTGCTGGCGATGCGCGGGCAAGGCGGGGCGGCCGTGCGCGGCTCGATACCGTCCTACCCGGACCCCGAACGTGCCGCGCGTGCGCTGGCCAGGGTGCGGCGCTACGCGCAGTGGCGCACCAAGCCGGTCTCGGTGGTCCGCCGCCCGAACGATATCGACACCGAGCGGGCCAGGGGATTGGTGGCGCAATGGATGGCGGACCCCGCCGGGCGCAGGCTGACCGACCAGGAAACCGTCGACCTGCTGGACTGTTACGGCATCCACGTTGTGGAATATCGCGAAGTGCACAACGCCGACGAGGCCGTCGCAGCGGCAGCAGAACTTGGTTATCCGGTGGCGGCCAAGGCGACCGGGGAACTGTGGCGGCGCAGGCCCGACCTCAGTGGTGTCCGACTTGATCTGTGGCGGCCCGAGGCGGTGCGCCAGGCCTATGCCCATCTGGCGGAACTCAGTGGCGACCCCGTCTTGCATATCCAGAAGATGGCGACCCCCGGCGTCGGTTGTGTGCTACGCGTGCAGGACGATCCGTCGTTCGGTTCCGTGATCGAATTCGGTCTGTCCGGTCTGATCATCGAACTCCTCGGCGACCGTGCCTACCGCGCCCTACCGCTGACCGAGGACGAGGCCACCGCCTTGATCGACGCGCCGCGCGCCGCGCCACTGCTGTCCGGCACCCCGGCCAGCCCGCGTGTCGACAAGGCTGCCCTCGCCGAACTGGCCCAACGCATTTCGGCCCTCTTCGACGACATCCCCGAACTTCGTGAACTGTCCTTCGATCCGGTTCTCGCCTCGGCGGCCTCGGCCTCGATCCTCTACGCCCGAGCCCGAATAGGCCCGGAACCCAGCCGTTTCGACGCGGGCCCGCGGCGCTTGGGCTGAGCGGGACATAAATGAGCACTGCCGGCCGCCGAAAATAAGCATCGCCGACCGGCTCGCGCGAACCCGGAGGGGACGGGATGCGCGGACACCGGTCGGCGTTTGCAGGTGACCGATACGGTCACCGAGCCGGGGCGCCGAACCGGCTTCGAAGTGGCTCGGCGCCATGGGGGTGCCGGGGTCGCCGGCGCGAATTACCTTGCGATCAGCTGGCGTAGGCGCGCAGCCGGTCGGCCCGCTCACCCTTGCGCAGCTTCGACATGACCTCGCGCTCTATCTGACGCACCCGCTCGCGGGAGAGTCCGAAGAGCTTGCCGATCTGGTCGAGGGTGCGCGGCTGGCCGTCGTCCAGGCCGAAGCGCAGCCGGATGACCTGCTGTTCGCGCTCGTCCAGGGTGGCGAGCACGCTGCGCACATCGTGGTGCAGCAGACCCGCGATGACCGCGGACTCGGCCGAGGTGGCCTCGGAGTCCTCGATGAAATCGCCGAGCGGGGCCTCTTCGTCGTTGCCGACCGGCATATCGAGGCTTACCGGGTCGCGGCTGTGATCGAGCAGATCGGAGATCTTCTCGACCGGAATGCCCGACTCGTTGGCGAGCTCGGCGTCGGTGGCCTCGCGGCCGAGCTGCTGATGCAGCTCGCGCTTGATCCTGGCCAGCTTGTTGACCTGCTCGACCAGATGGACCGGTAGCCGGATGGTGCGGCTCTGATCGGCCATGCCGCGGGTAATGGCCTGCCGAATCCACCAGGTGGCGTAGGTGGAGAACTTGAAGCCCTTGGCGTAATCGAACTTCTCCATCGCCCTGATCAGGCCGAGGTTGCCCTCTTGGATCAGGTCCAGCAGCGGCATGCCGCGGCCGGTGTAGCGCTTGGCAAGCGAGACCACGAGGCGGAGGTTGGCCTCGAGCAGATGCGACCGGGCGGACTGGCCCTCGCGGACGACGATGGCCAGATCGCGTTTGCGCGTGGCCGACAGCCGCTTGCCGGTCTCCAGCAGATGCTGGGCATAGAGGCCCGCCTCGATGCGCTTGGCCAGCTCGACCTCGTCGGCGGCCGTGAGCAGTGCAGTGCGACCGATCCCATTCAGGTACACGCGTACCAGGTCGGCGGCGGGGCTCTGGGCGTCGAGGTCCATATCGCTGGTGCGCACACGAGTGGTGGCGGGGCTGGTCATGACTTGCCTCCTGTCGGTGGTGTCTCACTCCGAACAACGGACCCGACAATGAGAAAGTTCCCCGCTACCGCCCAGATAAACCGCTCTGAACTGCGGTTTCCGTCACTTCCGTCTGAGAAGTTCCTGAGAAGCATCCGGAATCGGAACACTCGTTGTCGAGCGCGTCCGCCGCCCACCGGTGCGGCCGTCGGTTAGACGGGTCGCACCAATCCGTGGCGGACCAGTCCGGCCACCACCGACAGTGCGTCGGCCATGAACTCCGTGGTTACCTCGTCGGATCCGGTGGCAACCGCCAGCAGTTCGATCAACTCGTACAACGGCATCCCGTCCGCCCGCATTCCCGCGACGAGGGCGATGGTGGATTCGTCAACCTCGTGCTGCCAGCGTGGTCCGTCACCGCGGTGCAGCCGAGCGACCTGCTGGGCCCAGCCGTCCTCGCCCGGCAGATAGACCCGTTCCAGCGCGGTCGCCGGATCCACTGCGAAACGGGAAGACCAGGCCAGGTTTTCGTCGCCTGCGGCGGCGCGCAGCCAGGCCGAGCGCTCGAAATACCTGGTCGCCTCGTTGCCGAGCGGGTCGTCGAAGCCGTGTGTGAGGTCCTCGGCGAGCAACTCGGTCGAGCCGTCGATGGCGCGCAGATAGACAAAGCCGAAGCCGATGCCCTCGACATCGGCCGCGGTGAAGGCGTCGAGCCACTGTTCGGCGCGAGCCTGCGCGGCCGGGTCGCGCGGATCGAGTCCGGCGTCGCGCAGCCAGGTGCCCACATACAAGGCGGGGTCGGCGACATCGCGCTGCACCACCCAGGCGTCGACGCCGTGCGCGGGCAGCCAGGACGACACACGGTGCCGCCAGTCCTCGCCGTCCACATGCACCCACGCCGCGAGCATCGCCGCGGTGCCGCCGGGGGCGAGTAACTCCGAGGCCTGGGAGATCACCAGTTCGCTCGCGCCGTCGAGGGCGAGGCCGGAATCGCGGTATGTGTGCTCGATGCGGGCGGGGCCGACGACGAAGGGTGGATTGGCCACCACCTGGTCGAAGCGACGTCCTTCCACCGGCTCGAACCAGGAACCGTCCAGCAGCTCGATGTCGAGGCCGTTGAGTGCGGCGGTCGCTTCGGCAAGCCACAGCGCGCGCGGGTTCACGTCGGTCGCGGTCACCCGGTCGGCATAGGAGGCCGCGTGCACGGCCTGCACGCCACAGCCGGTGCCGAGATCGAGTACCGAACCGACCTTGCGGGTCGGCGTCGCGCGCAGCAGCGACAGCGAAGCGTGGCCGACACCGAGTACATGCTCTTCGGTCAGCGTGCGCCTTCGCATCGAGTCGTCGAGATCGGACAGGATCCACCGAGTGCCGACGCCGACGTCCACAGGGCGCAGGTCCAATGCCGCGCGCACCAGATCACCGTCCCGGTCCAGCAATCCTGCCGCGACGGCGCGCTCGATATCCACAGGTGCGAGCGCGGCGGCGACCTCTCGCTGGGGCAGTGCGTCGCCGAGCAACAGCAACCGGATCAGGGTGCCAAGTTCGCCCGCGTCCCGTGCGGCGCGGCGCACCGGCACGGGCTCCGACCGGCCGAGCGCCGCGTGCACGTCGACTCCGAGCACCTCGAGCAGCGTGTCCGCGTCGTAGCGGACGCGGGTCAGCGCGGTCCGCAGATCCGGGCACAACGCGGTGAGCAGCGATCCGGTCGTCGTCTGGTTCGTAGGCACATCGGTACTCTGCCACCGCAACCGCACAGCACTCGCCAGGTGTTCGCCGTGTCACAGATCCGCGTGCCGTCGACGCTCGGCCGGGTGCCGCTCGGCGGCCGTCAGACTCCGCTCGGGTCGCGGGAGGTGATGCAGTAGGTGGCGTCGGCGGGGTCGGACATGACGATCCAGTGTTCGTGATTCTGCATTCGGGTCGCGCCGAGGGATTCGTGCCAGGCGGCGGTGGCGTGGATATCCGACGACGACAGGTCGATATGCGCACTGGTCGGGCGGTGCGCACCGAGGCGCTGCAGCAGCAGTTGGAGGGGCAGCTGGTTTTTTGCGCGCAGCCGGGAGAATTCCGGCAGCCTGCCCTGCTGGTGCTCCCAGCCGGTCAGGACGGTCCAGAAGTGTGACTCGGCCTCGTGATCGGCGGCGCCGATGTCCAGGCACACCTGATCCAAACGGGTCAGCGTGCCGTCCGGCGCGATGACGGCCGGCGCGGGCTGGCCCTTGGCGCGGCCGCTGGGGGTGAAGCAGAACGTCTGGCCCGACGGCGAGCGCAGGACGGCGTAGTCCGGGTGGTTGGCGACCAGGTCGGCGCCGAGGTCGAGCGCGATGCGGACGGCGGCGGCGATGTCGTCGACATCGAAGTCGATGTGCACGCCGCCGAGGCCGGTGACCGACTGCATTTTGACCCCTGCGGCGGCGAACAGCGCGGGATCCGGTAGGAGCGTGAGGAATTCGTCGTTCGCGCCGCGGCGGGGCGAGAGCTGGGTGCCGGTGACGGTGGACCAAAACGTCGCGCAGTCGTCGAAACGCTGCGTGGGCCGATCGAGGAAGGCCCAGGCCCACCGAATCATGCTGTCTCCTCTGTCCTGCGGGGTATGCCCCGACGGCCGCGTGAACGCTGGTGCGGCACTGCGCCTCTTGCCTGCCGCGTGACTGTGTGCCACGCCACAACGACGTTCTGTCGAATTCCCCCGCCACACAGTAGGGGGCGGCCGGTGCGCTGTCGAGGCGGCGCCGGTCGCGCCGGAGTGGCACGATCTTGGCGGTTAATGGCATCCCGGCCACTCGTTCCCCGAGGGAGATTCCGGCACGCTCAGCAGGTGACCGAACTGCAGACGCCCCCGGCGCAGGGACCTATCGATTCCATGAACCGGCCGTGGCTGCATCCGGCATGGATTGTGGCGGGTGTGGGGTTCGTCGCACTGCTCGGCGCCGCGGCTTTCCGGTCCGTGCCGAGCGTGCTGATGGATCCGCTGCACGAGGAATTCGGGTGGTCGCACGGCACGATCGGCGCGGCGGTTTCGCTGAATATGTTGTTGTACGGCCTGATTTCGCCGTTCGCAGCCGCGCTGATGGACCGCTTCGGCATCCGCAAAGTGGTGGCGTGCGCACTGCTGCTCGTCGCGGCGGGCAGCGGGCTGACCGTGTTCATGACACAGCCCTGGCATCTGGTGCTGACCTGGGGTCTGCTGGTCGGTGTCGGCGTCGGCTCGATGTCGATGCCGTTCGTGGCGACCATCACCGGCCGCTGGTTCGTGCGCCAGCGTGGACTGATCACCGGAGTGCTCACCGCTGCGGGCGCGACCGGGCAGCTGATCTTCCTGCCACTGGTGTCGGCGGCGGCACACGATCACGGCTGGCGGGTGCCGTCGCTGATCGTCGCCGGCGCCGCGTTGGCCGTGGTGCCGCTGGTGTGGCTGTTCATCCGCGATTTCCCCAGCGACGCAGGCGTTTCCGCCTACGGCGCGGAAGCGGGCAGCTCGGTGGGCTTGCGCACGCCCGCGACCGGCGGTGCGATGCGCGCGCTGACCGTGCTCGCCACCATTGCGCGCCGACCCGGATTCTGGCTGTTGGCAGCCGGATTCGCGATTTGCGGCGCATCGACCAACGGCCTGGTCGGTACCCACTTCGTCAGCGCCGCACACGACCACGGCATGCCGTCCACCACCGCGGCCGGCCTGCTCGCGCTGGTCGGCATTTTCGACGTCGCGGGCACTATCGCCTCGGGCTGGCTCACCGACCGGGTCGACCCCCGCTACCTGCTGGTCGGCTACTACACCCTGCGCGGACTATCGCTGCTCATCCTGCCGTCGCTGTTCTCGCCACACACCCAGCCCAGTATGTGGGTGTTCATCATCTTCTACGGCCTCGACTGGATCGCCACCGTCCCGCCGACGGTGATGCTGTGCCGCGAACTGTTCGGCGCGGATGGTCCGGTCGCTTTCGGCTGGGTGTTCGCCGCGCACCAAATCGGTTCGGCGATCGCCGCGACCGGCGCGGGCGTCATCCGCGATCTCCAGGGCAGCTACACCACGGCCTGGTATATCGCGGGCGGGCTCTGTGGCATCGCGGCACTGCTCTCGGCGGGAATTCGGCGCATGACCGCCCCGGTTCCCGCATAGTCCCGTTAGGGCGGGAACTCAGCTGTCGATGGCGTTGTGCGGACGCGATTCGATGGCCTTGCGGCGTTCGTCCCAGCGGCTCGGCTCGTCCTTGCGGCGCGGCGGGCGATCGTTGGCGATCAGCACAGCGATCCAGGGCAGCGGGATGGATGCGGCGATAATGAGAATCGAGATCAGGGCATTGCTGAAGGCGCTGTAGGCGAACGCGGCCAACACCAGGCAGGGGATGCGGAAGGCCATGATGATCGTGTACCTGCGGACGCGGGCGCGATGCTGATCTTCCAGCGACGGTGCGGCCTCGGTGATCAGCACCGGGTGTTTGTCGTCGCTGCCGGGAAAGTAGCCGGAGGTGCGTTCGGGAGTGGGCACCGTCACGTCCGGGCGATCACCGCGGCCGATGTCGTCGGCGTTGGGGGAATCGCCGTACTGCTGCATACCCTCGAGTCTTCCACTGTCGGCGTTCAACCGCACATGACCTGGTCAGCGAGTTCTGCCGCCACCGTGTTCGGCCACTCGCGCGCGGATGCGGCATCATGGAATCCGTGAGTACCGAGACTCTGGTTCGCCCGGACACGACTACCGACGAGACGACGGGCGACGACACCCCGAAGTTCTTCCACTATGTGAAGAAGAACAAGATCGCCGAGAGCGCCGTCATGGGCACCCACGTGGTTGCGCTGTGCGGCGAGGTCTTCCCGGTGACCCGCTCCGCGAAGCCCGGTTCGCCGGTGTGCCCCGAGTGCAAGAAGGTCTACGACGGGCTACGCAAGGGCGACTGATTCGAGTCGGCCCCACCCGGCGGCGTCGTGATCGATGCCGTTCGGGTATTCGATTGTGCCTGCGGCCCTGAGTTCGGCTCGGGGCTTTGTGCTGTCTCGGGGCGCGGCGTCTTCGACAGGCGCACGGATTCTGTCTCCGCCGCGCGATTCGGCGCGGATTCGGTATCGGCGCTCGCGGTGTCCGAGGCGGGAATGTCGGCTGCCGGCTCCTCGTCATCGGCCACATCACCGAGAATCTGGTTGGACAGCCACTCCTTCATCTGATCGATGCGGGTGCTGCCGGCAGGCCAGAACTCCTGGACCGTGGCATTGAATTCCGCGCCGAGGATCACCGCGAACCCGAGGAAGAACGTGAACAGTAGGAACGCGATCGGGGTGGCGAGTGCGCCGTAACTGACACCGGTCTTGGT
The DNA here is from genome assembly GCF_045208035.1 of Nocardia sp. NBC_01009. Lineage (NCBI taxonomy): Bacteria > Bacillati > Actinomycetota > Actinomycetes > Mycobacteriales > Nocardiaceae > Nocardia > Nocardia sp. NBC_01009. The sequence continues at coordinate 6,861,737 of NZ_CP108695.1, read as the reverse complement.
CACCCATGACAGATATCGGCGCAATCCCTCGCTGGCGGCCATGAAGAACACACCCGCGACCAGGGCCCCGCCGAAGAGTCGGTGCCACGGCAGCGATCGGTGCAATGCCAGCTTGTAGAGCGTGGTAAGGCCGATGATCAGCAGCAAGCCGACACCCGGGTAGTAGAACGAGTCGATCAAGCGCAGTCCCGGCTCGCGCCACGAGTCCGGTAATGCCCGCCCGATCAGCGCCGGTCCGAGTGCGATCAGCGGCAGGATGAACACCGCCGCGATCAGGAACAGCACATACAGCAGCAACGCGAAGATCCGCTGCCACACCGGATGCCGGGCATCCTGCTGTCCGTGCGCCTCGACGATGGAGTCGACGAAGGTCGCCATCGCCGAGGATCCTGCCCACAGCGACAACACGAAACCCACCGACACGAAGGCGGCCCGCCCGCGCCCGAGCACATCGGTGACCGTCGGCTCGATCAGGTCCGACACCACGGTCGTGCTGAACAGATCCCGGCTGAACGCGATGATCTTCTGCTCGACGATCTCCACTGTGTCGGGCCCGAACCACTCGCCGACGTAGCCGAGGCTGCCGAGCACGCCGAGCAGCAGCGGCGCCAGCGACATCGTCTGCCAGAACGCCGCGGCCGCGGACTTCGCGAAGATGGAATCGTTCCATGCCTTCACCACGACGCGGGCGACGAGCCTGCCGCTCTGCCGGCCCGCGCGCGCCAGCCAGGCGGCCGTGCCGCGGACATAGCGGGCCGCCCCGACGGGTTCCGCGCCGCCGCCGCTGTGGATAGCGGTGGTGGCGCTCGATAGGGCACTGTCGTCGGTCATGGTCTCTACAGCATCGCGCACAAGTCGGTTCGGCACCGCTTCGACGGTGCAATGTGTCGGCGTGCGGCAGGTGAACGCGGCGGGAACTCCAGGGTCGACATGTGATGCCGGTCGCCTCGGCCGCGTCGGTTTGGCGACACGCCATACCGGGCCAGTAGGGTCTTCTGCGTGACTGGGTCGGGCGCCGCTGTGGCGGGAGAAGCGGAAACGCCGGGCAATTCTGAAGCATCGAGCGCCACGGTTTCAGGTGGTTCGCTGCGTGCGTGGCAGCGTCGCGCACTGACGAAATATCTGACGACCAAGCCGCGGGACTTTCTCGCGGTGGCCACCCCCGGCGCGGGTAAGACCACCTTCGCACTGCGGGTCGCCGCAGAGTTGCTCGCCGACCGCACCGTCGACCAGATCACCGTCGTCGCGCCGACCGAGCACCTGAAGCATCAGTGGGCGCAGGCCGCGAACCGGGTCGGCATCGCGCTGGATTCGCGATTCTCCAACGCGACGGGCGGCACCTCCGGCGACTACCACGGTGTCGTGGTCACCTACGCGCAGGTCGCCTCGCATCCTTCCCGGCATCGGGTGCGCACCGAGAACCGCAAGACCCTGGTGATTCTCGATGAGATCCACCATGCGGGCGACGCCAAGACCTGGGGTGACGCGGCCGCCGAGGCTTATGGCGATGCCACCCGAAGACTCGCGCTGACCGGTACCCCGTTCCGCAGCGACGACAGTCAGATCCCGTTCGTCACCTATGAACCCGACGAGGGTGGGTTCCCGCGTTCGCGCGCCGACCATGCCTACGGTTACGCCGAGGCGCTCGCCGACGGCGTGGTGCGGCCGGTGGTGTTCCTCGCGTACTCCGGCGAGGCGCACTGGCGCGACAGTGCGGGCGAGGAATACACCGCGCGCCTCGGCGAGCCGCTGAGCGCCGAGCACACCGCACGCGCCTGGCGTACCGCGCTGGACCCGGCCGGCGACTGGATTTCCGCGGTGCTGCGCGCCGCCGACACCCGCCTGCGGCAGAAACGCACCTCCGGCATGCCCGACGCGGGCGGGTTGGTGATCGCCACCGATCAGGAGCGCGCCCGCGATTATGCCGAACTGCTGGAGCACATCTCGGGGGAGCGGCCCGCGGTGGTGTTGTCGGATGATCCCGACTCCTCCAAGCGGATCGCCGAGTTCAGCAATAACACCCAGCCGTGGATGGTCGCGGTGCGGATGGTGTCCGAGGGCGTCGACGTGCCGCGCCTCGCGGTCGGCGTGTACGCCACGAGCGCCTCGACCCCGTTGTACTTCGCCCAGGCCGTCGGCCGCTTCGTGCGTGCGCGCAAGCCGGGTGAGACCGCGAGCGTGTTCTTGCCCTCGGTGCCGGTGCTGCTGGATCTGGCCGCGCAGCTGGAGTTGCAGCGCGACCACGTCATCGGCAAGCCGCATCGGGAGAAGGACGGCCTCGACGACGAGCTGCTTATCGATGCCAACAAGCAGAAGGACGAGCCGGGCGAGGACGAGAAGCCGTTTGTCGCCCTGGCCGCCGACGCCGAGCTCGATCAGGTGATCTACGAGGGTTCCTCGTTCGGCACCGCCACCATCGCGGGCAGTGCCGAGGAGGCGGACTATCTCGGCATCCCTGGTCTGCTCGACGCCGATCAGATGCGGGCGTTGTTGCGCGATCGCCAGTCCAGACAGATCGCCGAGCGCGGCGAGTCGAGCACCCCCGACCCCGGCCCGCAGGTCGCCAGCGCGGCGCAGCGAGTCGCGACTGCCGACCGGCTCGGCGAGCTGCGCCGCGAGCTCAACAGTCTCGTCGCCATGCACCATCACCGCACCAACAAACCGCACGGCGTCATCCATGGCGAGCTGCGCCGCGAATGTGGCGGCCCGCCAACAGCTTTGGCTACGGCGGATCAGCTGGTCGAGCGCATCGCGGCGCTGCGGAGGAAGTAGCGCCGGGTGTCACGCAACTACCGAGTTCTGCCCGACGGCCGCATTCCGCTCTGGGTGATGCTGGCGGTCGAAGATGCCGCGTACGCGGTGACGCCGTGGCATCGTGCCGATCGGCCGATGCGGCTGTCGGTCGAGGACATCGCTGACGACTGCGATATCTCGGCGGTCGAGGTGGTCGGCCGGGAGTTCACCGCGATCGGCGATTCGACTGCGCTGCACAGCTTTCGGCTGATGCACGATCCGCGCCTGTAGTTCGGAGCGTCCTTATGGCGCGCTCGGTACCGAGATGTCGGCGGGCCAGGCCGCCATGGCGCAGTCGATCGACCGTGTCAGCTCGGCCAGATCGGCGCGGTCGCGGGCCTGGATGGATAGCCCGTAGAGGACCGTCGTATAGAAGCTGGCCAGTGCGGCGGTGTCGGCAGTCGGGGCCAGATCGCCTTCGGCGACACCGCGATCGAGCCGTCTGCGGATGTTTTCGGTTGTCTCGCGCCGCTTTTCGATGAGGAAGTCGCGCACACTCTCGTTGCGGGTGGTGTAGGTGGAGCCCGCGAGCACGACCATGCAGCCGTGCGGCTTGTCCTCGACGGTGTAGGCGACCGCGTTGTCGCGCAGCATCGCCTCGATGCCGGCGCGGGCGGTGGGTTCCTCGCGCAGGGCGCGGTCGGTGTAGCCGCCTTCGGTTTGCCCGTAGAGCGAGATGGCCTCGCGGAACAGTGCTTCCTTACCGCCGAATGCGGCGTACAGGCTCGGTGAGTTGATGCCCATCGCGGAGGTGAGGTCGCTCATCGACGAACCTTCGTAGCCGTGCTCCCAGAACACCTCCATGGCGCGTCGTAATGCTTCGGTGCGGTCGAAAGCGCGCGGGCGTCCGCGGGTCGCCATGGCGGTCTCCTTTCTGTGTCGATCGTTAAATATACCCCTTGACGCGGGCCTGGGTATGCGCTTAGCTATTTATGTACTGATCGACACAGAAATTGGAGGAGCGACAATGTCGGACCTGACAGGCAAGGTGGCGCTGGTGACCGGTGGTAGCAGGGGGATCGGCGCCGCGATCGCGCGGCAGCTGGCCGCCGCCGGTGCGGATGTGGCACTGACCTACCAGAGCGCCGATGTGCTGGCGAAGTCCGTGGTCGCCGAGATCGAGGCGCTCGGTCGCCGGGCCATCGCGATTCAGGCCGATAGCGCCGACGCCGCCGATGTCAAGGGCGCCGTCGACCGGACCGCCGCCGAACTGGGCGGGCTCGATGTGCTGGTCAACAATGCGGGCATCTTCCCGGCCAAACCGTTCGAGGAGTTCACGGTGGCGGAGGTCGACCGCGCGCTCAATATCCACGCCCGCGCCGCTTTCGTCGGTGCACAGGCCGCGGTGGCGCATATGACCGACGGCGGCCGCATCATCAGCATCGGCACGAATTTGTCCGAGCATGCGCCGTTCGGTGGGCTTTCGCTGTACAACCTCAGCAAGTCCGCGCTGAACGGATTCACCAAAGCGCTTGCGCGCGAACTCGGTCCGCGCAACATCACGGTCAACCTGGTGCAGCCGGGCTCGACCGACACCGACATGAATCCGGCCGACGGCGACCATGCCGCCCACCAGCGGGAACTGTCCGCGCTCGGTCGTTTCGGCGCCGCCGCCGACATCGCCGCAATGGTGACCTTCCTTGCGGGGGAAACCGGCCGCAGCATCACCGGTGCGTTCTTCACCGTCGACGGCGGTACGAACTCCTGATCAGCGCGCGAAGTAGCGCCCGGGCGATACGCCGACCGCGCGCCGGAACGCCGCAACATACGCACTCGGTGTCGAGTATCCGACCCGTCCGGCGATCCGCGCGATCGGCACGCCAGCGGCCAGCGGCGGAAGCGAGGCGGCAAGCCGGATCTGAGTTCGCCACTGGCCGAAGCTCATTCCGGTTTCCGCGACGAACAGTCTGGCCAGCGTGCGCGGCGCGGCGGACACGTGGACGGCGAACTGGCCGAGGGTGCGATCATCGGCCGGATCGCGGGTGAGCGCATCGGCCACCTGCCTGGCTCGTGGATCCGACGGCGGATGCGCGCCGATCGGGATCACGTCGACCGGTTCGAGCAGATCGAAAACCACTGCCTCCGCGCGGCGACGTGGCGCGGGGGCAGTGTCGGGTGCGGTGAGATGGTCGAACAATTCGTGCAGGAGCCGGGTGACCCGCAGCATGGTCGGCGCGCCGAAGGCGACCGGACACCGGTCCGGTTCCACGAAGATGCCGTGCATCGTGGCCCCCTCGGAGGTCCCGGTCCGGTGCCCGGTGTTGCCGGGAATCCACAGCGCCCGGGTGGGTGGCAGCACCCAGTGGCCGTCGCCGATCTCGACCACGAGGACACCCCGTGCGGCCCAGGCGATCTGATGCTGCGGATGCTCGTGGGTGTCGAACCAATGGCCTGCGGGCAGCACGCCGGCGCCGAAGACCATCGCGGTGTCGTCGGCGGTGGCCGGGAGCACCAGGGATCGGCCGAAGACCGAAGGTTGGCCGTTCTGCGACACAGTGTGTCACCGTAGCCTGTCGTGGCCGCGCCCGCGCGCCCCTAGCGTGAGCTGATGGCGATGAATTACTTCCACCGAATCCTCTGCCGGTCGGCGATGTGGGAGCGGGCGAGTGCGACGAAGATCGTTCCGTGGGCGCTGTCGGGTCTCGAACTCGGTTCCTCCGCACTGGAGATCGGCCCCGGCTACGGTGCGAACGTGCGCGCCCTACTGGAGCGAACCAGCACCCTCACCGGACTCGAGATCGACACCGCACTGGCCGATCGCCTGCGTGACCGGCACGGCGGCGCGATGACCGTGGTCGAGGGCGACGGCGCTGAAATGCCGCTGCCGGACCGCGAATTCGACACCGTGGTGTGCTTCACCATGCTGCACCACGTCCCGACGGTCCGGCAGCAGGACGCGCTGTTCGCCGAGGCGTTCCGGGTGCTGCAGCCGGGCGGTGTGTTCGCGGGCAGCGACGGACTCGACACCCGAGCCTTCCGCCTGATGCACCTGGGCGACACCTGCCTGCCGGTGCCCCCGCAAGATGCCGCGGAGCGCCTCGCCAGAGTCGGTTTCACCGATATCGAGATCGACACCGGCGCAGGCAGTTTCCGATTCCGTGCCCATCGGCCAGGAACCCGGTGAAGATCGGCGACGGCACCGCGCGAGTCTTCGGGTTCATGCGTCGACAGCGAGTGCAATCCCCAAGGTCGCGACCTCAGCCGGTCAGCTCGGGTGCGATCCGAAGTAGTCGACGGGGTCGAGGGTGTTGATCGGCACCCATCGCGGTGCTTCCACTGTGGTCGCCGCCGCATCCTGCGCCGGCCGGAAATAGCCCTGGAGTTCGAGGGCGAGGCGGGGGTTCTCGTCGACGCGTCGGACGATCTCGTAGAACACCGCCAAGACGTGCACGCAGCGGGCCGAACGGGCCGAGCACGAACAGTCGGTGCCTGCGAGCACGGGCGCCGTGGCGACGCTCGCTGTAACGAGTGCCCGGTGCATGTCGTCGGTGAGGACCGTCGGGTCGGTGATGATCTCCGCGATCGCGGTGACGGCGGCGCGGGGCAGCGGCGTCACCTCGACGTGGGTGACCGAGGCCTGGCCGCCACGGTGGATGGCGCCGCGGACGACGTGGCCCTCGATCGTGGCCTGGACGCCGTTGTTGCGGGCGATGCTGCGGGCTCGGGGGAGCAGTGGTTCGGGACGGGTCTGGCGTATCGGCTCGGCAAGGCGAACCCAGTCCATGCCCCAGGCGGTGTAGCCGAATTCGTTGTCCGCCATCAGTTCTCCATAAGGTTGTAGGTGTTCAGGGCCGGGTGCCTTGAATGCCCAGGGCGGCGGGGTGTGGCTGATCAGTTCTTGCCGCTGGGTGGTTTCGAAGGAGTGGCCGCCCTGCCGTTCTGGACGCCTTGGCCGCCGATTGAAATCTGTGCGCGTAGTCGCTGTTTATGGAGATGCAGGCAGGGTCGTCCGCGGGGTCGGGTTGTGCGAACGGGAGGTCGGGCCCGGTGAAGGTCCGCGAAAAGGTTTGGGTCGGAATCGATGTCGGCAAGGCTGCCCACCACGTCTGCGTGGTCGATGGGGCGGGCAAGGTCGTGTTCTCGCAGAAGGTGGTCAACGGTCAGCCCGCGATCGATGCGTTGATCGCCCGGGTTCGAGCCAAGGCCGTCGAGGTCCTCTGGGCAGTGGACATGACCTCCGGCGCGGCGGGGCTGCTGCTGGCTTTGTTGTCGGCCACCGCGGATCCGGTGATGTATGTGCCTGGCCGGTTGGTCAACCGGATGGCCGGAGCGTTCACAGGTGAAGGAAAGACCGATGCCAAAGACGCCCGCACCATCGCCGAAACCGCCCGCATGCGTGGGGATCTGACACCGATCACCAGCCCCGATCAGATCGTGACCGATCTGAAGGTGCTCATCGCGCGCCGCGAGAACCTGATGACCGACTGGGTGCGTGGCATCAACCAACTGCGTGAGATGCTGGCCTCGATCTTCCCCGCGCTCGAACGCGCCTTCGACTACTCCACCCGCTCGGCGTTGATTCTGCTCACCGGATTCCGAACCCCCGCTGGTCTGCGGGCGGCCGGGCACGACGGTGTGCGGACCTACCTGCTCGAGCACGGCGCCTGGGCCAAGGGCATCGCCGTCATGACCGACAAGGCCCTGGCCGCTGCCGGTGAGCAGTCCATCGCGTTGCCCGGCGAGGCAGTCACCGCGCCCCTGATCGCCCGGCTGGCAGCTCAGCTGCTCGACTTGGACCGCGAGATCAAAGCCCTCGACAAACAGCTCACCGAGCGATTCGGTGAGCATCCTCATGCCGCGGCCATCACCAGTGTGGACGGATTCGGCCCGATTCTGGGCGCGCAACTGCTGGCCGACGCCGGCGGTGACCTGCGGTCGGTCTTCGGCAGCGCGGGGCGGCTGGCCGCTTACGCCGGGCTGGCACCGGTGCCCCGCGACTCCGGCAAGATCACTGGAAACCTGCACCGCCCCAAGCGATATCACCGAGGCATGCGCAAAGTCTTCTACATGGCCGCGCTGTCGAGTATCCGCCGTGCCGATGGTCCCTCCCGCGCTTTCTACCAGAAGAAACGAGCCGAGGGGAAAGCCCACACCCAAGCACTCATCGCCCTGGCCCGCCGCCTTATCGACGTCATCTGGGCGCTCATCCGCGACAACCGCACCTTCACCATCGAGGCACCAGCCCCGATCAGCGCTGCGGCTTGACACCATCATTGAAACTCCCTCTTGCGGCGCAGGATCTCGACCAGCTGGTCGTCGTCGAGCTTTGCCAGTGCGGCGATACCTGCCGAATCGCCGAGGTCCGAGAGCGCGGACTTGCGGTCGTGCATCCCCGCGATGTGCTCCTCGACGGTGGTGCCCGAGGTGAGGGAGGTGATGGTGACGGTCCTGGTCTGACCGATCCGGTGCACCCGGTCGGAGGCCTGGGCCTCCACCGCCGGGTTCCACCACCGGTCGAAGTGGATGACGTCGGCGGCGCGCGTCAGCGTGAGGCCCGTGCCCGCCGCCCGCAGGCTCAGCACCAGCACCGGCGGTCCGTCCTCGGCCTGGAACCCGGAGACGATCGCGGCCCGTTCCGACTGGTTCAGTCCGCCGTGGAAGAACGGCGCGCTCACCCCGAACTGTTCGGCCAGGTGTCGCACCAGCAGTTCGCCGGTCTGCCGGTACTGGGTGAATATCAGTGTCGGATCACCGGTTTCGAGATTGTTGGCCACGATGTCGGTGCACAGGTCGAGCTTGCCGGAGCGACCTGCCAGCTCGCCGAGCTCGCCGGTGATCAGGCCGGGGTGGTTGCAGACCTGTTTGAGTGCGGTCAGTGCCGCGAGCACCCGGCTCTGGCGCTGGGCGCCGTGGCCGAATCCGTCGTCGATCGCCCGATCGAGCAACTGGTCGTAGAGCGTCTCCTGTTCCGAGGTGAGATCGCACAGCAGATCGCTGTGGATCTTCGCCGGCAGCGACGCGGCGACCTGAGTCTTTTTGCGCGCCAGCACCACCGGTTCGATCGCATCGCGCAGCCGCGCCGCCGCGGCGGCAGAGCCCTCGTGGATCGGCCGCACGAACCGGCGTCGGAACTGGGTGCGGTGCCCGAACAGTCGGGGCGCGACCAGGTTCAGTAGTGCGAACAGTTCCTCCAGGTGATTCTCGACCGGGGTTCCGGTGAGCGCGACCCGCGCGTCGACGGTGAGTGCGCGTGCCGCCTTGGCGATCTGGGTGCGCGGATTCTTCAGCGCCTGCGCCTCGTCGAAAACTGCTGTCGCCCAGGTTCGGTCGTTCAGTGCGCCGCCGTGCAGGCGCAGCGTCGGGTACCCGGTGATGATGACCTCGCCCGCTGTGGCGGCGAGGTCGCCACCACGCCACACGACCGGGCGTAGCTCCGGCGCGAACCGGGTGATTTCCTGCGCCCAGTTGCCAACCAGCGAGGTGGGACAGACCACCAGCTGCGGTCCTGCCGAGGCCCGGCCGAGTAGGAAGCCGATGGTCTGCACCGTTTTGCCGAGCCCCATCTCGTCGGCCAGCACCGCGCCACCGTGCGCGGCGACGGTCTCGTGCAGCCAGCCGACGCCACGTGCCTGATACGGTCGCAGCTCGGCCTTCAGTGTGGAACGCAATTCCGCGGCGATGGAACGGGTTTCGTGTAGCACGCGCAGCGCGCGTTCGGCCGCGTAGATCGACGTGCCGACCGCGTCGGGGACAGCGTGTGCCGCAATCGGAAGCGTCGGTCCGATCGGCTGCGTCGCGGCGGCAGGCGAAGCGGCGTCCGGCTGGCCCGACGTCTCGTGGGTGGTGTTGCCCGCAGTGGCCGCGGGGTCCGACAGCTCGCCGGTGTGGCGGAGGGCGGCCTGCCAGGCGTCGACGGATGGCCCCGCGCTCTCGATGGTCAGACCGAGCAGATCCTCGGGGTCGACGAGCGCGCAGTCGACGTCCGCGACCTCGATGGCGTTGCGCGCGCCGGTCGGTACCGCGAGCCGCATGGTCTCGTGGTCGCCCTCCGGTGCGCGTCCGACGGCATGCCCGGTCCAGGTCCACAGCGCGAACATGTGACGGTCGGGAAGATATGTGGCCTGTGTGCTTGGCAGAGCGCACCCCTAGTTCGTCGTATGGCGTACGGAGTATTGTAACAACGTACACCGTACTGGATTTATTTCGAGGAGGCACGTGACCAACGGCACCACTCCCGACCAGGCGAAACAGCTGATTGGCCTGCTCTGGCGGCATACCATGCCGCAGCGTCTCGGCGGTCGCGGACCCAAACAGACAGTCAGCCTCGACGCCGTGGTCACCGCCGCGGTCGCCCTCGCCGACCGCGACGGCTACCAGAGGGTGTCCATCCGCACGGTCGCTGCCGAACTCGGTCTCAAACCCATGAGCCTCTACACCTATGTGCCGAGCAAGGACGCGCTGGCGGTGCTGATGGTCGACGCGGTGGCCGACGAGGATGCGCCCATCCCGGGCGACGTGCCCGTGCGCGATCGGATGGCCGCCATCGCCACCCAAGTGCGCACCGAGCTGATCAACCATCCGTGGCTGCTCGAGGTGCCGCCGTGGCGACTGGTGCTCGGCCCCGGCCGAATGCGGCGCTACGAACGCCAATTGGGCGCGATAGACGGGATCGGTCTATCGGATGTGGCGATGGACCGGGTCATCGCCGTGCTATCGGAATTCGCGACCGGAAACGCGCGCATGGCTATCGCCGCGACCCGCAGTACCGCCGAACTCTCGGATGCGCAGTGGTGGGTGCAGCACGGTCCGCTGCTGACACAGGCGATGCCGGTGGCGCAGTTCCCGCTGTCCTCGCGCGTCGGGGCGGCCGCGGGCGAGCACTATCAGGCGCCGGCGGATCCGGACGGCGCGTTCGCGTTCGGCCTTGCTGCACTGCTGGACGGCATCCTCGGCGAGTGCGGTGCAACGCCAACAGCGGGCGACGTGTAGGTCGCCCGCTGCTGGTATTCGCGATGTTCTGTTGTTCGATGCTGTTGTGTCGGGACGCGAAACTGGACGGGTTATAGGGCGGGGGCCGATTCCGTATCGATCACGGCTTCGAGCTCACGCAGTCGATCCATGTGTTCGTTCGCGTGGTGCTGGCAGAAGAGCAACTCGCCACCTGCGGGCAGTACGGCACGCACTCGTGCAGCCGCCCCGCAGCGGTCGCAACGATCGACCGCGGTCAGTGGGGTGCTTGTCAGGGTTCCTGGCATGACTCCTCCGTCCTGGCTCCCGGCACTACAGTCCGTTCACCTGGTGTGGGGCCCGTGGTCACTCCGCGGGCTCGCTACCGCTACTTCCCAGCAGGGGTATGACTACTCTGTCAGACGTTCGGGACGGGGGCTTTGTTCCCGGAAGTGATTCTGTGTGTTTTCTGTAACACGACCTGGGATTTCGCTAAAGGCGAACATCACTGGTCACGTACCGAACCCCACGCGATCACGATCACGAACAGGCCTATCCAGTTGTCTACCGGGAGATTACCCGTGATCCACGACACTCACACTCTCGTTCACATTTGCACTCTGTCGGAGTGGCTGACCACGCGCCAGACCGGCGAGCACCGGCCGGCTTCGCTCGACGAGGTCGGGTTCATCCACCTGTCCGCGCCGCAGCAGGCACACCTGCCTGCCAATCGGCTGTTCGCGGGTCGCCGGGATCTGGTGCTGCTACGCATCGACCCGGCGCGTGTCGGCGCGCCGGTGAAGTGGGAGCCGGGTGTGCCGAGCGACCCGGAGTCCATGCTGTTTCCGCATCTCTACGGTCCGCTGCCCGCAGGAGCGGTCACTGCCGTCGTCGAGTACCTGCCCGGCCCCGACGGCACCTTCGCCCCACTGGATCGCTGACTACCGATCCTTGGCTTCCGTGGCCAGAATCGCAGCCTGAACCCTGGACCGCACACCGAGTTTGGTGAGCACCCGCGAGACATGCGTCTTCACGGTCGTCTCGCCGATGAACAGTCGGGCGGCGATCTGCGCGTTGGTCAGCCCATCGCCGAGACAGTCGAGCACCTCGCGTTCGCGTTCGGTGAGATCGGCGAAACCCTGGGGCGCGGGCTCGGTGTCCTCGATGGTGGTCGTGGCGAAGGCGTTGATTACCGCCGCGGTCACCTCCGGCGCGAGCACGCCATCGCCCGCGGCCACCGCGCGCACGGAGTCCACCAGCGATTGTCCCGACGCGGATTTGAGCACGAACCCCGAGGCGCCGGCTCGCAACGTTCGGAAGACGTACTCGTCGAGATCGAAGGTGGTCAGGATGAGGACCTTGGCCAGTGCGTCGGCGGTGATCCGGCCGGTGGCGGTGATGCCGTCGACTCCGGGCATTCGCACATCCATCAGCACCACATCCGGGCGCAGCGCTTTCGCCTGTGCCACAGCAATATCCCCGTCTGCGGCCTCGCCGACCACCTCGATGTCCGCGGTGGCGTCGAGGATCATCCGCAGGCCGGCCCGGATTGCGCCGTGGTCGTCGGCGATCAGCACCCGAATCGTCACGATGTCTCCTTGGTGGTCGAAATCGGTAGTCGGGCAAGCACTTCCCAACCCCCGGTAGCCGGTCCTGCGGTGAAGCTGCCGCCGAGTGCGGCGGCGCGCTCACGCATGTTCACCAGGCCGCGCCCTGCCTCCGGGTCCTCGGACTGCTGCCGCGTCGTCGATCTGACCTGATTGCGCACCAGCACAGCCACTGTCGTCGCCTCGACGGACACGTCGATGTCGACCGCTTGTCCCGGTGCGTGTTTCATCGCGTTGGTGAGTGCTTCCTGGACGATCCGGTAGGCGGCCTGGTCGACCGCGCTCGGCAGTTCGACGCCGTCGATGTCCGTGGCCACCCGCACGGTGATCCCGGCCGCGTGGGCCGCGTCGACCAGGATCGGCAGCTGCGCGAGCCGCCGCGGCGCGGCCGGATCGTCCTCGGCGCCGTCGTCGCGGCGCAGCAGCCCGATCATGGTCCGCATCTCCTGCAATGCGCTGACACTGTTGGACCGGATCGAGCCGACGATGCCGGTCACCGACGGGTCGGCCGATTCCTGGCGGGACAACACACCGAGCGCCGCTTCGGATTGGATGGCGATCGCCGAGAGGTGGCCCGCGATCACATCGTGTAGGTCGCGCGCCATCGTCTTGCGCTCGTCGGCGATCGCCGCCCGCCGGTCCAGCTCGGCGACCAGGGAAAGTGCTTGCGCGCGTGTGCGTTCGGCACCCGCGATCTCCCTGTGGTGCCGCACCGACAGCGCCCACCAGATCGAGGTGCCGATGAAGGCGACCGCCGCGGTGATCGCCAACGCCATCACGCGCCAGTCGCCGGTGAGCACCAGGGCGAGCACCGCCGCCACCGCCGACAGCACCGCGCCCGCCGCCACCACGAACCGGGACCGAGCGGGCGGTGCGTACAGGACTGCGGCATAGATCAGATCCGAATACATGATCCAGATCGGCACCGTCGCACCGAGCCACAGGTCGATGCCGAGCGGCACGAGTCCGAGGGCCAGTGCCCACATCGGGGTCCTGCGGCGCACCGGCGACACCGCGCACATCAGCGCGAGCACGCCGAAACGCACCGCTAGCGACGGATCGATACTGTCGGAGGTCATCGGATACAGCCCCGCGACATACAGCGTCGCGCCGAAGGCGAACACAAAGGCGGCGATCAGCGCGTCCTGCGCCATCGCCGACAACGCCGACCACTGCCTCCTCACGTCCCCATCACAGCACACCGAGCCGCGCGCAGGTCCACCGAAGTGATGAGCGGTCGTCGGTCCGACGGCCGACGCCGACGCCGCCCAACACGAGGGAGTCTCGGTCGGTGACACTGATACTCGCCCTGATCGGACTTGCCCTGGTGGACAGCACCAGCATCGGTACGCTGATCGTCCCCGTGTGGTTGCTGCTTGCGCCGCAGCGCCCACCTGCCCGCCGAATGCTGGTCTATCTGGCTGCGATCACGGCCTTCTATTTCCTCGTCGGTGTGCTCGGCCTGTTCGTCGTGGATTCGGGTCTGGAGCGTTTCCGCGACGCCGCGCGCAGCCCGTGGCTGCTGGTGCCGCAACTGGCGCTCGGCGTCGCGCTGTTCGCGGTCTCGTGGCGATTCGACTCCACCAAGCGCCGAGCGCGTGGAGAGCTGGATCGGACCGCCGCGTGGCGCACCCGGGTACTGGCATCGCAGTCTTCCGTGGCCGGGCTCGCGGTGCTCGCGCTCAGCGCGGGGACGCTGGAGGTGTTCTCGATGGTGCCCTACCTGGCCGCCATCGGTCTGTTGGCGACCAGTCACCTGTCGATCGTCTCTTCGGTGATATTGCTGGCCGGTTACTGCGTGGTGATGGCCGGGCCGGCGCTGGTGCTGATCGCCGCACGGACGATGTGGCACAGCAGGATCGAGCCGCTGCTCGTCCGGATCGACAACTTCCTGAGCAGGCACGCCGACAGCGCGACCGGCTGGGCGCTGGCCATCGCTGGAATCGTGCTCGCGCGCGGTGCGATCGGTGGACTCGTCGGCAGTTAGCCTCACCTGAATGTGTGTCGTACTCGAGCGCTAGGGTGGACAGTGTGAATGTCGATGTCACCGCTCTTCCCGGGATCGGGGTCCGCAAGGATTTCTCGGCGCGCTCGGGTCGCCGAATCGGCGTGGTCGACCACCGTGACGGCGGCATCGATCTCATCGTGTCCAAACTGGACGATCCCGATGCTTGCGCCGCCCAGATTCCGCTGACCGCCGACGAGGCCGCCGTCCTGGCGAACTTGCTCGGCGCACCCCAGTTGGTCGCGAAGCTGCGCGAGGATCATCGGGATCTGCCGGGCATCACCACCAGACAGCTGCCCATCGGCGAGGATTCGCCGTACGAGGGCCGCACCCTCGGCGAGACCGGAATGCGCACGCGGACCAAGACATCGATCGTTGCGGTGATGCGTGCGGGCCAGTTGCACCCCTCACCCGGTCCCGATTTCACCTTCGCCGTCGATGACCTGCTCGTGGTCGTCGGGACGCCCGACGGTCTGGACGCGGCCGCCAAAATTCTTACGCACGGGTGAGCCCGTGACGGAAACCGCGCTCGCACTACTCGAGCTCGGGGCTGTCCTTTTCGTCCTTGGCATGCTGGGCAGAGTCGCAGGCCGCTTCGGCATGTCGCCGATCCCGCTGTACCTCTTAGGCGGGCTGGCGTTCGGCCAAGGTGGCTTGATAGAACTCGGTGCGGCCAACGAATTCGGCCGTCTCGCCAGCGAAATCGGCGTTGTTCTGCTGTTGCTGCTCCTCGGTCTCGAGTACACCGCGCCGGAGCTGGTGACCGGTTTGCGGCGCTCCTGGGCCGCGGGTCTGCTCGACATCGTCTTGAACGCGACTCCCGGCGCGGTGGTGGCAGTAGTGCTCGGCTGGGGCGTGAACGGCGCGATCACCATGGCGGGGGTCACCTACATCTCGTCCTCGGGGATCGTCGCCAAGGTGCTCAACGATCTCGGACGGCTCGGCAACCGGGAAACTCCGGTGATCCTGTCGATTCTGGTGTTCGAAGATCTCGCGATGGCGATGTATCTGCCGTTGCTCACCACGATTCTGGCGGGTCTCAGCTTCTTCAGCGGGTTGAAGGCACTGGCCATCGCGCTGGTGACAGTGACAGTGGTGCTCGTTGTCGCGCTGCGTTACGGCCGCATCGTGTCGGCGGTCGTCGACAGCTCCGACCGCGAGGTGTTCCTGCTGAAGCTGCTGGGCGCCGCACTGCTGGTGGCAGGGGCGGCCTCCGCATTGAACGTCTCTGCGGCGGTCGGCGCGTTCCTGCTCGGTATCGCGATCTCCGGTTCGACCGCGCACGAGGCGACGAAATTGCTGGAACCGATCCGGGACCTCTTCGCGGCCATCTTCTTCGTGGCCTTCGGGCTCAGCACCGATCCGCAGGCCATCCCACCTGTCCTCGGCTGGGCCATCGCGCTCGCCGTCATCACGATGCTGACCAAGATCGCCACCGGGTGGTGGGCCGCCAGCAGGCAGGGCATCCGAAGGATGGGCCGCGCACGGACGGGCGCGGCACTGGTCGCACGCGGCGAATTCTCCATCGTCATCGCGGGACTGGCGGTCACCATGGGCGGGGTCGACGGCGACCTCGCCGCGCTCGCCTCGGCGTATGTGCTGCTGATGGCGGTGCTCGGCCCGATCGCGGCGCGCGTGGTAGAACCCGTTATCGGCCTGGTGCAGCGTCGCGTCGCGCCACCGGCCACGGCCTGATCACACCTCCTGATCAACCTCGTCCGACCGGTTGCGCACTCGTTCCACACGTCGCCAGAACGTGCTCGCGACCGTGCCGACAAGCAGTCCGATCAATGCCGCGCAGAGGTGGCCGTAGTCGGTGAATGTCGGGCCGACGACCAGGGCGGCGGCCAGCGAGACGAGGATGAGGCCGATCCACGCCACCCGGACCTTGCCGCGGAAGAGGAACGCCATCGCGGCCAGCACTGCGGTGAATCCGTAGCTGGTGCCGACATCCGCGGCGACTGCGACCCTTGTCGGAATGATGCCGCGGGTGATGAGACGGTCGATCGCGGTCACGGTCAGCAAGGTCGCCCCGATGTGCCCGGTCGCGAACAGCAGGATCCAGCGTCCGGTGCCGAGCCAGCGTTCCGCGGCGGCCATCAGCAGCAGGAACTCGGCAATAGTCACCCACGGGAACTCGCCCTCGGTCCAGAATGCGGAGGCGACCAACACCTGAATCGGGTTGTGCTGCATGTTGTAGAGGTTGGTCGAGGCGGAGAAGATCAGCCTGCGCTCGACCGAGCCGCCAACGCCGCGCAGGGTCCACCAGGTCACGAAGAGGGTGAACGCATACGCGGTGCTCGCGGGTGCGGCGGAGAGGTGATAACGCACCGCGGGGGGAATCCGACGCAGCAGGCCAGGGCGGCTTACCCAGGCCCACGCGGCGCGCACCTCCGTGTCGAGATCGAGGGTGTGTGTCCAGGGTGCCCGAGGCCGGCGCGAAGTGGGAGCAACCACGCTATGCAGTCTGCCGTGCGCCACCCGGTCGTGTCGCCCGACCCGCCCTCGGTGTGCCCGGGGTCACCTGACCTGGCGGTTCGCTCGTAACGTCCGGTCACCTCCGCGCAACATGTCCATCCCAGAATTGGGCCACCGACCGCGTGGGCCGGTGGATGAGGAGTGTGCAGCAAACATGACGATCGATGAGGGGAAGGTCGGCAGCCCGACCGGCGACGACTATCTGGCCAAGCGGACGTTGCGCTCCGGCACGGCGGGGTGGGTGCTGCTCGCGGGGCTCGGGGTGAGCTATGTGATCTCCGGCGACTACTCCGGCTGGAATTTCGGGATCGCACAGGGCGGCTTCGGCGGCTTGCTCATCGCCACTGTCGTGATCGCGGGCATGTATCTGGCAGTGGTGCTCGGCATGGCCGAGCTGTCGGCGGCCTTGCCGACCGCGGGCGGGGGCTACACCTTCGCCCGGCGCGCGCTCGGTCCGTGGGGCGGCTTCGCCACCGGCACCGCGGTCCTGCTGGAATATGCGATCGCGCCCGCCGCCATTGCCACCTTCATCGGCGCATACATCGAATCGCTGAATCTGTTCGGTATCACCGACGGCTGGTGGGTGTATCTGGCCGTGTATGCGCTCTTCATCGGCGTGCATCTGACGGGTGCAGGGGAGGCGCTCAAGGCGATGTTCGTCATCACCGCCATCGCGCTGGTCGGTCTCGCGGTGTTCGCAGTGTCGGCATGGGGACTTTTCGACGCGGGCAACCTGACCGATATTCCGGCCGACCCGAATGCCGCGGGCAGCTCGTCGTTCCTGCCGTTCGGCGTGTTCGGCATCTGGGCCGCCATTCCGTTTGCGATCTGGTTCTTTCTGGCTGTCGAGGGTGTGCCGCTGGCCGCCGAGGAGGCGCGCGAGCCGGAAAAGAACGTGCCGAAGGGCATCATCATCAGCATGCTGGTGCTGATCGTCACCGGCGCGGCCGTGCTTGTCCTTGCCACCGGAGCCCTTGGCGCCCAAGCGATTTCGACCTCCGGTAACCCGCTTGTCGAGGCGCTCGGCGACGGATCGACCGCCAAGCTGGTGAACTACATCGGGCTCGCGGGCCTGGTGGCCAGCTTCTTCTCCATCGTGTACGCCTACTCGCGCCAGACCTTTGCGCTCTCGCGGGCGGGCTACCTGCCGACCGGCCTGTCGGTCACCAACAACCGCAAGGCCCCGGTGCTTGCGCTGATCGTGCCCGGCGCCATCGGTTTCGCGCTGTCGTTGACCGGCGAGGGTGCGATGCTGCTGAACATGGCCGTCTTCGGCGCGGCGGTGAGTTACGTGCTGATGATGGTCAGCCACATCGTATTGCGGGTCCGCGAGCCGAACATGCCACGGCCATACCGCACCCCGGGCGGCATCGTCACCACCGCGTTCGCGCTCGTGATCGCCTGCGCCGCCGTGATTGCCACCTTCCTCGTCGATCCGGTGGCCGCATCGTGGACGCTCGCCGCGTTCGTCGCTTTCCTGCTCTATTTCGCTCTCTACAGCCGCCACCGGCTGGTGGCGAACTCGCCGGACGAGGAGTTCGCCATGCTGGCCCGCGCGGAAGCGGAACTGGAATGACGCGCTACACCCAGCAACTCGGCGTCACCACCTATGTCTTCGACGGACTGGTCGAACTGCTCGCGAAGGCCACCCCGTTGCGCAGTGGCGATGAACTCGCGGGCTGTGCGGCCGGGTCCGATGCCGAGCGGGCCGCCGCCCAGTGGGCGCTCGCCGAGGTGCCGCTGCAGGAGTTCCTGAACGATCCCGTTGTGCCGTACGAGTCCGACGAGGTCACCCGGCTCATTATCGACACCCATGGCCGCACCGCATTCCAGCCGATTTCGCATCTCACCGTCGGTGGGCTGCGGGACTGGCTGCTCGAGGTCTCGGCGGGCGTCGGCGCGGCGGTGACCCTGGCGGCCGTTGCGGCGGGCCTGACGCCGGAAATGGTCGCGGCGGTGAGCAAGATCATGCGCAACCAGGATCTGATCGCGGTAGCGCGCGCCGTCGAGGTGACTACGGGTTTCCGCACCACCATCGGCCTGCCGGGGCGGTTGGGCACGCGGTTGCAGCCGAACCATCCCACCGATGATCCCCGCGGCATCGCCGCCGCCGTGCTCGACGGGCTGCTGCTCGGCTGTGGTGATGCGGTGATCGGCATCAATCCCGCCACCGATTCGCCGCAGGCGACCGCCGATCTACTGCATCTGCTCGACGAGGTGCGCACGCGCTTCGATATTCCGACCCAATCCTGTGTGCTGTCGCATGTGACAACCACGCTGGGGCTGATCGAGGCCGGTGCGCCGGTGGATCTGGTGTTCCAGTCGATCGCGGGCACCGAGGGCGCGAATGCGGGCTTCGGGGTGAACATCTCGTTGCTGCGCGAAGCGAACGAGGCCGGCCGCTCGCTCGGCCGCGGCACGGTCGGCGATAACGTGATGTACCTGGAAACCGGTCAGGGATCGGCGCTGTCGGCGGGTGCGCACCTGGGCGCCGGTGGCAAGCCCGTCGATCAGCAGACCTTGGAGACCAGGGCCTATGCGGTGGCACGCGACCTGGACCCGCTCCTGGTCAACACGGTTGTCGGCTTCATCGGCCCGGAATACCTCTACGACGGCAAGCAGATCATCAGGGCGGGCCTGGAGGACCATTTCTGCGGCAAGCTCCTCGGCCTGCCCATGGGCGTCGACGTCTGCTACACCAACCACGCCGAAGCCGACCAGGACGACATGGACACGCTGCTCACCTTGCTGGGTGCGGCGGGCTGCGCCTTCGTCATCGCTGTGCCCGGCGCCGACGACGTGATGCTCGGCTATCAGAGCCTGAGCTTCCACGACGCGCTGTATGCCCGGCGTGTGCTCGGGCTGCGGCCCGCGCCGGAGTTCGAGGCGTGGCTGGACGGCCTCGGCATGATCGATGCCACCGGTCGCGTGCTGCCCGTCGAGCCGCTCGCCTCGCCGCTGCGCGCATTGGCGGTGGCACGATGAGCGGCGACAGCTCGGCCGCGGACTTCGTTGTGCTGTCCGAGTTCGATGCCCGCACCGCAGCGGCGGGCCACCGGCAGAGCGCGGTCGTCGAAGGGCGGCCCGCAGACGCCGTGCCGGGTGCCGATCGACAGGAAGCAGGCAGCGTGGCGTCGCCGGTGATCGGATCGGATTACGCTGCGGAGCAACGGTTCTGGCAAGAACTGCGGCGCACCACCCAGGCCAGGATCGGACTCGGCCGCACCGGTGACGCCCTCCCGACGGGACGAGTGCTGGAGTTTCGTGCCGCGCATGCGGCGGCCCGCGATGCGGTGCACATGCCGCTGGGTGTGACCGAATTGGCCGAGCAGATCACGGGGCTGGGATTGGGGGACGTTGCGCATGTGCGCAGCCGGGCCTGCGACCGCGCCGAGTACCTGCGCAGGCCCGATCTGGGGCGAGTGCCCGCCACTTCATCGGCAGGCGAGGCTATGTCGCATGTGCCGCACAGCGGTGCGGAGATCGGATTCGTACTGGCAGACGGGCTTTCGCCGCGTGCACTGACCGATCACGGCCCTGCCATGGTCGCCGCCCTCATCGAGGAACTCGCGCCGCGGTATTCGATCGCCGCCCCGGTGATCGCCACGCAGGCGCGGGTCGCCCTCGGCGACCACATAGCCGAATTCATGGGTGTGGCAACGGTCGTCGTGCTGATCGGCGAGCGGCCGGGACTGTCGGTGGCTGACAGTCTCGGCATCTACCTGACCCACCTGCCGAGGCCGGGCCGGACCGATGCCGACCGCAACTGCATTTCCAACATCCACCCGCCGGACGGGCTGGGTTATGCGCAGGCGGCAAAGGTGGTGGCGGGCTTGGTTTCCGGCGCTCGGCTGCTCGGCAGGTCGGGCGTCGACCTGAAGGACACCTCGCGCACCGATGCGGTCGGCGCGGGGGAGATCATCTCGATCGGGGCCGGTCAGTGATCTCGATGGTCGGCCAGTAGGCCGTCGCGGGCTCCAGCGGCTCGGGCTGCGCGATCGAAACCCTCCGTGCGGCAGCACTTTCCGTGCGCACATTGCTCAGTTTCAGTGGCGGCAGGTCGATACTGCGATCGATGTCGGTGAGGCTGACGCTGATGAGCAGCAGCATGCTGACCACGCTTATCACCACGATCACCGGGGCGATCAGCTCCATCGCGCCGGTGCCCGACGGTGGCATCGCATGGTCGTTGCGGTGTGCGTGCATCGACGCCATCCCGGTGTAGTGCATGCCGCACACCGCGACGCCCATGATCAGCGCCGCGGCGACGGTGGCGAGAAGACCCGTGACGCGCAACGTGAACCAGAGCGCGACGGTCGCGGCGACGACGGCGATCACCATCGACAGCGCAACCAGCGTCGAGTCGTAGGCGATGTCCGCGTCCGACTTCATCGCGTACATCCCGGTGTAGTGCATCGCGCCGACCCCGATGCCGGTGAAGCTCCCGCCTGCCAGCAGACCGAGCACTGTCGGCTGCGGCCTGATCACGATGACCAGCCCGATGCCGACCACCGCCATCGCGGTGACCGCGCTCAACAGGGTGAGCGGGACGTCGTAGCGAATCTCGGTGCCGCGGATCGAAAAGCCAAGCATCGCAATGAAATGCATGACCCAGATGCCGGTGCCGCCGATGGAGATCGCGGCGGCGACGATCCAGCCGCCGCGGCTGTCTCCGGTGCGTGCCCTTGCGGCGCACTGCAATCCGAGCAGGCATCCGGTGACGGACATGGTGTAGGCCAGAAGTGGGGTGAGCAACCCGTAACTGAAATGATGAATATCTAGCACGTAACGCCCCCTATACCGGAGTAAGAACATCCGGCTATTGAAACGACAGCGGGTCAGACGATACGGCAGGACTGCGCGGCTCGAGTCTCGAAAATTCAATCCGCAGAAGTGGTTTCGGTCACTTCATGGTTTGGTTGAAACCGAAATTGGTTAGCGGTCGGATAACGAAACAGGCCCGCATCCGCTGAGCGGATACGGGCCTGTCGGAACCGTTTCGATCTAGTCGAGGTAGTCCCGCAGCACCTGAGAGCGGCTGGGGTGGCGCAGCTTGCTCATGGTCTTCGACTCGATCTGCCGGATGCGCTCACGGGTAACTCCGTAGACCTGACCGATCTCGTCGAGTGTGCGCGGCTGGCCGTCGGTCAGACCGAAGCGCAACCGGACCACGCCCGCCTCGCGCTCCGACAGCGTCTCCAGCACCGACTGCAGCTGATCCTGCAGCAGCGTGAAGCTCACCGCGTCGACCGCGACAACGGCTTCGGAGTCCTCGATGAAGTCACCGAGCTGGCTGTCACCCTCGTCACCGATGGTCTGGTCCAGCGAGATGGGCTCACGCGCGTACTGCTGGATCTCCAGCACCTTCTCCGGCGTGATGTCCATTTCCTTGGCCAGCTCCTCCGGAGTGGGCTCACGGCCCAGATCCTGGAGCAGCTCGCGCTGGATGCGACCGAGCTTGTTGATGACCTCGACCATGTGCACCGGGATACGGATGGTGCGGGCCTGGTCGGCCATGGCGCGGGTGATGGCCTGCCGGATCCACCAGGTGGCGTACGTGGAGAACTTGTAGCCCTTGGTGTAGTCGAACTTCTCCACCGCGCGGATCAGGCCGAGGTTGCCCTCCTGGATCAGATCCAGGAATGCCATGCCGCGACCGGTGTAGCGCTTGGCCAGCGAGACAACCAGGCGCAGGTTGGCTTCCAGCAGGTGGTTCTTGGCGCGGTTGCCGTCGCGCACGATCCAGGTGTAGTCGCGGCGCATGGCGACCGGCAGCTTCTCACCCTGCTCGGCGAACTCGCGCACCTTCTCCGCCGCGTAGAGGCCGGCCTCGATCCGCTTGGCGAGTTCGACCTCCTCCTCGGCGTTGAGCAGCGCGACCTTGCCGATCTGCTTGAGGTAGGCGCGCACCGAATCGGCCGAGGCGGTGAGCTCGGCATCCTTGCGGGCCTGCCGCAGTGCCTCGGATTCCTCCTCGTCCCAGACGAAGTCGCCGGAAGCCTTGTCGGCTGCCGTCGGCTCGGCCTCGGCTTCGTCGTCGGCGGCCTCGGCAGGGTCGTCGACGACCTCCTCCTCGACGAGGTCGTCCTCGGACACCTCCAGATCGCCGAGGTCCTCGAGATCGAGCGACTCCTCGTCGAGGTTTTCCTCGCCGGGCTCGCCATCGGCCTTCTTGCTCGCGGCCTTCTTTGCGGGCGCCTTGGCAGCGGCTTTCTTGGCCGGAGCCTTCTTGGCTGCGGCCTTCTTCGCCGGGGCCTTCTTCGCAGCAGCCTTGCGGACCGGCCGTGCTTCGGTTACATCTGCGGAGTCGGCCTCGGCCGAGTCGGCGGTCTGACGGGTCGTGGCTACCACGTACGCCCTTTCGTGACGGTCTCGTGCGGCGTCACGCCAGAGTGGTGTTCCGGCGGAGCGGTCTGTCGGGTTTCACCGGCGGAGTGCCGGGCTGGGGGTTTCCGGCTCGCGGCCGGAGTACTTTCCATTGTAACGATCGAACCAGGGTACCCATGGCCACCTGTCGCATT
The DNA here is from genome assembly GCF_045208035.1 of Nocardia sp. NBC_01009. Taxonomy (NCBI): domain Bacteria; kingdom Bacillati; phylum Actinomycetota; class Actinomycetes; order Mycobacteriales; family Nocardiaceae; genus Nocardia; species Nocardia sp. NBC_01009. The sequence goes on along the minus strand of NZ_CP108695.1, from coordinate 6,838,446 downwards.
GGCGGTTCCTCGGAACCTCGGCCCGGCGCACAAAACGCCGCGCCGCATCACGGCGCGATGCCCGCGTCGATGGCCATCGCCGCGCCGACGATGCCCGCGGTATTGCGCAGATCCGCGGGAATCACCGGAGTTCGGTTGGTCAGCAAAGTAATCCACTGGTCCGCATCGCGGCTGATGCCGCCACCTGCGACGATCACCTTCGGCCAGAAAAGATTCTCCAGACCGCTCAGCACCGTACTCACCTCCGCCGCCCACTGTTCGTAGGACAGGCCGTCACGGTCCTTGATCGAGGCGGCGGCCCGATGCTCGGCCTCCATGCCGCCGAATTCGAGATGGCCCAATTCGCTGTTGGGCACCAGCGTGCCGTGGAAGATCAGCGCCGAGCCGATGCCGGTGCCGAAGGTCAGCAGCAGCACCAGGCCGGCGAAATCCTTTGCCGCGCCATAACGGTCTTCGGCCAGGCCGGCCGCGTCCGCGTCGTTGAGCACGGTGACCTCCCGGCCGCCGAGGGCGTTGGAAAACAGCGCCCGCGCGTCGGTGCCGATCCAGGCCTTGTCGACATTGGCCGCGGTGCGTGCGACGCCCTCGAGCACCACACACGGCAGCGTGACGCCGACCGGACCGTCCCAGTCCGCCTGGGCGACGACCTTGGCCACCGTGTCGGCGACCGCCTGCGGTGTCGACGGATGCGGTGTCGCGATCTTGATCCGCTCATGGACGAGCGCGCCGGTGGCCAGATCCACCGCGGCGCCCTTGACGCCGCTGCCACCGATATCGATACCGAATGCGTGCCCCCGAGCGGACATGACGATTCCCTCGTTCCCTGTGCTGGCCGGTGTGATGATGACGCCGCCGCACAGTCCCGCCACGGCCGCAAGGCACGCGAATGAGCTTGTGCCCGACGACGGCGCTGTGTCGTGCACGACAAGAGTAATGGCGTGCGCTGCTGCGCGTTCGGCGAGGATCTGTGATGCGATGGAGGCCGTGCTGAAAACCACGTCGCCAGTCACTGTTGAAGCCCCTTCGACGCCCTCGGGCGACGAGGCCGAGCTGCGCCGGATCGCCGTCTATCTCGCGCAGACCGCTGCCGCACATGTCCGGGCGCGCCGTCCCGAAGTCTTCGGTCCGGACGGTGCGCGCGTCGCAGGTGACGTGCAGACGAAAGGACATCCCACCGACCCGGTGACCGTCGTGGACACCGAGACCGAGGAACTGATCCGCGAGCTGCTCGCCGACCTGCGTCCCGGTGACCCGATCCTCGGCGAGGAAGGCGGCGGCAGCCTGGCAGGCGGCGCCGAGGACACGATCTACTGGGTGGTCGACCCGATCGACGGCACCGTCAACTTTCTGTACGGCATTCCGGGCTATGCCGTGTCGGTCGCCGCGGTTCGCGGCGGACGCCCCGTCGCGGGCGCGGTTGTCGATGTTGCGCGGGCATCGACCTACAGCGCCGGACTCGGTCTCGGCGCGGCGCGGGAGGATGCCGACGGCACCGTCGAACACTTGCGCTGCACACCGGTCGAGTCGATGTCGCTGGCATTGGTGGCCACCGGATTCGCCTATGGCACCCACCGGCGTGCCAGGCAGGCCGCCTTGGTCGCCGAGGTGCTGCCGAACATTCGGGACATCCGGCGGTTCGGTGCGGCGGCCCTCGATTTGTGCCTGGTTGCGTCCGGCCGCGTCGATGCCTACTACGAGCACGGGCTCAATGCGTGGGACTGGGCGGCCGGGGCCCTGATCGCCGCGGAGGCGGGCGCGCGGCTCGTTCTGCCACCGGCTATCAACCCCGGCGCGGCAGGCGATCTGGTGGCTGCCGTGGCACCGGGAATCGCCGATGAGTTGATCGAGCTGCTCGATCGGGTCGGCGCCACCGACCCGATTCCGGGCGCCTAGCGAACCCGGTGCGGCAGGCTCGGTGCTGAACGGTTCAGCACCGAGCCCGGGACGCGAGGTTCAGCAGCGGCTCTGTCGTGCGGCCGCCAGCAGCGTGCCGTCGATCGACGGCGACCCACCCGGCGCCGGGTTCTTCAGCGAACGCAGCACCTCCTCGGCATCGGCACTCGGCCGCAGTGACTCACCGAACACCGATCCGAGCACCAGATCCACGGTGTCGTCGCCACGCTGATCCTCGATCAGCTCGGCACACGGCGCGACCAGCTGCACGGAGGCGGCGGCCGAGCGGCCGTTCACGCCGTAGCGGATCTGGCCGGTGCATTCCAGGTCGCCGTTGACGTATATCTGATCGTTACCGAATTGCTGCCCAGGCGCGCTCGCGAAGCCGAGATCGCCGAGCGCCGTGGCGATGTGCGAGGCCTGCCCGCTCTTGTTGTTGGCATTGAGTACCCGGACCTTCGACGAGGCCAGCGGCGCCGGATCGACGTCCTGCAGCCGCGACGATCCGACCCGCTGCCCTAACGGCGCAGGTGGCGGCGCTTTCGCGTCGGTTGCCGGGCTCGGAGAGTTGCACGACATGGCCGTGCCGCTGTCGTCCTCGGTCGTCAGAGCCCTGACCCACACAACTGTGCAGATCAGCACCAACACGCCGACCAGGATGAGCCATGGCTGATTACGCCGCCGGAGGAAGGGTTGACCCCGTTGATCCGTTGCGCTGCCTTCGGTGATCAGTGAAACCACGAGCACACTGTACGAAATTGTCTCGGTGACGGTGCGCAAGGTCTCGGCGAGTTCGACGAACGGTGTCGATTCGTCGTCGGTTTCGACTCGTCTGTGTTTTGATTGCGACTTTTGCCGCGTGGTCCGCTATTGTCTGGCGGCCCAGATCGAATCACTGGCGGCGAAAATGGTGGTCGGTCGCGGGAACAAGCAGGGCATGTCCTGCGTTCACCAGACGCTATCAGTGATCGATCGAATGGGTCCGACCTGATAGGTGACCGGTGCACGTGTGATGTGCACCACCGGCGGGGCGGTGCGGGTCAGCACGATTCCGAGAGGAATCGTGACTGATGCGGCCGGTCCGGGATATACGGAGTAAGGACGAGGGGAAGACGACATGGCAACCGACTATGACGCACCGAGGCGCACCGAAACCGACGAAGTGTCGGAAGATTCGCTGGAGGAGCTGAAGGCTCGTCGCAACGAGGCACAGTCCGCCGTCGTGGATATCGACGAATCCGATACCGCGGAGTCGTTCGAGCTTCCCGGCGCGGACCTGTCCGAGGAAGTGCTCACGGTTCGAGTGATCCCGAAGCAGGCCGATGAGTTCACCTGTTCCAGCTGTTTCCTGGTTCATCACCGGAGCAGGCTGGCCAGTGAAAGCGGCGGTCAGTTGATTTGCATGGACTGCGCCGCCTGATCTCGCAGCGAGATCGAGGTCAGCCCGCGCTCGGCACGCCAGGCTCTGTGCCAGGTATGCCAAGCGCGGCAAGGACCCGTTCGGGCCGTCGCGTACTGACCAGCCAGTACGGCGTCGGATCGTCCGGGTCGTCGAGCACGAGCACAACCATCGGCCCGATCCACGGCCGATGTTGTACATAGGCGGCCGGGTCGAGCTGGCGACCCAGCGCCGCGCTTTTCGCTGTCGGCGCAACAGCTGCCGCGCGTGCCACGAAGGTCGCGGGCAGATGTGCGCGATCGACGCGCAGCTCCGGCGTGCCGGTCGAATCCGGCGCGACCTCCACCCGATGGCGGCTCAGCCACAACAGCACCCACACCGGCACCGGGAACAGCGCCACATACGGCAGCCACGCCCGGACTCCGGGCGCGCCCATATGAATTTCGGCGGCAAGCAGCCCGGTGATGGCGAAGGCCACCGGCCACCACCACAGCGGCACCCACAGGCGTTCGCGGTAGGGGTGCTGGCTGTTGTTTTCGTGGTCCGTCGTCGCGGGATTGGGCTGGTCCGACACGACTCAACACTAAGTCACGGTGGTCAGCGGCTTACGCGTAGGCTCGATCAACGTGAACGCACTTTCACCCATACCCTTGCTGCGGCTTGATCCCGGCATCCCCATGCCCGCGCGCGCCCATCACGGTGACGCGGGCGTGGATCTGTGCACCACGGAAGACGTCATCCTGGAGCCGGGCGAGCGGGTGCTGGTCGGCACCGGCGTCGCCGTTGCGCTACCGGTCGGCACCGTCGGCCTCATCCATCCCCGGTCGGGCCTTGCGGCCAAAACCGGGCTGTCGGTGGTCAATACCCCCGGCACGGTCGACGCGGGGTATCGCGGTGAAATCAAGGTGTGCCTGGTCAATCACGACCTGCGCACCCCGATCGAGCTGCGGCGCGGCGACCGGATCGCGCAGCTGCTCGTGCAACGAGTGGAGCTTGTCGATTTCGTCGAGGTCGACACTCTCGACGACACCGCGCGCGGCGCGGGCGGATACGGCTCGAGCGGCGGTCACGCGAGTCTGACCGCGCAGGCCGATGGGGCGGGCTCGGCCGGTAAGGAGGCATGACAGCAATGTTCGGAAGGAAGAAGAAGTCCGACGACCGGTATGCCGATGAGCTGTACGACGAGGCGCCCGAATACTTCGACGCCGAGTACGCGCAGCCGGGCTACGACGATGAGCCCATCACCGACGAAAATCCCATCATTCCAGTTGATGAGCCCATCACCGACGAAAACCCCATCGTCCCAGCCGATTACGTCCCGGCCGCGTACGCCGCGGCCGACTACGACGACGCTGACTATGACGACGCCGATTACGACGACGCCGATTACGACGACGACACCGACGCGCCGAAGTCCGGCCCCTACGACTACAACGACGTCGCCGAGCTGCTCGAGGATGTGGCCGACCAGCGCCTCGACCTCGGATCGGTGATCCTGCCGGTGCCGCCGGGCGGCCAGCTGCAGGTCGAGATGACTCCCGACGGCACCCCGCAGGCGGTGCACCTGGCCACCGAACACGGCCGAATCACCGTCGCGGCCTACGCTGCGCCGAAGTCGGCAGGCCAATGGCGCACGGTGGCAGCCGATCTCGCCGAATCGTTACGCAAGGACGGCGCCAGGGTTGCAGTCGAGACCGGACCGTGGGGCCGCGAGCTGCTCGCCATCACCGAGGGCGCCGACCTCCGGTTCATCGGAGTCGACGGGAGCCGCTGGATGGTCCGTCTCGTCGCCGCGGGCCCGGCAGGCGCCGCCGACGCGGGCGGACCGCTGGTCACGGCCGCGCGAGCCATCCTCAGCGAGACCGTGATTCGCCGCGGCGACGACCCGATGCCGGTGCGTGAACCCCTCGCCGTGGTCCTGCCGCAGGAGCTGGCCGAGCAACTCGCGGCCGCACATCAGCAGCAGGTGGAGGCGCAGCAGCAAGCCGCGGCCGCCCAAGCCGCGGCCCAGGCCACGCCAGCCACAGTGCTCCCGCCGCGGATGCCGCAGGAACCCCGTCGTGGCGCCGACGGGTCCGCGATGCAGCAGCTCGGCTTGAACTGATCTGTGTTGGATTTGCAGCGCCTGCGGCGCTGCGTGTTCGCGGCTGTGTTTGTTTTGCAGCGCCTGCGGCGCTGCGTGTTCGCGGCCCCGAAGGCTCGCGTCCGAGCGGCCGAGACTCGCGACTTCGTCGCATGCGCTTCGGCCACTCGGCCACGCGCCGGCCGCGAACGGTCGCTCGTAAGACTCGCTCCCTCGTGGTAGGCCGACGCTGTCAGCGTCTCTCAGCCGAATGCGGCCAGCCCGGTTTTCCCGAGGATCGCAGGATCTTCGCCCAGCTCGGAGAGGGTGATCCGGATCAGCTCGGAGCGAGGGATCAGCGTGGCCCATTCCTCGGCGACCGTGAACGGGTGCACCGGGTCGTCGACCGCGGTGACTACGGCGACCGGGACGTCGAGTGTGACGAGACGCTCGGCGCCCGGCCACTTGTAGTCGGCGGCTTCCTCGAGCGCGTCGGGCAGCTGCGGCCACTGGGCGCGCCAGGACTGGGTGAGCGCATCGGCCAGCCAGCGTGGGCTGCTGGCCCGCATCCGCTCGATCACCGCGTCCAGACCGTCTGCCCGCAACTGTGCGGCTGTCGCGGCGGCGCTCAGCGCGGCGGGGCATGCGGCGGTGTCGGATCCGGTCCACGCGGGCAGCGCCGCCACCACGCCGACAACGGCGTCGGGGTGCTCGGCCGCCCATTCCACGGCAATTGCGGCGCCGAGGGAGATTCCCGTCACGAGCACCGGTCCGGAGCGGGCCGCGGTGTCCAATGCAGCCCGGCACGATGCGACCACGGCGCCCGGGTCCGGTTCGACAGCCAGGAACGGGGTTTTACGGGCTACGCAGGCAGGTTCGAATGCGCGGCGCGCGAAGTCGGCGTCGGATCCGGTGCCCGGCAGCGCGACGACAACCGCGGGAGAGGGGGTCTCGAACATCGGACCGAGCGTAGCGGGGGCAGGGTTGCCCATCTACAGTGGCGGGTATACGGCCAATAGCCGGTCGTTACCGGAAAACCACGATGGCGTGCAACCCACGCCGTCTTGCTCCATGCAGGAGAGCGTGCAATGCCATCCGCTGCCTCAGGTTATTTTCGCCGTTTGGGCCGCAGACTGACCGAGGACCTCGATCGGTTGGACGCCGAAGAACTCGCCGAGACAGCAGATGCCTCGGGAGCGTGTCGGGCATCGGAGTGTCGGCGCGGTGACGAAGCCACCATGCTCGGCCGACTACGGAGTGTCGAGGCGTGTCCGAAGTCCGCGGGCGCCAGTGTTCAGGCAGAATTCTTCGACGGCACCGACGCCATCACCTTGGTGTGGATCGGGCGCAGGCGCATTCCCGGGATCGAGCCGGGCCGGCGCATCCTGGTCCGTGGCCGGGTCGGCGACCGCGACGGCCGCAAGGTGATCTACAACCCCTACTACGAATTGCGCGGGAACAGCTGACGTATGCCATCGAGCAACGAGAACGCCGCCGACAAGTCGATCGATACCGGGATGCGTGAGCCCGCCGAACCCGGAGCGGTGGTGGAGGACGCACGGCGCACCGCGGTCGATTCCGGTCGGCACCGGCAGGCAGATCCCGCGCGACCGCTCGACGAGACAGCGGACACGGTCGAGCAGACCCTGCTCGAGCAGTTGGGCGGTTTCAGCGGCCTGATCTATTCGACGCTGCCGGTCCTCGTGTTCGTCCCCGTGAACACCTTCGCCGGTCTCACCGCGGCGATCTGGGCGGCCCTTGGCGTGGCCGCCGCGATTCTCATCTGGCGGCTGATACGACGCAGCCCGATTCAACCTGCCATCTCCGGTTTCCTCGGTGTCGGCATCTGCGCGTTCATCGCCTACCGTATGGGTGAAGCAAAAGGCTTCTTCCTGTTCGGCATCTACACCAGCCTCGTCTATGCAGGCGTCTTCCTGGTGTCGATGCTGGTGCGCTGGCCGTTGGTGGGCGTCATCTGGGGAGTGTTGAACGGGCACGGCTCCGACTGGCGGACCGATCGGCGTGTGGTGCGCCTCTACGACGTCGCGACCACTACCTGGGTGCTGGTGTTCGCGGCCCGCTACCTGGTGCAGTCGCAGCTCTACGACTCCGACCACACCGGCTGGCTTGCCGCGGCCCGCATTGCGATGGGGTGGCCGCTGACGGCGGTCGCACTGGCCGTCACCGTGTGGGCGGTGCGCCGGGCCGGGCACATGCCGGTCCGCCGTGCGACTACTGCCGAAGCTGCCTGAGGACCTGCCGCGGAGCGGCCCGAGAAATTCACGCGGCCGCACGGACCTAGGGGTTCCGCGACTGTCGCGGTCCCGTGAGACCGGGGGATATCGCCCCGGAGTCCGGAGGATTCACGCCGGGGTGCGGTAACACGCACCGCGGAGGTGGGGAGTACCCACCCTGGGGTTACTGGTTGGAACGCCGAGTTCATCAGACGATCGTTGCGAGACAAAAAAGCGCAACATCGGCGAAAGGACTCGGAAGATGGCTACCGAGCACAACATTGCGGCACTGTCGAAGACCCGCAGCCACAACAACCCGGCACTCTCGGAGAGCCGCCGAATTTCCGCGGAGCTCGACACTTTCATCGGACCCGCCGCGGCGGGCGACCGACAGGCCGTCACCGAGATCGTGCGCCTGGTCCATCCGCTGGTTCGCCGGTATTGCGGTGCGCGCCTCGGCAATACCTCACACCTGCACGTCACCGCCGACGATGTGGTGCAGGAAATCCTGATGGCCACCGTCAACGCCATCCCGCGCTACCGGGATCAGGGAAAGTCGTTCCTGGCCTTCGTGTACGGGATCGCGGCGAACAAGGTCGCCGATGCGTTCCGGCGTTCGCAGATGCACCCGAGCTACCCGATGGCCGACGTGCCGGACACCATCTCGACCGCGGCAGGCCCGGAGGAATGGGCGTTGGCGTCCGAACGTCGCGACGTGACAAGGGAATTGATGAAGATCCTGGCGCCCGCGCACCGCGAGGTGCTGGTGATGCGGATTGTGCTCGGCTGGAGCGCCGCGCAGACTGCGGAGGCGATCGGCACCAGCCCCGGTGTGGTTCGGGTGATGCAGCACCGCGCGCTCAACAAGCTGCGTGCCGAGCTCGCCGCCGCCTGATTCGGCCGGATCCGCATTGGCATCCGGCCGTATCGGGGTGTTATGGCTTGATGCCGTGGTGGGCCAGCGCCACCCGCAGATCTTCTTCGGCCTCCACGGAGGTCACGAACAGCAGCTCGTCGTCGCCCTCGAACGGGTCGTCGGGCTGCGGCACGATCACCCGGCCGCCCCGCAGGATCGTCACCAGGGCGGCGTCGCGCGGCAGGGTGAGTGTGCTTACCGGCTTGCCTGCCAGCGCGGTGTCGGCGGGCAGGGTGATCTCGACGAGATTGGCCTGACCCTGCCGCAGCGTCATCAGCCGGACCAGGTCGCCGACCGACACCGCCTCCTCGACCAGCGAGGCGAGCAGCCGTGGCGTCGACACGGCGACATCGACGCCCCAGGAGGGGTCGAAGAGCCACTCGTTGCGCGGGTCGTTGACCCTGGCCACCACGCGGCGCACTCCGAACTCGGTCTTGGCGAGCAGGGCATGCACCAGATTTGCCTTGTCGTCGCCGGTGGCGGCGATGACGACCTCGTAGGTCTCCAGCCCCGCGTCCTCGAGCAGCGCGAGCTCACAGGCATCGGCATGCACCCACACAGCGTCCGGGATGGCGGTCGGATCGATGTGGTCGAGCTGACGTTCGAGCAGCATCACGCGGTGGCCGCCGCGCAGGAGTTCCCTGGCTATCGATCGGCCCACGGCGCCGGCTCCGGCGATCGCCACTTTCATGTTCAGTCCTCGCTTGCTGGGGGCTTACCGGCCAATGCGACGGCCTCGCCGACGCTGCCGGAGGTGGCGGCGACGTAGACGATGTCGTCGGCCTGAACCATGGTCTTGCTTTCGGGCAACAGTCCTTGACCGAATCGGATGATGAACGCCACCCTCGCGCCGACCGCGCGTTCCAGGTCGCGCACCGTGCGGCCGTACCACTCCTCGTGCAGCGTCAGCTGGGCGACGGCGACGGTGCCGGTGGGGTCGCGCCACGTGGTGGGGCCGCTGTCGCCGATGAGCGCGGTGAGGAATCGGTCGGTCGTCCAGGGCACCGTGGCGATCGTCGGAATACCGAGACGTTCGTACACCGCGGCGCGTTTCGCATCGTAGATGCGGGCCACGACGCGCTCGACGCCGAAGGTTTCGCGAGCAACGCGCGCCGAGATGATGTTGGAGTTGTCGCCGGAGGACACTGCGGCGAACGCGTCCGCACGCTCTATTCCGGAGCGAATCAGCACGTCCCTGTCGAAACCGACGCCGACGATCTGTTCACCCGGGAAGTCCTCGCCGAGGCGCAGGAAGGCGCTCGGGTCCCGGTCGATCACCGTGACCTCGTGACCTACCCGGACCAGGGCGCGTGCCAGCGACGAACCCACGCGCCCGCACCCCATGATCACTACGTACACCGTGCAACCTCGTTCCTGGAAACGATCCAACAGCCGGACAAGGTCCGTCGACGCCTGTGGCGTCGAGCCGAGCGAAGGCGATGCAGCCGTTCGTGCCGTTCGGTCTGCTTGTCTTCGGCAAAACCGTACCCGCCGAGGGCGTCCATGGCCCACTTTCCCCCTCTGACCGGAAGTCAAACCTGCGACGCGGGCCGCCCCCAGGCGCGATCAACCGTTCGGGGATCTATGCTCGCTCCAGTGTCCAAGTTGACGACGGCAGCGAAACGGGTGCTGCTGGGTAGGCCTTTCCGTAGCGATTCGCTGGGCCACACCCTGCTGCCGAAGCGAATCGCGCTCCCTGTGTTCGCCTCCGATGCCATGTCGTCGGTCGCGTACGCGCCAGAGGAAATCTTTCTGACCCTGTCGGTGGCCGGAATTTCGGCCTACGTGTACGCCCCGTGGGTCGGACTCGCGGTCGCCTTCGTCATGGCCGTGGTGGTGGCCAGCTACCGGCAGAACGTGCACGCCTATCCGTCCGGCGGCGGTGACTACGAGGTTGCCACCACCAATCTCGGCCCCAATGCCGGGCTCACCGTCGGCAGCGCACTGCTGGTCGACTATGTGCTCACTGTCGCGGTGTCGATTTCTTCCGCGGCCTCCAATATCGGGTCGGCGATCCCGTTCGTGGATACCCACAAGGTGCTGTTCGCCGTGGTCGCCATTGCCGTGCTGACCGCGATCAACCTACGCGGAGTGCGTGAGTCTGGCACCGCGTTCGCGATTCCGACCTATGCGTTCATCATCGGCATGTTCGCGATGCTCGCGTGGGGGCTGTTCCGAATCTTCGTCCTCGGTGACGACCTACAGGCGGAATCGGCGGGCTTCCAGCTCAACGCCGAGGAGGAGCACCTCTACGGTCTGGCCTTCGCCTTCCTGATCGCGCGCTCGTTCTCCTCCGGTTGTGCCGCGCTCACCGGTGTCGAGGCGATCAGCAACGGGGTGCCCGCCTTCCGGAAACCGAAGTCGCGCAATGCCGCAACCACTCTGCTGATGCTCGGCAGCATCGCGATCGTGCTGTTGATGGGCATTATCATCCTGGCCCAGAAGATCGGGATCGTGTACGCGCACGACGTGTCCGATCTGTCCGGTGCGCCTGCCGACTACCATCAGAAGACGCTTATCGCGCAGCTCGCCGAGACGGTGTTCCACGGGTTCCCGCTCGGCTTCTTCTTCATCACCAGTGTGACGGCGCTGATCCTTGTGCTCGCCGCCAATACGGCGTTCAACGGATTCCCGGTGCTCGGCTCGATTCTGGCGCAAGACCGATACCTGCCTCGGCAGCTGCACACCCGTGGTGACCGGCTCGCCTTCAGCAACGGCATTCTGTTCCTCTCCGGTGCCGCCATCGCCTTCGTCGTGCTGTTCGGCGCCGAGGTGACCAAGTTGATCCAGCTCTACATCGTGGGTGTTTTCGTGTCGTTCGTGCTCAGCCAGACGGGCATGCTGCGGCACTGGACGCGCTTGCTGCGCACCGAAACCGATCCGACGCAGCGCGCCAGGATGAAGCGCTCACGGGTGATCAACGCGATCGGGCTCACCGCGACCGGCGCGGTGTTGGTCATCGTGCTCATCACGAAGTTCTTCGCGGGGGCCTACATCGCGATCTTCACCATGGTCGCGATCTTCGTGGTGATGAAAATGATTCGCCGCCACTACGACTCGGTCTCGCGCGAGCTCGACGAACACGAGTGGGACGGTGTGCTGCCCAGCCGCTCGCATTCGATCGTGCTGGTGTCCAGACTGCACCTGCCGACCCGCAGGGCGCTGGCCTATGCCCGTGCCACCCGCCCGGACACCCTGGAGGCGGTGACGGTGAACGTCGACGAAGCCGACACCAGGGGGTTGGTCCGGGAATGGGAACAGAGCGATATCAATGTGCCGCTCAAGGTGATCGAATCGCCGTACCGCGAAATCACCAAACCGGTGCTCGATTACGTGAAGCGGGTGCGTAAGGATTCGCCGCGTGATGTGGTGACGGTGTTCATTCCGGAGTACGTGGTCGGGCACTGGTGGGAACAGGTGCTGCACAACCAGAGCGCGTTGCGGCTCAAGGGCAGGCTGCTTTTCGAGCCGGGGGTGATGGTAACGAGCGTGCCGTGGCAGCTGAGTTCCTCCACCCGGGCCCGGCAGGCAGGCGTGATCAACGCGCCGGGTGCGGTGCGACGTGGGTACGAGGACAGGACCGGATGACCGACTGGCGCAACACCACCTTCGAGGTGCGGCTCGGCCCGCCGGGGCACGGCGGCTTCTGTGTGGCCCGCCACGACGGGCGAGTGGTTTTCGTCCGGCACGGACTGCCCGGTGAGCTGGTACGGGTCCGGGTTTCCGAGGACCGCGGCGGTTCGTTCTGCCGGGCCGACGCCATCGATATTCTCGAAGCGTCACCGGATCGGGTTCCCGCGACCTGCCCGGTGTCGGGACCGGGTGGTGCAGGCTGCTGCGACTTCTCGTTTGCCACACCGGCGGCGCAGCGGGAATTGAAGGCGATGGTCGTCGCCGAGCAGTTGCGTCGGATCGCCGGCGTGGAGCGGGAGATCACGGTGGAGCCGATCACCGGCTCCGCCGACGAGATCGGTGGTTGGCGCACCAGGGTTCGATTGGTGGTGGACGCGAAGGGCCGGGCCGGAGTGCATCGGCTGCGCAGCACCGACGTGATCGCCGATCTGCGCTGCCCGCAACCGGTTCCCGGCGCGTTGGACGGGGTGGCCGAGCAATCCTGGACGCCCGGCGCGGATCTGGTGATCGCGGTCGACGGCGACGGGGTGCGGAATATCGTCGAACTCGAGGTGCCGGTGCCGGTTTCGGCGGGTGGTCGCGGAGATGACCGGCGCGGCAGCGAGCGGCCACGGAGCAACGAGCGTGGCGGTGAGCGCCGTGGCAGGCGCGACAGCGGGCGACCCGACCGGCGGGCGCTGCGCACTGGCGAGGCGCAGGCGAGCGAACGGCGCAGCGCATCGGCGCGTCGCGCGGCGACACATGCGCCACGCGAGGAGTCGGTGCTGGACGGCAGCGGGCGCACGGTCGAGTACGTGGCCGGCCGTCGCTGGGAACTATCGGCGACCGGCTTCTGGCAGGCGCATCATGGTGCCGCGCAATGCTATTCGGACATTGTGGCCGAGTGGTCCGGACTCGGTTCCGGCGATCTCGCCTGGGATCTGTACAGCGGCGCCGGGGTTTTCGCCGCCCGGCTGGCCGAACAGGTCGGTCCGGACGGATCGGTGCTCGCCGCGGAATCCGCCCGCACCGCCGTAGCCGACGGCAACGCGGCCCTGCTGGACCTGCCATGGGTGGATCTGCGCGCGGACCGGGTCGAGCGCTGGCTGACCGAACAGGGCAGTGCCGCACCGGAAGTGGTGGTGCTCGACCCGCCGCGCACCGGTGCGGGCAAGGAAGTTGTCTCGGCACTGACCGAGCACGATCCCGCCCGCATCATCCACATCGGCTGCGACCCAGCCGCTTTCGCCCGCGACCTCGGGCTGTACCAGTCGGCGGGCTACCGGCTCACCCGACTGCGGGCCTTCGACGCGTTCCCGGCCACCCACCATGTCGAATGTCTTGCGCTGTTGGAGCGTTGATCGTACGGTCGGCGGCATAGAGTCGCGCCCATGACCGTGTACGTCGTCGCACAGCTGAAGTTCGCCGATCGTGCCGTCTATGACTGCTATCAGGCGCACTTCACGGAGATTTTCGTTCGATACTCGGGCACGCTGCTTGCTGCCGACGAGAACCCGCAGGTGATCGAGGGGCAATCGGATCGGGAGAAGGTGGTGCTGATGTCCTTCCCCGACGAGCCGGCGTTCCAGGAGTGGGCGCAGTCACCGAAGTACCTGAAGATCTCCGAAGACCGGCAGGCCGGCGCGGATACGGTGACCTTGCTGGTGAAAGGTCTCGGGCACCGGTCGTAGGCGGTCAGTCTTCGTAGCTGGGCGGGCGGCGGTCGCGACGCGCGCGGATGGCTTCGTCGAAATTGCCGGTGGTGAGGCGGACGTAGAGCTGCGCCATGCCCTCGTGCTGCATCTGGGATTCGAAACTGCCCGCTTCCATGCCGCTCCACAGCATCCGTTTGGTGAGCTCGGTGCCGACCCGGCTGAAGCTGATGATCCGCTCGGCCAGGTCGTAGCAGGTTTCCAGGAGTTTCGCGGTGGGCACGGTGCGGGAGACCAAGCCGATGCGCTCGGCCTCGGCGGCATCGACGTCGCGTCCGGACAGCATGATCTCGAACGCGCGGGAGGAGCCGATGGCACGGGGCAGCAGGTAGCTGATGCCCAGTTCCGCGGACGTGAGCCCATTGTTGATCCCCGCCGCCCGGAAGTAGGCGTCCGTGCCCGCGATCCGGATGTCGGTGGCGACGCTCAGGCAGAAGCCACCACCGATCGCCGCGCCGTTGATCGCACCGATGACCGGTTGGTTCATGCGCCGCAGGGTGATCATCACGTCGTTCAGCAGATCCATCGAGCGCCGCGCGACGCTGGTGACGGTCAGCCCCTCGGTATTGGGCACCTTCCCCGCACTCTGTAGATCTGCGCCGGAACAGAAACCGTGCCCTGCTCCGGTGAGCACCACGACCCGCACGTCGTTGTCGGCACTGACCTCCTCCAGTGCCTCGCGCAGCGGAATCATCACATCGAAGGCCATCGCATTCATCCGGTCCGGCCGGTTCAGCGTCACCAGGGCGACGTGTGGGCGCGGTTTATCGATGAGCACGAACGACATGCGAAATCCTCACCGGCAGCCCTGACGGTGGCCACCGATTCTTCAATATAGGCGAGGACCTCGCCGTGCCGTGGCAAATCCGACCGACCGACCGGGTTCCCGGAATACGTTGCCGCCTCGGATATCTCGCGGCCGCACCGCGTCCAACCGGTGGTCGTCGAGCTTCTCGTGGCCGCCGATCGGTTCGGTCACGGTCTAGTCGAGCTGCCAGGTGGCGCGGATGGCGGCACTGATTTCGGATTCGCCGAGCTCGACGGGTACCGGAGCAGCGCCGTAGGCGGCGTCCATGGGCGCGGACATCGCTTGGAGGCGAGGGTATGCCGGCGGTGCCGAGGTGGTGTTCTCGGTGATTTCGAGCACCGGCCCGAGCGTGCGGCCTGCGCGGGCGGCATATTGTTCGGCCTTGGCGAGCGCGTTGTCCCATGCTGCATCGCGCGCCTGGGTGAGCAGGCTTTCCTGGTCGGCGAAGGTCAGGGTGAGGCCGCCCAACCGGACATCGTCGCCGCCCGCATCGACGGCGTTGGCGATGATGGTGGCCGGTCCGGGAACGGCGTTCTCGCCGATATCGCGCAGCGCCACGGTCAGGTCGGTCGTTGCGAGATAGCCGGTGATCTTCGAACCGCCACCTTCGATCCAGACGGTCTCGGTGCGCACCGACAGGCCGCTCGTAGCGATGTCAACTCCCGAAACCCCGTCCGAGCGCAGCGCATCGGTGACGGCGGCGACCTGCTCACCGGCCTGCCCGTACGCGAGCGCGACCTTGCTCGCCCGCGTTTCGATCGAGATGGTCACGCGCATGAGGTCGGGAGTGGCGCGGGCGCTGCCGCTCCCGATGGTGGTCACCGTGCCCGCGGCGGCTTCGTCGGATTTCTTTTTGCTCACGGCGCTCTCCTGACTCGGTGGGATCGTGGTCTCGCAGGGCTCAACGGCCGATACCACGCAAATGTCCCCGCCCGCCGAACTCAGTAGTCGCCACCGCGGACCGCGATCGCGTGTACAGCGGCGTCCATCTGCGCGTACGCGCCCGCGGCCAGGCGCTCGAGCAGGGCAAGTTTCAGCTCGGGCGCCTTCTCGGTGAGCACATCGAACCGTTCCGGGCTCAGCACCGCGACCCGCACACCGCTCTCCGCGCGGGCTTCGTTGACGAACGGTGTGCCGACCAGCATCGGGATCTCGCCGAACGACATCCCGGCCGACAGCGACACCAACCGGTGCGTGTGCCCGTCGGCGCCCTCGAAGGTGAGCCGCACCCGTCCCTCCAGGATCAGGTACAGGCCCGAGCGGGTGCTGCCGCGGCGCGCGATCACTTCACCGCGGGCGATGGTGCGCACCTCGAAATCCTTTGCCAGTCGCGCCCGGTTGTCGGGGCTCAGTGCGGCGAGCGCGGGATGGTCCTCGATCGGAATGGAGGTGCACGCCGGTTCGTCAGCGGGCCGGTGGTGGTCGAGCACGATGTCCTCGCACCATTCGGTGGCGGTGTCGCGATCGATGAAGACGCGTCCGCGCGGGTCATTCGGAACCAGGCTCGAGACCAGGTGGCCCATCTTGCCGTCGGGATCGACGATGGCGATGCGGCAGCCCGCCACGGCGAGTTCGTTCTGCAGTTCGTCGAGCATGTGCACCGCGATCTCGCTCACCTCGCCCACCCGGCGCAGGTCGATGACCAGCGCCGCCAACTCGCCCGACTGCTCCTCGATGGCCCGCACGGCACGTTCCGCGCCCGCGAACAGTAGGTCGCCGTGCAGCTCGTACACGCGAGCGCGGTCACCGTGCTCGGCGAGCACCGCCATCTCGTCGGTGGTGCGCCGCAGCCGAGAGGGCGCCTCGGCCACCGAATACGCAGCCCGGATCGCGGTGCGCCCGGATCGCGTCACGTGCAGGAAGTGCAGTTCCAGTCGTTTCGACAGCGCACGGCAGGCGGCGACGCCGCGCACACTGTTGCCGTGCTCGTCCAGCCGAGGGGAGTAGACGGCGATCCCGATCTGACCGGGCAGCACCGCGAGTATCCCGCCGCCGACACCGCTCTTCGCCGGCAGTCCGACGGTGGTCACCCAGTCGCCCGCGGCGTTGTACATGCCGCAGGTGGTCATCACGCTGAGCACCTGCTCGGTCAGCGCGACCGACAATGCGCGCTCGCGCGTCACCGGGTTGAGACCGTTATTGGCCAACGTCGCAGCCATCAGCGCGAGGTCGCGGCAGGTGACATCAATCGAGCACTGCCGGAAATACCGATCGACCGCCTCGTCCGGATCGGAGTCGATGATGCCGAAGGAGCGCAGCATGTAGCCGATGGCGCGATTGCGGAAGCCGGTGCGCGCTTCGGAGGCGTACACTGCCTCGTTCATCGTCAGCTCGCGTCCGGCGAATCGGGAGTAGCAGCGCCGGATGCGTTCGAACTTGTCGGCGGGATCGTCACCGGTGACCAGGGACGCGGCAGTGATGGCGCCCGCATTGATCATCGGATTGCGCGGTCGCTCGGTCACCGGGTCCAGGCTGATCTCGTTGAACGCCTCGCCGGAGGGTTCCACGTCGATGCGCTCGGCGACGGCGGCGGGGCCCTTGTCGGCCAGGGCGAGCGCATAAGTGAACGGTTTGGAAATGGATTGGATAGTGAACATGGTGGCGACATCGCCTGCGCCGTAGAACCGGCCGTCCGCGGTGGCCAGGCACACCGCGAACGAATCGGGTTGGACCGCAGCGAGTTCCGGAATGTAATCGGCCAGTGCGCCGGATTCGTCGGCGCGGTAGAGCTGGTACACATCGGCGACCAGACGTGCCACGACGCCGGGTTCGACCGCCTGCGGAACCTTCTGCTCGGGCTCGGCCACACGTTCACTGTAGGCGCGGTAGCGTATGTGCCGTGGTCGATCCTTCGTCCGCTGAGCGCGTGTCTTCGGATGGATTTCCTCCGGTCGCCGCGCCGCGCCGCGGTCGGATGTTCGCCCATCCTCGTTTCTCCGGACAGGTGCTTTTCGCCCGGTGATTCGTGTGGAGACTCACATTTCAGCGCCATGTCGGCAGGTGACGTGCCGTCGTCGTGCGGGGACGCCACCGCGGCTCCGTAGACTGTTCGGATCAGATGCACTATCCGGAGGGAGCGAGTTCAGGTGGGAGTGCTTTCCCGGGTCGATGCGCCCGAAGACCTGCGCCGGCTGAACGTGGCCGAGCTGCGGGAGCTTGCGGCGGAGATTCGCGAGTTCCTGGTCGAGAAGGTCGCGGCGACCGGCGGTCACCTCGGACCCAATCTCGGTGTGGTGGAACTGACCATCGCCCTGCATCGAGTCTTCGACTCGCCGACCGATCCGTTGATCTTCGACACCGGGCATCAGGCCTATGTGCACAAGATCCTGACCGGCCGCAAGGACCAGTTCGATTCGCTGCGGAAGCGGGGCGGGCTGTCGGGCTACCCGAGCCGGGCCGAGAGCGTGCACGACTGGGTGGAGTCCTCGCATGCCTCGGCGTCGCTGTCGTACGCCGATGGCCTCGCGAAAGCGTTCGTGCTGACGGGCCAGGATCGGCATGTGGTCGCGGTCGTCGGTGACGGCGCGCTCACCGGCGGTATGTGCTGGGAGGCGCTCAACAACATTGCCGGAGCTCCCGATCGTCCGGTGGTCGTGGTGGTCAACGACAACGGCCGCTCCTACGCGCCCACCATCGGCGGCCTCGCCGACCGGCTGACCGCGCTGCGCACCCAGCCTGCCTACGAGCACGCGCTGGATGCGGGTAAGCGGATCCTCAAGAGCATCCCGCGCGTCGGCGAATCCGCGTACTCGATGGTGCACGCGGTGAAGGCCGGGATCAAAGACGCCGTCAGCCCGCAGGAGCTGTTCAGTGATATCGGACTCAAGTACGTCGGCCCGGTCGACGGCCACGACGGTGTCGCGCTGGAAGCAGCCCTGCGCAGGGCGAAGGATTTCGGTGGTCCGGTCGTCGTCCATGTGGTGACGCAGAAGGGCCGCGGGTACTCACACGCCGAGAACCACGAAGCCGATCAGATGCATGCGTGCGATCCGATCGACCCGCTGACAGGCCGGCCGCTCGGCGCCAAGGCGCCCGGCTGGACCGCGGTGTTCTCCGAGGAGTTGATCGCGCACGCGGAACGCCGCGACGACATCGTCGCCATCACCGCCGCCATGCCGGGGCCGACCGGCCTTTCGGCATTCGGTGAGCGTTTCCCGGACCGGATGTTCGACGTCGGTATCGCCGAGCAGCACGCCATGGCCTCCGCCGCGGGTCTCGCGCTCGGCGGCATGCACCCGGTGGTCGCCATCTACTCCACCTTCCTCAACCGCGCCTTCGATCAGCTGCTGATGGATGTCGCCCTGCTGAAGCAGCCGGTCACCGTGGTGCTCGACCGCGCGGGCATCACCGGAAACGATGGCGCCAGCCACAACGGCATGTGGGACCTCTCGGTGCTGGGCATCATCCCCGGCATCCGCGTGGCCGCCCCGCGCGATGCGGGCACCCTGCGCGAAGAACTCGCCGAGGCGCTGGCCGTCAGTGACGGCCCGACCGCCATCCGCTTCCCGAAGGGAAGCGTCGTCGAAGATATCTCGGCCGTCGAACGCCTCGAGGGCGTCGACGTCCTTCGCCTGCCCGAGCAGGACGGCGGCTCCGCTCAGACCCAGCGTGGCGACGTCCTCCTCGTCGCCGTGGGCCCCTTCGCCGAACTGGCGCTGCAGGTAGCGGATCTACTACAGCCAGAAGGTATTTCGATCACCGTCATCGATCCGCGCTGGGTCCTCCCGGTGTCCGACACGATCGTCAAACTCGCCGAAAACTATCGCCTTCTGGTCACTCTCGAAGACGGCGGCCTGCACGGCGGCATCGGCTCCACCATCTCCGCCCGCCTCCGCGGCGCGGGCCTGGACGTGCCGACCCGCGATCTCGGTGTCCCCCAACACTTCCTGGAGCATGCCTCGCGCAACCAGATCCACGAGGAATTGGGCCTGACGGCGCCCGACATCGCCCGCCGCATCACGGGTTGGCTCGACGCCCGCTGACCGCGGTGACAACCTACCTGGGCGCGCTGTCCTACATGAGTCGAGTGGCATGTCATCGTGAGTGCCACTGGCGGTGACGCGGGTGTGCCACTCACCGAACGCCCAGAGAACTCGGCAAGTCCCGATGGAACCGAACCGCCGCCCGGTGAGACAACCGCCCCTGCACCAACTCCCGACAAGAGGGACACGGCTGCGGCAACATCGAGAGCGGCCACTGTCATGTCCCGTTCGCCACGATCAGCGGCCGAGCGCTAGCGGACCGGCCTGATGCCGACGTCGAGCGCCGCGTCCAGCCAGCCGGATATCAGGACTCATTGGACGACGGTGCCGTCGGCGATCGGTGGGAGGCGGGTTCTCTCCAACGGACTCGCTCCATCGGTAGTAATACTTGACCAGGTGCTTCCCGAGAAGTATTTCTTTTGCCCATCAGAGAATTCGTGAAGGTAGTCCGAGTACCCGAACCGTCGGGGAGGGTGGCATAGGCGAATTCCGCAGCCAGGACATGTGGTGTCTTCGCGTTGGGCGATCAGCGGATTCGACGATGCCTCGCTCATCGCGTCGGGCCGTTCGGGTCGACCGTGATCAACTGGGCCGCGTTCGAGCCGTACCCATCACCGCCCTCCCGCGGTCACACCACGCGCCGGGGAAGTGTCAGTGGTGCGCCGCGTATCCGGCGCGATCGCCAACGTCGTTCCCCACCAGGATCTTCGAGTTCTGTTCACTCGTTTCGACGGTCCCGCTCGGCGGGAGTGGGCTCGGATGCTATCGCGCGGAGTTGCGGCGATGGGAGGCGCGGACTTTCACGCGATTGCCGCAGACGTTCATCGAGCACCAGGTGCGGCCACGGTTGCGGGAGTGGTCGTAGAAGGCCCAGCGGCAGCTTGGTTCGCGGCAGGTTTTGAGGCGGGACCAGGTGCCCGCGGCGACGGCAGTGGCGATGTCGGCGAGCAGGGTGGCCAGGGCGGTGTCGACCGATCCATGGGTGGCGGGCACCAGGGTCGGGGGCATGCTGGTGACGTCGAGTGTCAGGGGGAGTTCTGCGGTCATGGCCGACAGCTCGGCATGTGCTGTGGGGTCGAGTCCGTCGGGTCGTGGGCTGCTCACGGGGTCGGCATTGTTCTGGGCGAGCATGGCGCGCAGTCCTTCTCGGACTCGGGCCGCGCGGTCGCGTTCGTGGGCGGTGACGGCGGTGTCGCGGGGCAGTAACGCGTGATCGTGCAGCCAGGTTGCCAGCTGGTCCGCGGTGCCGATGGCGTCGCCGTCGGCGCGGCGGGTGTTGACGAATTCCACTAGTCGACGCATCGCCGCGGGCGTGAGGTCATCGGCGGCCGTGGTCTCGGCTCTGGTGGGCATGACTACATGGTAACTACCCATTGACGATAGGAGGTTAAGTAACTACCGTTCCTTTAACGCCAGTTACTGGGTTTCAGGCCACCACACGCAGGAGAGTTCGCCATGGGATCGATCAAGAAGGAGATCGTCGTCGAGGCCCCCGTCGAAGACGTATGGGCGATCATTCGCGACTTCGGCCAGGGCCCGATTCGCATGGCGCCCGGTTACGTCACCGAGTGCCGGCTCGATGGTCCCGGAGTTCGGGTGGCCACGTTCGTGAACGGAACGGTGCTGCGTGAGCGTCTGATCGCGTTGGACGAGGCGGAGCACCGATTCGTGTACTCCATCGTCGGCGACAGTGTCGCGCCGGTGCACAACAATGCGTCGATGCAGGTCTTCCCGGACGACAACGGCAGCCGGTTCGTCTGGATCCACGACGTGCTGCCCGACGAACTCGCGGTCGCGTTCGGTGTGGGCATGGACGAAGGTTTGCGGGTCTTCAAGGAAACCGTAGAAGGCGCGGTCACCGCCAAATCCTGACCTGTTCCGCGTCTCGCCCGGCAGGCGAATGGTGCGGCGCAGGAACGGGCGTTAAGCGTCGCGCGGTTCCGGAGTCAGCGCCGCCGTCAGCCGAGGTACCGCCAGTTCCCGCTGCCACGGCCGCGCCCCGCCCGACTTGAGGAATCCGTCGATGGCCGCCGCCAGGTCGGCGGGTGAGTCGGGGATACGGTCGTAATCCGGCAGCCCGTCCCAGCACAGGCGCCGCACCAAGTCGGGGGAGAGCAGGTTCTCCACCGGGATGGCGTGTTCGGTGGACAGTTCACCCATCTCAGCACGCGCCCTGGCCAGCCGGGCGGCCGCAGCGGCATCCCGGCGTTCCCACCGGTTCACCGGAGGCGGGCCGTCGAAGGGCTGGGTCAGTGGCGGCAGCTCACTGTCGGGCAGCGTCCGACCGCGGTCGACGGCGCCGAGCCACTCCCGGGAGTACCGCCGCTGCCGTGGCCCGCCGAAGACCGGCAGCGCTCGCAGCTGGGCGATGGTGCGTGGCTCGGTGGTCGCGGCGGAAACGATCGCGGAGTCCGGCAGGATGCGCGCGGGCGCGACGTCGCGGGATCGCGCCAACCCGTCCCTGGTGTTCCACAGTTCGCGCACGATCGCCAGCTGCCTGGTGCGGCGCAGTTGGTGGATGCCGGAGGTGCGCCGCCACCGATCGGCCTTCGGTGCGCCGGGCTCGGTGCTGCGAACGTGCTCGAATTCCTGTGCGGCCCAATCTGTCTTGCCCTGTTCGTCGAGTGCTTTCGCGACTTCGTCACGCAGTTCCAGCAGCAGCTCGACATCGAGCGCGGCGTAGTTCAGCCACTCGTCCGGCAGCGGCCTTGTGGACCAGTCGGCCGCGCCATGGCCCTTGCGCAGCGCCCTGCCGAGCAGTTTCTCGACCATCGCCGCGAGCCCGACGCGTTCGAAACCGGCCAGCCTGCCACCCAATTCGGTGTCGAACAGCCGCGCGGGACGCAGACCGAGTTCGGCGAGACCCGGCAGATCCTGGTCCGCCGAATGCAGTACCCATTCGAGATCGTTGATCGCCTCGGCCAGCGGGGCGAGCTCATCGGTCACCGGAATCGGGTCGACGAGGAAGCTGCCCGCTCCGGCGCGGCGCAGTTGGATCAGGTAAGCGCGGGCCGAATACCGGAAACCGGACGCACGTTCGGCGTCGACAGCCAGCGGACCGGTGCCCGCGGCAAGGCGGGCAGCGGCATCGGCGATCTCGTGGGCGGTAGCCAGTACGGGTGGAACACCCTCTGCGGGGACCAGCAGCGGCTCCGCTGCGTTGTCTTCCGCTGTGCTGCCCTGGTCGGACTCGTCTGCTACCGGCATAAACTTGAACTTTACGTGGCGGTTAGATGTGGTCGTTGCTGGTATAGGACTCTGGCCGCAGATGGGTGATACCGGCGGGCGGCAGCCCGGCCGCGTAGGCGAGCACTTCGCAGAACGCTTCCACGTGTGGCCGCATGTCGGTGGTGACCGCAGTCCACGATGCGCGCAGCTCCAATTGGTGCGCCCGTGGCGGCCCGGCGATGTCGCCGTAGCGCACCGAACTCGTCGAGGTGACGGTGCCGCCCAGGGCTGTGAACGGCTCGTTGCGCGTTTCGAGAGCGTCCACCAGCCAACTCCAGGCGACCTCCGGTAACAGCGGGTCGGTGGCCAGCGCGCCGTCGATGTCGGCCTGGATATAGGCGACCAGACGGAAGGTGCCGTGCCATGCGTCGTCGCCGTCCGGATCGTGTAGGAGGATCAGCCTGCCGAACGCATCGCCCTCGGAATCGATTGGCACGACAGCGGTTTCGGGGTGTTTGACTTCGGCGCCGAGCGCGTACGAATAAGGGGCCAGGCGTTGCGGCGGGCGGATCGGTGCCAGCTCGATCCGAGGGTGCACGGCAGCGGTGGCCATCGCCTCGACCGCGGCACGAAATTGAGCTGGCTCATCGGGTCCCTCGGTCGGTGCGGCTCCGTCGCGGAAGTCGAGCGGTGTCACGAAAGCGACGGTAGACCTAGTCCCCCCGACGCGGTCGGAGGCGCGCCGCCGAGCCGCTTTCTGCACCGTCGGATGCGGTGTTTCTGCGCCGCGGAGCGGGGCGAGTGAAGACGAGTCAGGCCGGCTGTCGGGTGTGGCTCGCCGCGGGCACCGCCCGGCCGGCCGCGGTCGCATGTCGGACGTCGTCTCAGGAGTGGCTCTCCGCCCGGCCGAGCGAAGACCGGGCGGTGGCCCGCTTACGATGAAGGCGATGAACACTCACACCCGCCGCCGGTTGACCGATGCTCCGTTCCTGGCCGCCGCCACTGGCACCGCACCGAGCCGTCGGCCGGTGTGGTTCATGCGTCAGGCCGGGCGGTCGCTGCCCGAGTACCGCGAACTGCGTAAGGGCATCGGGATGCTCGAATCCTGCTTCGATCCGGAGCTGGTGTGCGAGATCACCATGCAGCCGATCCGCAGGCACGGCGTGGATGCGGCGATCTTGTTCTCCGACATCGTGGTTCCGTTGAAGGCCGCGGGCATCGACCTCGACATCGTGCCGGGTGTCGGTCCGGTGATCGCGTCGCCGGTACGCACCACCGCCGATGTGCGGGCACTGCCGCGACTGCGTCCTGAGGAAGTGGGCGCGGTCACCGACGGCGTACGGCTGTTGACCGACGCGCTCGGCGACACGCCGCTGATCGGGTTCGCGGGCGCGCCGTTCACGCTCGCTTCGTACCTGGTGGAGGGCGGACCGAGCAAGAACCACGAGCGCACCAAGGCGATGATGCACGCCGACCCGCAGACCTGGCACGAGCTGCTCGGCGTACTGACCGACATCACCATCGCGTTCCTGCAGGCGCAGCTGGCCGCGGGCGTCGACGCGGTGCAGCTGTTCGACTCGTGGGCGGGCGCCCTCTCACTCGCCGACTACCGGACCTTCGTGCTGCCACACTCCGAGCGGGTGTTCGCCGAGGTTGCTGCCGCAGGCGTGCCGCGCATCCATTTCGGTGTCGGCACCGGTGAGCTACTCGGCGCGATGGGAGAGGCGGGTGCGGACGTCGTCGGTGTCGACTGGCGGGTACCGCTGACCGAAGCGGTGCGTCGTGTCGGACCGGGAAAAGCGTTGCAGGGCAACCTGGATCCCGCGGTCCTGTTCGCCGGTCCGGCAGCCGTCGAGGCCGAGACGCGCCGGATCGCCCGCGAAGCCGACGAGGCGATCACCATGGGCGCGGCAGGACACATCTTCAACCTCGGCCATGGCGTACTGCCCGACACCGACCCCGGCGTGCTGACGGCCTTGGTCGAGCTGGTTCACGAGCTCTGAGCTTGCCCTTTGCGCGATCGCTGCTCGGTCGATTCGTACCGGCCGGTGGTCTCGTCCGCAGATATCGGGAACAGGGCTGATCAGCGGAGGGTTCATACCGTGGTGGATGTGTCGGTGCAGGAGATTGTCGCGCGGATATTCGCGCATCAGCCGCGGCTCGGGTCGACGCGTCTGGTGGCGGTGGACGGGGGCGGTGGCGCCGGGAAATCCACGCTCGCCGCGTCTTTGGCCGCGGAGTGTGGCGCGCAGGTGGTGCACACCGATGATTTCGCGGCCGAGAACAACCAGCTCGCGTGGTGGCCGCGGTTGGAGGAGCAGGTGCTCGAACCGATCGCGTGCGGCAGGCCGGGGCGGTATCAGCGCTACGACTGGGTCGATCGGGCCTTGGCCGAGTGGCACGAGGTCACACCAGGTGGCGTGATCGTGCTGGAAGGCGTGTCCTCCGCGCGTGCCGCTGTGCGTGGTCGGCTGTCGTTGGCGGTGTGGGTCGAGACACCGCCCGACGTGCGGTTGGCCCGTGGGCTCGAGCGGGACGGTGCCCACACGCTGCCGCTGTGGCAGCGGTGGATGGCGACCGAGGACGCGCACTTCGCGGCCGATCGCACCCGGGAGCAGGCAGACCTGATTGTCGGTGGCGACACCAGCGGCCGATAGCGGGCAGGTTACGGTCGAAGGTATGAGAATCGCGGTTGTCGGCGGCGGAATCACGGGATTGGTTGCCGCGTATCGATTGCGGACACTGCTCGGGCCGCGAGCCGACATCGTGGTCATCGATCGGGCCGATCGAGTGGGCGGCATTCTGTACACCGGTGAATTGGCCGGGGAGCCTTTGGATCTCGGAGCTGAGGCCTTCGTCGGCCGGCGGCCGGAGGTGCCGGGGCTGGTTCGTGAACTCGGATTGGAGCCGCAACTGGTCGTTCCGGCGGGACTGCGTCCGCTGCTGTGGTCGGAGAGCAGTGCGCATCCGATGCCGGAGCGCACTCTGATGGGCATCCCCGTGGATGCCGAGTCGATGCGCGGGCTGGTCGACGCCGACACACTCGCGCGGATCGACGCGGAGTCCAATAGGCCGATGGCCTGGTACCCCGAGGCCGATATCGACGTCTACAGCCTGATCGCCGACCGGTTCGGCGCGCAGGTCGCCGAGCGCAGCGTCGACCCACTGCTCGGTGGGGTGTACGCCGGCAGCTCCCGTTCGATCGGTGTACGTGCGGCGCTGCCGACGCTGGCCGCGGCACTCGACGACGGCGCACCGAGCCTGACCCACGCGGTCGCCGCTGCCATGCCGCCGCCGTCCGACGCGCCCGTCTTCGGCGGCATCCGCGACGGCTATCGAGTACTGCTGGAAGCACTCTCGGCCAGATCCGATGCGAAGTTCGTCACCGCGACACCGGCTACTCGGCTGGCCCGCGGCGGGCGCGGCTGGGTCGTCGACCCGGTCGGTGCCGTGGACGCGGTCGTGCTCGCCACCCCGGCGCCGGTGACCGCCCGCCTGCTGCGTACCCTCGCGCCCGCCGCGTCCGCCGCAGCGGCAGGCATCGAGCTGTCCTCGTCTGCCCTTGTCGCACTGGCACTTCCGCGGGACACGGCGCTTCCGCAGAACTCCGGCATCCTTGTCGCCACCGGAGAATCTTTGCGGGCCAAGGCATTCACCCTGTCCAGCCGCAAATGGTCTCATCTGGCGCAGCGCGAAACCGCAGCTGTGCGTGTCTCCTTCGGCAAATTCGGCGACGATTCCACCCTGTCCTGGTCCGACGCCGACCTGATCGCCGCCGCCACCGAAGACCTCGCCACCGTCACCGGCGCCACCATCGAACCGATCGGCGCGCTCGTCCAACGGTGGCCGGGCGGCCTCGCCCAATACGCCCCCGGCCACACCAACCGTGTCGCCGAAATCGAGTCGGCGACAGCAAATCTCGATGGCCTCGCCGTCGCGGGCGCCTATCTCCACGGCGTCGGCGTCCCGGCCTGCGTAGCCTCGGGTACGGCGGCTGCCCACCGGATCGCAGGTGGACAAGCGTGAACCCAGCCCCTGCTGCTCGGCCTCCGGGCCGTGCGAGGAGCTGACGCGGTCTGCGATTCGTATCGTTCGAAGGTTCTCGGCGTGTGATGCCAGCAGTCGGCGCGGGCTTCGATGATGAGTTTCGTCGGCGATAGGGGCGAGCCGTGCGATCGTTCGGCATGGTGACTTCGCTCGGCCCGTGGGCGACCGCGTTCGGTCGAGTGGCACGATGGAGGCATGGCGCGACTCGACTACCAGGCCCTCAACTCCACCATCCGGTACCTGATGTTCTCGGTGTTCCAGGTGAAACCGGGTGTGCTCGGGGAAGATCGGGCGAAGGCCATTGCCGATGCGCAGGCGTTTTTCGAGGGGCTTGCCGATCGTGACGTGGTGGTGCGCGGCATCTACGACGTCGCGGGCATGCGGGCCGACGCCGACTTCATGATCTGGACGCACGCCGAACGTGTCGAGGACCTGCAGGCCGCGTACGCCGACTTCCGTCGCACCACAGAGCTGGGTAGGGCGAGCACTCCGGTGTGGAGCAACGTGGCGTTGCATCGGCCTGCCGAGTTCAACAAGAGTCACGTCCCGGCGTTTCTTGCCGGTGAAGACCCGGGCAATTACATCTGCGTCTATCCGTTCGTGCGGTCCTACGAGTGGTACCTGCTGCCCGATGACGAGCGCCGCAAGATGCTCGCCGATCACGGCAAAGCCGCCCGTGGCTACCCGGATGTGCGCGCCAACACCGTCAGCTCGTTCGCCCTCGGCGACTACGAGTGGATTCTCGCCTTCGAGGCGCCGGAGCTGCACCGCATCGTGGACCTGATGCGTGATCTGCGCGCCACCGAGGCTCGCCTGCATGTGCGTGAAGAGGTTCCGTTCTACACCGGTCCGCGCGTCGAGGTAGACAAGCTCATCGCCGCGCTGCCCTGAGCCGGGCAGTCTTCGGCGGCGACATCGGAGCCTCCCCGCCTGCGGTCACCACGGATGCGGGCCATAGCGCGGTGTTGCGGCTGCCGACCGGGTCGACGTGACCCGAGACGCGGCAGACCGCATGCCCCAATATTTCGGGGCATGCGCACCGTGACCGCGATCCGTATCTTTCCGCTGAGCGCCGAAGACTACTGCGCTGCGGTGCCCGAGGGGTGCAGTTGCAGCGCGATGGAGTTGATGCAGTAGCGCTTGTCGGTGGGCGTGTTGTACCCCTCGCCCTCGAACACGTGGCCGAGGTGGCTGTGGCAATTCGCGCACAGCACTTCGACCCGTCGCATGCCGAGGGTGTCGTCGGAGCGCAGGATGACCGCCTCCGACTCGGCCGGATCGAAGAACGAAGGCCACCCGCAGTGCGAGTCGAACTTCTCGGTGCTACGGAACAACTCGGCCCCGCACGCACGGCACACGTAGACGCCTTCGGTCTTGGTGTCGGTGTACTCGCCGGTGAAGGGGCGTTCGGTCGCGGCCTGCCGCAGCACCGCGTACTCCTCGGGATTCAGCTTGGCCTTCCACTCCTGCGGCGTCAGCTGGATGCGAGGCGCGGGCAGGGTCGTGTCAGCGTCGGAACTCATTGCTCCACGCTAATAGGTTTTCGGCTGCCGCGCCGCAAGCCAGGTCGCTACTTGACTGCGCTCGGCTCGGGTTCCCGAAGTCCGGACCGTTCGCTGTCCTCGGTGTCGATGTCTTCGGAGTCCGTCGTGCTCGCACTCTGCGGCACGGCGTCGGAAACCGTGCCGCCGCCGGAATCGGGCGCCGACGCCATCCAGGTCGGGTCGATGCCGAATTGCAGTCGACCGTCACGCTTGGCCGCCAGATAACGGTCAGCGAGCACGCAGAAGATCACGATGAGCAGCAGACCCCAGCCGAAGGTGATGCGCAGGTACTCCAGATTGCGCCCGAAGCCCTGCCAGCGGTCCGAGAGCCACTTGTCGTAGGACATGAACCCGAACACCGCCAGCCAGGCAGGCCAGTTGCGCAGCACCGAATTGCGCAGCACCACCGACATCAGCAACGGGAACAGCATCATCGAGTAGTACATCTGCCCGAGCGAGGGCAGCAGAAACGACGCGGTCATCAGCACACCGGACGCGGTCGTGACGAAGAACAGCTCGTCCTCGCGGTAGTAGCGGTACAGCAGCCACAGCGTGATGGCGACCAGAACGCCCATGAAGATGCGCATGCCCCAGGTCAGCCACAGCGGCAGGCCGTAGTAGGCCGCATTGCCGACGATGGCGCTGTTGAAGTAGTCCCGCGACTCGACGATGTAGCGCGCGGTGCGGGTGAAGAATTTGTCCGCGTCCTTCGACAATGGCCAGGCGATAGCGGTCAGCGCGACCGGTACGCCGATCGCGGTGTAGAAGACCTTCCACTGCCCGCGCGCGGCCGCGATCAGGATCAGCGGTGCCAGTGTCGGTTTCACGGCGATGCTCAAGCCGAGTATCGCGCCTGCCCAGAGGTCTCGGCGCTGCAGCAGCAGATGCAGGAAGATCACCTCGGCCAGCAGAATGCAACCGTTGACGTTGGTGAAAACCAGTGTGTTGGTGACTGTTTCGGAGATGAACATCGCGAACAGCAGCACCGGAGCCGCCACCGAGGACAGCGTGAACTTGAACAGCTTCAGCAGCAGGTAACAGGCCAGGATGATGGCGGCGGCGTTCAGCAGGATGAAGCACCAGCGCGACTTTTCCGGATCGACCAGGGCCAGCGGCGCGATCAACAGGGTGCCACTCGGCGGGTACAGGTAATGCGGGTCCACCGAGTCGAAATTGGCGGTATACACCGGGTTGCCGTTGAGGAAGGCCAACGACGCGTTGTAGACCGGTTTGAAGTCGTCGGTGATGAACCCGTTGACAGCCTTGATGAAGACCCGATTGAGCACAGTCATGACCGCTAAGGGCCAGAGTGCGAACTTGATCGCTTCGGCGGTGGTACGAGCGGTGCGCGGCTCGAGCTGTCGAAGTAACACTGGGGCACGGTACACCGGATCAGCTCATGACGGTTGCGGGGACCTGCCCGGCGCGCCATATCAGGGGGTCATGCGGGGCACGCGGTGCCATCCTTGGGCAACTTCGTGTCCTTCAGATAGTCGAGCAGCGCCTGTTGCGCACAGCCGGAGTGGGTGGAGACCGGATGGCCCCAGCCCTGCCATGTCACCGAGGCGTGGCGGGCGCCCGCTGCGCCGAGCGCGCCGGTCACCGACGCCTGGCCACTGGTGCCGACGACCGGATCCGCGATCCCGCCCAGAACGAGAACCGGCAGGTCGAGCTTTGCGGGCAGCGGTGGCGCACCCGCGACCGGCCAGGCGGCGCACGCCATCATGGCGATCGCGGCGGCCTTGCCGAAGACCGGATACTTCTGTCCCCACTCGGCACTGAGTTCCGTGGCCCGGCTGGGGGTCGGCGGCGTCTGATTGTCGGTGCAGCGGTTCACGAATTGCCCGTCGCTCGCGGTGGCGGCGGATTCCCGCAGGATGAGGTTGCCGAGCGCACCGCGGTCGCCGCGTCCGGCCGCCGAGAGTGCGTCGGCGAGTTCGGCAATGCGGTTGGCCTGGTCGGCGCGCGGTCCGCCGAGGAAACCGGTCACCGCGGTCAGCAGCGCATTCGCGGAGATATCGCCGAGACCGCCGGTGCTCGCGCGTTTCAGCAGATCGGTGACCGCCGCGCGCGGGTCCGCGCCGAGCGAACAGTTGATTCCGGTGCAGCGCTGCGCGAAGGCGGTCAGCGCCGCCTCCGCGCCCTGGACCTGCTGTTCGGTCCTGGTGGTCGCGTCGGCGCCGACGGCTTCGGGGGAGTCGAGGACCAGCCGCGACAGGTGGTCGCCGTACCTGCGGGCGAAGCTCAGCGCCACCTTGGCGCCGTTGCCGCTGCCGAGCAGGTCGATATGTTCGACCTGCCACTGCTTGCGCAGCTGTTCGATGTCGTCGGCAGCGTGCGGGGCGTCGAAGGTGCCCTCGTAGGGGTGCAGGAAGTCGCGGCACGCGATGGTGGCGTCCTGGCTGAACCCGGTCACCGCCTCGGCGGGATCGGTTGCGCCCGGCGCGAATTGAGCGTTGTCGGCGAGGCCGCGGCGCACGTCGATCGGCAGGCAGTCGATCGGTTGCGAGGTGCCGAGGCCCCGGCGGTCCACCGCGACAATCGGACGCGTGGTCAGCAGACTGCTCGCCGGTCCGACGGCCAGCCCGGCCAGGGTGGCCGAGGAGGACCGATCCGCTCCGGAGGTGAGCACCAGTGGGGCGGCGTCGGCCGGGGTCTGCGGCAGGCGGGCCCGCATGGCGCCCGCCCGGAAGCTGCCGAGCACCGAGCCCGTCCCGTCGATCGGTGTCGAGAACTCCGCGCAATCCAGGACCAGGCCTGCGGGCGCCGGGCCGAGCCCGAGCAGGTCGAGCGTCGGCGCCGTGCACTCCCGCCAGCTCAGGTCGGTCTTGGGCAGCTCGGCCTTGGGCGGCGGTGGCGGGGTCGACGTGGCGGCGGGCCCCCCGACGGCGGGCGCGCGCTCGACGGCGACACCGGGGCGATCGGAGGGTCCCGCACCGCATCCGGCGATCATGATCGAGAGTGTCGAGGCCAGCACGGCGGCCCGAGTCCAGCGCATGCGCTACAGCCTGCCAGGTTCGCCCGGTTGTTTCACAAAGGAGCCGTAGATGAGCACTGGGGCGTGGGTGTCGCGCACGTCAGCGACGGGCCCAACGGGTGAGTATTGTGCCGTCGTCGTCGAGCAGGATGTGCGTGCGTGCCATGGGGGTGCGGAACTCGTGCGCGGACAGCGAAATTCGTCGCGCCGTCCCGCCGACCAGCACGGGTGCGGTGGTCAGGCACAGTTCGTCGATCGCGTCGGCGTCGAGCAGCTCACCGAACAGGTGGGGGCCGCCCTCGCACAGCACGCGGCGTAATTCGAGCTTCTCCAACGCGCGCAGCAGCCCTTTCGGTGTGACCGCGATATCGCCCGCCTCGACGACCCGCGCGCCCGCGTCGCGCAGCTGCTGCTTGCGATCCTGCGGCGCCGCCGCGGTCGTAATGATGATGGGTGCGACGGAGGTATCGGTGCACAACCGCGAGCCGGGTTCGATCGCGGCGCTCGCAGTGAGCACGGCGATCGGCGGCGGTGCGCCGTCGCGGTGGCCGCCGAGTCCGCGGTTGTAGAGCGCACGGCGTCGTTGCGGGTCGGCGCGGGCGCCGCCGTAGTTCTCGGCTCGCACGGTGCCTGCGCCGACGAGGATCACATCGGCCAGCTCGCGCAGCATCGTGAACACCGACTTGTCGGCGGGCGTGCCGAGCCCCTCGGACAGTCCGCCGCTGGTGGCGGCGCCATCGATGCTGGACACGAAATTGGCTCGGACCCAGGGCCGGTGGAGCCGGGCGGGGTAGGCGTACAGCTCGGCCAGGTCATCGTCGCTCAGCCGTGTGAGCTGGGTCGCATTGTGGATACGCTGCATGAAGCAACATCACACCACGTCATTAGGCTCCGTCTATGCAAGAACGCCTTGTCGATCGCCATCCGGAGGTTCCGGCAGACCAGTTGGTCGCGCAGATGGTGCCCCCGCCCATGTTCGACGAGGTCAGTTTCGCCTCCTACATCCCGGATCCGAAGGAGCCGAGCCAGGCCGCCGCGGTGGGCAAGGCCGAGGACTTCGCCGGCCAGGTCGCCAAGATCAACCACGCGGCCAATAAGAAGAGCCTTTTCGGCAAGAAGAAGCCGGTCAGTGGCGCGGGCCTGTATCTCGACGGCGGATTCGGTGTCGGCAAGACCCACCTGCTTGCCTCGATCTTCCACAGCGCGCCCGCGCCGAAGTCGTTCGGCACCTTCGGTGAGCTCACCAATCTCGTCGGTGCGCTCGGCTTCAACAATGCTGTCGAGCGGCTGGCGGCCAACAGTGTGCTGTGCATCGACGAATTCGAACTCGACGATCCCGGCGACACCATGCTGGTCTCGCGACTGCTGACCGAGCTGTCCGCGCGCGGGGTGTCGATCGCCGCGACCTCCAACACGTTGCCCGGTCAGCTGGGCGAGGGCCGTTTCGCCGCGCAGGACTTCCTGCGGGAAATCAAGAAGCTCGGCTCGATTTTCGAGGCCGTGCGTGTCGACGGCCCCGACTACCGCCACCGCGATCTGCCGCCTGCTCCCGAGCCGACCTCGCCGGAGCTGCTGACCGAACGGGCCACTGCCACATCGGGATCCACGCTCGACGAGTTCGACGCGCTGCTGCAACACCTGAGCACGCTGCATCCGTCGAAGTACGGTGCACTGATCTCCGGAGTGTCGTCGGTGTACATCTCGAACGTGCACCAGGTCAACGACCAGGCCGTTGCACTGCGCATCGTGGTGCTCGCGGACCGGCTCTACGACGCGAGCATCCCGGTGACCGTGTCCGGCGCCAAGCTCGACAAGATCTTCTCGCAGGAGATGCTCGACGGCGGCTACCGCAAGAAATACCTGCGCGCGATCTCGCGACTGCTGGCGCTGTCGCGTTTCGAAGCGGCTGCCGCATAGGGTCACGGCACAAAGTTGACCTACTGGTATTTCAATTGGTTGGGTGGGTCTCGAAGCCGAGGGGCTGTTCGTTCAACCGATGGGAGACTTGTCATGGTCAGTCGTTCGATCCGTGTCCCGGTGGCACTCGCCGCCGGTCTCACTGTCGCCTTCGGGCCCGTGACAGGCGTTGCCCTCGCCGACCAGCCGAACGTCTCGGCGACCGTGTTCGACCGTTCGCTGAACCTGCAGGGCGTGCAGAACGCGCGTGACGCGGGCGGCTACCGCACCGTCGACGGCCGACTGGTACGCACCGGCCTGGTGTACCGCACCGGCCAGCTGAACAATGCGACACCGGCCGATCTCGCCGACCTGACCCACCGTCAGGTCCGCTACGTCGACGACCTGCGCACCGTCTACGAACGCGCCATCGGCCCCGACAAGGTGCCCGCCAGCGCCACCGCGCACTGGGCCGATGTCATCGGCCAGGCGCCGCCACAGACCCTGATCACCACCCTGACCGGTGGCGACGACCTCTATCGCGCCTTCATCACCGCCCCCGGCGCCAACGAGGCCTTCGCCGCGGTGCTGCGCGACATCATCGACACCGAAGGCGGCGCCGTGCTGTTCCACTGCACCGCGGGCAAGGACCGCACCGGCTGGACCTCCGCGGTCCTGCTGACCATTCTCGGCGTCGACCGCGACACCGTGAACCAGGACTACCTGCTGTCCAACCAGTACCGCAACACCGGCCCGAACGACACCATCAACGGCGTCCAGCAGCCGTGGCTCGACGCCGCCTTCGATCAGGCCGCCGAGACCTATGGCAGTTTCGACAACTACGTCCGCGATGGCCTGCGGCTCTCGACCGCCGACATCGCCGCGTTGAAGGCCAAGATGCTGGCCTGATTTCGGCTGTCACACAAGGGATCCCGGCTGATGCCGGGATCCTCGGATGCCCGGATCAGGAGCGCGGGTGCGCGGCGTCCCAGCGATCGAGCAGCACGGGGATCTCCTTGGAGACGAAGAGGAAGAACTCGTGCATATCGCGGACACGGGCGGCTTGTTCGCCGTTCGGGTCGTCGAACAACGCGAGGCCGCGTGTGGTCGTGTCCGTGAGATCGGTGTATTGAGCGAGCTGCTGGCGCTGCAGGTCGGGGAGGATTCCAGGCCGGATCGAGTAGTAGTCCCTGCGATCACCCGGCTTGGATGTCTTGTCCACCCAACGCATGGCGACCAGGGTCTTCAATGCGCTCGAGATGGATCCCTTCGATGCCTGCAGCGCGTCGGCGATCTGGCCGAACGTCTGCTGGGGTGGGTCGCAGATCAGCAGCCAGGCCGCCGCCCGGCCGACCATCCGGACCAGGCCCATTTTTTCGAATACAAGCGCCAAATCCTCGACGAACGCCAACCGTTCCGGGGTGGGGTCATTGGTCGGCTCGTTGTCCGTGCTGCTCATGATCGGGCCTCGCCAACGCTCTGTTCCATGATCCCCAGTGGCGCTGTGCATGT
The DNA here is from genome assembly GCF_045208035.1 of Nocardia sp. NBC_01009. Classification (NCBI taxonomy): domain Bacteria; kingdom Bacillati; phylum Actinomycetota; class Actinomycetes; order Mycobacteriales; family Nocardiaceae; genus Nocardia; species Nocardia sp. NBC_01009. The sequence continues at coordinate 6,803,684 of NZ_CP108695.1, read as the reverse complement.
GTTTCGTTCGCTGCGCTCGCTCATCGGTCGAGTATCCCTTCGGTGGTATCGATATGGGTAAACGGGGCGGGCCGTGTCGGCCCGCCCCGTTCGGAAAAATCAGACCGCCAGGTCGCGGCGGTCGAAGGCGCTCAGCGCGGCCGCCACGGCGACGACAACCACGGCGACGAGCACCGCGAGGTTGATGCCGTTCCAGCCGTTGACCAGTGGCGAGTCACCGATCGCGTAGTAGAACGGCGACAGCTTGCGCAGCCATTCGGTACCGTCGAACATTCCGCCGAGGTTGTTGGCCAGGTAGGCCGCCAGCGCGACCAGCGCGGCGAATCCCAGTGTCAGCGTACGCTTTCCGGTGAGCGCGCCGATCAGCAAGGTGATCGTGCCGACGACGAGGGCGAGCAGACCGAGTCCCGCGCTTGCGGCAACGATATTGGCCGCCGGAATGTTCATTTGTCCCGCGTTGGCGCCGGCAATGATGCTCAGGGTGAAGACAGTGGTGACGATTCCGGTTTGCACCGCCAGCGCCGCGAACCGTTGTGCGAGCAGACCCCGGCGGTTGATCGGTTGGGCCAGTAGCAGATCCAGCGTTCCGCTGTCTTCCTGGGCGGCCGAACGCGCTGCGAAGGTGACCGCGAAGATGAGCAACAGCAGCGTACCCATCATCGCGTACACCATGGATTGCATATAGCCGGTGGCACTGGCGAAATCGCCCATACCCATGGCTTCGTACATCTTGTTCTGCTTGATGTCGAGCGAGCCCTGCTGCTGCAGCGATTGGAAGTTGGGCAGGTACATCATCGGGACTACGGCCAAGCCGATCGACCAGCCGATCAGGCCGCGGCGCTGTTCCTTCAGTGTCTGGGTGAAAACCGAGCGGGTCATGACGAGTTCTCCTGTGCGATAAGTATTCTGGTGGTCTTCAAATGAGTGTGGGTCAGCGGCCGTAGAGGCTGAAGAAGATCTGTTCGAGATCCGGCTCGGTGGAGAGCACGCTGACCAGGCGGTACTTCGCCGCCATCTTGAACAGGTCGTCGACTTCGCCTTCGGTGGTGCAGCGCAACGTTTTTCCTTCGATGGTCAGATCGCGCACATCGGGCAGCTTTGCGAAGTCATCGGCGAAAATGTCCTCGCCGAATACCAGCTCGACCGAGCGCGGCGAACGCCGCCGCAGATCCTCGACGTTCTCGGTGCCGAGCAGCTTGCCTGCGCGCATGATGACGGCCCGATCGGCGGTCTGCTGCACTTCGCTGAGAATGTGGGAGGACATGAACACCGTCTGCCCGTTGTGCTTCGCCGCGGTGACCAGGTCCAGGAAGCGCTGCTGCAGTAGCGGATCCAGGCCGGAGGTCGGCTCGTCGAGGATGAGCAGGTCGGGGTTGTGCATGAAGGCGGCGATGATGCCGACCTTCTGCTTGTTGCCCTTGGACATCGCGCCGACCTTCTTGGACAGATCCAGATCGAGCAGATCGGCGAGGTCGGTGATCCGATTCGCCGGGACCGTGCCGCGCAGATCGGCCAGGAACCCGAGCAGGTCGCGTGCGGTGTTGCGGCCCTCGATCTCGAGTTCGCCCGGCAGATAGCCGATGCGCTTGCGCAGTTCTGCACCGCCTGTGCGCGGATCGACGCCGAGAACTTCGACGTGGCCCGAAGTCGGCCGGATCAGATCCAGCAGGATGCGGATGGTGGTGGACTTGCCCGCGCCGTTGGGGCCGAGAAATCCGAATACCTCGCCCTGGCCGACCTCGAGATTCAGCTCGGTGAGGGCGACATGCTTGCCGTAGTGCTTGGTCAGGCCCTCGGTGCGGATCGCGGCGGTGGTCATGATGCTCCTTCGAAAAGTTCTCGATCAGGTTCTGTATGTCTTGCGATTTCCGTAAGAACTGATATGTTCAGTAAAGACTGAACATCCAGAACTTGTCAACCCCTGGATTGGACCCCATTACGATGCGGGCATGACGAAGTTCAAGACCTGGGACGGGTTGGAGCTCAACTACCGAGTGTGGGAGGGCGACGGGGTCCCGGTCGTGCTACAGCACGGGGTCGTCGCCGACACCAACGCCAACTGGATGGGCACCGGTGTGGTGCAGGCCTTGCAGGCTGCCGGGCACACCGTCGTCTCGCTCGACGCCCGCGGACACGGCCGCTCGGACAAACCGCACGATGCCGCGCGGTACTCGTGGGCGGCGATGGCGAAGGACGTCAGCGCGCTGTACGACGAGCTCGGCTTCGATCGCGTTGTGCAGGTCGGCTATTCGATGGGCGGGGTCATCTCGCTGCTGGTCGCGGCCGCCGACGATCGGGTGACGAAGCTGGCCGTCGGCGGCATCGGCTCGGGTGTGCTCGACTGTGGTGGCGTCGACCGCCGCGTCATCGACATCGACGACCTGCGCACCGCCATGCACGGCGACGGCGCGGGCGCATCCCAGGTCGCCATGATGTTCCGGATTCTCGCCGATGCGATCAGTGCCGACCGGGCGGCCATCGAGGCGGTCGCGACCGGTCTCGACGACGAGCCGATCACCACACTGGCCGGTGTTACCGTGCCCACGCTGGTTCTGGCAGGCGCCGCCGACCCCTTCGCCGCCGAACCCGAACGCCTCGCCGCGGCCTTACCCGACGGCACCCTGGCCGTGGTGCCCGGCGACCATTTGATGGCCGTGATCGAACCGGCATTTCACGCGGCGCTGGTGAATTTCGTGAAGAGCTAGAGCGCCATTTGCATCACGAAGTCGTGATGCAGCTGGTTGCCGACGTGGAAGGTCTTGGTGCCCACCCTGGTGAACCCGTGCTTGGCGTAGAAACGTTGGGCGCGGGTGTTTTCCTGATTGACCCCGAGCCAGACTCCCGCGGCCCCCTCTTCGCGAGCGCGCTGGAGTACGGCGCGCATCAGCGCCTTCGACACCCCACTGCCGTGATGGCCCGGCAGCACATACATCTTGCTGATCTCGACGACCGGCCGCAGATTCACCGCCGTGGCGACCTGGAGATCGGCCGGATCGCCTGCGTGCAGCATCGCGTAGCCGACGATGTCACCGTTCGCGACCGCCTTCAGCACAGTGCGCGTCGGGTCGGTCAGGTATTCGCCGAAGCGCTCTCCGGACAGCACATCGCTGATGAAGATCTCGATGTCGTCGGCGGTGGCGCCGGGCGGGCAGGCTAGTGGAAAGGTCGCGGCCGCAACGTCACTGAGGGCCTCGGCGTCCCACAATCCGGCCCGGTCGACGGTGACTGGGATGTTGCTCATCTGTCCAGTACAGCATGATCGTCGCCCTCTGCGAGAAACTTGCCCGCTTCGGAACGTGAATGGAATACGCGTGCGAGCCCGATGAGGACCGCCGCGAAGACGAGTGGAATGACGAATCCGGCACGGTGTCCGAACCCGGCGGCGATTGCGCCGACCACACCGCCACCCACGAGCGTGCCCGCGTAGTTGAACAGGTTCAGCCGCGCCATCAGCGCGTCCAATGCGCGTCCGGTGGTCAGCTGGCCCGCCTCACTGAAACACAGCGGTGCGATCACCGGCATCCCGAGGCCCGCGACCAAGAAGCCGACAATGGCGACCACCGGCCCAGGAGCCGCCACCACCACCGTAAGGCCGATCACCCCGATCGTGGCGGCGACCTGCACGACCCGGTGCGGCCCGAAGCGCCGGACCCAGAGGTCGCCGGTGAGCCGGGCGATCAGCGAGGTGCCCTGATAGGCGGCCAATGCCAAGGCCGCGGTCGCCGAACTTGCGAGCAGGTCGTCGGTCAGATAGAGCGCAGACCAGTTGCCGACCGCGAGGTCGATCGCGAACACCAGCGCCATGGCGATGCCGAACACCAGATACGCCGAGAACGCGACGGTCCCCGATGGTTCCGTTGCTCCGGATTCGCTCTCGGCCGCAGCCGCTTCGGCCTGACCTGCTTCCGCCTCGTCGGCGCCGAGCAGTCGCGGTCCGAGTACCAGCCCGAGCACGAGTACCACCCCCGCCGCCGTCAGGACCGATTCGCGCAGCGTGACCTCGAGTGCCTCGCAGCCGGACACGAACAGCGCGCCGGTGATCGATCCCGCGCTCCAGGCTGCGTAGAACGACGACAGGATGAAGGTGCCGTACCCGTGCTGGATGAACACCGCCTGCATATTGGTGCTTGCATCGACGATGCCGACCGCGAATCCGTAGCAGCCGAGCGTCACCAACAGCACGATCGTGTTCGGCGCCATCGCGATCGCGCAGCCAGTGATCGCGATGCCCAGTAGACCGATGCGCAGGGTGGTGCGGCTCGACCAGCGGATCGCCAGTTGCTCGGCCGCCACGCTGCCGCCACCGGCGAGCAGCGACACCAACACCACCGACCCGACGATCAGGCCGTCGGACAGGCCGAATCGCTCCTTCTGCTGCGGCAAGTGGGTCAGCACCACGGCGAAGAAGAAACCCTGCAACCCGAACGCGAAGGAGTTCGCGATCCGGGCGCCGCGCAGCACAGGCGAAATCGAACTCATTCCCGCAGGGTAACGACACCGACGGCGGCACGCCCGCCGAATCGTGCGCGCCGGGAGCTGTGCCGCGTCCCCGTTCTGCACGTTGGCCGCTCATGGCATCGCGTGCCAGTATCGAAGGGGTGCAAGGCAACCCGCCCGGCGGAGGGATCATCGAGATCAGACCGTCGGCGGATTTCTTTCGTGCACCGTAGGCCCGCCGTGCGCACTACGGTAGGCGGGCCCTCGGCCTTTCATGCGGTCGGCGGAATGTGCGACATTGGCTCGTGACCGGACACAAGGATGCCTCCGGCCTCGGATTCGGAGGAAGCTATGACAGCAACGTATCCGCCGGGCCCTCCGCTACCGGCATTCGTGCAGGGCTTCTTGTACATCCGCCGCCGGGCACTGATCTTGCCGCCGCTGCGTCGCCACTACGGCGATGTGTTCGCGCTGCGCGTGCCGCCCTTCGCGGACAAGCTCGTCGTGTTCACTCGGCCCGAACACATCAAGCAGATCTTCGCAGGCGACCCGCGCGACCTGCATGCCGGTGAAGGCAACCAGATTCTCGGGCCGATCATGGGCGCGCATTCGGTCCTGATGACCGACGAAGCCGAGCACGCCAGGGCGCGCCGATTGCTGATGCCTGCCTTCAACGGTGCGGCACTGCGCGGCTACCGGGACGTGGTCGCCGAGATCGCTGGCGCGGAAGTACATCGCTGGCAGCCCGGTTCAACCGTGATCACCCTCGATCGGATGAACGCGCTCACCCTCGAAGTCATCATGCGGGTGGTGTTCGGCGTCACCGACGCACGCACCCGCGCGGCACTCGCACCGCGGCTGCATCGCATCGTCACCATCGGCACTATCCAGTACATCGGCTTCCTGAAACCCGCGCTGCAGCGGTTCGCGCCGTGGAAGGACTTCCAGGACAACCTGGTCGCCATCGACGATCTGCTCTACGCGGAGATCGCGGCCCGCCGCACCGCGCCCGACCTCGCCGAGCGCACCGATGTGCTGTCGAGGCTGCTGCAAGCGGGCGGTACGACCGACGCCGATCCGCCGCTCACCGATGCCGAATTGCGCGACCAGCTGATCACCCTGCTGCTGGCCGGGCACGAAACCACCGCCGCCGCACTGTCATGGGCCCTGCACGAACTTGCGGTCCACCCCGACCTGCAACAGCAGGCATTCGAGGCGGTGCGCACCGACGACGACAAAGCACTCGAAGCCGTCATGAAGGAAGCCATGCGGATGCGTACCGTGATTCCCGGCGCCGTCCGCAAACTCACCGACGATATGACCATCGGCGGCTGGCAGCTGCCCGCGGGCACCGTGGTCAGCTGCTCCATCCTGCTGGCGCACCGCAGCACGGAGAACTATCGCGACGCCGCCGCATTCCGGCCGTCGCGTTTCCTCGACGGCGAGGTTGAGCCGAACACCTGGCTCCCCTTCGGCGGCGGGGTGCGCCGCTGCATCGGTGCGGGTTTCTCGCTCATGGAGGGCACCACCGTGCTGCGCGAAATCCTGAGCAGATACCGCCTGTCGGCGCCTGCCGGCGCAAGGCCGGAACGCGGTCGTGTACGCAACATCACTACCGTGCCGCGCGGCAAGGCCAAGATGGTCGTCACTCCGCGTTCAGACGGGTGAAATCATAGGCGGGCTTTGCCGCACGGGCGCAGGCGACGTAATCTCCGTCCCATGACGAGCGGGAACCGCATCGCGATCGTAGGTGCGGGCATCGCAGGCCTCGCCTGCGCGAAGGTGTTGCGACAGGAGGGATTTCCGGTCGAGGTATTCGACCGGACTCCCGACGTCGGGGGTGTGTGGAGCGCGACGCGCCGGTATCCGGGGCTGCGCGCGCAGAACAGTAAGCACACCTATCACTTCTCGGACTATCCGATGCCCGCGGACTACCCTCGCGTGCCCGACGGGCAACAGATGCAGGCGTACCTGGACGGATACGTCCGCCACAACGGCCTGGGCGAGCATCTGCGGCTCAATACCGAGGTGGTCGCCGCCGATCCCGTCGACAGCGGTTGGCTGCTGGAGATTCGTGACAGGGGCGGTATCCACCGCGCCTCCTGCGACCACCTGGTGATCGCCAACGGCGTGTTCAGCGATCCCGTGCTACCCGACTTCCCCGGCGTCGACCGTTTCCGCCGCGCGGGCGGGCAGTTGGGTGTCGCCTCGAAATTCCATGACGTCGAAGCCGTGCGTGGCAAGTCGGTCGTGGTGGTCGGCTACGGCAAGTCCGCCTGTGATATCGCCGAAGCGGTCAGCCACGTCGCCGCCTCGACCAGTGTGGTCGCGCGACGGCTGCTGTGGAAGATGCCGCGCAAGCTGGCCCGCGTCCTGGATTACGAGCGACTGATGCTGACCCGCCTGGGGGAGGCACATTTCCGCTATCAGGAGCTCGGCCGGTTCGAACGCTTCCTGCACGGCCGTGGCGACTCGTTCCGTGACACCAATTTCGATGTGATCCAGGAACTCGCCACCAAGCACATGAACCTGCGGGAATTGGGTCTGGTGCCCGAGGGCCGGTTCGAGGAGATCGCGGAAAGCACCGTCGGCCTCACCACCGAAAACTTCTACGAGCAGGTGGCAGCGGGCCGTATCGCGGTCCATCGTGACGCCACCATCGCGGAGATGCTCGGCGACAACGGACCCGGCGTACAGCTGTCCACCGGCGAGAAGATCCAAGCCGACGTCGTCATCTGCGCTACCGGATTCCATCAGCGTGTCCCGTTCCTCACCCCGTACATCCAGCGTCAGCTCACCGACGACGACGGCAATTTCCGCCTGTACCGCCAGATCCTGCCGGTCGGCGTTCCGAACCTGACCTTCGTCGGCTACAACTCCTCGGTGATCAGTGCGCTCAACGCCGAGGTCGCCGCGCACTGGACCGCCGCATTGCTCGGCGGCAGGCTCGCACTGCCCAACGCCGAGACCATGGGCGCGCAGGTCGACGAACGCCTGCAGTGGATGGCCGAGCGGACCAACGGCCACCACGCCCACGGCACCGCGATCACCCCTTTCTCCATCCACAACATCGATGAGATGCTCGCCGACCTGCACTATCGGTTGCCGCTGAGAACTCGCGCCGCCCAATGGTTCCGGACGATCAAACCGTCGTCCTACCGCGGACTCGGCGAGCGTCGACCACCGGCGAAGGAAACCACGCCGGGGGTGCAGGTGCCCGCCGGAACCCAGGCGGTGCCAGGCAGCTAGGCGACGGCCGGAATGTAGGCCATGCCGTGCGCATTCTGATTGGGGATCGATCTGTCCAGCGGCAGATCATTGCCGCGATCCACCTCCAGAGTCGCGGTGACCGCGGCGTTGTCGATGTCGACGACGCTGACGGTCCCGGATTGCAGATTGCTCACGAATCCCAGTGCTCCATCGGGAGTCGAGACAATGTTGATGGGTCCGGCGCCCACCTCGATCCGGTCGAGCGGAGCGAATGAGATCGCGTCGTAGATCGAGAGCAGCCCGGCGCGCAACGGCGAGCCGACGTCACCGAATCGCCACTGGCCAACCAGCAGGCTGTTCGCGGTGACATGGACCGGGCACGGTGCCGCGAGCGCGGAAATCGTGTCGACCACAGCGTCGGTGCCGACATCGATGACCTGCACCGCATACGACGCTGCCGGATCGGGCGGGATACCCATGACGGGTGTCGCCACGAACAACAGTGCACCGTCGGCCGACGGGGCCAGGCTCTCGCTACCCGGCACCGGTATCCGTCGTGCTGCCGCCCCATGACCGGCGAGATCGAGCACCGAAACGAATGGTGCCCGTTTGTTGCTGGTGGACACCTTTATTGCCATCCGCAGTGAGTGTGGCCCAGTGCGGGATCGCGGCGTCCGCCGAGATGCGGCGCACGATATGTCGGTATTCCAGATCGATCGCTACGAGCCCGCCCGGTCCTGCGTGTCCCTCCTCGACACTCGCGTACAGCAGCCCAGCATCGGAGTCGAGCAACAGTTCGTGCGGTGCGTGCTCCGGAGACGGGTCGATGACATCGACGACGTCATGGGTGTCGACATCGACCACGGTGATCTCGTGGCTCTCGGCCGCATGGGCCAGCCAATGGCCCGAGCGATAGGTGCGGCTGGCGTATAACAGCCGTGAGCTGGGATCGAAACACAGTTCGTGTCCTTCGGGGAGGACATCGATTCGTGCTGGTCGGGTTCGGGTGGTGAGGTAGAAGAAGCTCAGTGTGCAGCCGCTCTGGCTCAGCACAGCGAGCTGGGGATGGGGGACATAAGTGGATGCGTCCTTCCGACAGTGGATTTCGAGATCGGCAGGACGGCGCCGTCTGTCGACAACACCAGGAGCCGACACGGATTATCACCAGTGCAATGTTGGTAACTTGTCTTTCCGATGGTGATAATCCAGGGGTGGAAGCCTTGGACATGAACCTGTTGGTTGCTCTGGATGCGCTACTGGACACCCACAGCGTCACGCGGGCTGCCGAGCGGTTGCACACCTCGGCCCCCGCGATGAGCCGAACGTTGGCTCGGTTGCGGCGCGTGCTCGGCGATCCACTGCTGGTGCGCGCAGGCCGTAATCTGGTGCCGACGCCGCGCGCGCTGGAGTTGCGCTACGAAGTGAGCGTGTTGGTCGAGCAGGGCCGTGCGCTGCTCACCCCGCGCGGCGCCCTCGACCCCGCGGGGCTCAAGCGCAGCTTCGCCGTGCATGCCGGCGACACGGTGCTGACCGAACTCGCCGCCCCGCTGCTGACCGCCGTCCGGACCCGAGCCCCTGGCGTCACAGTGCATTTTCTGCCGGACACTCTCGAAGGGACGGCAGCGTTACGTGACGGTCGAGTCGACATCGAGGTCGGCGTCATAGACCACACCGATCCGGAAACGACGGTGCAACGGGTGCTCGGCGACCGCGTGATCGGCGTCGCCGCGCCCGACCACCCGCTCGTCACCGACCGCGTCACGGTGGCGGCCTTCGCCTCGGCCGCCCACCTCGCCATTTCCCGACTCGGTCGCGCCCGCGGACCCATCGACGATCGACTGGCCTTGCACGGGCGCACCCGCCGCGTCGTGGCGACCGTCCCGAACCTCACCACCGCATTGCTTGCCGTCCGAGCGGGTCACCTGATCTGCCCGGCCCCCGCGGCCCTCAGCGCCACCACACTGACCGCACTCCAGTTGTGTGCCTTCAAGATTCCGCTACCTCTGCCGGAGGTGACCATCGGTATGGCCTGGCACCCCCGCAACACTGCCGATAGCGGCCACCGCTGGTTTCGTGAGCTGATCCGCGCCGTCCTCACCAGCGCTGTCGATGGCGCCGACTCGCGCCCTCGCCACGGCGACCGACAGTAGGCCGCCTCGGCCGTGCCCTGTCGACATCAGACGCGCGGGGTTCGTGAGCAACCGGTAGTCAGGACAGTCCGCCGTCGACATCGGCTCGCCCGCCTCGATCGTGCCGAGCCCGCCGAGCCGCGCGGACACCAGGTCGAGGTGTGTGCGCTCGCGGGCGTGGTGATGGCTGTTTCAGGACGGCATCGAAGTCGCAGGCAGGCCTTGGACACCCGGTTCTGCGGTCTCGAACAAGGGCCGTCGGCGTCGTCGCCCGAGAGTTCTATGCGGGGTTCATTTTCTGCGATCGGTACGGCTTCGGGTCGGCGGCGGTGGCGTGTTCAGGGGGCGAACAGCCCGCGTCAGGCACCGGAGGGCCGCTGACTACCCCTCGGTTCGCACCGCGAAATGCGGGTCGATACCGGGCAATTCGCCCTGAGAAGGCGCCTCGGGGCGAGCACCGAAGGGGCCGTTGCGCTTGAGTTCGTCGAGCATCGCCTGCAGCTTGTCCACGTGAGAATTGTCTTCGGTGTTTGTGGCGGCGGCGCGATGGGCTCCCGGCGGCATGGGGACGACTTCTTCGCGGTCGTTGCGGGGCGCGGTCATGCTGGAATCGGGTCGGGACGGGGGCGGTTCTAGGCGGCCGTTGCTCGAACCAGGCGTGCGGTAGTCGGTCCGGCCGTTGCTCGATCCTGCGGTGTTGTAGTCGACCCGGTCGTGGTTCGTGGTCGGCGTGGATGCGCTGCGGCCGTTGCCCGCAGCGGGTGTGCCGAAGTCGGCCCAGTCGTTTCGGGATGCCGGGGGAGGGGGAGTGAGTCGTTCGTTGCTCCGGGTCTCGGCAGGTTCGGGTCGCTCGGAGTGTGTAGTGGGGGCTGCCTGCGCCCATTCGCCAGGGGGCGGCGCTAGGGGCTCCAGGCGCTCGTTGCCGAAGGTCGGTGCCGTCTGCTCGAGCCGGGAGCTACGTGGCTCGCTGTGTGTTGCGGGACCGAAGGGTTCGTTGTGGAACGGGGCTGCGGTCGACTCGGCGCGTGGTGTGCGTGGGGTGATTGTCGCCGGCTCGACCTGCTCGTGCTGCATTGGAGTCGCCAGGGATTCGGGCCGTTCGTTGCGGAAGGCGGGTGCCGCGGGCTCGGTCCGGCTATCCGGAGTCACGGTTGAGGCGGGGTCTCGGCGTGCCGTCGCCGGAGTAACGTCGAAGGGCGCTGTCGGTGTCCGTTCGGACTGGTCGGCGAGCGGCGGTATCGCGGTCGCTTCGCGGCGTTGCGCGCGCGAGGGCAGCTTCGGCGAATTCGGACGGCTCGCGTCGAGCCTGCTAGGAGCGGCCTCGACGGTGTCCTTGCTCATGGCGCCGCCGGATTCGACGCGTTCCAATCGCCCGTCCAGCTTCGCCATATCGTCCCCGGCACGAAAAGCCCACGCCTCCAGCTTCGCAAGGCGCTCGACCACGTCGTTGTCTTCGCGATCCTCGTCCACGCGGCCGGCCACAGCGTCCAGCTTGTCGCTCACCTCGCGCAGGGTCGTCGCGAGGCTCGACAAGAGCGCGCCGATCGACTCGCCACCCGGCTCGCCGTGGTCCATTCGTTTACCTTCTTCCCCGTATGTGCCCGAACTCCGCCCGTGGCCGGCCGATTCTATCCGTCGATCGGTAGATACGCGGCTCGAGGCAACCAACACCCAGTGGGCCGCGGCACTTTTCGTTCGCTTGGGAAACTACTCGCTGTCGTGCGCTATCGCTGCAGCGGTGATCGACCGATAGTAGATCGGCATGGAAGCGAGCGACTGTGTCGAGGGGGCTGTACGAGTGGCATGGACGCCTCGGCACAGACGGCCGAACGTCTCGAATGCACGTGCGTCGTGGTCCGGGCGTGTCACGGAATGGCGGCAAGTGTCGATCCGCCCGGAACTTCTGTGGTGATGCTCTCGTATGTCGCTGCGAAATCCCTTGTGACGCACTGCACATTGGCTGGTAAGCGGTGGTTCTCCAATTGTGGCGCACCCGAGCGCGGGGTAAAGGGGACTGGCGGGCGATGGAAGTCTGACGCACTCTTGATCTATGGCCGGCGATCGAGGTCGTCGGAAGTGCGGTGGTTTGGGTAGGGGAGTGGTCGCGTGAGGACGAAGCAGCGAGTGGACACTGCTTGCGGGCGTCGGGCGATGCTCGCCGAATTGGGCATATCGGATAGTCGCGCGTCCGAAGGTGCGGTGTCCGAGGGGCGTGTGCGCGGACCGGAGCGGGACGAGTCCGGATATGCCTGTCGGTGCCCGGAATGTGTCGACGCGCAATGGAATATTCGGCGGCTGAAGTATTGGCTGGCCGCCAGGATGCTCGCCTACGGCGCCGACGAGGCCGAGGTCGATCGCCGCGTCGGCGACGTGCCGGTGGACATCTACTGGCGGGTCGGCGACCGGCAGTTCGCCATCGAGGTGCGCAGCGGGCCGCTGGATCGGGAGTCGGCACAACAACATACCGAGCGGCTGCGTGCGTCCGGGTGTGCCGGTGTGCTCTGGCTGTGCGCGCCGGGCTATTGGGTGGCCTACTTGCCCGCGATCGGGGTCGCCGATCTTGCACCACCCGCCTGCGACTACCTCATCGACCTCGGAATGCTCGACGCCGCGCGCAGTGCCGTGGTCGTTCCGCAACGCGAACCGTACGAACTGCGCGACTTTCTGCGGGGCTGGGTCACCGGTGACATCGTGTGGGGCTACCGCGACGTGACGACAGGAGGATGGGCAACCGTGACCGACTGGGAACACCACACCAGAACGCAGGCCAGCGTCATCGCCCGCCAACGCCGGGAACTGGTCAATCAGCGCACCACGCTGGCCCTGTCCCGGAAATCGGTGCGGGACAGGCAGAAACAGATTATGAAGCTCACCGCCCGGTTGGAGCGCGCCGAGGAATCCACCCAGGAGCACGCCGACTCACTTGCCGCAGCGCAGCGCAGGCTCGCCGACCACAACCGAGTCGACACCAGCCTGCGCGCCACCATCACCAATCTCCAGCAGACCATCAGCCACTGGCAACTGATCACCTGCTGCGCCATGATGCTGATCGTCACCTTCCTGGCCGGTGCGATGGTGGTGCGCTGAGGTGGATGACGGCCGCGTCAGCGGCCCGCAGTCAATCGGAACGGCGCACGATCCCAGCGCCATTCGTTGCGCAGGACCAGTGTGGTGAGGTCGAGCAATTCGAGTCCGGTCTCCGTCCGCAAACGCTGTATCGCAGGCCAGTGCACCGGCCCGCTGTCGACCAGCTCACGCAGCCGACTCTCGGACTGCGAATCGACCTGCCGCCCACGCAGTTCCGGCACACCGAGTCGGCTACCTGTCCAGACCAGCCATCCCCACCCGTTGGCGTGCGCGTAGGCACACCCCGCAGCCGACTTGGCCCTATTGATGTGAAAGCCGACGTGTCCCAGCGGTTGGACATCGATCAGCACGACCCGTTTGTCGGCCAGCTCGGCGACGATGCTCGGGTAGAAGACCCGATCGGTGCCGTCCACCTGATATTCGACGGCGCTCGGCTGCTCCTGGAACGTGGCGATCAGATCGCTCGCGTTGAGGATCCGCAACAGCCGAGCCTCCAGCCCGGAATCGAACGGCACGTCGCGCCCCACCTTGCCCAGATAGAACCTGCCCCTACCGTCGTCATCGCCGTCGACGACCCGCGCCGACCCGCGGGGCAGCGCAGCAGCAACCACCGACCCGGGCCGATCAACTTGCCTCAGCCACGAATTCACCTCATCGGTGGCCGACGGTTCCGCATGGTGCAACTTCGCCAGCCGCCGATTCGTCTTCTTCTGCCATGCCATGATCCGCTGCATCACGAACCCCGCGATCCGCCGCGCGTCCTCCCCGGCATGCCCCGCAAGCCGCAGCTTCAGATACGACAACTCGTTGGCCGCGATATCGCTGTCCGTCGCGTACGTCTCCACCAGCAACGCCCGCACCAACTGCGAATCCCGTGTCCCCACCGGATATCGCGCCGCGAACACCCCCGCCGCTCGATGCCCGCTCAGCTGCGCTTCCCGAATGATCTGCCCCACCGCCCGCGTATGCAACTGCCGAATTCGATCCCGCGACAGGTCATATCGCGCCCCGATCCGCGCCAACGTCTCCGGCGCCTCCCCGCTCACCCCCAACCGGAACCCGACGATCTCCGCATCCCGCCGCCGCCGATCCCCATGCATCTCGACCAGTTCACCCAACAACTCGTTGATCTCCTCGAGCCCGAGCGACACATCCCCCTCGATGTCGTCGACAAGCTCGAACTCCGCATCATCGTGGCCGCCATCGCCCGCACTCGGCACCAGGCCTCGATCCATCGTCAACGCGGCAACCCCCTACCTCGACTCCACAACGCAACGCGGCAAAGCCTAACGCCGCCCACCGACATCCCGGTCGATCCAGCGCACGCAGTCGAACGCGCCGTTGTCGTGCGCTGACGTCGACCGTTCGCCACTCCGCCGCCGACTGTCCACGCCCGCCGCGGCCTGGCGCCAACCGTCATCGCTCGGTGACGACACTCTCTCGGTCGGCATCTTTCGCCGGTGTGGCCGGTCGGTACCGTACATTGACGGCCGACGTAGGGTCGCCTTCGCCGATCCGGTGTAGACGGATCGGCGCACCGCCGGGTTGTCGTACAGCCGGATGCCCTCGCCGAGCAGGATCGGTGCGATGTGCAGGTCGACCTCGTCGATCAGTCCCAGTTCGAGGAGCTGACGGCCGATGGTCGGCGAGCACACTTCGAGGTTCTTCCCGCCTGCCGCCGCCAGCCCGATCCGCACCACCTCGGCCGGGCCGCAGTTCAAGAACGTGACTCCAGCGGCCGGCGTCGCGTGTACAGGCGAAGGTTGCCGACGTCGGTCGTTGTCTCAGTGTGCCGCAGCGTTTCTCGACTGTCAGTCGTCTCTGTCGCACCCGCATTGTTTATCCTCGGGTACGAGCGGAACACTGCGGCTGATCGTGCTTCCGGTTGTAGAAGTCGGTCCGATCGGGTCAGGTCGGATCGCGCGTTCTCGAATCTTATTGGCGGGCTCGCGGTTACAGTGTCCGAGTGGGTTCGGATCGGTGCTGTCCGAATGATCTGATCATCGCCGCCAGCACATCCAGCCGCCGGGATTGGCCAACTACCGCTGAGAGTCACACGGTATCTGTCACCAAATGTCCAGACTTGTTGTCAGCAATCATCCGACATGTTTGCCGAGGCCATGCGGTTGGTGGGGCGACGGCTGTCGTCACTGCTGAGGGTGTAGCAGCAGTTCGGCGATGGCTTGCACGCGGGTGAGAGTGATGCCGGTTCGCTGTTCCACAGCCAAGGGGTGGTCGGTGGGTTCCAGTTCCACCATCGGACGAACACCGACGGGCTGGCTGTGCACCTTGGTCTTCAAGTTCAGAGTCGTCGGTTCGTAAGTGGGCAACTCGGTGGACAGCCAGCTGAAATGAGGTGGTTCCTGCACCCGCTCCGGGCTGGTCCACAACTCTGTCGCGCGGGCGAAGCTGGACTCGCTCAGCGAAACCCACACACCCCATTCGAATTCGCTCTCCGAGTCCACGATGGGCAGGATCAGGCGAGCCCGGATGAAGAAGTGCTCCCCGCCGATCACGCACTGCTCGTCGCCGAGGACGCTTCCCGCGCCGCCCTCCAGGCCCTCATTCCAGTAAGCGGGCGCGACTGCGCCATAGCTGAATGGCAAGCCATCGTGTTCCTTACCGCAGTATGAGCAGAGGAACCCCAGATCCAGTGACATGTCCGACAGCATAGAAACCGGACAATTCCGCACCTGAATCGACTGTCCACCTGCCCAATGACGACGCTGCCCGATCGAGATTGATCGCGCCGACAAGCGGCATTTACTGGACAAGCTGGTCACGGCGGCTACAACTGGGGCACAGTCGATTTGGCTGCGATGGGGCGTTCCGCCGAATTTGGGCGCGAGGTTCAAGAACTATTCGACCGAGGTCGCTCACGGCCGCCGTTGCTGCCGAGTTCGACCTACCGAAGTCCAGGACACAACGGCTGGCCAAGGGCTGTCGAGACTACTGCCACCGCAAAGCCCACGAACATCAGCTGTATCTGGCACGACACAAGAAAGACCCCCTCGAAAGGGGGCCTGACCTGGTACTACGGTGGTGCGCGATACTGGGATTGAACCAGTGACCTCTTCCGTGTCAGGGAAGCGCTCTCCCGCTGAGCTAATCGCGCGAGGTGGAGACGGGAATCGAACCCGTGTGCACGGCTTTGCAGGCCGTTGCCTCACCACTCGGCCACTCCACCGCGCAAAGGAGGACGGCATAAAGAATATTTAGCCTGGCCTACCTCTCGAGCGGATGACGGGATTCGAACCCGCGACCCTCACCTTGGCAAGGTGATGCGCTACCAGCTGCGCTACATCCGCATTTTGCATCTCGGAGGCGGTCTTGCTGTCCTCCGTGGTGCGAGATGAAACATTAGACGACGTTTGCGGAAAGGTACAAATCCGCTGGTAGGAGGGGTCGAATTCGAATCACACAAGTGTTGTTCAGTTGGCGGTCCGGGTGTTGGTGCTGCGGACTGCGCGCGATTCGGCTAGAGGTGCGGTGCCGGGGGCTCGGTGGCGACCGTGGCAGGCGTACGGGACACGCGGCCTTAAGGGGGTGGGGTGTGTCGAGATCGGGTGTCCAGAAGGTAGGTAGCCCTCGGGGATGGTCGAGCCGCTGACGGGGCCGGGTTGCGATGCGGAGTAGCTCGTCGGACCCGCGACCCACGCCGCCCGATCGCAAGTGCGGCTTGGCATCCCGGCGTCATCGAGGTGGCGATTTGGCAGACGCCCGGTGGTGCGTGCTAATGTTCCTCCTCGTTCGGATGACGCTTCAGCGCCACCCGGGCGGCAGAGTTCGGTCCCATAGCTCAGCGGGAGAGCGTCCGCCTCACACGCGGAAGGTCGCTGGTTCGAAACCAGCTGGGACCACTCCATACTTGCAGGTCAGCGAGTTTTTGGGTGATGTTTCCCCGTCTCATGCAATATGCATGTAATAACTATCCACGGTGTTTGGTCGGGGTCGCGGACGCATCGCCTTGTCGAGGTCTTCGATCGCAATGCGTATCTGGCCCCTGAATCGGTAGGCAGGCAAGGTGCCATCAGCGATCATCCGCCTGATCGTGTCCTTGCTGACGCTCGCGCGATGGGCCGCAAACCCGATCGATACGTAGCGGCTCGGGCCTGGAGTCGGCTGGATCTTGCGCTCACCGGTGCCACGTTCTGGTCGTCGATTATTCGGCCCGCTGGGTTGGTCCGCCGGTCGTGGCCGCTCATACGCCTGAACTCCAGTATCTGGCTGGGAAGCCGACGCTGGAGCGTCGGGAAGTGATCGGAGCTGCAAATGTTGGGCTGCCGCGGGGTTTGCGTCCGGTCTGGGCGACTTCACTGTTTACCTTCGGTGGCCGGGGTTGGTGTCGTTGAAAGGCATGAACACTTCTTTCTTTGTCCAGCCTGCTGATTCTCCCAACTCTATGAAGGCTGATTTTGGCTGATGGCGTCACATCAATTCTCGAGGAGAGGACCGGGCCTGGTCGGCATCGGTTCGACCTGATCGGCTTCGATCCCCGCGGCGTCGGCGCCACCACCCCGGCCGTCGACTGTTTCACCGATGAGCGGTCGCGGTCGTTCTGTGGTGAATGCAGCGACATGTTGTGAACCTGCAGGTGAGAGGGATCCCCGCCCGGACCGGTACCGGAGACCATAACGAATCCCCGCTGCTGCACGGCAGGGCAGAGACCGCACACGACGACATCGGGTCTCGAGTGTCGCGCCGTCGCGCGGCGCGCCACCTCGCCTGGTAACGCCGGATCAGCGTCATACCAGCGGGCCCCCGAGCGCGTCGTCGGCTCGGGTCGCGCCGCGCCGGGATCGAAGGTCCGCCGGCTGCGCCGCACACCGACACACGGCGCCGTCGGATAAACCAACCGAATTCGATCACCGAATTTGATCTTCGAATCCGCGTCCGGGGTGAAGATCAAATGCGAGATCGGCTCCGCCGCACGCCGATACGGCGCCGTCGAATAAATCGAACCGAATTTGATCTTCGATATCGCATCCGGAGTGAAGATCAAATTGCGTTACCTCGACACAATAGAGTGTTAGCCCATTATTAACGGTGATTCATCTCACAATAATATAAGTGGATTTACAGATCTCTATTTCATAACGTTGCTGGTGCCGCCCGTTATGGCGTCGTTATCCATCCGTGGAAGGAAGCTCCGTACATGTTCTCTCGCAAGATCCTCGCCGCCGCCGGCACCCTCTCCGCCGCCGCCCTGTTCTTCGGCCCGGTCGCGGTGGCCTCCGCCGCCACCTCCGCTGACTCCGCCGCCACCGGCTCCGCGGGTTCGGCCTCGGGTTCGGCCTCGGGTTCGGCCGGCTCCTCCACCGGTTCGGCCGGCTCGTCCTCCGGTTCGGCCATGCTCGACTCCGGCAGCTCGGCCCTCGACGGCGGCACCTCCGCCATCGTCAACATCATCGATGCGATCACCGGCGTCAGGGACCTGAGCCAGCCCAAGCCCGCCGCCTGATTCGGTCTCGGTAGAGCACCGCTTCGTCCGTCGGGGCCGGATTTCTTTGTGCCGCTACGCTACGCATCAGCGAGCGCGCGCTATTGCAGTGAATTTGCCAGAACCGCACCGGTCATTCCCGGTGTCGGACGCCTCGGGGCGCTAGCACATTTCGATGTGCCTGCCCCGGGTGGGTGAACGGTTCGCTCGCCGAGTCACCGGCCAGCCCACAAGCATTCAACGCCGAATGCCATCCGCGCCAACGCCGCCGCGGTCGGGAGTACGTCGCGAAACTGGTCGGTGCCGGTAGCGGTTACCACGGTCGGCAGATGGTGATCGGCCATGTACACCATCAGCTGCGCGCGTCGCGTTCCCAGATGTCTTACGCCGCACAGCGGCCTTCATAGCATCGAGATCTTGCCGAGGCGGAGTGTCGGGTTGGCTGAGTCGACGCTGTGGGGACTGTCAACCAGTGAGCCACGGACCCCGATACGTCTCTCGCAGCGGAGCGGGCAACTCGATTCCGGCCCGTTCCACTCCGAACGTCACCACGATCGTGTCCGCGGCGTGGCTGATCGACCAATCGAATCGGTTGGCAGTGGTGGCGGGTTCGGCGGGGGAGGCCGTGGATGTCATCGGATTCGTCGGTGTAATCAGTGTGTCCTCCCTTTTCGAGCATCGACAGAGTTCGCGGAACGCACAGATGCCCAGACTTCGGTGGTGGGACGACATATCGTTGCGCTGGCCGATCGATTTGGGGGAGGACCTCGGGCATCGCCTTGCCCGAGGTCCTGCTATCGGGGGTCCAGGTTTGTTCGAGCGGGATGTCGTGGACCCAAGACCGTTTCGGTTGATGTTCGCGAAATCGAGCGAAAAGTAGCTACGAACCGACTGATTGACATGTCGAAAACATCTAGCTATCTAATTGAGATTTAATTGAGATCAGTCCGGTAAATCCGTGAACTGTGCGTATCTCCTCGCTAGAGTCCTCGGCTATGACCGATGGGCACGTAAACGGCTGCGGGTACTCCTTTGCGCGCGATATGTGGGCAACCGAGAGGTTATGGCTGTCACGGTCCGTGCGGGCCATCCTGGTCGGACTCGCCGGCCAACTGAGCGGGCTCGGACCACAGGCATGGACCCGCTATGAAGACGGTGAGCTGGAATTCGCGGAGGCTCGTGAGTTCCAACTAGCCCTGCTGCGAGTGCACAGTGTGCTCGCGAACGAGATCGATGCCGGGATGTTGGAAGCTGCTGCTGCCGCCCTCGACCATACGGCCGGGCTGGGCGACATCGCCTCTGTCACGGGCCTGGATCGGGCGAATGCCTATCAGCGCTGGGGTGCCCTCACTGCGGTCGGTGAACGTATTGCGCTCATCATCTCGCAGCCGTGGCCGGATGGGGGGCCGTCTGCCCTCCGATCCCCCGAAGCGCTCTACGAGCGAGATCGGCGATGGTGGCGGGTGAGCAGCGCCGCGAGACGCAACGCCCATTACGCCATCGTTGTCGTCGACCGACTCGTCGCGCGGGTATACGGGCTCGACTCGGACGGTTGGCAACCGGATTCCACGGGAACACGGTGGGAGTTCCGGGCACTCGGGTCTGAACCGCTATCGCAGATGCACGTGGACCGTGCATACCGAAAGGGTCACCTACCGGCCCGATTGGGCGACCCCTATCCCGCCCGGCTGGATCGCGCGTGCGTCCCCAGTTACTTCTCGGGTGGGCACGATGGCGACTGAACGAGCCACCCGGACCGAGATGTCGTCGGGGCGTCCGGCGTTCGGCGGTACGAAATAGCCAGCCCCCTCATCAGTTCAGTCAGTGGGCGGGTGTGTTGTCGTGGGGTGTGGGGTAGTAGCGGCGGATGTCGTCAGCGGTGGCGGTGGCGGAGTAATTGAATATGAACCGGCAGTCTGGTTGCAGGGTGTGGGCGGCGTTGACGATGGTCTCGAACAGCAGGGTGTTGGAGGCGACGAGCCGGACTCCGGCGCCGATGAGGACGGCGTCGTAGGATTTGGCCGCCAGCGCGCGGCGGGCGGTGTCGGCCCCGGAGGTTCCGAACTCGATCAGGCAGTTGTCGACTTCGTATCCGGCGGCGCGCAGGGCGGCGACGTTATCGTCGTTGGCGCGGCGCAGGACTTCCTTGGTGAGCCCGCCGAATTGGGTGAAGTCGGGCGATGTGTAGTCGATGACGTCGGGGTGCAGCCCGATCTGGATGGCGGTGACGGTCATCGTGCTTCCTTCCGTGGTGGTCGCGTTGATGGAGGGTCATGCGGTGTCGGGGTGTGCGAGCCGATCCACGATTGCCACGCCTGCCGCAGGGCCTGGCTGTGGGTGGAGGGTCCGGCCCAGGCGATGTAGCCGTCGGGGCGGACCAGCAGCGCCGGACCGGAGTCGGTGCGCTCGGCCTGCGGCAGGTCGATGTCGACAGATGGGGCACCGTGCTCGCGGATGAGGACGAATCCCCGTGTGCGTTGCAGCACGGTGAGACGATCGCCGGTCAGGGGTGTTTCGGTGGCGAGGGTGCCGACCAACCGGTGCTCGCCGCGGCGGCGGGGGTAACGCAGTGTGGTCCCGGCGAAGCTGCCCGCGATCGTGTTCGCGATGGGCCCGAATCCGAGGGCGGTGGGGGCGATGCGGTCGCGTAGCCAGCGGGCTGGGCGTGGGCGCAGGGTGACCCCGCGCATCATCGCCCCGCTCTGCAGCAGCACTCGTTCGCCGATGGGGTGGCGTTCGGTGTGGTAGGTGTCGAGTACTCGGTCGTCGGCGCCGCCGAGGACGGCGTCGAATTTCCAGGCCAGGTTGGCGGCGTCCTGGATGCCGGTGTTCATGCCCTGCCCGCCCATCGGGGAGTGCACGTGCGCGGCGTCTCCGGCGAAAAATACTCGCCCGCAGCGGTATTGGCGGATTTGTCGTTCGTCGCAGTGGAACCGGGAGTGCCAGCTGATTTCGGCGACTCCGACGTCGCGGCCCATCGCGCGGTTGAGGACATCCTGTATCTCGGCGGGTTCGACGGGTGCGGTGTCGGGGAGTTGGTGGTGGCGGTCCCAGGTCATCGACCGGTACCAGTCGGCGGCGGGCCCGGTGCTGTAGGGGACGAGGAATCCGAAGCAGTCTCTGGTGCTGCCGAGAGTCAGCCCGCCGCCGGTCGGTCCGGCGGTGAGGCGCACGTCGGCCAGCACCACCGACGACAGCACCGATTTGCCGGGGAACTCGATACCCAGCAAGCCGCGGACGCTGCTGTGCGCGCCGTCAGCGGCCACCAAATACTGTGCCCACCAGCGTGTTTCGCTGTCACCCGGGGAAGCGTCTTTGGGGCGGGTGCTGACGGTGACGCCGTCGGTGTCCTGGTTGAGCGCGACGACCTCGACGCCGCGGTGGATCGCGGCGCCCTGGTGCTCGGCGTAGCGGGTCAGGGCCTGATCGACATTGGTTTGCGGAGTGATCAACCCGAACCGGTACCGCGACCGCAATCGGGTCAAATCGACTGTGGCACCGGCGAACAGGTGCACCGCGGGCGTGGTGGACCCGAGGGCGAGCAGATCGTCGGCCAGCCCGCGCGCGTCGAGGACTTCCAGGGTGCGGGCCATGGTCGCGAAGGCACGGCTGGCCGGGTTGATCTGCGGCCACCGCTCGAGCACGACGACCGACCGGCCAGCTCGCGCTAGATCCCCGGCCGCGGTCATCCCTGTGGGGCCGCCGCCGACTACGATCACATCGGCGCGGCGGTCGAAGGCGACCGCGGTCGGCGATTCGCTCGCGAGGTCGTTGTCGAGCACCATCAGGGCTTCCTCACTCTCGATGGCAGGTGTTCGGTCGCACTGTGCTTGCCCTTTCACCTTCGCCCAACGACGTGATCGAATCCAACGCTGATTCGTGATAGTGACCATCACCGACAGTGATTGGTTGTGGATGTGGCAGCCGTCGTATTTCGCCGCCGTTGGCGAGGAACGCAACTTCACCCACGGCGCCGGCCGCGTCAACGTCGTCTAATCCTCCGTTTCCGTAGGTCAAGGGGTTCGACTGGCCCGTAGTTTGCCCCCGTGCGTGGATCTCAGCGATACGGGTCAGACCGCGCGTGAACGTTTGCGCACCGGAGGCTGGGTGTATGCGCACAACCGGTTCGCCGATGAAGCCGCAGCGCTGTACGAGCAGGCTAGCCGGGATTCGGCGAGGTTCCTCGAGACCGAGTCATTGGACCCAGGGTCCGGTGTCTGAATCAGAGGTCGAATCATGCCAGGCCACCCATAGGACATGGCCAGGGCAACTGGTCGGCTGGTACGTGTGGGGGCGGTGAGGTAGTGACTCCGCTCGGCGTCGAGGTCTGGCCCCGTTCCGGGTCGCCGCTTCGGTGACTGGCGGATCGAGGACGGCACCCGTGTTGGAACTGAACGCTCCACCGACGGGCCTGGTTGCGTTGCTCACCGACTGGCATGGCCTCACAAGAGGGTCAGCAAGCACGCAACATGCTGCGGCGCCGATTCCTGCGCAGAGGAGCGCCCCTACCGTCTGGGGTATTGGACGTGGATCGTCGCCTCGGCGGCGATATCGTCGGCGGCGCCACCTCGTACCGATCGTGATCACGATGAGGACGGCGCTCAGTACGAGCGTTGCGGCCGTCAATGAGGCGGAAGGGCGGCCCGTCGCGGCTCGCGCGCACCCGGCACAGGCCACTGTTGCGGCGAGCAGGGTGCGTTGCCACGCGAGGATGGTGCGTTCGGGCTGCAGCCCCGGCGCGTTCACAGCGCCACGAGCGCTATCGCCAGTAACGCTGCTACGCATACTCCCACCACGGTGACCGGAACCATCGGCGGTCGCGGCAGGGGTTGATCGCGGCGCATGGCGACCTGTACGCGCCGCCACTGCCAGAACGCGCCTACCGCGATCGCGCCGGCAAGTATGACACAGACTGCACAGATTGCTTTGTGCCACAACAGGGTTGACGCATAGAACTGGCTGACCGCGATACCGCCCGCCAGCAAGCCCAGTGCTGTGCGTACCCACGCCAGGAAAGTGCGTTCGTTCGCCAAGGTGAATCGATAGTCCGGCTCGTGGTCCACGCTCGCCTCGACCGCACAACTATCCCGAACCATTCACCCTCCGTACGACAAGCTGACCAATAGTAGACTGGATGTACATATTTGTTCGAGGTGTCACCGGTGACCATTCGAACATCCTCGTCGAGTAAGCGCGGGCGCAGAGCCTGTGCGAATTCGTGGAGGTTGCTGAACTCGCGTGGCCGCGCACAGGAATCCTGTGTGCGGCCCGCGCTGTGTTCAGCGATCTGGTGGACTACGGCGAATACCCTGTGCGGCAGCCTATTTCGTAGGAGCGGGGCTGGGCTGGTTGATCGTCGTGAAGTACTGGGCCGCAGCCATCAGGATGAAGGGGGCGGTGATGAAAAGTTGCCCGGCGATGGTGCCCAGTGCGCCGACGGCGAGTATGCCGCCGACGCACCCGATGACGGCGGCGGGCAGGAATCCGCCGAACAGGCCGATGATCGCGGCAGCCGCGACGGTGGCGCCCGCGATGCCGCCGAGGACGCACCCGACCGCGGCTCCACCGAGAGCGCCGACGGTGCTGCCGATGGCGGCTCCCGCGGTGATGGTGGTTACCAGCCGGTTCCAGGCCGCCTGCTCGCGGTCGTACTCGGACTTCCAGGGGGCCTGGTTTTCGAAGGGCAGCGCGACAGGGCTGTAAGTGGCATGTTCGCGGTCGAAGCGCGGGGTGAGCGTGGCGGTGCGTCCGCTGATGTCGGCCGTGATCGGGAAGACGAAATCGTCGACCCGGAAGGACAATACGGCGCTGGCGAGCGCCTTACCCGTCGCATTGGCGATGGTGAGCACACCGTTGTCGGCGGTCACGGCGCCGGAGTCGGTAGTGATCACCGCCGCGGCGTCACCGAGCGTGGCCGTGTAGCCAACATTCGGGTCCGTCGGTGCGGGGTCCGCGGTGGCGGTGGCGGCCGAGACGGCGAGTGCGCCGATCAGCAGTGCGGAGGTCGTTGCGATATTCCTCATCTGGTTTCCTTTACTTTGTTGCGGGGGACAGCACGCATCGCCACCGAAAAGGCAATTCGATTCGGCGGGTGCGGTATTCGGTGCGGATCAGGGAATGCGGATCAGGCCGTGTGGCGCATATCGGCGCCGCCTGTTGCGGGAGTCCGGCCATGTCGCATACCTATCGCGACAGCAAGGCCGGCGAGGCCGACCACCGCTGCAACCAGGAAGGAATGCTGGAATGCCAAGTCCGAGTAGGTAATTCGCCCTGTGATGCGGTCTTGTCGCATGATGTTCTGCGCCATCACGACGCTGAGGACGGTAACCGCGATCGCATTGCCGAGTTGGCCGACGACCCCGAGCATGGCCGCCCCTATGGCGCTCTGCTCGGCCGGCACGGCGTCCATCACGAGGTTGGGCCCGGACGCGTAATACAGCCCCATCCCGATTCCGAAGACTGCGGACAGCAGCATGATCTGCCAGCGATGTTCGGGTAGCGCGGCGGCGGCCGCGAGGCCGGCGATCATCGCGCACACGGCACCGATGAGTGTCAGCCGCGCGCCTCTACGGCGTGCGACGGCACCGCCGAGTGGGCCGCAGACCATGGTCAGCAAGCCGGTGGGAAAGGTCCACAGTGCAAACGCGGTCGCCGTCAGCCCTGCACCGTAGGTGATACCGGCCTGGGCTGGGGTCTGCAGCAGCTGCGGCATGAGCAACCCGTATCCGGCGATCATGAACCCGATGAACAGATACGCCACCAGTGTTGAGCGCAGCGCACTGCCGGCCAGCAATCGGAGGTCGATGGCGGGTGCGGGGACGCGTAGCTCCCACACGACGAATGCGATGAGGAGCCCAGCCCCGCCGATCAGGGTCAGTAGCGTCGCGCTGCTGACCCAGCCCCACTTGGACCCTTGACTGATTCCGACCAGCACCAGCCCGACCCCTGAGCCGAGGAGTGCGACGCCGAACAGATCCAGCCGCTGATGCAGTCGCAGCGAAGACTCGGGCACGAGGATAGCCACCACCGGTATCAGCAACACGGCGTAGCCGAGCATGAACCAGAACACCGATTGCCAACCGTCGTTGTCGATGAACCATCCGGCGACGAACGGCGACGCGAGCGCGCTGACACCGATTCCAGCAGCCACGGTTCCGAGTGCGACTGGGACCCAGCGACGCGGGAAGGTATCGCGGACCAGCGCATAGGACACCGCGACCATCCCTCCTGCGGTGCCTTGCAGAGCCCGGCCGGTCAGCAGTACCGGGAACGAATCGGCGGTTGCCCAGATCAGGGATCCCGCGGCAAACAGCACGGCGAGGATGATCATCACCCGCTTCTTGCCGAAGGCGTCGGCAAGCTTGCCGACCAGCGGCAAGCTGACAACAGCAACCAAACTCACCATCGTCAGTACCCAGCCCAGGTGCAGTGTGTGGAAATCTGCCGTCATGTGTGGAATTGCCGGATAAACCAGTGTGATTTCCATCGGCGCGAGCTCGGATATCAGCACGATGAGCGCGAGCGCCGCGGCGTACCGCCAGCGTTGCCCCGACTCGGCGGATTGTCACCTGACTGTGGGGGAGGACTGGTGGTCGTGGTCTCGGTCATGGCACTAATGGCTGTTTCGCAAATGTGCGGAACGGCGGCGGAGCCGAAGCTGTTCCGTGCGCTCGGCGGCGATCACGGTCGGCGTCTCCGTGGGCAGGAATCTGCGCGCGTCATCGAAGGGCACGAGCTTCATGGTCGGATTCGGAACGCTGTCGGTCAGTAGCAGGCGGCCGTTGACGGTGCCGTGTGTATGCCCGCCGGTGTCCAGCCAGTTCGGCACGCCCGGGTCCCGGTGGGCGATGACCGCGCGGAAGACGCCGTCGTCATCGAGTCGGGCTTGGGCGTGATTGAGCGAGGATTGGCGAGAAAACCAGTTGACGGTCTCCCAATACCAGTTCCCCAGGCCGAAACTCCAGTAGTGGCAGGACGGCGGGGTGAACTCCAGGATGACTGCTTCGTCAGGGGCGCACCGGAAACTGCCCATGCCGTATGCCTGGTTCTGGAATCCACCCCACGCGCTCTCGCTCAGCGGAGTAAATGCCAGAGAGTTCGAAGGGGCATTCAGCGAGAGTTTGCACATTTTGTCCCAGTAGGCGCCGGCCTTGTCCAGCCAGCGCACCAGCCGCTCGGCGCGGGCAGCGACGTCGGCCTCCGACAGTGCGGCGGGCGGGGGATAAACGGCGTCGATGCACTCGATCACGAGATTGGCCGGGCGCTCGGTCGCCCAATCACTGAAGACCTGGCGCACACACAGCGAGCCCGCCTCGGCGTCGATCGTCAACCAATTTCCGATGTACCCAGCCGGCCGCTCGGGGCCCAGGAGCAACTCGAACTCCCCGTCAGGTTCGGCCACGAGAGAGCGACTGTCGATGTTGGAGTTGATTCGGTAATCGGGTGCTTCGCAGAAGTGCGGTGAGTGGACCTGAATATCGAAGTAGCATTGGAGGCCGGCAAGGTGACGTCGATGGAACGGTCGCGCGCGAATCCGATTGCCACTGCCGCGATCGAGCGGCTGTTCGACAAGCACCGCGGCGAGTATTTTGCGGAAGCCCAACGTCTGATCCAGGCTTGCAGCGGTCTCATCGCTGAAACTGGGCAGGTTGATCCACCCGTCAATGCGATCCTCGAACGAGCAGGTCTCGGAACCCGCGCGTTCTACCGGCTGTTCAATTCGAAGGAAGAGCTGATCATCGCTGTTCTGCAGGACGGCACCAGCTGGAAAATCAGCTATATCGAAGAACAGATGGCGATGGCAAGTACGCCGCTGGAGCGTGTGCGCGCATGGGTCGAAGCCGCCATCTCCCCCCACACCCGGGATGCGTCGCCGGGACATCGAGCGATCCTGCTCCATACGTACCGGTGGGAAATGATGTTTCCCAACGAACTAGCGGCGATGCGTGAGCAGCTTCTGCGGCCTCTTGTTCAAGCAATCGCTGATCTTCGCGGCCAGGATGACTCGAAATCTGCTCCGAACGCTGCCGAGATCATCTACGACTCGTTTTTCGGCGTTGCTTGCCGAGCTGAAGCACAACAACGATTGGTCGATGCCAACGAGGTGACGGCTCTTGGCCGAGTCGCGGAACTCATCGCCACTTCTTTTTGATCCTAGGGATTGAGCCGGTCCACCCGCTGACGGCAGCTGATCGTCGACGCCGCGTGGCGCGCTGTTCGGACCGGCCACGCGGCACTCCCGAAGATCTACGGGCCAAGATCATCTCGGCATCGGCATCGGCATCGGCATCGGCATCGGCATCGGCAACGCACTGAACTGCCGCATACCGCGCTGGCCGAACCGGCCACGGCATCGATGTCATGCAACGGGGCGTCGTCAGATTCCGATGCGACCTCCGACTGGCTCAGACCACCGTCCTGACACAGCAAGGAATCCTGACTTGGCTTGGCGCACCTACATCAGATTCACTGAGCACCATCGGATTTCGTGTCATCCGCATCAGACTGATTGAGCCGGTATCAGATCAACCGAGCCCGGACACGAGGTGGTTCAGCATGCGGCGGGCACGATCAACCTGACTTGGTCGGCGGATCTTCGAGCGTGAGCATGACCGGACCGCTCGGCGCCAGTCGTGCCAATCACTCTGTCCCCGAACGCTTCTGCCGTAGGAAGGGCAACGTCAGGTCGATGCCTTCGATATCTCCGAGCCAGGCTTCGTTCTCTGCGCGTGCCCGTCGGCCAACCAGGTCAGCTTCGATCTCGGACAGCGCGAGAGCATCTTGGGTTGATGTTGAGCATTGGGCATCGGATGCAGGCGATGGCATTTCTTCGGCCGAGTCGTGATCCACGGCTCCGCACGACGACCGGTCGTACCAGTGCGACTCTGGCCGCCACGCGAATTGGGGAGGCTACGGGACCGCGACCAGGGTCAGGCAGCTGGCCGGTGGATCGACCAGGAAGCAGAAGGCCGGGCTGCGGGTGGGACGGTAATCGGCGGGGACGCCGTTTGCGGCGACGAGCTGCGTGTAGGTGCCGACTGCATCGGTGGGGCGGCGAGTGAGGGCCGGGTCGGTGCGCACGTCGACGGTGTAGAGGCCGAATCGTGGTGTGTAGCTGCCCCATTCGTAATTGTCGGTGATGCTCCAGTAGTTGTAGCCGATGACGTTCATGCCGTCGGCCACGGCGCGCTGGATCCAGTAGACGGTGTCGCGCAGATGATCGCTGCGGGAGTAGCCGTCGGCCCGGGGGCGGCCGTTCTCGGTGGGCATGCCGTTCTCGACGATGTAGAGCGGTTTGTCCGGGAAGCGGCGCGAATAGTGTTGCAGCGCATAGTAGATGCCCTCGGTACGCAAGGGAAGATCCCAGATGTTCGTGCCTGGCAGGTTTGGAAGAGCAGATCCGGTGGCTTTGGTGATGGACCCGAGCAGCGACTGCGCTGGATCGTAGCCGAAGTAGTAGTCGATGCCGACGTAATCGAGCCGGTACGCGACGCGATCGAGGAATGCCCCGTTGACTTCGGCCTCCGAGCCGGCGACATAGCCGACGTTGCTGGTCACCTGTGCACCGGGCTGGATTTGGTGGATGTAATCGTAGATGGCGTTGTGCGCCTGCGCGATCCGCTCCTGCATCTCGCCGGGATCGGCGGCGCCCCTGCGGACCTCGTGCGAGATATAGGCGGCCGGCTCGTTCACCGTGACCCACAGCGGATTGCGGGAGGCGTAGCGATCGACCACCGTGCGCATGTTGGCCAGCCAGTCGTCGACCATGCCCGGACTGCGCCAACCCCCGCGGTCGACCGCCCAGCCCGGGTACACCCAGTGGTCAAGGGTGATCATCGGTCGCATCCCCGCCCGCACGATATTCGCGATGACGGCATCGTAGAAACGGAACGCGGCCTCGTCCCGAATCCCCGGTGCCGGCTGCAGTCGGGCCCATTCGATCCCGATCCGGAACACCCGCACGCCGAGCGCGGCCGCCAAGTCGATGTCCGACGCATAGCGGTCATAGAAGTCGACCGAATCGTGCAATGCGTCGTAATCGTGGTGCGAGGGAATGTAGCGCGTCCAATTGCTGTCGGGCGCATGGCCTTCGGACTGGAATCCGGAGGCCGCGACACCCCAGAGAAAACCCGAGTCCAGCGGCGGTGTGGCAGCGACCGGCCGGATCGGCGGGGCCGCCGGAGCGTTCGTACACAGCAGCATGGTCGACGCGGCGGCGAGTACAACCAGGGCATACCGACGAAACCGGAATCGCATCACGTCAGGGTAAGTGGATGTGCACCGTCGACACGCGGATTGTGCGATAACCGGTTTCCGCTTCCGCGAGTTCCTGCCCACAGTGACCAAATTTGTCAGGGACGCAGGCGGTTTCGTCATCAGCACAGACGAGAAGGACAAGGGTCCGGCGTCGCAACTGGCGGAGTTTCCACCAACCGGTCAGCGGCTGGGGGCAGCTGCCGGGTGATTGACCTGGCCGCTTCTGGGTTGTCTCAGGTTGTGGCCAGTGGTGTTGTCTCAGTTCGATGGCATTCTTCGGTGCGAATGTCTCCCTCATGTTGTTGCATCGTCAGATCACTGCTCGGGTGGCGCGTAACCCGATGGGCCCCTGTGGCGGTGACGACTGCGGCATCCGCGATGTGCTCGACCTGCTCGGCGATCGGTGGACGGTGCTGGTGATCGTGGAGTTGAGCAAGGGTGTGCGGCGGTTCCGTGAATTGGGGCGGGCGATTCCGGGGATCTCGCAGCGGATGCTGACACTGACGACCAAACGACTGTGCCGGGACGGCATGGTGGAGCGGGTCGCATATCCGACGATCCCGCCGCAGGTGGAGTTTCGGCTCACGGAGACCGGACACAGTCTGGCCGCGGCGATCGGCGCGCTCGCCGACTGGTCGCGAGATCACAAGGATGTCATCGCCTCGGCCCGGGAATGCTGGGATGTCGAACACGGCGTCGACGGAACCGAATGACCGCGATAGTTATCGCGGGGCGGTTGAATAGACAGAGATACCCGTCCGATAGGGAGGTTCCGATGACTGTTTCCGCCCGTGCGCTGCTCGACGGTATCCAGGCGGAGCTGGGCCCGCACGACGACGACAACCGCTTGATCCCGCTGATCGCGGCGGGTAAGGCGCCGCTGGCGGTCTTCGCGGCGATCGCGGCGGAGCAGCAGCGCATCACAAGCAGCGACTGGCGCAGCTTCCACGCCATGGCGGCGCGGGCGGACGAACCGCACGCCAGTGTCTTCTTCGGTGGGCTCCCACCGGGCGAGCAGCAGGCGAACGGCATGCTGGACGCGCTGGTGGCGGCGGTGGGGCCCGACCAGGGCATGGAGCTGCCGAGGGCGGGCTGCCAGGCGTATCCGGCCTATGTCGCCTGGTTGGCGATGCACGCCGAACCCTCCGCCGCCGCAGCGGGCATCTACTCGAATTTCACCGCATGGGGCCGCTACTGCAAGGCCGTAGCCGCGGCGATGCGCACCCACTACGACTTCGACGACCCCGCGTGCGCGTTCTTCGACTTCTTCGCTGCCGAGGTCTCCGAGGTCGAGCAGCGGGCCGTCGCCGCCATCCAAGCCGGACTCGACACCGGGCGGCTGAAGCCAGGCGAGGCGCATTTATACGCCAGGCTCTTCCAGAATTACGAGCTCATGTTCTGGAACACCCTCGCCGACGAGTTCTCGGCGTAGCAGCGCCGCATCGATCGCCGCTCTACTGCTCACCATCGAGACCCTGATCGTTGAAGAGATCATGGTCAACCCCGGCTCGATCATCGCCCCGGGATTCGGCGACCTGGCGATGGCCTGATTCGGCATTCCAACATTTACTGATCGACCGACAATGGGATGTTCGCAACTAGCACCGCCAAGCACCCACGGGAGTCGGGCGGTATCGCGGCAGCCCGACCCACCGTAGGAGGAAGGACCGACATGATCTTCATCGTGGTCAAATTCAAGACCAAGCCCGAATGGACCGACCGCTGGCTCGACCTCGTAGGACCGTTCACCGCGGCCACTCGTGCCGAGGACGGCAACCTCTGGTTCGACTGGTCGCGCAGCGTCGACGACCCGACCGAATTCGTTCTTGTGGAAGCCTTCCGAGACCAAGCCGCAGGCGGCGCCCACGTCGCCAGTCCCCACTTCAAGACCGCGATGAACGAACTACCGCAGGCGCTCGCGTCGACACCAAAGATCATTAGCCAGACCATCGACGCCACCGACTGGTCGGATATGGGTGAGATGACAGTCGGTTAGCCCCATGCGCTAACAGCGGGATGCGACGTAGTCCGGCGCGCTTTCTGAGCCGCTGGAACGTATCCGAGTAGTACTCCGGCCGGCACAGAGCGCCCGCGACGGCGTTGCCGGCGTTTGCGTCAACCAAGTGCACAACGCTGTAACCGGCCACGGCACCTGACCGTCCGTGGTGGCCCGGCGATCGGTCTGGTGGTCGGCCTACCTGATCTCTCAGGTCAGTACCCGCTAGTCTTCGGGCTTGGCCCAGCGACCACGGGCCTGCCTGATGTGGTCGCGCATGAAGCTTTCTACAGCATCCTGATCTCGGGATTCGATGAGGTCGACGATCGTGAAGTGCTCGCGGGCCACGTCGACGAGTTCGCCCTTCTTGGCGAGAGAAGCGAGGCCGAATAGGCGGGTGTGGTCGCGCAGGTCCGAGACGAGGGTGGTCAGGCGTGGATTGTCTGCGTAGTCGAGCAACGTCAGGTGGAAGATCTGGTCGGCCGCGGTGTATTCGACCAGATCCCCCTTTTCGGCACCTTCGACGATCTTGGCGGCGAGTTCGCGCAATCGGGGGAGGTCCTCCGCCGGAATCAGCGGCGTGACGTCGCCAACGATGGGAGGTTCGAGTAGCAGCCGGATCTGAGTGATGTCGTCGAGATCCTTCTCGGCGACTTCGGTGACGCGGAATCCCTTGTTGGGCACGATCGAGATGAGGTTCTCGCGCGCCAGATCGAGCATTGCTTCGCGGACGGGGGTGGCGGATACCCCGAATCGTGCTCCGAGGGTCGGCGCCGAATACACCACGCCCGGCTCCATCTCGCCGGCGATGATGGCCGCGCGGAGTGCCCGCGAAACCTTATCGCGCAGGCTGACCTTCTCCATCTGGGTGAACTGGTCGGTACTCACGTCATCGTTCCCCTGCCCATGGTCAGCTGATTCGATCGGTCGAAGGGATTCTATGCCATGTCACGTTGCATAGAACATCCTCACCGCTCGGCGGCCTCCGCGTCGACAGCTCGCAGCGACTTACCGGAGGTCTCTTTCGCGAGGCCGACCGCGATCACCGAGATCACCGCCGCCGCAACCAGATACAGCGAGATCGGGACCGAACTGTGGAATCCGTTGAGCAGGCTGATGGCGATCAGCGGGGCCAGCGAGCCCGCCAGAATCGGCGCGATCTGATAGCAGAACGACAGCGCCGTATAGCGGACGTGGGTCGGGAACATTTCGGTCATCAACGCGGAATATGGTGCGTAGGTGAGCGATTCGATGGCCAGCCCCAGCGTGATGGCGGTGATGATGGCCGCGTAGTTGCCGGTATCCATCATGGGGAAGGCCACGAATCCCCATCCGGCAGTGAGTACCGCGCCGGTGAGATACACCGGCCTGCGGCCGATCAGATCTGAGAGCAGACCCGCGGCCGGGATCATGAAGAAGTGCAGTAAGTGTGCCGCGAGCATCAGTGCCAGGATCGGAGCGGTATCCACCTGCACCACGAGCTTGAGATACGTGATCGAGAAGGTCACCACGATGTAGTAGAGGATGTTCTCGGCGAATCGGGCGCCGATGCCGATCAGCACCTCACGCCAATGGAAGCGGAGCACCTCGACGATGCCGAGCGAGCGGCGCTGATCCGCCTCGATCATGGCCTGCGCCTCGACGAAGATCGGTGCGTCGTCGACGCTGGAGCGCACCCAATAGCCGACGATCACGACAATGGCGGACAGCCAGAAGCCGATGCGCCAACCCCAGGACAGGAACTGCTCGTCGGTCAGATTCGCCGACAGGACCAGCATCACGACGGTTGCGAGCACGTTGCCCAGCGGTACCCCCGCCTGTGGCCAACTGGCCCAGAATCCGCGCCGGTGATCCGGGCTGTGCTCGCTGACGAGCAGTACCGCACCACCCCATTCCCCGCCGAACGCGAAACCTTGGATCAAACGCAGCGTCACCAGCAGGATCGGCGCCCAGTATCCAATGGTGTGGAAGGTGGGCAGGCAACCCATGAGGAATGTGGTGATACCGACGGCGACCA
The DNA here is from genome assembly GCF_045208035.1 of Nocardia sp. NBC_01009. NCBI lineage: Bacteria > Bacillati > Actinomycetota > Actinomycetes > Mycobacteriales > Nocardiaceae > Nocardia > Nocardia sp. NBC_01009. The sequence goes on along the minus strand of NZ_CP108695.1, from coordinate 6,770,112 downwards.
GGCTGAGCTGGAGCAATGCCTTGCGTCCGACGCGGTCGCCGAAGTGGCCGAACAGCAGTCCGCCGAAGGGGCGGGCGAGGAAGCCGACGGCGTACAGCGCGAACGCGGCGATGATGCCGTCGACGGCATTGCCGCTGGAACGGAAGAACACCTCGCCGAAGACTAGTGCCGAAGCCGTGCCGTACAGAAAGAACTCGTACCACTCGGCGACGGCGCCTGCCATGGCCGCGGCCACGATACGGCGTAGTCCGGTGGGGGCATCGGCCCGTAGCTGAGTAGTCGCGGTGTCGTCGACAGCGGTCATGGTGTTCACCTTCGTCGGAGATCGAATGGCGGGTCGGGTGAACCGAGCACGCCGGAGTCAGCGCTGCCGAGATGTTGATACCGGGCGCGAAAAACTTATGCACTGTGATGTGTGACATTGCACCATAGAGAAGTGATGCCACTCACGCAAGTGGTTGCGTGAGTGGCGCCACACCGCTAGCGTCAGTGCAATGTCACACGGCACTGAAGTGGCACTGGCGGCCGGGCGCTCTACCCGGACTCTCGATTCGATGGAGGCTCTCATGTCCGAAACGACCGCGACGGCAGCGAATAAGCCCTGGCATGGGGTGTTGGTCGCGACGACCTTGCCGTTCACCGAGGACCTCTCGGTCGATTACGACACCTATGGCGAACATGTGGCGTGGTTGGCGGCCAACGGTTGCCACGGCGTGAGTCCGAACGGATCGCTCGGCGAATATCAGACCCTCGGTGACGAGGAGCGCGCCAAGGTAGTGACCACGGCCATCGCCGCGGCCCCCGCAGGATTTACGGTGATGCCGGGTATCGCGGCCTATGGGGCGCTACAGGCGCGCAGGTGGGCGGAGCAGGCCGCCGAGGCCGGGGCGCATGCGGTAATGCTGTTGCCGCCCAACACCTATCGCGGCGGTCGGGATTCGATCCTCGATCACTATCGCACCGTGGCGCAGGTGGGCCTGCCGATCGTGGCGTACAACAACCCGATCGATACGCGCATCGACCTGACCCCGGACATCCTGGCCGACCTGCATGCCGAGGGCCTCATCGTCGGTGTCAAGGAGTTCACCGGCGATGTGCGCCGCTTCTACGAAATCAAGGAACTCGCCCCCGAACTGGACGTGCTCATCGGCTCCGACGATGTGGTGCTCGAGCTCGGTATCGCCGGCGCGGTCGGCTGGGTGGCCGGGTATCCGAATGCGATTCCGCAGGCGACGATGGAGCTGTACAACGCGTCGGTGAACCGGGACTTGGACAAGGCACTGCCGCTGTATCGCGAGCTGCACAAGTTGCTGCGCTGGGACTCGAAGACCGAATTCGTTCACGCGATCAAGCTGTCGATGGATCTGGCCGGACGTCGTGGCGGTGCGTGCCGCCCGCCACGGGTTCCGCTGGCGCCCGAGCTGGTTGCGAAGATCACCGCCGACACCCGTGATGTGCTTGCCAAGGGCTACCGGTAATCCCACGTGACTACGGGAGGTGAGAGCGCGATGACCTACATGGTCGAATCCGTCGCCGACACGACGGCGGACGAGGTCGATGCGATCGTCGAAGCTGCGGCGGCGGCAGCGGGGCCGTGGGCAGGGATGGCACTGTCCGACCGGGCCAGGGTGCTCGGTGGTATCGCGGACCGGCTCGACGCACATGCTGCCGAGTTGATCCCACTGGCCATGCTCGAGACACATCTGGCGCAACCGCGACTCGCGGGTGAGCTGAAGCGCACAAGCTTCCAACTGCGTCTGTTCGCGCAGTCGGTGCTCGACGGCGGATTCCTCGATGTACGCATCGACGGTGCGGATGCGGAGTGGCCGATGGGTGCGCCGCGACCGGATCTGCGCCGGATGAATGTTCCGCTCGGCCCGGTTCTCAACTTCTCGGCGAGCAACTTCCCGTTCGCGTTCTCCGTTGCCGGTGGTGACACCGCATCCGCGTTGGCTGCCGGATGCCCGATCATCGTCAAGGCCAATCCTGGGCACCCGGCCCTGTCCCGTGCGGTCGGCCGGCTCCTCGACGAAGTGATCGCCGAATGTGGTGCTCCCCATGGGACATTCGGTCTGATATTCGGCCGCGACGCCGGGGTGCGTGCGCTCCTGCATCCCGCAGTCGCTGCCGCGGCCTTCACCGGTTCCACCGCGGGCGGACGCGCGCTGTACGACTTGGCTGGTGGGCGGTCGGTGCCGATTCCGTTCTACGGGGAATTGGGATCGATCAATCCGGTGTTCGTTACGGCCGAGGCGGCGCGGGCGCGGGCGGCGGAGATCGCCGAGGGGCTGCTGATGGCAGTGAGTTCGAGTGCTGGGCAACTCTGCACCAAGCCCGGGCTGGTAGCGGTGCCCGAGGGGTCGCCGGTGCTGGCCGAGCTGATCCGTACCGCGCCGGTGCCGACGGGGGAGATGCTCAACGATCAGATCGAGGATGGCTTCACCAGGGCTGTCGAACAGGTGCGTGCACATCCGGATGTGCGGGTGCTGACCGGTGGCGGACCCCGGGAGGCATTGCTGCTCGCCACGACTGCGCGGGCGGTGCTGACCGATCGTGACCGGCTGATGCACGAGATGTTCGGTCCGGCAACACTGTTGGTGAGCTATCGAGATACCGCGGAGCTGCTGGAGCTGGCCCGGTCGGTCCATGGCGAGTTGACCGTGTCGATATTCGGCGAGCACGCCGACGACACCACCCGCGCGCTTCTCATCGCCGGGGCGGGTGCGGCCGGGCGAGTGCTCTGGAACTCCTGGCCGACGGGGCTTTCGGTGACCTACGCTCAACAGCACGGCGGACCATACCCGGCTACCACCGCACCGGCCACGACTTCAGTGGGTACCGCGGCCATTACGCGATTCCTGCGTCCAGTGGTGTTCCAGTCGGTACCCGATCAGCTGCTGCCGCCGCCATTGCGCACCGAGAATCCGCTCGGTGTACCTCGCTCGGTGAACGGGGCACTCGCGCAATGACTCTCGACTCGTCCCGTGCGGCGGCTCTGGCTGGGACCGACGTGCTGATTATCGGCGGCGGCATGATCGGATGTGCGCTTGCGGACCGGCTCGCGCTGGCTGGTGCGTCGGTGCGGGTCTGCGAGGCAGGCGGTGTTGCTTCCGGAACCACCGCACACGGCGAGGGTAACGTCCTCGTTTCGGATAAGGGTCCGGGGCCCGAATTGGAACTCGCGCAGTTCTCGCGCGGGCTGTGGCCCGGCATCCTCGAGCGCATCGCCGAGCGATTGCCCGAGGAAGTAGTCGCCGTCGAATGGGAACCCAAGGGCGGCATAGTAGTTGCCACCACGGCCGCCGGTGCCGCCGCACTGGACGAGTTCGCCCGTGGCCAACGCGCGGCCGGGGTGCATTGCGAAGATCTGGACGCGGACCGGCTGGCCGAGGCCGAACCAGCATTGACCCGGGATGTGACCGCGGGCGTCTATTACCCTGACGACGCCCAGGTCCAGCCCGTCGGCGCGGCGGGGGCCCTGATCGGGTCCGCCGTCGCGGCCGGTGCACAGGTCGAGACCCGTTGCGCTGTTACCGGGCCCATCGTCCGCGACGGTCGGCTGATCGGCGTGCAGACCACCAAGGGGTCACGCTACGCCGATGTCGTGATCAACGCGGCCGGGCCGTGGTCGGGCCGGGTGTCCGACCGCCTCGGCGCACCGATCGCGGTCAAACCACGGCGGGGTGATGTCCTGATCACCGCACCCATGCCGCCCACCGTTTTCCACAAGGTCTACGACGCGGATTATGTCGGCGCAGTCGGTAGCTCGGATACCGGACTGCAAGCCTCCGCCGTGGTCGAGTCCACCCGCGGCGGCCCACTCCTACTCGGCTCGTCACGCCGTCAATGTGGCTTCGACGACCGACTGCGGCCGGACAGCCTGGCCGCGATCGCCCGCAGGGCGCTACACCTGTTCCCGGTATTCGCCGACGTCGCAATCATGCGCGCCTACGGCGGTTTCCGCCCTTACGTCGATGACCACCTCCCGGTGATCGGCCCCGACCCACGCCTACCCGGCCTCTGGCACGCGACCGGTCACGAGGGAGCCGGCATCGGTCTATCGGTCGGCACCGCGCAATTGCTCACCTCCGCCCTCATCGGCCGCCCGGACCGAGTCGACATCGCACCCTTCGCTGTCGACCGCCCAGCCGTCATCGTCTCCCATCCAGGCGAACCGACCAGGGAGAAGGTGTCCTGTTGAGCCCCAACCCGATTCGACCGCGGGTCGACCTGGTCGGCCGCCGATTGCGCACGGCCGCGGTGTCCCGTATCGCCCTGAAGATGGAGCACGTAATCCTATGAGCCCCAGCATGATTCCCCGGATGCCGACTCGATCGGCCGTGCGGATCGACCATTGGCGGTCGTCGTAGACGGTGCCGAAGTGCAGGGCGTATACGGCCAGACGCTCGCCTCCGTCCTATTGGCCGACGACCGCTCGCACTGGCGGACCGCGCCGAATGGCGGGCGTCGCGGCGTGTTCTGTGGGATCGGCATCTGCTTCGACTGCATCGCCACCGTCAACGGGGTCCCCGACATCCGACTGTGCCGTCGACCTGCACGTGATGGCGACACGGTGATCACTCGGACCCGCGTGATCGAGGGGGAGCGATGAGCGGTTATGCGCTGGCTGTCGGGGGCGGCCCTCTGTGTATCGACGCGGTGGGATCCGTGCGTGATGGCGACATGATTGCCACTCGGGTCCGGGTGACCGGGCTGGTGGAGGGGGAGCGATGAGTAGGCACGTCGTGGTGATCGGTGGTGGTCCGGCCGGTACGGCTGCGGCGGAAGCTGCGCTGCGCCATGGGGCGACGGTGACGTTGATCGATTCGAACGAGGCGCTCGGTGGGCAGTACAACCGGCGTATTCCGGCTGCCTATGGGGTTCGTCGACCGCTTGCCATCGGGCACGGTTATGACGCGTCCGAGCGGCGTGCGCGTTGGTTGATGGCGCATTCGCGCTGTGAATATTTGCCGTGGGCGGCGGTATATCAGATCGAGCGGCACATCGACGGTGGCTGTCCCGCTGTGCGACTGCTGGTCGGCGTCGAAGGTGATCAGCGAACGCATCGGGTCGTTCAAGGTGATGCGCTGGTGCTCGCTACCGGCGCTTATGACCGGGTGTGTCCGTTTCCCGGCTGGGATCTGCCTGGGGTTTATACCGCCGGTGCCGCACAGACTCTCGCGAAGACGCAGCGAGTTCTGGTCGGGCAGTCCGTACTGCTGTCGGGCACCGGTCCGTTCCTGCTGCCCGTCGCGCAGTCCCTTGCTGAGGGCGGCACTGATGTTCGTGCGGTGTTGGAGGCCAATCCGGGCCGCCGGATCGTTCGGCATTGGGTTGCCAGGCCATGGGAGCTGCGGCACAGCTTCGGGAAGGCTGCTGAGCTGGTGGAGTACATCAGTTCCGGTGTGCGACACCGAATTCCGTTGCACACCTCGAGTGCAGTTGTCGCGGTGGCGGGTGACGGTCGGGTGGAGGAGGCCACAGTTGCTCACCTCGACGAGAATTGGACGCCGATACCCGGCAGTCACATCACGGTGTCCGTGGATGCGGTTGCGGTGTCGCATGGCTTCACCCCGCAGCACGAACTCGCGGTCGCCGCTGGAGCGCGGCTTTCTGCCGACGGCTTCGCCTGCGTAGACGGTTCGCAGCGGACTACCGCCGAATCTGTCTGGGCAGCAGGCGAAATCACCGGTATCGGTGGGGCGCAGGTCGCTGAGATCGAAGGAGCCGTCGCGGGGCTTGCCGCAGCAGGCGTGGATCCCGACTCGGACCGCGCGCTTCGTGCCAGGCACCGTACGGCCGAGCAATTCGTCGCACGGCTCGCAGCCGCGCATCCCATCCGCCCCGGTGTACTGACGTGGTCACACCCCGACACCGTTATCTGTCGATGCGAGGCCACCACCTGCGGTGAACTGATGGCCGCTTGGGACCGTGCCGCGGGTGACGGCTACCGTCCCGCCAAGCTCGCCACCCGCGCCGGACTCGGACCGTGCCAGGGCCGGATATGCGCGGCCAACATCGAGGCACTGCGGGCGCGGGAATGCCCGGACACGGTCTCCGCCCCTGGCCTTGCGGCAGCCACCCCCGCCTGGCGTCCACTGGCCGCACCCATCCGCCTGCGCGAACTTGCCGATCTCGATAGTGAAGGACAGGCCTGATGCGCAGCAGCAAGATCATCGCCGCGATCGATACCCACACCGAGGGCATGCCCACCCGCGTGGTCACGGGCGGGGTCGGCACGATTCCGGGTGACACGATGGCACAGCGCCGGATGTATTTCATCGAGCATTTCGATGGGTTGCGCAAGCTGCTGGTGAACGAGCCGCGTGGACATGCGTCGATGAGTGGGGCGATCCTGCAACCGGCCACCACCGAGGACGGGCACTACGGCGTACTGTTCATCGAAGTCAGTGGCCTGCTGCCGATGTGCGGGCACGGCACTATTGGTGTCGCGACCGCATTGGTCGAGGCGGGCATGGTCCCGGTCACCGAACCAGTGACCGAGATTCGGCTGGATACCCCGGCCGGGCGCGTGTTGGCTACGGTGGCTGTCACTGCGGGGCACGCGGATTCGGTCACCATCCGCAATGTGCCCTCGTATTGCGACAGCCTGGACAACGAGGTCGACGTGCCTGGTCTCGGCACCGTCCGCTACGACATGGCCTATGGCGGAAACTTCTACGCCATCATCGATCTCGCCGAGCTCCGGCTGCCGTTCGACCGTGCGCACAAGGACCGGATTCTCGACGCCGGACTCCGAATCATGCAGGCCATCAACGAGTTCCGTCGTCCGGTACACCTCGAGGACGAGCGAATCTCCGGCTGCAAGCATGTGCTGTTCCTCGACCCGGCTTCCGAGCCCGCGCACACCCGAAACGCGATGGCCATCCACCCCGGCTGGTTCGACCGTTCGCCCTGTGGGACCGGCACCTCCGCACTGCTTGCTCGCCAGCATGCCCGCAGGTTGCTCTCCGGTGATCACGTGCTGCACAACGATTCGTTCATCGGCACTTCCTTCTCTGCGCGCGCGGTCGAAACCACCACGGTCGGTGGCCGTCCTGCGATCGTGCCCGCGATCACCGGCCGCGCCTGGCTGACCGGTACTGCGAACTATCTGCTCGACCCGTCGGATCCGTTCCCCGAGGGGTTCGTCTTTTAGTGCAAGCGATTTCGTGCACACCCATCGACCACCACCCTGTTTTACCGATCACCACTGAAAGGCCACGACAATGTCTGTCGTAACCAGGAGCCCCCGTCCCCCGATGACCAGAAGCGGGGTGATGCGGCGAATGCCCGTGACCGTCGCCGACACCGGCGATTTCAAGAAAAGCATGGGTCTATGGCAATTGGTGGCGCTGAGCCTAGGTGGGCTGGTGGGTGCAGGCGTGTTCTCGCTCGCGGGCGTCGTGGCCAATGAGGTGTCGGGTCCGGCGGTACTGGTTTCGTTCGCTATCGCCATCGTCGCCTCCGGTGCGGCGGGCCTGTGCTACGCCGAATTCGCGGGCATGGTCCCGAAAGCCGGATCGGCCTATACCTATTCCTATGTCGCGCTCGGCGAGATCATCGGCTTCATGATCGGGTGGGATCTGCTGCTCGAATACACTGCCATCGTCTCCGTCGTCGCGATCGCGGTATCCGGGTATCTGAACTACATCACCCACTACATCGGATTCGACCTGCCCACCTGGGCACTCGGTGCGCCGGGCACGGGCGACGGGCACCGGGTCGATCTGTTCGCGGTGCTGCTCTGCCTGCTGCTCGCCTTTCTCCTTTCGCGTGGCACCCGCGAATCCGCACGCGTGCAAACCGGACTCGTCGCACTGAAGATGGTGATCGTCGCGGTGGTCATCGTCGCGGGAGCCTTCCATATCAAGGCGGGCAACTACACGCCGTTCTTCCCATTCGGCGTCGGCAGCGCGGTTTCCGGTGCGGCGCTGGCCTTTTTCGCGGTGTACGGCTATGACGCGATGAGCGCGGCCGCCGAGGAATCCAAAGATGGCAAGAAGTTGATGCCGAAGGCGATTCTCATCAGCCTTGGCATCGCCTCGGTTGTCTACCTGCTGATCTGCCTCGTTATCGTCGGCATGGTCAACTACACCGAAATCAATGTGTCCTCGCCGTTTTCCAGCGCGTTCGACACGGTGGGCATGGGCATCCTCGGCCTTGTCATCGCGATCGGCGCCGTCGTCGGCGTCACCACTTCGGCCTTCGCGAATATGCTTGCCGTCACTCGCGTCGGCTTCGCGATGAGCCGTGACGGTCTGCTGCCGTCCTACTTCGGGAAGAGCAGCGAGCGCCGCAAGGTGCCCACCCGGGTGATCTGGCCGGTCGGTATCGTTTCTGCACTGATCGCGGGCCTGCTGCCCATCCGCGAAGCCGCGGAACTCACCAATGTCGGAATCCTGATGGCGTTCATCGTCGTCGCGGTGGGCGTGATCCGGCTTCGCAAGACCCGCCCGGACGCCGACCGGGCCTTCCGCACCCCGTGGGTGCCGGTGGTGCCGCTGATCGGCATCGGTTTTTCGATCTGGCTGATCAGCCACCTCGACATGATCACCTGGCTACGCTTCGTGATCTGGCTGCTGCTCGGCCTTGCGCTGTACTGGGGCTTCGGTTATCGGAACTCGAAACTGAATGAGCTGGCGAGCTGAATCGATTCCTCCCGACCACCCGCAGGTCATCGACCTGCGGGTGGTCGATCGTTCAGCTCGACAGGATCGGCTGTCGGTCGAGCGAGTTCTGGTCCCCGGCGCGATGCGGCGATCGTGCGGTGCAGCGCCGCCAGGCAACCAGGTCGATGCCGGGGTTCCACTCAGCAACCACACTCTGGGCTCGGATCGCTACCCGCCCAGCCTTTTCCACTATCGCCATAGCGGCAGTGTGACCAAGCAACCACAAGCCTGACCACAGAATTTCCGACGACAGGACGCTCCCCAGGCCACCCGAACACCATCATCAACAGGCAATCACCAGCGTCCGCACATGGCGATTACAGAACCCTCCATTGCACGGAGCCGCCTGGGACGTCCCTGATCCGGGTTACCAGGGCTCGTACGAAGGGTTCTACAGGCCCACGGTCACGGCCGAAGGCAACGAGGGCATTCCCAGTGAATGCGACATCAGCAGCATTCCTCGGTGGCAGAGTCCGGGCAGCATGCCGGGTCGACGGCCAGTACCAGCCCGGTCAGATCCTCCAGCGCCCGCCCGATTCGTGCATCGGCCAGCTCATAACGCGAACGCCGCCCTTCCGGCACTGCCACCACCAGACCGCAACCGCGCAGGCACGCAAGGTGATTGGACAGAATCTGACGCGAGACACCGATCTGATCGGCCAGATCCGACGGATACGCCGGTGCCCGGCGCACCGTTACGTTGCCTGGAGCCGAACGGGCACTCGAACATCCGGAGAATGCACCACACCCGGAAACGGTTGAATGCGACCTCACCAGTCCGGCACCCCATAAGCCGGGTGCAGTTCGATGGCTGCAATTGGGGTCTTTGCCATCTCTCGTATCTCGGCGACCCCGCCGATCAGGATTGATTCTCCATTAGCTCCGTAAACCAGTTGTTCACCCGCGCGACCCGGCGCCCCAGACCGCTGGGCGAACGAACACCACCGGCCGCGTTCGATCATCCGAACGTCTGACGCCACCAGTCGGTGACCGTGCCCGACAGGACTTGTTGGAAGAAGGCTTCTACCTTATTCGCCCACTCGGCGGGGCTCTCGACCAGCGACTGGAGGAATTCGAGATCCTTGGCCCACACGTCGTCGCTGAGGAATTGTGCGACGGTGGTAAATGTGTTGGCGATTATCTGCATCCAGTTGGGGTGCTCGCTGCCGAGGCTTGTGAGCTGCCCCTTCAACGTGCTCATCAGCTGGTTGAACTGGTCGGCATTGTCGTCTTCCACCTTGTCGATCAACTTGTTGAAATCCTTCTGCGACATTTGGCCGTCCACGTAGCGCTGCACGGCCGTGCCGACGGTGTCGCTGTTCTTGCTGAGCTGGGCCAGGGTCGCGGTCTTGGCGCCTTCGAAAACGTCCCCGACCCCTGGGGGGATTTCTGAGAATCTGATCTGGTGGTCAAGGATGTGGGCGGGAAGAGGGTACGCCGCGGCTCCGTCCTTGCCCGCGCGGATGTCCTTCAGTTGGGTCATGGTGTGCTCGGCGATGGCGTCGAGCAGGGAGGCGAGCTCCTTGTTCTGCATGTCGGAGGCCATAGAGGGAAGCTATAGCTCCACTGAGTCTGGCTGCGTCAGACTCGCCGACACCAGGTACCGTTCGGTCTCTTGGTTCTCGGCGGTCAGTCCGGGAATCGAATGGTTCGTGGTTCACTTATCGGCGGTCAGAAATCGCCTCTGTGTTCGAGTGTTTTCGACTCGAAATCGGGGCCGACTGTCACGACTGCCCCCTAGCGGCAAGGTGAGATGTCGGAGCAGCCGCCTACTGTCGGGCAGCATGACGACGGAATCGGTTGGGCGCTTGTACCTCACTCGGCAAGCCCTCGGAGCGCTGCCGCCAATACTTCGAGGCATCACCCTCGATGTGGTCGAGGGGATCCCGGTCGCGGATCTCACAAGAATCAGCGACACCGGCTGGCTCCGAGCCGACGCCATCCCGGACGATGACGACGGCAGCAACCACAACAACTGGGTCGAACTACGCCTGCCACCCACCGCGGTTGCGGCATGGCTCCCCAAGAAATCTGAGCCCTCGCAACGGCGCAAGCGCTTCCGATAGGTCAGAGGTGCAGGTCGACATCCATGCGCTGATGCAGAACGCGCACAACATCGACAACACCGTCGGCGGTTACCCGGTAGAACAGCGTGTGCGATCCGGCGGCGAGTTCGAGGTAGCCAGGGCGGATCTCGTCGCAGGCCCGCCGATGCGCGGTTCGCGGCGACGCGCTCGATGGTGTGTTGGAGTTCGCGCAGGTATTCCTCGGCCAGGTCGGCGTCCCACCCTCTACGGGCACCGCATCAGCGCTGGACAATAGGTAGGCAGGAGTGCCTGACCCAGTTCTGACCAATCGGCCGCCGTCGCTCGGCGCGGATCAGGCGGTGTCGGCTGCTGAGCCAGAACCCATCCATCGGGCCACACGGGCATGCCCGCGTGGCCCGATCGGGGTGGATCTCTGGCGTGTCCTGGCGTCGTCACACCACCTTCGTCGAACGGACGGTGATGTGTACTGCCCGCCAACGAGTCAGTCGGAATCAGGCCTGCGCGTTCGTTGGGTCGTCGGCGTCTGCTCAGACGTCCTTGATGGAGACGACGGCGGTGACGCGCTTGCCCAGCGGGATCGGTGCATGCTCGTCGGCTAGGCGGTAGATGCCGTGGGGTAGTTCCGACTGCGCGGCGACGACGTACCCTCCGCTGCCGCGGCTGTCGATGCGCCAGCCCAACCGTCGGGTCCATCTCACTAAAGGTGTTTCCGGCGGCTTCCATCAGTGGTTTCGAGCGTCAGGCCAACGGTCAGCGAAGGTGATCGCGATCGCGTTGACCGCGGGCTTCCAGCGCTTGGTCCATCGGATCCGACCCGACCCGACCAGGTCGGGTCGAGCGAACGAGTGACCAGATAGAGACATTTCAACGCGGCCTGCTCGGCCGGAAATGCCCTCGGACCTTGATCGCACGCCGGTAGATGGCGGTGAACGACTCGATCGGTTCGTCGAGCAGATGACCGGATCTCGATGTCATAGTCCAGGGACGAGATGAACTGCTCCCACGCGTTCTCCCAAAGCCGCTAGACGCGATCGAACGAGAAGATGATGCCCAGGCGAGAGAACTGGCAGAATTACATACAGAATCACGCATCCGCCGCCTCGTCGCCCTACGTTTGGAGCTCCGTGATCGATGAAGGAGACCGATAACTCTCCGGCCCCGGTGACCGTCGAGTCGCTCGCTTCTGCCGTCGCAAGACTGGCCGACGACATCTACCTGTCGCTAGCAACCATCGGGACCGCTATGGCGACCCTGTGGGATGGGCTCACCGAGAAGCTGGGGTCCGCTCCTCGGTCGACCGATCTAGCACCGCTGCGCGAGACCATTGTCGGAGAGCTCGAGCGGCGTGGGAATCTGTTCGACGGCGCAGGCGTTGTGCTGGCCGACGGCCTTCTCGTGGATCAGCCCCGGCATCTGGAATGGTGGCTTCTGGACGTGCAACGCGGACCGCGACGCCTGATGCTCGAATTGAATCCGCAGAGTGAATACTTCTACGACTACACCGGAATGGACTGGTTCGTGATCCCGCGCGACCAGGGTAAGCGGTGGGTGGACGGGCCGCACCGCGATTACGCGTGCACCAATCGGTGCGTGTGTACGTTCGCGATACCGGTCACGACCACATCGGGAGCCTTCCTCGGAATCGCTGGTGCCGATGTGTCGGCTGCCTCGATCGAGGAGGTCCTGCTTCCGCGTTTCCAGGTATTCGGTCAGCGGCTAGTGCTGGTCAACAGCGAAGGCTGCGTCATTATGGGGACCGATTCCGAATTCAGGACCGGGTCCAAGACGAGCCGGAGGGACCGATCTGCCGCGGCAGTGCCGATCGAGGCGATGCCCTGGTTGTTGCAGCCGCTGGGATCCATGCCGTCCCACTGACGCGCAGCACACTACTGTGGCAAGCCGGGTCAGGCCTCCACCGGGATATCCATGGTCCTCCCTCGGTTTTCGCGTGCAATATACATGCAATAACTCAGCCCATTTCTGCATACTGCTGCTGTCGTCTGCAACTCAGACACGCGTCAAATAGCCTGGTATAGGCCATTTTAGAGCAGGTTGGAGCACAGTCCGGAATGATTCTGTCGCTGTTCGAAACCAGCTGGGACCACCAAAAGAGGCTTATTCTCACCAGCGTCCGCTCGCTGGTGAGAATAGGCCCCTTTCGGCTTCTTTTGAGGATCATCCAGCCACTCGATGCAGCTCAACGCTCAGGACACGAGGGGTTGCTCCTCTGATTCGGTCAACTGCACGATGCACAACCCGCCGCGCTCGGCCTTGACGTCCGTTACGTCGAGCTGCGTGCCCGGCAAGAGGATGAATTCCTCTTCGTCGGTGAACGCGGAGAAACTCCGGATGCTCACGGCCCGAGTGGGGTGTACCTCGAAGAGCGTTCGCTTTCCCCGACTACCGAGGAATGCCTGTGCCACGTTGGGCTCGGATGTGCAGGAGGACACTCCCCACCACGTCACGGTCCGACCTAGTGGGTACTGCGCACGCAGGTCGAGCGATACCCCGCGCCACAACGGCTCGCTACGTGTGGGAAGCCGTGACACCGCCGAGAACAGCAGTCGCAGGTACGGGAGGTACGGGGCGAGTTTCGTGCGGTCGGGGGCGCGCAGGACGGCGTTGATCTCCCGATAGAACGCGGACTCGCAGGTGTAAATGTGGAGGGCGGCAATCGCGTTGGCGGAGAGTCTCCCGGCCGTCTGGTCCGCCCGCCTCTTGCCGAACTCGTGCGACAGCGCGGCGTGCCGATCGAGACCGGACAGCAGCTTGGCGATCGGGGCGATGGCGTCGTGGAAGTCCATGAGCGGGGTGTCGAATACGCCGGTGATCGCGGGGAGGACGAGCCCCTCGTCCTTGACGCTAGCGAGCCGTTCGAGGTAAAGCTGGTGCAGCTCCATGGTGGACGCGATGAACGCGCCCATACGTTCGGCAATGTCGTGGTCCGTCCCGCCGGCTTCCGCTGCAAGCTTGTTCCACCCTGTGCTCGGCAACCAGTCGATCTCGTCGGCGCCCAGCGCTGCGAGGGCCGCGTTCACCGTTGCGAAATGGTCACCGTTGCAAAAGATGTCGCCCTGCGCCGCAGGGTTGGCGTGGTCTACGTGCCGGACTTCGACCTGGGGGTACTTCTTCTGGAGTTGCAGGACGACCTTTTTCAGACTGCGCGCGTGGGTCCCCCACCAGGCGAAGACAACACCACGGTCGGCCTCGTCGGCGTTCTGCTTGGCCCGGAGGATCTCTTCGACGATCCGCTCGGCAACGGGACGCCAGAACGCAGTGTGCTGATCGGTTCCCATCGCGCCGTCGCTACTGGCGGTGAGCGCTGCGTTGAGCAGCAGTACACCCTGGGTGAGCATCGCCTGGAACCATTCCGGAGGCTGCACGGCGTCCTGCTCGTGCAAGAGTGCGCGAATGTCGGCAATCGGAGTCTTCTTCGGGATGCCGTACTTCCACATCGCCGCTGCTTTGATGATGCAGCGGATGCTGACGACCCGTCCGAACTGGCTGTTTTTCCAGTTGTGGAAGGTGTTGTCGAACATGGCGATGCCGGTGGCGCTCTCCGGCCGCGGGTATGGGTTCTGGCCGAAGACGACGACCTTCCACTTGTGCGGTGGATTGGGCTTGAGCGCCTGGAAGGTCAGTTCCCGGACGGGGACGATGCGCGGGCTACGGCCCGGGCCCATGAATGTTGCCGCGTCCGGCCGTGCCTCGATGACCGGCTTCAGCAGTGGCAGCCACGGCTCACCGCCGCCTTTGAACAATTCAGCAAGGGCCAGTGGATCATTCATGCTCACCATCGGCACTATATTTCATGAAATCTCCTCTGACAGAGGACATGTCGGTGGGTCGCGGTAGCGTCGTGAACGGGTGGGAGAACCGCATCTCGATTGGAGTTGACCATGACCATGAACCGTGTGCAGGCGCCGCTGCGGGTGGTGCTGACCGACATCAACCCGCACGTTGTGGAGGCGTGGCGGGCGGCGTTTGCCGACAACCCCGAAATCGAGATCCGCAGGGGCTCAATCCTTGACGAGCATGTCGATGCCTGGGTCACCCCGACCAACTCCCGGGGCCGGATGGACGGAGGGGTCGATGCGGTCATCAAGCGGCACCTCGGGGCGGGGATTCAACTGCGAGTGCAGCGGGCGATCCGTGATCAGTTCGCGGGAAGGCTTCCGGTGGGAAGCGCGGTGTGCGTTCCGTCCGGGGCGACCGACCCGAAGTTCTTGATCTCGACGCCGACAATGGAAACGTCCGTACAGAACGTCCGTGAGACCCTGAATGTGGCCTTGGCGTGTGCCGCCGGGTTCCAGGCGATCCACCGGCAGAACAACGACGCGCCGGGCAGCATCGAATCGGTGGCGCTGGTCGGCATGGGCGCCCAAACCGGCAGTGTGCCTGCACGCGTGTGCGCCAACCTGATGTGGACGGGCTACACGTTGTTCACCGACTACCGGTTCGAAGACTACGACGACCTGCGCAGCACAATCATTGCGCAACTCGACGACATCGAGAATGCGCCCAACGACCAGCGGGTACGCCTCGCGCGGCCCAAACGCCCCGCGACCAATCGCTGATCGACCGGACGGTGCGGTCGACCGGGGTCAGGGACTCCTCGGCCACCGGTGGCCCGGCAACGCCAGCGCCACCGGTGCCGACCTCACCTCGAGCGACTTCGACCTCGGTTGCGACGCCTGGCACACGAGCTGATGCTGTTCGACGAAGCCATCGCCGTTCTGCAGACCCGTTGCAATCCCGCCCGCCTTCACCGGCCATGACGACCTCGACTCGGGCGGCATCATCCATCGACTCGGCTGACGTACCGCCGGCATTCCTGCCAGCGAACCGTAGCTTGTTCAACTGTGATCGAGGTCACAGTTTGATAGCAGTTTGTGCGGCTTGCCTTCAAAAGCTTTCCATACGCTTTGCGAAGTCTTTACTATTTGCCTGACCTTCGCGTCATCGGGTCGCTGCTCCACGAAGCAACAGCTTCGCCCGCCGCTCGCTTTCGATGCCAGTACATGTTCGACCGATGAACCGGATCGGCTCCTGCCGATTCGGCGAAGGAGAATTATGTCCACCGACACCGATCCCGCACCACGGACGTCGCCGCCGCGCGCAGGTATTCCCGAACGTCTCGCCGCCATCGGCCGCCATGACTTGCCCGCTTCGGTCGTGGTTTTCCTTGTCGCACTACCACTTTCGCTGGGTATCGCAGTGGCCTCCGGCGCGCCCGTCGCCGCGGGCCTCATCGCGGCCGTCGTCGGCGGCGTTGTCGCCGGGCTGCTCGGCGGCTCGGCGGTGCAGGTGAGCGGGCCGACCGCGAGTCTCACCGTTATTGTCGCCGAGAGCGTGCATCAATTCGGCTGGGCAGCAACATGTTTCATCACCATGGGCGCGGGTGTGCTGCAGATTCTGTTCGGTGTGAGCCGGGTCGCGCGCGGGGCACTGGCGATCGCGCCGGTGGTGGTGCACGCGATGCTGGCGGGCATCGGCGTGATCATCGCGCTGCAGCAGGTACATGTGCTACTCGGCGGCAACTCGCTGAGTTCGTCGTTTGCCAGCCTCACGGCCCTGCCGCAACAGCTGATGTCGGTGCATCGCGGTGACCTGGCCATCGGTGTGGTTGTCATCGCCATTCTCATCGCATGGAAGTTCGTGCCGCGCCCGGTGCGTGTGGTGCCGGGTCCACTGGTCGCGGTCGTCGTCGCAACGGTTCTGTCGCTGGTGCTGCCGACGCATGTCGAGCGCATCGTGTTGAACGGGTCCATGCTCGATTCGATCGGCTTGCCCGCGATTCCGTCCGGCAGCTGGTCGGCCATCGCGGTGACGATGGTGACGATCGCGCTGATCGCCAGCGTGGAGAGCCTGTTGTCGGCCGTCGCGGTGGACAAGTCGCATCCGGACAAGCCGACGAACTTCGATCGTGAACTCATCGGACAGGGTTCGGCGAACATGGTGTCCGGCCTGCTCGGTGGGTTGCCCGTCGCCGCGGTGATCGTCCGCAGCATCACCAATGCCCATGCGGGGGCGCAGACCAGGGCCGCGACCGTGCTGCACGGTGTCTGGATCCTGTTGTTCGCGGTCGCGCTGGCGGGGCTTGTCCAGCAGATCCCCAAGGCGGCGCTGGCCGGGCTGCTCATCCTGATCGGCGTGCAACTGGTGAAATTGGCACACATCCGGCTGGCCCGCCGCACCGGCGAGCTGTATGTCTATGTGGCGACAGTGCTCGGCGTGGTGTTCCTGAATCTGTTGCAGGGCATGGTGATCGGCCTGCTGCTGTCGTTCGCGCTGTTGTTGTGGCGGGTGGTCCGGGTGACGATCATCGCCGAACCCGTGGCCGGTGCCGGGCGCTGGGTGGTGACGATCGACGGCACCTGCACCTTCCTTGCGCTACCGAAACTCGCCGCCGAACTGGCCAAGGTGCCCGCAGGTGCCGAGGTCACCATCGAGATGACCGTCGACTTCCTCGATCACGCCTCCTATCAACTGATCACCGACTGGGTAGCCAAGCGTGAATCCGACGGCGGGATAGTCGAATTCGTCGAAATCGGGAGCGCGCGGATGGCAAGGGCGGAAGCAGGTCCGCCGGAGCGCGGCCGTTCGAGGCAGGTCATCGACGAGGTGATCGGGCCGTGGCGGCGCACCGGCAACCGGGAGGATCCGATCGCCGCGGGCATCACGGCCTACCACCGTGGTCACGCCCATCTCATGCGCCCGCACCTGGATGGATTGCGTAACCGTCCCGACGCCGATTCCTTCTTTCTGACCTGTGCCGATGCTCGTATCGTGCCCAACGTCATCACCAACAGCGGTCCCGGTGATCTGTTCACCGTCCGGAATGTCGGCAATCTGGTCCCGGCGGGCAGCAGCGATGTTTCGGTGGAGGCTGCGCTGATCTACGCGCTGGAGAAGCTGGACGTGCGCGCTGTGGTGGTGTGCGGGCATTCCGGCTGCGGCGCGATGGAGGCGCTGCACCACGAGGTGCAGACAGGGGCAGGGCTGGGCGATTGGCTCGCGTATGCGCGACCGAGCCTGGACCGGTTTCGTCTCGGGCATCCGGTGGCCGACGCCGCGGCCCTCGCCGGTTTCGGCGAGGTGGATCAGCTCGGCATGGTGAATGTCGCGTTGCAATTGGAGCGGCTGTACGCGCACCCTGCGGTGCGTTATGGGATCGAGGAACGCGGTGTCGCGGTGTCGGGGCTGTTTTTCGACATAGCCACGGCACGCCTCATCGAGGTCACTGTCGACGGGATCGCCGAGTTCGACGATGCGGGTAGCCGTGTCGCCGCGGAACCTGTGTAGCGGTGGCGGTGTCGGCCGACCTTTTCCGGTCGGCCGGGGCAGTTGTGCGGAACGTCACGGTGTGGTTCGAGCATGGAGTCGGGCACCGCGGGGCTACTTCTCAGGCTTTGCTAAGTCTTTACCAATACCCTTGTTGGGATTTACATCTCGACCCGCTGCCGGGTCGGGAACTGCTTCACCGCGAGATGCCGGTTCGCGGTCTTATGCCCTGCTGGACATGTTGATCGTCAACCGACCTCGGCACCTGCCGAGTTCGGCGAAGGAGAGTCAATGGCCGTCGAGAACGATGTAGCCACACCGCTGTCACCGTCCAATGAATCGGGGGATGATTCTGGATCGCGATCCGGCCGCTTGGCGTCTGTCCTACGCCACGACGTGCCTGCGTCGATCGTTGTATTTCTAGTCGCTCTACCGCTGTCGCTAGGCATCGCCCTCGCCTCCGGCGCGCCGGTGGCCGCCGGGCTCATCGCCGCCGTTGTCGGCGGTGTCGTCGCCGGCACGGTCGGCGGTTCCGTGCTCCAGGTGAGTGGCCCTGCTGCCGGTCTCACTGTGGTCGTCGCCGAGTCGATCAGTGAATTCGGTTGGCGCGTCACCTGTTTCATCGTGGTGGCGGCCGGTCTGTTGCAGATCCTGTTCGGGCTCAGTCGCATCGCGCGTGCGGCGCTCGCGGTCGCGCCCGTTGTGGTGCACGCAATGCTTGCCGGCATCGGCATCACCATCGCGCTGCAGCAGATCCATGTGCTGCTCGGCGGTTCCTCCCACAGCTCGGCGTGGAAGAACATCGTGGAGCTGCCCGGTCAGTTGATGAACCTGCACGGTGGCGGTGCCTTCATCGGCGTGGTGGTCATCGCGATCATGCTCGGATGGCGTTATGTTCCTGCTCGGGTGCGTGCCATTCCCGGACCGCTGGTCGCCGTGTTCGCTGGCACCGTCCTTTCCTTGGTATTGCCCACAGGTGCCGAGCGAATTGTGTTGAGCAGCTCACTGTTCGACGCGATCGAGCTGCCGAGCCTGCCGAGCGGCGATTGGTCCGCGGTGGCGATCATGGTGCTGACCATCGCACTCATCGCCAGCGTCGAGAGCTTGCTTTCGGCGGTGGCCGTCGACAAGATGCACACCGGTCAGCGCACCAATTTCGACCGGGAACTCATCGGTCAGGGCTCCGCGAATGTGGCCTCCGGTCTGCTCGGTGGTCTGCCGATCACCGGCGTGATCGTCCGCAGTGCCACCAATGCGCAGGCGGGCGCGCGCAGCCGGGCCTCTGCGGTGCTGCACGGATTCTGGATTCTGCTGTTCTCGGTCGCGTTGGCTGGACTCGTGCAACAGATTCCGAAGGCCGCGCTGGCGGGTCTGCTGATCGTGATCGGCGTCCAACTGGTGAAGCTGGCCCACATCAAGCTCGCCCGGCGCACCGGTGATCTGCTGGTCTACACGGTCACCGTGGTCGCCGTCGTGTTCCTGAACCTGCTGGAAGGCGTGATCATCGGTCTGGCGCTGGCCTTCGGCCTGCTGCTGTGGCGCGTGGTACGAGTGGCCGTCGCCGCTATGCAGGTCCCGGGTTCGCAGCGGTGGCTGGTCACCATCGACGGTTCCTGCACCTTCCTGGCCTTGCCGAAGCTGTCCACGGAGTTGGCGAAGGTGCCCGCCGGTGCCGACGTCACCGTCGAGATGACCGTGGACTTCCTCGATCACGCCGCCTTCGAAGCCATCGAGGAATGGGTGCGCCAGCAGGAAAGCAGCGGCGGCACTGTCGAATTCGTGGAGATCGGTAGTGCGCGCATGGCCGCGGTCACGGCGGGCCCGCCCGCACGCGGCTTCGGTCGGGCGGTCATGGACGAGATTCTCGGTCCATGGCGTAGCGACGACAAGAACATCGATTCGGTCACCTCGGGCGTCGCGGCATACCACCGTAGCCATGCGCATGTGGTGCGCCCGCACCTGGATGACCTGCACGACTCACAGGATCCGCATTCGTTCTTCCTCACCTGCTCGGACTCGCGGATCGTGCCCAACATCATCACCAGCAGCGGTCCCGGCGACATGTTCACCGTCCGCAATGTGGGCAACCTGGTTCCGGTATCCGGTGACGCGTCGGTAGAGGCCGCGTTGATCTTCGCGCTGCAGGAGCTGGATGTGCGCTCTGTCGTGGTCTGCGGCCACTCCTCGTGCGGCGCGATGAAGGCGTTGTATTCCGGAACCGATACCGGTCCCGGGATCGGGCCCTGGCTGGCGCACGCGGACCCGAGCCTCGAACGCTTCCGCTTCGGGCACCCGGTCGCGGCGGCGGCCGAGGCGGCCGGGTTCGGTGCTGTCGACCAGCTCAGCATGGTGAACGTGGCGGTGCAGTTGGAGACTCTGCACCGGCATCCGGCGGTTCAGGCGGCCATCGCCCAGCGCGGCGTAACGGTGTCGGGCCTGTTCTTCGACATCGCCAGCG
Organism: Nocardia sp. NBC_01009; assembly: GCF_045208035.1. Classification (NCBI taxonomy): domain Bacteria; kingdom Bacillati; phylum Actinomycetota; class Actinomycetes; order Mycobacteriales; family Nocardiaceae; genus Nocardia; species Nocardia sp. NBC_01009. The sequence goes on along the minus strand of NZ_CP108695.1, from coordinate 6,749,650 downwards.
CGCGCGTCATCGGGATCACCATCGACGGGCTCGTCGAGATCGATGATGCCGGGCAGCGCAGCACACCCGAGCTGGTCTGAGATGTCGAACATCTCGAACCCGCCCCGGCCATGGCCAGGGCGGGTCAACCAGTGCTGGAGCCGAATCGGGTACCGCCGGATGGCTCGTAGGCTGGCGGGGTGACCACCGAGCTCGAACCGCATTCAGCGACCGAACCGACCCGCTGGCGCGCCTTCCGTAACGGACTGGCCGGGCGACCTACTCTGAACCTCGCCTACCGGATCGGGGTCGCGGTGATCGGCGTCGCGGTGCTGGTGCTCGGCATCCTGGCGATTCCCTATCCCGGTCCCGGCTGGGCGATCGTTTTCGCCGGCCTCGGCATCCTGGCGACCGAATTCGCGTGGGCGCACCGGGCGCTGGGTTGGCTGCGCGGGAAGTACCGGCAGGGTATGGCCTGGTACTCCAGCCGGGGTATGGCTATGCGGGTGTTCGCGGCGGCGGCTACCTTTGCGCTGGTCGTCGCGACACTATGGATATTGGGAACATTCGGGTTGGTCGGCGGCTGGATCGGAGTCGAATGGCAGTGGTTGCACAGTCCCCTCACTCGGTGAACACCGTTCAAGGGCGGACACTCACCCAACCGGACTGGCTCACCGCGCGAATCACGGAGATGGGCCAGTCCTGGGGCGCCACCTCGCTGCGCATCGCGGGCACGCTGTGGTGGTGCATGGTGGCCTCCGCCCTGGTCGAACAGATCGCGCGCGCCTACGCGCACGAGGAAACCGCGGCTGCGCCGGTATTGGACCGGATCACCTGCGAGGTCCGACCCGATGGTGGGGTCGAGCACATCAAGGTCGCCGGCCCCGGCGAAGACACTGTCGGATGCGGCGCGGCTCTGCGGGAAACCCTTGCCGCCGTGATCGCCCCGGTCGCCGAGGTGTCGGGCGCGGGCGTGCCGTCGCTCTGGGCGATCGTGGCCGACGCGATCGGCAACCGGGCACTGGACGCCGGTGTGCCGGCGGCAGGCGCGCGTCTGGCCGCCGAGATCGGTGACAAGCTGCCGACGCCCCGCTTCGTCGAGATCGGCGGGCGCACCTTCGTGCGCCGCATCTCCTGCTGCCTGGTCTTCGAGGTGCCCGGGTGCGAAATGTGTACCAGCTGCCCCAAACGCCCCGCTGCCGAGCGCAAAGCCCTCCTGGAGAAGCTGGCCGCGGAGAGCTGACATGTTGTCGCCTTCGCGAAACAAGTGGGTACCTGCGTAACTCACCGGGCAGTCCAGACGCCGATAGGACATGCGATCGCCGGTCCGCGGTCGTGGCACTGACGTCCGGCAAGAGTTATGGAAGACGGGGGAGCCCACGATTCGGCCAACTACGCGACCGTCGGCCCGCAATGCGAGTATTGACGCGCCCAACGACCGGCGGAAGACGCCGGGAGCCGGGCTAGCTAGCATGGTCGCGCCGGAGCAAATTTGTGTCCGGCTGATGAAACGCGGGAACAAGCCCGCCCACCAAAAGCCAAGGAGTCCGCTGCCGTGACCACCTCAGCCCCTATCAGCCCTGTCGCCCTCGTCCGGGTGCCGGCCGGGACGACGGCGGGCGCCGCGGTGCGCGAAGCGGGCCTGCCGACCAAGGGTCCCGACACCATCGTCGTCGTCCGTGACGCCGAGGGCCTCAAGGATCTGTCCTGGATTCCGGATACCGACGTCGAGGTGGAGCCGGTAGCCGCCAATACCGAAGACGGCCGCAGCGTCATCCGGCATTCCGCCGCGCACGTGCTCGCCCAGGCGGTGCAGCAGGAGTTCCCCGGCGCCAAACTCGGTATCGGCCCCTTCATCAAGGACGGCTTCTACTACGACTTCCAGGTCGACAAGCCGTTCACCCCCGAGGATCTGGCCAAGCTGGAATCCAGGATGAAGAAGATCGTGAAAGGCGCGCAGCGCTTTTCACGTCGGGTGGTCGAGATCGACGAGGCGCGAGTCGAGCTCGCCAAGGAGCCGTTCAAGCTCGAGCTGATCAGCGACAAATCGGGCATCGACGATCCGGAGGTCATGGAGGTCGGCGGCAAAGAGCTGACCATCTACGACAACCTCGATCCGCGCACCGGTGAGAAGGTGTGGGGCGATCTGTGCCGTGGCCCGCACATCCCGACCACCAAGTTCATCCCCGCGTTCAAGCTGACCCGCAGTTCCGCCGCCTACTGGCGCGGCGATCAGAGCCGCGAGGACCTGCAGCGCATCTATGGCACCGCATGGGAGTCGCAGGAAGCCCTCGACGAGCACATGCACCTGGTCGCGGAGGCGGAGCGCCGTGACCACCGCAAGCTCGGTCTGGAGCTGGACCTGTTCAGCTTCCCAGACGAGCTCGGCTCCGGACTGCCGGTGTTCCACCCCAAGGGCGGCATCATCCGCAAGGAGCTCGAGGAGTATTCGCGCCGTCGCCACGTGGCCGCGGGCTACGAATTCGTCAACACCCCGCACATCACCAAGGGTCATCTGTTCGAGGTCTCCGGGCACCTCGACTGGTACCGCGACGGCATGTTTCCCGCCATGCATCTGGATGCCGAATACAACGAAGACGGCACCGTCCGCAAGCCCGGCCAGGACTACTACGTCAAGCCGATGAACTGCCCGATGCACAACCTGATCTTCCGGGCCCGCGGCCGCTCGTACCGCGAACTACCGCTGCGGCTGTTCGAATTCGGTTCGGTGTACCGCTACGAGAAGTCCGGTGTCGTACACGGCCTCACCAGGGTCCGCGGCATGACCCAGGACGACGCGCACATCTACTGCACCAAAGAGCAGATGCACGCCGAGCTGACCAATACCCTGCAATTCGTGCTCGATTTGCTGAAGGATTACGGCCTCGACGACTTCTACCTGGAGCTCTCGACCAAGGATCCGAAGAAGTTCGTCGGCTCCGAAGAGATCTGGGAAGAGGCGACCGAAACCCTGTCCAAGGTGGCCTCGGCCTCCGGGCTGGATCTGGTGCCCGATCCCGGCGGCGCGGCCTTCTATGGGCCCAAGATCTCCGTGCAGGCCAAGGACGCGCTCGGGCGCACCTGGCAGATGTCGACCATCCAGCTCGACTTCAACCTGCCGGAGCGGTTCAACCTCGAATACACCGCTTCCGACGGGACCAAGCAGCGACCGGTGATGATCCACCGCGCGCTGTTCGGTTCGATCGAGCGCTTCTTCGGTGTCCTCACCGAGCATTACGCGGGCGCGTTCCCCGCCTGGCTGTCGCCGGTGCAGGTTGTCGGGATCCCGGTGGCGGAAGCCTTTGCGCCGCACCTGGATCAAGTGATCGAGCAACTGCAGGACGCCGGTATCCGGGCACAGGTCGACCGCAGCGACGATCGGATGCAGAAGAAGATCTTCAACAACACCGCGCAGAAGATTCCGTTCATGCTGCTGGCGGGCGAGCGCGATGTGACCGCGGGCGCGGTGAGCTTCCGGTTCCGCGACGGCACCCAGGTCAACGGGGTGCCGGTCGCCGACGCGGTGGCCACCATCGAGGCGTGGATCGCCAACCGGGAGAACGCTTCACCGACTGCGGAGGGCTTCGAGGTACTGACGGAGAAGGACCCGGCATGAGCGAGCGTACGGTGCCGGATGGGCTCGCCGAACCGACCGAGCAGGGGAGCATCGTGGACACCGGGGCCGGCGAACCGGACCGGTTGCAGCGGATCTGGACGCCGTATCGGATGTCCTACATCGCGGAGGCCGCCGCGACGACCCCCAAAGACGCCACCGGACACCCGTTTACCGATATCCCGAAGATGTCGGATGAGGACGGCCTTGTCATCGCACGCGGCGAAGTGGTCTACGCGGTGCTCAACCTGTATCCGTACAACCCCGGGCACATGATGGTGGTGCCCTACCGCAAGGTGGCCGACCTCGAGGACCTCACGCCCGCGGAGAGCGCCGAGCTCATGGCATTCACCCAGCAGGCGATCCGGGTTATGAAGCAGGTCTCGCGGCCTCACGGTTTCAATGTCGGCCTGAATCTCGGTGGAGTGGCCGGCGGTTCGCTTGCCGACCATCTGCACCTGCACATCGTGCCGCGCTGGGGCGGGGACGCGAATTTCATCACCATTGTCGGCGGGGTGAAGGTGATGCCCCAGTTGCTGCGGGACACATGGGCCCTGCTCGCCGAAGCGTGGAAAGAGGTCGAGTAAGTGCTGAGCTTCTTCGGCCGCGAGACGTTCTCCAAAGCGACCGCGCCGCTGGGTAAGGCGCTTGTGAAGACCGGGCTCACGCCCGACGCGGTGACCGTGATCGGCACGGTCGCCTCGATCGCGGCCGCGGTCACCCTGTTCCCGACCGGACATCTGTTCTGGGGAACCATGGTGATCTGGCTGTTCGTCATGTTCGACATGCTCGACGGCGCCATGGCCCGTGCGCGCGGTGGCGGCACGAAATACGGTGCGGTACTGGACGCCACCTGCGATCGGGTCGCCGACGGCGCGATCTTCGCCGGGCTGGCCTGGTGGGCGGTGTACCACGAGGACAGCAAGCCGCTGTTCGTGGTGACGCTGGTGGTGCTGGTGACCTCGCAAGTGATCTCGTATGCGAAGGCGCGCGCCGAGGCGAGCGGGCTTTCCGCGGACGGCGGGCTCATCGAGCGGCCGGATCGGCTGATCATCGTGCTGGTCGGTGCCGGACTTACCGGTATCGGCGGTTACTGGGGCATCGAATGGCTGACCTGGGCTGTGCACGTGGCGATGTGGATTCTCGCGGTGCTCAGCATCGTGACCGTGTTCCAGCGGATCTTGGCGGTGCGTAACTCGCCGGGCGCACGGGACGTGATCCCGCCTGCCCGTCCCGCCGCGGAATCTCAGGAACCCGCATGATCAACCGCGGCATGACGTTCGGTCGCACAAGCGCAGGTCTCGGAGCAGTACAGGGGTGGTTGTGAGTATCGGGGAACGGATCGGCGCCGCGGGGTATGCGGCAGGGTGGCGGCTGGTGCGCGCACTGCCGGATTCGACCGCGCGCAGGTTGTTCGATTGGGGCGCCGACCGGGCGACGCGCAAGGGCGGTCCGGACCAGTTGCGGCGCAACCTCGCTCGGGTCACGGGCGTCGCGCCCGAGCAGGTGCCCGACGAGCTGCTCAGGGCGAGCATGCGCTCCTACGCCAGGTACTGGCGCGAGGCCTTCCGGCTGCCGTCGATGGACCATGCGGCGCTCGGTGCCCAGCTGACCGTGGACGGGGTGCAGAACCTGGAAGCGGCGCTGGCACAGGGGCGCGGCGCGGTCCTGGTGCTGCCACATTCGGGGAACTGGGACATGGCGGGGGTCTGGCTGGTACAGAACCACGGTGGTCTGGCGACTGTCGCGGAACGGCTGAAGCCGGAATCGTTGTTCGAACGCTTCGTCGCCTATCGGGAAAGCCTCGGCTTCGAGGTGTTTCCGCTGACCGGTGGCCAGCAGCCGCCGTTTGTCGAACTGGCGGCGCGGCTGCACGAGAACAAAGCGGTCTGTCTGATGGGGGAGCGCGACCTCACCGGCCGTGGTGTCCCGGTGACCTTCTTCGGCGAGACCACCTGGATGCCGGCCGGTGCGGCGAAACTGGCCATCGAGACCGGTGCGGCGTTGATCCCGGTGCACCTGTGGTTCACCGTCGATGCCGACGGTCGCGAGGGATGGGGCATGAAAACCGAAGCTCCACTGGACGTTTCGGGCGGTGTTGCGGCGGCGACACAGGCATTGGCCGATCGGTTCGCAGCGAACATCGCCGAGCATCCCGCCGACTGGCACATGTTGCAGCCACAATGGGAGAACGACCTTTCGCCGGAGCGACGCGCCAGGATTGCCGCTGCGCAGGCCGCGTTCCAGGACCACGGCAGGGGAGGCGACACACCATGAAAATCGGCATGGTCTGCCCCTATTCCTTCGACGTTCCCGGCGGGGTGCAGGCGCATGTCGTGGAACTGGCGCGGGTGTTCATCGAACGCGGTCACAGAGTCAGCGTGCTCGCTCCTGCCTCGGAAAACACACCTCTGCCCGACTTCGTGGTCTCGGCCGGTCGCGCGGTCGCGATCCCTTACAACGGGTCGGTGGCGCGATTGTCCTTCGGCCCCATGGCCTACACCAGGATTCGCCGTTGGATCGACGGCAACGACTTCGACGTATTGCACATCCACGAGCCCAATGCGCCGAGCCTGTCGATGCTCGCGCTGAAGATCGCCGAGGGCCCGATCGTCGCCACCTTCCACACCTCGACGACGAAATCGTTGGTGCTCAGCACCTTTCAGGGCGTGCTTCGGCCGTATCACGAGAAGATCAGTGGTCGGATCGCGGTCTCCGAACTGGCGCGCCGCTGGCAGGTCGAGGCGCTCGGGTCCGACGCGGTGGAAATCCCGAACGGCGTCGACGTGCCTGCTTTCGCACGGGCGCCGATGCTGCCCGGCTATCCGCGGACGGGCGGAACGGTGCTGTTTCTGGGCCGCTACGACGAGCCACGCAAGGGGATGGAGGTACTGCTCGGCGCGTTGCCTTCGTTGGTGAGCAAGCATCCTGACCTGCAGATTCTCATTGTCGGGCGCGGCGACGAGGAGCGGCTGCGCCGCGAGACAGGCCCGCTGGCCGACCATTTGCGTTTTCTCGGTCAGGTCTCCGACGAAGACAAGGCCTCGGCGATGCGCAGCGCGGATGTGTACTGCGCGCCCAATCTCGGCGGCGAGAGCTTCGGCATCATCCTGATCGAGGCGATGGCCGCTGGAACTGCCGTGGTGGCAAGCGAATTGGACGCCTTCCGCCGGGTGCTGCGCGATGGATCCGCGGGCGTGCTCGTGCCGGTGGGTGATTCGGCTCGGCTCGCCACCGCGATCGATGGACTGCTCACCGACGATGCCCGCCGGAATGCGCTGGTGCAGAGCGCGACTCAGATTGTCAGCGAGTACGACTGGCCGGTGGTCGCCGAACAGATCTTGCGGGTCTACGAGACCGTGACCGTCGGCGACGTCCGAGTGCGGGCCGCTGGATGATCACTTTCTCCGCGACAACGGTCCTCGTACTCGCGCTGATCGCGGCGGTGTTTTTCGCGATCGGCATCTGGGCCTACTCGACGGCCAACCGACTCGACCGGTTGCACGTGCGTTCCGACCAGTCCTGGCATGCGCTGGATTCGGCGCTGGCCCGGCGGGCGGTGGTCGCGAGGTCGGTCGCGATTGCGATCGCGGTTCCGACGTCGGACCCAGCATCGGCCGATCGGGCCAAACTTCTGGCGATGCTGGCCGATCGCGCGGAACGAGCAAGCCGAACCGACCGTGAAACCGTCGAAAACCAGCTCTCGGCGGCACTTTCCGCGATCGACATCGCCCAGCTGCGCCCGCAGCAGGTGGCCGAACTCGCCGATGCCGAAGCACGGGTGCTGATCGCCCGCAGGTTCCACAACGACGCGGTCCGTGACACCCTTGCCCTGCGCACCCGGCGACCGGTCCGCATCCTGCACCTCGGCGGCACCGCCCCGCTGCCGACCTACTTCGAGATCACCGAGCGCGCCACCCCCGCCGCGTCGACCGGACTCGACGTGGACACCATTCGCACTTCGGCGCGGGTGGTGCTGCTCGATGACGACGATCGCGTGCTGTTGATGCGCGGTCACGACCCCGCGACGCCGGATATTTCGTTCTGGTTCACCGTCGGCGGCGGTGTCGATCCGGGGGAGACCCTGCGTGCCGCGGCGATCCGCGAACTGTGGGAGGAGACCGGTCACCGGGCCGATCCGGAGAGCCTGCGCGGGCCGATATGGCGGCGCGTCGCGGTGTTTCCGTTCGACGGCGACCTGATCCGCGCCGAAGAGCTGTTCTTCGCACTCCGCGTCCACGCCTACGAACCGCAGCCGGGCAACCTGACGGCAGTGGAGCGACGCTCCATCACCGGCAACAAGTGGTGCACGGCCGCGGACGTCGTCGCGCTGGACCAATCCGGCGAAACGGTCTACCCGTACCACCTGGATCAACTGATGTCCGAGGCCGCGAAAGTCGTTTCGACCGGCACCGATCCCGAGGTCCGTTCGATTCGCTAGCGTCCGGCTACGCCGCGGCAGCGGTGCGCTGCCGATCACATTGCCCTGTGATGTATTTCACGATCGTGATAGCGTCGCGACTGGATTGGCGCGGCCGGGGTAGTGCTTATCGGAAGGCACTCGGAAACCCGGTGTCGCGATCCCACCGAGGTGGGATGAAACATTGGTGCGTGGAGGTAAGTAGTAGATGTCCTACCTGTTGTTCGATTTCCTCTTGCCGTTGATCGGCCCCACCGCCGCGGAGTATTGGGCGCAGTTGCTGGTGGTCAACCCGATCTGATCATGAGCTCGGAATTCGCCGGGTCGACGAAACTTCTCGTCGGCCCGGCGAATCCGTGTTCACACCTCTGAAGTATCGGTCCAGTCCAGCCGGTTCGAGGTGAGACGTCCTGGTCGTGGGCAAGGCCAGTGGTGCTCAACTGGCTATCAAGTGGCCTGATGGGCCCGCCTAGAATCAGTGGCGTTCCATCCATGCGACCCGATTGGCGCACATGACCCAGGAGTTTGCCGTGACCACGCCCGAGACCACCAACACCATCGGCACCGCCCGCGTGAAGCGCGGGATGGCCGAGATGCTCAAGGGCGGGGTGATCATGGACGTCGTCACCCCCGAGCAGGCCAAGATCGCCGAGGACGCCGGTGCGGTCGCGGTGATGGCGCTCGAGCGAGTTCCGGCCGACATCCGCGCCCAGGGTGGCGTGTCCCGCATGAGCGATCCGGACATGATCGACGGCATCATCTCCGCCGTCTCCATCCCGGTGATGGCCAAGGCCCGCATCGGCCACTTCGTGGAGGCGCAGATCCTGCAGAGCCTCGGCGTCGACTACATCGACGAGTCCGAGGTGCTGACCCCCGCCGACTACGCCAACCACATCGACAAGTGGAACTTCACCGTTCCGTTCGTCTGTGGCGCCACCAACCTGGGTGAGGCGCTGCGCCGGATTACCGAGGGCGCGGCCATGATTCGCTCGAAGGGTGAGGCAGGCACCGGTGACGTCTCGAACGCCACCACCCACATGCGCAAGATTCGTGGTGAACTCCGCAGGCTGTCTTCGCTTCCCGAGGACGAGCTGTTCGTCGCAGCCAAGGAGTTGCAGGCCCCCTACGAGCTGGTCCGCGAGGTCGCCCAGACCGGCAAGCTGCCGGTCGTGCTGTTCACCGCGGGCGGCATCGCCACCCCTGCCGACGCAGCCATGATGATGCAGCTCGGCGCCGAGGGCGTCTTCGTCGGCTCCGGCATCTTCAAGTCCGGCAACCCGGCCGAGCGCGCGGCCGCCATCGTGAAGGCCACCACCTTCTACGACGACCCCGACGTGCTGGCGAAGGTCTCGCGCGGCCTGGGTGAGGCCATGGTCGGCATCAATGTCGAGGAGCTGCCGGTCGACCACCGGCTCGCCGAGCGCGGTTGGTGACTTCCGCTCAGCGAGGTCTCACGATTTTTCCACCACGAGCGGGGACTCAGCGGAGTCCCCGCTCGTGTGCATAGCCGGCACCTTGTGATGTAGCGCGGTCTTTCCCTTTCCGGCCGGCCTTTCCCTCGTGCCGCTCATCTCGGCACCAGGGAGATTGCGGCCGAGGGGCGGGATCTCGTGTGGCCGATGGTTATTCGTAGCTCGTTGCCGATGGTGCCGAGTTGATCGCGGGTTCCGGACGGTCTCAGTGTGCTCATAGCAGCAGCTGGTGCTCGCGGTGACCGGCTTTTCGGCTCGTCGGGCCGGGCGATGGCCACGTAACGTCTGGGTGTGGAGTTGCGGCAACTACGGTACTTCGTGGTCTTGGCGGAGGAGCTGCATTTTCGGCGGGCCGCGGAGCGATTGTTCATATCGACGCCTACCTTGAGTCAGCAGATCAGAGTGTTGGAGCGGGAGATGGGTGGGCCGTTGCTCACCAGGGAGCCGCGGGTCGAGCTGACCCCCGCCGGTGCGGTGTTGTTCCGCACCGGCAAGGACGTGTTGGGCACGGTGGACGAGGCGGTCCGGGAAACCAGGCGCGCGGCGAACGCCGGTGCGTCGATCCTGCGGTTCGGGCTGTTGAACGGAGTGCCGCCGTGGATTCCGGCGCGCATCGAGGAGCTGCTCGGCGCCCGACTGCCCGGCACCCGGATGGTGCTCACCGGTGGCACCACCGCCGACCAGGTCCGGCTGCTCGACGCAGATGAGGTCGACCTCGCACTCGTCCGCGCACCGGTGACTTTGCCGGACCGCTTCGACCAGGAACCGGTCGCGCGCGAGGAACTCGGTGTCCTGATGTCGTCGGCCCACCCGCTCGCCGCCGCCGAGGAGATCGAGCCGTCGGACCTCACCGGCCAGGAGCTGATTCTTTTCGCACGCGATTCCGCCACCGGCCTCCACGATGCGCTGTTGCGCGAGCTCCGTGAGCGCGGTGCCGAGGTTCGCCTCAGTGACAGCGCTATGGGCCACGCTCAGATGCTGGCCGTTCTCCCCTTGCGTCCAGATGCAATCGGCTTGAGCTCGGCACGGCCTGCCGACCTTCCCGGCCTCGTGTGGCGTCGGATGCGCGGCGCACCGCTGATGGTCACCTATGCCGCCGCATGGCGTTCGGCCAGCAGGAACCCGGCGGTGCGGGTGCTGGTCGACGCGCTGTCCCGGCGGCCGCTCACCGGCTCGGGCTGAGGCGCATTCCGGGAGCCTTCGGTGGACCACATCATTGCCTTACCACCGCCACAGAGTTGTTGGCTAGCTTAGGGATTCGATGCCCGTCCGCCCCCACGCGGGCGTTCGTGCCGCATCAGTGTCGGGTGACACGCGACCCATCGAACGCAAAGGACGAGCAGTTGAAGCTTCGCAAGACCGGACAGATCACTATCAGCGCCGTGGCGATCGCGGCAATGCTGAGCCTGACCGCATGCGGCAGCGATGATCCGAAGGACCCGCCGAAGACGACCCGCACGTCGACCTCCGCGGCAGCGAGCTCGAATCTTCCGCCGATCCCCAGCGCCGCCGACCTGAACACGGCGTTGACGCGGGCACTGGATCCCGCCTTACCGAATGCCGACAAGCTCGAACTGGTGCAGGGCGCACAGGCCGACCCCGAACTGCCCGGTCGCTTGGCCGAGGCCGCCAGAGCCGCGAACGCGCAGATCGTGGTCACCGACGTGACCGCTTTCGGTGACAGCGTGAACGCCAAGGCAAAGTTCATCGTCAACGGCCAGGAGAACATTGTCGACGTTCCGTTCGTCGCGGAGGACGGCAAGTGGAAAGTGCAGAAGACGTGGGCCTGCACCATGCTGACCACCTTCGGCCAGCAGTCGGTGGCCTGCGGCTAGCAGCTCCCGAACCACCGGCCGCGGCCAGGATCTGCGGTATTAGTCCTGATCTAACGCGAATTCGAGAGCGCGACATGGACACTCGGTGCTGCCGATGGTCGGGTGGAGTCATGACACAAACCACGACAATCCCCGAACGCGTCGTCATCGTCGGCGGCAGCTCCGGCATGGGACTCGCGCTGGCGGCCGCGCTGATCGGCCGGGGTGCCGAAGTCATTATCGCGGGCCGATCGTCGGCCCGGCTCGCCGACGCCGAACGCGCTCTGCCCGAAGGCCCCGGCACAGTGCGTTCGGTCGTCACCGACATCACCCGCGAGAGCGATCTCGAGCGATTGTTCACCGAGGCCGGTCCGGTCGACCACGTGGTGACCACCGCAGCGGACGCCAACGGCGCATACCAGCCCATTGGTTCTTTCGACGCCGAGATCGGCCGAAACTTCGTAGAAGCCAAGGTGATCGGCCCCACCCTCGTCGCCAAGCACGCCCGCATCGCGGCCGGCGGCTCCCTTACCTTCACCTCCGGCGTCGCCGCCTACCGCCCGGCCCCCGGCGCCTCCATCGTCGCGGCCGTCAACGGCGCTCTCGCCTCCCTCGCCTACGCACTCGCTGTCGAAATGGGCCCCATCCGGGTCAACGTCGTCTCGCCCGGCTGGGTGGACACCCCCATCTGGGACACCATCGCAGGCCCCGCCAAAACCGAACGCCACCAGCAAATGGCCGCCCGCCTCCCCGTCGGCCGAATCGGCCACCCCGACGACATCGCCCAAGCAATGCTCACCCTTATGCACAACCCTTTCATCACCGGCACCGTCCTCCACATAGACGGCGGCCACCGCCTCACCTAGTCCACAACGAGTGGCACGTCGTCGTGATGAAAGACCGCGAACGCTCTCCAACATGCGCTATCACCAGAGGAGAATTGCGCTGTGGCACAAGAGGTACGGTGCTGCACACCAGGCCGCCGGCTCAACTAGGCGAAGTGGCGCTTTGGCTCGGCGACGGCCAGCGGCATGGTCACGATGACAGACAGCGAAAGCGATAACTCCTGCGCATAGTGTGCAGCTATCGGGTTGGCGCGATCGAGTGCCTGCCTCCTGGCCGGGCCCGCAACCGGGAATGTGGCTGTGGCGCAGGCGATAAGGGCTTTCGTCACGGACCGCTGGCTCGACTGGCTGTGGCACAGGCAACAAAGTTCCACCAGGCTCCGCGGGCTCGACTGAGCGAGGTCGGGCGTTACCCCGGCGACGGCGAGTGGCACACGGTTGCGGCGACACACCACAGCCGCCTTGGCCATGTGCCACTTGACGCGCCTAGCACGGAGCTATCGGCGGGGTCCCGGTCTGCGCAGCTCTGCCACGGTGTTGTCCGCTGTTGAACGGGATATGGCTGCGGCATATCGCGAGGAAGTTTGCCAGTGTGTCCCGTTCGTGCGGTGACCGCTGTGGTGTGGATGCCTATCGGGGTGGTTCGGTGCGGAGGGCCGGGCGGTGGGGGTGGTCCCAGCGGATGAAGAAGGTTGGGGGGTCGGGGTTTTCGTGATGGTGATGGAGTAGGGCTGGGATGGTCCATTGATGGTCGGGTGGGGTGTTGCGGCGCAGGGCCGGTTCGGACATATCGAGGCGGAGGGTCAGGTCGAAAGGGAGGGTGCGGCCCAGGAGCATGGGGCCCGCGATGAGGACGACGGTGTCGGGGGCTGCGGGGCGGATGGCTGCGCGGGCCGAGCGGTCGGTGTTTTCGTTCCAGAGGGCGGGCAGCCAGCGGGCGGTGTCGTGGAGGGCGTCGACGACCTCGCGGCGGAGGGCTTCGTAGTCGAACCATGCTGTGCGATAGGACAGTTCGTCGTCACGGCCGTACTCCATGCGCAGCGATGCCGGGCGGACGTAATCGTGGAGGGAGACTACGTAGGCGGCGCGGCCGGTGGCCCGCAGGGCGGCGGCGATGAGGTCTGCGAGCGGGACCGGTTCGGCGGCATCGGCTCCGTCGACCGCGATTATCTGGCGGCCGGGCAGTTCGAGGATACGGTGGGTCACCAGCTCGACGAGGCCGTCTCGGGTGATCGCTGCGAACTGTGGCACCCGTCAATCACAACAAACCAGGATCCGGCGGTCGCGGCCGGCCGACCGACCGATGGTGTAGCGGTGGCGCATGTGGTCGTCGCCTGGTTTCTCGTTCAGTGCCGAGCGGCTGATTATGTGCCCGGCAGAACCGGCCGGTCAGGTCGGTCGCCGCGACCGGGTTGCGCATGAGCCACCGGTCGGCCCGACCGGAGCGACCGCCCAGCCGGGCGGGAGTGGTGGGCGGCGGCGGGTTAATGTCAGCGCATGGCGACAATCGAAGAGGCGCTGGAAATCGAGCGGCTCGAGCGGGACATCTTCCGTGGTGCTTCCACGAAGACCCAGCTCCCGCGCACATTCGGCGGACAGGTTGCCGGCCAGGCGTTGGTGTCGGCGGTACGCACGGTGGAGCCGCGGTATCAGGTGCATTCGCTGCACGGGTACTTCCTGCGGCCGGGCAATCCGGATCAGCCGACGGTGTACCTGGTCGAGCGGATTCGTGACGGCCGGTCCTTCTGCACCCGCCGGGTCACCGGCGTCCAGGATGGCGCGGCAATATTCACGATGTCGGCGTCGTTCCACGTCGGCGACGAGGGTCCCGAGCATCAGGACGAGATGCTTGCCGTGCAGCCGCCCGACGACCTGCCGGATGCCAGCACCACCATGAGCCCGGAGCGGCTGTGGGCGATGCGGGAGTGGGAGCACTGGGATATCCGCACGGTGCCGCAGAACAGCGTGGCCCGCCGCGACGGCGTGGTGTCCCAACAGCAGGTGTGGTTCCGCTACCGGCATCCGCTGCCCGACGACCCGCTGTTCCACGTGTGCACGCTCGCCTACATGAGCGATATGACGCTGCTGGGCTCCTCCAAGGTCATCCACCCCGACGAAGAGACCCAGAACGCGTCGCTCGATCACGCCATGTGGTTCCTGCGCCCGTTCCGCGCCGACGATTGGCTGCTCTATGACCAGTCTTCGCCGTCGGCGGGCTTCGGCCGTGCGCTGACCGGCGGCAAGATCTTCAACCGCGAGGGCCAAATGGTCGCCGCGGTCGTGCAGGAAGGTTTGATCCGCACCCTGCGGGAGCACTGACCGAACTGCTCGACGTGGCAGACCGGCACCACCACCGGGCCTGAGCTCGATCGGGCTCACATCACTTGGACGCGTAGGTGGCAGACCACGGTGTCGGTCATCCGACGCAGTTCCCGTTCGAGCTCGTCGCTGCGATGGCTGGGTAACACTCGCTCCCAGCCCATCGGCGGGTCGATCTCGGCGATCACCACCACCTTGCGCCGTCCGGTGAAGTTCGCCCGGACGTAGTGGGCGACCGGGCCGCCCACCGTCGAGTCACTGTCCTCGAGCAGCACCAGCTGTACCTCTGGATGCCAGGTCTCCCAGGCCTTGGTGAACGCCTTGACCGATTCACCGGGCAGGCAGACATGCACGGCGACGATGTCTCTGCCGATGGACATGGCCGCGGAGAGCGCCTCGCGGCTGAGTTCGGAGACCTCCGATATCGGGACGATGATGGCCGTGCCGGTCGCCTGCGGCTGTGCTGGCACCGCGCCGCTGCCGCGGCATCCGCTGATCCGGTTGTAGGCGTTGCGAATTCGCTCCATGCCGAGGACCAATGCGGGCAGGACCAGTACGATCAGCCAGGCGCCCTCGGTGAATTTCATTGCGGTGGTGACGATGGCGGCGAGGAAGGTCAGTAGTGCGCCGAAGCCGTTGAGCGCAATCCGCCACCGCCAGCCGGCGGCGCGGGTCAGCAACCAGTGCCGGACCATGCCGGTCTGCGAGATGGTGAATCCGACGAATACCCCGATGGCGAACAGCGGGACGAGCGCGTTCATGTTGCCGCCCGCGGCGACCAGCAGCACCGCCGAGCTCAGCCCCAGCGTGAGTACGCCGTACCGGTAGACCTCGCGCTGCGACTTCACCGCGAATCGGTGCGGCAGGCAGTTGTCGTCGGCCAGGATTCTGGTGAGCGTCGGCAGCCCGCCGTATGAGGTGTTCGCCGCGAGCGCCAACAGGATCACCGTCGCGAATTGCACAATGTAGTAACCGATTCCGTGACCGAGCGCCGCTTCGGTGAGCTGCGAGAGGACTGTGGTGCCCTCGATCGGCCGCAGCGAGGACTTCTCGATGAGCACGGCGAGGCCGATCAGCATGATGCCGAGCAATACTCCGAGGACCACCTCGGCGCGTTGCGCGCGAACGACTTTCGGTGCCGCGAAAGTGGGGACCGCATTCGCGATCGCTTCCACGCCGGTCAGTGCCGCACAGCCGCTGGAGAATGCCTTGAGCAGCAAGAGAACTCCGACCGTGTGCAGATCCGAGACCGCCGCGGCGCTGGCGGTGACGTCGGCGGGTTGCGCACGCAGTAGGCCGCCGACGATGACCGCGAAGATGCCGCCGACGAAGACGACCGTGGGGATCATGAATGCGCGGGCGCTCTCGGTGATGCCGAGCAGGTTCAATGCCGTAATGCCGACCAGGATCGCGAGGCAGATCCACACTGTGTAGTTGTGCAGTGCGGGAAATGCCGACGTCAGTGCGGCAACACCGGCGGCGACGGACACCGCGACGTTGAGCACATAGTCGACGATCAGCGAGGCGGCGGCGACCAGGCTGGTCCGGTGGCCGAGGTGCTTCTTCGCCACGGCGTACGCGCCGCCGCCGTCGGGGAAGGCCGCGATCACCTGACGGTAGGAGGCGACCAGTACGGCGAGCAGTCCGGCGATCGCCAGCGTCACCGGCAAGGTCATGCCGAGTCCGGCACCACCGGCGGTCGCAAGTACCAGCACGATCGCTTCCGGACCGTAGGACACCGACGCCATGGCGTCGAGGGACAGGCCCGCCAATCCGGTCGAAACGGTCAACCCGCGCCGGTTCGGGGTGGCCCCCGCATCTCCGCGCGGCTCTGGGGTCCGGCGCGGCAAGACAGCAATCACAGTGCGAGTGTCGACCTGTTCCTGGTCGTGCGGACCCGCGTTGACGGAACCTTGACGGCGACCGTGAGCAGGGCCACACCGCGGTGGCTCGTAAGCTCTCGATCGTGAACGCATCCTCGGTAGCCTCGCCGGCCGCAGGCGCGCAGCAGGTCCCTTCCCGGCCGACCATCGGCGTGCTCGCGCTGCAGGGTGACGTGCGCGAACATGTCGCGGCGCTCGCACTGTGCGGTGCGGAACCTGTTCTGGTGCGCCGCGAATCCGAGCTCGCCGCCGTCGACGCACTGGTGCTGCCCGGCGGCGAGTCGACCACTATCAGCAAGCTGCTCGAGGTGTTCGAACTGTTGGAACCGCTGCGTGCCCGGCTGCGTGCGGGCATGCCCGCCTTCGGTTCCTGCGCCGGGATGATCCTGCTTGCCTCCGAGGTGCTCGACACCCGCCCCGATGCCAAGCACCTGTCGGGCATTGATATGACGGTGCGCCGCAACGCTTTCGGCCGTCAGGTCGACTCGTTCGAGACCGATCTGGATTTCGCGGGCCTCGACGACGGCCCGATCCGCGCGGTGTTCATCCGGGCGCCGTGGGTCGAGCATGCAGGCGAGGGCGTCGAGGTGCTTGCCACGGTGCCGAGCGGTCCGTTCGCCGGAAGTATCGTCGCGGTGCGGCAGGGGAAGGTCCTCGCGACGTCGTTCCACCCCGAGGTCACCGGCGACCTGCGGGTGCACCGGATGTTCGTGGACCTGGTGCGCAAGGCGTAGCCGTAGCTCGAGCCGGGCGCATGCGCGGTGCGAATCCCGCCCCGATGTGAGCCTGGAGAAGGCGTGGCGGCAGGCCGAGTAGGCTGGGGGAGTTGTCTACCCGGCCGGTACGGGTACCGTGCGCACAATCAGACGTGCAGTCGACCTGGAGGAAGTAGGGAATGAGCGGCCACTCCAAATGGGCCACCACCAAGCACAAGAAGGCTGGGATCGATGCGAAGCGTGGCAAGCTCTTCGCCAAGCTGATCAAGAACATCGAGGTGGCGGCCCGCACAGGTGGCAGTGACCCGGCCGGTAATCCGACGCTTTTCGACGCCATTCAGAAGGCGAAGAAGTCGTCTGTGCCCAACGACAACATCGAGCGCGCCCGTAAGCGCGGCGGCGGCGAAGAAGCCGGTGGCGCCGACTGGCAGACGATCATGTACGAGGGTTACGGACCCAACGGTGTCGCGGTGCTGATCGAGTGCCTCACCGACAACCGCAACCGCGCCGCGGGCGAGGTGCGTGTCGCGATGACCCGCAACGGCGGCAATATGGCCGACCCGGGTTCGGTCTCGTACCTGTTCCACCGTAAGGGTGTCGTCACGCTGGAGAAGAACGGCCTGTCCGAGGACGACGTTCTCATGGCTGTGCTCGACGCGGGCGCGGAGGAGGTCAACGACCTCGGTGACACCTTCGAGATCATCAGCGACCCGTCCGACCTGATCGCGGTGCGCTCCGCGCTGCAGTCCACCGGAATCGATTACGACTCTGCCGAATCGGGCTTCCAGCCGTCGGTGTCGGTCGCGGTCGACGCGGATGGTGCGCGCAAGGTGTTCAAGCTGGTCGACGCGCTCGAAGACAGCGACGACGTGCAGAACGTCTACACCAACGTCGACCTGTCCGACGAGGTCCTCGCGGAACTCGACGACGAGTAGTCCGATTTTCGCAGTGCTGCACGGCAGGCAATAGCCGCCGTACTCGGGGCGGTCCGCAAATATGTGGGCCGCCCCGAAGCATGTGCTGGCCTTCTATCGCCGGGCGCGGGATGTAGTCGCCCCCGACATGTCGGTCGCATTTGTGCCGGCCGATCGTCCGACCGGGTTCTCGCGCGGCCGGTAGGGCAAGCATTCGACCCCTATCGGTTACGCATTCGGCCATGACTGTGCCTGCGGTCTGGTTGCGCTACGGCACCGTCAGCACCAACTTGCCTACGGTGCGGCCGGTGTCGCCGAGTGCGTGTGCCTTTGCGGCGTCTGCCAGCGGGAAGGTCCCGGCGATTGTCGGTCGCAGCGCGCCGCTTTCGGCGAGTTGTGCGAGCGCGGTCATGCCGGCGTGGTCGTCTTCCACCAGCATGCGGACTGCGCGCACGCCCAACTTGTCGGCCTCGGCCGCCAAATCGGCAGGGCCGAAGGCACGCAGGGAGATCAGCAGGCCGCCGGGGCGCAGGGTGTGCAGGGAGCGGAGGCTGTTCTCGTCGTCGATCGAGTCGAGCACCACGTCCACATCGCGGGCTGCCTCGGCGAAATCTGTTGTCCGGTAATCGATCGCCTCGTCGACGCCGAGAGCGCGCAGGAATTCGTGATTGGCCGCGCTCGCGGTGCCGATCACGTATGCGCCACGGGCCTTGGCGATTTGGACGGCGAAGTGTCCGACGCCGCCCGCGGCGGCATGGATCAGGACGCGCTGTCCGGCGGTGAGGTCCGCGGTATCGACAAGCGCCTGCCAGGCGGTGAGGGCGGCGAGTGGGATCGCGGCGGCTCGAATGTGGTCCAGCCCAGCCGGTTTCCGTGCGAAGGCGCGTGCCGGTCCGGTCGTGTACTCGGCGAGCGCGCCGTGACCGTACGGGTAGGGGAGCATGCCGAAGACCTCGTCGCCCGGCGCGAAGAGCGTGACGCCGATGCCGGTGGCGACCACGTCGCCGGATACGTCCCAGCCGAGTACGAACGGTGGCTCCGCTAGGAACAGGCCGGGCACTGCGCGGTGTCGCCAGTCGGTCGGGTTGAGGCCCGCCGCACGCACGCGAACCAGAATCTCGCCGGGCCCGGGCACCGGACGTGGCAGTTGCGCCTCGATGAGAACCTCGGGCCCGCCGAGAACGTCCTGGCTGATCGCACGCATTGTCTTGTCTTCACTCATGCACTCGACATTGCCTGCCGTAACCAATCGAGAAAATGGCACGATTGCCATTATTCGATATGATCGTGCCATGGTGGCGGATGCTTCGGTGCGTGATGATTCGGTCCGGCACCGCGTGGTCGTATTGGCGCTCGACGGCGTGTATCCCTTCGAGCTGGGAATTCCGAGCCGGGTGTTCGGTACCGCCCCGGACCGGTACGAGGTCATGACCTGCTCGATCGACGGGAGGCCGGTGGCGACCCGCTCCGATTTCGCGATTGCCGTCGAACTCGACAGCAGTGCGTTGGCCACCGCGGACACCGTGGTCATTCCGGCGTGCGACATTGCGATGACCCTCGATGGCGAGCTGCCGTCCACCGTGTCGGACGCGCTCGCGCGGATTGGACCGGGCGCCAGAATCGTGTCCATCTGCACCGGTGCGTTCGTCGCCGCGGCCGCCGGGTTATTGGACGGCAGGCCCGCAACGACGCATTGGAATCAAGCCGACCTGTTCCGCCGCACCTTTCCGAAGGTGCATCTCGACCCGGACGTGTTGTACGTCGACGACGGCGACGTCCTCACCTCGGCGGGCGCGGCAGCGGGCATCGACATCTGCCTGCACCTGGTGCGCCGCGACCACGGCAGCGAAGTCGCCAACCGGGTGGCCCGCCGCTGTGTCATCCCGCCCTGGCGCGACGGCGGCCAAGCCCAATACATCGAACAGCCGGTGCCGCCGTCGACCTCCACCGGCACCGCGGCCGCCCGCCATTGGGCGCTGGAAAACCTCGGATTGCCCTTGACCATGGACGATCTCGCCGCCCACGCCCGTATGAGCAAGCGCACCTTCGCTCGCCGCTTCCGCGACGAGGTCGGCATGAGCCCCGGCCGCTGGCTCATCCAGCAGCGCGTCTTCCGAGCCCGGGACCTCCTGGAATCCACCGACCTCCCGATCGATCGGATCGCAGGCGAAGTCGGCTTCGCCACCGGCGGCTCCCTCCGCCAACACCTCCACGAAGCACTAGGCGTCTCCCCCCGAACCTACCGCCGCACCTTCCGCCCCGACCCCACCCGAGACGTCGCCCCGACCCCGTAGCAATCGACCCGCAACCGCATCTCCGCGCAGCCGGAGCACGCACTATGAGCGGCATCCGAGGGAGGCGACATACGGGTGGTGCCCCGACCATGCGCCGCGACCGACCTCGAGCAATCAGGGGTAGGGGTGGTGCGCGCTTATGGGGTGATCCGATAGGTCACTGGGCATCGGGTACCGGAAGACCGACGCGGGCGACGATCCACGGGAACGAAGCGGTGAAGGCCGCCGAGGCGAATTGCCAGGTGTGCCCGCCCTGAGTGGTGTGGATCGTGCAGTCGATGCCGACCTCGCGGCCCTGCTTGCACAGCCGCTCGGCCGCGCCGACCTCGCCGGTGTCGGGCACACCGTCGTGGCCGCCCATGCCGGCCGAAGAGTCGTCGGCGGGTGGCCGGGGATGTCCACCCGTCCTGGCGTGCGGCGGCGGGGTCAGATCGTCGAAGAGTCCGGCGGTGCCGGTATACGGGCCGTGTTCGGCCATGACGGTCAGCGGGTCGAAGGCCGCCCATTGATCGGCGTCGCCGCCGAAGAGGCGGGCGATGGTCTGCGCCCTGGTGCCCGAGGCCGGACCGATGTCGCCCGCGATATCGACGAAGGTGCGCATGAGCTCCGGATGCATCACAGCCAGATCGACCGCGCAGGTGCCGCCCATTGACCAGCCGACCACCGCCCATTGCGCTGGATCCGCCGACGCGCCGAACCTGGACTCGACATACCCGGGCACAGCACGGGTGAGGTGATCGGCCGCATCGCCACGCGGGCCGTTCACGCACTCGGTGTCGTTGTTGAAACTGCCGCTGGAATCGACGAAGACGAGGATCGGCGCGCGGCCACTGTTGGCCGCGGTGAACTTGTCCACGGCGGGCATGATCTGGCCGCTGCGAACCCAGTCGGCAGGGGTGTTGAATTCGCCGCCGATCATCATCACCACGGGCAGCGCGGGTGGAGTCGGCCCGGCGAACCACGCGGGCGGCAGGTACACGTATTCGGTGCGATGCGGAAAACCACTGCCCGCGTCGGGGATCCGGACCGGCACGATCTTGCCGCTGCTGAGGTTGGTGCCGCGCAGCGCGGGCAGCGCGTCGAGGTCGGTCTGCTGTGGCAGCGGGCCGGCGGTGAGCGCGCTCCACGCGGATTGCACGGTCGGGTAGTAGCCGACCCATTGATCGAGCACGATGCCCGTGCTCAGCAGTGCCAGCGGAATCGCGAGAATCGACATCCCACGTCGCCACCATCGTGCGCTACGCCAGCCGAGCACCGCCACTGCGATCGCCGCGCCGGTCGCGACGACACACACCCACAGCAGCAGCGGGGCCGGATCCGACGCCAGCCCCTGGTCGTTGACATAGGCCCATGCGGCGACCGCGCCTGCGATACCCGACGCCACGCACACGGGTACGCCGACGAGACGCCAACGGCGCGTACGCCATCCGACGGCCGCGATGAGCACGGCGACTGCCACCAACTCGATGGTCGATGGCAGCCAACCGTGCAACACCGATAGTCCGTGATGAAAGGTGTTCTGGTAGTTGGGGTTCAGATCCGCCGATGGAAGTTGCGGCGGTGGCGGCACAGGGTTGGCCGGCGCGGCGAGGGGAGCTCGAAGGACGGGCACCTACGGCATTGTCGAGGTCATTGCTCGAGACAAGCTGTGAATCCGCTCCGGTGACGCTGTGACCGCTCGGGGCTCACTGCGCGATCTCGGTGCGCACCGTCCACTCATAGACGGGCAGGCTGCCCTCGGATGTGTCTTTATGCCTGGCGGTGACCTTGAAATGCTCGTAGCCGCCCTTGAACGCGACCTTGAGCTCGATCCCCGGTGGTGTGATGGGAACGATGCGGGCCGGCAAGTCCTCCGGCCCGCCCTCGAGGACTGCCTTAACAGAGTTGCTCATCTTCGGATCGTAGGGGCATAGCCAGACCGAATCAGACGATTCCAGGAAACGCCGGCCGCCGGCGTGCCGCTGCGATGGCAGAATTCGGTCATGGTCGCGCTGCAACTCGTGCGGGGAGACATCACCGAGCAAACGGTGGACGCCGTGGTCAACGCCGCGAATTCGTCGTTGCTCGGCGGTGGCGGAGTCGACGGTGCGATCCACCGCAAGGGCGGGCCCGAGATTCTCGATGCGTGTCGCAAGCTGCGCGCGTCGCACTACGGCAACGGCCTGCCCACCGGGCAGGCGGTGGCGACGACGGTAGGTCGACTGCCGGCGCGCTGGGTGATCCACACGGTCGGTCCGGTGTGGTCGGCGACCGGGGACCGCTCGGATCTGCTGGCTTCCTGCTATCGCGAATCGTTGCGGGTGGCCGATGAATTGGGTGCGGGCACGGTCGCGTTCCCGGCCATCTCCACCGGTATCTTCGGCTGGCCGCTGCCCGACGGCGCCCGGATCGCCGTCGAGACCGTGTCCGCGGCGGTCACCGCTGTGCGCGAGGTGCGGTTCGTCCTGTTCGACGAGCGTGCGTACGCGGCGTTCGCCGCACAGGTCGCGGCGCGGTAGCTCGGCCATCGGACCGGCCGAGTGCGGTCTGGCGGCCGAAACGTGTCGGTGGCCTCTGCCATGGTGGTGGCGTGACGAATACCCACGAACCGTTTCGGGTTCGGATCGACGTCCGCGTGTCCGACCTGGACCTCCAGCAGCATGTCACCGGCTCCGCCTACCAGCAGTTCGCCGACCACGCGCGGTTCGCCTGCGTGCAGGCGGCCGGGATATCCGTCGAGGCCCTGCTGAGCTCGGGCCTCGGCCCGGTCAACCTCGAGACGGTGATCAAGTACCACCGCGAACTGCGTGCGGGCGATTCGGTGGACGTGTCGTGCTCGTGGGTTTGGGGCGCTGGCAAGACCTACCGCGTCGAGCACACTTTCACCCGATCCGACGGTGCATTGTCGGCGACCATCACCTTCGTCAGCGGACTGCTCGACCTCCAGGCGCGTCGCCTGGTGGCAAACCCCGCGCACGAATGGGCCTCGCGTGCCACCGAACCGGCGCTGCTCGGCCTCGCGCCGGTGGCGCCCTGACTCCCTTCTCCCGTTTTCCCTGCACCCCGTGTCGCTGTCGCAGGCAGCGTGCGATGTCCTCTAGACTTCGAACAACTGTTCGCGTCTGTCGAAGGGGTGTTTTCGTGCGGGTGATGGGTGTCGATCCGGGGCTCACCCGGTGCGGCCTCAGCATCGTGGAGGGCGGGCTCGGCAGGAAGGTGACCGCACTGGCCGTCGGTGTGGTGCGGACGCCGCCGGACCTGGATTTGGCGCACCGCCTGCTCGGTGTCGCGGATGCGGCCGAACTCTGGATGGACACCCATAAACCCGAGGCGGTGGCGATCGAGCGGGTGTTCGCGCAGCACAATGTGCGCACCGCAATGGGCACCGCACAGGCGGGTGGTGTGATCGCGCTCGCGGCGGCCCGCAGGGGGATACCTGTGGCCTTCCATACGCCCAGTGAGGTGAAGGCCGCCGTCACCGGCAACGGCACGGCGGACAAGGCTCAGGTGACGGCGATGGTGACGCGTATCCTCGGCCTCCAGGTTGCGCCGAAACCCGCGGACGCGGCCGATGCGCTGGCCTTGGCGATCTGCCACTGTTGGCGCGCGCCGCTGCTGGATCGGATGGCCAAGGCCGAGGCGCAGGCGGCACAGGTGCAGCGGCGGTACGCGGAAAAGCTTGCTGAACAACGGAAGGCGGTACGCAGGTGATCGCGTCGGTACGCGGTGAGGTGCTCGAGATCGCCCTCGACCATGTGGTGATCGAGGCGGCGGGCGTCGGCTACCGCCTCAATGTCACCCCGGCGACGTTGTCCACGCTGGCTCGCGGCGAGGAATCCCGGCTGTACACCGCGATGATCGTGCGCGAGGACTCGATGACGCTGTTCGGTTTCGCCGATACCGAATCCCGTGACCTGTTCGGGCTCCTGCAGACGGTGTCCGGAGTCGGCCCCCGGCTTGCCATGGCCGTGCTGGCCGTACTCGAACCGGAGGCGCTGCGCAAGGCGCTCGCGGAGAGCAATGTCGCCGCACTGACCCGCGTTCCCGGCATCGGCAAACGCGGCGCCGAACGCATGGTCGTCGAATTGCGTGACAAGGTGAATCTTGTTCCGGTGCAGGCAGGTCCGCCCGGGGCTACCCCGACCCCGGTGCTCACACCGGTGCGTGAGCAGGTTGTCGAGGCGCTGACCGGGCTCGGCTTCCCACTCAAGCAGGCCGAGCAGGCGGTCGACGCGGTGCTGGCCGAACAGCCCGCCGCCGACACCGCCATCGCGCTGCGCGCGGCCCTCGCCTCGCTCGGCAAGAACCGGTAGCGCGGCATGGACTACGACGACGTCGAATCCCACATCGATGACGAATCCCAGGTCACCGCAAGCTATCTCAGGTCCGACGGTGAGATCGAGGCCAGCCTGCGCCCGAAGTCGCTCGACGATTTCATCGGCCAGCCGCGCGTGCGTGAACAGCTCGCGCTGGTGCTGCGCGGCGCCAAACAGCGCGGCGGCACCCCCGATCACGTGCTGCTGTCCGGTCCGCCCGGCCTCGGCAAGACCAGCATGGCGATGATCATCGCGGGCGAACTGGGTACCGCACTGCGCATCACCTCCGGCCCCGCGCTGGAACGGGCGGGCGACCTCGCCGCCATGCTCAGCAACCTGGTCGAAGGCGATGTGCTGTTCATCGACGAGATCCACCGCATCGCGCGGCCCGCCGAGGAAATGTTGTACCTGGCCATGGAGGATTTCCGTGTCGACGTGGTGGTCGGCAAGGGCCCCGGCGCGACCTCGATCCCACTCGATATCGCCCCCTTCACCTTGGTCGGCGCCACCACCCGCTCGGGTGCACTCACCGGCCCGCTGCGTGACCGCTTCGGCTTCACCGGCCACATGGACTTTTACGAGCCCGGCGAGCTGCTGCGCATTCTGCTGCGCTCGGCGCATATCCTCGGTCTCACCATCGAACCCGAAGCGGCCGCCGAAATCGCGGGCCGTTCGCGCGGTACGCCCCGCATCGCGAATCGGCTGTTGCGCCGCGTCCGCGACTACGCCGAGGTGCGCGCCGACGGTCTGATCACCCTGCCGATCGCGCAGGCGGCACTCGAGGTCTACGACGTCGACGTGCTCGGCCTCGATCGCCTGGACCGCGCGGTGCTCGCCGCGTTGGTCCGCAGCTTCGGCGGTGGTCCGGTCGGTGTGTCGACGCTGGCCGTGGCGGTAGGGGAGGAAGCGGCCACCGTCGAGGAGGTCTGCGAGCCGTTTCTCGTCCGCGCGGGCATGGTCGCCCGCACGCCGCGAGGTCGTGTCGCCACTGCCGCGGCATGGGAGCACTTGGGCCTGGTCCCGCCACCGGACCTGGTCTTCGGCTCGATCGAAGTCCGCGGCCGCGAACCACAACCTATCTCGGATGCCGTCGACTGACCTTGTGGCGCAGCGTGATACGCCCCACGACCCGGCGCGGCGGGTAAATGTTCAACGGTGGTGGTGTGCCGTGTGCTCGAGTGCGGTGACGACGAGGTCGAGGAACGCGTCCACCTCGCCGTGCTCGTACCCGCGGGTGCTGAGCCTGGCTTCGGTGAACCGCACCGCACGCACATCGGTGACGGTGAGGCTGCTGGGTCCGCCGTGGGCGAGGGTCGCGGCGACGAGGTCGAGGAACGCGTCGACCTCGTCGGTGTCGTAGCCGCGGCGACCGATGGGCGCCTGGGTGAATCGCATCTGGTGGATGTCCTCGGGTGTCAGCAGTGGCCCGGAGCCGTTGCCGGACGCGGGTACCGGCCGGGTGCCGAGCTGCCGGAATTCCAGCTCTATCCGAATCTGATCGAGGAATTCGTCGACCTCGTCGGCCTGGTAGCCGCGCCCGCCGAACCGGGGTGCGTCGAAGGCCACGTTCCGGACGTCGTCGGCGGTGAGGGTGCCGCGTCCGTCGAGCGTAGCGGCGACGAGCTCCAGGAAGGCGTCGACCTCATCGGCGTGATAGCCGCGGTGTCCGACCGGTGGCATGGGGAAATGGGTCCGGCTCACGTCCTCGGGGGTCACGCGCGACATTCTGTCAGGGTCATTGCCGTGCTCTGGTCGAATGCCACTTCTTCGTACTCCGCGGTCTCTTGCGAACACGTGCGACCCCCATATGGACACCGTCGATCAGTGTTCACCCTAGCCTCCGAAATCGTGCTCGTATCCAGTGAAATTCGGCCAGCTGCCTGCCGATGACCGATGGCGGCCGAGTGTCTTTGCGCCACACCGCATCTGTGGTGTGGCGACCGCGATCATTCTTTGCGGACACCATCGATGAGTAGCCTGCGGATCGCCTCGTTGAGCCCGTCGACGGCAGCGGGGTCAGGGCTGCGCAGTCCGTGCACGATGCCTGCGATGAGCATGCCGGTGACGGCCTTTGCGGTGTTGGTGGTGTCCAGATCGGCCCGCAGATACCCGAGTTCGACGCCGTGCGAGAGGTAGCCGGCGGTCAGTGCGTCGGCCATGTCGAGCAGGCCGTAGAGGCGGGCGGTGAGTTCGTCGTCGATGCCGGTCGCGTGGAAGAGCAGCAGCTGGGCCACCCTGCGGTCCTCGACGAGGATGTGGTGCAGCGCTACGCCGATGCGGTCGAGTTGAGCGCGGTAGTCGTCGAGCGAGGTCGCGGCGTCCGGGGCGTTGTCGGTGCCGAGGGCGGCCACGATGCGCCCGGCGAGGTCGTCGATGACGTGATCGATGATGTCGCGCTTATTGCTGAAGTAGCGGTAGAAGGTGCCGTGCCCGATGCCGAGGACGCCGGCGATGTCCGCGATTCCGGTGCCGTGATAGCCCTTCTCCGCGAAACAGACGAAGGCAGTGTCGATGATGTCCTGGCGCAGTTCGGCTTTGCGTCGCTCAGCACGCGTGGATGGCTTCGTCACCCTCACGATGATACTGTGTTCACAAACGGAATGATGTGTCATTCCGTGAGGATTGATTCACATTCCATGAGGGAATGGTTCACTCAGCAGGAGGTTCGACGTGGCGCCTCAGTTCGATGCGGTCGTTGTCGGTGCAGGTTTCGGCGGAATGGGTGCGGGCATCGAGCTCGACCGGCTCGGTCTGAGCAATTTCGTCATCCTGGAACGCGAAGACGACCTCGGCGGCACCTGGCACGTCAATCACTATCCGGGTCTCGCGGTCGACATCGCCTCGGTGACCTACTCGTACTCGTTCGAGCCCAATCCCTACTGGACGCGCCTGTTCGCGCCCGGCCAGGAGCTCAAGAAATACGCCGAGTTCGTCGCCGACAAGTACGGCCTGCGCCGCCGGATGCGTTTCGGCACCGTGGTCGACGGCGCCCGCTGGGACGAGGAGCACCAGTACTGGGTGGTGTCCGTCGCGGGTGGTGAAACCATCACCGGCCGTTACCTTCTCACCGCCACCGGGTTCCTCTCCCAGCCCTACACCCCGCCGTTCCCCGGCATCGACTCCTTCGCGGGCAAGATCATCCACACCACCGCATGGGAGGACGACTTCGACCTCGCCGGTCGCAAGGCCGCGATCATCGGCACCGGTGCGACCGCCGTGCAGCTGGTGCCGGAGGCGGCCGAGAAGGTCGCGGAGCTCACCGTTTTCCAGCGCACCCCGATCTGGGTGGTGCCGAAGGTCGACACCGCAATCCCCGGCCCGGTGCAGAAGCTGTTCGCCCGAGTGCCAGCCACTCAGAAGGCGGCCCGGCTGGTGAACACCGGCATGCTCGAGGCGCTGATGGTAGTCGGTGTGCTGCATTTCAAGCAGGCCAAGCCGCTGAACAAGGCCGCGGGCCTGCTCGCGAAGGCGCACCTGCGTGCGCAGGTGCGCGACAAGGAAACGCGCAAGAAGCTGACACCGCACTACGACTTCGGCTGCAAGCGCCCGACTTTCTCCAACCTGTACTTCAAAACGTTCAACCGGCCGAACGTGCGCCTCGAGACCAACTCGATCGACCACGTCGAGGCCGACGGCATCGTGACCGCCGACGGACACAAGACCGAGATCGACACCCTGATCCTTGCCACCGGCTTCAATCTGTGGGATGTGAACTTCCCGGCCATCGAGATCATCGGCCGCGATGGCGTCGACCTCGGAAAGTTCTGGCGGGACAACCGTTTCCAGGCCTACGAGGGCATCACCGTGCCCAAGTTCCCGAACTTCATCAGCCTCAACAGCCCGTACTCCTACAGCGGCCTGTCGTACTTCACCACCATCGAGGCTCAGATGAAGCACATGGGCAGGCTGCTGAAGGAGACCTTCCGTCGTGGCGAGACAACCTTCGAGGTGACCGAGCAGGCCAACGCACACTTCCTGAACCGAGTGACAGACAAGCTCGGCTCCTCGGTGTTCTACGGCGGCGATTGCTCGACCGCGCGCAGCTACTACTTCAACCAGCACGGCGAGGCCGCGCTACTGCGCCCGACCAGCACCATCAACGCCCACCGTGAGGCAATCAGCTTTCCGCTCGACGACTACACCTATGGCAAGTCTGCCTAAAGACGCCCTTTGGGCGAGCCCGCGGTCGAATATGTCGGCCGCGGGCCCGCCTGCATCGCTACTCGGCGATCTTGCGCAGGATCCATTCCGCGAGTACCGGCGTTACTGCGGAGTGCTCCGAATTGGTGTCGTTGCACAAGGGCGTAGCGGGTGACCAGCCCACCCATGCTGACGCCGCCGGTGATCAGTGGCGCGTTGCCCTCGCGTTCGGGTTCGTCGCCGTCGCCCGGCAGCGCGCCGAACTGCCCGCCAGAGCGCGAATCGGGACGTCAAGGGTGTGCCGGTGTGGCAGTGGTGACACGAGCTGGCAGACTGTTGAGATACCTGTCCAAACCCACCCACAGACTAGGGACTGACTTCGACGATGGAACTTCTGTTTCCGCTAGTGCTGGTAGGCCTGTTCGTGTCGATGTACCTGATGTCTCGCCGCCAGAAGCGCGAGGCACAGAAGGTCACCGACATGCAGGGCAGCCTGAAGGTCGGCGATCAGGTCACCACCACGTCGGGGCTGTACGGCACCGTGGTCGATCTCGACGACACCACCGTCGACCTCGAGATTGCCGAAGAGGTCGTCACCACGTGGCTGCGCCTGGCCATCCGTGAGGTGCGCACCGAGGACGAGACCACGGATGAGGCCACGGACGAGACCGTGACCGACGAGGCCGTCGAAGAGTCCGCGGAACAGACCGAGACCCGGCTGACCAAGGACTGACCGGCCCGACCGGTTATCGGTGAGCCCGCGTGCCTGATGATGCCGCGGGCCGCACTCCCGGGTACCCGGCGCCGCTGGTGCGTGCCCGTCCGTTCCACCTCGACTTCCCGCCTAGGAGATGACGTACTGTGCCACCTTCCCAAGGATCGGCGCATCCGCTCCGGCTGCTCGGCGTCTACGCCGCGCTGCTGGCCGTGATCTATGCGTTGGTGTTCTTCACCGGTGACAAAGACCCGACCCCCAAGCTCGGCATCGACCTACAGGGTGGCACCCGGGTCACGCTGACCGCGCGCACCCCCGACGGCAGCAAGCCGGGCCAGGACAGCCTGCGGAAGGCGCAGGAGATCATCGAGAACCGGGTCAACGGACTCGGCGTCGGTGGCTCCGAGGTCGTGATCGACGGTGACAACATCGTCATCACGGTGCCGGGTGACGACGGCCAGCAGGCGCGTGCGCTGGCGACCACCGCCAAGCTCTACATCCGGCCGGTGCTCTCAGCCGAATCGGTGGCGAGCCGGGGCGTGCCGCAACAGCCGGCGCAGTCGCCCGCCGCAACACCGTCGAGCCCCGCACCGGAAACACCGGAAGAGGTGTCGCCGGAGCCCGCGCCGCAGCAGCGGGTGTTCCCCGCGCAGGCGCCGACCGAGCCGCCTGCGCCGCCCGGTTCCCCGCAGGAACAGGCACAGCAGGAAATTGCCACGGCCAAGGCCGTCCGGCAGAGCACCGACCCGACCATCCAGAAGGCCGCGATGGCCGCGCTGGATTGCAGCAAGCCCGACCCGCTGGCAGGCAATGACGATCCGAACCTGCCGCTGGTCGCCTGCTCCACCGACGGCACCGAGGTGTTGCTGCTCGACAAGAGCCGCATCGACGGCCAGGAGATCAAGAACGCGAGCTCGGGGCTCAATCAGCAGCAGGCGCGGCATGAGGTCAACCTCGAGTTCAAGTCCGGCGGCAGTGACGCTTGGGCCACGCTTACCGGCGAATACCTCTACAAGCGAGTCGCATTCGTCCTCGACTCGAAGGTCGTCAGCGCGCCCGTCGTGCAGGCGGGACCGCAGCAGGGCGGCCGCACCACCATCAGCGGCAATTTCAACGCCACCAGTGCGAAGGAACTCGCGAACACGCTGAAGTACGGTTCGCTGCCGCTGTCGTTCCAGATCTCGGAAGCCGAAACCGTCTCGGCGACGCTGGGCCTTTCCTCGTTGAAGGCGGGTCTGCTCGCGGGCGCGGTCGGTCTTGTCGTGGTCCTGCTCTACTGCCTGGCCTACTATCGGATGCTCGGTTTCCTGACCGGCTTGTCGCTGGTCGCCTCCGGTCTCGCCGTATACGGCATCATGGTCCTGCTCGGGCGGTGGATCGGCTTCACCCTCGACCTCGCCGGCATCGCCGGCCTGATCATCGGTATCGGCATGACCGCCGACTCGTTCGTGGTGTTCTTCGAACGCATCAAAGACGAGATGCGTGAGGGCCGCAGTTTCCGCTCGGCCGTGCCACGCGGCTGGCAGCGCGCACGCCGGACGGTCCTGTCCGGCAACGCGGTGAGCTTCATCGCGGCGGCGGTGCTCTACGCGCTGGCCGTCGGCCAGGTGCGCGGCTTCGCGTTCACCCTCGGTCTCACCACCGTGCTCGACGTGGTGGTGGTGTTCCTGGTGACGGCGCCGCTGGTGTTGCTGGCCTCCAGGACGGCCTTCTGGTCGAGCCCGTCGGTGAATGGTCTCGGTGCGATCCAGCAGGTCGCCCGTGAGCGCAA
The DNA here is from genome assembly GCF_045208035.1 of Nocardia sp. NBC_01009. NCBI lineage: Bacteria > Bacillati > Actinomycetota > Actinomycetes > Mycobacteriales > Nocardiaceae > Nocardia > Nocardia sp. NBC_01009. Next base: position 6,718,460 of record NZ_CP108695.1, on the reverse strand, counting down.
GGCGGCCGATGCCGCATTCGGGGAAAGCGTGAGGACGCGATGACCAACAGCCAGATCACGCCCTCGTTGCATGAGGACGATCCCGAAACCGATGACGTGCGGTACGCCGCACAGCCCAAGCACAGCTTCCTCAACCGGCTCTACACCGGCACCGGCGCCATCGACGTCATCGGCAAGCGCCGGATGTGGTACCTCATCACTGCGGCCATCGTGCTGATCTCGTTGGGCAGCATCGTTTTTCGCGGTTTCACCCTCGGCATCGATTTCGAGGGCGGCTCGCGGATCCAGTTCCCGGCGGGTAACGCGACCACCAGCCAGGTGGAGGACGTCTACCGCGGCGCCATCGGTACCGACCCGGTGTCGGTACAGACGGTGGGCACGGGCGCGTCGTCCACCATGTTGATCCGCTCCGAGGCGCTCGACAAGAATCAAGTGGAAGCGCTGAACAACGCGCTGTTCAGTAAGTTCCAGCCCAAGGACCGGGACGGGAATCCGAGCCGCGCCGCGATCAGCACCTCCGACGTGAGCGAAACCTGGGGCAGTCAGATCACCCGCAAGGCCCTCATCGCACTCGCGGTGTTCCTCGTGCTGGTCGCCATCTACATCACCATCCGGTTCGAGCGGGACATGGCGATCGCCGCCCTTGCCGCATTGGGCTTCGATGTCTCGGTGACGGCGGGCGTCTACTCGATCGTCGGCCTGGAGGTTACGCCGGCCACCGTGATCGGCATTCTCACCATTCTCGGGTTCTCGCTGTACGACTCGGTCGTCGTCTTCGACAAGGTCGAGGAGAACACCAGGGGCATCCTGCATTTGAACCGTCGGACCTACGGCGAGCAGGCCAACCTCGCGGTGAACCAGACGCTGATGCGTTCGATCAACACCGCGCTGATCGGTATTCTGCCGATCGTCGGCCTGATGGTGATCGCGGTGTGGATGCTCGGCGTCGGCACGCTCAAGGACCTGGCGCTCGTGCAGCTGGTCGGCCTGCTGGTCGGTACCTACTCCTCGATCTTCTTCGCCACCCCGTTGCTGGTGTCGATCAAGGAACGCTGGGGTCCGGTCGCGGCGCACACCAAGAAGGTGCAGAACAGGCGGTCCGGCGTGGCCGCGGCCCGTGCGGGCGCCGAGGCCGAGCGGCGCGCGGTGGCCGCGACCGGCCGGGATTACTCCGAAGCGCCGCGACGGGCGCGGGAACCGGGCGATGCTCCGCGGCCTGGCGCCCGGCCGAGCGGGAAACGGTACAAGAAGAGGCACTGACCTACAGGCAGGGGTTTCCTTCCATGCGCAAGCAGTCACTGGCGCGTCTGATCGGATCGGTGGCTGCGGGCACCCTGGCGGCCGGGATGGTCGCCGGGTGCTCCGGTCAGAACCAGGTGCCGTCGATCGGCTACGCCGTCGATGCTGTGATCGCCAGCTACAACGGTGGCAGCACGCTCGGTGCGAGCAGCGGCTCGGCGGCCGTGTTCGGGCGGGTGCTGACCGGGTTCTTCTACACCGGACCGGACGGTCAGCAGGTCGCCGACACCGACGCGGGTACCGCGAAAGAGGTTCCCGGCGAGGCCCAGACCGTGCAGTACCGGCTCAACCCGGATGGTGTGTACTCCGATGGCGTGCCCACCTCGTGCGACGACCTGGTGCTGGCCTGGGCCGCGCGCAGCGGTCGGTTCACCAAACCCGGTGACCGCGGCCCCGCGCCACTGTTCGACGCGGCCAACAGCGCCGGGTACGCCGACATCGAGCGGGTGGACTGTCAGCCCGGCTCCAAGGACGCCACCGTGGTGTTCCGGCCCGACCGGCATTTCCTGCCGTGGCGCACCCTGTTCACCGCAGGCGAGCTGATGCCCGCACACGTCGCGGCGCGGGTGGCCAATGTGCCGAATGCGGTGTCGGCCTTGCAAACCGGTGATCCCGGCGCGATCCAACGGCTGGCCGACTTCTGGAACAACGGCTGGGCCATGAGTTCGGGCAGTCTCGATTTGTCCCGCTTCCCGTCGTCCGGGCCCTACCGGATCGAATCCTATTCCGCCAAAGACGGTTTGGTGCTCGTCGCGAACGAGCGCTGGTGGGGCAACAAGCCCGAGACCGGGCGGATCGTGGTGTGGCCCAAGACCGTCGACGTGCAGGCCAAGGTCGCCGACAATGCTGTCGGTGTAGTCGATGTCGGCGCTGGATCGGTGAAAGATCTGAACCTGGACGGTTTTTCGGTACGGACCGTGCCGGGCCGCGGTGTCGAGCAGCTGGTGCTCGGGACCGGGGGAGTGTTCGGTTCGGTGGATGCGCGCCGTGCGTTCGCTCTGTGTGTGCCGAGGCAGGCGCTGTTCGACAAACTCGGCAAGGCGAAGGACGCGCCGAAGAGCGGTCTCGGCACCGCACCGCTGAATTCCCGCATCGTGCAGCAGGACTCGCTGTACTATCCGGCGGTCACCGGTCCGGCCGAGAAGTATCGCGGCACCGACGTCCCCGCCGCCACCGCGGCGCTGGCCTCCTCCGGCGCGGGCAAGCCCACCGTTCGCATCGGTTACCTGCAGCCCGATGAGCGTCGCGCACAGATCGTCGCGATGATCGCCGAGGCGTGCAAACCCGCCGGCCTCACCGTCCTCGACGCAGGCGCGGCCGATTTCACCCCCGCTCAGCTCACCGAGGGCAAGGTCGACGCCGTCCTCGCGAGCACCGCGTCGGCGCCGGGTCCGGCCGGATCACTGGCCGGGATTGCCGCGACCAGCGCGTTGCGCACAGGTAGCGGGCTCAATTTCGGTCGCTTCGGTAACGGGCGATACGATGCGATCACCGATCAGCTTGCGGCCGACGACAACTCGACCACAACGCTGAATCTGCTGACCGAGGCCGAAAACCTGCTGTGGTCGGAGATGCCGAGCGTCCCCCTGTTCGCCAATCCCCGCATCATCGCCTTCGGCATCGGTCTGCAGAACGGCATCGCCGGCCCCACGCAGGGCGGGACCGGCTGGAACATGGACCGCTGGGTGTTGAAGCGGTGACAAGGTGTTGTGGGTGATGGACCATGGAGAGGTGTCGATGAGCAAGCACGCGGCGGTCGAATCAGACGACCTGGCAACCGAGCGGACCACAAAGGCCGCCGAGCTGGTAGAGCGTCTTACCCGGTGGCGCGACGATTTCCCTACTCCTGGTGTTCGTTTTGCTGATCTCAGCCCCGTTTTTGCCGATCCGGAGGGCTTCCGTGCCGTCATCGACTGCCTCGCGGATTGTGCACCGCAGGCCGACCTGGTCGCCGGCGTCGATGCCCGCGGCTTCATTATCGGCGCGGGCGTCGCGGCCACCCTCGGCACCGGCGTCCTCGCGGTCCGCAAGGCGGGCAAGCTGCCCCCGCCCGTGATCACCCGCGAATACAGTCTCGAATATGGCACCGCGGCCCTGGAGATCCCCGCCGACGGCATCGATCTGAAGGGTCGCCGCGTGCTGCTCCTCGACGATGTCCTGGCCACTGGCGGCACCCTCGCGGCCGCCGCGGCCCTCTTCGCCGAGGCGGGCGCTGAAGTCGTCGCCGCCGCGGTGGTCCTCGAGCTCGGCTTCCTCGGCGGGCGCGAGCGGCAGGGCGACTACCCGTTGACCTCGGTGGTTCGCATCTAGTCATTTCGAAAGAATCCGTCAGGACGTTGCTCCGGCGCAGGCCGGGAGAATGCCGCGCATCATCAGCCTTCCGAGCTGATGGTGCGCGGTTTCCTTGGGCGCCCGGCCGCAGCCATGCTGCCGGGCAATACCGCTCCGAGGAGCCGACCGTCGAACAGGCGCGGGCGGGGTGAACAGGTGCGCCCGGAAGCGATCCGGCACTCGGCTGACGGCGTGCGCGGGGCTCGTGGAAGGTCGCGCAGACCGCAGACCTGCGGAGAAGATGTGATCCAAATATCACTGGCGCGATCGGTCCGGTTTGCCTAATCTGGACGAGTCTTGTTCCCGTTGATCGGAGTCATGCCGTTGCTCTCATGAGGTAGCCACTCGGGCGGCCCGCGTCTCGCGCGTCGCATTCCGTTGCAACCTCTGGGGTAGGTACATGACCAATCTTTCTATTTCCGATCTCACTTTCTCGTGGCCCGACGGGACTCCTGTCTTCGATGGGCTCGACGCTGTGCTCGGTCCCGGCCACCTCGGTCTGGTCGGCAGCAACGGCGTCGGCAAATCGACGCTGTTGCGGCTGATCGCTGGTGCACTGCCGCCGGCGCGTGGCTCGATCACGGTTTCCGGTCGCCTGGGCTATCTGCGGCAGGATCTCGGACTCGGCGATGGGCTGCGGGTGGACGAAGTGCTCGGCATCGCGGATGCGCGAAAAGCCTTGCATCGCATCGAATCCGGCACGGCAGCTGACGCCGACTTCGACATCGTCGGCGGCCAGTGGGACGTCGAGGAGAGCGCCGTCGCGCTGCTCGGCCGGCTCGGTCTGCACTATCTGGCCGATTCGACAGAGCAGCTCGATCGCCGACTGGAAACCCTGTCCGGCGGCGAGACGGTACTGCTGGGATTGGTGGCGCAGCTGCTGCGCGAGCCCGATGTGCTGTTGTTGGACGAACCGACGAACAACCTGGATCATGTTGCCAGGCAGCGGCTTTATGCCGTGGTCGCCCAGTTCTCCGGCACAGTGCTCACCGTAAGCCACGATCGTGAGCTGCTGGACCGGATGACCTCGATCGTCGAGCTGCGGCAGGGCGAATTGCGGTTGTTCGGAGGAAATTTCAGCGAGTACGAGCAAATCATCGAGGCCGAGCAGCAGGCCGCGCGGGCGGCGATCCGCGATGCGCGCAGCGATGTGCGCAAGCAGGCACGCGAACTCGTGGAGGCGCGGATCAAACTGGATCGACGACTGCGCTACGGGCAGAAAATGTGGGACACCAAGCGCGAACCGAAAATCGTGATGAACGAGCGGAAACGGCAAGCGCAGGTGTCGGCGGGCAAACTGCGCAACAACCACATCGAAAAGGTCGATACCGCAAAGGAACAGCTCCAGCAGGCGCAGGAGTTGTTGCGCGACGACAGGGAGATCCGTGTCGATCTGCCCGACACCCGGTTGTATCCGGGCCAGGACGTGATCGACCTCGACGGGGTCCGGCTGGCGTGTGGACCGAAGGTGACATTGCGGGTGACCGGCCCGGAGCGTATCGCGCTCACCGGCCGTAACGGCGTCGGCAAAACCACGTTGCTGCACCGGATCGTCGAGGAATCGCCGAAGGTCGCGTGGCGGATGCTGCCGCAACGTCTCGACGTCTTCGACGAGCCGTGTTCGGTGTTCGAGAACGTGGCGGCGGCGGCACCGCACGCGTCGGCGGAGCAGATCCGGGCTCAGTTGGCGCGGTTCCTGTTCCGGGGTGCCGACGCCGATGTCGCCGCCTCGGCACTGTCCGGTGGTGAACGTTTGCGTGCCGCGCTGGCCATGCTGCTGCTGGCCGACCCGGCGCCGAAGCTGTTGCTGCTCGACGAGCCGACCAACAATCTCGACCTGCCGAGCCTGGAGCATCTGACCCAGGCGCTCGCGAGTTTCGAGGGCGCGCTGATCGTGGTGAGCCACGACCCGCGGTTCCTCGACGACATCGGAGTGACCCGTCGGGTGGAACTCACCGCCGACGGCCTGGTCGAGACCCCAGTCGGCTGATGCGGCGGCGTGGGTCGCGCAGCGCCGCACATTCCTCGGTGTCGTTCACCCGCACTGCCCTGCGGGTGTCGCGCATCAAGGGGTGTGCGGCCGCGTGCCGGCGGCTCGCCGCATGACGCCGGGGTGCCGGATGAGCCGGGGGCCCAGCCTGACCGCGAGGAAGGTGAGGGCGGGCCACGGGCGGATGTGCGGGTTCAGCTTGCGGATGCGGCCGTCCTCGTCGAGCTCGATGACCATCGCCTCGGTCATTCGGAACGGTCCGATGGATGCCTCTCCCAACAGGACTCGGTGCGCGCCGTCGCCGATCTGATCGGTCCACTGCATCGCGGAGATGCCGCGGTACACCGCGGTCAGCAGGATCCGAAGATCGTCCTGCCCGCGGAATACCAGTCGCCCGGAGATCGGGGAGGCGAGCTCGGCGTCGGGTGCGAGGGTTTCCATCAGTGCGTCGATGTCGGCGGACTCGGTCGCTTTGCGGAACTGGGGCACTGCGTCTGTCATGGCCTCGATCGCCTCTCGTGCGTGGTGTCGGTCGAGGCGAATCCTTCCCCAGTCGCTTGCAAAAAGCAATGGACTAGGATGGTCGGGTGCCCAAGGCTGCTATGTCCGACATCGTCTGCTCGATCGCGCGCACCCTCGACGTGGTCGGCGAGCGGTGGACGCCGCTGATCCTGCGCGACCTGTTCGTCGGCCTGAACCGATTCGAAGACATCCGCCGCGACCTCGGCATCGCCACCAACGTCCTCACCGCCCGCCTGGAAACCCTCCAGCAGCACGGCATCGTCGAAACCCGCGCATACCAATCGAATCCGGTCCGCTACGAGTACGTGCTCACCGATCAGGGGCGCGACCTCTATCCGGTCCTGACGATGCTCATCACCTGGGGCGACAAATGGCTCGCCCCTGAAGGTCCTCCGGCCCTGGTCGTGCACGACGACTGCGGCCGAATCACCTCCGGCATCGTCACCTGCACCAACTGTCACACCCCCCTGACCGCCGACAACGTCCACTGGCTCCAAGGCCCCGGCGCCCACCGCGCCCCAGGCACCATGCTCGTCGGCGACTATCTCCAGCCCCCGCCACGTCGAGCCGGACATGACGGTGTTCCGACCTGACCTCTGCGGCCGCCATGTCCTGCTCACGCCCTGGCTGATCGGTGGTGGCGGAACCCGGGTGTGCTGCCCCGACTTTCGGCGTTGGACCGCGGACACAAGGATGTATCCATGGGAATCGAGCTGAATGTCGCGGGGGTGTGCCGCGCGCCCACTGAAGACTTTCTGCAACGGGTCGAGCGGTGGTTGCGGACCGGGCCCGCGGGGGCGCGGATCGATTGGACCTCGACGTCGGCACCGTTCCGCAATCCGGTCGAGGTATCCGGCGACCAGCTGCTTGCCGTGCTACATCCCGCGGCCGAGCCGGTCGATCTGCGGGCGGCCCACGGTCAGGTGGTGGTGACCGCGGGATGTGCGCCGGCCGGGCCCGGCTATCACCGGCACGTCGCCGCGGTCCTGCACGAAATGGGCAGGGAGTTCGACATCGTCTGGGACGAGGGGACCGATGATCCGCTCGGGCTTGCGGATAACCGCGCGGAGGTCGAACGGGACTATCTGACGTGGATTCGAACGCTCGCGCACACCGTGCTCAGCCAGGTGCCGACCGAAGGCAATGTGGTGTCGCTCGGATTGTCTCTCGGCAGTGACCAATTCGACTACGAGGGCTTGGCCGCGACCTGGCTCGGACCCCGTGACGTCGACTGGTTCCGCGCCGTCGCCGATGGCGACGAAGCCGCCGCCGTTCGATTCTTCCCTTGGTGGGAGGACGGCTGGACGGCGCGAACCTTCCGTGACACCGCACTCGGCATCATGTGGAACGACGTGCGCTGGCGGGTTCCCACCGACGAAGACGACGCGCCGGCATTGCGTCAGGCCGACACACTGCTCGCCGAGGCGAGTCGGCTCGACCACGCACTCGAATTGCCGTGGGCGGCCTGGCACGAGCTGCGCGGACTGCTCGGCACGTTGGAACCGGTTGTCGACGACGCGCCCGCGGACCTGGCTGAACGCGCCAGCCACGATTTCGGCGCACGTCCCGGGTATCGGCGCCGGCCGGTGTTCACCTCGCTGCTGCCCGGTTGGAGTTTGCGCATCCCCGGCGATTTCACCTACGGGTGGGATGGTGACCGCTGGTGGGCGTGGGACGGCGAGCGCCAGATCGACATCACGGTGCTCCGGGTAGACGACGAAAAGACCGGTCCACCGCCCGCGGCCATGCTGCAATACGGCGCGAATGCGACCGAAGGGCACCGCGGCGAGCCGGTGCTCGGCGGGCCCGGCGACGGCTGGTGGTTGCCCTCCAGTGACACCGACGAAGCCGGTGTCCAAGGCATCGCCAGCCACCGCAACGGCGAACTGCTCCTGGTCACCATCAGCGTTCCTGACGCGGAGATGAACTGGGCGATCGAAACGTGGCGTTCCCTGCGCTATTCGCCCCGCTGAGGATCCGCCGCCACGACGATGCCCCTCAGCGTCCATCCGTCGGTCGCCGATGTCGCGATCATCGCGTACCCGGACGAGGTGATGGGCGAAAAGTGTTGCGCTGTGGTGGTTCCCGCGTCAGGATCGGCGGTGACACTGCAGGAACCGGCCGAGCATCTCCGCGCTGTGGCGGTGGCCTCGGTCACACTTCCCGAACGCCTCGTGCTCGCCACCGAACTGCCGCGCAACCCGGTCGGTAAGCCGATGCGTCGCGACCTGCGCGCCGAGCTCCTCGACACCGAAGGTTGACCCCATGACCGATGCCCCGGTCGGACTACACCGCGCAACCCCGAACATCACCGACGGCGACGCCGCCGTCCAGCTCACCGCATTACTGCAGGGCCGACTGCCGGGACTGCTCGGCGTACGCGTGCTCACCGCCGACGCTGCCCGAGTGACCGCAGAAATGGAGGTCAGGGAGGAGCTCATGGCCCCCAACGGCTACCTGCACGCGGCCACCGTGGTGGCGCTCGCCGACACCGCCTGCGGCCTCGGCACCCGCCTCAGCCTGCCCGACCGCGCCGACAGATTCACCACCATCGAGCTGAAATCCAACTTTCTGGCCACCGCGCGCGCGGGTCTGATCCGCACCGAGGCAACGCTCGTGCACGGCGGCCGTCGCACCCAGGTCTGGGATGCCGTGGTCAGCGACGGCGCAGGCAAGACCATGGCGCTGTTCCGCTGTACCCAGCTGATCCTCTAACCGCCGCATGTCCTCGAATTCGAGGAACAGCGCGACCGCGCGCTCGCCCGCGAGGCCATGAAGCGTGAGGGTCGAGCCATCTGAACCTGCCGACGCGGGGCCGGAATAGAACGATCGGCGCGGTCGGTTGCAGTAACCATGACGAGACCTGTTCTGCAGCCGGGCCCGGATCATCCGATCACCGTCACGCCACACCCGGAGCGCATTGTCGTTCGAGTACAAGGTCAGGTGGTCATCGACACGCAGAACGCACTGGTTCTGCAGGAAGCGTCCTACCCGCCGGTCTATTACCTGCCGTTGGCCGACGCCGAGGAATCGGTGCTGGAGCGCACCGACACCGCCACGTATTGCCCCTACAAGGGCGACGCGAGCTACTTCACCGTTTCGGTCGACGGTGCACAGAGCATCGACGCGGGATGGGCCTACGAGTCGCCGTACCCGGCTGTCGCCGAGATCAAGGACCACATCGCGTTCTACCCCGATCGCGTCGACGCTCCGTAACACTCGAGCCGTTGCGGCGGCGGGCTATCGCACGAGACCGAGACAGCGCTTGAAGCCAGGGGCCCCGCCCATCAGGTGGGCGCCCGCCGATTGCAGGATCCGGTCCTGAGCGACGATGTGCTGGCACATGGTGTTGGTGTCGCACAGCCAGCGATCCAGCGGTGACCGACGATAGATCGACGAAGTCCGGCGCAGGTCGTAGAGGCGCTGGACGGTCGCTGTGTGTGCAACAGGCTACACACCGCCTAAGCCTGAATCGCCTTAGAGCTGTTGGGCATTAACGGTTTTCGGGCATCTCGGAAAGAAGTACTTTTGACGACGATCGTTTTGGTCGAATCGCGTCGACCTGCCCACCGGTCTGGCCGACCTGCGAGACGTGGGCTCGACTGCCGAAGCGGCCTCCGTGGGAAAAGTGCTCGGCACCAATAGTCCTGGTATCCGAGCCTTGCCCGGCGGCCGCGGCTAGGCAGTCGATTCGAGCGGATCATCGCCGACGCGGGCTGCTGCGCCGCAGGGCCCGACATCGCCGGCCGGGCCGCCGCGTGCGCACAGGTTGCTGCCGCTCGGTGATCGATGGGACGAATCATGAAGGGGTGCAACATGTCTCAGGGGCACATCATTGTGGTCGACCTCGGGTTCGGCGATGCGGGCAAGGGGGCGACGATCGACTGGTTGTGTTCGCCGGAGGCCGAGTTGGGTGTGGCGGCAGCGGCACGCCGGATCCGTTACGGCGCACTCCATTCGACGTCACCGCTCGCAGTGTCGCCGGTCGCATGAATGCCGACGCATTGCGACCGTGCGGCGAGCGGTCCACGGTGGTGGCAAGTCGTGAAGCTTGCGCTCGGGTTTCCCGTTCGTTGGGCGGGCCCTCCATCGCGGTCTAGTGCGCAGGCTGGGGCAGGATAGGTCGACGTGGAGCAATCTGTGGTTTCGGTGGATGTGGTGGCGCTGCGATTCTGGGGTGCGGACGCGGGGGTCACGATCGGGGTTGCGCCGCGCGAGCTCGAGCCGTTCACCGGGGAGTTGGCGTTGCCTGGGGTGTTGCTGAGGCGGGGGGAGCGGTTGGTTGGGGCAGCGCGGCGGGCGGTGCATGCAAAGTTGGGTGTGCCCGAGGCCGCGATCGGGGCGGTGGGGCAGTTGGTCACCTTCGACGAGCCGAATCGCGACCCACGCGGCCCGACCTTGTCGATCGCGATGTGGGCAGTTGTCGGCCCACACGAGGGTCCGGCGCAGTGGGTGTCGTTCGACGCCGTGCCCCAGCTCGCCTTCGACCACAATCGGATCGTCGACGCCGCACAGGGCTTGCTCGCCCGCCTGCTCTGGAAGGACATTGCCTTCACCCGCGCCCTCACGGGTGATGAGTTCCCCGCCACCCGCGCCGTTGAACTCAGTACCACCCTGCAGGGCGCCAAGCCGGACCCGGCAAACCTGAACCGCACCCTCGCCGCCCTCCCCGGCCTCTACCGCACCACCGAACGCCGCCGCGTCAAAGCCACCGGCCGTCCCGCCGCCGTCTGGGCGTTCACGCCGACCGAGTAGCCCGGCCCGCCTGGCGACGCCCGCCTGACCGGCACATGGTGGAGTGTGACTGGGCCCCGATGGCAGGTCCACCGGCTATGCGAGTTGTAGCTGTTGCCGGAACTCGGTCGGTGACCATTGCTGACGGAACGCTTCAGGGCTGAGGAAGCCCAATGATTCGTGTGGCCGGTAACTGTTGTACTCGACGCGCCAGTCCTCGGCAAGGACCCGCACCTCGGTCAACGAATGAAACACCTCGCAGGACAGGAATTCGTCGCGGAAACGGCCGTTGAACGACTCGCAGACCCCGTTCTGCCACGGCGATCCAGGATCGATGAACGACGCGTCGACACCGGTGAACCGGCACCAGTCCCGCATCGCGTGAGCGGTCATCTCGGTGCCGTTGTCCATACGGATATGAGCCGGTCTTCGCCCGGTGACCGCAACGATCTCGTCGAGCACACCGACCAGCTGATCGGACGTGCACGATCGGAATGCCCTGGTGGCCAAGGCTTCCCGCGTGAACTCGTCGACAATGTTGAGAAACCGGACCTGGCGGCCGTCGACAGTCACATCGACCTGGAAGTCCAACGCCCACATCTGATCCGGGAACGACGCCCGCATCCGCTGGTTGCGGCCGGTCCCGATGCGACGTTTCTTGCGCACCCGGCTCGGTCGTTTCAATCCCTCCTCGCGCCAGAGTCGTTGCGTGCGTTTATGGTTGGCGACCAAGCCTTCGCTGCGGCACAACGCGTGGGCTTTACGCCAACCCCACCGCGGATGCTTACGCGAGATCTCACGCAATCGGGCCCGCAGTGTTCGTTCGATCTCGCCGATCGCCGGCGGTCGGCGTTGCACCGAGCGGGACTGCCCGGCCACCCGGCATGCCCGGCGTTGGGACACCCGGAATCGTTGCTGCAGAACCACTACGGCTCGGCGGCGCCGCTCCGGGCTCAGTAGTTTCCCCGGTTCAGTTCCTTGAGCATATCGATATCGAGGGCCTGCTCGGCGACCATCTTCTTCAGCCGCGCATTCTCCTTCTCCAGCTCTTTCAACCGTTTGGCATCGTCGGATTTCATGCCGCCGTATTGGGGTTGCCAGCGATGCCAGGAGGCCTCGGAAATCTCGAGGTGCTTGCACACCTCCTCGATCGAGAACTTCTCACCGATCAGCTTCTCGCCCTCACGGAGCTTGCGGATGATCTGCTCGGGGGTGTGTCGTCGTCGTGCCATGTCGTGATCTCGTCCTCCTGCACCCATTCTGGTGCATCAGAACTCTCACAACCGCTGGACCTGCTCAAAGGGCTCCAGTCAAGTGGCCCACCCACGTTCTGCCGCAGCCACGTGCCGCTCGTTACGCGGACCGTTCGGGGGCGGTATCCGATGGCTGCGGGATTGCTCGGGTGTTGGTGTCGCCGTGTGGATTCGGTGCTGGAATAACATTGTGATACTTTGATATGCGCATCTATTCATGCGAGTCACCAGGGCATTTTCAATGCTTTCTGGAAGTGGCGCCTTACAGACCGCAAGGACGCGGAAGGGGTTGCGGCTCGGAGGGTTTCGGTTGGCTAGCCGCGCGGTGCGTACATGATGATCGCCACGCCGCACAGGCAGCTGGTTGCGCCCACGTAATCCCAACGGTCGGGGTGGAATTTGTCGACGATCATGCCCCAGACGAGAGAGCCTGCGACGAAGACGCCGCCGTATGCGGCGAGGATGCGGCCGAAATTAGGGTCCGGCTGGAAGGTTGCCACGAAACCGTATGCGCCGAGGGCGAGGACGCCTGCCGCAATCCAAAGGACGCCGCGGTGTTCCCGCCAACCCTGCCAGACGAGCCAGGCGCCGCCGATTTCGGCAAGCGCGGCGAGAGCGAACAACAGCAGCGACTTGGCGACGGTCATGGCCAGAACCTACCGGCCGGGCCACGCTGGTAGCCGTTGGACTCGCCTCGCTGGGATACTCGACCGGCGCGCTGTTGCCCGTCAGGTCGGTTGCGGGAATCGGCCGCTACGTCAGCGCTACGTGGTAGACGACGTAGCTGCGGCCGATGACGGGATAGGAGACGTTGCGGACCGGGACACCGCCTGCGGTGCGGCCGAATTCGGTGCCGCCGTGTGCATGGCCGTGGATCGCCAGGGTGGCGCGTCCCGCGTCGACGGCCTCGGCCAGATCGTGGCAGCCGAGGCCTGGGTAGATCTTTCGTGGCTCGCCGACCAGCGTGTCGATGACGGGGGCGAAATGCATGAGAGCGATTCGGGTTTCGCAGGTGAGGGTGTCGAGTGCCTGGTGTAGGCGGAGCGCGTCGAGGGGGCCCCGGCGCATGCGGGCCTGGTGTTCGAGGGTGCCTTCGTCGGGTGTGCCGGGGTAGCGGGGGAATCCGCCGCTGCCACCCATCACTCCGGCGATGCCGAGTCGGGAGCCCGCCAGATCGAGGGTGACGGCGTCGCCGTCGAGCAGGTGAATGCCGGCGGCGGTGAGCATCGTGGCGATTCGGTAGCCCAGCTTGTGGTCGTGGTCGTGGTTGCCGAGCACCGCGACGACAGGTACCGGGAGAGCCGCGATTTCGGCGCAGAGCAGATCGGCTTCGCGCAGTGTGCCGCTCTGGGTGAGGTCGCCGCCGAGCAACAGCACGTCCGCGTGCTCGGCCAGGCGGGTGAAGTCGGGACGGAACACCCCGACCACCGAGTCGCGAATGTGCAGGTCTGCGACAGCCGCGACTCGGATGCTGCGATTCCCGCTGTACTGCATGTCCGTCAGCCAGCCACATGACCAGCCGGGTGTCAATCGGTATCCTGCACACCTCGTGCGGGTTAACCACTGTGAACAGGTGGAATAGCTGTCGGCTCTGGAATGTTCAGCGGTCGTTCAGCGAGGCAACGCGCGGTGGCGTGACCGATGAAACGTCTATGAACAGTGGCGCGGTGGCCTTCCGGAAGGCCGCGCGGGCCCGCATGGTTCGAACTGTGAGGGAACCCAGCGAGCGGGCCATGGACCCAGTGTCGTCGGCAGCCGACGGTCACGGGCATCGGTGGGACGCGGTCGTCGAGCCGGTCGTGGCCGAGGCGTTTCCGGGGCATCGTGGAGCCGAATGTCCGCACCGTGCGGGTGCCCGACGCGACATCGGGGGGCCGCTGCCTCCCGAGCGCGGTGCAGGTCGGCGTCCGTGGGGCGGCGCCGTGAGCCGTAGGCGGTTGCTGTCGGGTGCGGTTGCCGCCGCGGCGGTCGCGGCGCTGCCCGTCGCCGCGCCGGCCGGAACCGCGCGGGCCGATGGCCGCGTGCGCAAAGTCGTGCTGATCGGGCTCGACGGGTTGATGTACAAGAAGATTCAGCAGGTGCAGGCGCCGAATCTGTTGCAGCTCAGCGCAGAAGGGTCGCTGAGCCGAACGTCCATAGCGCCGCACATCACCATCTCCGGCCCGTCGTGGGCCACCGTGTTGACCGGTGTGTGGGACCGCAAGCACGGCATCAGGAACAACCAATTCGATGCCACGCCGTTCGCGAAGTATCCGACCGTGTTCACGCAACTCGGGCGCGCCAACCCAGCATTGAAAACCCATTCGATTGCCACCTGGGATCAGATTGCCACCATGGCCGCGAGCGGCAACCCGCGCGCCGACGTGGTCATTTCCACCCAACCCGTGCCGAACGACGCTGATGAATCCACCGTCGACGTCGCTACCGCCGATGCCGTAATCACCGCCGTTACCCGCTTCGGACCCGATTTCCTCTTCACTCACCTCGATCAGGTCGATCGGGCGGGCCATAGCCACGGGGGTGCGTCACAGGAGTATCTCAACGCCGTGACTCGCATCGATGTGCTGGTCGGCCGAATCGCCGCCGCCGTCGACGCGCGGATGCGGGCTAATCCGGCCGAGTCGTGGACGATCTTGGTCACCGCCGATCACGGGCACCTACCGGAGGGTGGTCACGGCGGCCAATCAGCCGACGAGACAACGAATTTCGTGATCGCCCGCGGTCCCGATTTTCTAGCGGGTGTCACCGACGCCCGCTACTCGCTGGTCGACATCACCCCCACTGTGCTCGACCTGCTCGGCGCGCCACCCGACCCTGGCTCCGACGGGCACTCCATGCTCGCCCACCCGCGCGGCGATGTCGGGATAGTCGAGGTCGTCGCGCCGCAAGGAGTGCGCTAGTCCTCGAGGCGGCTCACGTCCTGATTACCCAGCGGCCGCCGCTCACTGCGATGTCGGCGTCCTTCGATGCCACCAGTAGTCCCGGCCTCGGTGCGGACGGTATCGACGCCGGCGTGCGGTGCGGTCGAGGCGGGCAACGGGCTCTTGCCGATGTGATTGCGTCACCTACGCTGGGATTATCCGCGGGTGGTTCAGCCGTTGTACCGGTCGGATCGTCACCGCGGAGGCTGCGAGGTTCCGGTCGGTATTCCGCGGTACCCACACAGCCGATTTTGCGAACACGGCTACCCGGTGGAATCGAGCCCGGGTCCCCCGCAGGTGACACGAAAACTGTCTCCGCTAATCGCGGATCGGACGGACGAGTCGAGGCGGGACTAGAGTTGATGAGGGCGGTTGCAGCGGTCGGATAGGGTGGTCCGACCGCGGCGTGGAGAGGTGGTGGCATGACTCAGCATCTAGGCGAGGCGAATGTCGAGCAATCGGCGGTGGCCTCGCCCACGAATGGTGCCTCGGCCGCCCCAGGGGGAAAGGCGACACCGGCCACTCCCGCCGCACAGCCTGCGGCCGGTAATTCGGCTCCCGCGCGGCAGCCGGGAACGTCGGCGGCGGTGCCCACATCGGCGTCACGACGGGTTCGCGCGCGGTTGGCGCGGCGGATGACCGGCCAGCGCGGTATCGCGGCGGTCAAGCCGGTGCTCGAGCCGTTGGCCAGCGTGCATCGGGAGCTGTATCCGAAGGCGAACCTCACGCTGCTGCAGCGCGCGTTCGATGTCGCCGACGAGCGGCACGCGCATCAGTTCCGCAAGTCCGGCGACCCGTACATCACCCATCCGCTCGCGGTCGCCAATATTCTGGCCGAGCTCGGCATGGACACGACCACGCTTGTCGCGGCGCTGTTGCACGACACCGTCGAGGACACCGGGTATTCCCTCGAGCAGCTGACAACGGATTTCGGTGCCGAGGTCGCGCATCTGGTGGACGGTGTCACCAAGCTGGACAAGGTCAATCTCGGCGCGGCGGCGGAGGCCGAGACGATCCGCAAGATGATCATCGCGATGGCGCGGGATCCGCGCGTGCTGGTGATCAAGGTGGCCGATCGGCTGCACAACATGCGCACCATGCGTTTCCTGCCACCGGAGAAGCAGGCGAAGAAGGCGAAGGAAACTCTGGAGGTGATCGCGCCGCTGGCGCATCGCCTCGGCATGGCCACGGTCAAGTGGGAGCTGGAGGACCTCGCGTTCGCGATCCTGCACCCGAAGAAGTACGACGAGATCGTGCGACTGGTCGCCGACCGGGCACCCTCACGTGACACCTATCTGGCGCGGGTGCGCGCGGAGATCGTCAACACCCTGGCCGCCTCCCGGATCAATGCAATCGTCGAGGGCAGGCCCAAGCACTACTGGTCGATCTACCAGAAGATGATCGTCAAGGGTAAGGATTTCGACGACATCCACGACCTGGTCGGCATCCGCATCCTGTGCGACGAGGTCCGCGACTGCTATGCCGCGGTCGGCGTCGTGCACTCGCTGTGGCAGCCGATGGCGGGCCGGTTCAAGGACTACATCGCCCAGCCGCGCTACGGCGTCTACCAGTCGCTGCACACTACGGTGGTCGGACCGGACGGCAAGCCGCTGGAAGTGCAGATCCGCACTCAGGACATGCACCGCACCGCCGAGTTCGGCATTGCCGCGCACTGGCGCTACAAGGAGACGCGCGGTAAGCACTCCAACGACTCCACCGAGGTCGACGACATGGCGTGGATGCGCCAACTGCTCGACTGGCAGCGGGAGGCCGCAGACCCGGCCGAGTTCCTGGAGTCGCTGCGCTTCGACCTGAAGTCGCCGGAGATCTTCGTGTTCACCCCGAAGGGCGATGTGATCACGCTGCCGCAGAAGTCGACGCCGGTCGATTTCGCGTACGCGGTGCACACCGAGGTCGGGCACAAGTGCATCGGCGCGCGGGTGAACGGCCGGCTCGTCGCGCTGGAGCGTCAGCTGGAGAACGGCGAGGTCGTCGAGGTGTTCACCTCGAAGGCGCAGAACGCGGGACCGAGCCGCGACTGGCAGAACTTCGTGGTGTCCCCGCGTGCCAAGGCCAAGATTCGGCAGTGGTTCGCGAAGGAACGCCGCGAGGAGGCGCTGGAGAGCGGCAAGGAGCAGATCGGCAAGGAAGTCCGCAGGGTCGGGCTGCCGTTGCAGCGCTTGATGAGCGTGGACGCGATGACCGCGGTCGCGCACGAGCTGCACTACACCGACATCTCGATGCTCTACACCGCTGTCGGCGAGCACCAGGTGTCCGCGCATCACGTCGTGCAGCGGCTGATGGCGCAGCTCGGCGGGATCGGCGACGTGGAGAACGAGCTCGCGGAGCGTTCCACCCCGTCGACCACGCCCAGCAGGCAGCGCGTCACCGGCGATGCCGGTGTGCTGATTCCCGGTGCGCCGGGCACGGTGGCCAAGCTGGCCAAGTGCTGCACCCCGGTGCCGGGCGACGAGATCATGGGCTTCGTGACCCGCGGCGGCGCGGTCAGTGTGCATCGCACCGACTGCACCAATGCTGGTTCGCTGCGCGAGCAGGCCGAGCGGATCATCGACGTGGAATGGGCGCCGTCGCCGTCGTCGGTGTTCTTGGTGGCCATCCAGATCGAGGCGCTCGATCGCACCCGCCTGCTGTCGGACGTGACGAAGGTGCTCGCCGATGAAAAGGTGAACATTCTGTCCGCCTCGGTGGCCACGCATGGCGATCGGGTCGCGATCAGCAAGTTCACCTTCGAGATGGGCGATCCGAAGCATCTGGGTCACCTGCTCAATGTGGTGCGCAATGTGGAAGGCGTGTACGACGTCTACCGCGTT
Organism: Nocardia sp. NBC_01009; assembly: GCF_045208035.1. Classification (NCBI taxonomy): domain Bacteria; kingdom Bacillati; phylum Actinomycetota; class Actinomycetes; order Mycobacteriales; family Nocardiaceae; genus Nocardia; species Nocardia sp. NBC_01009. The sequence continues at coordinate 6,700,579 of NZ_CP108695.1, read as the reverse complement.
ACCTCGGCCACCTGAGTGACCGGTTTTCGTCAAGATAGCTGAACATCGCCGCAGGTCACCGGGTTTGACCCGGTGACCTGGCTATTTTTCGGGCACAAACGTTCGCGCCGGTCGGGCGTTCGCCGGAATGCGAAGTCCGGGTTGACGATTCGAATCCTCGGGGGTCGCCGCGGGATTGCCTTCGACTGATCATGATCGGAAAGTTGTCGGCAGGTCCGGCACGCCACGCCAAGCCGTGTCCGGGATCGTCCGGCGGTTCCCGGAAACTTTTCGCGGGCTCAGCGATGTTTGCCGGATTCTGTTACGGTTTAGTGCGTTTCATGGCGTTGAGGATGGCTGCGGCAACACGGATGATTGCGGATCGCTATGGCAAAGTACTCGGCACGAACCTCGGGAATGCTGGTCGCGTTCACCGTTGCTGTGGCGACCGCTACGACCGGCGCGGCGGCCGCAGCGCCCGCGAATCCCGCGGGACCCTCGACGAATGTGCCGATCGATAGCTGCCCCGCGCTGTACGCGTTGGGAATTCAGGGCACGGGGGAATCCTCGCCCGACGCGGCACCGACCACCGACACCGGGATGCTGTCGACGGTCTTTCGGCCGATGCTGGCGAAGGCTCCCGATCCCGGACTGGTCGATCGTGCCTATGTGCCCTACGAATCCGGATTCGGCGGCGCGACCGCCGGTGGCGCGGTGCCGTATTCGGAGTCTGTTGCCGGCGGGCTGACCAGGTTGCGGAGCATGGCCGCGACGGTCGCCGAGCGGTGCGGGAACACCCGGTTCGCGGTGGTGGGGTATTCCCAAGGCGCCCATGTCGCATCGATGTTCGCGCAGGAGATCGGCCAGGGCCGCGGTGTGCTGCCTGCCGAGAAGGTCGCTGCGGTAGCGCTGTTCGGCGATCCGACGCGCAACCCCGGCGCCCCGCTGTTCCCCGGCTCGCCCGGCAAGGCGACGCCCGATGCCGCGCCCGGCACCACCGGTGATCAGCTGGCCTCGATCGCCGCGCTGGCCCAAACGCCCGCGGCGGGCGGTGGTATCGGTCCGGACCGGGACAGGGCGGCGAATTTCGGCGCGCTGACCGGCCGCGTCGCGAGTTTTTGTGCGGCGGGCGATCTCGCGTGCGACGCACCACAAGGGGCGCCGATTCTGAAGGCCGTCGCCAATGTCGTCGGGCAGGCCAAGCTCAGTGGCGGCGACCCGATCGCCTCGTTGGTATCGATCGCGCAGGCGTTGGCGTTCACCTCGATCAAGACGGCGACCAAGGTCGCCGGCGAGGACATCCAAGGCAATTCGATCGCGAATCTGTCGCTCTCGCCGCGGAAGTCGATCTCCCAGCGGCTGGCCGACGCCGCCGACCCGCGCACCCCGCCGGAGATTCCCGGTGCGATCCAGGGCCTGCTGAAGGTCGGCATGATCGGTCTGAACTCGGTCGTCGCCGTGGTCAGGGCGGTCCTCGATCCGGCGAGCATCGGTCAGCTCGCCGGCGCGGGGTTGTCGGATCCGGTGTCCGGTCTGCTGTTGCTGGGAACGAAGCTGATCGGCGCGGTTCCACAATTGATTCCGCCGACCACCGGCGTTCGTCTTGTCACGCAGGCCTTCGACGCGGTTGTACAGAACATCACCGACAACAGCGAATTGCTCAACATCACCACCTGGACGCGGTACTGGGACACCGTCCAGCGCCACACCGGATACGGCACCGCGGCGATGTCCGCCAACGGGGAAGCACCGACTCAGTTCGTCGCCGACTGGTTCGCTGCGGTCGCACGCGATGTGGCAGGCACGTTCGGCAGTGGCGCCACGCCGCAGGGCGGCAGCGACAGGCCGCCGACCGGATTCTTCGGCGAAAGCTCCGGCGCGTCGACTGTGCCGAATTCGTCCGGTACGGGACAATTTCCGTTTGGGACGGGAGCCGATGGCGCCTCATCCGGAGGCGAGCCCTCGGTGCCCCCCGCCGATCGGCCCGGCACCGCCAACACCTACCCGTTCTCCACGAACTGATCGCCGAGAGGGTCTGACGATGCGCCATGTGCCTCGCTCCGCGGGACGGGGGGAATGTTGAAGTCGTACAAACAGCTGTCGCGTTGGTACGGCCCGCTGGAGCCGGAGACGGGCTCGGCCGCCCCGGCCTACGCAGACGAAGTGGGTGCTTCCGTCCTCGACGACGATGGGTCCGCGCGATATCCGCACTACATTCTCGACGACGATCCCGACGAGATCCGAGCGCGCGCGGACGTGCCGACCGATCTCCCGTCGGGCCGTAGCGAATTCATCGGTGGCTGGTCGGACTGGGTGTCCGGCCGCGCACCCGGCCCCGACGACGACTACGCACCGCCGCTGGATGGTGGCGTCGTGCGCTTCCCGTGGCCGGAGGACGAATTCGACAACGACCGCGCGGATTGGGCCGCCGCGGCGGCCTCACGCGCACTGCGCCAGGAGGCTCGCGATCATCCGGCTGCACGCCGCGCCAGGGTGATCGCGGTGCTGATCGTCGCGGTGGTGCTGCTCGGTGCGGCCGTGGCGGGTGTGCTGTTCCTGCTGGACTCCTCCGACGATCGCAGCGCGGCCGGTCCCACGTCCTTGCCCCTGCATTTCGCCGCGGGCACCGTCCAAGCCGACGACATCGGCGCAAAGCCGGTTTACGCGACCCGACCGCAACCCGGCACCGGTGCGAGCGCGGCCGGCGCCTGCCCCACCGAACGTGCTGATCGCGTGGTGCGTAGCGCAGAATCCGGCAGTACTGGGTCGGGGCCGGATGCGGTGCTGTCGTTCCAGTACGGCTACTACGTGGAACGCTCCGGTGAGCGGGCCAGGGCAGCGGTAGCACCCGAGGCCACCGTCTCGCCCGCGTCGGTGATCCAGCGTGGTATCGACTCCATCCCGGTGGGCACCACGCACTGTGTGCGCATCGTGACGCTCACCGACACTCGGTACTTGGTGGAGATCACCGAGTACCGGCCCGGCGGTGTGCCCGCCACGTACAACAAGCAGACGGTCACCACAGCGGTGGTCGACGGCCGCACCCTCATCACGGGTATCGCGGCCGGATAAGAGGAGAGCTGAGGCGATGGGAGAGGACTGGAGTCGCTGGCTCGACGAGGCGCCCGCAGAGGGCGAATCGGCGAGCCGACCTACGCGCACGAGGGCTCCGGTAGTGCGGTTACGGCGCGGCAAGCGCGCGGAGAGCGGTGCGGAGGCCGTGGAACCCGCGCAGCGGCCGATTCTGGTGGTCGGCGGCTGCGGCGGCGCGGGGACGACAACGACGGTGCTCGGGATCGCGGGCGAGCTCGCGCTGGGGGGTAATCCTACGGTCGCGGTGGACTCGACAGCGGCGGGCAGTGATCTCGCGCTGCGCGGCGCCGACGAGCACCTGTACCCGATCAGCCTGCAATCGTGGTTGTACGGCCGTGGCAACGACGAGCCGGCGCCGTTGAAGGAGTGCATGTCCCAGGCGAGCTCGGGGGTCGGGCTGCTGTGGCGCGATGCCGCGCCGCTGCGTCGCAGGGCCACCTATCTGACCGTGGCGCGGGCAATCTACGACGCAGGCTTCACCGGCGTCTACGACGGCGGCAGCCCGATTGCCGGGCGTCAGCTGCGGCCGCTGCTCGACGACTCGGATGTTGCTCTGGTGCTTGCCATTCCGGCGCGCGCCGACGCTGCCAACCGCCTGCGGGTGACCTTGGAATGGCTCGACGACCAGTTCGGCGACTCCGCGGATGGGCAGGGCAGCGGCATCGTCGGTGACACGACGATCGTTGTCTCACACCAGCAGCCGGGCGGCGAGTCGCGGGTTGCCGATCATTTGCGTTCGCATCTTTCCGGTTGGGTCCGTGACATCAGGGAGATTCCGTACGACCCGCACCTGGCCCGCGGTGAACTCGTCCGGCACACGTCGCTGGCCGCGGAGACGCGCCGAGCGTATGCGCGCCTGCTCGCCGGGGTGGCATCATGACCGCCGCTATGAAACTTCGTCGTCAACCCGAGCCCGCGCAAGCCGGCGTGGTCGCGCCACCGGAGTCGCGCCGCGCCCTGATCTGGGAACGTCCGGTGCCGGGCATCGGCAGGGCGCCACTGGTGTGGTTGCTGGGTGTGCACGGTGGTGCCGGAGCCAGTACCCTCGCGCATGTGCTTGCGCCCGCGGCGGATTCGGGCCGCCGCTGGCCCGGCGTCTTCGACCGCGAATCGCCCTTCGTCGTCCTGGTCGCCAGAGAGACCATCGCCGGACTGACTCGCGCCCACGACCTACTGCGCCAACATCATTCGGGGTTCGCCGGCGCCACCGAGGTACTCGGGCTCATCACGGTCGCGGCCCGGCCCGGCCGGTTGCCCGCCGAGATCCGGCGCTACCGCGAGGTGGTCGGATCGCTGGCAGGCCAGGTGTGGGAAGTGCCGTGGTACGAGGAGTGGACGCTCGTCGAGCCGGAGCAACTGCCGGTGTGGGCGCCGGGTGACGCACTCCCGCAGAAGAAGCGAAAGATCGACCCGCTCGAGGAGGTCCCACTCGAAGTCCGGGAACTCGGCACCGACATCGTCGCTGCGGTGCGTGAAAACCTGGATGCCGCTTCATCATTCGACGAAGGGCCTGAATAATGTTGATATTCAGCGCCGTACCGGACCGTTGACAGCACACTTTTTCGAGAAAGGCACCCGATGAGCACGATCCTCCTCGCCGTGCAGGACACGTACGGCACTGTCCTCGCTCAAGTCGGTAACCCGACACCGGAGGCGCCTCCCGGCTCGGAGAAGATCCTGCAGCTGGTCAGGTACCTCACCTGGTTCGTCCTGCTGTCGGGGGTCTGCGGCATCACCTACGCGGGCGGCAAGTTCGCGTGGGAGAAGTGGACCGGTGGTGGGCTCGAGTCGCCGAAGATGGTGGCGGGAGCCATGATCGGCGGCGTGGTCGCCACCAGCGCCGGCACCATCATGAACGCCGTCATCGGCACCTGATGTCGGCGATGTCTACCGTGCGAATGTCGGCAGGCGAGGTGCTCGCCTACAAGCAGATGCCTGCCGAGGTGCTGCAACCTCTGATGCACCTGCTGAATTGGCTGCTCTGGTTCGTGCTGCTGGTATGCCTCGCCTGGATGATCGTGTCCGCGGGCCGGTTGTGGATCGCATTCCGCAGCGATCTCGCGATGAACGACGCCTCGCACGGCGTACTGATGAGCCTGCTCGGCGCATCGGTGGCGAGCACGGCGTCCGGGATCGCGCTGGCCTTCCTACCGACGTGAACGACCGGTATGGGGATGGGAACGGCCCTGCGATGAAATCCACAGCGACGCGTCCGCAGCACATCGCGACCCGACAGCCCGCCCGCTCGTCGCGGCGGGGCGCCCGCGGGCCTGCCGTGGGTGCGGTCGGTGTCGCGTTGCTGATGGCGGCGGTCGGTTGCGGTGGTGACAGCGAGTCGGGCCCTGACCTGGCCGCGGCGCCGACGCACGTGCGCTGGCAGCCGTTCCAAGGCGTGGCACTGCCACACGCGGACCAAGGTCCGAAGAAGGAAGCCGACGGTGCCGCAACGGGTTTCGAGCATTCACCGCCCGGCGCAGCGCTCGCCGCGATCGTCCACACCGTGCGGTTGTCGGTAGCCGCGGACAACCAGTGGTCGAAAGTGGTTGCCATGGAAGTCGTGCCGGGCCGGGCCAGGGACGAGTGGTCGGTCAACCGAGTGCAGTTGTCGATCACCGGGCCCGCTTCGGCCGAATACGCGCCGCAGTTGCTCGGCTACAAGATCACCGACTACACCGATCAGAAGTCCGGCGTCGACGTCTACACCGAGTATTCGGACAACTCGAGAGCGGTGAACCACACCATCGTGGAGTGGTTCGGCAACGACTGGAGGTTACGACTGCCCGACCCGGAATCGACTGCACGTCCCATCGAGGCGGTCGACGAATTGCCCACCGACATTGTGAAATTGGAGGCACCTACGTGAGGGAGCGCAGCGAGCGAATCATGTCGCGGCGGCTCTCGGGCATGACGGAGCCGCGTGCCGGCGAGGTGGAGTCGTGACCGAGAAGGAGTCGTACGCACGCGATCGCGTCTCCTTCGGTGCCGTCGCATCGGCCGCGGTGCTCGCACTCATCGTGATCGTCGGTCTCGTCGTGTATCTGGGCCGCGATGATTCGAGTTCGGGCGGTGGGGCGGCCGCGTCCGGGGGTTCCGGTGCCGAGGGATTCACCGAACCCGAGATCGACATCTTCGGCAGGCGTGTCGATGTCCCGAATAACCCTGCCGGACAACCACTTCCGCAGGAACCGAGCGATCAGCGCAAGTCCTCGGACCCGGATTGGCTGACCGCCGCGCCGATCGGCACGGCCACACCACATGGTTGGCAGCGGGTGTACGGCGCCTCGGTGCCGTTCTCCACCTCCGACGGGCCCACACGCATCGAAGATGGTCTCGCCGTTGGCTATTCGCACACTCCGCAGGGTTCGGTGCTCGCCGCGGCGCAGATCACCTACCGGCTCAACGCCAGGCCCGCCGACCGCGATCTGTACGTCCGCCAGGTGCGGGTCTCGGCCCAGCAGATCGCCGCCTACGACAAGGCCTTGTCGCAGGACCGGTTGCCGCAACAGCAGCCGGAGACGGTGACCAAGTACTTCGTGGCCTCCGATGCGTTCAAGGTGGAGAACTACGCCGACGACCTTGCCATCATTCGGCTCGCCTCGCGCGGGCCCGTTGTCGACGGCAAGCAGCTGTGGGCGGCACTGCGACTGGTGATGGTATGGGACGCGGGGGACTGGCGGCTCAAGCCCGCCACCTCCAGCAGCGCACAGACCGAATACATCGAATCGCTGGCGGGGTGGACGAAATGGTAACGGTAGGGCCCGGATCCGGGCCGGAGCGTAAGGGTTCGCCCTTGGTGCTGGTCGGTCTCGGCGCGGTGCTGGCGGTGCTGATCGCGGTCGTGGTGACCGTGGGTGCGGTGCGCAACAATGCCGCAGAGGGTGACCAGGTGTCGAAGACGGGCACCACCTCGGAGCGTGTTCCCGTCCGAAATCCGAACGGGTCGGCAGGATTCGGCCAGTCGGATGTCGATGTGTTCGGCCGCCGGGTGGACGTCCCGGACAACCTGGCAGGTGTTGCGCTGGAACAGAATCCGACCGCGCAGCAGCAGTCCGGCGGACCTGGTTGGTTGACGGCTGCGCCGCAGCCTGCGACCGGAGAAGGTGTGTGGCAGCGAGTATTCGGCGGCCCCGTGGTTCGATTCTCGACGTCCGACGGTCCGGCACGCATCGAAGGTAAGGCCGCCGTCGGATTCGCCCATACGCCGCAGGGTGCAGCACTGGCGGCCGAGCAGATCTACTGGCGTACCAACGCGAATCCGCGGGACCGGGACATGCTGGTGCGCTTGGTCCAGGTCACGCCGCACTATCTGGCGGACTACGACCGCCTGGTCGCCGAGGGGAAGGTGTCGGATCGACTGCCAGAAAAGCTGAGACCACTGCTGTTCGCTTCGGACGCTTTCCGAATCGAAAGCTACGCAGAAGAAACCGCGCTCATTCAGTTTGCGAGAAAGGCCCGAGAAACAGTTGATGGCCAACCAACATGGGTGGGCATGCGCCTGGCAGTCGTGTGGCGAGACGGAGATTGGAAGCTCACCGCGGTGAGCGGCGAACAGCAGGTCCAGATTGATTCCCTGCGAAGCATCGAGGGGTGGACACAATGGTGAGACGTGTCGTCACAATTCTCGCGGTCATCTTCACGGTGATGATCGCGACACCGACCGTGGCCTACGGCCAGACCTACGGTTTCGATCAGACGTGCAATGAACTGCACGACACGCTCGACAACGTCGGTCTGCCCGGGATCTCGCTCGGTGACGCCGCGTCGGCCGCATGCAAGGCGGGCAATGCCGCCTCGCATCCCCGCAGCGCGGCCGACGCGGTCAAGGACAAGGCCTGGGATTCGACCTTCGGCAAGGTCGTCGATTCGCTGATGAAGGGCCTCGGCGAGGCCATCATTCTGGCGTTGACGTTCTGGATGAAGGTGCCCAACGAGGTGGCCAGCGATGGGGGGTCGTTGTTCACCAAGATCAACGATTACACCTATCAGGTACAGATATTGCTCTTGATAGCCTCGGTGATCCTCTCCGGCGCCAGATTGGCCGAGGCCAGACGTGGCGCCGCGATGAACGAAGCGGCCGAATCGTTCCGGATGTTCGCCCGAGTGGTGTTCAGCTCGTGGATGCTCGGCGCCGTGATCGTCGCGGGCACCCAGGCTTCGGACAAGTTCTCCGAGTGGATCATCAACGACTCGACCGATGGCAACGCCAAGGATCTGGCCGAGCTTATGGTGAAAACCAGTAAGCTGCAGGCGTTTTCGCCGGGTCTGGTGCTGATCATCGCGATCGTCGGACTGCTCGGCGCGCTCGCGCAGATCATCCTCGCCATCGTCAGGCAGGGTTTGCTGATCATCGCTGCGGGCGTATTGCCTTTGGCTGCAGCGGCTTCCGGGATGAACGTCGGTAAGACGTCGTATCAGAAGCTGGTCGGCTGGATCATCGCGTTCATGCTGTGGAAACCGGTCGCGGCCATCGTCTACATGATCGCGTTCACTACCGCGGGTCATGTGGACTCGCTGACCGACACCTCCGGACTGCCGGAAGGTGAACAGGCACAACGCATGCTGGTCGCCATCGTGTTGCTCTGCAGTGTCGCGTTCGTGCTGCCCGCACTGATGCGCCTTGTCACGCCCGCGATCGCGGTCGTCGGCAGCGGCGGTTCCGGTCTCACCGCGACCGGCGGCACGTTGCTCGCCGTCGCGGGTCTCGGGGCCATGGGCACCAAGGCCGTTGCGGTCAAGAGCGCGGCTGCTCCTGGCTCGGCGGGCTACGTCGGCGGTGCGGGAAGTCCGCCGCCCACCCGAGGCGGTGGCGCCGGTCCGCGTCCGGCCCCACCACGTGGCGGTGGTGGCGGCGGCGGTGGCGCCCCGGGCGGCGCACCGCGCGCCTCCGGGCCCGGGGGCGCGGCGGGAGTACCGTCCGGTGCGGCCAGAGCGGCGGGCCGGGTCGGCGCGGCGCGCGCCATGACCGCTCCGCTGACCGGGGCCGATCAAGCAATGGGTGACGTGGCCGGCGACCGCTGGGCCAATCGTTCACCCGACCTCGGGAGGAGCACCATTCCGCGATGACGATGACGACGAGCGATACCTACGAGCGCCGCGCGTACGGACTGTGGCAGAAACCTCGCAGCGCAGGCCTTTTCGGCCTGCGCTGGGAGGAAACCGTGCTCGGCTTCGTCGTTGTGATCACGGCCCTGATCTGCGCCATGGTCGGCGGGTTCACCTGGGGTCTGATCGTGGGCGGCACCGGCGTTGTCGTGATGGTTCCACTGGTGTGGCGGACGGGGGGCCGCTCCGGCTACGAGAACGGAATAATGATGTTCAACTGGATGCGCTCGCGTAAGCGCGGCGAGCATGTGTACCGCGGCGGCCGTTTCTCCCGGATTCCCGGTGGCGTCACCCGACTGCCCGGGTTGCTCGCGCCCTCGAAGTTGTATGAGGGCATCGACGCGGGTGGCTACAGCTTCGGCATGATCCACCTACCGCAGTTCGCGCAGTACACCGTGGTGCTACGCGCGTGGCCGCAGGGCCACGAGGCGGTCGACCAGCCGGTCATCGACCGCTGGGTGTCGGCGTGGGGCACCTTCCTCGCCTCGGTGGGTCAGACCAGTGACATCGTCGCCGTCGTCCCGGTGATCGACACCGTGCCGGAGACCGGAAACCGTTTGCTCACCGAGGTTTCCACCATCACCAGGCCCGATGCGCCGGAGCTCGCCCAGCAGGTGATGTATGAGCTGGCCACCGAGCTGCCGCAGGAGCGGGTGCAGCTGTTGCCACGGGTGGCGATCACCTTCAAGGCCACCACTGCCGAGCGCCGCAAGAACCCCGCCGAAGAGGCGGTCGAGATCGGCCGCAGGCTGCCCGGCATCTGCGCCGCACTGGCCGAGGCCGGTGTGCGGGCACAGCCGATGTCGGCCGATGAGGTCATCTCGTTCATCCGGCGCAGCTACGACCCGGCCTCGCAGGCCGACCTCGAGGTTGCGGCGGGTGAACCCGAAGGGCACGGCCTGGACTGGGCCGACGCCGGGCCGGTGTCGCACGACGAGAAGTGGGATCACTTGGTGCACGATGGTGGCCGCTCGGTCACCTGGGAGATGGACGCCGCACCCGAGGGCGCGGTGGACGAGCGCGTGTTGCAGCGGCTGCTCGCGCCGAATCCCGAAGTGCCGCGTAAGCGCATCGCCATCGTCTATCGCCCGCACTCGGCCGCCGACGCCGCCGAGATCGTGGACGACGATTTCAAGAACGCACTCGTCGCTCAGCAGAGCGAACGCGGGGTCGTCTCGGCGGCCGCCACCCTGCGGGTCGGGGCCACCCAGCAGGCCCGCGAGGAGCAAGCCAGGGGTCACGGTGTGACCCGCTTCGGGGCGTTGGTGACCATCACCGAGCCACTGCGCGGCGATCTGCCGCGTATCGAAGCCATCACGCGCGACCTGTCCACGCAGGCGCGGCTGAAGATCCGACGGTGTTACCGCTATCAGTCGGCGGCTTTCGCGGCTTCGCTCGGCTGTGGTGTGATCCTGCCGGAACACGCGACAATTCCGAAAGCACTTGCGGGGTGAGCGATTCATGGCACGTGACTACGAGCCACCCGTACGGGAACGGGACGGGACGCCGGTTCGCCGCGGCACGCGGCAGCCGGAAGGGGAGCACGACTGGGCACACCGGCCCGCGGTCGATGCGCCCCAGCAGCGTCCTGCCGGGGATACCGCGCGGGGCCGCGGTGCGGATGGCACGAGGCCGCGTGGCGGCGAACGCAACGGCCTGGAGGAAATACCCGACCGTCCGCGTCGCCCCGCACGGGACGCGGCGCGGGTGACCGGCGACGATCGGTCGGGCCTGGAGGAAATGGCCGATCGGGAACGGCGTTCGGCGCGGGATGCGGCGGAGCGTCGCGCCCGAGCCGGAGCCGGTCGCGCCGACGGCGCCCGTCCCGAGCGGGCGCACACCGACCGCGTGCGCGCCGATCGACCCCATGCCGAGAACGGTCGTGGCGAGCGCACTTCCGCGGATCGTGCCGAGGGCAGGCCGCCGCGCCCGCGCGAGGGCGAACGTCCGGTGCGCAGCAATCGGCCGGTACCGCCCCAGCGGACCGGCGCAATGGCCGATCGCGCCGGCGCCAGGGGTGAGCGGATCGGTCGCGGTGTGCCGCGACCGGTCAAGGCCGACCGGGTCGCCGACCGTGCAATGGGCACGCCCCAGATGGAGCGGGCGAGGCTGAAGGCGGACAGGCGCAAACAGTCCGGTCCGCAGCTGCTCGACGATGTCACGAGGACCAGGCTGGAGGGGATCAGCCGCGAACAGACGGGGCTGCGCGCGGCGTGGGCGACCTTCCGGTTGCGCACCGACGAGATCCGCCGCCGCAATTACGCCGCCCGCGCCGAACAGACCTTCGAGGACGGATTCGACCGCAGCACTGCGCAACTCACCGATCGCGGCTACGCAGGTGCGGGCGGCGGCCGCATGAACGTGGTCGGTCGCCCGGTCGAATACCGGGCGACCACCGCCCAGGTCGCGGGCCTGTGGCCGTGGTCGGTGGGCGCGGGCGCGCCGTTGATCGGCACTCCGCTCGGATCGCACCTGCACACCGGCGCGCCGGTGTGCTTCGACCCGATGAACTGGTTCATGCGCGGCAGCTTCATCACCGCACCGAGCCTTTTCGTCCTGGGGCTCAATGGTTTCGGCAAGTCCTCGCTGGTGCGCCGGATCGTGCTCGGCGGCATCGCGCAGGGCATCACCCCGCTCATCCTCGCCGATGTGAAACCGGATTACCGCAAGATGGTGGAACTGGTCGGCGGCCAGGTGATCGACCTCGGCTACGGGCACGGCAAACTCAATCCGCTCGCCGCGGGTGTGCTCGGTTCGGTGGTGCCGCGCCTGGACGCGCTGCCTGCGTTGCAGACCCAGGTGCTGCAGGATCTGCGGGCCAGGCAGGTGACGTTGGTCGCGGGTCTGGTCGAGTTGGTGCGCGGCGCGCGGGTGCGCGACTACGAGGAGACACTGATCTCCACCGCGCTGCGCGTGCTCTACCGGCCGGGCAGCGGCTACACCCCCGACCAGCCGCCCATCATGGAGAACCTGCTCGAGGTGATCGTCGGTGGCGGTGAGGAATTGATGCTCGACGCGGGCGCCGACAACCCCGACGAGTACCAGGTCTCGATCAAAGGCCTGCGCCGGTCCCTGCGTGCGCTCACTCAGGGCCCGTTCGGCGCGATCTTCAACGGCCAGACCACGGTGCCGATCGACACCGGCGCGGTCGCGGTCTGCATCGACGTCTCGCACATCCCCACCGGCGACAAGAAGCTCAAGGCCGCCGTGATGCTGGCCTGTTGGGCGGACGGATTCGCCTCGGTGGAGGCCGCACACGTGCTCGCCGACGCCGAACTCGGCGCGCAGCGCTACTTCCAGGTGGTGATGGACGAGCTGTGGCAGGTGCTCGGCCTCGGCGACTTCATGATCGACCGGGTCGACGAGCTCACCCGCCTGCAGCGCGGCATCGGCACCGCACTGATCATGATCAGCCACACCATCAAGGACCTGCAAGCACTCGGATCCGAAGCGGCGATTGCCAAGGCACTAGGTTTCCTGGAGCGGGCGCGCGCCAAGATCTTCGGCGCGCTGCCCGGCGAAGAGATCAAACGCCTCGACAGCACCATTCCGTTCACATCCGCCGAGGAGGAGATGGTGACCGGATGGTCCGCACCGCAAGCGCTGACGGGCGAGGCGCTCAAGCCCGGCCAGCAACGGCCGTCACCACCGGGCACCGGCAAATTCCTCCTGAAAATCGGTGAGGATCGTCGGCCCGGCATCCCATTCCATATGGAGTTCACCCTCTCGGAGAAGGAAAGTGGAATCCACGACACCAATCAGCGGTTCAGTGAGTTCACCGAATCCACCACGCGTGGCTCGAATTCGCCGAGCGGGAGTGCCGCATGAGAGTTGGTGCGACGGTCGCGAGATGGTGCAGACCTGTGCGTGCCAGCGGGAGGTGGACCGCATGATGCCGCATCGGTCCTATCGGAGAGTGTCGCCGGAGGTGCGCAATGCCGCGGTGGAGCAGGTCATGGCGTTGACCGGCAAGCTGCGCAGCGAATCGGAGGCATGCAGGGTAGTCGCCGAACAGATCGGTGTGCATACGAATTCGGTGCGCAATTGGGTGCGCGCCGCCGAAGGACCGAGCTTGGAACGGCTGGACGCGACCGCGCTGCGCCGTAAAGTGGCACTGCTGCAACAGCAATTGGCTGCGGCCGCCGAAATGAATCGTACCCTCGCCGACACCCTCAACGAATCCCGGCGCCAACGGTGACCTGCCCCGGCGTGCGGGGCCTGCTGCGGCCTACGCAGGTAGTGCCGAATCCACCTCGACGGGTGTCGAATCCGGCTGTGCGGGCGTCACGGTGACCGGCCGCTCCATCCTCTGGTTTGCCCTCGGCGCGGTGCTGGCGCTGATGACCCTTGTCGTAGTGATCGTGATGCCCGCGGTGGATGAGGACTGTGAGGGTTACTCGGTGCTCGGGCCGTCGCAGACCGCGCTGCCGTCGCTGGGTGGTTTCGCGCCGGGTGATCCTCGCACCGCAGCCTCGATCGCCACCTCTACGGCAACGAATCCTACTGTGACGCAGACGAACCCCACCGCTACCGGGACGCCGTCGCTCGCGGCCGGTAGCGGGCCGATCCGTCGCACCTTGCCACTGGCGGTGGGCACCTTCACCGTGTCCGATGTGTTCGGTGCGCGCGGCGGCGCTCATCTCGGCGTCGACCTGGCTGCCACCGACGGCACCACGATCTACTCGGTGTCCGAAGGCCGCGTCGTGGCGGCCGGTCCCGCATCGGGTTTCGGTAACTGGATCGTCGTCGACTCGGTCGACACCAACGGCCGCTCGTATTCGGCGGTGTACGGCCACATGTGGGACAGCGGTGTGCACGTGCGCGTCGGCGACACGGTGACTGCGGGCCAGCCGATCGCTCAGGTGGGCTCGGCGGGTGAATCCAGTGGTCCGCATCTGCATTTCGAGATCGTGCCGGGCGGTCGCTTCACCGGGGGGCGTCAAATCGACCCACTGCCGTGGCTCGACGGTGCGCCGACGCCGGATGTCGGTGGTGCGCGGGCGTTTTCGAACGATCCACGGTGCAGCCGTGGCTTCGGCACCGCAGGCGGCGCGCTGGCCGCGGGCAAGGTGCCCCCGGAGCTCGAAATCTGGTATCGCCGTGCGGGTTCGCTGTGCCCGCAGATCACCCCGTCGCTGTTGGCTGCCCAGGGTAGGCAGGAGTCCGGATTCCAGCGCGGCGCGAACTCACCGGCCGGTGCGCAGGGCCTCGCGCAGTTCCTGCCGGGCACCGCGGCGAGCACGAACCCCGACGACGGCCGCCCGTATGTCGTCGACGCCGATGGCAACGGCGTTGCCAGCGTGTGGGACGACGGCGATGCGATCGTCGGCCAGGGCCGCTATATGTGCGCCATCGCGCACAAGATCATGGCCTGGCAGGCCGAGGGGCGCGTGCACGGCGACATCACCGCGTTGACCCTGGCCGCCTACAACGCCGGTGAGGGCGCGGTGCTTGCCTCCGGCGGCATGCCGAATCAGGTGGCGGCGCACTACTCCGAGACCCAGCCCTATGTCGCGAACATCCTCGCGATGGAGCCGCAGTACCGGGCCCCGGGTTCGCTCGGTCGCTTCACGCCGAAGGACGGGTCCAGTGGGGAGAACATCGTGGAGGCCGCGCACGAATGGCTCGGTCAGCCGTATGTCTGGGGCGGCGGTGGTCCGCAGGGACCCAGCGGTGGCGGTCTGGACGGTCCCGGCTTGACCTCGGCGGCGGTGTTCGCGGCCTCCTCTGGGACCGTGACATTGCCGCGGACCGCCGAACAGCAGTGGGAGGCGGGTGTCGAGGTGCCGATGGGCAAACTGGCGCCGGGTGATCTGGTGTTCAGTGCCTTCGGCCCGCGGGGTCCCGCGCAGGTCGGAATCTATTCCGGCAATGGACGAATGATCCAATCGATGCCAGGTACGGAGGCGCGCTCGCGCGGCGGCGTGACCCAGGTCGCGGTGCCCGGCGACGCGCGAGCCAGGAGGGTACTGTGAGCAGCGGGACCAGCAGGCGGAGTGAACACGTCCAGGCGCCGGAGGCTGTCGGAGCGCCCACGTGTCGGTCACGGCGGTTAGCCTTGAATGACCGATTAGTCTTGAATGACAAAGCGAAAGCCCGCGCGATACTGGTGGTGATGCTGGTGGTGAGCGTCGCGATGCTTGGTGCCGCCTGCGGTCGTGGAGAGGGTGGCGACGTGAATTCCGGTGTGTCACACCCACCCACGTCCACGACCAGATTGCTGGAGGAGGCGCCCGCACCCGACCCGGTGACGCCGGATGGTGTCGCGGTGGCCGCGCTGAAGGAGATCTATACCTGGCAGCCTGCCACCGAGGATCAGGGCGCCTCGTTGACTCGGGCCAGGAAATGGCTGGGCCCCAGCATGATTCGGATGTTGGACAGTGCACCGACCGGGCTGGAGACGCCGAAGGCGACACTGCAGTGGGCGCAGTGGGCCACGGCGAAGGCGCGCGTGGAGGCGTTCACCTTCGCGTCCGGGGACAAGCCGCCGGTAGGCGCGGACCCGAATATCCAACAATTCAAGGTCGGCATCGAGCAGACGGTCGTCTACCCGAATGGGCGCAAGGAAAAGCTGCCGCCCGCTACGGTCATCGCCACCGTCGTCCGCACATCGGACGGCTGGCGGCTCGACGCGTACCGCTGATCCAGCGCAGACCACACCGCACGGTCCCGACAGGAGGCAGACATGGCGAAGAAGAAGAAGGTGCAGGATCCGGCCGTGGCCGGACCCGACGTCACCCTGTACATGATCTACGCCGGTTTCGCGATCCTCGGGACCCTGTGGATCGCACTACATCTCGGCAACGCGATGGCGGTCACCCGCCAGGACGTCCCGATCAATCCGATCGCCATCGTCGCCGACCTCGCGCGCGGCAAACTGCACTGGCCCCGGGCATCCACGGTGCTCGTGCTGTTGGTGATCGCGCTCTTGCTGGTCTACCTCTACGTGCGCAAGCAGCTGCAGAAGCGCCAGGGCAAAGGACGCCTGGCCATCGACGATAAGGCCGATGTGATGGGCAACGGCAGCGCCATCGCCTCGCTCACCGAGGCAGGCGTGCGGGCCAAGGCCGAAACGCTCGGTGTGCGTCTCGGTTACAACGACGCACCCGGTGTGCCGATCGGCATCGGTGTCGCCGACGGGGTGATGCTCTACGGTTCCTACGAGGACCTGCACCTGGATATCTGGGGTCCACGGCAGGGCAAGTCGACCTCACGGGTGATCCCGGCGATCCTGACCGCGATCGGTCCGGTCCTTGCCACCTCCAACAAACGGGACGTGGTGGACGCGACCCGGGATGTGCGTAAGGCCAAGGGAAGTCCGACATTCGTCTTCGACCCACAGGGCGTGGCGGGCGAGGAGCCCACCTGGTACTGGGATCCGTTGGCCTGGGTGGATGCCCACCACGACGGCGCCGAAATGCGGGCCGCGCGACTGGCCGGGCACTTCGCCGACGCCGACAACGGTTCGGACTCCACGAAGTCGGATGTGTTCTTCGACCCGGAGGCCGAAGATCTGCTGGCCGGTCTGTTCCTGGCCGCGGCACTCGGCGGCCTGCCGATCGTGCAGGTGTGGGACTGGGTGACCAACCCTGGTGACTCGGAGCCCATCGAGCTGCTGCGCAATGCCAGCAAGCACTACACGGCCTCGGGTCTCGCCATGCAGTACAACGCCGATCCGCGAACCAAGAGCGGCATTTTCGGTACTGCGAAGAAGATGATCCGGTGTCTGCAGCTGTCGAACGTGCACTCTTGGATTTTGCCCGGCGACAACAGAGAGCAGTTCGACGAACTCGCCTTCATCGAGGGCAACGGCACCCTCTACAGCCTCTCGCTGGAGGGTCGCGGCTCCGCGGCGCCCCTGGTGAGTGCGCTGACCGAGGCGGTCATCGACGTGGCCATGCGTAGGGCGTCGCGCTCGCCGGGCGGTCGCCTGCCCATTCCGATGCTCGCCGTGCTCGACGAGGCGGCAAACGTGGTGCGCTGGAAGGATCTGCCCAAGCAGTACAGCCACTTCGGATCGCGTGGCATCGTGGTGATGACGGTGCTGCAGTCCTGGGCCCAGGGTGCGCGCTGCTGGGGAGACGCCGGCATGCTCGCGCTGTGGTCGGCGGCCAACGTCAAGGTGCTCGGCCCCGGTGTGGACGATATGAATTTCCTGCGGGACCGCTCCGAGGCGATCGGCGAATACGATGCCGTGTCCTCGTCGGTCTCCGAATCCAAAGGCGGCAAGAGCTATTCGCGCTCGCTCGGCTCGTCGAAGACGTTCACCGCGCACGGGTTGGCAACCCTGCCGCAGGGCCGTGCGATCGTCTTCACCTCCGGCCAGCCTGCGGTGCTGGTCCGCACCGTGCCCTGGTGGGAGGGCGAGTACTCTGCCGACGTGAAGAAGTCGATCGAGCACCATCTCCCGGGGCGCAAGACCGAAATCATCGACCTGATTGGCTCACCTTCGCTGACCAAGGTCACTCCACCACCTGAATACGGCCAATCCGAGGAGGTCCGGCCGCTGTGACCGAACAGCAGCAACAGCCGATGATTCACACCAGCGTGGTGGAATTCGTCGAGAACTATCTGAGTCTCGTCTACCGCCGCCAGGTGACCGACATCAGTGAAACGGTGTGGTGCCCCGAATGGTGGAAGCATGCCGAGGCGGTGGCGCGGCTGGATGCGCTGTGGCGGGCGTGGGAGCACTACCGGCTGCAGCCGAGCACTGGACTGAGCGTGTGGTTCCTCGACCATGCCGACCCGCATATGACGAAACTGTTCGATCCCCGTGGGCCGTTCAAGTACTGCAGCGTGCGCAACGGGCACAAGGACATGCTGAGCCCGCTGCCGCTGAAGTCCCCGGCCCAGGGGATGTTCGGTGATCCGACCGTCGGCGACTTCCGAATGTGAGCGAATCCTGAAGGCGCAGCGGACATACCGGTCTGCGGAATGACGAAACGCCCGCTGGATCAGCGGGCGTTTTCTCGTGGCTTACTGCCGGACGCGCTCCAGGCCGCGGGATTCCTGCTCCCGGCCCCTGGCTGCGGTCGCTCGGGCCTCTTCATTGCGGACGCGGACCGCTTCTTCCGGTGGCAGCGCCTGCCCGACCTCGATGAGCATCCGTACCGCCGCCAATTCCGGTGCGATGCCGATCCTGGCGAGGTGGGCCGCGATGGCCGTGCGCCGTTCGGCGGAGTCGTAACGGACGAGCGGCTTGGCCGCGGCGGAGGCGGTGGCGGCCATGCGGCTGGCTTCGGCCTGTGCCGCGAATCGGTCCTTCTCCAAGGAGATTCCCTTGGCGGGCACCGTCTTCTCGACCATTCTGGCCAGTTCCAGGTTGCGCGGATCTTTTGATTTGGCGTCGCGGGCTTCGCGGATCTGAAGCTCTCTGGCTTCCTTGACCCGAGCCTCGGTCACCTTGACGCGCGCTTCGGCTTCTTTCTGACCACGTTCCCGGGCCCGCAGCGCGACCAGGGTCGCAAGCTGCAACATAGTCTTTACCATGGCCGCGGTTTCCCGGCCGATGTCGTCCAGTTCCTCGGACATGGCTGCTCCCCGATGCTGCAGTGATCACTATGGATGTTGTGGTGCTTCGTCACGGACACCGCCACGCGAACTGTAGTCCGTCGGACGCTGCCCCGCCTGCAAACGTGGACACCAAGAGCGCTCGTGGCGTGGCATTCCCCGAAGGGGATCACCCTGTTTCAGGGTTCGACTACGCTACGGGAACTCCTTGTTTCGAGATTACCCGAGAAAGCTCGACACAACCGTACGGCCGTGCCGCTTAACAGCATATATCGCACAATTCCGGCACGTGGCGCAAAGCGCCGGAGGATCTCCTGTTTTAGCTCACCCTTACCGGATGATTAGGGTCGCCTACCTTGGCCGGCTCCAGTCCACCGCCGAGGGGCAGTGGACTGGAGCGGGCGGCGGGTCCGATGACTCAGTCGAGGCGCATCGAGGAGATGGTCACGGGAAGCTTCGGCTTGCCGTCGCCGGGGCCGTTCGCGTTGTCCTGACCACCCTTGGCGATCTTGTCCAGCGTCGCGAGGCCGTCCTGGTCGACAGTGCCGAAAATGGTGTACTGCGGCGGCAATTCGGAATCGCCGTAGACGATGAAGAACTGGCTGCCGTTGGTGCCGCCGCCATCGGGGCCGGGGCCCGCATTGGCCATCGCGAGCACGCCGCGCTTGTAGGCGACCGGCTGCGATTCTGCGGCCGGATCGCCGGGCGCGTACTGATCGGTCGGGTACTCGTTGGCGAATTCGTAACCGGGACCGCCCATTCCGGTGCCGGTCGGGTCACCGCACTGCAGCACCTTCAGGCCCTCGCCCGCGGTCATGCGGTGGCAGCTGGTGCCGTCGAAGTAGCCCTGGCTCGCCAGGCTCGCGAAACTGTTGACGGTGCAGGGTGACTCGGCGTTGTTCAGCGTGAGGCCGATGGGGCCCTGGCTGGTTTCCATGCTGACACTCAACTTGGCATTGGGGCCGTCGGTCAGGATGCCCTCGGTGCGCGGCTTGTTCACCGGCTTGTCCGCGGGCCGCTGGCCGTCGCGGTAGGTGCAGTTCACCGAGGCGGGCTTGGCCTGCGCGGCCGGCGGCGCCGCGGCCGAGAGCGAGGCGTCCTTGGTCTCGGAGGCGGCGTTGTTCTCGCTGTCGTCGCCACGGGTCAGGAAATAGACGCCGGTGACCGTCGCGACCGCGACGACGACGCCGAGCACAGACCCGGCGATCGCGAGTTGCTTGCGCTTGCGCGCCCGATCGGCCCGGTTGGCGAGCTGGCGTTCCAGCTTGCGTTTGGCCGCTGCTCGCCGCTGTTCGTTGCTCGGCACTACCACGTTCCTCCCGTATCCGTTACTTCCGGAATAGAACACCCGAAATGCGGCGATTTCGCAGCAAGCGTGTGTTCATGCGGCCACCATACCGTCAGCATTCCGGCGGCCACGAAGCGCTTTGGCGCGACCGTGTGTGACGGAGTGTCGTGCGGCGAGAGTGCGCCGCAGCCGTCTAGCGTTCCGACGTCTCCGCCGAAGGTGGAGCCATCCCAGCGTGTGTAGCTCTGCCACGCCGGGAAGAAGTCCGCCGAGAATATATAAGGCCCGGTGCGGGTGACCGGAGTTGATCATGCCGCGGGCGCGCAAGGCTAACCGGTTGGACTTGACGGGCGGTGGTGGTGGAAACTGGACAATCGTGACCAAGACCAGCAGCTTCTCCGCCCCGAAGGGGGTACCGGATTACGTGCCACCCGGCTCGGCCGAGTTCGTCGCGGTGCGCGATGGCCTCATTCGCGCCGCCCGCCTCGCCGGGTACGGGCATGTAGAGCTGCCGGTCTTCGAAGACACCGAACTGTTCGCGCGCGGTGTCGGCGAGTCGACCGATGTGGTGAGCAAGGAAATGTTCACCTTCTCCGATCGCAGCGATCGCAGCGTGACGCTGCGTCCCGAAGGCACCGCCGGCGTGATGCGCGCGGTGATCGAGCACAGCCTCGATCGTGGCCAATTGCCGGTGAAGCTGGTCTACGCGGGACCGTTCTTCCGGTACGAGAGGCCGCAGGCGGGCCGCTACCGGCAGCTACAGCAGGTCGGCGTCGAGGCGATCGGTGTCGACGATCCGGCGCTGGACGCCGAGGTGATCGCGATCGCCGATGCCGGATTCCGCGAGCTCGGCTTGACAGGCTTCCGGCTCGACATCACCTCGCTCGGCGACGAGACCTGCCGCCCGCAGTACCGCGAGCTGCTCCAGGAGTTCTTGTTGAAGCTCCCGCTCGACGAGGAGACCAAACGGCGGGCGCAGATCAACCCGCTGCGCGTGCTCGACGACAAGCGCCCCGAGGTGCGGGAGCTCACCGCGAACGCACCACTGATGATCGATCACCTGTCGGAATCGGCGAAGACGCACTTCGAGCAGGTGCTCGGCTACCTCGACGCGCTCGGTGTGCCGTACGTGGTGAATCCGCGCATGGTCCGCGGCCTGGACTACTACACGAAGACGACCTTCGAATTCGTGCACGACGGTCTCGGCGCGCAGTCCGGCATCGGCGGCGGTGGTCGCTACGACGGCCTGATGGCCGAACTCGGTGGTCAACCGCTGTCCGGCATCGGCTTCGGTCTCGGGGTCGACCGCACCGTGCTCGCGCTGGCCGCGGAGGGCAAGTCGGTGGGCGATCCGGCGCGCTGTGAGGTCTTCGGGGTGCCGCTGGGTGACGCCGCCAAACAGCGCCTCGTGGTGCTGTCCGCGCAGTTGCGCGCCGCGGGCATCCGGGTGGATCTGGCCTACGGCGGGCGTGGTGTGAAGGGTGCGATGAAGGCGGCCGACAAGTCCGGGGCGAAGCTCACCCTGGTTCTCGGCGACCGCGACCTGGCCGAAGGGACGATCGGTATGAAGGACATGGCGACCGGTGATCAACGTCAGATCCCATTGGACGAGACGGTTACCGCCGTCGCAGCCGCGCTCACCCGCTCCGAGTAGTACGGTGCCCGGGTACACCGCCACCCGTACGAATGTGCTGCCGTGACTGTAGAACCGTCGAATCCTGGGGATTCTCAGCCTGTTTCACCGGTCGGACTCGACCTGGTCGCGCCGGAGACGTATGCCCCCATGCTGCGGCGACTCGCACTCGCCGCGGTGGGGGTCGGAGTCGGCGCCACACTGTTGGCGGCATTGTTGGTGAGCTGGCCGATCGCGGTGCTGATCGGCTTTGTCGTCGGCGCGCCCACCGTCGGGTATGCGATGGCGTTGCGGCGGCGGCGAATGTGGCTGGCCGGGACCACGATTCACGCGCGGCGATCGTTCGGTGCGCGGCGCGTCGACATCGCGGCCGCGACCGGTGTCGAGATTCTCGTCTTTCCGGCCCGGCTCAGCCGCATCGTGTTGCGGGTGACCGCGGGGGCCGACACCCAGATCATTCCGCTGGCGATGTACACCGACACGGGCAGTGGCCGCGAACTACACCTGATCGGCCTCCGC
Source organism: Nocardia sp. NBC_01009 (assembly GCF_045208035.1). NCBI lineage: Bacteria > Bacillati > Actinomycetota > Actinomycetes > Mycobacteriales > Nocardiaceae > Nocardia > Nocardia sp. NBC_01009. The sequence continues at coordinate 6,678,455 of NZ_CP108695.1, read as the reverse complement.
AAACTGGCCGACGCTCTTGCCTCGTGCCCATTGGCTGCGGCCGTTGCGGTTTCGTCGATGCTGGTCCACCAGCTCCGCGCCGAGGCGCGCGACGCGGGGCTCGAGGAACGGCCGCTGTATCGGGCCGTGCAAATGGCACGGGAGAAGGACTATGTGTCGCCGATCGTGCTGACCGACGGCGAGGTCGCGGCGTTGTGCTGACCTGTGCCGGCTCCCGCGAAGTCCGGGCGTCGCTCGCCCGACCACGGTGAGAATTGCCGAGGGTGCACCAGGCGTGGAGGCCCAGAGCTTCGGTAGGGCAACTGTCTGGTAGCTCACCACCCGGGCTCGGGAGCGGTGAGACTCGATAGGGTGGGGCTCGAGTGTCCGCCTACCGCAAGGAGTTCGTCGTGAGCACCGCGCCCGTCACTGTCGCTGTTACCGGAGCTGCGGGGCAGATCGCCTATGGTCTGCTGTTCCGGATCGCGTCCGGGGCGATGGTCGGGGCGGATACGCCGGTGCGGTTGCGATTGCTGGAGATTCCGGCTGCCGTCGCTTCGCTGGAAGGTGTAGCGATGGAACTGGAGGACGGCGCGTTTCCGCTGCTGGAATCGATCGACATCAGCGACGACCCGTGGGTGGGTTTCGAGGGCGCGAATGTGGCGTTGTTGGTCGGTGCGCGGCCACGGACAGCGGGGATGGAGCGCTCTGATCTGCTGAACGCCAACGGGCCGATCTTCACGGATCAGGGTGCGGCGATCAATGCCAGCGCCGCCGACGATGTGAAGGTGCTCGTGGTCGGCAATCCCGCCAACACCAACGCGTTCATCGCAATGAGCAACGCCCCCGACGTGCCCGCCGAGCGCTTCACGGCGATGACTCGCCTCGACCACAATCGGGCGATCGCGCAGTTGGCCAAGAAGACCGGCGCGTCAGGATCCGACATCGCCCGCGTCGCGATCTGGGGCAATCACTCGGCCACTCAGTACCCGGACATCACCCACGCTACCGTCGGCGGTCGGCGCGCCCTCGACCTCATCGACGATGCGGCCTGGTTGCGCGAGGAGTTCATCCCCACCGTGCAGCAGCGCGGCACGGCGATCATCCAGGCCCGCGGCGCTTCGTCGGCAGCCAGTGCGGCCAGCGCCGCCATCGACCACATCCACGACTGGGTGCTGGGTACCCCGGACGGCGAATGGACGTCCATGGCCGTCCCGTCCGATGGCTCCTACGGTGTGCCCGAGGGCATCATCAGCTCGTTCCCGGTCACCTGTGCCGACGGCGAGTACACCATCGTGCCGCGCCTGGAACTCGACGATTTCTCCCGCGCCCGTATCGACGCCAGTGTCGCCGAGCTAGAGCAGGAACGCGACGCGGTCATCGACCTCGGCTTCGCCAAGCGCGCCTGACGCCTGCCGAGCTGGTCGGCTACTCGCCGATGGTCCAAGTTTCGGAGCCGTTGAGCAGCGATTGCAGCGAATCCTGATCTACCGGTTTACGTTCGCGGGCCAGCGCGGCCTGGGCGCGGACGCCGTCATCGTAGGTGGGACGGGTGACGGCGCGGAAGATGCCGGTGACCACGTGGCCGAGGTCCTGGTCGGAGAGGCGGGAGAGGGCGTAGGCGTATTCGGGGTTGTCGGTGTAGGCATCGTGCACGACGATGTCGGACGCCGCGACGGCGTCGGTGCGGGCCACTTCGAGCGCGAAACCGTTGCGCACCACCGCGAATTCACCGTCGGCGCCGAAGCGGATCGGCTCGCCGTGCCGTAGCGGGATCAGCCGGGATTCGGCGTCGCCGCGGCGCAGCACATCGAAGGAACCGTCGTTGAAAATGGGGCAGTCCTGCAGGATTTCGACGAACGAGGTGCCGCGATGATCGGCGGCGGCACGCAATACCTCGGTGAGGCCGGGGCGGTCGGAATCCAATGCGCGCGCGGCGAATCCGGCCTCGGCACCGAGCGCGACCGACAGTGTGTTGAACGGGTGGTCCACCGACCCCATGGGGGTGGATTTGGTGATCTTGCCCGGTTCCGAGGTCGGCGAGTACTGGCCTTTGGTGAGGCCGTATATCCGATTGTTGAACAGCAGGATCGTCATGTTCACGTTGCGCCGCAGCGCGTGGATTAGGTGGTTGCCGCCGATGGACAGCGCGTCGCCGTCACCGGTGACCACCCACACCGAGAGATCAGGGCGTGTCACCGCGAGACCGGTGGCGATGGCGGGTGCGCGGCCGTGGATGGAGTGGATGCCGTAGGCCTCCAGGTAGTACGGGAAACGACTGGAGCAGCCGATCCCGGAAACGAACATCAGATTCTCCCTGCGTAACCCGAGTTCGGCCAGGAAACTGCGCACGGTCGCCAGGATCACGTAGTCGCCGCAGCCGGGGCACCAGCGGACCTCCTGATCGGAGGTGAATTCCTTCACCTTCTGCGGACCGTCGGCGGCCGGCACGCCGGACAGCCCGGTCAGGCCCAGATCTGTTCCGACAAGCGAGGTTTCCAGGATGGTCATTCGTTGCCCCCGATGCTAGTGGCGCGGTAGGTGGCCCCCGCTCGCGCGGCGAAGGCCTTGTCGTTTTCCATCTCCTCGATCGAGCCGTCCAGCGCGGCATCGATCACCCCGACGAGCTCCTGGGCGGAGAACGCGGTGCCCGCGATCTTGGTCCAGGGCTGCACGTCCACCAGATATTTCGCGCGCAGCAGCATCGCCAGCTGGCCGCCGTTCATCTCCGGCGTGACGACGGTGCGATAGCGGCGCAGCACGGCACCGAGGTTGGCGGGCAACGGATTCAGATGGCGCAGGTGCGCCTGGGCAACCGGGACGCCGCGACGGCGGGCCCGGCGACACGCCTCACCGATCGGCCCGAACGAACTGCCCCAACCGAGCAGCAGCAGTTCGGCGCGCTCGTCGGGATCGTCGACCTCGACATCGGGAACGGCGATCGCATCGATCTTGGCCTGGCGCAGGCGCACCATCAGCTCGTGGTTGGCCGGCTCGTAGGAGATATTGCCGCTGCCGTCGGCCTTTTCGAGTCCGCCGATTCGGTGAGCGCGACCCTTGGTGCCCGGTACGGCAAGCGGGCGAGCGAGGGTGTCGGGGTCGCGGGCGTAGGGCTGGAAGCCACCCTCCTCGTCCGCGTCCGGCTCGAACGCCGGATCGATCGGCGCCAGCTCGGACACGTTCGGAATCGACCACGGTTCGGAGCCATTGGCGATGGCGCCGTCGGAGAGCAGCAGCACCGGGGTGCGATAGGTGAGCGCGATCCGTGCGGCTTCTACGGCGGTCGCGAAACAGTCGGCGGGGGAGCGGGGCGCGAGCACCGCGACGGGGGATTCACCATTGCGGCCGTAGAGCGCCTGCAGAAGGTCGGCCTGTTCGGTCTTGGTCGGCAGCCCGGTGGACGGGCCGCCGCGTTGCACATCGATGACCACCAGCGGCAGTTCCGTCATCACCGCGAGTCCGATGGTTTCGCTCTTGAGCGCCAATCCAGGGCCCGAGGTGCTGGTGACCCCGAGCGCACCGCCGAGCGCAGCACCGAGCGCGGCACCGATACCGGCGATCTCGTCCTCGGCCTGGAAGGTGGTGACGTCGAAGTTCTTGTGTTTGCTCAGCTCGTGCAGGATGTCCGAGGCGGGCGTGATCGGGTAGGTGCCGAGGAAGACGGGCAGGCCGGCCAGCTGTCCGGCGGTCACCAGTCCGTACGCGAGTGCGGTGTTGCCGGTGATCTGCCGATAGGTGCCCGGCGGCAGTGCCGCGGGGGCGACCTCGTAGGTGGTGGCGAAGGCCTCGGTGGTCTCGCCGTAGTTCCAGCCAGCGCGCAGTGCGAGCAGGTTCGCCTCGGCGATATCGGGTGTGGCGGCGAACTTCTCCTGGACGAACCGCTCGGTGCCGTCGATCGGGCGGCCGTACATCCATGAGATCAGCCCGAGCGCGAACATGTTCTTCGCGCGCTGGCCGTCTTTCTTGCCGACGCCGGTGGGCTCGGTGGCGCCCAGGGTCAGCGAGGTCATCGGAACCCGGTGCACCACGAAATCCGACAGGGAGTTGTCATCGAGGGGGTCGGTGGCGTAGCCGACCTTGGCGAGGGTGCGTTTGGTGAACTCGTCGGTGTTCACGATGACGGTGGCGCCGCGCGGCAGGTCCTCTACATTGGCCTTCAGGGCCGCCGGGTTCATCGCCACCAGCACGTCGGGCTGGTCGCCCGCGGTGAGGATGTCGTAGTCGGCGATCTGGATCTGGAAGGACGAAACGCCCGGTAGCGTGCCCTGTGGCGCGCGAATTTCCGCGGGAAAGTTGGGCTGGGTGGCGAGGTCGTTACCGAATGCGGCCGCTTCGTGCGTGAAACGGTCACCCGTGAGCTGCATTCCGTCCCCGGAGTCGCCGGCGAACCGAATTACGACCTTTTCCAATTTCGCTGTGCCGACATCATTTTGGTGCGAAACCATATGCCTGCTTCACTTCCTCGTCGGTGAGAGGGTGCCAATGGCCAACCTACTCCGCCGCGCAGGCGATTGAACGTGAAGCGCGCGGTCCGATGAGAATTGTTCGGTGTAACCATGGTGACCAGGTGTTCGAGGGAAATAGCGCTCAGGCGAACAGCGACAGTTGTTCGTCGGTCGGGTGCGGGCGCTGTGGCGGCGCCTGCGGTTGCGGAGGTTGTTCGCGGGTCAGGCCGTGCTGTTGCAGCAGCGGCCGGGTGCGTTCGCGCAGCCAGGTCGAGTACTCGGGCGTGACATAGGCGCCGCGGCCGTACAGCTGCCGGTAGCGGCGCAGCAGCGCTGGGTGGGCTTCGGCCAGCCAGCCGAGGAACCAGCCGCGGGTGCTGCCGCGCAGGTGCATCGGGAACGCGATGGCAGAAGCGGCTCCCGCTGCGGCGATCTCGCCGAACAGCTCGTCGAGGTGGGCCTTGCTGTCGGTGAGGTACGGAATCACCGGCGCCACCATGACATTCACGTCGAATCCGGCGTCGGCCAGTGCACGCACCATGTCCAGGCGCGCCGTCGGTGACGGCGTGCCCGTCTCGAGACTGCGGTGCAGATCGATGTCGAGGATCGCGATGGACACCGCCACACTCACCCGAATCTGGCGCGCTGCCAGTGTCAGCAGCGGCAGATCGCGGCGCAGCAGGGTGCCCTTGGTGAGGATGGAGAACGGCGTGCCGGAATCGGTGAGTGCGCGAATGATTCCCGGCATCAAACGATATCGGCCCTCGGCGCGTTGATAAGGATCGGTATTGGTGCCGAGCGCGACCGGTTCCTGATGCCAGGACCGTCTACCGAGTTCCTTGCGCAGCACCGCGGCGATATTGGTCTTCACCACGATCTGCGAATCGAAATCGCGGCCCGCGTCCAGCTCCAGATACTCGTGCGTGCCGCGTGCGAAGCAATAGCGGCAGGCGTGCGAGCAGCCGCGCATCGGATTGATCGTCCAATGGAACGGCAGGTTCGCACCCTCGGGCATCTTGTTCAGTGCGCTTTTGCACAGCACCTCGTGAAAGGTGATGCCGTCGAATTCCGGCGTTTGCACGGTGCGCACGAAGCCGGCCCGGTCCAGGCCGGGCAAGGCGCCATCGTCGGCGTCCAGGGTTTGGCTTTGCCACCGCACCCCTTCAGTCGAACATGCGTTCTAATGCCTGTCAAGCGGCGAGGGTCAAGCGATCTGCCTGGTGTCGGGCGGTGTCAGCTGGGCCGGATCGGCGAAGAAGGTCACCAGATCGCGCACGGTTTCGTCGATGGGGCGCGGTTGGTAGTCGATTTCCCGCGTCGCTTTGTCGTGGTCGACGACGGGCGCCGAGAGCAGTGCGCCGAGTGCGGCGCGCGACATGATGTCGGTGCCGAGCATCTTGCCGATCGGCTCCAGCACTGGAATGAGGCCGCCGACAAGGCGGGGCGAGATGGTGAATTTCGGGCCCTTTCTGCCGCCGTGACTTGCAGCGAGGCGACACAGGTCGAGCATCGAGATCATCGACCCGCCGAGCAGGTAGTTCTCGCCGGTGCGCCCGCGCTCCGAGGCCAGGATCAGGCCCTGTGCCACGTCGCGTACGTCGACGAGGTCGAAGCTGCCGCCGATCATCGCGGGCACCCGGCCGCGCGCGGCGTCCTTGAGGGTGCGATTGATGCGCGAGAGGGGGGTGCTGTGGTCGACCGGGCCGAACACGCCGGTGGGATTGCAGATTACCGCGTCGAGGCCCTTGTTGATCACCTTGCGCAGTTCGACCTCGCCCGCCCATTTGGAGCGGTCGTAGACGGGCAGGCTGTCCGCAGTGGAGCGCGGTGAGCCCTCGTCGATGCGGCCGCCGCAGCTGTACTGGTTGAAGGCGTGGATGGAGCTGGCATGCACCATTCGGCGCACGCCGAGGTCGAGCGCGGCCTCGGCGACCACGCGGACACCCTCGGTGTTCACCTTCCATGCCAGGTCGTTCTTCTCGGCCAGGGTGATCACGGCGACCAGGTGGTACACGATCTCCGCGCCTGCGAGCACGGTGTGCATCGACTCCGGATCCAGCACGTTGCCCGACATCCAGGTGACGCGGGGATCCGCGGGGCCCTCCGGGACCACGCGGTCGATGGCGACGACTTCGTGCCCGCGCCCGACGAGCAGGCTGAGCAGGTTCGTGCCAAGGTAGCCGGCTGCGCCGGTCACTGCGACCTTCATGGCACCGAGAATATAGAACTTGTTCTAATTTGCAACACGTTCCAGTTCCTTCTCGGCGGCGATCGGTTCGTTTCCGGGGGCCTGTTCGGCTCGAAACTTGCCGGTAGGGTCCGCTATATTGGGCCCATCCGCGGCGGCGTTGTCGCTCGGGCAGGGAGTTGACGTACGACCGAGCCAGTGCACGAAACTGATGTTCACGATGATTGGGGGGCAGCTCGATGAGTGATTTCTCGATGGATACCGAAGGGGTTGCGGCATTCGCCGCGACGAATGCCGGGATCGCCGGCGAGATCGCGGGGGCGGGAAATTTAGACGCGGTCGGCAATGTCGTCGCGATGACGCCGGTCTTCGGATTGATCGGCGCCGACTATCTGGTGGCGTTCGCCGCCGCGCAGGTGTTGCAAGCCAGGGATATCAATGATCTCTCGGGGAAGTACGCCAAGTTGTCGGAGGCCACCTTCAGCACGGTTGCCACCATCAACAGCACCGATCTCGGCAACGCGGGCTCGATGGCGTCGCTCGGCAACCAGATCGGAGGCGCGGTATGAAGCCGCTGGACACGGCGAATTCGGGTGTCATCGCACCCGCCGACCTGACCGCGAGCGCGGTCGATCACACCGCGGGCGCAGCACAGCAGTCGGCGATCAACGCCGCGCAGAGCGCACCGTCGCAGGGTCTGATCGACGTGCCGTTGGGGCAGTTGCCCGCCGACATGCCGCCGATCGAGGCGCCCGAGTTCTATCTCGCGCGCAAGATCAGCGAAGACTCGCAGACCCTCGGCGCCGCCCCGGCCGGGATGCCGGGCCTGTCCGGCAATCCGGCATCCGACCCGAACGACATCCTCGCCGGCATTCCGTCGGACGTGTCGAGCATGCTCGACAGCGCCAACGCGGCGATCGGTCACGCAGCGGCTCCCGTCCTCGGCGCGGCGCAGGGCGTGCTCGGTCAGGCCCATGGCGTGCTCGGTGGTGGCGCTGGTGCCGCGGCTGCCGCAACTCCGGCTGCCGCCGCAGTGCCGGATATATCCGCACTGCCTGCACTGCCCGCCGATCCGGTCGCGGCGTTGATGAGCGGATTGTCCTTGCCCGCACTGCCCGGCGTCGACATGCTGTTCAAACCGATCCTCGATCTGCTCGGCAGTTTCGGCACCGGCATCCTCGGCGCCATCGACCCGACCAAGATTCTGGCCGAGTCCTCCAAGGTCATCGAATCGGCGATGCAGGTAGGCAAGGGCAGCATGGCGACCGTCGACCAGCTGTGGCAAGGGCAGGCCGCGCGCAATGCGCAGGTCGCGGGACAGAAGGCGAACACCGAGGGTCAAGACACCAGCCAGCGCGGCTTCGACATCTCCGATCTGACCACGAAGGCCGCCGCAGTGGTGCAGCAGGGCAACGTGCAGCTGACCGGGATCGCGACCTCGTTCGCCACCCAGGCCGCCGCGCTCGCGCCGCTGATCCTGACCCCGCCCGCGCAGGCTTCGCTGATCGCCACTGCCACCGAGCATCTCGGGCAAGCGGTAGGCGTTGCCAACGCGACCCGCGGCGATCTGGCCGGCAAGACGGCCGAGCTGACCGGCCTGGTGAACCAGCTGATCGCACCGGGTGGGTTGCCGCAGCCGCAAGAAGTGGCGCAAGCGGTGATGCAGAACATCGGTGAGCCGATCATGGCTCAGGCCCAGGAAGTCGCGCAGGACACCGGGACCAAAGCGGCCAGCGCGCTCGACACGGGCGGTTCAGGTCTCGGCGCCTCGACGAATCCGGCCTCGGCGAATCCGAGTTCGCCGGGCGGAACGGGCTCGCCGAGCGGCGCGATCGGTTCGCCGGGCCGCTCCGGCAGCCCGAGTCGTTCCGGCTCGCCGAGCAGCCCGAGCTCACCCTCGACGCCGAAGGTGGGTGGATTGCCTGGTGCCACGGTGCCGCCCGCGCTGCGGCCGGTCGCGGGTATGCCGGGTTCGCCGCTCGGTTCCGGCTCGAGCACCACCCCGGCCGGAGCAGGCAACTCCAGCTTCATGGGCGGTGGCTCTCCCGCCGCGGCAGGGCAGCGCGGCAATGACAACGACGAACACTCGCGCAACGTGGACCCGTACCAGAGCCGCATCGGCAACGACGACCTCACGGGGCCGCTCGGTGAGTCCACGCCGGACGTCATCGGTGCGACGCATTCGGACGAGATGGTCAGCTCCGATTACGAGCAGGACCAGTTCTGACCCGAAGGTAGACAAGAGTATTCACGACAGTGCCCTCCTCCCGGCTCGGGAGGAGGGCACTGTCGTTCGTCGGATTCTTCCGAGCTGCCGGCGATCTCACCTGGCCGACGAGTCGGCCGGCGACCTGACCTGGGTCAACCACAGTCGAACTCTTGGCAGTGCGGCTGGATCTTCGTGGCGGCCGCCCACCGGCCTGCTCAGCTCTGCACGAAGGAGCCCACGAGTTTGCGGTACAGGTCGCCGAAACGTTGGCGCGCGGCCTTCTGCTCGCTGGTCAGGCCGTCGGTGAGATCCGGGGCATACATGATCACGTGCACGTCCTGGTCCGGCTGCTGCGGCATGACATCGATGATCTGGGTGCCCTGATCGGTGGCGCTCGGCATGCCGAGATCCAGCGTCGCCAATGCCCTGATCTCGGCAAGCGCCGCGTTCAGCACATCCGGCGAGACCGTCCCGTTCAGTCGTTGCGGCGGCGTCGTGGGGACCCGATCGGCGGCCGTGGCGTCCGGCGTCTTGATCGCGCGGCCGTCGGGGTACACCTCCAGCGCCGGGCGCAGGTCGATGCGGCTCTGCCAGCCGCTGGGCATGGTCGTCAGCGTGAGCAGGGCGACGGCGGGCACCGCAGGCGTTGGTGCATCCGGTGCCGGCTCGGCGGAGGCGAGGCCCCAGCTGCCCGCAAGTGCCGCTACGAGAATCAGCAGTGCCGATGTCATTTTTCGCATGAAATCCCCATCTTCGGTGTGCGCCGGGCAATTCGACATCGATCATTACAGCGTGCCGAATTGCTGCGGCCCTACCCGGCTGTCGTGTCGAGCATCCGTCGCCGGGCAGAGTTGTTGTCGGAGTGGTTCGTTCAGCGCAGCCCAGGCGGATTGTTCAGGTCCGGTGCAGAATACGTGTCGCAGGCGTTGACCTCCCCGGTGCGGTAGCCGGTGAGGAACCACTTCTGACGCTGCTCGGAGGATCCGTGAGTCCAGGCTTCCGGGTTCACCCGGCCCTGCGCCGCGCGCTGGATGCGGTCATCACCGACTGCGGACGCGGCAGAGAGCCCGTCGCGAATGTCGTTGTCGGACAGCGGCTTCAGGAACGGCCGATCACCGCCAGGTGCGGGCGTCTTGTCGGCGAAATGCGCCCAGATGCCCGCGTAGCAGTCGGCCTGCAGTTCGGTGCGCACCGCTCCGGACTCGGGCCCGCGCGGATCACGTTGGGCGCGACCGATATCGCCGAGCAGGTTCTGGATGTGGTGGCCGAATTCGTGCGCTACCACGTATTCCTGAGCGAGCGGGCCGCTGCTGGCGCCGAATCGGTCGACGAGTTCCCGGAAGAAACTGATGTCGAAGTAGGCGGTCATATCGGCCGGGCAGTAGAACGGGCCGACCGCGCTGGTCGCATTGCCGCAGCCGGTCGAGACCGCGCCGGAGAACGGCACCACCTTCGGGTCGACATAGCGCTGGCCGGTCTGCTTCGGCAGTTCGGTTTGCCACACCGCGTCCAGGCTCTCCACGGTGAGTGCGACCCGGCAGTCGACGTACTTGTTTGCGCTCGCGCTATCCGTGCAGCGCTCCGGGATGCGGCCAGCGCCCGGCTGTACCTGGGCGTTCTCGGCGCCGGTGAAATTGCCGAGCACCGAGCCGGGATCGCCGCCCAACAGCAGCGTCAGCACCAGCAGGACGAGACCACCGGCGCCACCGCCCAGCGCGATCTTGCCACCCCTGCCCGGGCCGCCGCCCCATGAAACCCGATCCGGGTCGATCTGCCTGCCCTCGTTGAAGGTCATCGTCGTCGCTCTCTGTGTTATCGGCCCGCAGGCGCGGCGTTGTCTAGAGCTTGACATGGACTGGGCGATATCGGTTTCCCCTCGACTAACGTGTCTGATCACGATCTCGTGATTCCACGCCTGCAGGTTGATTCGACCCTGTGCGGCGCGCTGGATCCGGTCGTCGTCGACGGCGGGTGCGGCGGAGTTCGCGGATGGCGTTGTCGGACAGCGGCTTCAGGAACGGCGGGTTGCCACCACCGGCGCCGTGAGCCAACGCGAACTCTTGTGCCCGGTCGGTCCGATTGCTACAGTCCTTTAACTGAGGGATGAATTATCTGCCGGGGGGTCAGATGTGGGCTCTGCGAGTAGATTCTGTTTTTGGAGAATCGAGTCCAGATGACTTTCAATGACGGTGTTGAAACCTACCCCTGCAGCATCGGGGTTTCCGGTTGGTCCTGCACTCCTACGCCAATTGACGGCGATAAAATGGGCGAGACATGGTGCCGCCACGATACCGGTGAATGTTTTGGCAGACCGTGCTGCAGCATTCCGCAGCCAATTGCGTATGCTGCTGCGTCGACATCCATTCAACCCGATAATATCTCCACTTTTGCCCTGGTAGGGATCTTGACGGTATTCCTTGTCCGCCGTTCGGTCTGGAAATTATGGCACTCCATCGGCGCGTCCAAAGTGATCAATCTACACAAGCCAGTTCGATCTGGATACGCCGTGGTTGAGTAGCGGCACCATAATCGTTCTTTACGATTGTCCGGGCTGATGCAGTTATCTGCAGCTGCAGATTTGATTGATCATCTGGTCGTATCGCCGCAATCTCCTCTCGTTATGGTCGGCTCCGACGCAAGCGGGTTGGGCAACTCCAGGGTCTTTGTTTCCTCGCCCGAAACGGGAAGGCGGATGTCGGTTTCCGCCCGACGAACATTCTCACCACGATGGGCGGGGCGGCGAGCGGTTCGACTGCGTGGCGTGTCTGCCGCGCAGACACCGGCGGGTAGCAGCGGCGATATCGGTTTCCGGCTCGGCAACCCGGCTGGCTACGATGGCTACCGCACCTGGCCAATGCCTGCCGGTGCCGAAAGTCGTCGAAAGGAATCCAGTGCTGCGCACCCACTTGGCTGGTTCGCTGCGAAGCGAGCACGCCGGTCAGACCGTCACCCTCACCGGTTGGGTGGCCCGGCGACGTGACCATGGTGGCGTGATCTTCATCGATCTGCGCGACGCGTCGGGTGTGGCGCAGGCGGTGTTCCGCGAGGGCGAGCCCGCCGCGCAGGCACACCGGCTACGCGCCGAGTATTGCGTGCGGGTCACCGGCGTGGTCGAGCTGCGGCCGGACGGTAACGAGAACCCGGAGCTGCCGACCGGCGGCATCGAGGTGAACGTCACCGAGCTCGAGGTGCTGAACGAGAGCGCCCCGTTGCCGTTCCAGCTCGACGAGCAGCCTGGAGACGAGGCCCGCCTCAAGTACCGCTACCTCGACCTGCGTCGTGAGACGCCGGGTAAGGCCATTCGCCTGCGGTCGAAGGTCAACGCCGCCGCCCGCGCGGTGCTGGCTTCCCACGAGTTCATCGAGGTGGAGACCCCGACGCTGACCCGCTCGACGCCCGAAGGCGCCCGCGACTTCGTGGTGCCCGCGCGTTTGCAGCCCGGCAGCTTCTACGCACTGCCGCAGAGCCCGCAGCTGTTCAAGCAGCTGCTCATGGTCGGTGGGATCGAGCGGTACTACCAGATTGCCCGCTGCTACCGTGACGAGGATTTCCGCGCCGATCGTCAGCCCGAGTTCACCCAGCTCGACCTCGAGATGAGCTTCGTGCGCCAGGAGGACGTGATCCTGGTCGCCGAGGAGATCCTGGCGGCGCTGTGGCAGCTGGTCGGCTACGAGATCCCCTTCCCGATTCCGCACATGACCTACGCGGAGGCAATGCGTCGCTTCGGTAGCGACAAGCCAGATCTGCGGTTCGGTGTCGAGATCACCGAGTGCGCGGAGTACTTCAAGGACACGCCTTTCCGGGTCTTCCAGGCCGAGTACGTCGGCGCGGTCGTGATGCCGGGCGGCGCGAGCCAGCCGCGGCGTCAGCTCGACGCATGGCAGGAATGGGCCAAGCAACGCGGCGCGAAGGGCCTGGCGTATGTGCTGGTGCAGGAGGACGGCACGCTCGGCGGTCCGGTCGCCAAGAACCTCAGCGAGTCCGAGCGCGATGGCCTCGCCAAGCACGTCGGCGCAGAGCCCGGTGACTGTGTGTTCTTCGCGGCCGGTCCGGCCAAGGCACAGCGCGCGCTGCTCGGTGCGGCTCGCGGGGAGATCGCCCGCAAGGTCGGCCTGATCGACGAGAACGCGTGGGCCTTCGTCTGGATCGTGGACGCGCCGATGTTCGAGCCGACGGCCGATGCGACCGCGAGCGGCGATGTGGCGCTGGGTTATTCGGCCTGGACGGCGGTGCATCACGCGTTCACCTCGCCGAAGCCGGAGTCCATCGACACCTTCGACACCGATCCCGGCTCCGCGCTCGCCTACGCCTACGACATCGTCTGTAACGGCAACGAAATCGGCGGCGGCAGCATTCGTATTCACCGCAGGGATGTCCAGGAGCGGGTCTTCAAGGTGATGGGCATCAGCCATGAGGAGGCGCAGGAGAAGTTCGGATTCCTGTTGGATGCCTTCGCTTTCGGTGCGCCCCCGCACGGCGGTATCGCCTTCGGCTGGGACCGCATCACTGCGCTGCTCGCCGGGCTCGACTCGATCCGCGAGGTGATCGCCTTCCCGAAGACCGGCGGCGGCGTCGACCCGCTGACCGACGCGCCCGCACCGATCACCCCGCAGCAGCGCAAGGAAGCCGGGCTCGACTTCAAACCGGAGAAGAAGAAGGCTCCCGAGGCGAAGGGCGACGACGCCACGGGCGAGCGCACCGCGGAGTAGTCCGCCGACTGCCGTTCAGCTGGTGCCCGTCACGGACTCAGCGGGTACTTCTCACGTCGAGAAGGCAGAATTGCCGGACCTGCCGGGAAGTGCCCGCAGTGGTCGGACCGAAACCAGGCCCTGAACGGCATGGCTGACGTGGGGGTTGCGGACCGTATCGGGGAATGGCGGGCTCGACGGCACAGGCGGTACCTTCTGGTCAGTTTTCGATGTCGTTCGATCGACGGTGACCACAAGGGGATCCATTGCTGCACTTGCGTATGATCAGCCCACCCGATGTGACCGACAAGGTGATGTCGGTGCTGGCCGCGGATCCGGGCGTTACGCATGTGACGCTGGCGCGGGGTGTCGCCGTCGAGCCTGCGGGGGATCTGGTGCAGGCCGATGTCGCGCGTGAGGCGGCCAACGATGTGCTGGCCGACCTCACCTCGCTCGGCATCACCCATTCCGGCGGCATCACCCTCGGACCAGTGGAGACTGTGCTCTCCGATGCCGGGGAGCGCGCGATCACGGAGGCGCCGGGCGATCCGACCGATGCGGTGGTGTGGGAGGAGCTGCTCAACCAGGTGCACGAGGAGTCGTCGCTCAACTCCACCTTCGTCGCCTTCCTCACCATCGCCTGTCTGCTCGCTGCCGTTGGTGTGGCGACGGACTCGCCGGTGACGATCGTCGGTGCGATGGTCGTCGGCCCGGAGTTCGGGCCGCTGGCGGCGTTCGCAGTGGGGTTGGTGCGCCGTGATTTTCTGCTCGCGCGCCGTTCGGCGCTCGCGCTGGCGATCGGGTTCCCGGTGGCCATGCTGTTCACCCTGGCGGCGACGCTGGCCTGGGAGCAGTTCGGCTGGATCGACCTCGCAGGCATCGAGGACATCAAGAACGTCGACTTCATCTACGAGGTCGGTCCGTTTTCGCTCGTCGTCGCGCTGCTCGCCGGTGGGGCGGGGATGCTTTCGTTGGTCACCGCGAAATCGGCCGCCCTTATCGGGGTGTTCATTTCGGTGACGACGGTGCCCGCGGCCGGATTCGCCGTGGTCGCGGCCACCATGGGGGAATGGCGTATCGCGTTCATGTCGGCCGGCCAGCTGGCGGTGAATCTGGCGGGCATCGTGGTGGCCGGGGTGATCGTGCTGGAGATGCGCCCTCGCGCAGGCAGCGAGGGCGGACCCATATCGCGCTTCAAGCAGTGGGTCGGAATGCGGTCGCTGGTCGGCTAGCGACCGCACGCGCCAGTTTTCAGAGCGGCGCGACCATGCCGCCGGTCAGGGTGCGGTAGGCGAAGGTCACCGCGATAGTTGCCACCGGCGCGGCAACGAACAAACCGAGGCCGCACAGAATCGCGCCGACGACGGTCAGCACCATGACCGCGAGAGCGAGCAAGAGCACCGGCCCGGCATTGGTGACAACAAGGGTGGCGCTGGCCTTGATCGCGGCAAACGGGCCCAGATCCTGATCCACGACATAATGCAGCGCGAACATGCACAGGAACCCGGCGATGAGCCCCGGCAGGACACACAGCGCGAAACCGATCCCCGTGAGCACGAACGCCAGCAGTGCGGTCAGCAGCACATTGCCCGCGTTCACGAAGTGGAAGTACGACCCGAAAACCGGTTTGTAGCCGTCGGTTTCGTACAGCGCGCCACGGACGAGCGCGGCCTGGAGCAGCCAGATCCCTACCATCACGGCCAGGAAGATCAGCAGCACGGGCAGCATCGACGTCGGATTCGTGATCCGGACGACGAGGACGAACGCGAGATAGATGAGTACGCCGACCGCGGTGGTGCCGAGCCACGGCAGCGGATTCGCCCGGAACCTCTCCCAGCCGTAGCTCAACGCGTTTCCGACGTCGAGACTGCGGGGGACGTTGTCAGCGGCTTGATAGCCGTAGGTCGGCAGCGGGCCGCCGGGCAGTGGCGGCATGATGCTGGGCGGTGGCGGTGTTGCGCCGGGGTAGGGCTGCATCCCGGGCGGCGGCATCATGCCGGGCTGGGGACCCGCCGGACCGGTCCCCGGCGGACCGTAGGTCGGCTGGTGCGGCGCAGGCGGTTGTTGAGGGGGCGGGGCCTGCGGCATCGGAGCCACCGCGGGCGGTGGCTCCACCGGTTCGCTGCCGTACTGCGCCGCGCCCGGGCCCTCGAACTGCGGGTACCCGGCGGGACCCGCCATCTCGTGGCGGCCGTGCTCGGTGCCGGTGCCCGGCGACTGCGGGTCGGAGCTTTCGTGCTGACCCGGCTGCGCGGCGAACTTCTCGCCACCGCTGTGCTCGGGAGATTCGCCAGCTGGATCGTTCGGTGTGGAAGACGGTGTGTCGGCCATTGTCGTAGACCTTTCGACGCAACTGGTTTGCGGTGTGGCGCACGGCAGTTGACGATGAGAAAACCGGACGCGCGCAATGGTGTCAAGCAAGGAGCGCCCGTTCCGCAACCTCGACCGAGACACGCCGAACGACGCGGAAAGGTTGTGTAACTGCTCGCTAGAAGTGACCCGGTGCGAGTAGCTTGAATGGCGATGACCGCACTATTGGCCGAACGCGCCGCCGAAGTCGTGTCCGCAGCGCAACAGTTGCTTACAAAGCGAATGGGTGCTCCGGTGAAGCTGAGCGATCCGATCGAGCTCAGCGGCAGTGGCAGGACAACTGTCCTACGCGTACGTGTTTCAGAGAACGCCTTTTCGTTGCCACGGACGCTGATTATCAAGCAGGTCCGTGGCTCCGCAGAGGATCGCCACACCGGAGGGCTAGCGCCCGGTGTGGCCAGCATCGACTCCGCATTCCTACGCGAAGCGGTGTCCTACCAGTTCACGACTGCGCTCAGTCGCGAGCAACGACCCGGCGCGTACCTGATAGCGCACAGCCTGCCCGACCGGTTGCTCATCCTCAGCGACCTCGGTGACAACGCCAGCATCACCGCGGTCCTGCAGTCCGGCTCGGAGCCTGCGACCCGCAACGGGTTGATGGCCTTCGCGCAGGCGCTCGGCAGAATGCATGCGGCAACTGTTGGGCGCGAGGCGGATTTCGTCGCGCTGCTGCGCCGCGTCGATGTGGTGCACCGGGTCGACGGCATCGCGCAGCAGGCCGAGGCCGCCATCTCCGAGGTGCCCGGCATGCTGCAGCGCGAACTCGGCATCGAGGTGCCCGGTGAGATCGCCGAGCGGATCGTGCGCGGTAACCGCTTGTTCTCCGCGGGGCGTTTTCGCGCCTTCAGTCCCTCGGATCTGTGCCCGGACAATGTCATCCTGAACGAGGAGGGTGCGCGGTTCCTCGACTACGAATGGGGCGGTTTCCGCGATGCCACCCTCGACATCGCCTACGCGCTGGTGTCTTTCCCTGGATGCCTGTGCGACTTCGAACTGTCCCGCGAACGCGCACAGCAGATGGTAGAGGCGTGGCGCTCGGAGGTCGTCGGCGTCTGGCAGTCACTGGCCGACGACGACGTGCTTGCCGAGCGCATCCTGGAGGCCCGCCTGATCTGGGTGTGGCTGTCGACCTATTGGTTCCTGCCCGCGGACCATGCCCGCATCGCCGCGGCTCGCGAGCACGGACTCTCGGTGCCGCGCTCGGAGGCATTGATCAACCGCTGGGCGGCGCTGGCCGAGGACGCCCGCTGCACGGGTGACGATGCTGTCGGCGACTTCGCCGAGGATGTCTCGGCCATGCTCGAAGAGCGCTGGTCCGAGTAACCGACCGGTCCGAACAGGTCTGGACCGAACAGGATTCGTCCGGTGCATGCCGGATTCGACATGCGGGGCATTCGAAGACGGTGCCGTGGTCACGGGTCGAGTTCGGCCGCACGTTTTTCCAGATAGGCGCGTTCGACGGTGTTCTCGGTCAGCAGCAGCGCCCGTTCATAGGCCGTCGCGGCATCTGCGGTGCGGCCGAGCCGGGCGAGGAACGCCGCGCGAGAGGCCTCAAGGTAGCCGTAGGTGGCCAGGGCGGGCTCGGCGGCAAGGTCGTTCAGCAGGGCGAGCGCGCGGCTCGGATTGCCGGAAAGCCCGACCGCCACCGCATAATTCAGGCGGGCCACCGGGGACGGCCACTCCCGAAGCAGCAGAACATACAGACCGGTGATTTCCCGCCAGTCGGTCTGTTCCCAGCTCGGCGCCTCATCGTGCACCGCTGCGATCGCAGCCTGCAGCGTGTACCGGTCGGTATGTGGCAGTGCATGTTTCACCAATGCGACGCCCTCGGTGATGGCTGCACGGTCCCACCGGGCACGGTCCTGATGTTCGAGGGTGCACAGTTCGCCGTCCGCGGTCACGCGTGCCGCCCTGCGGGCATCGGTGAGCAGGATCAGTGCCAGCAGACCGGTCATCGACGGATCGTCGGGCACCAGCGTATGCATCATCCGCGCCAATTGCAGTGCGCGCTCGACGAGATCGGCACGGACGAGCGCATCACCGGACGGCGCGGTGTGGCCGGTGGTGAACAACAGATGGATGACAGCACAGATGGCATCGAGGCGTTGCGGAAGTTCCCGCACCGACGGCACCCGATAGGGGATGCCTGCCAGCGCAATCTTCTTCTTGGCGCGCGTGATTCGCGCCGCCATGGTCGACTCGCTGAGCAGGAAGGCGCGTGCGACCTCGGGGGTGGTGATGCCGCAGACCAGGCGCAGGGTGAGCGCCACCTGAGCCTCGCGGGCCAGCGCCGGGTGGCAGCAGGTGCTGATCAGCCGGAGTCGGTCGTCGGGGATATCGGTGGCGGCGTCGACAGCGGCGAGTGCGAGATCGGCTGTGTCGCCTTCGACGTGGTCGGTGACCAGCAGCGGCAGGCTGCGCTGCATGGTCGAATTGCGGCGTAGCAGATCGAGGCCGCGACGCCGGGCGACGGTGGTGAGCCAGGCACCGGGTTTCGCAGGCACGCCGTCGGCCGCCCACTCCGTGAGCGCCTTGGCGTAGGCGTCCTGCACACACTCCTCGGCCAGATCGAAATCGCGGACCAGCCGCACCGTCGCGGCGAGCACGAAGGCCCATTCGCGACGATGCGCCTGCTCGACGGCCGCGGCCGCCCGCTCGGCCGCGGGGGTGTGGATCGACATCGACCGCCCGTTCCCTGCCTGCGCTCGGTCTATTCGAACACCATGATCGGGCGCACCTCGACACCGCCGAATCGGGCGGGCACCTGCTTTGCCAGTGCGATCGCGGCATCCAGATCAGGAGCCTCGAGCAGGTAGTAGCCGCCGAGTGCCTCCTTGGCCTCGCCGAACGGCGCGTCGGTCACGGTGAAATCGCCGTTGTCGTTCTTGCGTATCGAGGTGGCGGTGGGGGTCGGCTGCAGGGCGTTTCCGCCTTGTAGCGCATCGCCCGCGATCTCCTGGAACGTCACGTGGTCCTGGTAGACCGCGCCCATGACTTCCTGCGAAGCGGTCGCATAGGCATTCTCGTCTTCATAGATCAGCACCAGATACTGGCTCATGACAGCGCTCCTTCGGTGGCAGAACCCGCCGTTCGGGTCCCGTACTCATCCCGACGAGCGAGTTCGACGGAAATCGACAACCGTCGGAAAGAATTCTGCCCCGATTCGTGGTTCGCGTATCGCGACTTGCCGGGTGAATCTCGGCGCGACGGTCGTCAGGGCAGCAGTGCCGGACGTGGTTCGATCCGGCCGCCGGAGCGGACGGCGTAGGAGGCGCCGTGGCGGACGCCGGAATTCGGGTCTGCGACATCGGTGAGATAGAACCAGTCCATCTGGGTTTGGTCGGGGTTGACCTCGAGCACGCCGTAGCCGTGCGAATCCAGTTCGACGTAGCGCAGGTGGTGGTTGACGCCCTTGATCGACTCTTCCACCGGCACCGCGACCGTGCGTGGTGGCGCCTTCATGATTTCGCCGAGGCTCGAGGAGGTGACGGAGGGGACGACGAATTCCGCGCCGACGGTCGGTCCGCCCGGGTAGTTCGCGGCGTCGACGGGCAGGTCTGCGGCCCAGGAGGAGTGGATATCGCCGGTCAGGAAGACCACATCGCCGACCTGCTGGTCGGTGATCGCGCGGAACAGCCGCTGCCGGTCGGCGGTGTAGCCGTCCCACTGGTCGCTGTTGGCCGGAATGCCCGCCTGCGGCACGCCCATCATGGTCGTGACGGCCGCGGTGGTGGCCGGCTCCAGGGGCGGGAACACCAACGGTGCGATCATCACCGAGTTGCCGATCAGTTTCCAGCGCACCGGTGCGGACGCCAAACCGGCGGTGAGCCACTCCATTTGCGCCTTGCCGGTGATGGTGCGCGCCGGGTTGTCCATCTCGCGCCAGCCCGCGCCGGGCTTCGACTCCTGATCGCGGTAGCTGCGAAGGTCGAGCATCGACAGTTCGGCGAGGGTGCCGAAACGCAGCCGCCGGTAGATCTGCACGTCGGCGCCGGAGCCGCTGGTACGGACCGGCATCCACTCCAGGTAGGCGCGGGCCGACGCCGCGCGCCGGTCCTGCCAGTCGCCCTGGAGGGCGGGGTTGTGGTGGCTGGAGCCGCCGGACCAGGAGTTGTCGGCGCCCTCGTGATCGTCCCAGGTGCAGATGAACGGCACGAGCGCATGCAGGGCCATCAGGTCCGGATCGGTCTTGTACTGCGCGTGTCGGATCCGGTAGTCGGCCAGCGTGACGATCTCGTTCACCGGGTCGTGCGGGCGGACCGAGCCGTTGCGGCCGCCGTACTCGCCGTGCCCGTACTCGTAGATGTAGTCGCCGAGGTGCACGATCGCATCGAGATCGGTGCGCGCCGCCAGGTGCCGGTAGGCGCCGAAGTATCCGGCCTCCCAGTTCGCGCAGGAGACCACGCCGAACCGCAGGCGGTCGGGGGTGGCCGAGGCGGCGGGTGCGGTGCAGGTGCGCCCGACCGATGAGGTCACCCCGAACGCGGTGAAGCGGTAGTAATAGCGTGTGCCGGGTGCGAGCCCGCTCACGTCGATCTTGACGGTGTGATCGGAATCCGCTGTGGCCGTGGCGGTTCCGGCTCCGACGAGCGAGGTGAACCGTTCGTCGGCGGCGACCTCCCAGCGCACTGCCGCTGCTTCGCCGACACCGGAACCCGGCGTTGCGGCATCGGATACGGTGACACGGGTCCACAGGATCACCCCGTCGGGCAGCGGATCGCCGGAGGCAACGCCATGCCGGAACACCGGTTCGGCAGCGCCGCGCGCCGGTGCGGCGACCGCCAGCATGGTGGCGGCGGCCGCTGCTGCAGCGCCACCCTTCAGCAGGGTGCGCCGGGCGAGGGATCCGGGGGAGCCGGGGTGTGAAACGACCGTGTTTTCAGCCACGGGTAGTGATCACATCCGATGTCCGGTCGACACGCAAATCGGACCGCCCGACGTCACAGTGAACATCGAGGAACAGCTGCGCTGCGGCGTTGTCGGTGGGTCTCGGTAACCTGCTCAGCGTGAGCGAAGGCCTGTTCGACGTGCCCGGCGATGCCGCGCCGACGGAGCACACCATCGATAGAGTGGTGCGCCGCGATGCGGGCGCCCCGCTTGCTGTGCGGATGCGGCCCGCCGCGCTGGACGAAGTGGTCGGCCAGCAGCATCTGCTCGGCCCGGGGTCACCGCTGCGGCGGTTGATCGAGGGTTCGGGCGCGGCGTCGGTGCTGCTGTACGGGCCGCCGGGCACCGGGAAGACCACCCTCGCCTCGCTGATTTCGCAGTCCACCGGCCGGCGCTTCGAGGCACTGTCGGCCTTGTCGGCGGGGGTGAAAGAGGTGCGCGCGGTCATCGATGTGGCGCGCCGCAGGCTCACCGCGGGCGAGCAGACCGTGCTGTTCATCGACGAGGTGCACCGCTTCTCCAAGACTCAACAGGATGCACTGCTGGCCGCGGTGGAGAACCGGATCGTGCTGCTGGTCGGCGCGACGACGGAGAATCCGTCCTTCTCGGTGGTGTCGCCATTGCTGTCGCGCTCGCTGGTGCTGCAGCTGCAGTCGCTCACCGAGGCCGATATCCGTCTGGTGCTCGAACGCGCGATCGGCGATGAACGCGGCCTCAACGGCGAGTACAAGGTGACCGATGCCGCGCTCGATCACATCGTGCGCATCGCGGGCGGCGACGCCCGCCGTGCCTTGACCGCGCTGGAGGCGTCGGCCGAGTCCTCTCTGGACGGCGCTGTGGACGTGGATCTCGTCGAGGCCAGCGTCGATAAGGCCGCGGTGCGCTACGACCGTGCCGGCGATCAGCACTACGACGTGATCAGCGCCTTCATCAAGTCCATCCGCGGCTCCGATGTGGACGCAGCCCTGCACTACCTGGCGCGCATGCTCAGCGCGGGGGAGGATCCCCGCTTCATCGCCCGCCGTTTGATGATCCACGCCAGCGAAGACATCGGCATGGCCGATCCCACCGCACTACAGACCGCGGCCGCCGCCGCCCAGGTCGTCCAGCTGGTTGGTCTGCCCGAGGGTCGACTCGCTTTGGCGCAGGCCACGATCCACCTCGCCACCGCCCCGAAATCGGGCGCCGTCATCGGCGCGATCGGCGCGGCCATGGCCGATGTCGCCGCGGGCAAGGCAGGTGCGGTGCCACCACACCTGCGTGACGGCCACTACGCGGGCGCCGCGATGCTGGGCAACGCCAAGGGCTACAAGTACCCGCATGACAATCCGGATGGTGTTCTCGCGCAACAGTATCCGCCGGACGAACTGGTGGGCGTCGACTACTACCACCCGACCGATCACGGCGCGGAGCGTGACATCCAGGCTCGGGTGGGCCGGCTCCGGCGGATCGTGCGGGGTATGCGCACAGGCAAACGAGGCTAGGCACACGGTGGGTGTCGTCGTCGTGCCACGACCCCCCGCGCGCCCCTGCCCGATCCAGGGCGGTGTCGATCTCGCGGACCCGGCCGCACGTCGCGGTGGCGACGACAGTCGCAGCGCTGATGTCAGGTGACCCTCCTCTGCATCCAGGGCCGCGCCACCATAGACATCGCGAGGGCGCTCGGCGCATCCGCCTACACCGTCCAGGATCACCTCGAGTCGATCTTCGACAAGACCGCGGCCCGCATCCGCGGCGAACTCGTCGGCCAGGTATTCCTGGAGTATGACGCCCCGCGAGCCGGTCACCGACCCGCCCGCGGGCTGGTGGGTGAAGGGCATTGCGACATCGCCGACCGCGAGTCCCCACTGGGCAGGGCCCGTCTCGACTTCACGCACGCCGCGCCGCTACTCCGCGCGCAAACTCTCGAACCGCTGCACTGCTCCGATTCGCCATGGCGATCATGCAAGGTCTACGGCCTAGAGGCGATGATCAGCGCGTTCGATGCAGCGGTATCAGCGTCCGACGAGGCGCGCGAGGTGATGAAGTGGTAGGCCGCTCTGGACCTGGTCGAACGCCGACGGGGTGGCCGGTTCGCCGGGATCGGCGGACGGTGGTGCGGACCACCCCGGTCCCTGAAAATTCGGATGCGGCACACCGGTAGGCTGGATACCTGTGCAGACCCACGAGATTCGACGGCGCTTCCTGGACCATTTCGTCCGTGCCGGCCATACCGAGGTGCCGAGTGCCTCGCTGATCCTGGCCGACCCGAACCTGCTGTTCGTCAACGCAGGCATGGTGCAGTTCGTTCCGTTCTTCCTCGGTCAGCAGACCCCGCCCTACGCGACCGCGACGAGCGTCCAGAAGTGTGTGCGCACCGGTGACATCGAAAACGTCGGCGTCACCACCCGGCACAACACCTTCTTCCAGATGGCGGGCAACTTCAGCTTCGGCGACTACTTCAAGCGCGAGGCGATCACCTTCGCCTGGTCGCTGCTGACCGGCAGCGTCGAGGACGGCGGCTACGGCTTCGATCCGCAACGCCTGTGGGCCACCGTCTATCTCGACGACGACGAGGCGGAGCAGATCTGGCTCGAGGTCGGCGTGCCCTCCGAGCGCATCCAGCGCCGCGGCATGGCCGACAACTACTGGTCGATGGGTATCCCCGGTCCGTGCGGTCCGTGCTCGGAGATCTACTTCGACCGTGGCCCCGAATACGGCATCGAGGGCGGCCCCGAGGCCGACGAGGACCGTTATCTCGAAATCTGGAACCTCGTGTTCATGCAGAACGAGCGCGGCGCGGGCACCGGCAAGGACAACTTCGAGATCCTCGGCCCGCTGCCCAAGAAGAACATCGATACCGGTATGGGTGTCGAGCGCGTCGCGTTCCTGCTGCAGGGCGTGGACAACGTGTACGAGACCGATCTGCTGCGCCCGATCATCGACAAGGCCGAGGAACTGACCGGCCGGTCCTATGGCGTCACGCACGAGGACGACGTGCGCTTCCGCGTGATCGCCGACCACGCCCGCACCGGCGCCATGTTGATCGCCGACGGCGTCAACCCCGGCAACGACGGCCGCGGCTACGTACTGCGCAGGCTGCTGCGCCGGATCGTGCGCTCGGCTCGGTTGCTCGGCGCGGAGAAGCCGGTCATGGGCGAGTTCATGAAGGTCGTCAGCGACCTGATGTCCCCGTCCTACCCGGAGCTCGCCACCGATTTCCGCCGCATCGAGACCGTCGCGGTCGGCGAGGAGACGGCGTTCCTCAAGACGCTGAACACCGGCTCGACCCTGTTCGACAACACGGCCGCGGCCGTGAAGGCCAAGGGCAGCAGCACCATTGCGGGCTCGGATGCTTTCACCCTGCACGACACCTACGGTTTCCCGATCGACCTCACCCTGGAGATGGCCGCCGAGGCCGGCCTCGCGGTGGACGAGGACGGATTCCGCTCGCTGATGGCCGAGCAGCGCAAGCGCGCCAAGGACGATGCGCAGGCCCGCAAGCACGCGCACGCCGATCTGTCGGTCTACAAGGAGCTCGTCGACCGTGGCGCCACCGAGTTCACCGGCTTCGACGAGCTGACCTCCGAGGCGCACGTGCTGGCGTTGATCGCCGAGGGCGTCCGGGTTCCCGTCGCCACGGTCGGGCAGGACGTCGAGGTGATTCTCGATCGCAGCCCGCTGTACGCGGAGTCCGGTGGCCAGATCGCCGACCGCGGCTCGATCACCGCCGCCGGGGTGAAGCTGCGCGTGAACGATGTGCAGAAGATCGCCAAGAAGCTGTGGGTGCACAAGACCACCGTCGAGCAGGGCCAGCTCACCGAGGGCGATGTCGTGCTCGCGCAGGCCGATCCGGCCTGGCGGCGTGGCGCCACCCAGGGCCACTCCGGCACGCACATGGTGCATGCCGCGCTACGCCAGATCCTCGGCCCGAACGCGGTGCAGGCGGGCTCGCTGAACAAGCCCGGCTACCTGCGCTTCGACTTCAATTGGCAGGGGCAGCTTTCCGAGCAGCAGAAGAACGACATCGAGGCCGTGTCCAACGATGCGGTCGGCGCGGACTTCCCGGTGAATACCTTCGTCACCGACCTGACCAAGGCCAAGCAGATGGGCGCGATGGCGCTGTTCGGCGAGAACTACGGTGACGAAGTGCGCGTCGTGGAGATCGGGGGCCCGTTCTCGATGGAGCTGTGCGGTGGCACCCACGTGCAGCATTCCTCGCAGATCGGCCCGATCACGCTGCTCGGTGAGTCGTCGGTCGGTTCCGGTGTGCGTCGAGTCGAGGCGTTCGTCGGCCTCGACTCCTACAAGTACCTGGCCAAGGAGCGGGCGCTGCTCGCTGGTGTGGCGTCGTCGCTGAAGGTGCCGTCGGAAGAGGTGCCGGGTCGCGTCGAGCAGTTGGTGGAGCGGTTGAAGGCGGCCGAGAAGGAACTCGAGCGCACCAAGGTCGCCGCGGTGCTGTCCGCTGCGGGCAAGTTCGTCGAAGAGGCCGAGCGGGTCGGCAGCGTGCTGCTGGTCGCCGCCGCGGCACCTGAGGGCGTCACCGCGGGCGATCTGCGCACGCTCGCCACCGATATCCGTGGCCGATTCGGTAGCAGCCCGGCCATCGTGGTGCTGCTCGGCAACACCGATGGCAAGGTGCCGTTCGTGGTGACCGTCAACAAGGCCGCCCAGGATCTCGGCTTCAAGGCGGGCGATCTGGTCGGCAGCTTCGGGCCGAGCATCGCCGGCCGCGGTGGCGGCAAGCCCGAGATGGCTCAGGGCGCGGGCTCGGATCCCTCGGGTATCGAAGTCGGCCTAGCTTCGGTCCGTGCTCGGGTGGTCGAACTCGCCGGGTGATGACCGACTCGGAGAGTCCCGGCGCCGAGCGGCCCGACGCGGCGACCGATCCCGGTCGCGGTAGGCGTATTGCCGTCGATGTCGGTAGTGTCCGGATCGGCGTCGCCGCCAGCGACCCGGACGGCATCCTCGCCACGCCCGTGGAAACTGTCCCTCGAGCCAAGCCGAATCCCCGCGGCGGCGGTCTGGCACCTGACATAGCCAGAATTGCCGAAATTGTGCGGGAATACGAAGCCGTCGAGGTCATCGTGGGTCTGCCGCGTACATTGCGCGGCGAAAAAGGCTCCGCGGCCACCCTGGCGATGGCGTTCGCGGATCATTTGCGGACCACGATTGCTCCCGTGCCTATCCGACTTTCCGACGAACGTTTGACTACGGTGTCAGCTGCACGTGCATTGCGGGACAGTGGAGTTCGCGCGCGTGGCCAGCGGCAGGTGATCGATCAGGCGGCGGCCGTATCGATCCTGCAAGGATGGTTGGACGAACGGAGTGCGGTGTTGAGGTCGGTCGAAAACGCGTCTGATGTGTCGCACCAGCGGCATGGAGCGGTGCGTCCCGCGTCGTCCGGGGACGATGCATGACGGATCGATGGACGCAGGCCGAGGAACGCTTTCGGCAGCGTGAGGTCGAGTCTCGCCGCTATAAGCGAGACGATGCCGCCTGGGCTGCCTACGAGGACGACACGACGGTCATCCCGCGCTACACCGACGAGGAGCCGCTGGAGCCGCCTGCGCCGACCCGCGGCGGTGGCCAGCGCCCGCGCCGCCCCGCACCGGAGCGTGACGACGAGGAACTGCCGGAGCCACGGCGGCCACGTGGCCGCCGTTCGGAACCCCGCGCGGCCGAGTCGCGGTCGGCGAACTCGCGCGGTGGATCGCGGCGGCGGGGCACCCGTGTCGCGTCACGCAAGGCGGCCGAGCGCAAGCGCCGTCGGCGGAATCTGTGGACGATCGCAAGCGTGTTCGTGCTGCTGTTCGTCGTCGCCGCGGGCTTCGCAGGCTACAAGTGGGTGAAATCCGCCTTCGGCCCCGCCGAGGACTATGCGGGACCGGCTGGGCCGCTGGTGGTGGTGCAGGTGCAGCCGGGCGACACATCCAACCAGATCGCGAACGCGATGGTGGCCAAGGGCGTCGTCGCGAGCAGTGCCGCGTTCATCGAAGCGGCCGTGCGGAATTCGAACATGAACGCGGTGCAGCCCGGCTACTACGCGATACCGAGCCACAGTCCTGCCCTGCAGGCCGTGACCGCGCTGGTCGGCAAGGAATCGCGGGTCGGCAACCTGGTCGTCTCCGAGGGACGGCAGCTGCACGACCAGCAGGACGTGAACACCGGGTCGCGCACGGAAGGCATCTACCGCAAGATCGCCGATGCCAGCTGTGTCGGTACCGGCGCAGCGAAGAAATGCGTGACCTACGAGCAGCTCGACGACGCCGGCGCGAGCATGGATTCCGCCGCGCTCGGGGTACCGTCCTGGGCGGCCCAATCGGTCAAGGACGTGCCGGACCGCAGCAGGCAGCTCGAGGGTTTGATCGCCGCGGGGACCTGGGATTTCGACCCGAGCGGCACGCCGGAGCAGATCCTGAAGCAGTTGGTGACCGACAGCGCGCGCAGCTACGAGTCGACCGGGCTGCTGCAATCGGGCGCCGAGACCAAGCTGAATCCGTATCAGACGCTGATCGCCGCCTCACTGGTGGAGCGGGAAGCGCTGGCCCAGGATATGGGCAAAGTTGCGCGAGTGATCGTGAACCGCTTGCGAGTCAATCAGCCGCTGCAGTTCGACTCGACGGTGAACTACGCCCTCGACCGTACCGAGGTGGCCACCACCGACGCGGACCGGGGCAAGCGCACGCCGTGGAACACCTACGCCATGCCCGGCCTGCCCGCAACGCCGATCTCGGCGCCGTCGCTGAATGCGTTGCGTGCCATGGAAAATCCGGAGGCGGGCACCTGGTTGTACTTTGTGACCGTCGACAAGCAGGGCACCACCCTGTTCACCGAGAGCTACAACGAGCACCTGCGGAACATCGAAAAAGCCAGGCAGAGCGGAATTCTCGACAGTGGGCGGTGACTCGACGACGGCCGGGCCAGCCCGCAGGGCGGCGGTGCTCGGCAAGCCGATCTCACATTCGCGCTCCCCGCAGCTGCACCTGGCCGCCTACCGCGCGCTCGGCCTCGACTGGACCTACGACCGCATCGAATGCACCGCCGAGCAGCTGCCCGGCCTGGTCGACGGTCTCGGTCCCGAATGGGTGGGACTCTCGGTGACCATGCCGGGCAAGGAGGCCGCCTTGGCGTACGCGACCGAGCGTGCCGAGCGCGCCGTTCTGGTTGGGTCGGCCAACACGCTGGTCCGCGTTGTGGATGGCTGGCGCGCCGACTGCACCGATGTGGACGGCGTCACCGGCGCGCTGCGTGGCGGCGGTGTCACCGAACTCGCCGAGGCTGTCGTGCTCGGTGCGGGCGGCACCGCGCGTCCGGCCTTACTCGCATTGTCGGAGCTCGGGGCGAAGCAGGTCACCGTGATCGCGCGCGATGCGGGAAGAGCGCGCAGCGCACTGGATCTCGCGGAGTGTCTGGGTATGACGGCCACGGTGCTCGGATTCGACCCCGACGCGGTCGGTGCGGCGTGCGCGCGAGCGGGCGCGGTGGTGAGCACGGTCCCCGCGGACGCGGCCGCTGCCGTCGCCGACGCGGTGGCTACCGCGCCCGTCGTGCTCGACGCCATCTACAACCCGTGGCCGACGCCGCTGGCCGTGGCCGTCGCCCGGGCGGGCCATACCGTGGTCAGCGGACTCGAGATGCTGCTGAATCAGGCCTACGGCCAAGTCGAGCAATTCACCGGGCGGCCTGCCCCGCGCGCGGAAATGGCGGCGGCCATCGAGCCACGCGAAATCTGACACCGGTTCTAGTTTGGATCCGCGTGGCGCAGGTTATTGTGTTGGTCATGAATGCTTGGGTGTTGCGAGCCACACTCCTCGGTGCGCTGGTTGTCGTGCTGCGTACCGTGCTGGGATTTGCGATGGTGTACTGGCCGACCCAAGGCGGGTGGATGCGGATGCTGGCGCTGGTCGTCCTGCTCGGCGTCATCGCATTGTGGGGCGTGCTGGACGGTCGCAAGGACCGCGCCGCCCATCCCGACCCGGAGCGCGGCTCCGATCTGACCATCTTGTGGCTGAAGGCCGCGGTGGCCGGTGGCGTCGGCAGCGGCCTCGTCGCCTGGATCCTGGACTGGCTGCCCCGCTTCGACCTCGGTGACAACGGCTTGTTCTTCGAGCTGACCGCCTCGGCCTCGTTCATCGTCCTGCTGATCTTCGTGCCCGCGCTGCTCGGCGTCGCGATCGGCCGCGCGCTGGCGGGCCGCCGCAACGACAATCAATCCACGCCACCCACCGCGCAGCCGACCCCGGCCTGACCCGGGTATCGAGCGACGACAACGGCGCACCTCCTGTGGAGGTGCGCCGTTGTCGTTGTCGCCGGGCGTTTTCCGATTACAGCAGGATCGCGCCGCTACTCGGGCTGCCTTCCTTGGCAATCGCCGAGTATGCGGCGGCGAGCAACGTCGGATCCGGGCCTTCGAGGCGGCCCGGCTTGGCAAGGCCGTCGAGGACAACGAAACGCAGGACGCCGGAACGGGTCTTCTTGTCGGTCTGCATCGCGTCGAGGAGCTGCGGAAGCGCGTCGGCGTCGTAGCTGGTCGGCAGGCCGACGCTCTGCAGGATGGCGCGATGGCGATCGGCGGTGGCGTCGTCGAGACGTCCGGCGAGGCGACCGAGTTCGGCGGCGAAGACCAGGCCCACCGAGACGGCGGCGCCGTGCCGCCAGCGGTAGCGCTCGCGGCGCTCGATCGCGTGACCGAGGGTATGGCCGTAGTTGAGGATTTCGCGCAGGCTGGCTTCCTTGAGGTCGGCGGCGACCACGTCCGCCTTCACCTGGATCGCGCGGCGAATCAGCTCGGGGAGCACCTCGCCCTTGGGGTCGAGCGCGGCCTCCGGGTCGGCCTCGACCAGCTCCAGGATCACCGGGTCGGCAATGAATCCGGCCTTGATGATCTCGGCCATGCCCGCGACGATCTCATTGCGCGGCACTGTTTCCAGCGTCACCAGGTCGACCAGTACCGCAGCGGGCTCGTGGAAGGAGCCCACCAGATTTTTGCCCGCCTCGGTGTTGATGCCGGTCTTGCCGCCGACGGCCGCATCGACCATCGCCAGCAGGGTGGTCGGCACATGCACGATATTCACCCCGCGCATCCAGGTGGCCGCGACGAACCCGGCGAGGTCGGTCGCCGCGCCGCCGCCGAGGCTCACCACGACGTCGTTGCGGGTCAGGCCGATGCGTCCGAGCACCTCCCAGCAGAAGCCCGCGACGGCCAGGTCCTTGCCCGACTCGGCGTCCGGGATCTCGATGCGATGCGCGTCGATGCCGGTGTCGGCGAGTGCCTTTCGAACGGCTTCGGCGGTTTCGGCCAGCGGCGGCTGATGGAAGATCGCGACCGTCCGCACGCCGGTGGTCGCGCCGGTGACCGCTTCGACCAGTTCACCGAGCAACCCGCGGCCGATGATCACGGGATAGGGGTCGGCGGTGCGGACCTGGAGACGAGTCGGCTCGGTCATGTGTGCTCCGATTCTGTTCGTGCCGTTTGTTTCATCGCTCGGGCGCGAGCGCGTCGGGCGCGAGCGCGCCGCGACCGGCTGCCCGGTGTCGGTGTGTCGCCGGACGTTTCCGTCGGCGCGGGTGTCGGCTCGGTGTTGTCCTGCTGCTGCGGTTCGCCCTGGGCGTCCCTGCGGCGCGCCGCGGCGCGCGCCCGTGCCGCCCGACGGGCGCGTGACCTGCTATTGCCCTGCGGATTTCCGGCGCCCGGTGTCTTCTCGCCGCCCGGTGCCGTCTGCTGCGCGGTGCCTCGAGCAGTCGTGCTTTCTGTCCCGGTGGTCGCCGTCGCGTCGGGCTCCGCGTCTTGCGGCAGGACCGACTCCATGCCCAGCTTCGCCATGATCATGCGCACCACGCGTCCAGGGCTACGACCGTCGGTCCGCACCCGGACCGAGGCGACCTCCCGGTACAACGGCCGCCGCTTGCGCATCAGCTCCCGATACTTCGCGCCGGGATCGGCGCCGTTGAGCAGCGGTCGTCCCGTGCTCGCGCCGGTGCGGCGAAGTCCTTCGGCCACACTGATTTCCAGGTAGACCACGGTGCGGTTGCGCAGCAGCGCCCTGGTGTCCTTGGACAGCACGGCGCCGCCGCCGAGTGAAACCACCCCGCGCTCGGCCAGGATGGCGCGGCGCACCACCCGTTCCTCGATTTTGCGAAATTCGGGTTCGCCGTCGGTGGCGAAGATCTCGGGGATGGTGCGCCCGGTCTCGCGCTCGATGCCGATGTCGGTGTCGTACAGCTCGACACCGAGTTCCCTCGCGAGCTTGCGGCCGATCGTGGATTTCCCCGCTCCTGGCGGTCCGACCAGCACCACGCGCGGTGCGCGCGGATCGGTCTGGACGATCATTGCGGCACGTGTGGGCGGGCGCTGATGCGCTTGATGTAGCTGGTGATGTTGTCGAGGGTCTCGGTCAGCGAATCGCCGCCGAACTTCTCCAGCGCGGCCTGTGCGACGACCAGCGCCACCATCGACTCGGCGACCACACCCGCGGCGGGCACCGCACACACGTCCGAGCGCTGGTGGATGGCGACGGCTTCCTCGCCGGTGGTCATGTCGACCGTGGCCAGCGCGCGCGGCACCGTCGAGATCGGCTTCATCGCGGCGCGGACCCGTAGGGCCTCGCCGTTGGTCATGCCGCCTTCCAGGCCGCCCGCCCGGTTGGTGGAGCGCAGCACGCCGTCGGGCCCCGGCTTCATCTCGTCGTGTGCCTGGCTGCCGCGTCGGCGTGCGGTCTCGAAACCATCGCCGACCTCGACGCCCTTGATCGCCTGAATGCCCATCAGTGCGGCGGCCAGTCGCGAGTCGAGTCGGTTCTCGCCGCTGATGAAGGAGCCCAACCCGACCGGTAGACCCTCCACGACGACCTCGACGACGCCACCGAGAGTGTCGCCGTCCTTCTTGGCGGCCTCGATCTCCGCCATCATCGCGGCCTCGGCGTCCTTGTCGAACGCGCGCACCGGGCTCTCGTCGATGGCGGCAAGATCTTTCGCGGTGGGCACCAGACCGGTGGTGTTCGCGGCGGCTCCGATGGAGATGACGTGCGAGACGACCTCGACACCGAAGGCTTGTCGCAGGAAGTTGCGGGCGAGCGTGCCCGCCGCGACGCGCGCTGCGGTCTCCCGGGCGCTGGCCCGCTCCAGCACGTTGCGGGCGTCGTCGAAGTTGTACTTGAGCATGCCCGAGTAGTCGGCATGTCCGGGCCGTGGCCGGGTGAGCGGCGCATTGCGTGCCAGATCCGACAGCTCGGTCTCGTCGACGGGGTCGGCGGACATGACAATCGTCCACTTCGGCCACTCGGAGTTGGCGATCTCGACCGCGATCGGTCCACCCATGGTGCGGCCGTGGCGCACACCGCCCACGATGGTGACCTTGTCGGCCTCGAACTTCATTCGCGCGCCGCGCCCGTACCCGAGCCGGCGGCGCGCGAGCTGCGCGGAGATCTCTTGGGATGTCACCTCGACACCGGCCACCATCCCCTCGAGGATGGTGACGAGGGCGGGACCATGGGATTCTCCGGCAGTTATCCAGCGCAACACGTCGTCCATCTTCCCATGTCGGCGCGGGTGCTCCGGCACGCGGCCCGGCGTGATCACGGGCACGCTCGCACCGGCTGTGACATGGTCGCCGCACCACCTGCCGTCACCGGCCAGGTTGTCGCTGTGAGAGCGCCGCAGAGCTCGAGTCCGGGTGGATCGATCCGGCGTGTCGGGGTGGCGTCAGTTGTCATACGTCACCGCCAGCGCCAGCATCGTCGCCAAGCACATCGCAGGCCCGTGCGGCACCGTGATTGCTGCGGTGCGGTCGGCATCGGCTCGCATTCGCCGGACCGTCAGCGCCACGACGCCGACCGCGGCGGTGAGTGCTGGTGCGACGAGCGCTGCCGACACCCAGGTCCGCGCGCCGCCGAGCGCGGCCACCGCACCCAGTCCGATCGCGAGTTTCACGTCGCCGGCGCCGAACGCCCCGGGCGACACCAGGTGCACCAGCAAGTAGGGGATCGTCAGCAGCGCAGCACCGAGCAACGCGGTTGTGAATTGTGTTGTGAACAGCGCGTATCCGAACACGATCAGCGCCCCTGATCCGGTGAGCATGTCGGGCAGTCTGCGGTGCCGGATATCGATGACGGTGAGCATCGCACACCAGGCCACGAGCAGGGTGAATGCGGCAAAGTCCATGGCTACCAGCCTTTGTCGGGCGCGGTCGCCGATCAAGCCTCTGGTCCACAATGTTGATAGCCGATCGATATGTGAACAACCACTGGTCCGCTCGGTGTCGCGGTCGTCGACCGCCGGCTGCTCCGCAGTAATTGTGCGGGGGCAGAGCGGATTTCGGTTCAGCCGTATTGCGACGTTTGTCTGTTCACGGCGGTACCCGCCCGACCACGGCATCGCCCGCGGCGGATCCGCCCGTCGCCGGTGTAGGTGTTGCGTGTCGCCGCGATGCGTGTCGGCGGTAGCTTTGACATATGTCTGCTGATCACGCGGGCCTCGAGCCCGACTACGCGGCGCGTCGCGGTGCGCTGCGGAGTCTGCTGGTGGAGAACGAGGTCGATGCGCTGTTGGTCACCGATCTGGTGAACATCAGGTACTTGACCGGATTCACCGGGTCCAACGCCGCGCTGCTCGTGCATTCCTGGGATATGCGCAATGCCGAGGAGCGCACGGTGATCGGCACCGATGGCCGATACCTCACCCAGGTCGCCGAGCAGGCGCCGGATCTGCGCGCCGAGATCGCACGGGCCACCGCCCGCAGGATCGTGGAGCTCGCGGGGGAGTGGCAACTGGGCCGGGTCGGCTACGAAAGTCACGTCGTCACCGTCGATCAGCACCGCGGTTTCGTTGAGCAGTGCACCGGCCTGGAGTTCGTCGCTACACCCGGCCTCGTCGAACAGCTTCGCATGGTGAAGGACGCCTACGAGGTCGAGCAGCTGCGCGCCGCGTGCGCCGCGGGCGATGCCGGGCTCGCCACGCTGCTCGAGCGCGGTGGGCTGCGGCCCGGCCGCACCGAACGGCAAGTGGCAAGGGACCTCGAGTGGGCCATGTTCGAGCACGGCGCGGCGGCAGTGGCGTTCGAGACGATCGTGGCGGCGGGCGCGAATTCGGCTGTCCCGCATCATCGGCCGACCGACGCTGTGCTCGCTGTCGGCGACTTCGTCAAGCTCGATTTCGGCGCGGTGGTCGGCGGCTACCACTCGGATATGACCCGGACCTTCGTGCTCGGCTCGCCCACGGACTGGCACCGCGAGGTATATGCCCTGGTCCAGGAATCGCAGCGGGCCGGTCGCGAAGCATTGCAGCCGGGTGCGCCGGTGGCCGACGTTGATGCGGCGGCGCGCGCGGTGATCGAGGCGGCCGGGCACGGGAAGCTGTTCGTGCACGGTCTCGGGCACGGGGTGGGACTGCAGATCCATGAAGCGCCGGGAATCGCCAAAACCGGAACCGGTACACTTCTCTCTGGCGTGGCGGTGACCGTCGAACCAGGTGTGTACTTCCCCGGCCGCGGCGGCGTCCGCATCGAGGACACGCTCGTGGTGCGCGAGGGGGGCCCGGAACTGCTCACCAACACCAGCAAAGACCTGACCGTCGTCGACTGACGCCGGTTGCCCGAGACGTGGATATTACGAACGAGGAGATCCGAGGACAGTGGCGGACACCAGCGACTTCAAGAACGGCCTTGTGCTGAAGATCGACGGTCAGCTCCAGCAGATCATCGAATTCCAGCACGTCAAGCCGGGCAAGGGGCCCGCATTCGTGCGGACCAAGCTGAAGAACGTGCTGTCCGGCAAGGTTGTCGACAAGACCTTCAACGCGGGCGTCAAGGTGGAGACCGCCACCGTCGACCGTCGCGATATGACCTACCTCTACCACGATGGTTCGGACTACGTCTTCATGGACGGCGACACCTTCGACCAGATCTCGATCTCCGAGTCGACCATCGGCCCCGGCGCGCGCTTCCTGCTGGAGAACATGACCGTGCAGGTCGCCACGCACGAGGGCGCCCCGCTCTACGTAGAGCTTCCGGTCACGGTCGAGCTCGAGGTGCAGCACACCGACATCGGCCTGCAAGGCGACCGCTCCACCGGCGGCACCAAGCCCGCGACCCTGGAGACCGGCGCCGAGGTGCAGGTTCCGCTGTTCATCAACACCGGTGACAAGCTGCGCATCGACTCGCGCGACGGCAGCTACCTCGGTCGGGTGAACTCCTGATCACCTACCGCCATCGGGCCGCGGCAGTAGCGACGCGCCTGGTCACGCTCACGAAGCGTGACCACGTAGGGCCCCGCAGCTGCCGCGATCGGGTAAAGACGGGGATGATGTGACAGTGGCCGAACAGAAGTCCACGTACAAAAAGCTCGGTGCCAGGCACAAGGCCCGCCGCCGCGCGGTCGATCTGCTGTTCGAGGCGGAGGCCCGCGACGTCGACGCGGCCGACTTGGTTTCCGAGCGCGTCGAACTGTCCACCCAGGATCAGGCTGTCGCGCCGGTGCACGCCTACACCAAGACCCTGGTCGAAGGCGTCGCCGACGATCTCGACCGGGTGGACGGCACCATCGAGTCCTACCTCAAGGACTGGGAGCTGTCCCGGCTGCCCGCCGTGGACCGGGCCATCCTGCGGATCGCGGTGTGGGAGTTGTTCCACGCCAACGATGTTCCGCCGGTGGTCGCGGTCGACGAGGCGGTGGAGCTGGCCAAGGAGCTGTCCACCGACGACTCCCCGTCATTCGTGAACGGTGTCCTCGGCCAGGTCGTGCTCGTCGCACCGCAGGTCCGCGCCGCCGCCGCGGCGACGCTGGCCCCGCGCCCGGAGCCCGAGGCCTGAGATGGTGAACAAGTACCTGGTCATGGCGATGCGCAGGCCGAATTTCGACCCCGCCGTCGTCGAGCCGCACCGCGAGTTCCTCGCCGATCTGCTCGAACGCGGCCACCTGGTCGAGAGCGGCCGCTTCACCGACGGCACCGGCGGTGCCTACGTCATCCACGCCGACAACCTCGACGCCGCCCGCGAGATCGCCTTCACCGACCCGGTCCACACCACCGGGTCATCGGAACTCACGGTCTACGAGTGGGAGATCGCGGTCTCCGCCTGACCTGAACGTCCGCCACAGCCGCGCACCTGCAAGGTGTGCGGCTGTCGTCGTTCGGCGGTCCCGCCCACCGGAATTTGTCGGCGCGCACCCTGCGCTCCCGCTGGTGGGTGTACTGGCCCAGCGGGAGCGAACCGCGAACTGTGCTGTGACGGGTTCGCGGACTCGGGTGTGCGGTCGACGGAATTCACCTGTGACTGGTCGACGCCGGCGCTCGCGCACGGAGTCGATCTTCATTCCTCAACTGCACTCGAGGTCAAGTCATGTGGTGCAGGCCACCCGAATCAGACGTCCGCCACGGTCAGTACGAACTTGCCGGTGGTCTTGCCCTGCCCCACGTCGACGAGCATCCGCGACGCCGTCAGCACGGCCAGCGGCAGGGCGGCCGCCTGGGTGACGGATCGGTCCGATCATGCATCCGCCAGGTCATCGCCGAGGCTCTCGACCGCTTGCCGGAAAGCCTGCACAACCGGGCGGCTGTCGGATTGCCTGGTGACGACGGCGACCTCGACCGGTTTGGTGTCGAATGGCACGAACAGCACATCGGGTCGGGCGAAGTAGCGGCTCGCGGCCGCACCCTGCAGCCCCACTAGCCCGGTGGTGGCGACCGCGCTCGCAATCGCCGTCGGTGTCCTTACCGTCGGTGCATTCCGAGGCACCTGCTGGGCGGGGCCTGCCCACTCCTTGAATCGCGGGTGGGCACTCGACAACCCGACCCATCCGCAGTCGGCGACGTCGTCCCAGCTCAGCAGATCGGCGTCGGCCAGCGGGGATGATGCCGGGACGACCGCGACCGACGGCGTGGTGTACACCCGCTGGGACACCAATCCATCGAGCTCGCCGAGGTCGTGCACGATGCCGACGTCGACGTGGCCCCGGCGCACCGCCTCGTATTGTGAAAGCCAGTCGAGTTCTTCGTGCACGAGCTTCAGGTTCGGCATGGCCGCGGCCAAGGTGTCTCGCAGTTGCGGCCATCGCTCTGCTATCCCGAATCCGAGGACTCCGATCCGCAATAGGCCGGACCGACTCCCCAAGGTTGGATCGGTGCTCGCCCACAACTCGTCGAGCGCGCACAGCACAGTGCGGGCGTGCGCGACGATCCGAAGACCGGCCGGGGTCAACTCGACCCGGCGGCTGGTGCGATCGAATAGCCGCTCACCGAGCGCGTGTTCGAGTTGCTGCACCCGACGACCGAAGTGCCCGGCTGAGACGAAATGACGCTGCGCGGCCCGCGCGAAATGTAGATCGTCGGCCAAAGTGACGATATAGCGCAGGGACTCGATGTCCACCGTTAACTCCCATCGGTAGCGGAGCTGCGTGTCACGGGAAGCATAGAACGGTGACCTAGCTTGTTGTCGACCCGCGCACGCGGAAACCGGCGACGGCAATGTGCCGCTCACGATCGGGTGGTGTGATCGTTGTTGGTTAGCCGGTGAGCAGGAGGGCGGCTACCGCTCCTGTGGTTGCGATTGTGGCCAGGGCCAGGCCGGTGAGGACGAAGCGGAGCATCGGGACTCGGACCTCATGGGTGCGGCAGAATTCGAGGCACAGCAGCGTGGCGAGGGATGCCCATGGGGTGACCAGTGGGGCGATATTCGTGCCGATGAGCAAGGCCAGCAGTTGGTTTCGGTTCGCGTCCGGTACGACGGTCTCGCCTGCGGTATAGGCGGGCAGGTTGTTGGCCACGTTGGACAGCGCAGCGCCCGCTCCTGCGGCGCGGTATGTGCCGAGGGCGTCGGGGTCGGTGCCGATCAGCCAGTGCATCACCTCGGACAGTCCGAATCTGCTCAGTGTGGGCACCACGAGGAACAACCCGACCACGAAAACCAGCAGCTGCCAGGGGATCAGTGACAGCCGCAGCGCGGAACGGTCGAAGATCGCGAAGGCCGCCACCGTGATGGCCGCGGCGAGCGTGGCGGCGATGCCGATGCGATCGCCGACGAACGGGATGGCCAGGACGAACAGCAGGCACGCGGTCGCCGTCGTGTACAGCAGCGCGCGCTGCCTCGCATTCTCCGGGCGGACCGGTTCCGGCGGCAGGTATCGGTCGGCATCGCGTCGGCCGCGCCGCCAGTACCAGATCCACAGGCAGATCATCGTCGCGACGATCGACACCAGCTGTGGCGCCCACATGCGCGCGGCGAAGTCGGTGGCGTGCAACGCAATCCGGTCCGCGGCCAGCAGATTGGTGAGATTGGAGACCGGCAGCAGCAGGCTGGCGGTATTGGCCAGCCACAGCGTGGTCATCGCCAGCGGTAGTGGAGGGATCCGGGCGGGTCTCGCCAGCGCAAGCATGACCGGTGTGAGCAGCACCGCGGTGGTGTCCAGGTTGAGCAGGATCGTGGTAGCGGATGCGAACAGCACGCACAGCGTGAACAGCGCCGGATAGTAGCCGCGACCCAGAATTGCGATGCGATGCGCGATGACATCGAAAACCTTGGCCTGCCTGGTGAGTTCGGCAAGCACGATCACACTGCCGAGGAACAGCAGCAGCGGACCGATCCGGCGCATATTGTCGACGGCCTGGTCCTGTGGCAGTAGTCCGGTCAGCACGCACAGCAGTCCGGCGAGCAACAGTCCGAGCCGGACCCAGTCCAGCGTGCTCGGCCGCCATCGCGGCGGTGGTGTGGTCGAAGGAGGGGTCCGCGCGGAGGAAAGCATCTGCTCGGGCACGTTCGCCATCATCTCAGCAGGGGGCATGGTGGCAGCTGTTCAGTGCTGGGACGACTGGGTCGCGCGCCGGGCTGTGTCGGGTGCGGCGTCGCTCGAGTCCTCGAATATCTCGAGCAATGTTCTCCTGCAAGGTCTTTCGGAACGACACGGGGTACATGCAAGGACTCCAAAAACCACGGCCCGCTATTGACGGTGCCACTAACCAACGGTACGTTATGTGGGTCACGATTGGTGGTGTCGATAGCAAACGGACATGCGGTTCTCCTCTGGAGGCCGGTCGCGCCGATCATCGCTGGGTTCGTGATGGCGTTTGCTCCTCCCGAACCAAAGGACGTGTCTCGTCATGGTCGCCATTAGCCTTGGGCTCGTATTTCTTTTCATCCTGGTGTCCGGTGGGCTGCGGTCCATCGAGGTCGGGTGTCAGAACACGCAGAAGATCTATGTGCAGAACGTGTGGTTGTGCGCGGTGTTCTCGTATGCCGTTGCGCTGGCCGGATTCTTGATCTTCCTGGCGGTGTCGAGGGTGGTCGCGCCTTCGGCGTGGCCGTCCCTCGACGACGTGCGAAACATGCCGTGGTGGGCGCCGTTCGGCGGCCTGATCGGCGGTGTCGCGGTGGTCGGCATGATCACCGTCGCCAAATATGTCGGCGTGGCAACGTTCAACGCGGTCGTCATCGTGAGCGAAATGCTGGTCGCGCTGGTGATGGACGACCTGGGACTCATGGGGTTCGCCACCAGGGAGTTGACCGCACCCCGTGTGGTCGGCGCCGTATTGATCACGGTGGCGGTCTATCTGATGGCCAGCGACTCGGCGAAACAAGAAACCACCCCGCTCACCACCGCGCCTGTTGAAGGGATTGTCCGATGACCACTGCCACCGAACCCGAGGTCGAGACTCGCACCGCGCTGCCGCGCTCGGCATTTGCCCTGGTCTTCGTATTCCTGCTGATCGGCGGTGCATTGCGGTCCATCGAGGCAGGCTGTCAGAACACGCTGAAGTTGGCGCTGAAGAATGTGTGGCTGTGCGGGGTGGTTTCCTATGCGGTGGCCCTCACCGGCGTCGGGATCATTCTTGTTGTCGCGCTGCTGGTTTCGTCGAATCGGCAGTTGCCGACCCGAGCGGATCTCGCGGCCATGCCCAAGTGGGCGCCGTTCGGCGGTCTGACCGGCGGTGCGGCGATCTTCGCGATGATCACCGTTGCCTCCAGCGTCGGAATCGGCACCTTCAACGCCTTGATCATCGGCGGTCAGATGTTTCTCGCGACCGCGATGGACCACTTCGGCGTGATGGGGTTCCCACGTCGTCGCATCAATGTCCAACGAATCGCTGCGTGCGCCATGATTATCGCGGGCTCCTACCTGATGGCGAAGTACTGAGCGACCTGACCTGAGAGATTGATAGTCTCCTTCTTGCAACGTTGCCGCAGGCGAGGAGACCGAAATGGCCGAGACGAGGAGCGCAGCGCCGGGGACCGCCGAGTTGGCGGCGCTGCAGGCCGGCGGGTGCACGCCACAGCAGGCGTGGGAGCTCTTCGACCGCCTCCCCGGCGTGCCGACCGCGGAGATCACGACCGGACGTTGGCGCGGCGAGGAGCTGGACACCCGGCATCCGTTCGCCGGCGTGCTCGTCGCCTCGGGCTGGTATGGCAAGCAGTTCGACACCGCCGACACCGTCCACCCGCTGCTGTTCGCGGACGAGACCGGAACCGTGTTCCCCGTCGATCCCCGCCGGGTCCCGCTCGGCCTCGCAGGCCGGGTGCCGCTCGCGGGCGTGCGGATGGCGCGTAAGTCGTTGCGGGTGATCGGTTCGGTGCTTCGAACCCGCACGCCTGCAGCACGTTTGCGCGATATCGAGTATCGCGGTGTGCTGAGCGCGGGCATGATCTACGACCACTTGCCGATCGTCGATCACTTCCGGCGGGTCGACGAACGCACCCTGCTCGGCGTGATGGATCTGCGCGGCATGACCGAACCATATTTCTTCGTGCTGCGTCGAGAGGCGGTCTGACCCGACCAATGATGCGCCCTGTCCGCTCGGGGTGCGGCGCACCGCCCAACAGGCTGCCGACCGACCCTGGGCAGCGGTCGATCCATCCCGAAACACCTACGCGATAGCCGGCTTTCGAGTCGGCCGCGAGCCGATCATTGTCAGCGTGGCAGCCGCCGGACCACCCGGGATTCCCACTGTCGCCCAGTTCGATCGCCTGCCGAGGGACTTCGGCAGGTAGTGGGGAGGATCGGTCAGCCGATCGGCTCGGTCGGCGGCTCGGCAACCCAGCCTGCGACGACGGCGAGCCCGGTCGGGCGATGCACCGCGATGAAGCCGAAGGGGTGGTCGAAGGCGACGGAGATGGTGGTGACGAGGCGTTCCGGCAGCAGAGCCGCGGCCCGCGCCATGGTGATGGCCGTGATGGCCGCGGCCTCGAAACCGGTTCGGGTGAAACGGGCGAGTACTTCCTGTGCGCCCTGGGCTACATACAGCGGGTCGGGGGAGATATCGGGGAAGTGGCCGTGTGTGCTGTCGGTCGCCGCTGTCAGGCCGAACAACTCCGGCTGTGCGCGAAGGTTGTGCGTCGATCGGATCTCGAAGGGCGGCAGGCGAACTTCGAGCAGATCGCGCCGCGACCGCCCGGTGTGGGTACGTACCGCGAGACCGGGTCCAGTGGTCCCGGCAGGGAGGTCGGTGCGGATCGGCACCGCACCGGTCATCGCGCCCAGACCGGTCGCAATAACGTCGCCGGGGGTCGCCGCACCGAGCAGCAGGTGCACATCCACATCGGCGGTCCCGGTCACGACTACCCGGGTGACCGGTTGTGATCCTTCGAGGATCGCGGCATCGGTGAGGCGGTTGGTGACGCGTTGGAGGCCGGGTCCGCGCCGCCCTTGCCACGGGCCGGTTTCGGGCGCCAGCTCGGTTGCGGTGAACGGCGCTTCCCAGGTGGTCTTCGCCGCGAGGGCCGTGGCGAGGACGAGCACGGTGTCGCGCTCGATACGTAGCGGGAACTTCTCGATGAGTCCGCCGGTGTGCCGCCGAGCCCATTCGTCGAGGACTTGTTGTTCGCCGAGTCGGTCGATGGTGCCCGTTGGCAGTCGGCGCGTCCAATTCTCGTGCAGCGGTAGGTCATCACGAACCCAGAGGCCGAGCGCGGCGGACACGTCCTCGGCGTCGGCCAGTGTGTGCAATAGATCCAATGCCGCGGTGGTCGCCACCTCGGC
The DNA here is from genome assembly GCF_045208035.1 of Nocardia sp. NBC_01009. Classification (NCBI taxonomy): domain Bacteria; kingdom Bacillati; phylum Actinomycetota; class Actinomycetes; order Mycobacteriales; family Nocardiaceae; genus Nocardia; species Nocardia sp. NBC_01009. Next base: position 6,636,750 of record NZ_CP108695.1, on the reverse strand, counting down.
AGACACCCCGATTGCCGTTTCCAGTTCGGATCGCGCGGCCCCCTCCGCGGCGGCGGCGAGCAGTGCCAACAGCGGCCACACACCGGCGCCGGACACGACGAAGTCGGCTGCGCCTGCCGCGGCGCACCATCGCGCGGTCAGCTCATTGGTCGCGACGACATGCGGCGCCACAGATGTCTGCACCGCTCCCACGATATTCGCCGATCGGTCCGAGCGCCGGTCTGTGCTGTCAGCGGTGTTTCGTGGTCGGCCGCCGCCGGGCGACGGCCAACCACGGGCTCACGCCTCGATCGACTCGGGGCGCAGGATGATCTTGCCGATCGGGGAGCGATCGTCGACGAGCCGGTGGGCCCGGCTCGCTTCGCTCAGCGGAAGGATGGCGTCCACCAATGCATCGAGATTCCCGGCGGCCGCACGCTCCAGCGTCGCGGTGCGGGCGTCGGCGACCCGGGCCAGCCACGCCGGGCCCGCGCAGCCGATGAGGGTCAGGCCGCTGGTGAGCAGGTCGGCGACGCCGACCTGTGCCGGTGCGCCGGACAGCCAGCCGTAGCTGAGCATTCGTCCGCGCAGCGGTGTCATGGCGGCCAGCACCTCGACGGCGGTGGCGCCACCGATCGAATCGAAGACGACGTCGACGGTGGCGTCGCCGAGTACTTCGCGCAGCTGGGTCGGCCACTGCGGGTTGTTGTGATCGAGCACCTCGTCCGCGCCGAGTTTCCGTGCCCTTGCGGCCTTTTCGGGACCACCCGCGGTCGCGATGATGCGCGCGGCGCCGTATTCCTTGGCGAGTTGCGTGAGCGCACTCCCGATGCCGGTTGCCGCCGCCTCGATCAGCACGGTCTCGGTGCCGGTGAGGGCCGCGGTCTCCAGCAGTGGGAGCGCCACCGATCCACTCATCAGCACCGATGCCGCCTCGACCGCCGAAACGCCGTCCGGAATCCGGACCGCGGAACCCGCGGGCGCGCAGACCAGTTCGGCGTATGCCCCGAAGCCCATGGTCTCCACGGCGACTCGCTGTCCGATCAGCTCGACATCGACGCCGGGCCCGACCTCGACCACCACGCCTGCCGCCTGGAAGCCGAACACCAGCGGTGTTTGGACGGGCATCGGGAACTGCCCCGAGCGCAGCATGGTCTCGGGGAACAGGACGGGAATCGCCTCGGCACGGATCACCAGTTCGCCCGTCCCCGGCTGCGGTGCGGGAACCTCTCGGGCGACCAGTACTTCGGGTCCGCCGATGCCCGTCATTACGATTGCCTTCATCGATAACTCCATAACTTGACTGTCGGTCCAGATGCTGGAAACAATATGGACCGTCGGTCAAGTTGTCAATGAAGGTGGTGGAATGGCCGACGAACGTCCCAAGGAGCGAGCGGATGCGGCGCGTAACCGGCGGGCGATCCTCGAAGCGACCGCCGCGCTGCTCGCCGAACATGGCGCCGATGCCCTGACCATGGATCGGGTCGCCGCGGCCGCGGGCGTGGGCAAAGGCACGATTTTCCATCGCTTCGGCAACCGCGCCGGCCTGCTGCACGAGATGATCGCCGAGAGCACCTTCGCGCTGATGGATGCTGTCCGCACCGGTCCGCCACCGCTCGGGCCCGGTGCCCCCGCCGGGGTCAGGTTGGTGGCCTTCTTCGATGCGTTCGTGCGATTGATGACCGACAACATCGAGGTGACGGTCGCCTACATCCAGGGCCCGCCACATCCGCAAGCCGCCGAAATCCACAACTTCTGGGATGCGCACATCACCGCACTGCTGCGCGAGGCACGCCCGGACCTGGACGCCGAGGTGGTCGGCAGGCTGCTGTTCGGGTCGTTGGGCGGGGCGCTGGTGCCGCAGATGGCCCGCGCGGGTGAGACGGATCGGCTGCTGGGTGCGGTTCGGGAACTGGTAGAGGCGGTGCTTCGGACGCCGTGAACGTCGGCGCGACCGGTGTCGAGGACGATTTCAGCGGTTACGTTTCGGGTCCGAACCGCGCCTGCTCGCCGGGTCGGATCTCGGGTCGGTCGTGCGCGAGGATCGCGTCGAAGCGTTCGTCGGCGCGGTCGAGCTGGTCGAGAATATGGCGCTTGACGTGCGCGGCGAGCGGGGTGTCCGCACGGGTGACCAGGTCGCGGTAGACATCGGTCAGCGGGCGGTATTTGGTGGCGAGCTTCTGCATATGAGGGCCGGCGGCGTACAGGATGCCCACGCCGTTATCGGTGAAGTCGGACAGCTTCACGACCCGGGCCCACGGCGCGCGATCGAGCTCGGCTGCGACGTGCGCGCGGTACTGGACGTGCCGATCGATCGACGGATCGGGCTCCGGATTCGTCACGGCGGCAACGATATCGGCCACCCTGGCGCCGAACCGTTCGGACAGTTCGGTGAGCGCGGCGCTGGTCGCCGGGCCGGGGCGGTCGCCGGCAAGCTCGGTCGCGTGATCCTCGACCGCGTCGTGCAGCAGGCCCGCGGCCACCAGATCGGCGTCGCGGACCTCGTAGTGGCTGATAATCCGAATCGCCACGCGCAGTAGATGATTGAGATACGGTTCCCGGCCGTAGCGATCGTCGCGGTGCAGCTCGTCGGCCAGGTCGAGGGCGGCGGTGAGCCGGTCGGCCTCGGGTAGTCCTGCGATCTCCAGTAGTAGTCGCTCGCGCAGTCCGGATTCGCCGTAGACGTCGCTGATCGTATGCAGCGGCATTACGGCCAAAACCCCCGCCCCAGGATTGCTCATAGGGTCAATCTATCGGTGCGGCCCTCGTCGGCGCTGTGCTCTGTGCCACTCTGCCTGCGTTGCCGGAGCATGCCCCGCGGAAAATCCGTTGCCGGTGCCCGCGGCTCGTGGTGTCCTGGTAGGCACGCGAGGCAGGAACTGGAGGTGACCGTGGCCGCGCACGATAAACGGCCGCGACGAGGTTCGGCCACCGATGAAATGATGAAATTGCACCGGCGCACCATGGTGCTCGACAGTCGGGTCTATACGGTGATCAGTCTGCGTCCCGGCAGCGATTTCCGCTTCTCCACCAATCGTTTTCACGACACCTGGCATGTGTTGTCGGACTGGCGCGGTTCGCGGGTGCTTGCCCGACTGCTGTGGGGTCTCGCCTATCAGCGGCGGCCGGGCACCGTGGTGGTGATCGATCCCGAACACCTGGACCCGAACCCGTTCGACGCCGCACCCGCGGATCCGATCGTTGTGGTGCCCTCGGACCTGACCGTATTCACGCGCGCCGCCGCCGTCGCACTGCGCCGGCAGCTGCCGTTCCGGCAGCGCTCCGAAGGCACCGTGCGCTGGCAGACCTTCGGCTTGCAGCAGGCGGTGGACGAACTACGGGAATGGAGATCACAAGGCCTCGGCGAGCGGATCTGGCGGCACCATGACCGGCGGACCGGATCGGCCTGGGTCGATCGTATCGGCGGCCTCATCACCCTGTTCGGCGCCCCCGATCAATTGCGCAGCTGGGCAACCGATCTCGCGACGCTGGGCACCTACGCCCAGGACGGGATGGATTACACCTACCTGGACGAAGCCGATTACAACGGTGAGGTCCAGATCTTCCGTCAGTATCGGCGGAAGGTGAGCATCGCAAGCCAGGCGCGCGCCGAGGTGCTCGCCCGAGCGGGTGGGGAAGCGGGCGATGTGGACAGCGCCATCTGGGCGCATGCCGCAACAGTTCGCCGCCGCCGCTTCCCTGCGATCGATGAGCCCTCGGTGGCCGACTGACCCCCGGTGCGTCCGAAGACAGCGCCGCAACGATGAAATCCGTTGCGGCGCTGTGCTGTATGACCGTTGGCTCGCCTATGAGCGCTCCGCCGAGGGCGGAGCTGTGCCATGCGCGAGCGCTGTCTATCCGACAACTGGGGTGATCGAACCTCGCGTTGCGCGACGGTATTCCCCTTGCGGTATCACTTCTGCGCTATCCCGCCTGCGGAACCAGGGTGTTCTGCCTTGCGGTGGTCCACCATCGGCCTTCCTGCTTCACCAGCACGTACAGCGCGACCATCGCGGGGTCGGTGTCGATGAGCTCACCCTGCGCGGTCGTCGCGCGCGCGACCTTGTGTGCGATCGCGACATCCGCACGCAGGAATACGATGTCGGTGACGTCGTAGCGCACATACTCGTCCTTCAGGAACCCGGCCAGCCCTTGGCGATTCGCTTCCAGCAGCGCCTCGGTGCCTGCGATCAGCATGCCGACGGCGTTCCCCGCGACCGCGTTGGCGGTGAAATGCGAAGTCATCAACTCGGCATCATTGGTGTTGTACGCAGTCTGGGTGTCGGCGATGATCTGCTCGATCGCCGCGATGTCCGCGGTGTGGTCGACGGTGGCGTCCTCGACGACCGGCGGCTGAAACGTTGCTGTATCCATGGGAATCAGCTTCGTACCTGAACTATGGTTAAGGTCAACTGCCCGGGGCAGTCGCCTGGATCACAGCTCTGGTGGCATACGGAATGGCAGTGCGCCCAGGTTGTTTGCGGTGCCGAGGCTCGTGCACTCCATGGTGGGTAAACGACAGGATGGATGCTGTGTTATCCCCGTGGCGGTCGGCGGATCGCCCCTCGACTTCATTTGTCCGCTTATTGCGACATGGTCATCGAAATTGCTCGGCCGCCACTATCGTTCGGTGTCGGGTCAGCGTACGTTGCGGGGGCGGAACTGAATGCTGATCCGCGGTCCGGCCGGCTTGCGGGTCTTCGGTATCGCATGCTCCCAGGTGCGTTGGCAGGAGCCGCCCATGACGAGCAGGTCGCCGTGGCCCACCGTGTAGCGCAGACTGGCGCCGCCACCGCGCGGCCGCAGGAGTAATGCGCGCGGTGCGCCGACCGAGACGATCGCGACCATCGTGTCGTGGGTGGCGCCGCGGCCGGAGGTGTCGCCGTGCCAGGCGACACTGTCGCGGCCGTCACGGTAGTAGCAGAGTCCTGCGGTCCGGAAAGATTCGCCGAGTTCGCGCTGGTAGTGCATGCTCAACGCAGCGCGCGCGTCGTCGAGTATGGGATCCGGTAGCGGTTGGTCCTCCTCGTAGAAGTAGAGCAGGCGTGGCACATCCACGACCCGGTCGTACATCGGCCGCCGCTCGGCCTGCCACGGCACCTCGCCGGCAAGGCGCTCGAACAATGTGTCTGCACCGCGGAGCCAGCCGGGCAGCACATCCACCCACGCGCCGCTGCTCAGCGGTGTCCGTCGCATTCGCTCCAGCGCCTCGAGGTGCACGTCATCGAACCCATCGAGCAGCGAACCCTGGAATGGTGACATGGATTCGAATCTACGTTGAATCGAACATATGTGCTAGCAGATTCCCGAAATGTAGAGACGCCGGACGTTCGCCTCCAATCTTCGTGGCCGGGCTCACAGCGGCGTCGTGGCCCGGCTCACAGCCCGATATGCCTGGTGAAAGCGGTGCTCGGGGCGCTGCTAGGCTGCTTGCCGTAAGACATCCTTTAACGGACCGTCCGGTGAGGCGGGGAAGGAGGTCGGCATGGCCGTGCCCGAAGATCGGGCCGCCAAGTCCGGCGCTGGCGAGGCATCGCAGCGACACACACCCGAATGGGTGGAGGCGGGACGCGAACTGTTGTCACCGTCGGATGTCGGCCGGACCGTTGCGCGTATCGCGCATCAGATCATCGAGAAGACCGCACTGGATTCGGGCGATCCCGACGCCCCGCGCGTCGTGTTGATCGGAATCCCCACCCGCGGCACCACGCTCGCCGCCCGGCTCACCGAGAAGATCGAGGAATTCTCCGGTGTGCGCCCGGCGCTCGGCTCGCTCGACATCACCCTCTATCGCGACGATCTGCGCAGTCGCCCGCACCGGCCACTGGAACGCACCTCCGTGCCCGAAGGTGGCATCGAGGACGCGCTGGTGGTCCTTGTCGACGACGTGCTGTTCTCCGGCCGCACCGTGCGCTCCGCGCTCGACGGACTGCGCGACCTCGGCAGGCCGCGCAGCGTGCAGCTGGCGGTGCTCATCGACCGCGGCCACCGCGAACTGCCGATCCGCGCCGACTTCGTCGGCAAGAACGTGCCCACCTCGCGCAGCGAGGACATCTCCGTACTTTTCACCGAACACGACGGCCGCGACGGCGTGTATCTGCATCAGGAGGCGGAAGCGTGAGCGAGCGAGCCACGGCGGAGCCGAGCGTCAGCCAGGTGGCGTCGTGAGACATCTGCTGACGGTGACGGATTTGGATCGCGTCACCGCGACGGAGCTGCTGGACGAGGCCGAACGTTTCGAGCAGGCGCTGCTCGGGCGTGAGGTGCACAAGCTGCCGACGCTGCGCGGTCGCACCGTGATGACAGTGTTCTACGAGAACTCCACCCGAACCCGGGTGTCGTTCGAGGTGGCGGGCAAGTGGATGAGCGCCGATGTGATCAACGTCAGCGCGAGCAGCTCCTCGGTCTCCAAGGGCGAGTCGTTGCGCGACACCGCGCTGACGCTGCACGCAGCGGGCGCCGACGCCCTCATCGTGCGACATCCCGCTTCCGGTGCCGCGCACCAGATCGCACGCTGGATGGATGCCTGGGCGGTGCAGTCGGGTCGCGGCTCGGGTCCGGCGATCATCAACGCGGGTGACGGTACCCACCAGCACCCGACTCAGGCACTGCTCGACGCGTTGACGCTGCGGCAGCGTCTCGGTGATATCGAGGGCAAGCGCGTGGTGATCGTCGGCGATATCCTGCACAGCAGGGTCGCCCGCTCGAATGTCTTCCTGCTGGCCACTCTCGGCGCCGAAGTCGTGCTCGTCGCTCCGCGCACGCTGCTGCCCGTCGGTGCGGAAAGCTGGCCCGCGCGGATCTCGCCCAGCCTGGACGCCGAATTGCCCGGCGCCGACGCGGTATTGATGTTGCGGGTGCAGGCGGAGCGCATGAACGGCGGCTTCTTCCCCTCGGCCCGCGAGTACTCGGTGAACTACGGGCTTTCGGAGCGCCGGATGGCGCTGCTGGAGGAGCACGCGGTGGTCCTGCATCCGGGCCCGATGCTGCGTGGCATGGAAATCGCCTCGCCCGTTGCGGACTCACCGAAGTCCGCGATCTTGCAACAGGTGACGAACGGAGTGCATATGCGGATGGCGGTGCTGTTCCGGCTGCTGGTCGGCACCCAGGAGGCGGTGGCGTGAGCGAGTTGCTGCTGCAAGGTGTTCGACCGTACGGCGAGGGGGAGCCGGTCGACGTGCTCGTCCGCGACGGTGTAATCGCCGCGATCGGTGCCGACCTCGACACGGGTGCCGACACCGAGGTGATCTCGGCGGCGGGCCAGGTCCTGCTGCCCGGCTTCGTCGACCTGCACACCCACCTTCGTGAACCGGGGCGCGAGGACACCGAGACCATCGAGTCCGGTTCCGCCGCCGCGGCGCTCGGCGGTTACACCGCGGTGTTCGCGATGGCCAACACCAATCCGGTCGCCGACTCGGTGGTCGTCACCGACCACGTGTGGCGGCGCGGCCAGGAGGTCGGGCTGGTCGATGTGTTCCCGGTGGGTGCGGTCACGGTCGGTTTGGCGGGCAAGCAGCTCGCGGAAATGGGCACCATGGCCGCAGGCGTCGGCGCGGTGCGCATGTTCTCCGACGACGGTCACTGCGTGTACGACCCGCTGCTGATGCGCCGTGCGCTCGAATACTCGAACTCCCTCGGGGTCCTGATCGCGCAGCATGCCGAGGAGCCACGCCTCACCCAGGGGGCGGTCGCGCACGAGGGGCCGACCGCGGCCAGGCTCGGCCTTGCCGGCTGGCCGCGCGCCGCCGAGGAGTCGATCGTCGCCCGCGATGCGCTGCTCGCCCGTGATGCCGGTGCGCGCGTGCACATCTGTCACGCCTCCACCGCGGGCACCGTGGAACTGGTCAAGTGGGCCAAGGCGCAAGGTATTTCGATCACCGCCGAGGTCACGCCACACCATCTGCTGCTCGACGATTCACGGCTGGAAACCTACGATGCGGTCAACAAGGTGAACCCGCCGCTGCGCGAGGCCTCCGACGCAGCGGCGCTGCGCCGCGCACTGGCCGAGGGCATCCTCGACTGCGTCGCCACCGACCACGCCCCGCACGCCGAACAGGACAAGTGCTGCGAGTTCGCCGCCGCGCGTCCCGGCATGCTCGGTCTGGAGACCGCGCTGTCGATCATTGTGCAGACCATGGTCGAACCGGGGCTGCTCGACTGGCGCGGCGTCGCGCGGGTGATGAGTGAGCGGCCCGCCGAAATCGTCGGACTCGACGACCACGGCAGGCCCATCGAGGTCGGCGAACCGGCGAACCTCACGCTGGTCGACCCGGACGCGACCTGGACGGTGCGAGCCACCGAGCTCGCCAGTATCTCGAACAACACACCGTTCGAGGCGATGACGTTCCCGGCCCGAGTGACGACGACGTTGCTCCGTGGCACGGTAACCGCCCGTGAGGGCAAGGCGGTGGGGCACCGTGCGGAGGCGTAGATGAGCGAACATTGCGCAGCCGCTCGTCGAAGCCGACCGGGTGCGGGTGTCCCGCAGGACACAGGAGGTCCGTAAGTGGAAAGAACGCTGTGGGTGGTCGGACTGCTGGCGCTGTTCGCGCTGTGCGTCTGGCTGATGTACCGAGGCTGGCAGAACCGGGCAGCGCGCCAAGCGGCGAGCATCGGTGAGCTACCGGGGGTGCCCGCCGACTGCGGCGCGCAACTGCTGGAGCCGACCACTGGAATGTATCTCGGCAGCACCATCGCGCCCAGCTGGCAGGACCGGATTGCGGTGGGCGACTTGGGCTTCCGGGCCACAGCGGAACTCACGAGGTTCGAACGCGGAATTCTGCTCGAGCGCGAAGGGGCGACGGTGATCTGGATTCCGCAGGAATCCATCACGGCGGTGCGCACCGAACGCGGGCACGCGGGCAAGGTCATGACGGAAGATGGTGTGCTGGTAATTCGCTGGAAGCTGCCCACCGGAACCGAGGTAGACACCGGTTTCCGGGGCGACGACAAGACGGTGTACCCGGCTTGGCGAGCGGATCCGACCAGAGCGACGACGGGAGAAGACGAATGAATGCAGGATCGCGCAGCGATTCGACGGGGGGCGGTGGTCGGGCGACCGGAGGTCCGGCGCAAGCAGCAGCTCTGGTATTGGAAGACGGGCGGGTGTTCCGTGGCACGGCCTACGGCGCCGTGGGTGAGACGCTCGGTGAGGCGGTGTTCTGCACCGCGATGACCGGGTACCAGGAGACCCTCACCGACCCCAGCTATCACCGGCAGATCGTGGTGGCCACGGCCCCACAGATCGGCAACACCGGCTGGAACGACGAGGACGACGAGTCCTCGAAGATCTGGGTCGCCGGCTACGCGATCCGCGACGCCTCGCGCGTCGCGTCGAACTGGCGCTCCACCGGGACACTGCAGGACCAGTTGGGTCGCCAGGATGTGGTCGGCATCGCGGGAATCGACACCCGCGCGCTGGTGCGCCACCTGCGTACCCGCGGTTCGATGAAGGCGGGCATCTTCTCGGGCGCCGCCCTGGCAGGCACCGACGAGTTGCTCGCCAGAGTGAACGGCCAGCCTTCGATGCTGGGCGCGAATCTGGCTCGAGAGGTCAGCACCGATGCCCTCTACACCATCGAGCCGGTCGGTGATCCCCGCTTCACGGTCGTCGCGGTCGACCTCGGCATCAAGACCAACACCCCGCGGATGTTCGCCGAGCGCGGGATGCGGGTGCACGTGGTGCCTTCGACCACCTCGCTGGACCAGATTCTGGCGCTGAACCCGAACGGCGTGTTCCTGTCCAACGGTCCCGGTGACCCGGCCACTCAGGACGGTGCGGTCGCGATCACCCAGGGCGTGCTGGAAAAAGGTCTGCCGCTGTTCGGCATCTGCTTCGGCAATCAGATTCTCGGCCGCGCGTTCGGACGCAAGACATACAAGATGAAGTTCGGCCACCGTGGCATCAACGTCCCGGTCGTCGAGCGGGAAACCGGTCGCATCTCTATCACCGCGCAGAATCACGGTTTCGCACTGGAGGGTGAGGCGGGGGAGCAGTTCGATACGCCCTTCGGCCGCGCCGAGGTCAGTCACGTCTGCGCGAATGACGGCACTGTCGAAGGTGTTCGCCTGGTCGACGGCCGCGCGTTCTCTGTGCAGTACCACCCCGAGGCCGCCGCCGGACCCCACGACGCCGCTTATCTCTTCGACCGTTTCGCCGGTCTCATGGAAGGAGCCTGATGCCTCGCCGCAAGGATCTCCAGCACATCCTGGTGATCGGCTCTGGCCCGATCGTTATCGGCCAGGCATGTGAATTCGACTATTCCGGCACCCAGGCGTGCCGGGTGCTGCGGGCCGAGGGCCTGCGGGTATCGCTGGTGAACTCCAATCCGGCGACCATCATGACCGACCCGGAGTTCGCCGATTCCACCTACGTGGAGCCGATCACGCCGGAGTTCGTCGAGAAGGTCATCGAAAAGGAGCGTCCCGACGCCATTCTCGCCACCCTCGGCGGGCAGACCGCGCTGAACACCGCGGTTGCCCTACACGAACGCGGTGTGCTGCAGAAGTACAACGTCGAGCTGATCGGCGCCGACTTCGACGCCATCCAGCGCGGTGAGGACCGGCAGAAGTTCAAGGACATCGTCGCCAAGGTCGGCGGCGAGAGCGCCCGCTCCGCGGTGTGCCACACCATGGCCGAGGTGCGCGCCACTGTCGCCGAGCTCGGTTTCCCCGTGGTCGTTCGCCCCTCCTTCACGATGGGCGGCCTCGGCTCCGGCATGGCCTACAACGACGACGATCTCGACCGCATCGCGGGCGGCGGCCTGGCCGCCTCACCTACCGCGAACGTGCTCATCGAGGAATCCATTCTCGGCTGGAAGGAATTCGAGCTCGAGCTCATGCGCGACAGCCGCGACAACGTCGTGGTGGTCTGCTCGATCGAGAACGTGGACCCGATGGGCGTGCACACCGGTGACTCGGTCACCGTCGCACCGGCCATGACCCTCACCGACCGCGAATACCAGAAGCTGCGCGACCTCGGCATCGACATCCTGCGCGAAGTCGGCGTCGATACCGGCGGCTGCAATATCCAGTTCGCGGTGAACCCCGCCGACGGCCGCCTCATCGTCATCGAGATGAACCCGCGTGTCTCGCGTTCTTCGGCGCTCGCTTCCAAGGCCACGGGCTTCCCGATCGCCAAGATCGCCGCCAAGCTGGCCATCGGCTACACCTTGGACGAGATCGTCAACGACATCACCAAGGAAACTCCAGCCTGCTTCGAGCCGACGCTGGACTACGTGGTGGTCAAGGCGCCACGGTTCGCGTTCGAGAAGTTCCCCGGCGCCGACGCGACGCTGACCACCACCATGAAGTCGGTGGGCGAGGCGATGTCGTTGGGCCGCAACTTCTCCGAGGCACTCGGCAAGGTGCTCCGCTCGCTGGAGACCAAGGCCGCAGGGTTCTGGACCCAAGAAGATGGCAAGTGGGCCCCCTCCGATGGCGGCGACCCGCAAGCGGTCGCCGCGGCCACCGAGTCCATCCTCGAAGATCTGCGGACCCCGACCGAGGGCCGCATCTACCAGGTGGAGCGCGCGCTGCGCCTGGGCGCGAGCATCGCGGAGGTCGCGAAGGCCTCCGGCATCGACCCGTGGTTCGTCGCCGAGGTCGCCGGACTCGTCGAATTGCGTCAGGAGATCATCGACGCACCGGTGCTCGACGAGACGCTGCTGCGTCGCGCCAAGCACCACGGCCTCTCCGACCGTCAGATCTCCGCGCTGCGTGCCGAACTCGCTGGCGAGACCGGCGTGCGCACCCTGCGGCACCGGCTCGGTGTCCGGCCGGTCTTCAAGACCGTGGACACCTGCGCCGCCGAATTCGAGGCCAAGACCCCGTACCACTACTCGACCTACGAGCTGGACCCCGCAGCCGAGTCCGAGGTCGCGCCGCAGCGCGAACGCGACAAGGTGATCATCCTCGGCTCGGGCCCGAACCGGATCGGCCAGGGCATCGAGTTCGACTACTCGTGTGTCCATGCGGCGCAGACGCTGTCGCAGGCCGGGTACGAGACAGTGATGGTCAACTGCAACCCGGAGACCGTCTCCACCGACTACGACACCGCCGACCGGCTCTACTTCGAGCCCCTGACCTTCGAGGATGTGCTCGAGGTCTTCCACGCGGAGTCCGAATCCGGCACCGTCGCCGGCGTTATCGTGCAGCTGGGCGGGCAGACCCCGCTCGGACTCGCACAGCGGCTCACCGACGCGGGCGTCCCGGTGGTCGGCACCAGCGCCGCGGCCATCGACCTGGCCGAGGACCGTGGCGAGTTCGGAGACGTGCTGGTCGCGGCGGGCCTGCCCGCTCCGAAGTACGGCACCGCGACGACCTTCGCGCAGGCCAAGAAGATCGCCGCGAGCATCGGCTACCCGGTGCTGGTCCGACCGTCCTACGTGCTCGGCGGGCGCGGCATGGAGATCGTCTACGACGAGCAGTCCCTCGAGGGCTACATCTCCCGCGCCACCGAGCTCAGTCCCGAGCATCCGGTGCTGGTCGACCGCTTCCTGGAAGACGCGATCGAGATCGACGTCGACGCACTGTGCGACGGCGAAGAGGTCTACCTCGGCGGCGTGATGGAGCACATCGAAGAGGCGGGCATCCACTCCGGCGACTCCGCCTGTGCGCTGCCGCCGATCACCTTGGGCCGCAGCGATATCGAGGCTGTGCGCCGGTCCACCATCGCGCTGGCCAAGGGCATCGGCGTCAAAGGCCTGCTCAACGTGCAGTACGCGCTCAAGGACGACGTGCTCTACGTGCTGGAGGCCAATCCCCGTGCCAGCCGTACGGTTCCGTTCGTGTCCAAGGCCACGGCGGTGCCGCTGGCCAAGGCTGCGGCCCGGATCACCATGGGCGCCACCATCGCCGAACTCCGCAAGGAAGGCATGCTGCCCGCCGAGGGCGACGGCGGGCACGTCCCGCTGGACGCGCCGGTCGCAGTGAAGGAAGCGGTGCTGCCGTTCCACCGGTTCCGCAAGGCCGATGGCACCGGCGTGGACTCGCTGCTCTCCCCGGAGATGAAGTCCACCGGCGAGGTCATGGGCATCGACGCCGACTTCGGCACCGCGTTCGCCAAGAGTCAGGCCGCCGCTTACGGTTCGCTGCCCACCGAGGGCACCGTGTTCGTCTCGATCGCCAACCGCGACAAGCGGGCCATGGTGTTCCCGGTGAAACGTCTGCACGACCTCGGCTTCCGCATCCTGGCCACCGAGGGCACGGCGGAAATGCTGCGCCGTAACGGAATTCCGTGCGAACAGGTGCGCAAGCACTCGGACCCGGAATCCGGTGGCGAGGTGCCGATCGCGTCGATCGTGGAGCAGATCCGCGACGGCGAGGTCGACATGGTGTTCAACACCCCCTACGGCAACTCGGGTCCGCGCGTGGACGGTTACGAAATCCGCACAGCTGCGGTCGGTGTGAACATTCCGTGCATCACCACGGTGCAGGGTGCGGCCGCGGCCGTGCAGGGCATCGAGGCGACCATCAACGGTGGCATCGGGGTGCGCTCCCTGCAGGAACTGCATTCGGCGCTTCGTGGCTGAGGATCGCGTGATCGAGGAAGGAGGCGGTGCAGTGAAGACGTTCGGCACCCGGCTGCGGCACGCGATGCGGCACTTCGGGCCGCTGTGTGTCGGCATCGACCCGCATCCGCAACTGCTCGAGGCGTGGGGCCTGACCGACGACATCGACGGCCTCGAAGCATTCGCCGAGACCTGCGTGGAGGCCTTCGACGGTCGCGTCGCGCTGGTCAAACCGCAGGTGGCGTTCTTCGAGGCCTACGGGTCGGGGGGCATCGCGGTGCTGGAGCGCACGATCAGTGTGCTGCGCGCTTCCGGAACATTGGTGCTCGCCGACGCCAAGCGTGGTGATATCGGCTCCACCATGGATGCCTATGCCCGTGCCTGGCTCGGCAACGGCCCGCTCGGCTCGGACGCGGTGACGGTGTCGCCCTATCTCGGATTCGGTTCGCTCGACCCGGCCTTTGGCCTGGCCGAGCAGAATCACCGCGGTGTCTTCGTGCTCGCCGCCACCTCGAATCCCGAGGGCGCGCAATTGCAGCGCATCACCGCAGCGGACGGCCGCACCATCGCCCAGACCATGGTCGATGCGGCGGCCGAACGCAACGCGGGCGCCGAATTCGGTTCTGTCGGAGTCGTTGTCGGTGCCACCCTCACCGAGGCCCCGGACCTGAGCAAGCTCAACGGGCCGATCCTCATGCCGGGGGTCGGGGCGCAGGGCGGGGGCGCGGATTCCATTCGCGCCCTGGTGTCCGACGCCGGTTTCGGTGCTGTCGTGCCGACCGCCTCGCGCGAAGTGCTCGCGGCAGGCCCGTCCGTCTCGGCGCTGTGCGCGAAGGTCGCGGAGCTGCAGGAAGAGTTTGCCTTCCTGCATGCCTGATCGGATACTCGCGGCCTCGCCGCAACGCTGAGGGCTGCCACGCGCAACACAACGGACCGGACAGCCTAACGGACCGGTCGCCCGCCGCGGGCCGAGCTATACGGACCGCGGCGGCTCGATGGCGCATCCATCGATGGGTTCCCACGGCGAGCGGCACGAGTCGATGACATCGTCGCGGCTGCCGCCTGCACCGTCATCTGCGAATTGCGGGCTTCGGTTCGATGAGGTAGCTGTGACGGTTCGCCTCCGAAAACTACGCGGGGCAACTTTTCGGCGATCGATCCGTCGCGCTGCGCTCGACCGTCGTTCGCCGGGTGCAGCACCACGATAGCGGCGAATGTCTTTGTGACGCTGCCGATTCGGAAGTGACTGTCCGCCCCGAGTTGCCCACGGCGGGTGCGGCCGGTTCTGTTTGCCGACACACCTGTGCGCCGCTGGCATCCGACACCCGTAATTCGACATCCGTCGCCGATGCGGCGGCGACCCGCATTACGGCAGCGGCCACGCCATCATCCCGCGGAATCGCCACGACCTGCGCAGATGGCGACATCGCTGCCACGATTACCGCACCCGATACCACCGCGATTCGAATCGGCTTCTTCTGCATGATGTTGGACACTGGGCCCGGCCGAGCGCGACGACCATGCGGGTTTCGCCCGATGTCCTGCGAAAACACACTCCGTCGCTGTGGTCAGGACGGCCGGACCGGGTGGTTGGTTCTACTGTCCCAGCGGTGCAGTGCGCCTGGCGTCGAAGACATGGAAACGACCATGGAATCGAAACGCAGCGAACTCGCAGGCACCACAGGCTGCGCACCTCCGAGAGAGGTGAAATCCTCGACTCGTATGCACACTCGAGCCGAATCGCGGCTGAACCGGCGCACCGAACGCGCACGCGATGTGCTCACCCGGATGGCGGCAGGGCACCGAACCCGCCGATCTGCAACGAGCTGTTCATCACCCGGAGCGCGGCGGAAAGCACATCAATGCCATGCACCAAGCTCCAGCTGCCGCCGGACGCGGCGCACCACTGGCGCGTGCGCACCATCCTCGAATATCTCGGCGCCGACGCCGCCGCGACCTGATGGCAGGGACGCCGGGGCCGGGCCGTGTGGCCGGCTGGCCGCCCGTCTGCGGCGGTTTCGGGGTGATACGGCAACGAGGGTGTGGCCGGGAGGATCGGGCGGCTCTGGGATCGATTCGGCCGTTGACGGGCGGGGTCCGTGGCCGTCGTTCTTCGCGTTCCGCGTGCCCGACACGCGAAAGACAACGCGACACGCGGAAAAATCCGAGAAAGTTCCTGGTCGGGCGGTTGCCCAGTTGCTGGGGTGGTGTGCCGTGCCACCGCAATCCCCCCGCTAACCCTGTTTGCTGCTGAAAAAGCCCTGTGTACGGGGCATTTCGGGGTCTCGGCGGTAGGATCGGCGCAGCGGACAATGGGGCGCGTCGATTCGGTCGGGTCTGCCCCTACGGCACCGGCGAATCATGCGCTGACCTGGGGGGTGGGTTCGCAATCGGCGGACGTCGTGGGTACGGTCGCTGAGACTGCCGGGTTACCGGCAGGAGTTGATGCAATGAACGATGAGACGGAGGAACCGTGGCCCTTCCCCAGCTGACTGACGAGCAGCGCGCCGCTGCTTTGGAGAAGGCGGCGGCCGCTCGCCGCGCTCGGGCGGAGCTCAAGGAGCGCCTGAAGCGTGGTGGCACCGACCTGAAGCAGGTCCTCACCGATGCCGAGTCCGATGAGATTCTCGGCAAGATGAAGGTGTCGGCGCTGCTGGAAGCCCTGCCCAAGGTGGGCAAGGTCAAGGCGGCAGAGATCATGAGCGAGCTGGAGATCGCCCCCACCCGGCGTTTGCGCGGACTGGGTGACCGGCAGCGCAAGGCGCTGCTCGCCCGATTCGACTTCGCCTGACAACGAAGGTGATCGGACACACGCGGAAGGGTCGACTGGTTGTACTGGTCGGCCCCTCGGCCGTGGGTAAGTCCACTGTGGTGCGCTGCGTCCGTGAGCGGCTGCCCCACTTGGTCTTCAGTGTGTCGGCAACGACCCGGGCCCCAAGGCCCGGGGAGGTCGACGGCCGGGACTATCGGTTCGTCACCCGGGACGAGTTCGACGCCATGATCGAGGCGGGCGAACTGCTCGAGTGGGCGGACATCCACGGAGGATTACAACGTTCCGGCACCCCGGCGGGTCCGGTACGCGAAGCAATGGCTGCCGGACTTCCCGTGCTCGTCGAGGTCGATCTCGAGGGCGCGCGGTCGGTGCGCAAGGCCATGCCCGAGGCGCTGCTGGTGTTCCTCGCCCCGCCCAGCTGGGACGAATTGGTCACCAGGCTGCGGTCGCGCGGCACCGAATCGCCCGAAGTCATCGAGCGCAGGCTGGAAACCGCCAGGACCGAATTGGCGGCCTGTGACGAGTTCGACATCGTCATAGTGAACGACGAGGTGACCAGCGCGTGTGAGCAGTTGGTATCGTTGTTTGTTAGCACAAATTCGAGTTCGTGACCCCCACCCCCGCAGGAGCGCCCCTAGTGAGCAGTACGGACATCAAGCCCGCCCCGGCATACGACACTCCGATCGGCCTGACCAACCCGCCGATCGACGAGTTGCTGGAGCGCACCTCGTCCAAGTACGCCCTGGTCATCTACGCAGCCAAGCGGGCCCGTCAGATCAACGACTACTACAACCAGCTCGGCGACGGCATCCTCGAGTACGTCGGTCCACTGGTCGAGCCGGGTCTGCAGGAGAAGCCGCTGTCGGTCGCGATGCGCGAAATCCACTCCGATCTGCTCGAGCACGCCGAAGGCGAGTAGCTCGAGCGGACGCAGTGACCACATCTAGGCCGGAGGCGTAGTGACCACACGGATCGTCGTCGGCGTCGGCGGAGGGATCGCCGCCTACAAAGCCTGCTCGATTGTGCGCCGGTTCACCGAGACCGGGCACCAGGTTCGGGTGATCCCCACCGAGTCGGCGTTGCAGTTCGTCGGCAAGGCCACCTTCGAGGCACTGTCCGGGAACCCGGTGCACACCGGCGTGTTCGCGGACGTGCCCGAGGTACCCCACGTACGGCTCGGCCAGGAGGCGGACCTCGTTGTCATCGCCCCGGCGACCGCCGATCTGATGGCGCGTGCCGCGAGCGGCCGCGCCGACGACCTGTTGACCGCCACGCTGCTGACGGCCCGATGTCCGGTGGTTTTCGCGCCCGCGATGCACACCGAGATGTGGGAGCATCCGGCCACCATCGCCAATGTCGCGACGCTGCGTGCGCACGGTGCGATCGTCATGGAACCCGCGTCGGGCCGCCTCACCGGCACCGACACCGGACCAGGACGGTTGCCCGAGCCCGAGGAGATCTTCGGACTCGCCACGTTGCTGCTCGAGCGTGCCGACGCGATCCCGCGTGATCTGGAAGGCCGCCGCGTGGTTATCACCGCCGGTGGCACCAGAGAACCGCTGGACCCGGTGCGTTTCCTCGGCAACCGCAGCTCCGGCAAGCAAGGCTATGCGCTGGCACGGGTCGCCGCTCAGCGTGGCGCTCACGTCACGCTGATCGCGGGTAACACGATCGAGATGGCCGCCCCGGCCGCCGTCGACCTGGTACACGTGACGACGGCCGAACAGCTCAAGACCGCGGTGGACAAGCACGCGGTCGGCGCCGACGCGGTGATCATGGCAGCGGCGGTGGCCGATTTCCGGCCGACCAACGTGGCCGCGGCCAAGATCAAGAAGGGCGCGGGCGAGCCGGATGTGATCGCGCTGACCAAGACCGACGACATTCTCGCCGGTCTGGTGCAGTCGCGCCGCGACGGCCAGCTGCCTGGCACCGCGATCGTCGGCTTCGCCGCCGAGACCGGTGACGAGCAGGGCGACGTGCTCACCCACGCGCGGGCAAAGCTGGCCCGCAAGGGTTGCGATCTGCTGGTCGTGAACGCGGTCGGCGAGGGCAAGGCATTCGAGGTCGACACCAATGACGGCTGGCTGCTCGGTGCGGACGGCACCGAACAGGCGCTCGACCACGGGTCGAAGGCGCTGCTGGCGAGCCGGGTGCTCGACGCACTCGGCCCGTTGTTGCGCTGAGCCGTCGTCGCCGATGCGTCGGTGCGAACGATTCGTTCGAGTCCTGTAGCGGTGCCGTGAGTATTGCGGTGTCGAGGTAGTCACCACCATCAACCGGTCGGTCGCGGTGCAGATATTCAGGCGAGCGACGCAATGTCGGGATGAAGATCCGGCAATGTGCGTCGGTCGCCGAATAGTCTGAGACAGCGTTTGACCGCGGGCCATGGTGTCGGTGGTTTGGAATAGTCTGAGATGAAGGGTTGCGCGGTGGCGGCAGCACGTTACTGTCGCAAACCGACACGAGTAACCCGTTGAGGGAGAGGGAAGAACTGTGCGCACGTCCGGCAGCCGGCTATTCACCAGTGAGTCCGTGACCGAGGGTCATCCGGACAAGATCTGTGATGCCATCAGCGATTCCATTCTCGACGCGTTGCTCGCGGAAGACCCGCGCAGCCGGGTCGCGGTGGAAACTCTCGTGACGACCGGTCAGGTCCACGTCGCGGGTGAGGTCACCACGTCGGCCTACGCGGATATTCCGCGCATTGTCCGCGAGAAGGTCCTGGAAATCGGATACGACTCGTCCGCAAAGGGTTTCGACGGAAATTCCTGTGGCGTCAATATCGCCATCGGCGCGCAGTCGCCGGACATCGCGCAGGGCGTGGACACCTCGCACGAGGCGCGCACCGCAGGTTCCGACGACGAGATCGAGCGCCAGGGTGCGGGCGACCAGGGGCTGATGTTCGGCTACGCGAACACCGACACCCCCGAGCTCATGCCGCTGCCGATCGCGCTGGCCCACCGCCTCTCGCGCAGGCTTACCGAGGTCCGCAAGTCCGGTGTGCTGCCCTACCTGCGCCCGGACGGCAAGACCCAGGTCACCATCGAATACGAAGGTGACCGGCCGGTTCGCCTGGACACGGTCGTCATCTCCACCCAGCACGCCGCGGATATCGATCTGGACAACCTGCTCGCGCCCGATATCCGTGAGAAGGTCGTCGATGCAGTGGTCGCCGATCTGGACCTGCCGAGCCTGGACACCTCGAACATCCGGCTGCTGGTCAACCCCACCGGCAAGTTCGTGCTCGGCGGCCCGATGGGTGACGCGGGCCTGACCGGCCGCAAGATCATCGTCGACACCTATGGCGGCATGGCCCGCCACGGCGGCGGCGCGTTCTCCGGCAAGGACCCGTCGAAGGTCGACCGCTCGGCCGCGTACGCCATGCGCTGGGTCGCCAAGAACGTCGTCGCGGCCGGACTGGCCGACCGCGTCGAGGTTCAGGTCGCCTACGCCATCGGCAAGGCCGCTCCGGTCGGTCTGTTCGTGGAGACCTTCGGCACCGAGAAGGTCGACCCGACTCGTATCTCGAGTGCGATCACCGAGGTCTTCGACCTGCGCCCCGGCGCGATCATTCGCGACCTCGACCTGCTGCGCCCGATCTACGCACCGACCGCCGCGTACGGCCACTTCGGCCGCACCGACATCGACCTGCCGTGGGAGCACACCGATCGCGCCGACAAGCTGCGCGCGGCAATCGGCCTGTAAGCCGACCCGGCCCGCGTGAACCAGCCCACGGCGGACCACCCCGCCACTCCCGCGGACGCCGCGTCCACGGGGGCACGGGCGGCACACGATTCGACAGCAGCGGGAGCACCCATCGCACGGGTGCTCCCGCTGCTGTCGCCCGCCCACCTGGACCGTGACTTCGACTACCTCGTCCCCCCGGAGTTGGACGCCATCGCCCAACCCGGCGTCCGAGTCCGCGTCCGTTTCGCGGGCCGGCTGGTCGACGGCTACCTCCTGGCCCGCCTCGCCCGCAGCGACCACTCCGGCAAGCTCGTCAAACTCGAACGTGTCGTCTCCCCTGAGCGAGTTCTCACTCCCGAAATCCTGAAGCTCGCCACCGCCGTCGCTGCCCGCTACGCAGGCACCCGAGCCGACGTACTGCGCCTGGCCATCCCGCCCCGTCACGCCCGCACCGAATCCGGCGGCTCGAAGAAGCCGGCCGAGTCGGCAGTGGCGCAAGAAGATTCGGTCCCGGGCGATGTACAACCGGAGCATGCGCCGGGTGCTGATGCCGCCGGTCGGCGTGGCGGCACCGCTTCCGCCGCGCCCGCTCCGAAGGCTGACCCGGCTGCGGCCGCTGGTGCCCACTTCGTTTCGGGCGATGATCGCGGTGGCCGCACAACGGCCGCAGCCTCCACGCTGAGCTCGGCGTCGCCTCGCGCGACGGCCTCCACGAAACCTGATGCAGCCGAATCTATTTCAGACGATGGCCCGAATTCGATAGGCGGATCCGCGACGGCCATCGCATCCGCGCCGACCGTAGCGCCGGTCGTGGGGGACAGCACGCCGCCCGGCGCGGATTCGGTTGGCGTACGAACCAATTCCCCCGTGGGCGCCGCAGCGCCGAGGTCGGCCTCCGGATCTCGCCATGACCTCAACATCGATTCTGTTGCCTCCGTGTCGGATTCGCGTCCACCAGGTGATCCTGCCGGCCCGAGCGATGAGACTGCCGGAGCCGACGATGCGACGGAGCAGACATCCAGCCTCCGGTCGCCGCATAGTGACACACCTGACCCTGTTTCCATCGGCCCGGTCGAGGTGGATTCGGGTGTCGACGGCGCGTCGGCGTCCGATGGTGGCGGTGATGCTGTCGGGAAATCGTCTATCTCTGGTGTTGCTGCGGCGTCTGCGCGGATGCTGTCCATCGATCCGGCTGTGGCCGAGGTGGATTCCGGTGTCGATCGTGTGCCGGGATCTGCTCGTCACGGCGATCGCGTCGGGAAATCGTCGCCCACTGTGGCCGTGGACTTCAGCGCCGAGCTCACTGTCGATCCGACGCCGTGGGACCGGTACATCCATGGGACCGCGTTCCTGGACGCACTGGGGCAGGGGAGGGGGCCGCGGGCGGCGTGGCAGGCGTTGCCGGGGGAGGATTGGGCGCGGCGATTGGCGGAGTTGGCTGCGGTGGTTGTCGGGCGGGGACGCAGTGCGATTCTGATGGTGCCCGATCAGCGAGATCTCGATCGGGTGCTGGCGGAATGTGTTCGGCTGGTGGGGGATTCGGCGGTCGGATTGGCGGCTGGGCTGGGGCCCGCAGCTCGGTATCGGCGATGGCTTGCGGCGTTGCGCGGGACAGCACGGGTGGTGGTCGGAACACGTAGTGCGGTGTTCGCGCCGGCGACGGAGCTGGGCCTGATCGCGATCTGGGACGACGGTGACGACACCTATGCCGAGCAGCGAGCGCCGTATCCCCATGCGCGCGAAGTCGCGATGCTGCGCGCGCACGAGACAGGTGCGGCCTTCATCGCAGCGGGGTTCGCACGGACGGCGGAGATACAGGCCGTTGTCGATTCGGGGTGGGCGCACGATCTGGTCGCCGACCGTGGGGTGGTGCGGAAGTTCTCGCCGCGGATCAGCGCACCGGGGGACACCGACATGGCGTTGGAGCGCGACCCGATTGCGCGCGCTGTGCGCATCCCTGGAGTGGGGTTCGCGGCCGCGCGGTCGGCGTTGAAAGAAGGTGCGGCGGTATTGGTGCAGGTGCCACGGCGCGGCTATGTGCCGTCGCTGGCCTGTGCGAAATGCCGGACGCCCGCGCGCTGTCGGCACTGCAACGGGCCACTTGCGCTGCCGGAGGTTCGCTCGCAGCACGACGACGTTGCGCACAGTCCGAGTTGCCGCTGGTGCGGCATCGTCGAGGCGGCCTTCCGCTGTGCGAGCTGCGGGTCGCGGGCCTTACGTGCGGTCGTCATCGGGGCCGTACGCACCGCGGAAGAGCTCGGTCGTGCCTTTCCCGGTGTGCCGATTCGCGGTTCCAGCGGCGGCGCGATGCTGGACACCGTCGAACCGGGCCCGCAGGTCGTGGTGGCGACGGTCGGCGCCGAACCGGTGCTGCCCGGCGGTTACGGCGTCGCGCTGCTGCTGGACGGCTGGGCGCTGCTGAGCCGGGCGGACTTGCGCGCCGCCGAGGACACGCTGCGGCGATGGATGTCTGCCGCCACCTTGGTTCGCGCGCACGGTCAGGTCATCGTGATGGCCGATCCGTCGATTCCCACCGTGCAAGCGCTCTTGCGCTGGGATCCGGTCGGCCATGCGCACGCCGAGGTGGCCGGTCGCCTCGAGGTCGGCTTCCCGCCTGCGGTCCGCATGGCCGCCGTCGACGGCTCCGCTGATGCGGTCGCCGAATTGCTCGCTGCCGCAAACCTTCCCGAAGGTGTCGATGTCCTCGGTCCCGTCCCCCTCCCACCCGGCGCCCGCAAACCCTTTGCCGGTGACAGCCCCGCCGAAGTCGAACGCATGCTCCTGCGCGTCGATCGCACTGCCGGTGCTGCGCTGTCCCGAGCTCTTACCGCCGCCCAGGCAGTCCGCAGCACCCATCGATCCGACGCACCTCTTCGTGTCCAAATAGATCCGGTCGACATCGGCTGACCGTGGCCGACCAGGCGCGAGTCGGCTTCGGGCTCGTGGTACCCAGGTAAATCCGGTGCGGATGGCTTGGTCGTGGGTCGGTACGCCCTGCAGGCAGCGGCTATTCGTGGTCCGAGTAGGTCCGGTCGATACCGGCCGACAATGTCCGCTCGAGCCCCGTCGATTACCTACTGACAGCGGCGGCGCAGAGCGAGTGGATCGCCGGTCCTTGGGGATCTCATGGTTGAGTGGAGACATGACGACTCGTTCGCGCTGCCGCATCATCACCATCGCGTGCGTCGCGATCGCGGCGTCCGCAACCTCGGGGGCATGCGCTACCGCCGAGCCTGAACAGTCGAAGTCCATGCTCGACCTCGTCGTCAGTTCGGGGGAGCGTCCGAACCCTGATGGTCAGCCGATCACCCTGACGTGTGAACCCGCCGGTGGCACGCACGAGCACCCGGAGGTAGCGTGCGCGGCGCTCGACAGGGTCAACGGCTCCTTCGACGACCTCGCCGCGGATTCCACCGCCGCGTGCATCCAGATCTACGACCCCGTGACCGTGACCGCCACCGGCACCTGGCGCGGCGTGCCGGTCCAATGGCAGCGGACCTTTGCCAACAGTTGCGAACTGCATTCCGGCACCGCCGGAGTCTTCTGACCGCCGCCTGCCGCCTGCCGCCGGCATCTGGTCCTCGTCGACCGAAACCGGTTGCGGCTGGCCCGTTTCGGTGCATCCCACCTCAGCCGCCGCGGTATCGCGGCGGCCTTCCTCGAGCACGGCTATCCCTGGCTGGATCGCGACGATCCCTTCGGCGCGGAATTCTCCCGCTGGATCGATGGCACGCCCGGAGTCGGTGACGATGTCAGCGCCCTGCTGCGGGCCCGCAGACGCGCTGTCGCCGACAAGAAGCCGCTCGCGATCGAGGAACTCGACGAGAAGTTGATCGCCCTCGGCGTCGATGTCCGGGATCGCAAGGGTGAGCAGCTTATTCGCACTGCCCTACGGCCGAGTTGACAGCGTTCGCCCTCGAACGCTGTCAACAAGCCGGACTACTTGAACGCGACCACGTTTCGCCGAGCCCAGTCCGCGAAGCTATGCGGTGTGCGCCCGAGCACCTTTGCGACGTCCGGGGACACCTGCTGCTCTGCCGGAGTGGGTGCGCCGATGATGGCCAGCGTGGTCTCGACGACCGGTTCCGGCATGAAATGCACCATCTGCGCGCGCGCCTCCTCGCGGGTCTGCTCGACGAAGCGGATCGGCTCGCCGAGTGCGGCACCGAGGTCATCGGCCCGCTGGCGCGGTGTGCTGAGGGCAGGACCGGTCAACGTATAGATCTGCCCGGCGTGGCCGTCCTCGCGCAAAGCTGCCGCGGCAACTTCGGCAATGTCGGCCGGATCGATGACCGGCAGGCCGACATCGCCGAAAGGCGCCGCGACCGTGCGCTGGGTGCGGGCCGACTCGACCCAGGCGTACGCATTGGAGGCGAAGGCGCCGGGCCGCAGGATCGTCCACTCCAGCCCTGACTCCCGCACGGCTTCCTCGATCGATCGTCCCAACTGCCCGTGGGAAGGCGACTCCGGTCGGGTGGCGACGCCTTGCGAGGACAGCTGCACAACCCGCTGGATCCCGGCGGATTTCGCGAGTTCGAGAATGGCCCGCGGGTTCATCAGATGGGCGCTGGTCCCGGTGTCGTGCAGAAAGAGCGCCTTCGCGCCTGCGAACGCGGGGGCAAGGGTTGCGGCCTCGGTCACATCGGCGCGCTGGTGGCGTACGCCGTCGGGCAGTGCCGGTGGCGTGGTTCCGCGGGACACGGCGGTCACCTGTTCGCCCGCCGCGGCGAGGGTTTGCACGAGGGTGCGTCCGACATTGCCGGTTGCTCCGGTTACAGCGATCACTTTAACTCCTGAGTTAGTTGACTGACTAACAAGAACGTAGCCGACAATCCGAAGTCTGTCTATAGTCAGTTGAATAACTAACTCGGAGGAAGGCGGGCGCATGACGGGCAAGCGGGAGCGGCTGGCCGCTGCGGCGGCCGAGGTGTTCCATCGGCAGGGCGTCGAGAAGACGACGATCGCCGACATCGCCACCGCCGCGGAGGTGCCGGTCGGCAATGTGTACTACTACTTCAAAACGAAGGATCAGCTGGTCCAGGCGGCGCTCGGCGCGCACGCGCGGTCACTCCAGGATCTGATCGTCGTGCTGGAAGAACACGAGCAGCCGCGGGAGCGGTTACAGGCGCTGGTGCGGGGCTGGGTCGAGCAGCGCGAGGTGGCCGCTCAGTTCGGCTGTCCCACGGGAACATTGGCCACCGAGCTCGGCAAGCGCGCCGACGGCCTCGATCGGGAGTCGGCGGCGAATATGCGTGCGTTGATCGACTGGGTCGAGCGGCAATTCGCAGCGATGGGGCGCAGCGATGCGGGCGAGCTGGCGGTTGCCCTGGTCGCGTCGTATCAGGGAATATCGTTGCTCACCAACACCTTCCGCGACCCCGAACTCATGCGCATCGAGGGGCTTCGCCTGGAGCGCTGGATCGATGGACTGCAATCGTGATCTCGGTCCAGCCCACGGCTGCGCCTGGATGATTCGGGTGTGGCGGGGTCAGTCGTCGGCGACGCGCGTGTGCTCGATGTCCGCGACGGCGCGCGCCCACGACCGTGTCGCGCGATCGCGGTCGTCGCCCATGCCTACGAGCAGGTCGAGCATCGTCGCATCGAGAGCGTGGGCGACGCTCGGCCCATCTGACCCGAGGTAGCCGGCGAGTTCGAGCATCACCATGCCATGGGTCAACCCCCAGACCCGGCCGGCTACGTCGGTCGCGGGACGGTCGCGAATCCGCTCGGCGGCGATGATGCGCTCGACCGTTCGAATCAGTCCGTCGAAACCGGTGTCGCCGACCGGCAGTGTGGCCCGGTCGGCCGAGACTGTCGGCTTCGGGCCCGGTTTCGGTGGCGTGGCCAGCCGGAACATCAGCCGATAGCGATGCGGACTTGCCAGCGCGTATTGCCGATAGGCGTGGCTCATGCGGAAGAGGTCCGCCACCGGGTCGTCGCTGGCGGTCGCGGCCTCGAGTGCCGCGCTGAAGCGGGCGAGTGCTTCTGCGACGATGGCTTCCAGTAGCCGGTGCATACCGCCGAAATAGGTGTACACGGCCATGGTCGAGGCGCCGATTTCGGCGCCGATACGGCGGGCCTGTAGCGCCTCGGTGCCGCCTTCTTCCAGCAGCCGCAGGCTCGCTTCGATGATTTTTTGACGTGGGTCCGGATCTGCTGTACGCCGACTGCCGTCCATAGCTGCGTAAATCTACTGCGGATAACATTGTTATCACTCCAAGGGGCCATATCCGGCTGTTACGTCGTGTTCCGACGGGCTTCCAGGGGAGCTGGCTGCTGGGCGGAGAGCGGTACGCCGCTTGTCCCAGGGCTGCACATCGCATCGGTGTGCGGCTTCTTGTTTTATCCGTCCGGTTGGTTTGTGTCGACCCTCACTCTTGTCGGCGATGCATTGTCGATACATCGTCGATAGCATGAACAGAACACGAAAGCCTGAGGAGGCAATCATGGAAAGCAGGGAACAACGAGATTTCGGACGGCGTGGCCGATGGAACCGGCCAGGGGCAGAAGAGTGCGGACCCGAGCGACATCAGCATCGTCGCGGTGGGCGGCACGGCTTCGGTCCCGAGTTCGGTCCGGGCTTCGGCCCCGGTTTCGGACCGCACTTCGGCCGTGGACGCGGCCGCGGTGGCCGAGGTCGGCGCGGTGACGTGCGTGCGGCCGTGCTGCTGTTGCTCACCGAGCGGCCGATGCACGGATACGAACTCATCCAGCAGATCAGGGAGCGCAGCGACGACGTCTGGCGGCCGAGCCCGGGGTCCATCTACCCCGCGCTTGCGCAGCTGGAGGACGAGGGTCTGGTGC
This sequence comes from Nocardia sp. NBC_01009, assembly GCF_045208035.1. Classification (NCBI taxonomy): domain Bacteria; kingdom Bacillati; phylum Actinomycetota; class Actinomycetes; order Mycobacteriales; family Nocardiaceae; genus Nocardia; species Nocardia sp. NBC_01009. The sequence continues at coordinate 6,609,996 of NZ_CP108695.1, read as the reverse complement.
TCATCGAGAAGGTGGCGGGTCGCAAGACTGCGAAGCTCACCGAAACCGGCACCGAGTACGTCACGGCGAATCGGGACGAGCTCGGCGACCCGTGGGCAGACATCAAGGAAGACGTCGGCGCACAGGCCATCGATCTGCGCGGGCTGGTCGGTCAGTTGATGGGTGCTGTCGGACAGGTCGCGGCGGCGGGCACTCCCGCGCAGGCGACCAAGGCGGCCGAGGTGCTCACCGAGGCGCGCAAGGCGTTATACCGCATCCTCGCCGAGGATGAAAGCCCTGAGAAGTCATAGCCGTCGCTAGCTAACAGAAGTGTGAAACACCTCTTCCCAGCGCGCATTCCACACCCTTTCGGGTGGATCATTGTGAGATGGAACAGTCAGGTGGATTGTGGGGTTGGGGTTGTTCACAATTGTGTCGTGTCGCGCTCGTCAGCGCACTGGCCGGAGCCGTCATCGTCGGCTCCGGCGCGGCGCCTACCACAGCAAGGGCTGAACCTGCGGGCTATCGGCCTGCGGACGTGCCCACCGAACCCGCTCCGCCGCAACCGGATCACCTGGCCGCCGCGACGTATCTGAAGACGCACCCGAGCGCGGTTCCCGCAGGCACCAACGATTTCGGCTGCGCTCCGACCGCCGCCCACCCACGGCCGGTGGTGCTCGCGCACGGCACCGATTCCACCGCGTACTCCGACTGGTCGGCCATCGCGCCGCAGCTCACCGCGGCAGGCTTCTGCGTCTTCGCGCTCAACTACGGCGGCAAGCCGGGTGCGGAAAGCTACGGAACCGAGGATCTGTGGTTGGGCGCGCACCAGATCGGTGCGTTCGTCGACGACGTGCTCGCCGCCACCGGAGCGACGCAGGTCGATCTCGTCGGGTTCTCCCAGGGCGCCAACGTGACTCGCCTCTACGTCAACAAGCTCGGCGGCGCACCCAAGGTCCTCCAGTGGGTCGGCATCGCATCCCCGAGCTACGGCGGGGTGATGTACGGACTGGTGCCGGTCGCGCAGGCGATTCCCGGCGCGCTGCAGGCATTTCAGCTGGTGACTTCGCTGGCGGCGGTGCAGCAGGCGCAGGGTTCGCCGCTCATGATCGAACTCAATGCCGGCGGTGACACGGTCCCCGGGGTGCAGTACACCACCATCGGCAGTCGGGTCGACGAGATGATCCAGCCCTTCGAGAACATTGCGTTGCACGGTCCCGGCGCGCGCAATATCGCACTACAGGACCTGTGTCCCGCGGACCTGACCGGTCATTTCCATATGGTCTACGACCCGTTCGTGCAGCAACTGCTGCTCACCGTGCTGGATCCGGCACACGCAGCTGCGCCGACCTGCGTAGCCGTAGCCCTCGGCACCGGCATCCCCGAAGTGATCATCGCCGGAAACTCCTGATCGCAGCGCACGAATGGCGCCCCGTCGGGCCGGGCGGGGCGAGGGTCCGCGGGGTCGGCAGATGGATATTGGGCCGGGTGGAGCGGCGGGGCACATGCTCAGCGGGTTGGCCAGTATCCCTGGGGTGCCGTGTCGTCCGCTGTCTCGCCGAATTCGCCCACATTGGTGACGCCGAGGTGGAGGAGAAGTCCCATTGCCACGATGCTGACGATGGTGATCAGTGGGGTCAGCAGCTGCACTGCTCCGGCGCCCGAAGGCGGGGGTAGGTGCATCGCATGGTGTGCGCGCATGGCAGCCATGCCGGTGTAGTGCATACCGCACACCGCCACCCCCATGATCAGGGCCGCGCCGCCGGTGGCGAACAAACCGCGCACGTGCAGGGTGAACCACAGCGCCGCGGTCGCCGCGACCACCGCGATGACGATCGATAGCGCCACTATGCGCATGTCGTAGTCGATGATTGCGTCGGAATTCATCGCGTACATGCCCGAGTAGTGCATAGTCCCCACCCCTAGGCCGGTAACCGTGCCACCGCCCAACAGTGCGGACGCCCTTTTGGGCTGCCGATTCACGATCGACAGCCCGATCCACACCACCGCCATCGCGATGATCGCGCTGAGCAATGTGATCGGCACGTTGTACCGGATCGACGCTCCGTTGATCGAGAAGCCGAGCATCGCGATGAAATGCATGACCCAGATCCCGGTGCCGCCGAGCGCGACCGCCGCGGCGACGAGCCAGCCCGGGTGTCCGGCGCCGATCCGGGACCGGGCCACGCATCGTAGGCCCAGCAGTGAACCGACGACCGACATGACGTAGGCGAGGACGGGCGTGACCAATCCATAGCTGAAGTGATGAATTTCCAGCACACGAACTCCAATGCCACAAGAGTGCTTCGATAGCGGCAGCTGCAACTGGGAGGCTACCCTCGGTAGCAAATAAAAAGGAAGTAGTTCCTCCGAAAAGAAAGTAAAGTTCAGCTCCCGGCCTGGTCAGGGCGAGGCGCGGCCAGCGACTCGGTAGCTGATCACACCCATGGCGTGGGCAAACCGTGCGCTTCCACGTTCAAGGCGGCGCTACCACCTGTGGCTCGACGAAGATCGGCCTCTTGGCGGAGGTCGTTGTTGGTCGGCCTGTCATCGGCGTGGGTTGGTCGCCGGCTGGCATCACCAGCTTCGGGGTCGGCTCGGACGGACGGTCGCCCCGGCTTGGGCCGTGAATCTGCGTCCACCACTGTGAGCACATCGTGGGATTCGGCGAGCAACTCCAGCAGCTCAGCGTCTGTTGTACGGGTGAACGCTCGGTCTATAGCTTGGCGGGTTCCCTTGCTGTTGAGCCACCGGACAACCTCGCTGTGCGGGTTGCCGTTGGGGTCCCAGAAGGCATTGGTCGGTACCAGTGCGCCGTGCCGAAGAGCGACGTCGTCGATGAGGAAGTCACGCAGGTGATGAATGGCTGCGGAAGTCTCGAGCCGCGACCAACTCGTCAGATATGGGGCGACGCTGTCGGCTGCCCTTCCCAACGCGCACAACAACGCCGCGGGATCCTCGAATGCTGGGTATTCGGTGAGAACGTCGTCCCACAGTGCGTCCAGCAGTTCGGCTATGACGCCTGCCTCCGGCCATGATTTCCAGTCGGCGCGACGCAGGTGGTCGTACACGATCTCGATATCGGGCCAGTTCAGCGCGCCGGTGTGGCACAGCTCCAGAATGCGCGGCGTGAAGTACCGCAGGTCCGCGGCCGACCCCATCGTCGTCATCGAACTGGTCGCGTAGTGCTGGAGATCGTCAGCGCCCAGCATCTTTCGTGGTTTGCTCAGCAGGACGGCGACTTCTTCGGTCGTGGTGCAGCAGGGACAGGCGTCGATGCGCGTCGGTCGCTTCGCCTGCGCGAACGCCGCGTCCAGTTCAGCGAGTACTTCTCGGAACGGACGGAAGTTACCGCTGCCTGGCACGGCGAAACGGTAACAAAGCGGCCGAGGTTTCGTCGCTATCAGTGTCTGCGCGTGGGGGTTCGCGGGGACAGATCAGCGAATCGAGAGTTTCCGTGAGCTAGGAGATTCGCGACCTGACCATCGGCAGCCCGTCGATGGGTTTGCCGGTGGCATGTTCGATGTTGTCGCGCAACCGGTTCCACGCTGTGACCCAACTCGATTCGCTGCCGCTCGTGGCGGGTGGCGGCCAACGTCAACTCGCTCATCGCTACCGTCGCCGGGTCGGATGCGGTGTAGGAACCGATCGCGGTGAGTAACTGTGTCATCGCGGCCGGTCCGGACGCCGCGAGCACCCGGGCCAACACGGTGTCGTATTCCGTGCGCGCCATCTGCAACGAAGCGTCGATGAGCAGGTCGGTCACCGACGGGAAGTGATGATGCACCGGCCGGCCCTCTAAAGGCAGCCCTGCGGGAGTGACCTCCGTGCCAGAGCGACTGGGTCAGGACGGAATCGACCGGATCTGGCCTCGGTCGAGCTGGTTCGCTGGGGTACGCGGTCACCGGAACGGGTGGTGACGCCGTCAGGGACGCAGTCTGGATCGTCTACCTGGACAAGACAAGGGCAACGCGCAAACGACCATCGTGAACAAGCATGTGTTTCTCAGCGCTGACCTGCGCTCGGCAGTGGCCGGTGCCGCTGCGTCGGTTCACCAGGGGATTACGTGTCGGTTCGGGGCCGGTGGTGGCCGTTCGTTCCACGTAAGATAACCGGTACAGGTCCACTCCTCGAGGAGGCTGGCGATGACCGACAGCCCACGATCGATCGCAGAAATCGACAAAGCGCTCCCATCGGGTGAGGATCAGGAGCGATTCTCCGGCTACGGGTTGATGGGGATGCCATTCGCCAGCGGCCACTACTTGGCGATGCGGCATTTCCCTGCCAGCTCGCTCGGTGCAGGGTACGACTCCGTGTGGCATCGAGACCCGGCCGGTGAATGGGTGATCTACAGCAGTCTTTCCCCGGAGGCCAGCTGCGCCCGCTATTTCGGCTCGGCACTCGAAGACCAACGGGTTGAACACATCTCGATAACCTGGACGGGTCCGTCCGCGTTCACCGTGGAGGTGCCCGACAAGCTCATGTGGGATCTCGAGCTGGGACGATCGGTGGCGACGTCGGCAATGACGGGTCTCGGTCGCATGCTGCCTGCAGCTTTGTGGCGAAGCCCTGCCGTCCTGTCGCTGATGTCGCGGGTTGCGGGTCCGGCGCTGGGCGTCGGGCGGGTGCGGCTTAGTGGCACTTCCCCGAACGGTCAATGGTTCCGGGCCAATCCGCGGATGCTATGGACCGTCGAGAGCAGTAGGGCACGGATCGATGGCATCGATATCGGTCCTCCGGGGCCGCTGGCCGAGCAGGCGAGGTTGGGCGACTTCTGGCTACCGCAACGCGGAATGTTCGTCGTCGGCGAGGCATATTTCGAGCAGTACGATCCGGCGCGCCATCGGGCGGCCCGCCCCGGCTCATAATGGCCGCGCTCGCTTCGGGCGGCGTCGGCCTCGGGGCGCCGTAGCATTCGCCGAGAATCGGGCTGGGTCTGAATCTCACGGCCACACGAACGGTTTTGCCAAACCGCCCGTGGGCGTAATGGTCGTGTCCGGAGGGGGACATGACCACCACGTTCTCCACCGGCGAGTATCGCTGTCAATGCCCGGATAGGGAACGTTGGGGCAGTTCTGGGTGAGCGGAGATTCCCGCTGACCCTGGCCCTGTCGATCTGCAACCTTCATTACAAATGACTCGCTTTCTCGGTTCGCGTGCGTAAGGTCGACTGATCTTGTTCGAACACGGGCGTTGGAGATTATGTCGAGATTCGCGAAGTTGCTGTTGGTCGCTGCCGGGGTTGTCGGCATGTCGTCGGTCGCGTTCCCGGTGCAGGCTCAGGAGGGGGAGCCGGCGTATGCCCCGACGATGCTGGTGTTGGACGCGTCAGGGTCGATGAAAGCGGCGGATCCCGGTGGTGGGTCGAAGATGGACGCGGCCAAGGCGGCGGTGCGGACCTTCGTGGGTGTGGCGCCGGCCGAGTCGAAGGTCGGTTTGACCGTGTATGGGACGGGCACAGGTTCGTCGGATGCGGAGAAGGCGACCGGGTGTCGGGACGTACGGCTCCTGCGGGGTGCCGAGACCATCGACAAGGGCGCGTTGACATCCGCGGTGGACGGGATCGAGGCGAGTGGCTATACGCCCATCGGCGCCGCATTGCGCAAGGCCGCGGAGGCGTTGCCACAGTCGGGTCCGCGGTCGATCGTATTGGTCTCCGATGGTGAAGACACTTGTGCGCCACCGGATCCGTGTGAGGTAGCGCGCGAGTTGAATCAACAAGGGGTCAAGGTCGTGATCCACGCGATCGGGTTCGGGGTGGATGCGAAGTCCCGCGCACAGTTGACCTGCATCGCGCAGACGACCGGCGGCACTTACACCGATGCTGCGGATGGCGCGGCCCTGGAGCGGGTCCTGCCCAGGGTGAGCCAGGCGGCATTGCGGACCTACAAGCCGGTGGGGACGCCCATCATCGGCACCGCGACCTATCGCAACGCACCGGTGGCCACGCCGGGTCAATACCTGGACACGATCGGCCAGAAGGAAAAGCGTTACTACGCAGTGGACGTGCCACAGGGGGCGACCGCCTACTTCAGTGGCACCCTGTCCTTTCCCCGGGTGCACCACGACAAGCCGAACGGCGATACCAGCGAACTCGATGTCCGGGTCTACGGCGCCGACGGCGAGGACTGCAACGGGTTCGAATTCGATTCGGTCGTCAATTCCAGTCACGGCGCGGCGCTGACCGTGGCCAAGACCTGGGACGGCGCAACCAAGGCGAAGACCGGCAACACCAGCTCCGACAAGTGCCGTGGCGGCGGCCGCTACTACTTCGTGCCCGAGTGGAGCGGTATTGCCGACAACATGCCCGAGCGGATGCCGATCGAGCTCCTTGTCGGGATCGAGCCCGCAGTGACTGACGCAGGGCCCCCGGCTGCCACCGCAAAGACGGCCTTCACCGAACCCGCCGGCGGCAGCGTGCCGGCGCCCGGCGGCGGCTCGTTCAATGTGGCAGGCGCCCTGAACGGCTCCGGTAGCTACACCGACACCCTGCAGCGCGGCGAGTTCGTCTTCTATCGCGTCAAGCTGGACTGGGGCCAGGGCTTGGCCTACCGCGTGCAGTACCAGGAGACCGGCAGTCATGGTGTCGATGGCCTCTCGACGATCACGACGACGCTGTACTCGCCGTTGCGTGAAGAGATCGATAACGACTTCACGTCGTACAACGGCGAAGCCCACGTGTTGCCGACCAGTAAGCCCGCGCTCGCGACGGTGCCGGTGCGCTACAACAACCGCACGGCCGCGGAGGCCCAGGACCGCAACCAGAGCATTGCAGGCTGGTACTACATCGCCGTGAAGCTCGGTCCGGCCCACACGGAAGGGGCCGGTGGGCCGGTGCCGATCCGCCTGGACGTCACGGTGGCAGGCAACGCCGACTCGGGTCCGCGCTACGGGGCGGCCACGGCAGGCGGGGTCTTCGGCGAGAACGCCACGCAGTCGACGAACGAGAAGCCGTCCGCCAACGAGAACGAGCCATCAGCTACCTCTGCCGCCGAGAACAGCAGTGGGATCTCCACCACCGGCTCGGCGATGATCATCGTGGGCGCGGTCGTCGTGCTGGGCCTGATCTTCAGCGGCCTGATGCTCTGGCGGCGCCGGACCACCCCACCGGGACGATAACCGGACGGTTATCGATCACGCGGCTGAGGCGGGGCAGCGAAGACGAAAGGGGCGGAGTCTTCGGTGGTGAGCGACATCGAAGACCCCGTCGAGCAGTTCGCGGCCGCGATGATGCCCCGGTCGTTTCGCCCTCGTTCCGGCTTTGCTCACGTCATCGCCTGGTGATGAGGAGGCCGGCTCGCGGCGGGAGGGAGCGGCAGCCGGGCTGGGAAACGGCCGGAGCGTTGTCCTGGCGAGCGCGCAACGGAGCATGCGACGATCTGGTGGGCACACAACCATGGGAGATGTGATGACCACACTGGCACAGGCGGCGGAGCTCGCTCGTGATGAGAACGGGCTCGCCGTCGTCTCGACCCTCCGATCCGACGACACCATCCAGTCCACGGTGGTCAATGTCGGGCTGCTGGTTCATCCGGTGTCGGGCGAGCCGGTCCTGGGCTTCGTTACCTACGGCAAGGTGAAACTCGCCAATCTCCGTGTCCGATCGCAGGTAACCACCACCTTTCGGCGAGGCTGGGCATGGGCAACGGTCGAGGGCAGCGCCCAGATCGTCGGTCCCGACGATCCTCAGCCGTGGATCGACGCCGAGGGGGTGCGCCTGCTTCTGCGTGATGTGTTCACGGCCGCCGGTGGTCAGCACGACGACTGGGACGAGTACGACCGGGTGATGGCAGCGGAACGTCGCGCCGTAGTTCTCGTCGAACCGAGTCGGGTCTACAGCAACGGCAGCTAGCACGTCTCGGCGAAAAGGATTGGGCCATGCGGATATTGAGGACGCCCGACGAGCGGTTCGCAGGGCTACCCGGCTTCCCGTTCGAACCGCACTACGTCGAAGTGGCGGCCGGTGACGGGACCATGCTGCGGGTGCACTACCTGGACGAAGGCCCGCCCGATGGGGAGGTCGTGCTGCTGCTGCACGGCGAACCGTCCTGGTCGTACCTGTACCGGCGGATGATCCCGGTTCTGGTGGCGGCCGGCCTGCGCGCGATCGCGATCGACCTGGTCGGTTTCGGTCGCAGCGACAAGCCGGCCGACCGTGACGCCTACACCTACCAGGCTCACGTCGAGTGGACCTGGGCTGCGGTCGAGGCGATCGGCCTCGACGGGATCACCCTGGTGTGCCAGGACTGGGGTGGATTGATCGGTCTGCGTCTGGTCGGTGAACATTCCGAACGTTTCGCAAGGGTCGTCGCCGCGAACACGTTTCTGCCGACCGGTGACCGCCATCCCGGCGATGCGTTCCTGGCCTGGCAGCGCTTCAGCCAGGAGACGCCCAACTTCCAAGCCGGGAAGATCGTCAATGGTGCCTGCCTGACCGACCTCACCCCCGAGGTGGTCGCCGCATACGACGCTCCGTTCCCGGACGACACCTACAAGCAGGGCGCCCGCCAGTTCCCGCTACTGGTTCCGGTCGGTCCGGAGGATCCTGCCGCGCCCGCCAACCGGGCTGCGTGGGCTGCCTTGGAGACCTTCGAGCGTCCGTTCCTGTGTGCTTTCTCGGACTCTGATCCGATCACCCGCGGCGGAGATAAGGTGTTGTGCTCGAAAATCCCTGGTGCTGCGGGACATCCACCGGTCACCATCACCTCCGCAGCGCACTTCCTCCAAGAGGACAAGGGCGAAGAACTCGCCGCAGTTGTCGTCGACTTTGTCCGCGCGACTGCGCGATAGGTTCGGTGGCTCCGTTGACGTGAGCTCCACTAGCTCAGCACCGAACCGGTGTAGATCAAACCGTCGAAAATCGCTGTTTCCAGGGACCTCTGCGCGACCCTTCTAGGACGTTCTCGACATTGTTCTCCCGCAAGATCGTCGGCCCGTCCATCGATTCCTCGCAGCGGTCTTCCCTGGTCGTGAACGCCTGTCCGCGACAGCGCCGCAATGAGATCGGCGAGGGTGCGGCCGCGTTCTTCTGCTGGTCCGATTGCAGCCTGCCGGTTTCGCGGAGCCGCTACGCCCACCCCACCGCCGTCGGCGGATGAAGGGGGAGGCGTGATGGCCAGGTTCGCGTGCTCGAATTCCGGGTGCCTGTACGCGTTGAATTACGTCCCAACGTGCCCGTACCGCGTCCCGGTGGCGCGCCCGGTCACCCGGGGTGTCCCATTCAACTCTCGATGTCTACGGCGATCTTTACGCCAGCCTCACGAAGTTCGTCCAGGGCCCGATCGATGCTGGCGGGGGAGACGCCGGCGGACAGGCCCAGGAGCACCCGGGTGTCGAACCCGGCGACGCGGGCATCCAAGGCGGTGGCGCGAACGCAGTGGTCGGTGGCGATGCCGCAGACATCCACGGTGTCGATTCCCTTGCTGCGTAACCAGTCCGCGAGGGCCGTGCCGTCTTTGGTGGCGCCCTCGAACCCGGAATAGGCGGCGGCATAGGCGCCCTTGAAGAAGACCTCGTCGATCGGCGCGGTATCCAGGTTCGGGTGGAAGTCGGCACCGGGGGTGTCGACCCGGCAGTGTGGCGGCCACGTGTCGATGAAGTTCGGGTTGTCGGAGAAGTGTGCGCCGGGGTCGATGTGGTAGTCGCGGGTGGCGGTGACAGCGGCGTAGTCGCTGACGCGCAGATATTCGCTGATCCGTTCGGCCAGCGCGGCTCCGCCTATGACGGCCACCGAACCGCCCTCGCAGAAGTCGTTCTGTACGTCGACGATGATGAGAGCTGTGCTCATGGTGCCTCCTGAAATCGGTCCCGCAGCGATTTTTCGGCCCGCACAGAGTGTAAGGGTAATCACCAGTGCACAGTGCCGAACACGCTGGCGTCCGGCCCATGACCACCGATCGTGAGCCCGCGAGCGTGCCTCTCTCCGAGAAGGTCGCCCGGATCGGGTGGTCATGTTCCTCGACCCCCAGATCGCGCCCGAATCCGGTCAGCCGAGGACAGTCATCCGCACCGACATCATCGAGCTCATGGGCAAGGCCACCCGGCCTCAGCTCAGCTGACGGTGGCCGGATTGCACCAAGCTGTTGCGACGGAGCCGTTGTTCGGCGATGAATTCCGCAGGGAGCGTCGGACTGGATGCGGTCGCGCGGGATCGCATGCTCGACTGCTGGATCGAGACCCTGCGCACGACTGTTGACGGACAGGGTGGGCCGACGCCTCGCGCCGTGCAAAGGGGATAACCTGAATCCGCTGTACCGGAGCCGCACATCGCCCGGTCTGCTGCATGATCAGGCTTGGGTCACGCTGGTGGATTGCGGCCCTCATCACTTGCTCTGTGATTCGACGGCAACCGACGTGCGACAAGGTATGTGAGACGACTGGAGGGTTGGATGGCGCAGGGGGGAGCGGGCGGCTTCGGGGGCAGGCTGAGTCGGCGTGCTGTCCTTGCCTCGGCCCTGGCCGCAACCTGGCTGGTAGGGGACACTTCCTCGAACAGTGTTGGGCGGGACGTTCAGCGGAACACGGTGAACGCGGCGCGGGATCCGGCTCATACCGACGTGTTGTTCGTCGGTGCGCATCCGGACGATGAATCGAGCAACCTGTCCACCTTCGGTCAGTGGTATGAAGACTTGGGCTGGAGCACCGGCGTCGTCACCATCACGCGTGGCGAGGGTGGCGGCAATGCCGTCGGACTGGAGGAAGGGCCGGAGTTGGGTCTGATCCGGGAGATGGAGGAACGTAAGGCGACCGCCTTCGCCGGGGTCGAGAACATCTACTACCTCGACAAGCCGGACTTCTGGTACACCCTCTCCGCGCCGCTGACCGCGCGCATTTGGGGCGAGCAGGACACCATGGCCAGACTGGTGCGGCTGGTGCGGCTGACCACGCCGCACACGATCGTGGTGATGGACCCCCGGCCGTTCAACCAGCATGGCGGCCACCAACTCTCGGCACGTCTCGGTATCGAGGCGTTCCGACTGGCAGGGGATCCACTGGCGTATCCCGAGCAGATCACCGATGAAGGGCTGACGCCGTGGCATCCCAGCAGGCTGCTTGCCCAGAACTACGGGTTCGACTCGTTGCTCGGGCCAGACGCACCCAAACAGCGACGCACCGATCCCGACACCGGTTTGCCGGTCATCGGCGTGTGGTCCGGCGCTCGCTCGCACGAACACAACACGACTTGGGCGCAGGTCGAGCGCGACGCGACTCGGCTTTATCTGACACAGGGTTTCGCCGCGAAGCCCGCGCAAGTGTCGTCGGACCCAGGGCAGCTCGGTTCCGATTGGTTCACGGTGCTGGCCGCGGACGGGCGGTTCGTCGAGGCTGCCGTGCACCGGCAAACCGGACTGAAGCCGCTGTACGCCGAGTTCCGTGACTGGGCGTACCGCGCCGGGTTGCCGTGGTTGGCCAACCGGGTCCAGCCGCACTATCCACCGAATCCGAGCACCACGATCCCGGCCGTTGCGGCTGCGCCTGTCCTCAACGGCGTCGAGGGACCCGGGGAGTATCCGGGGCCGGAACTGCCGCTCGCCGTCTGGGAGGGTGGCGGTGGATGCGCGGCGACAGCGAAGCTGGCCAGGCACGACGACGACCTGTACGTGCTGGTCAACGTCACCGACGACCGAAAGGGCGCCGAACTGGCGGCCGACGACATCAAGCGGCATTGGCGCACCGACTCGATCGAGATCGCCCTCGACCCACGCGGCGACTCCGACGACACCTCGACCACCCTCAAGATCGGCATCCTGCCGTACACGGCAGGCCGAGGTGGCCCAGCTGCCGAGCGCGACGCCGACAATCATCAGGGTGTGGCGGGCGAGGCGGTGCCGGGGATGCAGGTGGCCGCGATGGTCACCGAGCCGTACCGGGGGTACGCGATCGAGGTGAAGATCCCGCTCACCGGGCTTCCCGCAGCGGTCGATCCCACCAAGTTCGCGATGAACATCCTCGTCTACGACTCCGACACCGACGACAAGACCGGCCAGATTCGCCTGGCCTGGTCGCCATTTGGCAGCGCACAGGCAGACCCCTACGTGTGGGGCACCGCAACACTCGTCGGCTATCGACAGCCAGCGGACCCCTCGACGACCGAGGCGCTGCCCGCCATTCCGCAGACCGCCGCGCGTAGCGCCGACTCGTCTGCGTCGCTGGCCCAGACCAGACGTACCGGAGTGCCGATCGCGGGCAGCCCGCGGCCCAGACTTACACGCTAGCTCGCGCTTGCGCGCCACCTGGTCCTGCTGGATCTGGAGCGTACGTCGATCCGTCCGCCGGAATGGGATTGGGTGCATACCGCCAACGATGCCCTTGACCTGTGTCGCTGACGCCGTCACCAGTACAGCGCTACTTCGTGTCGTGAAATGCAACGACGTGTCGTGAATCGGCAGGTGAGCTGCAGAGATAGGGCGACTCTCGGTCGCCGACCAGGCCTTTTCAGGCGGCCGGGCGGAGGGGTTGACACCCCGCCCGGACCGCACTGGAGTTCTACCAGCTTTCGGCCGATGTGTCGGGGAGGTCAGGAGAATCGGGTCGTCTCACTAGAATGAGACGACCGTGTTCATTCGTTTCCGGGAGCCCGCCGTGACCATTCAGCCCGTTCGCCTCTTCGGCGACCCCATCCTGCGCGCACGTGCGGCGGAGGTCACCGAGTTCGATCGTGAGCTGCGCCAGCTCGTCGCCGACCTCACCGACACCATGCACGACGACGGCGGAGTCGGGATGGCCGCGCCGCAGATCGGCGTCGGCCTGCGGGTGTTCGTCTACGACACCGGCGAAGCCGCGGGCCATCTGGTGAACCCGACATATGTGGTGGACGGCGAGGAAGAACAGGTCGGGCCGGAAGGGTGCCTGTCGATTCCCGGTGTGCGCTATGACACGCGGCGGGCGCTGCGGGTGCGCGCGTCCGGGTTCGATATGGACGGCGCGCCGATCGAGTTCGCGGCCGAGGGACTGCTTGCGCGGTGCGTGCAGCACGAGACCGATCACTTGGACGGCGTGCTGTTCCTGGACCGACTGGATCCGGCCGCGCGCAAGGAGGCAATGCGCACCATCCGCGAATCCGATTGGTTCACAGCGGGTATCACCGTGCGCAGTTCGCGCGCGCTCGGGGCCGGCCAGGCCGGTCCGTTCGGACGTGGTCGCTGATGCGCATCGTCTTCGCGGGCACACCCGAACCGGCGGTGCCGTCGCTGCAGCGATTCATCGATTCGCCGCGCCATGAGGTGGTCGCGGTGCTGACCCGCCCCGACGCGGTCGCCGGGCGTGGGCGCAAGGTGACCAGGTCGCCGGTCGGCCGGTTGGCCGACGAGCACGGCATCCCGGTGCTGACCCCGCGCCGCCCGGCCGAGCCGGAATTCATCGAGCAGCTCACCGCGCTCGCGCCCGACTGTTGTCCGGTGGTCGCCTATGGTGCGCTGCTGCCGCAGCAGGTGCTCGATATTCCGCGGTTCGGCTGGATCAACCTGCACTTCTCACTGCTGCCTGCCTGGCGCGGCGCGGCGCCGGTGCAGGCGGCGATCGACGCCGGTGACGAGATCACCGGCGCATCCACCTTCCAGATCGAGGCGGGCTTGGACACCGGACCGATCTTCGGCGTCGTCACCGAGAAGATTGCGGTGACCGACACGGCGGGAGCGCTGCTCGAGCGGCTCGCGGCTAGCGGCGCGCAGCTGCTGGAGACCACCCTCGACGGTGTGGAAGACGGCACGCTGCAGGCCGTTTCGCAGCCGACCGACGGTGTCTCCTATGCCCCCAAGGTGGCCGTCGAGGCCGGGCGCATCCGCTGGGATATGCCCGCGCTCGCCATCAGCAGGCGGATCCGCGCGGTTACCCCGGCCCCCGGCGCGTTCACCGAGATCGGTGGCGCCCGCGTGAAACTCGGACCGGTCGAAATGGTCGAGGAAGTGCTGCCGCCGCGAACGATCGAGGTTCGTAAGTCCGGCGTTTTCGTGGGCACCGCCACCACCGCGGTCCGCCTGAATCAGGTCCAGCCGCAAGGCAAACGAATGATGGCGGCGCTCGACTGGGCCCGCGGCGCGCGCCTGCAGCCGGGCGCGGTGGTCGAATGAGCGCCGATGATGACCAATTGAAAGGACAGGCCGACGCGCGTCGGGCCGGATCGGCACCGGTGAAAAACGGTGCACAACGAAAGGATTCGGCCTTGCGCGACGACTCGGCACGCGGCGGAGACTCGACACAACAGAATCGTGGCGGCGACCGGCAGACGCCGCCGCCGTCGAAAGGCGCGGGCCGCAGCGGTTCCTCGGGAGCCCGCGACACCGGTGCCACGCCACGAGGGCAGCGCGGCGGTCAAGGCAGCAAGTCCGGTGCGGGGAACGCAACCGGCAAACGCGGCGAGGCCGCACGCGGCGATCAGAGCCGCCCCGGCGATGCACGTCGAGTGCAGCGCGGTCAGGGCCAAGGTGCGGCGACCGGGCAGTCTGATCGGGGGTCCCGGGATGCCGGGGACCGCCGCGGGGCTGCACAGGGAACTCGAGCCGGGCGTAGTGGCTCGGCGCAGGGGCGAGATGCAGGTGGTACGGGACGCGCATCGTGGAGCGCTGCTGGGCAGCGCAAGGATGCGTCGCCGCGTGGGCAGGGTGACCCCGTTCGGCGATCGGACGAGCGGCCTCGGAAGGCAGGGGCGGCGCAGTCGGGCGGTGATCGGGGCACGATGCGGGGTGCCGGGTCGACGAGTGGTGACCGGGGTGCGGTCAAGGCTGGCGGAGCGGCCGGCGATCGGCCGCGAGGCGGTGCCGATCGGTCCGGGCGCCCAGCGTCGAAAGGTACTGCGCGGCAGAAGGACTCGAATGCATCGCGGACCGGGCGGGACGAACGCGCGTGGGCCGGTTCGGTCGACGCGGTACGGCTCGTGGCGCTCGATGTGCTGCGCGCGGTTCGGGAACGCGACGCCTATGCAAACCTCGTGCTGCCCGGGCTGCTTCGGGAGCGCAAGATCTCCGGTCGGGATGCTGCGCTGGCCACCGAGCTAGCCTACGGCACCTGTCGGTCGCGGGGGCTGCTGGATGCGGTGATCGCCGATGGTGCGGGACGGCCGATCGACGAGATCGACGGTCCGCTGCTGGATGTGTTGCGGCTCGGTGTGTATCAGCTGCTGCGCACCAGGATCGGGGCTCATGCGGCGGTGGACACCTCGGTGGCGCTGGCGCGCGCCGAATTCGGCGCGGGCAAGGCGGGATTCGTCAACGCGGTGCTGCGCAGAGCAGGCGAGAAGTCCGTCGACGAGTGGGTCGACGCGCTCGCGCCGCGGGATCCGATCGGCCGGTTGGCCTTCGAGTTCGCGCATCCGACGTGGATTGCGCAGGCGTTCGCCGATGCCCTCGGCGCGCAGGCGGGCGAGCTGCGAGAGGTCTTGGCCGCCGACGACGCTCGCCCGATCGTGCATCTGGTCGCGCGCCCTGGTGAGATCACCGCCGAGGAGTTGGCACTGGTGACCGGTGGTGGGGAGGGCCGGTGGTCGCCTTATGCGGTGTACCTCGAAGGCGGCGATCCCGGAAAACTGGAGCCGGTGCGCGAGGGCATGGCAGCAGTGCAGGACGAGGGTAGCCAACTGGTAGCACTCGCGCTGACCCGCGCACCGCTGGACGGCCCCGACAACGGCCGCTGGCTCGACCTCTGCGCAGGCCCAGGCGGTAAGGCGGCGCTGCTCGGTGCGCTTGCCGCGATCGACGGCCACCGCATCGACGCGATCGAGCCTGCGGAGCACCGCGCCGAACTCGTCCGCAAGGCCGTGCACAACCTGCCCGTCGACGTGCACGTCGCCGACGGTCGCAGCAGTGGCCTGACCCCCGGTTACGACCGCATCCTGGTCGACGCACCGTGCACCGGCCTCGGCGCGCTCCGACGCAGGCCGGAAGCTCGCTGGCGTCGCACTCCGTCCGATGTGGCCGACCTGGTCGTCCTGCAACGCGAATTGCTAGCTGCCGCATGGGAACTCGTGCGTCCCGGCGGCGTCGTGGTCTACTCCACCTGCTCCCCGCACCTGCAGGAGACCGTCGCCATTGTCGCCGACGCCGTCCGCCGCACCGGAGCAACCCAACTGGACGCCCGCGATCTCCTCCCCGGCGTCACCGGCATCGGCGACGGTCCCGGCGCGCAACTGTGGCCGCACCGCCATGGCACCGATGCGATGTTCCTCGCGGCACTGCGCAAACCGGTGGAGTAGTTGCCTACCGAGTCACGAGCAGCCGTGTCGCTGCCCGACAACCGGGGTGGCAGCGAGTTCGCCGGATCGGGTTGGGACACGGCGAGCTCGTGATCCGGTCGGTATCTCTGGGTGCCGGTACGGCCGCTCGCCAGCTGGTCGTCGGTCCGCAGACAGCGAGTTTGTACCTGGTGTCGGCGGATTTGTCTGCCGGCTGGTCGTCGGTTCGCCATCGTCGGGTCGCGGTGGTCCGGGCGTCGAGTTCGTCGGTTGGGCGGGAAGCGCGCAGTCGGGATCGGGTAGCGCGTACTGCGGTGAGGCAGTCAGTGATAGATCCGTGGCCTCTTGGCAGGCCGGGTAGTAAGTTCGGTCGATGGGCGCTGGCAGCGAGTTCGTCGGCAGACCGGAAAGATCGTTCAGGTGGCTGATTCATGCGGCGCGACCTACAGTCGTGGTCTGTACGTGAGTCGATCACCGCGTCGGGTCGCACCCTGCGGCGGCCTGGCCACGAGGTCCTCTGTCGGCCGTGTCGTCGACGATGTCGCGCACGCTGACGGGTTGTGACAGACCTCCCCCATGTGGATCGACTCTTGGCCACCTGAGCCGTACACCCGACTCGGCCGTTCAGTCCCGGGCGGACTGCTCACGGAGCCGGGCAAGGGTTTTCGCCAGAATACGGGAGACGTGCATCTGCGAAATACCCATGCGCTGGGCGATCTGCGTCTGGGTCATCGACTCGAAGAACCGCATGGTGAGGATGCGGCGTTCGCGTTCCGGCAGACCGGCGAGCAGTGGGCGGATGGCAACGTATTCCTCCACCCGGTCGAACTGGGATTCCTCCTCGCCGAGGGTGTCCAGCAGCGAGGCCTCGGTGTCGCGACCGAGTGAGGCGGCGTCGATGGAGCTCGGCTGGTAGGCGTTGCCGGCAATGACGGCCTGGGTCACCTCGTCGGGATCCACGTCGAGTTCGGCCGCGATCTCTTTCGCGGTGGGGGAGCGGCCCAACGACTGGGACAGCGAATCTATGGCCGCGCCGATGCGCAGATGTGTTTCCTTGACACGGCGCGGGACACGCATCGCCCAGGTGTTGTCACGGAAATAGCGCCGGACCTCGCCCATGATGGTCGGCACGGCAAAAGACAGGAAGTTCGAGCCGCGCGAGATATCGAAACGGTCGACCGCGTGTACCAAACCAACCCTGGCGACCTGGGTGAGATCGTCGAACGGCTCACCGCGTCCGCTGAATTTTCGGGCGATGTGGTCGGCGAGCGGGATGCAGCGGCCGATCAATTCGGCGCGCAGCGCGGTGTGTCTCGCGGTGCCCGGTGTGCTTGCGGAGAGTTGTTCGAAGAGTGCGGCGACGTCGTCGTACCCTCCGCTCGACCCGGCCTCTTCGAGCGTCTCGGCCACCTCGACGGAATCCTCCGCCTGAGCCGGTTCGACCTCGTCCTCCTCTCTTTCGGCCCCCGACACCACGGTTTCGTCCGACACCACGGTTTCGTCCGACACCATGTTTTCGTCCGACACAGCGCTCTCGTCCGACTCGGCGCGTTTGTCCGACACGGCGTTTTCGTCCGCCACTACGCCTTCCCCCGGACCCGACGGAACTCCACCGTCGTCGGATATCCGGAGACGGCCGCATCGTACGAATCCTGTGTTGCCTCCACCACATCGGTGAGCGTGCGCAGCACATGCCACCCGAAGCTGCGCTGATCGGGTAGCCCCTCGCTGCCCGCCACACCGCTGACCCGCACCAGCAACTCGGTCTCACCCACGGTGAACCGGCAATGCAGGCTGGTGTCCGGCGCCGCGACCGCGATGAGCGTCGAGCACACCTCGTCCACCGCGAGCCTGATGTCGGCCACCTCGTCCAGGGTGAAATCGCTGAGCAAGACGAGGGTTTCGGCGAGCCCACGCACAATGGGTAGCTGTGTCACCGACGCAGCTACCCGAATCTCCACCGGGGTGCTGTAAAGCCCCTGTTCCGCCGAAATGTTGATCACCCTATGCAGGCTACCCACTCCTGGCCGAGGCAACCCTCACTACCGTTAGACTGCCGCGTTGTGTCCTCTTCGACGTTTTCGCGCCCGGCCGCGCCGATGATCGCCCCGTCCATCCTCTCCGCGGACTTCGCGCACCTCGCCGACGAGGTCAAAGCTGTGGAGGGCGCCGACTGGTTGCACGTCGATGTGATGGACGCGCACTTCGTGCCGAACCTGACACTCGGGCTGCCCGTAGTGCAGAGCCTGTTGAAGGCGACCGATATTCCGCTGGACTGCCATCTGATGATCGATGACCCGGGCCGCTGGGCGCCGCCGTATGCCGAGGCGGGTGCGCACAATGTCACTTTCCACGCCGAGGCGACCGACGATCCGATTGCGGTGGCCCGCGACATTCGGGCGGCGGGTGCGAAGGCCGGACTCTCGGTGAAGCCGAACACACCGATCGAGCCGTACCTGGAGATCCTGCGCGAGTTCGACACTTTGCTGGTGATGAGCGTGGAACCCGGTTTCGGCGGGCAGTCCTTCATTGCGCACGTGCTGGAGAAGGCACGGATCGTGCGCAGGCTTGTCGACGCGGGTGAGTTGCGGCTTATTGTGGAGATCGACGGCGGCATCAACAACGACACGATCGAGGCGGCAGCGGAGGCCGGAATCGACTGCTTCGTCGCCGGATCCGCCGTCTACAACACGGCCGATCCCGGTGCCACCGTGGCCGCGCTGCGGCGGCGTGCTGCCGCGCTGCGCGTCCAGTAACTCGGAATTCGGGTCCCACGGGGCCCGAATATCTTTACAACGCGCGAACTTTCATAGCACCGAGGGTGCGGGTCGCTTCGACGACCGCGCTCAGCGGCGGCAGTGTTGTCGCGTTCTCCGGCGGCTGTATCCAGGTCCGGTAGCCGGTGCGTTCGTCGTCCGGGGACGGCAGCACGACCTGGCTTCCGGTGCAGGCGACGGTGGCATACAGCCGGAACAGTTCGGCGGACACGGCCGTGGTGAGAGTGTCGGGCCGGGCGGGTCCCGTAATGAAGGTCCACCGCCGCGCGCGCGGATGATGGACGACCGGCGTGGCGATCTGGGCCTCGGTGAGCTGGTGCTGGACCCGTTCGCCGAGCTCCGCGGGCATGGTGATGGCACCGTAGTGCGTGCCTATGTGCAGTAATATGCGGCGCGACGTCGGGTCGATTGATGCCGGCATGTGAAATTCGCACCGATACTGCACGCAGCGAACTTCCAGCGTCGAATCGAGAAGAGTGGTCACGCAACACCCCCAAGTGTGTCGAACCTGATTTGACCCATCGTGCTGTCTATTTGACCCACGGCGCTGTCTGTCTTCCTAGAGTGGTGGACTTCCCTGGATCGAACTCCCCGGGGCCGCAACGGACCTCGGGTCGAACCGCTCCGCACTGAACTGCTCGGGTCGAAGTTGAACGTCAGGAATCAGCTAAATAACAATATTGCATCCAATTTTGTTCCCGCGCAAGCATTCGGTGTAATCCGTGTTTCGGCGGGGTACTCAGCGAAATCCCGCATTACGAGCCGCGAGTGAAATTCTTCCGCACGGTATCGAAAATATAAATTGATATTGATCGCCGACAGGTAAACGGCGATAGTTCCTTATGCTCGGTCACGATTCGGCTGCGAACAATAATTGGCGTTATGTTCGGCACGATCCGACCAGCCCAGCGGTCCGGTTCCGGTGCCGGCAGCGGAGTCGGGGTTTCGCCCGGCCACTGGATGGAACCGTGCTGGTTGCCCGCCGACACCCGTCGTTAGGCTGGTCTGGCACCGACCGACGGGAATAGCGGCCTGGCCCGAGCTGTTCCGCAACCGGTAGAAACGACGCGACAGGGAGTCAAGGCATGTTCACAGGCATCGTCGAGGAGCTAGGCGAGATCGTCGCCACCGAGCAGTTGGCCGACGCCGCTCGACTGACGATCAAGGGCAAGCTGGTGACCTCCGATGCCGGACACGGAGATTCGATCGCCGTGAATGGGGTGTGCCTGACCGTGGTCGACGTGATCGACGGCGACACGTTCACCGTCGACGTGATGCAGGAGACGTTGAACCGCTCCAGCATCGGCGGCCTCGGCGCTGGCTCCCGGGTCAACCTGGAACGCGCGGCCGCGCTCGACAGCAGGCTCGGCGGACACCTCGTGCAGGGTCACGTCGACGGCACCGGCACCGTGCTCTCCCGCACGCCCTCGGAGAACTGGGAGGTCGTGCGGGTTTCGCTGCCCGACGCGATCGCCCGGTATGTCGTGGAAAAGGGTTCGATCACCGTCGACGGCATCTCACTGACGGTCTCCGGCCTCGGCCTTTCGGAGGAACCGGCGGCCGACGGGAATCGTGACTGGTTCGAGGTTTCGCTCATCCCGACCACCCTCACGATGACCAATCTCGGCGCCGCGACGGTGGGCACCACGGTCAATCTGGAAGTGGACGTGATCGCCAAGTACGTCGAGCGGCTCCAGCAACGCGGCTGACCGGTCGCATATGCGCCGCCGGGAACATACGGCGGACGCCGTAGTGTTAGGGACGCACCCTTTTCGAGATGGAGCACAGCAGACGTGACCAGGTTCGACACCATCGAGCGCGCAGTCGCCGATATTGCCGCCGGTAAGGCGGTCGTCGTCGTGGACGACGAGGACCGCGAGAACGAGGGCGACCTCATCTTCGCGGCGGAGAAGGCGACCCCCGAGTTGGTGGCCTTCATGATTCGCTACACCTCTGGTTACATCTGCGTGCCGCTGACCGGTGACGACTGCGATCGGCTCGGCCTGCCGCCGATGTACGCGCTGAACCAGGACAAGCACGGCACCGCCTACACCGTGTCGGTCGACGCCCGCGAAGGCATCACCACCGGCATCTCCGGCGCGGACCGCGCGACCACCATGCGCCTGCTCGCCGCCGCGGAAACCAAGGCCGACGACTTCACCAGGCCCGGCCACGTGGTGCCGCTGCGTGCCAAGGACGGCGGCGTGCTGCGTCGGCCCGGCCACACCGAGGCCGCGGTGGACCTGTCCCGGATGGCGGGTCTGCGTCCTGCCGGTGTGATCTGCGAGATCGTCAGCCAGAAGGACGAGGGCCACATGGCCCGCACCGAGGAATTGCGCGTCTTCGCCGACGAGCACAACCTGGCGCTGATCTCGATCGCCGACATGATCGCCTGGCGGCGCAAGCACGAGAAGCATGTGGTGCGGGTCGCCGAGGCGCGGATCCCCACGGCGCACGGCGAATTCAAGGCTGTCGGCTACCAGAGCATCTACGACGAGGTGGAGCATGTCGCGCTGGTGCGCGGCGACATCTCCGATGGCGAGGATGTGCTGGTGCGGGTGCATTCGGAATGCCTCACCGGTGACGTGTTCGGCTCGCTGCGCTGCGACTGCGGTCCGCAGCTCGACGCTGCGCTGGAGATGGTGGCCCAGGAGGGCCGCGGGGTGGTGCTGTACATGCGCGGGCACGAGGGCCGCGGCATCGGTCTGATGCACAAGCTGCAGGCCTACCAGCTGCAGGACTCCGGTCACGACACCGTCGATGCGAACCTGGAGCTCGGATTGCCCGCGGATGCGCGCGATTACGGCACCGGCGCGCAGATCCTGGTCGACCTCGGCATCCGCTCGATGCGGCTGCTCACCAACAATCCGGCCAAGCGCGTCGGCTTGGACGGATACGGGCTGAAGATCACCGACCGGGTCCCGATGCCGTTGCGCGCCAACGCGGAAAACTTGCGGTATCTGCGTACCAAGCGGGACCGGATGGGCCACGACCTGATCGGCCTCGACGAGCTCGACCTCGGCGAGACCGCACAGTAATGCACACAGTCGACCAGATCCGGAAGGGCGGACTTCGATGAGCGGTACCGGCGTACCGACATTCGCGCTGGAGGATGCCAAGGAGCTCAAGCTCGGCATCGTCGCGTCGCGTTGGCACACGCAGATCTGCGACACGCTGGTCGCGAATGCGGAACGGGTGGCGAAAGAAGCAGGCGTCTCGCAGGTGACAGTGGTCCGGTGTGCGGGTGCGATGGAGCTGCCGGTGGTCGCGCAGGAGCTGGCCCGCACGCATGACGCGGTCGTCGCGCTCGGTGTGGTGATCCGTGGTGGCACACCGCATTTCGAGTACGTCTGTGATGCGGTGACCGCCGGTCTGACCCGGGTCTCGCTGGATGCGGGCAAGCCCATCGCCAACGGTGTGCTGACCACCAACGACGAGGAACAGGCCCTGGACAGGGCCGGGCTTCCCGGATCTGCCGAGAACAAGGGTGAACAGGCCGCCGCGGCAGCGCTCGACGCCGCGCTGACCCTGCGCACCCTGCGTCGGTCTGCGTAGGCCGATGCCAGTCGTCCGGATCTGGCGAAGGAAGCCCGGCACCGGGGCGGGCGCGCCCGCCGATTCGGCGGCGGGACAGGGTGACACCCCGGAGTGGGAGCTCGAGGTGCGCCCGCGTCGCGCGGTCCGCACCGCCTGGATCGTCGCGGTGCTGCTCGCCGCGTTCTTCATCGCGGGCGGCATCTGGTTACGCACCGGCTCGACTGGCGTCAACTTCCGCGCGGCCGACCAGTTGGCGATGATGGGCATCGGCCTGCTCGCGGCCGCCGCGGTGCTGTTGCTGACCAGGCCCCGGCTGCGCGCCGGTGCGCGCGGCGTCGCGGTCCGAAACATCCTCGGCGACACCGTGTTCCCCTGGGAGCACATCCGTGGTGTCTCCTTCCAGGACCGAAAGTCCTGGGCCCGCCTCGAACTGATCGACGACGACTATGTCCCGCTGCTCGCCATCCGCTCCAATGACAAAGAGCACGCGGCCCGTGCCCTGGATCGGCTCCGCGAGCTCGGCGTGAAGTACACCACCACCGCCGAATAGCACTGCCCACCACCTCAACTCGCCATCCTGCCGGTCGGCTGTGTTGGGTAAGTGACACATCATTACGGCAAACCGAGTGAGCGCTCCGCCACGGTGTGCTACTGGTCGGCAGGTATCAGGGGAAGGTGGGTGGCCGATTCGTGGGTGGACTGTGATGCCACCGAAGGCTGGTGTCCGAGCGGGGATGACATCCCGGCTCGGACACCAGGCGGTCAGTGCGTGTCGCCGAGAACAGCGCCTTCGCGGCGGGGGTCCGCACCGCCGATCCAGCCGTTCGTCCCGTCGCGCTGCAGGGCGCTCAGGCCACTGATCTGCGGAGCGACCGAGACCTGGTGGCCGAGTTCACGGAGCCGGAGCACCAGCGGGTCGTGATCGCCGTTGTCGGTGGCGTTGATGGCAGGGTGTTCGCCGCCGACATTGGTCGACGGGGTGTTGGCCGTGCCGAAGTCGACGCCCGAGACCGCCTGCTGTGGGTCGAGGCCCCAATCCAGCACCCCGATGAGGGACTTCAGCACGAACTGGATGATCACCGAACCACCGGGGGAGCCGACCACCTGGGTGAGCTCGCCGCGGGTGCCGTCGGCACCGCGATCGAAGACCAGGGTGGGGCTCATCGAACTGCGTGGGCGCTTGTTCGGCTGCACACGGTTGGCCACCGGCGCTCCGTCGGTGCCGAGCGGATCGGCGGAGAAATCGGTGAGCTGGTTATTGAGAACGAATCCATCGACCAGATGGAAGGAGCCGAACGCGGACTCCACCGTCGTCGTCATCGAGGCGGCATTGCCGTACTTGTCGACCACCGAGATGTGGCTGGTGCCGTGCTCGGGCGGCTGCGGGCCGACGCCGACCGGGACAGGGCCGAAATCGCCCGGCTGCGCGGTGCCCATGCTGTGGCCGGGGTTGATCAACGAGGAACGCTGCTTCAGATAGTCCTTGTTCAGCAGTGTCTGCGGTGAATTGCCGGGCAGCGGAATGAAATCCGTGTCGGCCACGTACTTGTTGCGGTCGGCGTAGGCGAGCCGCTCCGCCTCGGAGACGAGGTGCACCGCCTCGGCCTTCGGTTTGCCACCGTTGTGATCGATATTGTCCGGTCGCAGCGCGGCCAGGTCGAAGTTCTCCAGGATGCCGAGGGTGGCGGCGACGGCGATGCCACCGGAGGACGGGGCGGGCATTCCACAGATCTCATGGTTGCGGTAGCCGGTGCACAATGCGGTCCGCTTCTTGGGCTGGTACCCGGCCAGGTCGCTCGCGGTGATGAGGCCAGGAGTGCGGCCGCCCGTCGTCGAAGCGGTCGCGTCGACGATGTCGCGGGCAATGGCGCCGGTGTAGAACGCTTGCGCACCCTCGGAAGCGATGGCGCCCAACGCCTTCGCCATCGCCGGGTTGGCCAGGTTGGCGCCTGCGGGTTTGGCGGTGCCGTCGGGGTTGAGGAAGTACGCCTTCGAGGCCTCGTCGTTGGCGAGATCCTTGGCCGAATCCGCAATCTGACCCGCGAGCCGCGGGCTGATCGGGAAGCCCTGATCGGCCAACGACACCGCGGAATCGAACAGCTCGCGCCAACCGGTCTTACCGTGTTCCTGATGCGCGAGCTCCAGCATGCGCAGCACACCGGGGACGCCGATGGAGCGGCCGCTTGCCCGGGTGTTCGGTTTGGGTTCGGTCCGGTCGGTATCGCTGATCCAGCGCAGGTAGTTCTCGGTGGCGGCGGCGGGGGCGACCTCGCGCCCGTCGTAGGCGTCGACGGTTTTCGCCGCCGCGTCGTAGTAGAGCATGAACGAGCCGCCGCCGATTCCGGACGACTGCGGCTCGACCAAGCCGAGCACCGTTTGTGCGGTGATCAGTGCGTCGGCCGCAGTGCCCCCATTGTTCAGCACTTTGCAGGCCGCCTCGGTGGCGAGCGGATTCGCTGTCGCCACGGCGTACGAGCTGGTCCGGACCGCAGTCATATTGCTGCGATAACCGGACGCGCTCTCAGGGTTGGTGCTGATGTTCTGTGAGGTGGTGGCACCCGCCGTGGCGGGGGCGGCCGTCACCGGCGTCCCGTTCGGCACACTGGCGCATGCCGCGGCCTTGTCGCTGTCGGACGAACAACCTGTCACCAGTCCCACCGTGAGGACCAAGGCCGCGCCGGCCCCAGTCCAGATGTGTCGCACGCGCATTCACGGACTGTATCGCTCCGCTGCCGCCCGCAGCGCAGTTTTCCCCCGCCACTGGGAAGGTCATGAGAGGCCGATCACTGGCCGGTAGGCTGGCTCGGTGACGGTAGCGGCGGTGCTCTTCGACTTTTCCGGGACGCTGTTTCGGCTGGAGGATGACGAATCCTGGGCCGATGATTTGGTCGGCGAGGACGGGCAGCCGTTCGATATGCACGAAACGGCCGAGATCATGCGGCGCATGACAGCCCCTGTCGGTCAGTCCGTGCAGTTCGACGCCGAAGGTCAGATCGCCTGGGAGCAAAGGGATCTGGATCCACGGCAGCACCGAAAGGCCTACCTCGAGGTGCTGCGGCAGTTCGGGGTGCCGACCGTGCGGCAAGCGGAGCGGTTGTACGGCAGGCTCGTCGACCCCATCGTGGACGCCGTATCCCGATACCGAGGATGTTCTGAAAACGCTTGCGGCGCAACGCATTCCGGTCGGCTTGGTCAGCAATATCGCGTTCGATGTGCGCCCTACCTTCGCGGCAAGGGGCTGGGACCGGTTGGTCGACAGCTGCGTACTGTCCTTCGAGGTCGGTTCGGTCAAACCGGATCCACGTATCTTCCGAGCCGCGCTCGAGGAACTCGGCGTGCCCGCTGAGTCGGCGTTGATGGTCGGTGACAGCGCGGAGGCCGATGGCGGTGCGACTGCCCTCGGGTGTCGCTTCGCCCTCGTCGACCCCTTGCCGACGGTGGAACGTCCGGACGCACTGCTGCGAGTCCTGGAGCGGTACGAACTCGGCTGATTGCGCTATCGAATCGCGAACGTCGAGGCAGCGCGCAATAGCAATACTGTTCGATTGTGTCCTGTGTCACAGTGGTGAGCGATCGCGTCGTCTGGGCCGTCGTGCCGAATTACGGTGCGATCTGCGGGCCCGTCGGGGGTTCGCTGGTTTCCTCGTTGAAATGGGGGAGCGCCGTGTATGCGGACCCTGCTGCGGAGAATCATGCCATCGCGGTGGCCGCCCGAATGCTGGGCGGCATGCCCACGCAGGTCCGCGAGGCGCGTGAAGCCGCATGGGGCATGGCGGTATTCGGAATCGCCTATCCGGCAATCATGGGATCGACCATCGGTGCCGATGCGGCGCGGGCGGCCTCGATTCAATTCGTCTTCGGTTGGATATTGGGGCTCGTCGCCTGTGGATTCGCCGGTCGTTGGCAGTGGACGGGGGTCACCGCGATCATGTTGGCATTTCTGCAGTTTGTGGTCTGTGTGTGGGCGCGCAGCGATGTCATTCCACCCGTGCTCTGGATTGTGGCAGTTCTCTACTCTGCGGGTGTTTGCGCCGCTGTTGCCTGGTTGCTTCGGCGGCCCGTGGCGCAAGCCTGGTTTGTCGTGGGCGTCTCGCTTCCTGCGCGCTGAGCGAAGAGTTCGCGCGATTTATTCGATACGGAAGGGCACCGGCTCTGGCGTGGGAACATGTCGCGTGGGTCACATCGAGACGCAGACCAAATGTGGTTGTGGCCCTCGTCATAAGCATACTTACTCGATTGTAAGCAGGCCGATCATTCCGATAGCGTCCGATTTGCGCGTCTGTGAGGACGCGGCGCAAAGCTCGATGAGGAGTGATCGTGGTTTCGAATGTTGCTGTCGTGGACGAGCCGAAAGTCGTTCCGGCAGTCGGGGACTTGTCCAAGGTCCGCCGAATGGTCGATGCCAGCACCACGGTCCGTCATTTCTTCCGATTCGCCGTCGTCACGTCGAACATGCCCGATGCGGTGCGCAGGGTGCGCTTGGGGGCAGGGCTCCTGGTGGCTTTTACCCTTGGGCATTTCGTGCTCGGCCTGCTCGATAATGTTGAATCCGCAAGTGCTAGTTCGGCCGAGTTCTTTGCCAGCTGGGTGCTCGCCGCCAACGTCTTGATCTTCGGGCTCCGCGAACTCTGGGTCTGGGTGACCGCCATGATTCTGGCGAGTGTGCAGATCTTCATCGGACTTTTCACGATCATCTCCGGGCTGCCGTCTCAGGTCGGCGTCCTACCGGTCCTCGCGGTCATCGCAGGCGCTGCCGTGATCGTCGCGCTGCTGTTCCACTCCGCATCGACAGGATGGTTCTTCCGCAAGACGGCCTGATCGGCCCCTGTCTGTCCCGCAGGTTATCGCGCTGCCGGCGAGCGTCGGCCCCGATCGGCCTGTCGGACCCGCTCGATAGGCTTGATGGGTGGCAGATCCAGCGACGTACCGGCCCGCGCCCGGCACGATTCCCGTCGAACCCGGGGTGTACAAGTTCCGGGACTCCTACGGGCAGGTCATCTATGTCGGCAAGGCCAAGAGCCTGCGCAGCAGGCTGAACTCGTACTTCGCCGATGTCGCTTCGCTGCACCCACGGACGCGGCAGATGGTCACCACCGCCGCGAGCGTGGAGTGGACGGTCGTCTCCACCGAGGTCGAAGCGCTGCAGCTGGAATACAACTGGATCAAGGAATTCGATCCGCGCTTCAACGTCCGCTACCGCGACGACAAGTCGTATCCGGTGCTGGCGGTCACGCTCGACGAGGAGTACCCACGGCTGTTCGTCTATCGCGGCGCGCGCCGTAAGGGCGTGCGGTACTTCGGCCCATACGCGCACGCCTGGGCGATCCGCGAGACCCTCGACCTGCTGCTGCGCGTGTTCCCGGCACGCACCTGCTCCAACGGAGTCTTCAGGCGACACAACCAGATCGGCCGCCCCTGCCTGCTCGGCTACATCGACAAATGCGCGGCGCCGTGCATCGGCAGGGTGAGCGCCGAGGAGCACCGCGACATCGTCGACGACTTCTGCGACTTCCTGGCCGGGCGCACCGACCGCATGGTGCGGCAACTGGAACGCCGCATGCTCGACGCCGCCGAAGAGCTCGATTTCGAGACCGCCGCCCGGCTGCGTGACGATGTCCAGGCGCTGCGGAGGGCGCTGGAGAAGCAGGCCGTCGTGCTCGGCACCGGCACCGACGCCGACGTGATCGCCTTCGCCACCGACGAATTGGAGGCGGCGGTGCAGATCTTCCACGTCCGAGACGGCCGGGTTCGCGGCCAGCGCGGCTGGGTGGTCGACAAATCCGGCGACGCCATCGACGTACCGGAGGCCGGCGGCGAAATGGCGGCCCTGGTGGAGCAGTTCCTCACCCAGTTCTACGGCGAGCAGGTGGCACAGGTGGAACAGGGCGAGGACGAGCAGCCGGCGAACGTGGTGCCGCGCGAGGTGCTCGTTCCGCAATTGCCCGCCGACGCCGAGCAGATCCAGGAATGGCTGAGCAGGCTGCGCGGATCGGCGGTGCAGTTGCGGGTGCCGCAGCGCGGGGACAAGAAGGCGCTCGCCGAGACGGTACAGCGCAACGCGATGGAGGCGCTGGCTCAGCACAAGCTCAAGCGCGCAGGCGATCTGACATCGAGATCGCAAGCTCTGCAAGACATTCAGGACGCCCTCGATCTCGACAGTGCGCCGCTGCGCATCGAATGTGTAGATATCAGCCACGTACAGGGCACCGATGTGGTGGCCTCGCTGGTGGTCTTCGAAGACGGTCTGCCGCGCAAGTCCGAGTACCGCCACTATGCGATCAAGGAGGCCGCAGGCGATGGCCGCTCGGACGACGTCGGCAGCATCGCCGAGGTGACCCGTCGCAGGTTCCTCAAGCTACGCCGCGACCGCGACGCCGCCGAGCGCAGCGAACTGGACGGCCCGCCGGGCGTCGTCGCCGTCGCCGAACGCACCGAACTGGAGGTCACCGGGTCGGTCGCGGCTGTCGATGTGGAAACGACGGTCATCGACTTCGAATCCGACGACGCCGAACTCACCTCGCGACCCGGCATCGATCCACGCACCGGACGCCCGAAGAAGTTCGCCTACCCGCCGAACCTCTACGTCGTCGACGGCGGTGCACCCCAGGTCGCCGCCGCGGCCGAGGTGCTCGATGAGCTCGGTATCACCGATGTCGCGGTGATCGGCCTTGCCAAGCGGCTGGAGGAGGTGTGGGTGCCGGGGGAGAGTGACCCGGTGATCATGCCGCGCAACAGTGAGTCGCTGTATCTGCTGCAGCGGGTGCGCGACGAGGCGCACCGATTCGCGATCACCTTCCACCGCAGCAAGCGTTCGCGGCGGATGACCGCCTCCGCTCTCGACTCGGTGCGTGGCCTCGGCGCGGCGCGGCGGACCGCGTTGGTCACCCACTTCGGTTCGGTGGCCAAGTTGAAGGAGGCGACGGTCGAGCAGATCACGGAAGTGCCCGGCATCGGCGTGGCGACTGCCAAAGCGGTGCTCGCAGCGCTTCGGGAGGAGTAGTAAGGAACAGCGTCCTCGGAACCGCCGGAAGTTCCGTGCCGCCTACGTTGTGTGTCTGCGCCCGATACCCGAAGCGGTGCGGGATGATCGACAGGCACCTGAAACAGATCCGGTAGGACATGACACGCGTCGAATCGAACAACAGTGCGGGCAGTCCGCGGCCGACCGCTGGGCGGGCCGGCTCGGTGGATGCTGACGTCACGCCGGTCGAGGGGGGTTTGCGGGAGGTCGAGGCCGTCATCGTGACGGGCCTTTCCGGTGCGGGACGTGGCACCGCGGCCCGGGTGCTCGAGGATCTCGGCTGGTACGTCGCGGACAACCTGCCACCCGAGCTGATCGGGCGCATGGTCGAACTCGGCGCCTCCGCCGATCCGCCGATCCGCAGGCTGGCCCTGGTCATGGACGTGCGAAGCCGATTTTTCACCGGTGATCTCTCCGTCGTCACCGAGCAGTTGCGGGCCCGCGGCGTGCGGACGCGAGTGTTGTTCCTCGAGGCCTCCGACGACGTGTTGATCCGGCGCTTCGGTTTCGCCCGCAGACGTCACCCGCTGCAGAGCGAAAGCACCGATGGCACCCTTTCGGCGGGCATCGCCGCGGAACGGGTCCGCCTCTCCACCGTGAAAACCGCCGCCGACCTCGTCATCGATACCACCGAGCTGTCGGTCCACCAACTGCATCGCAAGCTGGAGGAGGCCTACGGTGGTGGCGCGCCCACCGCGCTGCAGGTGACCGTGCAATCCTTCGGGTTCAAGTACGGGGTTCCACTGGACGCGGACATGGTGTTGGATGTGCGTTTTCTACCTAATCCACATTGGATACCGGAACTTCGGGAACATTCGGGACAGGAGACCGTGGTCAGCGAGTACGTGCTGTCGCGCCCCGGCGCGGACGATTATCTGCGCACCTGCCACCACCTGGTCGACCTGACGACGAATGGTTACCGCCAAGAGGGGAAGCGATACATGACGGTGGCAGTGGGCTGCACCGGAGGTAAGCACCGCAGCGTGGCAATTGCGGAAGCGCTGGGCGAATTGATGAGCGCGGAGACCGGCGAATCCGCCGATGTCGTGCGGATCGTGCATCGGGATCTGGGGCGCGAATGACCGGGTGGGAATCGAATCCCGCCATCGTTGCTCTGGGTGGCGGGCACGGCCTGTATGCGACGCTGACGGCCGTGCGGCGGCTGACCACGAAGATCTGCGCCGTGGTAACCGTCGCCGACGACGGTGGCTCCTCGGGCCGACTGCGCGCGGAACTAGGCGTACCGCCGCCGGGTGACCTGCGGATGGCGCTTGCCGCGCTTGCCGCCGACAGCGACGACGTCTTGACGCGGACCATCCAGCATCGGTTCGGCGGCACCGGTGCACTGGCCGGACATTCGGTCGGAAACCTGATATTGGCCGGTCTCACCGAGGTGCTCGGTGATCCGGTGGCCGCGCTCGACGAGGTCGCGAAGATGTTGCGGGTCACCGGCAGAGTGCTGCCGATGTCGCCCATCGCGCTCGATATCGAAGCGGATGTCTCTGGGCTGGAAGCAGATCCGCGAGTGAGCCGCTGTATTCGCGGACAGGTTGCCATCGCGACGACACCGGGTAAGGTGCGGCGGGTGCGGCTGATACCGTCGGATCCGCCCGCGAGCCAGGAGGCGACCTCGGCCATCGAGCACGCGGATGTTGTTGTGCTCGGCCCCGGATCGTGGTTCACCAGTGTGATTCCGCACGTGCTCGTGCCCGAACTGCGCGACGCGCTGGTGTACACGAGAGCCAGAAAGGTGCTTGTGCTCAATCTCGCCGCCGAGCCGGGCGAGACGGCGGGGTTCTCCGCCGAGCGGCATCTGCATGTATTGTCCCAGCACGCACCGGAATTCGTGGTCGACGAGGTACTGGTCGATTCCGGGTCCGTGCCGGAAGGTCGCGAAAGAGAACATGTGGCCAGGGCTGCCGAACAATTGCGGGCGCGAGTAACCTTCTCCGATGTCGCCGAAGCGGGAACGGACCGGCATCACCCCGGAAAGCTTGCCGCCGCACTGGATCAGCTGATCCGGCAACCTCGGCCACACATGGCAGGGCTTCGAGTCGAGGGACGTCACATGGGTCAGGATGTGCGTTCCGGGTTGGGTGGAAAGGAGCGCGTCTCGTGGCGATGACAGCCGAAGTGAAGGACGAGCTGAGCAGGCTCACGGTCTCGCAGGTGAGTTCTCGCAAGGCGGAACTGTCGGCGCTGCTGCGGTTTGCGGGCGGCCTGCACATCGTCGGCGGGCGGGTGATCGTCGAGGCCGAGGTGGACATGGGTTCCATTGCGCGCAGGTTGCGCAGGGAGATCTTCGAGCTATACGGCTACGGCTCCGATGTGCACGTGCTCGGTGCGGGTGGTCTACGCAAAACCTCGCGCTATGTGGTGCGCGTGTCCAAGGAGGGCGAGGCGCTGGCCAGGCAGACCGGGCTGCTCGACGTGCGCGGGCGTCCGGTGCGCGGCCTGCCGGCCCAGGTGGTCGGCGGCAGCATCGGCGATGCCGAAGCGGCTTGGCGCGGAGCGTTTCTCGCGCACGGCTCGCTCACCGAGCCGGGTCGTTCCTCGGCTCTGGAGGTCAGCTGCCCCGGTCCGGAGGCGGCACTGGCATTGGTCGGCGCCGCACGGCGGCTCGGCATCACGGCGAAGGCACGCGAGGTGCGTGGCACCGATCGGGTCGTCGTCCGCGACGGCGAGGCGATCGGCGCGCTGCTGACCAGGATGGGCGCGCAGGACACCAGGCTCACCTGGGAGGAGCGCAGGATGCGCCGCGAGGTGCGTGCCACCGCGAACCGGCTGGCCAACTTCGACGACGCGAACCTGCGCCGCTCGGCTCGCGCCGCGGTCGCCGCCGCGGCCAGAGTGGAGCGTGCGTTGGACATCCTCGGCGACGAAGTGCCCGACCATCTCGCGGCCGCGGGCAAGCTGCGCGTTCTGCATCGCCAGGCGTCGCTGGAGGAGCTCGGCCAGCTGGCCGACCCGCCGATGACGAAAGATGCTGTGGCGGGCCGGATTCGGCGTCTGCTGTCGATGGCCGATCGGCGCGCCAAGGATTTGGGCGTGCCCGACACCGAATCGGCCGTCACCGCCGAGCTACTGGACGACGCCTGAGCCGTTTCGGCCGGACGATATGGTTTCGAACCCGCCGCAGACCCCGGTCTGCGGCGGGTTCGCAGTATCCGATCACTGTCGGTTCGTGCCGACCCGACCCGACCGCCAAGGAGCGAGTTTTACGAGTGATCGTTCGCGGCCCGTCTCGCGTCCGAGTGGCCGAAGTGCATGCGCCGAAGGCGCGAGTCTCGGCCGCTCGGACGCGAGACCAAGGGGGCCGCGAACACGCAGTGCCGTAGGCGCTGCAAATCCCACACAGCCCGGGCATTAGTGTGGTTATGGCATCGGAATGAATCCGCTTGAAAGCTGAGGAGCGATAACGTGACTGTCCGGGTAGGCATCAACGGCTTCGGTCGTATCGGACGTAACTTCTTCCGGGCGGTGGAGGCGCAGAAGGCGCTCGGCACCACCGACATCGAGATCGTCGCGGTCAACGACCTCACCGACAACGCGACCCTCGCGACCCTGCTC
This sequence comes from Nocardia sp. NBC_01009, assembly GCF_045208035.1. Lineage (NCBI taxonomy): Bacteria > Bacillati > Actinomycetota > Actinomycetes > Mycobacteriales > Nocardiaceae > Nocardia > Nocardia sp. NBC_01009. The sequence goes on along the minus strand of NZ_CP108695.1, from coordinate 6,576,947 downwards.
AAGTACGACTCGATCCTCGGCCGTCTGCCGCAGGACGTCTCGCTGGACGGCGACGACACCATCGTGGTCGGCGAGCAGCGGATCAAGGCACTGGCCATCAAGGAGGGCCCGGCCGCCCTGCCGTGGGGTGACCTGGGCGTCGACGTCGTCGTCGAGTCCACCGGCATCTTCACCGACGCGACCAAGGCCAAGGGCCACATCGCCGCCGGCGCCAAGAAGGTCATCATCTCCGCGCCCGCCAAGGGTGAGGACCTGACCGTCGTCATGGGCGTCAACGACGACAAGTACGACGGCAGCCAGAACATCATCTCCAACGCCTCGTGCACCACCAACTGCCTCGGCCCACTGGCAAAGGTGCTGAACGACAGCTTCGGTATCGAGCGTGGTCTGATGACCACCATTCACGCCTACACGCAGGACCAGAACCTGCAGGACGGCCCGCACAGCGACCTGCGTCGCGCCCGCGCCGCCGCGCTGAACATCGTGCCCACCGGCACCGGCGCGGCCAAGGCTATCGGCCTGGTGCTCCCCGAGCTCAACGGCAAGCTCGACGGCTACGCGCTGCGTGTTCCGGTCCCGACGGGCTCGGTCACCGACCTCACCGTGAAGCTGACCAAGTCGGCCTCCGTCGAGGAGATCAACGCCGCGTACCAGGCGGCCGCCGAAGGTGCGCTGAAGGGCTTCCTGAAGTACAACGTGGACCCGATCGTGTCCAGCGACATCGTCACCGACCCGCACTCCTGCATCTACGATGCGCCGCTGACCAAGGTCATCGACGATCAGGTGAAGGTCGTCGGCTGGTACGACAACGAGTGGGGCTACTCCAACCGCCTCGCCGACCTCATCGGTCTCGTCGGCAAGTCGCTCTGACGCGATGGCAGTCAAGACACTCCAGGATCTCCTGAGCGAGGGTGTCGAGGGTCGGGGCGTGCTCGTGCGCTCCGACCTGAACGTTCCCCTCGACGACAACGGCCAGATCACCGATCCGGGCCGCATCATCGCCTCGGTCCCCACCATCAAGGCGCTGGTCGAGGCCGGCGCCAAGGTGGTCGTCACGGCGCACCTCGGCCGCCCCAAGGGCGAGCCGGATCCGAAGTTCTCGCTGGCTCCGGTCGCGGTGCAGCTGGCGGAGCTGCTCGGCCGCAATGTCCAGCTCGCCGGTGACGTCGTCGGCTACGACGCGCTGTCGCGCTCGGAGGGCCTCACCGACGGTGATGTGCTGCTGCTGGAGAACGTGCGCTTCGATCCGCGTGAGACCAGCAAAGATGACGCCGAGCGGGCCAAGCTCGCCGCGGCTCTGGTCGAGCTGGTCGGCGACGACGGTGCGTTCGTCTCCGACGGTTTCGGTGTCGTGCATCGCAAGCAGGCCTCGGTCTACGACGTCGCGAAGCTGCTTCCGCACTACGCGGGCACGCTGGTCGCCGCCGAGGTCGAGGTGCTCGCGAAGCTGACCGAGAACGCCGAGCGTCCGTACGCGGTTGTGCTCGGTGGCTCGAAGGTCTCCGACAAGCTCGCTGTCATCGAGGCGCTCGCGCCGAAGGTCGACACGCTGGTCATCGGTGGCGGTATGTGCTTCACCTTCCTTGCCGCACAAGGACTCCCGGTGGGGGCCTCGCTGCTGCAGGAGGAGATGATCGATACCTGCAAGGGTCTGCTCGAGCGCTACGCCGATGTGATCCACCTGCCGCGTGACATCGTCGTCGCGAACAAGTTCGCCGCCGACGCGGACTCGAAGGTCGTTGCGGCCCACGAGATTCCGGAGGGTTGGCTGGGTCTGGACATCGGCCCCGATTCGGTGAGCCGGTTCGCGGCGCTGCTGACCGAGGCGCGCACCGTCTTCTGGAACGGCCCGATGGGTGTGTTCGAGTTCGAGAAGTTCGAGGCAGGCACCCGCGGTGTCGCCGAGTCGATCGTGACCGCAACCGGCAAGGGTGCGTTCACTGTTGTCGGCGGCGGTGATTCGGCCGCGGCTGTGCGGGCGCTCGGGCTGCCCGAGGACGGTTTCTCGCATATCTCCACCGGCGGCGGCGCGTCGCTGGAATACCTGGAGGGTAAGGAACTTCCGGGCATCGCGGTTCTGGAGGACTGACCATGGCGCGCAAGCCGCTCATCGCGGGCAACTGGAAGATGAACCTCAATCACCTCGAGGCCATCGCTCTGGTGCAGAAGATCGCATTCGCGTTGCCGGAGAAGTACTTCGCCAAGGTCGACGTCACCGTGGTCCCGCCGTTCACCGATCTGCGCAGCGTGCAGACCCTGGTGGAGGGCGACAAGCTGCTGCTCACCTACGGTGCGCAGGACGTGTCCATGCGCGACGAAGGCGCGTACACCGGCGAGATCAGCGGATCCATGCTGGCCAAACTGGGGTGCACCTACGTGGTCGTCGGGCACTCGGAGCGTCGGCAGTACCACCTGGAGGACGACGCCACCGTGCTCGCCAAGGCGAAGCAGGCGCTGAAGTACGGGATCACGCCGATCGTCTGCATCGGTGAGGGCCTGAACATCCGCGAGGCGGGCACACACGTCGAGTACAACCTCGAGCAGTTGCGTGGATCGCTGAAAGGTCTATCGGCCGAACAGATTTCGAAGGTCGTCATCGCCTACGAGCCGGTCTGGGCCATCGGGACCGGCAAAGTCGCCACGCCTGCCGACGCGCAGCAAGTGTGCGGCGCGATCCGTGCCGAGCTGGCCGAGCTGGCCAACCCGGAGGTCGCCGCGGGCGTGCGGGTGCTCTACGGCGGTTCGGTGAACGCCAAGAACGTCGGTGAGCTCGTCTCACAGACGGATATCGACGGCGCACTGGTCGGCGGCGCTTCGCTCAAGGGTGATGAGTTCGCCACCCTGTCGGCGATCGCCGCGGGCGGCCCACTGCCGTAAGCGTTTTCGTGACGACGAGCCGGGCATCGACATGATGCCCGGCTCGTCGTCATTCGATGGCCCTATACGGCGCGCAAGGTCAGGCCGTCGCCCTTGTCGTTTCGCAGGGTGAGGGCGTCCGCGTCGATGGTGGCGGTGGTCTTGCCGTCGAGGGCCCCGAGGACGGCGGTCTCGACCTCCATCACCTCGGGTGAACACATCATCCTGGTGCTGGCGACCTGGAAGGTGACCTCGGCGCCTGTGATGGTGGCGTTGCCGGTCAGCCGGTTGCAGCCGCCGCTTCCGGAGACGGCACCGTCGGGGGCGATGGTGAGGGTCGGTTTCACCTCGTCGATGGTCTGCGATCGGGTCCTGGCGTCGGGGGTGATGATCTCGGTGACGATCCAGGTGGTGCCGGTCAGCGGCTTGTCGGGTTGGGCGACCTTCTTGTCGAGCAGGTGCACGGTCGAGTTGGTGCCGTGCAGGGTGAGTTCGGTGTTGTCCAACTGCCAGCCAGGCGACGAGTTCAGCAGGTTCGTGAGCCATTCGTCGGCGCCATCGCGGTCACCCGAGCAGGCCATGAGGGTGCCGGACAGGGTGGATACCTGCAGCTTGTGGTCGTCGAGGACGACCGCGCCGCTGTAGGTGTTGCAACCCGCGGCGGCCGAGATCCGATCGGCTGCGAACGTGAGCGTCAGCGGGCCGTCACCCGGGATGGGCGCACCTTCGACATCGGTGGAGATGTAGGTGTGGCCCATCGGGGTCGGCGCATGCTCTGGAGATTTCTCCGAGTCGCTTGTGCAGGCAGCCGCCCACAATGTGAGCAAGAGAATCGGACCGAAACGCATGAAGTTTGCCGACATGTTGCGATCCTACCGACGTTGCCGTACCGAAACCGGCATTCTCGACCCCGACCGGCTCGCCGATGCGGTCCGACGTCCGCTCGCGGTCACTGCGCCCTGAAGCGGCAGGCGCGTCATTGGGCCTGTCGTTCAACCACATTGCGGTCGAGCGCCGGACACGACGGCGATGCCGCGTTCGCCCCGACCGGACCCACCGGCAGGATGGTCAGCGGTGACTGGTAGCCCCGAATCCGTGTCCGCGTCGCACCCAGCAGGAACGCCGCGCCGCGACGGTAGCCAAGCTGGTCGACGCCACCATCGCCGCGATCGGCGAAGTAGGTTATCAGCGCACCACGGTGCAGGAGATCTGCGGGCGTGCAGGGCTTTCGGCCGGTGCGATGTTCCGGCAGTTCGACAGCAGGCTGCATCTGATCGTGCGGAGCTCGGAGGAGGTCTTCGCTCGGCAGCTGGCAGCCTACCGGGCGGTAATGTAGCACCCTGGTGCACAGGATGATTCACTCGATGTCGCGCTGCGATACCTGCGTGAGGCGCAATCGTCATGGAGTAGGCGGTCATAGCTGGAGGGCATTGATGCGGTTGTGGACGTTGCAAGCGCCGGAAGTCGTCGCCGCAGTGCGATCCGACGGGCGCTACCTGGCCGAATGGGATCGAGTGATCGTCAACTGGCGGCCCGCGTTCCGGGCGATGGTCGCGGAGATGCGGCGTCGGGACATCTTCTGCGATAGCGCGCCGCCCATCTGGTGTTGGCCAGGTCGGGCGCTGCGGCGCAACCGAATCCGGCAGACTGCGAATTCGCTGCTCGGCGATGACCAGTGGGCGCACGGCATCTGGCTGCTGAAGCTCGACGTCCCCGATTCTCAGACCCTGGCCACCTCGTACTCCCGATGGAACGACTACCTCGGCGTCACCATGGACCTCCTGCGTGCCAGCGGTCTGTCCGACGGTCCTGCCTTCGCACCCGGTGCCGCACCCATGAATTGGGGTCCTGAACTGGAAAACGAATGGGACCAACCCCAGGTCGTCATCCCCGAGCTGCGCTGCGAGTGGCTATTGACCGCCTGCCCCTACCTGCCGGACCCCGAGACCGCAGTCCGAATTGCGGCCGATCCACTGCTTCGTGCCCAGCCGCAATGCGTCCGGCCCGACTGATGAATAGGCGCAATCCTGTTCGTGCGGAGTGAAAGTAACACTCTGCCGCCCGGATCAGCAGCTGGAGCGCCGTGGAAGTGCACGCTGAGGACGGATCAGGTGTGCAATGTTTCTGCCTGGTGCGCTCGGCGAGCGCCGCTAAACTCGGCACCGTGACCACCGCTGACGCAACGATCCCGCTATCCACCTGGGCGCCGCTGCGATCGCCGGTCTATCGGGCGCTGTGGATCGCCCAGCTGGTGTCGAACCTGGGCACCTGGATGCAGACCGTGGGTGCGCAGTGGATTCTGGTCGACGAGCCGAATGCGGCGACGCTGGTTTCGTTGGTGCAGACCGCGATCACGCTGCCGGTGATGTTGCTGTCCATCCCGTCGGGGGTGCTCGCCGATCTGGTCGATCGGCGCCGACTGCTGCTCGGAGCGCAGTCGGCGATGGCGTTGCTCGCCGCGTTGCTCGCGGTGTCGACCGGGACCGGACACACCACGCCTGCGGTGCTGCTGACGCTGCTGTTCCTGCTCGGCTGCGGGCAGGCGCTCACCGCGCCCGCCTGGCAGGCGATCCAGCCGGAACTGGTTCCGCGCGAACAGATTACGTCCGTCGCCGCACTCGGCAGCATGAATATCAACATCGGCCGGGCGGTCGGTCCCGCGGTGGCCGGTGTGCTGGTGACAGTGTCCGGGCCGACTCTGGTGTTCGTGCTCAACGCGGTGTCGTTCGGCGGGATCGTCGCGGCGCTCGCACTGTGGCGCCGCCCGCGGACCGATCAGAGCCTGCCGACTGAGCGCCCGCTGGCGGCGTTGCAGGCGGGCACCCGCTTTATTCGAGCGGCTCCCGCGATTCGCCGCGTGCTGTTGCGCGCGATCCTTTTCATCGCGCCGGCGAGTGCGTTGTGGGCCTTGCTTCCGGTCATCGCGCGCGACCATTTCGGTCTGTCCGCGTCCGGTTACGGGCTGATGCTCGGCGCCCTCGGCATCGGCGCGGTGCTCGGCGCACTTGCGTTGTCGCGATTGCGGTCGATGCTGACCCCGACGCACCGGCTGGCCGTGGCCGCGGTGTTGTTCGGCGCCGCGACGGTGGCCACGGTGTTGCTGCACTCGGTGCCGGTGGTGCTTGTCCTGCTGGTCGGCGCGGGGCTGGCCTGGCTGCTGGCGATGGCCACATTGAACTCGACCATGCAGTTGCTGTTGCCCGCGTGGGTGCGGGCGCGCGGGCTGTCGGTGTACATGCTGGTGTTCATGGGCGGTCAGGCGATCGGGTCGCTGGTCTGGGGTCTGGTCGCCGGTGCGGTCGGCTCGGTGTCGACCATGCTCATTTCCGCCGCGCTGCTCGCCTGTTGCGCGGTGAGCACGCTCTGGCTGCCGATCCGGCACAACGCCGAAGAACTGGACCTGACGCCGTCGGCCTTCTGGCCCGAGCCGCAGCTCGTGGTCGAGCCGGATCCGGCCGACGGCCCAGTGCTGGTGCTGCGGACCTATGACGTACCCGCCGAGAACGTCGACGAGTTCCTGGCCGCGATGGCCTTCGTCGGGCGCTCGCGGCAGCGCACCGGCGCGATGGAGTGGCGGTTGTATCGCGACGTCGGTGTGCTCGACCGCTATGTGGAGGCGTTCGTGGTGCGCTCCTGGGCCGAACACATGCATCAGCATCAGGTGCGGCTCACCGCCCAAGATCAACTGCGGGAACGCGCGGTAGCGGCGTTCACCAACGGCGACGACAAGATCACCCATCTGGTCGCGGTGGAGCCGCATTAGGTCCGGCAGGGGCTACCCCATAGACTGTCCGACATGCGGATGTTCCTGGATATCCTCCTGATCGTCACCAGCGTGCTGCTGGTGTTGCTGGTGCTGCTGCACCGCGCCAAGGGTGGAGGTCTGTCCAGCCTGTTCGGCGGTGGTGTCCAGTCCAGCCTGTCGGGATCCACTGTCGTCGAGAAGAACCTCGACCGCGTCACTATCTTCACCGGCCTGGTCTGGCTCATCGCCATCCTCGGCATCGGCCTGGAGATCAAGTTCGCCTGACGGTCCTTCGGGCCCAACGCCGCAGCTCACGATTCGAGTGAGCTGCGGCGATTTGTGCTGCGCCGAAGATCTCGAGGGGATCGATCGTCACGGGTTCGGTGGTGCTGAGGGTTCGGGCATCCGGGCAACGATGACGGCTGCTGCCGTCGCCGCGATCAGCACCGCCGTGGCGGTCACGAATGCCGCGGTGTAGCCGTCGCCGATTGCCGGCGCCACGACGAGCGGGCCGAGCATCTGTCCGGATCCGTAGCCCGCGGTGAGCGTTGCCGCTGCTCGGTGGTCCGACAGTTCGGTGCCCAGTCGAATCGCGAGCATGGTGATGCCCATGAAGGTGCCACCGAACAGCACTGCGGAGAGGATGGCGGACCAGAGCGCGGTGGACAGGGCGGGCAGCGCTGCCGACACGCATTGCGCCGATAGCGCTGCGACCAACACTGTCGCGGGTGTCCAGTGTCGGGCGGCCATGCCCCACAACACGGCGGGCGCCGCGCCCGCACCGACGATCACCCACATCGCCGAGCCGACGGTCGGGCCGCTGTGCGCGCTGACGGCCGCGACCAGGAAGGTGCCGATCACGATGTAGCCGACGCCTTCGAGAGAGTAGGCGACGAGCAACGCACGCCAAGCCGGAGTCGAGCGGCGTCTGCCTGCTACTTCGGTGGACCGATAGCCCTGATGGATGTCGAGCCGGAGCGCCGGCAGCAACAGCAGCGCTGTCAATACCGCCGCGCCGGACCAGAGTGCTTGCCAGGGCAGTACCGGTCGTGCGGCAAGGGCAAGCAGGCCGGTCAGCGCAATGCCGAGACCGACGCCGCCGAACGCGATCCCCGCCGCGTGTCCATGCCCGCCGAGTCGGGCGATCGCCCCGGCGCAGCCGACGAAGATCACCGCGCTCGCCACCCCGGCGATCAGTCGCAACACAGCGGGGAACACCGCCGGTCCCGGTATCGCCAGCAGCACTTCGCTCATCACCAGCGTCGCGGCGGCGAGGCGAAAAGATAGGGGGCTGTTCAGGTCCGGCCGTCGAGCAAGCAGCACGGCACCCACGAGATAGCCCGCGTAATTGGCGGCGGCGATCAACGCTCCGTCGTGTGCGCTGATCCGGTGCGCATCGACCATGGCGGGCATCAACGGGGTGTAGGCGAAGCGGCCCACTCCCACCGCCGCGGCCAGGCCGGCGCCTGCGGCGAGTGCTGGTGCAATGCTGCTGCGCGCGGTGGAAGCTACGGCGGTATCGGTCACACCTGCTGACCGTACGGACCGTCGACCCGGCCGTGAAATGCTTTCTACGCACGATGTATACGCTCGATGCATGGATATCGAGTTGCGGCACCTCCGGGCGTACCTCGCGCTCTGCGAGGAGGCGAACTACACCCGTGCCGCAGCACGCCTGCACCTCAGTCAGCCCGCGCTCACCCGGACCATCCAGCAGTTGGAACGCGGGGTCGAATGCCGCTTGATCGAGCGCTCGTCCCGCCGCTTCGAACTGACCGAAGAAGGCGCGGAACTGTTGGCGCACAGCAGGCGGATCATCGCCGACATCGACACCGTCCGTGACGAACTCCGCTCGCGCGCCACCCTCGACGTCGGTTTCTCCTGGCTGCTCCCCGATGCCTGGTTCGCACAGACCCGCACCCGCTACGAGGCGCTCGGCGGCCGCATCTCGCTGCACCGCGTCGAAGACCCGATGGCCGCGCTGGCGGACCGGTCGATCGATATCGCGATCCACCGCAACGAGATTCGGCTCCCACGCCACCTCGCGTCCCGGGTGATCGGGACCGAGGATCGGATGCTCGCGGTCTCGGTGAGCTCTCCACTCGCCCATGTCGAGGACCTACGCTGGGCCGACCTCGCGAGCTACCCACTGGTCGTCAACGTGGTCTCGGGCACCATCCACGCGGGATCATGGGATCCGCCGCACCCGGATCGCACCATCATCACCTGCACAAATTTCGACGAATGGATCGAACTCGTTGCGGCGGACCGAGGCATCGGCGGCGTCCCCACCCTGGCGCGGACCCGTGCACCGCATCCCGGCGTGGTCTACCGCGACATCCCGGACGCCCCGCCTTCGCACGTCTACCTCACCTGGCGTGCCGAGCCCGCCCCATTGCGCTCGGTGCAGCGCTTTCTCGGAATCGCCTGAGACGCAACGCCAATCGATGACTAGTTGTCGCGCTGTCGGACGGTGACGGGTGTTCGACACAGCGTCAGTCGGCGCGCGGGATGCGGCCGTCGACGTCGGTGAAACCGTATTGCTCGGCCAAATCGGCGACCCGCCAGGCTCGGCCGGTCCTGGCGCGGCGGTCGGGGTCGGTGGCGAGGGCGACGACCGCCCGGCCGGGGAAGTGGGGGGATTCGGCGGCGTCCAGGTCGAACGTGCCCTCGCCCGGGAGGGTGACCAGGCGCTTGCCCTGCTCGTTTGCCGGGACCAGCTGCAGGAGTTCGGTATTCACGATTCCGGGCCACAGGGAGACCGCGGTGACGCCGGTGTCGGTGAGGTCGTGGGCCATATCGGCGGTGAGCCGGTCCAGTGCGGTCTTCGCCACGCCGTACACGGCATTGTGCATGTAGCGCTGTGCACCCGGCGAGGAGATATTGGCGATCAAACCCGCCGACTCGATCAGCAGTGGTGCGGCGAATGCGCTTGCCGTGTAGTGAGATCGGACGCCGACATCGAACGTCTCGTCCCATGCGGCCGGGGGCACCTCCCAGAACGGTTTGCCGAGCCAGCGGGCAGCGGCGGGGGAGTTGTAGACATTGTTCACCAGCACATCCAGCCGGCCTCGCTCGTCGCGCACGCGGGTGAACAGGCGCTGGATCGCATCGTCGTCGCGGTGGTCGCACACGAACGGTATCCCGTGGCCGCCGAGGGCATCGATCTCCGCGGCCGTCTCGTGCACCGTCCCCGGCAGCCGGCCGGCCGCGGCCGAGCGCCCGGTGACGTACACCGTCGCCCCTGCTGCGCCCAATTCCAGCGCGACGCCTTTGCCGATTCCGCGGCTGGCGCCGGTGACGACGGCTACGCGGCCGCCGAGTAGGTGAGGTATTCCGTTCACGATCTCGGGACATTACCTTGAAACGAGAACGCGTTCTATGTTTTGGAGGCCGTAGTGGAGTTGACCCATCGGTTCGTGGCGACCAATGGCATTCGAATGCACGTCGCCGAACAGGGCGAGGGGCATCCGGTGATTTTCTGCCACGGCTTCCCACACACGTGGTTCATCTGGAATCGCCAGCTGGCGGCGGTGGCTGCGGCAGGCTACCGGGCCATCGCACCCGATCTGCGTGGCTACGGACGTACCGAAGCGCCCGCCGACGTGGCGGCACACACGAATTGTGAGGTGATCGGCGATCTCCTCGGCCTGCTCGACGACATCGACGCCGAACAAGCTGTGTTCGTCGGCTTGGATTTCGGTGCCGCACTGGTCTGGGAGCTGGCATTGCGCGCGCCGGAACGGGTGCGCGGCATCATCGTGCTGAACAACCCGTTCGTACCGCGTCCGTCGCGTCCGCCGTCGCAACTGTGGGCCAAAGCCTCGCAGCGACACTTCCTGCATCTGGACTACTTCCAGAAGCCCGGCGTCGCCGACGCCGAACTCGGTGCCGACCCGCGGGAGTTCCTGGCGCGCGTCTACTACTCCCTCAGCGCCGACTACCACTACCTGGACACTTGGCGTTTCCCGGCGGAAGGCACCGGCTACCTCGATGTACTGCCCGAGGCCCCGCCGCTGCCATGGCGCTGGCTTTCTGATGACGAATTAGAGGTCTTGGCACAGGATTTCGAGCGCACCGGCTTCACCGGCGGCCTGAACTGGTACCGCGCACTCGACCGCAACTGGGAACTCACCGCCGACTACGCGGACGCCACGGTGACCCCGCCGACCTACTTCCTCTACGGCGACCGCGACCCCGACATGGAGGGCTTCAGCGGCCGCGACCCCTTGGCCACGCTGCGGGAAAACGTCCCGAACCTGCGCGGGGTCACCAAGATCGGCGGCGCGGGCCACCTGGTTCAGTTGGAGCGGACGACGGAGGTCAACGACTGGATTACCGCTCATCTGCGCGAGCTTGCTCCGGTACCGGTTCCCGACTGACGATCCGGAAAGCGATCGGCGGTCCGAGTCCGCGCGTACCGCGGTGACCAGCCCTGGCGAATGAATCCGACTGGACAGGTCATTTGCCGCGGAGCTGCCCAGGCGTAGTCGACAACAGAGGTGCTCTGATCGCCTGGTGGACGCGCGTGCGTGCGGCTCGCGACCGAGCCACGCACTCGGCTGTCGCGAGATTTTCGCCTACTTGTATTCGCAGGCCAGTTCCGGATATTCGGGCCACTGGGGGAGCGGCTGGCGGTCCAGGTAGGCGGTGAGGCGGTCCAGCAGGTACTGCCAGCGTGGACCGATCGTGCTCGCGTCGGCGGGGCACACATGCCTACGGATGAGTTCGACATTCGTGACAACGCCGACCTGGGTCATGCGCAGCTCCAGCACACAGCCGTCGATCTGCGCGACCAATTCGTGCGGCGCCCGGCATTCGTCCACCCGCACCGTGATCAGCCCGATCCCGGGCCCGTCGATCGGCTCGATCGTCAGCTCCCCGCCCGCTCCCGACACCGTCCCGAACCAGCGCCCCAACTGCCGCCGCTCCGTGCACGCCGACCACACCTCCAACACCGGCCTACGAAAAGACCGCAGGTAGTGCAGCAACACCAAATCGCCGTCGGTCTCGCGATCGTGCTCGGGCCGTACCTCGCCGAGCATGGACATCGTGGTCATCGCCGTGCCCTTCCACTGCCGGTTACCGTTCTGCCCACTGTATTTCCAGTCCGCACCAACCGAATCCGAATCGCCCAATCGCAATCGTGTTGCGAGCAGACCGCGGCTTTCCCGGGCTTCGCGGGTTGCGTCGGGGAGCGCACCTCCGTCGGGATCCGCACCGCCGGTCGGGCCAAAGGGGCAGGTCCCTACAAGCGGTGCGGACGGGGTCAGTCGTCGGTTTGGGTCCAGGCGGCGACGGGGAGGGTGAGGTAGACGCCGAAGTCTTCGAGAGCGGTGGCTTGCGAGACCAGATCGTGCAGCAGGTCGCAGCGGTCCTGGCGGTTGTCGGCTCGGCTCTGGAACCATGTGGAGCGGACCTCGATGACGGCGTCGAGGCCGCTCTGGTCGAAGGGGCCGAGTTGGCGGAAGCGGATTTCGATATCGCCGGGCCGCAGGTCGCCGTCGTAGGGCTCGTCCGGGCATTCCACGGCCACGGACACGATGTGGGGCAGATGCTTTCCGAGGTCGCGCAGAACGGACTCGGGGACGTGAGGGGCGTAGGTGACCTCGACTAGTGGCACGCGATTCAGCCTAGCGAGACGGTGTTATGGCTCGGCAAGGAGTTTTCCGGCGGCGGCTTCGATGCGGTCCTCGTCCAGCAGCACCGTCGCGGCGGCAGGGCCGAGGGGGATGAAGCTGTCCTCGCTGGTGACGCGCGCGATGCGGCCGTCGAAACCGGCATCGATGAGCGCGGCGCAGAGCGCCTCGGAGACGCCGCCCGAGTGGCGGGTTTCATCGGCGACGAGAACACGGCCGGTGGCGCGGGCATGGTGGAGGAGGTCTTCGAGCGGGAGCGGCGCCAGCCACCGCAGGTCGAGAACCCGGGCGGATATACCGCTTTCGGCTAGTCGCCGAGCAACGCGCAGACTCATCGGCACGCCGTTGGCGAAGCTGACGATGGTGAGTTCGGTGCCGTCGCCATAGACGCGAGCACGGCCGATCGCGACATGATCGGCCGAGGGCGGCGCGAGCCAGGCACCGTCGCCGGGATCGTGCAGGTCACGGGTGTGATACAGCGCGATGGGTTCCAGGAAGACCGATACCCTGCCGTCGACCCGCCCGGCGGAGACACAGGTACGCAGCATCGCCGCGGCGTCGTCCCCGCGGGACGGGGACGCCAGGATGATGCCGGGGATGTCACGCAGCGCGGCGATCGAGTTGTCATTGTGGAAGTGCCCGCCGAAACCCTTCTGGTAGGCGTAGCCGGCTATCCGGATCACCATCGGGTTCCGGTACTGCCCATGGGAGAAGAACTGCAACGTGGCAGCCTCCCCGCGCAGCTGATCGGCCGCGTTGTGCAGGTATGCCAGATACTGGATCTCCGGTATCGGGAGGAAGCCGGCCAGCGCGGTGCCGAGTGCGGTGCCGAGCACACTCTGTTCGTCGAGCAACGCGTCGAAAACCCGCCGCGCGCCGAAGGCCTTCTGCAATCCCTTGGTGACGCCGTACACGCCACCCTTCTTGCCGACATCCTCACCGAAGACCAGCACATCGTGATCGCGCGTCAGCAGCGCACCGAGGGTGTGGTTGACGGCCTGCGCGAGCGTCATCGCATCGTTGACCACCGCAACTCGATTCGATTCCTGGCCGGGCACCTGGGCCGGCCGGGCAGCCTGGTTTGCAGTGTTGATTGCTTCCTCGCGAAGCGCGTCGGTTCGTACCGCATCCGGGTGCGATGGTGCGAGCGGCGCCATGACCGCGGCTGCCGAGCTCAGTTTGGGTTCGTGCTCCACCAGTTCGGCCATCGCCTCGACGCGGGTGCGGACGTCGTCGTAGCGGTCGATGACTTCATCGGGTGTCGCCACGCCGACCGTCACGAGCAGTCGGGCGGTCTCGATGACAGGGTCGCGCAGCAGGTCGGCGGCGATGTCGGCGGGGCGGCGGTAGGCGGATTCGACATCGGATCCGGCGTGGCCCAGCAGCCGCACCGTGCGCAGGCGCAGGAAGGCGGGCTTGCGGTTTTCACGTACCCAGTCGGCGGCGGACTGCGCGGTTGTCAGCGCGTCGAGCGCATCCCAGCCGTCCGCGCAGAAGTACTCGAGGCCGGGACGTAGGCCGTAGGCGTGTTCGATCCAGTCCGGCGGGGTCGGCACGCTGATACCGATCCCATTGTCCTCGCAGACGAACAGGACGGGCATTGGAATCCCTTGGTGGGCAGTGTGAATCGCGGTATTGATCGCGCCCGTCGCAGTGGAGTGGTTGGCCGATGCGTCACCGAAACTGCACAGCACGACAGCATCCGACGGCCATTCGCTGGTGACCCCGAGCTGGGCCGCACGACCGATCGCGAACCCGAGCCCGACCGCGCGCGGTAGCTGGGACGCGATCGTCGAGGTCTGCGGAATCACGCCCGCCGCCTTGCTGCCGAACACCTTGTGCCTGCCACCCGATATCGGATCGGCGGCCGCCGCGACGACGCCGAGCAGCACGTCACGGATCGGGTCGAGCCCCGCCACCTGCCGTGCGCGGTGCACGAAGAACGCGCCGGAACGATAGTGCAGCAACGCGGGATCGGTCGCGCGCAGTGCCGCCGCGACGGCCGCATTGCCCTCATGCCCGGACGATCCGATGCTGTAGTAGCCGCGTCGCACGCCGCCGAGCCTGCGCGCCGCGAGATCGAGCTGCCTACTCGTCGCCTGCGATTCGAACAGCTCCAGGCACCGCGCACCGGAAACCCGGCCGCCCGGGTCGATCGGCTCCCCGGCTGGGCGGCTCGGACTAGATGTCAGCGCCGCGATCTCGGTGCGAAACCGCTCGTCGAGGTCGACTCCCTGCTCGGTCATCGAACGATCATCCCGGACTCGGAGCCGCTCAGTCGACCATTCGCCGGTATTTTTCCGGGAACAGACCGAAAACTATGGAGAAGTTCGTGGGCAACTCTTACGCGGCGGTTCGAGCATGTGGACTATTGCAACCCTGCTGCCGCATCCGCGTCGAGCAGCCAGGTGGTCGATTCGAGGCCCTTGGCGCCGGCGGAGGGAATGTCCACCGGATCGGCGCCCGCTAACGCGGCTGCGACCGCTTCCCCCTTGGCCGCGCCGCCGACGACCAGCACCACATGCCGAGTGTGGCGGACCGCAGGCAGCGTGAGGGTGACCCGGACCGGCGGCGGTTTCGGCGAATTCGTCACGGCGACAACGAGTTCGTGCTGTTCACGGACCGCGTCGGTGTCGGGGAAGAGGGAGTTGATGTGGCCCTCGCCGCCCATGCCGAGCAGGTGCAGATCGAACGCGCCGTGTTCGGTCAGATGGGCGTGCACCGCGGCGGAGTACTCGGCGGCGGCCTCGACGGGGTCGGGGTATTCGCCGTCGGAGGTCGCGACCGGATGGACCCGGGCCGGATCGACCGGCACGTGGTCGAGCAGGGCTTGGCGGGCCTGCAGGTCGTTGCGTTCCTGGTCGCCTGCGGGGACGAAGCGTTCGTCGCCCCAGAACACATCGAGTTTCGACCAGTCGATGGCACCGGGCGACTTGCGCACCAGTTCCAGCAGCGCGATGCCGGTACCGCCGCCGGTCAGCACCACCGACGCCGAACCACGCGCGGCCTGGGCGGCCGTCACGACGTCGACGAACCGGGTCGCCGCCGCGGTCACCAACGCGTCGGTGTCGGGATGGACTTCGACGGTGTCGGCAGGAGATTCGGCCGAGATACGCTCACTCATAGGTCACCTTCTCGATTCCGGCGAGCGCCTCGGCATAGATCTCGTCGGCATCGAGCCGACGCAGTTCCTCCGCGAGACAGTCGCGAGTTTCCCTGCGGGCCAAAGCGATTCGCTGCACCGGGTCGCCGGTGCGGATGAGCGTCGCGGTGCGGCCGGTCTGCGGCCGCGCGATGGCGATCGACACCGACGGCCGATGCACCTCCACCCGCAGCTCACCCGTGCGGCGACGCACCTGGCAGCCCAAACGTGCGGCCAGCCAGCCGGCGAGCATGTCCAGCGCGGGCTCTTCGCGCAGCCCGGATACTGTCACCGATTCGACCGGCTCGTAGGGTGGCTCGTCCATGGTGGCCGCGAGCAACGCCCGCCAGTAGGTGATCCGGCTCCACGCCAGATCGGTATCGCCGGTGGCGTAGGAATCGCGCCGCTTCTTGATCGTCTCCTGCGGGTCGGGCGCGAAGGTGGCATCGGTGATGCGCCGGGTCGCCAAGCGCCCCACCGAATCCTTGGAGGGGAACTCCGGTGCGCCGCGCGGCCACCAGGCGACCACGGGGGTGTCCGGGAGCAGGAAGGGGATGACGACGCTGCTCTCGTGATTGATCAGCTCGCCTTGCAGTCGCAGCACGATCACCTCGGCCGCGCCGGCGTCACCGCCCACGCGGATCTGGGCGTCGAGGCGGGTCTCGGCTTCGCGATCGCCACGGGCCAAAACGACCACCCGGCAGGGGTGTTCGCGGCTGGCGTCGTTGGCGGCGTCGATGGCGTCTTCGGCTTCCGAGCTGTCCAGCGTGCACACGACCAGGGTCAGCACTCGGCCCATAGTGATCACGCCGTTGCTTTCCCGGAGGCTCACCAGGCGTTTGGTGACTTCGGACGTCGTGGTCTCCGGCATGTCGACGATCATGGCCGCCGCCATTCGCGCCCGGTACGGGCGAGTATCTCGTCGGCCGACGACGGACCCCAAGCGCCCGCCTCGTACGGTTCCGGCTTACCCTCGGTGGCCCAGTGTTCGAGTACCGGATCCAGAATGCGCCAGGACAATTCGACCTCCGCGTTCACCGGGAACAAGGACGGCACTCCGAGCAGCACGTCGAGGATCAGACGTTCGTAGGCCTCGGGGGAGGACTCGGTGAACGCCTCGCCGTAGCTGAAATCCATATTGACGTCGCGCACTTCCATTCCCGACCCCGGCACCTTCGAACCGAATCGGGTGGTGATGCCCTCATCCGGCTGTACCCGGATGACCAGGGCGTTCTGGCCGAGCTCCTCGGTCATCGTCTGGTCGAACGGCAGGTGCGGCGCCCGCTTGAACACCACCGCGATCTCGGTGACCCTGCGGCCCAAGCGTTTTCCGGTGCGCAGATAGAACGGCACGCCCGCCCAGCGCCGGGTGTCGACCTCCAGGGTGATCGCGGCGTAGGTCTCGGTGCGTGACTGCGGGTCGAATCCCTCCTCGTCGAGCAGGCCGACGACCTGCTCGCCGCCCTGCCAGCCCGCGGCGTACTGCCCGCGTGCCGTGGTCTCGTCGAGCGGCTCGACCAGCTTCGTAGCCGAGAGCACCTTGATCTTCTCGGTCTGCAACTGGTCGGGCTGGAAGCTGATCGGCTCCTCCATCGCGGTCAGCGCGAGCAGTTGGAGCAGATGGTTCTGGATCACGTCGCGCGCGGCGCCGATGCCGTCGTAATAGCCTGCGCGGCCACCCAATCCGATGTCCTCGGCCATGGTGATCTGGACATGGTCGACGTAGTTGGCGTTCCAGATCGGATCGTAGAGCTGGTTGGCGAAGCGCAGTGCCAGGATGTTCTGCACCGTCTCCTTGCCGAGGTAGTGGTCGATCCGGAACACCGTCTCTTCCGGGAAGACTCCGTTCACCAATGTGTTGAGCTCCTGAGCGCTCTCCAGATCGTGCCCGAAGGGCTTCTCGATCACCACGCGACGCCATGGCTTGCGGCCGTTGGCGTCGGTGGTGGACGGCTTGGCAAGCTCGTGTTCGGAGAGCTGATCCAGCACGACCGGGAACATGTTCGGCGGAATCGAGAGGTAGAAGGCGTGATTGCCGCCGGTGCCACGATCCTTGTCCAGCTTCGCGAGGGTGTCGGCGAGCGTGGCGAAGGCCGTGTCGTCGTCGAAGGTGCCCTTGACGAACCGGATTCCCTCGGCCAGGTGGTCCCAGACCTCCTGGCGGAAGGGTGTGCGCGCGTGCGCTTTCACCGCTTCGAGGACGACCTGGGCGAAATCCTCGTCCGCATAGTCCCGCCGCGCGAAGCCGACCAGCGCGAAACCCGGGGGCAGCAGCCCCCGGTTCGCGAGGTCGTAGATGGCCGGCATCAGTTTCTTGCGGGACAGGTCACCGGTGACGCCGAAGATGACCATGCTGCACGGTCCCGCGATACGGGGGACGCGTTTGTCCCGTTCGTCGCGAAGCGGGTTCTTCCAGACCGCCGCCGCCGTTTTTCCTGCCGCTGTGCCGGCCATCCCGATCAGTTGCTTCCGGTGCCGGCCGAATCGGCCACAGCGGCGTTCAACTCCTCGGTGGTGGCGGAAAGCAGCTCCGCCCAAGACTTCTCGAACTTGTCGACGCCTTCGCGCTCCAGCACCGCGAACACGTCGTCGAGGTCGATGCCGACCGCGACGAGCTTGTCGAAGACCTCCTTGGCGGCCGCGGCGGTCCCGCTGAGGGTGTCGCCGCGGATCTCGCCGTGGTCGGCGACCGCTTCGAGGGTCTTCTCCGGCAGCGTGTTCACCGTGTTCGGTCCCACCAGCTCGGTGACATACATGGTGTCGGAGTACTCCGGGTTCTTCACACCGGTCGAGGCCCACAGCGGCCGTTGCCGATTCGCGCCGGCCGACGCGGCCAGGTGCGCGTAGGTCGAGGTGTGCGCGCCGCCGTCGAACACGTCCTGGTACTCGGCATAGGCGAGGCGGGCGTTGGCGATGCCTGCTTTGCCGCGCAGCTCCAGTGCCTCTGGAGTGCCGATCGCTTCGAGGCGCTTGTCGATCTCGGTGTCCACCCGGGACACGAAGAACGACGCGACCGAATGGATCTTGGCCGGGTCGTGGCCCGCGAACTTGGCCTTGCCCAGGCCGTCGAGATAGGAGCCCATCACCGCGCGGTAGCGCTGGACGGAGAAGATCAGCGTCACGTTCACGCTGATGCCTTCCGCGATCACCGCGGAGATGGCAGGCAGGCCCGCTTCGGTAGCCGGGATCTTGATGAACAGGTTCGGCCGGTCGACGATCTTCCACAGCTCGACGGCCTGGGCCGTCGTTTTCTCCGCGTCGAACGCCAGCCGGGGATCGACCTCGATGGAGACCCGTCCGTCGACACCGCCGGATGCCGCGAACACCTCCGCGAACACGTCGCAGGCGGCGCGAACATCGTCGGTGGTGATGGTGCGGATCGCGGCGTCGGCGTCCGCGCCTTGGGCGGCAAGCTCTTTGAGCTGGCCGTCGTAGGAGTGGCCTTGGCTGAGCGCACCCTGGAAGATCGTCGGGTTGGTGGTGACGCCGACGACATTGCGGGTGGCGATCAGTTCGGCAAGGTTGCCGGACTGGATCCGGTCCCTGGACAGATCGTCGAGCCACACCGAGACACCGGCCGCAGAAAGAGCTGCAGTGTTTTCGTTCTGTGCCATGAGCGCTTATCCCTTCACGTTCTCGAGCGTGCGCTGCGCGGCGGCAACGACATTGTCGGTGGTGAAGCCGAACTCGCGGAACAGGGTCTTGTGATCGGCCGAGGCGCCGAAGTGCTCGATCGACACGATCTCACCCGCGTCACCGGTGAACCGGTACCACGGCATCGCGATACCGGCCTCGACGGCGACCCGAGCGGTGACCGCGGGCGGGAGCACCTCGTCCCGGTAGGCCTTGTCCTGCGCGTCGAACCACTCCACACACGGCATGGAGACCACGCGGGTTCCGATGCCCTGCGCCTCCAGCGTAGTGCGGGCCTCCACGGCGAGCTGCAGCTCCGAACCGGTGGCGATCAGGATCACCTGCGGGGTTCCGGTGGATGCCTCGGCGAGAATGTAGCCGCCCTTGCGGACGCCCTCGTAGCTGGTGCCCTCCTGGATCGGCAGGTCCTGGCGGGTCAACGCCAGTGCGGACGGGCCGTCCTGGTGCGGCAGCTCGGACACCGAGAAGTGCGAGGTGTGCTCGCTGCTGTCGCGCTCGAGGATGGTGCGCCAGGCGTAGGTGGTCTCGTTGGCGTCGCCGGGGCGGACCACGTTCAGGCCGGGGATGGCGCGCAGCGCGGCGAGGTGCTCGATCGGCTGGTGCGTCGGGCCGTCCTCACCGAGACCGATGGAGTCGTGGGTCCACACGTAGGTGACGGGTATCCGCATCAGCGCGGCCAGCCGCACTGCGGGGCGCATGTAGTCGCTGAACACCAGGAAGGTGCCGCCGTACGGACGAGTCGGGCCGTGCAGCGCGATGCCGTTGAGGATCGAGCCCATCGCGTGCTCACGAACACCGAAGTGCAGCGTGCGACCGTACGGGTTGGCCTTCCACATCCCGGTCGAGATCGACTCGGGGCCGAAGCTCGGGGTGTCGGGCATGGTGGTGTTGTTGGACTCGGCGAGGTCGGCTGAGCCACCCCACAGTTCGGGCAGCACCGGGGCCAGCGCGGCGAGCACCTTGCCGGACGCCTTGCGGGTGGCCATGCCCTTCGGATCGGCCTCGTAGGTCGGCAGATTCGCGGCCCAGCCCGTCGGCAGCCGGCGCTCGGCGAGCCGGTCGAACAGCGCCTTGTTCTCGGGGTTGGCCTGCGCCCACGCGTCGAACTGCTGCTGCCAGGCCTGGTGGGCCTCCTTGCCGCGCGCGGCGACCGCACGGGTGTGCGCGATGACCTCGGCGGCGACCTCGAAGCTTTGCTCCGGGTCGAAGCCGAGAATCTTCTTGGTGGCGGCCACCTCGTCGGCGCCGAGTGCGGCACCGTGCGCGGCGCCGGTGTTCATCTTGGTGGGGGCCGGGTAGCCGATGATGGTGCGCAGCACGATGATCGACGGCTTGCCGGTCTCCGCCTTGGCTGCCGCGAGCGCGGCCTCGATCGCGACGACGTCCTCGCCGCCCTCGACGGTCTGGACGTGCCAGCCGTACGCCTCGTAGCGCAGGGCGACGTCCTCGGTGAACGCGATCGTGGTGTCGTCCTCGATGGAGATCTTGTTGTCGTCGTAGATCACCACGAGGTTGCCGAGCTGCTGGGTACCCGCGAGCGACGACGCTTCGGAGGTGACGCCTTCCTCGAAGTCACCGTCGGAGGCGATCACGTAGATGAAGTGGTCGAACGGGCTCGCGCCCGGCGCGGCATCCGGATCGAACAGGCCGCGCTCGCGGCGCGCGGCCATCGCCATGCCGACAGCGGAGGCCAGACCCTGGCCCAGCGGACCGGTGGTGATCTCGACACCGTCGGTGTGGCGGAATTCGGGGTGGCCCGGGGTGAGCGAGCCCCACTTGCGCAGGTGCTTCAGATCGTCCAGTTCCAGACCGTAGCCGGCCAGGTAGAGCTGGATGTACTGGGTGACGCTGGAGTGTCCGCAGGACAGCACGAAACGGTCCCGGCCGACCCAGCTCGGATCGCTCGGGTCGAGGCGCATCGTGCGCTGGTAGAGGGTGTACGCCAACGGCGCCAGGCTCATCGCGGTGCCCGGGTGACCGTTTCCGGCGTTTTGCACCGCGTCCGCGGCGAGCACCCGTACTGTGTCGACGGCCTTGGTGTCCAGATCCGTCCAGTCGTCCGGGTAGTTCGGCTGAGTGAGGGCGCGGATGTCGTCTGTGACTGACACGACCGAGGTTCTCCTGACATTGGTTTCGTCGACTGTGGTGGTTACTGGCGGCGTTGACGCGCGGCAGCGGCGAATGCGCACGCACCGGTGTACCCCAACCACCCTAGATGTGCCCGGTGACCGGCTGGGCGGGAACCCGGCTTACCGGGTCCAGAGTCGGGCGTTCCGGTCCCGGCGGGCGC
The DNA here is from genome assembly GCF_045208035.1 of Nocardia sp. NBC_01009. Taxonomy (NCBI): domain Bacteria; kingdom Bacillati; phylum Actinomycetota; class Actinomycetes; order Mycobacteriales; family Nocardiaceae; genus Nocardia; species Nocardia sp. NBC_01009. The sequence goes on along the minus strand of NZ_CP108695.1, from coordinate 6,555,621 downwards.
CGTTTCGCACCGTCGAACGGGTCGTTTCGCGGCCGGGTACCGACCGGTCGTGCCCGCCTTTGCGCGCGGCCGCGCGAGGGGGCGATGGGGAGAACACCACCGACGTGGGTCTACCATCCTCTGTAGTAGTAGCCGCGCCGTGCAGGTCGTGCGCTGCTCGTTCCATTGCCGGATGCGATGCACAGCGTGCGAGGAGAGACAGTGCGGATTGGGCAACAGCCGGGTGGCAATGGTGCGCACGGCTCCTCCGCGACGGCGCTGGCCGACCGGTTCACGGGTGATGGTCTGCTGTCGCGAACGGTGCGGAAACCGCTGGCCTACATTGCGCTCACCAAGCCGCGCGTCATCGAATTGCTGCTCGTCGCGACCATTCCGACGATGCTGCTCGCCGACCGGGGCGCCATCGATATCCGCCTCATCCTCGCGACGCTGTTCGGCGGCTGGATGGGCGCGGCGAGCGCGAACACATTGAACTGTGTGGCCGACGCCGACATCGACAAGGTAATGAAGCGGACCGCCAAGCGACCGCTCGCCAGGGAGGCGGTGCCCACCTCGCACGCCTTCGTGTTCGGTGTGGTGCTCGGCCTCGGATCGTTCGCCTGGTTGTGGTGGCAGGCGAATCTGCTCAGCGGCGTGCTGGTCGTCGCGACCATCCTGTTCTATGTTTTCGTCTATACCCTCGGCCTCAAGCGCCGGACCTCGCAGAATGTGGTGTGGGGCGGCGCGGCGGGCTGCATGCCCGCCCTGGTCGGCTGGTCCGCGGTCACCGGCAGCATCGGCTGGCCCGCGATCGCCCTGTTCGGCGTCATCTTCTTCTGGACACCGCCGCACACCTGGGCGCTGGCCATGCGCTACAAGGAGGACTACCGCGCGGCCGGTGTGCCGATGCTGCCGGTGGTCGCGACCGAGCAGGTGGTGACCAAGCAAATCGTCATCTATACCTGGCTCACCGTGCTCACGACCCTTGCCCTCGCACCCGCGACCGGCGTGATCTACACCGCCGTCGCGCTGGTGGCCGGGGCGTGGTTCCTGCTCATGGCTCACCAGTTGTACTCCGGTGTTCGCCGGGGCGAGTCGGTGAAGCCGCTGCGGCTGTTCTTGCAGTCGAACAACTATTTGGCCGTGGTGTTCTGCGGTCTTGCGGTGGACTCGGTGCTCGGCTGGGACACCATCGGCAGCTTCTTCGGCTAGCGCCGATCCGCCGCGACACCTGTACACCGAGTCCACGGGTTCAGCTGCGTCGACCGAGATAGCCATCGGGTCGGACCAGCACCGCGGTGCCCTCGCCGGCGTGGTATGCCTCGAACGCGTGACCTTCGACGTCCACGACGTAGCGCAGTGGCGTCGCACCGGAAGCATGATCGGCATCCACGGCAGCCCCTCCCGGGACCCCGTCTCCCGGACGTAGCACCGTGTAGGTGTGCACACCGGGCTTATTCGAATGCGCTGCGGTCTTTCCGAAACACAGCAGCGTCGAGTGCGGTCCGCGGAAAAGGTCGAACAGTCGGATCGGCAGCCCGGTCGCGTCCTTCAGCGGTGCGTCGGGCGCGCGATCACCCGCGACGAGCGGACCGTGATCGCCCGGATCGCGGTAGCTGATATCCAGCTGCCGCGTTTCCGCACCACGGTGCATGGCGTCTTCGTCGCCGTCGACCAGCTTGTCGAGCAGTTCGCTGCTGATGCCGAGCACCCGTGCGGCCACCGTCCTGCGCTCGGATTCGTAGCTGTCCAGTAGTGATTCGTCGCCGTGCACCGCCGCGGCGAGCTTCCATCCGAGGTTGTAAGCGTCCTGGATGCCGGTGTTCAAGCCCTGTCCGCCGGTCGGCGGATGCACGTGCGCGGCGTCGCCGGCCAGCAACACCCGGCCCTCGCGGAAGCGCTGCGCCAGGCGGATATTCGGCCGCCACACGGTGGCCCAGGCGAGGTCGCGCAGGACGATGTCGGTGCGTCCGGAGTATCGGTCGACGAACCCTTGCAGGACCTCGAGCGTCGGTTCGACATCGGCGCCGAGCGGTGCGGCGCACTGGAAATGTCGTCCGCCGGGCAAAGGAGACATGGCGATTCCCTCCATCGGCCGCTCCGCGCCGGCGAACCAGTAGCCGTACTGGTGGTCGAGCACATCGGCGCGGACGTCGCCGAGCAGCATTCGAATCGAGTCATCGGTCGTGCCCTCGAAGGGGACGTTCAGCGTCTTGCGTACGGTGCTCCGGCCGCCATCGGCCCCGACAAGATAGGCGGCGCGAACGGTTTCGGCGGTACCGTCGTGTGCGAGCGTGATGGTGACTCCCGAGTCGTCCTGATCGAACGACACCAGCGCGGTGCTCAGCTCGACATGAACACCGAACTCCGCCAACCGATCCCGCAGGATGCCCTCGGTCCTGGATTGTCCGAGCACCCAGAGGTTCGGGTAGGGGATCGCGGGTGTTGGTTCGGTCGGTTCACTCATCCGCCGCTCGCCGACGAACTCGCCGCCGAAGTAGGCGCGCATGACCGGCGTCGGGGTACCTGCGGCCAGCACCGCGTCCAGCACGCCGAGATCGTCGAACACCTCCAGGGTGCGCGGCTGGATGCCGTCCCCACGGGAGCCAGCGAAGAACTCGCGCGCCTGCTCCATGATGCGCACCGGGACGTTGCGGCGGGCCAGTTCGAGGGCGAGCGTCAGGCCGGTGGGTCCGGCGCCTGCGATGAGTACCTGGGTCTGCACGATGTCTCCTGAACTGAATTACAATTCACTGAATGTCGGTTCAGTATCAGAGTTGGTACCTTTCGCTGTCAAGGAGGTGATGTCGGTGTCGACAAGTCGCCGAGAGAAGTCCGCGGAAACCGAGCAGGCGCTGAAGGCAGCTGCGCTGCGGGTTTTCGCCGAACGCGGCTATCTGAACGCGAAGATCTCCGACATCACCACGGCGGCGGGTCGCGCGGCCGGGTCGTTCTACAACCACTTCGCGAGCAAGGAAGAACTCCTCCAGTCGTTGCTGAAGGACATGGCCGACGCCGGGGACGTGCGGGCAGAGGGGCCGGACCACAATCCGGACTTCAGCGATCCGGACGGCGTGCGCTATCACGTCGCCGGGTACTGGAAATTCGCTCGCGAGCATGAGCCCGTGCTGCGCGCGATGAGTCAGGCGGCGATCGTCAGCGAGGACTTCGCGCGGATGATCGGCCGGTTCGGCGTCGAGCAGCGCGCGGATGTCGCCGACCACGTGGATGGTTTTGCGGACAAGGGTTTACAGTTGCCGAGCACGACCGATGCCAGTCTGGCGATGGGGTTCCTGGTGATGCAGGCGCTGCTGCAGGCGGTCGAGGACGGCACCGTCACGCTGACCGACGAGCAGGCCATCGAGGGGTTGACCAAGTTCATCTACCGCGGCCTCACCGGGCGCGACTACTGATTGTGGTTGGCGGGCGTAGCAGAATCGGCCGCTGGACGGCCGGTGCGGTGAATGCTGTTCGTAGCCAACGCTGCGTTCCACCTGGGCGCCGCCGCTCTCGTCGCCGCTGCGATCGGCGTTCTATTTCCGGATCGACTCGAAACCTGGGTTGCGCGCGGCATAATTGCTGGAACGATTCTCGTGCAGCGTCTGTTCTATGACTTCAGCTGATAGCGGAGGCGCGGCCGGGCGGTGACGGCCGGATGGCGCTCGCGTACAGCCGAAAAGTCGCTTGCCGCAACAGCAGCGGGATGGCAGGGTCAGCGCTACCGATGTCGTCGAGGGGGGTGCATGAGGATTCGCGCGGGGATCGTCGCGGTGTCGGCGATCGTGGCCTTGACCGGATCGGCGGGTACGAATGCCGTTGCCGAATCCGGCGGAGCAGATCGAGCCGCTCTGCAGCAGGCGATGAACGACTTCGTCGCGGCCGGAGCAGCCGGGGTCCAACTCCGAGTGCGCGATCGGTCCGGTGAATGGACCGGTAGCGCTGGTGTTGCGGAAATCGGCCGCCCGGAAGGTGTTCCGGTGGATGGGCGATTCCGGGCGGGCAGCATCACCAAGACGTTCATCGCGACGGTGCTGTTGCAGCTCGTCGATGAGGGAAAGCTCGGCCTCGACGACCCGGTCGCACGGTACCTGCCGCAATTCGGCTTGGACCACCGCATCACTGTGCGAATGATCTTGCAGCACACCAGCGGTCTGCGTAGTCACACCCGCGGCTCGGACCCGGCGGATGCCGCCGACCCGGTCCTGGTCGACGACGTATTCCGCACCTATCTCCCTGACGAGATCGTGCGATTCGTTGCCGCCGAACCGCTGAAGTTCGATCCTGGGACGGGTTGGTCGTATTCCAACACCAACTACGTGCTCGTGGGTCTGCTGATCGAGAAGCTCACCGGGACGCCCTACGCCTGGCAGGTCAATCTCCGCATCGTGTTGCCCCTCGGACTGTGGCGCACTGAGCTGCCGGGGCAGGGGATCGAGATTCTCGGGCCGCACGCGCATGGCTACGTGCGTTATTCCGGAGACGGTGAAAGCGAGCTCATCGACATCACCCGGCTCAACCCCTCCTTTACTGGTGCATCCGGCGAAATCATCTCCACGACAGAGGATCTCACGACATTTGTGCTGGCCCTGGCGAGCGGACGGCTGTTGTCGCCTGCCCTGATGGAGGAGATGCGCGATATCCACCGGCTGAGTTCGACCGTGGGGTATGGACTCGGTCTGTTCGAGCGGGACTTCCCTTCGGACTGTGTCGGTCTAGGGCACGGCGGCCGCATGCCAGGCTATTCGTCCGAGATGCTCAGCAGTCCGGATGGTCGCGCCAGTGTGGTGATATCCGTAACCGAAGGCGCGCTCGCGCCGGAGAGCGAAGCGTTCCAGATAACCACTACTCGGCTCGCGAGCCTGGCGCTCTGTGGTCTCGCCAGCCCGCCGCTCCGACCAGCGTAACCGTAGTGCGTGGAGACTCGTGACCGTCGGATGCTGAAGCGACGGCCCACGTAGTGCGCATTCGCCCTACGGCAGCAGCGCGATAGAGCCGGTGGTTTTACGGCCTTCGAGATCGCGGTGCGCCTGCGCGGCCTCGGCAAGCGGGTAGGTCGCACCGATTCTGACATGCAGCGAGCCGTCGGCGATCGCGGACAGGATATCGTCTGCGCGCCACAGTAATTCGGCGCGATCACGGGTGTAGTGGACCAGCGTCGGGCGGGTGACGAACAATGAGCCCGCGGGATTGAGACGTTGCAGATCGAATGGCGGCACCGGCCCGCTGGCAGCGCCGAACAGCGCGAGCGTGCCGCGAATGCGCAACGAGGCCAGACTGGCTTCGAAGGTCGCAGCACCCACCCCGTCGTACGCGGCGGCGACACCGGCACCGCCGGTGAGCGCCCGCACCTGTTCGGCGAGATCGTCGCTGTAGCGCAGCACCTCCACCGCGCCGGCCTCCCTGGACAGCTTTTCCTTCGCATCCGACGACACCGTGGTGATGACTCGCACTCCACGGTTGGCGGCGAGCTGGGTGAGCATCAGGCCGACACCACCCGCACCCGCGTGTACCAGCACCGTCTCACCAGGTTCGGGCTTGTAGATCGATTCGATCAGGTAGTGCGCGGTCATCCCTTGCAGCAGGGCCGACGCGGCGACCGTCGGGGCCACCCCGTCGGGTACCGCGACCGCGACCGCGGCGTTCACCGCGACCCGCTGGGCGTAGCTACCCGGCGCCGCCGCCCAGGCGACCCGGTCTCCGACCGCGAATTCGGTCACATCAGCGCCGACCTCGGCCACGATCCCGGTGCCCTCGGCCCCGGGGATGTAAGGCACTGCCTGCGGGTATCGCCCGGTCCGGAGATAGGTGTCGATGAAGTTGATCCCGATGGCTTCGGTATCGACCAGCAGCTGATCCGGACCGATCTGCGGATCCGGAACCTCGACGAACTCCAGGACCTCGGGGCCGCCGTGCTCGGAAACCTGAATCGCGCGCATGAGATCCGTTCTACACCCATAGCCTCTGGACCCGAACGTACCGGTCAGTAAACTAACGTCCATGAGTGCTCCTGCCGCCCCGGCCCCAGTGCAGCTGTCGGGCTCCCTAGTGGACTCCGTCAAGGGATTCGTCGCCGAGCACGGCGGCTCCGCAACGGCCGTTCTCCAGCCGATCGGCCGCCTCGGCGTCCGAGTCACCCTCGTCGGCTCCGACGGCATCCTCGGCGACCAGGTCGTCCCCGACCTCGACACCGCCAAGAACCTGATCGCCACCATCGACGGCCTCACCGAAGCCGACGAATGGAACCGTGAACTCACCTCCATCGTGACGCCCCGCAAGGGTCACTGGGCAAAGATGGCAGGCTGGGTGGCTCGCCAGACCCGTTTCCCCAAGGCGCGCAACGAATCCTGAGGTTCGTCCCATCGGATACTCGGGCTTGGCGAATGGGTGCCACGTGAGTTCGGTGGTCTGAACAGGCTAGTGGGTGTACTCGAGCCCGCTCGAGCCTTCTTCGACCGAGTCCCGAAGTTCACGCCAGGAGCGCGAGGTGATTCGATACCTCGGCGACCATCGAGCCGACGACGCCTTCCCTGCCCGGAAGCGGGACTGAAGTGCGCACCCATGCGGCGAGGATCCGTACCGAAGACAGTCCGAACGAAAGTGCGCGGCCCCTCATCGCAGCACTGGCGAGGACCAACCTGGTGAGATCACGGTCCAGTCGGTGTATGAAGCAATCCGGCAGATCCTCGCCGAGCGCAGCACGGCAGACCTCGTCAACGTCAGCTGTATCGCTCCGGGTGCTGACTCGCATCATCGCGCCGAACAGCAGCGTGCTTCATGGAAGCGGTAAACGCCGCCGGCGTGAACCGGACGTGCCGACACATCATTGTCATCGGCAGAAGATCAGCTGGTCACAGACCGGCTGTGCACAAGATCGCGGGTGGGGCGTTCCCATCGATGTCGTGTGGCCCGAGGGGCGTCGCGCGGTGGACGCGGAATCCGTAGTAGCACCTGAACATCGCAGATGCGCCAACCCCTTTGGCCGGTGCAACCCCGGTACAACTAGGTGTCCCCGGTATCGGGGAGCATCGTTCCAGCTGTCACCCGGCGGGACCGCCGAGCTCGGCAAAGGCCGTGCATTGCAACGGATACCGACCGTTCAGCCGGTCTTCGGCTGCGGTTTCGAGGATAGATGGGTATCATCAAGCGGTTGAATCGAAACACGCTGCGGTCGAACAGTTTTGAGTTACCGGCCGGTTTCGGACATGAGTTCGATAACCGCGCCCGCCGAAACAAGCCGCATGAGCACAGGAGTTCAAGGGGTACCAAGACCGTACAGTCACACGGAAACCGTTGGGATTCATGGCAACCCGGCAGCGTTCCGGCAGCAATCCGCGACCGCGTTCGACGTGGTCGCGTCCGCGTGTGAAAGACCATGCCGATAAGCGGATCTCGTCGTCAGTTTTCTAATCGTTGTGAGGAGCCATCTTTTGACTATGTCATCGTCCCTGGCGCATTCAACGACACAGCAGGGCTGTCGGATCGTTCACCAGTCAGCGCCGGCTGACCTCGTCGGCCCACGCAAGTGACGCTCTATTCGGGCGAGTTCGCGGCTGATCCACACGGCGCGTACCGCGACATGCGCCGCCACCATGGTTCGCTCGTGCCGGTGGAGGTAGCGCCCGGTGTGCCTGCGACATTGGTGATCGGCTACCGCGAGGCGCTACACGTACTGGGCGACCCCCGACATTTTCCAGCCGATCCGCGAGTCTGGCAGTCCACGGTTCCGGCGGATTGCCCGGTGTTGTCGATGATGGAGTGGCAGCCCAACGCATCGCGGACCGCAGGCGAAGAACATGCAAGGTACCGGCGTGCCAACACCGATAGTCTCGACAAAATCGATCTCTATGCGCTGCGCGGTGCGGTCGAACGCACTGCGGCGGCGCTGATCGACAGCTTCTGTGAGTCCGGTTCGGCCGACCTGCTCAGCCAGTATGCGGTCCCGCTCACCGCGCAGGTGCTCAACGATTTGCTGGGGTTCTCGCAGGAGGCGGGGGAGGAAGCGTTCGCGGCGCTGGTGACGCTGCGCAATGCGGACGACGCAGCATCGGCCGAGGCGGGTCATCGGATGTTCACCTCGGCGATGCTGGAGGTGATTTCGGCCAAGCGGGAAGCCCCGGCCACGGATGTGACGTCCTGGCTGCTGGAACATCCCTCCGCCTTGGACGAAGCAGAGATGGTGCAACAGATGGCGATGTTGTATGTCACGGGTACCGAACCCACATCGAACCTCATCGTCAACACGTTGCTGTTGATGGCAACCGATGACAGATTCGGCAGTGAGCTACTCGCGGGAGCTCTGTCCACCCGGGACGCGATCGATGAGGTGTTGTTCACCGATCCACCATTGGCGAACTCCTGCTTCAGTTATCCGCGGCAGCCACAAATACTCGGCGATGTGCTGTTACCGATGCACGAACCGGTCGTGATCAGCCTCGCAGCGTGCAACAACGATCCTGCGGCGGTGAATGGTGATCGCACCGGGAACCGTTCGCATCTGGCGTGGGGCGCTGGTCCCCACGCATGCCCGGCCAAGTCGCTGGCGATGGTCATCGTTCAGGAAGCGCTCGACCAGTTGCTCGATGCGCTACCCGAAATCCGGTTGGCGGTGCCCGCTGAGCAGTTGCAGTGGCGCCAGGGAGGTTTCCACCGTGCGTTAGAGACGCTGCCGGTGATCTTCCCCCCATCCCCACCTTTGCCCAACGGTGCACGAGTGACTGTTGGGATCGGAAATGAGTAGGAGGCGGTTATGGTTACGCACGGGTATGAGGAACGCACATCGCTGGCAGAGCTTCTTCGGCACGGCCACTTAGAGTTCCACCAGCAGCTGCAGCAGGTTCTGAGCAACCCGGACTTCGCCGTCACGGACAAGCAGAGCCAGGAGCAGCGGCGGGAGAACGCGTATGACCAGTTGCGGAATCTGGTCAAGGAGATCGGCAGTACCCGCGCTGTCGCGACCGATCTGCCCAAGCTGTTCGCGGTGTTCGACTGGTCTGCAGTGCTGGCGACGGACCTGATCCCGCTGATCTCCGGCCACTACAACCTGGCGTCGGGCAGTCTGGCCACCCTGACCAACTCCGACTCCGACTCCGCCGAGCCGTACCTGCATGACCTGGATGACGCCACCAGCGTCGGCGTCATGCTGCTGACCGAGTACGGGTGTGGCTCCAACATCGGATTCATGCAGACCACCGCGACCTGGGATGGTGAGGGGTTCGTGCTCAACACCCCGGACCCGCTGGCGCGGAAATTTATGCCGTCCGTTGGTATCCCGGTTGCTCGGGTCTGCGTCATCGGTGCACGGTTCATCGACGCGGCGGGCGTCGATCAGGGCGTGCATCTGTTCACGGCGCGACTACGTGACGCCAACGGCGACCCGGCCCCCGGCGTGACGATCACCCAACTCGACCATCAGCCGCTGGTCATCATGGACAATTCGGTCATCAGCTTCGATAATCTCCGGGTCGAGCGCACTGACTGGCTGAGCAACGACCTGGCCACCATCGATGATGAGGGTGTGCTGACCTGGCACGACGAGGACAGCCGGAAGCGGGCGTTCGCCTCGGCGATCAGCCAACTGACTGTCGGGCGCTTGGCGCTCTCGTCGTGCTTGAACGCCTCGGCCCGCGCCTCGCTCTACATCGCCCTGCGCTACGCCGCCAAGCGGGTAGTGCCGTTGACGCCTGTCGACAGCACATTCATGTTCGATATCCCGCACGTGCGCGACACCCTGCTCACCGACCTGGCCGGCACGGTCGCCCGGACCATTTACGGCAACGCGGTCAAGACCTTCCTCGCGGGTGCCGATCTCACCGCTCGCGACACCGTCGTGTCGGTGATGTTGGCCAAGTATTTCATCCAGGAGCATGCGTTGGAGACAGTCACTGACTGTCGCATCAAAATGGCTGCGCAAGGCATGTTCAGCGCCAACCGGGTCGCCGACTACCTCGGAGTCTGTCATGCCGCTATCACCGGCGAGGGTGATATCTACGTCCTCGGGTCCGTCGCCGGTCGCGTACTGGCTAAACAGCTCGTCGGTTCGCTGCCACCCGAACCCGCTCTCCACGATCCCGCCGACCCAGGCGACCGCGCGCGCTTGCTCCGCGCCCGAACACTGACGATCGCGCAAGAGGCCCAACCGTACCTTGGCAATCCAGCGCTGAAAGCTCGGCTGGAGGTCATTCCGGACGCGCTCGAGCTCGCCGAGGCCTACTGCGCCGAGCAGGCCCTGCGGTTGCTCGACGAACACGCCGAACATCATCCCGAGATCGCCGCCCTGCGTGACGTTTTCGCTCTGGATCAGATCAGCAAAGAGTCTGCGTGGTATCTCACCCACGGTCTTCTCGACATCGCTGCCGTAAAGGCCGTGAAGCAGCAGCTCCGCAGTGGGCTGCTCCCACAGGCCATCGACAACCTCGCCGACCACCTGCCCGCACTGCTGGAGGCGTTCGGGCTCGATGACGAGATCCTCGGCGCACCGGTGCTGTCCGAGGATCTGCCCGCCGCGTGGGACTCCCGCTGCCACGACCCACTCCCTCACTGATCCTGCCAAGGCAAGTCCGGATAGGGCACCCCGGCGGGGGTGCCCTATCCGGGGCGTCGTAGCGGAACTCATCAACCAGTGCGGCCGTGGCCTGCGCTGGATCGAAGAAGTCCACAGGTAAGGGGTGTAGAGGGCGATGGCGATCTGGTTGTTGATCTACCCCAAGGTGGCGACAACCTTCGCGTGAGAGCCCAATTGGAAAGCCCCCAAGATATAGCTGGTCGCTGCGACCGGGATCCGTAGCAGGGCTTGCTCGGCGGTGTGGGGGCTACAGCAGTGCCTGTCCGGCTGGCTTGCAGACCACCGACGGACGTGTGGCAGGTAAGCCGGATGCTCCGCTGCTGATAACGTTTCACAACACCAGGCACTGTTCTCGAAACGTGGTGCAGCAGTCCGGTGTTGGACAGATCAACCGTCGGGTCGCAGTCGCACGACCATGGCTCGACCGTGTACCGGGAGGTCGGCCGACGTTCGCCCCATCCCGTTCCTGGCCCCTGACACCACAGAGGATTTCGATGATCATCTTGTACTCGGGACCCAACCAGCGACCACGCCGAGCCTACTCTTCAGGCCGAAGTAGCCACCCCGCCCCAAGTTGACAACATCCCTGCAGCGCCAGCCCAGCAGACGGCACACAAGACCTGGCGACGTGAGGCCGAAACCAACCCTGATGACGGAATCCTGTTGACAGGGAACAACATAGCGACCCGACAACCTTCGCTTGGCCCTCGCCTTGGGTACTATGCTGCCGCAACCGATATCAAGGAGACTACGTGTATCCGCAGCACACGCATCAGGGTGCTACCGCCAACTCAATGTCGTCGATCGAGTTCACAGGCCCTCGAATCCCGATCTACAGTGCAGAATTTGCGGCCGATCCGCACGGATTCTACCGCCAGATGCGTAGAGACTACGGACCGCTGGTGCCGGTCGAGATGTGGCCAGGAGTACCTGCCACCCTGGTGATCAAATATCGCACCGCCGTGGGCATTCTCAACGACTCCGACCGTTTTCCGGCCGATCCGAGCACCTGGCAGAAGACCGCACCTGCCGATATCCCGATCATGCCGATGATCGAGTACCGACCCAATGCAATACGTACCAGCGGTACAGAGCACACTCGGTACCGCAATGCTTTGAACGACGCCTTGGCCGGGATGGACCTGAACTCCTTGCGATCCATGGTGGCGACATCCGCCATCCCGATCATCAACACGTTCTGCAGGGACGGAAACGCCGAACTGTTGAACCAGTACATCCTCCCGCTGGTCTTCTCGGTCTTCTGCCAGATACTCGGCTGTCCACCCGAAATCGGTCAGCGGGTCGCGCAGGCCAGTGCTGCGATGTTCGACGGTGTGGATACGGAAGCGGTAAACGCGGAAATGGGCAACGCGTTGCTCGACCTTACGGCTCTGAAGCGCGCTCACCCGGCTAACGACGTCACCACGAGACTGACCCAGCATCCCGAAGGGCTGTCCGACGAGGAGATGGTGCACCAGTTGGTCCTGCTGTTTGCGGCCGGTGTCGAGCCACCACTGAACCTCATCGCCAACACCCTGCTGTTGATGCTGACCGATACCCGCTATGCCAGCGATGATAATAGCCGTCCCTTGTCAATCAAGACCGCACTCGAAGAGAGGCTGGCAACCGACCCGCCGATGGCGAACTATTGCATTACCTATCCTCGCCAGCCAATTCTGATCGAGGGCGTGTGGCTGCCGGCGAATCAGCCGGTCATCATCAGTATGGCCGCCTGTAATACGGATCCAGAGATGAACACAGGCGAATTCCTGGACAACGGATGGAATCTGGCGTTCAGCACCGGCCCACACGCCTGTCCTGCTCACGCCCGGCCGTACGGGCTTCTGCTCGCGCAGGACGTCATCGATCAACTCCTGGACATCCTCCCGGAACTGAAACTAGCGGTTGCCGAAGAGGAGCTCGTGTGGCGCCCTGGCCCATTTCACCGAGCATTGACAGCGTTGCCGGTTGTGTTCCCGCCTTCTCCTCCGTTGTACATCTGAAGGTGTAGCTCCTGTGAGGCGAACCCACCCGAACGACCGGAACCGAAGAAGGGGTCCCCATGGCGGTTAGTTCGATTCCCCACGGGCAGCACAGCATGACCGTGTACTTGGCAGTCGCGGATGCGCGGTCGGCAATCGAGTTCTACAAGAGGGCTTTTGATGCCGTCGAGCTTTACCGGGGGGAATCACCGAGCGGTCGCATTGATCATGCGGAGCTGAGGATCGGCGATTCTTCGCTGGTTCTCACCGAGCCTTCTGAGGGTCATCCGCTGGCGAGCCCGGCGCAGTCCCAGGCCTCGGTTGGTCTCCGGCTGTATGTTGAGGACGTCGACAAGCACTTCGCTCAGGCGCTGGAGCTGGGCGCCCGAGAGTTCAGCGCAGTGAGCGATCTGTTCTACGGCGACCGCAGCGGGACGCTGGTGGATCCGTTCGGCCACGTCTGGATTGTCTGCACCCACAAAGAGGACCTGTCGATAGAAGAAATCCAGGAGCGCGCCAAGAAGTTCTACGGCGGATAGATCGACAGGTTCACTGGACGTCTTCGGCCCCACGTAGTTCGACGTTCAATCACGTGCTCGCAGCGCTCGGCATGGCGGACAAGCACCGGCTGGAGGTCGTGTGCGCGCTGCTGGCGGACGTCGACGGGGCCGAGCGGCACTGCAGTTCGTTCGGTTTGCCGGTATCGAAGGCGACTCTGACACACCACTTTCGGGTTCTGCGGCAAGCCGGTCTGATTCGTCAGGTGAATCGGGGCAACAGCAATATGGCGCAACTACGCAGTGTGGAGTTGGCCGCTCGTTTTCCCGGCCTGATCGAGCTGCTCGAGGCGGAGAACAGGTGCCGAGCCGAGTCGCCGAGCTAGCCCCGATGCGCGGGTCGGTCGTTGGTCTTGGCGGCGCGTAGACCTGACTTTCGTGATTCGTTCATGACGACTCGGCCTCGCTAGTCGGTTCCCCGCAATACGTTGTCGCGGTATTCACCGGGGATATTGCCGCGTGACCGATAAATCGCCACGATGTAGGTCCAGCCTGGATCCTCGGATTCCGGTGCAAGCACGCAGGCTCGGCCGACACCGACTGCGGTACTGGCCTTCCACACCATCTGCGTGAAATTCTCGGTCCCCGGCGCCGGGCCGGCGGCATCGTATTCGTAGCGCTCTTGCTCATTCTTCCAATGCGTGACGGCATCACCGGCGGGCGTCGGCCGGGAGTCGTCGCTGCTGGCCAGGAATACGTTTTCGCCGTACCTCGTATCCAGTTCTTTGTGGGACAAGGAGCCGTTCTCCGCGTGGAACACCGCGCGCGTCTTCGCGTAGTCCGTCAGCTCTTGGCTAATCTTCAGCGCGGGGACTCCGTGGTGAGATCGTTCTTTATTGAGTCCGTCCAGGATCTCTTGGACGAACCCGGTGTCGGTGCACTCCTTCACCTCTCGTGCCTCGGCGGAGGCAGGAACTCCGCCGAGTGCGCCGAGCAGCGAGGCGCAGAGTACGGCGACCGTAAGGCGGGCCGGTGATCGCCGAGATCTGTCCGCGCGGAAACCTTGGTCCGTGGTGTCGTGAATCATGTGTAGCCCCTTCTCCATCGAAGCGGTACGTGATCAACCGGAACCAGCGTACGAAGCGGCGGACTCCTTCCCTTGCATCGGCGCGCACCTCGGAGTTTCCGCTGGGCTTCACCGACTGCTGTGGTGTCCGGCCACCGCGTAGGAGATGTCGAGGACGCACCGCGCGAACTCGGTCGGCTGGGCCAGGGGGAAGTAGTGACCTGCCCGCGGCGTGATGAGTAGTCGGCCGTCGGTGCTCGCGGCCAGGAATCGCCGTTCGTGGGTGCGGAAGTGATCGCGACTGCCGTTGATCAGCCAGAGCGGGCCGGGGTACTCGGCGAGATTGGCGAGCGGGTTGAAATACCGGCTTTCTCGGACCACGTCAGGGATGACTTCGGTGGCAATCCCACCGTGTTTGATCGCTTCGGCCACCCGCGGTGGGAGCGCCGAGTCGAAGAGGCGGCCGCTGGCCCGTTCGCCGCCGTCGGATTGCCGCGAGAGCACGCGATGCATCAACGCGAACGGAGCCGCTAAGCCGCGGTTCGGCACGCAGGTCGCCCCGGCGACTACCAGCCCGGCCACTCGCTCTGGATGCCGGGCAGCTGCGGCGATGCTCACGTATCCACCGAGCGAGTGCCCGACCACCACGGCGTGGCCGCCGACGTTGTCCACCGCTTCGGCGACTGCGTCGATGGCGGCGGCCAGCGTGAACCGTTCGCCGCGCCGCGCACCGTGCCCAGGCAGGTCGACTGCCGCCGAGGGGTGCGCGCCGAGCTGCTCGCGCACTACCGACCATGAGGTACCGCTCAGCCGAATGCCGTGCACGAATACCAAGGGAATGCTCATTCCACGCTCCTATCAACAACGCAACGTTGCGTTGCATTTGAAGATATACCGGCGCTAGATGCAACGCAACGTTGCGTTGTATCCTGGCGGGGTGAGCGAAGAACGCGCCCGAGGAGGGCCACGGCAAGCGTCGGCGATTTTTGCCGCGACCCTCGAGCTACTGGCCGAACAGGGCTATGACGGTCTGACCATCGAATCCATCGCAAGCCGCTCCGGCGTCAACAAGACCACCATCTACCGGTGGTGGCCGTCCAAGGACGCGGTGCTGGCAGCCGCGCTGGTCCACTCCGACCTTCTCGCCTTCGCGATGCCGGACACCGGCAGCCTGCGCGGCGACCTCCTCGCGCTGGCCCGGGAGATCGCCCAACTGCTGACCGGAGAACGGACCGCACCGATCGTCGCCACCGTTCTCGCCGCGGCACCCCGCAGGCCGGAGCTGGCTGTGGTGGCGCGCACGTTCTTTGTCGAGCGCCTCACCCGCGAGCAGCCGATGTTCCAGCGCGCGATCGCCCGTGCCGAACTGCCGGCGACGGCGGATCCGGCGATGATCATGGACCTGCTGGCCGGTGCGATCTGGTTCCGAATTCTGCTCCGTGATCAGCCCATGTCGTCGGATTACCTCAGCAGCGCAGTCGATCTCGTGCTGCACGGGGCTGCCGCCGCACACTGATCGACGACCCACGTTCAGGGTGCCGGTTCGAACCACACCTGCCCATCGGACAGTGCCTGCTCGATGCGCAGCAGATCGTGCTCGGGCAGCTCCGGCAATGCGGACACGTCGAACCAGGCGACCTCGAGCGACTCGTCGTCGTTGACCCGCGCCGTGCCGCCGACGGCGCGGCACCGGATCGTGATGTCCATGAACTGACAGATGTCGCCATTCGGGTAGGTGTGCGGCGGCATGGCGCGGACGATCACGATGCGCTCGGCGACGCAGCGAATGGCGGTCTCCTCGTACACTTCTCGAACCGCACACGCCGCGGGCTGCTCGCCCGGTTCCGGCATCCCGGCAATGACGGCCCACGTGCCGGTGTCGGCCCGCTGTCCCAACAGCACCCTGCCCTCGTCATCGAAGACAACAGCGCTGACACCGGGCAACCACAACAGCTGCTTGCCTGCGTCGGCCCGGATGGTGTGAATGAAGTCGGGGGTCGCCATGGTTTCGACAGTAAACCGCGCTCGACGGTGCCGGCTATCGGCGATCAGAACCAGGCTGATTGATATTGCGCCGGAAGGCATCCCGTCGTTGACCGTCGGGCGGTTACCCGCCGCTGGAGCGTGCGGACCTCCATCCGCCAGAAACCGGGCGTGGCCACGGCCAGCACATCCAGCGGCGCGGTGCGCGGATTTCGTGCCAGATCCACGTCGATCATGAAACGGACTCCATGTCCCGAAGTATCACGCTGTTGTCATCGTGGCCGCTATCAGGTGAGGTCGGTCTGGTTGCCGCGGTGTACGTGCACGGGCACATCGTCGGCCCACGGCTGGCGGGTCACCATGTCCGCGACATGCACCACGCCGCGCTCGAATTCGCCGGTCGCGGCGTCGACAAGACGGTATTCCTGAGTCTGCTTGTGGATCGGCTGGGCGTCGAGCAGGACGACGCGTACTTCGCCGGGGTCGAAGTGGCAACGCTGCTGCATCGCGGCGATGAGTTGCTCATTGTGCATGTGTCCGTCGCCGAAGTTCCAGCCGACCGCGGTGCTGCAGATGCGCTCACCGTCGGTGAGTGTGTACTCGTCCTCACGGCCGGCGGGCATGGCTCGATGAACCAGGGTGAACAGTGCGCGGCCGTGCGTGTTCATGGCGCGGAAGGCATATCCCATGAACATCGGAATCTGGGCCCGGTCCTTCCCGTAGAACCGCTCCAACTGGGCTTGCGGCATACTGGCGATCGCCACGATGCCGCGGCTGATCTTGTCCGCGGCCGAGGGTTTGATGCACCACATCGTCGTATCCCAGTTGCCTGCGTAGTACCGCATGCCGGGCAGGAACGAGATTGTGCGCGGGAACAGGTTCCCGGCGATCACAATGCCCGCGATCACGATGAACAGCAGCGCCACCGGCGCGGGGTTGTTCAGGCTGCCGAGACCGAGATCGGCGTGCGCGACGAACAACACCAGCACACCGAAGATCATGAAGACGTTCCATTCCAACGGCACCCCCATGGGAACGGCCGTCAGAATTACCAGGTGGAATCCCACCATCACGACCGCGGCCACCGCCGTCAGTGGGCCGCCGTGGGAGAAGAACAACACCAACGGAATCCCCATCTCGACGGCCGTGCCGCCGTGCGCGAAAATGCGCGACAACCGACCCGGCCTCAGGTCGTCGGGGAAGTTCTCGAAGAACATGCGCTTGAGCGACTTTCGCCGGAACACCGGGCTGTTGGACATCATCGTGGACACCACGAACGGGAAGTGCTTGTTCAGCTTCGAGGTCGCCGCGCCCATCCAGATCACCACGAAAACGACCTTCGCGGCGACGATCGTGTCGGTGGCGGTGAATAGAAAAGTGACTGCCAGGGTGGCATAGACCTCGCCGCGCGCCGCGAGGAAGATCACTTTGTCGCGCAACCCAATTGCCGCAAGCAGGCCGAGGATCACGGCGATTTGCCACACCGGGAGCAACCCCACTGTCGTGTCCAGCGCTGGTACCGCACCGGTGCCATCGGACACCAATGCGACCGACGTCGTCATCAGCAACGCCGCATACAGTGCGATATCCACTGGGGTGCGGGTGGTGCCACTGGTCAACGGAACACGACCGGGCCACGGCGGCAACCGAATTGTCCTCGGCCGCAACCAATACAGTATCGAGCCGAGCGGCGGAAAGAATCTGTTGTTCAGCGGACCGAACCCGCAACCGAGTCCGACCACCTCGAACAGCAGCGTGTAAAGCACAGCCTTCTGGAAGACGATCGGCTCCGACCACCAGTCGCCGACATCGGTGAATCCGTCGATGCCCTTGGTGGACAGCATGATCAGCCAGCCACCGAGAATATAGAGACCGACCTTGCCGACGTAGAACAAATGCAGCGCGACCGGAGTCCCGAAACCCACTTCGGCCCAATGCCTGGCCATGGGACGGATTCGTGCACTCCTAGTGCCTTTGCTCCACTCCGCCATATCGACCACGGGTAGGTCGGGTTCGAGAAACCCCATCGAGCACTCTCCGATTCGACGATACCGAGGTCAGCCGAATCAGGACCTCGATGTCCTTCGATACGTTGGCAGGTACGGCATTTGCTGTCAATCACCGATCCCGGTGGCTACCACGGCAAGGCGCCGGTGGTGTCGAAATAGCCGCCGGTGGGTCCATCGGGGGCCACCTGGGCCATGCGGACGATGATCTCGGCACCCTGCTGAACGGTCTGCGTGCCCAGGCGCCCGTTCAGATCTGTCGCGGTGTAGCCCGGCTCCACCGCGTTGATCCGCATGTTCGGAAACGCTTTGGCGTACTGCACGGTGATCATGTTGACGGCGGCCTTCGATACCGGATAGGCGACTCCCGGGTATGCGTGTGCGGGTGTGTCCGGGGTGGTGACCCGGGTCAGCGAGGCCAGGCCGCTGCTGACGTTGACCACGACCGGAGCGGCGGACCGCTGCAGCAACGGCAGGAAGGCGTGGGTCACGCGCACCACACCGAGGACGTTCGTCTCCAGCACTGGCCGCATCATGTCGGCGGTCACCGCGGCGGCGCCGACCACGCCCTTGTCCTGCGTCTGTCCTTCGAAGCCTGCGATGCCCGCGTTGTTGACGAGCACATCCACACCGCCATCGGCTTCGATCGTTTTCGCCGCGGCCACGACGGACGCGTCATCGGTGACGTCGATGACCACCAACCGTGCACCGAGCTGTTCGGCGGCGTGGCGTCCGCGTTCGGCGTCCCGGCTGCCGAGGTAAACGGTGTGGCCTGCCGCGACGAGCCGCCGGGCGGTCTCGAAGCCCAAGCCCTTGTTCGCTCCGGTGATCAGTGTCGTTGTCATGGCTTCATGGTCGCGCCGGGCAGCCGTGGTCAACCAGTCGTCCGGTCTTCCTGGGACTGCTGATACCAGGCAGTTCGGCGCTCGGCCGGGCACACTGAAGGACATGGCAACAGCGGAATTCGGGAAGGCGGTGCGCCGCTGGCGCGACCAGGTGTCACCTGAGACCGCCGGGCTGACCGTGGGTGGGCAGCGCCGCGCTCCCGGACTGCGCAGGGAGGAGCTCGCGCTACTGGCCGGCATCTCCGTCGACTACGTCACCCGCCTCGAACAAGGCCGCGCAGCCAACCCCTCGACACAGGTCGTCGAGTCGCTGGCCAGGGCCCTGCGGTTGTCCGCGGCCGAGCGTGCGCACCTGTTCCTGCTGGCCGGGCTGGCGCTGCCGGACCCCGAAACCGTGCCCACTTACATCACCTCGAGCGTCCAGCGCGTATTGGACCGCCTGACCGGGACACCCGTCGCTGTCTACGACGCATCCTGGACGCTGCTGCTGACCAACCCACCGCACGTAGCGTTGATGGGCGATCCGCCGGCCCGCCACAACAATGAACGCAACGGTGTGTGGCGACATTTCCTCGGCTCGGGCACCCCCGCCCGTCGCACCCCGAAGGCCATGCACGCATACGAAACCGCCCTCGTCACCGACTTGCGCACCGCCGCCGCCCAATATCCCGCCGACCAGCGCCTGCGAAAGCTCATCGCGGACCTGCGCGCCGAGAGCGCCCGGTTCGCCGCACTCTGGGATTCCGGCGCTGTCAGCCGCCGCGAGGCTGCCCGCAAGACGATCGATCATCCGCAATTAGGTTCCTTGACGTTGGACTGCGACGTGCTCACCGTGGCGGGCAGCGACCTGCGCATCATGATCTACACAGCCGAGCCCGGCACCGAGGACGCCGAACGCCTCGCAACACTTACGGTGCTCGGCACCCGGACACTCGTCGGATAGCGTCCGGCAGCTCGATACATCCGCCTCAGCCGCTGATCGGTTGTGTGGCAGGACATCCGGCCAGGCGAGCGCGTCCGGGTTCGCAATGCGCGCTCATGCCAGCGTGCCCGCAACCATCGCTGTAACAGCGGTCTACTGCGTCCGCAACCCGAGCAGCTGGCGGCTGTGCGGACGTAGTCGCTGTGCTGGACGGCCGCACACCGCGGCCGTTAGCGTGCGCGGTCGTAGACCATGGCGATCTCGCCCAGCTCGCCGGTCTCCTGGTGTGTGAGTGTCCACTTCGAACTCGGCAGGCCGTCGTCGAACAGCCGCTGCCCATCTCCGGCGATCTCGGGGCAGATCAAGAGGTACAGCCGGTCGAGCAGGTCCGCGGCGAGGAGTGCCTTGGTGATGGTCGGGCTGGTGTTGACGAGGATGTTGCCCGCTCCGGTGGCCTTCAGTTCGGCGATGACGTCGGCAGCGGGGGCGTTCACCATGCGGGTGCGTTCCCACGGCGCTTCGGTCAAGGTGGTCGAGAGGACCACCTTTTCGGTGTCGACGAGCCACTTCGCGTATCCGCGATCGCGCGGATCGGCGTTGTCGTCCGCGGCGACCGTCGGCCAGTACCCGAGGAACCCCTCGGCGTTGAGCCGGCCGAGCAGCGCTGTCGTCGCGCCCTCGTAGATGCGGGTGAGGTGGTCTCGTGCGACCTCGGTGGTTGCGTAGCGGACGATCGCCTCTGCATCGGTTGGCCCGCCCGGGCCGTTGTAGCGTCCGTCGAGGGTGAGGGCGATGTTCGCGGTTACCTTGCGTCCGGTCGAGGTGGTCATGCTTGTGTTTCCTTTCCTTTGGTATGTGCTGCCGTGGTGGTGCGCGTAGGTGTACCGACTGTGTCGGCGAGGTGGTCGAGTACCTGGCCCCAGCCGGTTTCGATCCCGGCGATGTAGGGGACGGCCTCGACGGCCGTTTCGGTGATGGTCAGGCCGAGCCGCAGCCGGGTGCCGTCCGGGACCGCGGCGAGGGTCAGGTCGTAGTGGCCGGTGAACGAGACCGCCCCCGCCGCGTCCAGCACCGATAGGTCGAACACGAGATGCTCGGGTTCCATCGCGGCGTGGACCCGTCCCTCGGAGCGGTACCGCCGCCCCTCGGCCTCGTGGTACTCGAGGACGGCGCGACCACCCCGCTTGGGCTCGACGGCGCAGTCGATGACCGTCATCGACGGCGGCGCCCACCAGGACGCGAGCAGGTCCGGGTCGACCCAATGCCGCCAGACGACGTCCCGGGCCGCGGCCAGCACGCGCTCGAACGAGAAGGTGCGTCCGTCCGCCCACCGTTCCCGGTCCGCGACAACGGATTCCGCTTCGATGGCGGCACGGTAGCGCGCGATGACGTTTCGCTCGTCCTGGTGCGCCTCGGTGGTCTCGACCAGTTCCCGCAGCCGGCACTCGAGGGCCTTCAATGGCGCCGCCTCGACCGCGTAGACGCGACGTTGCCCGAGCGGGAAGACCGTGACGAGGCCGGCGCGGGCGAGAGTCTGGAGGTGTTTGGTGGTCTGCGGCTGCCGTAAGCCGGTCCGCTCGGCCAGTTCGCCGACAGACCGGGGCCGCTCGGCGAGGAGCTCGACGATGCGCCACCGCGCGCCGTCTCCAAGTGCTGATGCGATCTCGTCCACGCCCAAAGTATTCACTATAAAGAATATTCGCGTCAAAGAATATTTTCGGCAAGGTCGGATCTGCGTGTCCGGGGTGACGAGGCGGTTCATGCTCAGTCGTCGAGCAGCCGCCATGCGGTGCGGGCGAGCCTGGCCCGTAGCGGTCCGGTGGGCTCGGTGGGTTCGGTGGTCTGCGCGGCACTTTTGTCGCGATTCATCCAGGGCGTGTCGGTCGAGTCGCACCAGTGGCCCGGCACATTCCACCGATCGCAGGCGATCCTGTCCGCCGAGGTGTCCGAGCGGCAGAACGCCGAACTCGCCGCGGCCCTGCGCCACGCCCCGGTCCAATGCGGCGCGCGGAATTAGCGACTATCGAAATATCAAGGCGTAGGCGAGGTTCCGAGATCGAAGCGGATACCGGAGCGGAGCACTCCGCTGGCGGACATTCCGAACATGTGGTGGAAGGTTTCGCTGAAGTGGGACGGGGTGGCGAAACCTGCGTCGGTGGGCCGGGCACGGTCACTGCGATCGTCGGTCCGTCGGGAAGTGGTAAATCCACGCTGGTTCAGCTGTTGCCGCGGTTCTTCGATCCGTCCAGCGGTTCGGTCGCGCTGGGCGGAGTCGATCTGCGCGAGCTCGGCAGCCGTGAGCTCTACCGGACGGTTTCCTTCGTTTTCCAGGATGTTCGCCTGCTGCGCGCATCGGTTGCGGACAATATCGCGCTGGCGGTGCCCCATGCCGACCTCGAGGACGTGGTTCGCGCCGCCCGCCTGGCGCACATCCATGATCGAATTCTCTGCTGGCGCCGTTCATTTCCGCCGCGGTGACGCCGCTGACGATCGTTGTCGTGATGTTCGCCTTCGATTGGAAGATGGGATCGGCTGCGTTGGTCGCCGCACCGGTGGTCGCGACGATCCAGATCCACCGGCTGCGCCTGGATGTATTCGATGACTCGCCCGGCGGCCTCATCACCACGTTCGATGCGCTCGGTATCGGTGGCGGCCATCGCCCGGCCGGTCCAACGATCGAGGAGAACGTACGTCTCGGCCGCCCGGACGCAAGCGAAGCCGAGGTGCGGGCGGCAGCGACCGCGGCCCGGCTGGACGAAGTGATCGAGCGACTGCCCGGCGGTTGGGCGACGAATGTCGGCGAGGGCGGCGCACTGCTGTCCGGCGGTGAGCGCCAACGTGTTTCGATCGCGCGAGCGCTGCTGAAGAATGCGCCGATCGTGCTGCTGGACGAAGTGACCTCCGCGCTGGACCCGGTCAACGAGGCGGCCGTCCACGCGGGTATCGAGCGCCTGATGGCAGGCCGGACAGTGGTCATGGTGGCGCACCGGCTGCGCACCGTCCAACGCGTCGATCGTGTCGCCTTCCTGGACGGCGGCCGGATTGTGGAGGAAGGCAACCACGAGGAGCTACTGCGCCGCGGCGGCCGCTACGCCGATTTCTGGAACATGTCCATGGCATCCGTAGCGAGTGAATGAGTCGGAATGTTGATCAATCTATTGGTCGCGGGAGCGTCGGGCCGGCACACCAGGCACAACGCACCCGAGGAAAGCTCATCACAGAGCAATGGCACCTCATCGAGTTGGATGCCCCGCGACACCACGGCTGTCACCGTGGCGCGAGGCGGCCGTCTCGAGAAACGGATCAAAGCCCATGCGCGCCCCTCGAACCCTATCCACCCAGAACGACGTGATGCTGCGGGATGTCGGCTTTCTCCAGCCCGGAGCGTATTTCCTGCCAGTATTCATCGACTTCTGACAGACACAGTCCGCCAACTGTTTGCTGGTGGGATGCTGTAAACGCGGCAAGGTAGTCGACCACTCGTACCCAAGTCCGCGGGAAGGGCCGGATCGACGTCGGGCCGCCGCAGTGACCACGTCTTCGGACATCAGTGCAATCGACCTCTATGAACCTCCGGCTTGCCCGGGTGGCATGCCGTGAAAGGTGAGAACCATGAAGCTCATAGTCATCGGCGGTACCGGACGGATCGGCTCCCAGGTGGTGCAGAAGCTGACCGCAGCCAGACACGAGGCCGTCCCCGCGGCACCGTCCACCGGTGTCGACCTGATCTCGGGAAATGGTCTGGACCAGGCGTTGGAGGGCGCCGACGTCGTGATCAACTTGGCGAACTCGCCGACCTTCGACGAGGCGTCCCTGGACTTCTTCCGCACCTCCATGAACAACCTGCTCGCGGCAGGAGAGAGTGCCGGTGTCGCGCACCAGGTCGTCCTCTCGATCGTCGGAGTGGACCAGGTGCCCCAGCTGGACTATTACCGGGCCAAGGCGCTGCAGGAGGACCTGCTCCGGCAGGGGCCGACGCCGTACTCCATCGTCCGCGCCACCCAGTTCTTCGAGTTCATGGACGCGGTCTTGTCCTGGACCTCCGACAGCGACGCCGTCCGCCTGCCCGCTACCCGCCTCCAGCCGATGGCCGCCGCTGACGTCGTCGACGCGGTCGTCGAGGTCTCCACTGACACCCCGCTGCGAGGGATCCGGAACTTCGCAGGCCCGGACGTCTTCCCCCTCGACGAACTCGGCAGGATCACCCTGGCGGCACAGCACGACAACCGGACCGTCATCACCGACGACACGGCCGGCATGTTCGCAGGCATAACCGGCGACGTGCTCACCGCCGGACCGGACGCACGCCTGGCACCCACGCATTACCGGGACTGGATCCAGAACGCCCACTGATCAGGGGATCCCGGTCCCCAGTCAAGGCCGAGGCGCGCGCCTCCCATCGACATCCGAACGGGTACATCCGACGCCAGCGTTCGCCGATCAACTGTGTCGGAATTCAGGCGGCACTCGCCCTCGCCGGTACGCACGCTCCGGCCGTGTCGAGTGCGTTCCTTCAGCGGCTGCCCATGCGGGCGAGCTGATCGAGCAGCAGTACCACCATGGCTACCGCGAGTGCTACCG
This sequence comes from Nocardia sp. NBC_01009, assembly GCF_045208035.1. Classification (NCBI taxonomy): domain Bacteria; kingdom Bacillati; phylum Actinomycetota; class Actinomycetes; order Mycobacteriales; family Nocardiaceae; genus Nocardia; species Nocardia sp. NBC_01009. Next base: position 6,531,199 of record NZ_CP108695.1, on the reverse strand, counting down.
CGACCCCGGAGTGACCATCGGTGCGCCCGTAATCGACGGCGAGCCCGACAGCCAGCGCTAGGACGGCGAATGCGAGGACGCGCTTCACAGATCCCAGTGTGACCGAAAGCTGCCTTCCTCGATCGCGGTGCGGTGTGCCGGGCGTTTCCGACCGAGGGCAGGAGTGCGCCGGCCCCGATAGGATGCCGAATACAACCAGGCCCTCATCGCCGAGGCCGCCGCATATGTAGTTGCCACCCTCGACTGCCCGCTTGGGGCAGGCTGCAAGCCCAACGCTTGTCGGCGGTGGAGTCGGTGGGCCGGGGTCGGTGGGGTTGCGCAACGCCGCGCTGGGACCGCACGCCTAGACTCTCGATCGAGAAGGAAGGACAGCTGATGAAGCGAAACCTGAACTGCCCCTGCGGAGAAGCCATCGTCGGAACCGACGAGGACGATCTCGTCGAGAAGACGAAGGCTCACTTGGCCGCGAACCATCCAGGCCACGAGTACTCGCGCGACGAGATCCTGTTCATCGCTTACTGATCGATGACTGTGTTGCGGCCCGCGTCGGAAAGTAGTGGGCCGTTTTCGCGAATCTTCGCTTGTCTTACGGACAATGATCGCGCCAACCCATCTCGCGCGCCGCGGACTGCTTGTCTGCCAACGTATCCGGCGAACATGTTGTCGGGCGCGGCGTGTGCTCGAGCCGATGTGCGGGGCTCGGCCGGTGGCCGCGATACTCGTTCCTGCCGACTCGGCCTCGGTAGTACTCAGCGGCTACGGTGAACGCGGCCTTCGGCTCCAGGACATGTCGGGATAGGCGTCTCCGCGCTGGTCCTCGAGGATCCCGGCAATGCCGTCGCCGGCAGGTCCAGGTCGCCGTGCCACGCTGACCTGCGGCGGGCGTCGAGGCCCGCTGGCCGTCAGGAGTCGGAGGCGCCGGTGGGTTCGCCCCGGCGGACGACCACGACGCCGGTGAGGATGAGCGCTCCGCCGAGGAGTTGGATCGGGCGGGGGGCCTCGCCGAGGAGGGCCCAGGCGAAGGTGAGGGCGGCCAGGACTTCGAAGAGAGCGACGAAGGATGCCAGGCGCGAGCCGAGGAGGCGGGTGGCGGCGATGCCGGAGACGTAGGCAAGGGCGGCGGTCACTATGCCGAGGGCCAGGACCGGAAGCCACCACGGGATGGTGAAGTCTTGGAAGACAACGGGATTCGTGGTTGCATGCAGGGGGACGATGCCGATCGCGCCCGCTGCCAGCAGGCCGAGTCCGCCGATGAGGAGTCCACCCGCGGCGAGGACGGTGCCCGGAAGTGTGCCGTCGCCGTGGGCGGAGAGAATGAAGTAGGCGGCGGCCCCGATCATGGCGGCGAGGGCCCACGCGATGCCGACCCAGTCGGTGGTGAGGCCGGAGCGCGGGTCGATGACCAGGACGAGACCGGCGGTCCCGAGCACGGCGCCCGCGACCGTCGCCGCGCCGGGCCGTTGGCGATGGCGCAACCACAGCCAGCTCACCACGGCGATCGGAGCGGTGTATTCGATGAGCAGTGCCACCCCGACTTCCATATGGGCGACCGCATTGAAATACGCCAGTTGGGTGCCGGCGACGGCGAGCAGTCCATAGGCGGTGATCAGGGCGGCGTTGCGGCGCAGCAGCTGCCAGTCGCCGCGCAGCTGCACCGCGGCGATCGGCACGAGCACGGCAGCGGCCACCAGCACCCGGACGGAGACCACGGACGCCGAACTCCAGCCCGCGTTCATCAAGCCGCGTGCCAGTGGCCCGGAAAGCCCGAACGACGATGCCGACAGCACCGCGCGGATCAGTCCGGAGCGCAGTCGCCGCTGTACGGCACTGTCATGAGTCATCGTCGCCATGAGTAATGACGCTAGAATCGCATTGGTAATATGTCAACATGACATTTGCTCATGACACCGAAGCGGCGCTGCTTGCCGCGGTGGAGTTGGTGAACTCGGCGGAGGAGCCGGACACATTGACTGAGATCGCCCAGCTCGATGAGTTTTTCGTCAAACATGTCTATACCGGCGTACACACCGGCGACGCTGCGGAGCTGGGAGCGGTGCGCGCACTGCGCGCACCGCTACGCCGGATGCTCACCAGTGACCGCGATACGGCAGTCCAGCTGGTGAACGAGACTTTGGCGAAGCATCGAGCGGTACCGCAACTCGTCCGACACGGTGACATCGACTACCACATTCACGCGGTGCCCGCGCAGGCTCCGATGCCCGTCCGGATCGCCGTCGAGACCGCGATGGCGATGATCGATCTGATTCGCTCCGACGAGCTGAGCCGACTGTCCTTCTGTGCCGACAGTGCGTGCGCGGGCCTCGTTCTCGACCTGTCCCGCAACAGATCTCGCCGCTACTGCAGCACCGCGTGCGGAAACCGAAACGCCGTCGCGGCCTACCGCGCCAGGAAGAAATAACCCTACGGTCGGTGCGTCCGGCGTGTCCGTCCCTCCCGGATTCCATGTCCGGGAGGACGGACCTCGAAACCTACTTTCCGGAACCGCTCGCCGACAGCGATTCGAGCAGGCAGTCCCATTGCGGGGCGCCGCCGGGGCAGCCCGGGCTGGCGATCGGACCCGACTGCTCGACCGGTTCGGCGGGCTGCAGCGGGATGGCCGACGCAGGTACGGCGGCAGCCAAGGGGGCCAGCAGGATTGCGCCGGCAAGGATTCCGGCACGAACGTGGTTACGCATCTATGGTTTCCTTTCGAGCGGCGAGGGGAGTCGCGTCAGAGAGGCTATTGGTGTGGTCGACATCGTCGACAGACCTTGGAAGGTGCGCCACCGAAGTTGGGGGCATCCCCGATAATTCGGTCAATACTCGCCGTGGACAAGATTCTTCGGCTGTTCGCCGGCCGCGAACCGCGCGATCTCCGAGGCGGCGACGGCATAGGCGCGTTCGGTGCTGCCGCGGCTGTTGCCTGCGACGTGGGGTGTCAGCAGGATGCCGGGTGCGGTCCACAGTGGATGGTCGGACGGCAGTGGTTCGGGATCGGTGACATCGAGGGCAGCTCGGAGCCGGCCCGAGATGAGCTCGGACAGTAGCGCTTCGGAGTCTACGACCGGTCCGCGCGCCACATTGACGAGAATCGCGTCATCGGCCATTCGAGTGAGAAACTTCGCGTCGACCAGTCCGATGGTCTTGCCGGTCACCGGAACCATCAGCACGACGACGTCGAAACCTCCCAGCAATTCCGGCAATTCATCGACACCGTGCACGCCGTCGCGGGCATTGACCCCGACCAGAGTGAGCGTCGCGTCGAACGCTTCCAGTTTGCGTCGCAGTTCGATGCCGAGATCACCCGCCCCGATACCGAGAACTCGTTTGCCTGCCAACGTATCCGTCTGATGGTGATTCCATCGGCACGCACGCTTGGTGTCGGCGAATCCGCCGAATTCGCGATAGATCGTCAGTAACGCCCCGAGCACCCATTCCGCAACGCTGGCCCCATGCGCGCCGCGCGCATTCGACAGCAGCACACCGTCGGGCAGTTGCCCGATCCAGCCGTCGGCCCCTGCGGTAAGCATCTGCACCAGCCGCAGTTTCGGCAGACCGGTGAGATCGATCGAATCCGGCCGGGTGAGGAATGCCGGGATCAGGACTTCGGCCAGCTCGGCACCTGCGGGGAGCGGCCTGCCCGGCTCGAAGCGCAGTGGGCGGATGCCGGTTACCTCCGAGAGCATCCCGACTCCATAATCATCTGGCACGAGGACAGTGACCGGCATGCCTTCCACACTAACTGCGGATTGCGGTGCGCGACCGGCAGATGCGTGAGTCGTGCTCACCTCGCGGAGGACTACTCGGCAGGACGCAGATGATCCGCGCAGGCAGCAGCATACGTGTCCAGCAGCGCGTCGGTTTGCGCGGTGGGCAGCGCGTCGAGGTTGAAGATCACGCGGTGCACATCGAGTTCGGCCAGTCGGTCCACGACGACCGCGGCGTCGTCCGCGGACACACCGGTCGTCACGACCACGGAAACCATCTTCGGTGCGCGACCCAGGTGCGCGGTGAGGTTATCGAGCTCGGCGATGCGGTGCGCGAGCTTATCGATGGCACCGACCGAGGACACGAACGGCATCCAGCCGTCGGCATAGTCGACCACGCGCTGGAGCACGGTGGGGCCCATGCCGCCGATGAGGACGGGCGGATGCGGGCGCTGTAATGGTTTGGGCCACTGGAACACCGGATCGAAATCGACGAATTCACCGTGGAATTCCGCCTGCTCCCGCGTCCAGAGTTCCTTGATGGCCAGGACCCGCTCGCGCAGCAGCCGGGTCCGTGAACCCGGACGGGTGCCGTGGTTGCGGATCTCCTCGAGATTCCACCCGGCGCCGACTCCGAGCTCGAATCGGCCGCCGCTGATCCGGTCGAGGGTGGCCACCTCTTTGGCCAGGATGATCGGATCACGTTGGGCAACAAGAGCAATCGCAGTCCCGATTCGTACTCGTTCGGTGACTGCCGCGATGGCAGACAGTGCAACGAAGGGGTCCAGCGAACGGAAGTATGCGCGCGGCAGTTCGCCGGAGCCGTAGGGCGTGTGCCGCGCGACCGGAATGTGGGTGTGCTCGGCCAGGAACAGTGCCGCGAAACCAAGTCCTTCGACGCTCGTGCCGAACTCGGCCGGGCTGATGCCCTCGTCGGTCAGGAACGTGCTGAACCCGATTTCCATGCGTGCTCCCGGTGGCTGCGGATTTGATCCCAGGTAGTAGACCGCAGGTCGCACTGCGCGCAGTAGGCGGGCGGCCATTCGCAGGGGCGGCGTCAGGTCGCCGCCGCCCCTGCGAACGTCGGTCAGACCGCGTCGGTGAGTGCCACGAACTCTTCGTCGGAGAGCGTGATCGTCGCGGCCGAGGTGTTCTCCTCGACGTGCCCGACACTGGAGGTGCCGGGGATCGGCAGCACGACAGGGGAGCGGCGCAGCAACCAGGCCAGCGCCAGCTGGGACGGGCTCGCGCCGTGCTCGTCGGCGAAGGTGTCGAGCGGACCGCCGGGGCGGGCGAGCTCGCCGGTTGCGATGGGGAACCAGGGAATGAAGGCGATGTTTTCGGCCGTCGCGTAGTCCAGCACGTCTTCGGCCTTGCGATTGGCGAGGTTGTAGAGGTTCTGCACCGAGACGATGTCGGCGATCTCCCGAGCTTGCTTCAGCTGTTCGACGGTCACTTCCGAGACCCCGATGTGGCGGATCTTGCCTTCTTGCTGCAGTTCGACGAGCGCACCGAGCTGATCGGCGAGCGGGACGGCCGGATCGATACGGTGCAGCTGGTAGAGATCGATCTGTTCGAGCCCGAGGTGGCGCAGGCTCAAATGCAGTTGCTGGCGCAGGTATTCGGGCCTGCCGACCGGCCGCCAGTCGCCAGGGCCCGACCGCGTCAGACCGCCCTTGGTGGCGATCACCAGGTCATCGGCGTAGGGATGCAGGGCGAGCCGGATGAGGCTCTCGCTGACGAACGGTCCATAAGAGTCCGCGGTGTCGATGAAGTTGACACCGAGCTCGACCGCGCGGCGCAGGACGCGAACGGCTTCGGCCGGGTCGTCGGGGTCGCCCCAGACGCCGGGACCGGTGATCTGCATGGCGCCGTATCCGAGGCGATTGATCGGCAGGTCGCCGCCGAGCGCGAAGGTGCCCGAGGCGTCGGCCGGGCGAGACGTTGTCTGTGCGGTCATACGGTAACTCCCTGATCAAGTCGTTGATTCATCGAATGTCGCGCGCACGTGGTGAGGTGGGGCGGCGCGGATGGCGCATTCCACCCTTGCGAGCAACACCTCGACCGCCCCGGATATGCCTGTGCGGTGCCTGCGGCGGGCACGCCTCGTCCGCGACTGTGGGGAAGGCATCGCCACGGAAAATAAAGGGCTGGATAGTGAATCGGCTCCAGCACACAGGCGCACCGGCTCGCTAGCCACGCACCCGCGATCGGACCGGACTGGTCGCGGCGAGCTCGACACCGGCCGGCACGCCGAGCCCGGAAACCGCGGCGTCGACGGCGGGGCGCAGCAGCTCGGTGCGGTCCGCGGCGATCAGCCCGACGAGCACGGCCAGGCAGATCTGCGCCGCGTCGTCGGGTCTCGGCGCGGCCGACTCTGCGAACACTGCGCTGAGCAACGTGAGCAGCTCGGTGGTGAAGCCACGGCAGATGTCGCCGCTCAATCGTGTGTGCTCATCGAGCAATTCGGCGGCGTGTGGAGAATCGGCAAACGGTCCGGTGGCGAGATCGAGCTTGGCCGTAAGGATTTCGTGCACCCTATCGGCGACGGGAGCGTGCCCGGCCGCGGCCTGCCGTGCCCGCCGCAGTGCTCGGTCGTGCAGGCGCGCACTCAGGCGGCGGACCGCGTCCTCTTTGTTGTGCACGTATTGATAGACCGCCGACCGCGACATACCCATCTCACCGGCAATGTCGTCCATCGTGGTGCGTCGCACGCCGTAGCGCGCAAGGCAGCGCGCCGTGGCGTCGAGCACCTCGTCGGTCCGGTCGGCGGCCATCGTATTCAGCCCAGTGCTTTGACCAGCTCCGCCGCCAGCGGCGCCGACGATGCGGGGTTCTGGCCGGTGTAGAGGGTGCGATCGACCTCGATGTGCGCAGCCCACGGCTCGCCCTCGCGGAAGTCGACACCCAGGTCGACGAGCCGATCCTGCAGCAGCCACTTGGCCTTGTCGGCGAAGCCGGCCTGGGTCTCTTCGGCATTGGTGAAACCGGTGACCCGGTAGCCCGCGAACGGTGAGTTGCCGTCGGCGGCGGTGGCGAGCAGGGCGGCCGGAGCGTGGCAGACAACGCCGAGCGGCTTGCCCGAGGCCAGCGTCGCGTTGAGCAGCGCGCCCGATTCGGCGTTCACGGCCAGGTCTTCCATCGGGCCGTGTCCGCCGGGGTAATAGACGGCGTCGTAGTCGGCGAGGTCCACGTCCGCCAGCCGGATCGGCCGCCGCAGCTCGGTCGCCGCGTCCAGCACTGCCGCAACCGCGGCCGCACCCTCCTGGCCACCGTTCACCTCGGGCGCCAGGCTGCCCTTGTCGACCGTCGGCGCCACACCGCCCGGGGTGGCGACCACGATCTCGTGACCCGCGGCCTTGAACGCTGTGTATGGCGCGACCACCTCTTCGGCCCAGTAGCCGGTCGGATGTCTGGTGCCGTCGGCAAGGGTCCAGTAGTCGACGCCGGTCATGACGAAAAGGATCTTCGACATCATTTGCCTCCTGATCGTGGATTTGTCGACGTGCTGACATTTCATGTCCGGATCGTCAGCTCGTCGCCAGCACCACGGTAGGTAGCGATTCATCGGAGCACCAATAGGATCGTTGATACGAGACATCGAAATGCTGATGGCTCAGCGGTCGACGCCCACTGCTCGTGGAGTAAGCGGCCGAGTCGGTACGACCGGTAGATGATGAAGCCGGATCCGCCGAGCACGTGCCGTGCCCCCTGGTCACCGCGCCTGTATCGAAGAAATCGACTTTCAATATCTGGGCTGCCGCGCATTGCGCGGTGTCGACAGCGTCCATATAGTCGCTCTGCGCTCCGTGCCTGGCTGCGCGGTCGATATGCTCGCCGCGACCATCCTCACGCCGCGAAACTTAATTCTGACCCTCGAAAAACGGTGACAGGCAACCGGTTTCGACATCGACACCGAGGTGTCCACCAGCGGGACCCGGCTTACGTAGACCGAACGGCAGCGTCGGGCAGCGACGCTGAGACGCGTTCGCGGGTGCGCAGCGACGCCCAGAGGGCGGCGGTGGCGGCGGTGCAGGCGGCGGCGCCACCGACGTGGATCGCGACGAGGGCTGCGGGCACGTCGGTGAAGTACTGGACGATGCCGATCAGCGACTGCCCGCCGACCAGGCCGAGCAGCACGAACAGCCGCGAGCGGACGGCGGGAGTGATGCCGACCGCGAACAGCCCGAAGGCCAAGCCGATCAGCAGAGCCAGGTAACCGACAAGCAGTTGCGAATGCAGGTGCACCAGGGTGACGATCTCGACCTGCAGGCGCTCGACCTGGCGCTCGATGCTCTTGTCGCCCGCGTGCGGACCGGCGCCGGTGACCAGGGTTCCCGCGATGAGCACGGCGGCGAGGGCGACGCCGCTGAGTGCGGTGAGCCAGCGCAGCGGGGCGGGGGCCTGGATCACTTCGATGCCGTCGTCGGGTGCACTGACCTTCGCGAACATCACCACCGAAACCCAGACCATGAGCATCGACGCGAGCAGGTGAACAGAGACGGTCCACCACAGCAGGCCGGTGCGGACGGTCATGCCGCCGATGATCGCCTGCAGGACGGTGCCGCCCGGCATCAACCACGCGTAGACCAGCACCTCGCGGCGTCGGCGGGCGCGCGTGACGGCCAGCACGATGAGTGCGGCGCACAGGGTCACCGCGAACGACAGCAGGCGGTTGCTGAATTCGACGGTCTGATGCAGGACCGGGACCTCGGAGACACCGATCGGGGTGAAGCTGCCGGGGAAGCATTGCGGCCAGGTCGGGCAGCCGAGACCGGAAGCGGTGACGCGCACGATCGCGCCGGTGACCGCAATGCCTGCTTGCGACAGGATGACGGCGGCCGCGATCCAACGCTGCACCTTCAGTGAGGGGAGCGGAAGCTTGTCGACGAGACGCAAAAATGCGCGATACAGCACGCGAACGATGGTAGCGGCTGCCGGTTGGGGCGACTCACCCGGTCTACTACGTGGTGTCGTTGTGCAACTCAGTCGAAGCGGAAGAAACGGGTTGCCAGGAGCGCGGACACCGCGCCCCACGCGGCGAGGACCGCGATTCCGAACCAGTCGACACTGCTGCGCATAGCGTCTTCGAGAGTGACCGCGAGCGCACCCGAGGGGACAAGCCTGGCCAGCACGTTCACCGCGGTCGGCAGGTCGTCGGAGGCGAAGACGATGCTGGCGACACCGAGCATCACGAACCACAGGATATTGGCGAGCGCGAGCACGATTTCCGCCTTGAGGGTGCCGCCGAGCAGCAGCCCCATCGCCGCGAAAGTCGCGGTGCCCAGTGCGATCACCAGCGCGCCGAGCGCGAGTCCGGCGAGATCGGGCCGCCAACCGAGCGCGAAGCCGATGATGCCGAGCAGGATGGCCTGCAATACCACCACGATCAGCACCGCCGCGCACTTGCCGCCGACGATGCCCCAGCGGGGCAGCGCGGTCGCGCCGAGACGTTTGAGCGCGCCATAGCGACGATCGAAGCCGACCGCGATGGCCTGCCCGGTGAACGCGGTGGACATCACGGCCACCATCATGACCGCGGGCACGAGCTTGTTCACCCGGTCCTCGCCCAGATCGCCGAAGGGGAGCAGGGACAGCCCGACCAGCAGCGTGATCGGGATGAACATGGTCAACAGCAGTTGTTCGCCATTGCGCAGCAACAGGATCAGCTCGAGTCTGGTCTGCGCACGCATCATGGAGGCCCAGCTGTTGGGGCGCGAGTCGGGGGTGAAGGTGCCGGGTGCGAACCGGTTTCCGACGAGATCGGGCTGGTTCATCCGCGTAGGTCCCGTCCGGTGAGTTCCAGGAAGACGTCTTCGAGGCGGCGCTGGTCGATCCGGATGTCGGTGGCGAGCACGTTGACCCTGGCACACCACGCGGTCACCGTCGCCAGCACCTGTGGATTGATCTCGCCCTCGACCAAGTAGCAGCCCGGCGTCGTCTCGCGCGGCGAGAAACCTTCCGGCAGTGCCGTTTTCAACAGTTCGAGATCGAGTTTCGGTGGGGCGGAGAAGCGTAGCTGTCCGGCGGCGCCGTGCGCGGTCACCTCGGCGGGCGTACCGGCGGCGACGATGCTGCCGTGGTCGATGATCACCAGCTGGTCGGCGAGCTGTTCGGCCTCGTCCATCAGGTGTGTGGTGAGCAGGACGGTGACCCCGTCGCGGCGCAGCGCGTCGATCAGCTCCCACACGATCAGCCTGGCCTGGGCGTCCAGGCCTGCGGTCGGTTCGTCGAGGAACACGATCTCCGGCTTGCCGACCAGCGCACACGCCAGCGCGAGTCGTTGTTGCTGCCCGCCGGAAAGACGGCGGTACGGGGTGCGCCGGTTGTCTTGCAGGCCGAGGGTTTTCAGTAGCCAATCGGGGTCGATCGGGTCGGCGGAATAGGCCGCGACCAGGTCGAGCATTTCGCCCGCCCGCGCGCCAGGGTAGGCGCCGCCGCCCTGCAGCATCACGCCGATGCGCGGCCGAAGACGGTCGGAGTCGGCGATCGGATCCAGGCCGAGCACCCGCACCGACCCGGCGTCCGGCGTCACGAAGCCTTCGCACATTTCGACGGTGGTGGTCTTGCCTGCGCCGTTCGGGCCGAGCAGTGCGAGCACCTGTGCCTGCTCGACATCGAAGCTGATCCCGTCGACCGCGGTGGTCTCGCCGTAACGCTTGACGACGCCGTCGATGTGTACGGCGGGTCCGGAGGCTGCGGTCACGATGAGACACCGTAGGACGTCGGCTGCTGTGACGGAGCCGACACCCCCGACTGGCCACGCCACGGTAGCGCATTGCGGGTGATCACGATGAAGAGCAGGCCCACGATCACGGTGACGATCGCCGAGCCGACGATCTGGAAGACCTCGAACTCCCCGCCGCGCGGCATCTGCAGCACGCTGACGATCGCCGAGAACAGGATGGCGGGCACGCGGAATATCGGCCGGGTCGCCCATGCTGCCAACGGCACGATCGCCCACAGCAGATACCAAGGTTGCACCACCGGGAACAGCAGCACGATGGCGCCGAGCGAGACACCGAGCGCTCCGACCGGATGCAGTCGCCCGGTTCCGGCGGCGACCAGCATGCGCACCGTCACAAACGCCGCGACCACTGCCGCGATCGGCCGGGTGATGCTCAGCATCGCTGTGGTGTGGTCGCCGAGGCCGAGCAGCACGCCGCCGAATCCGGTGACAATGCCGACTGCGGTGGGCAGCGACATCCAGCTGCGCACCGCGCTCGCGGTATTGAGCGTATGGATCCAGCCGAACCCGAGGCCGCTCAGTGAACTGATCAAAGCTGTGGTGCTGAGCGCGATTGCGCCGAGTAGCGCGGCGGAGATGACGAGCGAGCGCATACCGCCGCCCCATTTGCGGGCCAGCGCGACCCAGACGAATCCCATCGTGACAATCGAGGTGACCTTGATCGACGAGGACAAGGTGATGACCACCGCCCCGCCGATCAGCAGCGCGTAGGCCCGTCCGTCGAACGGTTCGATGTCGATCGCGCGCAGGCAGAGCTCCAGACCCGCGAGCATCAGCCCGAGCATCAGCGCATCGTTGTGCACGCCGCCGACGAGATGGAACAGCACCAGCGGGTTGGCCGCGCCGAGCCACAGCGCGCTCACCGGCGCCACCCCGCAGCGCGCCGACAGCCGCGGCAGCGCCCAGACGATCAGCGCGACTCCGGCCAGCGCGAGGATTCGGTGCATCCAGACGCCCATGATGATGTTGTCGCCGGTCAGCGCGGCGATGCCGCGTCCCATCCACAGGAATAGCGGGCCGTACGGTGCCGGCGTCTCGCGCCAGATGTTCGGGACATTTCTGGTCAGCACATTGTCGTTTCCGAGTGCCTGGGCCGGCCCCATCTCATAGGGGTCGATGCCGCGCGCGGCGATCTCGCTCTGTGCCAGATAGGAATACACGTCGTTGCTGAACAGCGGCGGCGCGATACACAGCGGCAGGATCCACAGCAGCAGCGTGCGGTCGAGCTGCGAGCGGGTCAGCCGGTGCAGGGGCGAGCCACCCAGACCGCCGACCGCGAAACGGCCGAGCAGCAGCCACGCGAGCACCACCATCGTGGTGCCGACCATGCACACCGCCAGCGACCCGGTGTGCGCGCGCCCGAAGATCGCGATGATGCGGATGCCCGAGGTGGGATTCTGCAGCACCGGCTGGGCTCCGACGCCGAGCGCGCTGATCACCATCAGCACCGTCCCGGTCGCGCCCAGCAGGCGGATCCGATCGAGCTGCGCCATCTCCCGGCGGTCGAGCTCCGGGACCTCTGATTCGTCGCGATGCAGAACCGCGACAGTGTGATCGGCGGCAGGCGCGTCGAGCCCGAGTACCCGGCGTCCGAGTGCCTTTGTGCTGCGCCGCGCGCTGTCGAGTACCGCCACGAGACGAAGCCTAGAGGAATGCGGGTGCCCTCACCGTGGCGGACGGCGGCCGACTATTCCGAGCTGTTGGCCAGCGTCGGTGGAGCAGAATTGGCGGCATGGTTTCGGAATCGAGGCGGTGGATCGAGGGGCCGCGGCGGCGGGGTTCTTCGCCCGGCGGGGCACGGTCGCACCAGCCACCGATGGGAAGCCCGCGCTGGATGCTGTGGCCAGTGTCGCAGTGATCGTCATTTGAGTGATCGCACAGGCGTTGGCGAATATTCGGATACCGGTGATTCCCACTCGGTCGAATCCCTGTTTTCACAGTTGATTGCGCGGATGTTCGGCAGCGAGGCGCAGTGCGATCGATCACAGTTGCGAGCTCCAAATCTCGTGGCGAACATCTGGCTGGCGAAGAATCGCGTGATTGTCGGGCTCCATGGGATTCATCGGCAGGTCACGAGCCCTCTGGGTCAGGGCACCCTTATTAGATTCCGGGAAGGAATTCCGCCACACTGGTGTTGTGAAAACCGTGGGTTTGCCGCATGACGAGGACTCCAGAGCCGGTCGCCGTACCGGTGCTGCGTCGTCGGCCGCGCCTGCGACCCTCGTCCCGAGCGGTGAGGGGCATACGCGGGCAGCCATCGTCCAGCTGCTGCTGGAAGACGGACCGATCACCGCGACCGCCATCGGAACCAAGCTGGGCTTGACCCCGGCCGGGGTCCGTCGCCATCTCGATGCGCTCATCGACTCCGGTCAGGCCAGGGCCAGCCGGTCGGCGCCCTGGCAGCAGAAGGGCCGCGGTCGGCCCGCCAAGCAGTACCAGCTCACCTCCGTGGGCCGCGGCCGGTTGGGGCATGCCTACGACGACCTGGCCGGCGCGGCTATTCGGCAGCTCGGTGAGATCGGCGGCGATCAGGCCATCACCGAGTTCGCACGCAAGCGGGCGCGCACCATCGTGGCAGGCATCGAGCCCGTCGGTGAGCACACGCCGGAGACGACCACTGCGAAGGCAGGCGAGATCGCCGAGGCGTTCACCGACGCCGGTTTCGCCGCGACCACCCGCAAAGTGGGCGCGGGCGTGCAGATCTGCCAGCACCACTGCCCGGTCTCCCATGTGGCGGAGGAATTCCCGCAGCTGTGCGAGGCCGAGCTGGAGGCTTTCCGGGACCTGCTCGGAACCCACGTGCAACGACTTGCGACGATCGCCAACGGCGATTGTGCGTGCACCACCCACGTGCCGCTGTTCGTTCCCCCTATTACCGATATGAAGTCAGCTTCTCCATCAACCGCTGCACAGCCCGCAGCGGGACGTACGAACGACTCCGGAAGGAGTGCCGAATGACGACAACCACCGACCAGGTGCAACCGCTCACTCAGGAAGAGACCATCGCTTCACTGGGCAAATACGGTTACGGCTGGGCCGACTCGGATGTGGCCGGTGCCAGCGCGCAACGAGGCCTCTCCGAGGAGGTTGTCCGCGACATCTCGGCGAAGAAGAGCGAGCCGGACTGGATGCTGGACTACCGCCTCAAGTCACTGCGCATCTTCGATCGCAAGCCCATGCCGAACTGGGGTTCCAACCTCGATGGCATCGACTTCGACAACATCAAGTACTTCGTGCGTTCCAGCGAGAAGCAGGCCGAGACCTGGGAAGACCTGCCCGAGGACATCAAGAACACCTACGACAAGCTCGGCATCCCCGAGGCGGAGAAGCAGCGCCTGGTCTCCGGTGTCGCGGCACAGTACGAGTCCGAGGTCGTCTACCACTCCATCCGTGAGGACCTGGAGAAGCAGGGTGTCATCTTCCTCGACACCGACACCGCACTGAAGGAGCAGCCGGAGCTGTTCCAGAAGTACTTCGGCACGGTGATCCCGGCCGGCGACAACAAGTTCTCCGCGCTGAACTCCGCCGTGTGGTCGGGTGGCTCGTTCATCTACGTGCCGCCGGGCGTGCACGTCGACATCCCGCTGCAGGCCTACTTCCGGATCAACACCGAGAACATGGGCCAGTTCGAGCGCACCCTGATCGTCGTCGACGAAGACGCCTACGTGCACTACGTCGAGGGCTGCACCGCGCCGATCTACAAGTCGGACTCGCTGCACTCCGCGGTCGTCGAGATCATCGTGAAGAAGGGCGGCCGCTGCCGCTACACCACGATCCAGAACTGGTCGAACAACGTCTACAACCTGGTCACCAAGCGGGCCAAGGCCGAGGCGGGCGCGACCATGGAGTGGGTCGACGGGAACATCGGCTCCAAGGTCACCATGAAGTACCCGGCCGTGTGGATGACCGGCGAGTACGCCCGCGGTGAGGTGCTCTCGGTGGCGTTCGCCGGTCCGGGTCAGCACCAGGACACCGGCGCGAAGATGCTGCACCTGGCGCCGCACACCTCCTCGACCATCATCAGCAAGTCGGTGGCGCGCGGCGGTGGCCGGGCCTCCTACCGCGGCCTCGTTCAGGTCAACAAGGGCGCGCACGGCTCCAAGTCGACCGTGAAATGTGATGCGCTGCTTGTCGATACGATCAGCCGCTCGGATACCTACCCCTACGTCGACATCCGTGAGGACGACGTGACGATGGGCCACGAGGCCACCGTGTCGAAGGTGTCCGAGGACCAGCTGTTCTACCTGATGAGCCGCGGCATGACCGAGGACGAGGCCATGGCGATGGTGGTGCGCGGGTTCGTCGAGCCCATCGCCAAGGAACTGCCAATGGAATACGCACTGGAATTGAACCGGCTCATCGAGCTGCAGATGGAAGGGGCCGTCGGCTGATGGCGACTGGCGTTGTTGGAGCGGTCGAGGGCGAGAACCCTACGGCCAAGCCGATTCAGAACCCGGGCGCCGGCTCCGCGACCAACAAGGGTGAGGTGTTCACCTCCTACGACGTGAACGCCTTCGAGGTGCCCTCGTCCAAGGATGAGGCGTGGCGGTTCACGCCGTTGCGTCGACTGCGCGGCCTGCACGACGGCACTGCGGTGCGCGACGGACAGGCCACGGTCGAGGTCAGCTCGGTCGCCGATGTGAACGTGGAGACCGTGGCGCGCACCGACTCTCGCCTCGGCGAGGCCGGCGTGCCGTCGGATCGCGTTGCCGCCCAGGCGTACTCGGGCTTCGAGTCGGCGACCATCGTGTCGGTCGGTGCGGAGACCGAGGTCGCAGAACCGGTGATCGTCACGGTCACCGGTCCCGGCGAGGGTATGACCGCCTACGGTCACTTGCAGATCCGGCTGGCCAACTTCGCCACGGCCACTGTGGTCATCGACCAGCGCGGCAGCGGAACCTACGCCGAGAACGTGGAATTCGTGCTCGGTGACAGCGCGAAGCTGACCGTCGTCGCGGTCCAGGACTGGGCCGACGACGCCGTGAATGCGACCGCACACCACGCGCTGCTCGGCCGCGACGCCACGCTGCGCCACATCGCGGTCACGCTTGGCGGTGACCTGGTTCGCCTCAGTGGAACCGTCCGCTACGCGGGCCCCGGCGGCGACGCCGAACTGCTCGGCCTCTACTTCGCCGACGCGGGCCAGCACTTCGAGCAGCGCTTGCTCGTCGACCACTCGCAGCCGAAGTGCAAGTCGAACGTGCTGTACAAGGGTGCGCTGCAGGGAGATCCGCATTCGCCCAAGGGTGACGCCCGCACCGTGTGGATCGGCGATGTGCTGATCCGTGCGGCCGCCGACGGTACCGACACCTTCGAGGTGAACCGCAACCTGGTGCTCACCGACGGCGCGCGCGCAGACTCGGTGCCGAACCTGGAGATCGAGACCGGCGAGATCGTCGGCGCGGGTCACGCAAGTGCTACCGGCCGTTTCGACGACGAGCAGCTGTTCTACCTGCGCTCCCGTGGTATTCCGGAGGATGTGGCGCGACGCCTGGTGGTGCGCGGCTTTTTCCAAGAAATCATCCAGAAGATCGCGGTCCCCCAGATCCGGGAGCGGCTGGAGTCGGCCATCGAGGCCGAGCTCGCCGCTGTCGGCGTCTGATCCCGAACCACTCACCCCCACAAAGGAACTCGAATTCGATGACCACCCTGGAAATCAAGGACCTGCACGTCGAGGTTGCCAACCCGGACGAGTCCGGTGAGCCCATCAAGATCCTGAAGGGCGTGGATCTCACCATCAAGTCCGGTGAGACGCACGCCATCATGGGCCCCAACGGCTCCGGCAAGTCGACCTTGTCGTACGCGATCGCCGGCCATCCCAAGTACACGGTGACCTCCGGTTCGATCACCCTCGACGGCGAGGACGTCCTCACGATGTCCGTCGACGAGCGTGCGCGTGCGGGCCTGTTCCTTGCCATGCAGTACCCGGTCGAGGTGCCCGGCGTCTCCACGTCGAACTTCCTGCGTACCGCTGTCACCGCCGTCCGCGGTGAGGCCCCCAAGCTGCGGCACTGGGTGAAGGAAGTCAAGGAGTCGATGAGCGAGCTCGAGATCGACGCCGCCTTCGCGGAACGCAATGTGAACGAGGGCTTCTCCGGTGGCGAGAAGAAGCGTCACGAGATCCTGCAGCTCGGCCTGCTCAAGCCGAAGATCGCCATCCTCGACGAGACCGACTCCGGACTGGACGTCGACGCGCTGCGCATCGTGTCCGAGGGCGTCAACCGCTACAAGGAGCGCGAGAACGGCGGCGTGCTGCTGATCACGCACTACACCCGCATTCTGCGCTACATCAAGCCGGAGTTCGTGCACGTCTTCGTCGGTGGCCGCATCGTCGCCGAGGGTGGTTCGGAACTGGCCGACGAACTCGACGCGAACGGCTACGTCCGCTTCACCCAGTCTGCTACCGCAGGAGCCTGATATGACCGCCACGGTCCCCGCACTCGACGTGGCCCGCATCCGGGCCGATTTCCCGATCCTGAGCCGTACGGTTCGGGATGGGAAACCGTTGGTGTACCTGGACTCCGGCGCGACCTCGCAGCGGCCCGTCGCGGTCCTGGACGCGGAACGCGAATTCCTGGTCCAGCACAATTCGGCGGTGCATCGCGGCGCGCACCAGCTGGCCGAGGAGGCGACCGACGCCTACGAGGATGCCAGGGCCGATATCGCCAGGTTCGTCGGCGTGCACGCCGGTGAGATCGTTTTCACCAAGAACGCGACCGAATCACTGAACCTGGTGACGTACTCCTTCGCCGACAGCCGGTTCCCGTACCACGTCGGTCCCGGCGACGAGATCGTCATCACCGAGCTCGAGCACCACGCGAATCTTGTTCCGTGGCAGGAGCTCGCGCGCCGCACGGGCGCGACGCTGAAGTGGTACGGCATCACCGACGACGGCCGGATCGATCTCGATTCGCTCGAATTGTCGCCCGCCACCAAGGTTGTCGCGTTCACGCATCAGTCGAATGTCACCGGCTCGATCGCGCCGGTGGCCGAATTGGTGCGCCGGGCAAAAGAAGTCGGCGCTCTCACGGTGCTGGACGCCTGCCAGTCGGTGCCGCACATGCCGGTGGACTTCCGCGAGCTCGGCATCGATTTCGCCGCGTTCTCCGGTCACAAGATGCTCGGACCTTCCGGTGTCGGTGTGCTCTTCGGCCGCCGCGCGCTGCTGGAGGAGACCCCGCCGTTCATCACCGGTGGCTCGATGATCGAGACCGTCACCATGGAGGCGAGCACCTTCGCCCCGCCGCCGCAGCGGTTCGAGGCGGGCGTGCCGATGACCTCGCAGGTGGTCGGACTCGGTGCCGCGGTGCGGTATCTCGAGGCAATCGGCATGGAAGCCGTTGCCGCACATGAGCACACGCTCGTCGACGCGGCGCTGGCCGGACTCGGCGCCATCGACGGCGTGCGGATCGTCGGACCGACCGAGAACGTCGACCGCGGCGGCGCGGTGTCGTTCGTGGTCGACGGCATCCACGCGCACGATGTCGGCCAGATCCTGGACGACGAAGGCGTCGCCATCCGAGTGGGTCACCACTGCGCGTGGCCGCTGATGCGCCGCCTCGGCGTGCCTGCGACAGCGCGCGCCTCCTTTGCGGTTTACAACACCCTCGACGAGGTAGACAAGCTGGTAGCCGCAGTGCGGAAGGCTCAGAGCTTCTTCGGGGTTGGATAAAACATGCGCATGGAGCAGATGTACCAGGAAGTGATCCTGGACCACTACAAACACCCGCATCACCGCGGGCTGCGGGAACCGTTCGGTGCCGAGGTGCACCACGTGAACCCGACCTGCGGTGACGAGGTGACCCTGCGCGTGCAGCTCGACGACAATGGTGACGTCGCCGACGTCTCCTACGACGGTCAGGGCTGTTCGATCTCTCAGGCGTCGACCTCGGTGCTCACCGATCAGGTCATCGGCCTGCCGCTGCAGCAGGCGCTGAAGGTGGTCGACTCGTTCAACGAGATGGTCGCGAGCCGCGGCACGGTCGAGGGCGACGAGGACATGATCGGTGACGGTATCGCCTTCGCGGGCGTCGCCAAGTATCCGGCTCGGGTGAAGTGCGCTTTGCTCGGTTGGATGGCGTTCAAGGACGCGGTGGTCCGAATAGCCTCCGCCGAGGAAGCCAAGCGTCCGATGGGCAATGGATTGCCAACGAATGGGGAAACGGCATGAGCGAGACACCGGTAACCGAATCCGCCGAACAGGCTGAACAGGTCGAGCTGTCTGCGGAAGACATCAAGCGCCTCGAGGATCTCGAGGAGGCGATGCGCGACGTCGTCGACCCCGAACTCGGCATCAACGTGGTCGACCTCGGCCTGGTCTACGGCCTGGCCGTCCAGGACGAAATCGCCATCCTGGACATGACCCTCACCTCGGCGGCCTGCCCGCTGACCGACGTCATCGAGGACCAGTCCCGCAACGCACTCGTGCGCAGCGGCCTCGTCGAGGACCTCAAGATCAACTGGGTATGGATGCCCCCGTGGGGCCCCGACAAGATCACCGAAGACGGCCGCGAACAGCTCCGCGCCCTCGGCTTCACCGTCTGACCGGATACCCGCTCGCAACGCCCCGACCCCGTGGTCGGGGCGTTGTGCATTCCGGGGTCGATCATCCGGCGAGGCCACACCAGGGGAGTACTTCTCACGTTTGCCGCAATCTTGTGCCACTCGTGCTGAAGCCGCACCGTGGGCCTGCGATGATGGGGCGGAGTCGGAAGAAGCGGGCGATGTTCTGGTTGGAAATCCACGAGTTCTCGAGGGACCGTCAGCCGCGCTGGGGGTGGGTCGTGATCATTCTTGCCGCTGTGCTGTTTTTCGCCGTGCTGGTGCTGGTGTTGGTGAGCACCGATGATTTCGAGGACGGGTCGACGACGACCGTGCCGTCCACGTCGGGTCCGTGCCAGCCGTTCTGTATCCGGAGCACTACCGCGCCGAATGGCGGGTAGCGCCGCTCGCTGGCTATTCGAGTGTTCCGAAGGCGTCTGGGTGTTTCGGCCGACGACACGCTCGCCGTCGGCGACGGCACCAACGATCTCGAGATGCTGGCGTGGGCTGCGCACGGCGTCGCCATGGGCGAGGCGCCGGCGGTGGTCTGCGCGGTTGCCGACGAAGTCTGTCCACCGGTCACCAGGGTGGGGTGGCCACGCTGCTGGCGCGCTGGTTCTGAGTCGGAATCTGCGGCTGTCACATCTTCGGGCCTCCCACGGTCATTGCGGTGACGGGATCTACCCGTCGTCGTCGCGCCGCGTGGCGACACACTCCTCCGGAGGAACAACATGCCGCAACGTTCACGATCGGCTCGGCTCGGCTCGGCCGTCTACTGGTTTCTCGCGTTCGAATTCGTCATCGGGTTCGCCACGAAGTTCTGGCCCGGGCCGACCTTCTTCGGCCCGGCGTACTCGGAGAAGTTCGCCGAGTGGGGTTTCGACCCGAACATGCGATTTGTCGTCGGTGGGGTGGAACTGATCGCTGCCGTGCTGCTGGTGGTGCCGCGCAGGGAGACTCGATTCCTCGGTGCCGCGATGCTGGTTCTGGTGCTGACCGGCGCCGTGACCACGCACGTCATCGACGACGGCGCGATCTACGAGGAGGTCTCCGCGCCGCTGCATTTGGTGATCATGCTGGTCGTCGCCCTGGTGAACTGGCCGGCCGACTGGAGAGATGTTGTCCCGCTGCGGAATCGAACGACATCGCGATGAGGCGAAGGTTTGCATAATTCGTGAGTGGTGGACAACGATCGCGCTGGACGTTGTTTCGACTAAACAGGAGAAATCATGATGTCAGTGTCGAGCAAGGCGGCTCTCGGCCTGGTCGTGTCATCTGCGACCGCGTTCGTCGCGCTCGGGGCCGGAACCGCAGGCGCGGCCGGCGACCTGTACGGGTCGCTGGCTATATCGAACACATCGCGCGGCGCGGTCGTCGGATCCGGTGTCAACTATGGGAGTTACGAGGAGGCGGATCGGCGGGCGCTGTCGGAATGCGGCGCCGCGAAGTGCAGAGTTATCGTGCACTTCGCCAATGGATGCGGTGCTGTCGCGGTCCGCGACGGCCACTACACCTGGGCATTCGGGTATTCGCGGGTGGAGGCGGAGCAGGCCGCGATCGGGCAGCTCGGTCCCGACCCATCACCGCTGCTGGCCGCCCTCGGCAGCGCGGCGCCGAGCCGCGCCGCGATCGTCACCTCGGAGTGCACAGCGAACGCGCGCTGACGAGCCCATTGATACGCGCGGTCGACCATCGCGCGCATCAATGTTTCAGCGGCGCAATACCTTCCTGGCCAGGAAATTGCCGAAGAACTGGATGCCCTGAACACCCGCGATGATGATCAGCGTCGCAACCAGCGTGACCTGCCAGTCGAACCGCTGATAGCCGTAGACCAGCGCGAAGTCGCCGAGCCCACCGCCGCCGACGGTGCCGGCCATGGCCGACATATCGACGATCGCAACGATCACGAAGGTGTAGCCGAGCACCAGCGGGCCGAGTGCCTCCGGGATGAGCAGGGTCAGAATGATCCGAAGCGGTCCGGCGCCGACGGCCCGTGCCGCCTCGATGACCCCGGGATCGACAGTGACCAGATTCTGCTCCACGATGCGCGCGATGCCGAACGATGCGGCCACGATCAT
Organism: Nocardia sp. NBC_01009; assembly: GCF_045208035.1. NCBI lineage: Bacteria > Bacillati > Actinomycetota > Actinomycetes > Mycobacteriales > Nocardiaceae > Nocardia > Nocardia sp. NBC_01009. Next base: position 6,510,125 of record NZ_CP108695.1, on the reverse strand, counting down.
GACGAAGGCGGCAGCCTCGGTGCCGATGGTGGTGCCGACTACCTCCAGGGTTACCGGCCCGAGGGCCGCGAGCAGGATGATGAACGGAATCGGCCGTACCACATTCACGAGCACGTTGAGCAGGAAGTAGATCGGGGCGTTCGCGAGCAGGCCGCCCTTGCGGGTGGTGTACAGGGCGGTCCCGAGGAACAGCCCGATCAGTCCGCCGATCACGAAGGTGAGCAGCACCAGATAGACGGTGGTGCCGATCGCTTCCTGCAGCACCGGCCGCAGTTTGTCCCAATCGGTATGCATGCTTGCTCCTTTCAGGCCGGTCGGCGATCGAGTTCGTCGACCACCTTGTCGACCGCATCGTCGGGCCCGTGCAAAGCCAGCGTGACGCTGCCGAACGTCTTGTCCTGCAACGTGCTCACCCCGCCGTAGACGACCTCGAACCGGACCTGTGCGTTGGTCGCCGCGGCCAGTGCCGCGCCGATCCCGCGTTTGTCGTCGATGTCGACGGTGACCAGCCTGCCGCCGTGCAGCTCGCTGAGCCTGCGGAACTCCTCATCGCTGGGCCGGTTGTGCAGCACGGTGTCGACGAACGACCGGGTCGGCGTCGCCTGTGGGTCGGCGAAGACGTCGAAAGTGCGGGCCAGCTCCACGATTCGACCCTCGGCAAGTACCGCGACGCGGTCGGCCACCGCGCGGATGACGTCCATCTCGTGGGTGATGACCACGATGGTGACGCCGAGCTCGCGATTGATCTTCTTCAGCAGCCGCAGCACCTCCTGGGTGGTCTCCGGGTCCAGCGCCGAGGTCGATTCGTCCGCGAGCAGCAACGACGGCGAGGTGGCGAGGGCGCGCGCGATGCCGACGCGCTGCTTCTGGCCACCGGAGAGCTGATCGGGATAACTGCGCGCCTTCTCGGACAGGCCGACGAACTCGAGCAGTTCGGCGACGCGCGCCTTGCGCTGGGCCCGCGGCCAGCGTGCCACCTTCAGCGGGTACTCGATATTCCCTGCGGCCGTGCGCGATCGGAACAGGTTGAACTGCTGGAACACCATGCCGATGTCCCGGCGGATCCGCCGCACCTCGGCCTCCCGCACGCCCGTGATGGGAGTGCCGGAGACCTCGACGGTGCCGCTCGTCGGCTTCTCCAGTGCGTTGATCAGCCGTACCAGCGTGCTCTTGCCCGCACCGGAATAGCCGATCACGCCGAAGATCTCACCCTTTTCGATCCGCAGATCGATGCTGTCGAGCGCGACATGCCGATCTGCGCCTTTGCCGAAAGCCTTGGTAACCGAACGGAATTCGACCGCGGGGACCTGATGCTCGCTCACTTGCCGTCGCGGATGGTCTGCTGCACCCGCTGCAGGATCTGCTCCAGCTCGGGACCGTTGCGCCGCACCTCGACCGCCGTGCCCTTGGTCACTTCGGAATGGGCCTGCTGCACCTCGGGTGAGTGCCAGAGCTCGACGAGCTTCTGGTACCTCGGGTTGTTCTTGTCCTCGGCCCTTGTCACCAGCGCATTGATGTAGGGCTCCGCGGACGGATTCTTCGGATCGTCCTTGTACAGCGCCGAATTGGGGTCGATGCCGGAGCGGTCCAAGAAGGTGTTGTTGATGATCGATCCGTCGACCGAGGCCAGCGACAGCGCCGTCTGCGCCGCGTCGACCGGGGTCACCTTGACCTTGGACGCGCCCTTGTCGATATCGGCGGGCGAGGGCGCCTTGGTGTCCGACGACAACTTCAGCAGACCCGCGGCCTGCAGCACGAACAGCGCCCGCGCCTGATTGGTCGGGTCGTTCGGGATCGCGATCTCGGCGCCCTGCGGCAGATCAGCGACGGTCTTGTGCTTCTTGGAGTACAGGCCGAGCGGCACGATATAGGTGGAGCCGATCGGGGTCAGATCCGCATTGTTCGCGACGTTGTAGGCGCCGAGGAACTGCAGGTGCTGGAACAGATTCACATCGATCTGCTTTTGCGACAGCGCGAGGTTCGGCTGCTTGTAGTCCGAGAAGTTGGTGATCTTCAAGGTGATGCCCTGCTCCTTCGCCTTCTGCTCGAAGACGTCCCAGGCCTTGTCCTTGTCGGTGGTGCCGATGCGCACTACCGTGTCGGAGGCGGCCTTGTCGTCGGAGCCGCACGCCGTAAGGGTGAGGGCCGCGGTGGCAACCAGGACCGGGATCGCCAGTACCCGATGGAATTTCACTCGTGCTCCCGAATGCTTGTCGCAACATCCGCCCGACGGACCCGTGCCCGATCGAGCGCTTTCTGAACCCGGTCATCCAAGCGGTGTCTCGCGGGGCGCCGCAACGGTTTGAATTGTGCTGAGCAAAACTCTCGCGAACTCTTGGACGGGCGTCTAGTTTGCGAGAAATGCGAGTTCTGCGCCGTATTGCGGTGATCCCGATCCTGTTCGCTCTTGCCGCCGGTGCGGTCGCATGTGATGACGAGCGCAATTCGGACGTGGTCCGTGTCGGTGTGAACGACATCGCGCTGCCGCACTGGGAGGTCTACAAAAAGAAGGCCGCCGAACAGGGCATCACGGTCCAGTACGTCAACTTCACCGACTACAACCAGCCGAACCCCGCGCTGTCGCAGCAACGGGTGGACCTCAACAAGTTCCAGCACGTGCGGTATCTGGCCAATTACAACGTCCGCAACAACGACACTCTGGTGCCGATCGGCGCCACCGAGATCTTCCCGCTCACCCTCTACTCGCGGAAGCACAAGTCGGTCAACGACATTCCAAAGGGCGGCCAGATCACCCTCAGCAACAATCCGGCCAACCAGGTGCGGCCGCTGCTGGCGCTGTCTGCGGCGGGCCTGATCGTGCTCCATGGCGGCGCGAGCTGGGACTCCAAGATCGAGGATGTCGACACCGCCGCCTCCAAGGTGCGCCTGACCACCATCGATCCCACACTGACCGCGCCTTCGCTCGACAGCGCTGACGCGGCATTCGTCGATGACACCTTCGCGCGCCCCGCCGGTCTGACCACCCAAGAAGTGATCTTCACCGATGACCCCGAGCGGCCGGAGCTGAAGCAGTACATCAATATCTTCGCCGCCCGCGCCGCGGACAAGGACAACCCGAAACTGGTAGCCCTCGCGAAGCTGTACCACGACCCCGAGGTGGAGGCGGTCGTGCGCGCCGAGACCGGCTACCGGGGTGTGTTCAAGACCAACGATCCCGCGGACCTGCAGGCCACGTTGAGGGAACTCGAGGCGAAATTCCGCAAGTAGGTGTCATCTGTCCATCGCCGACAGCACTCGGGCAGCCTCGCGCTGTGCGTTCGTATTCGGTTGCAGCGCACGCGAACCGGCCAGCTTCGCCTGGACGTGCTCGGAGACCGTGATCGGCGCGTACTTGCTGCCCGCACCGATGCACGAAGGCAGCGTTTCGATCATCGCGTCGAAATTGCCGTCGTGGAAGAACGCGGCGCTTCGGCGGCTTTCGATGGTGCCGTCGACGATCGGCGGCACCACCCGGTGCAGAGTGGACAGCCACCGTTCGTTGGTCCAGCGCGTCATCAAGTCGCCGAGGTTGACCAGCAGTGCGTCGTCGGCGGGCTGCACGTCGTGCCAGCGTCTGTCCGCACCGAGTACCTGTAGGCCCGGGACCTGGTCGGCCCACAGCACGGTGACGATGCCGTAGTCGGTGTGCTCGCCCATGCCCTTGAGTTCGCCGTCGAGATCGACGGTGCCCGGAGGCAGGGCGTAGTTGTTCATCCGCAGCACGTCCAGCGAGTGATCGGTGAAGTGGTCGAAATATCCGGCGGGCAGGTCGAGGGCGTCGGCGAAGATGGTGGTGAGAGTACGCACGACGCGCGCGGCCTCGGCGAAATACGCCTGGACCCGCTGTCGGAATGTGGACAGCTCGGCGGGCCAGACGTTGTCGGCATAGCCTGCCGCCGCGGGCAGGTCCAGGTCCGGGTAGTCGGCCGTGGTGGTGCCGACGTTGAACGCTTCGAAGTAATCGTTCATCCGCGTCGCCGAGGCCACCCCGAGACTCGAGCTCAGGTTCTCGCTTTTCGGCGGCGTGTAACCGCGGTTGAATTCGACGGCGGTCCGGTACCGCTGTTTGGTCGCCGGATCGAGGGCGAAGAAGTCGTCGAGCGCGGCGGCGAAGTCGTCGAGGACCGACCGCGCAATGCCGTGCCCGCGAATCTGCATGAACCCGACCGTGCCCGCGGCCGCATCCATCTGGCGAGCGACCGCGGCCCGGTCGGCATCGCTTGCCCGGTCGACGTAGGACGAGATGTCGATGACGGGAACATCGAACTCCATCATGGGCGTGTCCTTTCCTGGCCGAGCGGCATACATCCAGCTTGTCGCCGGATGCATGCCGCGTTCGGTCATTGGGGTCACGATCGCGTAAAGCCGCACGGCGCCATATCGCTCCGGATGCACGGGCCCGCATCCGGAGGCGAAAGGATCCGTTCGATGCGGGCGACAAACGTCTGGCCTGCTCGTCCGAGGTTGCCTTGACCTCGGCGGCAACGTTTAGCGTTGCGGTCGCCGGCCGCACGAAAGGGCCGCGCTTCGTCCGCATCGATCATCCGAGGAATGCCCATGAAGTTCGCGATCAGCTACAGCACGCCGTTCAACGGCACCGACCCCGACCGACTCACCGCGTTTGCCGTGCATGCCGAGGACAGTGGTTTCGAGGGCCTGTATCTGCCGGATCACATCGCGCTGTATCCCGGTGCGATATACGGGGGAAATGAGCTGCCTTCGACGCTCCCGTATTTCGACCCGCTCGACAGTCTGAGCTTCGTCGCCGCGTCTACCCGGCGGATTCTGCTGGGTACCGGTGTACTGCTGCTGCCGTACCGGCATCCGGTGATTCTGGCCAAGCGGCTCGCGACGATCGATGTACTGTCCGGCGGGCGTATGCGGCTGCTCACCGTGGGGCTCGGTTTCCTGCCGGGCGAGGCACAAGCGACGGGCGTGGACTTCGCCACCCGGGGCAGACGCGCCGACGAAGCGATCGACGTCCTGCGCCTGCTGTGGTCGGGCGGGCCGGAGGGGGTCGGCTATCACGGTGAGTTCTTCGACTTCGACAATCTGTGCAGCTTCCCGAAGCCGCAAGGGGCGAGCGAGCTTCCGATCCATATCGGTGGCAGCAGTCGAGCGGCAGCGCGGCGGACCGGTCGCCGCGGCGACGGCTATTTCGCCGGTGGGATGCTGCCCGAGTCCGAGCGTGACATTCAGTGGGATCTGGCCAAGGCGTCGGCTGTGGAGGCAGGCCGCGATCCCGCGGCGCTCGAGTACACCCGTTGGGGGACTGTCGACATGACCGCCGAACAGGTCGAGGCTTCGGCCGCGCGCGGCGTGACCCGAATCGTCGTCGGACTCCAGCCGGGCGATCCCGGTCAACAGCTGGACAAGATGTCGGAATTCGCCGAACGTTTCGGATTGGTAGGGGAATTGCAGAACCAGCACAGCTGACTTCCACCTGAACTCGACAACACCTCGGCAGCCACCTCCAGCGTGAATTCGCCGAATGTGACGACGCTCAGTCCTCAGGAGGCGGTGAACTTCGGTGCGCGGCGTTCGCCGACCGCGCGGACGCCTTCCGCGAAGTCGGCGCTGTGCATCAGTTCCGCCTGCTGTTCGGCCTCGTGATCGGTTGCGGCACGGACCTTTTCGGCCAGATCACCGCGCAATGTGGTGCGGATCGAGCGCACTGCGAGCGGCGCGTTGGCCGCGAGCTGCGCGGCCAGTGCGATGGACTCGTCGCGGAGTGTGCTCGCGGTGGTCAGTCGATCGCACAGGCCGATGGTTTCGGCTTCGGCCCCGTCGACGGCCCGACCGGTGGTCAGCAGGTCGAGAGACTTCTGTGCGCCGATGACCGCGGGCAGCGTGACAGTAAGTCCGAACCCGTGGTGGATGCCGAGCCTGGCGAAGTTGGCGATGAATCGCGTCTCGCGGGTGGCGACCCGGAAGTCGGCCGACAGCGCCAGTCCGAGCCCGCCTCCGATCGCCGCGCCGTGCACGGTCGCTACGGTCGGGGTGCCGACCTCGAACAGCCGCGCGGCCTCCGCATACAGCTCGCGTGGATCGCCGATCCCCGGCCCGGCGAAGTCGGCTCCCGCGCAGAAGTGTTTTCCGGTGGAGCACAAGACAATTGCTCGGCAGTCGGGGTCTGCGTCCAGCGCCGCATACGCATCGGCCAGGGACCGGATCAGCGCGGTGTCGAAGTAGTTGTAGGGTGGCCGCGAGAATTCCACCACTGCCACACGATCGTCGCGCAGCTCGATCGCAAGGTCGTCGCTCACTCGGGACTCCAGAACGTTGCGGACAGTGACTGAGCGAACTTTAACGGAGTCCGGGAACTGCGGTGCGGGGCAGGGGATCCCCTCGGACCGCCGGGGAACGATGGTGGGCATCGCAACACTTCCTTTCCGGCGGTGTCCCCTGGCGTGCGGTGTCGCCCACGCGCGGTTTGCGGATCGTCAGGTGCTTGCGACAGCGATGAACAGGTTCGGTCTGACCGTGATCAGTATCCGGTCGCAGGCGAGGTCTCGTTCGGCCATCCCGGAAGCGCTCGCACTGTCGAGGTACTTCTCACGGATGCGCGCGGTCCAGATGCCGTCCCGGTCGGTGGCCAGTTCGGCGTCACCGAGGACGCGGACTTGCCGATTGGGGCGTTGACCATCGGCCCGCAACCCGGCTTCCCGATCGATGACCAGGCCGACGCGCGGGTTCGAACGGATCCTGCGCAGATGTGGCCGCCCCGCATAGCTGGTCAGACGGAACGCACCGTCATCCCAGAGGAACCAGATCGGTGTGACGTGCGGATATCCCGACGCATCGACCGTGGCCAGATGCGCGACGATGTCGTTGGCCAGCAGCCCGGCGACCTCGGCTGGGCGAAGCGCCCGCATCCCCGACTCCCTTCGGCTCGAACGTGTGTTCGATTATACCGGAGCGTGTCGATGCTGGCCGCAGTGCCAGCAAGCGCGGTCTCGATTGTGTGTGGTGGCAGCAAATCAGCCGCTGGCTGCTGTCGGTCTCGGGGGCTTTGCGGACCCGCCGGTGCCCTTTCCTTCGGCCTCGACCAGGGTTCCGGCGGCGCTGATCGTTTCCACGGCCGTCGTCACGGCGGCCCGCTGTCGCATCGGTTCCCATCATCGGTGAGGCGGGCAGCAACGCTTCGGCGATCATGTGATGTGCGTAACGTGACGCATGGTTTGTTTCGAAGGGTCTTTGCATGACACTGATAACGGTTGGTGACCGAGAGCCTGCTGAGGGCTCTACCGTGACGCCGCTCGGAGCCGGGGCGCTACCCGCCGAGCTACCGCTGCGTGCGAGCCTGCGTCGCCTGACGTCCTATGCCGCACCGCAACCGGTTGTTCCGGTGCGGCTGAATACGAACGAGATGCCGTATCCGCCGTCGCCGGAGTTGGTATCCGACATCGCGGAGGCGGTGCGGATCGCGGCCACCACATCACACCGCTACCCCGACCCGCATGCACTCGCACTGCGCACCGAGCTGGCCGACTACCTGACCAGGAGTATCGGATGCGCGATGGCCCCTGCCAATGTCTGGGTGGCCAACGGCTCCAGCGAGATTCTGCAGCAGCTCATGGCATTGTTCGGCGGCGCAGGTCGGTGTGCGCTCGGCTGCACGCCGGCGTATTCGATGTATCGCATCCTCGCCGAATGTTTTGACACCGAGTGGATTTCAGTTCCCAGCGTGCCCGACTTCGCCCTCGATGTCGACGACATCGTGGCCGCGATCACCGACCATCGGCCCGATCTCGTGTTCGTGACCAATCCGCACAGTCCCAGCGGCCACAGCACCGAAATCGACGAGCTGGAACGAATCCTGAACGCCGCACCCGGAATCGTTGTGGTGGACGAGGCGTACGGCGAATTCTCCGCCACACCGAGTGCGATCAGGCTCATCGAGCGATTCCCCACGAAGCTGGTGGTGACCAGGACATTGAGCAAGGCGTTCGGTTTCGCCGGCGGTCGGCTCGGATATCTCATTGCCGCGCCCGCAGTGGTCGAGACGACATCGCTGGTTCGATTGCCGTACCACCTCTCGGCGATCACCCAGGCCGCTGCACGAGCGGTATTGCGCCATTCCGACACCATCCTCGCTCGTGTCGCAACCACGATCGCGGAGCGCGGCCGACTATGTGCCGCGCTGCGCACCCTGGGATTCGAAGTCCACGACAGTGAAGCGAATTTCCTACTCTTCGGCAGGTTTGCCGATCCGTCCAAGGCGTGGCAGAACTACCTCGACCGCGGGGTGCTGATCCGAGAGGTTGGTACTCAGCACCACTTGCGCGTGACCATCGGTTCGACGGCCGAGAACGAACGCTTCCTCGCGGTCTGCTCGGAACTGCGGGAGTTGGGCATGCCCTAGGTTGCCTGCATTCGAACACGTTGTGCTTCCCGCCGGCTACCGCGGGTTCAGCGTGACCGGTAGCGCCGAGGGTGAGAGGACGAAGTCTCGGTTGGAGGCCCGCACGACGTAGTTCGGAGCGGGCGTCGGCCGCCAGCGTGCGAGCAGCGCTGCCGAGGCCAAGGTGATCTCGAGCAGGGCGAAGTGGTCGCCGAGGCAGCGGCGGCGGCCGACGCCGAAGGACAAGTTGGCCTTCTTGTCGATGGCGTCGGCGCGCTCCGGTGACCAGCGCGCCGGGTCGAAAGCCTCCGGGTTGGCGTAATAGCGCTTGTCGTGCTGAACCATGTAGGGGCTGAACATGATTGCCGCGCCGTGCGGGATGGTGAGCCCGCCGATGGTGACGTCGCCATCGGCGGTGCCCGCGCTGATCCACGGGCCCCAGAATCGAAGTGTCTCCGCCACAACCTGTTTCAGATAGGGGAGCGCGGCGAGATGCTCCGGTCGAACGGGGCCGGTTCCGACGACGGCATCGAGTTCGGCATAGAGTTGTTCAGCGATGTGTGGCCGGCGCATGACCTCGTGCCACAGCCAACCGGTCAGTGAGGCCATCGACCCGACGCCACCTGCCAGCATCAGGATCGCTTCATCGATGATGTGCTCGTCGGACAGCGTTGCTCCGGTCTCGCTGTCGGTGTGCCGGATGAGCGCGGAGACCACGTCGTTGAAATCCTCGTCGCGGCGGCGATATTCCGACACCACCTCCCCGATGGCGCCACGCAGGTGGCGCGCCTTCGTGCGCCACCGCCAGTTCGCGATCACGCGCAGCCGGCGCACCTGCGGCGGCAATGCGGTCCGCAGGATGACCTGGCCGAGCAGCCACGGCACATTGTCCCGAATCTCGCGTCTCGCGTCGTCGCTGAACTCGGCGGTGAACAGCGTCGAGGAAACCGTGTCGAGAATCAGGCCGTGGGCCTCGTCCATCAGATTCACGCGTGCACCCGATGGCAGTCCCGCCGACCAGCTTTCGGCGATATCGGCCGCCGACCTCGTGTACTCGGCGAGGCGGCTCTGGCGCAATGCGGGCGCGATCATCCTGCGCCGCAGCTTGTGTTCGTCGCCGCGCAGGACGTTGACCGATCCGCCTGCAATGTCCTCGATTGCCTCACGCAGGTCTTCACGATTGAGCTCCGCGTCGCCGATGCCTGCCTCGCGAACCAGATCCGGGGTGGTGAGGAGGTATCCGGTCTGCTTGCCGAAAAATATCCGCACGACCGGCCCGAGGTCGGACAGCGACGTCACAAACGCCGGGGCGTCGCGCAGCGCCCGCAGACTGTGACCTACCAGCGGCAGGTGCCCCGGCGCAGTGGGCACTTCCGAAAGAGAGTGCGGCATCACCGGTTCGGGGCTGAGTGCGGACGTCTCGCCGGCCTGTCGATAGATGTTCAGCACGGCGCCCGTGTGCTGTGACTGCAGCACCGAGTCGCTGTATTTGCCGAGCACAGTGCACATTTCGGTGAGCGCATCGCGATCGGCAGCCAGCTCGGCAATGGTCGCGGCGATCCCCTCGGCCGAAGCATCCGCCGTGCGGACACCGCCACCGGTCGGCACCGACTCGTCGAGATCGGGATCGCAGTAGATGATCGGAAGCCCCACCGCCACGGCCTCGAGCAGGACCATGCCCTGTGTGTCGAAGCCGTAGGAGGGGAAAAGCAGCGCATCGCCACCGGACATGGCGTCGAGAGATTCGGCCTGAGTGACTCTGCCGTGCAATCGGATTCGATCGTCGAGCCGGTGCTCGGCGATCGCCGCGGCCGCGGCGTCGCGCAAATCACCTTCGCCATAGATATCGAGGGTGCAGTTGTCGGTGCGCCGTACCGCGTCGATCGCGTGGAGCAGGCGCTTCTCGGTGGAAAGCCGGCCACTCCACACCAGCCGCAGCGGCCCGTCGACCGACTGTCCAGAAACCACGCTGCTGTGGTTTTCCAGCAGGGCATCGTCGACGCCGTTGGACACCACCTGAATCGGGCGGGTCAGCCCGTGCGCGACCATCAGGTCGGCGAAATGCTGCGTCGGCGCGATCACCCGGTCGGCGGCCTGAGCCTGGCCGACGATCGTCCACCAGGCATGGCGCGCGGCGCGGCTCTCGGACCGGTGCGGCATGTGATGGCGATGCGGCACGAACCGGCCGTGCAACGCGCGCATCGCCAATGCTGTCGCATAGGGCGCGGGCGAGGTGTGTTCGATGAAGGCGTCGTCCCGGCTCTGGGCGGTGTGCACCAGCGGAAGTCGGTGTCGCCGTGCCGCTTTCATCCCGGAAATGGCGACACCATAGGTGGTGTGCGTGTGTACGACGTCGATCGGGCCGTGTGCGGCGAAAGCGGCGTCGATCAACTCGGCATTGCGCTTGGTCGGCAGCACCACTGGGAAGCCGTTCACCTCGAGCCCGGCGACCGCATCGAGCTCGACCACGTTGGGCTGGGAATCGGTGATTTTACCCGACAGCGGCGCGACGAAGAGGGTCACGTGATGGCCCGCGCGCTCGAGCCCGCGACACAGCGAGCCGACCGCAGTCTGGACACCACCGAGCGTGGCCGGGTGGTAATCCATGAACATAGCGATGTGCACAATGGGCACTGTACCGACGCGCGACGTTCGCCGAGAGCCCACAATTCTGTCGACTACCCGGCGAACCTCGATAGGAGCACAGTGCCGACGGGACCACAACAGCATCGAAAGAAGCGCCGTGAGAATAGCGATTCCACTCACCGGAACCCGAGGTGACGTACAGCCGGTCGTGGCACTGGGACTCGAGTTGCAGCGCCGCGGACACGACGTGCTGCTCGGCGCGCCACCCAACCTGGTCGATTTCGTCACCGGCACGGGACTCGCCGCGCGCTCGTGCGGGCCGGATGTGCAGCAGCTCTATAGCTCCGACGCCGGGCAGCAGGCGTTGGCAGCGGGCAACACCCTGCGCCTGATGCAACTGGTCGCGCGACAGATGGCCGGCTACGCCGAGCAGATGAATCGTGAGGTCATCGACGTGTGCGCGGGCGCCGAACTGATCGTCGCCAGCACCGTCACCGAGGACCGGGCGAGTTCAGTTGCCGAAGCAATGGGCGTGCCGCTGGTCAGCCTGCACTATTTCCCCTGCCGTGCCAATGGCGCCTATCCATTTCCCGGCGCGCTACCGCCGCAGTGGCGTCCTCCCGCGCCGGTCAACCGCGCGACCTGGGCGTTTGCGGAGAATCTGCGCCGCGTGGTGTTCATGCGCTACCTCAACGATCTGCGGGCGACACTGGGCCTGCCGAAGTCGATGGCGAGCACCGCCGCGGTGCTGGCCCGCAGGCACGTTCCGGAAGTGCAGATCTACGATCGAGCGCTGGTTCCCGGGCTGCCCGAACAATGGGACGCGCGTAGGCCGTTCACCGGTTTCCTGACCCTCGACCATGCCGCCCGTGCGGCGGTCGGCGACCTCGACGGAGACCACGCCGGCATTCTGTCCTGGATCGAGGAGGGGGACCCGCCGGTGTTCTTCGGCTTCGGCAGCATGCCGATCCGGGACACCGCAGCCGTATTGGCCATGGCTACCGAGGTGTCGGCTCGGCTGGGTGTGCGCGCGCTGGTGAGCGCGGGCTGGAGCGATCTGGATGTCGCTGCCGCGCAAGCCGGTTCGAATGTGAAGGTTGTCGGGCCGTTCGCGTACGACATCGTCTTTCCGCATTGCGCCGCCGCCGTGCATCACGGCGGTATCGGGACGCTGTTCGAGAGCTTGCGCGCCGGACTGCCGACGTTGGTGTGCTCGGTGTCGTTCGAGCAGCCCATGTGGGGCGGGCAGGTCGAGCGACTCGGCGTCGGCGCGCACCTGAAGTTCACGAAGCTCACCACGGCTCGCCTGGAGCATGGCATCACATCCATACTCGACAAAGAATGTAGAACTCGCGCAATGGAATTCGCTAAGACGCTGAGTACCGACGACGCCAGCGCCCGCACTGCCGACATCGTCGAGGCCGCCGCCCGGTGATAGCGCACGTTGTCACCGACACGGCCGTCATGTTCCGGCGCTGCGCGCGGCATACCCTGCGCAGCCGCGACACCTTGATCATCTCGCTGCTCATGCCGGTCCTGGTCATGATGCTGTTCACCTACGTATTCGGTGGGGCGATCGACGTCGGCGGGCCTTACCTGGACTACGTGGTGCCAGGAATCATGTTGCTGTGCACGGGTTTCGGCTCGTCGATCACCGCCACCAGCGTGTCGACCGATATGACGAGGGGCAGCATCGATCGGTTCCGTACCCTGCCGATGTTCAAGCAGGCCGTGCTGGCCGGACACGTCGCCGAAGGCGTCGTCCGCAATCTGGCTGCCATCGCGATCGCGCTCGCCGTTGCGCTCGTTCTCGGGTACCGACCCCACACCGGCGTCGTCGGCTGGTTGTCGGCGTTCGCGCTGATCACGTTGTTCGTCCTGGCGATCTCGTGGATCGCGGTCGCGCTGGGACTGGTCGCGAAGAACCCCGAGGCCGCCGGTGGGCTCACCTACGCGATCATGTTCATCCCCTACATCAGCAGCGCTTTTGTGCAGACCTCCACCATGCCCGGGTGGCTGCGCGGGTTCGCCGAGTATCAACCGGCCACGCCCGTCGTGGACACGGTGCGCGGGCTGCTCGATGCCACCGACACCGGGCACGATGCCGCGGTCGCCGTGTTCTGGTGTGTCGGTCTCGCCGTGATCGGGTTCGCCGGTGCGAGCGCCGTATTCGGCCGGTTGGCACACCGCTGAACAGTTACGTAGTCGGCGCTCGGACGTTTCGGTGCCGAAACACCTGCGGGCGATCTGCTGACCGGCAATGATTCGTTGGGTGGACGAGGCAAAGTACCGGGAGACCCGGCTGGCGTTGCATGCCGCGGGGGAGTTGTTGATCGCGGGCCCGCAATATCGGATGTTCGGAACCATTCGTTTGCGGTCGGTGCTCGGCGGTTTCGGCGGTGTGCGATGGCCGGTCTCGGTGGTGGGCACCGAGCTGGTCACCACCGCGGGTCGCATCCCGCTGGACAGCACATATCGCGAGGTCGCCGCGAAAGCGGGCTTTCAACCGGAGGCGCCCGAGGGCGTGTACAAAGACACCACCGGCGTCGACCCCGATGACCCGATCATGGTCGACGCGACGGCGGCCGCGGTGATCGCCGACTGGTTCGCCCTCGGAAATTCCGCGCTGCGCTGCTTGGCGCCCGACGCCACCGCGGTGCTGTGGCCGGAGCATTTCGATCTGTCCAGCACTCTGAACGAGGTCAACTACGGTGTGTCGCCCGGCGACGACGCCCATCCCGGTCCCTACGCCTACGTCGGGCCGTGGACGCCGCGCAGCGGCGCATTCTGGAACGCGCCGTTCGGTGCGCTGCTCCCGCGCGAGGAAGTGAACGCCGAGGCGGACCTGCTCGTGTTCTTCGAGGAAGGCAGGGCTCGCGCGGCGGAGACGATCTGATCAGCGGCTCGAGCCCGACGGATCCGCCAGCGCGGCAGCACGATCCGAGGTATCGCGTGCGAGCGCGTGCAGATAGTCCGCGGTCGCGGCATCGGCGGGAAAGAAGGACTCGACCGTGATCTCGTCGAGCGTGACGTCGAAGGCCGCGCCGAAGGTCGTGATGGTGCTGAACAGCGAGAGATCCATGCCGCGGTGGCGCAGCTGGATGGTCAGCGCGACGTCGGCCGGGTCGATGCGCACCGGATCGGTGTCGGTGGCGTAGTGGCTCAACTCCTCGTGCAACGCTGCGAGTTCGGGATCGCCGGTATGTGCGGCCTGGCGCGCGAGACGCGGCAGCAGGAAGCCGCGAACCTGGGCGAGATTGCGTACCCGGGGTGCGAATCCGTCGGGGTGCAAACCGAGTCGCATCATGTTGATCGGTGGCTCCAGTAGCGCCCCACGCACAGTGTGAGAGAAGATCTCGGCGGCCGTATTGGCGAACAGAAGATTCCAGTGGCGATCGAGAGCCAGTGCCGGGTAGGGCTCTTGCGCGGCCATGACGCGCCGCACCGCGGCCCCGGCCTCTGCGAGGTCCGGATCATACAGCGGACGCTGCCGATAGGTGGGCGCGTGCCCGGCCGCAATCAGCAGCCTATTGCGTTCGCGTAGTGGAATATTCAAATGCTCGGTGAATCGCTCGATCATTGCGTGGCTGGGGATCGTGCGTCCGGTTTCGACGAAACTGATGTGCCGGGCGGAGATCCCGGACCGGATCGACAGCTCGAGCTGACTCAGCTTGCGTCGGGTGCGCCACTCCCGCAGCAGGGCACCGACCCGGCGATCCTCATCCATGCGGCAAGTATCACCGCGCGACCGGACCGGCCGCCATTACATCCCTGGTAATCGACACGCGCACCGCACCGCTGCGACGGTTACCGCCATGACACAGAACACCCTGTCCGCCGACAACAAACAACTTGTGCTGCACGGCCTTGCCGAGTTCGCGAAGGGCAACATCGAGGTCCTGCGCGACCTGCTGCACGAGAATTTCATCGAGCACAGTCCCGGCAATCCCTCTGGCCGCGATGCCTTCATCGAATTCATCGCGGACTCTCCGGTCGCCGCCGGGCGGTTGGAGATCAAACGCGTGATTACCGATGCCGACTTCGCGGTCGTGCACTACCACATGATTCCGCCCGGCGACGAGCGCGGCCTCGCCGTGGTCGATGTCTGGCGGCTGGTAGACGGACGCATCGTCGAGCACTGGGACGTCGTGCAGCCGGTGCCCGACGCCGCCGAGATCCCGCACGGGATGTTCTGAGCAGACCGGCTCGGGTGCGTTCAGCGAGCGCCCCGACCTTCACCCGCGAGGCGGCTGCGACGGATCAGGGCCCGCTTGGTGCCGGGTGCCACCGCGGGCAGCACATCCTCGGGTTCGGGCTCGGTGGGATTGGGCCGGACGAACAGGGTGACCGTTGCGGCTGTCCGCTCGGTCCGAGCGACTCACGCCCCCTTGCGGGCAGTTGCCTTCTTCGCGGGCTTCTTCGCCGGTTTGTCGGCGGCCTTCTTTGCTGCCGCCTTCTTCGCAGGGGCGGCCTTCTTGCCGGCGCTCTCGCTGCTGCCATCGGACGCGGCGCGGCGGCCGCTGGCTTCCAGGCTGCGCTGCAATGCGGCGACCAGGTCGACCACCTCGGCATCCATCTCGGCGGGGGCCGGCTCGGGCCGGCCGGCCACCTTGCCGGTGCCGCTGGCGATGGCATCGTCGAGCACCCGCTGGAGTTCGATCTGATACTCGTCGGTGTATTGGCCGGGATCGAAATCGTCGGACATGGACTCGACGAGCGTCTCGGCCATCTTGATCTCTTGTGGTTTGGGCTCGGCGACGCCGTCGAGCGACTCGAATTCGGCCGCTCGGACCTCGTCGGGCCACAGCAGCGTCTGCAGCACCAGCATCCCCTCGCGCACCCGCAACGCCGCAAGTCTGGTCTTCTGCCGCAGCGTGAAATGCACGAGCGCGGTGCGGTCGATGCGCTCCAGCGTTGTCGCGAGCAGTACATAAGCCTTCGGCGTATTCGAGTCGGGCTCGAGGTAGTAGCTCTTGTCGAAGAAGATCGGGTCGATCTGCTCCGACGGCACGAATTGCAGGACCGGGATCTCGTGTTTTTCGGCCGCAGGGAGTTTTGCGAAGTCCTCGTCGGTGAGAATGATCTTGTCGCCCTCGGGCGATTCGTAGGCTTTGTCGATATCGGCGTATTGCACGGACTTTCCGCAGACCGTGCACACCCGGTCATATTTGATTCGCCCGCCGTCCTTGGCGTGCACCTGATGAAACCGTATGTCGTGGTCCTCGGTGGCGGTGTAGACCTTGACCGGGACGTTTACCAGCCCGAATGCGATCGAGCCCTTCCAGATCGCCCTCATGCTCCCATGATGGCGGAACGAATTCGAATACGCGAGCGAACCGGAATCCGCAGTGTCGCCGCGGCGATTCGGCGCCGCATTCCGGGGGGTAATCCGGCGAACAGCGTCCGCATGGCACCGAGCGTGCCGCCGAGATCGGTTCGCCCGGACAAATACGCCCGCTGCAACTCGGGTGGCAGCGAGAAGAAGACATCGAAGAAGACCGGAATCTCGGCGGGCGGCAAGGCGAGCAGAGCACGCAGACCGGCCGCCCGCAGCAGGTGGACCGCCCGTGCCGCGGCGGACCACGGCGAGTCTCCTCCCGCTACCGCGTCGGCGGCGGTGAGCGCGGCCGCGACGCTGTATCCGGTGGCGGGATGGGTGAAACCGCCTGCGGCGCCGAACCTTCGCGGCCCCGGTCGACCGCCCTCAATCGGGAAACGCACCCGCTCCACCGGTTCGTTTCCGGTGAGCTCGATACCGCGGAAACGTAATCGGTGCTCGAGGCGATCGCGCAATACCGCGCCGTCGAGTGCAGGCCGTCCGGCGAGGCAGGTCTCCTCGAGCAGCATCGCACCGCCGCCGAGGGGCACCGCGTACAGGAAGGACGGCGGCGCCTCCGGATGTGCGCCGTTGTCCGGGCGCCAATCCATGAACAGCGGGTCGACGCGGCCGTCCGCGACGACCACCCCGTATGCGGTCTGTTCGGCCAAGGCGGCGGAGCGGGCGATGCCGCGGGCGTCGATGACACGGGCGCCGTTCAGCACCGTCCCCGACGCCAGCGACACCGAGTGACGCTCGAGGCCGACGACCCGGTCGGCGATTACGTCTGCACCGGCCAACTCGAGGGATTCCTGTAGTCGAGGTGTGTCGAGAACGGCATAGCGTCGCGCTATGCGGTGGCCCAGCGTGCCCCACGCGGTCGGCTCATCGACCGTCGCGCCGACAGCTGCCGGGTCCAGCCACGCGGGCAGCTCGTCTTCCCAGGCGGCGTAGGTCGCCGACCAGAGCCGGTCGGGGAACGGATCGATGGCGGTGACCGAAAGGCCATGGGCGAGACTGCGATGTACCAACGCGCGACCTGCGGGGCCGAGGCCGCACACGATGATGTCTGCGGTCATGCCACGCCTGTCGTGCGATGTACTTGCCAGGGTGAGGTGGATTCGAATCCGGGCATCGGTCGCGCGCGTCCTTTCGTTCGGGCCGAGCTTAGTGGGGGCGTGTGATACCGAAGATCTCTGGTGACCATTCGCCGACCGGACGGTGATCCATTTCATATCCGGGTCCCGGACGGCGGTGGGCACGTCGGTCTCCATCCGCACTCCGTCGAGTGAAGTCCCCAGGTGGTAGCTACTTTCCGCGAGTATCGAAGTGATGCTCGCACGCTTTGCTCGGCAGTTGCGGGAATTGTGTTCTCGCTCACCGGTTTTGCCGGTCCGGTTGTTACGATCTCCGAGCGCCGACGCCAGCTCCCGATGCCCGGTGTCGCGGTGGTCGACGGTGATCGGCGCGCTGGTTCGCCCTGGGCTGTTGCCCGATGCGGGAGTGCCAGGTTGGTGGCGAAAGCCGGGCGAGCTGTTGCCGCGGCGCAGGACGCGCTGCGGCACAAGGAGTTAGGGGTAAGGCAGTGTTCGAACTGACCAGGCGGCGCAGCCGGCAGGTCCTGGCCGTATTCGCGGTGTTTGCGCTGGCGATGGGCATGCTCAGCTCGACGCTGTTCGATCGGGTGCAAGGCGGCGGATACTCCGACCCCAACGCCGGATCCGCACGCGCCACCGAGATTTTGCGCGAAGAATTCGGCCAGGCAGCGCCGAACTTCGTGCTGCTGGTGCAGACCCGGAAGTCGGTCGACGACCCGGAATCGGCCACCGCCGCAGCCGAGTTGGCGCAGCGGCTGATGGACGAGTCCGATGTCTCGAGTGTCGCGTCGTATTGGACCGACGGCAAGCCGCCCGCGCTCGCCAGCACCGATGGTGCCAAAGGGCTGATCGTCGCCAGCATTCTCGGCGACGAAGCGGACGTCGATAGAAAAGTCGGCGGTCTCGCCGACAAGTACGGCGGTAGGCACGGCGTGCTCGATGTTCGGGTCGGTGGCTACGCAATGCTGTTGCACGAGACCGTGCAACAAAGCGAGCAGGACGCCGTGCTCGGCGAATCCATCGCCTTCCCGGTCACCCTGCTCGCGCTGTTGTTCGTGTTCGGCGGCCTGGTTGCGGCCAGTCTGCCGCTGGTCGTCGCCCTCGTTACCGTCATGATCACCATGGGCGCGCTGTGGTTGATCACCCTGTGCACCGATCTGGCCGCGACCGCGACCAATGTCGCGACTCTGCTCGGATTCGGCTTGGCGATCGACTACAGCCTGCTGATCATCAACCGCTTCCGTGACGAACTCGCCATCGGTGCGCAGCCGGCCGCGGCGGTGCGCGCGACCATGCGTTCGGCAGGTCGGACAGTTGCCTTCTCCGCCGTCACGGTTGGTGTCGCACTGTCCGGGCTGCTGTTCTTCCCGCTGCTCGCGGTGCGTTCGATGGGGTACGCAGGCCTTGCGGTCGCGGTGATCGCGGCAACGGTGTCACTGACCGTGCTGCCGATGATCCTGTTGTTGATCGGCACCCGCATCGATAGCGGCCAGCTCGGCTGGTTCCTGCGGGCGCCGCGGCCCGCGCCCGGCGAGGGTTTCTGGCATCGCCTTGCGACTTTCGTGATGCGTCGTCCGGTGCCCATCGGCCTGGTGGTCGCCGCGCTACTGTTACTGCTCGGCACGCCGTTCCTCGGGGTGAAACTCGGTTTCCCGGATGAGCGGGCGCTGCCGGAGTCGATGAACAATCGACAGGTCACCGAGATCATCCAGCGCGATTTCACCGCGACCGACGCCAACAGCTTGGTCGCTGTATTGCCCGACAGCGCAGAAGGACTCGACGCGTACGCGAGGAAGCTCTCGGAAGTCGAAAACGTGCAGCGCGTGGACACCGCCACCGGTAGCTACTCGCACGGTGGCTTCCTCGCACAGCCGACCGAGCAGCACAAGCGCTTCGGCGCCACCGACGCCGCATACCTCGCGGTGCTTCCTGATACGACCGATCCGGACACACTGGACCGGGTGGCCGGCGACGTGCGTGCGGTACCGGCGCCATCGCGCGTGCTGGTCGGCGGCATCGCCGCGGCCAATGCCGACGCCATCGATTCGGTGATCTCGACGCTGCCGACCGCGCTCGGCTTCGTGGTGATCGTGATGCTGATCGTGCTGTTCCTGCTGACCGGCAGCGTGGTACTGCCACTGGTTGCCATCGTGCTGAGCGTGCTCAGCCTCACCGCGACCTTCGGCGCACTGGTCTGGATCTTCCAGGACGGGCACCTGTCCGGGCTGCTCGGCTTCACCGTGACCGGCGATCTACCGCCGACGGTGCCGGTGATGCTGTTCGGCGTCGCCTTCGGGCTGGCGATGGACTACCAAGTGTTCCTGCTGTCCCGAATTCTCGAGGAGTACGAGCGCACCGGCAAGAACGAGTCGGCGGTGGCGTTCGGGCTGGAACGCATCGGCCGCATCGTCACGGCGGCGGCCGTGCTGATCTCGCTGGTATTCCTGGGCTTTCTCGCTTCCGACATCACCTTCATGAAGGCCTTCGGTATCGGTCTGCCATTGGCCGTGCTCGTCGATGCGACCCTGGTGCGCGGGTTCCTGTTGCCCGCGGTGATGAAGGTGCTCGGCGACTGGAACTGGTGGGCGCCGGGTCCGCTGGAGAAGCTGCACGCCCGCTTCGGTTTCGATGAAGGCGGTTCCACGCCGCCGGTGCGCAGCCAGGTCGAGCACCGCAGGCCCGCACGAGTGTGACGACCCGAATGGCCGATGGCCGCTCGGTGTGCACCGAACGGCCATCGAATTCAGCGGGACGAGTCAGATGCCGCCGGTGGAGAGCAAGCCGCCGTCGACACGGACTGTCTCACCGGTGATCCAGGCGGCCTCGTCGGAGACCAGGAAGCCGATCAGCTTCGCCACGTCCTCCGGCGCGCCGAGACGCTTGAGCGGATACACCGATGCGGCCGCTTCCTCGTCCGCCGAGTAGAGGGCGTCGGCGAACTTCGTCTTGATAACGCCGGGGGCGACCGCGTTCACCCGGATCTTCGGGCCGAGCTGCCAGGCCAGTTCGTCGGTGAGGCGAATCAGGGCGGCCTTGGACGCGCCGTAGGCGGCGATCACGCCCGAGGAGCGGATGCCCGCGACACTGGCGACGTTCACGACCGCGCCGCCGTTGTCGCGCATCCAGGCCTTGTACGCCTCCTGGATGTAGCCGAGTGCGGCGACGACATTGACGTCGAAGATCTTGCGGACGGCATCGAGGTCGGCCTCCATCAGCGAGCCGTAGACCGGGTTGATGCCGGTGTTGTTGATCAGGATGTCCAGCGAGCCGAACTCGGAGACCGCCCGTCCGACCGCGGCTGCCCGGCTCTCCGCATCGCCGGAGTTACCCGCGAGCGCAACCACCTCACCCTGATGGCCGAGCGCTCGCAGGTCGACGGCCGCCTCGTCCAATGGCTCCGGTTTGCGCGCGGTGATCAGCACGTTTGCGCCGCGACTCAGCAATTCGGCCGCCACCGCCTTGCCGATACCTCGGCTGGCCCCGGTGACCAGTGCGCTCTTGCCCAACAGATCGGTACTCATGTGACGTCAGGTTACCTCAGTCACATGATCTGAGCGATTTCGCTCTATCTGCGGGTTCATTGCGTCATACGTTACCGCGTGTGACTTCTCGTTCTCGGGCGCTGGTCCGTGTCGCACGGTGCGCGCCGGCGGATGGGGCTGTCCGGAGGTCGCGCTCAACCCCTCGCCAGTTCGACGAGTCTCGTCATCAGCTGCGGCGAGATGGGTTGACACCGAAGATTTCTCCTTTCTCAGAAGAAGGCGCTTCGGTATTTACGGTGGCCGGTCTGACTGGTAGGTCGTCAATGGCCTGGTTTTCCACATTCTGTAGGCACAATATGTGTGTGCACACGAATCGGGGAAGTGCGTCGACCTCTGAGGGTGGTGAACTCGATAGTTCGACACAAGTGGTTTCGATTCGGATTCTGGCACCGCTGGTTCGGATGCGGGCGTAGCGAGAGGGTCGAGAGTGCAGCAGCGTGTTCTCCTTGTGAGCAGTGCCGACAACGGCCTGACCAGGCGCGCCCGGCTGGCGTTGCGCCGATCCGGACGTATGGTGCGTACAGCGGTGGTGACCACCAGCGGCGATATCGAAAAAGCCGTCGAAACATTCGACTCCGACGTGGTGATCTGTCCATTCTTAACTGTCCGCATTCCGGAATCGGTGTATACGCGATGGCCTACCGTTGTTATCCACCCAGGCCCGGTGGGTGATCGCGGAGGCAGCAGTCTCGACTGGGCTATCAGCGAGGACGAGCCGTTGTGGGGAGTAACAGCACTCTCCGCGGTTGGTACGTTCGACAGTGGACCTATCTGGGCGACAAGGATTTTCACACTGCCGCGTCTCCGTAAATCGCTCGTGTACAACGGGCAAGTGGCGAATGCGGCCATCGAGTGCATTTTGGAGGTTGCCGACAAGGCCGCCGACCCACATTTCCGTCCACTCGATCAGGAAAGTGCCCATCGCCCGATATCGCATGCGAGGGCGCGGCGGTTGATGCGCCAGAGCGACCGGGCCTTCGATTGGGCGTCCGATCCCGAGCAGATTCTGCGCCACATCCACGCCGCCGACGGTGCGCCGGGCGTGGTTTCGACGCTGGCGCAGCGGCCCGTGCGTCTCTACGACGCACACCCCGGCCGCAGTGGGCTCGACGCGGCGCCGGGGACCTTGCTCGGTCGTCGCCATCATGCGGTCGAAGTGGCCTGCGGTGGGGGCACCAGCATTTGGGTAGGCCATCTGAGCATCGATCTCGGTGATCGCTGGTCGTGCAAAGCCCCGTCCACCGCCGCGCTTGCACGGGCCGGGATCGTCCTCGGCACGATCCCGACCACAACTGCTGTGGCGGCAGGCGACGCCGGGCAGTTCACCGACATCACCTATCGGCGCTTCGGCCCGGTCGGCGAAATCGGCGCGGTGGAATTCGATTCGTACAACGGCGCAATGACCGAAAGTCTCTGCCGTCGGCTGACTTTCGTGATCCGAGCCGCAGCGCGTCAAGACACCAAGGTGCTGGTGGTGCGCGGGCGCGGTCACGCGATGTTCAGCAACGGACTCCATTTGGGCGAGATCGAGATCTCGCCTGAACCGGCGCAACAGGCGTGGCGGACCATCCGCGCGATCAACGCGCTGTGCCGCGAAATCTTGTTCTGCCGCCAGCTGTCGCTGGTGGCGATGACGTCGGCAGGGGCGGGTGGAGCAATGCTGCCGCTGTCTGCTGATGTTGTGGTCGCCACGGGCCACTCGGTCATCGACGCGCATTACCGCACAATGGGTTTGGGCGGCTCCGAGTTGCATTCCTACACCCTGCCGCGTCGCGTCGGCGCCGACACCGCGCACCGGCTACTCGAGGCCGCCGAACCGATCGATGCACTCGAGGCTCTCGATATCGGGTTCGTCGATCACGTCGGCCCCGACATCGGGTTCGACGACTGGCTGACTGCGCTGGCCAGTGAGTATGTCCAGCCTGAGCGGTGGCTGTCGACGATGAATCGCACGCGCGGGCGTCTGGCCCGCGATTTGGCCGACAAGCCGTTGGATGCCTACGAGTTCGAGGAACTCGGCGAGATGGCGCGCAACCTGTTTGCCGACAGTCTCGGGTTCGAAGCCAAGCGGCGGGCGTTTCTGTACAAAACCCCGTACCCGCGTTATCCCGAGCCACGCCACCCCCCACCTGTCCCCGCGATGGCGTCGCCGCATTAGACCAACACTGCGGCACAGGTGAGGAACCCGGCGATGCGCCATCAACGGTGGATGACGCAGGCCGAACAAGATGCTATGTCAGGAGGATTCGCACACGGCGCGTAGCGGACTCTTGCTCCGGCGGCCGTCTCGGGTGATCGGCACCATGCCCGGCAGGTCGTCGATTCAACCGGCGATGGAACTCGGCGGTCGGATGGCTGCTCGAATTCTACTGTCCAACAACGATAGTCCGGGAGCAGGAGCCGAGGTTCGCCGTCGAGGGCGTAGATGTCGGTGGTAGGTCTGGTTATGTCGGGTATCTCCGCTCGGCGACGATTCGTGCGATGTGCTGGTCTGTGCTGTGTCCGAGGTTTACCGTTGATGCCAGTTACTTGCAGATAGATCTCCTCGAGGAGTTTCGATGCACATTCCTGACGGGTATCTATCGCCGGCGACCTGCGCGGTGGGTTATGTGGTGGCCGTTCCGATCGCCGCGGTGGCGGCGCAGCGAGTCAAGAACGTCGTCAAGACCAGGCAGGTCCCCACGCTGGCGATGCTGTCTGCGGTGTCGTTTCTGGTGATGATGTTCAACATTCCGATCCCGGACGGCACCACCGCGCACGCGGTCGGCGGCGCGTTGATCGCGGTGCTATTGGGGCCGTGGGCCGCGCTGATAGCCGTGACCGTCGCGCTGGCCTTTCAAGCGCTGTTGTTCGGCGACGGCGGCGTCCTTGCCTTCGGCGTCAACGTGTTCAACATGGGCGTCGTATTGCCGTTCGTCGCCTACGGGATCTATCGGTTGCTCGCCAGGGGGAGCGTTCTGACCTCGTGGCGTCGGGTCGCCGCTGCCGCGATCGGCGGCTACGTCGGCCTCAACGCCGCCGCGATCTGTGTCGGCATCGAACTCGGCATACAGCCCGATCTGTTCCACGATGCCTCGGGCACGCCGCTGTATTCGCCCTACCATCTCTCGCAAACGTTGCCTGCGATGCTGCTTGCCCATCTGCTGATCGCGGGGTTCGCCGAGGCCGCGCTGGCCGGTGGCGTCGTCGCGTATCTACAGCAGGCCAATATCCCGCTCCTGCAAGTCAACAATCCGGGAGTGCCCGTCGATGCGGCAGACAACGTGGCGCCGAAACCGAAACTGCGTCCGTTCGCGGTAGCACTGTCGGTGATGGCGGTGCTGGTGCTGCTGACGCCACTGGGTCTGCTGGCGCCGGGAGGCGCCTTCGGCGAAGATTCGCCAGAGGACCTGGATCTCGGCGATCTCGGGCTCGACACGGTGCCGACGGGGCTCGCGAAGTACGCCGGGTTCTGGAACCACACAGTGCTCGGCGACTACGGATTCTCGAATGGTTCCCACTCCAATATCGGCTACCTGGTGTCGGCCGTGGTCGGGATCGTCGTCGTCGGAGCGGCAGTCTACCTCATCGCTTTCGGTCTGCGCGCTGTGGGCTTACGGAGTTCGATCGACAGTCGGACCGAACCCGCGCGCAGCTCGGCCGACACCGGCTCATGACCACGACCGCGCCCACCGATCCGCGTCCGGCATCCGCCCCGGCCTGGTTGCTCACTCGCGATGTCACGTTGTGCCCGTGCGGGTGTATCGGCAAGCGCCGCAAGGGGTCCTACATCGAGAAGACGCTCACCGGCGGTGCGGATCTATTGCGGCAGGTGATGTTCAGCGACGACACCTCCGCCCGGCACGGTTTACTGCAACGCATCGATGCCCGAGTCAAGATCGTCACACTGTTCGGGTTGCTGCTGGTCGGGGCGTTCCTGCACACCATCGCAGCGCTGATGGTGTTGTACGCCGCGACGCTGGTTCTGGCCGCGTGTAGTGCGGTGCCGGTCGGATTCTTCGTCAAGCGGGTGTGGCTGTTCGTCCCGATCTTTACCGGGATCGTCCTGATCCCCGCGACGCTGAGTGTGGTCACCGACGGCGAGGTGATCGTTACTCTCTGGCATTGGCACGGCCGGGCAGAAGGGATCACCCGGCAAGGTCTGATGTCGGCGCTGCTGGTCGTGGCTCGCGTGGCGTCCTCGATCAGTTCGGTCGTGCTGCTGACGCTGACCACGCCATGGACACGATTGCTCGCGTCACTGCGAACTCTCGGTGTCCCGCGCATGTTCATCCTGATCATCGGGATGGCCTATCGCTACTTGTTCCTACTGCTCGCCACGGTCACCGATATGTACCAGGCACGCAAAGCGCGCGCGGTCGGCGCCGAGAAGCACGACAAACGTGCGCGTCGATTCGTCTTCGCCACCGCTGGCGCGATGATCGGCAAGTCGATGGCGATGTCGGAAGAGGTACACCAGGCGATGGTCGCGCGTGGCTATCGCGGTGATGCCAAAGTCCTTGCCCAACCGCGGCCCTCGCGGATCGACCTGCTCTACGCCCTCGCTGTCGCGGTGTCCGGCGCGGCACTGTTGGTGGGTGAGCATGTCATCACCCGGTGAGGAATCCCAGTCCTGTCAGCTGCCCTCGGGCGGCGAGCCCGTCCTGGAGTGCACAGACCTGCGATATCGCTATCTCGGAAAGTTCGACGCTCTCTCCGGTGTATCACTGAAGGTCGCGGCGGGGGAGAAGGTCGCGCTGATCGGAGCGAACGGCTGCGGCAAGTCCACGCTGCTGAAGATATTGGACGGCTTGATATTTCCCGAGCGGGACCTACACCGCCTTCGGCGCACCTGTCACCGAGGACGCCTTGGAAGACGAGCAGATGAACAGGGGCTTCCGGTCGCGGATGGGCTTCGTTTTCCAGAACAGCGACGCGCAGGTCTTCTCACCGACGGTGCGCGACGAGCTCGCCTTCGGTCCACTGCAGCTCGGTCTGGACCGCGGTGCAGCCGCGGCCCGGGTCGAGGACGTCCTTGCCCTGCTCGGTATCGCCGATACCGCGGACCGAGCGCCGTTCCAACTCTCGGGAGGACAGAAGAAACGTGTCGCGATCGGCACCGTCCTGGTCATGAACCCGGAAGTGTTGTTGTTCGACGAGCCGACCGCCGCGCTGGATCCACGCACCAGCGAGTGGCTGACCGAGCTGATCGAGGACCTCGCCGAAGCGGGCAAAACAATCGTGCTCGCCACCCATGACCTCGACAGCTTGGATCGACTCGCCGATCGATGCATCGTTTTCGGCGAGGACCACACGATCCTTGCTGAGACCACACCAGCCGCCGCCCTCGCCGACCGGGAACTACTGCTCGAAGCCAATCTCATCCACGCGCACACCCGATTGCCGGTCCAGCAGCCCGCCGGTTGACCGCCCCCTCCGCTCAGTTGTGGGTGTGTGAGTGATCGTCGGGCATATCGCTTTGATGCACATGGCGATGCGAATGCTCGACTCCGTCATGGGTATGGGTGTGCTCGTGTTCGAGGTGGCCATGCTCATGTGCGCTGTGGGCGTGGGTATGGGTCAGTGTGCCGTGACTGTGTGCGTGGGCATGGGGCTCGACGTGGGAGTGTTCGTCGGTCATATCCCGGTTCCTTTTCTGTTTCGAGTGGGTTCTACGGCAATGCATGCATACCAGCACCCCGGGCTGATGTCCGGGAATGCCCAGTCCGGCATGTTGGGCGTTGTAAACCGCGTCCAGTACGTCGATACACCAACGGTGCTTGGCTCACCGACATGGTCGGCGAGATCGTTCACCGATAGTTCGGCATCGACCAGAGCCCACAGGATCTGAATGTGCGTCGAGTCGGTGAGCATCCTGCAACACCTCGACGACCAACAGGCTTGATCATCAGGCAACCGCATTACCCGATCATCTGCATTCCTACGCAGACAGTAGCGTTATGAGAGGAATGTAGTTTCGTGGCGAACGAGGTGCACCATGAACGAGGTCGACCATTCGGCGACAACTGCCTCGCCACTCGTGGGCGATACCGACATCGACCATGACACCGGGCCGATGCCCACCGCGGATACGTCCAGCAACCCAGCGATCGAGCACGCACGATCTATCCTGCGCAGTCACGGGTTACGGTGCACCGCACCGCGTTTGGCGGTGATGTCGGTACTGACCAGCGATCCCTCCGGAGGGCACCTCAATGCGCAGGAGATCGTCGCACGACTCACCGAGCGACGGGAACTCGTCGACCTGACCACGGTGTATCGCACGCTTGCGCGGATGGTCGAGATCGGCGCCCTGCACGTGCTCACTGTCGGGGAAAGGGCCGCGAGCTACGGGCTGACCGTACGACCCCACCACCACGCCGTCTGTACACGGTGCGCGGCGGTGATCGAAGTCCCCGCCGAACGACTGGCAACCGCGCTGGATCACGCCAGTCGCGGCAGCCGGTTCGAACTCGCTGCTAACGCCGGACTGACTCTGCACGGACTGTGTCCAGCCTGCAAACAGCCCGCGCGATAGCCGAACCGGCGGGTCGACATCGCCAGTCGGGGCCAAGCGGGTCGTGGGATTGCAACACATGACTGGGTTGTAGCGCGACAGCGGCGTGCCGATGCTGGGCGAAATGTACGCGCTCGCGGCGCGATCGACAGATGTGCGGGTCTGTAAGCGGTCGGGGAAGCCTTTCGCTTCGAACTGGACTAAATGGTCGGTTATTGAGCTCGGCGCACTTTATGCTGGGGCCTCGGACCACGTCGACCGGGGAGGGCTGGGCGGCGGTTATCGCAGGATGCGCGAAATACCTTACATTCGAGGAGGATTCGTGTGACGATCAGCAAGCTTGATATTTCGCGAGCGTGGTACTGGATCGGCCGGTGGGATCGCCAGCAGGAGCACTACATGCCCGATCGCGAACAGCGGTTCGAGGCTATCGGTGATGTTCTGACCGAACTCGTCGACCGGACGGACCCGTTGATCGTCGACCTCGGCGTCGGGCCGGGAACGCTGTCGGACCGGCTGCTCACGCGCATGCCCGCCGCAGCCATCGTCGGCGTGGACGCGGATCCACTCCTGCTGACGTTGGCCGAGATGACCCTGGGGTCACCGCGATTCCGCACGGTGAACGCCGATCTGCGCGAGCGCGATTGGCTCGACAGACTCCAATTGCATCGAGCGCCAGATGCTTTCGTGAGCACCACCGCTCTGCATTGGATGAACCGCGAACCGCTCCGCGCGCTGATCCGGGCCTGCGCGGGGACGCTCGCACCCGGCGGTCTGTTCATCGACGGGGACCATCTCTACGAGGGGGCGACCGGCCCGCGACTGGACGCACTGGGCAAAGCCATGACCGCCCGCCGTGCCCAACGAGTAGGAACCGCCGGTCTGGAGGACTGGGAGGCGTGGTGGGCAGCGGTCGATCGCGCTCCCGAACTTGCCGACCTGGTCCGCGTGCGCGACGGGGGATTCGCCCACACGGTTCACGACCGGCCCACCGTCCACGACTACATCGCCTTCGCGTACGAGGCGGGCTTCGCCGAAGCCGGAATCGTGTGGCAGTACGGCGACGACCGCGTAGTGGTCGGGATCCGATAGCCGGCCAGGGCACCCGGGGAACGACCGCGTTTTCGGCTATGCGAACTGGTCGAGGTACCGGCTAGCGCTTATCCGGCTCCACGCGGCCGGCGCGGAGAGGGATGTTGCCGTGCATGGCGAAACCGATCAGGAATCGAGAAGCACAGGCTACCGAGCAGCAATTAGCGTGGCTGCCATGGACATCACTACGCACCAGACCTCTATCGAGTCCGTCACCTTGGAGGTGCCCGACCCCGCGGCCGCCACGGCCTTCTACGCCGCCGCGTTCGGTCTCGGCGACAAAGTACGCGTCCGCGCCTCGGAGACGCCGACGACCGGCTTTCGTGGCTTCATCCTGTCGCTCGTGGTGTCTCAGCCGAGCACTGTCGACAGCCTCATCGGCACCGCGCTCGACGCAGGCGCGACCACGCTGAAGCAGGCCAAGAAGAGCTTCTGGGGCTATGGCGGCGTCGTCCAGGCCCCGGACGGGGCGATCTGGAAGGTCGCGACGTCATCGAAGAAGAACACCGGCCCGGCCACCCGGGAGGTCGACGATTTCGTGGTGCTCCTCGGGGTCGACGACGTCAAGGCGACCAAGCAGTTCTACCTCGACCGCGGCCTGGCCGTGGCAAAGAGCTTCGGCAGCAAGTACGTCGAGTTCGACACCCCGCCGGCTTCGGTCAAGCTGGCGCTCTACGGGCGCCGTGCCGCCGCCAAGGATGCCGGCATCCCCCCGGAGGGCACCGGGTCGCACCGGATCGTCATCGGCGGCAATACCGGGCCCTTCACCGACCCGGACGGGTTCGCGTGGGAGGCCGGCCCGGCCTGAGCCGGTCGCCGGTCGGCCGCGAGCAGAACGTGACCGTCCTGCCGCCGAGCCTGGTCGAGATTCGCTGTTCTCGGCGCACGACGATCGTGGATGCGCGGTGCCACCGTCGCTGCGTTCCGGGGTCGGTGCAACACCGCACTCATACTTGTAGCCCGTTGGCGGCCAGGTAACCGCGAGGATCCACCGACTGGCCGTTCCGGCGAACCTCGTAGTGCAGGTGGTTGCCGGTGGAATTGCCGGTCGATCCGACTGCGCCGATCACTGTTCCCGCGGGGATCTGATCGCCCACTCGCACCCGGATGCTGCCTGCGGTTTGGTGGGCGTAGATGGTCTCGGTGCCGTCCGCAGACCGAATCCGCACGTGATAGCCGTAGCCGCTGCCACTGTTGCCTGCTTGAATCACGGTGCCACCGGTAGCGGCGTAGATAGGGGTGCCCGCGGCGGCCGCAAGGTCGATACCGCCGTGGTGGTCGCCGTTGCGGGGGCCGTAGCCGGAACTGACGCGGTAATTGCCGGGGTCCAGCGGTAGCCTGGCACGTCCGTCGCCCGGCTGCCCGGTGCCGCTGATCGCTGTTTGCCTTCCGGCTATGCCATTGAGGTACTGGTTGGTGAGCTGGTTGACCGCCGTGGCGGTTTCGGAGGCGTTCGCTTGACCGCTGCCGACGATCGTCTGGGCTTTTTGCAGTGCGGCGGTGAGTATTTGGTGCACTTTCCGCTGCCCGGCCTTGGTGTAGGCGTTCGGACCGAGCTCGGCCAATTCCACATTGACCTCACGAATGATCCGAAGAATGGCTTTTTTGTCGACTTTGTTGGATCCGGCCAGGCCTACCAGGTGTTGCGCGAGTCCATTGTCGAGGGTATTGAACGCCGTCGCTGCATTCTTCTGGAACATGGACCGCGCTCGGAGGGCCGTTGCGGTGGCGCCTGAGCCGTTGACCGCGCCGGGTCGGGTCGCCAGGCTGCCGGTGTTCGAGGCGGTGTCACCGTCTTCCTCGCCGTACAGGACTGCCAATTTCTCCAACGCTGCGAGCGCTTGTTGAGCCTCGGGGGTCAGGCCGGCACCGGTGGCGTCGACTGCAGGAGCCGCAGCGACGGGGGATCCGGAGTCGTTGTTGGACAGCCCTGCCAGCGCCGAGGCCAGCATCGGCAGTGCGGACAGCGCCGCCGAGCCCGCGGTCGGCGCGAGCTGCGCGAGCATCTCGGGATCGAGCCCCATCGATGCCGGTGCCGCGGCGGCGGGTGTGATGGCCGGTGGGGGTGTCTGCGTAATCGAAGGTTGCGCGGGCTCCGCAGGCGCGGTCGTACTGGCGGCAGGCGTCGCCGGTGCCGCGCCGGTGCCGACGGCGGGGGTGGGGCGCAGTGACGGCAACCCGTGCCACGGTGGGGCGGAACTCGGTGGTGCTGTGGCCCCGGACGGATTCGGCGGTGCCGTGGCCCCGGACAGATTCCGACCCAGATTTGCCAGTGCCAGAGCCGTTTTCGCTACGACGTCCGACTGTCGTTCCGGCGGGGGCTGTCCCGGCGCAGCGGGCTGGTCTGTAGTCGGCTCGTCGTCGGTAGCGGCGTCGGGGTCCGTGATCAGCTGTGGCAACTCGCTGCTAGTCACCACGGCCTCCCCAAGCCTCAGGCTTCATCGACTCGCTCCTTTGACGCCGCTGTTCCATTAGCGATTGTGATCGTTCCGCCGGTGGCCACGTCCTCATCTATGGGAACAGGTTCCCAATTCTTCAGGGCAGCAAGGAAATACACAATTCCTGCCGTCGACGGCAGGCGCGGTGGCCACGCATAGCAGCTGATCGCGGTTCCGGTGGTTGGCACACATCGAAACGGCCTACGCGCTTCCACGACATCCGCCCCGGGCCGCCGACTATTTCGACATCCGCGCCAGATGGAAGTAGGGGGTGAGCCGACGGGGTCGGCCGGCGTCGGAAGGTCCCGGAACGTTACCGCGGTCACACCGGGCTCGCTGGGTGTAAGAGCGGTCTCCGGGGGCAGGTAAAATCGGTGGTTCTTGCGCTGATCTCGTCGCACAATCGAGCAGCCAACGACCAGCACCACGTATCCGTGAGGAGAAGCCTGTGATCACCGCGACGGACCTGGAGGTCCGGGCCGGAGTCCGCACCCTGCTGTCGGCCCCGGGGCCGGCACTGCGGGTGCAGGCCGGCGACCGGATCGGACTGGTCGGGCGCAATGGCGCGGGCAAGACCACCACACTGCGCATTCTGGCAGGTGAGGGCGAACCCTACGCCGGGAAAATCTTGCGATCCACCGATATCGGCTACCTGCCGCAGGACCCGCGCGAGGGCAACCTGGACGTGCTCGCCCGCGATCGCGTCCTTTCCGCGCGCGGACTCGACGCATTGCTGCGCGACATGGAAAAACAGCAGGCGCTGATGGCCGAGGTGGTCGACGATGCCGAACGCGACAAAGCTGTGCGCAAATACGGACGGCTGGAGGAGCGTTTCTCGTCGCTCGGCGGTTATGTCGCCGAGAGCGAGGCCGCGCGGATCTGCAACAGCCTCGGCCTGCCCGACCGCGTGCTCGGCCAGCCGCTGCGCACCCTGTCGGGTGGCCAGCGCCGCCGAATCGAGTTGGCGCGCATCCTGTTTGCCGCCTCCGACGGCAGCGGCGGTCGCTCCGACACGATCCTGCTGCTCGACGAGCCGACCAACCACCTCGACGCCGACTCCATCACCTGGTTGCGTGGCTTCCTGCAGAACCACGACGGCGGACTGATCGTGATCAGCCACGATGTCGAACTGCTCGGTGACGTGGTCAACAAGGTGTGGTTCCTGGACGCGGTGCGCGGCGAGGCCGACATCTACAACATGGGCTGGAAGAAGTATCTCGACGCCCGCGCCACCGACGAACAGCGCAGACGCAGAGAACGTGCGAATGCCGAGAAGAAGGCGAGCGCGCTGCGCGTGCAGGCCGCCAAACTCGGCGCCAAGGCCACCAAGGCCACTGCGGCGCAGAATATGGCCAAGCGTGCCGATCGGCTGATGGCGGAGCTCGATGACATCCGGGTCGCCGACAAGGTGGCGCGGATCAAGTTCCCCGAGCCCGCGCCGTGTGGCAAGACGCCGCTGATGGTCAAGAACCTGACCAAGGTGTACGGCTCGCTGGAGATCTTCACCGGTGTGGAGTTCGCGATCGACAAGGGCAGTCGGGTCGTGGTGCTCGGACTCAACGGTGCGGGCAAAACCACGCTGCTGCGGCTGCTCGCGGGTGTGGAGACCCCGGATTCGGGTGGACTCGAAGAAGGCCGTGGTCTGAAGATCGGCTACTTCGCCCAGGAACACGACACGCTCGACGACAACGCATCGGTGTGGGAGAACATCCGGCACGCGTCGCCGGACGCGGGGGAGCAGGAGCTGCGCAGCCTGTTGGGCGCATTCATGTTCACCGGCCCGCAGCTGGATCAGCCCGCGGGAACGCTGTCAGGTGGTGAGAAGACCCGCCTCGCGCTGGCCGGGCTGGTGTCTTCCGCGGCGAATGTACTGCTGCTCGACGAGCCGACCAACAACCTCGATCCCGTCTCGCGTGAGCAGGTGCTGGACGCATTGCGTAGCTACGCGGGTGCCGTTGTGCTCGTCACGCACGACCCCGGCGCGGCCGAGGCGCTGAATCCGGAGCGTGTGATCTTGCTTCCGGACGGCACCGAGGACCACTGGTCCCAGGATTATCTGGAACTGATTCAGCTCGCGTGATTTTCATCACAAGGATCTGTTGATCACGGCCCGCTGAGTGCTTAGCCTGGATACACGCGGCTCGGCGACTCGGAGGAAGCCATGAGCGACAGGCCCACACAAGTCAAGACCCCATTGGGTAGGGGCACACGCGTCACCGGTAGGTCACGCGATCGGCTACAAACCCAGTTGAAGAAGCAATACGAGGCGGGCGCAAGCATTCGTTCGCTGGCCCGGTCTACCGGACGTTCGTACGGTTTCATCCACAACGTGCTGGTGGAGTCGCATGTGCAACTCCGCAGCCGCGGTGGCGCGAACCGCCGGAAGAGCTCGTAGCGGTTTCGAACCGCTCTGTGCTCAGTACCCCGGCACTGCGCCGTCACCATCCACCAGGAGATTGCCGAGGCTACGGAAGATCGGCAGCCCCGTCTTGATCTCCAGGTAGGCGAACTGGCCCTGCGGGTTGACCTCGAGGAAGTAGTACTCGCCGTCGACACCGAGGCGCAGGTCCAGGACGCCGAAGCTCAGGCCGAGCGCGCCCATCAGGGTGGCCAATGACTTACTGACGGATGCGGGCAGATTGGCGCGGGTGAAGTCCACGGTGGTGTCCAACCGCGAGTCCACCCGGCCGACACCGGCCTGTGAGTCGATCCGGACCGTCCATTCGACACCGTCGACCCACACGACCCGCAGATCGCACTCGGCTTGGACGTAATCCTGGAATGTAGTGGGCGCGGAGCGGATGCCTGCGAGCTTGCCGAAGTCGCCCCGGGTGATGATCCTGGTCTCGGCGAATTCTGCGCGCCCGGTTCCGGTGCGCTTGTAAACGACAGCGCCGGAACGGGATTCGACAAAACTGCGCGCCTCGTCCGGATCGTTGGTGATAAGGGTCTCCGGGATGACGAATCCCGCTCGCTGTGCGGTCTGCAGCTGCACGATCTTGCGGGTGGCAGTGCGGTCGGCACCGGGGTCGTTGACCCAATTTGCCGGGATCGACCACAGCAGCCCTTGGATGAACCCGTCGCACTCGGCTTGGCGGTAGGCATCGTCGGATGCGCGCACGCCGACCGGAACCCGCGTCGGGTGTGGTCGTCGCCACCACACCGAACGCACGTCGTCGATCCCGATCAGATGCGACAGTGATCGCGCAGTGCCGAACCGGTCGAGCCGGAAACTTCCGGATTCGCGCGGAAAGTCGCGGAGGTCGAGTTGAATCGGGCTGAGCCCGTGGTGTTCTCGCAACGTCGCCGCCATGGCGGTGCCGTGCAGATCATCGGATTCGGTGACGATCAGGACCGAACCTGTACGGCTTGCCGCCATGCGGGGTCCCGTTCAGTCGAGACTGTCGCAGTTGATGCCGTCGTCGCTACTTTCGAACGATTTGGTCTGGCAATAGGTGAAGGTCGCGCTGCCGGCGCCCGGGCAGTCGACGAGCTCGAGCGAGTCGGCCCACGACGCCGTGAGTTGTTGCAGCAGTTCATCTCCCAGTGCAAGTGACGGCTCGGCCGCGATGGTCATCGGGCGTTCGACGAGGTCGACGCGCAGGCGGCGGGTGAAGTCGGCGGTGGCGCCGGGACGAATGTCAACCAGTACCGGGCGACCGTCGGAACTCGTGGCGTGCTGATCGGGGAGCACCCGCAGTACGTCGTCCCTGCGGAACGTCCAGGTGCCCTCGTTGACCCGGACGGTGATAGCGCGTTCCGACTCGGCCACCAGTAGGCCCTGCAACGCGGGAACGCGATCTCCCGTCGGCGCGGGACCGGGAAGGTGGATGGCGTCGGTCATAGTGAGTTCTCCGATCTGCTCGCGATTTGCCAGGGCCCCCGAGCGTGATCTGAAGCATAACGTGCAGAGGCCGTCGATCGGTTCGGATCGAAAGATTTCACGGCGGCTGGCAAACCTGATACGGCGTGGGATGCGCTTGAGCCGAAAGATTTTCGGTGTGCCGGAGAACGTTGTTCAGCAATCTGCAGGCTATCGGAATACCTAGGTATGCCTAGTGGTATTGCCGAGTGTTGGCGGCTGTGCAGGCGAACGTGCAAGTTTCCGGCCGACCCATCGGGCGGTGCTGGGCGGTGACCTTGTTCAGAGGCCGAGCAGATCCGGTCGTTCGGCGAGGGTGCGGAAACGTTCACCCGGAGCCTCGATGAGCTTGCGCGCGGTGAGGTCGAGGACGCCACCGATCACCGAAACCTCGGCGGCGACCGTTCCGTCGAGCTTGCGGATCTCCTGGCGGATGCGGAAGGTTTTGCCCTGCTGCCAATCGAATTCGCAGGTGATGCTCACCTCGTCGCCGCCGCGCAGCTCGCGTCGGTACTTGATGGTGGTCTCCAGCACCACTGGCCCCACGCCGGTGGCCAGGAGCTTGTCCTGGCCCACTCCGGCGGCGCGCAGCAGTTCCCAGCGGGCGTGCTCGGCGTATTGCAGATACACAGCCTGATTCAGATGGCCTTGTGTATCGAGCTCATAGCCGCGCACTACGACAGGAACGGAAAATGTCATGTGCGGAAGAACCCAGCGTTCGGTGTGGGTTGTTCCCGTGCGCGCTGATGTCTTCGCCACATTCGCGTGATCCGGGTATCGCCCTGTCGGTCGTGGTCCACATTTGGTGAGTGCCGAAATCACCGCCGGTTGGCGTTGCGCTCGGCCCACCAGGCCGGTGCATCGATGAAATGGTTGTCGAATTCTTCCTGAGACGCGGCGAGTTCCTCGAAGGTCGCCTCGCCTTTGACGAGCCGATCGAGCAGTCGGAAGTATCCGAAGCGTTCGACGGCGGGCATCAGGGCGATCAGAATTCGTGCCGAGCTGTCCGGGGTGGCGCCGAAAGCGTGCGGCATGAGCTTGGGCACGACGATCGATCCGCCGGCGCCGACGGTGACGATCTCGTCGCCTGCCAGCACCTGCAGCTCGCCGTCGGCGACATAGAAGAGCTCGTCGGACTTGGTGTGGTAGTGCGGGGTCGCCCCGTCGGCGCCCCGCTCCATGCTGACCTCCAGGTGGCTTACCGCGCCGCCCGCTTCGCTCGAGTCGATGAGCAGTCGCATGGTGACCGAATCCGTCCGCAGAACCTCGGCGTCCTGCGGCTGGCGGATGGCGAAGCTGCGGGTGGTGGTGTCGTTCATGATGTCCTCCAACTGATTCGGTCATTGATAATTCGCTACCGAACTATATCGCAACGAATAGAATCTTGTCCATGGCCGATATGAAGCAAGATCCCGTCGACGCGCTCGTCGAGCAGTGGCGCCGGGAACGACCGGATCTCGAGCTCGACGCGATGGCCGTAATCGGTCGCCTCGGGCGGCTGCTCGTGGTTGCGCAACGAGCGATCGAAGCGGTCTTCACCGCGCACGGACTGCAGCGGGGTGAGTTCGATGTGCTTGCCGCACTGCGCCGTTCGGGGGAGCCCTTCGAACTGAACCCGTCGGTGCTCGCCGACACGCTGATGCTGTCACGCGCCGGTATGACCGGACGGCTCGATCGCCTCGAGTCGGCAGGGTTCGTCCGGCGCATCGCCGACGCCGAGGATCGTCGGGCTGTCCGCGTCACACTCACCGATTCGGGCCGCGAGCTCATCGACACCGTGGTCACCGCACACACCGAGAACGAAACCCGCATCCTGTCGGTGCTGTCGGCCACGGACCGCCGTGAACTCGACCGCATCGCTCGCACCCTGCTCGGCAGCCTCGAATACGGCGCGTGACCTGCGGGAAATAAGGTAGTTCGTTACTCGTGTGCGCGGGGGAACAGTGGGTCATCCTTGGAGTTATCGCACCGAAGTGCGGTGCACAAGGGAGAGCATGATGATCGATATCGTCACCCTCCGCGGCACGGGCGAGCCGCGGAATGCCAACGGGACGCCGACGGGGATGCTCCATGACGTCACCAAGCTGCTCGACACCGACCGCTTCACCTGCTTCGAACCGGATTGGCCCGCCTCGATCGGACCGACGCCGGATCTCTGGGGCCCGTCACTGAAGACCTCGATCCGTCGCGGCGTCGCGGCGGGCGTGCGGGCCATCCAGGACTCGCCGAATGTCTGTGGGCTGCTGAGTTATTCGCTCGGCGGCATCTGCGCGAGCAAGATTCTGGAAGGAGTGCGTTCGGGCAAGTACACCAACGCCGACGGCTCCCCCCTCGAGATCGCCTTCGCGGTGAATATCGCGAACCCACTACGCAAGCGCGGTCAGTCGGTCGGAAATCTGTGCCCCGCAACGACCTACGGACTGCACGGCGAGCGCGGCGCCTGGCCGGCCCTCGACGTGCGTGAATATGCCAATCCCGGCGACATCATCACCTCGTCGCCCCAGGACTCGCCGCTGCGGGTGATCGATGTCGGGATATCGCCGTTCTCCTTCGTCGAAGGAGCCCGCATCGGCAACGTGGCGCCGCTGATCTTCGCCGAACTGCTGAGCTTCCTGATGAACGACCCGATCGCCAACCTCGGCCGGTATGCCACGGCCGTGAACGGGGTGATCGGATATCTGACCCCGTGGCCGGACGGCCAGCACGTCCTGTACTCGGGCCATAACATGCCCGGCACCGACGTCCTCTGGACAACCCACGCCGCCGACTACCTCAACGACACCTACTGAACCCGACACCAACTGATCCCGACATCTACAGACCCGAGACCTACTGAACCGACACCTACTGAACCGAGGTTCGCCGACCCGGCGCACCATGTCGCGACCGATTACACGGCGATCGCGCAGATATTGTCGATCATGATCGGCCAGACCTCTCGGGGAAACGCACCGTGCCCGACGCCTGGCATCATGACGAGTTTCGCCCCGGGGACGGCCTTGGCGGTCGCTTGTGCGCCGGCGGGTCGAATCATCGGATCGACGGTGCCATGCATGACCAGTGTCGGCAGTCGGAGTGCGGCCAGCGCCTTGCTTCGATCCGGGGCCGCAAGCATGGCTGCCTGCTGCCGGAGCTTGCCCGCGGGGTCGTGAGCCCTCTGGAAGCTCAACGCGCCGATCTCTTCGAGCCACTTGTCGTCGAGTGGATAGTTATCGGCCGGTGTGCCGATGATCTTGTATGTGTCGACGAGTTGTTGTCCGGCTGCCTCCGCGGTGTTCACCGGATGCTTCAGCAACGCAGCAACTTTCATGCTCGTCCTGATGGTGGCGCGCCCGATGCGCGCCGATGGTGACGACATGATCGAGGTCAGCGAACGCAGCCGCTGTGGATGCTCGATCGCCATCGTTTGCGCGATCATGCCGCCGAGCGAGCCGCCGACCACGTTGGCCGAGGACCAGCCGAGATCGTCGAGTACCGCAATCGCATCGTCGGCCATGTCGCTGAGCGAATATCGGGCCGCGGCCTTCGGGCGTGTGATCAGGTCGAACAGCCTCGGCTCACCGTGGTGGGTGAGGTGCGTCGAGAGTCCGACGTCACGATTGTCCATCCGCACGACCTGGAATCCACGTCGCACCAATTCCAGACAGAAGTCCTCGTGCCAGAGCAACATTTGCGCCCCCACCCCCATGATCAGCAGGAGTGGCTCTCCGGTGCTCGGTCCGAACATCTCGTAGGCGAGTGAGGCCTCACCGTTGCGTGCTCGGCCGCGTGTTACTTCGTGAATCATTCTTTTGTCCTTCCGAGGGGGTGTCCTCGGACAGCGTAGCCGAGATTGTTCTCATGTGAACAGTTCTGATGTGAACTCGATGGGTATGATGCTCGTATGTCGCGTCCGACGGATCTATACAGCGAGTTCGGCTACTACGTTCATCAGGTCGTCGTTTTGGTCGACAAGCGCGGCGATGCGATGTTCCGTCGCGAGCTCGGCATCAGCCTGCGGCAGTTCACGCTGTTGCGGCTGTTCGACGTCGGCCCTGAGGTGCCGTCTCAACAACTCATCGCCGAACGCCTCGGCATTGCAAAGAGCGCGGTCAGCAGACAGATCGATATCGCAAGGCAACGAGGCTGGATCCAGGTCGAGGTCTCGGCGCAGTCTCGCAGGCAGCACACGCTCACCCTCACAGACGTCGGCAAGCAACTGCTCACCGACGCGAAGGCATTGATCGCGCAGTCCGAGCAACAAGGGTTCGGCGACCTGCCCCGAGCCGATGTCGAGGCCACGATCCGCACCTTGAAAGCGCTATACGGGGCACTGACCGATCCGGCGCAATCGACGCCGACCATCGGTTCATAGCCGCACCGTCGGCCGCGCGCGAAATGCGAGCCTGCGCTCACGCCCGGTGCGACTGATCGATGGCGGCCGATACCTGTCGCAGGAACGAATGCGGCGGCCGGATCCTTTCATCGGTGGCCTCGGCCAGTGTTTCCAGCACCGGTGCTATGGCGGGTCCGCTGTCGACAACGGTACGGACCAAGCCGAGTTCGGCGCAGCGGCGTAGCAGCGGAGCCAGCAGTGCCGCCGCCTGCTCGGACCGTCCGGCCGCCGACAGACAACAGACGTAGCGGAGTTGAGCGTGCAGTAGTGCCCGTGGCCGTGTCTGGCCCTGGATTACCTGCACCAGACGCTCGGCTCGGGCGGTGGCGGCCCGAATCGAGTCGGTGGAATTCTCGGCGAGCAGCAGGTGGACGGCCGAGTCCTGCTCGAGCTCCGATGTCAGGGCCAGGATCGCGTCCGGTTGTCGACGATAGGTCGGGAGGTGCTCGAGTTTCTCACGATCGGTCTGTGGAATCGGCAGGCCGTGGCGCACCCGTTCGTTGAGGATCCGGGCTGCCACCCGGGGCAGGCTCCGGATCTCGGCGATGTGCTGCCCTTCGTCGAGTCGGGCTCGAGCGGTCTCGAGATCGCCGCGCAACGCCGCCAGACGCGATCCGGTGCCGTAGATGGCGAGCAGGACCTCGACGGTGCCGCCTTCCATCCCGGGCCAGGGTGCGAGAAGTTCCTGAGCCTCCACGAACTGCCCGGTCTCGTACAGCAGATCTCCCAGCATTGCGGTGGACTGGCGGGTGGCGTGGGATTGGGTGCCGGTCTCGAGTGCAAGTCGCACCGCCGTACGGAAGCTTGTCTCGGCGTCCGCAATGTCGAGATGATCGAAGGCGGCGAGGCCGGCGATGCAGTGGCTGTACACGGCGTTGAACGGGCCTGTGGAGCG
The DNA here is from genome assembly GCF_045208035.1 of Nocardia sp. NBC_01009. NCBI lineage: Bacteria > Bacillati > Actinomycetota > Actinomycetes > Mycobacteriales > Nocardiaceae > Nocardia > Nocardia sp. NBC_01009. Next base: position 6,470,081 of record NZ_CP108695.1, on the reverse strand, counting down.
GGTCCGAGAGGGCTCGGCCCACTCGTGCCATCGGGCGGCGCCGTCGAAGTCGAAGTGACACAGGGCAATTGCCGCCGCGGTGGTAGCCAGGGCGTTGGCGAAGAATGGCCGGACCGGTGCTGGCAGATGCGCGGTCACGTAGTCCGGCAGATCGGTGCATCTGTCGATCACCATCAACTCGGCCGCGCGGGCCACGGCAGCCTCGGCGCGAAGATCGCCGCCGAGCGCATCGTCGGCGGGCAGCGCCGCGATCGCGGCGTCGACCTGTTCCAGTGCGGTGCGGGTCGCGGCGGCGCGTTGCAATGCGATAGTCGCCCAGGCTACCGACAGTTGCAGCCGAGGGTTGCCCAGGCAGAGTGCGGTGGGCAACTTCGCGACGAGACCGAGGAACGTGGCCATCCTGGCGTTCTCGATCAACTCGTCGGCATGCTCCTCGATCAGGCGCATCGCGCGCTCCGGCGCGTCTGCCGCGAGCGCGTGATCGACTGCTTCGGTGAGCATGTCGTGCTCGGCGAACCAGATCGACGCGGTCGCATGCAATTGTTCGAGCAGACCGGGATGTTGCCGAATCAGCCTGCGGCGCAAGTAGTCTGCGAACAGTCCGTGATATCGGAACCAGCGCAGCTCATCGTCGACGCTGCGCAGGAACAGATCCTGCTTGTACAGATCTTCGAGCATTTGCTGCCCAGAAGACACCTCGGCGAGCGCCTCGGCGAGATCCCCGCAAATGGTCGCGGTGACGGCGGTCCGCATCAGGAAATCGAGGACCGGGGGTTCGAGATCCGCCACCACATTCTCCATCAGGTATTCGCCGATGGCGTAGTGCTGACCTGAAATTCCGTCCAGATGACTACCAGGACGGTCCTTTCCGCGCAGTGACAACGCGGCCAACTGCAGTGCGGCAGCCCATCCTTCGGTCGATCGACACAGGTTGTCGACGTCGTCGGCGTCCAGTTCGACGCCCTCGACACCGGCGAGTAGCCGCGCGGTGTCGGCGGCATCGAATCGGAGCTGACTTTCGTCGATCTCGACAAGTTCGTCGTGCACTCGCATCCGCCCGAGCGGGAGTCCGGTCCTGTTTCGGCTGGTGACGATCATGCGCAGGTGATGGCAGCCGTTGTCCAGCAGAAACTCCATCGCCGCGATCGACGCGGGACTGGTTACCAGATGCCAATCCTCGATCACCACGGCGACCGTTTCACCGCCGGCGTGGATCTGGTTGATGAGCATCGTCATCACGTGCCTGGCCGCATCGCTGGCGCGTTCTTCGAGAATTTGGGCCAGCTCGGCGGCCAGCGCGGGACGCACGCGCCGCACAGCCTCCACGAGGTGGGACAGGAACCACACGACATTGTCGTCGTCGGTGTCCACCGTGAGCCAGGCGACGCTGGATCCGTCCGCCTCGAGGACGTCGGCCCATTGCGTCGCCAGCGTGCTCTTGCCGAAACCGGCGGGCGCGTGGATCAGCACCAGCCGCCGTGACTGGCCCGCCCGCAGCAGCTCCAGCAGCGCCGGGCGTTCGACAAGTCGATGTGGCGACGTACGTGGCCGATACCGGGTCATCGGCGTCGCCACGGCCGTCGGTGGCGCCGGCGGCGTGCGCGCAACCGCTTGCGCCGTCACGCTGGGCGTGGTTTCGACGCCGATCGGGACGGCCGGCGTGTCGACCGGAAGACCGCAGGCGAACTGTATGTTGCGCAGTTGCTCGCCGAAGTCCTGTGCGGAGGCAGGCCGGTCAGTCGGCTCGGGTGCCATCGCGCTGTCGATGGCGGCGTGCAGCAGCGGCGGCACGCCCTGTGCCCGCAGGTCAGGTACCGGATCGGAGGTGATCCGCACGAACTGCGCAACCATCGTCTCGCCGGTTCGTCTCGCGAAGGCAGCGTGACCGGTGAGCAGGCAGAACAGTGTCGCACCGAGACCGTAGACGTCCGAGGCCACCGACGGCGCTGCGCCCTTCAGGACTTCGGGAGCCGTGTAGGCCGGTGTGCCGGCTACCAGCCCGGTCGCGGTCTCGAACAGACCGCCGATGCGGGCGATTCCGAAGTCCGCGAGCTGCGGCTCCCCGTAGTCGGTTACCAGGACATTGGCCGGATTCACGTCACGATGCACCACACCACAGGCATGGGCCGAGGCCAGCGCTCCCGCCAGCTTCACACCGATCGACAGCACCTCCTGCCAGGGGATCGGCCCGTCGGCTCGAATGCGGGTATCCAGGGATCCACGGCGATGAAATGGCATCACGATGAACGGGCGGCCGGTCGCGGTGATGTCGGCGCGCAGCACCTGCACGATGTTCGGATGTCCGGAGAACCGGCCGAGGGCCCGTTGTTCGCGAAGGAAGCGAGCTCGCCCGTCGTCGTCGACCTCTGTCGATAGCACCTTGACCGCCACCGTGCGGTCGAGAGCCTGCTCGATGCACTGATACACGACCCCGAAGCCGCCGCGGCCGACTTCGCGGGCATCGTCGAAGCCGGCCTCGGCCAATTCTGCGACGATGCCGAACCTCAGGTCGCGTTGTGTCCCCCCGATACCGTCATCGGACACCGCGCACTCTCTCGTCGGCCGGAGCAGGTCCACGGCACGCGCCGATGTTCGCCGAACGTTCGCAGTCGGCGAGGCTCCGCGTCGTATCGCAACCGCTCATGGCGTCCACCACCTCTAACGGCGAAATGCAGCCCCGACCTACCGATCATAATCCCGGCCGGTGGCACCCGAAGCCGCCATTACAGCTGGTAACTCGCCACCGCCCGAGCTGATCGATGGCCTGGGAACGCCCGTTCGGGAAGTCACTCCCTGCGGCGAACCGAGGCTTCGACGAGATCCAGTACCGCCGAAAGGTTTTCATTGGTGTGGCCGGAGGCTATGCGGGCGATCAGGCCGTCGAGGACCAAGTCCAGGTAGCCGAGCAGGACATCTGTGGGGACGTCGTCGCGCAGCCTGCCCTCCGCCTTGCGGCGCTCCAGGCGGGCCAGGGTGGCGGCGGTCAGCTCCTCCGAGCGCTGCTCCCAGTTCGCTCGGAATTCGGCGTCGGTGCGCAACCGGCGCGCGATCTCCAAACGTGTTCCGAGCCAATTGAATTGCTTCGGGTCGGCAAGCATGTCCCGCATCACCTGCACCAGACCCTGGTGGGCGGCCACATCGGCCATCCGCACGGCGTCTTCCTGCGCGAGCGCGAGGAAAAGGGCGTCCTTGTCACGGAAGTGATGGAAGATCGCGCCGCGTGAGAGCCCGGTGGTCTCTTCGAGGCGGCGCACCGTGGCACCGTCGTAACCGTATTCGGCGAAGCAGCTGCGTGCGCCGTCGAGGATCTGGTTGCGCCGGGCGGCGAGGTGATCGTCACTGACCTTGGGCACACAGTCTCCGTTTCGTGGCTAGAGTCTTGCGGGCGCTGGAGTCTTCCGGACGCTCGGCAAGCTCAGCGTCGATGCCGCCAACGAACTGTGCGTGAAAGCTCGAGCCTAGCCTTTCACAAGCGGGGCAGGAGCTTTCACGCACAGTCACCGTGATCGTTCGGGTGCTATCCCTTGATCATGTTGCGCAGCACGTACTGCAGGATGCCGCCGTTGCGGTAGTAGTCGGCTTCACCGGGGGTGTCGATCCGGACCACGGCATCAAAGGTCACCTTTTCGCCGTTTTCTTTGGTGGCCGTGACCTTCAGGGTCTTCGGAGTAGCACCCTCGTTCAGCTGGGTGATGCCCTCGATGTCGAAGGTCTCGGTGCCGTTCAGCTTCAGCGACGCGGCCGACTCGCCTGCCGGGAACTGCAGCGGGATGACGCCCATGCCGATGAGGTTGGAGCGGTGGATGCGCTCGAAGGACTCGGTGATGACGGCCTTCACACCCAGCAGGCTGGTGCCCTTGGCGGCCCAGTCACGCGAGGAACCCGAGCCGTACTCCTTGCCGCCGAGCACGACCAGCGGGATGCCCGCGGCCTGGTAGTTCTGCGAGGCGTCGTAGATGAAGGCCTGCGGGCCGCCGTCCTGAGTGAAGTCGCGGGTGTAGCCGCCCGAGACGTCGTCGAGGAGCTGGTTGCGCAGCCGGATGTTGGCGAAGGTGCCGCGGATCATCACCTCGTGGTTACCGCGACGCGAGCCGTAGGAGTTGTAGTCCTTGCGCTCGACGCCGTTGGCCTCCAGGTACTGCGCGGCCGGAGTGCCCGGCTTGATGTTGCCTGCCGGGGAGATGTGGTCGGTGGTGACCGAATCGCCCAGGTAGGCGAGCACCCGCGCGCCTTTGATATCGGTGACCGGGTTCGGGGTGTGCGGCATGCCCTCGAAGTACGGAGGCTTGCGCACGTAGGTGGACTCGGCATCCCACTCGAAGGTCTTGCCCTCCGGGGTGGGCAGGCCGCGCCAGCGCTCGTCGCCCTTGAACACGTCGGCGTAGGACTTGATGAACATGTCCTGGCTGATCGCGGTGCCGATGGTCTCCTCGATCTCCTTGGAGGAGGGCCAGATGTCCTTCAGGAAGACGTCGTTGCCGTCGGCGTCCTGGCCAAGGGCGTCGGTCTCGAAGTCGAAGTCCATGGTGCCCGCGAGCGCGTACGCGATGACCAGCGGCGGCGAGGCCAGATAGTTCATCTTGACGTCGGGGGAGATGCGGCCTTCGAAGTTACGGTTGCCGGAGAGCACCGCGGTGACCGACAGGTCGTTGTCATTGATCGCCTTCGACACCGCGTCCGGCAGCGGGCCGGTGTTGCCGATGCAGGTGGCGCAGCCGTAGCCGACCAGGAAGAAGCCGAGCTTCTCCAGGTAGGGCCACAGTCCGGCCTTGTTGTAGTAGTCGTTGACGACCTGCGAACCCGGGGCCATGGAGGTCTTCACCCACGGCTTGGAGGTGAGGCCCTTCTCGACGGCGTTGCGCGCGAGCAGCGCGGCGCCGAGCATGACCGACGGGTTGGAGGTGTTGGTGCACGAGGTGATCGAGGCGACCACCACGGCACCGTGATCGAGCACGAAGTCGCCGTACTCCTCCGAGGAGACCTTGACCGGCCGGCTCGGGCGGCCGGTGGCGCCGTTGGCGGCCGAGGGCACGAACTCCGAGTCGTCATCGGCGAAGGACAGCACCGCCGGATCGCTGGCCGGGAAGGACTCCTCGATGGCCTCGTCCAGATGCGTGTGCGGGGTGACGGCAGCCGGGCCGCTCTCGGCGTCGCTGGTGTAGTTGTGGATGTCCTTGCGGAACGCAGTCTTGGACTCCGACAGCAGGATTCGGTCCTGGGGACGCTTCGGGCCCGCGATCGAGGGCACCACATCGCCCAGGTCGAGCTCCAGGTACTCCGAGTACGCGGGCTCGTGCTCGGCGTCGTGCCACATGCCCTGTTCCTTGGCGTACGCCTCGACGAGCGCGAGCTGCTCATCGTTGCGGCCGGTCAGGCGCAGGTAGTCGATGGTCACGCTGTCGATCGGGAAGATCGCTGCGGTGGAACCGAATTCGGGGCTCATGTTGCCGAGGGTGGCGCGGTTGGCCAGCGGAACCTCGGCAACACCCTTGCCGTAGAACTCGACGAACTTGCCGACGACGCCGTGCTTGCGCAGCATGTCGGTGACGGTCAGCACCACATCGGTGGCGGTGACGCCCGGCTTGATCTCACCGGTCAGTTTGAAGCCCACCACACGCGGGATCAGCATGGACACGGGCTGGCCCAGCATGGCCGCCTCGGCTTCGATACCGCCGACGCCCCAGCCCAGCACGCCCAGGCCGTTGACCATGGTGGTGTGCGAGTCGGTGCCGACACAGGTGTCGGGGTAGGCCTGGCCGTTGCGGACCATGACGGTGCGAGCCAGGTGCTCGATGTTGACCTGGTGCACGATGCCGGTGCCGGGGGGGACGACCTTGAAGTCGTCGAACGCGCCCTGGCCCCAGCGCAGGAACTGGTAGCGCTCACGGTTACGGGAGTACTCGATGTCCACGTTGCGTTCGAGCGCGTCGGCGCGGCCGAAGACGTCGATGATGACGGAGTGGTCGATGACCATCTCGGCGGGCGCGAGCGGGTTGACCTTGTTCGGGTCGCCGCCCAGGGTGGCGACGGCCTCACGCATGGTGGCGAGGTCGACGATGCAGGGCACGCCGGTGAAGTCCTGCATGATCACGCGGGCCGGGGTGAACTGGATCTCGATGCTCGGATCGGCCGACGGATCCCAGCTCGCGATGGCGCGAATGTGATCGGCGGTGATGTTGGCGCCGTCCTCGGTGCGGAGCAGGTTCTCCGCGAGGACCTTGAGTGCGTAGGGGAGTTTCTCGGTGCCGGGCACGGCGGAGAGGCGGAAGATCTCGTAGGAGTTGCTTCCGACCTCGAGGGTGCCCTTGGCGCCGAAAGTATCGATACTTGTCGTCACGTCAGCTCCACTCGTCTGTGAGGGTGGCCACCGGCGGGGCTGTGCCAGTGGCTGGTTGTTTCGAGCGACCTGCAAACAGTCGCCGGCGGTACGTCTTCGGAGGGCTCCAGCGCTGGAAGGTACTGGCTCCTCGCGCCTTCGAGCCTAACAGTACGCTTGTCCTGTGAAACGCGCGGGGGCCGTTGGGCCTGCCATGTGCGGGAGGCCCGACACTCCGTCGCGTACTGTGCTTTCGAGTTGCAGGGGTGGCCGGTGGGCATGTACCGGCTCAGGGCAGTGCTCACCCCGCAGTGTTGGATGCCCGTCGCCTCGCGTGCGGCTCGACAGACCGGATGGAAGATGACCGTCTCGCACACCTCGGTTTTCACACCCATGGCCGCCGAACTGCCGCCCGGGATCGATGACAAAGCCATGGACGCCATCATGAAAGACGTGGCCGACAACCATGTGGCCACGCCCAAGGGCAAGGACCAGAAGGCGTTGGAGGCGGTCGTCGCCGACGCTCGGTCCCATGGAATCGAGCTCAGCATCGTGGTGATCCCCGGCAATCCAGGCCACGACTCCAATCTACGTGACCTGGCCACCGTGGTCGGCAAGGCCGAGCATGGAACTGTCGTGGTGCTCAGCGACGACTGGGTCGGCACGTACAGCGAATCCATCAGCCGGGTCAAGCTGGAGCGGGCCGAGGACTTCTCGAAGAGTCAGCAGGCGCATTCGGCACAGGCGGCCCGGCTTTTCGTGGATCAGTTGGAGCGGCCGGAAATGATCTCCTGGACCGCGGTCACCAGTGTGTTGCTGGCGGGCACCGCGATCGTCGTCGGCGGGCTGTACTGGATCAAGTCTCGGCGAGCGTCGGCGGACGCGGTGCCGGTGGGGGTTCCCGGTCGAGACGGCGACCGGGACTCTGCGCGCTAGCGAGTATCCGTTCTGCCACTTTTCCTAACGGTCGGTTTGTTTTAACCGGGCGGAGCCTTGCGCGCATCCAGCTAACTTCGGGCAAAGGACAAATTACGCGATTGTGATTCTGTTGCTGGAGTTTCCTTGGTGAAGGATGTGTCGTACGGTTCGAATGACTACTGATGGGGAAGATGTGTTGAGAGAGCTATTCGCCGACTACTGAGCTCGATGGTGCGGCTGATGCTCGTGAGGCGAAGCCGACGTCGGGTCCTTTGGGAGGTGCGATGCGCAACAACGGCGAAGCCGGCTCTCGGCGTCCGCGGTGGGTCGCTCTGGGGTTGCTGGTCTCGGTTGTCGTGGTGGTGACGGCGGGACCCGTCACTGCGGTGCCGCCCGCCCCGCCGAACCCCAGCGACGGCCAGATCGCCGACGCCGGCGCCCAAGTCGACGCCAGACTGACCGAAGTCGGCGGACTGATCAACCAGGTCGCCGCGGCCGACCAGCAGCTACAGCAGCTCGACGACGCTGTTGCGCGCAAACGCGAAGAGGTCAACAAAGCCCTCGTCGACCTGCAGAACGCGCGCGCGGCTGCCGACGCCGCTGCCGCGGTGGTTGTCGAGACTCAGCGCGAACTCGCCGACGCCGGAACCAAAGTCGGCGTGGCGCGGCGCAACTTCGACCAGTTCGCCACCCAGGCCTACACCCGCCCCGGTACCGGTTCGATGGTCACCTATCTCACCTCCGCCACTCCCGACCTCGCCCTCGATCGCGCCCAGGTGCTGAGCCTGGTGTCCAAGAACCAGCAGCAGGTCCTCGACGGCCTTCGACGTGCCCAGATCGATCAGGCCAACAAGAATTCCAGTGCGCGCCGGGCGAAGTCCGAGGCGGATGCCGCCGCCGCGGTAGCCGAACAGAAGAAGGTCGACGCGGCGAACGCCGTCGCCGCCGCGAAGTCCGAACTGGATCAGCAGACCGTGCTGCGCGACAACATTGTCCGCGAGCGCACCGCGGCCCAGGGACGGCTGGACGCCGCGCGCACGAATGTGGCTGGGCTGCAAGGACAACGTGAAGCATTCCTGGCCTGGGACGAGCAGCGCAGGGCCGAGGAGGCCGCGATCCGCGCCGCCGCGGCCGCCGCGGCGGCCCGCGCCGCCCAGGACGCTGCCGCCAGGGAGCGTGCGGCTCAGGCGGGGCAGGGTAAGCGCCCGCACAATCAGCTGGAGGACTCGCCGCCGCCGCGGTCGAGCACCCCGCGCCCGAGCATGCCGGCTGTCGGCGGTTCCGATGCCGTCGAAACCGTCGTCGACCGAGCCATGTCCCAGCTGGGAGTCATTTATGCCTGGGGTGGCGGCGACGAGGACGGGCCGACCCTCGGCATTCGCGACGGCGGCGTCGCCGACAGTCACGGCGACTACAACAAGGTCGGATTCGACTGCTCGGGACTGATGATCTACGCCTTCGCCGGAATCGGTGTTTCGCTGCCGCACTACAGCGGCTATCAATACAACGCCGGCACCCGCGTTCCGGTTGGCGAGCGGGCCCGCGGCGACATGTTGTTCTGGGGCCCCAACGGTAGCCAGCACGTCGCGCTGTATCTGGGCAACGGAAAAATGGTGGAAGCGCCGCAATCCGGTGAGGTCGTCCGGGTGTCCGCGGTACGCGAGGGCGGCATCATGCCGTACGCGGTGCGTATCGTCTCCTGAGGGTTGTGGCGTTGCGGCGTAACCAGGCTGGCGAATCCCACGGATTCCCGTACTGTCGGAGCCGGTTGCGGCGCTTGCGGCCATTACCTGGAATAGTTGTGGCAGCACGCACAGGACCAAAGCGAAAGCGGGGATGTTGGTGACTTCGACGGACGGTGTGAGCGGGGCAAGCTTGGCGAAAGAGGCGCCTGCTCCCGTACCTAGCACCCTGGAGCGTGACGTCCAGACCCTGGAAAAAGCGATCTACGAGGTCAAGCGGGTTATCGTGGGCCAGGATCGACTGGTCGAGCGGTTGCTGGTCGGTGTACTCGCGCGGGGCCACGTCCTGCTCGAGGGTGTGCCTGGTATCGCGAAGACCCTTGCGGTGGAGACCTTTGCCAAGGTCGTCGGCGGCTCGTTCTCCCGGGTGCAGTTCACTCCGGACCTGGTGCCCACCGACCTCATCGGCACCCGGATCTACCGGCAGGGCCGCGAGCAGTTCGACACCGAGCTCGGACCGGTTGTCGCGAACTTCCTGCTAGCCGACGAAATCAACCGTGCACCTGCCAAGGTGCAGTCGGCACTGCTCGAGGTGATGGCCGAGCGGCACGTGTCGATCGGTGGCAAGACCTACCCGATGCCCGATCCGTTCCTCGTCATGGCGACACAGAACCCGATCGAGAGCGAGGGCGTGTACCCGCTGCCGGAGGCGCAGCGCGACCGCTTCCTGTTCAAGGTCGTCGTCGACTACCCGTCGGTCGAGGAAGAGCGCGAGATCATCTACCGGATGGGTGTCACGCCGCCGGAGGCCAAGCAGATTCTCGAACCGGATGATGTGATCCGGCTGCAGAAGCTGGCCGCCAACACCTTCGTGCACCACGCGCTCGTCGACTATGTGGTCCGGGTGATCGCGGCGACCCGCACGCCCGCTGACTTCGGCATGCAGGATGTGGCGAGCTGGATCTCCTACGGCGCCTCGCCGCGCGCCAGCCTCGGCATCATCGCCGCGGCCCGCGCCGTCGCCCTGATCCGCGGCCGCGACTACGTAGTGCCGCAGGACGTGGTCGAGGTCATCCCGGATGTGCTGCGCCACCGCCTGGTGTTGTCCTACGACGCGCTCGCCGATGAGATCAGCCCGGACGACGTGATCAAGCGCGTGCTGCAGACGATCGGCTTGCCGCAGGTCGCGCCGCAGGCGATGGGACCGAGCACACAGCACGCGCCTGCACCGGCCGCACCGCCCACCATGGGTCCGCACTCTGCGCCGCCGCAGCAACCGCCGATTCCGCAACCCCCGGTGCCGCAGCCGCAGGTGGCTCCCCAGCCGCCGGTCGGGCAGATTCCGCAGGTCGCCGGCAATAACCAGCCCAAGTGACCCGAGCATCTGACCCGGTTCCACGAGTGACGATGTCATCACACGCACCGCCTTCGTTCCGAGCAGGAGAGCTCACCGATCCGAAGTTGTCGGCGGCGCTGAAATCGCTCGAGCTGACCGTGCGTCGACGGCTCGACGGCGTGCTGCACGGCGATTACCAGGGTCTGATCCCCGGCCCCGGTTCGGAGCCGGGCGAGGCTCGCACGTACCAGCCGGGTGACGATGTGCGGCAAATGGATTGGTCGGTCACCGCCCGCACCACCCATCCGCATGTTCGGCAGATGATCGCCGATCGCGAACTGGAAACCTGGATGGTCGTCGACCTGTCGGCCAGTCTGGATTTCGGCACCGCGTACTGCCAGAAGCGCGATCTCGCGATCGCCGCCGCCGCCGCGATCACCCACCTGACCAGTGGTGGCGGCAACCGGATCGGCGCTGTTGTCGCCACCGGTGAGCAGTTGGTCCGTATTCCGGCGCGCAGCGGTCGCGTGCACGCCCAGTCGCTGCTGCGCAGCATCGCGACCACCCCGCACGCCCCCGACGGCGTGCGCGGTGACCTGCGCGCGGGCATCGAATCCCTGCGCCGTCCGCAACGCAAACGCGGCCTCGCGGTCGTCATCAGCGATTTCCTCGGCGACATCAACTGGCAGCGTTCGCTGCGTGCGATCTCCGCGCGCCACGACCTGCTCGCGGTGGAGGTGCTCGATCCGCGCGATCTGTCGCTGCCCGACATGGGCGATGTGGTGCTGCACGACCCGGAGACCGGGCGTACTCGCGAATTCAGCGTGACGCCGACGCTGCGCGCCGATTTCGCGAGCGCCGCCCAGCGACACCGCGAACAGGTCGAGCAGGCGCTGCGCAGCTGTGGCGCGCCGGTCATGACGCTGCAGACCGATCGGGACTGGATTGCCGACGTGGTCCGGTTCGTGTCCACTCGGCGCCATGCCTTCGGCGCGCCGACCGGAAAGGTGGCGCGCCAGTGAGCATTTCGCATTTCACCGCGCTCATCTGGCTGAGCTTCCTCGCCGTCATCGGACTGATCGCGCTCGGCTACATCCTTGTTCAGCGCAGCAGGCACAAGCACATGCTGCGCTTCAGCAACATGGAGCTGCTGGAAAAGGTCGCACCGACGCGGCCGAGTCCGATGCGGCACGTGCCCATCGCGCTGATGCTGGTCGGGCTGGTGTTCCTCACCATCGCCGCCGCGGGACCGACGGCGGTGAAGAAGGTGCCGCGCAACCGCGCGACAGTCGTGCTGGTGATGGACGTTTCGCTGTCCATGGAGGCCACCGACGTCGAGCCGAGCCGTCTGCAGGTGGCGCAGAAGGCAGGCAAGGAATTCGTCGACGGGCTCACCCCCGGCATCAACCTCGGTTTCGTCACCTTCGCGGGCACCGCCTCCGTGATGCAGCCGCCGACCACGAACCGGGAAGCTGTCAAGGCCTCTATCGACAACATCAAGCTGGCCGAGCGCACCGCCACCGGTGAGGGCATTCTCACCGCGCTGCAGTCGATCGAGACCCTTGCGCAGGTGCTCGGCGGTGCCAGCACGCCGCCGCCCGCTCGGATCGTGCTGATGTCGGATGGCAAGCAGACCGTGCCCGACGACAAGGACGTCGACAATCCGCGGCACGGTTTCACCGCGGCTCGCCTCGCGAAGAACAAAGGCGTTCCGGTGTCGACGATTTCGTTCGGCACCCAGTGGGGCACGGTGGAGATCCCGGATCCGGACGGCACGGGGGCGCAGCGGGTCAAGGTACCCGTCGACGACGACTCGCTGCGCGAAATCGCCAAACTCTCCGGCGGCGATTTCTATACGGCGTCGAGCCTGACCGAGCTCACCGCCGTCTACGACACCCTCGAGGAGCAGATCGGCTACGAGATGACCCGTGGCGATGCGAGTAGGCCGTGGCTTTTGCTCGGCATGCTGCTTGTCTGCGCGGGTGTTGTGACCGGATTGCTCTATCGTCAACGCCTGCCATAGGCACTGCCCTCGCCTGCGGGCGCTGCGACTGTGGCATCGCACCAATGTGTGGTGCCCGGACGCGGCGCACGAACTCGAACAGATAGGTTGGTCTTTATGTCGAACATCACATCCCGGTCGGTACTGGTGACCGGCGGCAACCGTGGCATCGGGCTCGCGGTCGCGCAGCGTCTGGTCGCCGACGGCCACAAGGTCGCCGTCACGCATCGTGGGTCGGGGGTGCCGGACGGACTGTTCGGTGTGAAATGCGATGTGACGGACAGCGAATCTGTCGACGCCGCCTTCACCGAGGTGGAGCAGCATCAGGGACCGGTCGAGGTGCTGGTGGCCAATGCCGGCATCACCGACGACACGCTGCTGATGCGGATGACCGAGGAACAGTTCACTCGGGTCATTGATGCCAACCTGACCGGGGCGTTCCGTTGTGCCAAGCGGGCCAACCGGGCCATGCTGCGGGCGCGCTGGGGCCGGATGATCTTCCTCGGTTCCGTTGTCGGCCTCGGCGGCGGCCCCGGCCAGATCAACTACGCATCCTCGAAGGCGGGTGTGATCGGCCTCGCGCGCTCGATCACCCGTGAGCTCGGTTCGCGCTCGATCACCGCCAACGTCGTCGCGCCCGGGTTCATCGAGACGGACATGACGGCGGAACTGCCCGACGATCTGCGCGACACCGCGAAAAAGTTCATTCCGCTGCAGCGGCTCGGTCAGCCCGAAGACGTCGCGGCCGTGATCAGCTTCCTGGCCTCCGAAGATTCGCGCTATGTGTCCGGCGCTGTCATCCCGGTCGACGGCGGAATGGGCATGGGCCACTGAGCTGACGGAAATCCCGCCGGCGCCGTCGGTGGCCGCAAGCAACCTACACACGACTTTCAGGAGAACCGAGAACTCATGGGCGGACTGCTCGAAGGCAAGACCATCCTGGTCACCGGCATCATCACCGACGCTTCCATCGCCTGGCATGTCGCCAAGGTGGCGCAGGAGGCGGGCGCAAAGGTGCTCATCACCGGGTTCGACCGGCTGCGGCTGATCGACCGGGTCGCGCAGCGGCTGCCACAGCCGCTGCCGCCGGCCATCGAGCTGGACGTGCAGAACGTCGAGCACCTGGCCACGCTGGCGGACCGGGTGCGCGAGGTCGCGCCGGAGGGCATCGACGGCGTCGTGCACTCCATCGGGTTCGCGCCGCGCTCCTGCCTCGGCATCGGCGGCGAGTTCCTGGACGCGCCGTGGTCGGATGTCGCCGTTGCGCTGGAGGTTTCGGCCTACTCGTACGCGGGGCTCGCCAAGGCGCTGCTGCCTGTGCTCAACGACGGCGCCTCCATCGTCGGCATGGACTTCGACCCGCGCCAGGCGGTGCCGTTCTACAACTGGATGGGTGTCGCCAAGGCGACCTTGGAGTCGGTGAACCGCTATGTCGCCCGCGAGGTCGGCCACCGCGGCATCCGCTCCAACCTGGTTGCGGCGGGCCCGGTCAAGACCCTGGCTGCCAAGGCCATCGCGGGCGCCGCGACGGGTGAGGCCAAGAAGCTCGAGGCGCTCAACACCGTGTGGGACGAGAATGCCCCGCTCGGCTGGGACGTCAACGACCCGACCCCCGTCGCCAAGTCGGTGTGCGCGCTGCTCTCGGACTGGTTGCCCGGCACCACCGCCTCCATCGTCTACGTCGATGGCGGCGCCAGCCACAACTGGTCCATCCCGGCCAGCATGCTCGGTGAAGACGCGCCGGTGGCCGAATCCGAGCCCGCGAACGTGTGAAACTCCCGGCGACCGGGCGGATGAACCTCCCGGTATCCGGGTGCGGGGTGGCCCCGTCGCCCGGATGCCGGTGTTTCGGTCGGCCCGGCGTCGGAACTGTCGCATGGGCGGAGGCACTGGCAACCGGATTCCGGCAGGCGCCGGCATGAGGATGGGTTGAGCATGGGTTTTGATGCGCTGCTGCTGCTTTCCTTCGGTGGCCCCGAACGGCCGAAAGATGTGATGCCGTTCCTGGAGAACGTCACGCGGGGCAGGGGAGTGCCACGCGACCGCCTCGAGGAGGTCGCGCAGCACTATCTGCATTTCGGCGGCGTCTCGCCGATCAACGCGCTCAATCTCGACATCATCGCAGCGGTCGAAGCCGAATTGGCTGCAGCCGGAATCGATCTGCCGGTGTACTTCGGCAACCGGAACTGGCACCCCATGGTCGAAGACACCGTCGCACGGATGGCCGCCGACGGCGTGCGATCCGCGCTGGTATTCCCGACCTCGGCGTGGGGCGGCTACTCCGGTTGCCTGCAGTACCACGAGGACATCACCAGGGCGCGTGCGGCTTTCGGCGCAGGTGCGCCGGAACTGGTGAAGCTGCGCCAGTATTTCGACCATCCGCTGCTGATCGAGTCCTTCGCGGACGCGATTTCTGCTGCGGTGGCCGAACTTCCGCTCGACCGTCGGGATCGGGCGCGCCTGGTGTTCACCGCGCACTCGATCCCGATCTCCGCCGACGCCACCGCGGGTCCGCCCGCCGACGGCGGCAGGCTCTACAGTCGCCAGGTCGCCGAAGCGGCACGTTTGTGTGCCGCCGCAACCGGATTCACCGATTTCGACCTGGTGTGGCAGTCGCGTTCGGGCCCGCCGCAGGTCCCATGGCTCGATCCCGACATCGTCGATCACCTCGAAGATCTGTCCGGGAAGGCCGTCGACGCCGTGGTGGTCTGTCCGGTCGGCTTCGTCTCCGACCACCTCGAGGTGATCTGGGACCTGGACAACGAGGCGAAGGCGAAGGCTACCGAGCTGGATATGGCATTCGCCAGGGCGGCGACACCGGGCACCGATCCACGATTCGCCCGGCTGGTCGTCGAATTGATTGGCGAACATTTGACGGATACGGCGGCGCGCCGACTCGGCGCGGTGCCGGGCTACGGGTGCACCCGGAATGGGGATCCGTGTGCCGTCGGCTGCTGTGCGCCGGCCGGTCGGTGAATCGGGCCCTCGGACCGCAGATCGGAGTCGGCTGCCGAGTGGTGTACCTCGGCTGCCCAGCCTCGGGAGGCTCAACGAGGTTGCGATAGCATCCCTTTCGGCTTCGGTAGCGGACCGAAGCCGCTCGAAGGGGGAACCCGATGGTCTATGTCGACCTGCTGACCAGCGCAGGCCTGCTCGATACGCACGTGTGGTCCGATAGCGCCACGTGGACGTCGGCGTTGGACTCCTACGACGCTCGGCGTCGTGGTGGCAGCAGTAGCGGCGGCGGCGTGAGTGCTTCCGCCTACGTCGTCGGCATCATCTGCTTGATCATCATCGTGGTCGCGATCATCATTGTCGTCCGCTCGTCGTCGAACAGCAGGAACCAGAACCAGCTGCCGCAGAACCCGCCGCCGTACCCGCCGCAGCAATACCCGCAACAGCAGTACGCGCCGCAGCCCTACCCGCAGCAGGCCCCCGGCCAGCCCTATCCGCAGCAGCCGTACTCGCCACAGACGCCGGGCCAGCCGTATCCCCAACAGCAGGCGGGTCAGCCCTACTCGCCGCAGACGCCGGGGCAGCCGTACCCGCAGCAAGCGCCCGCACCGGGCTATCCGCAACCGTACGGGCAGCAGCCGTATCATCAACAGCCCCAGCAATACCCGCCGCAGCAGCCGCCCACCTACTGACCTCGGGGGTCAGGGGCGTATCGAGTTTGCCGACAATCACCAATCCAGGTGCGGGAGTGCATAGACACCCGGGAAGCCGGGACGTGCGCTGCCTTTGCCCCATGAGGTCAGCCCGGCAAGCCTGCCGTCGACGAGCAATGGTCCGCCACTATCGAGTAAGCCGGTGTCCGCTTCGGTAGAGCCTGCGCAGAGCATGTCGCGTGGATCGAAGGCCGAGCCGTATGCGGCGGCGCAGGCGCTGTCGGAGACCAGCGGGACGTCGGCGGCGCGCAGGATGGTGTTGGAGTAGTCGCCCTCGGCGGTTGCGCCCCACCCGAGGATCGTGCCGAAATCGGCTCGCTGGGTAGCGATTTCTACGAACGGTCCCGGTCGTGGCCGGTCCAGGGTGAGGATTGCGACGTTGTTGTGGTGGACGGTTTCGCCGTCGAAGTCGGTGTCGTGGAAGTCGGGGTGGATGCGAATATCTCTGACTCGCACGGTGTCTCCGTCACTCGAGCGCAGGTCGGTGCGGCCGAAGGTGACGGTGAGCGCCTGAGGGAGCAGCTGGGCCAGCTGAACGCAATGTGCCGCGGTGACCACCTGATCCGGTGCGACGAGCGCACCGGCGCAGAACTGTCCCGATGCGCGGGTGAGGAAGAGTGGGCTGCCGATCGCGGCGAGCCACGGGTACGCCGTTGCCGCTGCGGCGCTGCCACCCACGATTGCCGAGGCGGGGACCGCCGCAGGGAGACCGAGGCCGATCAGCGCGGCGGCCAGGACCGCGGAACTGCGCTGTGTAAGGAGCATTGCGCACCGCCCTGCGTCGGAGAGCCGGGTTGATCGGTCCCTATTCAACCAGAAGGGGCCACCACCTGGTGAGCGATCGGATCGACGGTTTCGCGCGACTCAGGACGTGCCACGTGCCGCTGCGTGCACGGCGACGAGGCGGGCGGCGCGGATGGCGTCCCAGAGTGGGCGTAGCAGGTCTTCTTGCGCGCCGATGGCCGTTGCCGACGTGGGGGAGGATGCCGGTTCCCGTTGTGCCACGGTGAGGATGGCGGCTACGTGGTCGGCGCTGTTCAGGATTCGCCTGGCACGCAATGGAATCGACTCGGGGTAGTCGTGTTTGGAGTAGTCGGCGAGCTCGGCCTCGATGAGTTCGCGTGGGTCGGATTCGGCGGCGTTGACGGAGGTGGTGTGCAGCTGCATCAGCGCGTCGGCGGCGTCGCGGACGGCTTCGCGCATCGCGTATTCGGCCTCGCCGAGTGACATGTCAGGGCCGGGTGCGGGCGGGATGGGGGTGCTGTAGACGGTCCACTGCAGGGTGTCGTCGGCCCACTGCGGGATCAGACCGGTGCCATCGGTTCCCGGGACGCCGATGAGCAAGCCCTCACCGGTGTCGACCGCGTCGGCGGCGAACACGGTGCCCGCGGGCAGGCCGCGCACGTCGCCCGGCACCGGAAGCACCAGCCGAAGCTGTGCGCCCGGCTGCGCCATGGTCTCGCGAATCACCTTGAGCAAGGCCATGACTCCGGTGCCGGGCAGGTTGCCCCGCGAGGACCACGGCAGGTCGTTGCGGCCGCCGGTCGCCGGGTCGCCTGCGGCAATGGTGTGCTGCGGCGCCCAGGCGTACAAGGCCTCCAGGATGTCGTCGGGCGCGCTGCATCCGGCCAGCCATGAGCCGGCCCACACCGTCAGCGTGGCACTAGGAGAGCACATAATCATCGAGCATAAAGGGTGATCGCTACCCGAGGGCATCCATCCCTGGTACCCCGGTGAGCTGCGTGCATCGATGGCCCGACTGATTCGAAATGCGCATGGTTAACTCATCGGTGTCAGGCCCTCCGGAACGCCGCGCGCCACCGGTACGCCTCGGGTCTGGTCGGCAGGGATACCTGCTCGACACGCATGGGTTCCAGGCCGCGGACCGCGAACGATTCGATTTCCGCGCGGGTCAGCGGCCATGGCGGACCATCCACATGCTCGCCCTCCACCCGGATGCCGGAGATCACCAGCAGTTCACCACCCGGCGCCACCATGTCCGCGACTCGGGCGATCGCCTCGGCCCGGACCGACAGTGGCATCGACTGCACGGTGATGGACTCCACCACGAGGTCGAACGCGCCGATCCACTCGGCGGGCGGATCGAGCAGATCGGCGACCACATAATCCACCGGTGAGTTCGGGAAGCGCTCGCGGGTCGTCCGAATCGCGGTTTCCGAAATATCGAACGCGGTGGTGCGGAAGCCCAGCCGCACAACATGTTCCGCATCCCTGCCCAGCCCGCTGCCGACCACCAGCGCCCGCCCGCCGACACCGGCGGGCTCGTGCCGCTCGGCCCAGTCGACCAGCAGTGGATTCGGTTCATCGGCATCCCACGGCACAATCGCCGACCCCACCTCCGCGGCGGCGTACAGTTGCTCGAACCATCCGGTCGGATCGCCTTGCGCGAGCGAGTCGGTAGCGAGCCGGGTTGCGTCCACATCACGATGGTCGGTCACCCGTCGAGTCTTGCAGAATGCGGCGGCGGGATTCGTTCGACGTCCCGGCCGTGTCGGCTGCCAGTACGAGAGGTTCGGCGAAACCGGATAATTCGGACGCGTAGGTTACTGCTCGGGCTCGGTGACAAAATCGATGAGCCGCTCCACCGCGCCGATGATCGGGGCTTCGAGGTCGCGGAAGGATTCGACGGCGTTATAGACGCGTCGCCAGCCCTCCTGCGGAGTGCCCCAGCCGAGGCGGCGGCAGATGCCGGTTTTCCAGTCTTCGCCGCGTGGCACCTCCGGCCACGCCTCGATTCCGACGGTGGCGGGGCGAACCGCCTGCCAGACATCGATGAAGGGATGGCCGGTGACGAGGACATGCGGGCCGAGGCCGGTGGTCAGTTGGGTTTCCTTCGAGCCGGTGACCAGGTGGTCGACCAGCACGCCAACTTTGCGGCCGGGGGCCGGGTCGAATTCGACCAGCCGCTCGGCCAGGTTGTCCAGGCCCTCCAGATGTTCCACGACCACGCCCTCGACGCGCAGGTCGTGGCCCCAGACTCGTTCGACGAGGGCCGCGTCGTGCACGCCCTCCACCCAGATCCGGCTGGTCCGGGCGACTCGGGCGCGCAATCCTTCGACCCGCGTGGAGCCGGATGCCGAGCGGGTGTCCTTTTTCGCAGCGGCAGCGGCCGGCCGGACCAGCGTGACCGGTTGGCCGTCGATGAGGAACGCCGCCTCGCGCAGTGCGAACAGTCGCACCGCTCCGCGCCCGTCTTCCAGCTTCACGAATTCACCGTCGTAGCTGCGATCGAATCCGACCACGGCGCCGCAGAACCCGGTGGCCGCGTCTTCGACGACGAGGTCTCGCTGCGCCGTCACCTGCGGCACTGCCCGCTTCTGCTTGCGCGAGTGCCCGTCGAAGATGTCGTTGCCATACATGTCACGCGAACTCACCCGCCCGAAGCTACCGTGCCCGGCCCGCCCGGTGGCGGAGGGCTGATCTTGTGTATGTCGCGCCCCCAGATGAGGTCCGGACCACTACAGTGGTTTTGTGGCCGCAATTGTTTGGCTGGTCGCGGGGATTCTGCTCGCGGCGGCGGAGATGCTCACCGGAGACCTCACTCTGCTGATGTTGGGTAGCGGCGCGCTCCTTACCGCCGGAATCAGCTTTGCCGCAGACACATCGGTGCTCGTGGACGCGATCGTCTTCGCGGTGGTTTCGATCGTCCTGATGCTGGGGGTGCGGCCGGTTCTGTTGCGGCACTACGGAAAGCCGCCGCTGACGCCGACCAATGTGGACGCGCTGCCCGGCAAGTCGGCACTGGTGCTCGACGCGGTGACCGAGCACAGCGGGCAGGTGAAACTGGGTGGTGAGGTGTGGACCGCCCGGTCGTTCGATCCAACCGAAGAATATCCGGAGGGGACCAAGGTGTTCGTCATGAGGATCGACGGCGCGACCGCCGTCGTCTGGAAGGGGCCGTAATGGCTGTACTGATCGTTGCCGCCGTTCTTGTACTGCTGGTCGTGGTGGTGGTCTTCAAGTCGATCGCGCTGGTGCCGCAGGCCGAGGCGGCCGTCATCGAGCGGCTCGGACGGTACTCGCGGACCGTGTCCGGCCAGCTGACGTTCCTGGTGCCTTTCGCCGATCGGATCAGGGCGAAGGTGGACCTGCGCGAGCGGGTCGTGTCGTTCCCGCCGCAGCCGGTGATCACCGAAGACAACCTGACATTGCATATCGACACCGTCGTGTACTTCCAGGTGACCAGCCCGCAGGCGGCGGTGTACGAGATCAGCAACTACATCGCGGCGGTCGAGCAGCTGACCGTGACGACGCTGCGCAATGTGGTCGGTGGCATGACGCTGGAACAGACGTTGACCTCGCGTGACCAGATCAATGGGCAGTTGCGCGGCGTGCTGGACGAGGCGACCGGGCGCTGGGGTCTGCGGGTCGCGCGGGTGGAGCTCAAGAGCATCGATCCGCCGCCATCGATCCAAGAGTCGATGGAAAAGCAGATGAAGGCCGACCGGGAGAAGCGCGCGATGATCCTCACCGCAGAGGGCACGCGGGAGTCGCAGATCAAGACGGCCGAGGGCACCAAGCAGGCCGCGATTCTCTCCGCCGAGGGCGCCAAGCAGTCGGCGATCCTCGCGGCGGAGGGCGAGCGGCAGAGCCGTATTCTGCGTGCCCAGGGTGAACGCGCGGCCTCCTACCTGCAGGCGCAAGGTCAGGCGAAGGCCATCGAAAAGGTCTTCGCCGCTATCAAATCCGGTAAGCCGACACCGGAACTGCTTGCCTACCAATACATGCAGACGCTGCCGCTGGTCGCGCGCGGCGATGCGAACAAGGTGTGGCTGGTCCCGAGCGATTTCGGAAAGGCGCTCGAAGGATTCGCGCAGAACTTCGCCACGAAGGGCGAGGACGGCGTCTTCCGGTACGAGCCCGCGCCTGCCGATGACGTGGCGAGCAAGCCGGAGGACGATTCCGATGTCGCGGGGTGGTTCGACACGGCCCGCGATCCGGCCATCGAACGCGCGGTCCGCGCTGCGGAGGCCGATGCCCGCACGCCGGTCGAAGGCGCTGTGCCCGCACCGAGGCGCTCCTACGAACCTTCTCCGCATCAACCGGTGATTCCCGTGCACGAAGCGTTCCCGCCGGATCAGCCGCAGCCACCGCAACCCTCGCAGCAATACCGGCCCGACGATCCCCATGGTCGTCCGTGGCAGCAGCCGGGTAACAACCCGCAGCAGTAGCTCCGCCTGCCGACCGCCCTGGCGTCCGTCCGGACTCCGGGGCGGTTTTTGTTGTCACGGTGGATGATTCACGACGCACGCAAGCCGTTCATGGCGAGCTCGATGAATCGGGGCCAATCGCCACTGCCGGTGCGGATGGTCGCGGACAACGCGCCGACGAGCATGTAGACATCGGCGACCGTGGCGTCGGCGCGCAGCGTCCCCGCGGCCCGGCCGTCGGCGATCAATACCTGTATGGCCGCCTCGAGTTCGGTCAGGGCGGTACCGCGCGGTTCGGTCCCCGATGTCCCACGGGCGGCTTCGATGGCGGCCGAGAGTCCGCGGTCGCCTGCCAGCACCTCCCCGACCCTGGTCAGATACAGCTCGAGCCCGCGGCCGAGCTCGGGCTGCCCGCGGCATTCGGTGCGCGCATATGTGGCCAGCTCGCCGAACCGGTGCTCGGCGGCGGCTTCGACCAGGGCCTGCCGAGTGGGGAAGTGTCGGTACACGGTGCCGACCCCGACCCCCGCTGCCCGCGCCAACTCCGGCATCTGCACGTCGTCGCCGCGCTCGGCGAACAACGCCCTGGCGGTCTCGAGTAGGCGTAACCGGTTGCGCTGTGCGTCTTTTCGGCCGGACGTCGATGGGGTTGACAATGTCTGCACTCCTCGGTGTTTAATTGAAACGGAATCGGATTCCGGTTCCAGTATCTCACAGTGGAGGACAGCTTTCCATGTCAGAAGACCGTTTCATCTTTCTCGAACCCACCCAGGTGCGACCGGGGCGCGTGCCGATGCCGCCGGCGTTCGCCGTGAAGGCGATGACCGCCGACACCGACGGACGTTTCTCCCTGCTCGAAGTGATTGTCGCCAGGGACATTCCGCGCCACATCCATCACGCGGCCGACGAGGGCATCTACGTCCTCGAAGGCGAACTCGGCATCGACTACGACGACCGCACCTACATCGCGGGCAAAGGCACCTTCACGCTGTTGCCGCGCGGCATTCCGCATGCACTGCGCTGCGTCTCCACGCCGCCGCCGCGCGTTCTGCAGATCTCCTCGCCGGGCGGCTGGGAGCACTACCTCGAGGACCTTTTCGAGGCCGGGCCCGCGGTGCTGACCGATGGCGAACTCGACCCGGCGAAGATCAATCCGATTGCCGCCGCCTACGACATTCGGTACGAAGAACGCTGAGCGCATTCCCCCGCCGCGCCTGCGGGACAGAACTATCCGACGGACTGCATGTTCGCGGTGAGCATCTGGACCGCGGCGCGGCGCAGGTCCCGGCGGGGACGGCGGACATCGAGTTCGGCGATGCAGATCTCCGCGACCATGGCCACTTTGAGCTGAGACGCGGCGTTCGGGTCCGGCCAGCCCACCGCGACCATATCCGGTTGCCCCACCGCGACGAAGATTTCGTGGCGTCGGCGGATCTCCTCGCGCAGATCCGGATCGGTGCGCGCCTGCACCATGAACGCCTCGGTGCCACGCGCATCGAGGCAGGCATCGAGAAAGGCGTCGAGGCTCAGGCCGACCCGCTCCAGCCCCGGCGGGATGCCGATCAGGGCGGCCACCACCTTCTGCGAGAGGGAGTCGAAGAATCGGCGGTGTAGTGCGATGACATAACTGCGGCGATTGACGAAGTGGCGGTAGAAAGTGCCTTTCGCCATCCCGGCCTCCGCGACCACCGCATTGATCGAAAGGCGTTGTAGCCCCTCGCGTTCCGCCACCACAGTGCCCGCGATCAGCAGTGCCGTACGACCGGGGTCGGCAATGACTGTCATAGTTTCGCACTCTCCCCACTCTTCTTGGAAAGCCTAGTATCGAACACCCCGCGCACATACGCTGTGACCGATCGGTCGGAGCCTAGACGGTTTCGAGACCGTCTGGTCATCGATGACCGTGCCGTTTCTGGGTGACACCCCTGGGGGTTTCGAATGTCCGCTGAGCGAAGTTTTACCGCCGGTGATGTAGTTCCAATCTCGACCAGCGCGCGCTACCTGGTTTCGATCGATCAGTTGTTGCCCGCGGACTCGCCCCGTTCCAATGGCGAGGACCGCAAGCATATCGCCAGGCTCGCTGAGAGCGAGTCCGAAATGCCGCCAATTCTGGTGCACCGCAACACAATGCGTGTCATAGACGGGATGCACCGGCTGCGGGCTGCGCGATTGCGCCAGCAGGACAGGATCGAGGTCGAATTCTTCGACGGCAGTCAGGCCGAGGCCTTTCTTCGCGGCGTCGAGCTGAACACGACGCACGGGCTGCCGCTGACGCTCTCGGATCGAAAGGCGGCGGCCGAGCGCATCATTGATTCGATGCCGGAGCTGTCGGACCGGGCGATCGCGGCCAGCACCGGTCTGTCGGGGAAGACGGTCGCCGCCATTCGAAAGCGTTCGAGTGCGGAAATTCCGCAGTCGAACGTTCGTGTCGGCGCAGACGGACGCCGTAGGCCACTGGATCGGACGCAACGCAGGCGGCGGGTGGCCGAGTTGCTCGCCGGCTCGCCCGATATGCCGTTGCGCGCCTTGGCCGCGGCCGCGGAGGTGTCGATCAGCACCGCCCACGCCATCCGAAAGCGATTGCGTGAGATGGACTGTCCGGTCGGCGTCGGCAGTTCCGAACAACCTGATGACGCCTCGCTGCTGCTGCAACAGCTCACCCGCGATCCCGCCATGCGGCTGAACCAACAGGGCCGGGATCTGCTGCGCTGGCTGCACACCCACTCGATCCAGCGCGACGTCTGGACCACCCTGATCGCCGCCGTGCCACCGCACACCGTGCCGGTCATCACCGAACTCGCCAGCAAGAACGCCAAAGAATGGCGTGCACTGGCCAGCTACATCGATTCCGCATCCGCTGCCGCCGAATAATCACCCGAGCGCAATTCGCCGGAACGCCCCGAGATCTAACGAGGTAATCGTCATGCTTGTTGGTGTCGCACACTTTGCGTCACGTCGGCCGCGTTCAATTCTCTATGGGGCCTTGTTGATCGGAATTGTCTGCGTTGCACTCGGCTGGACTGCGCCTGCGCACTTGAAATCGGGTGGCTTCGTGCCGCCGAACACCGAGTCGACGCAAGTCGCAGCACTGCTGAATCGCAGTTTTCCGGGCGCAGCGCCGAATATCGTGCTCTTGGTCAGCGCACTGGAGGGCATCGATAGCCCCGCGGCACGGTCGGTCGGCGAACGACTGTCGAAGGACCTGCGCGGGCGCGGCGACATCGACGCCGTGCAGTCGTACTGGGAACTACCCGTCGACCTGAGGCAGGCGTTGCGCAGCACCGATGACCGCAGCGGCCTGATACTTGCCCACGTCAACGGCGACGACACCGACGCGCCGAAGCGGGCGGGCAGGATCGCCGAACAGCTCGCCGGCGAAACCGACGGCGTCACGGTCCGAGCAGGCGGCCAGGCGGTCGCACTCGACCAGATGAGCCACCAGATCATCAAGGATCTGCTGGTCACCGAGGCGATTGCCGTGCCGCTGACCGGATTGGCGCTGATGCTGGTGTTCGGCAGCGTGATCGCGTCGATGATTCCGCTCGCCGTCGGTGTCTTCAACATCTTCGCGGCGCTGCCGATTCTGCGGCTGCTCTCCGAGATCGGTGATGTGTCGATCTTCGCGCTGAACATGATGAGCGCACTGGGTTTCGCGGTCGCGATCGATTCGAGCCTGTTCATGGTCAGCAGATTCCGTGAGGAACTCGCCGGTGGCCGCGACACCACGGCGGCCGTGCTGCGTACCGCACAGACGGCGGGCCGCACCGTGTTGTTCTCCGGCCTCGTCGTGGCGCTGTCGCTGTCCACGTTGCTGGTGTTCCCGCTGTATTTCCTGCGTTCGCTGGCCTACGCAGGGTTGGCCGTGCTCGCGGCGGCCGTGTTCACGACGTTGTTGCTCGTGCCCGCTGCGCTGGCGGTACTCGGACCACGGGTGAACCTGTTCGATCTGCGAATCCCGTTGCGTCGCCTGTTGCGTCGCCCGCCGCCGGTCGCCGTCGATCTGGCCGCGAGTCGTTGGTATCACGCGGTGACTGTGGTGATGCGTCATCCCGTGGTTGCCGCAGCGGCCGTGATCGCCGTGCTGCTGGTGCTCGGCGCGCCGTTCCTGTCGATACGATTCGGATCTGCCGACGACCGGGTGATCGCCGGGGCATCCAGCCACGAGGTCGGCGATGCGCTACGCACCGAATTCCGCGACAATGCCATGGCAGGCGTGCTCGTTGCGCTGCCCGACTACCACGGGCCCACCGAATCGATCGGTGCCTACGCCGCGCAGCTATCGCGTGTCGACGGTGTCACCTCGGTGGTCTCGGCCGCCGGTACCTACATCGGCGGCACGCGCCTGGCCTCCGCGTTGCCCGATATGGCCAATGACGCGGGCGCCTATCTCCGGATCGGCACTCGGCTCGATCCTTATTCACCTGCGGGCATCGACCAGTTGGACCGGATTCGAGTGGTGGCCGCCCCCGGTCCGGCCCGCTTCGGCGGCGCCGCGGCGGAGAACGTGGATGCCCTGCATGCCCTCGGAGCGAAGGTTCCGCTGGCGATTGCGCTGATCGCGCTGTCCACGTTCGTGGTGCTGTTTCTCTTCACCGGCAGCGTCGTGCTGCCGGTCAAAGCGCTGGTGCTCAACACACTGTCGTTGTCGGCGACCTTCGGCGCGATGGTATGGATCTTCCAGGAAGGGCATCTGACCGGACTCTTCGGTTTCGCTCCGACCGGCTATCTGGTGCCGACCATGCCGATTCTGATGTTCTGCATCGCTTTCGGCGTGTCGATGGACTACGAGGTGTTCCTGCTCTCGCGCATCCGTGAGGACTGGCTGTCGTTCGGCGACAACACACATGCCGTGGCCATGGGCGTGGCGCGGACCGCGCGCGTCTTCACCGCCGCCGCCTGCCTGATGGCCATCGCCTTCGCCGGGATGGTGACCTCGCACGTGTCGTTCATCCAATTGTTCGGCCTCGGACTAACGCTGGCGGTGCTGTCGGACGCCACCCTGATCCGCGGCGTGCTCGCGCCCGCGCTGATGCGGCTGATGGGCGCCGCCAACTGGTGGGCGCCGCGACACCTCGCGACTCTGCACGAACGCATCGAAATCTCCGAGACCAGCGTCGATCTCGAGCCAGTAGCCAAATGATCGAACAGGACACGACATGGCGAAATTTCGCACCGGCGTCATGGATTCGGGTGTCTACACCCGGTTTTCGCCCGACCTGCAGTTCCGCGGCAGCCGCTCCTTGGCGATGGCAGGCGGAGCGGACTCGCTGTGGGTGACCGACCATCTGCCCTCTATCCTGCCCGCATCGATCTGGAACCCGAGGTACGTCGGCATCACCAGGCTTGCACCGCACGCCGACGGGATCTATGAACCATGGACCGCGCTCGGCTATCTCGCCGCGCAGAACCGGCTGGCGCGGATGCGGCTCGGGGTCGGTGTCACCGATGCGGGCAGACGCAATCCGGCGGTGACCGCACAAGCCGCGGCGACGCTGCACCAATTGAGCAGGGGCCGGGCAATTCTCGGCATCGGCACCGGCATCCGCGACAACAACGAGCCCTACGGTGTGGACTGGAAAGCGCCGGTGGCGCGCTTCGAGGAAGCGCTGGCGACCATCCGGGCGCTGTGGGATTCGCGCGGCAGCTTGGTCACTCGGGAGTCGGCGCACTTTCCGTTGCAGGACGCCGTCTTCGACATTCCGCCGTATCGCGGCACCCGGCCCGAGATCTGGGTCGCCGCGGGCGGCCCCCGAATGTTGCGCGCCGCAGGACGATACGCCGACGTGTGGTTCCCTGGCTTCGCGCAACAGCCGCAGGATTACCGGCATCGGCTCGAACAGGTTCGCAGCGCGGCATCCGACGCAGGCCGCGATCCGATGGCAGTCGACGCCGCCGCGGTGTTCAGCGTGCTCACCGGTGCGCGACAGTCCGATGTCGACGAGTTGACCGACAGTGCCGGGGCGCGGGCGCTCACACTGTGTGCCCCTGGCGAGATGTGGACAAGGCACGGCGACACCCATCCGATGGGCGCGGATTTCGCCGGGCTGCAGGACCTCATTCCGCAGACCTTGGACGAACCGGCCGTGCTCGAATACATCGAAAAAGTCCCGCGGTCGCTGGTGCGTGAATTCTGCCTGACCGGGACACCGGACGAAGTGATCGATCAGCTTGCCGAATGGCGCGACAACGGTCTGCGTTATGCCGTGTTCATGAACCTGAGTGCAATTCATCCGAAAATGCGGAGCGGGATGTTGTCTAATGTGTCGCTCGTATCGATCTTGCGCAGGCTGAAACGCTTCTAATGCAACAAGATTGACGGCTGATCCACCCCGTGAATATTATGGGTATCGCGAGCGAAGAGGCTCGATCGATATTTATGCTGTGGGTGGGGTTCGGCATATCTAATTTCCGTAGACCAGGAGTGATAATGGTCGACATTGCAATTGTGGGTATCGGCTGCCGATTTCCCGGCGGCGTATTCGACCCGGAGAGCTACTGGAATTTTCTCCTCGCAAAGGGTGACGGCATCGTCGATATTCCGGAGGATCGCTGGAGTATCGAGAAGTACTATGACCCGGACCCGGACGCGCCAGGCCGAATGTATACCAGGCGCGGCGGCTTCCTCACCCAACCGCTATGGGATTTCGATGCCGATTTCTTCGGCATCGCCCATCGGGAGGCCGCCATCCTGGACCCGCAGCAGCGGCTGCTGCTGGAGGTGACCTGGGAGGCGCTCGACGACGCGGGGATGGCCGGGCGGGTGTCCGGCCATTCCGTCGGCGTCTACATCGGCGGATTCATTCTCGACAACGTGCTCGGCCGCAGTGGTCCGCTGGTGCGAGAAGCCATCACGAATCACACCGCGATGAGCGCCTCGCACACCCTGCTGTCGAACCGCATCTCATATCTGCTCGACCTGCACGGACCCAGCCTGACGGTAGACACGGCGTGCTCGTCGTCACTGGTCGCCACACACTTGGCGGTCCAGGCGATCACGAACGGTGAATGCGAGATGGCACTGGCCGGCGGCGCCAACACCATGCTGCAACCGGAGACGTTCATCTCCATGTGCAAGGGCCGCTTCCTCGCCGTCGACGGCCGCTGCAAGACCTTCGACGCGGCCGCCGACGGGTACGGCCGTGCGGAGGGCGCGGGCGCGGTGCTGCTGAAGTCGCTGGATGCGGCTCAACGCGACAACGACCGCATCTACGCGGTCATCCGCGCGACGGGGGTCAACCAGGACGGTCGCACCATCGCCATCCCGGTGCCGAATCCCATTGCCCAGGAACAACTTGCGCGGCAGGTCCGCGAGGATGCCGGCATCGCGGGGCACGAGGTGAGCTATCTGGAAGCGCACGGCACCGGCACCGCAGTGGGCGACCCGATCGAGTTGACGGCGCTGGGGGCGGTATACGGCGCGGTGGACGGCCGCAGTGAACCGGTGCCGGTCGGCTCGGTGAAGAACAATTTCGGGCACACCGAGGCGGCAGCCGGCGTTGCGAGCCTCATCAAGGCGGCGCTGACGCTGTACCACCGCACCGTGGCGCCGCAATGCTCGCTCGATACGCCGAACCCGAATATCGCCTTCGGCGAGCTACAGCTGCGCGTGCCGCTGGCTGCCGAGCCGTTGCCCGCGGCACCCGGGAAGGGCATCGTCGCAGTCAACGGATTCGGGTATGGCGGCACCAATGCACACGTCGTGCTCGGTGAAGCGCCGCAGCCGGTAGCCGCACCCGAGGACGAGCGTCCGGTACTGCGCGTGCTGCCGGTCTCCGGACGTGGCGAGGCCGCCGTGCGGACGCTCGCGGGCGAGGTGGCGTCGGCGCTGGCCGAGCAGCCCATCGAGACGGTGACGGCGGCGGCATGGACCCGCCGCGCCCATCACCCACTGCGCGTCGGGTTCGCCTACGAGAACGCCGAGGATCTGCGCGCCCAGCTGACCGCTTTTGCCGCCGGCGAGGGTCGCGCACCGAGCCGGATCATCGGCGACGGGGAGGTCGAGCCGGTCTTCGTATTCAGCGGCATGGGTCCGCAGTGGTGGGGGATGGGCCGTGAATTGCTCACCACCGAATGCACTTTCGCGAGGGTGGCGCGCGAGATCGACCGTGAGTTCGTCGCGGTGGCGGGCTGGTCGATCCTCGACGAGATGCTCGCCGACGAGGCCGATTCACGCATTATGCAGACCGCGTACGCCCAGCCCGCCAACTTTCTGTTGCAGGCGGCGCTGGCCGCCGAACTCGCCGACTACGGCATCTATCCGTCGGTGGTAGTCGGTCACAGCGTCGGTGAAGTCGCCGCCGCATACATCTCCGGTGCACTGTCGCTACGCGACGCGGTGACCGTCAGCTATCACCGATCCCGTTTGCAGGCCGCGACGGCGGGCACCGGCGGCATGCTCGCCGTCGGCATGTCCGAGGCCGACGCGCGCGAGCTGCTCGCGCGCACCGAGGGCATCTCGATAGCCGCGGTCAACAGTCCCGGCTCGATCACCCTCGCAGGCGACAGCCAGGACCTGGAGATGCTGCGCGACATGCTGGCCTCCACCGGCGTCTTCGCGCGCACCCTGCGGGTCGAGGTGCCCTACCACAGCCACCTCATGGACCCGATCCTCGACGAGCTGCGTGCCGAATTGGCCTCGCTCGCACCGCGGGATGCGAAGGTCACCACCTATTCCACCGTGACGGCGGACGAGATCACGGGCGACACCTGGACAGGCGATTATTGGTGCCGCAATGTCCGTGAGCCCGTTCGGTTCGCCGACGCCATCGGTGCGTTGGTCGACGCTGGGCATCGGGTGTTTCTCGAGGTCGGGCCGCACCCGGTGCTCAGCGGCAACATCCGGGAGATGCTGATCCAGCGCGGCGTGGTCGGCGCCTCGGTGACCACGCTGGCGCGTGACCGGCGCGACCGCCAGCATGTGCTGCGCGCGGTGGCCGATCTGTATGTCGCGGGCTCGCTGGACGGTTCGTCGATCCCGGGCCGGCCCGCCTCGGTGGTCGGGCACGTCGATCTGCCCGCCTATCCGTGGCAGCGCAAGCGCATCTGGCACGACGAGCCGGTCACGTTGCTCGATCGGCTCGGCACACCGGACAGTCGCGCGCTGCTCGGTGACCCAACCTCGGCGGTGTCCTCGGAATGGGAAGTGCAGCTTTCGGTTTCGCGTCTGCCCTGGCTGGCCGACCATGTCGTGGATGGTTACGTCGTGTTGCCGGGCGCCGCCTATCTGGATGCCGCGCTCAGCGCCGCGATCGAGCGCACCGGCCGCACGAGTGCAGGACTGGAGTCGGTGGAATTCGTCGCGCCGCTGGTGATCGACGAGCACGATGTGCCGGTGCTGCGGGTGACCGTCGAGGAATCGACGCGCCGCTTCATGATCCGCTCGCGTTCGGCCGATGCCGCGAACTGGACATTGAACGCCCACGGCCGACTGATCGAGGCCGATTTCGAGCCGGCGCTCGAGAACATCGGCGCACCGGCGGACGCCACGGTCATCGCGGGTCCGGATCTCTACCGCGCTCTGGCTTCTCGCGGGCTCGACTACGGGCCCGCCTTCCAGCGCATCGTGTCGGCCGTCGTCGGTAGAGACGCTGTCGTCGCGTCACTGGCGCCCATCGAGGTCGCCCACCGGCATCTTGCCCACCCGGCCATTGTCGATGCGGCATTGCAGTGCGTTGCCGCACTGGCTGCCGGTCCGGCGGCGGATTCCGATGTCGCCATCGTGCCTGCCTCGATCGCGGGCGTGCGGTGGCTCGGCGAGCTGCCCGAGCGCGCAAGGGTGGTGGTGACCAGGCAGGGCAGCGATCCGCTGCGCGCCGATATCGTGATCGTCGGCGAGCACGGCGAGGTCGCGATGCGGATGACGGGAGTCGAGTTCCGTCCGGTCAGCGCGGCGGTCGATATTTCACATCAATTGGAACGGGTTTTCTACCAACCGATCTGGGAGACAATCGAGCCGCAGCTACCCGTCGAACAGCCCGAATCCGATGAGGTCGTCGTCACCGTCTGTGTCGGCCCCGACGCCGCCGATCGCGCGGTCGCGCTGCTGGGGGATCGGTCCGATCGGACCGTTGTGATCACCGACCCTGCCGGCGACGGCACCGACGAACGGCTGCGACTCGCGCTGCGCACCGACGGGGCAATCGCCGGACCACGGATCCGGGTGGTCGTTGTCTTCGACACCGAATTCGCTGCCGCTCAGAACGTTTACTGGCTGGCCCGAATCGCGAACGCCGTCGAGGATCTGCGCATCGACGACGAGGCGGTACAGATTCGCGGAGTTCTGGTCACCGAACAGGCACTGTGCACGCCCGCAGACTCCTCGGCCCGAATCCGCCACGGCGCGTTGATCGGCGCGCGCCGGGCACTGCTCAACGAGCAGCCAGTGGCGCGGTGGCGACTGATCGATCTGGACGGAACCGCAGGGCAGCCTGCCGCGGATCTGATTCTGGCGGAGGACATCGTCGATGAGATCGCGGTGCGCGGTGACGCGCACTGGGCCGTGCGGCTCGAGCAGAACCTCGCGTCCTACCTCGAGCAGCGCGAGCAGACGGGACCGCTGTCGAAGCCCGAGCAATCCTTCGAGGTGGAGATCCCCAGGTCCCGGCTGATGTCGGATCTGGCGTTGCGCGAAACCGACCGGGTCGCGCCCGGACCCGGCGAGCTCGAGATCCGGATGGATGCCGTCGGACTGAACTACAAGGACGCCATGAAAATCATCGGCGTTCTCACCGAAAAGGAGCTCGGCGACACCTATTTCGGAATGACAGTGGGTATGGAGGGCTCCGGTCTGGTCGAACGGATCGGGCCGGACGTCACCGATATCGCCGTCGGCGACCGGATGATGGTGTGCGCGGGCGACATCCTGCGCAAGTACGTCACGATGCCCGCCGACGCGGGCGCGACGCTGCCGCATCCGCTCGCGCCAGGCGAATACTACAACCCGTTGACCTGCGGTTCTGGATTACCTTTCCTGACAGCCGAATTCGGTCTGCGCACGCTGGCCAAGCTGCAACCGGGTGAGACCGTGCTGATCCATGGCGCTGCGGGCGGCATGGGCATGGCAGCGGTCCAGGTCGCGTTGAATATCGGCGCTCGGGTGATCGCGACGGCGGGCACGCCGGAACGACGCGAGCACGTGCGGTCGGTGGGTGCGCACGAGGTGCTGAACTCGCGGTCGGCCGATTTCGTCGACGACATCGCGCAACTGACCGGCGGGCGTGGCGTGGACGTGGTCTACAGTTCGGCGCCGGGGGAGATCCTGCAGCAGAACTTCCGTGTCGCAGCGGAATTCGGCCGGATCATCGACATCGGCAAAGCCGATATCTACACCGGCGGCGTCATCGATCTCGGGCCGTTCGACCGCAACCTCACCTTCATCGCTGTCGACATGGATCGGGCGCTCGCGCACGATCCGGAGATTCTGCGCAGGCCGATGCGGATCACCCAGCAGGCCCTGCGCGACGGCACCTACCAATACCTGCCCTATACCGCCTATCCGCTGGCCGAACTCGTCGCGGCGTTCGAGTCGGTAGCGAGGGCCGATCAGGTCGGCAGGGTGGTCGTGGACTTCCGCGAGGATCAACCGCTGGTGCGGCCGAAGCTGGAATATCCGCGGATCGACGCTGCCGCAAGCTATCTCGTAACGGGAGGATTCGGCGGCTTCGGTCTCGCCACGGCCCGCTGGCTGGTTCGGGAGGGGGCACGCAGGCTGGTGCTCGCAGGGCGCAGCGGTGCAGCCAGCCCGCAGGCCCGCGCCCAGATCGCCGAATTCACCGAAGCAGGGGTCGAAGTGATCGAGGAGCGCCTCGACATTTCCGACTATGACGCCACAGTCGGTCTCATTGCCAGGATCGACGGCGCGGCCGGGCCGTTGCGCGGCATCTTCCACGCCGCCGGGGTGGTCAACAATCTGCCCATTCCGCAGATCACGCGCGAGTCCGTCGACGACCTGTTCGCCAAGGTGCGCGGTGCCGAGAATCTCGACCTGGCCACCGATGCGGTCGGTGTCGAGCTCGACATGTTCGTGCTGTACTCCTCGATCAGCGCACTCGGCTGCATCACTCCGCAGATCGGTTACGCCGCAGCCAATGCCGCGCTCGACGCGCTTGCGGCCAACCGGCGCGGCCGAGGCGCGGCCGCGCTGTCGGTGAACTGGGGCTTCATGAGTGGCGGCGGTATGGCCGACACCACCGAGGCCTTGGTCGAGTACGTCAAGATGCTCGGCTTCCTCCCCATCGACATGGACAGGGCGACCACGTTGCTGCGTGAATGTCTGTCACTCGACACCGCGCAGGCCGCGGTGGCCGATATCGATTGGGAGGTGTGGTCACGCGGCGCCCGGCCTTCCACCGACACCCACCGGTTCCGCCAACTGCTCGCCGAGATCGGCGTCGGCGGCGCATCGGGCGGCACGCTGCGTGCCGAGATCCTCACCTTGCCGACCGAGCAGCGGGTCGATTTCATCGCGCAGCGGCTCGCCGACCAACTCGCGGTGGTGCTCGGCGTGGAGACCGACACCATCAATATCGACGAGCCGGTCACCGACCTCGGTATGGACTCGTTGATGGCGATGGAATTCGGCGCCCGCACCGAAAAGGCGCTCGACCTCAAGATTTCCGCGCTCGAGATCAGCAGGGGCCTGTCGCTGCGCGGTCTCGGGACCAAAATTGTCAGCCAATTCGAGACGCCCGGCGACGAGCCGGTCGCGGCCTGAAAGGACGCGGCATGTCCACCGAACTGATCGCATTCGACACCATCGACGCCGTATTGGGCCACCGGGAGGGCCGCTTCTTCGGCGAGGGCTACAAGCGAATTGCCCACCACATCTTCGATATCGCGCTGGATCACGATCCGGCAGGCCGGCCACGACTCACAGCCTCGGCCGGCGTGACCTATCCGCTCGACTGGTCGCAGAAGAGCTCCCGGGTGCTGGAGCCGCATCTGAGCAGCATCGATTGCTCGATCTTCGGCTATCGCCTGCTCGAGGTCATTCTGCGGGAGTTCTGCGGACTGACCGCAGGCGAAATCCGGTCGTCGTGGCTGTCCTACATCCAATTCAGCAGCGGTACCGCGGCGACCGAATCGCTCGACCAGTTCCGGATCGTCGCAACCGTCACCGCGGTCGGGGACTCCTCGATCACCGTCAACAGCGAGCTAGGTACCGCCATGGCGTTGGAAGCGACTGTCGCGCTACCGGTCACACCGCGATTGCGAACCATGGAGCCACGTACTGTGCTGGAGGAAGGACACGGATATTTTCACGGCGCGGTCTATCAGCGCGGTCAATACCTGCGCAATGTCGTGATAGCCAATGAGGAAAGTTGGGCCGGCGCCGAATTCGAACTGGTGGAGCAGGATTCGCCAGGTGGCGGGCGCGGCGTCGCCGATGCCTATCAGCCGTCGGTCACGCTGGTCGACGCGACGGTGATCCTGGCGCAGCTGTCCCAAGTCTTGCTCTACGAGCTGGACAATATAGCCCGCAAGGACAGCGAAACGCTGTGGATGCGACGGATGACCGCCCGGGCCGCGGCTGCGCCGCCGCCTTACGAGCCCGGCTCGGCATCGACACAGATGGTGCGGTCGATGATTCTCACCTTCGGCGGCGGCGATTGGCGAATATCCACCTGGGAAGCGGATTTCGCGGGTTGTGAGATCCGATACGACCTGGCCCACCGACTTCCCGCGTAGTTCGCGGAACCTGTTCTCCGAGAAAGGCATCTCATGTCGGGAATCAATTATCGACGCATCGTGATCTCCGGAACCTATTCCACCGGGAAGACCACCACTTCGACCGCGCTGTCCCTGCTGACCGGTATTCCCCGGGTCGACGCCTCGTCGGCACGTGAGGTGGTCACAGAACTGTATCCAGGTATGCGGTTCCAGGATTTGAGCACCACCGAACTCATGGCGCTCGGCTTCCGACGCCTGGAACTGCGGATCCAGGCCGAGGCCATCCTGGATGCCGAGGGCGGATTCATCGCCGACGGCTCCGTGCTCAACGAGTGGATCTATGGCACCACCCGGCTGATCACCGGCCCCAATCCCGGTTCGGCGCGGTGGCACAAGGTGCTGAAGAACACCATCACCCTGCCCGGTCGACCGTTTTATCGCCGCTATCTGAATGCCTACGGGGACATGGCAAGACAGCGCGCCAGGCAGAACTACGACATCTTCTTCCACCTCCCGGTGGAGGTGCCGATGGATCCGGACGGCCATCGCCCGGTCGACGAGCGCTACCGCGCCCTCTCCGATCAGAAGCTGCTGCATGCGATCAGTGAGCTCGGCCAGCCCGTGGTGACCGTGCGCGGCACCCCGGAGCAGCGGCTGGAATCGATCATGAAGGTACTGGACATTCCCACTGTGATGGATATCGATGTCGCGGTGAAGGAGGCGATGGAAATCGTGCGCTCCAGCCGGGAGCGGGTCCAGGAAGCGATCATCGCGCAGCAGGAACTCCCCACCCTTGCCAAGAAGATCAAGTTCGCTACCCGCGTTTAGGAGAAAACCATGACCGTTCTGTTGGATAAGACCAAGCGCTACAACCCGATCGACTCCTGGTTCTACGATAACTTCATCTCCGACGCGGTCCGTGATATGACTCCGACACTATTCGACGACGTCGCCGCCGAATTGAAGGACAAGGCACAGGTCCTCGATGTCGGTTGCGGCGGTGGACAACTCGCGGTCGGCCTGGCTACTGCCGGCAAGCACTTGCAGCTCAGCGGCATCGATCTGTCGCCGCAGCAGGTCCGGCGCGCCCAGAAGCGCGGGGCGCCGCTCGGCGGTCGCATCCAGTTCCGGCAGGGTTCGGCGATGGATCTGCCCTTCGCGGACAACAGCTTCGACGCCGTCCTCAGTTCCGGGTCGATCAAGCATTGGCCGGATCAGCGCAAGGGCCTGTCGGAAATGATCCGGGTGCTGCGTCCGGGCGGTCTGCTGCTGATCATCGAGGCCGACCGTGGCTGCACCTTCGAGGATGCCCAAGGGTTCGTCGATCGGTGGCGGCTGCCGCGTCCGATGGCGCGCGCCTGCCTGCCGTTCTTCCGCACCTACATCGCTGGTTACGGCCTCGATCTGGAGGACGGACGGCAGCTCGTCGAGGATCTGCCGGTCGCAGGTGCGACGGTCGAACGCATCGCGGGCGAGCCGGGGATCCAGATCACCGCTCGAAAAGTCGAGGTAGTGCAGCCGGTCTAGCCATGTAGCGACAGACAGCGCAGGAGACGACCCGGAGTTCCGAACGGAACTCCGGGCGTTACCTGTCGCTGGTGCGGCAGGCGTCACCGAGGTGGCGGCGGTGACACTCACAGGAAACTGCCAGCCGGTACACAGCGGACGTGATCCTGGGGTACCGAGAATTCCGCTGTGACCAATGCCGCTGAGACGTCGATCAATGCCGATGGTGCGAGTTTCGTGGAGACAGCGGAGCTGAGATCGTCGCCGGGGGACCGCAGGCACTCCGGGTTGTCCGATCGGGCATGGGAATGCCTCGGGTTGGCGACGCTGCTGGTGGGGACCAGCGTCGTGTACCTATGGAACATCACCGTCAACGGCATGGGGAATGGGTTCTATGCGGCGTCGGCGCAGGCCGGGGCCGAGAATTGGAAGGCGCTGCTGTTCGGGTCGTTGGACCGTGGCAACTTCATCACCGTTGACAAACCGCCGGTGTCGCAGTGGGTGATGGGGTTGTCCGGGCAGCTGTTCGGATTCTCCAGCGCAAGCATGTTGGTGCCGCAGGCATTGATGGCGGTGGCCGCGGTGGCGCTGGTGTACGGCGCGGTCGCTCGGGTGAGCGGGCGCGGAGCCGGACTGCTCGCGGGAGCGGCGTTTGCGTTGATGCCGGTGGCCGCCATGATGTTTCGGTTCAACAATCCGGACGCCGTCATGGTGCTGCTGATGACAGCGGGCGCCTACTGCACGATTCGGGCTCTGCCACGGGCAGGCGCCGGGTGGCTCGCCCTGGCCGGGGTCGCGCTCGGCTTCGCCTTCCTCGCGAAGATGCTCGAGGGCCTGATGGTGCTGCCCGCGTTGGGGATTGCCTATCTGCTCGCCGCGCCGACCACTCTCGGCAAGCGAATACTGCACCTGCTCGGTGCTGCCGCCACGCTCGTTGCGTCGTCCGGGTGGTATGTCGCGTTGACGATGTTGTGGCCCAAGAATTCTCGCCCCTACATGGCTGGTTCCACGGATGACACCTTCATGGACCTGGTATTCGGCTACAACGGGTTGCAGCGCATCCAGGGCCGCGATGGCGGAGCCGGGCGAGCGGGTATGCCTGCTGGTGTCCAGCCGCAGGAGGCCTATCCCGGGCGCGGGGGCTCCGGATTCGGTGGCGTCGGCTCGCACGCTGGCGGCGCCCGACTGTTCACCGGTGAAATCGGATTCGAGATCAGCTGGCTCATCCCCGCGGCGCTGCTCGCCTGCGTATTGGTGTTGCTGGCCCGTGGTCGTCGTCCGCGCACCGATCTCGTCCGAGCGGGCGCGGTCGTCTTCGGCGTTTGGTTGGTAGTGGACGGCATCGTCTTCAGCTACATGAACGGTGGCATGCACGCCTACTACACCCTCGCGATAGCGCCCGCGATCGCCGGACTGTTCGGGCTCGGTGTGCCCGAAATGTGGCGGCTGCGCGATCGCACCCTCGGCCGGTACGGCTCCGCGGCACTGATTCTCGCGAGTGGTGGCTGGGGTTTCCTACTGCTACAGCGCAATTCGGATTGGTTGCCGTTGCTGCGATGGGCGATTCTCGCCGTCACGATTGTTGCCGCCGTAGGCGTTGTCGCCACCTCGTGGTCTGGGCTGCGCCGCTTCTCGACTGTGCTGATCGCCCTCGGTGTCCTTGCAGGGCTCGGCGGCACGTCGGCATACGCGGCGGCAACGTTGGGGCAGGCGCACACCGGTGGCAGCCCCGTCGTCGGCCCTGCCGAGCCGGGACGAAGGGGTTCCAGCGGCTACCCGGGTGCAGATGCGGCGAGGCCACAATTGGATGCAATG
This sequence comes from Nocardia sp. NBC_01009, assembly GCF_045208035.1. Classification (NCBI taxonomy): domain Bacteria; kingdom Bacillati; phylum Actinomycetota; class Actinomycetes; order Mycobacteriales; family Nocardiaceae; genus Nocardia; species Nocardia sp. NBC_01009. The sequence goes on along the minus strand of NZ_CP108695.1, from coordinate 6,431,999 downwards.
CTGCGAGCCACCACAACGCGATGGTCTGCCGCTATCGATCACTCCTCGCCCGCGGCCGCGATCGAATTATCCAGCGACACTGCGGTAATGGCCATCGGCGGCTTCAAGAACGACCCCACTCCGACGCTCGGCGAGTTCCAGGACTATGTGAAGAAGGGCGAGGTCACCTACTACATCGTGATGCCGCCTCGGAACTCCCGAACCGAGCCAGGGCAGCAACCGGCACCGGATCAGCGGCCGGCAGCCGGACGAGATCCGGCGCAGGGCCAAGGGTCTGTACTCGGTGCAGGGCGAACGATGGACCAGGGCTCCGCATCGAACCAAGAGGCAGTGTTGGGCGAGGGGCAGACGTCGGGCTGGCAGCCGGGATCGGGCCGGGGCGGATTACCGAGCAGCGGGCATGCTGACATCGCGGAATGGGTCGGGGCTACCTTCACGCCGACCTCGGTAGGCAACGCCACCGTCTACAACCTGTTGCAGCCCAAGTAGCCGGTTGCCACCGCCGCGGCAGCTCAGGGCTCGATCGTCCCCGGCATCGCAGTGCCGCGGAGGTGATGGCGGAAGGCGAGACGGACGATGTCGGCGATGTCCGGGTGGGCGATGGCGTACACATTGTGGCGGCCCGCTTTTCGGGCGTGAACCAGACCTGCCAGCTTGAGCTTCGCTAGGTGTTGACTTACCGCGGGGACGGTTTGCCCGATTTCGGCGGCCAGGGTTCCGACGTCGCGCTCGTCCTGGCTGAGCAGCCACAGGATCTGAAGGCGGGCGGTAGCGGCGAGCATGCCGAAAACTGCTGCCGCGTCGTGTAGTCGATCTGCCGGGATGGGACCCGGCGATTCGCCGTGCTCGGTCACTTCCGCCTCCACCGTGTGGGTAGCGTCGCACGATGCGAATACTTGCGCAACTGATTGACCGCGGTTTCCGACGCGATATGGCACCGGTACACCCGGTACAAGGCCGGTGCGCTCGGTCTAGATGGCGGCCAGAAAGACGCGCGCGACGGCTTCCAGTCCGTATTGATCGATCGCATCGAAGCGGGCCGGACGCGGGCTGTCGAGATCGAAGACTCCGATGAGTTCGCCATCGCGAACGAGCGGCACGACGATTTCCGATCGGGTGTCACCGTCGCACGCGATATGCCCGGGAAAGGCATGCACGTCGGGCACGAGTTGGGTTTCGCGCGTATCGGCGGCGGTTCCGCACACGCCTTTAGCGAGTGCAATTCGGACGCATGCCGGTTTGCCTTGGAACGGCCCGACGACGAGTTCTCGCCCGTCATAGAAATAGAAGCCGACCCAATTCAGATCGGGTAGCGCGTGGAATACCAGCGACGACAGGTTGGCCGCATTGGCGATGCGGTCGGGCTCACCGGTGACCAGCGCTTCGGCCTGCTCGACGAGCTGGCGGTACTGCTCGGACCGGTCGTCGGAGAGGTTGGGAACGGCGAACGACATGGGTGAATCCTAGGACGTTCCCACGGGCAATTCTGCTTCGACCGAACCCGTTTCGCCACTGACCTCATATTGTCGAGCCTTCCCAACATCGGAGGTACCGGACAGAGTTCAGCAGGCTTCGGTTGCGCGACAATCGGCTGACGCGCCAACGTGAGATCGGAAGGCTGGTGCACCCCGACCACTCGGCACGACCCGACCGCCGGAACGACCAGCAGGAGACATCGGTGAGTCAGTTGTTGCCGATCGACTCGAGCGAACTTCGCGCGATGGTGTCGACGCTGGAGCACCTCATCTCGGCAGCGTCTCGAACCGTCGGTGAACTGAAGGCTGCCATTGCGAGCGCCGAAGCGCTCATGGACAGTGGCCGGCGCGATCACCTCCCGGACTCGCCGGTCCCGGGTGCCCATGACGCGGCACTGCCGCCCGTCACCGACACGAGTGCGGTGGTCTCGAAAGTCAATGGTCCGTCGGCGGGCAACCCCGTCGTCCGCAAGCCGGGCCCCACGCCCTGGTCACGCAGGCCACCGGTTGCACCTGCGAGCTCATCCTGCCGACCCGCGTCCGTTGCATCCTCTCGACCGTCCGCGCCACGCACGCCGAGCGCCAGGGGCGCCGCCGTGTCTGCGCTTGGTGTGCCGACTGGTGGTGGGTCCGGGGTGCCTGTGTCGGGTGTGGTGAGTGCTGGTGCTGTGTCTGTCGTACCGAGTGTCGATGCTGGAGCGGTGTCTGGGCTTGGTGTGCCGACTGGTGGTGGGTCCGGCGTGCCTGTGTCGGGTGTGGTGAGTGCTGGTGCTGTGTCTGTCGTACCGAGTGTCGATGCTGGAGCGGTGTCTGGGCTTGGTGTGCCGACTGGCGGTGGGTCCGGCGTGCCTGCGCCGCGCCTGCCGAGCCCTGATGCCGGAGTCCGGCATGCGCTCGACCTACCGAGTACTGGGGCCACTGACGAGTCTGCGCCCCCTAAACCGAGCACCGGCGCGACCGTTGTGCCCGCGCGACGGCGTCGTTGGCGGGCCAGATCTCGTCACCACGATTCCGTGATATCGCGACGACCGACCAGCGCCGGGACCGATGACGCGATGCGAATCGCCCACGAGATGGCGGCTAAACACGATCTGGAGATCATCGGGTTCGACACGGCCGGCATCTCTGAACCCACCATTCGCGAAATCGCGGTTGCTGTGGACGACATGCTCGCGAAATATCCGATTCCACTGCGTGGCATCGAGATCACCGAAACACGTGACGGTAGGCCGTCACGCCTGGTGCGGGAGCAAGTTTCTGAGGGGGAGCAACAGGGGCCCCCAGCGAACTGGATCGTCCTCGACAGGGCCGCCGTCGCGAACCCGATCCGTGCGGCCGGGGCGGTGGCCTCGGCAACCCGGACACGCGCCGGTCGGCACGACTACGACGAGCGGCCGGTGTACGTGACGATCGTTCGCGAATTCGGTCGAGCACTCGATACCGCCGGCAATTTCCGTGCGCACCAAGAAGCGCAGCGGACACTGATCACCGAGAGTTTGCGTGGTGGAGGAAGTTTCGGTCACGGCTTGCTCGACCCCGGCACGGCGTTGGTCGAAGGGTTCACCGAGGTCGTGTTGCGCGGAGACAGGGCAGGAGGGGTGGCGACAGCGCTGCATGGAGCGTTGGTGCAAATGGCAAAGGCCATCTCCGTCGACCCTGACGAACCGTAACCATTGCATCGAATTCGGAATTCCGGTTCACCCATTGATTCTCGGGATCGCGATATTGCGAAGTCTGTGCAGGCCGACCTTCTCGAACACCCTCGCCACCGCCGGACCGATCCGCCGGGACACCGATCCGATCGCACAGATTCAAACCCTCGTGCCGACCGGATAACGGTGCTGGAGTAGAAGGAGCGCCGGGTGCTCGGCCGTGCCCGGCCTCCGATCGACGGGTTCCCCGACAACATTGGAGCAGCAGCTATGACCTTTGTCGGTAGCGGTCGCGGTGGCGGAGGCGACGCTCGTCGCGGGGGGTACCGCTATCGATGCCGCGACCGACGGTGTGCCGGGGGGCGATGCACCCGAAGTGGTGGCGCACGCGTCGCTCGCGGTCGCCACGGCCAAGGTGCTGTCCGACCCAACCGCCAACGAAGTGTCGGCCGCGCTGTTCGAGGTGGGTGGAACACGCAGCGTCGCAACGGATCTGAATCTGCACCACTGCTGGCGCAATGCGCGCACCCGCACGCTGCACGACCCGGTTCGGTGCAAGTACCAGCACATCGGCCGAGCATTGCGGCACGACACGCCACCACCGCTGCACGGGGTGATCTGACCCCAACCATCAGCCGAAAGCGCCAGAGCGAGACAAGGATACGAAAGTGACAGTGACGGTCGTCGTCGGAAATCCCAAACCCGCCTCTCGAACCCTGACCGCGGCCACCCTCGTCGCGAAGAGGCTGCGCCCGGACACCGAGCCCGCGGTGATCGACCTCGTCTCCTTCGGTGCGGGCCTGCTGTCGTGGGGCGACCCCGCGGTCGCCGCGGCGGTCCAGGCCGTCGCGGCCTCGGAGCTGGTCGTGTTCGCCAGCCCCACCTTCAAGGCCACCTACACCGGCTTGCTGAAGCTGTTCCTCGAACAATTCGACGGCGGCACCGGACTAGTCGATGTCGTCGCTGTCCCGGTCATGCTGGGCGCAGGTCCCGTCCATGCGCTGGCGCCGGATCTGCTGCTGAAGCCGGTACTCGTCGAACTCGGCGCGACAGCGGCCCTGCCGGGCCTCTACCTCTCGGACCGCACATTCCAGGAAGACGGTGTGATCGAGCGCTACGCCGATCGGTGGCGTGCCGTCGCGCAGGCACTAGGCACAAGGACAGCGAATCATGCATGACCTCTTCGAGTTTCCCGCCGACGGCGCGGGCCTACGCCGCGCCTTCGCCAGCTTCCCCAGCGGCGTGGTCGCGGTATGCGCCGAGATCGATGGCGTCCGGCACGGCCTGGCAGTGAGCACCTTCGTCCCCGTCTCGCTCGACCCGCCCCTGGTTTCGTTCTGCGTGCAGAACAGTTCGGCGACCTGGCCGAAGCTGAGCCGCGCGACCTACCTCGGCCTGAGCCTGCTCGGCACCCATCAAGAAGACGCGGCCCGAGCACTGAGCACCCGCAACGGCAATCGCTTCCACAATGTCGACCTCTACCGTGGCGCCACCGACGCGATCTTCGTCGACGGCGCCTCCGCCTGGATCGAAGGCGTCGTCGAGGTCCAGGTGCCCGCGGGCGACCACGCCGTAGTTCTGCTCCGCATCAACCGCCTCGCCGCCCCCGGCGAGGTCGACCCACTTGTGTTCCACGGCAGCAAGTTCCGCACGCTGCATCCGCACAACAAAGTCAGCGAGATAGCCGGCTGACGGACAGGATCCACTGATACTCCGAGAACGCCGAAATCAGACCCAGCGGTACGACACTCGCATTGTGCGGCCGGGGATTCTGTCGCGTTGGTGAACACTTGCGCAACTGATTGACGGACACGCAAGTTCGGGTTTCTAATGAATGGTGGCGCAATTCGTGCGCCGGGATCAACCACACGAAGCGGGGTGAGCGGCAGATGCCGGATGACAGTATCGACGTCTACAGCCGGGTTGCTCTCGCGAAACAGGTTGTGCCCGCTCGTCGTTGACCTGTGCGCGTCGTCCGCTGCCGACGAGTCGTCGGCAGCGACACACATCCAGCAAAACCTCTCGACCCGACAGACCGGTGCTTCGGACCTTCCGGGCGCCCGGTCTCTTGCGTTCGGTACGGCCTGGCGAATCTCGCTGTGGTCGGCCGATACCCGGGCGCGGCTCGATGCCGCGCAGCCACATCAAGACGACGGCAAGTATTGGAGCCCTACCATGGCCACCCTGTTCAACAAGGTCGAATCACCACATCGCGCACCGAATCTGGAGCGCCAGGCGATCTGGTTCACGATCGGCCTCTATCTGCTGATCAGTGCGGCCCTGCTGACGATGCACTATGTGCATGTGCAACAGCCGGTCGGGTCGTCGTCGGTCTCACCCGCACACTCCTCCTACGGGCAGTAGCCGATGACAACGACCGCCGCGGCCGTACTCACCGACCGATTCGACACCGACGTTCTACAGCAGCACTGGATTCCACTCTCCGCCACCGACTCCGACACCGCGGCGGTGCTGCGGGAGCGGCTCGGTGTCGATTTCGCGACGGCGAGGAATCGAGTATGGGAGACGGACGATTTCATCTACTTGCCGGTCGTCGTCAACCACAAACGTGGCGACACCATTGAACGCGACACGATCATGTTCGCCCTGGGCAGCGACTTCCTGGTGACGTTGCAACCGGACGGTCCCTTCACCCTGTTCGATAAGGCCGTCGCCAAGATGCGCCGCAATCCGGCGCTTACCGGCTCCCCGCATGGCGTGATGTACGCGCTGCTATGGGCGCTGAACGAGGAATCGGAGCGGGTGATCCACTACGCAAGCGACGCACTTGAAGCGATGAACGACGACATCGAAATGGCCACCAACGGCTACGACCGCCGCGGCCGCGAGATCGGCGTTGCGGACATGCGCGGCACTATGTCCCGGATGAACGCGGCCGAGCAGATCGTCTCCCGCGTCCAGGAGACTCAACTGCAACTGGCCCGCGCTGCCCGCCACCTGATGGCCGACACGCGCGGCGGCGACCTCGACGGCTTGATCGCCATCCTGATCGCCGATATGGACGGTGTAAAGCAACACGCGGGTTTCGAGCACGACAAGGTGCGCTATCTGCAACAGTCGGTGATGACCTGGCTGGATGTGAAGCAGAATCAGATCGTCAAGGTGTTCACGATCATTACCGCCGTCTTTCTGCCGCCGACGCTGATCGCGACGTTCTACGGCATGAATTTTACCTGGATGCCGGAACTGGAATGGCAGCACGGCCTCCTGGCCACCACGGTGATGACCCTGGTGGCGGCGGTGATTCCGTTGGTCTATATCAAACGGAAGGGATGGTTGCGCTGAACGTTCAGCTCGTGATGACGCCGAACCATGCGGAGGCGGCGATGAGGATCAGCGCGATCCCGATGGCAGCGTGAGTGGTGTAGGCGTGACGCACGGCGACCCCTTCAGAAGAAGTTGAAGCGTTCGGTGTGGACATTCCCAGGGACTCCGACGGCAGATATGTATGCGGACGGTTGGATCGCTGACAACACGCTACTTTCCGCGCACGCGGCGGGGCGTATTTCGCGCACGGTGTCGTCGCAGATTCGAGGAATTGTTATCCGCTCACGGCTGGTGACGGGCGTCGGCTCGACGTCACGATCGGGATCGGAAGTATGCGCGGTCGGGCGTGATGTGGCCGGCGTCGACGAGGAGGGCAAATGCGGCCGCTTTGCGGGCACAGCGACGAGTCCGACAATTTATGTGCTGCTGCATCACCGTGTGCGCCTGGTCGATTGAGAGGGAGGTTTCGGGGGCGGTGTGGGCATTCGCCCGCGCTGCGGGAATCGACGATTTGTTATCGCGTCGAGGACTTTCGTCTCGGCGAGGCGGCGGCGAAGATGGCAAGAAAGTAAGCGGTCGATGGAGCAGGGACGTGGGCCACACGACTACGGCTGCGAACGTAATCACGACGGTGACCAGGGAAATGTGCAGTGGGGTCATCGAATCGACCGCCTGTCTTGCGGGTGACAAAAACCAGACCGGGTAAAGGACACCTGGGCGGGAGTGCATCGCACTCGGCAGCGGTATCACTGTTGCCGGCACCAGCTCGGTACCGACCGAGGCTCCAGCAGGGCCGATCAGTGTGTAGGCCGAAGAGAGCCGATTATGTTTGCCAGGCTGTGACAGCGTCTGCGCCGCCGCTCTTGTGAAGCGGCCAGCATCCTCGCAGCGTACGCGGATACCGGCCGTCGATGAGTCAATTTGGATATTCCGTTCACGATTGTGTAACCGCCAGGACAACAGACTGTCGGTCGTGCAGCCATCGGAAAGGCGGACTCGCCAGGTAGGCAGGCACCGGTGGCCGGCACGGATTACGGTTCGCCCATGACGACTGACGAGCCTGCCGATCGACCTGTCCGCCACCTGCGGCTGCGGGGCTGGATCGCCCCGATCGCCGTGGTCACGCTGCTCATGGCGCTGTTGGCGACGATGTATCTCGCGTACGTGGTCAATCCCACGAAGAACCTGCACGATTTCCCGGTCGCGCTCGTCAATCAGGACGACGGCGACGTCCTCGGTGACAAGCCGGCCAACGTGGGCAACCAGATCACCGAGGCGCTGGTCGCGAACCTGCCGTCCGACAAGATCGACCTGCATGTCGTCGGATTCGCCGAAGCTCAGCGGCAGCTACGGCAGGGGCATGCTTACGGCGCCATCGTCATACCCAGTGATTTCACCAAACGGCTGGCAATTCTCGGCGCCGCCGGTGTCGTGCCGGGAGCCGTCGAGCAGCCCGTGATCACCGTGCACACGAACCCCCGCGCCGGCAGCTTCGCCACCGCGGTCATGCAGCGCATTGCCGATGAAGCATTGAGCAGGGTCGACGAAACAGTCGGCAAGCAACTCATCGATACCGTGCACGCCAGGTTGCAGCCGAGCCCAGGCACGCCCGGGACCGAGCTTGCGGGCGCCAGCCAACTGATGCTCGCCCATCCGATCCAGGTGGTGGTCGCGCCGTATCGCCCGCTGCCCGACGGCACCGGACAGGGTCTGTCCGCGTTCTTCTACACGCTGCTGGTCTTGCTCGCGGGCTTCACCGGCGCAATGACGATCCACTCGATGACCGATTCCGCATTGGGATTCGCGCCGACCGAGTACGGGCCGTGGTACGTGCACTATCCGTCGGCCCCGATATCCCGGTTCCGAACCCTGCTGCTGAAGTGGGCGATCCTGGCCATCACCGCACCCATCGTCTCGGCACTTTTCCTCGGCGTCGCCACGCTGTTGGATGTGCCGCTAGACCACCCGTTGGCTCTGTTCCTTTACTGCGTGCTCGCGATCTTGGCCGTCGGCGTCACCGCGCTGTCGGTGCTCGCCGCTTTCGGCACCGCGGGCCTGCTGGTCAACCTCATCCTGTTCATCGTTCTGGGCCTGCCGTCTTCCGGTGGCACCGTCCCCATCGAAGCCACACCGGAATACTTCGCCTGGCTGGCTACTTTCGAGCCGATGCACCAGGTCTTCCTCGGCGTCCGGTCGATTCTGTACTTCAACGCCAACGGTGCGGCCGGGTTGTACCGAGGCACCGGGATGGCGGTGCTCGGCTTGGCCATCGGGCTGTTGGGGGGCGCTGTGGTCACGCGCTTCTACGATCGAAAGGGGTTGCAGCGCAAACCTGCCGTGGCCGCACAGTCCGGTCGTTGATGGATTCGCTCACGAGCCGCCCGCGGCCTCGGCGTAGTACGGCGATAGTCGGAGCATCGCGCGTTCGGCGAACGGGCGGCTCAGCGGCATCAAGTGGCGCTTCCAGCCGAGTGTCGCGGCGATATCGGCGGTGATGGTGTCGAAGTCGCAGCGCTGATACCAGAGCATCCGCTGGCTCGCCTCGGTGTCGAGCCAGTCGGTGGCGTAGGTCTTGTCGCTGAACGCCGACTCCGGCAGCATCCGCAGCCCCATCGCACGGAGGACACCGGCGACGAACTGTCGGTAGGTGACCTGGCACGAGGTGCCGCCGCCGATAAACATCGTTGTGCCCCAGACCAGTTCGGTCTCCAATGCGTTGGCCATGGCCAACGCGGCGTCCGCGGGGTGGAGCACCTCGATCCGGTTGTCGAGGCCGATCTCGAACATGATCGGCTCTGCCTTGCGCACGCCGATGATCGGCACGTCGGCGAAACGCGGGATGAACCAGGTCAGTCCGCTGCGCCGCACCAGCGCCTCGCCCTCGATCTTGTGTCTGCTGTAGGCATCGGTGGCCCGTAGCGGATCCTCGACGTGGCGCGGCGGCGGCTTGTCCAGCGTGCGACCGTGCACGTCGAAGGTAGACGCGAAGATCAGCCGGGGCGATTTCGACTGTGCGCGGCAGGCGGCGATCACGTTGGCGGTGCCCTCGACATTGACCTGCCTGGCGTACTCGGGATCGTCGTCGCTGGCCGGTGGAATCAGTGCCGCGAAATGCAGCACCACCTCGACACCGGCCACAGCATCGGCGACCGCGCCCGCGTCACGGATGTCTACCCAGCGGACATCGGTGACGGACACGAATCGCGCCGCACGTCGCTCGTCCGCGGGTGTGCGCGCGGCCAAGCAGCGGACCTCATGTTTGCGCCGCAGCAGCTCGGCGAGCACGTGTGAGCCGATATTGCCGAACGCTCCGGTGAGCAACAGATTCACTACCGCACCACATTCTCGCGGGACTGTCTTTCCTGCCACGGTATCTGCTCCGACCTATCGATGGCCGCTGCGCAGCATGATCGGCTGCCGGCCGGACCGATATTGCAGTTTATGAAATATTGCAGATCGTGCTAAATTATCTGGCATGTCACAGGCGAAGCGCGACGCGCCACCGATGGGGCTGCGCGAGCAGAAGAAGCGCAGGACCCTCATCGACCTCAGCCTCGCCGCACGGCGTTTGGCGGTCGAGCATGGGCTCGACGCGACGACCGTCGATGACATCGCGAAGGCGGTCGGGGTCTCGCCTCGCACGTTCTTCAACTACTACGAGACGAAGATGGACGCGGTGGTCGGCCCGGTCGGCGAGATCGGCACACCGGAACTGCGGGAGCAGTTCATCGCGGGCGGTCCGACCGGCGTCCTCATCGACGATCTCACCTGGCTGTTCGCCTGGGGATTCGAGCCGGAAAGCGAAGTGCGCGAAGGCATCTCGCTGGTGACAGAGATCATCAAGACCGAGCCGAGGGTGTTAGCGGCCTTCGTCGCCTCCGGTGTCCGGCTGGAGGCCGCCATCGGCGAACTTCTGACGGCGCGGATGGGCGCTGCGGCAACACCCGAATTCGCCGCGCTCACAGCGGGACTCGTGACGACCATCACCTCCGGGGCGGTGATGTCCTTGGCCGATGACCCGACCGGGTCACTGGCGACTGCAATACGCAATCACTGTGCAATGGCTGCTCGGTTGTTCGACCAGCCGGCCGGCTCGAAAAGGAGACATGTCGATGACCACGACGGCTGCTGATTCGCCGCCTACCCCTATTGTCCTGACCCAGAAGCGGATCTGGCTGATCTTCTCCGCGCTGATCGCGGGGATGTTCCTGGCCAGCCTCGATCAGATGATCGTCGGCACCGCGATGCCGACCATCGTCGGCGATCTGGGCGGCATCTCCCACATGGCCTGGACCGCCACTTCGTATCTGCTCGCCACCACCATCGTGATGCCGATCTACGGCAAATTCGGCGATATGTTCGGCAGGCGTTGGCTTTTTCTGTTCGCGATCACAGTGTTCACCGCCGCCTCGATCGGTGCGGCCGCCTCGACGGGCTTCTGGGAGTTCATCGTTTTCCGCGGGCTGCAGGGTGTCGGTGGTGGCGGCCTGATGATCCTGGCGCAGGCCATCATCGCGGATGTCGTGCCTGCCAAGGATCGTGGCAAGTACATGGCTCCGATGGGCGCTGTGTTCGGCATCACTTCGGTCGCGGGCCCGCTGCTCGGCGGCTTCTTCGCCGACCATCTCGACTGGCGCTGGTGCTTCTGGATCAACGTGCCGATCGGAATCGCGGCGCTGGTCATCGCATTCCGCTATCTGAACATCCCCAGCCACCGGCCCGAAAGCCGGCCCGACTATCTCGGTGTCGTGTTGATGTCGTCGACGACCACGCTGCTGATCTTGATCACCGATTGGGGTGGCAAGCAGTACGCCTGGGGTTCGACGGTGATCGTGACGATGATGGCCGCGCTCGTGGTCGTGGTCGCTGCGTTCGTGATGGTGGAGGCGCGCGCCGAGGAGCCGATGCTGCCGCTATGGCTGTTCGGCAACCGGACCTTCGTGCTGACCTCGGTGATCGGATTCCTGGTCGGTCTCGTGATGTTCGCGGCGCTCGCCTTCATCCCGACCTACCTGCAGATGGCTACCGGCGCCTCCGCGTCGGTCTCCGGCCTGCTGTTGATACCGATGATGGTCGGGCTGATGCTCACCCTGATGACCTCGATGGCCGCGATTACCAGGACCGGCCGATACCGGGCCTACCCGCCGCTGGGTGCGGCGCTGATCGCCCTCGACATGCTGTGGTTGACCCGCTTGGACGCGAATACCGCGATGTGGGTTGTTTCGGCGATGCTGTTCGTGATGGGCGCCGGACTCGGCTTGCTCATGCAGATCATCGTGCTCGTCGTACAGAATGCCGTGGCGCCCAATCAGATCGGCACCGCAACCAGTGCCAACAACTACTTCCGGGAAATGGGCGGGGCGCTCGGGGTAGCGATCTTCGGCTCCATCTTCACCAGTCGGCTGACCGACGGCCTCACCGAGGTGTTCGTAGCGCACGGGCCGGAGGCGGCGGCGTCGAAACTCGATTCGGGCGCGCTGGTGCCGTCGGTGGTCAAGCACTTGCCGGACAACCTGCACGACGCGATCGTCGGTGCGTACGTCGACGCCCTCGTACCCGGCTTCTGGTACCTGATCCCCGGCGCGTTGCTCGCCTTGCTGCTCGCGTTGTTCATTCCGCACCTGAAACTCTCCGATGAGGCGGGCATGGTCGCCCGCGGCGAAGCGGTGATGGCGGAGGCCGACGATCGTGAGCCGGACCCGGAGCTGGTAGCCGAACGCTGAGATCACCTGCGCGACACCGCCATCGGATACGACAATGTCGTGCTCGATGGCGGTGTCTGCCAGTGTCTGCCGCACCTACTCGGGCGCGCGCTGAATCATTACCTCCGGCGTAATCGACTCGCCGACCGGAACCGGGCATGGTTGAGGCATCCGGTTCGAGCAATCGAACTGGAGGACCAAAACTGTTACGGCAGAGGAGAATTCAGCATGTCGCAGTATGAGGATGCGGTGGGCCGGTATTTCACGGCGTGGAATGCCACCGACGACGAGGCACGCGCCGCGGCGGTCGCCGCCGCATGGACCGAGGACGGGTCCTACACCGATCCGCTTGCCGACGTCAGCGGGCATGGGGATCTGGCCGCGGCGATCGGGGGCGTGCAGCAGCAGTTCCCCGGTTTCGAGTTCCGTGTGGTCGGCGCTGTGGACGGGCATCATGACACCGCTCGGTTCTCGTGGGAGTTGGTCTCGGTGGCCGACGGGAGCGCGCCGGTCGCCGGCTCGGATGTGATCACGCTGGCACCGGACGGGCGCATTGTCGGTGTATACGGCTTCCTGGACCGTGTGCCGTCGCCGTAATCGGATCCCGATCCGCGGCACGAGGGCGCGGCGGAGTCACCCTGGCATCGACGATGAGCTGCGCCGTATGGTGCAAGCGCGGGCACAACGACACAGGGCCCGCCGCTGACCGCACTCCTGCTCGAGCGTGCCGAGCAGGGTTTCACCGCGTGTTGCACGGATCGGCGCGTTGACCTCGTCGGCGGCCGGGCATTCGCCGATTGCGCCGGAGGCGAACAGGGTGCGCAATCGGCTGCGAAAGGCGCATCCTGGTGAGGGCAGGTTATGAGTCGGGCAGCAGGATGGGGGCCGTCGTGGACGACGAGTCGATTCGGTCCTCGGCAGAGCGGACGGAAAATGCTGCGATGGACGCCTATTCGCGGACAGTGATCGCGGTCGCGGCATCGGTGACGCCGCACGTGGCAAGCGTGCGGACGCGGCGGGGGTCCGGGTCGGCGGTGGTGTTCACCGACGACGGCTTCCTCTTGACCAACGCGCACGTCGTCGGCTCGGCCAGTAATGGCGAGGTGGTCTTCGCCGACGGAGTGGAATCGCGGATCGACGTTGTCGGCATCGATCCGCTGTCGGATCTCGCGGTGCTGCGGGCCCGTGGCGGAGCGCCCGGCGCGGTCGTTCTCGGCGACGCCGACAAGCTGGTCGTCGGCCAGCTGGTGGTTGCGGTAGGAAGTCCCCTGGGGTTGGCGGGCTCGGTCACCGCGGGCGTGATCAGTGCGCTCGGCCGTGCCGTGCCGGTCGCGTCGCGGCGGGCGGGGCGGGTGATCGAGGACGTGATCCAGACCGACGCCGCACTGAATCCCGGCAATTCCGGTGGTGCGCTGGCAGATTCGTCGGGTCGAGTGGTCGGGGTGAATACCGCGGTGGCGGGCGTCGGCCTCGGCCTTGCGATTCCGATCAACACGACGACCCGGCGCATCATCAGCACCTTGCTCAGCGAGGGGCGGGTGCGCCGGGCCTACCTCGGTCTGGTCGGGGTGCCCGCGCCGCTGCCGGCGAATGTCGCCGCGCGTACCGGGCAGCCTGCGGGCGTGCGCGTCGTGGAGGTGGTACGCGGCGGTCCCGCCAACCATGCCGGATTGCGCCGCGGTGATCTGGTGCTCAGCGTGGCGCGCTCGGAAGTGCGTGATGCGCAAGGCATTCAACGTCAACTGTTCGCCGACGCGATCGGGGTCTCGCTACCGGTGACGGTGCTGCGCAACGGAGCGATGGTGGACGTGTTCGCGGTGCCGATCGAGCTGACCGTGGACTGACGCGCTGTGCCGTCGTTGGTGCCCTACTCGGACACCGAGACCTGCGCGGGGGCAGCCGCTGCGGGGGCGGATTCGTGGGTCTGCGTCCATCGAGCATCGACGACGAGGCCGACGATCCCGACGGCAATACAGACGGCCGACACCACGAACATGGCGGGATGAGTGCCGCCGGTGAGCGCGTCGCCGAGGATGACGGTGCCCACGGTGCCGGGCAGGATGCCGGCGACAGTGGCGACCATGTAGGGCCAGAACCGGATCGAGGACAGCCCACAGCAATAGTTGATCACCGAGAACGGCGCGAACGCGATCAGCCGCAGCGAACCGACGGCCAGCCAGCCGCGGCGTTCCAGGCGATCATCGATGGCGCGCACGGCCGGGTGGGTGAGGTGCGCCGCCACTCGGTCCCGATCGAGCGCGCGCACGAGCAGGATCGCCAGGGCGGCGCTGACGGTGGTGGCCGAGACCGCGAGCGCGATGCCGAGTGCGGGACCGAAGAGCACCCCGGCGCTCACCGTCAACACCGTGCGCGGCACCGGCGCTACGGTGACCAGTGCGTGCACCACGAAGAACAGCAGTGGAAAGAGCGGACCGACCGTGCTCGCCCACTGCTGCATCTGCTGCGGGCTCGGTAGCGGGACCAGCATCGCCGCGACGAATAGCACGCCGCCGCCGACGAGCAGCGCGACGATACGCGGGTCACGGATCAATCTGGTCACCCGTGCGAGGTTACCGGTTGGTAGTGGCGGCCACGCTCAACCGACCGGATACCTCCCGCTAGCATCAAAGGAAACGGGACGAATGCTCGTTAACCTAAGTGCTCGCTGAGCTGGGCGAATACGACGGTATCGGGCGCACACAATGGGTGCGCCCGTAATCGAGTGGAAGAGGAAAAGCAGCTATGGCGATTGCTTCAGATCCGACGGCGGATCCGGTGCCCGAATACGCCGCATGGCGCAAGGGCGTGGCCGGGGTGCTGGCGAAGGCCCGCAAGATCGACCCCGCCGATCTTCCCGACGAGCCCGAGCGGCTGCTCGCGGAAACCACCTACGACGGGCTGACGGTCAACCCGCTCTACACCCGCCGTGACGAGCGGCCGGAACAGCCGCTGCCCGGCGCCTTCCCGTTCGTGCGTGGCCGGGATGCGACCCGTGACGTGAACCGTGGCTGGTACGTGAGCGCCTACGTAGGCGCACACGATGCCGCGGCGGCGAACCGCGAGATCATGTTCGGTCTGGCGAATGGCATCAGCGCGGTGTGGCTCGGCGTCGCTGAGCGCGGCGTGCCGGTGGCCGAACTGCCCGCGGCCCTGTCGGGGATGCTGTTCGAGCTGGCTCCGCTGACGTTGGACGCCGGTGGTGCGGCTACCGCCGCTGCCACACAGATCTTCACTGTTCTCGATGGCTACGAGCTGTCCGCGCGCGCGGACATCCAGGTCGGACTCGGGGCGGCCCCGCTCACCAGCCGCTTCGCGTCGACCGCCGATGTCGACCTGGCCGAGGCGCTCGGCCTGGCCGAGCAGGCAATCGCTCGGGCCGAGACCGTCCGCGCAATCACCGTGGACGGCACCGTCTTCCACGATGCGGGCGCCTCGGACGCTCAGGAACTCGGCGCCGCGGTGGCAGCCGGTGTGGAGTATCTACGTGCCCTCACCGAGACGCAGGACATCGCGGATGCGCTGGGTCAGATCGAGTTCCGCTTCGCCGCGACCGACGACCAGTTCGCCACCATTGCGAAACTTCGTGCGGCCCGCCAGCTCTGGGCCCGTGTCGCGCACGTCTGCGGCGCGCCCGCGTTCGGTGGTGCGCCCCAGCATGCCGTGACCTCTGCGGCGATGATGACCCAGCGCGACCCGTGGGTGAATATGCTGCGCACCACGCTCGCCGCGTTCGGTGCGGGTGTCGGTGGTGCGGACACCGTGACGGTGCTGCCGTTCGATTCGGCCCTGCCCGCCGGCGAGCTCGGCGTCTCCAAGCCGTTCGCCGACCGCATGGCTCGCAACACGCAGCTGTTGTTGCTCGAGGAATCACGCATTGGTCACGTGCAGGATCCGGGCGCCGGTTCCTGGTACGTCGAAGATCTCACCGCCGCGCTCGCCGCGAAGGCGTGGGAGTTCATGCAGGAGCTCGAGGCCGCGGGCGGCTACCTGGCCGCGTTGGACTCCGGTCTGCTCGCCGAGCGGATTGCCGCGACAAGGGCGGCACGGGATTCCGATGTCGCGCACCGCAAGACCGCTGTCACCGGGGTGAACGAGTTCCCGAACCTGGCCGAACAGCCGCTGTCGGAGGCCGCGCGTCAGGAATCGCGGATCGCCCGCTACGGAGCCAGGTTCGAGGCGCTGCGCAATCGCTCGGACGCTTACCTGGCGGCCGAGGGCTCCCGACCGCGTGCGCTGCTCGTGCCGCTCGGCTCGGTGGCCGAGCACAATGTGCGGGTCACCTTCATCGCCAACCTGCTGGCCTCCGGCGGCATCGAGTCGATCAATCCCGGTCCGCTTGCGGCAGACGGAATCGGCGCGGCAGCAACGGAATCCGGTGCCACGATTGCGGTGCTGTGTGGTTCGGACAAGCGCTACGGCACTGATGCGGGCGCGGCGGTCGGGGCATTGCGTGCCGCCGGCGTCGACACGGTGTTGCTGGCAGGCTCGCCGCAGGCAGTCGCGGAGCTGAGCGGCGCGCAGCGCCCGGACGGTTACCTCGCGGCCCGTATCGACGCGGTCGCTGCCCTATCCGGCCTGCTGGAGAAAGTAGGAGCCTGATGACCACTCGCGAAATCAAGCACGTGATCGGCAGTTTCGCCGATGTGCCGCTGGCCGAGCATCCCGCGGAACCCGCCGCGGTGGACGCCGCACAGGTCGATGCCTTCGTTCAGGGGGCGGCCGAGGCGAACAACTACGCCACCGAGCAGCTGGTGTGGTCGACGCCGGAAGGCATCGAGGTGCCACCGGTGTTCACCAAAGCCGATCGGGATGCCGTTGCAGCGGAGGGGTATCCGCTCGACAGCGTGCCCGGTATCGCACCGTTCCTGCGCGGCCCGTACCCGACGATGTACGTCAACCAGCCGTGGACTATTCGTCAGTATGCAGGCTTCTCCACCGCCGCCGACTCGAATGCCTTCTACCGCCGCAACCTGCAGGCCGGGCAGAAGGGGTTGTCGGTCGCCTTCGACCTGGCGACCCACCGTGGCTACGACTCCGACCATCCGCGCGTCCAGGGTGACGTCGGAATGGCGGGCGTCGCCATCGATTCCATCCTCGACATGCGTCAGCTGTTCGATCACATTCCGCTCGACCAGGTCAGCGTCTCCATGACCATGAACGGTGCGGTGTTGCCGATCCTCGCGCTGTATGTCGTGGCGGCGGAAGAACAGGGCGTGACACCGGAACAGCTGGCCGGAACCATTCAGAACGACATTCTGAAGGAGTTCATGGTCCGCAATACCTACATCTATCCACCCAAGCCCTCGATGCGGATCATCTCCGACATCTTCGCCTATACGAGCGCGAAGATGCCGAAGTTCAACTCGATCTCCATCTCCGGCTACCACATTCAGGAAGCGGGCGCGACCGCCGACCTGGAGTTGGCCTACACCCTCGCCGACGGTGTCGAATACATCCGCGCCGGAATCGCGGCGGGCATGGAGGTCGACAAGTTCGCGCCGCGGCTGTCGTTCTTCTGGGCCATCGGCATGAACTTCTTCATGGAGGTCGCCAAGCTGCGGGCCGGACGTCTGCTGTGGAGCGAGCTGGTCGCGAAGTTCGAGCCGAAGAGCGCGAAATCGCTGTCGCTGCGCACCCATTCGCAGACCTCGGGCTGGTCGCTCACCGCGCAGGACGCCTACAACAATGTGGCGCGTACCTGCATCGAGGCGATGGCCGCGACCCAGGGGCACACCCAGTCGCTGCACACCAATGCCCTCGACGAGGCGCTCGCGCTGCCGACGGACTTCTCCGCCCGCATCGCACGCAACACCCAGCTGCTGATTCAGCAAGAGTCCAACACGACCCGGCCGATCGACCCGTGGGGCGGCTCGTACTACGTCGAGTGGCTCACCCATCAGCTGGCCAACCGGGCCCGCGCCCATATCGCCGAGGTGGAAGCACACGGCGGCATGGCGCAGGCCATCGGCGAGGGCATCCCGAAGCTGCGCATCGAGGAAGCCGCTGCCCGCACCCAGGCGCGTATCGACACCGGCCAGCAGCCGGTGATCGGCGTCAACAAGTACCAGGTCGAAGAGGACCAGCAGGTCGAGGTGCTCAAGGTCGAGAACTCGCGGGTGCGCGCCGAGCAGATCGAGAAGCTGCAACGGCTACGCGCCGAACGCGATTCGGCGGAGGTCCGCCGGGCGCTGGCCGAATTGACCCGTGCGGCAGCCTCCTCCGCGGGCGGCATGGAGAACAACCTGCTCGCGCTGGCCATCGACGCGGCGCGCGCCAAGGCCACCGTCGGCGAAATCTCCGACGCACTGGAGCAGGTGTACGGCCGCCACCAGGCCGAGATCCGTACGCTCTCCGGTGTGTACCGCGACGAGGCCGGGAAGGTGACCAACATCAGCAAGGCGATCGATCTGGTCGAGGAGTTCGCCGAGGCGGAAGGCCGTCGCCCCCGCATCCTGGTCGCGAAGATGGGCCAGGACGGGCACGACCGAGGTCAGAAGGTGATCGCAACAGCCTTCGCCGACCTCGGCTTCGACGTCGATGTGGGTCCGCTGTTCCAGACTCCGGAAGAGGTGGCGCAGCAGGCGGCCGACAACGACGTGCATGTGGTCGGTGTGTCCTCGCTCGCGGCAGGCCACCTCACGCTGGTGCCCGCCCTGCGGCAGGCACTGGCCGATGTCGGGCGGCCCGACATCATGGTCATCGTCGGCGGCGTCATCCCGCCCGGCGACTTCGATGAGCTGTACGAGGCAGGCGCGGCGGCCATCTTCCCGCCGGGCACCGTCATCGCCGACGCGGCGATCGGTCTGTTGAAGAAGCTCGCAGCCGAGCTCGGACACGAGATCGGTAGCGGCGCTGTGGACTCCACCAGCGCCGAATGAGCAGACGCGTCATCGACGTCGACGCACTCGCCGAGGCGGTCCGCAATAACGAGCGGGCCGCCGTGGCGCGGGCGATCACGTTGGTCGAATCGACACGGGCCGATCACCGGGCCCTGGCGCAGCAACTGCTGCTGCAGCTGACTCCCGAGGCCGGCTCCGAGAACGTCGTGGTCTCGAATCGTGTCGGTATCACCGGTGTTCCGGGTGTCGGCAAGTCGACCTTCATCGACGCGCTCGGCATGGATCTGATCGGCAAGGGGCACCGCGTCGCGGTACTGGCGGTCGACCCGTCCTCCACCCGGACCGGCGGCTCCATCCTCGGCGACAAGACCCGCATGGCACGACTGTCGTTGGAGCGCAATGCCTATATCCGCCCGTCACCGACGGCGGGCACCCTCGGTGGCGTCGCCAAGGCGACGCGCGAAACCATCGTCCTGCTCGAAGCCGCAGGATACGACGTGATCCTGGTCGAGACCGTTGGCGTCGGCCAGTCCGAGGTGACGGTCGCCAATATGGTCGACGTCTTCTGCTTCCTGACCCTGGCCAGGACCGGAGATCAGTTGCAGGGCATCAAGAAAGGTGTCCTCGAACTCGCCGACCTGGTCGCGGTGAACAAAGCCGACGGCAAGCACGAACTCGAAGCCAAGGCCGCCGCCCGTGAACTGGCGGGCGCGCTGCGCCTCATCCACCCGCACGACGCGCTATGGCGCCCACCGGTTCTCACCATGAGCGGTCTGGAAGGCCACGGCCTGGACAAGTTCTGGGATACTGTCCTCGAACACCGCCGAGTTCTCACCGACGCAGGGGAATTCGACGAGAAGCGCCGCCGCCAGCAGATCGACTGGACCTGGACCATGGTTCATGACCAGTTGTTGCGCCGCCTCGCGGACAACCCGAACGTGAAAGCCATTCGGGCCCAAGTGGAGAAACAGGTCCGCGACGGCACTCTTACCGCAGCACTGGCCGCCGAAGAGATACTCGACGCCTTCGACAGCTGAGGGTCGACGGGGGGCACGTGCTCGGTCGCGGCCTAGGTTACTGCCAGGCGATCGGACAGCCGTACGACGAGGTGCGGTTCTCGATGGCGCTCGTGGCCGGGTGGGGTCGCCGGGGGTGCTCACGGTATTCCTCGTCGAGGATGTGTGGTCAGAGGCCGTCGACGATCGCCGCGACCTCGCGTGCGCAGCCGTAACCGATGGTGATGCCGGATCCGCCGTGACCGTAATTGTGGATCACGGGTGTTGGGGTGGAGCGGTCCAGCTCGAGTCGAACCTCGCCGCGGCCCGGCCGCAAGCCGACAAGCGTTTCGATCACCCGACTGTCGGCCAGTTGCGGGGCGAGATCGCGGCACCTATCCAGGATCGACTGTGTCAGTGCGGGATTCGGCGTCAGGTCCCACTCGTCTGCATCGAGGGAGCCGCCGAGGATACAGTCGTTTTCGCGCGGGTGGACGTACGCACGACCGAGCGGATGCGCTTCGTCGCGGACCGATACGGTCAGCCCGGGGTTGGTCACTCGAACGATTTGCCCGCGAATCGGATAGATGGTCGGATCGTCGACCAGTTCTCCTGCACGCAATCCGGCACAGTTGACCACGACGTCCGGTGCCAGGTCGGTGACATCATCGAGTCGGCGCACCAAGCGCCGGATCCACCGCGCTCCTGCCGCGCCGACTTCGTCGTGAAGATGCGGCAGAAACACGGGCATCTCGACGAGCGGAACGGCGAATCCGAACCCGAACCCATAGCCGGGCGGGAGCTCGTCGTTGTCGGCGGCGCGGAAGGCGCGCACGGTGCCCGACCAGATGGGCGTCGGGGGTTCGCTCCGATACAGCGCCAGCGATTCGCACATGCGCACCCCGGGCGTATCGGCGGCGGCGCGGGCTTCCAGATGAGCGAATGTCTGCATGCTCCACGCGCCGACACGGTCGGCCGGACCCGCCGCAGTCGGAAACCATACGGCCGCAGCAAGAAACGACGTCGTGGCGCTGATCGGTTCCGCGCTCACGACGGTGACCTCGTGCTCGGCGCGGAGCAACTCGGCCGCTGTCGAGAGACCCGAGATCCCCGAACCGATGACGACGACATGCATCTGGCCGAGCCTACCGCTCGAGGCGGGTGCGGCACTGCCGTCGGTGCGAGGTGCGTGCCATTCGTCAGTCGGGCTGTTCGGCTCGGCGGGTTGTCTTCGGGCCGGCCCGAAGGTGTGCGCGTTCACCCTGCTTGCCGAACAGACTGAGGAACTCGACAGGTTCGGCGTCGGCGGCGCCGAACCAGTGCGGTACGCGGGTGTCGAGTTCGGCCGCTTCGCCGGGCGTGAGTACCAGATCGTGTTCACCGAGGATTGCCCGCAGCCGTCCGTTGAGGGCGTAGAGCCATTCGTAACCCTCGTGGGTCTGCGGGTCGGGCTCGATGCGGTGCCTGCCGCCGGGGATCACCAGCTTGTAGGCCTGGATGCCGCCTGCCCGGCGGGTCAGCGGCAGCATGGTCATGCCGTGGCGGGTGACCGGACGCAGGTGGATGCGGGGGTCGCCGGTGGGTGGCGCGTCGACGAGTTCGTCGAGCGTGACGCCGTGCGCTCTGGCCAAGGGCAGCAGGAGTTCGAGGGTCGGTCGCCTGCTGCCGGATTCCAGTCGGGACAGGGTGCTCACCGAGATGCCGGTCGCTGTCGACAGGTCGGCCAGGGTGATGTCGCGTTGCCGGCGTAATGCGCGTAACCGGGGGCCGACTGCGTCGAGTGTGTGATCGAGGTCGCCGTCCATGTCCTCCAGTTTGCCATATTGGCAAACAATCTTGCCGAAATCGTGTGTTGTCTCCCATGGTGGAACCGAGGAGGTGGTCATGGTGACCGATCGGCTGAGTGATGGCTATGACGTGGTGATTGTCGGCGGTGGCGCTGCGGGGTTGAGCGCAGCGCTCATGCTGGCCCGAGCACGGCGGACGGTGGTGGTCATCGATGCGGGCACCCCGCGCAACGCGCCGGCCGCGGGCGTGCACGGGCTGCTGGCGCGGGAGGGGATTGTGCCGGGCGAATTGTTGGAGCGCGGTCGGGTCGAGGTCCGCGGCTACGGCGGACATGTCGTCGCCGGGGAGGTCGGCGCGGTCGGCCGCGAGGCCGAGGGGTTCCTGGTGACGCTGGCCGACGGCAGGTCGGTGCGGGCGCGTCGGCTGCTGGTGACCACTGGGCTGCTCGACGAGCTTCCTGACCTACCCGGCCTGCGCGAGCGGTGGGGCCGGGATGTGGTGCACTGCCCGTACTGCCACGGCTGGGAGGTCCGCGACCAGGCCATCGGTGTGCTTGCCTGCGGTCCGATGGCGGTGCATCAGGCCTTGCTGTTTCGTCAATGGAGCGCCGAGGTCACATTCTTCTCGCACACCATGCCGCCGCCGACCGGCTCGGATGCCGAGCAACTTGCGGCCCGCGGCATCAAGGTGGTGCAGGGCGAGGTCGCCGCCCTGGAAGTGGTCGAGGACCGTCTCGCGGGAGTGCGACTGAGCGACGGCACCGTGGTCCGTCGAACCGCGCTGGCAATCCAATCGCGGATGGTTGCCCGGGTGGCCATGCTCGCCTCGCTCGGACTGCATCCGTCGCAGCATCCGTCGGGAATGGGTGAATTTCTGCCCGCCGACCCCACCGGCCGCACCGAAACGCCCGGAGTGTGGGTAGCAGGCAACGTCACCGACTTGACCGCCCAGGTGGGTGCCGCGGCGGCGGCAGGCGCGGCCACCGCGGCCCAGATCAACGCCGACCTGGTCGCCGAGGACACCAGGCAAGCCGTTGCCGCATATCGGGCCCGGCAGGACCCGTTCTCGCCCGAATCCGAAGCACAACTCGGTGAACTGGTGATGGGCGACAGACGTCACGGCTGAGCATGGTTCTGCTGCGGTGGAATGGCATCCGCCCCGGCCGATGCGGGTGCTCAATGGTCCGGTGCTGTTCGTGTCCCGAAAGGTCGCCGGAACTGGTGCCTGCTGCGCAGGGACAACCGGATGACCGGGCCCGCGAAGATCCCGGCGAGGCGGGTGTAGGGCCACATCGCGATGAGCAGCAACAGGATAAGGCCGCGAGCCTGATAGATCAGCGGGGCGTGTTGCATGGCCTCGGGGTTCGGATGAAGTGTGAACAGCGAGCGGAACCAGGCGAACAGCGATTCGGCGGTCCGGTATCCGTTGTCGGAGGAGTTCGGGTCGAATCTGATCATCACGCCGGACAATAGGCCCGCGACCAAGACCGGCACTGTCATGCGGTCCACCCAGGTGGTCGCGGGCCGAGCGGGGCTGGCGATCAGATCGGGAACGAACAGCAACACCGCGCCCGTCGCCGCCAGCACGCCCGCAATCATTTCGACGACGAGGATGGCGACATAGATGGTGCCCTCGGGGCGGCTGTGTGCTCCGGCGGAGATCATGTCGGTAATGCGTGCCGCAACCACGATGCCGAAACCGAGCGGAAACACGATCGATCCGAGGCGTTGTGCGCGGTCCATGTCCTGGTGCGCGAGGTAGGAGCGGAATCGGTCGCGTCGGTGTCGCCATAGGTGGCCTACGGCGAAAGAGAGAAAGGCGCTGTAAGGCAACATGATCCACAGCAGCGACATCACCGTCGAGTTCGCCCACTTCCGCTATCGTGCTGACGGGCCATCACTTTCGCAGACAGGTAGACGGCGAACAAGAGGCCAGAGACTCTTTTCGGCAGTCACATCGGCGAGTCGCGCACCTGACCGTAGCCGAATGCCATGTGGCGGTTGGCTGTTGGGCGCGTGATATCGAAGTCGTCGGCGTCCGCGCCGTGCAGAGCGGTGTCTCTGCCGGTGGCCCGATAAGGCATGACCAAGTAGATCGGTGAAGTAGACGTGCACCCTCGCCAGCAGTGCAGCCCACTGCTGGGCAGGCCTGAGCCTGGCTATCCGCGCGCCGCTGCGAGGAAGGCGCGGATCAGGTCCGGGGACTTCACGCCCCGCTCGCTTTCCACCCCGCTCGACACGTCGACACCCCACGCTCCGGTCGCTTCGGCGGCATGACGGACGTTGCCGGGGTGCAAGCCGCCTGCCAGGAGCCACCGGCCGGTCGGCACCGTGAACTCCGGTGAGGCCCAGTTCCACGGCCGACCCGAGCCCGGATCCGGTGCGTCGAGGAGCAGGAGGTCTTCGCCGAGCTCGCCGCATCGGACGGGCACCTGAGTGGCGGCGCTGGCGCGGATGAGGGTGCGGCCGGGCGCGCGCAGCGCCGCGTAGTACTCCGGGCCCTCGTCGCCGTGCAGTTGGACGGCGCGGATTCGGCTGTCTCGGGTCGCCTGCACGACCTCGTCGACGGACTGGTCGCGGAAGACCCCAACGGTCAGCACGTGCGCGGGCACGCGCTGCGCGAGTCGGCGGGCGGTCGCTGTGTCGACCTGACGTGGACTCGCCGCGAAAACGAAGCCGATCGCGTCGGCCCCGGCCGCCACCGCGGTGTCCACATCCTGTTCGGTGCGCAGGCCGCAGATCTTGACGAAAAGATCGCTCATGTCTCTGAGTGAACCAAACCCCGCTCTGCACGCAGCTGGGCGGTCAGCGCGGTGGCGAGTTCGCGCGCCGCCGCGGCGCGTGCGCATCAGAACCAATGGCACGACGGCATCGCGTACCTGATGCCTAAGGATGAGCCGTTGCTCGACTCACCAGGCTGCCGCGCATGAACAGCGCGATGGTCCGCGCCTTCGGCACCAACCTGCTGACGATTCGGATCGACTTGGCCGACTGAGCAATCCGGCCGCCACCGTGAACCCGGTGGCGCGTGCCGAATCAGGTGGTATCGCCGAAGGTTTCGAGCAGTGTGCGCAGCGTTTCGGCGAGCGCATCGCGTTGGGCGTCGGACAGCGGCGTCAGTAGTCGTTGTTCGGTCGCCACGTGGTCGGGGAGCGCGGCGTCGATGACTTCGCGCCCGGCCTCGGTGAGTGTCACCAGGATGCCGCGGCCGTCGTGCTCGTTGCGGGCGCGGCTCACCAGGCCGCGCTCCTCCAGGCGGTCCAGGCGTTGGGTGATCGCGCCGGAGGTCACCATGGCGGAGCGCATGAGCTCGGTGGGGGTCAGGCAGTGTGGGGGATCGTTGCGGCGCAGCGTGGCGAGCACATCGAACGATGCGGCGTCGAGTCCGTGTGTGGCAAAGGTTTTGCGCAGTTCGGCGCCGGCCAATTGGGAAAGCCTGCTGAGCCGTCCGAAGACTGCCATCGGGGAGACGTCCAGGTCAGGGCGTTGTGCTTGCCACTGCATGAGCACCTGTTCGACATGATCGGCCACCTCTGCAGCCTAGCGAATATCTCAGCGGTGAGTTATCTCATAGAGATTTTGCTTATCGCTAAGCTATGTTTCTTAGGGCTAAGAAATCGCGGCGGGCAATGGCCCGGAGGAGGCAGACATCATGCGCATCACAGTGTTCGGCGCGGCGGGTGACGTGGGTAGCCGGGTGGTGGCCGAGGCGCTCGCGCGAGGTCATGAGGTCGTCGCAGTGGTTCGTGACCCTGCGCGCGCGGCAGCGGTGCCTTCCGGAGCGGAGCTCCGCACCGGCGATGCCTCGAATCCGGCCGACGTCGAGATGCTCGGTGCCGCAGCGGATGTGATGATCACCGCGACGCGACCGGCGTCGGGTCGTGAACACGAACTGCCCGCGCTCACCACGGTGCTGTTGGCCGGTTCGGCGCGGACCGGCGTTCGATTGCTGGTCGTCGGAGGCGCATCCACCCTGACCGTGCCGGGCACCGACGGTGCGATGCTGCACGAGATCCCCGATTTCCCGGCCGATCTGCAGCCGATCGCGCAGGCGTGCGCCGATCAGCTGGCGATCTGCCGCGCCGACGCCGACGCGGACTGGACCTACGTGAGCCCGCCCGCCGAACTGGTGCCGGGGCAGCGAACCGGCGCCTACCGGCTCGGCGCCGACGAACTGCTCGCAGGCGCGGAGGGGATCTCGACGATCTCCATGGAGGATTTCGCGGTCGCGCTCCTCGATGAGGCCGAGCGTCCGGCGCACTCCAGGACCAGGTTCACCGTCGCATCTGTCTGACGACTTCGACGGTCATTCGATCCCGAAAAGCCGGCCGGCGTTTCGATAGCAGACCTGCTGCAGCCAGGTGTCGCCGAGTTCGAGCCGCTCCAGCGCATAGATCGAATGACCGTAAGGGTAGGGAATATTCGGGAAGTCGCTGCCGAAGAGGATGCGGTCACCGAAGTCGTGCAGCCTGCCGCGTTCGGTGGTGGGGAAGGGTGAATCGGCCTCGCTGAAGTCGGTCCACACCATGGTGGTGTCGAGGCGGATTCCGTCGTAATCCTGTGCCAGATCAAGGAATTCGGAATACTCCGGTGTGCCCATGTGGGCGATGATCAGCTGCAGCCGCGGGAAACGTTGCAGCAGTGCGGCTATGGGTTCGGGTCCGGTGTATTCCCCGGGCGCGGGCCCGGAACCGCAATGGATCAGGACCGGGATCTGTGCGTCCTCGATCAGCCCCCAAACCGGATTGAGCAAAGGATCGGCGGGATGGAAGTCGCCGACCTGGATGTGCACCTTGAATACCCGGACGCCGCGCTCGATGGCCGCCTCGACGTAGCTCGCGGCGTGGTGTTCGGGGTAGAAGGTCGCGGTGTGCAAGCAGTCCGGGGTCCGATCGGCGAAGTCGGCGGTCCATTCATTGAGCCACGCCGCCATATCCGGTTTGTGTGGGTACACCAGCGAGGTAAAGGCGCGAACACCGAAGCCGCGCAACGTTTTGAGTCGGACCTGCTCGTCGTCGCGGTAGGCGATCGGCCATGGTTTGCCGGTCAACGGACCCGCGGAATCGAAGTATGCCCACACCTTGCGCATCACCTGCTCCGGCATGAAATGTGTGTGCACGTCGATGATTCCGGGCAGATCCAGCCGGGTGCAGAAATCGGCGAGATAGGAATTGTCGTCGTTGCTGTCGCCGATCATCACGCATCCTCGGGTGTCATTGGCGGGTAAACGGCTCGGGCGTAATCGCCGATCCTGGTGATCATTCGGTCGAAGAACGCCGCGGGATCGGTGCCGATCACGATGTCGGCGTTGGGTTCCCGGCCCCACATCCCGGCCCAATCGGCCACCGTGGTTGCGCGGGTGAGCGTTCCGATCAGTTCGACATCGACCGTTGCCGGACGGGTGGCGGCGAGCGCGGGGTCGAGGGCGATCGCCGCCGCGAACGGGTCGTGCATATGTGCCAGGTACCCCTGGTCGTAGGTGCGGTGGAAGTCGAAGTAGAACCGCACCGCGTCGGTCAGGTGGCGCACGATGGGGTTGCTCGTGCCAGAGCGAGCCTCGGGCGAATCGGTGTCCGACACCTGCTCGACCGGCAGGCTGCCTGCGCGTTCGGCCAGCAGCGCAAGGTGGACGGGATGCATCTCGATGGTCTCGGTGACATCGAGCGCGCACACGATCGGTCGGCGGTCGGGCGGCGCGGCCGAGAAGGCATCGAAGACCTCTTTGGCCGCCTCCGGGTCGACGTGCACGTTCCATTCGTTGGTCGGCGTCGTGTTGCCGGGGTGGTTGAACGCGCCGCCCATGATGACCAGTCGCTGCAGCAGCCGGGGCAACTCGGGCTCGACGCGAAGGGCGAGCGCGAGATTGGTCAGCGGTCCGGTGCACAGGCCGACGATCTGCCCGGGGCGCTCGCGTACCAGCTCGACCCACATCTGGGCGGCCGAGCGGCGCGAAAGCGAACGTGCGGATTCCGGCAGTTCCGCGTAGCCGACGCCCTGCGGCCCGTGTGTGTCCTCGGTGGTGCGCAGTGGGATGGCCAGCGGCTCGGTAGCGCCGAGCGCGACTTCGATGTCGGGCGCTCGGCACACATCCAGCCACGCGAGATTGTTCGCCGCCACGCGTGCTGCCGGAACATTGCCCGCGGTCGCGGCGATGCCGACGATATCGGCCTCCGGGGAGGCCAGCAGATAGAGCAGCGCGAGGGAGTCATCGATCCCGGTATCGACGTCCATGATGATCTGCTGCCGCACACTGCGAGCGTAGCGAGCGTCGTGGGGCCGCCCGGCTGGAGGCTCAGTACATCGGCAGCGCGTAGTCGTCGGTGTCGGTCATCATCTTCATGACCAGCGGCTTGCACAAGCGTGAGGTCATCAGTTTCATGCTGGCGCGGGCCATCTTGGTGCCGAGACGCGAGTTGGGCAGCATCATCTTGATGCCACCGCCGGGCAGTGCCTTGGCTTTGGCGAGAAACGGCGTGACGACGGTCTCGTAGCGGGCCAGCGCGCCGGCGAGATCGTCCGGGGTTGCGGCGATTTCGCCGGCCAGCACGTAGGCGCCGACGATGGCCATAGCGGTGCCCATGCCGGTCATCGGGGAGCCGCAGAAACCCGCGTCGCCGAGCAGGGTGACCCGCCCTGCCGTCAGCGACGGCATGTTGACGCGCGCCAACTCGTCGAAGTAGAAGTCCGGCGTCGTCGCCATCGCGGACAGTACCGCCGGTGTCTCCCAGCCCGCCTCGGCGAGCATGGTCCGGATGAGCTCGTGCTGTGCGGTGACATCGCGACGCAGCGCTGGGTCGGCCGCGGTCCGCAGCGTGATGATCGCCTTCGAGGTGGCGGGGTCGGCGTCCGGGCGGATCCCGACCGCCGCGCGGGGGACCGAGTGCATCGTGAACCAGCCCGGCTCGGTGCCGGCGGGCGTTGGGATGGTGAAGAAGGACGTGTAGCCGCCGAGGTAGGTCGTGAACTGTTCTTCCGGACCGAACGCCAGCCGCCGTGTTGCCGAGTGCACGCCGTCCGCACCGATGAGGAGATCGAAGCGTTCGGTGGCACCCGACGCGAAGCTCACCTCGACACCGGTGTCGTTCTGTTCGAGTTCCTCGATCCAGTCACCGTAGCGGTAGTCGAGTTCGGCTCCCGCCGTGGCGAGTTCGGTGAGCAGCACCTGGTTCAGGTCGCCGCGGGTGATCTCGATTTCCGCGATCGGGCCTCTGCCATCGAACATTTCGGCGGGCATCCGCGCGAACTCTCTGCCGTTCTCGTCGACATAGGCCATGCCGCGCTCGTCGAGCTGGTATTTGCGGATGCCCGGCATCAATCCCATCCGTTCGGCCACCTCGCGGCTCGGCCCGCGGAGGTCGACGGCCTGGCCGCCGGGCCTGGGCTCGGGTGCCCGCTCCACCACGGTGGTGCGGATGCCTGCGCGCAGCAATTGCAGTGCCACGGCGTTGCCTGCGATTCCGCCGCCGCTGACGAGGACGTGAAGTGTGCGGGTGGTGCTCATGATCCCAGTTCCCCTCTGAAGGACATTCGTATCAGACGAATGTCTAACACAATTATGGCACATGCGTCTAGTACGCATGTCTTAGACGTTGTATGGTGGAAAGCATGGGAAACCGAGAAGATCTACTGGCAGGAGCACGTAAGGCCATCTTGGAACGCGGGGTCGCGAAGACCACCGCACGAGATATCGCCACGGCGGCGGGGGTGAGCCTGGCTGCGATCGGCTACCACTTCGGCTCCAAGGAGCGGCTGATCACCGAGGCGCTGGCGGAGGCGCTCGGCAGCGGCATCGGCGACAGCATGGAGGCGCTGATCCGCGACACCACCGGCAAACCGCTGCTGGAGGCGTTTGCTCAGATGTGGGACGGCATGCCGGAGGTGTTGGAGAACAATCGCGAGGGGATGCTGGCAAGCCTGGAGAACCTGCTGCGCGTCGCGCGCACACCGGAGTCACAGGAATTCATGACCGACAGCCTCACCGGCGCCTACGCCGACATCGCGCATGCGCTCCAGCAGGCACATCCCGAACTGGATCAGGACGTCGCGCGGGCGATAGCCGAGCTGTATTTCGTGCTCACCCAGGGGCTCGGTGTGCTGTGGATGATCACCCGTGGCAAGAATCTGCCGGACGGCGCTCGGCTCACCGAAGCGATCGCGGTGCTCGCGCAGGATCTGCGAACCTGACTGGTCAGTCCTGCTCGGGTGTGCCGGCGGGAATGTGGCGCAGCCGAACCACCGCGATCACCGAAATTGCCAGTGCGGCAAGGGCAGCGATGCCCGCGGTGACATGCACGCCGTGCAGGAATGCTTCGCGCGCTGCCAGCAGGACCGAATCGCCGATGTGCTCCGGCAAGCTGGCGGCGACCTCGGTGGCGGCGCCGAGGGTGTCGCGCACCGAGCGCCCGGCCTCAGGGGACAATCCCGCGGGCAGTGACTCGGCGAGGTCGCCGCGGTAGAGCGCGATGCTGATGCTGCCGAGGATCGAAATGCCCAGCGCGCCACCGAGTTCGGCGCCCGTCTCCGAAACGCCGGAGGCAGCGCCAGCCTGTTCCTGGGGTGCCGAACCGACGATGAGCTCGGTGGTGATGCCGAATACCGGGGCGAGGCCGAGGGAAATGATTACCGAGGCGACCACTGCCAGCGCGAGGCCGCCGGACACCGACAGGTGCAGCATCAGCAGTAGTCCGATACTGGAAGCCGCCATCCCCGTACCGATGAGATAGCCGGGGCGCACCACTCGGACGATGCGTGGAGCCAGCGGCGAGCCGACGATGAAGCCGAGGCCCGAGGGGGCCATCACCACGCCGGTCGCCAGCGGTGAAAGACCGAGGACCAGTTGGAAGTACTGCGCGACGAACAGGAAGTAGCCGAAGGCGACGAAGATGCCGATCATATTGATCAGCAAGGCGATCCGGAACGTGCCGAGCCGGAACAGCCGCAGATCGAGCATTGGATCGCGGCGGGTGAGCTGTCGGCGCACGAAGAGCGCGCCGACGCTGCCGCCGCCGAACAACGCCAGCAGCGCGACGGGGCCGATGCCGTCCTGCGCAATCTTCTTCATGCCGAAGACCAAGGCGATCATGGTGGCCACGCACAGTGCCGCGCTGACCGGATCGAGCTTGCCCGCGTTCGGGTCGCGGAACTCCGGCAACACCTTCGGGCCGAGCACCAAAAGCAGCGCCATCACCGGCACAGCGAGCAGAAATACCGAGCCCCACCAGAAGTTCTCCAACAGCGCGCCGCCGAACAATGACCCGACCGCGCCGCCGGCCGAGAACGCACCGACCCACACGCCGACGGCCACCGAGCGCTGCCCGGCGTCGCGAAACATGGTGAAGATCAACGACAGCGTCGACGGCGCGAGGGTAGCCCCCGCGATGCCGAGCAGCGCACGGCAGCCGATCAGAATCTCCGCGGTCGGGGCGAACGCCGCGACGATCGAGACCACCGCGAAGGCGGCCGCACCGACCATCAGCAACCTGCGCCGGCCGATCCGATCGCCGAAGGTCCCCATGGTGATGAGCAGGCCCGCCACCATGAAGCCGTAGACATCGATGATCCACAGCAGCTGTGCGCTGGTCGGATGGAGATCCGCGCTGATCATCGGCACGGCGAGGTGCAGAACCGTCAGATCCATCGCGTAGACCAGGCATGCGAGCGCCAGCACCGCGAGCCCGATCCACTCCCGCCGCCCGGCCAGCGGCTCGGAGGCCGGGCTCGGTAATGGGCCGATAGTGGTGGCCACGGTGCTCGTTCCTTCCGGCGCGGTGTCATCCACGAGGTACATGTCCATACAGACGATGCAGAGACCACCATCTCATCGCCCACCGACCGGAAATCGCAAACGAATTTCCCGCTACCGCCCGCTCATGCGGACAACGGATCGCCGGGCTCGGTCAGCGCGTGCGCACGGGCCACGCGGCCGCCCCCGCACCGTAGGCGGGAGCAGGCCAGGCGTAATCGGGATATTCGGGCAGCGCGGGCGCGGCGGTGACCACATTTCCGTGCATCACGGTCGCGGCGGGGTTGGGCGCGGCGGCTGGTGGATGGCTCGGCGTGCGGTCCGGTGCGTCGAGCAGCCAGGAACCGGTGCGCGCGAGGGCAACTCGGACTTCGCGGCCGATACCGTCGGAGGCTCGTGCGACGAGCGCGTCGATGACGCCGGCGGCGAGCAGATAGCCGGAGGCGTGGTTGAGGGCCTGCGCAGGCAGTGCGCCGGGGACTGCCGCAGCGCCCTCGATGATCGAAATGCCCACGGCGGCTTGCACAATGCTGTCGAAACCGCGGCGGTTGCCCCAAGGGCCGAATTCACCCCACGCACTGACCCGGCCGTGCACCAGTCCGGGGCGCGCGGCCGCACGGAGTCCCGCCTGTTCGAGCGCGCCGGGCCGGTATCCAGTGATCACCACGTCGGCGGAGGCCAGCAGGTCATCGAGCACAGCGAGCTTGCCGCGCACGTCGAGCAGGGTGGAGTGTTTGCCCTGGCAGGTGTCGGCGAACTGCCACGGGATCTCGGGCAGCTGCGGCGGATCGACACGCAGCACCTCGGCGCCGAGCAGCGCCAGCGTGCGGGTCGCCACCGGTCCGGCGATCACGCGGGTCAGATCGAGCACACGGACGCCGCGTAGTGGCTGCAAAGGCGTTGCGCCGATGGGCAATCCGGACTCGCCACGGTCGTCGCGCAAGTCGATCGCGACCAATGGTCCGGCCGCGGCGGCCTGTCCTTGCGGGCTCTCGGCCCATTCCTGTTCTGTGCGGACCCGCACGGCGATCGCGCCCACCTCGGCGGCCCGCTCCTCGATATCGGAGGCGCGGCTCATCGCCATCTGCGCGACAGCCAGATCGATCGGGACGTCGGCGGGCAGACCGAGTGCGGCGAGCAGCCCGACGTGGTGGTGCGAGTAGTTGGCGTGGGTGCGGACCCAGCCGTCGAAAGTGGGGAAGAAGCCGGACAGCTCCGCGAACATCGTCGGCGGCTGTCCATCGATGCGCAACAAGCGTTCGCTGGAGAATGCAGCGGTGATGCGGTCCGGGTCCAGCCGATACGCCACCGGGTGCAGGCCGTGCGCGACCCTGATGCGGTTCGCCGCGGTGTTCAGCGCCGCGACCGATCCGGCGGCCAGCGCCCAGACCGGCAGGGTGGCGGCGAGATATCTGCCAGGAACAAAGGGCGGCGCAATGCTGGAGCCGGGGACACCGATGCCGGATTCGTAGTCGTGCAGCAGCCGTTCGTGCGCGTTCACCGGATCGAACACTCTAGCTGCAGCGGCTTTGCGACTCACGAGTGCCCATACTGTCACAGCACACGGTTGTGGTCTCGTTGGCCCCCAACGACTTCGCGTGCCTGGATGACGATCTCAGAGGCGCTGCCGTGATCACCTCGTGGATCAAGAATTCGGTACACGACTGTCCGGAATCTGCCCACGAAACGCAGCAGCTTTGTGGCGGGATCGGCGATGGCGTGCCACACGCACGCCCGCTACACCGCAACGAGGACACCTGTTGGGGGTGGCATCCAACTGCCACTGCCGTCCGACCGCAACGCAGCCGCGGAGGGGGTCCTTGTCGGGGTGTCGTCGATGGGTGTTGACTGGAACCAAGTGGGGCACCCGGACCCGAGTCGAGGTGTGCATGCCGGTGTGGCGACTGCGCGACTTTCGCGATGACGACCTGGATCAGGCGATCCAGATCTGGGATCAGAGTCGAAATCCCGGGTCTGCCGAACCCGTCTTCGCCGTTGCCGAGGTGATGGCGGCGGCGCGGAAGGGGCTGTCGGCGGTGGTTGCCGAGGTCGGTGCCGAGATGGTCGGGATGGCGGTTGCCGAGGTACAGGGCGAGCGTGCCTGGGTGCTGTTGGTTGCGCTGGGGTCGCGCTGGAGGGAACGCGGGATCGGCAGCGCTTTGCTCGCCGAACTCGAGCGGCGACTGCGGACCGCCGGTGTCCGGCGGATCTGCGCCCTGCTCCCCGCGGGGGCGACGGGCGCTGTCGCCTTCGAAAACTCCGGATACCTGCGCCGCGACGGTTTGGTCTACTACGAGATGCGCGAGCGCCTCGGCCCTGAGCAGAGCAGCCTGCTGACCGAGTTGGGTGGGCGACTGCTGCCCCCGGGGCTGTGGCAGTCGATGGCAGGCATGGACCGGGAGAAGGATGTCATTGAACGCCGGATCGTGCTGCCGCTTGCGAATAGGGACATCGCCGAACGTCATGGTGTGCAGACGCCAAAGAGCGTGATTTTGTTCGGGCCACCCGGCACCGGCAAGACGAGTTTCGCGAAAGCAGTGGCCTCGCGCCTGGGCTGGCCGTTCGTCGAGCTGTTCCCCTCGAGGTTGGCCGCGGCTGCGCCGGGCGGCTTGGCGGCCTCACTGCGAGAAACGTTCGACGACATCGCGGAACTCGACGAACTTTTGCTCTTCATCGACGAAGTCGAGGAGATCGCCGTTGCCCGCTCGGGTGCGGCGACCAGCGCCGCGCACGGTGTCACCAATGAGCTGCTCAAGTTGATTCCAGCCTTCCGGGAGAAGGACAGTCGCCTGCTGGTGTGCGCGACGAACTCCGTGCGTTCGTTGGACTCGGCCCTCCTGCGGCCGGGTCGTTTCGACTACGTGATCCCGATCGGTCCGCCGGATGTGCCTGCCCGCAATGCAATTTGGCGTCGATATCTCGGGCCTGCCAGCGATCGCATCGATCTCGACCGATTAGTCAGCGCGAGTGCACTTTTCACTCCCGCCGATATCGAGTTCGCGGCACGCAAGAGCGCCCAGACTGCGTTCGAACGCGAGATGCTCAGTGGTAGCGGTGAAACCGCGAGCACCGCGGACTACCTTGCGGCCATCGCCGACACTCGTCCGACACTGACGCCGGACATCCTCACCGCGTTCGAGCAGGACAACGAGAACTATACCCGGCTCTGAGGGCTGCGCGGTGCTCGGTCAGTCACGTAATGCCTGCTCGCGCAACGTGTTGAGGGTTTTGGACAGGATGCGGGAGACGTTCATCTGGGAGCAGCCCAGCTGTTCGGCGATCTGGGCCTGGGACATGGACTTGAAGAAACGCATGATCAATACCTGACGCTGCTGCTCGGGCAGCGCGGCGATGAGCGGTTCGACCGCCAAATAGTCCTCGACGGTGCGATAGCTCGGCTCGTCGGCGCCGTAGGTGTCCAGTACCGAGGTCGTAGTGCTGTCATCGCCGCCGCTGGGCGAGGGGTCGAGGGGTGCGGTTTGGTAGGCGTTGCGTGCGATGAGCGCCTGGGTGACCTCGGTCAGGTCGGCGCCGATTTCCTCGGCGATCTCCCTTGCCCTCGGTATGCGGCCGAGTCGCTGCGCCAGCTCCTCGGTCGCCGGGCCGATCGCCTGTTGAATTTCCTTGAGCCGCCGTGGAACTCGTAAGGCCCAGGTGTGATCGCGAAAGTGTCGTCGTACTTCGCCCATGATGGTCGGCACGGCGAAGGACAGGAACGACGCACCGAAGGCGGGGTCGAACCTGTCGACGGCCTGAACCAGGCCGACTCTGGCGATCTGTAGCAGGTCGTCGAAATTCTCGCCGCGGCCGCTGAATTTGCGCGCGACGTTCTCGGCGAGCGGCAAGCAACGCTCGATCACCCGCTGGCGCAACACCTCTCGGTGTGAATCGTCCGCGTCGACGGCTGCGAGTTCGGTGAGCAGTGGTTCGATGTTGTCGTAGGGATCTGTGCCTGGGCGAGCTCGCCGTGGTCGCGGCGCCGGTGACGAGACCTGCTCATCGACCATCGGAGCCGCCCCGCACCCAGTGGAAATCGACGACGGTCGGATAGCCGCCGGTGGCGGCGTCGAGCGGGGCCTGTACGGCGTGCACGGTGTCGGTGAGTGTACGCACGATGTGCCATCCGAAACTACCCTGGCCCGGCACAGTATTCGACGCGGCGACGGAGGAGACCCGCACGAGCATCGCGGACTCGCGATAGGTGAACCGGCAATCGATGGTCGTGTCCGCAACGGCGTCGAGAATCAGCTCCGTGGCGATCTCGTCGAGTGCCAGCCGAATGTCGGTGACCTCGTCGAGCCCGAAATCCGCGATAAGAGCGACGGTTTCGGCGAGCGCCCGCAGCATCACCAGTTGATCGAGCAGCGCAGGCACCCGAATCTCGATGGTGGTCGATCCACTGGCCTGCTCTGTCGTCCACTCCGTCATGCCTACCGCCTCGTCGATACGAACAGCTCACCGGAGCGGCAAGAATAACCCGCCACACCCGACCAGGGGCGGCCACATCGGCCCACACCGCGGCGCGAACTTGCTACAAAGGAATCTCCGCTCACGAGCTGTTCCGACCGAGAAGGAGATCGACGTGCGCCGAACCATCGCAGCCACGGACTGGTTGCGAGTGCTGCGGGCCGACGCCGCGGCGCGACACCAACTGGTCTGCATGCCGCCGGGCGGCGGATCCGTTACCGCGTACCGGACGTTGGCCGCGAAGCTCGGCCCCGGTATTGCCGTTGCCGCCGTGCAGTATCCGGGTCGGCAGGATCGGCTCGGCGAACCCCTGATCTCGGATATGGAGACACTGACGGGTCGGATCGCCGAGGAGATCTTGCGTCAAGGGCCGGTCGAGCGATTGGCGCTGTTCGGCCACAGTATGGGAGCGACGGTGGCATTCGAAACGGCCCGCCTGCTCGAGCGCGCAGGCCAGCTGGTGACCACACTGTTCGTCTCCGGTCGTCCCGCGCCGACTTACCTGGAACCGGGGCGTCTGCACCTCGCGTCGGAGGACGAGCTGATCGGTGATCTGGAGCGGTTGGCGACCGACCCGGCATCGGTGCGGATATTGCGCGACGACCCCGGTCTCGCCGAGCTGGTGTTGCCTGCTGTCCGCAGCGACTATCAGGCGGTGGAGACCTACGTCTACTGCGTGGATGGGCCACTCGCCGGGGATATCGCCGCGCTGGTGAGCACCGAGGATCCCACGATGGTCCCGGCGCAGGCCGACGAGTGGCGCGATCACACCGCGGGAAGGTTCGAGCGTGCGGTGTTCGCGGGTGGGCATTTCTACTTGGACGAGAAGGTCGCCGAGGTGGCCGACCTCATCACAGCGAGCTTGGCACGTCACCACCCGGTGGCGTGAAACCCCTTCGGGACGAGTCCATTCCGGGTGTCGGGCCGATGCGATCATGGCTATCCGGAAATTCGTTCGCGGCCGCCCGCCCGCTGCCGCGATAACCATGCGAATCCGGACCACGACACCGCGACACACACCGCAACCAGCACCCGCACCAACCCGAGCGCGCTCTCCGGGTAGATCACTCCGGTCAGGTAGTGGTCGATGAACCCACTCGACGGTAGCCCGGACACACCGGCCCGGTGGCGCGCCCAATTCTCCAGATAGGTCAGCGGACAATCGACTCCGAACAGGACGGTGCCGAATCCCCATCCGAATGCGATCAAGTGCAGCCAGATGGTGCGCGGCCAGCGCCACGCGAGAAATCCGCCGACCACCACGTAGGCCACGAACGCGAAGTGCACGGCGGCGGTAACGTCGGCCAGCAGCCGGTACAGCACGTTTTCAGCGTAGTCGTCCGGCCGGTGCGGTGCAGGCGTTGCGCACAGCTCGCCCGCCGGCACGGCACCTGCCCGGTGACGGCGTTCAGCCCAGATATTCGGACTCGAGCACCAGGTCGGTGAGCAGCGACTGGTATTCGACGTGAGTCTTGTGCTCGATGGTGCGCCAGGAGGTGCCCTCGTGCTCGCGCAGGTAGCGCCGATAACGCGGTGCGCCGGGCACTTTGACGTTATCGGCCACCACGATCGTCCCCGGATGCAGCCAATTCGCCGCGATGATCGTTTTCAGGTCCGGCAGATATGCGGTCTTCCAATGATCGATGAACACGAAATCCAGTGCGCTGACGGCGAATCCATACCCGTCGAGCAGCCGCTGCACCGTTGTGCCGCCGTCGCCGATCTTGCCGACCACCACGCTGACCCGATCCGTCAATCCGGCGTGTTCGATGACAGCGCGGGCGATCTCGGCGTTGGCCGGGCTGGCCTCCACCGACACCAGCCGCGCGTCCGCGGGTATCAGCCGCCCCGCGCGCACCGCGCTGTAGCCGCAGTAGGTGCCCAGTTCGAGCAGCAGTGTCGGGGCGGCCCGCCGGACCGCCACATCCAGAAGCAACCCTTTTTCGTCTCCGATATTCATCAGCATGCTGCGATTGCGGGCGAAATCATCGATGGTGGCGAGCACGCTCTCCGGATCACCCGCCGTGGCGTTGGTGAGCACGTGGTCGCGCAGTGCGGCTTCGCGGCCGTCGCCGACCTGCCCCGTGCGCAGCAGACTCAACCCGCCCAGCACGAAGCGGATGTTCGACCAGCGCAGCAATGGCAACCGGTCGCGCACCAGCGCGCCGAGCCCGCCGTGATTCGCCATGGTGCCCCTTGGGGTTGTCGGATCGGTCTCGATGCGATTCTGCCCGCGTCGGAGGTCACGCGGCGGCGATTCACCAGGGCGACGGTTGGTAGTCCTTGAGAAAGCAGCCGTACAGGTCGGTGCCGTTCTCGCCCTGGACGATCGGATCGTAGACCCGAGCTGCCCCGTCGACCAGGTCGAGCGGGGCGTGGAAACCTTCCTCGGCCAGGCGGACCTTCGTGTAATGCGGGCGCTCGTCGGTGATCCAGCCGGTGTCGACGGCGGTCATCAGGATCGAATCTTCCTCGAGCATTTCCTTGGCGCTGGTGCGGGTGAGCATATTCAGCGCGGCCTTGGCCATATTGGTGTGCGGATGGCCGGGGCCCTTGTACGCGCGGGAGAACTGGCCCTCCATGGCGGAAACGTTGACGACGTACTTGCGTCGCGCTGGCGACGCGGCCATGGCGGGACGTAGCCGGGACACCAGAATGAACGGCGCGACCGAGTTGCACAGCTGCACCTCGAGCAGTTCGGTCGGATCGACCTCGGCGACGGTCTGCACCCAGCTGTTGGTGTGCGCCAGATCCGGCACCAGACCGCCCGCGTCGATCGCAACGCCGCGCGAAATGCGTTCCGGTGTCGCCGATCCCGCGACCAACGCCAGTTCGGCGACGTCCGTGGCGGTCAGACTCGGCGTGAGCGAGGCAGTCAGCGCGGTCGGATGCGCCTGCATCGTTTTGCCGAAGCTCACCATATCCGGCAGCGCGCCCGCGGGCAGCGGACCGGATTCGGCATCGACGAGTGCGCTGTAGGCGCCGGTGGAGCGGCGCACGGTCTGCGCGGCATTGTTGATGAGAATGTCGAGTGGGCCCTGTGCGGCGACATCGTCGGCGAGAGCGACTACTTGGGCGGGGTCACGCAGGTCGATGCCGACGATCCGCAGTCGATGCAGCCAGTCCGCGCTGTCGTCCATGGCGGCGAAGCGGCGGATGGCATCGTTGGGGAAACGTGTGGTGATGGTGGTGTGTGCGCCGTCGCGCAGCAGTCGCAGCGCGATGTACATGCCGATCTTGGCGCGACCGCCGGTCAGCAGCGCACGACGGCCGGTCAGATCGGTCCTCGCGTCTCGCTTGGCATGGCTGCCGGCCGCGCACTCCGGGCAGAGCTGGTGGTAGAAGGCGTCGACGCGGGTGTAGCGCTGCTTGCACATGTAGCAGGGGCGCGGCCGGAGCAGGGTGCCCGCGCTCGCGCCCGCGGCGTTCGAGGTCAGCGGGATGCCCGCGGTCTCGTCATCGATCCGATTGGGTGACCCGGTCGCCGTCGCCGCGACCACCGAGCGATCCGCGGCCGCCAC
This sequence comes from Nocardia sp. NBC_01009, assembly GCF_045208035.1. Lineage (NCBI taxonomy): Bacteria > Bacillati > Actinomycetota > Actinomycetes > Mycobacteriales > Nocardiaceae > Nocardia > Nocardia sp. NBC_01009. The sequence continues at coordinate 6,392,531 of NZ_CP108695.1, read as the reverse complement.
CGCGTCCCTTGCCTCGCTGCGACGGCGGAGCTTGAGCTTCTTGAACATGTGCCCCACGGCGCGCTGCACGGCGATCGAATGGGGATCGTCCTTGTCCAGCTGCCCGGCCTGTTCCAGCACACGCAGGCAAATGGCCAGTTCGGCCGGGTCGATGGCCTGGGTATCGGGCGAGGTCGACGCGGTGTTCTCGGCCATCGGAATGCGGGTTTATCCTTCGTGAACTGGGGCGGTTGACGCATTCATTGTCGCATCGCCGCCGCAGCCCGCCTGGCGCACCCCGGCTGCACCGTCGGTGGGCTACCCGCGCAGCATCTCAGCCGCCGCTATCCGGCCGCACTCGGTCGCGCGCTCGGCGAGCCGAGGCCGCAGGTCCGCCGGAATCTCGGTACGCACCTCGGTGATCACGTCCCAGACGACACTCGGTGTATCCGGGTCGACGCGCCGAGGAAATCGTCGAGACCGTCTATCCCGTCGACGAGCTCGAGCACGCGGGCCCGCCCCACCAGGTCCTGGGCGAGTGCGATCTCGACCAAGGTGTCGATGGTGCCGCTGCGCGCGGCGGTCAGCACCGCCGACAGCACGTGCTCGCGGGTGAGCTCGCAGATGCACGAAGCGAGAACAGGTTTGGCGGTGTCGGGTAGCGCATCGACCAGTGGCAGGGCCTGCGACCAGAGTTCGTGCTCAGCAGCGGCGGTCTCAGCTGCTTCCGTTGTCGGGCCGTGGCAGTGGCCAGCGGCGGCTCATCGGCGATGGATCGTCGCGTCGGAGGCGTGCAGGTCTTCGACGAAGTTGGCGATGGCCTCCGCGACGAGCAGCGGCTCGGTCACCGGTAGCCAGTGGTCGGCGGGAATCGCGCAGCGCCACAGGCGATCCACCCAAGGTGCGCTGCTGTCGTAGAGGAATGGCGGGACGAATACATCGGTGGTGTCGACCACCATCTGGACCGGCACCGCTGTCTGCCGCGGCCTTGGTCGTAGCAGATGGTGCAGCAGGTTGGCCCGCACGATGCGGCTGCCTGCGAGTAGGTCGGCGCGCCAGGTGGCGGCGATCGGCGCGTACGCGCGCGGGACGCCGCCGAGCCGCTCGATGAGCCAGGAGCGGACCCGGGGCGGGTAGGCGATCCGTTGCGCTGCGGCGGGCGCCGACCCGGCGTTGCGCCGCCACCACATCGGGTCCGTGGCCAGTCTGCGCAGGTGGCGCGACGGAGAGGCGATGTCGCGCAACAGCATTCCGACATGGTCGAGATTGGGGCCGGAGATCGCGGTGAACGAGGCGACGCGGGTGTTCGCCCGCGGATCGCACACTGCTTCCCAGGCCTGCACCGCGCCCCAGCCGTGGCCGCAGACATGCACCGGCCCGCCCGGGCTGATCGCGTCGATCACGGCGTAGAAGTCCGCGGCGAGTCGGTCCAGTCGATAGTCCGATGTTGCCGGGGGTTTCGCCGACCGGCCGTGGCCGCGGAGGTCGTAGGTGATCACGCGGAAGCTGTCGGCGAGCAGTGTCGCCACCTCGGCCCAGACGCGATGGGTGTCGGTGATGCCGTGCACGAGGACCAATGGTTCGGCGGCGGGATCGCCCCATTCGAAGACAGCCAGCTCGGTGCCCTCGACAGGCACGGTCGACTGCCGGTCCGGTCGTCGGAGATCGGTGCTGTCGGGCTGTTCGGTCATGTTCGCGCCTCGATCGATGAGCTGTCGCAGATGCTGATGTACCGCCGGTACGTGCTTCGATACTGGCAGTACGAAACATCGGAAATCAATGGGCCATAGCGTGCGTGAATTATGAAGTAGATCACGTGTACTGCAGGTCAATGGTGGATTGCGCCCGCATACGTCGCCACGCCGCATGCGCACTACCGGTACGTGTAGGATCCCGGATGTGCCCCGATCCGACACCAGATCCGCAGCGAGGACGATCACCCGCGAGGAAATCGTCGACGCCGCCATCCGGGTGATCGACAGGGATGGTCCGCGGCCGAGCATGGACGACATCGCCCGCGAGGCCCGCATCACCAAACCTCGGCTGTATCGCCAATTCGCCGACAAGGCTGATCTCTACACCGAGATCGGCAATCGGATGGCCAAGGCAGCAGGCGCTGCCGCAGGCAATGATCTCACCCTCATGCTGCAGCCGCCGCGCACCGCGCTGCACCGCGTCCTCGCCGGTTACGCCGACAGTATTCTCCAGCACCCCAACGTTTTTCGATTCCTCGGGCAAGCGCACGTCACGCAACACGCCGATGGTTCGGTGCTCCAATTCGACCTCGGTCGCGCCGCGGCGGGCCGCTTCGCCGCGCAGGCGCGTGAGGTAGCCGAATCCATCCAGATCGACGCGACCGGCATCGAATACTTGGCTCGCGCGGTCGTCGGAGTCGTCGTCTCGATCACCGATCTGTGGCTCGGAGATTCGGAGGTCCCGCGCCCCGCGACGACGGTCGAATTCGTCGAGCAGGCTACCGAATTCGTCTGGGGCCTCATCGACGGCTTCCTGTGCCGCCAGGGCATCTCGGCAGACCCGGACATCCCGATCTTCACGTCCTTGGCGGCAGTCAACCAGTCACAACAGCCCGCAACCTGACCGGGCTGCCCCGCGGGCCGTGTGGCTGTAACGCGGGCGGTGTTCCCAATGTAGGGGAACGATTGTCGACCCGCTGTTACGTCATACTCCAATCTGTCGTTGGTGCCGGGCCGTACGTGTGCGGCCCCCAAACCGCCCGGTGAGTGAGGATGCGATGCCACTGTTCGTGTGCCCGATGACATGCGGTGTCCGCGTCGACAGTGGTCGGGTGACGAGGTGACCGCCAATGCCAAACGATGGATGCCGGAGGGCATAGAACCTCCCGCGGGCGCGACAGCGGGCCTCATCGAGGCTGTCACGACTGCGCGGGTGGTGATTCAAACGTCGGCGGATCAGTTGGCGACCGGATCGTCGGCGGATCCGCCAAACCTGTTGAAGCTCCTGTCCGACAAGAAGCTTGTCGATACGCAGAACAAGTCTGTCATGGTCGACAACTATTCGTCGCGTCTGGATGAGGTCCGCGCGATCAAGTCCGACATAAAGAAGCAGGACGAGGGCATCGACATGTCCTCCTATGGCGTATTCGACGTCTCGAGCCAGACATTCACCAGTATCAAAGAAGAGGCCAAGGGCCTGGCCGACGCCTTGGCGGCCGCTCCCGCAGTGCTCGAGAAGCATGAGAATCTCACCGCGTCTCAGGAAGCACCGCTCATCACCGCCGCCTTGAATGCGTCAGAGAGTGTGCGCAAGAAGGTGGAAGAGGCGAACAAGCAGGTTGACGACCATAGGAAGGATGTCGAAAAGGCGACATCCACGTATGCCTCGAAGCCTGGCTACGTGCCGAGCTATTCCGGTCGTTCCGGTGGTGGTCGACGGGGTTCCTCGTACGGTCCATACAGGGCCCCGTCGGCTTCCGACTACGCGAAGTACACGGGCACCACTACGGTCAACCAGGCCATTGAGGGTGCGCTCGATGCGCTCGGGATCAAAGATCCGGTGGCTCGCGAGAATTGGCGGAAGGGCTATCTGGTCCTGATCGAACGCGAATCGAGCAACAACCCCAACGCCATCAACCTGGAGGACAGCAATGCCGACGATGGTCACCCCTCTGAGGGTCTCGCTCAGTGCATTCCGAGCACATTCCGTGAAAACCATGTCCCCGGGACCTCCAACTTCATCAGAGATCCGGTCGCCAACGTCGCCGCCAGCATGAACTACGTGATGCGCACGTACGGCGTCTCGAGAGATGGCAGTAATCTGGCGGCTGAAGTTCCCCAGGCCAACCCCGCTGTTGCCGGGCACGGATACTGAGCGCACCTGCGGCACGGAGATTCGACGCGGGTTCGTCGATATTTCCGCTATCGGGCCGACGTGTACCCGCCTTGTTGACATCATGCCAATAGTGGTGGAATCTGATGTCGACGGGCCGGCGGCGAGGCCGGCCCCGAGGCGAGCAAAGGATCGGACGATGGCACGCGCCGCGTGGAGTGATGACGAGGTCGAAGCGGTACGAGACCTGGCCAAGAACTTCTTCGAAAAGGAAGTCGTCCCGCATGAGGAGAAGTTCGTCGCCCAGGGGCATCCCGACCGCGCGCTGTACAACCGCGCAGGCGAACTCGGTCTGCTGTGCACCGCGCTGCCGAGTGAATACGGCGGCGGTGGAGGCACTTTCGCGCATGACGCGGCCATCATCGAGGAGCAGGCGTTCGCAGGAGACGGCGCACTCGGCATGCCCGTGCACAGCTCGATCATCGCGCCATACCTCAACGAGTTCGGGTCCGAGGAACTGAAGCGGCGGGTGCTGCCGAAGGCCGCGAGCGGCGAGATGGTGCTGTCGATCGGTATGACCGAACCGGGCACCGGCTCGGACCTGCAGAACATCAAGACCAGGGCGGTCCGTGAGGGCGACGAATACGTCATCACCGGCTCGAAGATCTTCATCACCAACGGCTGGTTGTGTGACGGCATCATCATCGCCGTGAAAACCGACCCGACCAAGGGCGCCGCAGGCGTTTCGCTGATTTTCGCCGAGGTCGGCGACAACACCCCGGGATTCAAGCGGGGTCGCATCCTGAACAAGATCGGCGGCAAAGCTCAGGACACCGCGGAGCTGTTCTTCGACGGCCTGCGGGTGCCGGCCTCGAACCTGTTCGGGGAGGCCGAGGGCCAAGGCTTCTACCAAATGATGCAGCTGCTCGCCCAGGAGCGACTGGTGACCGCGATCATCGCGGTGGCCATGATGGAGAAGGCCGTCGCGCTGACCGTCGACTACACCAAGGGCCGAGAGGCATTCGGCAAGCCGCTGTTCGCGATGCAGAACACCAAGTTCGAGCTGGCCGAGTGCGCGACCATCGCCACGGTGAGTCGCACCTTCCTGGACGATTGCATCGTCAAGCACCTGCGCGGCGAGTTGGACATTCCCACTGCTGCGATGTCCAAGTACTGGCTCACCGATCAGCTGGGTATCGTGGTCGACCGCTGCCTGCAACTGTTCGGCGGCTACGGCTACATGACGGAGTATCCGATTTCCCAGCTCTACACCGGCGCCCGCGTCCTGCGCATCCTCGCGGGTAGCAACGAGGTGATGAAGGATCTCATTGCACGGTCTCTCTGAAGTCAGGGGCGAGACGGCTTCGTCGGCGGCCGCATCCTCCGACGAGGCGCAGCCGCGCAGGCGCAGGCTGGAACCCGATGAGCGGCGCGCGCAGATCCTTGCCTGCGCGATCGACATGTTCGGTGAGCGTCCCTACGCGGCAGTCTCGACCGCCGAGCTGGCTCAGCGCGCAGGTGTGGCGCGCGGCCTGATCAATCACTACTTCGGCAACAAGCGCGACCTCTACCTCGCCGTGGTGCGCCGGATGGTCACCTTGCCGCGGCTCGACGACATGGTGACGCCGAGCGGCACCGATCGCGAGCGAGTCGACGCCAGCGTGCACTGGTTGCTGGACGTGATCTCCGAACACGGCAGCACCTGGGTGAAGGTGACAAGTCACGAGGGCGTCGGCAACGACCCCGAGGTGCAGCACATACTCGACCAAGCCGACGACGCGGCCGCCGAGCGCATGCTGCTGATGGTCGGACGCGCCGAATCGACACACAGTGCGGAATTGCGCGCGATGGTCCGCGCCTTCGGTGGTCTGGTGAAGGTGGCCGGGCGGGAGTGGATCACCCGAGGCACACTTACCCGCGAACAGGTGCACGTGTTGCTCGCGGACATGCTGATGACGTTGATGACCGAAACGATGCCGAAAGTGGACCCGCGCCGGTGAGCGCGGAGGCGGCCCGTTCGCGCTGCTAGGTCAGCTCACGGGCCGGCTCGCCCGATGTCGTGGTGCCGCGCGGCGCGGCGCCGTAGCGAACGTGCCGGACATGTCCCGGCGCGTGCCCCTGTCTGCCGTACTTCAGCTCGATCACTTCCTCGCGGCGATGCTCGATGACCAGCGCGCCGATGCCCGCTATCCACAGCATGGCGGTGGCAATCGCGCCGATCTGCGTCCAGCCGGTGAACCCGTATCCGGCTGCGGTGAGGGTGCACGCCATCGCCACGATGCCGAGAGCGCACAGGATCAGGCCGGGCACGTTGTAGTCGTCGCCGAGCAGATCGCCCGCATGAGCGTGCCACGGCCGCCCTTGGGTCGAATCGGTACTACCGAACATGTCTCCTCCTGGTTTCGAGTCAGCACATGATCAGCGATTTCACCCTGTGATCAGCATGGACCTCGGCCGCGCGATCCGCGAGGGGTGTTTGCTGGTTCGTTATTCCGGGGCGGGCGCAGCGGAAGTCGCACTGTTCCCACCGCTGCGAAATGTTGCTCCGGCTTCGTTATTACGCTTTGATGACGGCCGATTGGACGTTTCGGATGATCCTGCGGCTGTTCGCCCCTATTCTGTGTCGATATCGGGGCGGGTCCGGGCAGTCCGAGGCTCCTGCGCGGTTGTGGTGTGGAGAGGGACGGACCTGGCATGGCACGGATGGAACGCCGTGAGATCGAGCGCTGGCCAGAGGCGCAGCACGAGGAGAACTGGCAGCAGGAATCGGAATCCGAGGAGCGTTGGCCCGAGGCGGACGCCGAAGGACGCTGGGCGGAGACGCCGCAGCCCGGTCGTCGCCGGACGGGTCGGTTGCGGGTGGAGATTCCGCCCATCGTGAACCCGTATGCGATCGTCGCGCTGGTTGCCGCGTTGCTGGGGTTGTTTCCGGTGGCGATTGTGTTCGGTTTCATCGCCTTCAGCCATCCACGTGGCAAGGCGATGGCGGTGTCCGCACTGCTGATCGGGGTGGCCGAGGCGACGGCGCTCGCGGGATTCGTGGTGTTGTCCGGAACGGCATGGACCGATTCGGTGTCGCGCGCGAACAAGGTCGCCGAGGTATCGACCGTTGCCGCGCCGCCCGTGGTCGTGACGACGGTGGCGCCGACCACGGTCGCGCCGCCGCCGGTGACCACGACGTCCGCGGCGACCAACCTGGTCACTCCGAAGAAGGGCACGGCATGTTCGGACCCCGCGCTCATCGGTACGGGCGCGGACGGGAACACCCTGCTATGCCTGGCCACTCCGGCGAGTGGCGGCTACCAGTGGGCAGGGCCGTACACCATCGCGACGGCCGTGCAGCAGGCCGGGACGAAATGCGAAGTTTCCGGCACAACCAAGAGTGCACGCACCGCGGACGGTCATGCGCTGGCGTGCGAGAGCAAGGTGTGGGCGATGTGGACGGAGTAGCGCCGCGGTAGCTGTTAGTCGGCCTTCTTGGCCCGGCTCGGCTGTACGCGGGGCGGCTCGTTGGGCATCTTCGGATACTGCGGCGGCCACGGCGCGTCCATCAGGCCTGCGGCCATATCGCGTTCGGACATCGTCAGCAGCGATTCGATCGATTGCGGGGCACGGTCGGCCCACGGATCGCCGAGCGCGGCCAACCGCGCGGGCACGGTGGCGATGGTGAGTTCGTCGGGGACGATGGTGTCGAGTTCGGACCAGGCGATCGGCGTCGACACCTGGGCACCGACCTTCGGACGCACGCACCAGGCGCCGAAAACCGTTTTGTGCGGGGCGTTCTGGTTGAAGTCGATGAACACGCGACTGCCGCGTTCCTCTTTCCACCATTGCGCGGTGATCTCGTCGGGATGGCGGCGCTCGAGCTCGCGAGCCAAGGCCACAGCGGCGGCGCGAACCTGGTAACCATCCCAATTCGGTTCCAGCGCAACATAAATGTGCAGACCGCGAGAACCGGAGGTCTTGATCGAGGATTCGATGCCGAGTTCGGTGAACAGTTCGCGGGTCAGCACGGCGGCATACTTGAGATCGTCGAAGGTGATACCAGGGGAGGGGTCCAGGTCGATGCGCAGTTCGTCGGCGATCTTCAGATCGTCCACCTGATTGGGCCAGACGTGAAAGCCCAAGCAGCCCTGGTTCACCGCCCACAGGATATGCGCGAGATCATGCGCGACAAGGGCGTCGCTGGTGGTCCCGTTGGGTGTGGAGACCTCGACGGTGTGCAGCCAATCCGGCGCGGATTTCGGAACCCGCTTCTGGAACCACGATTTCCCCGACGCACCATCGGGATAGCGCTCGAGCAGCAGCGGTCGATTGCCGACCACTTTCAGGAACGGTTCGGCGACCGCCTGGTAGTAGTGCACCAGATCAAGTTTCGTTTCGCCGCGCTTGGTGAAATAGATCTTGTCGGGATTGCTGATGGCGACGGTTCTGCCGTCCACCTCGATATCGACGGACGTGCTCATCACTTTCCCTGGATTTCGGTGAAGAGGGTGCTCAATTCGGCGGGAGCGACCTCGTCGAGCTGGGCGTAGGTGCATGATTCCGGGGTCCGGTCGGCGCGGAAGCGAACCAGCCGGCCGCCGTGGCGCAAGCGGCCCGACTGCACATGTTCGTAGCGGACCTCGGCGACCAGCTCCGGGCGCAGCGCCTCCCAGGACAGGTCCTTGCCGCCGGTCCATCGGCTCACCCCGCCCGGCATCTTGCCGTCGGCCTTCGCCTGCGCGGCCGCATCGGCCCACTCCCGCCACGGATGGTTCTCCAGTGCGTGCTCGCGCAACGGTTTCAGCTCCTCGACCAGCGACTTGCGCTTGGCCGCAGTGAAGCTGCTCGCCACCCCGACATGATGCAGGTGCCCTTCGTCATCGAAAAGACCGAGCAGCAACGAGCCGACACCCTCGCCGTCCTTGTGCCAGCGGAAGCCGGCGACCACACAGTCAGCGGTGCGCTCGTGCTTGATCTTGAGCATCACCCTTTTGTCCTGCAGGTAGGCAAGATCGTTCGACTTGACCATGACGCCGTCGAAGCCCGCGCCCTCGAACCGGGTGAACCAGTCCTCGGCGATCTCGGGGTCCTCGGTGATCGGAGTGAGGTGCACCCTGGCGAATTCGGTGTCGAGAATGGTCGCCAGTAGTCGCCTGCGTTCGGCGAATGGTTCGCCGGTCAGATCCTTGTCACCGAGCGCAAGCAGATCGAAGGCGACGAAACTGGCCGGTGTTTCCTTGGCCAGCTTGTTCACACGCGAGGCCGCCGGGTGCAGACGATTCTGTAGCGTATCGAAATCGAGGCCCTGATCGGTGACCACGACGATTTCGCCGTCCACCACGCATTTCTCCGGCAGCGCCTGCATCAGCAATTCGGCGACCTCGGGGAAATACCTGGTCAGCGGGCGGTCGTTGCGTGACCCAAGTTCGATCTCGTCGCCGTCGCGGAAAACGACGCAGCGAAAGCCGTCCCATTTCGGTTCATAGCTCAGGCCCGGCTCACGCGGTACCGACGGGGCTGTTTTCGCCAGCATCGGCCGGACTGGTGGCATCACCGGTAGGTCCACGCGCTCCTCCTCGGTTTGTTCCTCACCCATGTCGACGCCGTAGCCGACGAAGATTCATCGGTTATCGCGGGCTGGGGCTCCGGCTCGATCGTAGGTCCCAGGTCCGACAACATCGTGAACTTCGGGCAACCGGGCTGCGGTGATGTCGGGCCGGGCAACCGGTGCGCGCAGGTCTGGAGCTGCAGTGATCGGCCGCAGCTCCATCGCGGCTACCTACGTGTTCGGGCCGAGCTCATTCGAGCCAGCCGTGCTGGTCGGCATAGGCGGTGAGGCGATCGCGGATCGTCAGGATTTCGCCCGCGGTCAATGCCGGGCTCGCGTCCAGGAGCAGTTCGGTGATCTGGCGCTTGTGCTCGGCGGCCGTCAGCTGGCCTGGGGAGGATGATCGGTCCTTTTTGTGTCGAGGGGGAGGAGCCGATGCTGCCTGCTGGCCGCCGACCACGGTCAGATTGACCGCTTTGGGCCCACGGTCGCCCTCGGTCACCTCGAATTCGAACACCCGACCCTGGCGCAGCTCGTCCTCGTCGAGACCGATGTCGTTCACGTGGACGAACACATCCGGTCCACCGTCATCGGGACGAATGAACCCGAACCCCCGAGAGCTGTCGAACGACACCAATTTCCCGATGGACACCAACACCCGCTCCTCGCCGTTGCTATTCGGCCACTTTAGCTCGCATTTTCCCCGTCGTTGGATGAAAGCGCCTTTTGTAACGAATTGAAGACGGTGAGCCCTTGACCGACCATTCCGTTGACCAATTCCCCGACGCCGTCCGGCCCGTTCAGGACCGTGAGGTTCGCGTTCGCCAGTCCGTTGGACGCCTGCTTGACGATCTCCGGCAACTGCTCGATCAGCAACTGGTCCAACGCGATCCGATTGTTCGATGCGGCCGCATCGGCCTGGATCCTGGTCCGGTCGGCCTCGGCCTCGGCCAGGATGCGCACCCGTTCCGCCTCCGCGAGTGCGGGTTTCACCACCTCGGCCTGCAACTGTTGTTCGCGCAGTTCGGCTTCCTTACGGGCCTGTTCGGCCTGCGCGGTCAGCACCTCCTGCATGGCCTTGGCCTCGGCCAGCGGCCCTGCCTGCGCCGCCTCGGCATTGGCTTTGTCGATATCGCGCTGATACTGGGCCTTCAGGATCGCGGTCTCGCGCTGGTACTCGGCCCGTCGGCGCAGCGACTCCTGCTCGGCCTCCGCGGCGAGCTGCGCGGCTTGTGATTGCGCGATCTGCGCGTCACGCTGCACCGCGGCGTTGTGCGGGGCCGCGAGTGCGGTGATGTAGCCGAGGTTGCCGTCATCGATGGACTGGATCTGGAAGGAGTCCACCCACAACCCGATATTGCTCATCTCGACCTTGGACGCGACAAGCACTTCGTCGGCGAGGCGCTGCCGTTCGCGAATGATTTCCTCGACCGTCATCGAACCGACGATCGAGCGCAGATGACCGGAGAAGATGCGCCCGGTGAGCACCGACATCTCCCGCTCCTGCTCCGACAGGAAGCGTTGTGCCGCATTGACGATCGACTTCTCGTCATTGGCGACCTTGAACGCGATCACCGCGCGCACCTCGAGTTGGATGGCCTGCTTGGTGACGCAGCGCTCCTTGATTTCCGCCTCGAACATCGCCAGCGACAGATAGCTCACCTTGCGGAAGAAGGGCATCACCCATTTGCCGCGTCCGATCACCACCCCGAACGGCACATCGTCCTTGCTCTTGGCGCCACTGACGAGCATTGCTTCGTCCGGATCAGGTACGTGATACCCCAGCACGTCGACTCCCTACTTGTTTACATTTTCTCGGGTAGATCCGTCTGCAACGGAATCCACGGAACCACATCGACGATGCGCCCCGGATTGACGGTGATGATCAACACGGTGGTTCCCGCCGGAATCGGCTCCTCCGCCCGTGCGATATAGAGCTCCGTCCCCCCGCGAATCGCCACCAAAACCTCCCCCAACATTCCGGCACCCCGAATCGCCGCCGTCAGCGTACCCGTCAAACCCCGCACGGGGTCGGTCATCGCGGTGAACTCCTCGGACTAGACACCAGGGCTGTCAGCCTACGCGTCGGAGCGGAATTCGGCCTCGGAGTAAATGGCGTCGGGTCGTCGATTACGGGTGTCGCTGTTCGCTGAGCGCTTCGGCGACGATATGGCCGACCGAGCGCTTGGTGAGATAGTGCGCGACGTCGTGCGGTTGTGCGCCATTGTCGATGGCGGGATGTGTTGTCGGCACGACCGTGCCGCCGGGGCCGGGTGGGAAGAAAGGGGCCAGGTCCAGGTGTGCCGCGACGATATCGTCACGGTCGGCGATATTCTCCCAGCGGGCGAGCGCGGGTGGAACGATCGGCGGCTGCGGACGCAGGCGCGGGTAGATGATCGACTGCAAGGCGAGCGGGGAACCGAGGGTGATCAGCGTGACCGGCCCCGGGGCGTGGTGCAGGGCCTCGTAGGCGACCACCGAACCGAGCGAATGTCCGATGACCAGCCTGGTCTCTGGTCCGATCAGGTCGAGCACCTGCTGCTGGGCATGCTTGCGCACAGCTTCGTCGGAGAGGTACCGGGTGACCTGCGCCAGCGACCGGTTGACGAACTTCTCCGCGAGCCCGAATCCGAAGGGCGCGAACCACTTCAGTCTGGTTAGCGCGTTGGTGGCGAACCTGGCCTTCGCCCCGATTCCCTGTTGGCCCACGTCGCCGAGCGCGGCGTTGTCGAGGTAGCGCTGTGCTTCCATCCGATCTCGCGAGTTGCCGGCCTGCGCCGCCGCCGTCGCGAGCCAAGCCGCGGCGAGCTGTTCGCTGAGTTCCTGATCGTCATCGCCGATCGGAGCGGCGCCACCCTGAGCACCGGGATCCAGAAAAGCGTTGCCGTAGAAGGCCATCCGAACCTCGGGGGCCCCCGGCAGCGGACCGCGCCACAACCGATCGGCCAGTTCGGGATGCCCGGCCGCGCGAACTCCGCCCGCCAGTGCGGGGATCCACTGGGCCTCCAGCACCTCCGCTGCATATTGTTCCTGCGCGATGCCATGCACGAGCACTATCGCTGCCATATTTCACGGCCCCCGGTTGTCACTCGCCACGGTGTGACGTTCTAGTACGTTCCTATCACGGCGGGCAAACCGCGGTGGTCGTCCGCGCAAAAATATGAGGTCCGTTAGCCGGGTTCCCGAGGGCGGTAGGTTGCCTGAATGGGAGGAAGGCTCGCGCTGGTCGTCGGATCCGAGTGCGTTGCGCTGGGGGAGTTGGGGTTCACCGGCGCTGCGGGCACGGCAGCGACCATACGGCGACGTTGGAAGCAGCCAATGCGGGGTTCCCGTTTCGCGAGGGAAGGTAGGTTGCCTGAATGGGAGGAAGGCTCGCGCTGGTCGTCGGATCCGAATGCGGGGCGCTGGGGGAACTGGGGTTCACCGGCGAACTCGCGACCGGTCTGTACGAGAGTTTGAAATCGACCGGCGGTTGGCAAGCCGCGACCGATGCCGACGGGCCACTGCTCAATCCGACTGCGGCGCAGCTCAGTTCGGCGGTCGGAGCGGCATTCGCGGCCGCAGCGCAGCAGCAGGCCACACTGTTGATCGGGTTCATCGGGCATGGGACGGCGACCAGTGCCGAGGACTTCTTTCTGCTCGGTCAGGATTCGCCGTCGATGCCGGACTCCCACACGGCATTTCATCTCATCCAGGAGATTCGGGAGCGACTGAACAGGTCGGCGCTCGATGGGCTGGTGGTGCTGGTGGATGCGTGCGAGACCGAGCAGGGCCTCTTCGGCGCGGCCCGTCGATGGCCGGAATTGCTGGCCAGGGCGGCGGGTCGGATGGAGCTGTTGGTCGCCGCGGGTGACGGCCCCGCGTATGCGGGCTGCTTCACTCGAACGATGTTGTCCACCTTCGCTTCCGGGCTGCCATTGCGTGGCGAGAATCTGTTGCCGTCGGATCTGGTCGACCCGATTGCGACGGTGTGCACCAGGCAGCAGCCCGAACATCTGTCCTTCACCTCGGGCACTGTCACCGTCAGCGAGGGCGGTGACCCTGGCCTGTGGCTGGTGCCGAATATCGCACGTCGCCGCGATGCGGTCACCGGCCGGCCGGCCGCAGGTTTCGTCGACCAGCTGACCAGTAGGTTGTTGCTCACCGCCGCGGTGAGGGAGACCCTCGACGACATCATCGAAGCCGGCAGCAACCGATTGCGCGGCGTCATCGGGCCGCCGGGTGTCGGCAAGTCGACCCTGCTGGCCATGCTCATCCGGCCCAGTCTCGTCGACACTCTGCCCATCTCGCCCGAATACATCACTGCCGCTATCTTTTTGACGGTGAACAGTTCGGTCGACGCGGTGGCCGCCGAGCTGTCGGCGCAATTGACCGCCAGGGTGCCCGGGTTCGCCACGGCCGCGCGGACCGCACGCGAGCTCGACGAACACAACGGCACCGCTCATGACGTGTTCGACATCGAGGTTCGACATCCGTTGGCGCGGTTGGCAAAAGACGGTAGACGGGTCACCGTGATCGTCGACGGGCTCAACCATCCGGAAGTCGGCACCCGACAATTGCTGATCGATGTCGTCACCGATCTGACGCGCAGCGATGATCTTCGTCAGGTGCGGGTCATCCTCGGTATTCGACAGGGCATGGGGATCGAGGATGCTCCGGCGCTCGCCCATATGCACCGCATCGTGGTCTCCGAGCCGGTCGCCGAGGACATCGCCGCCACAGTGGAGTCGGCGCGGGATAGTCGTATGGTGCTCGACGAGCGCGAGTGGACAGCATGGACGGATGTGCTCTTGGCCGAAACACCTTCGACCCGTGGTGATTCCGACTCGGTGACAGCCGGCTGGCTGATGGCTCGGCTGCTGACCGAGATCCCCGGTGCGATGGCCGATCAGGCGATGGTGCGCGACGTCGACCTCGACGATGTGGTGGCCTTGCGCATCGGGGCCGCCCTGCAGGTCGCGGGTGCGGCAACGGCCGGGACGATCGGCGCGCTGCTCGGTGTCCTCGCCGCCGCGGGCGTCGGGCCTGCGCTGCCGATCGAAGTGCTCGACGCGGCGATGGAGTGGATGGGCCACCAGACCGAGATTGCCCGCCTGCGTGACCTCACGGTCGGTCTCGGCTCGTTGGTCACTCGTAGCCGACCGGGCACCGCCCGCGAGGCGGTCGGCGTGACCCATGCCGCGTTGCTGGCCGGACTGCGGGCCGAATGCCGCAGGCTCGGAGTGGAACTCGACGAGGGCCACCGGGCGATCATCGCGGCGATCGAGGACAACGGCGCCAAGAGTGCCACCACTTACGCCCGCGGCGCGGCGGTGCGCCACTACCTGGCCTTCGGCAATTCCGCGGCCGCCTTCGACTTCCTCGAGCAACTGCAGACGCCGCGCGCCGCCGACAATCGCGACCTGTGGTCGGCGTGGCTGCCGAGCTTCACCGCGGTCATGGGCGCGGATCATCACGACACCCTGCGCGTGCGCAACCGCCTTGCGAACAGCCGCGGCCGCAGCGGCGACATCAATACCGCCATCGAAGAACTCGAGAATCTCGGCCGTGATCAGGCGCGAGTGCTCGGCGATCAGCACATCGACACCCTCACCACTCGCCTCCACACCGCCGACTGGCGGGGGCATACCGGCCGTTTGGAGCGCGCCGTCGCCGAACTCGAACGGCTCGTGATCGATTACATCCGCGTGTGTGGCGCCGACCATCCGTGGACCCTGCGCGTGCGCAACAGTCTGGCGTATTGGCGCAGCGAACGCGGTAGCCTGCGCCGCGCCATCACCGAATTCGAGCAGATCATCGAGGACCAGTCGAAAATTCTCGGCACCGCCGACCCCGAAACCCTGCGTACCCGACATGATCTCGCCCGCAGTCGCGCGATGGCAGGTGAAATCGACCGCGCCCTAGCCGAGTTCGAACAGCTGCTCAGCGACCTGAATCGCCTGCTCGGCCGCGACCACGCCCAAACCGTGCGCACCCGCAACAGCATCGCTCGATGGTTGCGGGAGGGCGGCGAAACATCAAGGGCAATAGCAGAATACGAGTCGTTGCTCACCGACCAGTTCCGTATCTTCGGCCCTGACCACCCCGATACCCTGTACACCCGCAACTGTCTGGCCGCCTGCCACGGCGAAGCAGGTGACATCACCCGCGCGATCGCCGAATACGAACAACTGCTCGCCGATCAGGAACGCGTCCTCGGCCCCGATAACGCCCACACCCAACTGACGCGAAGCAACCTCGACTACTGGCGCGCCCACTCAGGCCGATAGCCCTGTGCCCGAGGGCGAGTGGTACCTGGTGTGCCACGACATCGGCCGCGCCGTTGCGCGGCCGATCGAGGGCGTCGTGCGAGGGGTAGGAACGCAACAGGGTCATGCCCGCGCACCGCCCGCCGTCTCGGGCACCGAGATGTGCCAGCCGACGCTTGTTACCGACGGCTCCAGGCTCAGCCTGCTCACCGCCGACTCCATCTGCCGGTCATCGCGCTGGTCGCCGGTCAGCTCTGCGCGTACCTCCACCCGGCCTGGGACGTCGGTGTTCGCGCTGGCCACCGAAACCAGCCGGAATTCCGTGCGCGTCAACGCCTGCACCAGCAGCGCGCGGACGTGTGCCTCGTGCTCGTCATTGGTCACGGCGACGAAGGCGTAGGAAGCGGGCTGCTCATCGGATGCGTCGGGCTGGCGATCTACGGCCCGCCCGGCCGCCCGCAGGGCGATATTGACCACGACGACCGCAACGGTGCCCGCCAGCGCGGTGCCGAGCATTCCCGCTCCGGCCAGTGCGCCGACAGCCGCCGAACACCAGAGTGTCGCAGCGGTATTCAATCCACGCACGTTCAATCCGTCGCGGATGATGACGCCCGCGCCCAGAAAGCCGATTCCGGACACGATCTGGGCCGCGACGCGGGTCGGGTCGGCGGTGGCGCCCTCGAACCCATTGGCCGACAGCAGGACGAACAGCGTCGCGCCCGCGGAGACGAGGGCATTGGTGCGCAGGCCCGCACCCCTGGCCCGATACTGCCGCTCGAAGCCGATCACCGTGCCGAAGCCGACGCCCGCGAGCAGCCGAATGATCATTTCTACTGTTGACATCACGCACTCCCTGACTGGTCGGCGCACCATCGGACAGCAGGCTACGAGGCTGGTCCCGTTCCGAAATCGGCTGTGGAGGTGTCGCCGGGTGAATTGTTGGCTAACAGGGTCGTCGAACTATCTCCGCCGGGCATCCGGCTCACCTCCTTCGGCTGTTGTGCGCACGGCAAAGCCGGGCGCGGTATCGGCAATCGCTGCGGAGTATGCGTGG
Organism: Nocardia sp. NBC_01009; assembly: GCF_045208035.1. Classification (NCBI taxonomy): domain Bacteria; kingdom Bacillati; phylum Actinomycetota; class Actinomycetes; order Mycobacteriales; family Nocardiaceae; genus Nocardia; species Nocardia sp. NBC_01009. The sequence goes on along the minus strand of NZ_CP108695.1, from coordinate 6,375,910 downwards.
GGATCCCGGCAAACCTGCCGGTGGAAGCCCTCCTCGTAAGACCTTTGGCACTTCACGGCGTAAACCCGACAGGTGTCGGGAGCCAATCGGGATCACCCCTTAATCCGGGGAGACCTGTCCTGACCCGGGGCGTCTCTCGACGTTCGGGGTCGCTGGCCTGTATCCGTGAAGGAGCCTCAGCGAACGATCGGCACCTTGCGCTGGCCAGTAAACACCCAAACGAAAGTATTGGCAATGCGACGTCCGGGCATGCGTCCCGTCCGGCGCTTCCAGGATTCATCGCCTAGAGCTGCCTGCCTGTGTCCAGGTGGGTCTATCGCTGTCCGTGGTGGGCCCTATGTGTTCCTGAACACAGCGTCAAGACCGATAGAGGCAGCGGTAGGCCGCGATCGTTTCGGCGCAGTGGTCGATGACCTCTTCCCTGGTGGCGCGCAGCGAACCATTGAGCCACGCGGAGAACATGCCCGCATTACCGCTGGCCATGGTGACCGCGGCCAGGCGGCGGCGGACCGGGTCTTCGATGTGGGCGAACAAGTGGTCCTGCATCAGGCGGGTGAACACCGGCATGACCGCGATGGTGGTCTGGCCGAGGCCGGTGCTCGAATACGGCTCGACCAGGAACAATCGCGACTTGCGCGGATCCGCGAGCACCTTGTCGACGAGTACTTCGGAAAGCGCATGGTCGCGCGCCGGATTGTCGGTGGCGGCGAATGCGGTCATCGGCTCGAGGAACTCGTCGGCCACTTGGCGATAGAGCTGGTCGAGCAGTTCGTCGCGGCTGGCGAAACTCTCATAGAAGTACCGGTCGGTGAGATTGGCCCGCCGACACACCGCGCGCATGGTGACCCCGGCAGCGCCGGATTCACCGATCAGGTCCAGCGCAGCTTCGAGCAGCGCGGCCCGCCGCGCCTGCCTGCGCTCGGTGAGCGTCGTGCCGCCCCAGATCCGGGGACCGGCGTCGTCGTCTGATTCCTGCCCTGTCTGCACCGTCTCACATTAGTAGGCGTCGAGGCCACCGCGTCTTTCGCGGCTGCCCGGTGTCCGGAAAGTGCCGGAGTGATGCGCCGGTGCCCGCGGACTCAAGCGCCGCGCTCCAGGGGCAGACCGGCGTCGCGCCAGGCGACGATGCCGCCGGCCAGACTGTAGGCATCGAAGCCGGCGGTGCGGGCGGTGGTCGCGAAGCGCAGCGAGAGCTCGCCGACGGGGCACACGAAGACGACGGGGCGGGAGCGGGGGAAAGGGATACCGTGGGTGAACATGTCGTCGAGTTGGTCGTCGCGAATGTTGATGGCGCCGGGGACGTGGCCGATGCGGTAGGCCATGGCCCCTCTGGTGTCGACGACGGTCGGTCGGGCGGTGCGATCGAGATCGGCGAGTTCGTCGGGGGACAGCACCGGTGTCGCGGCCAATTCGGTCGCGGTGGGCTGCGGCCTGCGGTCGGTGCGGTCGAAGAGATCCGGCCTGCGCTTCTTGATATAGGACAGGTACGGTTCCAGGCGATCGCAGACGATGAAAACGGCGACGACGGGGCCATCGGTGGTGGAAGCCGCTGTGGCGCGCAAGGTTTCGAGTGCCGCGGCATAACTGGCGCCACTGGTCGGGCCCGCGAGAATGCCGTAGCCGGTGGCAAGGCGCAGCGTCGCGTCGACGGCGCTGGGGGCGTCGACGGTGACGATACGGTCGTAGAAGTCGGGTTGGAACAGACCGACGTCCCACATTTCGCTCTCCGAGCGGATGCCGGGGATGAAGTCGGTGCGGTCGGAAACCACGGCGATGGTGCGTAATTCGGGATTGTGTTTGCGCAGGTAGGTGGCGGTGCCACGGGTGGAACCTGTGGTGCCGAGACCGCCGATGAGGTAGTCGACACGGGTGATGCCGTCAGCGGCGAGATCCTCGTGGATTTCGCGGCCGGTCCCGTGGTGATGGGCCTCGATGTTCTTCTCGTTGGTGTACTGCGAGGCGTGGTAGTACGCGTCGGGATCCTTGGCCATCGTCGCCTCGATGACCGAATACACATCGTTCGGTGTAGTCGGGTCCGGGCACTCGGACAGTCCGGGCAGCTCCACGATGTCGGTGCCGAACAGCTGCAACAGATCCCGCACCTCGGCGACCTTGATCCGGTTGGTGACCGCACGCAGCCCGACGCCGTACACCGCGCCGAGTATCCGCAGCGCCTTGGCGGTATTGCCGCTGGACGCCTCGATGAGGGTCTGCCCGTTCGCCCGGATCTCGTCGAGATCGTCGCGAATCATGCCCCACGCCACTCGGTCCTTGACCGAGCCGAAAGGATTGTGCGACTCCAGCTTCGCGTACAGCTCGACGTTCTCCAGTCCGTGCACGGCAGGATCGAGGCGCAGCAGCGGAGTGTTCCCGATGAGTTCGGTGATGTGGTCGTAGCGCATTACGGCGCTCCATCGTTGTCGGCGTGGGAGGCGTGGCGCAGCACCGGCGGTCGATGCCGACCGCGTGCGGCAGACGGGTGCGGCGGCAGTCCGACCGGCACAGGCGGTTCGTAATCGCCGTCGCGGCACGCCTGGAAACTGCCCGCGCGGTGGGTGACGGCAAGCTTGGTCGGCACCGGATGCATCGAGGCCGTCGCCGCCGACAGATCCATGTGATAGGCGCCGGTATTGGGGAAGACCACGAGGTCGCCCGGCTCCGGCCGCTGCGGCAGCCATACCTTGTGATTGGTGATGAGATCGCGTTCCAGGCACAGCCGACCGGCGAAATACACCGCCACCGGACCGGATTCGGGCATCGGATGCAGTGTCGTCGAGGTGTCGCCCACTGGGCGCAGCGGTGTCACCGTAGCGTGGCCGACGTGTGCGTCCGGGCGGTGGGCGTTGCCGGACAGCACGATGGGGTCGACCATGACCTCCTGATCCGCCGGCGTCACCAGATCACGGCTGATGTCGAGATTGACAACCACGGTGCCATCGGCCAGCTCCTTGACGAACTCGACCTTCGCCACCGTCACGCCGGCATGATCGACAAGTGCCTTGCCGGGCTCCAGCCACAATTCGAGCATATTGTCCCCGGCGACTTGCGCCACGGTGCGCCCACCGTGGCGCTCCAGTGGCGCGGCCAGCAGGTCGGCGAGCATCGTGGTCGCGGGCACGGTATTGGCGTACTTGTGGAACACCGGAATACCGTGCACCGCACCGCCGTCGACGTGATAGCCGAAAGTATTGTTCCCCCAGCTCATCTGCGCGCCACGGCCGAGCAGTGCCTCGCGCAGCGCGAGCACGTAGCCGTCGAAGCGGTCCGCGTCGGCGGTGAAGACCTGACGAAAGCCGCCACCGATGTTCAGCACCGACGGTGTCAGACCGTGGTCGTAGGCCTGTTCGACCAAGGCCAGGCAGGCATCGATGGCTCTGATGCGTTCGGCAGGCTCACCCGAGTCGATATGAAAGGCGAAGCCGAGGAAGGTGATTCGGCTGCGACTGGCCGACAGTAGATCGAAGGCGCGGTCGAGGTGCGCGAGCGGTACGCCGAACCGGCTCGCCGATGCCGCCGCGAAACCGGAAACACGCAGCAGTACCGGCACTTTCGTGCGGTCGCCCGCCAGTTCGGCAATTCGGCGTAGCTCCCACAGGTTGTCGACATTGATGGTGACGCCACAGTCGATCAGCTCCCGCAGGAATGCTTCGCCTTTCGGCCCGGTCACCTCGATGCGCGTCGCATCGAAACCCGCTGCGATCGCGCTGCCCAGCTCCTGCGGTGAGGCGACATCGATGGCGACGCCTGCATGCTCGGCTGTCCGGACGAACGCGCGCGACTGGTTCACCTTGTGCGCGTAGCAGATTCGGTAGTGCGACACTTGCAGGTCCAGGACGGCACGGAATCGTGTGAGGTTCTCGGCATAGACTTGCGGGAACACCAGATGTACCGGGGAGCCGAAGCGGACCACCGTGTCTTCGACGGCGTCGCGCGAGTCGAGGAAGGCGCGCACCAGCGGGTGGATCTTTGCTGGTAGCGCCGGTAGCGGCGCCGTCATACCGCGGTTTCCGATGGGGCGGTTGTCGACGTATCGATCGCCGCGGGCTTGTCCGCGGCCGGGTTGTAGCCGCCGTCGCGTATGGCCTCGAATGCGCGGGCCCGATTGCGCGGGCTGCGGAATTCCGCGACGACCCGTTTGCTGATCAGATCGATGTCGACGACCTTGATCCCCATAGACTCCAGCACCCCGGTGATCGTGCGGACACAGTGTTTGCAGTTCATGTCCGGCACGTAGAACACCTGGTCCTCGGCGGTCGCCTCGCCACCGGCGGTCAGTTCATCGAGCTCGGCGCTTACCTCGTTGATCTCGCAGCGCCTGGCGAGCCAGCCGAAGACAGTGACGAACTGGTCCACCACCAGCGGCAACAGGGTGTAGTGCCCGCCGCCGAGGTGGTGTGGCATCGCGGCAAGGCAGGCGGGCCGGGTGTTGGACGGCAGCAGCGCGTACTGGCGGGAGATCAGGTCGAGATCGTCGTGGTATTTGGCGATCGCATCTTCGACGCTCAACCCCTCCACCCTCGTGGCACGCCGCATGACGTTGTGCGCATCCTCGATGGTCGAGTCCTTCATCGCGCGCAGCATCGCCACGCTGTCCGCGGTGTAGCGGACGGTCCCGTCGGGCTGGGTGGCCAGGGTCACCGGAATCATTCCGCGCCGATAGGTCGAGGCTTGCAGCTCCCAAAACCAGCGGGTCGCGACCGAAGAGAAGAGCCCGGAATCACGCATTCCTTCGGCGAATTCGGCCGCGCCGCGATACGGCGTCTGCCGGGCGAGCAGCGCGTGCTGGGCCAATGCCCGCCCGGTTGCTTCGACGCCGACGCGGAGGATGTCCATGGGTTCGTGATCGGTGGTGGTAGCCGCCAGCACCGCGTGCTCGCGCAGGCCGAGTGTGCTGATGCGTTCGGCGAGAGCAGAATTCGCGGCCAACGCGTGCCAGAGCGTCAGCACCGTCTCGCGCATGGCGATCGGGACGAGCGGCCCCAGCCCATCGGATCGGAAGTGGCCGGTGTTGGGGATTCCGTCGCTGTCGGTCCAGGCGATCCGATGTGTGGCGCTGGTGATCTGGTAGGGACGGCAGGGGCGCATGAACCGCTCCAGGTACAGCCGCTGCGAAAAGGTGAGATGGCTGTTCGATTCGGGACGCAGTGCGGCACAGGTGTATTCGATCCTGCGAGCCGCGGGGACAGGGATGGGCGTAGCGAACAATCCGGGCTGGGCAAGTCCGGCCAGCACTCGGGAAGCGGCCCGCCGGTCGTAGCGCGGGGAGCCGTCGATACTCATCGGACCTCCATGGCGATGGTCATGACACATTCCGTGAAGCGGTCTATCTCCTCGAGCGTGTTGTAGATGTGTGTGCTTACCCGAACCGAATCGTCGGCATCGTCGGCCGCGGCGGCCGGCGTGCAGTGGGCGCCGGTGCGCACGAGGAAACCTAGCTCGCTGAGGACGAATCCGAGGTCGGTGGCGGAGATTCCGGCGAGAGTGAACGACAGGATCCCGTAGCCGATCGCACACGGCGCGTGCGCGGGCCCCGGCAGGAATTCCAGGCCGGGTACCTGGCGCAGATTGGCGATCAGGCGCAGCGTGAGCTCGCGATTGTGCTCGGCTATCGCCCCGATATCGAAGGACTCCAGGACTTCCAATGCGCTGCCGAGCGCGAGGATGCCCGGGATGTTCTGGGTGCCGCCCTCCAGTAGATCCGGCATACCGGTCGGGACGAGCCCGGCGTCGGTGAGCTCGACTCCGGAATTGCCACCGGGGAGGAACGGCAGCAGTTGATCGTGAATTCGACGGTGACAGTACAGGATTCCGGTCCCCGGCGCGCCGAACATCTTGTGCGCGGCGAACACTGCGAAGTCGGCGCCGAGTTCGGTCACGTTCACCGGCAGGTGCCCGCCGCTCTGGCTGCAGTCGAAACACAGCAACACCGAGGGGTCCAGCCTGCCGCGCAGTTCCTCCAGAGTGGTCAGTCCGCCGAAGACGTGATGCAAGTGACTGGTGGTGATCAACCGGGTACGCGGGGTGAGCTTGGCCAGGATGTCGGCGGTGTCCGCCTCACCGAGTTCGGTCACCCGATAGGGGACCAACTCGACGTGGCGACCGAACCGGGCCAGCACTCGACGCAGATGGTGCCACGGGTGGACATTGGAGGCGTGATCGCGTGGGCTGTAAAGAATTTCGTCGCCGTCCTCCAGCGCGCCGAGGCCCCAGGACAGTGCGACGGCGTTGAGCGCGGCGGTCGCGCCACCGGTGAAAACGACCTCGTCAGGGTGTTCGGCGGCGATGAATGCCGCGGTACGCGCCCGTATCCTGCTGATCTGCCCGGTCAGGCTGGTTGCCCACGGGTAGGTGCCGCGACCGGCGTTGGCGGTGCGCGAGCTGTGATACCGGTGGATGGCCTCGATGACCGGCAGCGGCTTCTGTGTGGTTGCGGCGCTGTCGAGGTAGACCGCGGTGGATTCGGCGAGAGCGGGAAAAAGTCGGCGCGCGGCGGCGGATGGGGAGATCGGCGGTTCCGGCACCGCCGGTACGTGCGACCGGGTGGCCGCAGGCCGGGTGAGGTGCGACCCGGACGCAGGTGAACGCAACGTGTCGCTCCCTTCCGAGAACCGCTGGACGCCAATAACGATACGCACTTTGCGAAGGGCGTTCGAAGGTTTCTCGTACACAACGTCTTTCACGCGTCACGGGCGCGGCGATCGTTCAGTATCTGCCCTGCAGGTACTCGACGAGATGTTCGCGTTCGGTGGCGAGTTCGGAGATCGCGCTCTTGACTACGTCGCCGATGCTGACGATGCCGATCAACTGCCCGTCGTGCACCACGGGCAGATGCCTGATCCGGTGCTCGGTCATGGTCCTGCGCAGTCCGTCGACCAGGTCGTCCGGTGCGCAGGTGTGCACGTCGACGGTCATGATCTCCGATACTCGGGTGTCCAGCAGGTCCGCGCCGCGTGCGTGCAGGCTCCGGACCACATCGCGTTCGGAGACGATGCCGGCGATCCGGCTGCCGTCCGGCGATACCACCACCGCTCCGATGTTGTATTCGGCCAGCGCGGCCAGCAGGTTGCGCACCGTCGTGTCGGGCGGCACGGTGGCCACCTCGGTGCCTTTTCTACGCAAGATCTCCGCAATTCGCATATTTCCACCATCCATATGTCGCGGCAGTTCTAAGGATCTCTCGTTCGCGACCATGTGACCAGCACAAATCCGCATCAGGTCGCGACGAGGTCTCGAGCTGGGGCTGTGGACCTACAGACGGCGCGCGATGCTGCGGTCGAGATCGCGGGCCAACAGCGCGATCGCCGCCTGGGAGATGCCCGCCGAGGTGGCCAGGTCGATGGTAGTGAGCTGGGAGATACGGCGCAGACGATAGTCGACGGTGTTCGGGTGGACATACAGCTGCTTCGCGGTCAGCTGGCGGTTCATATCGTTGCCGAGATAGGCGCGCATCGTGTCGAACAATTCGGGGTGCGCGTCCAGTGGATCGAGAATGGTGGCGATCCGCCGGGTCGCGGGGCCGCCGCGCGTGAGCTGGTACTCCACGGCCAGGTCGGCCATCTGGTACAGGCCGGGTGCGCGTCCGGCCACCCGGACCAGGTTGAGTAGCTCGTGCGCCTGCTCGGCAGCCTCCGGGATCTGCTCGGTGTTACCCAGGACCGGCGTCGCGGTGAGCGGCACCGCCGCGGCCTCGGTGAGCAGCGCGAGTACCTCGCCGGTGAGCATCACCGCGCCCTCGTCGACCGGGATCAGCAGCGTGCCGCCCTTGGTGCTGAGCAGGGCCAGGACGCGGGAGTCGAAAACGGTGGCCAACGCCGACTGCAACCGGCGCAACTTGCGGCGCGCTGCGACCTGCTCGTCGACCCGAGAGTCTCGCTCGTCCGGATGTTCCGGAATCGACAGGGCCACCACCTGGTACGACTCGGCGATGGGGATGCCAGCCTGCCGCGCCAATGCGGAGCTGCTGCGTCCGCTCAGCAGGGCCGAGGCCAATGTCTGTGCCGCAGTTTGGTGTTCGCGCGCGACGAGGTGCTGTTCGTCTACGTAGGCGTCCGACACCGCGGCGGTGATCGCTTCGAGCAGTTCGAGCATCAGATCGGTGGCGACGAGCAACTCGTCGACATCATCGGCCTTGGCCCGCGCGGTCACGAGACCGAACGCGATCCGGAGTCCTTCGTGGTAGGCGCGCAGGATGGTACCGAGCGGCACGGCTTCCCGTGCCCATTGTGCCGCGGCTTCGCGGACCTCGTCGAGCTGTTCGTCGTCGGGTACCGCGCGCTTGTCGAACATTTCGGCGGCGAGCGCAAGACAGCTGCGGGTCAGTTTGGTGACGTCACCGCGCAGTTGCTCGCCCGGCAGCGTGCGGCAGGGGGCCATGCAGGTGGCGAAGTAGCCCACCATGCGCGAGGTCACCCGATCGGTGTTCTGCAACGGAACCGACGCCGGTTGCCCGCCGATTTCCAACGCCGTGTCAGGCGTGTTGATGGACAGATCCAGCGTCGAGAAGGTCATACACGTCGCTCCAGTAACCACGTCGGGCGTAATAGAACTGAGCCCGAATCGTGTGCATCACTATACGAAATTGTGATGAATGTGGGTAGCGATCCGTGAGATCTGTTGTCAGACCCTGCGATTGTCCGAGTAGATATCCCGTCGCGCTGTGGTGTCATAAAGTTTCGGCGCCGTGGCGGGGTGTCCGACTGATCGGTCGCGTGGAATTAGCGTCGACCAAAATCGGAGCGGCCGGTCTGTTTTTTATTGCGCACCAACCGGATGTGGTGACTATTCGTCGTCGAGTCCGGCGGAGAGGTAGGCGGCCGCGGCGAGCCACTGCCTGCACTGTGGTCCATGGACGTCGTGAATGTGCAGAATTTCGCGGGCCAGTCGGTAGGTGAGAGCGCGGGGCTCGGTGCCGCAATCCGGTGGTGTGAAGTCGGGAACTGCACGTGGCCGCACCATTTCGATCCCGGTGGCGCCGGCAAACGCAACTCGGTGGGGAGTTCGGAATGGCTGACTCATCGACCGCCCCTCGCATATGAGATGGGGAGGCTGATCGCGCCGGCGCGAACTCCCTGCGTACCTCCCGGATTATGGCTCCGAGTTTAGGCTGTTGTCGCTTACAGATGCAAGTACATTTGCACGAACGGCCGAGCGAAAACACCGGCGGCCCTTGGCGCATAGCCCAGGACCGCCGGTGTCGAAGTGTCGTTGTGAGGCCGACTACGGCTTGCGTGCGACGGCGCCGTACGCGGAGATGGGCCGAATATCGCCCACCTCGGTCTCGCCTGCCCTCCACTCCGTGATGGAGACGAAACCGGGCTCGACCAACTCGAGACCGTCGAAGACAGCCTGGATTTGGGCCTGCGGCCGCGGCGTATAGGGATCGCCGCCGGTGCCGGTGTAGTTCTCACACAGCGTGACGTAGGCCTGGCTGTCGTCGGTGCCGTCCCACATGACGAGGTAACTGCCCGACGGCACGGCGTCGAGCACCGTGTGCACGATCCGCAGCAGTTCGTCATAGGTCTTGGCGTGGCCGAGCACGCCCATGAACATGACGCCGATCGGCTCGTTGAAGTTCAGCACGTTCTTCGCGTCGGAGACGATCTGCTCCGGGTTGTGGAAGTCGCAGTCGACGTAGGTGGTCACACCCTCGTCCGAGGTGCTGGTCAGCAGCGCTCTGGCATGTGTCAGTACCAGCGGATCGTTATCGACGTAAACGATTTTCGCTTCGGGGATGACGCTCTGGGCGACCTCATGGGTGTTCTGCATGGTCGGCAGGCCGGTGCCGATGTCCAAGAACTGGCGGATCCCCTGCTCGCCCGCAAGGTAGCGCACGGCACGGATCAGGAACTGCCTGGACTGCACGGCCATGGTGGTGATGTCGGGGTCGACCTCGACGCCGGCGTCACCGGCGATCTGATCGATTTCGTAGTAGTCCTTACCGCCCATCCAGTAGTTCCAGATTCGCGCCGAATGGGGAATGTCGGTGCGGATCAATGGGCTGTGGTCGTCGGGCATGGGTGGGGGCTCCTCAGCAAGCAGGTGCGGCACGCGGGGCGAGCTGGCGCGGCGGGTGTCGCTAATGACTGGTACATCCGATGTGCACTGTGACAGTACAAGATTCGCGCCGCAGGGACGGTCGGGATCGGTGAGCTGAGCACGGTATTTCGCGGGTCGGAACGGCCGCCCGTTCAGAGCGGACCGCAGGGTCCGAAATAGTAGGCGCGTGAGGGTGAACTTCGTGCTATCGTCCCAATTGTCAGTGCAGATGCAAGAACGTTTGAGAGTGCATCTGCAAGAACTGACTCGAGTTGATCCACTGGCGCAACCGAGGAGTGGGGAAATGTCGGATACATCTACCAACAAGATCGATGGCAGCTGGCGCAAGAGCTCGTTCAGTAACCCGAGCGGGAACTGCGTCGAAGTGGCAGAGGCGACCAATAACCTGATAGCCGTTCGGAACTCGCGGGACCCGGAAGGCGGAGTGCTCTTCTATACGCGTCCGGAGATCGATGCGTTCGTCCGCGGCGCGAAGGCCGGCGAGTTCGACGATCTCACTAGCTGAGCGGTAACATTGGCGGTCGGTGCGGTGTGTTTCGAACTGGGGTGTTTGTGACACACTGTGGTCAAACCCGAGTATCGGAGATGACTTCATGATCGCAGAACCCGATGACGACGGTCGTGTGCAATCGGTTGTCGCGGAACGTGGTCCGACCGTGCTTCGGATCGCACTGGGCGGCCAATTGCGCAAGCTCCGGGAGAAGGCGAATATCACCCGGGAGGCCGCGGGCGACGCCATCCGTGGTTCGCATGCCAAGATCAGTCGGCTCGAGCTGGGCCGCACCGGCTTCAAAGAACGCGACATTCGAGATCTGCTGACCCTCTATGGCGTCGATGACCCCGTGGAGCGGGAACGATTCCTGGACCTGGCCAGACAGGCGAACGAACCGGGCTGGTGGCATCGCTACAACGATCTGCTGCCGTCCTGGTTCGGCACCTATCTGGGTTTGGAGCAGGCGGCCAACAAGATTCGCACCTACGAGGCGAATCTGATTCCTGGACTGTTGCAGACTCCCGAATACGCCAGGGCGGTCGTCTCCCTCGGTTACGAGGACGCCGACATGGATCGGCGGGTCGCGGTGCGTCAGCGCAGGAAAGAGATCTTGTTCCGGCAGGATCCGCCCGTCGTGTGGGCGGTGATCGATGAGGCCGCGCTGCACCGGCCGGTCGGCGGCGCGCGCGTCCAGCGTGAGCAGATGGAACATCTCATCAAGCTCTCCGAACTACCCAACGTCACCATCCAGGTGTTGCCGTACGCGGCAGGGGAGCACGCGGCGGCAGGCAGCTCGTTCAGCATCCTGCGCTTCGCCGAGCCCGAGTTGCCCGATATCGTTTACCTCGAGCACCTCACCAGTGCGCTGTACCTGGATCGTCGGCAAGATCTGGCGCTGTACCTGTCGGTTATGGACCGGCTGAGTGTGCAGTCCGAGCGTCCGGAGAAGTCCGTGGAGATTCTCCGGGGGTACGCCCAGGGGGAGTGAGGTCCGGCGGTTCGCCGTCGGCCCCGGTTTTCATTCGATCGCGCCCGTTTCGTGGGCCATCATGCCGGCTCGTGCCCGGGGCGGCTTGTTGCTGGTTGAGCGATCGGGCTGCACATAGCGATAGATTTGGCGTCGGCGCGCACGCCGACCGCAGATGCCTGCGGATCAGTGGGGCGCAGAGTCGCTCAGTATGGGGTGAACCCGTGCGTTCGGGTTATCACACAGCGCGAGGTGCGGCGGGGCGCCGATGGGCGCAGGACACCGCAGGTGCCGCGGGACGCTCTGTATCACGCAGCGGCACAACAGTATTCGGTGCCTGCGCGCGCTACCTCACTGCTTGATAAAAGTGGAGGCGATGCGCCAGAACGCATCCGGCTGCAGGACCTCGAGATCCCAGTCGTCGGCCATCGCATGTGCGGTGGTGACGATCCGGTCGATGTCGAAATCATGGCGGGTGGCCGCGCCGGTGGATTCGACGGCGTGGATCACGAACGCGACGGCAGTCTCCCGCGTGAGTGCGGCAGGCCGCTGGCCCGATCGTGACGACGGTGTGCTCATATTCGTACCGTTCGCTGGCTGGTCGGCCAGTGCGGCATCGGCTATTCCGAGCCGGCCGCCGTGAAGTGGTTGGTCCATTCGAACGCCCCTGACGTCTGGCGGCAGCAAACCCATGGCGACATTGGCCCTTGGCTCGCCCACGCGGCCTCCCCTGGTTGTCCCCTATATAGCGTTGCGGGACTGAGTTTAGGTCGGTGCGCCTTTCAGATGCAAGTACATCTGCACGATCGATTGCGTGTGCGCAGAGGCGATTTCGTGTCTGCTAACCGCCCGCGAACGCGTGGCGGAAGCGCGTTCCGCCGGGCAACTCAGTTGGCGTTGACGAGGACATCGGTGCTGTAGTGAACCTGGGTGCCCGGCTCGACATATCGGTCTGCCGCGCTGCGCCACGCAAGGAAATGGTCGGTGAATCGATGCGCTTCCGCTGCCTCGTCATCGACATATACCTGGTACAGGAAGAACCGGTGCGGATCCACGCGGTCGGCACAGACATCGAACCGGAGGCAACCCGGCTCCTCACGCACCGACGCGGCGGCGCTGCGGCCGACGGCGGCCAGAAATTCGGCGCGAGAACCGGGCCGGATCTTCAGGGACACGATGCGGCTGAACACAGTGACGGACTCCAATCGGGGACGTGCACAAGTCAATCGGTCGGGGCGGCACCGCCTTGGGCGACCGACTGGTTATCTAAATTTTCGATCGCGGAAGTCACCGGAATGGCACCTGAGATCAGTTCGAGTGTCGCTCCCGCGGTCTGCGGGGCGTGCAGAATTCCCGCCAGGACCGCGGCGACATCGGCGCGCGGGATGGCGCCGCGCGGCAGCGGCGGCGGACCGAGCGTCACGAGGCCGGTGGCGGGAGTGTCGAGGAGGCGGCCGGGGCGCAGGATCGTCCAGTCCAGATCGCGGGCACGCAGGTCGTCTTCGGCTTGGGTTTTGGCATCGATGTAGGCCGTCCAGACCTCATCGCTGCCCGCCGCGGGCGGCGCTCCGGCACCCATCGTGGAGATCTGCACGAAACGGCGCACGCCGGCCTGCTCGGCGGCGGTGGCGAGTAGCACCGAACCGCCCTTGTCGACCGTGTACTTGCGCTCCACGCTGCTGCCCGGGCCCGCGCCAGCGGCGAAAACGACGGCGTCATAGCCCTGGATGGCCGCGGCGACGTCGCCGAGCGCAGCATGTTCGAGGTCGAGCACCACGGCGCGAGCGCCGGTGGCGGCGATGTCGGTTGCTTGCTCGGGTTTGCGGATCATACTGTCGACCTTGTCACCGCGTTCGGTCAGCAATTCGGCGAGCAGCAGTGCGATCTTTCCGTGTCCGCCTGCGATGACGACGCGCATGGGGTGGTCCTCTCCGGTCGGTGTCGCGTGATATTCGGTGCGGTGATCAGCGTTCGGGTCCGCCCGGGTTGCAACCGGCTTGGACGATGGCCTGGTAGTCGAGCGCTGGACGCCAGGGTTCGAGATTCCAACTCGGTTTGTTCGGCGCCACCATGCGGGCCCAATGCCAGTGACATACGAACTGGTCGCGCATGCCGGGTGTATCGGCCGCTGCGGACTGCGCGAGCACTTCCTGCCAGGCGCGGTCCTCGGAGCCGGGGAAAGTAGTGTGCCGCCCGGCCGGTGTCGGGAAGACGAGCAGCCGCGGGCCATCGATGGCTACTGTCCACTCGATGTGGTCGATGAGTGCTTGATCAGCATAGGGATCGACGGTCGGAGTCGCGGCAGATGACGTCGAGATCGACGTCGCGGTGGCGGCAATGGAGGTCGTGACGGCGGGCGGGTCGAGCGTCGTGGCTGCCACCGACGCCGGCTGATCGGTTTCGCAACCGCTGATCGCGAGCAGCAGGGTGGCGCAGAGCAGAAGTGCCGCGCCGGACAGCATCGACGGGCGAGGTAGGCGCCTGCCCGGATAGGGCGGAATCGGGTTCACTGGGTCACTGTCGTTCCTCCCGCATGGTCATCGCCACCGAGCGTAGCCAAGGTTCGCCGGTGCGGCATATGACCGGCGCACCTCTGGTCGTGGTGTGCGACTGCGGCGGAGAGTCAGACGGGTCGCGGTGACAGCGAGGTCGGGGTTCCGCCGGTCCTCAGTGCCACAGCGAACGGCACGGCAGCGGTCGGAGCTCGGGTCGCACCTTGTTGTCCACGGTGACCACCAGCCCGGCTTGCACCGCGGCGGAGGTGAACTCCCACGCCTCGGCGCGGGTGGCGGCGTATTCGAGGATCAGAGCCTCGTCGGGTGTCGGTCCATCGAAGTAGACGGTGATCCGACGGGTGGGTGGCTCCTGGGCGTACTCCCGGTCGGTCAGTTTTCGCGCAGTGCCGGCCATGCCACTGTCTCCTTCCGCCACCGGCGCGGCAACGACGCCGGTACTTGTGACGGTAGGTCCCCACCATTGTGGGGAATATGGTGAACCTCGGCTGTTGGACATCTCACACGGCCGATGCCGGGCTATAGGGGGTTCTCACCAGGGCCGATGCACTATCGTCACGACCAGTCACGCGAAACTTGTGACTTGTCAAAATGTTTCGCTCCAAATATGTAACTGTGGTCCGTTGTTGTAAACGATGGTCACAACGTTGGACCCATTCTGGAGGCATCGTCGATGAGGCAGGCCCTACGTTCTAGGCGCAAGTGGAGATCCGGCAGGGGGGTGGTGCGCACGGTCGGTGCGATGGCCGCCGGTCTACTGATGGTGGTTGCGGTCGCGGGGACCGGTCACAGCGCACCGATATACCCGGCGGCGGATCCGGACCCGTTCTATGCGATCCCCGCGAATCTGGCGGACATGAAGCCCGGCGACGTCATCGCCACCCGCACGATGCCCCCACTGCCGATCTTCCCGGACACCACCGTGACGGTGGTGCGGTTCCGGTCGATCAACTCCCAGCGCAAGCCGATCGCGGCGACCACCACGGTGCTGACGCCGCGCGGACACAAGAAGGACGGCCCGCTGCTGTCCTATCAGCACATCATCAACGGCCTCGGCGCAGAATGCTCGGTCTCACGGGTGCTGTACACCGACGATCCAAATCTGATGGTGCGTGAGGCGCCGGCGTGGAACGTTTTGCTGCAGCAGGGTTGGACGGTCGCGCTGCCCGATCACCTCGGGCCCCAGTTCGCCTATGGCGCGGCGAAATTGGGTGGTCAGATCACCCTGGACGGTGTCCGCGCCGTCAAGCAGGTCTCCGAGCTGCAGGTGGAGAAGAGCCAGGTGGGCATGGTCGGCTACTCCGGCGGTGGCATGGCCACCGCATGGGCGGCCGCGCTGGCGCCACAGTATGCGCCGGAACTCGACATCGTCGGTGCGGCCATGGGCGGGGTGCCCATGAATCTGGTGAAGATGCTCGAGGCGCTCGGTCTCGGTTCGCATCCGGTGTTCGGGCTTGCGCTGGCCGCCGGGCTCGGTCTGGAACGCGAGTACCCCGACCGGTTCCCGCTCAGCGACCAGCTGAACGACCGCGGGCTCGCCGCCCGCGCGGCCATGGCCAACAGCTGCACCAATGACATCCTGGCCGCGGGTGCCGGACACGGCGCGATGGACTTCGCGAAGACGACGTCGATGATCAACGACGGCGACGCCCGCGCGGTGGTGGAGGAGAATAGCCTCGAACTCTACGACGGCGTGCCGAAAGCGCCGGTCTTCGAATGGCACTCGCCGATCGATGGGCTCATCCCGGTCGACGCGATCACCAACACCGACCGTCGCTGGTGTGCGGCAGGGGCGCGGGTGGAGGCACAAGTGACGCCGGTGCCCGATCATCTGACCGCGGCGGTGCTCGGCATCCCGGCGGCGCTCAGCTGGCTGAACGCCCGTTTTCAGGGGGAGCCCGCACCCAGCAACTGCTGAGGACCCACCACGTAGATACCAACGGGCCGAAGGCGATTCCACCGAATTGCCTTCGGCCCGGTTGTTGCGATATGGCGACATGACACACACAACTCGGGCACAGCGGAATCTCGGACCATGCACGGCGGGTTAGCCTGACTCTTCGAGCCCCGGTGCGACAGGGGGCATTTCGGGGTCGAGGACTCCCGTCATCTCCAGCACCAGGCAACCGACGTCGCACGCAGAGGGTGTGTCATGAGATGTTTGCGTGCGTTGTTCTTCGCTCTGTTACTGGTGTGCCCGCCGGTGCTCGGGCAGGCGGCCGCGGAGCCGCCGCCCGACCCGACCGCACGGCCTGGATTGCCTGCGCTATCCGATCTTTCGGGACTGCCCGGGCTGTTGACTCCGGAGAGCGGCTCACTCCTACCCGGCCTGCAGGAATGGATCGACCGGGTGCTGCCCCCGCCGCCCATCCCGTTCGCGCCGGCGCCGGACCCTGACCCGATGCTGTCGACCACTGGTCTGACGCCCGCGCTCGCCGCGCTGCGGCGGGCGGTGCTGCCCGCACCGGTTGGTGATCCGATCTTCGACGCGTGGCCTGCGAATCTGGAGGATTTCGCCGAGGGCCAGTTGCTCGAGGTCAGGGACATCACCCCCACCGCCGGGCCGCTGATCCTCGTCCCCATCAGACAGGCGCTGTTGCTGAAGTTCCGCACCACCGACGCGCACGGGCTGCCGTCGTATGCGACGGCGACGCTGATTGTGCCGACCAGCGCGTGGGCGGGCCCTGGGAGCAGGCCCGTAGTGGTCAACAACCTGCCGATCGACGCCCTCGGCCGCGACTGCACGCCCGGCTACAGTCTCGCGCACGGATTCTCGACGAAGACCAGCTTCACCGATTTCATCCCACCGACAACACCATTGGCGGTGCTGCGCGGGTATGCCGTGCTGATTCCCGACCACGAGGGACCCTGGATGGCCTACGCGGAGCCGTATGTGGCGGGTCATGCCGTGCTCGACGCGATTCGTGCGGTGCGCGAGCTGCGCCCGGAGGAATTCGGTGACAGCAAGTTCGCGATGGCCGGATATTCCGGCGGTGCGATCGCCACCCATGGCGCAGTCAAACTGATCGACAGCTATGCGCCGGAGTTGGCCGAGGTGATCGTCGGAGCCGCGCTGGGTGGGGTGCCCGCCGATTTCGAGATCCTCGCGCGGAGCATGAACGGCAATCTCGCCTCGGGGGTGTTCATGGCCGCGATCTTCGCCATCGGCAGGGAACGTCCGGAGATACTCGCGCGGATGAACAACCTGGCGCAGTGGGTGGCGACCTCGCCGGTGAAAGACCTGTGCGGCAACGGCTTCGGGATCGCCGGTGTGCTCATGCTGCCTCTCGATGTGGCTGCGAACTTCGCCGACCCGCTGCACTCCGAGCTCGCTGCGCAGATCTACCGGGTGACCAGGATGGAAGGCGTGAAGTCGGCAACGCCGCTCTACATCTACAACGGCGAGCAGGAATTCTGGATTCCGGCCGAGGGAGCTCGCAATCTCTATCACGAGCAGTGCGGTCTCGGTGTCCCCTCGGTCTATCGCAGTGTGCTCGGTGAGCATGTCATTGCCGCAGGCCTCGGCTATCCAGAGGCGATGGTCTGGCTGGATCAGCGGCTACAGGGCGTGCCTGCGCTCGACGAATGCTGAGATTTGCTCGTCTGCCGGACCTCCTCGTTGCGCTTGCCGTGGAATCGGCGATTAATGACACGTGATAGTGATACGCGTTTTCCGTTGTCGTGGTGCCCAGACTTTCCGTCGAGCGCAGCGAGCGCTGACCGCTGTGCCGGTACGGTGGGCCGGTCCGGACGCGGTGACAGACCGGATCGGCGGATGCTGCCGATGAACAACACCGCGGCCGTTGGGCCGGAGCAAGCGTCGCACCAGGCACGAGCCCTGGTCGGCCGCCATTATCGAATGACCGATCACTATGAGGTCGGGCGGGAGAAGATCCGCGAATTCGCCCGGGCTGTGCAGGACGATCACCCGGCACACCGGCAGGAATCGGCAGCGTGGGAGCTGGGCTACGACGGGCTGATCGCACCGCTGACCTTTCCGTCGATCGTCTGGCTGCTGATGCAGCGCAAGATGTTCGAATCGGTGATCACCGGTTACGACATCAGCCAGGTCCTGCAGACCGAGCAGACCATCCACATGCATCGGCCGATCGTCGCGGGTGACCAGTTACGCTGCGACTCGTTTATCGAGTCGTTTCGGCAGTTCGGCGACAACGACTTCATGGTGACCAAGAACGTCCTCACCAACCAGCACAAGGAGCTGTTGCAGACCGCGTGCACCACGGTGGTGGCGCGTACCGGCACCGAGGTCGCCCCCGACCTCGCGGCGGCGGTCGACGGCGTCATCATGACCGGCCAGGCGCTTGCCGATCGGCTCGGCGCGGCGCAGCGGCGCACATCCCCGACAGCGGACCCGGGACTCGTCGAATGCTCCGACGACCTGCCCGCGGGACCGGTCGATGAGGCGCAGGTACGGGAGCGATGCAGCGTCCCCACCTTCGATCAGCTGCGGGTCGGTGCGGAACTACCTGCCCGTATCGTGTCGCTCACCCGCGGCGACCTGGTGAATTACGCTGGGGTGTCGGGTGATTCGAATCCGATCCATTTCAGCGACCAGGTCGCCTGTGCCGCGGGTCTGCCCGATGTGGTGTCGCACGGACTGCTGACCATGGGCCTCGGCGCGGGGTATCTCACCGAATGGCTGGGTGATCCGGCCGCCGTCACTACATACGGCGTACGGTTCGCCGGGTTCGCTCCGGTCGCGCAGACCGAGCACAGCCGGATCGAGTTCCGTGGTCGGATCAAGTCGCTCGATCCCGATCGCCGTGCGGCGATCGTCGCCCTCACCGCCACTTCCGACGGCAGGAAGCTGTTCGGGCGCGCGACGGCAGAAGTTCTACTGCGCTGATCCGCGACGGTAGGCGACGAGATCGGGAGGCCCCCGGCGGGTGCTTCGCGACGTGGGCGCGTGGGTGCGGAACCTGGGCGGCCTGTCGGCTTCGAGTCCCCTCGTCCATGGGGTGAGGCCTCTGCGGGAAGGCTGTGTCGAAGCCGTGAGATGAGCGTATTCGTCCGACACGCCGATCGAGAGGCGGTCGTCGTGGAATGCGTAATGCCCGGTACTACCGCCGATTCGCGTGGGATTGTCACCATGCAATCGCGTGGTGACCGGCGCGTGGCCGGTGCATCCGTGGTGCCTCGGATGCCTGTGCCTGTGCACGAATATCTGTGCGGTTGAGGCACTTTGGCCGTAGAAAGTCACGGTCGTGACATGGCAGACTCGGAGCATGCCTGCATCGGAGCTACGAGAAGGGGATGGCCCCCCGTTTGCCGGAAGTGTGGCCGCCGACGGCGGACCCACGGTGCTGCGCATGATTCTCGGCGGCCGCATGCGACGGCTGCGAGAAGCGTGCGGGATCAGCCGGGAGGACGCGGGCGAGGCCATTCGCGGATCACATTCGAAGATCAGCCGACTAGAGCTGGGCCGGGTCGGTTTCCGGCAACGCGATCTCGTCGATCTGCTCGCCTTCTACGGGGTCACCGATCCTGCGGAATTGGCGGAGTTCATCGAGCTGGCGCAGCAGGCCAGCGCATCGGGCTGGTGGCACCGCGACACCGACTGGCTGCCCAAATGGTTCGACACCTATCTCGGCCTGGAACAGGCGGCGCGGCTGATTCGCTGCTACGAGCCGCGGGCGGTGCCCGAACTGTTGCAGACCGCCGACTACGCCCGCGCCCTGCTGACGCTCGCTCATCCCGACGAGCCGGACGAGGCGATCGAACGCCGGGTGGCGCTGCGCATGCGCCGACAAGAGATTTTGGTGCGTCGTGACCCGCCGCAGTTCTGGGTGACAGTCGACGAGGCGGCATTGCGGCGTCCGATCGGTGGCTCGACCGTGTGGCGTGGGCAGTTGGACCACTTGGTCCGGCTCGCCGCGCAACCGCATATCAGCGTCCAAGTGCTCGCCGATCATGTCGGCGGACCCGCGATCGCGGACGGTGCATTCACCATGCTGCGGTTCGCGGAGCCCGACCTGCCCGATATCGTCTACCTCCAGCAGTTGACCAGCGCCCTGTACCTGGACAAACGAGCCGATCTCGATGCCTATCTCCGGGTGGGGAACGTGCTGTCGGTGCATGCCGCGCCGCCGGAATACACCATCGGACTGCTCGAAGCGCTGCGGGAGCGGATGCCACGCACCGTTGATCGGCCGTCGGACACCGGCGATCAGCAGTAGCCGCAGTGCGCCTACGTCGCCTCGTTCGCGTCCGGTCCGCCGAGTAGTAGCCGTTTGAGGATCTTCCCGGTCTCACCGCGCGGTAGGTCGTTGAGAAAGGTGACGTCGCGCGGCACTGAGAAGCGGCTGAGCCGGTGCCGGATATAGCTGCGCACCATGTCCGAATCCAGGCCCGCGCCTTCCCTTTTCACCACGAAGGCGGCCAGCCGCTGGCCGTATTCGTGGTCCGGCACGCCGACCACCGCCACCTCACTGACCTGGGGGAGATGAGAAAGCGCCTCTTCGACCGGCCGTGGGAAGACGTTCTCGCCGCCGGAAATGATCATTTCGTCGTCGCGGCCCGCGATGAACAGCCGCCCTGCGGCATCGAGGTACCCGAGATCGCCGGTGTCGAGCATGCCGTCGGCCTCGCTGGGAGGTGCGGCATTGACGTAGCCGTCGAACAGCATGTGATTGCCGACGAAGATGTGCCCGGTCGCGCCGACCGGTAGCGGTTTCAGGTCGGGCCCGAGGACGCCGATCTTGGTGCCGAGCGGCGGACGGCCCGCGGTGGTCGGCGCGGTCCGCAGATCGTCAGGGTCGGCGATGGTCGCCCAGGAGACCTCTGTCGAGCCGTACACGTTGTAGAGGATGTCGCCGAAGGTATCCATGAAATTCAGCACCGTCGCGGCCGCGAGCGGCGCTCCGCAACTGGCGACGACCCGCAGGCTGGAGGTGTCGTAGCGAGCGCGCACGGGTGTGGGCAACTCGAGGATGCGGTGCACCATGATCGGCACGGCGATCAGCGTCGTCACGCGATGCTCGGCGATCAGGCGCAGGCAGTCCTCGGCGTCGAAATGTTCCGGCAGCACCACCGTTGCGCGCAGTGGCGTGCTCATCTGCAATGCCGCGAGGCCCCAGGTGTGGAACAGCGGGGCCGGGATGAGCATGGTGTCGTTCATGCGGAACGGAATCCGGGACAGCAGGGCGGCGATGGTGCCGAAACCCTTCGGGTGCGGGCGGCGCGCGCCCTTCGGCGTGCCGGAGGTGCCCGAGGTGAGTACGACCAGTTTGCCCGGTTGCGTTGGCTTACGAAAGTCCTTGTGCCCGTGTGCTATCAGATCATCGATCGTGGTTTCGCCCGGCGTCGGCGGGGTGTCGTCGGTGGTGTAGCGGGGGATGTCGGCGTGCAGATACTGGACGAGCGGATCGAATTCGGCGTCCACGAACAGCGCAGACAGCTTGTCGCGCTGCACGATTTCCTCGATCCGCCGGGCGGGCAGCCCGGTGTTCAGCAACACGGCGTCGATACCGAGCTTGCCTGCGGCGACCATGGTTTCGACCATGCCTGCATGATTGCGCGCCAGCAGTCCGACCGCGTCTCCCGCGTTCAGCCCGAGTGCCGCCATCGCGGCGGCCAAGGCTTGGGTGCGGTCGTGCATCTCTGTGAAGGTGCGCTGCCCCCGGCAGTCGATAACGGCCGCACGGTGCGGGGACTGCACGGCCGCGGCGGCGTAGCCACCGGCCATGTTGAATCCCCATTCGGCCAGACGGCGCAGCTGCCGGAACGCCGAGTCCGGTCGATAGGTGCGCCCTACCCCGGAGGTCATGATCTGTTTCGCGACACCGGCTCTGAGCCGCAGGGGCGAGTTCTCGCCGTTGACGATCACCGAGGTCGGCGCGGCGCGGACGAGGTCGGCAAGCAATCGCAGGCCGGCGTTCGTCCAATCGACGATCGCGGCGTTGGTCAGCTCGGCCAGATGCGGATGCACTCGGCCCGGCGCGAAATAGGTGACACAGATCCTGGTCTGCCCGTGCTCGTCGCGCAATCGCACCG
The DNA here is from genome assembly GCF_045208035.1 of Nocardia sp. NBC_01009. Classification (NCBI taxonomy): domain Bacteria; kingdom Bacillati; phylum Actinomycetota; class Actinomycetes; order Mycobacteriales; family Nocardiaceae; genus Nocardia; species Nocardia sp. NBC_01009. The sequence continues at coordinate 6,353,868 of NZ_CP108695.1, read as the reverse complement.
AGGCGAAGCTGCCGAGCATAGGGAAGCGGAGCTCGAAGCTCTCCAGCTCCTGATCCACGATCAATTGCATGGTGTGGGAACGGATGCCGGCCTCGGCCGACCCGACCCGCACCAGCAGCACCGGATGGCCTGCGACGGTCTCCAACGGTTCGCAGGCGCCGACGCCTTCGAATATTCGTGGATAGGTTTGCGGATCCAGCAGCAGATCCCACACCGCTTTGCGGGCGATCGCGAATTCGGCGACTACATCGATGACATCGGTAATCAACTACGTGCAATTCTGGCAGGCGGTGCCGGACACTTGCGGGTCCGGCGCCGCGGTCTCACATCGGGTACAGGTTGTGCTTGCGAGGGTTTGGTTAGGCTCCGGCTTCCTTCTCCCTGAGCAGCCGCAGCGCGTGCCGAATTCCAGTCGGGTGCGGGCGGGTTCGATGACGGCGTCATATAACCGCGCTCGGCGGCGATCCACGGTGTGGCGACGGTTGCGTTGTAGCTATTGATCATGAAGTCTCGCACGGCGGACCGCTGGTCGGCGGGGACTTGGGCCAATTTGCGCTTGCCGACGATGTCTACCGCGCTCTCCGCGCCCATCACCGCGATCGGCGCGGTGGGCCACGCCAGGCTGATGTCCGCACCGAGCTTCGCCACCCCCACGGCCCCGTAGGCTCCGCGGCAACCTCCAGAACGCCGCGCAGGTGCTCCAGCTTGTCTCTCGTACTCGCCATGCCGGATGCCGCCTTTCGGCCTCGTCTTCCCCAGGCGGACGGTATCCATAGCGCAATCTACGACCGAGCGATTCTCCGGCCTCCTGGGCAGCTCACAGCGCCGCCCGAGGGGAGTTGGACGATGTCACGACAGCAATCGGTCCGCACGCTGGTGTGCCGCTCGGCGGGCAAACGTCGAGCTCAACCGACGGTCGGGGGGTGCGGGAACTGGATCTCTGCGACAACTGGGCCCAACTATTGTCCCTATGAGACAATTAGCTGCTAAGCTGTCGGTATGGGTGGCGACGATGGTGTCGACCTGGATGGCCGGAGGCTGCGTACGAGGCGTAGTCGGGCGGCCATGTCGGCTGCTGCCTTCGATTTGCTCACCGAGCGGGGGCTCGATTCGGTCGCGGTGGAGGACATCGCGGTGCGCGCCGGGGTGACGAGGCGGACTTTCAGTCGGCACTTCTCGTCGATCGAGGAGGCTGTGCTCGCCGATCTCGACCAGGATGTGCACCTGTTCAACGACGCGTTGTGCGCCAGGCCGCTCGATGAGCCACCACTGGCTGCTTATCGCAATGCCATTCATGACTGGCTGGATGCCGAATACAGTGGCCCGCGTGCGGAACTGCTTGTTCGCCGCTGGGAGCTGTTCCAGCGATTCGACGACGAGCCCGCGCTGTTCGCGGGCTACCAGCGCATCCGTCTTGCGGGGCAACAGGAATCGGTGCGCATCATCGCCGCGCGCATGGGTACAGATCCAGTAGCGGATCTGCGCCCGGCTGCGGCCGTTGCGGTGGGCTCCGGGATGCTCATCGCGGCGCTGCAGGCTTGGGCCGTCGGCGCGGATCCCAGCAGCCTGCCCGAGCTCATCGAAGGGTTCTTCGCCACTCTCGCCGGGCTGACCAGCGATATCCATCACGAGGAGGCACCGTCATGACCGCACGGCCGGTGCAAGCGAATGCAGTCCGTCGGACCTGTCGGCGCGTCGGGTTGGATCGTAATCCGATGCGTAGACGGGAAGATCGCCTCCAATCGGTGGCGGGCGCGCTATTGCTGCTGTTGTTCATTATCGTCGTTCCGGTGGCGGTCATGACTATCGGCGTCCGCGTCTACGAGACCGAAACCCGTGTCGCGCAAGCGGAGGCGGCGCAGCTGCACCAGGTCGACGCGACGGTCGTCGAGGTCGGCAAGACGCCGCTGTATGCGCCGATGACACCGGCGAAGGTGACCTGGAGCGATCCCGACGGCACCACTCACACCAGCGACTATCAGGCGACCGGAATAGTGAAAACCGGTGGCACCGTCAAGATTTGGCTCGACAGCACGGGAAAGGTCACCCATCCGCCCTCGGAGACCCGGGCGCTGAGCAAGGCCGTGCTCATCACCACCAGCGCGGTGTTGGCGGTGCTCGCCTGCTGCGGTGGCTGCTTTGCCCTGCTGCGGCGCGCACTGGACCGCAGGCGCTCGCGACTGTGGGAGACCGAGTGGGCCACAGCGGGACTCACCTGGGGCAACCACGGCACCCGACCGGACCAGAGCTAGCGCGGAAATTCATATGGAGTGCGGTGTGCCCGCCGACCAAGGGTAGGGACAAGGTCGGCGGGCACACCGCGTGCCGGGCCGCTGCGCGGCGAACGCGGGCCTGGCACATCGATAACGTTAGGCACTCGAACAGAACGCCGCTCGGCGGAAAGTAAACATCGGCACATGCTACGAATGGCACCGGTATGCGTTGTGACACAGCACAACTGGCGGTTTCTCGCGGCGGTCTAGACCGGGAAGAGGCTGTGCTTGCGATTCTCGGGTTCGAGTGCGGATTCCTTGTCGCGCAGCAGCCGCAGCGCCTGTCGGATTTCCAGGCGGGTGCGCGACGGTTCGATGACAGCGTCGATGTAACCGCGTTCCGCGGCGATCCACGGGGTCGCGACGGTCTCGTTGTACTGGTTGATCATGTAGTCCCGCACCGCCGCTCGCTGATCGGCGGGCACCTGGGCCAGCTGCCGCTTGCCGACGATGGTGACCATGCTCTCCGCGCCCATCACCGCGATCCGTGCGGTGGGCCAGGCCAGGCTGATGTCCGCGCCGAGCTGCTTGCAGCCCATCACTGCGTAGCCGCCGCCGTAGGCCTTGCGCACCACGACGGTCACGATCGGCACGGTCGACTCGAGGACGGCACGGAAGAAACGCCCACCGCGCTTGATGACGCCGTTGCGCTCCTCCTCGACACCCGGCAGCACACCGGGGGTGTCCACGACGAACACCAGCGGAAGCCGGAAGGCATTGCACAGGCGAATGAAATGGGTCGCCTTGTCCGAGCATTTGGCGTCGATGGCGCCGCCGAGCACCATCGGCTGGTTCGCGATGACGCCGACGCTGCGGCCGTCCACCCGGGTGAAACCGGTGATCAGGTTCTGTGCGGTGGCCGCGCCGATCTCGAGGAAATCGCCGTCGTCGAACAGCCGCAGCAGGATGTCGTGCATGTCGTAGCCCGCGCGGTCGGAATCCGGGATGATGGAGTCCAGCTCGAGGTCGGAGGCGGTGATTTCCGGCTCCAGCCCCGGGTTCACGATCGGGCCCTGCTCCATGACGCTGGACGGCAGGTAACTGAGGTAGTTCCTGGCCCAGTCGAAGGCGGCCTGCTCGGTCTCGGCGACATGATGGACGGTGCCGTTGCCTGCCTGCACCTGCGCGCCACCCAGCTCCTCCATGGTCACGGCCTCGCCGGTGACGTCCTTGATGACCTCGGGCCCGGTGACGAACATGTAGGAGTTCTCGGTCGCGATCAGGATGTCGGTGTTGACCGGCGCGTAGACCGATCCCGCCGCGCACTTGCCGAGCATGATCGAGACCTGTGGAACGAAGCCCGACAGTGGTCCCTGGCGCCTGCTCATCAGGGCGTACCAGGCCAGCGAAGCCACCGCGTCCTGGATTCTGGCGCCGCCGGAGTCGTTGATCGCCACGACCGGGCAGGCATTGTTCAACGCGAAGTCGAGTGCGTTGGCAACCTTGCGGCCGAACATCTCACCGACCGAGCCGCCGAAGACGGTCTGATCGTGCGCGATCACCACCACCGGCCTGCCGTCGATGCGGCCGTGGCCGGTCACCACGCCGTCGCCGTACATCGCGCCCGGCGTGCCCGGCTGGCGGACCAGGGCGCCCAGCTCGATGAAGCTGCCCGCGTCGAGCAGCATCCGGACCCGCTCGCGGGCGCTGGGTATCTCCTTGGCCTTGCGTTTCGCGATGCCGGCTTCGCCGGCCGGCTCCTGGGCGAGCTCCAGGATGCCCTGCAGCTGTTCCAGTTTGTCCCGCGTACCGCTCATGTGTGGTGATGCCCTTCGAAGTCGCTCGCCGTCGCCGTTGCTCCGCCGACCTCGTCATTCGGGGCGCGGCGCTCGATGTTATCGAGGATGACCCAAAGCACACATCCTAGACGGTCCTCATGGGGCAGCTCACAGGTCGCCGGGCGTGCGCTGGCCGTCTGTCGCCCCACCCGTCGTCACGGAGGCGGCGCGGGCCGAGCTCCACGGCGATCCACTGCCGGGGCATCGGTGTGTTGTGGTTGTCCCTGGTGGCAGCCGGTCCACTGGTGAAGAGTCGAGAAGTCGACGTCACGGCACGCGGTCGACCGTAGGGTGACGTTCACGCAGCGCCGGTTTGCGCGGTCGGCGCTGCGTCTGGAATTCCGCCGCGGTGGTGCGGGAGTTCGCGGGCGTCACAACGATTCCGATACATCGAAGGTCGGCGCCGCAATCGCTATCTTCTCGAAAGTCCGCAGATCACTTGTGATTTCGCCCAACGGTCGGAGTATCGGCTCATGACATCCCCGATTCTCGATTCGCCGCGGCATTTCGACGCGGCCGGTCATTAGCCTTCCTCAATCATGGTGGGCACACACGCGGGCTCGGGCGTCACGAGCTTGGAATCGAAACTCCTCGAGCATCTGAGATGTCAGGCGCGTGGCGCACCCCAGGGCGACGTCGCGACCACGACGAGAAACCTCGTCGCCGCGGCAGCAGGCGGATCGCCACCGGCCGAGGTCACCGGATCCGCGGCCCGCTGGGCCCGCGAAGGTGTCGCTCTCGAAACGGTCCTCGGCGCATATCACGAGGGCATCAGGACCGGTCTGGAGTTCCTCGCCGGCGCGGCCGCGGGCCTCGACGCCGACGAGGTCGTGGCCGGTTCGCGACTGCTGGTGCGGGTGCTGGAGACCGTCACGGTGGCGGCTTCGGCGGCCTATGTCGACGAGCACCGTCAGGTCGCCAGAGAGCACCAAACCACCGCACAGACCCTGGTATCTGCCCTACTCAGCGGCTACGGCGTGACTCAGCTGGCCAGGCAGACCGGTATCACTGTCGCGTCGTCCTACCAGGTGGTCGCGCTGTCGATTCCACCGCACGAGGACGAGCGAAGACCCGGCATTGCCAGGCCGTCCGCGGCGCGGCGCAAGCTGCGTCGTGTTCAGGCCGCGTTGGCGACACCGCTGGGGTCCCGTGCCCTGTCGCTGCTGTCCACCGATGGTGGCACGGTGCTGGTCCCGATCGACGGCGCCTCGGCCGGTACCCCGCTCGCCATGACCGCGGAGGTGCTGGAACTGCTCAGTGCGGCTGCCGAGGTGCCAGTCACCGCGACCGTCGGCGCCGGCGACACCGCGCGGATTCCCGAACTGGCAGCGCGCGGGCACGAGCTGCTCGAGCGGCTGCTGGTGGCAGGCCGCCCGCCCGGCCTCTATCCGATGGCCGACCTGCCCGCGGCGATCGGACGTGACGCGGCAGGTTATGACAAACCCCAGCAGGCGCGCAGCTCGGTAGTCACCTCACCCAACGATCACCGAATCGGTCGTACAGCCTGAATATCCGACCCTATTGTCGAATTCGCCTCGATTCAGGGGGCCACCGAAGGAGCTACGAGTGACAACCGCGTTGACCGATATCGACATTCTGCGCGAACTGGAACCCGTCGCCGAACGTAATCTCAATGAGCATCTCCGCAAAGCCAGGCCATGGAATCCGCACGACTATGTGCCGTGGGACGACGGCCGCAATTTCGCGGCCATGGGCGGAATTGATTGGGAGCCGGGACAATCGGTGCTCTCCGAGGTCGCGCAGATCGCGATGGTGACCAATCTGCTCACCGAGGACAACCTGCCCTCTTATCACAGGGAGATCGCTGATTCGTTCTCCCTCGACGGCGTGTGGGGCACCTGGGTCGGGCGCTGGACCGCCGAGGAGAACCGGCACGGGATTGTGCTGCGCGACTACCTGCTGGTCACCCGCGCGGTCGACCCCGTGGCGTTGGAAGCGGCCAGGATGGCGCACATGACCACCGGCGTCGCGAAACCGGTGAAGGGTTCGCAGTTTCTGCGCTCGGTCGCCTATGTCACGTTGCAGGAGTTGGCGACTCGGATCAGTCACCGCAACACCGGAACCGCGTGCGCAGAACCCGTCGCCGAGCGTATGCTGCAGCGGATCGCCGCCGACGAGAACCTACATATGATCTTCTATCGCAACCTGAGTGCCGCCGCACTGGAGCTGACGCCCAACGCGATGCTGTGTGCTATCACGGATATCGTGACCCGGTTCCAGATGCCCGGCCTCACCCAGCCCAACTTCCGTCGTAACGCGGTTGTGCTGGCCAAGAACGGCATCTATGACCTGCGGCAGCATCTCGATGTCGTGGTCCGTCCGATATTGCGGACGTGGAATGTCTTCGACCGCACCGACCTGTCCGGCGAAGGGGAACGCGCGCGCGAGGTGCTGGCCGGCTACCTGGACGAATTGGAAGTCGAGGCAAGGCGTTTCGAGGAGCAGCGGGACCGGGCCGCGACCCGGCTGGCAGAGCGAGTCGCCGCAGCAGGATGAACCTACGCGTGCCGATCACTGCCGCGGCGATGGTCACCATCGCCGTGGTGAGTGCTGCGCCCGTGCTTGCCGACGATGTGGCGGTGGCGCCGCCGCCACCGATCGATCCTGCGATGACCAGAACCGGGCTGCTCAGCCAGGAGCGGCTCGGCCCACACCGCGAACGTCTGAACATCGCCTCCGCGGCCATGCGGCGGGTCATCACCGTCGACGTATTGCACGGCACGGGCACCGGACCGCGCCCGACGTTGTATCTGCTCGACGGTGTGGACGGCGAAGCAACCTCGGGCTGGCTCAGCAAAGGCAATGCGGCGGAGTTCTTCGCGGACAAACCGGTCGACGTCGTATTGACCAGCGGCGGCACCGGAAGCATGTACAGCGACTGGGACCGCCACGACGCCGCGCTCGGGCTGAACCGGTGGGAGACCTTCCTGACCGAGGAGCTGCCGCCGATCGCGGAATCGCTGCTGAAGTCCGATGGGCGGCGTGCGATCGCCGGTGTGTCGATGGGTGGACAGGCGGCGATGATGCTCGCCCAACGCCACCCCGGCCGTTTTCGCGCCGTCGCCGGTATGAGCGGATGCTATTCGACCGCGGACCCATTGGGGCACGCCGTCACCACGATTACCGTCGCCTCGCGCGGCGGCAATGTCGAGAATCTCTGGGGCCCGCCGACCTCGCCGGAGTGGGTCGCGCACGACAGCGTGCTCGGCGCCGAAGGCCTGCGCGGGACAACGATCTACCTCTCGGCCGCGCCCGGCCTGCCAACCGGCGCGGATCTCATCGCCGTGGCCAACTCGCCGACCGTCCTCGATGCGCTGAAACTGGCAGGTGGGGGCGCAGCGTTGGAGGCCGGAGCGCGCGCGTGCACCGAGCGGTTCGCCGCCAGGCTCGGTGAGCTGAAGATCCCCGTCACCGTGGAGTATCAGCAGACGGGCATGCACACCTGGGCCGACTTCGAGGCACAGCTGCCGCGCGCCTGGCGCGCGCTTGCTCCCGCGCTCGGGCTGCCCGAGCCGAAATAGGCTCTGCGGCAAGGTGCACAGCAGGACCCGACTCGGCCTCGAGTTGCGGTTGGATTTACCGAATGTCATCTTGATGGGCGCTCCGCGCTCGCCCGAGGCGGTGCCGCATCCGATCCATTTCATGACGGGAAACACTGATGCCGACCCTGCCCTGGACCTCCGGAGTTCATAAGCCTGTCGACGGGGAGCAGTTGCAGGTGCTGACCTCGCGGCTGCCGCTGAACCGCTACTCCGATATCGTTCGGTTCCTGCGCTGGACGCTGAAGATCCGCTCCCAGCTGCGCGATGCCCCCGGCTGTGTCGGCTACACGCTCGACGCACGCCTGTTCAGCAAGACGTTCTGGACCTTGTCCGCGTGGTCGGACCAGGAGGCGATGAACAACTTCGTGCGTAGCGGCGCACACGCGCAGATGCTCGCCGACATGGCAGGCCGCGTAGGCAACCCCAGCTTCGTCGACTCGACCGCGACCCGTGTGGACATCCCACTCTCCTGGAAGGAAGCCCGCATCCGCCTCACCTGAGGCCCTGGTCAGCGGTGCTGCGGAATCAGACGACGCCGTCGGCGTTGACGTTGGTATGACTTCGGCACTTCAGTCGGTCCAGTTCTCGATCTTGGACCGGTCCCGTGTTCGGCGCGGTCAGACCCACCCCGAGGCGCTGCGTGAGACCGTCGAGTTCGCACAGCTGGCCGAGGAGTGGGGCTACCACCGCTTCTGGGTATCCGAGCATCACAGCGTGCCGGGCGTGGCGGGGTCGGCGCCGACGGTGCTCGCCGCGGCGGCTGCCGCGGCGACATTGCGGATTCGGATCGGCACCGGCGGTGTGATGCTGCCCAACCATCAGCCGCTCGTGGTTGCCGAGCAGTTCGGGGTACTGGAGTCGTTGTATCCGGGCCGCATCGATATGGGTCTCGGCCGGTCGGTCGGGTTCACCGATGGTGTGCGCCGCGCGCTCGGGCACGGGAAGGGCGACGCCGACGATATCGACGCGCAGCTCACCGAGGTACTGGAGTACGTCGGCAACGGCCGCAACGGAGTGCACGCCTGGCCCGCGGATGGCCTGCGGGTGCCTGCGTTCCTGCTGGCGACCGGCTCGGGTGCGGCGCGGGCGGCACGGTTCGGGCTGCCGCTGGTGATCGCGGCGGTGGCGGGCGAGGACCGGATGGTCGAGGCGATCGAGCATTACCGCAACGAGTTCCACCCGACGCCGTGGGGTGCGCAGCCGTATGTCGCCGTCTCGGGCGCGGTCGTCATCGCCGACACCACCGAACAGGCGCACCGGCTGTTGCTGTCGGAGGCGTGGTCGAATGTCTACTCGCGCACCCGTGGTGAGTTCCCCGTGCTCATCCCGCCCGAGGACATCGAGACCATGGCGATGACCGAGCGGGAGCGCAGGATGTTCGACGAGGCGCTGCGCGACCATATCCACGGCACCGAAGACGAGGTCGCGGAGGCGTTGGAGCACGTGGTGACCCGGACCGGCGCCGATGAGATCCTGGTGCACACCAGCACTTACGATCGGGCGGCGCGACTGGATTCGCACCGCCGCCTCGCCCGGCTGACCGGATTGGGCTCCTCGGCTCAATCCCGTTCGGGGAATAGCACTTCCGCGGCGGCGTAGCCGAAGAGCTTGCGGCCGAACGATCGTGCGTCGATGCCGATGGTCGCCTCGCTCTTTGGACTCGCTGCGTGTGGGCCGGCCGAGTCAGGAATCTGTAGGATTCACAGGCTGCGGAACGAGGTCGTCAACGGTTGCGGCGACGACGCCGAACAGGTCGGCGATCGTGGTCAGGGCTGCGGTGTGCAGTACGGCGGAGGGGACGGCGGGGCCCTGTGGGCTGGGCAGGGATCGGGTGGCGGTGGCCTCGGCGACGACGGTCGGGCGGTATCCGAGGTTGAACGCACCCTGAGCGGTGTAGCTCACGCACATGTGGGTCATGAATCCGGCCAGCACCAGTTCCTGGCCTACACCGAGTCGTTGCAGGGTCTGCTCCAGATCGGTGTTGTGGAAGGCATTCGGGAACTGCTTGACCACGACCGGCTCTCCGGACTGCGGTGCGACCGGGCCGCTGATCGCGCCGATGTCGGCGCGAATGTCATAGGGTGTGCCCGGGCCGCCGTCGTTGATGATATGCACTACCGGCCGGTGCGATTCTCGGGCGGCCCTCAGCAATCGGGCGCCGGCGGCCAGCGCCTGTTCGGCGCCGTCCACAGCCATTACGCCGCGGCGGTAGGTGTTCTGGAAATCGATCATGATCACTGCGGCATCGGCCAGCCGCGGTAGCTGATTGTCCAGACCGATCACGCTTCGGAGGGTGCTCGAGGCAGCATTCATCGACATTGGTTTCGACTTTCTGTGCGGGGGATGGAAATTCGGGCGTCGGATGCGGCGCGGTGGCTGCACTCGACGTTCAGGTCGTGATGCGGAACCAGTTTCGGTAGTCGCCCGGGGTGGTTGCGAGTTGCCTGCGGAAGGCGCGGTGCAGAGTCTCGACCGACCCGAGTCCCACCGTCGCGGCGACTCGTTCGAGCGGCTGGTCGGTGGTTTCGAGCAGCCGACGCGCGGCTTCGACCCGGCATGCCTCGACATAGACCACGGCGCTGGTGCCGGTTTCCTGCCGGAAGACACGCGTGAAATGACGCTCACTGAGGCACATCCTGGCCGCCAGCGCCGAGGTGGACAGATCGCCGTCCAGATGTTCGGTGACGAAGAGCCGCAATTCATCGATGTCACGGCGGGTGGCCGCGGGCCGGCTCAGTGGCACGCTGAATTGGCTTTGGCCGCCTTGACGTTTGAGGTAGACCACCAGTTGCCGCGCGACCTGCAACGCCAGTTCCTCGCCGTGATCCTCGGCCACCAGTGCCAGGGCGAGGTCCAGACATGCGCTGATCCCGGCGCCGGTCCAGATCCGGCCGGCGCGGATGAAGATGGGGTCGGGGTCCACGACGACGTGCGGGTGCTCGGCGGCGAGTTGGTCGGCTGTCGACCAATGGGTGGTGGCAGTCTTCCCGTCCAGCAAGCCTGCGGCCGCGAGCAGATGCGCACCCACGCACACCGAGGCTATCCGCCTCGTGCGCGGCGCGACGGTCCGGATCCACATCACGATCTCCGGCTCGACCCGCGCCACCGGGCCATGGGGCAGGGAGTCCACCGCGCCCGGGACGATCAATGTGTCGATCGTGTGTTCGACCTCGTCGAAGCCGAGATCGGTGACGACACGCACCCCGGCGGACGTGCGCACTTCGCCTCGTGTGGGGCTTGCCAGCCGCACGTCGTACCGCGCTCGCCCGCCACCCTCGCGGTTCGCCAGCGCGAATACTTCGGCCGGCCCGGCGACATCGAGCAAGTCGACATCGGGGAAGGCCGCGATGACGACGCGGTGGATCAAGGTCATGACTCTATCGTCGATGCCTGCGCCGATGGCCGCAACGACGTATCTCTGTCAGATCCGGCCATTGCTGCCCGGCTCGAATCGCGGACGACGAGGCTGTTCGGTACCGGAAGACGGCGTTCTGGACCGATCCGGAGCGAGGTCGACATCGACTGAATGTTCAGTCCTGCCGCCCATCGGCGTCGTCGCGAAACGACGAACCAACCGGGTTCAACGGATATGCACTGGTAGTTGGGTAAATTCGCGCCAGTGTTCAGTAACCGAACCGAAGGCTTCGATCCCGTTGCCCACGCGTATTCGATGGTTGGGCGGACTTACCGTGCCAGTGACTACTATGAGGTCGGCCGGGAGAAGATTCGTGAGTTCGCCCGAGCGGTACAAAACCGTCACCTCGTGCACTGGCGCGACGACATTGCCGCTGCCTATGGCTACCCGGGTCTCCTCGCGCCGCCGACGTTCGCGTCCGTCTCTGGACACCTGGCCTACTCCGAGATCTTTCCGACGATTCTGCGCGGCTACGATCTGAGTCAGATGATCCAGACCGATCAGATGATCGAGTACCACACAACTATCCACGAGGGTGACCGCCTGACCTTCGAGATGTGCCTGGAGTCGTTTCGCCAGGCGTTCGGCGGAGATCTCATAGGACTGCGTCAGGTGATCTTCAACGATCGCGACGAGCCGGTCCTGACCTCGCGCACGGCCATCGTGGGCCGCAGTAGCGACGACCCTGGTCTCGCGCATACCGCAGCTGAATCGCTGATGCCTGCTTTCACCGATCGTGAGCGTGACCCCCGCCGGAAGAACTCACCGCGTCGCGTCGATGTCCCAACCATCCCCGGCCCGGAAAACTACTGGCGTGGCGCGGGGGAGAACGTGGTGGCGGTCGATTCGCTGATCGTCGGCGATCGGCTTGCGCCGCGGACGGTCCGGCTCAGTAAAGGCGATTTGGTGAACTATGCCGGAGTCTCCGGTGACCCCAATCCCATCCATTGGAGTGAGAAGCTCGCACATTTGATGCGTCTGGAAACCGTGGTGGCACAAGGCATGCTCACCATCGGGCTCGGCGCGGACTACGTCAGCTCTTGGCTGGGTGATCCGGGCGCGATTCGTGCCCTCAATGTGCGGTTTACCAGTCCGGTATACGTCACAGAGACCGGCGCGGAGATCGAGTTCACCGGTCGGATCAAAGCGGTCGACCCCGACCGGTCCAGCGCGATCGTGGCCATCGGCGCCAAGCATCGAGGACGAAATGTCTTCGGTCGTGCGACCGCTACGGTCGCCCTTCGTTGACAGACTGTGGTCGTGGTGCCCTGACCGGGCTTCCGTGCATGGTCTCGGCTCGCCATGGGTGAGCCCATGCACGGATCGTCGTCGGCTGCACATCGGTGGCCATCGCGGTGGCTCGACCCGGCGCTACGAGACGGCCGGCGCCCTGAACGCCCCTCGCTGATGGCGGCTAACGCGGCGTGAGCAGCACCGGCAGCGTAACCAGGCCGTGTGAGCGCCACGAGGTTCGGTATTCGAGCGCCGATTCCGCAACAGCGAGCTGTACTCGGGGGTACCGCACGAACAACTGCGGGACCACGGCGTCGACGACAAGGTCGGTGGCGTGCGCGCCGAGGCAGTAGTGGGGGCCGCGGCCGAACATCAGGCTTGGCCTGCCATTGCGGGCCGGGTCGGAATCGGCGCCGAACAGCGTCAGCAGCACGGTGTCTCCAGCGGAGACGGTGTGCTCGCCCAGAATGAGGTCGGTGACCGCGAATCGTCGAATGGCAAACGGCAGTGGATTGGCGCGTTCCATCAGCGAGCCGCGCGACGTCGGCCAGGCGGCAAGGGTTGCGGCGGCATCGTCCGAGGTGAGCAGTGCGGCAATTATGTTGCTGCACATGTGCACGGCGTTCTCCAAGCCCGCCAGCATCATCAGGAAGGCGAGGGACACCAGTTCGTCCTCGGTCAGCGTTTCCTCGATGTCGCCGGCATGGATCCACCCGCTCAGTAGGTCGTCGCCGGGATCTGTGCGCTTCGACTCGACCAGTGTTGCGAATGTCGCGGTCAGCCAGCCGATCGCCGCCACGAGCCGTTGCCCGGACGCCTTCGATGCGGCATCGACAGTCACCATGGCGGTGGCGGCCTCGCGCAGGCGCGTATGGAGGTGGGCGGGTATCCCGAGCAGTTCGCCGATCACCAGTGCCGGAATCGGGACACACACGGCAGTGAGCAGATCAATTGTCTCGCTGCCGCTTTCGGGCAGTGCGGCGAACACCGCCGCGGCGGTTCGGGCGACGGCGTTGCGCAGACTTCCCGAGGAACGTCGGGAGAATGCGGGTCCGGCGAGCTTTCTGATCCGGTGGTGTTCGTCGCCGTCCATGTTCAACAGGTTTCGATCGAGCGCAGGTGGTAGCGCGAAGCCGGTATAGCCGTCGCTGGCGTGCTTCTTGTCCAGGCTCAGTCGGGGATCGGCCAGTAGTGTGGCTACCTCGTCGTATCCTGCAACCACCCAAACCTGTTGGCCGCCAGGAAGTTCCGCGCGTCGCACCGGCCCGCGCCAGGCGGCGTGCTCGTCCCATCGAGTTCTCGCCGACGTGCCGATCACCGCCGTCTCCACCATCGCGCCACCTCACTGTCGGTGTGTCCTCATAGGGTATTGGGTGGGTGCGCCGAACACTCGGCGGGGCGGGCGGCTCGTCAGGTCGATCCCTCGGTTGGTGCGGGTCGCGAGTTCTTCGGTTACGCGGGTTCCGGCGCAACAGCTTGTTCGCGAAAAGCGCGCCGTCATCCTCTTGCCGATTGCGGTACGTCGGCGTACCGTCATTCTGGTACATAGGTGTACCACGCGAGGAGGTGGGTGTATGCCCGCCCTGAAACTTCCGGATGGCCCTTCTACGCCGCGGATCGTGCAGAGCCTGGAGATACTCTTCGGACGCTCTCGTGCCTGGCGCCGCATGCATGACCGCTTCGGCTCGGCATTCACCATCCACATGCCCAGGTTCGGCCGGGTGGTGGTGGTCTCCGATCCGACCGAAGTCAAAGCGTTGTTCACCGCGAGTACCGATGTCGCCGACAATGTCGCCGTCAACCTCGGGCAGTTTCTGGGGCCGGGCTCGTTGTTCTCGCTGCAAGGCGAGGAACACCGCAAGCAACGCAAGTTGCTCACACCTCCGTTTCATGGTCGCCGCCTGGCCGTGTACGAGTCGCTGATCGAAGAGGAAGCGGTCCGCGAGATGGCGTCATGGCCGTCCGAGCACGAGTTCGCGACGATGGATTCGATGATGCGGATCACCTTGAATGTGATCCTGCGTGCAGTCTTCGGTGCCGAAGGCAAGGAGTTCGACGAGCTGCGCGAGCTACTTCCCAAATTGGTTCTCGTCGGGTCGGCCCTTGCGGCGGTACCGATTCCGCAGAGGATGCTGGGCCGCTTCGGCCCGTGGGCCCGGTTCGCGGCCTACCGCAACCGGTACGACGAAATCGTCGGACGGCTGATCGACCGCGCTTCGGCCGACGAACAGATCCAAGACCGCGACGACGTGCTGGCGATGATGTTGCAAGCTCGATACGACGACGGCTCCAGCATGAGTCGCAGCGAGATCGCGGACGAGCTGCTGACCCTGCTCACCGCCGGTCACGAGACCACCGCGACGACGCTCGCGTGGACGATCGAGCGACTGCGCCGCCACCCCGATATGCTGAACCGCCTCGTTGCCGAAGCCGATTCAGGCGGCTCGGAACTGCGGGAGGCCACGCTGCTCGAGGTGCAACGGGTCCGGCCGGTCATCGATGCCACAGCACGCACGGTGCGTGCCGAGTCGATGCAGTTGGGGCGGTGGACGCTGCCGAGGGGGCAGACCGTGGTGGTGAGCATCCGGTTGATGCACGACAACGAGGAGCTCTTCCCGAACGCCCGCGCTTTCGACCCCGATCGGTTCGTCGGCGTGCGCCCGGGCACGTTCAGCTGGATACCGTTCGGCGGCGGTGCACGGCGCTGCATCGGTGCGGCGTTCGCGACCATGGAGATGAACATCGTATTGCGTACGCTGCTAAGGGATTTCACGCTCGAACCGACCGATGCGCCGGACGAGCGGACGCACTTCCGCGGGGTGGCACTCGTGCCTGCCGGGAAGGGCCGCGCCGTGGTGCGCCGCCGCATTCCGCAGCAGGCGATTGCGGACCGGGGCCGCGCCACCGAGGTGACGGCGTGAGCGGACAGCGCGTCGAGGTCGGCCGCGGCGTTACCTTGGCCTACGAGCGACTGGGTGTGGGCGGTGTTCCGGTCGTGCTCGTCGCAGGTTTGGGCCAGCAGTTGCACGACTGGCCGGACGGATTGTGCGCGCTGCTGGTTGCACGCGGATATCAGGTCATTCGTTTCGACAATCGCGATGTCGGCCACTCGACGCATCTCGGTTTCCCACCGCCGGGCCCGGTGGATTTCCTACGCCGCCATTGGCATCGCGACCAGTACGATCTCGCCGATATGGCCGCGGATACGGTCGGTCTGCTCGACGCGCTCGAGCTGCCGTCCGCGCATCTGATCGGAATGTCGCTGGGCGGCATGATCGCGCAGACCGTCGCCGCCCGCTATCCGGCCCGGGTCGACTCGCTGACATCGATCATGTCCACCACTGGTGCCGCCCGACTGGGACGTCCGGCGTGGTCGACCTGGCGATTGATGTTCAGCCGACCGGCACGCAATCGCACCGAGCACATCGATCAGGCGGTGCGCATATACCGGCACATCTCGTCGACCGGATATCCGTTCGACGAGTCCGCTGTGCGTGCGGCAGCCGCCACGACCTGGGATCGCGACCCCGCTCCGGCCCCCGGTGTCGGCCGTCAGCTCGCCGGCATCCTGAAGTCCGGCGACCGGACACGAGAGCTGAGCGCCGTGACAGCGCCGACGCTGGTCCTGCACGGTGACCGCGACCTGATGGTCGCCCCGACGGGAGGGACCGCGACCGCGAATTCCATTGCCGGAGCTCGCCTCCGGACCCTTCCCGGCATGGGCCACGACCTGCCCGCGGGAGTATGGCCGGCCCTCGTCGACCTGCTCGACGACCATATCCGCACGTCCGAACCCAGGAGCACCGATGCCCCGCACTCATAGGCCGCTGTTCGGCCGCCCGGTCATGATCACCGGGGCGGCCTCCGGAATCGGCCGCAGTCTCGCCCAGCTGTTGTCACGCAAGGGCTCGCCCGTGGCGATCGCCGATATCGACCAGATCGGACTGAAGGAAACGGCAACGTCGTTGACCGGCCCGGTGCTGGCCCGCGTCCTGGACGTGCGGGACGCCGCCGACCCAGCTCGCGTTCGCCGGCGAGGTGCGCGACTGGCTGACCGCACCGCTGGCGGCAGTGTTCAACAATGCCGGTGTGGCGGTCTCCTCGTCGGTGCTCGACGCGGTTCCCGAGGACGACGAGTGGCTGCGGCAGATCAATTTCGACGGAGTGGTCAACGGTACGCGCGCCTTCCTGCCCATCCTTGTCGAACAGGACGAGGGGGTCGTCGTGAATACCTCGAGTGTGTTCGGTCTGCTCGGGATGCCCAATCAAAGCGCTTACTGTGCGGCGAAATTCGCTGTCCGCGGGTTCACGGACGCGCTGCGCCAGGAGCTGCGGGGAACCGGCGTGTCCGCGGTGAACGTCCATCCCGGCGGCATCACGACCAACATCGCGCGCAATGCCCGGGTCCGCAAAGACCCCGAGGGCCGCGGGCGAACGCCGGAGCAGATGGCGGCCGAATTCGAGGCTGTGGCCCTGACCAGCCCGGTGAAGGCGGCCGAAATCATCTGCCGCGGAGTCGAGGCGGGGAAGTCACGGATTCTGGTCGGCCCGGACGCCTATCTGTTCGATGCACTGGCGCGGGTGGCACCGACGCGCTATTACGATGTGATTGCACTGGTGGAGCGGCGGCTGCGTGCTCGTGGCAAGGCGGGAGCGCGGGCATGACCGAACATGTGGATGTCCTGATCGTCGGTGCCGGGCTGTCGGGAATCGGCGCCGCACATCACCTGCGGGCGGCGTTTCCGAGCCGCACCTACACGATCCTCGAAGCCCGCGATGCCATCGGCGGCACCTGGGATCTGTTCCGCTACCCTGGCGTCCGCTCGGACTCCGATATGCACACGCTCGGATACCGTTTCCGCCCGTGGACGCAGGCCAAAGCCATCGCCGACGGTCCGGCGATCCTCGAGTACATCCGCGCCACGGCTACCGACGCCGGTATCGACCGGCGTATCCGGTTCGGGCATCGAGTGGTCGGTGCGTCTTGGTCCTCCGCCGAATCCCGCTGGACGGTGCGAGCCGAGCACGCGGGCACTACCGCTGTATTCACCTGTGACTTCTTCTACGTCTGCAGCGGCTACTACCACTACGACGAGGGCTACACACCCGACTTCGCCGGGGTCGAGGACTTCGGTGGGCAGATTGTGCATCCGCAGTCCTGGCCCGCCGACCTGGACTACACCGGGAAGCGAGTTGTCGTCATCGGCAGCGGCGCCACCGCGGTGACGCTGGTGCCTGCGATGGCCGAGGCAGCCGGACACGTGACGATGCTGCAGCGGTCGCCGAGCTACATCTTTCCGGTGCCTTCGGAGGACACCGTTGCCAACCGGCTGCGCAGACTGATCGGACCAAAACGCGCCTATACGGTCGTGCGCTGGAAGAATGTGCTGCTGGGGACGTTCATCTACCAGTTCAGCCAACGGCGGCCGCAGCAGATGCGGAAGTTCATCCGCAAACTGACCATCGACCGGCTGCCCGACGGCTACGACGTCGACACGCATTTCAAGCCGACCTACGGGCCGTGGGATCAGCGGTTGTGCCTGGTTCCGGACGGGGACCTGTTCCGAACGATCCGCGAGAGTCGCGCCTCGGTCGTCACCGATCGGATCGACAGATTCACCGAGACGGGGTTGCGTCTCGAGTCCGGCCGCGAACTCGAAGCCGATGTGGTGGTGAGCGCAACCGGCCTGCAGTTGCTCGCCCTCGGCGGGCTCCGGCTCACCGTCGACGGACGAGAAGTCCCGCTGCCGAAAACCATGGCGTACAAGGGGATGATGCTGAGCGGAGTACCCAACTTCGCGTTCACCATCGGCTACACCAACGCGTCCTGGACGCTGAAGGCCGATCTCGTCAGCGAATTCGTCTGCCGGTTGCTGCGGCACATGGACACCAACGGCTACGCCCAGAGCACGCCATGGCCCGATCCGACCGTCACCGAGACCCCGCTGCTCGACTTCCAGGCCGGCTACGTCCTGCGCGCCATCGACCGATTCCCCAAGGCAGGTTCTCGAGCTCCGTGGCGGCTGGGCATGAGCTACGGCCACGACGTGATCACCCTGCGGTACGGCCGTATCGACGACGGAACCATCCGCTTCGCCCGTCGGCGCGCGCCGACGGATAGCGCAGCCTCGGAGGTCGTCGAACCCGGCCGCGGCCCCGAGCAGGTCACCGCATGAGAAGCGTGGTGGCCGCGTGCCGGGATCGCTCGACACGCGGATCGACGAGGGGAGTCACTACGCTGACTCCCGTGACACGTACCGAGCCCGTACCGCGCACCTCCACGGATGGCCCGGCCGAGCCGGGGCATCGGCGTCGCGTCCTCGACGGCATGGCTGTCGCAGTGCGCGAACGCGGTTATCGGGACTCGACTGTCGCCGACGTGGTACGCAACGCCCGTACCTCTCGCCGCACCTTCTACGAACATTTCGCCAGCAAACAGGACTGCTTCATCGCCCTGCTGAGCGAGCGGAACACCGAAACGATCCAGCAGATCGATGCCGCAGTGGACCCGCATGCGTCGTGGCGCACCCAGGTGCGCCAGGCCATCGAGGCGTGGATCCACTTCTCGCAGGAGGATCCCACGATCACGCTCAGCTGGATCCGCGTCGTCCCCGCCCTCGGCGAGGATGCCAGGCAACTACAGCGAGAAACCGGCGACGCGTTCGTCGACCTTATCCAGAAGCTCACCAGCACAACAGAATTCACTGCCGCCGGCCTGCATCCACCGACCCGCCAAGTGGCAACGATCCTGCTCGGCGGCTTCCGCGAACTCATGGCGACGACCGTCGAGGACGGCGGCCAAATCGCCGACATCATCGACGTCGCCGTCGAATCCGCGATCGCGCTGGTCGGTCCCCGCTTGTGAGACGAGACCGCACATCAGCCGACTTCCGCCTGCTCGCCGAGGCCCGGGATCCGTCGAGCGGCGGTCGAGCCGGGCTTCTACATCTTGTAGCCGATCTGGCGCAGTAGCTGTCTACGGTCTGCCTGGTCGTCGGCATTCTCTATGCCCAGCGGCGGGGGCCCGTCGACCACGCCGACGATTCCCCTCCCCAGCTCGGTCTCGGCAACCAGCACTTCCACGGGGTTGGCTGTCGCACAGAAGATTCCGCAGACCTCCGGGACGTGCTT
The DNA here is from genome assembly GCF_045208035.1 of Nocardia sp. NBC_01009. NCBI lineage: Bacteria > Bacillati > Actinomycetota > Actinomycetes > Mycobacteriales > Nocardiaceae > Nocardia > Nocardia sp. NBC_01009. Next base: position 6,334,475 of record NZ_CP108695.1, on the reverse strand, counting down.
GACCGCATTGAGCACATTGACCGGGTATCCCTCGCGGAGGAAGACGATGAACGAGTGTCCGGCTCCGACGGCGAGTGCGTTCTTCGTCGCGAGCTCGACCAGCTCGTCCTCGTTGCCGGAATGGCGGACCAGACGCGGCCCGGATGCCTCGCAGAATGCCAGGCCGAACCGCAGGTGGGGGCCGATACCGACCAGTGCCTCGTGCAGGTCCTCGACGGTCTTGATGAAGTGGGCCTGTCCGATGATGACGTTGAGATCGTTCGGTTTGTCGATACGCACAGTTGTCAACTCCACAGGAACATACTGCGCCTCACCGATGTGGATGCACAGCACTTCGGCGCCGATCTGCTCGCGAGCAGGCACTATCGAGAAACTCGCGTCCTGCAGATACCCTGCCGCGCGCCAGCCTGTCATTCAGCCCGCCGAAGGCCACCACGTCGGCGTCTACGCCTCGTGTCCGGGTCGTAGCTGGGATACCTCGCTGTAGCGGAGGGTACGCGGGGGCGGTGCGGACCCGGCTTCAGGGGTGACCAGCAGCCCGACGTGGTCGCCGAAGTCGTGGCGTTCGAGGATCCGTCCGCAGAATCAACCCGCTGCGGCATCCAGGATCGGCAGACCGGCCGGGCCGGGATGCCAGTCGCAGTGGGCGAACTTGTCGTTGCCGGTTTCGGTGCCGAAAAGTGCCGCCAGTGAGAACCTGGTCGCGACCGAGCATCGCCGTCGGCTTCGGGTGATCGTGGGCTACTTCGCCCGTGGTGTCGCGGGCACGTCGTGTGGTGGCCTCACGACGCATGACGCTGGCTGTTTGCTCGCCGGTTCACGGGGTAGCCGGGAACCATGAGCAACTCGGGATGCGACAGTGCCCGTTCTGTGGACACCGACCGACATGAGGATGTCGGTGTGATCGCTCGAGTTCTGGTCGTCGGTCCGGTTCGGGATGAACAGCGGCTGTCGTCCGCCTGCCTGACGACGCCGGCACGCGCTGCCGAGCGGGTGGATGTTCCGGTTCGGACCCATCGATCGTGTCGGGCGCGCACTCGGCGCTGGTCCACTGTGTGCGGATGCCGAGCATGCACAGCGTGTCGCCGACCTCACCGTCTACCTCCGCCAGAGTCATGCGGAGCGAGACCTGGCCGATCTCGGCCGCGATTACGCGGAAAAGGAGTTCTCATGGTTGCCGAGCCGATGATCGATCTTGCTGTTCGCGGTACTCCGGAGGATGTCTGGTCGCCGTGGCGGCATCGTCGCCGCGAACTGTCCCTCGCCGGGTGGCGACACTTGGTCGTCGTTGCGCCGCATCCCGACGACGAGATACTCGGCGCCGGTGGTTTGATCGCGTTGGCGCGCTCGCGCGATGTGCCGGTCACGGTGGTCACCGTGACCGACGGAGAAGCTTCACATCCCGGTTCGCCCACCTGTTCGCCGACCGAACTCGCCGATCTACGTGTCGAGGAATCTCTGCGTGCGGCAGCCGAACTGGGTATCGGACCACCCATTCGGCTCCGAATCGGCGATGGCGCCGTAGCGGCACAGCAAGCGGCGGTGACCGATGCCCTCGCGGAGATCCTCACTGCATGCGGGCGCATCGGCGCCTGGTGTGCGACGACCTGGCGGCGTGACGGTCACCCCGACCACGAAGCCGTCGGCCGGGCCGCGGCCGCGGCGTGCGCCGGAACCGCGACCCGATTGCTCGAATTTCCGGTGTGGATGTGGCACTGGGCGACTCCCGAACACCCCCTGGTCCTCGTGACCCGCGTGCGGACGTTGACGCTGCCGGAGGCCGTCATCAACGCCAAGTCGCGCGCGATCGCGCACTTCCGCAGCCAGACCAGCGCTCTGTCGGAGGATCCCGCCGACCAACCGATTCTGCCGCCGCACCTGCTCGACCGCTTCACCGGTTCGACGGAAACGTTCTTCTTATGAGCGAGACACGCCTGACCGCAGGCCATTTCGACGACATGTACGCCCGCGATTCCGATCCGTGGGGGTTCACCACGCGCTGGTATGAACAGCGCAAGCGGGCACTGACCTTGGCGGCACTACCGAAGCCGCACTACCGCTATGCATTCGAACCCGGCTGCTCGATAGGCAACCTCTCCGCCGAACTCACCACCCGTTGCGATCGACTGGTGTGCACCGATGTGGTGGCGCAGGCGCTCGATTCGGCCAAGGCCCGGGTCGAGCGCCTGCCCTACTCCACGCGAGGAACCGTTGAATTCCGCCGCTGGGCACTCGGCGAGGAATGGGTCGACGAGCGATTCGACCTGATCGTTTTCAGTGAGGTCTGCTATTACCTCGACGCCGCGAGCCTGCGTGCGGTGTTCGACCGCGCCGTCGAACACCTCGAACCCGGCGGCACTGTGCTGTGCGTGCACTGGCGACGAAAAGTGCCGGAGTACCCGATGTCCGGTGATCAGGTCCACGCGATCGCGTGCACTACTCGCGGCTTGTCGACGCTGGCGCACTACCGGGACGAGGACATGTCCATCGATGTCTTCACCGCGGTCGATCACGAGCCGATATCCGTCGCGCAGGCCGAAGGGATCAGGTGACACCCTGCCCGTTCAGCCTAGGAGCAGACCGCATTCGACCACATGCTGCTCACCGTCCACGACCGCATTCCGCCGGACTGAACCGACTGCCCGGCAGTCGGCGGTGCCCGCCGAGCGGAATCCGTTCGAGGAGGCAACTCGGTCCACAACGCGACGTTCAGATGCTGTCGAAGTCGGTGGATATCGCTTCGACCGTGCTGCCTGCCTCGTCGTTGCTCAGCGCGGTGGCCACGTCGGCTTGGGCGATGATGCCGACCAGCCGTTCGCTGTCGAGCACCGGGAGGACGATCCCGGTGACCGCGCGGATGTGGCGTCAGGTGGTTCGGTAGGTGCGGGCGACCAGGGCCGAACGCAGGTACCAGAGGCCGGAGGGTTGAGAGGGGTCGAAGCCGGTGAGTTGGCCGATGCGTTTGAGGCGATAGTCCACGGTGTTGGTGTGCACGTGCAGGACTCGGGCGGTGCGCTGGCGGTTGAGGTTGTTGCCGATGTGGCGTTGCAGAGTTTCCAGTAGTTCGGGGTGCTCGTCGAGTGGATCGAGCAGTGAGCCGAGGTATTCGCGTCCCGGACCGGGGCGGGTGAGCTGGTATTCGAGTGCCAGCTCGTCGAATCGGTACATTCCGGGCACCGCTTGCAAGCGCTGCACCATGTCGAGCAATTCGTGGGCCTGGTCGGCGGCGTTCGGGATCTGTTCGGGGGTGGCCTGCACCAGTGTCGCGGTGATGCCGACCTGCGCGGCGTGTGAGAGCTGGTTGACCAGGGTGTCGAGGCCCTCGTTGTCGAAGGTCGCCGAGGGAATGAGAATGGTGCCGCCGTCGACGCTGAGCAGCGACAGCGCGCTGTTGCCGCAGCGGGTCGCCAGCTCGGCCTGAACTCGGCGGAGTTTGCGTCGGGCCACGACCTGACGGTCGAGTGCCGGGTTGCCTTCGTCGCGATGCGCCGGAATCGCCGCCGCGACAACGACATACGACTCGGCGATGGCGATCCCGCATTCACGCGCCATGGTCGAGGTGCTGTGCCCGCCCAACAGTGCCGAGGTGAGCGTGTGGACGGCGGTGTGGTGCTCGCTGACCACCGCGCGTAGTTCCCTGACATAGGCGACCGAGACCGCCGAGGTGATCATGTCCAGCATTTGCACCACCATGTGGGCGCCGTCGACCAGATTGTCGTAATCCTTGATGGACGCGTTGGAGACCACCAGGTTGAGGCCCATCTGGAAGCCCTCGTGGATGGAGTGGTGGATCGTATCGATGGGCACGCCCTCGCGTGCCCATCCGGCGGCGGCGTCTTGGAGCCGCTGCAGCTTCTCCGGGATGCCTTGTCCGTCGAGCATGCTGACCGCGAGCTCGAGGCAGGTCCTGGTGATGGTGGTGACGTCACCGGAGATGGCATCCACCGGCAGTGTGCCGCAGGGGATGACATTTTCCACGAAGTGACCGACCATCTGGCGCGATAGCGTCCGGACATCTTTCAGCGGGGACGACATCGGCTGACCTGCCAAGGTCAGACTCGGCCAGGTCGGACTGTCGACGGACATTGGCGACTCCTTTGCCCCCGGGATGTAGCTGTGCAGGGCATTCACAGTAACTGCCCGAAGCGGGGCGTGGATCGATTCGCGATCTTCTGTGACAGCAACGGGGGCCGGTCGGTGTGCCCTTGTGAAGGGCCACAGGCGTCATGGGGGCTACTGGCGAGTAATGAAAGCCGTCACACTCGGTTGCCGGACCGGAAGTTTGCGGGACGTTCCGCTGCGACGGTAGGGCGGCGACGGTGAGGTAAAAGCGCTGTTAAGCGACTTCGCATTCTTCTCGAAAGGTGGTAGGGCCCAATTCAATTGAAAAATACCGATGGGTTGGTATGAAAATGTGGCTGACCGATCTGTGAACCTCGCGTGAACAGCGAACTCTGCAAAAATAGGACATGTTCCACTCTATGGTGGCGGAATTGGTTGATTATCTGTGACAACAAATCTCAGAATTTGTTGTCTCAGACGCTAAGTCGCCAACCGTTGTTTCCGGGGCGTGAAACCATGTTTCGCGCGCTGCGTGGGATGTGATTAGCCAAATGGTTGCCCATCCGTCAGACTGGCTGTGCTGCAGACGTTTTCGGATTGCAGGCCGCAAATCGACGGTGTACAGATGGGTGCATGCGCCGATGTTGTCGATAACGGTTGTGCACGTTGACGAGATATGAGACATAACAGTCTTGATTGCCGATATCGGAGGGCAAGTGATCGCAGTCTCGGCTGGCGCCGAATCCTGCGCTACCCAGGGGGAATACCTTTACCGCGAGTCGATGGAAAACCCATCGGTCCGCATTCTGCTCACGGGGGAAGCGGAAGATTCCAGCGCAACGGGAGGTGCGAAATGATGGCGACACAGATGGTGCGCGAGCGCGTGTGTGAGCTATTTCGACACGGTCTTCAAGTGGCCGAGATCGAGATAGACACACCGTTGCTGGATTATGGCTTGGACTCGGTCCGTTCGGCCGAGCTCGTGATTGATCTCGAGCGAGCCTTCGGCATCGAGATCTCCGACGAGGAGGCTGCGACGCTGCACACCGTACGCGCGGTGATCGACTGTGTGTCAACGAAGATCGGGCAAACAGCAGCCCGCCGCGCGGGAGTCGGAGCCTAGGCCGTGACTCCGAGTATGCAGTTTTCGGATATAGCGTCGAGCAGTCCCTCGGTGGCCGAAGTGTTCGATGATTTCGCGCGGCACAACCGCCCCGGCCTGGCCCGGCTACTGCGTGCCTGTCACCTCGATATGATTTACCTGGGCGCCGAGGGTGATTGGTTGATTCGCGCCGACGGTTCCCGGGTATTGGATCTGGTCGGCGGGTTCGGCGCGGCGCTGTTCGGGCACAACCATCCGGCACTGGTGCGGGTGGCTACAGCACGGCTGAATCAGCAGTCGCCGTTCGTGTCTCAGGGCAGCGTCCGCCCCGGCGCGTCCCTGCTGGCCCGCCGACTGTCCGAGTCGGTCGGCGCGGCCACCGATCGCGAGTACGTGGTGACCTTCGGTGCTACGGGCGCGGAAGCGGTGGAAGCGGCCATCAGGCACGCGGCGGTGGCGCATGCCCGTTCGCTCACCGACCTCGAGACCGAGTTGCGTCGCACCCTGCGTCGCGCTCGCCGTGACGGGCTGCACGACGTGCGCCCGATCATCGTCGCAGGGGCTGACGATGCCGTGGACGACCGCCGATCAGTGGCCCAGCTGCTCACCGACTCGCTGCACGAGATCGAGGAGATGCGCCGTCGCGGACCGATTTTCGTCTCGCTGGCGGGCGCATTCCATGGCAAGACGGCAGGTGCATTCGCCCTGACCGAGCAGGCCGACACGCCACCAGATCTGGTGGTTCCGGGCCCTGAACGACGCAGGCTGGACACGTGGTCGCCGCGCGAAGCGGCCGCGGCGTTCGCAGGCGAGCTGCGGCCGGTGTGCCGAATCGTCATCGACAGCGCAGGTCGCCCCGTGCGGTCCTGGATGTCGATCTCGCCGATCGCGGCGGTGTTCGCCGAACCGATCCAGGGCGAGGGCGGTGTCCGCGAGGTACCGGCCGAGACGCTGCGTGCGTTGCGTGCGCTGGCCGACTTGCACACGGCTGCCTTGGTTTTCGACGAGATCCAGTCGGGGATGGGCCGCACCGGAACATTCCTGGCGTCGGCGCCCTCGGGTGTGGTTGCCGACTACTACCTGCTGTCCAAGTCGCTCGGTGGCGGATTGGTGAAGATCTCTGCCCTGCTCGTCGATCGCGCACAGTCGATCGGTGATTTCGGCAGGTATCACACGTCCACTTTCGCCGACGACGAGTTGTCATGTGCGGTTGCGGATGCCGCACTGGACCTGCTGCGCGACAACCAGATCCGGATATCCGACGTCGGTGCTCGATTGCGGGCCCGGCTGGATACGGTGGCGAGTCGCTGGCCGCGGGCAATCGCAGGAGTGCGCGGCCGCGGGCTGCTGCAGGGCATCGAATTCATCCCTCCGGAGCCGGAATCCGCACTGCTGCGCGAAATCTGCGATCCGGACATGTTCGGGTACGTGGTCGCGGGCTACCTGCTGCACGCCCACGACATTCGAATGCTGCCGACCCTGTCCGCACCGACCACCCTGCGTATCCAGCCCTCGGCCTTCCTCGCCGAGTCCGAGATAGCTCGGTTGGCGACGGCGCTGGACGAGGTGGCGGCACTGTTGCATCGCGGCGACCTGGCCACCCTGCTCGCGCACTTGTCGAGCCCGGTGACGACGAATTGGCCGCTGCCCGACCGGACATCGCTCTCGGTCCGGCGCACCCACGAGGTCGCGCGGGACTGGAACGCACCGACCAGGGTGGTGTTTCTTGCCAACCTGCCCGAGGCCGCCGACCTGCGACGGTTCGCTCCCGAACTCGCCGAATGGTCGGACATCCAGTTCGCCGCATTGTTCGAACGCTTGCGCGCAGTGGCCGATCCGTTCGAACTGACCAGGCAGATAGTCACCTCGCCGACCGGCGCCCAGGTCGAGGTGTGCATGATCGCGGTGCCGATCTCGGCCGAGCAGATCATCGAATGCCTGCGCGCCGGGCATCGGGCCTGGGTGCGCGATCTGGTGCTCGAAGCGGTGGAGCAGGCAATCGAGCTCGGCGCCACCGTGATCGGGCTCGGCGGTTACACCTCCATCGTCACCGATGCCTCCCGCGACGTGGTGGAGGACGCCGTCACGGTGACCTCGGGGAACTCGCTCACTGCGGCATCCGCCTACGAGGTGGTACGCGCGGAGCTCGCCCGGCTGGAGCCGGGTCGACGACGGGTCGGCATCCTCGGCGCGCTCGGCAACATCGGCGCGGTGATGGCCGAACTTCTTGCCCCACTGGCAGATTCGGTGACCCTGATCGGGCGCACCGGATCGGCGAAGCGACTCGACCGGGTCGCCGCAACACTGGACGGAACAGTCGAGGTCAGTGAGGACCTGACCGCGCTGCGCGACTGTCGGATCGTCCTGACCGCCACCAACTCGGCCGTGCCTGTGGTCACCGCCGAGTCGCTGGCCGACGACCATCGGGTGCTGGTGGTCGATCTCGCGGTCCCCGGCGACGTGGATCCCGCGGTGTCTCACCGTCCGAACATCACCCTGGTCTCCGGCGGCCGTATGGCGCTGCCGCTGGGCCAGACACCTCCGTTTCCCGAAACCGGGCTGCCCGGCGGGGTCGTCTACGCGTGCATGGCCGAAACCATTCTGCTCGGCTTCGAGCCGCACACGGCGAGTCCCTCCTATGGCGGCCTGACCGCGGCAGGCGTGCGCGCCGCTCGTGACCTCGCCGCCCGTCACGACGTGCGCCCGGTTCTGCTTCCGACAGGAGCTCCCACCGTGCCCCATCCCGCTTCCACCCCGATACCGGGTCCGATGTACCTGGGCGCCGCCGATTTCACGGTCGAGAAGGCCGGCGGCAAGGCAGGCACACTGCATGAACTGATCGTCGCGGGATTCGAAGTGCCGCCGGGATTCGTCATCACCGCCGATCTCGACCTCGCCGAGGTCGCCGACGAGGATCTGCAACACTGGGTGCAGGCAGTCGGCGGATTCCCGGTCGCCGCGCGTTCCAGCGGCGTCCTCGAAGACCTCGACGATGCGAGCTTCGCCGGCCAGTACGAATCCTTCTTGGAGATCACGGATGCGGCGACGCTGCGCGGGTATATCACGCAATGCCGTGAGTCGGTGCACAACGAACGCGTCAGCGCGTACCTGTCCCGGCACGGCTACCGCGAGGCCGGTGCGTCGGTGGCGGTGCTCGTGCAACGAATGATCGATGCCCGGTGTGCCGGTGTCGGTTTCAGCATCGACGCACTCACCGGTATCGAAGACCACGCGGTGGTCGAATGCTGCAACGGCCTCGGTGAACGCCTGGTCTCCGGGCACGTCACGCCGACGAGGTACACGCTGCGCCTGTTCGGCGGTGACGTGGTGGCGCGCGACGCAGGCGGCGAAGACGTCGAATTGGCACCGGCTGCCACCGCCGAACTCGCGGCGCTGATGCTCGCGGTGCAGGCGCATCGACATCGCCCGCAGGACATCGAATGGGCCATCGATGGCGCGGGAAAGCTGTGGTTGTTGCAAGCCCGGGCCATCACGGCCATCTCCTGGCGCACCGACATCGAACAGTTCTCCGATGCCGACCTGCGTGACGGCGGCGTCTCGGCACGGGTATGCACGCCGATGATGTTCTCTTTGTACGACAACGCATTCCAGTTCTCGATGCAACAGTTCTTCGAGCGCCTGAGGCTGGCGGACCCGAACGAAGAACCCGACTGGATGGCTATGTACTACGGCCGGGCCTATTGGAATGTCAGCGCGGTCAAGAAGTGCTTCCGGCGCATCCCTGGCTTCGACGAACAGCATTTCGACGACGACCTCGGTGTGCTCAATGAGTACGGGCCCGAGGGGCCCGTCCGCACCCCGAACAACCCGAAAACCATTGCCCGCGCACTGCCGGTCGCGCTCGCCGTGCAGCAGAGCTACCGTGCGCAGCTCGACGAGGTCGCCGCATTCGCCGCCGAATGGCCCGCGAAGTACGCGGTATGGCGGGATCGGGTGCGCGAATTGCCGCACACCGACGAGGCTACTTTCGTCGCGGACCTGGCCGATTGCCTGCTCACCTTCCATGCGGCCACCGAACGCACCTACTTCACCACCATCTACAACAACTCCAGCGTGCAGACGGATTTCAAACAACTCCTCGACAAGGTCGACGCCGCGTCCGGCGGCAGCACCTCGGTCATCGATCTGATGGGCGGGCTCGCCGATATCAGCCACATGCAGCTGCAACGCGGCATCGTCGAATTGCATCGGGTGGCCACCGATCACGGCCTCGACAGCGCCGATTGGACCACGGCACTCGACACGTTCCTCGATGAGCAGGGGTTCCACGCCGACGCGGAACTCGATCTCACCAGCCCACGCTGGTCGGAGGCGCCCGAGCGGGTGCGATCGATGATCGTGACGATGCTCGAACACGGCACCCCGCCCGCTGATCCCGATGTGACACTGGTCGATCAGCGCAGGCGCTACGAAGACGAGCTCGCGGCGGTGCGTGCGCGGGTGCGCGCCAAGCCGATCACCCGACTCAAGCACGCCAAGGCGTTGGACAAACAGGTCGACCGGATGCGCAGGTACCTCGTTGCGCGCGAACGGATGCGGGAGTTCTCCTCCCAGTGCTACGCGATCGTGCGCGCCTATGTCGTCGAATCCGGGGTCCGGCTGGCGGCGGCTGGAACCATCGAGCAGGCCGACGACGTGTTCCAGCTATCCATCCACGAGCTCACCGATCTCGCCGCCGGACGCATCGACGCCGCCACACTGGCACCGCAGATCGCTTACCGCCGTGCGGTGTACGCCGGATATCGCGATCTCTTGCCGCCGCACGAGCTCGGCGGTGGCGTCACCGTCGGCGCGATCCGTGAAGTCGGTGACGGCGACCTGACCGGACTCGGTTGCAGCCCCGGCATTGCCGAGGGCACCGCGCGGGTGATCACGTCACTGGCCGACATCGACCAGTTGCGTGCGGGCGACATCTTGGTCACCCGGTTCACCGACCCGGGCTGGACCCCGGCGCTCGGCCTGGTGGCGGCGGTGGTGACCGAGGTCGGCGGGATGCTCTCGCACGCGGCGGTCATCGGGCGCGAGTACGGCATTCCCGCGGTGCTCAATGTCGCGGGGGCCACTTCGGTTGTTCGGTCGGGGCAACGGATTCGGGTGGACGGCCGCGCGGGTGTGGTCAGCGTGCTCGACCCCGAGGCCTCGACGGAGTCGGCCGCCGCCCCGGGGACTGGCTCGGCGGCGCAATCCACGACATCCACGGCGGCGCAGCCTCCGACAGCAACGGCAGCTCCGCGCGCGAGGGTGCCGGTCGATCAGCCGACGGCCGACGCGACGGTTTTGCCGACCGCAGCCGTGGCGATCGTGCCCGAGGCAGTGCCGGATGCCGGGACAAGAGCACCGAAAGACACAGCGCCACTGGCGCGCCCGACTCGCAGGAGGGATGAGCAACTGAGCGCACGCAAACGCCTGATCTGCATCGCCGGTGGCGACGGCTCGGGCAAGACCACGCAGGTGGCACGAATCGCCGCGGAGTTCGAAGCACAGGGGCAGACCGTTGCCGCGGTGACGATCTGGGATGCGTTCCTGGATCCGAAGGTCTCCTCGAAGCTGCCGTGGCGCAGTCCCGCCGAAATCTACGGCTACCTGAAGTTGTTGTCGCCGCTGAGTCGCGCGCACTTTCTGTTCCACGCGATGCAGCTGTCGTTCGATCTGGCCGCCGAGCGCGGCGTGGACATCATGCTGGCGAATGCGTACTGGTACAAGTACTTTGCCACCGAGGTGGCGCACGGCGGTGACCCCGCGGTGCTGCGGCAACTTGCGACGGGCTTCCCGGAGCCCGACCGCACCTTCTACCTGACCGTCAGCCCGCAGGATGCGCTGGGGCGCAAGCAGTTACGCAGTGACTACGAAAGCGGCTACGGCGACGAGGCAGCCTTTCTCACCTTCCAGCAACGCAGCCATGATGCGCTGGAGGCGCTGTCGGAGGAGTTCGACTGGGTGCGCCTGGACGGCACCGTTGCGCCCGCCGACATCACCGAGGCCGTGCTCGCACAGCTGCGGGAGGACGACCGATGATCGCGACATCCACGCGCCGCGTCGCCATCGTCGGCATCGACGGCGCGGGCAAGTCTTCGGTGATGGCCCGCCTGCGTGAGCTCGCACCGGCCGGGGACGGGTCTTTCGCGTCGATGACATGCCCCGACTTCCACAACACCAGAAACGTGCCGCTGACCGAGCTGTCCGAGCAGCTCAAGGCATTCAGCGTCGGCTGTGACGAAATCTCCAGTCTGGAGATGAAGGCCACCGCGATGTACCTGCAGATGACGCTGTTCGGCCCGGTCGAACGGCATTTCGTGCAGACCTGGTCGCCGGATGTGCTGGTGTTCGAACGGCATCCGCTGATCGAACTGCTCGTCTACGGTCCGCTGTACGTGGCGCTCGCGCGTCCGGACTGGAACGGCCACGACCGGCAGAACGAGATCGCCGCTGTGCTGGAGCGGCACCGGCCCGGCACCTTTGCCGACATCCTGGCCTGGCAGCGGTCGGAGTCGACCCGCCTCGGCAGCTCACCCGATATCTGGGATCTGCTGTCGGAAATCGCGGATCTGGTGCGACGGGACGTGACCGCGTCCGTCCCCGGTTTCGCTGCCCGCTTTCGCACCACACTGCCCGATGCCGTGCTCTGGCTGGACGCTCCGCCCGAGCAGGCCGCGGCACGGTGCGCTGAGCGCTCAGGGGACGGGCCCACTGAGGCCCATGAAACAGCAGAGCGGCTCGCAGCCCTGCGTGACGGATATCTACGGGTGCGCGACACCCTCGCTGCGGCCTTTCCCGAAGTGGGATTCCACCGCATCGACACCGGCGACGGTGTCGACATCGAGGAGTCGGTGCGCGCCTGCGTGACGGAAGGGAAGTTACTCGGTTGAACACACGGACTCCCGACAACGCGGGAATCCCGGCGGCCGACGTCGAGGTGCAGGTGCGCGCCGTCGTCGCCGAGGTGCTGTGGGTCTCGGCGGAGGATCTCGACGCGTCCACACCACTGATCGACTACGGCCTGGATTCCCCGACAGCCATCGAACTGACCATTCAGCTGGAGCAGGCGTTCGGGATCGATATTCCCGAAGATGCTGCGGCACAGTTGAACACGATCGGGCAGATCGTGCACTACGTGAAGGACCAGTCATGATCGGCGGGCTCGAGCCCCAGCGGACCAGCATCGTGCACGCGCTACTGGCCAATGCCGAACTCGGAGCCGACGCTCCCGCCACCGTCTTCGTCCCGGAGCGCGCCGTCGACGGTGCGGGCGACGTGAGCTGGCGGCACGACGAACTTGCGGCGGCGGCGGCCCGGGTCGCCGCAGGTCTGGCCGCCGAAGGCGTCGGGCCGGGCGACCGCGTCATGCTGTGCCTGCCCACCTCACCCGAGTTCGTCACCGCGTTCTTCGGTGCGCTGCTGCTCGGTGCGGTACCCACGGCCGTCGCCACGCCGGGTGGCTTCGGCTCAGCAGACATTTTCCTGGACAAGTTCACCCGCCTGCTCGGCTATCTGGAACCGGCGGCGGTCGTGGCGAGCGTGGCAGTGCTGAACGCCGCACCGATGCCGGACTCCGTGGCCGCGATCGACGGTGCAGTGCTGCACGCACTGGCCTGCGCACCGGATGCGCCCACGCTGCCCCCGCGGCTGCCTGCCCCTGGCGATCTGGCATTCATTCAAGCGACCTCAGGTTCGACGGGTACGCCGAAGGGGGTGCAGATCACGCACGGCAACGTGGCTGCCAATTGCGAGCAGATCGCCGCGGCTGCGGCAATGGGCCGCGGCGACACCTGGGTGGGCTGGCTGCCGCTGCATCACGACATGGGACTCATCGGCGGCTTCCTGACACCGATGTTCCGTGGCTTCGACGCGGTTCTGATGCCGCCGAGCAGGTTCCTGCGCAGCCCGGGGGACTGGCTGCGTGCGGTCGGACGTTATCGGGGAACTCTCACCGCCGCACCGAATTTCGCCTACGGCTATGCGGCGGCACGGGTGCCGGACGCGGAACTGGCCGACGTGGATCTGTCCAGCTGGCGATTCCTGTTCTGTGGCGCGGAGCCGATTCACCCGCCGACCGTGCAGCAGTTCGTGGACCGCTTCAGTGCATGGGGGTTGCCGAAGGACGCATTGGTGCCCTGCTACGGCATGGCCGAAGCATCCCTCGCGGTCACCGTCGCCCGCCCGCACACGCCGGTGGCCTTCGACTCCGTATCGCGCGAAGCATTGACCGGAAGCGGTGTGGCGCTGGATGTTCCGTTCGGTGACCCGGACGCGATGCAGATCGTGGATTGCGGCGCGCCGGTGGCCGGGACCGAGGTGCGGATCGTCGACGCGGATGAGGCCCCATGCGGCGACGACATCGTCGGACGCGTCCAATTCCGCGGCCCGTCGACCACGATCGGCTACTTCCGGTTGCCCGAGGCGACCGCGGCGGCCACCCGCGATGGCTGGTGGGACACCGGCGATATCGGGTACCTGCGCGATGGCCGATTGCGTATCACCGGCAGACACAAGGATTTGATCATCATCCGGGGCGCGAACTATCTGCCCACCGATTTCGAGATCGCGGCCCAGCAGGTGGCGGGCGTCCGACTCGGCGGTGTCGCGGCCGTCGGTCACGCCGATACCGCGGGTCTGTCGGAAGAACTGCACCTCATCGTCGAATCCGGCTCGGACGCAGCACAACACGATGCGCTGCGCAGGGCGGTGCGTGTCGCGGTGAGCAAGCGGACCGGAGTGCTGCCTGCCGGGGTGCGGGTGGTGCCACCGCGCAGTATCCCCAAGACCACCAGTGGCAAGGTGCAGCGTGCCGAGGCGCGACGCCTGTTCTTGTTCGATGACAGCCTGATCGATGCCGGGGGTGCTGCATGACTGCTTCGGCGAAGGTTCGCCGCTTGGATGGCCCCACGCTACGACACCCATTGGGCGCTTATCTCGAATACCGCAACGACCCGCTGACGCTGTTCTACGAACAGGCCGTCGCTCACGGTGGCAGCGTGCGGCTGCGACTGGCGCACCAACATGTGCATCTGCTGGTCGAGCCGGAGCACATCAACCAGGTGCTGGTCGGCAATGCGACCAAGTACGCAAAGGGGATCAGCTATCAGAGCCTGAACTATCTGCTCGGCCCCGGCCTGCTCACCAGCGGCGGCGAACTGTGGAAACGGCAGCGCGCATTGATCAAACCGGCCTTCGCTCGCCGTCACGTGGAGACCGAGATTCCGCTGATGGTGGCATGCGGAGAGCGAATGCTGACCAGGCTGGACGCACTCGCCGCGCACGGCGAGGTATTCGATCTGGTCCCCGAGATGATGGGATTCGCCGCCGACGTGGTCTGCCGCGCGGTGATGGGCGCCGATATCGACGGCGTGCTACCACAGATCGAAGACGATGTGCGCGAGGGTGTTTCGTGGGTGATGGGGCACATGGCCGCGCCCGTTCAGCTGCCGCCCAGCGTGCCCACACCCGCCAATCGGCGCTTCAACGGCGTGCGCGCCCGACTGCATCGCGTCGTCGACGACGTCGTTCACAAGCACCGACAGGCCGAATCAACCGACACGACATCGCTGTTGGCCCGGCTGCTCGCGGCCCGTGACGATGCGGGCCATGCCATGGATGACGAACAACTGCGCCACGAGGTACTGACCTTCCTGCTGGCCGGTCACGAGACGACCGGCGGCGCGATGGCGTGGACAATCTACGAGCTGTGCCGAAATCCATTGGTACTAGGAAAGATTCGTGCCGAAATCGACACGGTGCTGAAAGCTTCGACCGATCGGGGGTCGGAGTCGAACCACGCAGCTCGTGCGGGTGGGCCGAGCGGAGTGTCCAGCGCTGATGGGTTGGCCGGCGTAGACGGTGTCGGCGGGGCGAGTGTCGTCTCGGGCCTCGGAGGATCGGGGGCCGAACTCGGCGTCGACGGACCGAGCGGCGCAGACAGAGTCGGGGGTATCTTCGCGCACACGTTGCCGTCCCTCGAACTGACCGGCCACGCGATCGACGAGGCCATGCGTCTGCATCCGCCTGCCTGGGCGTTCAGCCGGACCGTGCTCGAGCGGGACAGTTTCGACCGCTTCGACCTCGAACCGGGCTCGATCGTGGTGATCAGCCCGTTCGTGAACCACCGGTGGCCCGAATTCTGGGACTCACCACTGACCTTCGACCCGGACCGGTTCACCAAAGAACGAAGCAAGGCTCGTTCGCCCTTCCACTACTTCCCGTTCGGCTGGGGCGCACACCTGTGCGTCGGCCAGCACATGGCACTCATGGAGGTGCGGGTCGGCATCGCGATGCTGCTGTCCCGCTACGACATCGAGCTGGTGAACGGCATCCGGGTTCGGGAGAACCCGGAAATCTCCAACACCCCCGACCCGGTTCTGGTGCGGCTGACCCGACGCAAGTCGTCGGTCCCGATCGCCAAGACGATGCAGGAGGCTGCGCAATGACCGAAACAACTCTCGGCGCGGTCGTGCAGGCCGCCGTATTGGCGGATTCGGCCACTGCGCAGCCGAATAGCGCTCAGGTAGGGGCCAAGGCCGCCAACCTCGGACGCCTGCTGGCCGCCGGCCACCGAGTCCCAGCCTTCGCGGTCCTGAGCACGGATGCGTGTGCCCGCATCGTCGCCCCGGTCACCGACTCCATCGCCGACCTACTGGCAACCCTCGACCACACCGATCCCACGTCGCTGCGCTCGGTGTCGGCGGCGATCCGTGCACTGATCACCACTCGGACCTTCCCGGATGACATCCGCGCCGAGCTCGACGCCGCCGTCGACGCGCTCGTCGAGCCCGGCCTCCGATCGACCGTCCGCGAGGCGCGCACGTCCGCACAGCCGGCCGATGCCCATCACGGCAACGCCGTCGTCGAACACTCCGCAACGTCGCCCGGGCCCGAGAGTCACTCGGCTTCGGAGACGGCGGGTACCCACAACAGTGTCGTCGGTTCGGGAGGCCGAGTGCGGTTGGCGGTGCGCTCGTCGGTCAGCGGCGAAGATTCGGCAACAGACTCCTTCGCCGGCCAGCTCGACACCCTCCTGAACGTCGCACCCGCGGGCGTCGCGCCGGCGGTGCTCGATGTTCTCGCCTCGGCATACTCGGAGCGATCCCTCTTCTACCGGGCACATCGCGGCCTGGACAACGCGACCATCGACTGCGCCGTCCTGATTCAGGTCCTGGTCGACAGCGCCGTATCAGGAGTGGTCTTCAGCTGTAACCCACAGACCGGCGATCCCGCCGAAGCGGTGGTCTCCGCGGCCCTCGGCCTCGGGGAGGGCGTGGTTGCGGGCACCGTCGAATGCGACACCTTCTTCGTGGACAACGCGTCGCGCACGATCACCTCACGGGTCGTGGCGGACAAACAGAGCAGAGTCGTCGCCGAATCCGGTTCCGGCACCACGATCGAGCAGTTGGCCGACACCGTCGCCACCGCCGCATTGGCCGACCTCCAGGTACTCGACCTCACCGCCACCGCCACGGGACTCGCCGAAACCTTTGGTGCGCCACAGGATGTCGAATGGGCCTACGACGCCGACGGCACCCTCTTCCTACTCCAGGCACGACCGGTCACTGCGACCGGCGCGCGCGAAACCATCTTCGACAATGTTAATGTCGCCGAGTCCTATCCCGGTATGTCCAGCCCGCTGACGTTCTCCATTCTGCGGGCCGCCTACGAACAGGTTTTCCGCGCCTGCCACCGGGACTTCGGCGCCACCGAAACCATCGTCGAGCGCAATGCCGCGAGCCTCTATCCCTACCTCGTCGGCACCGCGCACGGCCGCATCTACTACAACATCAGCAACTGGTATCGGCTGTTCCTGCAGATCCCCGGAATGGAATTCGCCATCGAAGGCTGGGAAGCGGCGCTCAATATCGAAAACCGCTACCAGCGCCCCGCCGCACCGAAACGCGGCATGGCCCGCGTGCGGATGTACCTGCTGCGGTTGCGGGTCATCGCGATCATCGCCTTCGGCTGGTTGCGGCTGCAACGCAGGTTGCGGGCATTCTTCGTCGAGCTCGCCGCGTTCACCGCCGACCTCGACCACCGGCTCGCGCCGGAAACGCCGGAGCGGGAGCGTGATCCGCATGCGCTGCTGGAGTGGATGGAACGCTGCCTGCACGAGCTCGTCCCCGCGTACTCGGTACAGATTTTCAACGATTTCATTGCCCAACAGATGTTCCATGTCGTCGGTCTCCTCCTCGAGCGGGAAGGTCTCGGCGAAGCGGAAGCGATCACCCTGCGCAATGAATTGTTCTGTGGGGAGGAGGGTGTCGACAGTGTCGACCCGGTTCGCTCGGCACTGACCCTGACCGCCACCGTCCGCGACGATGCGGCCCTGCGCGAGCTGTTCGAGGGCCCGCTGGCACCGCCGCAGGTGTGGAAAGCGCTGGCACAACCCGGGTTCACGGACTTCCACGCCGCATGCCTGCGTCACATCGCCCTGTTCGGCGATCGCACCGTCGACGAACTGAAACTGGAAACCGACCCGCTCGGCGAACACCCCGAACGGCTGGTGCCGATGCTGCGCAACTACCTGCGCGGTGGTCAGAACATCGACGAGATGGCGGCGCGGGAGAAACTCATTCGGCGTGCGGCCGAAGACACCGCCGCCACGGTGTTCCGTGGAAAGTTCGGCAGGCGCATGGTGTTCCGATTCGCGCTGGCTCGAGCCCGTGAGCATGTGAAGCAGCGGGAGAACATGCGCCTTGGCCGCAGCCGCTCGTTCGGGCTGGTCAAACGGGTGTTCCGCGAGTACGGCAGGCAGATGCACGCAATGGGTCTGCTCGAAGCGCCGCGCGATATTTTCTGGCTCACCTACGAGGAGATCGCGGCACTGACCCGGGGCACCGCGGTCGACACCAACGCGGCCCGCACCGTCGCCGCCCGCAAACGTGACCACGAAGTCTGGCACACCGAGGAACTGCCGTCCCGGATCATCACCTCGGGCATCGCCGCCACCACCATCAACGACCCGTCCTTCGATCACCCGACTCCTACCGTGACGTCCGGTGCCGTGCTCCGCGGAATCGGCTGTGCGCCGGGACGAGTCGAAGCACCCGCACTCGTTCTCGCGACACCGGACCCGGACGTTGTCATCGACGGCCAGATCCTCGTCGCCTCGACCACCGACCCCGGCTGGGTATTCCTGATGGTCGCGGCGGGCGGGCTGGTCAGTGAGAAAGGCAGCGTGCTCTCCCACACCGCCATAATCGGCCGCGAGCTGGGCATCCCCACCGTCGTCGGCGTCGCGGGCGTCACCCGCCGGGTGTCCAGCGGGGACACGCTGATCCTCGACGGTAAGGCCGGAACCGCAACCATCGTTCAGGAGGAAGGGCCATGACCTCCACCGAAGCCGTCCACGGCGAGAATTTCAGCCTCGAGCACTACCTCGATCCCGCCGCCCATACCTTCGAACAGCGCTTCGACGAATTCCGACCCTACGTCACCAAGGCACGCGGCACCGGATTCGTTTTGCGTGAGATCACCGGTCCCGCTGGGGCCGTTGTGCAGGTGCGCGATCCGGGCAGCACCGAGGTTCGTGACCTGATCATGCTGGGCTCCAACAACTATCTGGGCCTGGGCAACGAACCGGAGATCGTCGAGGCGGCCGTCGCGGCGACCCGCGAATTCGGCATCGGCTGCGGCGGGCCCCCACTGCTCAACGGCACCACCTCGGTGCACCGGCGGCTGGAGGAACGCCTCGCCGAGACCAAAGGCTGCGAATCCGCGCTGGTGTTCTCCTCCGGCTACGCCGCGAACGTGGGCTGGGTGACCGGACTACTGCGCAACGGCGACATCCTGCTCTACGACGAGCAGAGCCATGCCAGCCTCTACGACGGCATCCAGCTCGGCCGGGTGCGCTCGATGGCGTTCGATCACAACGATCTTCGGCATCTTCGGCACCGGCTGATGCAGATCCGTTGGCGCAACCCGGGTGCGAATATCGTGGTCGCTGTCGAGGGCGTGTATTCGATGGACGGCGATATCGCGCCGCTGCCCGACATTCGGGCGCTGTGCGATTCCTTCGGCGCCTGGTTGGCCATCGATGACGCGCACGGCACCGGCGTGCTCGGCGCTCGCGGGCACGGCACCGCCGAGCATTTCGCTATGGGCGACGGCTCGGTGGAGCTGTACATGGGCACCTTCTCGAAGGTGTTCGCGACCACCGGCGGATTCGTCGCCGGATCCACCGATTTGGTCGACGCTCTGCGCTTCTTCGCGCGCTCCTACATGTTCTCGGCCTCGTTGGCGCCCGCAGTGGTCGCCTCGGTGCTCGCCTCGATCGACTTCATCGACGCGCACCCGGAACGCATCCGCCAATTGCACGACAATGTGAGCTATTTCGTGCGGGAACTGCGCCGCATGGGCTTTGCCGTCGACCCGCAGACCGCGATCATCCCGATCCTGGTGCCGCAGCGGCTGGCTGTGGCGGAGGTGGTGGCCGCGCTGCACGCCGAGGGTGTCTTCGTCAACGGCGTCGAGTTCCCGGCCGTCCCCCGCGACCAGCAACGGCTGCGCGTCAGCATGATGGCCACCCTCACCCGCGACCAGCTGGACTTCGCGCTGGAAAAGATCTCGACCGTCGCTCGACGCTTCGGTTTCCATCCCGAACAGGAAGGCAGGCCATGACCGCACCCGAGATCGCCGCTGGCGGCACTGCCGCCGAACGGCTGCTCGTGCACGCGGCGCTGGCTGCGCCGAGCAACGACGAGCGTGCCGAGCTGTCCAAGCTCGCGCACGAAATATCCGACTGGTTCGAGGTTTTCGAGCTCGCACGGGTCAATGCGACTGTGCCGCTGGTGCAGCGCCGATTGGCGGCCGAAGAGTTGTACCACTTCGTCCCCGAGGAGGTGCGTGCGCGATTCGCCGACCTCATCGAACGTATTGCCACCGCGAATTATCGGCGTCTGGAGGGTGCGCTGGAATTGTTGCGCCGGTTCGACGAACGCGGTGTGCGCTGCGTTGTGTTGAAGGGCATGCTGTTCTCCTCGGAGATCTACCACGATCCGCGCTACAAGCGGATGAACGACCTCGACATCCTCGTCGAACTCGACCACGTGGACACGATCATCGAGATCTACCGCGAGATGGGTCTTTTCGCCACATCCGAGCTGCTCGGCAAGGCGCCGAAAGTGCGTGCCGAACGCTCGCATCACCTCCCGTCGTTCGTCTCCAGGGACGGCATGCTGGTCGTCGGTACGCACTGGGGCCTGATCACTCCCTTGGCCGGGTACCACATCGACTATCCCGCGATCTGGGATCGTGTGCGCCGCATCGACTTCTACGGCGTGCCCGCCTGGGCCATGTCGAACGAGGACAACCTGCATCACTTAGGTGTTCACCTGCCCTATTACAAGACCGGGGTCCGCGAACTCGCCGATATCTGGAACCTCGCCCGCCATGCCGCATCAGACCTGGACTACGACCTGCTCGCCGCCGAGATAGCCAAGGCGGGCAGTGAAAGCCTGATGTATCACGCACTCTCACTGACGCATCGCCTTGTTCCGATTGCGGACTTCGCGGCCCTCCTCGCGCGGATCGCCCCGCGGATAAACCGGTTCACCCGATACGACACCGCACGCAAGACCGCCGACCTGCACACCCTGCTACGCAGCCGCTCGACACACACCTCACGAATCGAAAAGGCATACACCGAGTTCAACATGACGGCGCTCGCACACGAGAAGCGCGCGGCGTTCGGACGGATGTGGTCGGATCTACTGCTGGCCCCCGGCGAGGAAGCGGCGAAGATGAGCTCGCTGCGGGAGCCGTCGACGCTCTCGGGCCTCGGTGCCAGGGTGGCAGCACCGTACCGGCTCACCCGGGTCTTCCAGCGCGACCTCGGCCGCTGGCTGTTCCCGGCGGCCTTGGCGAAGACTGTGTTCGATCTGGGTGCCGCCTATGGTCTGGAACTCGCGGGGAGAGCGGGTATTGCTGCGGCGCAGCAGGCGCGACCTGGAATCGACGAATACGCGGCACAACTCGGCCTGACCCGCGCCGACCTCCAAGCGGTACTGGACACTCAGGAGTGACCGAGTACCGCACGGTGTTGTGGGATCTGGACGGCACCCTCGTAGGCCTTCACCAGCGCACGTTCCAGGTGCTGATGCCGCTGGGGGCGGCGCGTGCCTTCCGCGATCTGATGCCACCGCATCGGTTCCTGCACACATTGAATGGTGTGCTGAGAGTCGTCCGCGCCAACGACACCGAGTACACCAACACCGATCTCATGATTCGGCTGCTGGCCGAACAGATGGGTATCGAACAGTCCCTTGCGGCGCGACGTCTGCACCGACTGGCCGAGATCGACTTTCCGCGCTTGCGCCGGTGCTTCTCTCCGCAACCCCAAGCGGTCGACACGGTAAATATGTTGCACGCCAAGGACCTAGCGCAAGTGGTCGCCACCAACCCGCTGTGGCCGCTGAGCACCGTGACCACGCGGCTGCGCTGGGGCGGCTACGAACCCGGGATCTTCGCCTTCCACACCAGCGGCGAGAACATGCGCAGCTCGAAGCCGCGCATCGAGTTCTATCGCGAACTCCTGGAGCGGCTCGGCGCCGAACCAGGGGAGTGCGTGATGATCGGCAACGATGCCGCCAAGGACGCGCCGGCGGCCCGGATCGGCATCCCCGTTTTCCTGGTCGGTGTGTCGGAATCCGCTGTCCCACCGAACTGTGCACAGACCGGTCTGGTCCGCACAGGGGACTGGCGCCGGCTACGCGCGTGGCTGGGTATCGAGGAGGAGTCATGCTCATCGTCCTGAATCCACAGTCCAATGCCGGAACGGCACTGGACCGGTGGCAACCCGTGGAACGTGCACTGCGCGAACGTAATACGGACCTGGAGGTCGAGATGCCCGGTGACGCGGAACAAGCCGCGAAGCTGGTGCGCGCCCGCATCGAGGCCGCCGACGGCATAACACCCGATGTGATCGTGGCCGCGGGTGGCGACGGCATGGTCAATCTGGTGCTCAACGCGCTCATGGATCCGGCCACCGACCGACCACGGCGGGGCGCTGAAGCGCTGGTCCTGGGTGCAATCGGACTCGGCAGCTCCAACGACTTCCATAAACCGATGCGCAGGGCAGCCGTCATCGCCGATGTCCCCGTGCGTATCGACACCGAACGCGCCGAACTCGTCGATGTCGGCAAAGCCACCATGCTGTTGCCCGACGGCACCCGAGCCGTCCGCTACTTCCTGCTCAACGCGAGCATGGGACTCGTTGCGGCAGGGAATCATTCGTTCAACCACGCACGCGGTGTAATCGGCTGGCTCAAATCGCGCAATGTCGAAGCCGCGATCGTCGCGACCGCGTTGAGCAATATCGCCACGCACCGTCCGCTGCCCGTCCAGGTGCGTGGCAGCGACTGGGAGCACGCCGCGCCGATCACCAACGTCGGCGTCCTCAAGAGCGTGCACTTCGCGGGCGGCATGTACTACGACACTCCGGTCACCCGTGCCGACGGCCGGTTCGACGTGAACATCTGGCAGGCTGCCGGCCGCGCCCGAATCCTCGGGCTCATCGCGGGGCTCTACCGTGGGAAATTCTCGGGGTCGGCGCTGGCGACCTGCTATCGCGACAGCGTCGTCGAACTGCGCCCGGCGCACGCCGCCCCGCTCGAGCTCGACGGCGAGATCACGATCGTCGAATCCGCGCGGCTCGAGGTGTTGCCCGAAGTGCTGAAAGTGTGCGTCGCATGACGGTGGTCCTGGTGACCGGCGCCGCCAACGGGATGGGCGCCGCGACTGTCGAATACCTTGCGCGCGTGGGCTATACGGTCGAAGGCAGCGACCGGATCGCGGGAGCGGACACGGCCGTCGTCGACGTCCGCGATGCCGAGGCGGTACGCGGCTGGGTGCGGGCCGCGCACGCCAGGCACGGCCGCATCGACGCCGTCGTCACCTTCGCCGCCTACGGCGTGGTCGGGTCGGTGGAGGAAACCGACCCAGACGAGGCCGCCGCGATCCTCGACACCAATGTGATCGGCACCCACCGCGTGCTGCGCGAGGTGCTGCCGATCATGCGCGAGCAAGGCCACGGTCGGGTGGTCGTGGTGAGCTCCGGCGCGGGTGCTGTCGCCGAACCTTACGGCGGCTGGTACTCGGCCACCAAGGCCGCCATCGAACGCCTCGGTGAGGCCGCGCGCATGGAAACAGCGGCATTCGGAATCCACGTTTCGGTGCTCGCCCCCGGCTGGACGGTGACGCCGATCATCGATGCCGCGGTGCGTGTGGCCGCCCCCATCGACGCCTACACACCCGATCGCGGCGCGGTGCTCGAACGGGTGAGCGGATACCTCGCGGCAGGCCAGCCCGCCGACGCGGTCGCCAGGAAGGTGCGCAGCATTCTCGAAGCGGTCCGACCGCGGCAGACCTATCTGTGCGGCGCCGACGTTCGGCTGTCGTTTTGGACCCGCCGCCTCGTCCCCGCCAGGGTTTATGAACGTTTAGTTCTGCGTTACTACGGCTTTTGACAGGAGCAACCCTCGGCGGTACCGGTAGGATCACCCGAGCCGGAACAGCCCCCGAGAAACCGGGGCTTGCCCGGTACGTGCCGTGCCTGGATGGTGTGCAGTACCCATCTGCTGTGCCCGGCACGGCGGGAAGGCAGCGATGACCGAGCGATAGGGGCAGGCCGATGAGACCGGCTCTGAGATGTCTTGTCTGGGAACTGGACAACACCCTGTGGGACGGTGTCGTGTGCGATGCGACGAGCACCACACCGCGCCCCGAGGCTGTGCGCGCGCTCCAGGTGCTGAGCGACCGCGGTATCTGGCACGCCGTCGCCAGCCGCAGCGACCGGGAACGAACCCTCGACAAGCTGTACCGCCACGGCCTCTACGAGATGTTCTCGGCGATCGAAATCGGCTGGGGCCGTAAGTCCTCCTCGCTCGTCCGGATCGCCACAACCCTCGGCCTCGCCCTGGACACCATCGGCTTTATCGACGCCGAGCCCATCGAACGCGCCGAGGTCCAGCGCGCGCTTCCCCGCGTCCGCTGCTACGCCGCCCGCAACGTCGATGTTCTCGCCGCCCTCCCCGACTTCCGCCCGGTCCTGCACACCGGCTCGAACCCAACGCCCCCTCTGGGTTTCGCGCGGGTTCCCGCGTTGTAGACCTGCCCGCGTGGGTGAATGCCGGTTACCAGGAGGGCTCGGCCACGCGGTGCAGGAGGCCTCGCAGCCGCTCGTCGCCCAACCTGCAGAGCGCCGGGGTGATCCGAGGTTTTGGGAGTCGGCTCGTGCCGCTCTTCGGAGTGTGGCGGCTCCCCGCCTGGACAGACTGCACATGAGGCACGTGCCGAAGCCGCCGCACAGGGCCGTCGGGTCTTCCTGTCAGTGAGCAGTGTCATGGTGCCCGTGGAGCGGTCGCGGAGTAAATTCGTTAATTAGCGAAATGCCGAAGGGTGGTGTGTGTGCTCGACGAGTGCAAGGCATTGGCCAACGAGACCCGGCTGCGCATCCTGGAGTGGCTCAAGAACCCGGATGCGAGCTTCCCGGACCGGGCGGGGGAGACCGCTGAGCTCGGGGTCTGTGTGGGTCTTCTCCAGCAGAAGGCAGGGACGTCGGCGTCGACCATGTCGGCGCATCTGGCGATCCTGCAGCGCGTCGGGTTTGTGTGCGCCACGCGGCGGGGGCAGTGGACCTACTACCGACGTGACGACTCCCGTATCGGCGCCTTCACCGATCAACTTCAACGCGTGCTCTGACCCAGGAAAGGCAGCTCTATGCCCACCGCACTATCCATTCTCGATCTCGCGTCGATCGCGCCGGGCCAGACCGCGCGCGATAGTTTCGACAACAGCGTCGCGCTGGCCCGGGCCGCCGAACGCTCCGGCTATCGGCGCGTCTGGTACGCCGAGCATCACAACATGCCCTCCATCGCATCTAGTGCAACGAGCGTTCTGATCGGCCACGTCGCGGCGCACACCGACACCATTCGGCTCGGCTCCGGCGGCATTATGCTGCCCAACCACTCGCCGCTGGTGATCGCGGAGCAGTTCGGCACCCTGGAGGCGCTGTTTCCCGGGCGGATCGACCTCGGGCTCGGCCGCGCGCCGGGCAGCGACCAGAAGACGATGCTCGCGCTGCGGCGTAATCCGAATTCGGCGGATTCTTTTCCGCAGGATGTGCTGGAACTGCAGGGGTACCTGACCGGGCGGTCGCGGATACCGGGCGTGCAGGCCGTTCCGCGGGCGGACGGGGTGGTGCCGCTCTACATTCTCGGGTCGTCACTGTTCGGTGCGCAGCTCGCCGCGCAGCTCGGTCTGCCATACGCCTTCGCGTCCCACTTCGCGCCGGACGCTTTACATCAGGCTGTCGCGGTCTACCGCGACAGCTTCCGGCCGTCGGATCAGCAGGCCGAACCGTACGTGATGGCCGGTGTCAATGTGTTCGCGGCCGAGGACCATGACGACGCAGCGGCGCAGAAGGCGATTGCGTATCGGGCTCGGGCGCGGGCGATGGTGTCGCGTGGCGCTGCGGGCAGCACGTTCAGCGATGCAGAGATCGACGCGTTTCTTGCCTCGCCCAACGGCAGTCAGCTCGCCTCGATGACCCGTTACACCGCCGTAGGCACGCCCGCCGAAGTACGTGACTACCTCGACGAATTCGCCGCGTCCAGCCACGCCGACGAGCTGATCCTGGCCCACCACGCCACGCAGATCGACGACCGAGTGCGCTCGGTCGAGCTCACCGGGCAGGCCGTGGCGGCTGCTTCGCTGGCCGCCGAATAATCGGCTGAGCGAATCTCCGGAAGTCTCAACGCTTCCGGTGTGGCGATAGCCGGGCCGGACCTGGAGTATCCGCTTCCGGCGCCAACGGAGCAGGGGCCGCGTAGGTCGGCGCTGGATTGCGCGTTGGAGCGGTATTGCGATGCCAGTCGCCATGGTCGTCTACCTGCCGCAGTTCTACCTGCCGCATGCCGAGCGGGTCGGCCGGGGCGCGCTGGTGACTGTCGGTGCTTGCTGCGAAAGCTGTAATAGCCAAGGCATTTCGAGAGGTTCTTCATCGGGTAGGTGATCCGATGGGCGACATCCTGCTCCGGCTTGCATCGCCGCGCTGAGCGATCAGGTTAGGGTTCGGCATGGCCGTTATCCATCAGACCTCCATGTCGCCCGGCAAGCTGGAATTGCTCGCATCCTGGTTGCCGACGCGGACCTGGTATCACGCGAGCGGTCGGCCGCCGCATCTGAGCAAAGCCGGCGGGTTCCGTCTCGATGATCCGGCAGGCGAGGTCGGCATCGAATTCATGGTGATCGCCGATAGTTCCGGTGTCGAGCCGGCTGTCTATCTTGTTCCACTCACCTATCGAGGTGGCCCGCTCGAGAATGCCGAGGACGGCCTCGTCGGCACTTCGTTGCACGGCGTGCTCGGGCAACGGTGGATCTACGATGGAGCTCATGACCCGGTGCTGGTTGCGCAGCTGATCGCGATGTTGGCCGGGAAGGCGCAGCCGCAGGCCCAGAACAACAGCGACACAACGGATCTTTCGGTCATCGTGGCCGCCGCCGACATCGTGTCGCAGGCCGTGGAATCGGCGTCGGTGGTCGATGGGGCCGACAGCACCGACATCGCCACGCAGGATGGTGTGATCCTGCGTGTCGAGCGGTTTCTGCGTTCCGGCGGCGTGTCGCAGAGTCCGCACGTCACCGCACCGTGGCGTCTTCCAGACGGCACCGACACGCGCGGGATTATTCTCACCGCGCGAATGTGATTGCAAACAACCGGCTATCTGCGCATCGGGGTCATATCATGTAGCTATGCCCGAAAACGAGAGTGCGGGGCGTGGCGGTGTGCTTTTTCATGGGGCATGGCAGGCGGTTCTTGTCGCTGGTGTCTGCTCGGTGATCCTCGGTGTGGTCATCGCGGTGTGGCCACACAAATCGGTGGCGATCGCGGAGCTGCTTTTCGGGCTGTATCTGGTGCTCAGTGGCGTACTACAGATGACCATCGCGATCGGCTCGCGGTTCGCGATGCCGCTGCGGGTGCTGATCTTCGTCAGTGGCGCGATGTCGGTGTGCCTGGCGGTACTGTGCTTGCGCAGCGGGAATTCGGTGCTGTTGCTTGCCCTATGGGTCGGCATCGGCTGGGCGATCCGCGGGGTCACCCAGGCCACCGTGGCGGTGTGGCACGACGGGCTGCCCGACGGCGGTAAGCAGGAACTGTTCGGCGTGGCCACGATGGTGATCGGGATCGTGGTGATCGTGGTGCCCTTCGATTCGCTGGATGTCTTGGCGCTGGTGGCAGGTGGTCTGCTCACGGTGTTCGGCGCATTGGAGATCCTCTCGGTCGGCCGTGGCCGCGGCGGTCTGGTGAGACTGGCGGAGTCGGCTCGGGTTCCGTTGGCGCCCAACTGAGCTGGCGAGCGGGCCGGGCAATTGGTTGACTGTGCGCATGGCATCCACACACCGGCGGCACAGTTCGGATGGATCGGCGCAGGCGGGGGCGACCCGGTCGGCCTCGGAGCTGATCGTCGTCACCGAACGCACGACATCGGCTATCGACGAGATCGCGCTGGACACCAGCCGATCCACCCAATCGCATGTGGCCGACCTGCTGCCCCCGGGTGCCGAGATTGTCCGAATCTTCGGGCCCGCCAATCGACTCCGACGCAAGTTGGTCGATACTGCGGGGGAGCCGGAGGGTGCGGACTATCTGAACTATTTCTCGGTGCACGGCGTTGCCGATCCGGAAGCCGTTGCCGCCTGGCTGCGCGCGGACGACTCGGTGGCTGCCGCCTACATCAAGCCGCCCGCCGAACCGCCCATCGCGCCGCCGATCGACGCGGGTGTCGATGTCGCACCCTCGCTCGCCGACGCACCGCCGGTGACTCCGAATTTCGAAGCGCGCCAGGGTTATCTGGACGCGGCGCCGCAAGGCGTCAACGCACGCTGGGCCTGGACTCGACCGGGCGGCCGCGGCGCCGGGATTCGCATCGTGGACGTCGAGGGCGCCTGGCGGTTCACCCATGAAGACTTGCTCGACAACCAGGGTGGCGTGATCGGCGGCAGTCCGTCCGCCGACCTGGGTTGGCGCGACCACGGCACCGCGGTGGCCGGTGAGATCAGCGGCGACGTGAATGCCTTCGGTATCACCGGCATCGCGCCCGAGGCGAGCATCCGGGCGGTGTCGATCTTCGGGGGAGCCGGCTCCGCGGCCGCGATTCGTACGGCCGCGGACGCGCTGAGCGCCGGAGACATCATCCTGCTCGAGCTGCACCGACCCGGACCTCGATTCAACTATGCGGGGCGGCCCGATCAGCGCGGCTACATCGCGATCGAATGGTGGCCCGACGATCACGCCGCGATCCGCTACGCGATCGGCCGCGGCGTCATCGTGGTCGAGGCAGGCGGAAACGGGGCCGAGAACCTGGACGATGCGCTGTACGACACGCGTCCTGCCGACTTCCCGGTGTCGTGGCGCAATCCGTTCCGTGGTGGCAGCGTCGACTCCGGCGCCATCGTCGTCGGTGCGGGCGCTCCGCCACCCGGCTCCCACGGCCGCGATCACGGACCGGCGCGGTCGCGACTGGCCTTCTCCAACTACGGCTCTCGCGTCGACGCGCAGGGCTGGGGGCGTGAGGTGACCACCACCGGATACGGCGACCTGCAAGGCGGCTCCGACGAGGACCTCTGGTACACCGACATCTTCAGCGGCACCTCCAGCGCGTCGCCGATCGTGGTCGGCGCTGTCGCCTCCTACCAGGGCATGTCTGCCGCGAGCTCGGGCCGCAAGACGCCGGCGCAGATTCGCGCGCGACTGCGTGAAACCGGATCACCGCAGACCGACGCGCCACAGCGGCCAGCGACCCAGCGCATCGGCAATCTGCCCGACCTGCGCACACTGATCGAACCGACGCCCGAGGTGTAGTTCCACTCATATCGCGACGTCGGATCGGCGGCTGGTCTCGTCGCCACCGTGGCGATGCTGACCTGTCTGATCGGACCGTGGGCGGTCGTGATTCGCCGTCCTCGGTTTCGTCGGGGACTGGCGGGCATGGCGAAAAGGGTTGTGACAGAGCAAATGCCGGTTACGTGACCCGGCTCGTACTACTCGGTCCGGCGCTCGCCGCGGTGGGTGTCTTCGCGGCACTGCAAACATCAGGGCAACGTCTGGTGGCGAGTATCCGTGGGGGCGTTGAACTTTGCGTGCCACAAGAACGCCGGGCGGAAGTCGTCTCGCGGATGCCGAACTCGCCCTTCGTCGCGGAGATCGCTGTTTCGACAAGGCTCTGACCTGGTAAAAGGACGTTGAATCCGGATATTCCGACAGTCCGTCGGCGCACGAATTATTACGTCGAATGTCTCCAAGAATGGTGAACGTCGCGGTGTCGACCACTCGGAAATGCCGGTAGCGTTCGGCGCGGCGCGGGCAGGCCAGGTGACCTTCTCGCGACTCCAGACCGATTCGAGGCCGAGGAGATTGTGGTGGGTGTTCCTACCGTTCGCGAAGAGCAGGCGATCCGCCGGTTGACCGATCGTCTGGTCGAAAGCTTCACCGACACTTACCCTGTCGAGCGCGTCGAGACCGTGGTCGGCGCCGCGCGCAGTCGCTTCGATGGCCATCCGGTTCGAGAGTTCGTTCCCATTCTGGTCGAACGCATTGCCCGGCGGGAACTGGAGGCGGCGCCGTCCTCGGCCGAGGACGGCGCGGTCATCCCGGAGGCCGAATCTGCTTCCTCGACAGCGCAATCGGACGCTGGCAGACTGCGGAACACGGATCTGAGACAGTCCATTGGTGCGGTCTTCGCCGGCAAACGCATCGCGGCGCTGTCGATCGCGGCTGCCGTTGTTGTCGCCGCCATTGTGGTGACGATTGCTGTGCGCCAACTAGATTCACCTGCCATCACGGGTCCGGTCGCGCAATCGCCTGCCACGTTGCACGGCGTGGTCGGGTCGGAGAAGATCGCGTTCTTCTCCGACCCGAAAGTTGTCGAGGCGCTGGCCCGCAACGGTGTGAAGATCGAGGTCGATCCGGCCGGTTCCCGGCAGATCGCCACCTCGGTCGACCTGAGCAAATACGATTTCGCTTTCCCGTCGAGCGGTCCCGCCGCTGAACGCATCCAGCGTGCCCGCAACATCACCGCGAAATACACGCCGTTCTCCTCGCCGATGGCGATCGCGACCTTCCAGCCGATCGCGGATCTGCTGACCGCGGCGGGTGTCGTGCACCCCGGTCCGGTCGCCACCTTCGACATAGCCCGCTACCTCGAGCTCGCCCGCACCGATACCCAGTGGGATTTCCTGCCGGGCAACACGGCCTATCCGGTGCGCAAGAACATCGTGGTGTCCACGACCGATCCGCGCAGCTCGAACTCCGCCGCCATGTACCTGGCCATCGCCAGTTACGTCGCCAATGACAACACCGTCGTGCAGGGCCCCGCCGCCGAGCAGGCCGTACTGTCCTCGGTGTCGAAGCTGTTCGCCCGCCAGGGCTACACCGAAAACTCCAGTGAAGGCCCGTTCAAGGAGTACCTCTCGGCAGGCATGGGCCCGACCCCGCTGGTGCTGATCTATGAAGCCCAGTTCGTCGAGGCTGCGGCGCACGGACAGGTCAAGCCGGGGATGGTGCTGACCTACCCGTCGCCGACGGTGCTGTCCAAACACACACTGGTGCCGCTCAACGCCGAAGGCGACCGAATCGGGCGGCTGTTGTCGACCGACCCGCAGCTGCAGCGGCTCGCCGCGGAACACGGCTTCCGCACCGGCGACACCGCCCCGTTCGCCAAAGTCACCGCGAACAACCACGTCCCGGTGCCCGCCGATCTGATCGACGTGATCGAGACACCCACCTATGACACACTCGAGCACCTGCTCGACGGCGTCACACAGACCTACAACTGAAGCGTCGATCGCTGCTTCCACGGCGGCAATGGATGCCGTCGGCGGTCCCGCCCATCGTTCTATCCCGACCGGTGAGTAGCCGGATCGCGCCGATTCGAGTAGCACGACACTCGTTGCAGCGCGGTCGGTTCGCGGCATCCTGAGCTGAGGGGCTGGAGGGAAAGGAGCCTCCTCATGAACGGGACCCATACCCGCACGCTGAGGTTCATCGACGAGCACGACACCACAACCACGGCGGGTACCAATGGCATGGTGGTGTTCGGCACCGGTATCGATTGCTATTTCTCGCATCGTCCAATGTTTGTGTCGCCGTACGACATTCAGGTGGTGCTCGACGTAGAGCTGGATGAGCGCGGCCGCAGAGCGCTCGGCGCCGATCGGCGCATCGGGTTCGGCGGCGTCCACTGCTTCGATACGGAGGAATTTGCCGTCAGCGAGCTGGACCCGCGGCGGGAGCAGCCGCGGACGACGTTCCGCGGCACCCTGATTCGTGGTCACCGCGAGCGTGGCGGGGTGCCGATCGCAAAGGATGTGCTGGCGCAGGTACGAACGGTCGTGTCGTTCGCGCAGCTGGATCCGCACCCCCATCGTGGCGGTGAACTGCTCACCCACCTGTGTTTCGGGCGGGCCGGGCGGTTATATCTGGCGCATCGGATCGGGCGGCGGCCGAGTTTCGACCAGATTGTGGTGGCGCGGCTGGTTCCCGGCACCGTGACCGACATGCTCGGTGTACCGCTGCCGGTCGACGTGCGAGACCTGGAGTTCGAGAACGCGCAGCCGATCATGCTCGGGCAGCGTCAGTTCACGGGGCAGCGGTTGCGGACCGGGGAGGTCGCGGTGGCGGCGTTCCATGCGCAGGCCTCGGCCGAGGGCGCGGACGGATTCCTCGCCGAGGTCGCCGTCGAACGGCAGATCTACCTGGAGGTAGCGGATTTGGCCTGAGGTCGGCCGGTGTCAATACGCCGTAGGTCGCGGTCATCGGCGTATCGGGTAAGGGGTGGAATCCGACTTCGGGGGGACGACCGTTCCAAGACGGGCGGCTACCTTCGGATCATGTCCGGAGCCACCGAATCGGTTCTGCCCGCCACCACGTCCGGTCGCCGGATCGCGGAAGTCGACATGCTGCGTGGGTTCGCGCTGTTCGGCATTCTGATCACCAATGTCACTGTCGCCACCATGCTCTGGTCGGCGGGCGGCACCGAAGACGATCCGAAGCTACGCTTCGACGGCACCATCGACCACGTCATCGGTGGGCTGGTGGACGCGTTGTTCTCGGGTCGGTTCTACCTGCTGTTCGCATTCCTGTTCGGCTATTCGTTCACGCTGCAGATCGCGGCGGCGCAGCGGGCAGGCGCGTCGCCGAACAAGCGGCTGCTCCGGCGCTGCGCCGCGCTGATGGCGATCGGGCTCGCCCACGTATTCCTGCTGTGGATCGGCGACATCCTGACGCTGTATGCGTTCCTGTGCCTGATTTTGATCGTGCTGCGCTGGCTGCGGCCGCGTACCGCCGTCATCACCGGCTCGGTCCTCTATGCGGCGTGGTCGGTCTGGGCCTTTCTGCCCGGCTCGGACGACGTGATCAGCGGCCTTGCCGAAGTATTCGACTTACCAGAGATTCACGAGGGGTTCACTGGAAGCTCGGCCGACACCTTTGCCACCCAGGTGTCGCTGGCACCGGGATTCCTGGTGCTGATCTGGTTCGCTCAGGGCATCACCAGTCTCGGCCTGTTCCTGATCGGCATGGCGGCAGGCCGACGCGCACTGTTCGAGGACCGAGATACGGTGCGCCGCTGGGCGCCTCGCGCACTGCGGCTCGGTCTCGGTGTCGGCCTTCCGGTCTCGGCGGTGTCGTTCGCCGGCTCGATGGACTGGTGCCCGGTGCCGTCCTTCTGGGGTGGTGTGCAGGAACTGATCAACCCGCTGATGACCTTCGCCTACATCGCCGGGATCGTGCTGCTTGCGCAGTCGGCGTGCACCGCCCGCGTCATCGGATGGCTCGCTCCTGCTGGGCGAATGGCGGCGTCGAACTACATCGCGCAGTCAGTGGTGCTGATGGTGGTCTACACCGGCTACGGTTTCGCACTGGTCGACACCATCCCACCCGCCGGGGTCATCGGCATCGCCCTCTTGACCTACGCCACACAGTTGGTGGTGAGCAATTGGTGGCTGCGCACGCATTCCTACGGTCCCATCGAGTGGTTGCTGCGCGCGGCGACCTACCTGTCGATCCCGTCGTGGCGGCGGGTAAACGCGCGGTCGCCACAGTGAATGGGTGGCGGGACACACGTGGTTGTCATGGTCGTTCGACGATCTCCAGGTACCAATCGGCGGTGCGGCTGCCGCTGCCGTTGCCGGTGACGTATTCGGCCTGCGTGATGTAGATCCCTGCCGCTGCTGTTGGTGTGCCCCAAGGGATTTCGTACTGGCCGCTGCCAACGTTGCACCATTCGGCTGGGTGCCTGTCGTCAGGCCGAGCGCACCCGGTTCTCGAGGACAACGTCGTTCACCGGTGTCCCGTAGCCGCGTGGCTTCGTGCTCCACGGCCGGCGGCAGCCCGCAGCTATTCGTGCGGTGGCGCATTCGTCGGTCTGTGCGACTATCTCGGTGGAGGCGACTTCCCCGCGCGGTCATGGCCGCCCTGCCCGAACATCAACGTGCTGCTCGGGGCGGCCGCCGTTGCCTACACTCACGCAATGTCGTCTGTGTCCTGGGCAGCCCTCGCTCGCGGCGCAGCCCTTGCACGGACTACCCCCTGGCGAGATATCGAGCTGGATCACCGCCGCCATACCGCGATCCACACCACCACTGCCGCCACAGTATTCGGCACCGCCACCACCGCCTCATCATGCGCTTCCGCGAATCCGAAAGCGAGATCCTGCCCGGCGCGACGGGCGGTGGGCAGCAACAGGTTCGCTGAACCGGAATGGCGGCGTTGGCGTTGTCGGGCGAGGGGTCGATCCGGCCATCGCATAACGCCACCTCCACCGGCAGCGATGCTGTCGGTGGAGGTGCTGTTGTAGCTCTGGCGCCGGTGCGAGACCCCGGATTTCCTTCCGAATCGAGCGGACCGTCAGTGCCAGTCGCTGATCTGGACGTCGTGGGGATCCGGAGCGCCTTTCCCGGTTTCGATCAGCGACTTCAGGCTCATCAGAAACACCGCCCACTTGGTGCTGCAGTGGTGCATGAATTCCACCGGCTCCTTCCAGCCTTCGTGTTTGAACAGAACGATGGTGTAGTCGTCGACCTGATCGAGGTCCCAGTTCACATGTGTGCCGATCCATTCTTCGGGTCCATCGACCACCTCCCACAGCACGCGCTTGTCCGGGACGAGCTCGAGGACCTTCATGTCGAATCCACCGGCGCTGAACCGGAATTGGAGAACACCGCCGACATCGGTGCCTTCGCCTCGGGTGTTGGTCGCCCACCAGTCGGCAAGCCCCTCGGTGGTGGTCAAGGCCGCGTAGACCTCGGCCGGAGCCGATTTGATTCCAACCCTGTGCAGGATGTCCACCATTTTCGATTCCTCTTTCCAGTGCTGGTTCCCGTAGGACCTAAATGAATTCACGGCTATATGCCGCGCTGGTCTTTCCCGCGCTGAATCGCTTCGGCGATCCGCTTGATACGCCGGAGCCTGGCGTCCCACGCCGCCCCCACCGAGGACAGCTGTGCGACCGCACGAGCAAGTTGCGCCTCGTCCACTCGGTACCTCTTCTCTCGCCCGGCAGGCGTGGCGTGCACCAAACCGGCGCGGTCGAGCACACTGAGATGTTTCGCGATGGCCTGCCGTGTCACCGGTAGCCGCTCACTGAGGCTGGTAGCCGTGCCATCGCCGTCGGCCAGGAGCAGGTCGAGCATCCGCCGACGGGTCGGATCCCCGACCGCGGACCACAGGTCGTCGTCGACGGCGCCGATCACGGGGTCGACACCAGCCGCGCGAGGTACTCCCCGAGTCGGGGAACAAAGGTGTCCCAACCGACGCTGTGTTCGCGGTACTGCTCCTCCAATTTCGCGGCCTCCCAGCCCATCTCCCGAAACCCGGTCTCGGTGAGCCGAATCTTGGTCCCGGTGCCCGACGGGGTGAGCTCGAAGGTGACCAGCATCGAGTTGGCGGAGTCGTCGACCTTGCCCTCGGGATAGCACCAGCGGAACGAGAACAATCGAGGCGGCTCAGCGTTCACCACGGTGATCGGGACGACTTCCGCCCTGTCGCCCCAGACAAGCTCGCCGACCGCGCCGGGAGTCGCTTCGATCTCGGCATCGTCGGTCCACCATTGCGAAATGTGCTCAGGGCTGCTGACGACCTCGAAGACCACCTCGGGCGAGGCGTCGACGTGGATCTCTCGTTCGATGCTGCCGTACTCCATACTCATCCCACTTCCTCCATATGCAACGTTTGGTTGCGCATTACGCTAGTCGGCCATCGGCCGTCGCGCAACCATTGGTTGCATATTGGCGACGACCGGCGCGCGGCCGATGCCGGCGGCCTGCCACCGCACCCAAGGCGCGCGGCACCCGTTCGGCACGCACGACCTGGCGATCGGCCAGATCTAGGACCGCATGGTCCAAGACTCCGGTGAGTGGAATCCCCGACGTCACGATCCTGCTCGTATCGGGCGACCTGCACCATCGGGCCGCGAAACCGGAAGGCTACTGAGGAAACCGGTCCCAGCACATGCTCGCTCGACAGGTCACCGATCACGGTTCCGTGATGGACCCAGCGGCCACGTCGAGCAGGAACGCGGTATTGCGGCGGACAACCTGGAGGGTTTGGTCGCGTCTGTTGCGTGTGAACGCGAAAGGTAGTTCCTATCAGGGTGTTTCAGGGTAGCGAGTGCTCGTCGATCAACGTTTGGTACAGCGTGAATGCGGGTTTGGGGCGGTAGTCGTCGGTGGTGATGCCCAGCTGGTTGGTGGGCTCGGGGGCTGCGGAGTCGGCGTCGCGTAGGCCGAACAGTTCGTAGTGGGTGATGTTGTGAACAGGCGCGGCGTCGATGATTGTTTCGAGCATCTGCTCGAGGCTGTCGGCTTGGTGGCGGGGGGAGCGGTCCGGTCCGGTGGGGCTGCCATTTTCGGCAATGTGCAGTGGTGCGAAATCCAGATGTGCTGTGGGAAGACTGGTTTCGCGGAGGTGGCGGATGGCGCGTTCGGTGAGTTCGATGAGGTTGCCTGGTGTCCCCGCGGGGGCGACGGGGGAGAAGGCGTCGGGGTAGAGGGCGAGGCCGACGTAATCGACGTGGTCGGCGAAGTCCGCGGCGGGGATCTTGGACAGGTGCTGCCAGAAGTCGGTGTCGCCGCCGAGCCATTCGGGCGGTTCGGCCACCGAGAATCCGAGTTCGACGTGGGTGTGGCCGAGGCGGTTCAGTGCGCGGCGGGCGTGGGCCATGCCGTGGGTGAGTGCGTCGAGAACCGCGGGTGAGCTGCCGTCGATCCAGGGGATGGGGAAATTGGGTTCGAGGGTGATCTGCAGGAATCGAGTGATCGCGCCGTAGCGGTGGATGGCGCGGTCGATGAAGGCCAGCCAGCCCGGGATGTCGGCGCTGGTCGGCAGATAGCTGAGGACCAGATCGAGTTGGCGGCGCTGGTCCACGTACCACTCGTCGGGCATGGTGAGACCGCGCAGCTCGCGTTCCGGATCCACCACCGCGACGCGTTCCGGCTCCGGTTCGGCGCCAAGATAGTGCAGGTACTCGCGGACGGCGAACGGTTTGCCGGACTGCAGCGCTGTGACAAGTGTGTCGATCGCCGCGACATCGTCGGGGGCTCCGATGCTGGTGCCTACCTGGCTTGCGGCGTAGATGCCGAAGGTCAAACCTTTGTTGGCGCGCATACCGTCAACCCTAGGCCGAGACCGGCCCACCGCCGTTGCAGTGGGCCCGGCCGGTTCAGCTCGCGGCGCTGCGGGCACCCAGCAGCAGGTCGAGCAAAAGCTGTGTGAACGCCTCCGGTTCGTCGGTGAATCCGCTGTGACCGCCCGGGAATATCGTCAGCGACAGACCAAGGTTCTCGGCGAGGGCAGCGGCCGGGCGGTGCGGCAGCTTCCCTCGGGTCAGCTCGCCCGCACCGAGGACGAGGCGGTCGGAAACGGTCGCGAGCGCGGCCTCGTCGGGCAGATACGAGGTGATCGGTCGCAATTCGTGCGCCATCATTACGGGTCCATTGGCCAAGAGCCGGCGAATCAACCCGGCCGGGCGGGGCGGGAGGTCGTCAGGGTTGGGGAAGCCCTTCATGGTGACGCCGACCCCTGCCGCGAACCGAGCCCCTGCCGCGGCGGGACCCTTGGTGTGCAGCAGCCGGCAGACCTCCTCGATGAACGCGCGATGTGCGGCCGCGTCGGGCAGTATTCCGAACATCGGGGGTTCGTGGGCGATGACGAGTCGAAGGCGTTCGGGGTGCTTCGCGAGCAGATCGAGCGCGACGACCGCACCACCGCTGCCGCCGAAGATGTAGGCGTCTTCGCCTGCGGGAGTGAGATGTTCGAGGAGGCGGTAGGCGTCGTCACTCATCACTTCGGCGGTCAGATCCCCGCGCTCCGGATCGTCGAGAGTGCTGTGTGAATAGCCGCGTGGGTCGATGGCGACGACGGTGAAATGCTCGGCGAGCGGCTCGGCGAGCTGGTCGAAGATGGCGGCGTCGCCGCCGCTGCCCGGCAGCATCAGCAGCAGCGGGCCGCTGCCGCGGATCTCGTAGAAGAGGGTCGCGCCGGGGACCTTGAATGTCTCGCTTCGCATTACTTCTGCTCCTTGTTGTCGGTCGACGGCCACTGTTCGAGTGCGATGTGCAGTGCGTCGATGATGCGGTCCCAGGAGGCCTCGGTCGGGCGCGAGTGCCCGAAGCCGCCGGTGGCTTCCAAGTTCGTGTAGCCGTGAAAGGTACTGCGCAGCAGGCGAACCGCGTCGGTGAGGTCGGGCTCTTCGAGGCCGTAGGCGCGCAGCATCCGGTAGGTCAAGTCGATGGCGCGGCGCAGGCCCGGCGAGGCGGTCGCCGCGGCGGGGTCTACCGGCATCTGGGTCGCCGCGTAGCGACCAGGGTGGGCGAGTGCATACCGCCGCCAGGTGTTGGCGTAGGCGGCGAGCGCGTCGCGGCCCGCGAGACCGGCGACCGCCGCGGCGATCAGGGTGGTCTTCTCCTCGGCGGCCAGGAGGGACACCCGCTGGCGCAGATCCTTGATGTTCTTGATGTGCGAGTACAGGCTCGCGTCTTTGACGTCGAACGTCCGTGCCAGTGCCGACACAGTGAGGTTGTCGAAACCGACCTCGTCTGCCAGATCGGCCGCCGCATGGACGATCTTGTCGGCCGTGAGACCGGCGCGTGGGGACATGCGCACCTACCTTCCTAGGTCTCCTAGGTTAAAACCTAATATCTCTAGGTGCAAGTGGCATTGTCCAGGGGATATCCGACCGACCGATGAGTTTTCGACGTGGCCACAGTCAACACTCATGGACCCGCAGGACTACTCCACCAGGAAAATCAATGACCTCGACTTCGACCGCCCCCGCGACTACCGGCACTCTCGACGTACCCGGCGCCCGCCTGCATTACGAGCTGCGTGGCACCGGACCACTGGTTGTTCTGGTCGGTGCGCCCATGGACGCGGCGGCCTTCGCGCCGCTGGCGGATTTGCTCGCCACCGATCACACCGTCCTCACCACCGACCCGCGCGGCCACCAGGGCAGCGTGCTCGACGACCCGACACAGGACTCGACCCCCGAGTTGCGCGCCGACGACCTCGCCCGCCTGATCGCCTCCGTCGGCGCGGGCCCGGCCGTGGTGTTCGGCTCCAGCGGCGGCGCTGTCACCGCCCTGGCGCTGGCCCAAGCCCACCCCGATCTGGTCACTACGGTCGTTGCGCACGAGCCGCCGTTGCTCGCACTGCTCGACGACCGCGCGGAGCAGCGGGCGAAAACCGAAGAGATCATTGCCACCTATCAGGGCGGCGATACCTTAGGCGCCTGGCGGAACTTCATGGCGCAGGCCAACATTCAGATGCCGGAGCCGGTGCTCGAACAGATCTTCGGTGGGGAGCGCGAGCCCGGGCAGCAGGCGAGCGAGAGTTATTGGTTCGCGCACGAGCTCCGCGGAACCACCTCGTGGGAACCCGATTCGGTGGCGTTGCGCGCGACGGCCGCACGCATCGTGATCGGTCTCGGCGCGGATTCGGCCGGACAGTTGTGTGAGCGCACCTCGCAGGAGTTGGGGGAGATGCTCGGGGTCGAGCCGGTGCTCTTTCCGGGCGGCCATACCGGTTTCGTGGAGGACCCGGCGGCCTTCGCCCCGCGGTTGCGTGAAGTGTTGCGGGCGTAATGGGCAGGCGGACATAGAAATTGGTACCGCCCGGGCCGGCATGGGTACGGCCCGGGTCGGCACTGCGGCGCTGAGGGCCGGCGAGGCCGGGCCGGCTGTGGCCGGATTCGGTGGCCACTGAGGACACCCGACCCGAGCGGCCACCTATGCCATTCCGCGAATGAACTCCGCCGAGTACTTGCCGCTGTAGTTGGGCTGGCCGTTCTTCTGCACCGCCGCGGCCTTCCCCGGAGCTGTCGCCTGCTGCCGTGAGCAGAAATTCGCAGCCCGGGGATTCCGGGTGGGGCCGTAGATTTTCGTGCAGAAGTGGGGCGTCGTCCGGGACGGCACCCCACTCACCAGCGAGTTACTCCGCCGATTCCAGGTAGACCGGCAGCTGTGCATGTCCGTTGGAGACGAAGCTGCCTACCGGCGCCAGTTCTTTCGGGTCCACAGCGAAACGTAGGTCGGGGAAACGGTTGAACAGCGCAGGCAGCGCGATCGCGGCCTCCATGCGGGCGAGGGGAGCGCCGATGCAATGGTGAGCGCCGTGGCCGAAGGCGACGTGCTGGTCCTTGGTCGCGCGGTGCACGTCGAACTCGTCGGCAGTTGCGCCGTGCACCTTCGGGTCGCGGCTCGCGCCTGCGTATGAGGCGAGGATCGCCTCGCCCTTGGGGATGCGGATGCCGTCGATGTCGATGTCGTCGACGGCATAACGCAGTGGCAGATGGGCGACAGGCGCTTCATAGCGCAGCGTCTCCTCCACCAGATCCGACCAGGGCACCCGGCCCTCGACCACATCAGCGCGCTGCCCGGGATGCGTCAGCAGTGCGAAGATCGCCTGATCGAGCAGGTTGACCGTGGTCTCGTGTCCGGCGTTGATGACCAGCATCAGCGTGTCGACGAGTTCCTTCTCGGTCAGCTGTGTGCCGTCGTCCTCGTCGCGGGTGGCGATCAACACGCTGGTGATGTCTTCGCCGGGCCTCTGGCGCCGGTAGGCCACCAGTTCGCTGATGAGCTGGTACATCTCGAGGTAGTTGGCCTGCGCCTGCTCGGGTGTGAAGGAGGTGTCGAAGAACCCGTCGACGCACTTGTGGATGCTGGCGCCGAGATGGTCGGGCACACCCATCAGCTCGCTGATGACCTGGATCGGCACCGGATAGGCGAATCGCGCACGCAGATCGACGGACTCACCACGCGGTGTCGCTGCGAGCTGTGCCACCAGATTCTCGGTGATCTCCTCGATCCGCGGCCGCAGTGCCGCAGTCCGGCGATGCGTGAACGCCGGCGCGACCAACTTCCGCAGCCGCCGATGCTCGCTGCCGTATGCGGTGAACATATTTTCCACCGCCACCCACGGCTGCAACGGCCACGCCTCGGTGATCTCGCCGTTCATGTACGCCGCCCAGTGCTGCCGCGGGTCCTTCGATACCCGCGGGTCGGCCAGCAGGCTACGGAGCACCACAGCGTCGGTCACCGACCACGCAGGCACTCCGCCGGGCAACTCCACCAGCGCCACCGGCCCGCGCGCCCGGATCCGGGCGGACTCGCCTTGGATGTCGAGACCGGCTGTGTCCAGGACTATCGGTTCATGCTCCATCAGACGCTCCTTACACCAGGTTCAACGGAGGGGACTTGGGGAACGCGACCGGCAGTGCGGCCATCGCCCGGTGGAAAGGACCCGGCCGCCAGACCAATTCGTCCTGCGGCACGGCCAGTTGCATCTCAGGAAGGGCGTCGAGCAGCTGATCGATAGCGTCCTGCACGACCATGTAGGCCACCGACTTTGCCGGACACGCATGCGGCCCAGCACTCCACGCCAGATGCGAGCGATTGCCGGTGCGGTCGCCACCGCGGATCTCGGGGTCGTTGTTGCAGCCGGCAAGGCTGATGAGGACCGGCTGATGTGCTGGCAGCCAGGTGTTTTCGATAAGGATCGGCTGCTTCGGGTAACTCATGCAGAAGTTCGCCATCGGTGGGTCGTTGAAGAGCACCTCATCGAGCGCGTCGCGAGTCGATAGGCTCCCGCCGAGGACCTCGCCGCCGAACCGGTCGTCGGTGAGCATCAGCAGCAGGGTATTGGTGATCAGATTCTGCTGCGGTTCGATACCGGCGCCGTAGAAGCTGATCAGCTGGGAGAGCATTTCGGTGTCGTCGAGTTCGGCGGGGTGGTGCGCGAGCCGCGAGGTGACATCATCCCCGGGCTCGGCGCGGCGCAGATGGATCAGCTCCATCAGCGCCTCGCTGAGCGTCTGCATGCCCCAGGCGGCGTTGACCGTGTCGAAGAGTGCGGCCATTCCGGTCGCGACCCGCTGTCCGAGCTCCGTCGAGCAGCCGACCAACTGGTTGAGCAGCTCGAAGACCAGCGGCAACGCGTACTGTGACACCAGATCGGCCGAACCGGCCTCGCAGAAAGTATTGATCAGTGGAACAGCGACCTTTTCGACCGTGGAATGTAGGGCGTGTAGGTCGATTCCGTCGATGCTCGCGGTGTAGGCCTGCCGATAGCGCGTGTGCGCGGCTCCGCTGTTGCGCAGCGCGTTCGGATACCACTCCATCATCGGCTTGATGGGGGAGTCGTCGGGCACGTGCTGCTGCCAGGTCCGCGGGTCGGCCGGAAAATGGTCCGGGTCATTGAGGATTCGCAGTGCGGTGTTGTAGCCGATCACCAAGGTGGCCGGCACATCCGGGGCCAGCTCCATCGGCACCATCGAACCGTACTGCCTGCGCATCTCGCGGTAGGCGCGGTGCGGGTCGGCGGCGAATTCCGGAGTGTGCAGTGAGACACGGGGACCATCGGTACGGATCGGTGAGCCGTGCGCGACGGGGCAGGTTCCGTTCGTGGTTGCGTTGGGCGCGGCCGACAACGGCGAGTGCGGCTTGGTCATAGGCGTGACTCCAGACGATGGATCAAAAACTCGACGAAATCGGTGAATGCGGGCATGCGCCTCGGTCACATGTGTCGAGAGAGGTCAGGGGTTCGCCGGGGTTTCGACGGTATGCTGCGTGCTTCGATCATCGACTTACAGCCTCCCGCCACATCGCTTCGTTCAGCCCTTCCTCGCAGTTGCCGACCATCGTGACCCCGGCAAAGAGGTCAGTGCCGAGGACCGGAGTTCTGGCGAGGCCAACCACAGTCTCACCATCGTCGCCTCACAGTCCCTGCAGGACAGATGATTTCGACAACCACCGACCGAACAAAGCAAGCCCTTCCAGTCGTCCGAAACCTGACGACTGGCCCACATTAGCAGTAAGACCGTCAGGTTTGCCTCGACGCCGCAGCAGTGCGGGCCATCGATCCGGGCGGGCACGGCCCGGCAAATATGCTGGGCGGCTATCGATCACATGCGGTTTTGCCGAGGCTGGCGGGCGTGGCGATGTCGCCGCC
This sequence comes from Nocardia sp. NBC_01009, assembly GCF_045208035.1. Taxonomy (NCBI): domain Bacteria; kingdom Bacillati; phylum Actinomycetota; class Actinomycetes; order Mycobacteriales; family Nocardiaceae; genus Nocardia; species Nocardia sp. NBC_01009. The sequence continues at coordinate 6,291,807 of NZ_CP108695.1, read as the reverse complement.
GAGCCGTGATGGCAGGCTAGGGGCATGGTGATGGACGAATGAGTCGTGGTGTGTTGGTGACGGGTGCGTCGCGGGGGATCGGACGGGCCATCGCGCACGCGTTTGCCGAAGGCGGCGACCGGGTGGCGGTGCACTACGCGACCGGCAAGGACGACGCCGAGGAGACGTTGCGTGGGCTGCCGGGAACGGGACATGTGCTCGTGGGCGGGGATGTCGGGTCACCGGAGGAGGCCGAGGCGATCGTCGCCGCGGCCGTCGCGGGGCTGGGCACCGTGCATGTTCTGGTCAACAATGCGGCGGTGAACATTCCGCATCCGTTGGCGGAGACCAGCTATGCGGACTGGCAGCAGGCATGGCGCACGACCATGGATGTCAACGTGTTCGGCACCGCCAACGTCTCCTACTGCGCGGCCCGACAGATGATCGACCGCGGTGTCGCGGGCCGCATCGTGAATATCGGCTCCCGGGGCGCGTTCCGCGGCGAACCCGACTACCCCGCATACGGCGCGAGCAAGGCGGGCGTGCACGCTCTCGGTCAATCGCTGGCGGTCTATCTCGCTCCCTACGGCATCGCGGTCGCCTCGGTCGCGCCCGGTTTCGTGGCGACCGAACGTGTCGTGCACCGCGTCACCGACGACGTCCGAGCTCAGAGCCCTTTCGACCGGGTCGCCGAGCCGGAGGAAATCGCCTCGGCGGTGCGGTATCTCGCCTCGGCGGAAGCGACCTGGACCTCGGGCGCGGTGTTGAATGTCAACGGAGCTTCGTACCTGCACTGACGTTTCCGCGTGCGAACTGCCCCGAACACGACAGTACCGCCGCACTTCATGCGTGTGCGGCGGTACCGGTCGGTGCGTGACTAGTGAACGAAGGTCGCCGCGCGTTCGGCGATGTCCAGCATCGACTGGGGCAGGATGCCGAGCAGAATGGTTGCTCCTGCGGTGAAGGTGACGACCGCGGTGGTCAGGAAGGGGGTGATCACCGCAGGGGCGGCTTCGGGCGGGTCGGTGAAGAACATCAGCACGATGACGCGGATGTAGAAGAAGGCCGCGATCGCGCTGGAGATCACACCGACGAGGACGAGAGGCGTGGCTCCGCCGGCGGCCGCCGCTTGGAAGACGGCGAACTTACTGACGAAGCCGCTGGTCAGGGGCAGGCCCGCGAAGGAGAGCAGGAAGAGCGCGAACACCGTTGCCAGGGCCGGGGAGCGGCGGCCGAGGCCGGCCCACTGCGACATGGCGGTGGCTTCCGCACCGGAGCTGTCCCGAACCAGGCCGACGACGGCGAAGGCACCGACGGTGCCGATGCCATAGGCCAGCAGGTAGAACAGGATGGCGGCGACACCGGCATCGGTGCCGGGGATCAGGCCGGTGAGAATGAAACCGGCGTGCGCAACCGAGGAGTACGCGAGCATGCGCTTCACGTCGGTCTGGGTGATCGCCATGACCGCGCCGATGAGCATAGTGGCGATGGCGATGGCGGCGAGCACCGGCCGCCAGTCGTCGCGCAGGCCGGGCACCGCGACCTGGAGCAGGCGCAGCAGCGCGCCGACCGCGGCGATCTTCGTTGCGGCGGCCATGAATCCGGTGATCGGTGTCGGCGCGCCCTGGTACACATCGGGCACCCAGGACTGGAACGGCACCGCGCCGATCTTGAACAGCAGGCCGACCGCGAGCAGGCCGACACCGAGCATGGCGAGGGTGGTGTTCTCCGGATGCTGCGCTATCGCATCCGCGATACCGCCGAGCCGGACGGTGCCCGCCTGGCCATAGAGCAGGGCGACACCGTAGAGGAAGAACGCCGACGAGAACGCGCCGAGCAGAAAGTATTTGAGCGCTGCTTCCTGGGAGAGCAGTCGCTTGCGACGGGCGAGCCCGCACAGCAGATACAACGGCAGCGACAGCACCTCGAGCGCGACGAACATGGTGAGCAGATCGTTCGACGCCGGGAAGAGCAGCAGCCCACCGATCGCGAGCATGGTCAGTGGAAACACCTCGGTGGTCGCGACACCCGTTCGGATGGCGGCCATCTCGCCCGCGCCTCCCGGGACCGCGGAGGCTTGCGGCGTGAACGCGTCCAAGCTGCGTCCGACGGTGGCCGCCGCCAGACTCCAGGTGCCGGGACCGGAACGTCCTTCGGCGCGCGGCTGCGCGTCACGCTCGGCGATGAGCAGCAGCGCCAGGATCGAGACCACCAGGATCGTGCCCTGCAGGAACAGTGTGACGCCGTCGATCGACACCGCACCGACCATCGCGGTGGCATTGGTGCCCGAGAGGCGTACGACGGCAACCAGAGCCGCCAGCAGACCGGCGAGCCCGAGCACCACCTGCGTCGCATACCGATACGGTCGAGGCAGGAACGCTTCGACCAGCACCCCGACTACCGCGACACCGAAAACGATGAGCATCGGCGAGAGCTTGCTGTACTCGATGCTCGGTGCGGGGACCGTGGCGGCGAGCACAGTTCCGTATTCGTAGGAAGTCACTTATGCCGTCCTTGATACATAGAACATGGTGGCGACCTGCCTGGCGGCACCGAAGTGCGCGCCACAGCCGGTACTGAGGCGGTCCGGTCGACGCTCGGCGGCGCTCACTTGTGCGCACCTCCGGTGTGCCCGGGCGCCCCCGCTTCGGGCAGCGACGGCACCGACGGCGCGGGGTCGTGGCGGCCGATCGTGGTCAGCGTCTGTCCGACCGCCGGATTGATGAAGTCCAGCAGTGGTTTCGGGTAGACGCCGAGGAACAGCAGCGCCGCGATCAGTGGTACCACCACAGCGAGTTCGCGGGGCACCAGATCGTAGAGGCGCTCGTTGCCTTCCTTCACCGGGCCGGTCATCATGCGCTGGTAGAGCCATAGCACATACAGTGCGGCGAGCACGAGTGCGCCGGTCGCGATGACGGCGGCGACCTGGTAGCGGCTGAACGTGCCGGCCAGGACCAGGAATTCGCTGACGAATGGGGCGAGACCGGGCAGCGACAGCGTGGCGAGGCCGGCGATGAAGAAGGTGCCCGCGAGCACCGGCGCGACTTTCTGCACCCCGCCGAATTCGGCGATGACCCGGGTACCCCTGCGCGACACCAGGAATCCGGCGATCAGGAACAGTGCGGCGGTCGAAATGCCGTGGTTGACCATGTAGAGCGTCGCCCCGGTCTGTCCCTGGCTCGTCATCGCGAAAATGCCGAGGATGATGAATCCGAAGTGCGAGATCGAGGTGTAAGCGATCAGCCGCATCACGTCGGTCTGGCCGACGGCCAGTAGCGCGCCGTAGATGATGCCGATGACCGCGAGCGTGATCACCAGCGGCGCATAGGTGCCCGAGGCATCCGGGAACAGCATCAGGCAGTAGCGCAGCATGCCGAAGGTGCCGACCTTGTCGACTACCGCCATCATCAGCACCGCACTCGACGGCGTCGCCGCGACCGCCGCATCGGGCAGCCAGGTGTGCAGCGGCCACAGCGGGGCCTTCACCGCGAACGCGAACATGAACCCGAGGAACAGGGCGTTGAGCACGGCGGGACCGGCGCCGAGCTGTCCGGCGTTGGCCGCGGTGACCACGGTGCGGAAGTCGAAGGTGCCCGCCGAGCCCGCGCCGAGCCCTTCCCGCGCGGTGAGCACATACAACCCGATCACCGCGGCCAGCATGATCAGCCCGCCGAACAGGTTGTAGAGCAGGAACTTCACCGCCGCCCGCGACCGCTGCTGGCGCAGCTGCACATCCGCACTGCGCGGTCCGAAGCCGCCGATGAGGAAGTACATCGGGATGAGCATGGCCTCGAAGAACACATAGAACAGCAGGATGTCGAGCGAAACGAAGGAGATCAGCACCATCGCTTCGACCATCAGGCTGAGTGCGACGTAGGTGTGCACGACGCGGCGGCCGCTGCCGACCTCGCGCTCGTCGTTCCAGCCCGCGAGGATCAGCAATGGCACCAGCGCCGCAGTGAGCAGTACGAGTACCAGCGCGATCCCGTCCAGGCCCAGGGTGTATCCGGCGCCGAAGGCCGGAATCCACTCGTGGTCCTCGACGAACTGATATTGCGCCCCACCGGGATCGAAGCGCACCGCCAAGATGATGCCGATCACCAGCACCGCGATCGAGATGCACAGGGCCAGGCAGCGCGCCAGTGTGCGTTGGGCGGCGGGCAGCACGAGCACCGCAACAGAGCCGACCGCGGGCAACGCCCACAGCAAGGTCAACCAGGGAAAATCGGTCACCAGATCCTCACCGCCAGCAGGGCGGCGGCCACCAGGGCCGCGCCGGTGAACATGGACAGGGCATAGGAGCGTACGAATCCGGACTGGACGCGCCGGATGCGGCCGGAAAGGCCGCCGATCAGTGCGGCGGTGCCGTTGACGATTCCGTCGATGCCGCGGCTGTCGAGAAAGACGAGGACCCGGGTCAGGTAGGCGCCCGGCCGCATGAACACGCCTTCGTTGAATGCGTCGCCGTAGAGATCCTTGCGAGCCGCGACGGTCAGCGTGCTCACCGATTCCGGTGCGGTTTCGGGGATCTCACGCTGGGCGTACTGGTAGTAGGCGAACGCGACGCCCACAGCGACGACGATCAGCGCGAATGCGGTGATGACAGCGGCGGGAACGGCCTCTTCACCGTGGTGTGCGCCGACAACGGGTTCCAGCCAGTTCTGCAGCGACGATCCGAGGACGAACAGCCCGCCCGCAGCAACCGATCCGACGGCAAGCAGGATCATCGGTCCCGTCATCACCGCGGGTGACTCGTGCGGATGGGTGTCGGGTTTCCAGCGGCGTTCGCCGAAGAAGGTCATCAGCATCACCCGCGTCATGTAGAACGCGGTCAGTCCGGCGCCGAGCAGCGTCACTGCGCCGAGCGCCAAACCGCTGGCGCCGCCCTGGTTGAACGCCGCCTCGATAATGCGGTCCTTGGAGAAGAACCCGGCGAACGGCGGCACCCCGATGATGGCGAGATAGCCGAGCCCGAAGGTGATGTAGGTGATCGGCAGCAGCGTGCGCAGTCCGCCGTAGCGGCGCATGTCGGTCTCATCGTCCATTGCGTGCATCACCGAACCCGCACCGAGGAACAGTCCGGCCTTGAAGAAGCCGTGCGTGAGCAGATGCATGATGGCGACCGCGTAGCCGGCCGGACCGAGCCCGGCGGCCAGCACCATATAGCCGATCTGGCTCATGGTGGAGGCGGCGAGCGCCTTCTTGATGTCGTCTTTCGCGCAACCGACGATCGCACCGAACAACAGTGTCACCGCGCCGACGAGCACCACCCCGAGTCGGGCATTGGGCGCCAGGTCGAAGATCGGGCCGGACCGAGCGATCAGATACACGCCCGCGGTGACCATGGTTGCCGCGTGGATGAGCGCCGACACGGGGGTCGGGCCCTCCATCGCGTCACCGAGCCAGGACTGCAGCGGCACCTGCGCGGACTTGCCACACGCGGCGAGCAGCAGCAGCAATCCGATCGCCGTGAGCTTTCCCTCGCTGGCGGCGGACGCTGCGCCGAACACGTCGGTGAAGTTGATCGACCCGAAGGTGGTGAACATGGTGAACATGGCGATCGCCAGGCCCATGTCGCCGACCCGGTTGACCACGAAAGCCTTCTTGGCTGCTGTTGCGGCGGACGGCTTTTCGTGCCAGAACCCGATCAGCAGGTAGGACGCGAGGCCGACGCCTTCCCAGCCGAGATAGAGCACGAGATAGTTGTTCGCCAGCACCAGCAGCAGCATCGCCGCGAGGAACAGGTTGAGATAGGCGAAGAACCGTCGTCGTGCCGGATCGTGGCTCATATAGCCGATGGAATAGATGTGGATCAGCGATCCGACTCCGGTGATCAGCAGTGCGAAACAGATGGACAGCTGGTCCAATTGGAGGCCGAAATCGACCTCGAGTCCCGGCACCGGCACCCAGCTGAACAGGTCCTGGTGAATGGCTCGTTCGGCATTATCGCGGTCGAGCATGCTGAAGAATGCCATCCCGGCGACCACGAACGACGCGAGCGCCGCGACAGTGCCGAGCAGGTGACCCCACTTGTCGGTGTACTTCCCGCCGAGCAGCAGGATGACGGCGCCTGCCAGCGGCAGCGCGGGCAGCAGTCCGAGAGTTGTTGTCCCGTCCATGTCAGAACTTCAGCAGGTTGGCGTCGTCGACCGAGGTCGAGCGGCGGGCGCGGAAGATGGTCATGATGATGGCCAGGCCGACGACGACCTCGGCCGCGGCGACCACCATGGTGAAGAACGCGAACACCTGGCCATCCAGATTGGCATGCAGCCTGGCGAAGGTGACGAAGGCGAGATTCACCGCGTTGAGCATCAACTCGATGCACATGAACACGACGATGGCGTTGCGCCGCAGTAGGACTCCCGCGGCGCCGATCGTGAACAACAGCGCGGACAGGAACAGGTAGTTCTGGGGGTTCACCGTATGCCTTCCTCGTCAGCTCTGTGGGGAATCGTCGGCGGGCGCGTGGTTTTCGGTCCCGTCGGGTGTGCTCGTCGAGCCGACCGAGATGACGGCCGCTTCGGTGAGCGCCCTGGTGCGACGGTGCCGCAGGATGGTGCTGACCGACAATTCCTCGAAGGACCCGTCCGGCAGCCTGGCCGGGATGTCGACCGCGTTGTGCCTGGCGTAGACGCCGGGGGTGGGCAGCGGGGTGGCGCGGCGCGTGGGATACAGCGGGTCACCGGTGCTGCGGAACCGGCGCTGCGACATTTCGCGCTGGCCGAGCCGCTGGCCGAACTGCTCGCGGTGCGCGAGCACCATCGCGCCGATGGTGGCGGCGATGAGCAGTGCACCGGTGAGCTCGAAGGCCCACACGTAGCGGATGAAGATCAGCTCGGCGAGCTCGCCGATCACGTCACGGCCTGCGAATCCGGTGGCCGGGTAGGTGATTCCGGAGTTGCGGACGCCGCTGGCGATGCCGCTGATCAGCAGCAGGCCGAAACCGAGGCCGACCGCGGCGGCGGAAAGCCGTTGCCCGCGAATGGTTTCCCGCAGCGACTCGGCGGAATCGACGCCGACCAGCATGAGCACGAACAGGAACAGCATCATCACCGCGCCGGTGTAGACGACGATCTGTACCACGCCGAGGAACAGGGCGTCCTGGGCAATGTACATGACCGCGAGCGCGATCATCGTCGAGGCGAGGCACATCGCCGAATGCACAGCCTTGGGTGCGAAGACCATGCCGAGCGCGCCGATCACGGCCAGCGGGGCGAGGATCCAGAAACTGACGGCCTCACCAGTGGAAGCTCGGGTCAGTGGCTCGGCGGCCAGGATCAATGCGTTCACGGCGCGCCTCCTTCCGCGCCCGCGGTGGCGGGCAGCCTCGGGGGAGTGGGTTCCGCCTCTGCGGCGCCACCGGGCACGTTGCCGCGGTAGTAGTCGCCTTCGTCGGTGCCCGGATACATGGCATGCGGTGGCGCGATCATGCCGGGCTGCAGCGGGGCGAGCAGCTGGTCCTTCTCGTAGATCAGATCGGCGCGATTGTCGTCGGTCATCTCGTATTCGTTGGTCATCGTCAGCGCCCGTGTCGGGCACGCTTCGATGCACAGACCGCAGCCGATGCAGCGGAGGTAGTTGATCTGATAGACCTGGCCGTAACGCTCACCCGGTGAGAAGCGCTGCTCCTCGGTGTTGTCCGCGCCCTCGACGTAGATGGCGTCGGCGGGACAGGCCCAGGCGCACAGTTCGCAGCCGATGCACTTCTCGAGTCCGTCCGGGTGCCGGTTGAGCTGGTGGCGACCGTGATAGCGCGGCGCGGTCGGTACCTTCTGCTCCGGGTAGAACTCGGTGTTGGCCTTTTTGAACATGGTCGATGCGGTGACGACGAATCCGGCAAGCGGAGCGAACAGACCGGGTTTCGGCATGGGATGCGCCAGCGCGGGGTCGGGCATCGGCGGTGTCGGGAAACCGAGGAACACCGTCGACCCGCTCGCACCGGATACCTCGGGACTCGGTTCCGCCACCGGCGGCGGCATGCCGTCTGCGCGTCCGGCCCGCAGGAACATGCCCACCATCAGCACGGAGATGATCAACCCGCCGATGACCAACACGGGTGTCTGGACGTGATAGCCCTCGGCCTCCAACACTCGAGCAGTGGCCACCAGCATCACCCACAGCAGCGACGCCGGAATCAGCAGCTTCCAGCCGAGATTCATGAACTGGTCGTAGCGCAGCCGCGGCAGTGTGCCGCGCAGCCAGATGAATACGAACAGGAACGTCCACACCTTGAGGGTGAACCACAGCACCGGCCACCAGCCGGAATTGGCCCCGTCCCACATGTTCAGCGGCCACGGTGCGTGCCAGCCGCCGAGGAACAGCGTGGTCGCCAGTGCGGAAACCGTTGCCATATTGATGTATTCGGCGAGCATGAACATCGCGAACTTGAGCGACGAGTACTCGGTGTGGAAGCCGCCGACGAGCTCCCCCTCGGCCTCGGGCAGGTCGAACGGCGCCCGGTTGGTCTCGCCGACCATCGAGACGCAATAGATCAGGAACGACGGCAGCAGTAGGAAGACGTACCAGGTGCCCTCCTGTGCCTTGACGATGCCCGAGGTGGCCATGGTGCCGCCGAGCAGGAACACCGTCGCGAAGCACAGCGCCATCGCGATCTCGTAGGAGATCACCTGCGCGGTCGAGCGCAGGCCGCCGAGTAGCGGGTAGGTGGAGCCGGACGACCACCCGGCGAGCACGATGCCGTAGACGCCGATCGAGGTGATCGCGAGGATGTAGAGCACGGCGACCGGCATATCGGTCAGCTGCAGCGCGGTGCGATGTCCCAGGATCGACACCTCCGGCCCGAACGGGATCACCGCGAACGCCATGACGGCAGGGATCACCGAAATGATCGGCGCCATGATGAAGATCGGCTTGTCCACGATCGTCGGGATGATGTCTTCCTTGAGCGCCATCTTCACGCCGTCGGCGATGGCCTGCAGTGTGCCCTTGGGGCCGACCCGGTTCGGGCCGACCCGCATCTGCATCCAGGCCACGATCTTTCGTTCCAGATACACCGCCATCAACGGGGTGAGCAGCAGGAAGGCGAAGATCGCGAGGGACTTTGCGAGCACGAGCCACAGCGGGTCGTGACCGAAGAGGGCGAACGCGTCGGGTCCGTAGGCGGCAGCGTGCGTAACCACGGAGGGCGTCGCGACGAGCAGAGCCAGATCACTCATGACGGTGTTCCTTCATCCTCTCGTCCGCACGTCGCAGATGAACCACGCCGCCCGGTTGGGTGGCGAGTTGTTCGAAGACCGAACTTCCCGGCGAATTCAGCGGCAGCCAGACCACCCGGTCGGGCAGGTCGGTGATCATCAGCGGCAGCGTGATGGTGCCGCGCTCGGTGACGATGCTGATCGGATCGTCTTCGACGGCACCGATTTCGGCGGCTGTCGCCTGCGAGAGTCGCACCACCGGCGGGCGTGCGATACCTGCCAGGTTCGGCTCCCCGTCCTGCATCCGGCCCTGGTCCAACAGCATTCGCCAGCCTGCGAGGACAGCGGTGCCCGGTTCGGGCTGGGTGACCGGGTGCGCACGATGCGCGGGTGGCGCGACGGGCGGGCCGTCCCACGCGCCGAGTTCGGCGAGTTCGGCACGGGCCGCATTGGCATCGGGCAGCCCGAGCGGCACTTGCATCTCATCCGCGATCGCCTGGATGACGCGCTGATCCGAGAGGGGAGTCGCCGCTCGCCGCACGGCGGAGTCGTGCAGCGCGGCGTCGAACTGCCGCGCGCGGCCCTCCCAGGTGCGGAAGGTGCCGGACTTTTCCATCGCCGAAGCCACGGGGAACACCACATCGGCGCGGTCGGTGATGGCACTGTGACGCAATTCCAGGCTGACCACGAAGCGGGCGGCGTCGACGGCGGCGAGCGCGGCCTGCGGGTCCGGCAGATCGGCGAGATCGACGCCGCCGATGACGAGAGCGCCGAGGGTGGCGGCGGCCTCCAGGATGGCGGCGGTGTCGCGGCCGACGGTCACCGGCAGGTCGGGCACGTTCCAGAGGGCCCGAACCTGTTGGCGGGCACGAGGATCCACGACGGGCCTGCCGCCCGGGAGCAGGCCGGGCAGTGCGCCCGCCTCCACCGCGCCGCGTTCGCCCGCCCGCCGCGGCACCCAGGCCAGGGCGGCGCCGGTCTCGTCGGCGAGCCGGACCGCCGCCGAGAGCGCGCCGGGGATTCCAGCGAGCCGCTCGCCGACCATGATCACCGCGCCCGATTGGCGCAGCAGCCGCGACGCCTCGGTCAGCTGTGCGGAATAGATTTCCGCGGTGGCGATTTCACCGGTGCGCAGCGTGTCGAGCAGGTGCGGCTCCGCGCCGGGCATCGCCTGCAGCAGGGTGCCGGACATGCGGTCGAGGCCACGCGAGGCGTAGGCGGCCAACGAGTAGACCGGCAGTCCGTGCTTGCGTGCGGCCTTACGCAGCCGCAGATAGACGATCGGTGATTCCTCCTCCGGCTCGAAACCGGCGAGCAGGACGATCGGCGCCTTTTCCAGGCTGTCGTAGTCGACGGTGACACCCTGCCCGGCGATGCGGGCGGCAAGGAAATCGGCCTCTTCGACCGAATGGACGCGGCTGCGGAAGTCGATGTCGTTGGTGCCGAGCGCAACTCGCGCGAATTTGGCGTAGGCGTAGGCGTCTTCTTCGGTGATGCGGCCGCCGATCAGGACACCCGCGCTGCCGTGCGCGGCGGCCAAACCCTCCGCGGCGGCGGCGAGCGCCTCGGACCATGAGGCAGGCGCGAGCTTGCCGTCCCAACCGCGCACCATGGGTGTGGTCAGCCGGTCGCGTTCGGTGGCATAGGCGAAAGCCCAGCGGCCCTTGTCGCAGTTCCATTCCTCGTTGACCTGCGGATCGTCGCCCGCCAGCCGGCGAAGCACCTTGCCGCGGCGATGGTCGGTGCGCTGCGCGCAACCCGACGCGCAATGCTCGCAGACGCTCGGACTCGATACCAGGTCGAACGGGCGCGCGCGGAACCGGTAGCTGGTGCCGGTGAGCGCGCCGACCGGGCAGATCTGCACGGTGTTGCCGGAGAAATACGAATCGAGCGGCTCGGCCTGCGCGATGCCGACCTGTTGCAGGGCTCCTCGATCCATGAGCTCGATGAAGGGGTCACCGGCGACCTCCTGGGAGAAGCGCGTGCAGCGGGCGCAGAGCACACAACGTTCCCGGTCCAGCAGCACCGCCGTGGACAGCGGAATCGGCTTGGGGTAGGTGCGTTTCACGCCGTCGAACCGGGTTTCGGGCCGACCGCTCGACATCGCCTGGTTCTGCAGCGGGCATTCGCCGCCTTTGTCGCAGACCGGGCAGTCGAGAGGATGGTTGATGAGCAGCAGCTCCATCACGCCCTCTTGCGCCTTGTCGGCGACGGCGGAGGTGAGCTGGGTGCGCACCACCATGCCGTCGGTGACTGCCATGGTGCAGGAGGCGACCGGCTTGCGCTGGCCTTCCACTTCGACGATGCACTGCCTGCAGGCGCCGACCGGTTCGAGCAGCGGGTGGTCGCAGAAGCGGGGGATCTGGATGCCCATCAGTTCGGCGGCCCGGATCACGAGCGTGCCCGCAGGCACGCTGACGGTGGTGTCGTCGATGGTCACGGTCACCAGATCGGCGGGAACGAGCCCGCTGGTATTGGTGTTCACAGTGGCAGGCCCACCCGTCACCCGGCCGGCACCCCCCATCGAATCGCTACGCGATGCTGTACTCATCGGACTCCTTCGGCCCAGGCAGTCGTGCGCGCGGGATCGAACGGACAGCCGTCGAGGCGCAGATGGTCGATGAACTCCTCGCGGAAGAACTTCAGGGAGGAGATGATCGGGCTGGCCGCGCCGTCACCGAGGGCGCAGAACGACTTGCCGTTGATGGTGTCGCTGATATCGAGCAGCTTGTCCAGATCGGATTCGGTGCCGCGGCCCGCCTCGATGCGCTTCAGCAACTGGACGAGCCAGTAGGTGCCCTCGCGGCAGGGTGTGCACTTGCCACACGATTCGTGGGCGTAGAACTCGGTCCAGCGCAGGACGGCACGCACCACGCAGGTGGTGTCGTCGAAGATCTGTAATGCCTTGGTGCCCAGCATGGATCCGGCGCCCGCGACACCCTCGTAGTCCAGCGGTACATCGAGGTGCTCGTCGGTGAACAACGGTGTCGACGAGCCGCCGGGCGTCCAGAACTTCACCCGATGCCCGGCGCGCACGCCGCCTGCATAATCGAGCAGTTCCCGCAGCGTGATGCCGAGCGGCGCCTCGTACTGGCCGGGCCGGGCGACATGGCCCGACAAGGAGTACAGCGTGAAGCCGGGCGACTTCTCGGTGCCCATGGACCGGAACCAGGCCGTGCCGTTGAGGATGATCGGTGGCACACTGGCAATGGATTCGACGTTGTTCACCACGGTCGGGCAGGCGTAGAGCCCGGCGACGGCGGGGAACGGCGGTCGCAGGCGGGGCTGGCCGCGGCGGCCTTCCAATGAATCCAGCAGCGCGGTTTCCTCGCCACAGATGTAGGCGCCCGCACCGGCGTGCACGATCAGCTCGAGGTCGTAGCCGGTGCCGAGGATATTGTGGCCGAGATATCCGGCCTCGTAGGCCTGGGTCACCGCGGCCTGTAGGCGACGCAGCACCGGCACCACCTCGCCGCGCACATAGATGAAGGCGTGCGCCGCGCGGATGGCGTAGGCGGCGATGATCACACCCTCTATCAGCGTGTGCGGAGTGGCCAGCATGAGGGGAATGTCCTTGCAGGTGCCGGGTTCCGACTCGTCGGCATTGACAACCAGGTAATGCGGCTTGGTGGTGCCGTCGGGGCCAGGACCCTGCGGAATGAAGCTCCACTTCATGCCGGTCGGGAACCCCGCGCCGCCGCGGCCGCGCAGACCCGCGTCCTTGACGGTCTGGATGACCTGGTCGGGGTCCATCCGCAAGGCTTTGCGCAGCGCCTGGTAGCCGTCATGGCGATGGTAGGTGTCCATCGTCCACGATTGGGGATCGTCCCAGTATCGGGTGAGAACCGGAGTCAACGTCATATCAGGCGCCCTCCATATTCGGCTGCGGCGCAGGCGGATTCATGTTGTGTTCCTGAGCGACCCGCAGACCGGCCAGGGTGGCCTCGCCCGCCGCGCCGTCCAGCACGCCGGGTCGCTGGTCGGGGAATCCGGCGAGGATGCGTGCGGTCTGCTTGAACGTGCACAGCGGCGCGCCGCGGCTCGGGGTCACCCGCTCTCCCGCGCGTAGCGAATCCACCAGTGCCTGAGCTGATTCCGGCGTCTGGTTGTCGAAGAACTCCCAGTTGACCATGACGACCGGCGCGAAATCGCACGCCGCATTGCACTCGACGTGCTCGAGCGTGATCACACCGTCCTGCGTGGTCTCGCCGTGCTGGATGTCGAGATGCCGCTGCAGTGTCGCGAGAATGGCGTCGCCACCCATCACCGCGCACAGTGTGTTGGTGCAGACCCCGACGTGGTAGTCACCGGTCGGTGTGCGCCGGTACATCGAATAGAAGGTGGCCACCGCGGTCACCTCGGCGCCGGTCAGTCCGAGCTGGTCGGCGCAGAATTCGATGCCGGTGCCGGTGACATAACCCTCTTCGGCCTGCACCAGGTGCAGCAATGGCAGCAGCGCCGACCTGGGGTGCGGGTAACGGCCGATGATTTCCTTGGCGTCGACCTCGAGACGCTCACGCACATAGGCCGGATACGGCTCTGGTCGCGTGGTCAGCTTCAGCAGAATCTCTGTCATCGGTCCACTCCGCCCATGACGGGATCAATACTGGCGACGGCCGCGATGACGTCGGCGAGCATGCCGCCCTCACACATCGCCGCCACTGCTTGCAAATTTGTGAACGAGGGGTCGCGATAGTGCACGCGGAAGGGCCGGGTGCCGCCGTCGCTGACCATATGTACGCCCAGTTCGCCGCGCGGCGACTCGACGGCCGTGTACACCTGCCCCGCCGGAACCCGGATGCCCTCGGTGACGAGCTTGAAGTGGTGGATGAGTCCCTCCATGGACGTGCCCATGATCTTGCCGATGTGCTTGGGGGAGTTGCCGAGTCCGTCCTGGCCGATCGAGAGGTCGGCGGGCCAGGCGATCTTCTTGTCGTCCACCATCACCGGACCGGGGCGCAGCCGGTCGAGGCACTGTTCGACGATCTTGAGCGATTCCTTCATCTCTTCCACCCGGATCACATAGCGGCCGTAGCAGTCGCAGCCGGTGGTGGTGGGAATGTCGAATTCGTAGGTCTCGTAGCCGCAGTAGGGCTGCGATTTGCGCAGATCGTGCGGCAAGCCGGTGGAGCGCAGCACCGGACCGGTGATGCCGAGCGCCATGCAACCGGTGAGATCCAGGTAGCCGATGTTCTGGGTGCGTGCCTTCCAGATCGGGTTGGCGGTGAGCAGTTTCTCCATGTCCCGCAGTCGCTTCGGCATCAGCTCGAGCAGCTCGCGGACCTTCGCGACACCGTTGTCCGGCAGGTCCTGGATGAGACCGCCCGGTCGGACGTAGGCGTGGTTCATGCGCAGGCCGGTGATGGTCTCGAAGACGTCCAGGATCAGTTCGCGTTCACGGAAACCGAACAGCATCGGGGTCAGCGCGCCCAATTCCATGCCACCGGTGGCCAGTGCGACCAGGTGTGAGGAGATGCGGTTGAGCTCCATGAGCATGACCCGGATGACGGTGGCCCGCTCGGGGATCTGCTCGGTGATGTCGAGCAGCTTCTCTACGCCGAGGCAGTAGGCCGTCTCGTTGAAGAACGGCGACAGGTAGTCCATCCTGGTGACGAAGGTGACGCCCTGGGTCCAGTTCCGGAATTCGAGATTCTTCTCGATTCCGGTGTGCAGGTAGCCGATTCCGCAGCGCGCCTCGGTGACCGTCTCGCCCTCGATCTCGAGAATGAGGCGTAGCACGCCGTGCGTGGACGGGTGCTGTGGACCCATATTGACGACGATGCGCTCTTCGCCCGCGCCGTCGAGCGCTTCGGCGACCTGGTCCCAGTCCTGTCCCGCGACGGTGACCACGGTGGGCTCTGCCCCCGCAGCCGACTCATGCCCGGCGTCATCTGCGACGTCGGGCCGAATGTCTGTTTCATTCATTAGCTGTACGTCCTCCGCTCGTCGGGCGGCGGGATACGCGCGCCCTTGTACTCGACCGGGATCCCGCCGAGCGGGTAGTCCTTGCGCTGGGGGTGGCCGCGCCAGTCGTCTGGCATGGTGATGCGGGTCAGCGAGGGGTGACCGTCGAAGAGGATGCCGAAGAAGTCGTAGGTTTCCCGCTCGTGCCAGTCGGTGGTCGGGTACACGCTGTACAGCGACGGTATGTGCGGGTCGGCGTCCGGCACGGACACCTCGATGCGCAGCCTGCGGTTGTGCGTGATCGACATGAGCGGGTAGACCGCGTGCAGTTCGCGGCCCTCGTCATCCGGGTAGTGCACGCCGCTGACGCCCAGGCAGAGTTCGAAGCGCAGTGCGGCGTCGTTGCGCAGCGTGAGCGCGACGGTCGGCAGGTGTTCGCGGCGCACATGCACGGTGAGCTCGCCGCGGAACACGACGATCTTCTCGATCGCGGTCTCGAAGCCGATGCCCGCGGCGGTGAGTGCGGTGCGCAAGGCGTCGACGACCTCGTCGAAGTAACCGCCGTAGGGTGCCGGGGTGCTGCCCGGCAGGCTGACCGGCCGGACCAGCTTGCCGTAGCCGGAGGTATCGCCGGTGCCGCTGACGCCGAACATGCCACGACGCACGCCGATCACCTCGGCGCCCGCCGCGGCCCACTCTTCTTCGGGGACAGTGCCTTCCGGTCCGGCCGTCGTGGCCTGCGGGAGTTCTTCCGACGGAGGTGTTCCGGTGTTGTCCGGGGAGTCGAACGTCATCGCAGCAGACCCTCCATCCGGATGGTCGGCGTCGATGCCAGCGCGGCCTGCTCGGCTGCGCGAACCGCCTCGTCGCGATTGACGCCCAGCGGCATCTCCTGAATCTTTGCGTGCAATGCCAGAATCGCGTTGAGCAGCATCTCCGGCCGCGGCGGGCAGCCGGGCAGGTAGATGTCGACGGGCACGACATGGTCGACACCCTGCACGATGGCGTAGTTGTTGAACATGCCGCCGGAGGATGCGCAGACGCCCATCGCGAGCACCCATTTCGGCTCGGTCATCTGGTCGTAGACCTGACGCAACACCGGCGCCATCTTCTGGCTGACCCGTCCTGCGACGATCATCAGATCGGCCTGTCGCGGGGAGGCGCGGAAGGCTTCCATGCCGAAGCGGGCGATGTCGAAACGGCCGGCACCGGTGGCCATCATCTCGATAGCGCAGCAGGCGAGACCGAAGGTGGCGGGCCAGAGCGAACCCTTGCGCAGATAGCCGGCGAAATCCTCGACCGTGCTCAGCAGAAAGCCGCTGGGCAGTTTTTCTTCGAGACCCATGTTGGACTACTTCTCACTTCCACTGTGTCGACATGACGGCATGCGTACGACCGCGCGGTATCAGTCCCAACTGAGGCCGCCGCGACGCCATTCGTAGGCGTAGGCGACGGAGACGTTGACGATGAACAGCGCCATCGCGGCAAGACCGAAGAGACCGAGCGCATCGAAGTGGACAGCCCACGGGTAGAGGAACACGATCTCGATGTCGAAAATGATGAATAGCATCGCGGTGAGGTAGTACTTCACCGGAAAGCGTTGTCCGGTAATGCTTCCCGGACCGCCCGCGACGGCGTGCGGGGTCGGCTCGATGCCGCACTCATAGGCCTCGAGTTTGGCCCGGTTGTAGCGTTTCGGGCCGACAAGGGCGGCCATCACTATGGAAAAGACCGCGAACGCAGCGCCGATCGCGCCGAGCACAAGCGTCGGCATTTCGATATTCACTACTGCACTTCCCCTCCTGCGAGCTGGAGTCAGCGTGTCGGGTGAGCGCGGGTTCGGTGGGTAGCGAGACCTGCTGAAGCAGGTCTCATACTCCGCCCGCGTTCATGTGAGCTAGGGCACACACTACAACTGGCACACCTGCGTGAGCCCGGTTTCGGAGCGTTGTTTGATCGAATTCGCGACTGCTATTTATGACTGACACGGGGGTAATCGAGATGTCGTCACGTGACAATCGGGCACCGCAATGACGGGCTCTATCCGCCATTTCGGCGGACGCCGGAATGTGGGATGCATAAAAAAGTCCCGGCGGACGCCGGGACTACGGAGATGTGGTTCGAGTCAGGCCGCGGTGCGCTTGCGCAGCAATGCGACCACGGCCTCGGTCAGCCGGATCGGATCGATCGGGTGTGCGACGGCGGCCTCGGCACGTGACCAACTGGCCAGCCAGGCATCGTCGGGGCGGCCGGTGAGCACGAGAACCGGTGGACACCGGTCGATCTCGTCCTTGAGCTGTTTGGCGATCCCGAGCCCGCCCGCGGGCGCCGCCTCGCCGTCCAGGATGGCCAGGTCGATGCCGCCTGCATCCATCTGGTCGATCACCACCGGTGCGGTGGCGACTTCGAGGTACTCCAGGCCGGGTAGCTCCGGGTGCGGGTGTCTGCCCAACGCCAGCATCACCTGGCGCCGAGTATCGGCGTCGTTGCTGTACACCAGGACCCGCAGAGGGGTGGAACGAATCGTGTCGGCCACGGAGGGGATGCTACTTCCGCGAGGGCACTCGCCGTGGCAGGTTCGCCCAGATTGCTTCACGCGTCGTGAGAGGTTGCGAATCGCAAAGGTTTCATAAGTTCTCGCCGGTAGTGTCCGAACACATGCGGGGAGATATCACCCGGGCCCTCGTCGATACCGACATCTGCACCGACGACATGGTCGGTGCCGCCGGGATCCCGGTGATCGACGTGCCGTTCGTAACCATCGGCAGTGGGATCGGATCGTTCGTCACCTCCGACGCGCTCCGGATCTACGGGGTGCCCGCTGCATCGATGGCCGTGCTCGGCCCGCAGCAGGTGCCGTGGTCGTCCTACGAGTACCTCACCCGTGTCTCGCAGATTCCGCGCGGTGAACGGTTGCGCAGCGACGCCGGTTCGACGCCGGACAATATGTGGGGATTTCCCTCGTACGCGGTCCGCGAGGCCATCGCGGACACATCGATCAAACCCCTCTGGAATGTATTCGTCGAGCCGATCTTCGCCAACTATTACACGCCGAAGGCCGGGCAGGTGTTCGTGGCAATGGAGCGCGAATTCCATCGCATCGACTATGCGAGCTCGTTGCACAAAGGGCATGATCACGATAGATAAGACCTTGCGGCCCTGCTCGCACGCCAGGTGGGTCTTGGTGGTCCAGCTACGTCTTCTTGCCACGAGGCAGCAGCGGTTCCAGTCGCGCCCACTGGGCGTCGGTCAGGTCCGCTCGCCTCGTCACCGATACGCTGGTCACGAGGTCTCCGGTGTTCTGGTGTTGCTTGGTCGCTAATTCAGATACCGGAGACCTCGCTCGATCTGCTCACCGACACACCAACGCAGGCAACATCATTCGAATCTTTCGAGTGGTAGGCGCCGTGCAGCGGCGCCCACCACGCACCCCACTATTGAGACATGGGCCAGCAGCAGGCCAGCACCGCTGCGCCGCTTCCGCGGAAACCTCCACGAAATCGACCGAATCAGAGGCGCACCGCGTTTTCGATTCGGTGAGAAATGCGCACAGCTCAGCAATTCTCGCGTGGCGGGAGGCCCTGCGTCTCACACGGACGGTTGCGGTATGTGGTGTCGACAAATTCGACAAATCGCTGGACGTCCTGAAAACTGGAGGCGATCCCGAAGGAGACGCGGAGAGCGCCACCGGTGGGCAGGCCGAGTTCGGTGATATACGCATCGATCGAGAGAGCCGACTTTCTGAACAGGCGAAGTAAGGATGGCCGACCGATGTCGAAGGCGGCCTCCCCAGCGCCGGGATTACAGAAGCAGCCCGTGCGCAACGAAAACCCTGCCGCCGAGGATTCTCGCGCTACCAGACGCTCGTCGACGATGGCCCCGAAGGGGTCGAGGATATTCAGCGCGACCGTCGCGCCGCGGTTGATCATATTGCGCGGCCCATAGATTCGGACCATGGAAGCCCCGTTGTCGTGCTCGAGCGACAGGAGCCGATCCAGAAGCCATCCGGTCAGGCAGCGGGTACGCCGATTGATCACATCGATGCCGACCCCGCGCAGCCAGTTGAGGCCATGTTCGATATCCGGTATGGCGAGGAAATTCACGGTGCCGTCCTCGAATTCGGCAGATCCCGCGGCCGGTGCGTGCCAACCTCCCTGAACGCTGGCGGCCTGGATGGTGCCGCCGGAGAACCAGGGCCGCCGCAGTCTGGACAATGCGTCGCGGCGGGCGATCAGGCAACCGACTCCGGTCGGATAGCCGAAAAGCTTGTACCAGCTCACGGGAACGAAATCGGCTCGGACGGCGGCGAGATCGAGCTCATGCGTCGGCAGATAGGCTGCAGCGTCCAGCAACACATCGAAGCCATGCTCATGTGCGATATCGACCCAGTCGAGCGGATGCTGAACACCGGTGAAATTGCTCTGCGCCGGATAGGCGAACAACCCACGGCTGCTTTCTCGTCCGTTCACCATAGCCATCGATAGTGATTCCTGCACCGTGCGGCGCTCCAGCGCGGCGCGGACGGCAGACTCGGTCACTCGTAGTTCGGAACCCGCGATCGGGATGTATTCCGTTCGAGCCCGCCTGGAGCGGGCGAATTCTCGAATGCCATTGACCGAATTATGGTTGTCGGCTGTCAGGACGAAACGTGTCGCGCGGCCGAAGGGATAGGCCTCGCCGACCAATCGACAGGCCGCCGTGGCGTTCGCCGTGAAGATCACGGTGTAGTCCTGCGCTGGAGCGTTGAAATGGGCGAGCACGGACGCCCGAGCAGTCTCGACCCCGGCCGTCGCCGCCCGTGAGGTCGGGTTGTCCGAATGTGGATTGCCATGACAGCCCGCAGAGATCCACTCGTTGTGTGCCTGATGTTGGGTGGTTGCGGCCAGCCCCGCGCCGGTGTAGTCGAGATAGACGTCCCGATTGCGATCCAGATATGCGTACTCGGTGGCCCGGAGGTCATCGAGCACTGTTGTAGTGGTGTATTCTGGATAGTCGGCCAGAAATTCCTGTGCGCTGGCGGTGCGCGTGCCGTCTCCGCTCATAGCAGGTCCTGTCTTATCGTGTGGGTCAGCGGTGGCTCGGTCAGCCCATCCGCATCAGGCGAGTCCTTGTCATCGTTGGTGGTTCTGCGACAACGTGGTCTCCCTTCCTGTGCCGCAAGATGATTCGTCGCTGCCAACCAGCCAGACAACGAGACCTCCGATTCCGCTAAGAGTCAAGCAGCACCCAACGCGGCAGCATCGTCGTACACGTCTGTTCCGATGCCGCACTAACGCAACGGAATCCGCATGAGTGTCGCCGACACGCGGTGGCCACCGTGGCCACCATCACCTTGGTCCGGTCGGCGATCCGCGGCCTGCTCACCACCGCCGGTGCCGGGCTGGCGGCGGCGTTGCGGGCACAGACGAGACAATGGTGAACCGTCACGGGTTTGGGGCCGAGGTCCTCCAGTGCTCATCGTTGCCTGCCACTGGGGGCGTCTGGCGCGGGTGGGGCCGATCCAGTTGCCCCCGTTCGAGACCGTTCACCTCTACATCAACGGTCAGCGCTTCCCCGGCGACTCCGCGCCCTGTCGGTTCAGCGCACACGATCAGGTCGTTCTCGGCAGCCGCTGGATGACTCTGGAGGGCGGCGAGCTACGAGTTCCCGCCTGGGCTCTGAATGGTAGGTCAAATCGATTGAGTCGCAAACAGGTTCATGCATGGCTGCTCCCAGAGATGGGAGAATCCACCCTTGACTAGTGATCTGCCACACACCAAACTCTAATTACTCCAGCACTTCTGGAGACTTGTCGGCCGACATGGTGAGTTCCAAGCGAATCGAGGGTTTGGGTTATGACGACGAGTATCGTGGCCGTGTCGGCTGAAACTGAAGTTCCTGCTGCGGATTTCGACACGACACACCTCAAGGAGAACCTGCGCTGGGGCCACTTGTTCTGGCCGGGCTCCACGGCGTTGACCGAGGAGCAGATCGACGATCGAGTAGCCCGCTATCAGCGGTCGCTCGAGCGCTTCCGGGCCAGCGGCATGCAGGGCAACTACCTGCCCGACGATCTGGAAGTGGACTCGGCGTGGCATGCGCATCAGTGCGATCCGGTCGGGTACGTGGAGTTCTGCACCCAGTATTTCGGCGGCATTCTCGCCCACACGGTAACGCTGTGTGTCTGCAAGTTGGTCGATCTCGACAAGAAGTGATCCACTCTTCGTGGTAGCCGTTCGGCGTAGCTCCCCTACCGGGGAGCTACGCCCCCGGCGGCAACTATCCGACAGTACGTGCGTCCGGTGACGGCCGGACAGCTCAGTGCTCGCGTGGACCGACCGCACTGTTTCTACAGCCATGAATTGCGTTACGGCCGTCCAGCTTTCGAGGAACCAGCGATGAAGATTTCGATCGAGCAGCCGACGAGCCCGACCTCGGGCGTGCGTCACGCTCCGCTATCGGAACCGGCCGACCCGCTCGACGTGGTGGGTCACGCTCTCGGTACGGCGGTGGAGAAGATCGTCCCGAAGGGCCGTGGCACGATCCCGCCGCTACGCCGTGGCTCCTCTCGGGTCACAGACTTTTCCGGCCGGTCATGCTGACCAATTCCGGACACATCACGCGAGAGAACTGGGCAGATGAATTCTTCGACGAAGGCTTCCGCGAAACATTCGCCATCCTAGGCAGATACGATGACACCGAGAGTGAGATCGAGGCGATTGTCGCACTGCTCCGATTGCCCCTCGGAGCGCGAATACTCGATGTCCCTTGCGGCTTCGGCCGTCACGCCGGGCCGCTCAGTCGGCGCGGCTATCGCGTCGTCGGTATAGATAACTCGCCGAAACAACTCGACGACGCCCGCCGTCGATATCCTGACTGCACCTTCGTCCTGACAGATATGCGAACGCCACCCGCAGGTCCATACGACGCAATTCTGAACCTGTGGACCAGCTTCGGCTTCTTCGACACCCGCGAGGAAGACCTTGCCGCCCTCGCGGCCTGGGCTGACGTTCTGGTGCCCGGGGGCAAGCTCGTCATGGAAATCGATACTCTCGAATACTTCGAGCATCGTGCACGCAACGGCAGCGAATTGATCAGTACGCAGCTGGTTCAACGGTCCGATCTCGTTGGTCACGCTCGATACGATTGGACCACCCAGGAACTCAACCTCCACTGGAAGCGCCCTGGATGGTCCCGACAGTGTCGGCTCCACATGTATTCCCGCCCACAACTCGAGACAGCAATCTATGAAGCCGGATTCGGCCACGTGGCATTCGCTGGCGACTTTCATGGCCGTCCGGTGGACCTGGACAGCGG
This sequence comes from Nocardia sp. NBC_01009, assembly GCF_045208035.1. Taxonomy (NCBI): domain Bacteria; kingdom Bacillati; phylum Actinomycetota; class Actinomycetes; order Mycobacteriales; family Nocardiaceae; genus Nocardia; species Nocardia sp. NBC_01009. The sequence continues at coordinate 6,269,473 of NZ_CP108695.1, read as the reverse complement.
AACCGTCATTGTCGCAACCAAGTAGTGCGGCACTTTCACAACGTCGACCGACCCGGTCGAGGGCATTTGGTCTGAAAGTCTCAGTGTTTCAAAGCATTTCACTGCCGGGCATTGCGATCCGGCATCCGAGCGATGGATCGCACCGCTGATCTGATGGCCTTCAGGGGCCCGCAATGCGACTGCTTGCCGGATCGCTGATTCCACGAAGCCGGCGTATTTGCTGGTCGAGCATTTCCACCCCGGATACGCCCGGCGTAGGCGCCGATGACGCACGCGGAATAGCCCGGCAGATCGGTTCGACCGCGAACCGAGCCTGATACTCGGCGATGAATCCACAGATCACCTCTGTCGCGGGTCGCTCGCCCATGTGAAGAAACACGTTGCTGCCGAGACGATTTCGATCGTCCGTTCCAGCTCGGCGATCTTTCGCTTCCGCCCGGCTCAGTGGCTGCGAACCGTCGCACGAAGGATATGTTCCTGTGCTGGCGAGCTCCAGCCTGCTCTGGACAACGGACCGGATTTCTGACTGTCCGGTATCGGCGCGTCCACTGCTGGTGGGTGCGGTGGGCACCTGCTGACGATGCCCACCAGCCTGGCTGATCGCCTACTTCTTCTCCACGGTCCTGGCGAGCAGGCCGAGCGAGGCCCGCAGCGCGGATTCAGGAAGAATCGGGAAGACTCCCATGTCGCGGTAAACCGCTGGGATCTGACTCCAGTCGTAGTACGACGTCACCGAGGTGCCGATCTCGCTGGGTTCCACGCGGTAGCCGTAGCGGTGTTCGATCATCGGCACCTGGCCCTCTCGGGAGACTGTCCACGCGATATGTGCGTCCTTTTCGAATGCGGTGATGGTCACTGTGACGTCGTACTTTCCCATCTCGGGAAAGTCATTGAGCGATTCACGATCCATCTGCACGACGAATTCATCTCCGACGGCGGTGATGGCTTCGCCTTCTGCGGATTGCAGCATGCCCGTGCTGTCGATCGACACATGCCCTTCGGGTGAGCACAGCAGGGCGAAGATCTCGGCCGGCTGCGCCGCGATCTCCCGTCGGACCTCGAACCGTTCTTCAGTCATGGGATCCATCCTCGCACAATCGTCGAGCGGACGCTGATCAAAAAGGCGGTTCGGTGATCGCCACCGACGGGAGGTCAGGGATGCCCGTGGCGTGTGCCACCTGGGTCGAAATATAGTCCGGCACAGCGTATTTCGATGAACATCACCGTCTCTCGGCTCCGTCGTTCGGATATCATTTCCGCACAACGGCGGATAACCCGCTGTGGCGTGATGCCGAGAACTTGGCAGCCAATGTCGCAGCCGCGCAGGGGCATTCCCCTGCCAAGGTGCTATCGACACTCGTTCATATCTCGAATATCCCAGCCGCGCAGCGGCATTCCCCTGGGGAGCCGCCGGAGACACTCGTTCATATCTCCACTGTCGCTTCCGGTCGGATCTCCGAGCCGGACGATTTGCAGCGCGACCAGTGGCGACCGGCCGCCGGAATGCCACACATGATTTCCTCGACCGAGGTCGTGAAGTCCCATACCTGCCGCTGGAGCAGATCGATGTGGTCCGTACTCAGCTGCCGGAGAGTGGCTTCCACCGAACCGTGCAGGCTCTTGCGATGCGCGCCCCGGAATTCGGGTCCCCGAGTCGGCCCAATGCCGGGTATTCCGTTATCGGCTCCGGGCTGTCGCGCGGACCTCCACTGAAGCTGCGGCAGCCACTTCGGGCATGTCAGCCCTTGCCCTGTCTGAGTTCACGTTTCAGGATCTCGCCGCTGCCCGCCTTGCGGAGATCACCGACGAACTCGACGATCCGCGGGCGCTTGTAACCGGCAAGCCGACCCTCGAGCCAGCCGAGCAGTTCCGTCTCGTCGAGCTCCTGACCGTGGCGCAGCACCACGACCGCTTTCACGGTCTCACCCCAGTGCGGGTGGGGTACGCCGACGACGGCGGCCTCGAGCACCGCAGGGTGCGCGCCGATCGCGTTCTCGACCTCGACCGAGTAGACGTTCTCTCCGCCCATGATGATCATGTTCTTGAGCCGGTCGTGGACGTAGAGGAATCCGTCGTTGTCGATCATCCCGATATCGCCGGTGCGGAACCAGCCGTCGGCGGATATCGCGGCCGCGGTCTCCGCGGGTTTGTTCCAATATCCTGTGGTCAGCTGCGGCGTCCGCAGCCAGATCTCGCCGTCCTCACCGGTGCCGACGTCGCGACCGGTGGAAACATCGACGATCCGGCACTCGCAGCTGGGGTGGATGCGGCCCACGCTACCCGGATGCCGGTCGACCTCCCCCCGGCGCAAGACCGGCGCGACCGCCACCCCGGCACAGGTTTCGGTCAAGCCGTAACCCTGCGAAAAGCCGGTCTGCGGCAGCATCTCCATCGCCTCGTCGATCAGCGAGCTGCTCGAGGGCGCGGAGCCGTAGATGATCACCTCGAGACTTGACAGGTCGAAGGTCGCGGCGGCGTTCTCGGCAACCAGACTGGCCAGCAGGGTCGGCACCAGGCTGGTGTGGGTGACACCTCGGTCCTCGACGGCGCCGGCGATCGCGGCGACCGAGGACCCCGACGGGATGACCACCTCGCCGCCCAGGTGCACGCAACACGTCACCGAGCTCATCCCGCTCATACGGAACATCGGCAGGCAGGCCATGTACCTCATCTCCGGATACAGCGCCCAGGCTGCCGCGGCCTGCTGGGCCATCTCCCGCAGATTTCGCTCGACCAGCTGAATGCCCTTGGGCTCGCCGGTGGTGCCGGTCGTGTAGGCCAGCAGCACGAGGGACTCGTCGGATTGATCGGCATCCGGCGCGTAGCCGGAATCCCCTGCGGCATACCAGCGCTCGAAGTCGGAGCCTTCGGGTCCATCCAGCCGGACCACCGGGCACCGTGGGTCCAACCCCGATGCCAACTCCCGATCGGCGAAGAGCAGGGACGGGTTGCAGTCCTCCAGAACGGCCCGGAGCTCGGCAGCCGTCAGCTGCCAGTTCAGACCGACCAGCACAATGCCGGCCCAGGAGGCGGCGTAGACGAGCTGAACGTAGGCCAAGTCGTTGTGCGCGAGCACCGCCATCCGGTCTCCCCGGCGTAGACCGGCTGCGTGCAGCCGGTCCGCGATTCGCGCCACGTCCCGGGCGAACTCCGCATAGGTCTGCGACCCCGCAGGCGCGCTGATCGCGCGGCATCCGGCGCGGTCCCGGGCGTGCCCGACCAAAAGGCCGGCCAGCGTCGGGGGGTGAGGGATGGTCATCGGCGTCTCCCTAGATCCTGGCCGCGACCGCAGCCATCTGCCCGGCGTACCGGATGGTCGATGTCCCCATGCGTGCCAGATCACGGGGCCAGCGGTTCGATCTCTTCTGCATTCATGTCTCTCGCTGGTCGTAACCGTGCAGGCACTGATGTTCGGGCTCCGGGAAAGGCGACCACCACACAGGTGCCCGCCGTCCCGCGATCAGTCGCGGGTCCCGAAGATGCTGTCGGGATCGTATCCAGGACACATTCGAGTTGTCACGCGATTCGAAAGGACGCTTGTTCCTTGGGTTCTCGGAACCCGCGCGATGGTCTCGATCACGGGCAACAGCCCGCATGCCGTCGCGGCCAACCGGTCACGGTGCGATCCACCCTGACCACATTGGGCATGGTCGTGCAGTCACTCATTGATCAAGACGCATTGTTGCGCAACGTTATTGCGTTCGTCGAGCACCCTGCAGATAACACGGTCGACGACGACGCCGAGGACACGAGGTCGTGGACAACACGCGTAGAGTCGTTCGGCGCGGACGGTCGACCCGCGCCGCCGCTGATGAGGAACTGGCCATAGTCCATCGCCAGCTCTGCTGTCTGTTCGATGACGAGGTTCGCTCGGTTGCTCATGGATTCATGCTCACATGCGGCACCTGTGCGGCCTTCCGGTGCGGAGAATACAGGGATGTCGTCCGAGGACCGGAGGGCGCAACGATGTCGCGACTCACCCTGGCTGGAAGACGGCCGCACCGACCTCTGCCGGGTCGAGGATGTGGGCCAGGAACAGTCGAGTGGTGGGCGTGGGGGTTCGGGTGGTGATGGCGTGCCACGGACGATCGAGTGGGGTGCCGTCTACCGGAAGTGCTTGCAGCAGACCGGATTCGAGGTCACCGACGAGCGCGTCGCTGTGCATCAGGGTGACGCCGAGGCCCTCGCGGGCCGCGGCAAGGACTGCGCCGTGGCTGCCGAGGGTGAGAGTGGGTGGCGTGATTTCGAGTCGGTCGAGCAGGTTCAGTGTGGCGTCCCTGGTGCCGGAGCCGCGGCCGCGCAGCAGCCAGGTGCTGCGCAGTGGGTCGGGGCAGTGTTCGGGGGCACCAACCACGACGAGCTGGCAGGCTCGGCGGCCGCGGATGACCAGGCCGGTGTCGCGTGGCGGGCGGCCCGCGATGACGAGATCTGTTTCGTGGTGGTGCAATTCGATGAAGAGGACATCGCGGGGATGGACCGACAGGCTCAGCTCGATGTCGGGGTAGCGGTTGCGGAAGGACGCGAGCAGTCGCAGCAGCACGTATTCGCCGGCGGTCGCGACGACTCCGATGCGTAGCCGCCCTGTCTCGGCGCGCCGGACCGCCGCATGTGCTTCCTTCATGAGTCCCAGGATGGTGCGGCAGTACTCGGCGTAGACCCGCCCGGCCTCGGTGAGCGCGATGCCGCGACCGGATTTGGTGGTGAGTTTCGCCCCGAGTTGCTTCTCGATGTGCGCGACCGCCGCGGAGACGGCGGCCTCGGTGATGTGCAGCTGGCTCGCGGCGCGACGGATGCTGCCCTGGCGGGACACAGCCAGGAATGTTTCCATCCGAGATGCGCTCACCATGCCCATATTCCACGGTACCAAACTCGAAGAAACCGTTGAGTATTCGGAGAAACAATCAAATTGTTTGTCGTCGCCGACCCCGTCATCCTGGAATTCGCAAGGCGCACACCCTCAGGATCTGGAGGAATGATGGCCGAGGAAACCGAACGGGACCGCTGGGATCCGGGTGTCCAATCGTATGCATCTATGGGGTATTACGCGCCGGACTATGAGCCGAAGGACACGGATGTCCTCGCCGTCTTCCGGGTCACCCCCCAGCAGGGTGTCGACCCGATCGAAGCCGCCGCCGCGGTTGCGGGCGAATCATCCACGGCCACCTGGACCGTGGTGTGGACCGATCGGCTGACCGCGCACTCGCGCTACCAGGCCAAGTGCTATCGGATCGATGAGGTGCCAGGGCGGCCGGGGGAGTACTTCGCCTACATTGCCTATGACCTCGATCTGTTCGAGGAAGGTTCGATCACCAACCTCACCTCGTCCATCATCGGCAATGTCTTCGGCTTCAAACCGCTGCTGGCGCTGCGGCTGGAGGATATGCGCATTCCAGTCGCCTATGTCAAGACCTTCCAGGGTCCGCCGCACGGAACTGTCATGGAACGGGAGTATCTGAACAAATACGGCCGGGCGCTGCTCGGTGCGACGGTGAAACCGAAACTGGGTCTGTCCGCGCGCAATTACGGCCGGGTGATCTACGAGGCGTGCAAGGGCGGTCTCGATTTCACCAAGGACGACGAGAACATCAACTCACAACCGTTCATGCGGTGGCGCGATCGCTATCTGTTCGCCATGGAGGGTGTCAATCGCGCCATGGCCGAGACCGGCGAGATCAAGGGCCACTACCTCAATGTCACCGCGGCGACGATGGAGGACATGTACGAACGCGCCGAGTTCGCCAAGGAACTGGGCAGCATCGTGATCATGATGGACCTGACGGTCGGCTACACCGCCATGCAGTCCATGTCGCATTGGGCACGGCGCAACGGTTTGCTGCTGCACCTGCACCGGGCAGGCCATTCGACCTTCACACGGCAGAAGACGCACGGTGTCAGCTTCCGGGTGCTGGCCAAGTGGTGCAGGCTGATCGGAGTCGACCATCTGCATGCGGGGACGGTGGTCGGGAAGCTGGAGGGTGATCCGGCCACCACTCGAGGCTTTTATGACACGTTGCGGGAGAACCATATTCCGGCGAACCCGGGCAACGGGATCTTCTTCGATCAGGACTGGGCAAGCTTGCCGGGGGTCATGCCGGTGGCTTCCGGTGGCATCCACGCGGGCCAGATGCATCAACTGGTCGACCTGTTCGGTGACGATGTGGTGTTGCAGTTCGGCGGCGGCACCATCGGTCACCCGCTCGGGATCGCGGCGGGGGCGGAAGCCAACCGGGTCGCGCTGGAGGCGATCGTCAAGGCGCGCAACGAAGGCCGCGATCTGTTGAAGGAAGGACCGTACGTGCTGCGGAAGGCGGCCGAGTCCTGTCGCCCCCTGGATGTCGCGCTGGCGACCTGGGGTGATGTCACCTTCGACTACACCTCCACCGATGCACCCGACGCCGTGCCGACGGCAAGCCACTGAGGCCGAATTTCCGAAGGACGTGCCATGTATCTGCGTCAGGGAACCTTCTCGTACCTGCCCGAACTCACCGATGCGGAGATCGCCGCGCAGGTGCGCTACGCGCTGCTGAACAACTGGCCGGTGTCCATCGAATACACCGACGACCCGCATCCTCGCAATGCCTATTGGGAAATGTGGGGGCTGCCGCTGTTCGATCTCGACGAGCCCGACGGTGTGCTCGCCGAGATCGATGGCTGCCGGAAAACCTGTCCGCGACACTATATTCGGATACTCGCCTATGACGCACGCTACGGCAGGCAGACCACGGCGCTGAGCTTCCTCGTGCAGCGGCCCGCCGACGAACCCGGGTTCCTGCTCACCCGCAGCGAAGGGCCCGATCGGCGGCAGATCTACGGGCTGCATTCCTACGCCACGAACGACCGTCCGGGGACGCGGTATGGCGGTTGAGCGTTCCGGATCGGCCGGCGGTTTCCGGCTGCACCGGCCCGGGGCCGATGATCCCCGGCCGGTGCGGGCGGTGCCGCCCGATGCGACGTCCGACACCGAGATCCTCGACGACGCCGCGGTGCTCGACCTGTCGACCGATATCGCGGGCAACGACGTCGAGGACGTGCTGGCCAGACTCGATGCGGAGCTGGTCGGCTTGGCGAATGTGAAGCTGCGTGTCCGGGAGATCGCGGCGCTGCTACTGATCGATCGGGCGCGTCAACGCTTCGGGCTTCGGGCGTCCCGGCCGACCATGCACATGAGTTTCACCGGCGGGCCCGGCACCGGCAAGACCACTGTTGCCCTGCGCATGGCGGAAATGCTGCATGCCCTCGGCTATATCCGGAAACCGAAGGTGCACACCGTCACCCGCGATGACCTGGTCGGTCAATTCATCGGACACACCGCGCCCAAGACGAAAGAGGCGCTGGCCAGGGCGGCCGGGGGAGTGCTGTTCATCGACGAGGCCTACTACCTGTTCCGCCCCGAGAACGAGCGGGACTATGGGCAGGAGGTCATCGAGATCCTCTTGCAGGAGATGGAGGACGAGCGCGCGAGTTCGGTGGTGATCTTCGCTGGTTATGCGGATCGGATGGACCGATTCTTCTCCGCCAATCCCGGACTGTCCTCGCGCGTGGCGCACCATCTGGAATTCAGCGACTACACCCATGGCGAGTTGCTGGAGATCGCCGAGATCATGGTGGCGCGGGAAAACTTTCGCTTCGATGATGCCGCGCGATCCGCGTTCGCCGAGTATGTCGAGTTGCGGATGCGCAGGCCGCGATTCTCCAATGCGCGCAGCGTCCGCAATGCCCTCGATCGGTGCCGGCTGCGCCAGGCCAAACGCCTGGTCGAGCTGCGGCAACCGCTTACCAAGACCGACCTGATCACGCTGTCTGCCCAGGATGTCCATGGCAGCAGCGTGTTCGGTGGCAGCGGTGCGAGTAACGGGCCCGGTGGCGGTGGCTTGCATGACCACGAAAGGCTCCGGGAGCACCGCAAATCGAGCACAACCGAGCTGCCGGACGGGCCGACCGCAAGGGCCCCCGCCTGACGAGATCGAGTCACCATGCCAGAAGGACTGAAGACCCTCACCCGTTACACCATCGAGGAGGAGCACCGGCACCCCGGCTCGTCCGGTGAGTTCTCCGCCCTGGTGAATGTTGTTGCGACAGCTACGAAGCTCATTGCCAACCAGGTGATGCGTGGAGCCATTGTCGGCTCGCTCGGCGCGGCGGATCCGGATAATCTGCCGCCGACGGTGCACCGCAAACTGGATGCGATCGCCAACGACATCATGGTGGCGCAGACCCAGTGGACGGGGCATCTGTCGGCACTGCTGTCGGAGCAGATGACGCAGATTCATCCGGTGCCGGACATCCACCGGCGCGGTAAGTATCTGCTGGCCTTCGACCCGTTGGACGGCTCCTCCAATATCGACGTAAATCTGCCCGTCGGAACGATATTCAGTGTGCTGCGGGCGCCGGATCGGGCGCGGGTTTCCGGCGGCGGTGGGGCGCCGATCGCCGATGACTTCCTGCAGCCGGGCGTGCGGCAGGTCTGCGCCGGGTTCACCCTCTACGGTCCGGCGACGATGCTGGTGATCACCACCGGCAGCGGTGTCGACGGCTTCACCCTCGACCGGGAGATCGGTGCGTTCGTGCTGACCCATCCGCGGATGCGAATCCCCGAGGACACATCGGGTTTCGCGATCAATGCCGCGAACGAGCGGTTCTGGGAACGGCCGGTGCGCAGATACGTGCACGAATGCCTCGACGGAGTGGACGGGCCGCGCGGGCGGGATTTCAATATGCGTTGGGTGGCTTCGCTGGTCGCCGACACGTTCCACATTCTTACTCGCGGTGGCGTTTACCTGTACCCGCACGACGCCAGGCCGCCGCTGCGGCCGGGTCGGGTGTCGTTGCTGTATGGGGCCAATCCGATCGCCTTCATCGTCGAGCAGGCGGGTGGCTGGGCCACTACGGGTGGCGAGCGCGTGCTCGAGGTGCCGCCGGAGCACGTGCACCACCAGGTGCCGTTGATCTTCGGATCGCGCAACGAGGTGGAGCGGATCGAGCGCTATCACAGTGAGCCCGACGAAGGGCCGAGCTTCGACAGCTCGTTGTTCGGCTCCCGGTCGCTGTTCCGGCCTGCCCCCCATTGAGAATTGAGGAGATGCCATGTCGGTGAAGCATCCCGTTGTCGCGATCACCGGATCATCCGGTGCGGGAACGACCAGCGTCACACGGACTTTCCAGGAGATCTTCCGCCGCGAGGGCATCAATGCGGTGATCGTGGAGGGGGACTCCTTCCACCGCTACGACCGCAACGAGATGAAGCTCGCGATGGTGGAGGCCGAACAGAGCGGCAACCTCACCTTCTCCCATTTCGGCGAGGAGGCGAATCTGCTGAAGGAGTTGGAGACACTCTTCCGTGACTACGGCGAGACCGGGGTCGGCTCGGTCCGCAAGTATCTGCACGATGACGCAGAAGCGAAACCCTACGACCAGCCGGCGGGCACCTTCACACCGTGGGAGGACCTGTCTCCCGGCAGCGACCTGCTGTTCTACGAGGGTCTGCACGGCGCCGCCGTCACCGACTCCGTGAACGTCGCTCAGCATGCGGATCTGCTGGTCGGCGTGGTGCCGATCGTGAACCTCGAGTGGACCCAGAAAGTCATCCGCGACAAGACCGAACGCGGCTACTCGAGCGAAGCCGTCATCGACACGATCCTGCGCCGCATGCCCGACTACGTGAAGTACATCTGCCCCCAGTTCTCGCACACCTACGTCAACTTCCAGCGAGTGCCGACCGTCGACACCTCGAACCCCTTCATCGCCCGCAGCATCCCCACCGCGGACGAAAGTTTCGTGGTAATCCGCTTTGCCGACCCCAAAGTGATCGACTTCCCTTACCTCCTCTCGATGCTGCACGACTCGTTCATGTCCCGCCCCAACTGCATCGTCGTCCCCGGGGGCAAAATGGAACTGGCCATGCAATTGATCTTCACTCCCCTCATCCTGCGGCTGATGGACAAGCGCCCCAAGCGAAGTCGCTGACCAACCAGCCCGTCGCCGAATGGGCCATCACAGTGGTGTTCGGCGCTCGTTGGTGTGGCCACGCCCCGGTCGGCCGGGGCGGTGGACCTGGGGGTGCGCAGTGCAGGGGATTGGCGTAAGGTGGCGTTAAGTTAATGAGGATTCACGTGATGGTTGCTGGTTTGGACAGGGAGTAGTTATGACTTCTGCCGTCGTTGTCGACGTGGTGCGCACGCCCTCGGGTAAGGGAAAAGTGGGTGGTGGGCTTTCGGAAGTTCATCCGGCTACGCTGTTGGCCGAGGTGCTGCGCACGCTGGTGGAGCGCAACGATCTGGATCCGGCGCTGGTCGACGATGTGATCGGTGGTTGTGTTACGCAGAGTGGTGAGCAGGCGTTCAATATTTCGCGGACGGCGGTGTTGGCCGCCGGGTTTCCCGAGACCGTGCCCGCCACGACGGTGGATCGGCAGTGCGGGTCCAGTCAGCAAGCGGCGCACTTCGCGGCGCAGGGGGTGATCGCGGGGGCCTATGACATCGCGATCGCGTGCGGCGTGGAGTCGATGAGTCGGGTGCCGATGTTCTCCAATGCGCAGGGCAAGGACGCGAACCGCGGTCCGCTGGCGCATCGTTTTCCGGAAGGTCTTATCGGACAAGGCATTGCGGCGGAGATCATCACTCAGCGGTGGAAGCTCGATAGGGAGACCCTGGACGCGTTCGCCGCGCGTTCACATCGGCTGGCGGCTCAGACCGCCGCGGCAGGCGGTTTCGACAACGAGCTCGTCGCGGCCGGGGCGTTGACCGCGGACGAGACGATTCGCCCCGACACCACGGTGGCGGGGCTCGCCGGTTTGCGTCCCGCGTTCGCCGCCGACGAGTTCCAGGCGCGGTTTCCGGAAATCGAATGGTCGATCACGCCCGGCAATTCCTCGCCGCTCACCGACGGCGCCTCGGCCGCGCTGATCATGAGCGAGGAAAAGGCCGACGCTCTCGGCCTGCGCCCGCGCGCCCGCTTCCATTCCTTCGCGGTCACCGGCGACGACCCGCTGCTCATGCTCACTGCCGTCATCCCGGCCACCCGCAAGGTGCTCGCCAGGGCCGGCCTGACGATCGACGACATCGACGTCTACGAAGTGAACGAAGCCTTCGCCCCCGTCCCGCTGGTCTGGCAGCACGACCTGCACGCCGACCCCGCCAAGCTCAACCCCCGCGGCGGCGCGATCGCCCTCGGTCACCCCCTCGGCGCCTCCGGCACGCGCATCCTCGCCACCATGCTCAATCACCTCGAACAAACCGGTGGTCGCTACGCTCTGCAAACCATGTGCGAGGCAGGCGGTCTCGCCAACGCCACCATTATCGAACGGTTGTAGTGCGACTACACAGCTGATCGGATCGCCGGCGGCAGCGACGTGGTGTGAGGCCGCGGATCGGCGCAAAGATCAGTCGGGGAGCAGGGGGACCGAGATGCCCTCGCCGCGGCCGATGAGGGCGGCGCGGGTGACGGCACTGGAGCCGAAGCGCTGCCGAAGATCGTCGAGGGTGGAGTCGAGGGTGTTGGTGGCGCGTGGCTCCAGCGGGAGGGTCAGTTGCACCGCGTCGGCGTCCTCGAGATTGGTGAGGGCGAGGCCGACGAGGGTGAGTCCGCGTTCCTGGATCATCGGCATGGCGGTGGCGAGCAGGGTGCGGGCGGTGCGCAGGATCGTTTCGGTGTGATCGGTTGCTTCGGTGAGGGTGTGGGAGCGGGTGGCTCGGGTGAAATCGTCGAAACGGATGCGTAGCACCACAGTTCGGCACACGCGGTCGGCAACGCGCAGGCGGCGGCCGAGGCGGTCGGTGAGGCCGTGCAGGTAAGCCTCGATTTCGTCGGGCGGGCGCGGGCGGCGGCCGAGGGCGCGTTGGGCGCCGATCGAGCGGCGGCGGCGTCCGGTCTCGACGCGGCGCGGGTCGCGGGCCCATGAGAGGGCGAACAGGTGCCGGGCCGCGCCCGGCCCGAGGATCGAGCGCAGCACGGGTTCACCGAGCTCCGCGAGGTGGCCGACCCGGGTGATGCCATGGTCGTGCAGCGTGCGTGCAGTGACTTCGCCTACACCCCACAGTCTTTCAACGGGCAGCGGGTGCAGGAAGCCGAGTTCGCCGTCCGGCGGGACGAGGCGTAGGCCGTCCGGTTTGGACACCGCGCTTGCTACTTTCGCGAGGAATTTGGTGCGTGCGATGCCGACGGAGATCGGCAGGCCGACCTGGTCGCGGACGTCGGCGCGGAGCCGGTGTGCGATGTCGATGGGCTCGCCCGCGATCCGGCGCAGACCGCCGACATCCAGAAACGCTTCGTCGATGGAGATGCCTTCGACGACCGGTGTGGTGTTGCGGAAGACTTCGAACACCGCCTTGCTGGCCTGCGCGTAGGCGGACATGCGTGGTTGCACCACGATGGCGTCCGGGCACAGTCGCAGGGCGGCGCCGCCGTTCATCGGGGTGCGCACACCGCGGGCCTTCGCCTCGTAACTGGCGGCGAGCACGACGCCGCCGCCGACGATGACCGGACGTCCCCGCAATCTCGGGTCGTCGCGCTGTTCGACCGAGGCGTAGAAGGAATCGAGGTCGGCATGCAAGATGGACGCTTCCGCGCGCGCTTCGATCCGGGGTCTACCGGATCGTGCGGCGGGCGCGGAGTCGGACACGAACACATGTTCGCACATATGTTCGAAAAGGTGAAGCATGGGTCCGCTGTCGTCATCACCGATGCGGCCGGGACGCGGTACTACGATGACGGTGTGATGGTCGAATCGGTGTGTCGAACTCGGCGAAATTCTGGTGAAGCGACTGTGGGAGAAGGTAATTGAGTAACGAACCCACTGCGGCGCACAGCGCGGCCGCGTTCCCGCTGCCACAGACACCGATCCACGTGCCCGACGACGTGCTCGCCGATCTTCGGCAGCGCCTGGCTCTGACGCGGTGGCCGGTCGACGCGGGCAATGGCGACTGGTCCTACGGCATTGATCGTCGCTACCTGCAGGAACTCGTCGAGTACTGGCGCGACGGCTACGACTGGCGCAAGGCCGAAGCCGCGATCAACGCCCACGAGCACTACCGGGTCGAGGTCGACGGCGTGCCGGTGCATTTTCTGCGCAAGGCGGGTGTCGGCCCGAACCCGACGCCGTTGATCCTCACCCACGGCTGGCCGTGGACGTTCTGGCACTGGTCCAAGGTCATCGACCAGCTGGCCGATCCGGGTGCGCACGGCGGTGATCCGGCCGAGGCGTTCGACGTGATCGTTCCGTCGTTCCCGGGCTTCGGCTTTTCCACGCCGCTGCCGAACAACCCGGACATGAACTTCTGGAAGGTCGCCGACCTCTGGCACACCCTCATGACCGAGACTCTCGGCCACGTCGAATATGCGGCAGCGGGCTGTGACGTCGGCGCGCTGGTCACCGGTCAGCTCGGGCACAAGTACGCGGACGAGCTGATTGCGATCCACATCGGGTCCGGTCAGAAACTGAGTATGTTCGAGGGCGATCGGGCCTGGGACGTCAGCGGCGGCCGGCCCATCCCCGAAGGGCTGCCCGACGATGTCCACGACCGGATCATCGAAATGGAGCGGCGCTTCGCCGTCCACCTCGCCGCGCATGTGCTGGAACCGAGCACGCTTGCCGTCGGGCTGTCCGACTCGCCTGCCGGAATGCTCGCCTGGATACTGCAACGCTGGGTGAAATGGAGTGACAACGGCGGCGACATCGAGACCGTCTTCACCAAGGATGAGCTGCTCACCCACGCCATGATCTTCTGGGTGACGAACTCGATCGGCACCTCGATTCGCACCTATGCCAACAACAATCGCTATCCGTGGACGCCCTCGCACGACCGGCGGCCGGTGATCGAAGCGCCGACCGGCATCACCTTCGTCGGCTACGAGAACCCGCCGGGTGTCGACACCGATCGGCGCGTGCAGAGCTTCCTCGACAGCGACCGCGCCGACTGGTACAACCACGTCAACCTCACTGTCCACGACCACGGTGGTCACTTCATTCCATGGGAAATCCCCGATCTGTGGGTCGACGATCTGCGCAGAACCTTCCGCGGCCGCCGATGACAAATCTACGGCCTACCTACGTAGGAATCCCGCGAAGCCGGTATCCTGGGGCCTCAGTCGGACGAGAAACGATGAGGGAGTCGGCACGGTGCGTGGATTCGGGGAACTGGAGGCGGTGATCATGGACCGCATCTGGGATCGGGACGCGGAGACCACGACGGTCCGCGAAATCTTCGACGAACTGGCGGCCGAACGCGGCATCGCCTACACCACGGTCATGTCGACCATGGACAACCTGCACCGCAAAGGCTGGTTGGCGCGCGAACGCGCGGGCAAGGCCTACCGCTACTGGCCGACCCTCACCCGTGAGGAGCACAGCGCGCGGCTGATGCTGGAGGCGCTCGGTTCCGGCGGCCGTTCGGATTTGGTACTCAGCCATTTCGTCGACCGGATCAGCGCCGACGAATCGGCAGGCCTGCGCGCGGCGCTACGCAGGCTGACCTCCCATAAGTCGCCCGAAGCGCCGTGAACGTAGCCCTCTGCCTACTGGTGTACGGCGGAGTGGTTGCGCTGTTCGGGCCGTCGGTGCTGCAACGGCTGACCCATAGCGGCGCGGCGCCGCGGCTGGGTGTCGTCGCCTGGCTGGTGGCTATTGTCGGTGCGCTCGGATCGTGGTTGCTGGCGGCCGGCATGCTGTTCGTCGAATTCGCCACGTACTGGCACGCGGATGTGGCAGTGCGCGTGTGCGTCGACGCACTGTCGACACCGGTGAACGAGGCGAGCCCGACGCTGCGCGCGGTGTCGTTCGCGGTGGCGGCCGTGGTGATCACGGGGACCGGGGTGGTGCTGTGGCGGTCGGTGCGGATTCTGCTGCGCATGCGTCGACGCACGCTGGAACACGCGCGGGCAGTATTGCTCGTCGGACGTTCGCGCCCCGATCTCGGTGCGGTCGTATTGGATTCGCCGCAACCACAGGCCTATTGCGTCGCAGGGCGGCCGGACGCGATCGTCGTCACCAGTGCCGCATTGGACGCGCTTGCTCCCGATCAGCTGACCGCGGTGCTCGCGCACGAGCGCGCGCACCTGCGTGGCAGGCATGCGGCACCGACGGCGTTCGTGCGTGGGTTGGCGACGATCCTGCCGCGCGTGCGGCTGCTGACGGTCGGTGCCGAGGAGATCAACCGGCTGCTGGAAATGTGCGCCGACGACGAGGCGGCGCGCAGGCATGGCGCCGAACCTCTGCTCGGTGGATTGATCGCGCTGGTCGGTGCCGGGACGGCGATCCCGGCGCATGCCATGAACGCTGCGGCCACCGCGGTGGTGGCCAGGGCTGAGCGGCTGGTGTCACCGGCCAGCGCGATGCGCAGGGCGACCAACCGCACGGCATTGCTCGGTGTGATCACCGCGACCATGATGGGAATGCTCGAGGTGGCCGCCGGATTGTTGATCTGCAGCTGGATTTTCGGCTGAGCAGGACGCCGCCGATGGGTCGGCGTGCGGTGGCCGAGAGCACAGCAGATCAGGCAACCGCGCATTCGGTGGAGTAGGAGGCGGTCGGTGCAGCTCACCTGGGATCAGGTCTTCGCGTGGCGGTTGGGTCAGCAGTTCGTCGCGCCACCCACCGAGGCACCCGTTCCCGAGATCGTCGATCGGCTGTGCGGGGTGCAGGCCCAGGTCACCTCGTCGGCGGAGCTGGCGGTCGCGTTGCAGCGTCGCGCAGCCGAAGCGGATGCGGTGGTGCGCGAGCTGAATTCGGGCACGCTGGCCGCCGCTCTCGGGCGGGCCCTCGCGTCCGTGCGGGTCGAGTAGCGGCTACTCGGTGGCGGCGCGGGCGGCGACCAGGACTTCGAGGCCATCGAGGATGCGTGCAAGGCCGAATCCGAAGTGGTCGAAGCCGGGATCGAACGCATTGTTGGATAGTGCCGCCATCGTCGGGTAGCGGCCGCTGGCCATGGCGCGTTCCAGAACCGGGACCTGGGCCTGCCAGAACTCCGCGTCGGTCAGGCCCGATTTGCGTTCTGCCTCTTGCAGATACAGCTGGGTGCGCGCGGCGCCCGCGACATAGTCGCTGACCAGGATGACCGCGGAGACGAGCTCGGGGTCGGTCAAACCCATGGGTTTGATGCGCGAGACCACGAGCTCCATGCCTTCCACGGCGCTGGGGCCCATCACCGGTCGGGACTGGTTGACCTGGAGCAGCCAGGGGTGGCGGCGAAAGAGGGCAAGGGATTCGTGGGCCAAGGCCTCCAGCGCACCGCGCCAGCCCGCGCCGCCGTAGGCGTCGGCGGCAGGCCGCTGCACCCGATCCAGCATGACGTCGAGTAGCTCGGCCTTGCCCGGCAGATAGCGATAGAGCGACATGGTTCCGGTGCCGAGCTCGGTGGCGACGCGGCGCATGGTGAGTGCTTCCAAGCCCTCGGTGTCGGCCACCACGATTGCCGCTTCGACGATGCGGTCCAGTGTGAGTGCGGGTTTGGGTCCGCGACTCGGCCGGGCGCCGGTGTCCCAGAGCAGGTCGAGAGTGCGGGCGATGTCGCCGCTGCCGCTGGCCTCCGTGCTCGTCATGAGAGCCAGCTTAACTGCTTGGCGAAAAACTGGGTACGTTGTACCTTAATTAGGGTACGTTGTACCCAGTTTTTATTCGATGTGTGATGCGGAGGGCGAGAGTGAGCGACGAATTCGCGGTCCGAGCCGAGGGGCTCGAGAAGAGATATGGGGACAAGCGGGCCTTGGACGGCTTCGATCTGACCGTCCGGCGCGGGACGGTGCACGGACTGCTCGGCCCGAACGGCGCAGGCAAGACCACGGCCGTGCGGATCTTGTCGACGCTGGTCCGGCTCGACGGCGGCCGGGCCGAGGTGGCGGGGCTCGATGTGGCACGCGACCCCCGGCTCGTGCGCTCGCGCATCGGGCTCACCGGGCAGTACGCCGCGGTGGACGAGGTACTCACCGGGCGTCAGAACCTCGAAATGTTCGGCAGGCTCTTTCATCTCGGTGGGCGCCGGGCCCGGCAGCGTGCGACCGAATTGCTCGAGCGCTTCGATCTCACCGCTGCCGCCGACAAGGGTGTCGGCAAATACAGCGGCGGTATGCGGCGCAGGCTCGACCTTGCGGCGTCGATGATCCTGTCGCCGGAGGTCCTGTTCCTCGACGAGCCGACCACCGGTCTCGACCCGCGCAGCCGAGGTGAGGTGTGGGAATCGGTGCGGGCGTTGGTCGCCGACGGCACCACCATCCTGCTCACTACCCAATATCTGGAGGAGGCGGACAAACTCGCTTCCCGCATCACGGTGATCGATCAGGGCAGGGCCATCGCCGACGACACCCCGGACGGGCTGAAGAACACCGTCGGAGCCGATCTCATCGAGGTCGTCGTCGCCGAGGTCGCCGATCTGCCGGTGGTCGCCAAGGTGGTCGCGAGGGTCTGTGCGGGGGAGCCCGAGACCGACGATCTCGAACGCAGGGTGCACGCGCCCGTCGCCGACCGCGTCGCCGCGCTCACCGAGGTGGCACGCGCGCTCCAGGACGAGGGGATCGGCATCGAGGACATCGGATTGCGCAGGCCGAGTCTCGACGACGTCTTTCTGCAGTTGACCGGACACCGCACTGTTGCCGAGGAAGCCGCCTGATGAC
Organism: Nocardia sp. NBC_01009; assembly: GCF_045208035.1. Classification (NCBI taxonomy): domain Bacteria; kingdom Bacillati; phylum Actinomycetota; class Actinomycetes; order Mycobacteriales; family Nocardiaceae; genus Nocardia; species Nocardia sp. NBC_01009. Next base: position 6,251,875 of record NZ_CP108695.1, on the reverse strand, counting down.
CACCGTGACTGTGTCGCCGGCCCACTCGCGGGCATTCTGGGCCGTCGCCGATTGCTGGAATGTGGTGCGGCGCGGGCTGACCCACTATCAGCGCCAACCGGTGAACATCGCCTGGCAGCTCGGGTTCCCGATTCTGTCGGTGCTGCTGTACGGATATGTGTTCGGCAGTGCGATGAGCGTGCCGGGCGGCGGCGACTACCGGAGCTTTCTGATGCCGGGCATGTTCGCGATGACGATGGCGTTCGGGTTCATCAATACCGCGACGGTGGTCGTGTACGACGCGACCAACGGCGTGATCGACCGATTCCGGTCCATGCCGATGGCGTCCTCGGCGGTGGTGTCCGGGCGCGGCGTCACCGACCTGATCGTGGCCTGTGCGGAGTTGACGATCCTCATGCTCACCTCGCTGGCCATCGGCTGGCGGCCCGACGGTGGAATCGCCAACGGCCTTGCGGCTTTCGGGCTCCTGCTGTTGCTGCGGTTCGCCCTGATCTGGGTCGGTGTCTGGCTCGGACTGCTGGTGCCGAATCCGGAGGCGGCAGGTGGGCTGTTCGCGGTGGCCTTCCCGCTGACCATGATCTCGAGCATCTTCGTCGCACCGCAGCTGATGCCGAGTTGGCTCGGCGGGATCGCCGCGTGGAATCCGATCTCGTCCACGGTCGCCGCAACCCGTGAGCTGTTCGGAACTCCGGTGGGCAGCGGTGATTCGTGGATCGAACAGCACGCACTGCTCATGGCGATGGTGTGGCCGGTGATCCTCGCGGCGATCTTCCTGCCGCTGGCGGTGCGGCGATTCCAACGCCTGAGTCGCTGACACGGAAACGGTGCCCGGCCATCCCGAGGGATGCCGGGCACTGCGCCCGCTTGTCGAGTCAGACGGCGGCGCGGTCGCTCGCCGGATCCGGTTGTGCGGCAGCGGGTCGCGGTATTCTGGCCGCCAATCCGATTAGCCCTGCGACCAGCGCGACGGCCGCTGTGACGTACCAGCTGCGGTGGAAGGCGTCGAGGGTTTCCTGCGGTCCGGTGGGGGAGCCGAGGGTTGCCACGACGACGGCGACACCGACGGCGAGGCCGATCTGCCTGGACATGCTCAGCACGGCCGATCCGGTGGCGAATCGCTGGGGCGGCAGGCCTGCGCTGCCCGCGGCGAACGCGGTGGGCAGGGTGAGCCCGACGCCGAGCCCGCTGACGACCATGCCGCCCAGTAGACCACCCAGGTAGTCGGGTTCGAGGGTGATGGCGGTGGCCCACCACACCATGCCCGCGGCGAAAGCGACGCCACCGGCGGCGATGACCGGCCCGGCGCCGATGCGACTGATGAGTCGACCGGCGAGGATCGCCACGACCGGCACGACCAGGGGTCCCGGCGCGATCGCCAATCCGGTGCGTAGGGCCGACCACTCCCAGATGTTCTGCGCCCAGAGCACCACCGACAGCAGCATGCCGGCGAATGCGATCTGGAAGAACAGGGAATTGCCCGCCATCAGTGCGAAGTTGGGCGCGCGGAGCAGCGCGGGGTCGACAACGGGACTGTGGTGGCGGGCCGAGGAGATCGCGAAGGCGACCGCGAGCACCGCCGCGACGGCGAAGGAGGTGAGCACACCCGCCGAAGTCCAGCCCCAGTCCTGCCCTTTCACCAGGGCGAGGATGAACGCGCCGATGGCGCCGATCAGCATGATCGCACCGAACACATCGGGCAGTGGCCCGCCGTCGCCGCGCGGGCAGGGCAGCAGCCGTATGCCGAAGGCCAACGCGGCAAGGCCGATCGGCACGTTCACGAGGAACACCCAGCGCCAATCGATCTCGACGAGTAGGCCGCCGATCACCGGACCGAGTGCGGCGCCGAGGCCGCCGAAGGCCACCCACAGCCGAATGGCCATCGGGCGGCGCTCGGCTGGAGTCGCGGCCAGCACCAAGCCGAGTGAGGACGGGGTCAGCATCGCGCCGCCCACGGCCTGCAACACCCGAAAGGCCACCAGCGACTCGATATTCCATGCGGCCGAACACAGCCCCGAACCGAGCACGAACACGGCGAGACCGATCAGGAAGGTCGTCCGGTTACTGCCGCGATCGCCGAGCCGCCCTGCGGGCACCAGTAGCGCCGCGAACACGATTGCGTAGGCATTGAGCACCCACGACAGCCCGGATAGTTGAGTGTCGCCGAAATCCTTGCCCATATCCGGCAGGGCCACATTGACGATGAACAGATCCAGACTCGACAGCAGCACGCCGACCGACACGATGGCGAGGGCGACTCGCGAATCGACGGCGGGTCGATCTGTGGTTGGCACAACGGTATTCACGATCGCTTCTCCGATTCAGCCGAGCACTCGACGGGTTTGGCGGGCCGTCGCCAGCAGCAGGCCGCCGCGGTCCCAGATCGCGATGTCGTCCACCGACCAGCCGCCGGCGGTGCTGGCATTGGTCGCACGGACGAGCACCTGGCGCGATACCGGCCGGGTGAAATCCGTGTGCAGGTGCATCGAGAACGTGACCGTGGGCACTGCGACCGGTGTGGTCAGAGTGGGGAAGAGGCCGGGCGGCAGCGCATCGGCGAGCACCGCCAAAACCGCGGCGTCGGTCGGCAGCTCGGGGATCAGTGCGATCCACGCGCACATCCACGCCTCGTCCGACCCGCTCAGCGGCAGCGGGCCCGCGGCGGGACGGATTTCGAAATGAGCGCCGACAGGCACGATTTCTGGCGGGCGGAATGTCCAGCAGTCGGCGGGCGGCGGGACCTGCGGGGCGAGCACCGCAGGCCGCTCTGGCAGCTGTGTCGGTGCGGTCCGCCCGAAAGTGACGGCCGCCGAGGCGACCAGCACGCCTTCCTGATCGGCGACCACATCGATGACGGTGGTGCTGCGACCCACCGGATGCGCGGTCGCCCGGAACGTGAACGTCCCCTCGGCCGGTCGGCCGAGGAAGCGCACGTCGACCGCCCGCACCGGCAGGTCGCTTGCTGCTGCGCGGCGCGCGACCTCGATCAGCAGTCCACCGACGACGCCACCGTGCGGCCCGGTCCAGCCGCGCCAGCTGTCGTCGACGTGTGCCCGCCAGACGCAGTAGTCGAGTTCGGCGAGTGCGAACTCGTCACCGAGCCGTTGAGTGAGTTGCATCATGCAACGAACCATAAGCGAGTGAGTTCTTTGAAGCAACCGACTATGCTGTGGGGATGCGGAGGACAAGCTTCGAGGGCATGAACTGCTCGATTGCCCAGTGCCTGGAGATGGTCGGCGAGTGGTGGACCCTGCTGATCGTGCGCGACGCGCTGATGGGGGTGACGCGCTTCGAGGACTTCCGCGAACGTCTCGGCATTGCACGTAATGTGCTTACCCAGCGCCTGGAACACCTTGTCGCACAAGACATCATGACGAAAGTGCCGTACCAGGCGAACCCGGTCCGCCACGACTACCGGCTCACTGCCAAGGGGCGGTCGCTCTGGCTCGTGCTCACGGCGATGCGTCAGTGGGGTGACCAGTGGGCGGCCCCGGACGGCCCCCCGGTGCAGTCCTTGCACAAGACCTGCGGTCACGTCACGGTGCTCGAGCCGGTGTGCTCGGCATGCGGGGAACGGGTGCACGGCCGTGACCTGCAGCCGGTCGACGGTCCCGGAGTCCGCGACGTTTCGATGATCCCTGCCGTCCGCTGACATTCATTGGCCGGGCCGCACTGGATTAAGCTGCGGCGGTGGCGGACGGGCGAGTGGGACAGCTGATCGATACGGTCGCGTGGGTGCGCATCGAAGACGGGCGCATCCTGTGTGCACGCCCGCGCGGGAAGGACATCTTCTACATTCCCGGCGGCAAACGCGAGGGTGCCGAGACGGATCTGCAAACGCTGCTGCGTGAGATCGAGGAAGAGCTGACCGTCGCGCTGCTGCCGGAGACGGTCGCGCACGTCGGCACCTACGAGGCGGCAGTGCATGGACCCGACAGCGGTGTGGTGGTCAGGATGAGCTGCTACACAGCCGACTACCGCGGCACGCTCGCGGCGAGCAGCGAGATCGAAGAGGTCGCCTGGTTCAACTACGCCGATCGCGCTCTGGTGCCGCCGGTCGACCAGCTGCTGTTCGACGATCTCGTCGACGCCGGGCAATTGGCTCGAGCCCCCGGATCAGGTGCGGTTCCGGGCGTCGTCCGCCGATGCGCTGTCGCGGCGACCGTACACCGCGATACGGTCGCCTACATGAGATCGGTGTGCTCGTTGTTGCGCTGGGCCGGTTACGCATTGGTGGCGGGTCCGCTCGCCAGCCGGCCGGTGGCGGTCAGATTGCGGGTGCCGCGCCGGCTGTTCGGTGCGTCGTTCCCGATGGGCACTCGGTCCGGTCTGCGCGCTGCGGTGCACACGGTGCTTGCGATCGCGGTCTGTGTCCTGACGTGGTTTCTGGCGTTTCTTGCCGTGGTGGCCGCGGTGCGCGGCATCGCCTACCCGCTGATCGCGAACAACGACCTCGAACACTCCTGGGGCGGACCGACATTGGCCGGTGCGTGGGTGGTGCATGCGCTGCTCGGAGTCGGGTTGTTGCCCGCGTGGCTGGTTTTGCTGGCCGGGCTCGGTGTAGTGCAGGTGCGATTGAGTCACCAATTACTCGGGCGCACCGGGCCGTGGTGGCCGATCCCGGTGTCTCTTGTCCTCGGCGCCGCAGGCACCCTGCTCTTCATTTCCTGGCTACATCAGATATGAAGCCGACGGGTCTGCGAGCGGTGATCAGCTGGCGACCGTCGGTCTGCCCGCGCGCTCGATGAGGTGCTGCACGAGATTCACCAGCACTTCCTTGCTGGATTCGCGGCTGCGGGCGTCGCACAGCAGCACCGGAATATGGTCGTCGAGGTCGAGGGCGTCGCGCACCTCGTCGACCGTGTAGACGGGCGCACCGTCGAAGCAGTTCACCGCGACCGTGAATGCGAGGCCCCGGCGTTCGAAGAAGTCGACAGCGGCAAAGGAATTGCCGAGACGGCGGGTATCGGCGAGCACGACGGCGCCGAGCGCGCCGCGGGCCAGCTCGTCCCACAGGAACCAGAACCGGTCCTGCCCAGGCGTTCCGAACAGATACAGCACCAGATCCCGATCGATGGTGATGCGTCCGAAGTCCAGCGCCACCGTGGTAGTGGTCTTCTGCTCGACGCCGGACAGGTCGTCGACCCCGGTGCTGACCTCGGTGATCAGCTCCTCGGTGCGCAGTGGCGTGATTTCGCTGATTGCCGAGACCATGGTGGTCTTGCCGACGCCGAATCCACCGGCGATGAGAATCTTGACCGAGGCGGCCAAATGCGGGTCAGATTTTTCGGATGCCATCGAGTACCGCTCGCAATATGTTGAGATCGCCCGGGCCGGCCTCCGGCTGTACCGGAGCCCGGAAGATCAGATGTCCCTCGCCGATCAGATCGCCGACGAGGATCTTGGTCACCGCCAAGGGAAGTTTCACATGGGCCGCCACCTCGGCGACCGACTGCGGGACGCGGCAGAGCCGAACGATGTCGGTGTACTCGGGCTCGGCCCTCCGCAGGGTGGGCGCGCGATCAGCGGTGACAACCACCGTGAGCATGTCCAGATCATGACCCGCACCGATGGTGCGGCCACGGGTCACCGCGTAAGGCCGGACCAGCGGACCGGCGGCCTCGTCGAACCACGGCTCACCCTTGCGTGTCATGGCAGTCGTGCGGGGGTGGAGAGGTAGGTGCCGACGCGTTGGACGGTGACATTCATTTCGTAGGCCACCATACCGAGATTTGCGGTCTCGGCCGCTTGCAGTGCGAGGCAGGCGTTATCGCCTGCCGAGGTCACGAACAGCACGGCGCGATCGAGTTCGATCACCGCCTGCCGGACCCCGCCGCCGTCGAAACGACTGCCCGCGCTGCGCGCCAAACCGTAGAGGGTCGAGGACATCGCGGCGAAGTGTTCGGCGTCCTCGCGGGTCATGGCGGTGGATCTGCCGAGCAGCAGGCCATCGGTGGACAGCACCACCGCGTGACGTACGCCCGCCAACCGGTCGACCAGATCGTCGAGCAGCCAGTTCAGATCACCGGTGTTGGAAGAAGTCACCATTGCCTTCCTGTTCGTCCGCGGGCATGACGGCCGCGGTAGCGGGGAACTCCTCGGGCGCAGCCCTCGGCAGCTCGTCGGGCACGGTCCTCGGCAGCTGGTCGGGCGCAGCCCGGCGGCCCTGCCTGGTGCCGTTCTCGATGGCGGACATGAGATCTCGGGCCTGCTCGGCACTGCGTGCGCGCTCGGTGCCGGGCTCGGCGACCGGCTCGACCGGAGCGGGTTGCGCCAATTGTGGGGCGATGCTGGCCTGCCGGTGCCTGCGCGGCAGGGCGGGCCTGCCGTCGGGGTCCGCGTGCGGTGTCGGCGCGCTCGGCCACGGCCTGTCCGCGGGCGTCGGCCGCGGCGGTTCCACCACCGACGGCGCTTCCGGTGGCGCGGTCAGTACCGCGGATTCGGGTTCGGCGGACTCGTGTGCCGCGGATTCGACATACGGCACCGGGTGGCGGCGCCTGCGTCCGGCATCGGTCGTCTCGGATCCCGATGCGGGCAGGGAGTTTTCGCCGGCGATCAACGCAGACGGGATGAGCACGATGGCCCGGATCCCGCCGTAGTCGGACTCCGCGAGCCGGACCGAGATACCGTGCCGGACGGCGAGCTGGGCCACGACGAACAGCCCGAGGCGGGAATCGGCGGACAGCGCCGCGACTCCGAAATCCGGTGGGTCGCGCAGCATGTCGTTCATCTTGGCCATGTCGGTATCCGACATTCCCATGCCCTGATCGCTGATCTCGGCGACGATGCCCTTGCCGACCACATTGCCGGTTACCTCGACTCGGGACTGTGGCGGTGAGAAGGCGGTCGCGTTGTCGACCAGCTCTGCGAGCAGGTGGATGAGGTCGGCGACGACGGTGCCCATGATGTGGGTCTCGGGCAGTCGGGCGACCCGGACACGTGCGTAGTCGAGGGTTTCGCCGACCGCGCTGCGCACCACGTCGATCAGCGGCACCGGGTTGCGCCATTGCCTGCCGGGCTGCCCGCCGCCGAGGATGGTGAGGTTCTCGGCGTTGCGGCGTTCGCGAGTAGCCAGATGGTCGAGCCGGAAGAGCGTGTCGAGCAAGGCCGGATCCTCCTGCTTGGACTCGGCCTCGTCGAGAATCTCCAGCTGCCGATGCACCACGATCTGGCTGCGGTGGGCGATATTGAGGAAGACGGCCTTCACACCCTCCCGGGTGCGGGCCTCGTTTACCGCCGCGGCAATGGCCGCGGAGTGCGCGTGCTCGAATGCCTTGGCCACCTGGCCGATTTCGTCGTGGCCGTAGTCGAGGGTCGGCGATTCGGTGGCCGGATCGATGATTTCGCCCGCGCTCAGTCGCCGCATCGTCTCCGGCAGGCGCTCGTCGGCGAGCGCGAGGGTCTCGCCACGCAGGCGCTTGAGCCTGCGGATAATGCGGTTGGCGAGCAACAGCGCGATCACGAACGCCAGCACGCTGACCGCCAAGACCCCGCCACCTGCCCACGCGGAGGTATCCGCGGACTCGGCGGCCGTGTCCTCGGCCAGTTTCTGCGCCTGCTTGTTCTGTGCGATCCAGATATCGATCAGCTCGCGGTTCACCTCGGCGGCGGCGTTGTGCCATTCGGGTGTGCTCAACGGCAGCGGCGGAGTGGTCGATGGCTTGCTGGAGGAACTCGAAGAGCTGGCGGAGCTCGAGGAGTTCGACGAGCCGGAGGAGTTCGCGGTGCTGGTCGTATTTCGTTGGACGAGAGCATTTTCCATGGCTGTCAGCTGCTGCCATGCGGTGCTGTTCATCAGCGCCTGCAAACGCTCGCGTTGGGATTGGTCGAGTTCGGCGGCCAGGTTCGCGACTTCGGTGTGATAGAAGCCGATCTGCCGAAGGAACTCCTCCATCGGAACGGGGGTGGGGCCGTTCGCGTTGGCGATCATGTCTGCCAGTGCGTTGCTGCGCGACATCGCTTCCGTGGCAAGGAAAATGCGCATTCCGTCGGCGATGCGCACGCCGATCTCGGCGTTCGGCGCCGTCTGCTCGGCGAGCTCGGTGCCGAAGGTGATGACGTCGAGCAGACGGTTGTAGAACATGTACGCATCGGGCACGGGCAGTTGGCCCGCATCGGTAGCGGTCCGCACCTGGGTCATCTGGGTGCCCAGTGTCATGAAGTTCGCGGCGTTGTCGCCGATCTTCGAATCGTCGATCTCGCGCAGGCCGATGGATGCCTCGATCAGTCCGCGCAATGCGCTGTCGAGCCGCATTCGGGCCGCGCCGAGCGTCGGGATGCCCGAATCGTCGCCGGCCAGGGCGGCAATCGTCAGGTGACGTTCTTGCTGGACGGCCTCGAGTAGTTCCCTGGTCGACGGGATTGCCTGCTGATTTTGCGACGCCCAATCCTGGGCCTTGTTTCCCTGGGCTACCAGGTATCCCGCTGCACCCACGCCGACCACGAGCAGAGTCAGGCTCGGGATGAGCGCGATCGCCAGTATCCGTGTTCGGACACCGAGCCTCGCTCTGAACATCGGCACAACGTAATCGAGATGCCGACCCGTACGGCGATCGGGTCCCGGTGAGCGAGACTTGATTTGACATCGAAGCTCTGATCTGATCGGACAACGTCGAGGTGATGAATTCCAGTGGACGCCTTGGCTTCTGCGGTGCTCATCGGCTATTCGGAGCCTGCGGCAGTTCGGACCGGTCGCCATGCAGGTGTGGTGCCTGTGCATTCCGCCGAGTCGGCGACATCAGCAGCCGAACCGGGTCGAGTGGGTGCGGCGTGGGCGGGCGGCGGCGTAGATTGTGTGTAATCTGCGGTTACTCACAAGTAGGAGGCAACGATGCCCACGCCGGAAGCCGAAGTTTTCGCTCGTCTGAGCGCCCTGGCGGCGATCGATAGCCCCGAGGCCCGTTCGACCAAGACGATCGTCGAGACCTTCACCGGTAAGCCGCTCGGCACGGTGCCGGTGGGCACCGCTGAGGACGTGACCGCCGCATTCGACCGGGCACGAGCGGCGCAGGCACGGTGGGCCGCACGATCGGCCGAGGAACGCGCCGCCGTGCTGGAGCGGTATCGGGAATTGGTGGTCGAGCACCGCGAGTTCCTCATGGACGTGGTGCAGGCCGAGACCGGTAAGGCGCGGTGGGCTGCTCAAGAAGAGATCATGGGCCTGATGTTCGCCGCGCGGTACTTCGCGAAGACGGCGCCGGGGCTACTCGAACCACATTCGGTGCCCGGCGCTTTCCCCGTGCTCAATCGGGCATCGGTGCACACCCAGCCCAAGGGCGTTGTCGGTGTCATCGCGCCGTGGAATTATCCGATGCTGCTGTCCATCGGCGACTCGGTCCCCGCGCTGCTCGCCGGTAACGCCGTTGTTGTGAAGCCCGACAGTCAAACGCCGTTCTCGTCCTTGGCAAGCGCGGAATTGCTGTATCAGGCCGGGCTGCCGCGCGATCTGCTCGCGGTGGTGACCGGTCCGGGCACTGTTGTCGGCACCGCGATCGTCGAGGCCTGCGACTATCTGATGTTCACCGGCTCCTCGGCGACCGGCCGTTCACTCGCCGAGCAGTGCGGGCGCAGGCTGATCGGTTTCTCCGCGGAACTGGGCGGCAAGAACCCGATGATCGTCACCAAGGGCGCGAAGCTGGACAAAGCCGCCAAGGCGGCGGTGCGGGCCTGCTTCTCCAACGCCGGACAGCTGTGCATCTCGATCGAGCGACTGTATGTCGAGCGCTCGGTTGCCACGGAATTCACCACGAAGTTCGTCGCTGCGGTGCAGGCCGCCGAACTCGGTGCCGCCTACGACTATTCGGCCGATATCGGCAGCCTGATCTCCGAAGCGCAGCTGGAGACCGTGACCAAGCATGTCGCAGACGCCACCTCCAAAGGAGCGAAGGTGCTCGCCGGCGGCAAAGCACGTCCGGATCTCGGCCCGCTATTCTTCGAACCGACGGTGCTCGCCGAGGTGACCGACGAGATGGAATGCGGCCGCGACGAGACTTTCGGCCCGCTGGTCTCGATATACCCGGTCGACACCGTGGACGAGGCCGTCCGACTGGCCAACGATACCGAGTACGGCCTCAACGCGAGCGTGTGGGCGGCGAGCAAGAGCGACGGCGAGCAGATCGCCCGGCAACTGCATGCGGGCACCGTGTGCGTCGACGAGGGATACGCGCCTGCCTGGGGCACCACCGCGGCGCCGATGGGTGGCATGGGCATCTCGGGAGTCGGTCGCAGGCACGGCCCGGACGGGCTGCTGAAGTTCACCGAGGCGCAGACCGTGGTCGTCACCCGGTTCATGAACCTGGATGCGCCCCCGGTGATCTCGCAGGACAAGTGGCAGCGATTGCTGATGACGCTCGCGCGCAGCTTCCGGTTCCTGCCGGGCCGCTAGCGAGGTCGTAGCGGACCGCACCTCGTCGTCCCGGTGCACACACCGGGACGACGAGGCCGTGCGGTGCCGGCCAAGGGCTGCGGATCCCCGGACCGTCACCCGTCCCTGTGGTGTCAGGTCATGCGGTCGGCTCCGGTGTGCGGCGGCGGCCCGGCGGCCAGCACAGCGGATTCTTTGTCGGTGAGCAGCCGGGATCGGACGATGAAGCGCACGCCGTTCGGTGCTTCGAGGGAGAACCCGCTGCCGCGGCCGCTGACCACATCCACGGTGAGATGGGTGTGCTTCCACAGCTCGTATTGGTCACCGCTGATCCAGAATTCGGTGTGCCACGGCAGTCGGCCGAGCAGGACGTCGGCGCCGCCGATGCGGAATTCGCGGACCGGGAAGCACATCGGTGAGCTGCCGTCGCAGCAACCGCCCGACTGATGGAACAGCACCGGGCCGTTCTGTTCGATCAACCGCCGCAACACGATTCGTGCCCGATCGGTGATGGCGACGCGATGGATCCGGCCTTGCATCAGAAGAGCCCGAGCTTGGTCGGCGTATAACTGACCAGCAGGTTCTTGGTCTGCTGGTAGTGATCGAGCATCATTTTGTGGTTCTCGCGTCCGATTCCGGACTTTTTGTAGCCGCCGAACGCGGCGTGCGCTGGGTATGCGTGGAAGCAGTTGGTCCATACTCGTCCTGCCTTTATCGCTCGGCCCATCCGGTATGCGGTAGTGATGTCCTTGGTCCATACACCGGCGCCGAGTCCATAGAGAGTGTCGTTGGCGATGCGCACTGCTTCCTCGACGGTGTCGAACCGGGTCACCGAGACCACCGGTCCGAAGATCTCCTCCTGGAAGATCCGCATGGTGTTGTTGCCCTCGAAGATCGTCGGCTGGATGTAGTACCCGCCGGGCAGTCCGTCCACCTTACGTGCTTCTCCTCCGGTGAGCACGCGGGCGCCTTCCTGCCTGCCGATGTCGATGTAGGACAGGATCTTTTCGTATTGGTCGTTGCTGGCTTGGGCTCCGATCATGGTGGTGTCGTCGAGTGGGTTGCCGCCCTTGATGGCTTGGGTGCGTTCGATGCAGCGGGCCAGGAATTCGTCGTAGATCGAGGAGTGGATCAGCGCTCGGGACGGGCACGTGCACACTTCGCCCTGGTTGAGCGCGAACATCACGAAGCCTTCGACGGCCTTGTCGAGGAATTCGTCGTCGGCGGCCATCACATCGGGCAGAAAGATGTTGGGGCTCTTGCCACCCAGCTCCAGACTGACCGGAATGATGTTCTCGCTGGCGTACTGCATGATCAGCCTGCCGGTGGTGGTTTCGCCGGTGAAGGCAACCTTCGCCACCCGCGGACTCGCGGCGAGCGGCTTGCCCGCCTCGACGCCGAAACCGTTGACCACGTTGAGCACACCGGGCGGCAACAGATCGGCGATGAGCTCGACCACCAAGAGCAGCGACGCCGGTGTTTGCTCGGCCGGTTTGAGCACCACACAGTTGCCCGCGGCCAGAGCGGGCGCCAGCTTCCATGCCGCCATCAGGATCGGAAAGTTCCACGGAATGATCTGCCCGACCACGCCGAGCGGCTCGTGGAAGTGATAGGCGATGGTGTCGGCGTCGATCTCGGCGATGCTGCCCTCTTGTGCGCGAATGGCACCCGCGAAGTAGCGGAAGTGGTCGACCGCCAAAGGCAGGTCGGCGGCGAGGGTTTCGCGGACCGGCTTGCCGTTGTCCCAGGATTCGGCGACCGCGAGCGGTTCGATGCTGTTTTCGATCCGGTCGGCGATCCGGTTGAGAATATTGGCGCGCTCGGTGACGGAGGTGGCGGCCCAGCCTTCGGCAGCGTGGTGTGCGGCTTCCAGGGCCATATCGATATCGGCGGCGGTCGACCGGGCCACCGCGCAGAAGATCTCGCCGTCGACGGGGGAGGGATTGTCGAAATACCGTCCCTCGATGGGAGCAGCCCAGTCGCCACCGATGAAGTTGTCATAGCGGACGGCGTAACTGACGATGCTGGTACCGGACCCCGGTTTGGCGTAGATCATTTCAGTGCTCCTCGCGGAATCTTCCTCTGAGAGGCCACTATGACCCGCGAAGGTTGGTGCGAGGTTGGTGGCGTCGAACCGCGGACGCTAGGTGTGCAATGCGGTGTGAAGGCGCGCGGTAACCACGGCACGCCGTACGTCGTCGGCAGACAGCAGCCGCAGCGCGTGCTCGTGCACTTCGATGTCGTCGGGGACGCGTTCTCCGAGCGCCACCGCATGCTCGGCGCGATCGCTCGCCAGCACCACCGTGCGCACACCTACGTCCAGATACGTGCGCCACTCCACCACGCCCGGTGTGTCCGAGCCGGGCAGCAGCGGTCCGCGATAGAGCCACAGCGCCGAGGGAGCATCCCCCGCCGCGATGGCCGCGAGCAGCTCGACCGCGTCGCAGGACACCGCGCCGGTGAGCATGTACCTGCGGTTGGTGATCTCGCCACCGGTGGTCCGGCGCAGGTGCGAGACATCGGCTTTGAGCGTGTTGGCGGACACCTGGCGGTCGCCGTAGACCGCGGCGTGCAGTTGCTCGGGGGTGAAACCGTCGGGCTCCAGTGCGAGCAGAGCCAGGATTTCCAGTTGGCGTGGCGGTAGCGGGACCGGTCTGCCCTCGCGTAAAAGCTTTGCGGCGCCGAGGCATTCGAGACGAACACCCGGTGTCGGGGTGGGCGCGGCCGCGCGCAGCATGGTCTCCACGGCGGTGACGAGGGCACGCACCGAGGTCATGACCGCAGGATGCGAGCGGCTCCACGAGCTGGCGAGGTCGAGCGCGCCGACCTGTCTGCCGTCGGGCGCGTGGATCGGCGCGGCGTAACAGACCCAGCCGTGCAGCGCGGCGACCAGGTGTTCGGCCGAGAACACGGCGGTGGGGCGGTCGTGGTGGAGGGCGAGCGATAAACCGTTGGTGCCCATATGGCTTTCGTCCCAGGCACCGCCCGGGGCAAAGTTCACCTGTTCAGCTTGCCGCCGGACCGTGCGGTCACCGCAGGACCACAGGACGGTGCACGATTCGTCGGTGACCGCCGCAACGTAGCCCGCTTCCTCGGTGATGCTGCGCAGTTGGCCTGACAGTTCGGTGATCGGTGCGCGCAAGGCGGATTCCGCCCAGCGATCGCCGACATCGTCGAGGCCGGGCGCGCCCGTGCGGCCCGGGTCGACGGTATGCAACGAGCGCTGCCAGGATTGCGCGACTTCAGCGCGGAGCAGGCTGGTTTTCGCGGAGATGTCAGCCGCCGCGGTCGGCGCCGTCGCCCAGCGGGTCCATTCCTTTTCCAGTTCTGCCCGCTGCTGAGTGAGGGTGCGGAACAGTGCCACCTCGAAACCCCGCCGTCGATTGAGAGCTCACATTCGCTCTCTCATTCTGGCGTATGCGTTGCGGATACGGGAGAGTTCGATGTGTGCAGGCTGTCTGCTGATGACCGGTGCTGCGGCGAAAGTTCCCTACATAGAACATTCTTGGGGTCGAATGGCGAGGTTGATGGCGATCGTCGTGGGTCGAGTCCGACTACACCGTGACCCCACGTAGCGAGACCCCTGAACTCGCCGGGGCCGGGTCGTACTGCCAGCGCCCGCACTCAGGTCAGAACCAGCCTTTGCGTTTCGCCCAGATGAGCAGGGCCGTCGATATCGCGAGCATCACGAGCAGGGCCAGGGCTAGCCAGATCCATTGGGTTCGTTCGTTCACGATCACGTTCATGCCTCGAGTCCCGGATGGCGAGGGGATGAAATCCGAAGATGTTGGTCAATGCGTGGGCGGCCTCATCGTCCCAGGTCGGGACGTCCACCCAGACCAGTCCGTCAGGCCGGTCGAGCAATCTCTTCAGGTCGGTCGCCGGATAGGCACGCACACCGTCGTCGGAGATGAACCGGACGTCCATGTCGGCCTCCTCACGCGATGAACCGTCTCCTCCGTGATAGCACCAGCGCCGTGCCGGCGGGGGTGACTCGTCGAATCCGGGAGAGATGATCCGAACGACGCGATCGCGCGCCCGGCGGTCGCCCCGATGTATACGACCGACTTGGTAGCGGCTCCGCTCCCGGAGGCATCGGGACCCGGCGCTGCCTTCCCAACAGCGAGGGTGGTAACTCTTGTCGATGGCGGGCGTCGGCCAACTATGGTGAGCCGGTGGCACTCGAGCCAGGTGACCAGTTTGCGGGATTCGTTGTGAAGGCCAGGCTTGGCCATGGCGGCAGCAGCGAGGTGTACCTGGCCGAGGATCCGGAACGATCACGACCCGTATCACTGAAGATTCTGGGGCGGGACGACAGCCGGTCACCCGAGGCGCGTGCGCGATTTGTGCACGAGTTCGACATCTTGTCCGCGCTGCGGCACCCCAACATCGTGCGGCTGTACACACACGGTGAATCCGACGGCAGGCTCTGGTCGGCGCGAGAGTACGTGGCGGGCGCGACGGCGTCGCCGTTGGTGCGGATGCCGCACCAACGGCCTGATCTGCGGCGCGTGCTGCATGTGCTCTCCCATGTCGCGGCAGGATTGGATTTCGCGCATGGCAACGAGATGGTCCATCTCGACATCAAACCGGCGAACGTGTTGGTCGGCGTGGACGAGCCCGCGAGGGTGAAGATCTCGGACTTCGATCAGGCCCGATGGCTGCACCGGCCCGAGCCACCCTTGGCCACTAACGGTTTCGTGGTCGTATCGGTTCCGTATGCCGCGCCGGAACTGCTGCGGGCGGGCACTGTGTCCCCCGCGACGGACCAGTACGCGCTGGCCTGCTCGGCCATCGAGCTGCTCACCGGCCGCCCGCCGTTCCCCCGCGCGAACCTCATGGCTACCGCAGAGGCTCACCTACACGACCCACCTCCCGAAATCTCCAAGCGCCAACGCTGGATGCCGCCCGAGATCGACGCGATCCTGCACCGGTCCCTCGCAAAAGACCCTGATGCGCGCTACGCCGTATGCAGCGAACCCATCCGCTTGCTCACCGAGGCACTGCACGGCATCGATCCACGCCCTCGCCTTCCCTTACTGAACCGTCTCAATGCGGCATTCACCAGATCGCCTTTGCTGAATATCACATTCAGACGGAAACAAGGGGAGACAAATGATGCACGGGCGGGTTCCGACATGTGACCGGAGAACCCTCATCGAGCTAGCCCAACCTGGTAGGCGCACTGCCGGAACTGCGGGCCTCGACAGCGCACTGGCCGCTGCTCCGGCATATTCCACAACGAAGCTGCCCGTGCTGCGAGGCCCCGCCACCAAGGAGGAGAGGTGTGGCGGATCCTGCTGCACCACCGGTACGTCTGCGGCCGCCACCAGTATTGGATCGGCCCACCCGATACCGAGCGCTACGGCCCGATGCTGTGGCGCTGCCCCGAGATCGTCACCGCACAGCGGCAGCACCTGCGCCTGATCCAGCGTTTCGGCTGGGACGCCATCTACGACGGGGTCTTGACCGCGTTGATGGGATCAATGGGACCCGACCCTCGGACTGAAACGGCAGCAAGCCGTCCGGGCGGCGCACAGCCGCGTTCTTGTACCCGCGGGACGCGAAGAAACATCGTTCACCACGTCGAAGTTGCTCGCCTGCCTCTAGCCGCCACCTATCTCCGGACAGTCGGAGCTCAGCGCGTCCGGACTTAGTTGGCGACCGCAGCTCGCCAGCGGGAGCGCTCGCCACGTTCGTGCGGAACGGACAGCGCGATCGTACCGAACGATCATCGGCCCAACACGATGTCCGAGAGACATTGACCTTCAATCACGTAGGAGGCCGAGGATCCTGCTCCTCGGCGCAGGCGCGGGATGATGGTGCGCGCTAGTGCCCGGTCAGTGGTCATTCCAGTAGTCGGACGGAAAGCCGGCCAGGTGGTTGCAGGTGGAGATCAAGGCGTTTTCGATGTCAGATGCCGTTGGGGGAGAGTGGGTTCCGGCGATTTCGACGAGTGAGGTTGGGAGGAGGCGCTCGGTCTGGTGGGCGGCGATCAGGCGGTCCAGATCGGCCAGGCTGCCCATGTTGACTTTTGGGTTGGCGTTGGCGCGCAGCATGGCCAGCAGCTGCCGGTAGGTGTCGGGCGCGACGATGCGGGGTTTGAACGCCTTCAGGTAGACCTTCGGTTTGGTGTCGTCGGCACGATAGCGCCGCGCCGCGACATCGAAGACGAGGTCGATGATCCGTTCGAAGGTCGGTGCCGCGGGACCCGCGGTGATCCAGTAGACGTCGCCGGCTGGTGGCTCGTCGGCCAGCGCGGCGAGGGCGGCGGCGGCGAGATCGGCGGGCATCAGATCGGCCCGCATGCCCGGCGTGCTGGGCACGAAGGGCACCAGGCCCGCCATTGCCGCGCCGAGGATGTGGTGAAAGGCCTGCAGCCGGGCGATGTTTCCGGTTGCGGAATCTCCGATCACCGTCGAGATCCTGGCGATCGCCGCAGGCAGCCCGGACTCGCGAACCAGAATTTCACCGCGGCGTTTGGAGGCCGCGTAGGCGCCGAGGGCGACCGACTTGTCGTCCGCGTGGCCGATATAGGCGGTTGATGTGTGCACCAATCGGGCACCGGAGTCGGAGACGAATCGTAAAACATGGCCGACACCAGAAACATTCAATTTGTGCAGCGTCTTCGCCGCAGCCCCGAAGTTCACCGAGGCCGCGCAGTGCACGACGACCTCGACGCACGCCGCGAGGTCGCGGTACTCGCGCGGATCGAGCCCGAGCCAGGGCCGCGTGATATCGCCCCGAACCGATTCGGACCCGGCTGGTTTGTGGTGCACCAGCGCGATCACCCGGTGCCCGCGCACGTCCAGCGTGCGCAGCAACGGCGAGCCCACGACACCGGACCCGCCGGTGACCAGAATCGTCCGCCCGGTCATTCCCGGCCCCTTGGGCCAGCGCCAGTGAAAACCATCCGCAAAGCCGCGAGAACTGTTGGCCCACAGCATAACTGGAGGTCGAAGACCGGAAGATCCAGTTGGTCGTGCTGTCCGGCGGCACGGGCCTCGACCTCGACGATGCCGGTGGTCGGCAGTTCCCCGAACAGTGCCAAGGAGTCCATCCGATACGGAAACAGGAACCTGTCTCCCGCTGCGGGCAGTGCGGCGATGGTGTGCATCGCGGCATCGAGCAGTCCGTGGTGCAGCGTGCCGGGCGGGACGTTGCCACGCCCGCAGTCGAGAGCGCCGGAGGCGCCGAATGCGTTGGCGTGCACCGACTGTAGATATCGCATGCAGGGTCCGTGGAACAGCGTCCCCGCCGTGTAGGGGTCGGGGGCGGGGCGGGCATCCGCGAGTGGGGCAAATCTCACGGGACGGAGGTGTGCGTCGAAGAGCACGTATCCAGTGGCGACCGGGGTGTACCGCGATGCGCGGCGGACCGACAATGTGACAAAGGGTTCGCGTGGCTGCCCGCCCACTTCGGTGCGCAGTCCGACCGGCTCGGCGACGGTGATCCGATCCCGGAAGGTGACCGCACGTAATCCTGTTACCGCGCAGCCAGTTCGGGCTGCCGCGGCGCCGGCCAAGAGATCGGCGATCGCGGTACCGGGCAGCACCGGGACCCGCCCGTCCGGGCAGTGGTCGGCCAGCCAGGGCAGCGCCGCGGGGTCGAGGATCCGCTCGGTGATCGGCGGACGGGCCTGCGGGCGCTCCAGCCAGCGGCACAGGGTGTCGTGAAAGTCCGCCTGGCTGTGCAGGAAGCGCTCGTGCAGGGCGGTCGTGGTGGCGTGCGACTCCACGATCGCATCGGCGAGTGTGCCGTTCGGTCCCGCCCGCACCTTCTCGTGCGGGGTGGCGCCGACGCGGGATGCCGATGGTAGGCGCGGGGCGGGGGCCATCTCGGCGAACTCACCGTCATCGGGTTCGCCGTTCACCGCAGCACCACCTCCGCCGCGGATCGCACCCCGAGAATCGCCGGGTCCGCGACGATCAATGCTCGGGGATCCGCTGCTGGATAACCTAATTCGGCGAGAAAGGCCTCGGTACCGGCCGTTGGATCGATCAATCCGATCCCTGCGGCAAGTAAACCATCGCGCAGCGACGGCGTGACCATCCCGCGCTGCCACGGCCCCCACTGGATCGAACGGGCCAGGCAACCGGGCCGGGCCACCTGTTCGGTCGCCAGCACCTGGTCCAGAGTTTCGTTGCCCATGGCGTAATCGCATTGGCCCGCGTAACCGAAGCGCCCGGCCACCGACGAGAACGCGCACAGCAGCCGGAGCGGGTCGCCGCTCGTTGCGTCGAGCAGCGTGCGCAGCCCGTCGACCTTCGTCCCGAAACGCAGCTCGAACTGGGTGTCGGACTTGTCGGGGAGCTGTTCGCCCGCAAGGATTCCCGCCCCGTGCAGCACTCCGGTGATCGGGCCCCATTCGGCGCGGATCGGCTCCAGCGCAGCTGCCACGCCTGGGCGATCACCGATGTCGAGCTCGATATAGCGGGCCGGTGCGCCCACCTGATCCAGCGCGGCCAGTGTTTCGCGGATCTCCCGTGCGGCAATCACTGTGAGCGCTTGCGCCCGCGTTTCGGCGAGTGGCATACCCGCTCCGGCAAGTACGCGTAGCAACTCGTCCTCGGTCCGTGCGTGTGCCAGAGCGGGATCCTCCCGCAGCGGCGTGCGCCCGATCAGGACGAACTTGGACCGGTAGGTGTGCGCCAGCGCGCGAACCGCCAGTGCGGTCATCCCGCGACCGCCACCGCTGACCACGACCACGTCATCCGGCCCGAGATCGAGTTCTGGCCCCGGCTGCCAGGAGGTTTCGGTCAGATCGAGGGTATGGCGCGCGCCGTCGGCGGCCAGACCCACCTCGAGATCGCCACCACCACACCATAATTCGGTCACGATCGCCTGCGCGATGGACTCGGCGTCACAGCTGCCTCGTGCGCAGTCGATCGCCTTCACACCTGCGGAGGTCCATTCCGCCGCCGCCGTGCGCGCCGCAGCGGCGATCCCGCCCAGCCAGGCCCGCACCGGATCAGCCCGAGACGGTCCGAAAGATCCGCCCGTGTCCTGGACGGTGACGAACAATGTTGTGTCGGTGGCGTTTTCCACTCCGCCCCGGCGAATATTGCACGCCAGCGCGCGGGCCGCGCCGAACGCATTCCGTTGCACCGCCAGTGCGTCGTCCACTGTAGTGATATCGGCGAGGCCACCGAGGAACACCACGCCGGTTGCGTTCTCGGGCACGGTATTGCTCATCCGCGCCCTGCAACCGCGTCCGGTGAGCGCTGCGACCACCCGAGCTGCGATCCCTTTACCGTCGTCGGTGACGATCAGCAGACCGGAGTCCAGTCCGGCCATCGGCGTACCGGAGGCCGCGGTGGGAACTGTGATGGTTTGCCATCGGCGCAGCGCCGGCCCGGCACCGACCGGCAGCTGTGGCGCGGTGAGGTCCCGCAGTGCTGCCGCAATGTCGTGCACCGTCTGGAGTGCGCCGAGGTCCATCGGCTGAGCGCGCTGCTCCAGGATCGGAAATCGCGCCGCCAGCGCGGCGGCTACCTGGGCCCGAGTGATGGAATCGAGCCCGAGGTCACCTTCCAACTCCATGTGCGGGGCAAGCATGTCCACCGGGTAACCAGTCTTGTCGGCGACCACCCCCAGCACCACAGCCGTCAGGTCCTCGGACGTTGTCGGGGTCGAGGCACCTGATGCTTGCGGCAGATCCAGCTCCGGTGCCGGGGTAACCAGGGTGGACGGCAGCGGCGCAGCGGTCTGGGTGTGGATCACCGCCGGTGCGCCGACCACCGGCGCCTGGGATGCCGCGGGCGGGATAGGGCCTACCGCTGGCGTGGGCACGCTCGGCTCCGAGGTTGCGGTAACCATCAGTGCCGCAAGTATTTTCTTCGCCGTGGCGAGGTATGTGGCGTGCGCTTGGGCGGTCTGGCGTTGGATTTCGAGCAGTGACCACACCAGCGTGGGATCCGCGTCGAACGATGGGGGTTCGGCGTTGTCGCGAACTGCGCGCGGGTGCGTCGCTGGCTGGGCGGGGTGGTGGAGGTTCGGCGCGGTCAGACCTGCCGCACCGTTGGCCGGAGGGTATGGCCGGCCGAAGCTGCCGCCGTTGACGGTGATCCGCATGCCGGTCTCGCCGATCGGGCCCTGCCGAGGCTCTTCCCACAGCGCATCACAGGTGATCGGTACGCCGAGTGTTGCCAGCCGGCCGAGTGCTGCGCTGAGCGTTGCGATCCCGCTGCCGCCCTTGCGATCCAGCGCGATT
Source organism: Nocardia sp. NBC_01009 (assembly GCF_045208035.1). Classification (NCBI taxonomy): domain Bacteria; kingdom Bacillati; phylum Actinomycetota; class Actinomycetes; order Mycobacteriales; family Nocardiaceae; genus Nocardia; species Nocardia sp. NBC_01009. The sequence continues at coordinate 6,231,302 of NZ_CP108695.1, read as the reverse complement.
CGCTGATGCGGGCGGTCGGCCAGGATGGTGCCGACCAGGCCCATCAAGACCGACCCCGGTCCGACCTCGACAAAGGTGCGGACACCGTCGTCATACATGGTGGAGATCATTGTGGCGAAGCGGACCGGATCGGTCACATGATCGACCAGTGAATCACGCAGCCGGTCCGGCTCGATGGGCGCCAGCTCGCCGTCGACATTGCGGTACACGTCGAGCAGCGGCGCCCGCAGCGGTATCTCGCGCAGGAATTCGCGCATCGGTGCACTGGCCGAGGCCATGCGTGGACAGTGGAACGCCCCTGGCGTCGCGAGACGCGTGGTGGATACCGCACCACGCAGCTCGATCTCCAATTTGTCGATGGACTCCCGGGATCCGGCGACAACCACCTGGGCGGGTGCGTTGTCGTTGGCGATCCACAGATCGCGCATATCGCGGTCCGTGATCAGCGCGGCCACCTCGCCATACGCCATGCCGACAGCCAGCATCGCGCCACCGTCGGAGTCCGCGTCGCGCATCAATTCGCCGCGCCGAGCGGCCAGCCGCATCAGGCTCTGCGCGTCGAGGACGCCCGCGGCATGCAGGGCGGTCAGCTCACCGAGACTGTGCCCGGCGACGCAATCCGGCCGCACGCCGAAGACTTCGAGCACCGCCAGCAAGGCGAGACTTGCTGCGGCCAAAGCAGGTTGGGCCGCTTCCGTGGTGGCGAGGCGCCTGCGTTGCGCGTCCCGCTCCGCATCGCCGAACACCGGACGTGGGAAGACGGCCGCCGCCAGCTCCGGGCCGGCCAGTCGATCCCATACGTCGTGCGCGGCGGGCAGATGCACCGCCACCTCCGCACCCATGCCCGGGTACTGCGAACCCTGGCCGGGGAACAGGAAGGCGAGCCGACCGGTTTCGGGTGCGCCCACCGCGTAGGAGGTTCCCGACGGCGTATCGAATGCCGTATCCGGTTGTGCCCGTACGTGTTTCATCGCCTCGGCGATCTGGTCGGCCAATTCCGCGGGACCCGCGCAGATCGCGAGCCGAACCTGATCGTCGGACCTGAACTGTTGCTGAGCTCGACGCACCAGCTCGGCCGTCGCCGACTGCGCCAGTTCCTCGGCCAGATCCGTGCAGCGGGCGAGAAGTTCGTTTGCCGAACCGGCCGACACCAGCAACAACTCGCTCGGGCGCGCCTGCGCGCGTGGCGCCCGCATCGCGCCGGTCCTGGGCACGTACTCCTCGAGGGTGAGGTGGAAGTTGGTGCCGCCGAACCCGAAGCTGGATACCGCGGCTCGGCGCGGATGTGCGGCCCGATGCACCCAGGGTCTGGTCTCGGTATTCAGATAGAACGGCCCCTCGTGCAGCCCGAGCGAGGGATCGGGCATGGTGACGTTGATGGTCGGCGGCAGCACCCGATGATGCAGGGCCAGTGCGGCTTTGAGTACACCCACCGCGCCCGCCGCCGTCTTGGTGTGACCGATCTGCGATTTGACCGACCCGAGTGCGCACCACCCGTGCGCTTCGGGCGCAGCCGCACCGAACACCGCATGTAACGCCGCTACTTCCGCCTTGTCCCCGGCCGGTGTCCCGGTGCCGTGCGCCTCGACCAGCCCGACTGTTTCCGGTCCGTATCCCGCTGCCACGTATGCCCTTCGGATCGCCCGCTCCTGGCCACTGGCCTGTGGGTGGTAAATGGAGCTGCCGCGGCCGTCCGACGACGACCCGACGCCGGTGATCACCGCATAGATCTGATCCGCGTCCCGTTCGGCGTCGGCGAGTCGCTTCAGTGCGCACATTGCCAGTCCCTCGCCCAGCAGAATCCCGTCGGCATCGGCCGAGAATGGCCGGCTGACACCGGCCCTCGACAGCGCGGTGGTCTTGCTGAAAGACACGAACATCATCGGGTCGTTCATCGTGTCCACACCGCCGGTGAGCACCAGATCTGCTCTGCCCAGCGCGAGTTCGTCGCAGGCAGCGGCCAGCGCGGCCAGCGAACTGGCGCACGCCGCGTCGACGGTGCAGTTGGTGCCGTGCAGGTCGAAGACGGCAGCGATGCGGCCGGCGACGACATTCGAGAGGATCCCGGGCAGTACAGCCTCGTCGAACCCGGTCGTATGGCCGGTGACGGCATCGCAGATCGACTGCACCTCCGCGTCGGCAAGGTCGTTCTCGCGCAAGACTTTCCGCAGGATCGGGCGGCTCAGCCGGGCGCCGATTTCACCACCCAGCTTGAGCATCCCACTGCCCATGATGACCGCTGCCCGCTCGCCGTCGATCCGGTCCACCCCACCGGTGACGTCGGAGAGCACCTGATCGGCGACCACCAGTGCCAGCAGTTGCGTGGTGTCGGTCGATGACAGATTCTTCGGCGGTATCCCGTATCGCATCGGGTCGAATACGATATCGGGCACGAAACCGCCACGCCGGCAATAGGTCTTGTCGAGGGCCTCGGGATCGGGATCGTAATGGTCGTCGATGAGCCACCGGTCCGCGGGCACATCGGTGATCAGGTCGCGCCCCTCGAGAACGTTGCTCCAGAACGCGTCCACATCGGCAGCGCCCGGCAGGATCGCGCCGAGGCCGACGATCGCGATCGGAGGCATGCGTGGCTGGTCTGTCGTCACTGGTTCCTCCGAGATCAGTGCGGCGGCCGCAATCGCCGCGGGACGTAGGCATAAGCGTTGTCCGGCAAGGCAATACCGAAACTGCGAAATTGGTGCGCGCGGGTCAGGACGGCGGCGCCTTCCATCAGGTTCAGCGCGATCTGCACAACACCGCGCTGTGTGGGATCGGCGAGGAAAGTCCCCGCCGTCCACCGGTTGAAACTTCCCGTGGCGGGGCCGCACCACAGTTGATAGTCTGCGATCCTTTCCGGCGCACCGGACACCGCCCACCGCACCGACTGGGACATGTACCAGCGGAACACCAGCTCCATCCGCAGCTTCGGATCCGACAATGCCAGCTCCGCGGTAGCCGGATCGCGATGCTGCCAATGTGTTTCGGTGTCATGCCACACCTCGTCGAGGGTCGCGCCGAACACCTCACGTTCCAACCGTGCCCGCTCGCCCACAGGGATGCTGGCGATGCTGTCGTGCGCCGCGTACACGCGGTACAGCTGCGCGGCGCGGGCGGCGAACAGCGTGCCGCGCCGCAATACCTGGGTTCGGATGCCCTTCTCGAACTGGCCCGGCGACGGGGCCATGGCGACATCGGAGATGTCGGCCGCCGCGAGCATGGCCTTGGCCCGCTCGGAGACACCGGCCTCCACCGACATCTGGTTTACCGAACCCGTGAGCACGTACGCGGCGCCCATGGCGAACGCCGCCGCGACCGCCGCCGGATCACCAAGGCCACCGGCCGCACCGATCCGGATCGATGTAGACCAGTCAGTATTGCTGCGCTGCAGTGTATTCCGTGCAGCGAGCACGGCGGGCAGTACAGCCACCAGCGATTGGTTGTCGGTGTGCCCGGCGCTGTCGGCCTCGATGGTGATGTCTTGCGCCACCGGTACCCGTGCGGCCAGGCGGCCCTCTTCTTCGGTGAGCAGGCCCTGCGCGACCAGTGCCCGCAGCAGCGCGACCGGTGTCGGGGACATGAACCGTTCGGCGACATCGGGACGGGAAACCTTGGCGAACACGGCAATCGGGCGCACGATCGCACCGGTGCGGTCCTGCCGCAGCCCCACCGCGGCACATCGCGCGACCGCCGGGGTCACATCGGTGAAGGCCGACAACGAGATAGCCGGCACCTGCCGGGCCAGCAGCAGATCGGCGATCCGGTCTTCGCCAGGTGCGTGGATGAGGTTCACACCCCAGTTCCGCCGGTCGCCCAGCGTGCTGGTCAGCGCGCCCAGCGTGCGGTCGAGGGTGCCCGTCTCGACGCCGCCCGCCCCGAAGAAGCTCAGCATGCGAGCCTGCGCCATCGCCACGACCAAGCGGGCCGAGGAGATACCGAACGCCATTTCACCGGCGATGTAAGGGAATCGGACGTCGTGCGTTTCGGCGAAGGTCCGATCCCCTAGCCATTCCGGAAACATTTCCGGCAACGTACCGATAACGGTGAAATCGGCGCGGGACACATCGGCGTCCTCGGCGAGGACGCCCCGCAATCCGTCGAATTTACGCTCGACGACGTGAATTCGTTGCCGCACATTATTCACCAAGGCCATCAGCTGGTGACCGCCGAACGCCGGGGCAGCTGAATTCGCCTGGCCGACCGATGTCGTCACAGGATTCCTGAAGGAACTCAGTAGTTCCCGAGCAGCGAGTTACCGTTCGCTTTCGGTTCGGTACTGGTGAGGAACTCGGTATATGCGATGGCGTATTGATCCATCGTCGCGTAGCCGCGGTTCCAGTAGTCCAGCTTGTCGAAGGATTCGGCCGTCTCCATATCGCTCAGGCCGAACGCTTCCTTGCCGAGTAGCATGTGCTCGGCCCTGCTGATCCGATTGTCGCCGTCGGCATCGGCGACGCCGAACAGCAGATTGCAGGTCAGCCCGATGAACTGCGAGAATCTGACCGGGTCGGAGGCCTGCGGCGCCACCAGCGAATGGACGAACTGTGATTCGGTCACCTGCCCACCCTCGGCGCCGGCGACGGCCAGCTGGAATTCTTCCCAGATCTGCTTCAGCGTCTCCTGCATCTCGGCGACCTTCCCGGGATCGCGTTGACCGGAAACCGTGGCCAGACGCGCGCCGAGCGCCTCGTAGTCGGCAACCGACACGGCACCGTCACCATCGACATCCAAAACCTTGAACAGCTTCGCCAGCTTCTGACTACGTACGTCGTCGAGCATTTCAGCCATTGTCGAACCCCTCGGAATTAGGTTGCGTCAATCGAATCCGTGCTGCCCAGAGCCTACCGCCTGGGCTGCACCGACGTCGCTATTACGACAGTCTTTTTCGAATGTGTGAATCCCGCATCGGGGGCCCGCGCGCTCGCTATACTGCGACCAGTCGTGATCGCCTGTCAGCGCGATGGAGTAGGTTGCCAAAAGTTGCTCTTGTTACCTTGCCCGCACACGGCTCGGATGTGCGGTAGTCGTGCACAACCGGCTACCGAGCATCTCGGTCCAAGGGCATGGAACAGCTGCAGCCACAACGGCATTGCCCGTTCATCGGGCGAGTGGTGATTGTCGTGTCCAGTTTTGTTGGCACCGTCCATATGAAGCGGGCGCGGGGTGTCGCAGTAAGGGTTATGTAGCGGATGGTGGAATTGCCCTGACCGCAACGACTTTCACATCTGCAGCGAAGAAGCCCGGAGCGCGAACCCCGGGCCTCGTCGGGACTCGATCACAGGGGCTGGAGGCGCCAGCCGCGGTCGACGGTTGTGGTGAGGGATTCACGCATGGTAGCCATTCCGTCCCACTTGATGTAGGCGTGGTTTTCTGGTGGTGGCACCGGCCGCAAGCCCCCGTAGCGCCCCAGGGACCCGGCGTTGCCGGTCTGGGTGTAGTTGTGTCGTGACCCGATGATGAAAACCTTCGGGATGACCTCGTACAGATCCATCTCCGGATTGCCGCGCCGCTCGAAGATGTCGCTGGGGAAGACGGTGTTGCGGCCGGGATACATGTATTCCAATCTCCCGTCGCGCAGGCTGACGAGCCGCGCCGAGTGGGTGAACGGGGACGGTGGTGTTCCGTTCGCGCGGAAGCAGAACACCCATCGGCCGTCGTTGTAATTGGCGTAGTCCTGGTTGATGTACCCGCCGCCGCATCGCTCTCCCGGCTTGTCGCTGCGGGAGGTCCAGGCATCCAAGTAGGCGTTTTGCTCGGTGGATATGTAGTAGTAGGACAAGATCTTGACGGTGCGCGAGTACCGCCACCCTCCGCCCTCCAGCTGGCTGGCGAACGGCTGCAAATGTGTGGGCAAGGTTGTGATGCAGCCGTCCAGAAGTTGCTGCAGTGTCAGCAGCCCGGATGGCAAGCTCGGAGCTTTCGCCTCCGCCCGCCGATCGGTGATCTCGGAGATCGAGTCAGGTGAGTCGAAGCTGTCGAATGACCGGATCTTTTCTTCGTCGTTCACAGGAATTCTCCTAGCGTCGCGAGAAGTACGTCCCAACAACGTCATCCATGGGGTGTTGAAACCCGGGCCGACCGACTCGAAACACATGGCGAGGGATGTCGGTCACGATGGTAAGGGTCGGCCAATCGTGATCCCGAAGATCGAAGCCGCCGCCCGTGCCCTGGGAACCGGCCGGTCTGGATCGTCGTCTCTCGTGAATCCTTCGCCGGCGGCGCTGCTTCGGCGGTTTGTTGTGGTCACAGCGCCCTACGGTATAGCGCCGGCCAACTGGTTCCAGAAGAATTCAGCAGCAGAAGCAGGATTGGTCGATGCTTGCCGCGTCAGGAGAGTCGGCGGGATTGGTCGACCCGCGCCGCGACACCGAGTTGGCCAGTGCGCGCAGTTGCGGATTCGCTGTGCTCCTGGCGCGACGGGTCTGCGTGCTCAGGAATCCGATGGCGTCGAAGGCCAACCGGCAACCCCCGGTTCGCACCTCTCGGTCGACGCCCCGCGCCGCGTCAAGGTCGCCAAGTCGAACATCCGCTATTGCCGCATACAGCGCTGTTCGGGTCTGGCCTGGCCGAATAGCGTGTGTCGGTGTGCCTGCGCCTAGGCTGCTGCCAGCGACGAGAGGATGCAGACGGGTACTTGGGAGCGCGGGCCCGTTCGGCAACGATTGTGCCGCCGATGCCTGATCTGTGGCGCTGCCGTCGGCTAGTCGTCGGGGGAGGCGCGGCGGTTGCGTTTGGTGGCGCCGCGCCGCTTCTTCGCGGAGATGCGACGTTCCTTTGCTCCGCGTGAGGGCTTGGTCGCGCGGCGAACAGGTGGCGGGGCGGCAGCGGCGTCACGCAGTAACGAGGCCAGGCGTTCGCGGGCGGCGGCGCGGTTCTGTAGCTGTGCGCGTTGCTCCGATGCGGCGATCGTGAGAACCCCGTTGACCAGGCGGGTGGCCAGCCGGTCGAGCATCCGGGTGCGCAGCCACTCCGGTACCGAGGGCGAGTTGGCGAGGTCGAGCGACAGCTCTACCCGGCTGTCGGTGGTGTTGACGTGCTGCCCTCCCGGACCTGACGACCGTGAGAACCGCTCGCGTAACTCGGATGCGGGTATCACCAGCACCCGAGTCACGGTCAGGTCTTCTGCCATGATCCGACGCCGCTCTTTCTGATCAACGAGTCGCCTTGGCCACGTCGGTCTAGTCGCGACTGAATGGTGACCTTGTCGTTCACGATAGCGATGACCTTGTCGACGTGTAACAAGCAGGCCGTCCGCACATGCCGCATATCGTGCGCGGTTGGCGCACCCAACCAAGCAACACGGCAAAGACCCCGCCGGGCCGCTCGCCTGTATATCTCAGGCGTGGCAATGCCTTTCAGATGTTCAGGTGGTCGAGTTCGGCAGTTGCTGCGGGGTGCCCGACACCGCGCGCGAGCGGGTGCGGCTCGCCAGTGAGTACCGCGAGCGCGGCAGCGACTTCGTGCAAGTGCGACTTGACGTAGGTGTCGGTAGTGCCGGAACTCTTACCACGATGGCCGGCGAAAGCGCGGGCAACGGCATAGCTGAAAGTCAGTTCGACCCAGGTCAGCGTGGTGTGACGCAGTTAGTGGGCGGTGACACCCTGCCTGGCTACCCACGGCAGTGACTCGCCGATTCGTCCCCAGACGTAGTCGTATCGGCGTGCGGTGATCGGGCGTCCGTGCCGGTAACGCAGCAACTGGCCGGTGAAAGGCGCCCCGCGCTCGGTGCCATGGTCGTTCAGGTGCCGCATCAGTGTCGGCGACACCGGCTGCCAGCGATCCGAGCCACCCTTTTCTCGCAGGAACACCAAGCACTGGTCACGATCGAGATCCTGCGGATGTAACGCCAGCGCGCCACCGCGACGGCACGCGGTCTCGAGGTGAAACCGCAGGATCAGCGCGTCGAGTTCGGGGCCGTCACCGGAGGTGGCTGCAACCTGGCAGATCTCGGCGACCTGACCCGACGGGACCGCATACCGATGCGATGCCCGACGGGACGGAATCGGCAATCGCCGTGCCGGATTATCTTGCGGCCGAACCCATCCGGCTTCCTCGGCGTAGCGGTAGACGCAGCGCGCTGCTGACACGAAATGCTCGACCGCGCTGGTCCCGCCCCGAGACGCTCGGTTGGAACGGGCAGTTGTCTGCACCGTGTACGCGAGTTCCTCGAGCTCGTGGCGGGTGGGCTCGGTCAACGACCGGTCCGGCCAAAGAGATTCGAGCAGATCAAAATGGGTCCCGTAGGTGCGCGCGGTACCCGCCGACAGACGTGCCCGCACACGCGGGATCACCTCGGCGAACGTCGGGGCCGCCGGTGCGGTGTCGACGAGGTCGGCGGCGGTGATGCCCATCTGGGCCACCAGCAACCGTGCCGCAGCCAAGGTATCTGCGGTGACCGCAGTCTGAGCAGCACTCTGGATCGTCATAAAGATTCCTCCAGGATTCGTCGGCTCTGACTGGTCAGCCCGTCGAGCACAGCCGGGGGATGAATCAGTCGGCGCTTCCGACCGCAATGCGCCACCAACAGCACCCGGTCGCCTTCGAGCAGACCGACCCGCGACCGGCGCATGTTCGCGGTGGGCGATGATCAGGTCGCGGTCAGGCAGCGGGGTGCTCGATGGGTCTCGGCGCGATGCTGCTGGGTTACCTTGCCATTTGGTGAAAGAGCCACGTATGCAACCTGTTGCGTTGTCACTCGGTGGAAGCACATGGTGGGATGGCCGGGATGATGCGCTGACCCGTGCGCCGTCGTTGAACGAGCTCGCGGACTATCGGGAACCAGAGCAGGGTGAGGAGCGTTAGCGCGAGCGCGTGCCAGGGTATCCGCCACCACCAAGGGACCACGGGTGGAAATGATGTCACGGTGGTGGCGAGCGGTGCGGGGAAGGACCAGGCCAAGAAGGCATCGCCGATGGGGAGGGCGCCGAAGGCGTAGCGTTTGGAGTTGCCGAGAGTGACTGGTATGCCGAGGCTTTCACCGAGGCTGGTGATCGGACCGGCGAGGGATTGATCGCCGTGCACTCGGGCCGCGCCGATGGTGACCACCGTGGCCGAGACGCTGACACCGAGAATGAGTGGCCCGGAATCCACATCGCCTGCGCCGTTGCGGCCGTGCGGATACTCGCGCACTCCTGGCAGACCGAGCGGGGTATCGACGAATAATCGGCGGAATGCGCTGTACTGCTGTCTGGCCCACGGGGCATCTATCTCGGGCAGGAACCGCTGGATCATTGCTTGTGACGAGCCGCGCGCACCTTCCTTCACGGGTGTCGTTCGGTGCGGCAGTAGACCAGTGGCTGGGTCCAGGTGCGCGCGAGCCGAAGTGAGCCATTGGGCGATCACCGGCTCGAAACGCGAACCGACGATGCGGTCGTGCAACCTCAGCGCGGCCACAGCCACCACATTGTCGACGGGCCAGGCCTGGCCCGGATACGCTGCAAGGAACGGCCCGTCGGTATCGAACGCCGCCGCGAGTGCCTCGCAATCGGCGGTGAATTGCGCCGTCTCCGGTGCGCCGGCACCGGCGAGTTCGATCACGGCCCCGCGCAACCGGCTGGACCATCCGACGTAGAAGACTCCGTATGCCGGGCGCAGTCGCGCATCGAAAACCGCTCGCCCCGAAGGGGATTCCAAACGCTGCAGCGCCCAGCGCGCCTCCCGAAGCGCCTCGTCCCGATACGTTGGGTCACCGCGCGCGACGTCAGTCCACGCCAATCCGTACAAGGCGTGCGAAAAGAAGTACCCCTCGGGAAACATTCCCCGCATCTCCTCCCCGGCCCCCGATCCCAATTTCGCACGGAGAAAACGTAATTGGGCGGCAACATCGGTGCGTGGCTGCTCATCCTGATACAGCCGACCCTGCGGGATGAGGATCAGCAGCGTGAGCAGAGCCGCGACGGCGACGTACATCGCCCCCAAGATGGTGCGAAAGGGGATCACACACCGACCCTAATCCCGAGTTCAATCCGAGCAGGTTTGCTGGTTCGACCACGAGGTGCCTCGTTGCGGAAATCAGGAACGACTTCGTCGACTGCGCGGTGGGCGACCTGTGGTCGAGTTCGGCTCATCGGAACTCAACCGTCCCCACGCTGCACATCGATGGGTCACGGTATGTCCCACGTCCTTCGTGAATAACAGCCCGGGATCCGGGCCCGACGTTGTCGAGGCTGCCGCGGCCCGCCTCATCCGCAGCTCGAGGATATTGAGCGCATAGAGGTCGGTCGCGCCGAGGTCGAGGGCTTTGGCGCCCGCTCGAGCATGCAGCGCAACGGAACTCGGATACCGGCGGAAAGTCGTACCTGGATCGCCTCCATGCCGAGGTGTTGACAAGGGTCATACATTCTCGTAATCTCTTCCTCAACGAAGAAACATCTTCACTGCAGATACATCTTCTGGGCAGAAGAATATACGAGAGGCTCAAGCTTTGACCACCATCGACATCAACCCAGCCACCCCAACAGCCCCGACCAAGTCCCGACGCCGCACCATCGTGCGAGCACTGGGCGCCACCACCCTCACGCTCGGGGTGATCGCCGCGGGTGGCTACCTTTGGCTGGACCGCACCTCCGAGGTGCACAACACCGGCGTCGCCGAGTGCACCAGCGTCGTCCCCGACGGCGGCTCCGACACCGACCTGCGGGCGGTCTGCACCACGCTGAGCACGATGACCGCGGCCTGGGGCCGCAACGATGCCGACGCCTATGGCGCAACCTTCACCGAGAACGCCACCTACACAACCTTTCTCGGCACCCACTACCAGGGCCGCGGCGATCTGACAGAGGCGCACCGCGCACTGTTCGACGGTTTCCTGAAGGGCACCAAGCTCGCGGACTCCTACCTCGACGCCCGGTTCTACGGCGGCACCGTCGCCATCGTCACCAGCCGGGGCGACCGATACTCCGACGACAAACCCGCCGAGTTGTCCAAGACCCAGACCTACACGTTGGTGCGTGAACAGGATGGTCAATGGCGGATCGCGGCGTTCCAGAACACCCAGCGCAACCCGGTGATGGAACGTGTCTCCTTCCTCTTCGACCCGGCGACCAAGCCGCTGGCCGAGCAGTGAAAGCGCTGGTGACCGGCGCGAGCGCAGGCATCGGGCGGGCATTCGCGACCACGCTGGCTGCCGCCGGGTACTCGGTGACGGCCGTGGCGCGCGGGAGGGATGAGCTCGAGGAGCTGATGACCGAACTCGGCGAGGGACACGACTACCTGGTCGCGGACCTCGCGACCGAGGACGGGCTGCGGGTCGTCGCGGCGGCGCTACGTGCCGGCGAATACACACTGTTGGTGAACAACGCGGGCACCGCCACACATGGCAGCTTCGCCGACATTCCCCTCGAATCAGCGCTGACCATACTGGATCTCAACTGCCGAGCAGTAGTAGTGCTGGCCCACGCCTTCCTCGCCGACGCGGCGCCCGGCAGCACGCTGGTGAATGTCTCCTCGACCCTCGGACACACCCCGAAGCCGGGCATGAGCGTCTACAGCGCATCGAAAGCTTTCGTCACCACCTTCTCCGAAACACTGTGGCACGAACAGAAATCGCGCGACGTGAAGGTGCTTGCCCTGTGTCCCGGTGTCACCACGACCGGCGGGAAAGCCGTCGAGGATGTGCCGTCCTGGCTGGTCCAGTCGCCCGAGCAGGTCGTGCACGCTGCCCGGAAAGCTCTGTCCGGCAAGGCCGGTCCGGTCACCTTCACCAGCCGGACCAACCAGATATTCGTTGCCGTGCTGTGCCTGCTGCCGCGCCGGGTCGCATTGTCCGCCCTCGCGCACTGAATTCCCCACCACCACTGACTCCGAAGGAATCTCAATGGAGATGTCAAGCCCCCGCAGCGACCGATCTCGGTGTCTGAGGTGTGAATTCCAGCCCGCAACCCGTCCCGCCGCCCGCTGATGACCAGCATCGCCGTGGTCGGAGCGAGCGGGCGCACCGGCCGGATCGTCGTCGAGCAGGCCCTTGCCTGCGGGCATCGGGTGACCGCGATCGTCCGGCGGCCCGGAAGTTTCTCACCCGCACCGGGATTGCGTGAGGTCATCGCCGATCCGACAATCCCGGGGTCCCTGCACGGACTGCTCGTCGGACACGATGCGGTGATCTCCGCACTCGGCGCAGCCGACCGCGCTCCCACCATCGTCTACTCGGCGAGTACCGCCGGGATCATCGCCGCCATGCCGCCCGGCGGTCGACTCCTCGTCGTCTCCTCTGCAGGACTGGATGTTCCGGCCGATGCCGGGCCGGCGAGCAGAGTGCTGGCCGCCGCACTGCACCGGATCATGTGCCATACCTACGCCGACATGGCGCGGATGGAGCAATTCCTCACCGAGAGTGCGCTGCGCTGGACCGCCGTTCGCCCGACCCGGCTCACCGACAAACCCGGCGCCACGATCCCCCGAGTCTCGTTGGGCGCCACGTCGAAGGTCGGTCCGCAGATCTCCCGCGCCGACCTCGCTGCCTACTTGCTCGATGCCGTCGACGACCCACACACCCACCACGTTGCGGTTTCGGTCTCGTCGGGGCGAGTCCTCCGCAACGCTACGGCGGTCTGCAGATCAGCGAGTCGATGAGAGGTGCTGATCTACCCACCGCCCTGATCCTGGCATCACCGGCTCGGACCCGCGCTTTCAGCGATGGCGTTGGCCTCTATGCCGTTGGCAGCCTGCACGAATGCGTGAACTCGTCGGGTGAGTTCGGTGGTGAGCCAGCCGAGGCCGAATTGCGGGGGTGCGCCACCAACGCCAGGGCACCACGAAAAACACTGCGGCTGTTACTACTTCTTCCCGGATCCGTTGCTACCGCCCTTGGCGGGCCACCGACTGAGCTCCCACCAAGACCACTCCCGCTACGCCACCGCACCCCGGCTCCGGACACCGTCTGGTTGGAAAGCACCGACAAGCCGCGACAGTTGATTACGCGAGCCCACCAGTACGCATCTGCGGGTGCCTCAGTCGGATGGTGTGGTTGGGCTTCTGGGCGTGCGAAGGGTCCGGCGGATGGCGTTGCGGAGCCAGTGGTGGGCTCCGTCGGCTGTGTGTCGGGGGTGCCAGGCCATGCTGATGGTCAGTGGCGGCAGTGCCAGGGGGATGTCGAGGAGGTGCAGTCCGAGGGCGGTCGCGTCGTCGGTGAGGGGCGATGGGTCGGCACCGGGGAGTGCGGCAGGTACGAGGCAGACGATGTCGCTGCGGGCGGTGAGGGTCATGGCGGCCAGGTGGTTGGGGAGGACGACGCTGACCCGCCGTTGGAGGTTGTGCTGGGCCAGCGCGGTGTCGAGTGGGCCAGTGAACCGGCCACGGCGGCTGACCGCGACGTGTTGGGCGGCAGCGAGCCGGGTCGGGGTCAAGGGTTCTTCGGTGAGGTGGTGGCCGGGCCGGACGGCTGCCACCATGCGCAGACTGACCAGTTCTTCGACCTGGGTTTCGGGATCTACGTGGTCGATGGATCCGATCTCCAGATCGATCCGGCCGTCGCGGAGTGCAGATCCGGCCTCGAGCTCTTCGGCCCGGAGCCGGAACGAGACCCCCGGCGCCTCCTGCTGGGCCAGTTGCAGCAGTCGGGGGGCCAGTGCCGCGCCGACCAGGTCGGCGGCCTGGAGGGTGAAGGTGCTGCTCAGGCCGGCGGGGTCGACGCCCGTGCCGGGGCTGAGCAGTGCTCCGAGACTGCGTACCACTGCGGCGGCTTCGTCGCGCAGGGCCTGGGCACGCGGGGTGGGGACCATGGTCTGTCCGGCCCGGACCAGGAGAGGGTCTTGGAGGATGCGGCGCAGGCGGGCGAGGGTGCGGCTCATGGCGGCGGGCGACGTGTGCAGGCGGGCGGCGGCGCGGGTGACGCTGTGCTCGGCCAGCAGGGCGTTCAGCGCGATGGCGAGATTGGCGTCGATGACCGGATCCGGGCTGTTCACCAGCATAATTCCATTTCAGTCAATGATTCAGTGCTGAAGTTCCCATTGTGGCAACGCTTGGTTCTCCGCAGGATGACGGTGTACCGATCCCCACGACCTGCGAGGCTTTCATGATCGTTATTACTGCTCCTACCGGGAACATCGGCCGTCCCCTGCTCTCCCAGCTCCTGGAGTCCGCCCACGCCGCGGGTGAGAAACTGCGGGTGATCGTGCGCGATCCCGCGCGGCTCCCGGACGCGGCGCGCGGACGCGTCGAGGTGATCACCGGCTCGCACGCAGACGCCAGGGTCCTCGACCGGGCCTTCGAGGGTGCGGACGCCGTCTTCTGGCTCGTCCCCCCGGACGCCTCCCAGCCCCCGCACGACGGCTACAGCGGCTTCACCCGCCCCGCCGTGCAGGCGCTCGCCGCCCACGGCGTCGGCCATGTCGTCGGGGTCTCCGCGCTCGGCCGCGGTACCCCGGTCGCCGACCGCGCCGGCCTGGTCACCGCCTCCCTCGCCATGGACGACCTCATCGCCGGCACCGGCGTCGCCTACCGAGCCCTGGCCAACCCGTCCTTCTTCGAGAACCTCCTGGAGGAGTCCGACTCGATCCGCGACAAGGGCGTGTTCACCGACGTCGTTGACGCCGACCGCAAAGCCCCCCTCGTCGCTGTCGCCGACATCGCGGCCGTCGCCGCCGGCCTGCTGCTGGACCGCTCGTGGACCGGCACCGACAGCGTCCCCGTCCTCGGGCCGCAGGACCTGTCGCCCAACGACCTGGCCCGCATCATGACCGAACAGCTCGGCCGCCCCATCCGCTACGAACGCCAGCCGCTCGACGAGCTGCACACTACCCTCGTCGGCTATGGCCTCAACGAGGCGTTCGTCCAGGGTGTCGTCGACATGAAGCGGGCCAAGGACCAGGGCCTCGACGCCGGAGTCGCCCGCACCCCGGACACCGCGTCCCCCACCAGCTTCGAGCAGTGGTGCGCCCAGACCCTCGAGCCCGCTGTCCGCTCCTGAGGCCCACCACCCGTCGCCCGGAACCCATGGTGCCCAGCGCACAACACCGCCTACACCTTTGGAGGCACCCTGATGCCCGCTGAAGAAACCGAACCACCGGTCACGGCGTTCATACTCGTCAAGACCACACCCGAGTGGCTTGCTCTGACCGTCCAGGAACGTGTGGACGCCTTCACCACCCAGGTCCTGCCCGCCGTCGAGGCCAAGACCACCGGCGTACGGTCACGCTTCTACGACACCGAGTTCTACTCCGCACGCATCACCGATGTCTGGGTATGGGAAGCAGAAGACCACCACGCCTACCAGCTCCTCATCGACGCGCTGCGCGAAACCCCGTTCTGGGATCGCTACTTCGAGGTCATCGACCTCCTCGTCGGCACCGAGAACGGCTACGCCCGAACCTACGGCCTCGAACCCGTCGCCACCATCACCACCTGAACCCCCGCGCGGCTGGGCCGATGTCAACCGGCCGGAGGGCATCGGCCAACGAGCTCGCCCACGGCCACGGCCTGCGGCGATGCCGCTACCACGGCCAGCCAAAAGCCCACGTCCAGCTCGTCCTCACCGCCGCCTGGGCGACCAGGCACCCCTTCGAGGTGTCGAGCACCACGGCGGGTGGCTCGTCCTCGAGGCCTGATGAGCAGCAAGGCCCTACGAGGCGGCGAGGTCCCGGCGTCGGAACAGCACTACTCCGACCGCACCGATGACGGCGGCGATCACCATGAGCCAGACCAGTGGAGTGGCCGTGACCTCCGCGGCGGGTACCGCAGGGATGTGCGCGAACGGCGACAGGTTGCGGACGGTGTGGGGCAGGCCGAGTAGCGGTCCGAGCAGCCCGAAGGCCAGGCAGAGTGCGAGGACGCCCCAGGAGAGTCCGGTCGACCAGGCGGGGAGGCCGCCGAAGAGGAGTGCGACCGCCGCCGCGACGACAAGGATCGCGGGCACGAAGACCAGAGCCGCACCGGTGAGACTCACGACCTGTCCGGGCACGTCCCCGATAACCAGACCGAACGCGAGCCCCGCCGCCGCCCCGGTCAGCGTCTGC
Source organism: Nocardia sp. NBC_01009 (assembly GCF_045208035.1). Lineage (NCBI taxonomy): Bacteria > Bacillati > Actinomycetota > Actinomycetes > Mycobacteriales > Nocardiaceae > Nocardia > Nocardia sp. NBC_01009. Next base: position 6,215,355 of record NZ_CP108695.1, on the reverse strand, counting down.
AGGACCACGATCCCCGCAGTGACCAGGCCGATATGCGCGAGCATCCATCGCGGGCGCGAAACCGCTGTCGCGAGAACGGGTTCGAGCCGCCCTGCCGACTCCTCACCGCGCATCCGTAGCAATGCCTGCACGGCATAGCCGGCGACCGCGATCGCCATCATGCCGAAGATGGCGGCGAAGTAGGCGTTGATCATGTTGGTCGTTCCGCCACCCAGCTGTTCCATCATGTCGGCCACCTGCTGGCCCTCGCCGAGGAAGTCGTCGATCTGGTCGCCGATCGCGCCGTACACGACGGCGAGGACGGCGACTCCGAATGCCCACCAGAACAGGATCGTCCGTTGCATTCGCCACGCCGATCCGACCGCCGTCGGCAGCGAACGGGACGCCCGGGCCGGGCCTGGCCGGGTCGGCACGAGCCCCGAGCCGACGTCCCGGTGCTCCGTGAGTGCGAAGCCGACGGAGCCCACCACGAGTGCGAATACGGCGGGCAACGCCAAAACCCACCAGGCGTTGTCGTCGTAGGGTCGGACCTGCTCGGCCCAGCCGATCGGCGACGCCCACGTCGGCGAGCCGGCCACCACCCGGGTGCCGCCGGCCGTCACCGTCCCCGTCATGTCGCCCACCGCACGCAACAGGAACGCCACGCCCAGGGCCGCGCCGGCCAATCCGTTCGCGGTACGGGCGCTGTCGGTCACCTGGGCGGTGACCGCGGCGATCGCCGCGAACGCGATGCCGGCCCCGGCCACCGCAGCGCCGAGGGCGACCGACCCGCTCAGTGGCAAACCCTCCACCATCAGAACGACCACATTGAGCAGACCGAGAAGGACGTTGGCGCCGACCGCGACCATCAGCGCGGCGGTGAGCAGTGCCTTCCGGCCCACCACGGCGGCCTCGACGAGCTCGGCGCGTCCGGTCTCCTCGTTCTGGCGGGTGTGCCGGACGACCAGCAGCGTGGTCATCAGGCCGGCGGCCAGCGACAGCGGCATGACGATCTGGCAAGCGAGTATTGCGCCGGCGCTGTATCCCGACACGAGACCGTTGGTGGCCAGCGCGACCGGCGACGCCGCGGTGGCCATTGCGAAACTGTGCAGGTCGGCCTCGGTGGGATACAAGCCGAACACACTCGAGGCCGAGAATGCCTGCAGCGCAGTGAGAGCGAGCAGCCACACCGGCAACTGGATGCGGTCGCGCCGCAGAGCGAGCCGCATGAGCCGGGCGGTTCCCGCGTACTGACCCCGTCCGGTCGACTCCGGTGCCGTGACCGTGCTCATCGCGCCCGCGTCCGGGACTCGATCCGCCGGTGATTCTCGCTTTCGCGGGCCAATTCGTCCCCGTAGTGCCGCAGGAACAACTCCTCCAGCGTCGGTGGCGTCGACGTCAGTGACATGATCCCCAACGACAGCAAATGGCGCAGCACCCCGTCGATCGCACTGGTGTCCACCTCGCACCAGGTGTGCAGTCCGTCGACCCGTATGTCGTGCACGCCCTCGACTGCCTCCAGTCCTGTCACTGGGCGCTGTGTCTCGGCAGTGATCGACGTACGCGTGAGGTGACGCAGTTCGGCGAGTGTGCCGGTCTCCACGGTCCGGCCCTCGCGGATGATGCTCACCCGATCGCACAGCGCCTCGACCTCCGCGAGGATGTGACTCGACAGCAGGACCGTCTTCCCGGCGTCGGACATCTCCTCGACGCAGTCCCGGAAGACCGACTCCATCAGCGGATCCAGCCCGGACGTGGGTTCGTCGAGTACGTACAGTTCGACGTCCGACGCGAATGCGGCCACCAGGGCGACCTTCTGCCGATTGCCCTTCGAGTAGGTGCGCGCCTTCTTCGTCGGGTCGAGTTCGAACCGCTCCAGGAGTTCCGCACGCCGGGACTCGTCCAGTCCGCCGCGCAGCCCTGCGAGGAGGTCGATCGCCTCGCCTCCGGTGAGATTGGGCCACAGGTTCACGTCACCGGGAACGTAGGCGAGCCGCCGGTGCAACGACACCGAGTCGCGCCACGGGTCGCCGCCCAGGAGACGGGCGTTGCCCGAGTCCGCGCGCAGCAGCCCGAGCAGAACCCGGATGGTCGTCGACTTACCGGACCCGTTGGGGCCGAGGAATCCGTGCACCTCGCCCGTCCCCACCTCGAGGTCGAGGCCGTCGAGTGCTCGGGTCGGCCCGAACGTCTTGACGAGATCCTGCACCGAGATCGCAGCCATGGTGGGGACGCTACGCCGGGCCGCGGGGGACCACGACAGGTTTCGTCGCCGCGCGGTGCCGGATCAGATCAGACCGGCTGGTCGGCCTCGTACACGGCCTCCGCACGGCGCCTGACGTCCAGTTTGCGCGGTCGACTTCCTTGACCTGTGCGCAAACTGTAGTGCTCGGTGCCGTGTTACTCGTTCGGCGCGTGCGTTGACAGGGCCGACGCGGACGCTCTGGCGACGTTCATGTCGATCTCCTGGATCTGGATCGTCACGCCGTCCGGATCGACGACCCGCAAGCTGCGACCGAAGTCCTCGTCGAAGATCTCGTGGTCATAACCCCGCTCGCGCAACCGGTTCGCGACTACCTCCAGCTTCTCGTCAGTCGCGAACCCGAGTTCGACCGAACCGGCCGGGCGTCCCTTCGACACGGTGAAGTCGTGCAACCCGACCGCTCCGGCATCGGCCGAGAGTTGCGCCCACACATCGAGACTCGCATTCGAATCGAACACGAGGCCGAGACCGGCGTAGAACTCGCGGCACGCTTGCACATCCGAGACGTACCTGATGGGTAGGACGGTCAGCATCTTGCACTCCTTCTTGGAACGGGTGAGACCGAGTATGGGCACGCGCCGCACACCGCGCCCCTTTCTGGCGGGCATCCGCCGGAAATCGACATTTGCGCGGTCGGCATGACGGAATCCGTCATGCCGGCAACCGCAGGGCATTGAACGGATCGGGGTCGTTGCTGCTATTCAGCACAGCACCATCGCCTGGTCCGGGGCAGTACACGGCAGGCTCGCCCACCGCCCGGGTTGTACCTCAGTGAGCGAACCCGCCAGTGCCAGTGCCGTATTGGCGTGGGTGACCACCGCCAGCCGGCCGGTAGACCGGGGCCGCTCCGCAAGACGGCCGGGGGCATGGATGGTTCTTCTGTGCATTGGGAAGTCGTTGAGCGCTGGATCCTCGCGATTCATGCGCCGGCGCGGCGCGCGGAGGCCAGGGCGGACAAGATGCCGTAGATGCCGCCGGCGACAAGGCTGCCGGACAGCCAGGAGAAGTCGGTGTTACCCAAGGCTTTCGCCACCGGCCCCTGCATCGCGGGGACCACGCCGTACTGCCAGGACCAGCTGGCGAGCAATCCGGCAGCGAGGCTAACCAGACCGCGCGCATTGAACTTCCCGTAGATCGACGTCGTGCCGTCGCGGTAGAGGTCCGGGATCGAGAAGGTCTGGCGGCGCACCAGGAAATAGTCGACGAGCAGGATGGACATCCACGGGCTGATCCACATCAGGATCGACACCATCCAGTTGTCGAAGGTATGCGCGAAATTCGACGAGTTGATGAACACGGCCAGTACCGCGGAGGCCACCGCACCGGCGAAGAGGGTGATCTTCCAGCGGGCAATGCGGATGCCGACGGTCAGCGCGGCCAGCGAGCACGAGTACAGGTTCAGGATGTTGGTGGCGATCGGGCCGTGCATGATCAGCACCAGTACCGGGACGGCGAGCGCACCGAAGGTGCTGACGACGAGAGTGGACGGATCGGCGCCACCACCAGCGCTGGCCAGGCAGGCGCCGAGGGCAGCGAGCCAGACTGTGGGCAGGTACATTCCGGCCGCCGATGCCCAGAACACGGTCCTGGCGCGCAGCGTCGGCCGGGCGAATCGGCTGTAGTCCGCGGCGTAGGGAATCCAGGTCAGGCCCCAGCCGACACCGATGGCCGTGATGAGTTGTGTTACCGCGGTGAGCTTCTGGCCGGGAGTCGGGGCCGCGGCGGCGGTCCAGTCCAGGTGGGTGCGGGCGAGTGCGACCACGGTCATCGCCACCATGACGGCGATGGTGAGGGGGACGGTGTACTTCTCGAACGTCCGGATCGCATAGAAGCCGTACAGCGCGAGCGCGAGTTGAATCATCATGATGGCCGTCGCGACGAGAACTTTCAGCTCCATGCCGCCCCGGATGCCGATCTCCTCGAGCACTGCGAGCACGAGATCGAGCACGACCCAGGTGTTCACACCCACCCACGCCATGGTCAGCAGACCCTGGACGAGGGCGGGCAGCACTGCTCCCGCGATGCCGAACGCCGAGCGTCCGAGCACCATCTGATTGACAGCGGTGCGGTGGCCGATGACATTGAACAGCCCGAATACCGCGCAGCCAAATACATTTCCGACCGAGACGACGATCAGCGTTTCGATCAGGCTGAGCCCGAGGGCGATTCCGAGCGCGCCGAGCACCCAGTTGATGGGCGCGATATTCGCACCGCACCAGATCCAGAACAGTTCCCAGGGGGAACAGTCGCGTTCGCTGTCGGGAATGGGCAGTACACCGTGATCGTCGAATCGGACGCCGGTGTCACCGCTGGCCGGTGTGGTGTTGGCAGTGCTCGTGGTGCGAGGCAATTGGGGGGATGACATGAGTTCCCTCTTTCGGTTGTGATTCACCTCATAACAGCACCGCACTGCGCGATCGGTCGATGTGTATTCATCCATCGATTGCGGGTTGCTGTGTACATTTCGATAGGTGTTGACCATTAGCCGACTTGTCGCCGATCCCGCGCTGGGCCTGCGTGTCATGACGCCGGAATTCACCGAACGCCTGGCGGCGGAGATCCGCTGGCTGCACACCACCGAGCTTCCCGACCCGTCGCGATATGTCCGGCCCGGCGAACTGGTGCTGACCAACGGTCTGTGGCTACCGCATGTCTCGGCGGAGCGCTTCGTCGAGGCTGTCGCGCGGGCAGGTGCGACAGGGCTGGTGTTCGGGCTAACGGCGCAGACTCCGGACCTGCCGGAAGGGCTTGTCGCACTGTGCGTCTCGCGTGGTCTGCCACTGGTCGAACTGTGTATCGGGGTGCCGTTCGCCGCGCTCACCCGGGCCGCCGCCCGGATTCAGAACGAGGTCCTCCAGACGGAACTGACCGCGACCGTGCACCGTGGCGACGCCCTGGCGACCGCCCTGTCACGCGGCAGCGGTGCTGCGGGCGTGCTCGAAATCCTGCGTGGCGAAACGGAATTGCCGCTGTTGGTCATTGATCGCAAAGGGCGCTGCCTGGCCAGCATCGGCTGCGAACCTACCGATGAACAGATCCGCCTCGCCGCTGCGGCGCTCAACCGCACGCCACCGCCGATCGAGGTGGATCTACTGGGCTCCGGGCCGTCGGCGCTCTACCTCATCGAGGGCGCGATGGGAGAAATCGACGCCGGGCTGTACTGCCTGGAACCGGCCGCGAAACTCGCCGCGGCGGATCGGGAGGCGCTCGCCCAGGCCGCTCGATTCCTGAGCCTGGAGGTGACCAAACAACAAGCGGTGCATGCCATTGAGGCGCGTTTCGCGGCCGAGCTCCTGGAGATGATCCTGTCCGGGCCGCGGCGCAGCGGTGAGGTGAGCCAGCGGCTGCGTGCGTACGGTGTGCCGTCGGACCGGTCGCTGGGCGTGTTCGCGCTCGCACCGGTGTTCACGCCTGGCGGCCTCGACACACCGCTGGACGATATCGCCGATGCCGCCGGTGGGTTCTTCGCCGCGCACGGCATCCCGGTGTTCACCGTGGCGGGAAGCCGCGACGCGGTGGCCGTGTGCCCATGGGAGGGTACGACGGAGGAGCTGACGCGTTTCGCCCGAGAGCTGTCCGTGGAAGTCGGTAGAAGAGTGGCCGCTTCGCGGATCGTCATCGGGCTGGGTGAGATCGCCGCCGGTGTCGGCGCACTGCGGGAACCGCTGGTGCGTGCTCGGGAAGTCTGCCAGGTGCTGCGTGCGCAGGACGGGCCGGACACCGCCACCTTCGCCGATGTCGCGAACTTCCGGATGCTGCTGGGTCTGCTCGACGAGCAGGTGCTGCAACGGTTCTCCGAACAGGTGCTCGGCATCATCCGCGAGCACGACGCCCGCGCGCACACCGAACTGGAACACACCGTGCGGATCTTCCTGGCCAACGACGGCCAGTGGGGCGTGACCGCCGCCGCCCTGCATGTGCACGTCAACACCCTGCGCAACCGCATGGCCCGGATCACCGAGCTGACCGGCCGAAACGTCAACCGACTCGAGGATACCGTCGACCTGTTCCTGGCGTTGGCCGCCGAGACCGTCGGCCCGGGCACCGCATCGCACGCCGCGACGTAATGCCCGGGCCGACGCGACGTCAGTTCGGGTACACCGCCGGATCCACGTCGTAGCTCGGCAGTGCGCGACGCGGCGTCGCGGCGTCCTCGCGTGCCCAGGCAGCCACCTCCCGGCAGCGGACGAAGGTCACGTCCCCGCACTCCTGTGCGTACCCGATGAGGCGGCGCAGGGCCATCATCCGGCCCGGCCGCCCGGTGAGGAACGGGTGCATGCACACGTTGAACAGGCAGCCGTAGTGCCGCATTCCGTCGAGTTCGGCGCGCCACATTTCCTCGACCTTGACCGGCGATTCGATGACCGCGCCGATGCGCGGTTCGGGCAGATACGCATACTGCTCCCAGTCGTCCAGCGACCAGTGCACCGGCAGCTCCACCACCGGCGCATGGGTGCCGTCGACGAGGTACGGCCGGTCGTCACCCATCAGCGACGAGTCGTAGGCGAGACCGTATTCGGCAACCAGGCCGACCGTTTCGCGGCTGGCGCTCCACATCGCCGCCCGGTGTCCGGCGATGTCGATGCCCTGTGCAGCGAAAACGTCCAGTGCGCGGACGAAATCCGCGCGTTCCGCGCCTGCCGGCAGTGAGGTGGGCGCACGGTGACTGTAAGAGTGGTGCGCAACCTCGTGCCCGCGGTCGACGATCGAGCGGGCCAGGCCAGGACGCTGCTCGGCTACCCAACCGGGCACGAAGAACGTTGCGGGAACGACCATCTCATCGAGCAGATCGAGGATCCGCGGCACGCCGACATCCGGTCCGTACGACTGGTGTGACATCACCATGGGGTGATCGGCGAAGTGGCGTCCTTCCGCGAGGATGGGCGTCTCCGCATCGACATCGAATGTCAGCGTCGCCACGGCCGCCGCGCCGCGGGTCCAGGTGTGCTCGCTCATTTGTCGTTTCGTGCGCGCCATGCCGCGGCACTGTCCAGGGTGGCCATGGGATGGAGCATCTCATGGTTGAACGGAGCGAGCTCTGCCCCGGTCTCGACCCGACGCGGCAGATCCGGATTCGCCAGCGCACCCTGACCGAGGGACAGCACATCGGCATGCCCGCCGGTCAGTACATCGGCGGCCTGGGGGAGGGCATGCATGCCGCCATTGGCGATGACCGGGCGGCCGGACACCTCGCGGGCCAGCTGAGTGATGGTCGTGCCACTGGGGAAGCGCGCGGTCTCGAGGAAATTTCTGCCCTCGCTGGCGATGTGCAGATAGGTCGCGTCGGCCAGGGCCGCGAAGACGACCCGCGCGTCGGCCTCGGCACCGGGCCACCGGTAGGTGAAGTCGTTGACCTTGGTCTGTGACAGCCGCACACCGACGGGGAGATTGCCGAGCGTGTCACGCACGGCCCGCAGCACGCGCGCGGTAAGGCGGATCCGATTCTCCACAGATCCGCCGTAATCATCGGTGCGCTGATTGGTGTAGTCGGTGAGGAATTGGTCGAGCAGATAGCCGTTGGCCGCGTGGATCTCGACGCCGTCGAAACCCGCCGCCCGGGCCTTCTCGGCGGCGGCGGCGTATCCGGCGATGACGTCGTCGATATGGCGAGCCGTCATTTCCCGGGGCGCGTTCCACGGTCCGCCGACGCCGCCGTAATCGGCCATCATCTGCCCACGCGGCTGAACGGTCGACGGTCCGATGGTTTCGAACCCGTAGGCGTTGCCCTGTGAGATCGCTCCGGCGTGCATCAACTGCGCGATGATCGGGGCCCCGGCGCCGTGCACGGCGTCCACCACCGCGCGCCACCCGGCGATGTGCCTGTCGGTGACCAGGCCGGGCTGATTGAAATAGCCTTGGCTGTGGGTGGCGTCCGGGTAGATGCCCTCGGTGATGATCAAGCCGAATCCACCCGTCGCATACTCGCGGTAGTACTCGGCCATCTGCGCGGTCGGCGTGCCGTCCGGTTCGGCGGATATCCGCGTCATGGGCGCGACGGCGAACCGGTTGCGCAGCTTCAGGGAGTCGAGGCCGAATGGCTCGAGCGCCGGATGGGCCAGTTCGAGTTCAGCGGTGGTCATCGGTGTTCTCCTCGGTGGTCGGGGGAAGGATGGTCAGAGCCAGCGGGGTGGGGCCGGCGCCGTTTATGACGTTGTGGTCCTGCGGACAGGACGAGACGACCACGATGCAGGCCATCTCTGCGCGGAAGATGATCGAATCCCCTGGCGCGGTAGCAGCTTCGAGCCAGGACAGCTCCCCGTCGGCAGCGACGGGGATGCGCATGAATACGTTGATCGGCTGCGGAATGAACGGCAGCGCCGGCTGGCCGAGGTCGGCCATCGCTTGCCGCAGATTGTCCGCGCAGCTGGCGTGGTTGGGATCCCCGTATGCCGCATACCGTTCCGGATCGCAGGCGGCGATCAACATGTCGTGCCGCCCCGGGGAGGTGTCGGCCAGATAGGTGAGGATAGGGCGTCGCCGGTTGGTCACGAAGGATTCGCCCAGCTCGGGGAACAGGCGGCTGACCTGGGTGCGGGTGTGCGAGGCGCTGTGATGCTCGGTGATGTCGTCGATGTTGTAGGCGAACACATCGCCCACCTGGCCACCGGCGACGTCGGTGATCTGCAATCGCTCGCCGGTACGCAAGGTGACCGACCGGGCCTGCCTGGCCGGAATGGTTACCGGCTCCGGATAGCTCAACGCTGTCATGCTGGTCAGTCAACAGAACTGTGGTGGCCAACAGGAATGGATATATACACACTATTTGGGCAATTGAATAGATGTTCACACATACCCGCGCAGATGTCTGCGCGATAGCGTGTGCTCTACTCGTTCCGGACCCGAGCATCGGGAGTACCTACCATGACTACCGCCACCGCAATGGCGCAGGCCCTCGCGAGCGGCGAAGCTACGTCGGCGCAGCTGGTAACCGCCGCCATCGACCGTGCCCGGCAACCTGATTCGGCTGCGGTGATGATCACTGTCACCGGCGAACGCGCCCGCTATCAGGCCCAGGCCAGCGACCTCCGTGCCTCGCGCGGCGCACGCCGCAGCCGACTCGACGGAGTCCCCATCGCATGGAAGGACGTGTTCGACGTCCAAGGCACCGTCACGACCTGTGGTTCGGCCAGCCACCTCCACGATGAACCCGCCGTCGTCGACAGCCACCTCGTGCGGCGGGTGCACAACAGCGGTCTGGTCACCATCGGCAAAACCAATCTCAGCGAGTTCGCCTTCTCGGGACTCGGGATCAACCTCTGTTTCGGCACTCCCGCCAACCCCCTCGACCCGGAGCTCATCACGGGCGGATCCTCCTCCGGATCCGCGGTCGCGGTCGCCCGCGGCATCGTCACACTGGCGGTCGGCACCGACACCTCCGGATCCGTGCGCGTGCCCGCCGCCCTGTGCGGCATCGTCGGATACCGTGCCAGCCCAGGTAGATACGGCCCCCACGACTTCGCGCCGCTGTCGGCAACACTCGATAGCGTCGGCGTCTTCGCGACCACGGTCGAGGATCTCGCCGCGCTGGACCGTGTACTCCTGCCTACCCGACCTCGTCGTCGCCCGCTACCGCTGCGATTCGTCGTACCCGCGGGCGAATGGTCGCAGGACACCACAGCGGAGATAGCCGACGACATCGACGTCGCCGTCGCCGAACTCCGGGCCGCAGGCGCTGACGTTCAATTTCGTCATCTACCGTCGCTCTCGACGGCCCAGAGCCTGATGGATGACATCGGAACGATCGTCGGCGCCGAGGCATACCGGCTGCATCGCCACCGGCTCGACTCGACAATGCCGATCGAACCCGCCACCCGGCGCAGACTCGAAAGCAACACGCATACAGCCGATTCCATCGGCCCCGTCTATGCTGCGATGTCTGCCTTGCGCGCTGAGTTCGCCGCCGACCTCGATGATGCCACGCTCCTGTGCCCTACCGTGCGCCGCATGCCACCCCGCGCAGCCGACCTGCAGTCCGACGCAGATTGGTACGACAGCGCCAACGCCGCCGTACTGCGCACGACCATGGTGCTCAGCTACCTTGGCAGTTGCGGCATCACCCTGCCCGCACCTGCCGTGCGGCCCGGGCCCCGCACCGGTATCCTGCTTTCCCGACCGTCTGACGACGACATGGCCCTATTGGACTGTGCGGCCTGGGTGCAGCGCGTCACCAACCCGACTATCGGGAAAAGTCCGACACCACCACCACACCCGTGACAGTCGCTGCACTCCTTGGTTGATTATCTGAGCGGGTCGAGCCGTACACGAAACGCAAGTACAGGGCTTTCATCGTCAACGACGTCGTCCCCTTCATGGGCACTGGCTCTTGTGGCGGTCACTCGGTTCACCGATGCGGCTCCGGTTTTGCGGCCGACGGGGTGGCGAGTGTCGAAGCCTCCACACGTGCACAACCGAACGAAATCCGATGGTTCGCTTTAGAAGTCGCCAGCTCGTGCAGCAGCCCACCGCGCGTGCGTTGGGTGCCCCGCTGGAGACGACGTGGATGTCGCCGTCCGGAAGGTGCACCATTTGCTCATACAATCGGTGTGTGGTCTGGGAGATCGCGCGACCGTCGTGGACACCCGCATTGCGCGGCGTCGATATGGCCGGATTCCGTATTCACGGTGACGGCCCGGCGCGGCTGCGTGCCATTCCCCATCCGGCCGTCACGGTGGTCGTCGAGTTCGGTGACCGTTGCTTCGATGTCCGCGACTCGACAGGCCGAACCCACTCGGGCAGCCTGGCCCTTGGTCTCGCCGACAGCGCGGCCCCGGTGCGCGTCGAAGCCATCGAGTGTGTACAGGTGCGCCTGTCACCGGTTGTCGCACATGCCATCCTCGGGTTCCCGCCTGCCGAGTTGAGCAGGAACATCGTTGGACTCGACGATCTTTGGGGCCGCGACGCGACGCGTTTGCGTGAGCGCCTGCACGAGACGCGAGGCTGGCACGAACGATTCGCATTGGTCGACACGACGCTCTCGGCGCGGGTCCGGGACGACAGCTGGGTCGACCCGGAGGTCGCCTGGGCGTGGCGCCAAATTATCGTCAGCCGAGGCCGATTTCGCGTCGAGCACCTTGCCGCTCGAGTCGGGTGGAGCCGCCAACGGCTGTGGTCACGCTTCGGCACCCAGATCGGCCTGACACCCAAGCGCGCCGCCATGCTGGTTCGTTTCGACCACGCCATGCACCGGCTGGTCCGGGGACATTCGCCTGCGCAAGTGGCGGCCGACAGCGGTTACGCGGACCAGTCCCATCTCTATCGCGACGTCCGCGGGTTCACCGGCGCGCTCCCCACATCCGCGGCCAGCGAACCGTGGCTCGCGGTGGACGACCGGGCCTGGCCGTCGAGCACTGTTGGCTGAGCGAGCGTTGCCGTGCGTCAGCATCCTCGGGCGAGCCTTTGAACTGCATAGTCACCATGAGGTTCCCCAGTCACCGGAAAGTGCGTTCTTCCACGTCCGTAGACACTCTCCTATGGTTTCTTGGTAACCATGAGTGACTAAGAGAAGGCGGGCGGCATGGCCATTGGGGTTCCCCTGAAGTAGTGGACATCTGAGATAGCGGGACCGATGGTCCCTGGAAGGATGTTCGCCATGCCTCGTCCGCGTCGATCGTATTCGCCTGAATATCGGGTGGAAGCGGCGCATCGAGTGATCGATTCCGGTCGGCCGGTGCGGGAGATCGCCCGTGAGCTCGACGTGCACGAGAACCTCCCTGGTCATATCGCGGGCACCGACGATCCGATGATCCTGGTCGTGTGGGTCTGTGCGGGCGTCTCGAAACTCGGCAAGCACTTCTCGCAGGTGGTACCGCCGATGGTGAGCAACAGCCCGTCGGTTCCGTTCAAGTGGCTCAAGCGGGCGCACTACCGTGACTTCCCGCGAGACCTGCGCCCGTCTCGGATCGCGGATGTGATGGCGCACGTCGGCGGCACAACGGTAGAAGTGATCACCCCACTGGTGCTGTTCTTCTCCACCAATATCTGGCTGACCGTGGCCGCGGCGACGGTGATGGTCATCTTCCACCTGTTCATCGTCTCCACCTTCCCGCTCGCGGTTCCACTCGAATGGAATGTGCTGTTCGCCTACGCGACCGTCTTTCTGTTCCTCGGCTTCCCGAACTGGGACGGCTACGGACTCACCGATATCTCCTCGCCGTGGCTGGCCGCCGCGCTCATCGCCGGATTGCTGTTCTTCCCGATCCTGGGCAACTTCCGGCCGGATAAGGTCTCGTTCCTGCCGTCGATGCGCCAGTACGCGGGCAACTGGGCCTCGGCGGTCTGGGCCTTCGCACCCGGTGCGGAGAGCAAACTGAACAGGGTGACCCGCAGCGCGAAGAATCAGATCGACCAGTTCGTCGAATTCGGCTACGAACCGCAGTGGGCCGAGATCACCATGCAGCAGACCATCGCCTGGCGCACCATGCACAGCCAGGGCCGCGGCCTGTTTTCGGTGCTGCTGAAAAACCTGCCAGATATCGATAGCCGGACGGTGCGTGAGGCCGAATTCATCTGCAACTCGCTGATCGGCTTCAACTTCGGTGACGGACACCTGCACAATGAGGAGCTGGTCACGGCGGTGCAGCAGGAGGCCGGCTTCGAACCCGGCGAACTGGTGATCGTCTGGGTGGAGTCGCAAGCCTGGGGCAGCAATGTACAGCACTACAAAGTGATCGACGCCGCGCTCGGCGTCATCGAGCGGGGCACCTGGAAGGTAGCGGAAGCGGTCGCGGAGCAGCCGTGGCTGCCCAACGGGCCGATCCCGTTGGAGGTCACCTGGTCGCTGGCGCTGTCCGCCCAACCCGCCGCCCGCCACGAGCAGGAACACGGACACGGAGCGCTGGCATGACCACAGCGACCGTTGTCGGCGGCGGGCCCAACGGACTCGCCGCCGCCGTTGCCCTCGCCGAGGCGGGCGTGCAGGTGACCGTGCTGGAGGCCGCCGGCGAGATCGGCGGCGGCACCCGCACCGGCGAGGCACTGCTGCCCGGCCTGCTGCACGACCAGTGCTCGGCCACCCACCCGATGGCCGTTGGCTCGGCATTCCTCAACAGTCTCGACTTGGAGCGCTACGGATTATCTTGGCGCACACCGGAAATCGACTGCGTGCACCCGCTGGACGGCGGCCGGGGCGCGACGCTCTACCGGTCGGTGGAGCGGACCGCGGCGGGGCTGGGGCGAGATGGCGAGCGGTGGCGGCTGTTGTTCGGTGCGCCGTCCGCGCGGTTCGACGCACTCTCCGAAGACATCATGCGGCCGCTGCTGCGGTTCCCGCATCATCCGTTGACACTGGCCAGGTTCGGCCTGCCGACCGTGCTTCCCGGTTCGACGCTGGCGCGGTTGTTCCGCACCGACGAGGCCAGGGCGTTGTTCGGAGGTGTTGCGGCACATGCATTTCGGCCGCTGCACTACCCGCTTACCTCGGCCATCGGGCTCGGCATCTTCACCGCCGGGCACCGGCACGGCTGGCCGGTGGCGGCGGGCGGCTCCCAGTCCATCACCATTGCGCTGGCTGCGCTGCTGGCCGATCTCGGCGGCAAGATCGAGACCGATACTCGGATCGAGACCGCCGCACAATTGCCCACCAGCGATGTGACCATGTTCGATCTGGCCCCGGATGCCGTGGCCGGTATTCTCGGTGACCACCTACCGTCTCGAATTGCCCGCGCCTACCGGCATTTTCGGCAGGGACCCGGCGCGTTCAAGGTGGACTTCGCGATCGAGGGCGGGGTGCCGTGGATCAACCCCGACGCGCGCCGGGCAGGCACGGTACATCTCGCGGGCAGCTACGGTGAACTCGCCGCCACGGAGCGCGAGATCCACGCCGGGCGGATGCCGCAGCGTCCGTTCGTGTTGGTCGGTCAGCAGTATCTGGCCGATCCGCAGCGCTCGGTCGGCAACGTGCACCCGCTGTGGACCTACGCGCACGTGCCCAACGGCTACACCGGTGACGCCACCGCGGCAATCATCGCCCAGATCGAACGATTCGCGCCCGGCTTCCGGGATCGGATCGTGGGCCAAACGGTCCGCGACACAACGCAGATGGCCGCGTACAACACAAACTATGTCGGCGGCGACATCATGACCGGCTCGAAGGATGTCCGCCAGCTGGTGTTCGGTCCGCGAATCACATTGTCGCCATACAGCATCGGGGTTCGGGGCATGTATATCTGCTCGGCCGCGACGCCACCGGGCCCCGGCGCGCACGGTATGTGCGGTGCCAATGCCGTCGACGCGGCGCTCGCCTACCTCAGGCGCACTGCCTAGCCGGTTGCCCAAATAGGCGCACGTTCAACAACTTTCGAAACCAAAAGGGATCTGTCATGAGCACGCTCGAAACCCTCCAGTCGACCGCACCCGCCACCGACAAACTGGCCAGCCGTGTCGCCTTCGTCACCGGTGGCACCCGCGGCATCGGCGCAGCCGTCGCACACAGCCTGGCCAACCAGGGTGCGTCCGTCGCAGTCGGCTACAGCCGCAATCCCGCCAGCGCCGAGCATTTCGTCGCCGATCTGCGGCAGGCCACCGAACCGCACGGCGCGGCGGCCTCGGCGCATCGCGGTAATGTCGGCTCCGCCGCCGACTGCCGCAGCACCATCGCTGAAGTCATCGAAACCCATGGCCGCCTGGACATTTTGGTGAACAACGCCGGAATCACCATGGACTGCACGGTCGCCGAGATGACCGAGGAGCAGTGGTCCACCGTCCTCGCGGTCAACCTCTCCGGCGCCTTCTTTCTCTCCCCGGCCGCGCGCGGCAGGCCAGAATTGGATATTCCGCCGACGGGCTCGGCTTCTGGAGAATCATGCTGTCGGCAAGGACGGGGATGGCCGACAACCGCAGCGGTTGCGTATTGGCTGCCGGTTGCGCGCCCAACGGCCGAATGGCATCCGTTATCGTGCTGCCACCGGATCGAGTCAGGACCATACCGTCTGTTATGAATTGGTGGTCGTACGTTCAGGCCTTCGACAACCGAGCGGACGAGGATGGTGTCGAGCGGACGCGCAGTTACCGCATCGAGGGGTGATCGGGGGCTCGGCCATGGACAACGGCGACCAGTCGCACAAGTACACGATGCGGATCAGTCGGCCGACGATCGACAAACTCGGGATCCGGTTGTACGACCGAGTTTCGGCCGTGCTCGCCGAACTCATCGCCAATTCCTATGACGCTGATGCGACCAAGGTCGAGGTCACGCTGCCGTTGGGGGGTGACGCTGGCGGGCACGATCCATGCCGTCGAACATGAACCGTATCGAATTGTGGTGCGGGACAACGGTCATGGGATGACATCGGAGGAGATCAACGCCCATTATCTGATGGTCGGTTCGGATCGCCGGGTGCGGATCGGTTCGGATCTGTCGCGCCGTCTGGAACGACCGGTCATGGGCCGCAAGGGGATCGGTAAACTCGCCGCCTTCGGGATCTGCCGGACCATCGAGGTGGTGTCAGTGGGTGGCGCAGACGCGGAGCGCACGCCACAGGGTTGGCCGGTGGCGAATATCGTCATGAGCCTGGACCAGATGCTCTCGGATACCGAGCGCGACTACCATCCGCGCCCTGGGCTGCAGGACGGCACGTTCGGTACCGAGCGGGGAACCACGGTCATCCTGCGTGACTTCCTGCGTAAGCGAACTGTTTCGCAAGTCGGTGATGGACGCCGCGCGAATCCTGGTGAACAACAAGGACCGTGCTGCGCTGGACGATCCGGCCCATCTCGACAGCATTGTGCGCCTTGCCCTCTCGCTGGGTCCGCAGCGCAGCCTATTGGAAACACTGAAGGAAGTTGCCGAGGATGGTGACAATCAGCTCGACGTTGTTGTGGCCCTATTCGAAACCGCGCGGGTGGCCGAGGTGTATTCGCTCGGTCAGATCGCCTCGGAGCGGGTCGTCGTCAACCGGTTGCAGAGCCTGATCGATGACCGCCGTTCGCTGGAGCGTCCCTTCCAGGAGTTGATCGAGCGGGCCCCGTGGCTGCTCGCGCCGGAGTGGACGCCGCTGGGCATGAATGAATCGCTGAAGCGGGTACGAGCCAGTTTCGAGCGTTGGTATCGGCAGAAATTCGGCACCGTCCTGGTGACCACCGCGATCGGCAGCGAGAAGCGCGAACCCGATTTCGTGTTGCTACATGATGCGGGCGAACTGTGGATCGTGGAAATCAAGCGGATGGACTACCACCTCACCGATGAGGAGTACAACCGCGCGATCAACTACCTGTACTCGTTGGACGCCTTCCTCAACGAAAATCAACGCATCGGTGAACAATTCCCGCGCCGCAGGCTCACCTTCATCGTCGATCACGTCGACAGACTGCGCCCAGCGTCGCTGTCGTCGCTGCTCAGCGATCATCGTATCGACCGGCGGACCTGGCGCGAACTGCTCGATTCCACTCTGCGTGCCCACCGCGGCTTCCTTGATCGGGTCTACACCATGCGTCTGGGCGAACAGTCCGAATCCGATGATGCTGGAGCAAGCGTCGGTTGATTCAGGGCGGACCACTGACGACCAATCCCGCTGGCCAAGATAGTCGTACGTCCCTGGTGTTGTGAGAAGTCACGATGGATGCGGTTCACGATGTCCGGCCCCTCCGGATCAGCGGTCCGAATCAACTGGCCTGGCGAGAGTATTCCGACCGTGTCCGTCTCGCGGGTGCTGGTGAGCGGTATGAGCGTGCGCGCGCGGGAACTTCGGAGACGTAGCCGTCGATGATCGGTATTCCGTAGCGGCGTTGGAATTTGGTCAGCAGTTCGATGCCGGCTGGGGCCGCGCCGCAGATGGCGAATCGTACTGATGAGGTGTTCGGCTGGATTTCGGCGGGCAGATCCGACAGCAGTGCATACATGGTCGGGACTGCGGAAATGTATGTGGCACGGCTGCGTTCGATCCGGTCGAAGAACGTCTTCGGGCTGAAGGCCATGGTGGCGTGGCCACCGGCCAGCAGTGGTGACAAGGCGCCGACCACGATGCTGTTGACGTGGAACAGCGGCAGGTTCAGCAGGCTGTGGTCGGCTCCGATGAGTTCGAATGCCTCGATCACCATGCGGCACATGGCAGTGAGATTGGCGTGGTCGATCGTCACCCTGTTGGGTTTGCCTGTGGTGCCGGTGGAACAGATGAGCAGCGCCAGCGTGTCCTTGCGAAGCCGTGCGGGATCGGCGGCATCGGGGTCTGCGGTGGTGAGATCGTCGGCGGGTATGACGGCGTGGACCGGAGCGTCGGCGGCGGGCGGCTGTGCGGTGATCAGGACCTTGGCGCCCGTGTCGGTCATTTGGCTGTTCGCTTCCGCGGCGGTCAGCGACGGGTCGATAGGTGTGACCGTGGCACCCACACGCCAGGTAGCGAATAGAGAGACGACAAAGGCGGCAGTGTTGGGCAACATGATCGCAACCACGTCGCCACTCGAGACTTCCGCGCCGCGCAGGGTAGCGGCGGCGCTTCGCACAGCGTCCAGGAACCCTGCGTTGTTCAGGTCGGTGCTGTCGTCGGCGACGGCGGCTGCGTCCGGCGCGGCGGCGGCGCGATGGTTCGGGAGAGTCGAAAGATTCATAAGCGGTCCTCAGGAGGGATACAGGGAATGACGACAACGGTAGAAATCACGCCGCCGCTCGGCACCGTCGTGCATGAATGAAATTCGCCGCGGGCATTGTCACCGGAGGACAGTCCCGACCGCGCAATGCGACGCCGCGGTAACCGGGATGTAACTAATGGAAGGTGATGAATCTTCGTGGCGACGGTACTGCTGATGTTCGCGGCTATGTCGCCGGTTCCGACACTCCCGAGGTCGCCGACTGGACCTGGCGGAGCTGAGCCGGGCGTAGCGTGTTCGGGGTCACACACCGAGCCGGCGACGGGATCAACAGCATGGATCTGCATCTGTCGGGCAAGACCGCCGTCGTGACCGGCGCGAGTAAGGGTATCGGGCTGGCGATCACCCAGGCGCTGGTGGACGCTGATGCCCACGTCGTGGCCGGATCACGTACCCGTGGGCCCGATCTCGGGGCGCTGGAGGAGGCAGGGAAAGTGACGTGTCCGCCGATCTGTCGCAGCCCGGCGGCGCCGAGGACCTGGTTGCTGCTGCGGCGGACCGCGGCGGCATCGATGTGCTGGTGAACAACGTGGGCGCGCTCACTGTGCAACCCGGCGGACTCGCGAGTGTTACCGACGACCAGTGGCAGGCATCCTGGGATCTCAACGTGATGGGGACGGTGCGCCCGACCCGGGCCGCTCTGCCACAGATGTACCGCCGTGGCGGCGGATCGATCGTCATCATCGGATCCGTCAATGCGTACTATCCCGACCCCGGGATCTACGACTACTGTGCCACCAAGGCCGCCGTCACCAACTTCGGCAAGGCTTTGTCAAAAGAATTGGGGCCGAAGAATATTCGCGTCAACTCCATAAGCCCCGGACCGGTGACGACCGGGCTGTGGCTGGACGAAGGCGCAGTGGCCGACACGATCGCCGCCGCCAGCGGTCGAACCCCCGAAGAGGTCAGGTCCGCGACAGCTGGTGCCACCTCGATGGGGAGGTTCACCACTCCGGAGCAGGTTGCCGACCTGGTCGTGTTCCTGGCCGGTGACCGGTCCGCCAACATCACCGGATCCGACCTGAGGATCGACGGCGGCTTCGTCACCACCATTTGAGGTAGCCGACCAGTCGCATGCGTCGTTCCGTCCGGTTATCGGGATCGGCTGACAAATCCACGGGCGGCGCCTGGGTGGGATGAGAACGCGAACTGCGGAGCCGCACAGTTGCCGGACCGGCAGCTGCCACCCATGGTGCACAATCACTCGCGATGTTGCTCCGTTTTGGAGATCAGGTGCCCGAAGGTTCAGCCACGGTTGACCGAGCGCTCCAGCGCCTGTTGGACATTCGCCTCGAGTTCGTCGATCACATCGTCGCGACCCGCGAGATACCTCAAGAGGGCCTGCTGGAACAGTCCGTCGAAAATGGCGTAGGCCACCGGTGGTGTGACAGCGAGAGGTAGTCCGGTGAGGTCGGCGTACTTGTCGACCACTCGCCAGATCATCTGTTCGCGTCGTTGGTCGATATCCAGTACGTCGGCTCGGAACCCTTCTTCGAAGAGGCTCTGGTTGCGCAGGTCATACCAAAGCCGGTGCATCGGGGCGTCCGTTCGCAGCGTGGTCGCCATCGCGGCGGCAAAACCTTGCTGGAGCTCTTCGGCCGAGGTCGCGGCGGCGACGACCTCGTCGTAGCGAGTCACACACGCTGCTTCGTACTGCTGGACGGACTGGGTCAGCAGGTCCACCTTGTCGCTGAAGTAATAGTGGAGCACACCGTGGGAGAACTCCGAGTTCTGTGCGATCTCGCGCAGGCTCGTCCGGGCGTATCCGAGTTCGGCGAGGGTCTGTAGCGCGGACGCGGCCAACTGTGCCCGCCGTTCGGTGAACTTGTCTACCTGCCGGCGCGAGATCCGTTCGCGGTTGCGTTCCGTCACGTCAGTCACGGTGAACCTCCCTGTCGGCTCTCGCTACCCGCACCGTGCGAGCACCGATCGAGTCTATCGCCGTGCGGCTCGGATGAGCCGTTCGAGGTCTTGACAAGTGTCACAAAAAAACTTGACGACTGTCAAGAAAAAGCTTGACGACTGTCAAGAGATTGATAATGTATGGCGTACGTCACAGCAACTGGCATTCGGCGTAACTGGCGACGACACCGCCAAACTCGAAGAGGAGATCTACATGGGTGCTTATGACCTGACCGGACGAACAGCGTTGGTGACCGGCGGTGCGGGCGGCCTCGGAGCCGAGATGGCCGAGGCACTCGCTCGCGCAGGTGCGGCCGTCGTAATCGGAGACATCAACGAGGATGCCGGAAGGGCAACCGCTGACGCGTTGAAGCAGTCCGGTGCCAAGGCCGCATTCGTCTCCCTCGATGTCACCGACGACGCGAGTTGGGAAGCCGCCGTTGCCGCGACGATTGCGGAACTGGGTGGCTTGGACATCGTGGTCAACAATGCCGGGCTGGAAGTCACCGCGTTACTGGCCGACTTGGACCCGGACGAAGCCCGCCGGATGCTCGACGTCAATCTGCTCGGTCCCGCACTCGGCATCAAGCACGCATTCCGGGCGATGCGTCCGGGCGGTCCGGCAGGCGCAGGTGGCGCCGTGGTGAACATCTCCTCGGTCGCCGCGACCATCGCGTTCCCGGGAATCGCCTGCTACTCGGCGACGAAATCTGGTCTCGATCGACTCACGAGGGTCGCGGCCATGGAGTCCGGCAAGCTCGGCTACGGCGTGCGGGTCAACTGCGTCTATCCCGGCTTGGTGGCCAATGAGATGGGCATCAAGCTCGCCAATGATGTTGTTGCCCTTGGCCTCTTCCCGAGCGCCGAGGAGGCCGTCGGTGCAGTCGTCGGCTTGACTCCGCTCGGCCGCCTCGGCGTCGCGTCCGAGATGGCTGATGCTGTGGTGTTCCTGGCGTCGGACTCCGCTCGCTTCATCACCGGCGCAGGCCTTCCGGTCGACGGCGGCATGGGCATGTGACCCGAGCACTCCACCAACTTACGAAAGGCTGATCCATGACTATTGCCAAACCCGTTGTTGTGTACGGGGCCTCCGGGTACACCGGTCGATTGATTTGCGAATACCTTCGCGAGTACAGCGTGCCCTTCATCGCGGCCGGACGTGATAAGCGGCGTATCCAAGAAGCGATCGACAAAGTTCCCGGCATCGAGACCGCGGAGTACGAAGTCGTCGAGGTTTCCCACGAGGTCGAATCGCTGACCGAATTGTTCAGCAGCGCCGAGGTTGTCTGCAACACCGTCGGACCGTTCTCCAAGTACGGCCACGAGGTCGTCGAGGCGTGTATCCGAGCAGGCGCGCACTACCTCGACACCACCGGTGAGCAGGACTGGTTGATCGAGTGCGACGAAACCTACGGCGAGCGGATGGGGGAGCACGGGCTGTTGCTCGCACCAGGTGTCGCACAGATGTACACCACAGGTGAGATCGCGGCGAACATCTGCTTGGAAACGCCCGGGTTGGACACCCTCGACATCCTGGTCTTCTGGAAGGGCTTCCCGACGGTCGCATCGACCAGAACGATCCTTGTCAACGCCGCGCTGTCGAAAGCGCACTACCTGGAGCAGAATCGGTACCTCGAATGGCCTGCCGACGCCGGCCTTTACGACGTCACGGTTCCCGGGCAACACGAAGCGGGTCTCGCGCTGCCATGGGGCGGCACATCGCACCCGGTGTGGTTCAAGCGCGATCCACGAGTGGCCAATGTCAAGGCGCTCGGCGGAGTCTTCGATCGCCAACTGATGCAGGGTGTGCCGCTGATCGTGAAAGCCGTTGTCGAACAGATACAAGGACTTCCGGATTCGGAGAAATACAAGATCCTCGACGAGCAGGCCGCTGCTGTGCGTAGCGAGATGCCTCCTCGGGAGAATCCGCGCATCAATACCTCGATGGACTCTGTGCACGCGTCGGGCCCACTCGGCCGCGCCCACTGCGTGATCCACGGCAATTCCAACTACAAGCAAACCGGCCTGCTGCAAGCATTTTCGGCGTACTCGCTGCTTCAGCAGGCACCGAAGCGCGTCGGCTTCGCCTCCGCATGCCAGGCGTTCGGACATCGTGAACTGTTGGGTGTGCTGCGAAGTTTCGGGCTGGTGCTCGAGCCGATCCATTCTGTCTACAGCTGATCGCGTGGGGCTCCCGGCTCACCACCTGCCGGGACCCACGCCATATCAGATCCGAGTACGCACCTGAACAAAGGACGGCATTGTGCGTCTGACCGAATACCTCGACAAGGGGGCCTCCCTCGGGCCGTCGTCGCCATGTCTGACGACGGACGGTGAATCACTGAGCTACGGAGCGGTACAACGACTGTCGTGGCAGGTGGCTCGTGCGTTGGCGCGGTCCGGTGTGCGGCCGGGTGACAAAGTGGCGATCCTTTCCGGCAACGACCCGGTCGCGTTCGCGTGCGTTTTCGGTATTGCGCGAGCCGGCGCGGTGTGGTGCCCGATCAATCCACGCAATGAAGCGGCGGAAAACCGGGATCTGCTCGATCTTTTCGACTGCACGTGCCTGATCGTTCAGGAGGCGTTCGCCGAACTCGTCACAAAGATCCTTCCGGACCTACCGAAGCTGACCACGTTGGTGTCACTCGAGGGGCAGATCCCGGCGGCAATACCATTCGAGCAGTGGCTCGACGGTATGGCCGCCGAGCCCTGGCAGGCGGAACCGGTCGACGACGTGATCATGATCGTCGGCACCGGGGGCACCACCGGGCGCCCGAAAGGGGTGATGCTGACCGGCAGCAACATTGCCACGATGTCAGCTCTAACACTGATGAGCTATCCATTCGACCAACGGCCGAGATATCTGGCGCTCGCACCGTTGACGCATGCCGCAGGTGTGCTCTGCTTTCCGGTGATGGCACTCGGTGGCGAGATTGTTGTCATGCGGAAACCCGAGCTGGCCGAGTTCCTGTCACTGATCGAAAGGCACCAGGTCACCCATACGTTCTTGCCGCCGACCCTGATCTACATGCTGCTGGACCATCCAGGCCTCGAATCCGCTGAACTGAAATCCTTGGAGTGCCTTTGGTACGGGGCGGCACCGATGTCGGCGGCGCGGCTGGAAGAGGCGATCGAGAAGATCGGCCCGGTGCTTGCTCAATTATTCGGCCAGACCGAAGCGCCCATGATGATCTCGACCATGGCGCCGAAGGATCACTTCCATGCCGACGGCACCCTTGCTCGCGGCCGCCTTTCCTCTGCGGGACGGCCGACGCCACTGGTGCTGACGGCGATCATGGATGGCGAGGGTCGGCTACTCGGTGCCGGTGAGCGCGGCGAGATCGTCATCCGTAGCCCCCTCGTCATGGCCGGCTACTACAAAGATCCGGCGGCGTCGGAGGCTGCCGGGAAATACGGCTGGCATCACACCGGGGACATCGGCTACCTCGACGAGGAGAACTATCTGTTCATTGTCGACCGTGCCAAGGACATGATCATCACAGGAGGCTTCAATGTGTACTCGACCGAGGTCGAGCAGGCGCTGATGACCCATCCCGCGGTGCGGGACTGCGCGGTGATCGGCCTGCCGGACGACAAGTGGGGCGAGCGGGTGACCGCAGTACTGGAGCTACACGACAGCCAACATGTGACGGGCCCCGAAGTAGTTGCCTTTGTACGCAATCTGTTGGGTAGCGTGAAAGCTCCTAAACAGGTGGAGGTTTGGCCAAATCTACCCCGTTCGAAGCTCGGCAAAGTTCTCAAGAACGAGGTCAAACGCCGCCTGCTGCACGACCGCGAGATCGACGACTGACGTCGGGCTCGGCGCAGTGGTGGCCGGGTCGGTGGTGGCGATGCTGCCAGTCTTAGAGCCTTTTCATCTTCGATTGAGGGCGCTCTGCGCTGCATCGCTCGCGCGGGACACAAATCTACGGTGATCGCGGATCCGGCGCACACCCCACATGCTCAGCGCTATCGCAAGGCTCAGATACAGGATGTAGGCGGTGCAGACCATCAGCGGGCCGTAGTTGCCGGCCCACTCTCGCATCAGCGGCAGGAAGGCCAACCCGGTGCCGATCAGCATCATTCCCAGCGCCAGAGCTGGTATTCCCAGTGGCGCGAGTTCGTCATCGATACTGCGCTGCTGCGGCAGTCGACTGCGCGCGCTCGCCCGGCTCCGGTCGCCGATGACAGTAAAGGCGTCGAGTGAATGCATGGAAGCTCTGGTGACCATGATGTTCTCCAAGCGGGCCGCCCCGGGTCGGCCGAGGGTGGATCTGCGGGCATCGTTGTTCACGTGTCGCTGTGGTCGACATCACAGCCGTTAGCGATGGTTATAGATAACTCCAGTTGCAGGAAAGCTTGCCAGAGGTATGGCTTCGGGGAAACCTCGTTCGCATCCCGGAAAATCGAACACGTAGGCGATGCAGATTCGTGACCAATGTGTAGCAGTGATACCTAACCGGGGGAAATGTGACCGTCCACACCTGCTGCCGGCCGAACGGAGAGAGTAAATCCCCTGGTTGTGATTTATGGAACCGTTACGCCGGTGCAACAGAATCTGCGCGATCGGGCACGGAATCCTGGCAGTGGGCGCACTTCGAGACGAAGTGCGAAACGAAGTAACCGCAGGTAGGCGCACCGGTCATAGCGACGGTGCTGATTGGGGCGAACCGCACCGTTTGGGTACGTAGCTCCGCAGAATTATCTGCAGCAGATCGCGCTCGGCCACCTGTTCTGTCGTAGCGAAACCGTTTGATGTGACTTTCTCGAAGGTGGACCCCACCCCGTGATCGACGATGGTTCGTTCGATCAAGAGACCGGTGCCCCTCGGCCTGAGCTTTCGAGACCTGGTGGTATGCGGAGTACACCCTCGAGCTCCGCTGGCTCAGGCGATATCGGCGGGGGCGGCCAGCGCGGCTTGCATCGCCACCCCGTCGACGTAGGAGTGCTTCTCCCGCACCGCGCCGTCCTCGATCAGAACCACATCTGCGAGGTCCACATCGACGGTGCCGCCGGTGGCCGAGGTGCCTGACAGCCTCCATTGGACCACCCAGAAGTCGTCGCCGACTCGCAGGTTGACCAGGTGGAAGGTCAGGTCTGGAACCAGAGCGAAGGTCCCCGCGGCGGCGGCGCGGATCTCGGCGCGCCCGCGAGCAGGTTTGCTACCGGAGTGCAGGTGGAACATCGAGTCGGGGGTGTGCAGGGCTGCGATGCGGTCGGGGTCGCGGTCGGCCCAGCAAGCGTGGTAGCGCTCGAACAGATCTTTGGTGGAAGCGGACATAATCAGAAATCCTTCTAAGATACAAACAGGATGACTGTATGTTCCCGGATGGCGGTATCACTGGTCAAGGGGCGAAGTAGCTCGGATCGAAGACGGATTCGGTGCTGCCCTAGACTTCAACGTCGCTATGAACGCTGATCGCCGAACCCAAGCCGAACGCTCGGCGTCGACGCGCGGTGCGGTGATCCGTGCGGCGCGAGAACTGTTCGGCCAGTATGGATATGGCGCGGTGAGCACGGTCGCGGTCGCCGAGGCCGCAGGTGTCAGTCGTGGTGCGCTCTATCACCAGTTCAGCGAAAAGCGGGATCTGTTCGTGGCGGTGTTCGAGGACCTCGAACGCAGTCTGGTCGAGGTGATCGGTGCCGCGGTCGCCGAGTCGCATTCCGATGATCCGATCGCCAACCTGATCGTGGGCTGTCTGGCGTGGCTGCAGGCCTCGACCAGTTCGGAAGTGCGACGGATCGCGCTCCTGGACGGGCCTGCGGTGCTCGGTTGGAGCCTCTGGCGCGAGATCGAACTGCGACACACGATCGGTCTGGTGGAGAACGCCTTGGCCGGGGCCATCGCCGCGGGACGCATCAGAACCCAACCTGTGCGGCCGCTCGCGCTGGTCATCGTGGGCGCGCTGGACGAGGCCGCCCAATGCCTCGCGCACTCCGAAGGCGACGCCGAGGATGCCGCGGCCATCGGCTCGGTGATCGAGCAGCTCATTTCCGGTCTCGCGGTCCACTCGGAACCCGAGTCGCGCGGGTAGGGCGGACGCTCGCGCTGTCGACCGATCGGACCCGCTGCGGCTCGACATCATGTGGTACCGCCTATCGCGCGGTTCGGAACCCGCACAAGTCGATTACCGCGTGTCTGATTCGTCTTCAACGGGCTAGAGGTGTTCGGGCAAGGAGAATCCAGTTGGCTACGTTGCTGAATGATTCCCGACGCGCTCCGGTCGAGCTACCAGCGCACCATGGGCAGCGGACGGGTGGGGTGGGCCAGCGCGTAGGTGGTGACTTGGTTTGCGAGGAACCGATGAAAGCCGAGGTAAGGCAACTGTGCGACAACAGCTTTGACATCTGCGCGAGTCACCGGTCGGCGGAACAGACCACGGCTTGCGTCGATGCGGTCGGCGATACGGAACGTTTCGGTCAATCGGTCGTCGTTGCGGCGCAGTCGATGATGGTTGAGGACCATCCGTCGCGCACTGTCGATGTCGTCGATTCCGAACTCGGCGGCGTGTTCGGTGACCAGATCCGCCGAGGGCTTCAGGTAGTCGAAGGTTCCGGCAGTCCAGATGCCCAAGTCATGTACGACCCACGCCAGTGCCGCTGTGTCGGGCACCGGCTCGCCCAACAGTAACTGCTGATAGTTCAGACTGCGGAATACATGATTGCGATAGACCGGCAACGCATCGCCGAGCTTTCGGCAATGCCGATCCAGTACGGCGTCCACAATTGGATGGGATGTGCGAACCATCATGTGTCGCCCCCGTATCGCTCTGAATTGGGTATGTTCCAGACGCTACACGGAAAGTTGGTGAGTCCGATGGTGACCGAACGCCGAGGACTGGCCGGTCCGGGCCGAAGTTCGTGAGAGCTCACAGGCGAACATCATGTCTTGTCGCTGATCGCGCGGTGAGAACGTCCCTGTGTTCGTTGCATAGTCGCTGACTGCTGATGCGTAAAGCTGTGTAAGCCAACACTTATGCGGGGGTCTCCAGCTTCGGATCGGCTACGCGTCATCGGTGTCGTTCGCCGCGCCCCGCCGGCTCAGGGACGACCAAAGGGATTGTTCCGGTTCGATGCCGCCACCGAGGTGGATGTCGAAAGCCGATGTCCCTGGTGCAAGACTCGGGGACGTGAGATGGGCGGTGGCGGAATCGGGCGACGGAGGTGCGCGTCTGTGTCCACTTGATCAGGAGGGTCGGCCCGCGGGACCAGTGATACGCGAGCCCTCGATCGCCGAGGCGGTGCGCTCACGCCCCGAGGTCGAGCGGTGGGTCTGGCGATCCACGGCCGAGATATACCGACCCTTGCTTGCGGCCGGAGTGCGGGTCGAGCGCTGCTACGACGTGCAGGCCGCGGAGGCGCTGCTGATCGGCCACGAGGAGGGCCAGTCGGGCCAGGCCCGCTCGCTGGCGGCCGCCTGGGCGCGACTGCACAACCTGCCCGTCCCGCCGGATGCGCCAGCACGGGCCACCGAGACCCAGCCGTCGCTGTTCGAGTCGGGCCCGGTACCGCTGCCACCCGGCACGGACGAGTTCAACGCCCTACTCGAGGTCTACGCGGGACAGCTGGCCCGTACGGCGAAGACCGAATATCCGGAGCGAATGCGGCTGCTCCTTGCCGCCGAATCCGCAGGCATGCTGGTTGCCACCGAGATGTCGCGATCCGGGATCCCGTGGCGCGCGGACGTCCACCGCGAGTTGCTGGACGAGCTGCTGGGTGAGCGCTTTCCTGGCGGGCTGGAACCGCGCCGGATGGTGGAGTTGGCCGACGAAGTGTCGCGGGCCTTCGGGGAAGGCGTCCGAGTCCGACCAGACCTGCCCAACGACATCATCAGAGCCTTCGCCCGCGCCGGGATCTCGTTGTCCTCCACTCGAAAATGGGAGCTCCAGCAGATCGATCACCCTGCGGTAGCACCACTGCTGGCCTACAAATCGCTCTACCGCTTGTACACCGCTCACGGCTGGTCCTGGCTCGAGCAGTGGGTGCACGGCGGCCGCTTCCGTCCCGAGTACTTGCCCGGCGGCACGGTTTCGGGCCGCTGGACTACCAACGGTGGTGGTGCGCTGCAGATCCCCAAGGTGATCCGTCAAGCGATACGCGCGGACCCGGGATGGTGTCTGGTGGTCGCCGACGCCGACCAAGTGGAGCCGCGAGTGCTTGCTGCAATCTCCCGCGACCCAGGTCTGATGGAGGTGGCCGGACGCGGCGAAGATCTGTACGCGGATCTGGCGGTGCGAGCCTTCGGCGGCGACCGCGCCCAGGCCAAAATCGCCCTACTGGGCGCCATTTACGGCCAGACCTCCGGCGATGCCCTCACCCACATGGCCGGACTCCGCCGGCGTTATCCGGCCGCAGTGGCGTATGTCGACGACGCGGCTCGCGCCGGTGAGGAGGGCCGCTTGGTGCGCACTTGGCTGGGGCGCACCTGCCCGCCGCTGTCGGTCGCGTCGCACGACCAGTCGGACCTGACCCAGGAGGAGGAGCATTTCAGCGGGTATGGCAGCACCTCCGCGGCGCGCGCTCGTGGCCGCTTCACGCGTAACTTCGTGGTGCAGGGCAGCGCCGCCGACTGGGCCCTGCTGGTACTGGCGGGCGTGCGTCATGCGATGACTCGCGCCGGGCTCCGCGCCGAACTGGTCTTCTTCCAGCACGACGAGGTAATCGTGCACTGCCCGGCAGAGGAGGCCACGACGGTCGCCGAAACGATCGCAACCGCGGCAGAGACCGCAGGCCGGATCGCCTTCGGGCCGACACCCGTGCGGTTCCCGTTCACGACAGCGGTGGTGGAGTGTTACTGGGACGCCAAGTGAGGATGCTCAGTGCCGCCCCGGTGAGTGGAGGCACGCCCAGGCGAATGCCGGTGCGGGAGATGCCTTCCCGCCGCTCTTGCGTCGCCGCCATCACACTCCGACCTGGACCGCTGGCCCGCGCCACCGACCAGGACGCGTGAGTGTCAGACGCCCTCCGAGGCAGTTACGACGCCCGCTGTGATCGGTCGAATGTGAAATCATGGCTCGCGATCCACAACCCCTACGAACAGGACACCAGATGAAGAAGCTCATCGTTGTCGCCGCCGTGACGGCCGGCCTGCTCACACCCGCCGGGCTGGCAACCGCGGAACCCGCTGCCGCACCGAACGCCGCGACATCGACCACGACGTCGACCGCGATGCCCATCGGATCGTTGTCGGAGGACATATTCTGCGCCGTGATCCGATTCCTGAAGGGCGGCTGGGCAGGCCGTCCAACAGACTGCACGTTCTGACTCGCACCTTGAAGCTCGTCATTCTGCTCGTCCGGCCGTGAGGCCGGTGCCGCCGATAGCCGAGCATCCCAGAGAAGAGCGGAAGCCCAGGAGCATCGGCTCCGGGGCTTCCGCTGTGATTGACGGCGGTGATTGCGGTGACCATCGGATTCCGTCGGTGTCGGAGACGGCGTAACGGGGTTCTACCTCACCTGCGTCATGGGCCGAACGAGTCACCGACACTAGGACTTTCGCACCCACAGTTCGAAGCCTGCTCACCGCGTCGCGCGATTCGACGAACCTGTTCTACTCCATACTCGTGGCGCACATCCTCGCCACCGACATAGCCTCGGGCACAGAAGTCGCTCAGGTAGCGCAGATAGCGCGCCGATCGCAGCCCGTCGCCGTTGATGACCGCGGCGCCGCGAGCGTTCCGGCCTCTTCGAGGTCTGCGCCGACCAGCACAGCGTGTGTCAGCACAGCGCGTATCAGGTTGGCGCCAGTGAGGTTGGCGCCGGTGAGGTTCGCTCGGTACAGGTGGGCGTTACGGAGGTTCGCCCGCAGCATCTTCGCGGCGGACAGGTTTGCACTGCGCATGTGCGCGCCGGACAGGTCGGCCCCTGAAAGGTCGGCTCCGGAAAAGTCGGCGTTCGACAGGTCTGCGGCGGACAGGATCGTACTGCAGAGATCTGCCTCCCGACAGATCTGCGCTGCAACCACCCCGGCGGACGGTCCTGTTACCTTCTGCCGTCGGCACTCGTCATAGGTGCGACGACCGAATACGAATGGTCGTCGCACCAACGACTGAAGCGGAGAACAGGATGCTGACAAACATCATGTACGTGACGATCTACGTCACCGATCAGGACCGCGCGCTGGGGTTCTACACCGAGGGGCTCGGTCTGGAAAAGCGGATCGACTTCCCGGGGCCCGACGGACGTTTCCTCACCGTCGGCGTTCCCGATAGCCCGGTGCAGATCATCCTGTGGTCACATGCGGCGGCCGCGGGACAGCCCGCCGACGTGGGCCAGCACGCCGCGCCCGGTCCTCTCATCCTCGAATCCGACGATTTGCGAAAAGATTTCGAGGTCCTGCGTCAGCGCGGCGTCACCTTCAAACAGTCCGAACCCGAGGACTACCCGTTCGGGATCCGCATCGAGGCGGCGGATCCGGACGGCAACCGGATCTCGCTCCGTCAACAGCGGAAGCCGTGACCACCCACCCGTCCGGCCTCGTGACCGAGGCGTTCGAAGCCCAGCGCGATCGGCTGCGCGCCGTCGCGTACCGCGTGCTGGGCTCGCACGCCGACGCCGAGGACGTGGTCCAGGAAGCCTGGATGCGCCTCGTCCGCCAGGACACGGCAACCATCGGCAACCTGGCGGGTTGGCTGACCACCGTCGTCGGCCGAATCAGCCTGGACCTCCTGAGATCCCGCCAAGCACATCCCGAAACCCCCTATGGGCAGGAATTTTCGGCCCTCATGGTGACGCCGGACGACGCCCCTGCGCCAGACGAACAAGTGGCGCTGGCCGATTCGGTCGGCCTCGCCCTGCTCGTCGTGCTCGATTCGCTCACCCCGAGCGAGCGCCTGGCGTTCGTCCTGCACGACATGTTCGCGGTCCCGTTCCACGAAATCGGCCAGATCCTGGGCAAATCCGCCGACGCCACCAAGGTGATCGCAAGCCGCGCCCGCCGCAAGGTTCAAACCGTGGACCAGCCGGCGGACCCAGGCCGCGAGCACCGAGAGGTCGTCCAGGCATTCCGCGCCGCCGCCCTCGGTGGCGACTTCGAAGCGCTCCTGCGTGTCCTCGACCCTAACGTGAAGCTGACCGTCGACACCCCCGACGGCATGGTCGTCACCCTCGGCGCCACCGAGGTCGCCGCCGGCGCCCGCATGTTCTCCGGCGAGGTCGCCCGCCACCGACCCGTGCTGGTCAACGGCGTCCCCGGCCACATGTCCTGGCGCCCCGACGGATCCCCCCTCTCCGTCATCGCCGTCACGGTCACCGAAGGCTGGATCACCGCGATCCACATAGTCGTCGACCCGGCCAAACTCGCCTCGATCCATCTGCCGGACCCGGCCTGAACCAGTGTCGTCAGGGTCGGCCCCTGCATGCGCAAGTCATCCCGGGCCGACGGACCTAGTTCCTCAGTGCCGTGGCCGGTTCGGGCAGGGCTGTCTTCGGCGATTCATGTTGTGCTGATGTCGGGCGTCGTCCCAGATGGCGTCAGAAACATCGGCGTCGGCTGTGGGCGTCTTGTGTTGCAGTGGTTGAAGTTTGGCTTGTTGCTCGTCGAGCATCGCCTGGGTGAATCCAGTGTCGACGTTGCCTATGTAAGACAGGGTCACGGAATCATTGACCGCCATCGAACCCCGCATCGTCGGCGAGGTCTCATGTGCCGGTTGGACCAGGGACGGCCGCCTCCGGCACCAGGCGGCGAAATTCGGTTTTGGTTGGCGAAGGAGTGGGGGAGTTCATCGCAGGGCAAAGGGGTCATATTGTCCAGCGGGCGCGCAGGACTCCATCAGGGTCGGGTGGGAGCACATCGCGACTCTATAGCGGCATGAACGAACGAAACGTCGGCAGTCTAGTTGTGACACCAGATTCTGGGGTCGGACTGCCTCTCGATGCCGCGTGGCTGACGTCATCTCGGTGGTGCCACAGCGGTAGGTCTGGATGGGATCGGGTGGAGCTCGAGGCCGAGACTTCAGCTGAATCGGACGATCGAGAGCACCCCGGCGGCCACGCAGTAAACCGCGAACGGTAGCAGGGTGCGGGTCTGGAAGTACCGCTCGAGGAACCGTACGGCCAGCCACGACGACAGTCCGGATACGATGGCGCCGACCAGCACCGGCCCTCGGATGCCGTCGGTCTCCGGTCCGATGAGTTCCGGTATTTCCAGTATCCCCGCGCCCAGGATCGCCGGAGTCGCAAGCAGGAAAGCGAATTTGGCCGCATGCTTGTATTCGAGACCGCGCCACAGACCACCGACCATGGTCAGACCCGCCCGACTGAACCCGGTCAGCAGCGCGCCGACTTGAGCGAAGCCGATACCGACGGCATCCCGGATCCCGAGGGCGGCCAGTGGGCGGTCGGATTGGCGGCGGGTTTGCGCTTCGGCGGTGAGAACCCCGGTGAGGGCCTCCTGTCGGGCGAACCGTCGCCCATATTCCGCCAGCGACGGCTCATTGCGCCGGCGCAATCCTTCACCGACGATCAGCACGACACCATTCAGCATCAGAAAGACGCCGGCGCAGAGCGGCGCCGCGAACAGCGCGTGCAGTGGATGTTCCAGCAACGGCCCGAGGACACCGACAGGAATGGTGGCGATCACGATCAGCAACGCCAACCGCTGCGCGACGGTGTCGCGGCGCCCGGTCCGCAGCGTGGTGATGAAACCGGCGACGATCGCACACCAGTCGCGCCAGTAGTAGCCGATGAGCGCCACCGCCGTCGCCACGTGCAAGGCCACCACGAATGCCAGATACGGTGTGCCCGTGGCCGACTCGCCCGGCCTGACCAATTTCTGCCAATCACCTCCGAGCCATGCCGCAACCAACACGGAATGCCCGAGGCTCGAGATCGGGAACAGTTCGGTGACACCTTGCACCGCACCGATGACAGTCGCTTGAAAGTAGGTGAGCATCGCGACGAGTCTCGCATGCGCACAACGGCAACGCCGCAGGGCCCCGCGCACGGACCGATAGGCCCGAATACCGTTTCCCTCAGCGGCTTTCGTCTCGTTCGAGCCCGCTTGTTGCGGATGTCGACCTCGCCTACATCCGCCTGGTGGCCTACCAATTCGTTGCGTGACGGTCGATAAGCTCGGCTACCGCAGCCGGCCGTATGCCGCCGAGCCGACCACCGCCCCGATCGGCCCTGGCCTTCGGCTATGACTTCGAGCCGCCAGGCGAGTTCGCCGAGCGATGATCGGCCCTCTTCTAAGGCAAAGGCCTCCATGTCATCAGTGACACAAGAGCGAGGAAGAGTGCATGACGGGCCGTCATTTCGGCGGCGAGTCGGGGCGGGTGCACGAGGCTGATGGACCTGAATCCGCGTAGTGGACTACTCGGGTTCCAGCGGGCTGAGCGCGCTAGCGTTTGGTCGTATCCGTCCTCGCCGCACGCCAGTGGAGAGGTCCGATGATCGTGAACCACCATGAACCCTCGCCTTCACACCGGATCAGGCGACCAGACACTTTGCCATGACCAATCCGCGACGATCCTCGCCGACACCGCGGGTTAGCTGCCGAACAGCGCATCGAAAGGACAACGGACCATGGGCCTGAAAAGCATGCTGTTCACCTCGCCGGACCCCGACCAACAGCTGGAGGACTGCTTGGTCTCCGATCCTGCGCATATCGGGGAGGGGATCAACGGTATCGGCGAGCACGTGCGGCGGATCCAGATCGCGCTCAACGAGCTCGACGATGCCGGTCTCGAGGTCGACGGCCGCTTCGGAGAAGACACCGGCGACGCGGTCGAGGACTACAAGAACGCGCGCAATATTTTCGCCCCCGGAGAGACCACAGCCAATCGCATCGTGGGCAAGGGCACGATCAAGATTCTCGACGACGAGTTGAACGTTCTCGAGAAGTCGACTCCGCTCCCCACCAGCTTCGTGTCGCCGACGGAGGCGGGTCTGCCGCACGCCCACCAACAATGTCCCACCTCACCACGGGTCACCGTACCCGGCCCCGACGGGCGCGCCCAACATCTAGGCAGCCCGATCAATCCCATCGGCAACGCAATGAAGATCAACATCTACGGCGAGGGAGAGACCGACTACATCGGCTTCGCCGACTTCGCGACCGAACCCCAGTTCGCCAATGGGCGACCGATGACTTCAACGTTGGTCAACGGATGCGCCAGCGATATCTGTGTGCGCAGTTCGCCGCTGAGTGCGGTGACTTTGAACGAGATCCGGCGGATCGCCCAGTCGGCTTTGGTCGGCGGATGCCGCTTCACCTACGGTTCGAACCAGGAGACCTTCACGACCCCCCGCGCCGACATCCTCAGTCTCGGCACGGTAATCCAGCAGCATCGGATCGCCAATCCCACAGCTCCGAACAATCCCCAGAAAGACTTCGAGGTATGGGTCGTCGACATGTTCTGACCGGCCGGCAACCGACCAAGGTTTCGGTGGCGCGATCGGTCAATTGCTGGAGGCTCTTGCCGGTCGGACGGGCGAGCCATGTGTCGGCCCAGCTCTGGGCGTAGTAACGGCGGTAGTCCGGGGTGGGCTCGATGCCGGAATCCCATTCCCGCGAGTCCTCAGCGACCTGAACCCGCAGCTTCAGTGCGCTTGCCAGTGGCTGCAGCGTTTGCACCGCTCGCCGAACGGTATTCATGGAGAACGCTTGCGTCGAGCGAATATTGGGCCCGCCGACACGCTGCTGATGTGCTCCTCGAAGCCATGTGCCAGGAGAGCACCAGCGGATAGTTTCCTGGATCGACATGGCCGCCTGCGGGTCGATCTTGTCGGCATCGGTGCCGATCCGAGCGTGATGGGATCCGGGTTGTCGGCGTCAATCGGGGACCGGTGGAGACCGAGCGGCGGGTTGAGCGTGGCCCAGCGCTCCCGGGACGGCTGGAACGCGGTGCCTCGGTCGAGCCGCCGGCAGCGTTGCACCCATCCGCCACCGGGCGCAACACTGTTCGTCCCGAACTCACTTCGTGATGAAAATGCCTGCCACATCGGCTTTCTTGATCGGCGTATCCGCATTGCGCTGCGAGCCGCACAGCAGGTCGACGGAGATGATCGTCGCATCGACCACGGTGCCCGCAGGCTCGTGATCATCCTTGGTCTGTTCCTTGATGGACTTGGTGATCGTCACCCGCTTGGTGTCCTGGTCCTGCTTGACGTATTCGCTGCAGGGCGTGTCACCACCGCGATTGAGCACTCGCTCGATATCACTGCACCCCGCCAGCAGTAACACGACCGCCGCGACCCCGAGGCCGGTCCGGCCGGTCCGTGACAGCGTGGCATTCATCTATTCCTCCTGGCAGCTGGTCGCGCGGCATTGTCCGCGACGATCGCCCCCAGCGTAGGGCTAATCAGGCTGGTCGTTCGCATGGTCTGCGCGCGAGTTCGCCGTACACCGTGCCGTACCGCACGATCACGTGCGATGGACGCGCAGCGGCACATTCATTTCCGCAGGTGTGAGGGATCCGTGATGGCCGATCAGCATCGCTTGCAGTGGCTCGGCGCCGGTGCGGATGATGCCGCGGGAACCGGCGGCGACCACGACCAGATCGCCGATGCGGTCGGCGACGTGGGGGGAGACGGTGGGGCCGAACCAGCCGCGGGCGATGATGTCGGCGCGCGAGAGCACGTGGAAGTCGGCGCCGAGGAATTCCTGCCAGGTCGCGGCGACGTCGGCGGCAGCGCCTCCGGTGGTGTAGACGTGGCGGGCACGGGGTTCACCGCCGAGGCGGGCGACACCGTCCTGGAGGGGTGGGGTGTTGTCGAAGTCTATGCGGGCGTCGAGTTCCACCATGCCGTGGTCGGCAGTCACGACCAGTGCGGCGTTCGGGGGTAGGTGTTCGGCGATGGTGGCGGCGAGGCGGTCGACGTGCGCCAATTCCAGCAGCCATGCGTCCGAGGACGGCCCGCGCACGTGGCCGGTGGTGTCGAGGTCGCCGTGGTAGGCGTATACCAGTGCGCGGTCGCCCGCGCGCAGTGCTTCGGCGACGCCCGCGACGAGGTCGCCGGTCGAGACGTTGGGGCGAAACTCGCAGCCGCGCAGCACCGCTCGGGTGAGCCCGGAGCCGGCCTGATAGTGCGGGGCGACCTGTGTGACGGCGATGCCATCGGCTGCCGCGCGTTCGAAAACCGTTGCGTTGGGCTGGAATTGCTCCGGGATGAGCTCGCGCAGCAGGTCGACCTTCGGTCCCTCGCCGTGCAGGCGCCAGCGTAGTGAATTCACCAACCGGTCGTAGCCGGGAACGTTGATCAGGTAGCCGACGATCCCGTGCTCGCCGGGTGGGACACCGACGCCGAGAGAGCTCAGGCTGGTCGCGGTGGTGCTGGGGAAGCCCGCCGCGAGCTCGGCCGGGACGAGACTCGACAGGAACGGCGCCGCATCGGCATTCGCCGCGAGCGCCTCGGCGCCGAGGCCATCCACCAAGAGCACGCAGATGCGGTCGGCGGTGCAGCCGAGGCCGAGCCGGTCGACCTCGCCGGGCACACCGAGCCCGGCGAGGAGCGAAGGAAACAGATCTGCGAGGGAGCCCGTACCGTAACGGGGCGCGACGAACACGTGCGTCAGCCTGTCAATATCGGGGCTGTGTCCGCAAGAGTTTCAGGCCTGCCCGGTCTCGAATCGGCTGACCTTGCCGTCGCGAAGGATGAAGCGCCAATTGGTGCGCATCGATCCCCAGCGCGAGTTGGTGTAGTTGGCCACCAGCTCGGTGCCGCCGTCGCCGATCGATTCGATCTCCATGCGACCGCTGCTGCCGAAGACCTCGGAGTCGGTCCACTGCGCGAGGTTGCGTTCGACACCGTCGTCGGACATCGACGCGTC
The DNA here is from genome assembly GCF_045208035.1 of Nocardia sp. NBC_01009. Taxonomy (NCBI): domain Bacteria; kingdom Bacillati; phylum Actinomycetota; class Actinomycetes; order Mycobacteriales; family Nocardiaceae; genus Nocardia; species Nocardia sp. NBC_01009. Next base: position 6,178,862 of record NZ_CP108695.1, on the reverse strand, counting down.
ATCGGTCAGGACCGCGAACAACCGGTCCTGGTCATTGTCATTGAGCGCGTCCACGAATTCTTGAACCACTGGATCGAGCTGCGGTGCGGTCATCCGGTCTTCCCTCTCGAATCAGGTGGGGAGCGTAGGGCGAAACAGCAAATATCCGGCACTCACTCTAGGGCAGTTCGGTCCTCGGACGTGTGACGTTGCGGTGCGCGTTATGCGCTGGGTGCGATGAGTGCGGTGAAGGTGCGCATATGTCGTCGACCAGTGCGGGGGCCTCGGTGCCGAGCTGGACCGAGCGCTTTTCCAATTGCCCGTCGAGCCACAGTGAGGCGAGACCGTGCGCGATTCCCCACCATGCGACGGCGATGGTGTCGGCTTTGTCGGCGGACAGCAAGCCCGCGGCGACACAGTCGCCGACGGTGTCGGCCAGTACCGCGAACGCGGCGTCGCCCGCATCCATGGCGTCGGGATGCTTGTCGGGTTGAGAGAGTTCGGGGCGAAACATCAGCCGGAAGGGTCCGGGATGTTCGCGGGAGAACCGCACGTAGGTGAGCTGTCCGCGGAGCGGGGGCTCGAGTTGGTCCTGATAAACCCGGGAATGATGCTGGGGCCGCTGTTGTCCACGGCGCTCAGCACGGCGATCGTTCCGGTGCAGTGGTTGCTCGGGCGCAGTGTGCCCGGCTCACCGCGGGTGAGTCGCTCCGGTCGTCCCAGCGTCGGCACCGCCAGTCGCACGGGGGCGGCCGGTGGCGGTATTGGCCGCGGCGGTGACGCTCGTCGGAATCGCTATCGCGGCTGGCACGCTCGCGCAATGTTGACCGGCCGGTCGCGGCGTGCTGAAGGTGCCGTGGAAAGGCATGGATACGTCAGAATTTGCCCGTTTGATGGTCGATACGGTGTCCCAGTTGTGCGCCGAACTCGGTGATGAAGGTGTCGGTGAGTGGTGGCCAACCCCAAAAGTCGAAGGCGAGTGCGCCGAGAGCGAACCCCCACGGCCATTGCCATTCGGTGACCGGGATGGCGTCACCGCAGGAATTGCAGGCGGCAGTGCCGACGCCGGTCTGCTCCCACGCGTCGATGCCGTTCCGGAATGGTCGCCAGATCTCAGGATCGGCTTCCCACTGCTGCGGGTAATCGATGATCACCGTCGTAGCGTGGCAGTGCGGGCACACCGCCGACTCCGGCTCGATCCCGCCCTGCCCGCCGTAGTGGTCGGCGCGCCCGACGATCACAGCTACCGGACCGGGGATCCAGTCGCCCCATTCCTGGGTGACCTGCGCCCAATCCGGTCCTGGCACATAACCTTTGTCCACCCCTAGGCTGTACATCGCGTCACCGGACATCTCCCGCGTGAGCAGCCGTCGGGAAATCATCCAGTCCAACATCCGGGCCGCCACCGCGTCCGCCTCCGTAGCGGTCACCTCGATGTCGACGATCCGTTCGAAGTAGTCACCCATGTTTGTCGAGCACCTCCTGAATCAGTGGTGCACACTCTGCCAGCACGGACCGACAGCGATTCCGGATACCGCCGGTGCCCTGCGGTCGAATCATGATGGTAGACAGACGTTATGACTGTGCCACGTCCGTTCCGGTTCGGCGTCAACATGGTGGTTCCCGATTCCCGCGCGAATTGGATCGAAAAGTGCCGTAGGGCCGAGGAATTCGGCTACGACGTGATCGGAGTGGCCGATCATCTCGGGATGCCTGCGCCGTTTCCCGCGATGATTCTGGCGGCTGAGGCGACCGAGCGAGTCCGGCTGAACACCTTCGTGCTGAACACGCCGTTCTACAACCCGGTGTTGCTTGCTCGCGATGTGGCGGGTGCGGACCAGTTCACCGATGGTCGAGTGGAGCTCGGGTTGGGTGCGGGCTATGTGCAGTCCGAATTCGAGGTGGCGGGCATCCCGTTCGCCAGTGGCGGCAAGCGTGTCGAGCACCTGGAGAAGACGGTCACCACGCTGCGTGCCCTCTTCTCCGATCCGGAATATCAGCCGCGCCCCGCACAGCCGTCCGGGCCGCCGATGCTCATTGCGGGCTGGGGTGATCGGCTGCTCGGCGTTGCGGCGAAGCACGCCGACATCATCGGGTTCACCGGCGCTGCGGCGGCACGCAACGGTGGGCCGCTGCAGATGGCGGGGCTCGAAGAAACCGCGGAGCGGATCGACTACGTGCGGACTCTGCTCGGCGCGCGAGTAGATCAGGTGGAGCTGAATATCCTGATCCAGCGCGTCGTTCCGCCGCATGAACTGACGGCTGTACTGGAAGTATTCGGTCCCGCACTGCCGCCGGATGTCGCGGAGAGTCCGGAAGAGCTGCCGATCCTACTGATCGGGACGCCTGAGGAGATGGCCCAGCGGCTACGCGATCGCCGCGAGCGGTACGGCATCAGCTACATCACCGTGCTCGAGGACAGCATGGAGAACTTTGCGCCGGTGATTCAGCTCCTGCGTTAGCGTGCTTCGGCGTATCGGGCCCCTGTATTCGTGATGACGTCGACGATGTCTCGAGCGAGCGGCACCGAGGCCGAGCGGCAAGGGGCGGTCTCGACGGTGGGCTTGTCGCCCGTGCCGCGTTCGACGACACACGTCCCACCATGCCAAGGTTCGCTTGATCGGGTAGTGCTTCGAGCAAAGGGCTGATCTGAAATGTGGCGTGATGGAAGACTTTGCGGGGAGCGAGGAAAGTGTCGGCTTCGGCCGGGTGGCGGACGGGGAGAGGGAAGATCATGGGATTGGCGAGTGGGCTCAGGAAAGTTGTCGTTGCGGGCGCGGCGGCGCTTGCGTTACTTGCGTTGACGCCCGGCGGTGCGCATGCGGCAGTCGGCAGATTCTCGTACATCACCGCAGCCGGGCAGCTCATCCATGTCGACGACCCGGCGAGCGGCACCTGTCTGCAGCTTCAGGGTGGCGCGGTGAGGTTCGAGAACGGCACCTCCGACTCGGCCTCCCTGTTCAGCGATTCGTCGTGCAGTGGAGGATATGACCTCGAGAAAGTCGAGCTCATCTGGAAGGCCCCGGCTGGCGTGCAGGCGCTCGCCGTGCGCTTCGACAAGCCTGCCTAGGGCGGAGGCGAAGCTACGGAACTAGTTCGGCGAGCGCATCTTTCAAGTAGGTGGCGAATTTCCACACATCCGGAATGGTGTCGGTGCAGGCGAGGATGCCGAAGTCGAGGTGGCCGTTGTAGGACATCACGGTGATGTTGAGTGGGCCCGATAGGTCGGTGAGTACGGAGATGGGATAGCTGCCTGCGACGCGAATTCCTCCGGCGTACAACGGAATCTGAGGGCCTGGCACGTTGGAGACGACCATGTTGGCCAGGGGGAGTGCGGGGGCGGCGGCGCGAAGCAGCATTCGGGTTGCCAGGCCGTGCAGGATCTGGGGTAGCACCGAGGTGGCGTAGTGCAGCAGGGATGGTGGGGTGGCTTGGAAGCGCTCCTTGGCGGCGAGCATGGCGGCGTGGGTGAGTTTCATGCGGTGCTGCGGATTCGCTTCGCCGATCGGAAGTTCGCACAGCATGATGGAGAACTGGTTGCCCGCGGTGCCGCACTGCTCAGGGGTGCGGACCGATACGGGTATCGCGGCAACGGCGGGGTCGTCGGTGGGTATGTCGTGGTCGAACAGCCAGCGGCGAAATGCGGAGGCGCACAACGTCATCACGACGTCGTTGACGGTGCCGCCGAAGCTGTTCTTGACCTGCTTGACGGTATCGAGCGGCAGGGATACGAACGCAAAGGAGCGGTCGGTGCTGTTAGGGCCGGTGCCGGGCAACCTGGGATTCACCTTACGCATATCGTCGAGCGCGTTCGGCAGCATCGGTCCAAGGCGCAACGGCAGGCGCAGTCGGTCGGCCTGGCGGGTCATCGTGTTCGCGATGCCCCGGCCGAGCATCTCGGCAGGGTTGGGAGTTCGGCCCAGCTTGACCCCGTCGGCCGGTGGCGGCACCGGCTGCGACTCCGCGACGACGTCGAAGACTACGGCCATCACTTCGGCACCGGACACACCATCGATCAGTGCGTGGTGCACCTTGGTGTAGATGGCTTGGCGATCTCCGGCCAGTCCCGAGATCAGGTGGCATTCCCACAGCGGTCGGCTTCGGTCCAGCGGCTGCGCGTGCAGGCGGGCCGCGAGATCCGCCAGCGCCACGTCGGTCGAGCCTTCGGGCAGGCGTGTATCGCGCACGTGATATCCGAGGTCGATGGTGTCGCAGTCGTCCCAATAGGGGAGATCGAGACCCCAGGGGACGGTGCGCAATCGCCATCGCAGCGGTGCGATCAGGTGTAGGCGGCTCGCGATCAACTTCCGGAATGCGGTGACGGTCAACAGACTGCCTTCGACGGTCGGCTCCAGCAGCGTGACCGATCCGACGTGCAGCAGCATGGTGGGTGCTTCGGCATTGAGCAGCAGGACGTCGAGCGAGCTGAGCTGCCGAGACGGCCCGCTATCGCTCGATAGTGGGATCCTTTGCGACGGTGCTGCCCGGTTGGCGGGTAGGCCGCCGGCGAGTTGGCCGGGCGTCGTGATGCGGACGTCCAAGTGGCGGGCGGGTTTCAGGTCGGCGTGGGTCATAAGTGCTCCGCGGTGTCGCTGGGGCGGGACAGACTGCCGACTCGGTTCAGGGGCGGCGGCATGATGGTGCCGCGACGCATTGACGGTCTGTCGGTATCTGCAGGGGCTGAGAACCGTTCGAGCCGCTCCGCTCGTCCGGCGACGCCAGTGTCCGTGTCGAAGACGCGTCATTGATTCTAGTTGTCGACCGGTCGTGATCGCGTGCTCGGCAGGTTAATTCTGCGCAAACCCTGGATAGGGGGCGTGTAACTCCGGCGACCGCTCGTCGATTCCGGCCCGCGCTCGCAGCTGCGTCCGGGTGCAGCACGAAGATGAAATCGCTATCGAAGCAAGACATTCCGGAAGTGCCTGGGGTGATGCACAAGGTCGGCGGGCTTTTCGGCAGTTCGGCCCACCACGCTCGCGGACGGCGTAGAGAAACTGCACACTAGTAATGCATGTAATGTAATGATGTGATTTGAATCACATGAGCCCGCACAAATTGTCGGTGTCAGATGGCATGGTGGTCGGTATGCCATTGACCGATTCCGTTGCCGCCACCGATGTCATCCGGGTGTTGGGGGCCAGCGAGCACAACCTGCGCAATGTGTCGCTGGAGATCCCCAAGAACAAGATCACGGTGTTCACCGGCGTCTCCGGTTCCGGGAAGTCGTCCATAGTGTTCGACACCATTGCCGTGGAATCCCAACGCCAGCTCTACGCAACATTTCCCGCCTTCATCCTCAACTTCCTGCCCCGCTACGAGCGCCCGCACGCCGAGGCGATCGAAAACCTGACCGCGCCGGTGATCATCGACCAGCAGCCGGTCGGCGGCGGGCCGCGCTCCACCGTCGGCACCATGACGGATATCTACTCGATGGTGCGCGCCATGTTCGCCCGATTCGGTTCGCCCTCGGCCGGATTCGTCTACAACTACTCCTTCAACGTGCCGCAGGGGATGTGCCCGGATTGTGACGGGCTCGGTCAGACGGTGCGCGCCGATCCCGACCGGCTGGTGGATCGGAGCAAGTCGCTCAACGAGGGCGCGATCCTGCTACCCGGCTATGGGGTGGGCAGTGGTGACTGGCAGCTGTACGGCAACTCCGGCCGGTTCGATCCGGACAAGAAGCTCGCCGACTACAGCGTCGAGGAATTCCAGGATCTGCTGTACGGCACCGGCGGCAAGGTGGAGCTGACCTTCAGTAAAGGCACATGGAAGGCGAATTACGAAGGGGTGGCGGCGAAGTTCACCCGCACCCGGTTGCAGCGCGACACCTCCACGCTCAGCGAGAAGACTCGCGAGCAGATGCAGAAGTTCCTCACCGAGGGGGTGTGTCCGACGTGCAACGGCGCACGGCTCAATGCCGAGGCGCTCGCGACGGAGATCAACGGACGCAATATCGCCGACTGGTCGGGCTTGCAGATCACCGATCTGATGGCGGTGCTCGACGAGATCACCGATCCGGCCGCACTCGGGCTGGCCGCCGCGATTCGCACCGCACTGCAGCGGGTGGCCGATATCGGTCTCGGCTATCTGAGCCTGGACCGGGCGACCTCGAGCCTGTCCGGCGGTGAGGGTCAGCGGCTGAAGATGATCAAGCATCTGGCCAGCACGCTGATCGGCATGACCTACATCTTCGACGAGCCGAGCGTCGGCCTGCACCCGCGCGATGTCGGGCGGTTGAACAATCTGCTGAAGGCGTTGCGGGACAAGGGCAATACTGTGCTGGTCGTCGAGCACGATCCGGATGTCATCCAGATCGCCGACCATATTGTGGATGTCGGGCCGCGCGCCGGGGCGCACGGCGGACAGGTCGTGTTCGAGGGCAGCTTCGCCGAGCTGCGTGCGGCCGACACCCCGACCGGCGCCGGGCTGCGCAGGCCGTTCACAGTGAAGGAGGTGTTCCGGAAGTCGAACGGTGCGTTGCTGATCGAGCACGCAACTGTGCACAACCTCAAGGATGTCACTGTCGCGATCCCTACCGGCGTGCTCACCTCGATCACCGGCGTCGCCGGGTCCGGCAAGAGCAGCCTCATTCGAGATGTGTTCGTGCGCAACCATCCCGAGGCCATCTTCGTGTACCAATCCGCGATCGCGGCCTCCTCGCGCTCCACACCCGCCACCTATCTGGGGCTCATGGACCCTATTCGCAAGCTGTTCGCCAAGGCCACCGGTGAATCGCCGGGGCTGTTCAGCTTCAATTCCGCGGGCGCGTGCAAGCAGTGCGAGGGGCGCGGCGTGATCATCACCGAGGTCGCCTATATGGATCCGGTGACCACCCATTGCGACGCCTGCGATGGACGGCGATTCTCCGATGAGGTGCTTGCACATACCTTCCGCGGCAATTCGATCGCGGACGTGCTGGAGATGTCGGCCGAAGAGGCGGTGCAGTTCTTCCCCGAGAAGGCGCTGCATACGAAGCTGCGCACCATGAACGAGGTCGGTCTGGATTACTTGAGCCTCGGCCAGGCGATGAGCACGCTCTCGGGCGGCGAGCGCCAACGCATCAAACTGGCCACCCAACTGCAGAACACCGGCAGCGTCTATGTTCTCGACGAGCCGACCACCGGACTGCACATGTCGGATGTAGACACCCTGCTCGCGCTGATGGACGGGCTGGTCGAGCGAGGCAACACGGTGGTGGTGATCGAGCACAACCTCGATGTGGTCGCGCACTCGGACTGGGTGATCGATCTCGGGCCGGACGGTGGCAAGGATGGTGGTGAAGTGGTCTTCACCGGCACGCCGGCGGCACTTCTCGAGCATCCGACCTCGCTGACCGGCGAGTACTTGCGCAAGTACAAGGCGGCGTAAGCGGTTGCGTTGTGGCCGGGGGTCGATCTCCGGCCGCAGCGCCCCCGATCTCGGGGCGAATCAGCTATGGCCGGTGAACTGTTGGGTGCCGGTGATGCGGAGCAGGTCGAGAGCCGAGGCGGCGGGGGTGCCGGGTGCTGCAGAGTAGACGATGACGGTCTGGTCGGAGTCGGGGACGAGGAGAGTGTCGCACTCCAGGACCAGGAGACCGAGTTCTGGATGGTCGACCGACTTGCTGGCGCTGCGCCATGGTTCGGATGGCCGTTCGTTCCACAACTGTTCGAATCGTGCACTGCGCGTACGGAGTTCGCTGATCAGGAGCAGCAGGTCGGGGTCATCGGGGTAATGAGCTCGGGCGCTGCGCAGGCTGCTCACCGAGAAGACGGCAGCCGTCTGTGTCTCGGTGGGGGTTGCCGCGACCCGGCGTGGTCCGGTGCCGAGGAACTGCTGCCAGATGATGTTGCGTTGCGCGGGCGGCCATTCGGTGAAGTCGCCGAGCAGTGCGGCCGCCATCGAATTCCAAGCCAGCACATCGCCTTTCGCGGAAAGAACTAGTGCGGGCAGGTCGGCCATCCGGTCGAGCAGTCGCAGCACGCTCGGCCGGACCACCATGGCGATCCGGCCAGCTTGCGGTGGTGCGGATCCGGCGAACTGGAACAGCAGATCGCGATCTTCGTCGTTGAGGCGCAGGGCCCGGGCCAGCGCCGCGAGGACGGCGATCGAGGGTCGTGGGCCGCGGCCTTGTTCCAGCCGAACCACGTAGTCGACGCTGACACCGGCCAGTTGTGCGACCTCTTCGCGGCGCAGTCCAGGCACCTGTCTGCGGAAGCCCGCGGGGATGCCGACATCGCGGGGCTGGATGCGCGCGCGGGCCCGCCGAAGCAGTTCGGCCAGTTCCGTGCGGTCCATGCCGTCGATCATGCCGTACTACTCACACGGCGGGGTGGTACCGCGGGTCCCAGGAGCCGCCGGTCCTGGAGTGCCGTGACTGCGGCGGGCGATGCTCGGATGATGAACAACCCCACGAACTCCGCAACGACGGTTCTGGTTACCGGAGCGAACAAAGGACTCGGTCGCGAGACCGTCCGCAGGCTGGCGAGCCTCGGCTGGCAGGTGTTCCTGGCCGCACGCGACGCCGATCGCGGTAAGTCGGCGACGGCCGCCCTCACCGCCGCAGGCCTCGACGTCGAGTTCATCCAGCTGGAGGTCACCTCAGCCGACTCGATCGCCGCGGCCGTCGAGGCGGTGAGGCAACGGACGCGGAAGCTGGATGTGCTGGTGAACAACGCCGGCATCGGCGGCACCCGCAAACTTCCGCCCGACACCGAAGCCGCAGACTTTCGAGAAGTATTCGAGACCAACGTCTTCGGCGCGGTTCAGGTGACCAACGCGTTCCTGCCGCTGCTACGCGCGGCCACCCAACCTCGAATCGTGATGGTGTCGAGCGGCATCGGCTCGCTGGCCCGAACCTCCGACCCGACCCGCATCGAGTCCACCCTTCTCGGCCTGCCCTATCCGTCCTCGAAGACCGCCCTCAACATGATCACCTCGATGTACTCTCGCGCGCTGCCCGACATCCACATCAACGCCGCCGACCCCGGCTACACCGCAACGGATCTGAACAACAACTCAGGCCACCAAACGGTCACCGAGGGTACCGACGCGATCGTCCGCCTGGCGTCGATCGGACCGGACGGACCGACCGGTGGATTCTTCGATCGCTTCGGTCCGGTGCCCTGGTGACCGCGCTCGAGCGGTGACCAACCGCGCGAGCGGCGAGTTCGTCCGGCTGAGCGGTGCGGTGACCGTCATGGCAGCGGTGCTCAGCGGGTCGTAGTGATCGAAACGGACTGGTACCCGCCGGTTCGCACGGCAGCGGTGAGCAGTGCCCGGACATCGCGGGGCTCGGCGGACAGTAGTTCGAGTAGGTCGGTCCGGTTTGCCTCGAGCACACCCGCGCCTATATTGGCGAACATGGAGACGGCATTCGTGACTTGGTAGGGCTCCATTCCGATGTCCTGCAGTGCGATTCGGGTGTCGAACAATGACATGGATCGGTAGCGCACTGGCCGGCCGAGCGATTCGGCCAGCACCGCTGCGATGTCGGACCCGCCGATCGTCGCGACACCTTCGAGTTCGTAGACCTTGCCCGCGTGCCTGCTGCGACCGCCGGCCGTGAGGTCACGGCTGGTTTCGGCGGCTACCCGCACCGCCGCGTCGGCGAGGTCCTCGCGAGCGACAACCGACACTCGTCCATTGCCGAATGAGGCTGTGTAGAAACCTGTTTCGGCGGCCGATGCGGCACCTGCGGCCGCCAATCCGATCGGCACCTCGGCATAGAGTCCGTTGCGCAGAATCGTCACATCGAGCGGCGCCGAAGCCAGACGTGTCTCGGTCCATCGGTGCGGGAGCGCGATGGTCATCTGATCGCCGGAGCCCGCGAGGCTGGTGTAGATGACGTGCCGGACGCCGGCCGTCGTCGCGGCGGCGACTACCGCGTCGTGCCTGGCCAGCACCACGTCGTCTTCCGCGTATCCGGCCGAGATGAACACCAGCACGTCCACCTCCCGAAACCCTTCGACCAGGGTGGCGGGGTCGTCGAAATCGATGTGCCGGACGCCGGTGCCGTCACCGGAACGGCTGCCCGCCGTGACGGTGATGTCGTCGAGCGCGGACAACCCGCCGAAGACGAGGCTGCCGAGCGAACCGGAAATACCGGTGACGAGGATCATTGGTGCACTCCCGAATGTTGCAGTTGCTGAACATGACCCAGCATCCGCAATCGCGGGCGGCAGCATAAGGAGGCACTCTGATGTCAGTCACGAACACGGCGGTTAGCTCGCAGGCGGCGGGCCCTATGCCCGATGGACCCTGTGGCGATGACGACTGCGGGATTCGCGATGTCCTCGACAGGCTGGGGGACCGGTGGACGGTGCTGGTGATCGTGGAGCTGAGCAAGGGAGTGCGTCGCTTCCGCGAACTGGAGCGAGCGATTCCGGGTATTTCCCAGCGCATGCTGACCTTGACGACCAAAAGGCTGTGGCGGGACGGGATCATCGAACGGATCGCCTACCCGACCATCCCACCGCAGGTCGAGTACCGGCTCACCGCGACCGGCCGGAGTCTCGCGGAGACGGTGCTGGTACTCGCCGACTGGTCGCGAGAGCACAGAGGCGCTATCGCAGCCGCCCGGCAGCAGTGGGATGCCGAGCATGCATCCGCGAATCAGGCGTGAATGGAACTGTGCGGCCGATGTGCCGCTATCTGTATCACCTTCTTCTGACGCAGATCCACTTGCCATCGGGTCCGCACTCGCAGCGGAAGGGACCCTGGTCCGATCTCTCGCCTACCTTGCACTCCGGCTGTGGCTGTGGGTCCTGCTGTCTTTGGGCAGCTGCCGCGGTACCGGACAGCCCCAGGCTGCCGACGGTTGCCAGACCCGCGAGGAGGATTGTGAGTGAGCGATTCGGCATAGCTCTCATTGCCGTGGCTCCTTTCTATCGACATCGTCGATCGAAGTGCCCATTATCCTCGCCATACCGGGCGGTCGCTATAGCGCATTCGGGCCGGCTCAGCGGGCCCCACCGTTGACGTAGAGCGTTTGGCCACTGACGTAGGAGGCCTCGTCGCTGGCGAGGAACGCAATGACAGCGGCGACCTCCTCGGGCTGTCCGACGCGGCCGAGCGGGGTGCGCTCGGCAACGGACTGCTGGTGCTCCTCGGCGGTGAGCCCTACTCGGTTGGCGGTCGCGGCGGTCATTGCGGTGGCGATGTAGCCGGGCGCGACCGCGTTGACGTTGATGTTGTAGGGGCCGAGTTCGATGGCCAGCGTCGCGGTCAAGCCCTGGATGCCGGCCTTGGCGGCGGCGTAGTTCGCCTGGCCCCGGTTGCCGAGGGCGGAGCGGCTGGAGAGCGAGACGATCTTGCCGTAGCGCTGCGCGACCATGAACTTCTGTGCGACCTGCGCGCAGTGGTAGGCCCCGGTCAGGTTGACCGAGAGGACCGCGTTCCAATCGTCCTCGGAAAGTCGGAAGAACATGTCGTCGCGGGTGATCCCGGCATTGTTGATCAGGATGTGTGGTTGCCCGAGATCCATTGCCACCTGGTCGAATACGGACTGCACCGAGGTGCGATCGGTGACATCGCAGACGTAGCCGCGTGCGGTGCCGCCTGCCGCGGTGATCTGCTCGGCGGTCTTGTCCGGAGCATTGCGGTCGAGCACCGCCACCGCAGCGCCCTCGGCGGCCAGCCGCACCGCGGTGGCCGCACCGATGCCCTGTGCCGCACCGGTCACGACGGCGATCTTGTCGGTGAACCTGTTCATCGATGGTCCTTTCTGTTCTTCGACGAGGCCGGATCCGACGTCGTCAGAATGCGCTGATTCCGGTCAGGTCTCGGCCGATCAGCAGTTTTTGGATCTGGCTGGTGCCCTCGTAGAGCGTCATCACCTTGGCGTCGCGCAGATACTTGCCGACCGGGAACTCATCGATGTAGCCGTAACCGCCGAACACCTGCAGCGCGCGATCGGCGGCGCGCACCGCAGCCTCGCTCGCGAACAGCTTCGCCTTGGACGATGCGATGGCGAACTCGGCGCCACGGTCGATCAGATCGGCCACCCGCCACACCAGCAGCCGTGCCGCGTCCACATCGAGCGCGATGTCGGCGAGCAGTTCCTGCACCAGTTGGTGTCCAGCGATCGGCTTGCCGAATTGTGTCCGCTGCGTGGCGTATCCGACCGCGGCGTCGAGGCACGCCTGTGCGATGCCCACACAACCCGCGGCCACCGACATCCGGCCCTTGGCGAGTGCCGCCATTGCGACGGTGAAACCTTTGCCCTCGGTGTGCAGTCGTGCGCTGTCGGGGATGCGAACGTCGTCGAGCGCGAGTTCCGCGGTCGCCTGCCCGCGTAGCCCGAGCTTGCCGTGCACGGGGCGGGCGGCGAAGCCGGGGGAGTCTGTCGGAACGAGGAAGGCCGTAATACCGCGGTACCCGGCGCCGCCGGTGCGTGCGAAGACGAGCGCGACCTCGGCCCAGGTCCCGTTGGTGATGAACATCTTGCTGCCGGAGATCACCCAGCCGTCGCCGTCGCGAACCGCGCAGGTGCTCAATTGTGCTGCGTCCGAACCAGTTCCGGGTTCAGTGAGCGCGAAACAGCCGAGCGCTTCGCCCGCGGTGAGCCGGGGCAGCCAGGTGCGCTTCTGTTCGTCGGTCCCGTAGTGGTGGATGGATTTGCTGACGAGACCGAGGGAGACCGAGACGATGCCGCGCACGGCGGAGTCGCCGCGGCCCAGCTCCTCCAGCACGAGGCAGTAGGTGAGATGGTCGCCGCCGCTGCCGCCGTATTCCTCCGGAATGGTGAGACCGAGAAATCCGAGCTCGCCGAGCCGCGGCACAATCGCTGGATCGACCGATTCGGCGCGATCCCATTCCGTTGCGTGCGGGGCGATCTCGCGGTCGACGAAGTCGGCGGCCATGCGCTGTGCCGCTGCCTGTTCATCGGACAGTTCCAGGTTCACCGCAACTCCAAGAAAACTAACGCTGAAAGTTTCTTGTAGGCTAGCTCTGCATAAACTAACAACGCAAGTTTACTGCCCCCATGCGACACTGAGGGCCGATCGACCAGGAGGTTTTCGTGGGAAGACCGCGCCGACCATTGCTGAGCCGCGAGCGCATAGTGTCCGCCGCGTTGGCCCTGGTCGATGCCGAAGGCCTCGAAGCTGTATCCATCCGCAGGCTGGCCACCGAACTCGGGGTGCAGGGGCCGTCGCTGTACAACCACCTCGCCACCAAGGACGACCTGCTCGACGCGATGGTCGATGCGGTGCTCGGCAAGGTGGATTTGTCGATGTTCAGCAGCAACACCGACTGGCGCGGCGCGCTCGAAGCCTGGGCCCGGTCGTATCGCGCGGCATTGGCAGACCATCCGAACTTGGTGCCTGCCCTGCATCAGGGGATGGGCAGGCGGCCGAACGCACTACGCCAGGCAGACGCCGTCTTCGGTGGGCTGGTAGCGGCGGGCTGGCCGCGACGTGAAGCAACTCAGGTGGGCGCGCTCATGCGGTTCTTCGTCACCGGTTCTACCCTGGGGTCGTTCGCGGGCGGCTTCCCCGAGGACGCGGCGGTGTATCGCGGCAACTATCCGCACCTCGACGAAGCGCACCTGCTGTCGGGGCGGCAACGCGAAATCGACGACGCCGCTTTCGGAACCGGCCTGCGCGCGCTACTGGATGGTCTCACCCTGCGATTCCAGGCACTGTCCTCGGCCGCGCCCGGCCACTGACCGCCGGTGGTCGACTCACCGCGCGGGCTCCGAATTCGCTGAGCCAGTCCGGAAACTCGGTGAGGTCCTCCAGCACGACGTCCGCGCCCGCCGCGCGGAGTTCGTCGGCGTCGCACGGTCCGGTGGTGACGCCGACAGCCGCCACCTCCGCGGCTCGCGCGCCGCGCATATCACCGGCGTGATCGCCGACGAAGACATCGGCGCGCTGTTCGCGCAGCACACCGGCCTTGCCCGCCGACCAGAGATCACCTGCCAAATGATCTATCTGCCAACCGAGTTCGACCAGATGCAGCCGTGCCAACGGCTCGTGCTTGCCGGTGACGATCACTACTCGTCCGCCGCGCTCGGCCACGGCGGCCAACGCCGCATCGGCGCCGGGCATGGCCGGAACGTGCGGCACCACGGTCGGATAGAGCGCGCGATAGCGGGCCACCAGGGCCGGAATGAGATCGGCGGGGACACCCGCGTCGGCCAATAGCTGGTCGAGCGGGGGGCCGAGCCGGTCGGCGAGCTCGACGCCACGCAGCGGGAGATCGAACTCGGTAGCGATGGTGTCGATCGCCCGTGTGACGCCGGGACGGGAGTCGATCAAGGTCATATCCAGGTCGAAGCCGATGGTCCAGGTCACTAACCGACTGTAGCGGCCCGTCGATCGGCCGCACAGATGGCCTGTGATGGTTACTCGTTGCGATTCGGGAAGTGCTGCTCCGGAGGTTCCTGGTCGTCGTCGAGCCCCTCGCTCAACTCTGCGGTTCCATCTGTCTCGGCGCTGGGCGTGACAAACTCGGCGCGGGCCGACCCCAGTTCGCGCAGCACGGACGGATCGACCGCAAGATCGAGTGACTCGGGTGAGGGCAGCGGCGTGTCTCGTACGGTCAGAAACGTATCGAGGAGGGCCAATCCGTCGACAGTCATGCCGGACGCCATGGACGACAGCTCGTCCTGCAGGATTTCCTGCCCCTGCGCCGCCTCGATTCCCGGCGTTTCGGGATCGACCCGCCGCCATTGCACGGCGAGCGTCCACGAGGGGTCGCCGCTGGCCCACGCCCAGATGACGGCGCGGACCACAGTGTGCAGCATGGTGTACACACGGAAATGCTCCGAGGCGGATCCGGCCCGATGTTCGATCTCATAGACCCACTCGTGGCGTCGCGTGCGGATGTAGTTCTCATCGTCGCGCGCGACGAACAAGAACGGATCGTCGGGGTCGGCGGCACCGACCACGAGGTCCTCGAGCAGCGCGGCGGTGAGATAGGGCAGTGTCCTCCTGTCGTGGTCGTGTGCGCCGACAGTGACGCGGACATCGACGTGGTCGCGCGGGTCGTAGAGGTGCCCGGTCGCGACGTCGAGTACGGCGAGGTCGCGGTCCTTGGTCAGCTTCAGGACGGCAAGCAGGTGCTGGCCCCGGCTCGGCCCCCAGGTGCGCAACACGGCTCCGCGGACATCCGCGACGGCCGTGACGAATCCGACGGCCGCGCCCCTGCTCTCTATTTCGGCCAGGAGGTCGAGGACGGCGGGCGGTGCCGCGCTGTTGTCCGAATGGGCGCACATCTGCTCATACAGCGCAAGCGCGTCGAGGGAGGTATCGACTTCGCCGGCCGGGACCACTCCGAAATCGCACGTCACCGCCAGGCTGGTCAGCAGCGAGTCGAATTCCGGCGTCTGGTGTACCGCGACATTGCCGTCCTTGTCGATCTCGGTGCCGGCCGCGAGGCTGATCTCCGAATCCTTCCACCAATAGACCGCCGGACTGACCGGTCGCGGTTCGCTGCGATAGGTGTTGGCCGCTACCTTGCCGAGCAGGATCATGGCCGTCATCGCGTCTGGTCCGGTGATGGGGTGCACGTACACGTTTCCCTCGTGAGAGGTGACGAAAAGCGCACCGTACATTCCGATTACCGGGTAGTCGTCGAGCCACCTTGCGTGGGCGCTGGCGAAGTCCGAGCCGCTCAGCAACGCGAAGTACGCGTCGTTGTAGCCCTTCCACTCGATCTCGAGGCGACTGTCGGCGCGCGTGTTCGCCTCGGCGAGGTCGAAGAGTTCGTCGAGACCGATATCCCAGTGGGCGAGCATCTCGAGGGTGACGGCCACGGCGGTGTGGAGTTGACCCAGCACCGCCACTTGCACGATTCCCGGCGCAACGTCCCGGCGGACGCCATCGATGCCCGTGTCGGCACCTGCCGGAGCGAAGTGCGTCCTGAGCAGGCCCCGCACCGTGGCAAAGTCGTTGGTGTCCAGCGGATCGGTGTATTCCATGTCCACTTCGGCGAGAAATGTGCCGACGTAGTCCGTGACGAGCGTTGGCCACTGGTCGGCTGGGTGTTCGTTCAGGCTACGGCGCAGGTTGTCCAACCACAGGTAGTGCGGTCCGTCGCCACGCGGGCCGATGAACTCCGCCACCTCGTCGGCGTTGGTCGCCCGGCACACGTAACCCAGTTGCTGGGCTGCCAGGGTCACCAGCGAAGTCAGCCTGTGCGAAGGCACATTCGGCACTGTTTCTCCCCGAGATCGGCGTCGAAAAGACCCTAGGTTACCCACCCATGCGCGCGCGGTCGGCGTGGTTGTTGCCGTCTATGGGAGGCCGAGCTGATGGGTGGCGAGATCGGATGGTGTCGCGTATTCCGCACTGCGGCAAACGAGTTGAGCCCGGGTTTGTGCCGATGCGTCGGTCTGCGCCGATGGTTTCGGTCCGCGCGTCGGTCGCGGTCTTGGGGGTTGCCCATCAGACAACAAGGAGTACGCTCATTAATGAGTCTACTCATTATCTTAGGGTGTCGGATGACGATCTCGCCCGACCCGGCGCACGCGGGTCGCCGCCAGCGGAACATGCGTGACAAACAGTCGCGCATCTTCGAGGCGGCGGCGGCGCTGTTTGCCGAGCGGGGCTTCGAGAGCGTCACCACGCAGCAGATCTCCGACCGCGCCGATGTCGCCGCGGGGACGCTGTTCCGGTACGCGTCGTCCAAGGGTGAGTTGCTGCTGATGGTCTACAACGAGGACCTCCGGCTGGCACTCGAACTCGGCGACGCGCAGTCGCGCTCGCAGAGTAAGCCGGTGGACGCGGTGCTCAGCATGGTGCGGCCGACCGTGGAGGCTGCCGACCGGCATGTCGAGAACACCGTGGCCTACCAGCGTGAACTGTTATTCGGCTCGCCGACCGAGAAGTACCGTGCCGAGGGCCTTGCCCTTGTCGCACAGCTCGAGGCGATGATCGCCGCGCGTTTGGCGGCTGCCGCCAGGCAGGACGGCCGCCAATCGCGCCGCCTGGACAAGCAGGCACTGCTGGCAGGCCGCAGCGTGTTCGCGGTGCTGCACCTGGTCCTTGCCCGGCCGTCGACCGGCGTGCATCCCGGCTATGGCGCGATCGGCGACTTGCGTGACCAGATCACGCAGATCGTCGCCGGATTCTTCGCGTCGCTCGACTGTGCCGACACCGAAGACGACGAGTGAACATCGAGGGGCGGACTTCGCCCCGTGAAGAAAGGAGACAGCAATGACCATCGAGATTCGCAAGGTGACAGTCCTCGGGACGGGGGTGCTCGGTTCGCAGATCGCGTTCCAGACCGCGTTCAAAGGGTTCGACGTCACCGCCTACGACATCAGCGATGATGCCCTGACCGGCGCCCGCGATCGATTCGACAAACTGGCGGCAACCTATGACGAAGAGGTTGCTGGAGCCGCGGATGGGAAGGCGGAGCAGACGGCGGCCGAAATCGTGCTGACCGCCGATCTCGCCGCCGCGGTGCGGGACGCCGACCTGGTCGTCGAGGCGGTGCCGGAGGTTCTCACCATCAAGCAGGAGATCTACAAGCAACTGGGCGAGCTCGCGCCCGATCGCACCATCTTCGCCACCAACTCCTCCACCCTGTTGCCCAGCGACATCAAGGACTTCACCGGCCGACCGGATAAATTCCTCGCGCTGCACTTCGCGAACCAGGTGTGGAAGTACAACACTGCCGAAATCATGGGCACGCCCGAGACCGACCCCGAGGTGTTCCAGGCGGTCGTCGATTTCGCGGCCGCGATCGGCATGGTGCCGATCGAGTTGCACAAGGAAAAGGCGGGCTACGTGCTCAACTCGTTGCTCGTGCCGCTGCTCAACGCCGCCATGGCGCTCGGTGCGGGTGGATACGCCGAACCGGAGGCGGTCGACACGACCTGGCGGATCGCGACCGGTTCCCCGCTCGGTCCGTTCCAGATCCTCGACGTCATCGGCCTCACCACCCCCTACAACATCCTTGCCAACGGCGGCGAGGACGCGCAGCAACTCGCGGCGTGGTTGAAGGTGAACTACATCGACAAGGGCAAGCTCGGCCTCGCCAGCGGAGAGGGGTTCTACCGCTATTCCGCCTGACCGCGGGTGTGAAATCACTTCGAACGCGCAGCAGGTTTTGATCAAGAAATTGGGCTCGACCGAGATCGGTGAATTGCTCAGGGAATTCGGGTTGGTCACCGACATGCACTAGCTCCCCGACACAACTCCACCGCGAGGGCCCGGTACTTCTGGACCGGGCCCTGGTATCGCGATCGTCCTTCAGGAGGACTTGGTCTCGGCGCCGGGTGCTGTCGCGGTCGGCGACAGCGGTTTTCCTGATGCTCGCCGCATCTGCCGGTCGGCCTGGAGGGGGGAGGTATCGGCAGGGATGACGAGCAAGGTGAGGCGGGCGCCATGGGCTCCGATGAGGTGCATGACATCGGGTGGTTGGTTTTTGCCCGGGCCGTGTATCTGTATGCCGTCGTCGTGATCGATACGTCGTTGGGTGAGACTGACGGCGTTCCAGTCGAAACCGATACGCACAGTCGGTCCAAGGCGTGGGGTGAGCACGCTGATGAGGTCGTGCAGCTCGGCTGTGAGATTGGCCGTCCACGGCCACCACGCGCCGTCGACGTTGCTGGACCGCGTGCCGCCTTCGCGCAGTAGCAGGCGTGGCGTGCGGGTGGGTGTGCGGAAGGGTTGCCGGTCACGTTGGGGTGGACCGGTATTCCTCGTCATGTCGCGGTGATTGGTAATAGGGCGTTGCGCTTGAATGGGGATCATGGTCTGGTTTCCTTTCATCTGGAGACAGTGGCCGCCGGTTCGGGGGTGGCGGCGGCCATCAGGGCCGAATGCGCGGTGAGTTGATTCGTTGCGGACGGGATTACCTGCAGCACGATGAAGGTGCTGTCGCTGCCGAACACATACATCGTGTTCCACAGCTCGAACGGGTAGGCGTCGAGTCGAACTACACGACCGTTGGCGGTCATCTGCGGGGGCGGCGATGACCATCCGGCGGGGTCGTAGACGACTCGCCAGACCGGGCCGAGTCGAATTGCCAAGACCGCCAGCAGATCTGGCAGTTCGGCGGTGAGGTCATCGGATCGGGGCCACCACGCGCCGTCGAGATACCCGATGCTTTCGGATTTCGGCTTCAATCTCAGCCGAGGCGTGTAGTCGGGTGGCACGCGGTGGCGCGCAGCGTGCTGTCGAATCTGTGTAGAGGTCATGGTGCGGCTCCTGTCTCGGCTGCGAATTCGGGCCTGTCGACAGCGAGGTGCTGCCTTGTCCCGGTGATGACAGTCGCGTTCCAGCGGCTTTCGGCTCCGCCTTCGGAATCCCAACGCTGCTGTGCAGCAATAGTTTCGGGATCGTCGACGTCGCCCGCGTCGGCTGCTTGTGGTGTGCACCGCAGCCGGAGCCGATCTGTGGACGGAATGCGGTTGTTCGGATCGGTTCGGACCGGTGAAGGTGTCATGATTGGGGCTCCTTTCTCGACTGTGGACCGGCTTGGAGTCATGGTCATGGTGAGGCCGGACAGCAGGATGTCCAGGCCGCGCTCGAGTTCGGTGACGCCGTCGTAGGCGGCCAGGTCCGAGGCGAGGCCGCGCAGCAAAGGGAATTCACCGATCGGCAGGCGATTGAGGCCGAGGCGCAATAGGTCGGTGGTTTCTTCGGGGCGTTCGACGATTTCCTGGAGCTCGTTGAGAATGTGGCCGTTGAGGAAACCGAACAGGGCGCGGTAGATGTGCAGGGCGTCCGCGCCGCTGAAGTCGGCGCGGGTGAGCAGATCCAGCGTGTTTTCCAGTGGGCGCAGGGTGCCCAGCGGCCGCAGTCCGAGCGGCGTGGCCAGTGGGTGGGTGACCAGCAGGGGAACCACGTTCGGGTGCGCCACCGCCAGCTCGCGGAACTCGCGTGCCACGACACGCAGCTGGTGGCGCCAGTCCGGGTCGTCGATGTCGACGGTCAGTTGTCCGAGCACCATCTCGGCGACTCCGTCGAGGACCGCCGCCTTGTTGGCCGCGTGTCGGTAGAGCGCCATCGGGTCTCGGCCGAGCGCGTCGCCGAGGTGGCGCATGGACAGTTGGTCGACGCTGTCGCGGTCGATGATCTCGAGCGCGGCCGCGAGCATTGCGGCCCGGGTCAACGGGCTGTGCCTGGTGCGTTTCCTGCCGCCATGACCTTTCGGGCGTCCGGTTGGTCCATCTCTGGTTGCGTTCATCGAATTCAGCACCTCTCGGCCGGAGTCGGTGTCAGGCCCTCCCCGCGTCTAGACCTCCAGTACACGCCCATATCTACGCGGTGTCAACGTTGTAGGTCTACGATTGATGTCTACATTGTTGAAGGATCACCGATGGCGAGTCTGGTTCGCATAGGCCATTCGATCGGCGGCCCACGTCACAACTTCTGACCGGCGGCTGCTGGTCGGGTTGGTGCTCAACAGCCTGTTCGGATGGTGGTGGGCCGATCCCCTCGCGGGACTGGGTATTGCCGCGATTGCCGTCAAAGAAGGGCTGGCCGCGCGACGCGGTGCGGCGTGCTGCGCCTCCGGTGCCTGCCAGGGCTGACGTGGCAGGTCAGCCCTGGCAGCGCGTCCCCTTCTCGGGAACGATGCCGTCGAGGAAGAAGCCGACGACGATCGCGTCGATGCATTTCGAGCCGTTGTCGAAGGCGATGTGGCCTTCGTGTTCGTTCACCACCAAGACTGCGTCGGCGAGGTTGCGCGCGACGTTCTGTGCGCCTTCCAGTTTCGTCGCCGGGTCCTCGGTGTTGTTCAGTAGCACGATGGTCGGCGCACCCGCGGCATCGACCGCTCTGGACTGCTGTGTCGGCGGCACCGGCCAGAACAGGCACAGCGGGGTGCTGAACACTCGATTGGCGCCGAAAATCGGCGCAGCCACCGCGCGACTTCGTGCGATCCGCGCCAACTCCGCCAGTATCTCGTCCTCGGACTTCGACTGGTAGGTCGCAGGATCGTCGTTGACGCACTGGACCGCCCAGAAGGCCGAATCGGAGGTCGAGTAGGCGCCCGAATTGCCGCGACCGACATAGCTGTCGGCGAGCTGGGCGAATCCGGTGCCATCGCCGTCCAGCGCTTGTGCGAAGGCCTTTTCGAAGCTGGGCCAATATCTTTCGTCATAGGTCGCCTGGAAGATACCGATCAGCGCCAGGTTCGAGCCCACCTTCCTGCCGTCGGCGGCGGGGATCGGGTGCGCGTCGATGCGGTCGATGAGTTCGCGCAGGGCGCGCAGCGCCGCTTCGGTATCGGTCCCTACTGGACAATCCGGCCGGGTCGCGCACGAGGCGAGCATGTCGCGCACGACACGGTCACGCGGAGCTAGTTCGACGGGGCCTGCGCTCGACTCGGGTTCCGCGCCGGAGAAATCCCAGCGCTCGGTCCGGACGCTCGGATCGTCGACGGAATCCAGCAGCATGCGGCCGACTCGATGTGGAAACTGCTCGGCATATTGCTGGCCGATTCGAGTGCCGTAGGAGAAGCCGATGAAGTTGAGTGTGTCCTCGCCGAGGGCCGATCGCATGATGTCCATATCACGAGCGACGAATTCGGTGCCGACGAAGCCGAGCAACGTGCCGGTCTGACGCAGGCACGCCGAGGCGTAACGCTTGTGCGCCGCCGCGACCGCGCGCAGTCCGGCGGCGTCGGTCGGGGTGAAGTCGGTGGCGAGATATTCGTCCATCTCGCGGTCGCCGAGACACTTGACGCCCGCCGTGCGGCCGACGCCGCGCGGGTCGAAGCCGACGAGGTCGTAGCGGGCAAGGAACTTGCGCAGGCTGGTGTCGTGGGGGTTGCGTGCGAATACCACTTGCTCGTAACCGGATTCGCCCGGCCCGCCGGGATTGGTGGTGAGCACGCCGAGTCGATGCGCCGGATCGGTCGCGCGCAGCCGGACCAGTGGCATCGTAATGGCGAGGGCGCCCGGGTGTTCGTAATCGACCGGAACGCGAATCGATCCGCAGTCCAATTCGGGCCCCTCCCGACACGGCTGCCATTCGACCCGTTGCGCCAGATAGGCCTCGTGCGTCGGAAATGGCTGCGGCGACACGACGGCCTTGCCTGGCACGGGTCCGTTGGGGGAGCAGCCGGACCCCGCGACCAGTAGTACGGCCGCCGCGATGCAGAGCAGCCCAGAGCGACGCCGCATGGGCGGACCCCCGATCACCGACGAATGCCTTCGAGTAGAGCACAGGCACGACGCTGCGCGCGGCCTTCTTCGCCGGAATGAAACCGAGGCGGTATCGGCTACTGCGCACAGCGGCACTTGCGCTCACTGTTGAGTTCGGGCCGATGCTGCCAGGCGGATCGGGACCCTCCGTCCGGTTCTGTTGCCGGGCGGAGGGTCGGGTGCCCGAATGTTTCTCGTAGCCGGGCTGATTCACGTGGAACTCCCGGTGCACGCGATGCGGTATTGCGCACCGCACTGCTACCGCGCGAACGGGAGGGCGACACTGCGTTGTGCGCACAATGGCATTCGCTGAAATTTCAGGAGCCGCTGGGGTTCTGAAAGGAGAAAAGGAAAGCTCAGAGCGTTGTCGCGGCTGTCGATCGACAGGCGTGGCCGCGTGCGCGATTCCGTTCTGCCCCACGATGTCTGGAGTGACGGCTGCTGCATGATTGCATCGAGTGCGGCCGCGGAGCCCGCCTCGGGCTAGCCGTTGTCCGATTCGACGCTGGTGTCCGGGAAAGAATGGTGCTCGTGCACGACGACCCAGCGCTCTTCCTGCTTGCGCAGACCGAAGGTGAGGCGCAGCCGTTTCGCCGGATCGGTGGCGAAATCCTCCGCGGTGCCGCACAGCAGCAGGGCGTAGGCGAAGGCCACGTCACCGGAGGCGGCGACCTCGAGTGAGACGATGTCGAACGTTGCGCCCTTGGCCTGCCATTCGAAGAAGCCGGGCCAGACGTCACGGTAGGCGTCGATGCCGCGGATCCCCTCGTTCGGCGGCGGCACATCGAACATCACGATGTCGGGCGCGTGGTCGGTGAGGACACCGGCGAGGTCGCCGACGTGCACCGCGGCGGCCCACCGTTCGATCAGGATCCGGATCTGCTTCTCGTCATCGGACATAGGGTTGCTGTCCTTTCCGCACGGCCGTTGAGGGTGGGTGCCGCGACTCTTGCCAGAGAGCGTGCCGAAATCCCTGGTTATCCGCAATGAATCAGGAATGCTCTCGGTCGAATTCGTGCAAGATCCCAATTGCGGAAAAGTCGCCCGCTACCGCTCGGCCCGAACCGCCTCCGCGACGGGTTCCGGTGCGGCCATGACCGAGCGTTTGCGGCCGTAGCCCAGGTAGACGGCGATACCGATGGCCACCCAGACCGCGAAACGGACCCAGGTCAGCGCGTCCAGTGTGGTTGCCAGCAAGATGCAGCCGACCAGCGCGAGAATCGGGACCACGGGAACCAGCGGCGTGCGGAACGGACGCTCGCGGTTCGGTTCCAGTTTGCGCAGCACCAGCACCCCGACGCACACCACCGCGAAGGCCGAGAGCGCGCCGATGTTCACCAGCTCGACGACGATGTCGATCGGCAGCAGTCCGGCGATCGCTGCGCAGACGGTGCCGAGCAACAGCGTCAGCCGGACCGGGGTGGATCGCTTGCCGGTGGTGGCGAGGGTGCTCGGCAACAGTCGGTCACGACACATGGCGAACATCAGGCGCACCTGTGCGTACACGATCAGCAACAGACCCTTGGTGAGCGCGATGATCGAGGCGATCACGATGACATTGCCGATCCAGCCGATGTGCAGTCCACCGAAGGCCGTCGCGATCGGCGAGGCGTTGTTCAGTGTCGCGAAAGGGGCGATTCCGGTCAGCACCGCGCTGACGAGTGCGTACAGCAGGGTGGCGATGAGAACCGTGCCGATGATCGCGAACGGCACATCGCGGCGCGGGTTGCGAGCTTCCTCCGCCGAGGCCGCGACCACATCGAAGCCGAGAAAGGCGAAGAACGCGATGGCGGCGCCGCCGACGACGCCGCCGAGGCCGAAGGGCGCAAACGGCGTCCAGTTTCCCACATCGATATGCGGGGCGCCGACGGCAACGACCAGCACCAGCACGCCGATTGTCACGCCGACCAGTGCCTTGGTGATGCGCGCGGTCAGTGAGACCTCACCGACGAGCACCGCGACGATCACCCCGATGATCAGCACCGCGGGCAGGTTGAGGACACCACCCTCGGTAGGGCTTGCCGTGATGGCCTTGGGCAGCGTGATTCCGAACATCGAGTCCAGTGCGGACACCACCGTGCCGGACCAGCCGATGGCGACGGCAGCACCGGCGATGACGAATTCCAACAGCAGATTCCACCCGACCAGGAACGCAGGTCCCTCGCCGAGGGTCGCGTACGTGTAGGTGTAGGCGCTGCCGGAGACCGGAACCATTGCGGCGAGCTCGCTGTAGCAGAGCGCGACGAGCACACAGACTGTGCCGGCGAGCACGAAGGACAGCACGATAGACGGACCGGCCTTCTCCGCCGCGGCCACTCCGGTGATCACGAAGATGCCCGCACCGACGATGGTGCCGACGCCCATCGCAGTGAGATCGACGCGGCCGAGGCTGCGCTTCAGCGTGGCGGTACCGGCGTCTGGCGTGCTCGCTTCATCGGGGAAGCGGCGGCGCCACCGCCGCGCTGGTGCGCTTGTCATGTACTCCCTTTGGACGAAAAATGGTCTGCCGAGTCCGCCGGCTCGGCCGGACTCGACAGACCATTCTCGTCGGTGGGACACGGGTACCCAT
Source organism: Nocardia sp. NBC_01009 (assembly GCF_045208035.1). Classification (NCBI taxonomy): domain Bacteria; kingdom Bacillati; phylum Actinomycetota; class Actinomycetes; order Mycobacteriales; family Nocardiaceae; genus Nocardia; species Nocardia sp. NBC_01009. The sequence goes on along the minus strand of NZ_CP108695.1, from coordinate 6,154,227 downwards.
GACTGGGGGTACCGCACTGCCTGCGTCGACGCAGTGCATGCGTAGCTGCACCACCTGCTGCTACTCGTCGCCCCGGCGGACGGCGGTGCCCATCGCGCCATGGATTCCGGCATCTTCCGGGGGCGACGAGGGCGGTCGTCAGCTATTGGAGGACGCCGCGAACGGGGTGGCGCTGAGGGTGCCCGCTCCGTTGACCGGATTCCGCCACAGGCCCTTGCGCTCGAGGATGGGCAGCACGCCCTCACCGAACCAGTAGGCCTCTTCCAGATGCGGATAGCCGGAGAGGATGAAATGGCTGACGCCGACCTTCGAGTACTCGATGAGGCGCTCGGCCACTTCCTCGTGCGAGCCGACCAGCGCGGTGCCCGCGCCGCCGCGGACCAGGCCGACGCCCGCCCACAGGTTCGGCGCGATCTCCAATCGGTCGGTGCTGCCGCCGTGCAGTTCGGACATGCGACGCTGTCCCTCGGACTCGCTGCGGACCAGGCTGGCCTGCACCCGTTCAATGTCGGCGGGGTCGATGCCCTTCAGTAGACGATCGGCCTCGGCCCACGCTTCCTCGGCGGTGTCGCGGGTGATCACGTGGATGCGCAGGCCGTAGTCCAGGACGCGGCCCTGATCGACGGCGAGTCCACGGATCCAGTCGAGCTTCCTGCTCACCGCGAGCACCGGCTCACCCCACGTGAGGTAGGTGTCGGCGTACCGAGCGGCCACCGGGCCCGCCGGCGGGGACGAACCGCCGAAGAACACCGGCGGGATCGGGTCGGGCCGATTGGCCAGCTGGGCGCCGCGCACCTGGATGTGCTCGCCGTCCAAGGTCACCGGATCGGCCGATTTCCACAGTTCCCGCACCACGTGCAGGAATTCGCCGGTGCGTGCGTAGCGCTGCTCCTTGTCCAGGAAGTCGCCGTAGGCCTGCTGCTCGTGCGGTTCACCGCCGGTCACCACATTCAGCAGCAACCGGCCGCGCGAATGCCGCTGGAAGGTCGCGCCCATCTGTGCGGCGAGGGTGGGGCTGATCAGACCGGGCCGCAACGCTACCAGGAACTTCAGGGTTTCGGTGGTCTCGACGAGCATGGCGGTGGTCAGCCAGGCGTCCTCGCACCAGGTGCCGGTCGGGGTGAGGACGGCCTCGAAACCGTTGTCCTCGGCGGCGGCGCTGATCTGGTTGAGGTAACGCAGTGTCGCGGGGCGATCGCCGGACATGAAGGTGCCGTGCCCGCCCGCGACCAGGCTGCGGGAATCGCCGTAGGTGGGGAGGAACCAGTGGAACGACAGACTCATCGGAGCCGATCTCCCTTCAGGAGTTCCGGGGGAACAGGTCGTTGAAGCGCGTGTCGGTGAAGTCGGTGATGGACACCTTGTGCGGAATGAGCCCGGCGCGGGCAAAGCCGTCGGCGCTGCGCCGCTCGGCGGTGATGGTCGCCGGATCGGTCGCGGTACGGACTGCACTCGACCGCGACGCGGGTGACTCCTCGAGCAGTCCGGTCAGCTCCGCGACACATGCGACACCTCGGGTTGGGGACAGTACGCCGTGCGCCGTGAGCGCCGCAGTCGTTCATGATGTGCGCGTAATGGCCAGGGGTCACCCTTTGTAACCACCCCGGTTCTAATGGTAGACCCGGGCGCGCCGACCTCCACCACTAGACGTAACTATCGATAACACGTAATCTCGTGGGAACGCGCGGCCGAGGGTGCCCGGGCGAGACCAGACGAAACGAGTACCTCAATGACGCGGCATGTCGACGTACTGATCATCGGCGCGGGCCTGTCCGGAATCGGGATGGCCTGCCATCTGACCCGCGAGCAGACCGGGCGCAGCTACGCGATCCTGGAGCGCAGGACCGCGATCGGTGGCACCTGGGATCTCTTCCGCTACCCGGGCATTCGCTCGGACTCGGATATGTACACCTTCGGCTACGGCTTCCGGCCCTGGATCGGTACCAAGGTCCTCGCAGACGGACCACACATCCGGCAGTACATCGAGGACACGGCGGCGGAGTACGGCGTCACCGACCACATCCGTTTCGGGCGGAAGGTAACTACTGCGCGCTGGTCCACCGAAGCCGGGCTGTGGACGGTCGAGGCGGTCGACGAGCAGACTGGCGACACCGAGGTGTGCACGAGCAATTTTCTCGTCGGCTGCACCGGCTACTACGACTACGACAACGGGTACCGCCCCGAGTTCCCCGGCGCAGCCGACTTCGGCGGGCAGATCGTGCATCCCCAGCACTGGCCCGCGGATCTCGACTACCGAGGCAAACGCGTCGTCGTGATCGGCAGCGGCGCGACCGCGATCACGTTGATCCCCGCCATGAGTGACGATGCCGCGCATGTCACCATGCTGCAGCGCTCGCCGACCTACATCACGGCACTGCCCGCCGACGATCCCGTCGCAGTCGGCATGAAACTCACCCGCGTGCCCGCCAAGGTGGCCTACAGGCTGGGCCGCGCCCGCAATATTGCCCTGCAGCGAGCCAGCTTCCAGCTCTCGCGCACCAACCCCGAGATGGCCAAGAAGCTGCTGCTCGGCGCGGTCCGGATGCAGGTCGGCAAGGACATCGACATGCGCCACTTCACACCGTCCTACAACCCGTGGGATCAGCGCCTGTGTGTGGTCCCCAACGGTGACCTCTTCAAGGTCCTGCGCAGCGGCCGCGCCTCGATCCTCACCGACCGCATCGCGACCTTCACCGAGACCGGCATCCGGCTCGAGTCCGGCGCAGAGCTGCCCGCCGACATCGTCATCAGCGCGACCGGCCTGACCGTACAGATGCTCGGGGGCGCGACGCTCGAGGTGGACGGCGAACCCGTGGTGACCCGCGACCGCGTGGCCTACAAGGGCGCGCTGCTCAGCGGCATTCCCAACGCCATGGTGGTGCTCGGCTACACGAACGCATCGTGGACGCTCAAGGCCGATCTGGCAGCGGAATACTTCTGCCGCCTGCTCAACCACATGCAGACCAACGGCTTCGACAAGGTGGTCGCCGTGGCCGAGGACGGCGACCGCTCCGAAGACTCGCTGATGGGCGGCGCCCTCACCTCCGGCTACATCCAGCGCGGCGACGCCGTGATGCCGCGCCAGGGCACCCGCGGCCCATGGCAGGTGATCAACAACTACTTCCGCGACCGCACCATGCTCCGCAAGGGTCCCATCGAAGACGGCGTGCTGGCCTTCACCGCCGCCCAGACCACAACCAGCTCCGGCGATCGCTCACTCGCCGACTCCCGCACCGCCTGACCGAGTCCAGCGGTAGCTCGCCCCATTCGAGCGCCCTGGCGGTCGGCGGTCGCCCCGTGGTCGCACCATTTTTCGGGATCCGGTCCGGATGTGGGGCACCGCAATGCGTGCGAACTCGAGAAAGGGCGGTGAGGGCGGTTTCGGGTCGGTTGTCTCAGGGGTGGTCGGTCGGGTTGAGGAGGGTGTCGGCGACCGTGTTGATGTGGGCGAGGTATTCGCCGCGGTCGGCAGGGGTGGCGGTGGCGCGGGCCAAGGTGCCGCGGGCGAGGGTATAGCCGATGGTTTCGGCGATGATGCGGGGCGGGACGGCGGGTGCGATCCGATCCGCGGCATGCAGGCGCTCCAGGTAGCGGGTGAAGCGGCGGATGGGCCGTTCGGCGATTTCCTCGGCGAGTGCGGCAATGCGGTCGTCGACGGCACCGCGTTCGTCGATGAGGCGCAGCATCGGGCCCGCGGCGAGGACGGCGGCGGCGAAGGATTCGATGGTGGCGGCCAGCATGTTTCGCGGATCGGCGTGGTCGATGTCCGGTTCCTGGGCGGCGAGGAAATCGTCGCGGACCTGGGCGGCGAGGGCGAGGAAGATTTCCTCTTTGGAGGCGAAGTAGACGTACAGGGTGGCTCGGGAGACTCCGGCGGCCGCGGTGATGTCGGCGACGGTGGTGTTGTCGTAGCCGCGGAGAGCGAAGACCTGTGCTGCGGCGTCCAGTAGCGCGCGATGGCGGGAGGTGTGCGATCTTTCCCGCGCCGCGCGCACCGACCAGCCTGCCTCTGCCATGGGATCATCGTCGTTGACATTGACGTCAATGTCAACGCAGACTGTCGGCATGCGCATAGCGGTGGCGAACAGAGGTGAGGTCGCGGTCCGGGTGATCCGGACGGCTCGCGAGCGGGCGTACTCGGTCCTTGCGATGCACACCGCAGACGAGGTGGGAGCGCTGTCGGTACGGCTGGCCGAGGACGCGGTCCAACTGCCGGGCGTCGGGGCGGCGGCGTATCTCGATGTGGCCGCTGTCGTTGCCGCAGCGCGCAAGGCAGGTTCCGGCGCACTGGTGCATCCGGGTTACGGGTTCCTCAGTGAGAGTGCGGATTTCGCGGCCGCCTGTGCGGAAGCGGGGTTGGTGTTCGTCGGACCCGCGCCGGAGGTGTTGCGGATCTTCGGCAACAAGCTCGCCGCCCGGGAGGCCGCGCAGCGGGCAGGGGTCGCGGTGCTGCCCGCGACGTCCGCCGGTGTCGGTCTGACCGAGATCGCGGCACTGCTCGCGGATCATCCGAGCGGTGTGATGGTCAAGGCCGCGGCCGGGGGAGGCGGGCGGGGAATGCGTGTGGTGCACGAAGCATCTCGGATCGCCGAGGCGTATGGGCGCTGTGTGGCCGAGGCGCTTGCGGGCTTCGGCGATGGCACCGTCTATGCCGAAGCGCTCGCGCCGGACGCACGGCACATCGAGGTCCAGGTTGTCGCGGACGGCGCGCGGGCGATCGCGATCGGCGACCGGGACTGCAGCGTGCAGCGGCGGCACCAGAAGCTCATCGAAATTGCTCCGGCACCGAATCTCGCTGCGGCGCTGCGGGAACGATTGCACGGCGCTGCCGTCCGGATCGCCGAGTCGGTGGGCTGTCGCGGCGTGATCACCGTCGAATTCCTGGTCGGCGGTGATGATGCGTGGTTCCTCGAGGTAAACCCGAGGCTGCAAGTTGAGCACACGGTGACCGAGGAAGTGACCGGTGTGGATCTGGTGGCGGTTCAATTCGATCTCGCGCAGGGATACGCCCTCGCGGATCTCGAGCTGTCCGACGTAGCAGCGCGCGGATTCGCCGTGCAGGCGCGGATCAATGCCGAACTCGTGACCGCGGGTGGGGAAATAGTGCCGAGCACGGGCTCCATCACGCGCTTCGCCCCACCAACAGGGGGCGGCGTCCGGGTCGACACCGCCGCGCACGCGGGCATTGGGCAGAGCACGCAGTTCGACTCCTTGCTGGCGAAGGTGATTGCCCACGGACCGACGCACTCGGCTGCGCTGCGGCGATGTTCGGATGCCTTGGCGGAGACAGTAGTGGTCGGCGTGGACACCAACACGAGTCTGCTGCGCGCAGCTCTCGACCGGCTCGCCGGCGGGGTCACCGTGACGACCTCGTGGTTCGAAGACAACATCAGCGAACTCTCCGGTCGCGCAGCGGATTACGCACGATGGATGGCACATGCCGATGCCGTCGAACCGTCCGCGGTGGGGCAGGACAGGTCGGCGGGCGCAGATACGGCCCAGCAAAACTCGGCCTCGGCCCGCGGGCCGCAGGAGATATTGCACGACGACGAGCAGGCGCTTCGATCCCCGATGGGCGGCACCGTCGTCGCACTCGCCCCGCCTGGCGTCACCCTCCCCGCAGGTGCGGAAGTGGCCGTGCTCGAGGCGATGAAGATGCAGCACGTGCTGCGGGCCCAACAGCCGCTGCGAGTGCTGCGTCATGTCGTCGAACCGGGAGCGGTCGTCGACCCGCACGCCCTACTGGTGACCTGGACCGACGCCGACCACGACGGTCCTGCCGCCGACATGGCCGCAGTGGACCTGGACGCTGAGCGCGCGGATTTGGCGCAGGTGCGGCAGCGGCACCGGATCGGGCGGGACGAGGGGCGTCCGGATGCGGTGGCCAAACGCCGCCGGCTCGGTCGACGCACAGCACGGGAAAACATCGCCGACTTGGTCGACGACGACAGCTTCATCGAATACGGCGCGCTGGCGGTGGCCGCGCAGCGGCTGCGCCGTAGCCAGGAGGACCTGATCGCGAACACGCCCGCGGACGGCTTGATCGCGGGCATCGCCACCATCAATGCCGACCGCTACGGTGCGCAATCGGCTCGCGCGTTGGTGATGTCCTACGACTACACCGTGCTGGCGGGCACCCAAGGCATGCGCAATCACGCCAAGACCGACCGGATGCTCGCGCTGGCGCACGAGCAGCGGCTGCCGGTCGTGTTCTTCACCGAAGGCGGTGGCGGGCGACCGGGCGACACCGACTATGCGGGCATCTCGGGTCTCGATGTCACCACATTCCGTGCGATGGGCGCGCTGTCGGGCCGAGTTCCCTTGATCGGCATCGTCTCCGGGCGCTGTTTCGCGGGCAACGCCGCTCTGCTCGGCATCTGCGATGTCGTCATCGCCACGCCCGACGCGAATATCGGTATGGGTGGCCCTGCGATGATCGAGGGCGGCGGTCTCGGCGTCTACGCGCCGGAGGACATCGGGCCCATCGAGGTGCAGCGCCGCAATGGCGTTGTCCATGTGGTCGCGCGCGACGAAGCCGAGGCGGTCGCGCTCGCGCGCCGCTACCTGGCGTACTTCCAAGGGGCGATGGGGGACTGGGAGGCGCCGGATCCGCGCGTGTCCCGGCACGTTGTGCCCGACAACCGCTTGCGCGCCTTCGATATTCGGGCTGCCATCGAATCCATCGCCGATGTCGACTCGGTCCTGGAGCTGCGGCGCGACTGGGGCGTCGGCGTCGTCACGGCGCTGATTCGAGTGGAAGGCCATCCGTTCGGCCTGATTGCCAACAACTGCCACCACCTGGGCGGCGCGATCGATGCATCGGCCGCCGACAAGCTGAGCGCCTTTCTGCAGCTGTGCGACGCCCATGGGTTGCCGATCGTCTCCCTCTGCGATACGCCGGGTTTCATGGTCGGCCCCGACGCCGAGAAACAAGCAACGGTCACCAAGTTCAGCAAGCTGTTCATCGACTCGGCCGCCCTGTCGGTCCCGTTCGGTACTGTCATCCTGCGCAAGGGTTACGGCCTCGGTGCGCAAGCCATGGCCGCAGGCTCCTTCCGCGCGCCACGCTTCGTCATCGCCTGGCCCACCGGCGAGATCGGTGGCATGGGTCTGGAAGGCGCCGTTCGCCTCGGCTTCGCCAAAGAGTTGGCCGCCATCGAAGACCCCGGCAAACAACGCGAAGCCTTCGACAACCTCGTCCAACTCGCCTACGCCAATGGCAAAGCCCTGACCGCCGCCACCGTGCTCGAGCTCGATGCCGTCATCGATCCTGCCGACACTCGTCGCTGGATCCGCACCCTGCACTGAGGAAGCACTCCCCAGCACAGCGAAGTCTCTTCGCGACATCACCTGCCGACACCGGCATAAGCTGCTCCGATGGTGCCCGCTTCCCACCTCGCAGCCTTCGCTCTCGCCGCACTGGTCATCGTTGTGATCCCCGGCCCGAATGTGCTGTTCGCCATCGGACGGGCCTTGACACTGGGCCGCCGTCCGGCATTACTGTCCGTGCTCGGTGCGACGCTGGGATCGACTGTGCCTTTGACGGCCGTTGTCCTGGGCCTCGGCACGATTCTGGCCGCATCGGCAATGTTGTTCACCCTCATCAAGATCGCGGGCGCGGCCTATCTGATCTATCTGGGCGTAATGGCGATTCGCGATCGCAAACAGATGGCCACCGCGCTGGAATCGGCCGCGGAAAAACCGGCCGTAGGCCGGATCGTGCGTCAAGGATTCGTCGTCGGAGCGACCAACCCGAAGGCATACGTATTCCTCGGCGCAGTGCTACCCCAGTTCGCGGTCCCCGAAGCGGGCGCCCTGCCCATGCAATTTCTGCTCCTGGGCGCGGTCTGCCTGGCTATCCAGGTTGTTTCGGACAGCAGTTGGGCGCTGCTGGCCGGTACCGCCCGTTCGTGGTTCGTCCGCTCCCCGCGCCGTCTCGAGGCCGTGGGCAGCACCGGCGGGCTCATGATCATCGGCGTCGGCGCGAGCGTCGCGCTGAGCGGCAATCACTAGCGGCCGAGCGGCCACCTTTCCTGCGGCGTGACGATGACCAGATCGCACACGGCGCACAACTGGTCCCGCGCTTCGACGACATGCTCGACGCGCCATCGATAAGTTGGCGTCGACCGAACCGCACGACGTTCGACTGTGCCGCACCGCCTTCGATGCGCTGTGGGAACTGGCGATACCGCACCGTGACTACCAACCCGTCTAGTTCTGGGAGGCGCGCCGCGCACTGGGCGGGAGGCTGCGCGACATGCGCAAGGACGCGGGTCTGAGCCGGCGGGAGTTGGCGGCCGAGACCGGCCAGCATCCCACGCGAGTGAGCAAAATCGAGAACGGTGCGCAAGCGCCCACCGATCACGACATCCGCCGATGGTGTGCCGCGTGCGCCGCCGACGATCAGGTGCCCGATCTGATCGCGACCTTGCGTTCGGTCGATTCGTCCTATCTGGAGTTCCGTAGGCAGGCCTGTGCCGGAATGAAGCGGGTACTCGGCGCGCACACCCTCCAGCAGTACGAGCAGACGAAGGTGTTTCGCATCTACGAGCACAACGTCATACCCGGCCTCTTCCAGACGGCGGAATACTCGACCGCGATGCTGTCGTTCTGGACCACAACCCTCGGCGCGCCGAACGATATCGAGGAAGCGGTGGCCGTCCGCATGGAGCGGCAGCGCGTAATCCGCCGCGGCGGCAAGCGATTCGTCGTCGTGCTGGAGGAGCAGGCCCTGCGGACCTGGTTCGGCACCGCAGAACCCCAGGCAGGGCAGCTCGGTCGACTCCTCGAACTGCTGTCACGGCCGAAGATCTCGCTGGGCATCATCCCGCTGATGACCGAACGCACGGCGGTCGGCTCGACCGGATTCTGGATCTTCGACGACACACTGGTCGCACTCGAAACGCCGACCGCGAGTATTCAGGTCACCCAACCGCAAGAGTGCACCATGTACGCGCGAATGTTCGAGGTGCTCAAAGGCTCTGCCGTCTACGGTCGGGCCGCCCGCGGGCTCATTGTCGGGATATTGAACGAGCTCGATTCGAGTATGCCGCCGCCCGAAGAGCATGAACTGCGCTAGGCGCTCGATGCGGCGACTGTAGGAACCCGAGCCGCGGGGTCGGACTCGACGACCGAGCGAAAGATGTGCTCGCAGCATCACTCTCATGCAATCCTTCAGTCACGAATCTTTCAACCCAGCAAACATCATTTGCTTAGCAACAAGCTACCCGTTGGTAACTTGAGCTACTTTTGTGCACACTCCTAGTGATTGACGCCAATCCGGGGTCGTCGTATGTTCCTCGTCACAACTCCCGGTGTGATTGTGGTTGGCGGCACAAATGGTGGATGACGGGTATGGCCTACGGGTCTTGCTGACGCGGGCACTACGCCGGATTCAGGAGTTGGAGGCAAAGCGGCACGCGCACGAACCGATCGCCGTCGTGGGGATCGGCTGCCGGTTTCCCGGCGGCGCGGACAATCCGGACAACTACTGGGACCTGCTGATCTCGGGGCGCGACGCCATCGTCGAGGTCCCGGCGGAACGGTGGCCGCTCACCGATCCGGCACCGCAGAGCGGACTGCGCCGGGCCGGGTTGCTCGACGCGCCGATCGACGCGATCGACACCGAATTCTTCGGAATCGCGCCTCGGGAGGCCGCCGCGATGGATCCGCAGCAACGTCTTGTGCTCGAAGTTGCCTGGGAGGCAATGGAAGACGCTGCGCTACTGCCCGAAAGTGCGGCCTCGACGAGAACCGGCGTCTTCTTGGGCGTCAGTTGGCAGGAGTATCAGCGGACCATCACGCCGGACTGGGTGCGGTCGGTCGACGCGCACACGCTCACCGGAACGATGTCGAGCGTCGTCGCGGGACGGGTGGCCTATCTGCTCGGCTTGCGCGGTCCCGTCGTCGCTCTCGACACAGCCTGCTCGTCATCCCTGGTCGCCGTGCACCAAGCGTGTCGCAGCCTGCGGTCGGGGGAGTGCGACGTCGCGTTGGCCGGTGGGGTGAATCTGCTGCAGTCCGAGCTGACTTCGGCGGCGTTGTCGCGGATGGGCGCATTGTCGGCCGACGGCCGGTGCCGACCGTTCGACGCACGAGCGAACGGGTACGTGCGCGGTGAAGGCGCGGGCGTGATCGTGCTCAAACGGCTGTCGCGCGCGATCGCGGACGGCGACGAGATTCGTGCGCTCGTTCGAGGCTCGAGCGTGAACCACGATGGTCGGTCGATGGGGCTGACCGCGCCGAATCCCGTGGCACAGCGGGAGTTGCTGCGCGCGGCACTCGCCGACGCGGGTTGTGACGCGGCGCAGATCGGCTATGTGGAGACCCATGGAACGGGAACCCCACTCGGAGATCCGATCGAATTCGAAGCGTTGTCCGAGGTTCTGGGTGCGCCGCGGTCCGACGAGTCGGTGTGCTTGCTCGGCTCGGTGAAGTCGCAGATCGGGCATCTGGAAGCGGCCGCGGGGATCGCGGGACTGATCAAGACAGTGCTGCTGTTGCAGCGGGGACAGATCCTGCGCCAGCACGAATTCGACACGATGAATCCGCGAATCGCGCTCGACGGCACGGCATTGGCGGTGCCGACGCGTGATGTCGAATGGCCGGAGGCGGACCAGCCGCGGTTGGCCGGAGTGAGTTCGTTCGGGTTCGCTGGGACCAACGCGCACGTGGTGCTCGAGGCGGCGGCCGCGTCCACCGAAAGCGCAACGGTCCCTGAAATGCCTGCGGTGCTGGCCCTTTCGGCGCGGTCCGAAGCGGCCCTCGAGGCACTCACCGCGCGGTACGGCTCGGTATTGACACGCACGAAGCTGCCACTCGCCGACATCGGCGCCACCGCGGCGCTCGGGCGAACACACTTCGCGCACCGGCGTGCGATCGTCGCATCGACCTCGGCCGAGGCGGCAGGCCGGCTCGCGGCGCCGCAACACCGTGCGGGGTTGCCGCACGAGCGGAATCCGCGGGTCGCCATGCTGTTCACGGGCCAGGGCGCGCAGTACGCGGGCATGGGAGCGGCGCTGTACGAGCGTCACCCGGCATTCCGGGCGGCACTGGATCGCTGTGACGACATCCTCGGTGTGCTGCCCGGTGGTCTGCGGCTGCGGGCACTGCTATTCGAGGCGAACGACGAGGTGCTGACGCGCACCGAATACGCCCAACCGGCGCTATTCGCGGTCGAGTGGGCGTGTGTCGAACTGTGGGCTGCGTGGGGGATTCGCCCGGATGTCGTGCTCGGACACAGTCTCGGCGAGCTGGTGGCGGCGACGGTCGCCGGAGTACTCGACCCCGAGGAAGGGTTGCGGCTGGCGGCCGCGCGCGGACGGCTGATGCAGGCCGTGTCGCAACGGGGCGCAATGGCCGCAGTGTTCGGCGCGCAGGCCGAGTTCGCGGATCTGCTCGCTGAACTCGCACCGAGCCTGGCGGTGGCGGCCGTCAACGGGCCGCGGCAGTTCGTTGTCTCCGGCACGGAGGCCGCGGTGCGGCGAGTCCGAGACTTGGCTGCCGAGCGTGCCATTCGTGCCGTCTCGTTGCCCGGCACGACAGCGTTCCATTCGCCATTGCTGGACCCGATTCTCGACGACTTCGAAGCGAAGGCGGCCGAGCTGGTGGCAGAGCCATCCCGGATCACCTCGATCCCGCTGGTGTCGAATGTGACCGGGCAGTTGCTCGAGGCCGCGGCGATGAATGCCAGGTATTGGCGCGAACATGCCCGCAGGACAGTGCGTTTCGCGGAGAGCATGCGGACGGTAGCGGACTTCGACGTGGACGCGTATCTCGAAGTGGGGCCGCATCCGGTGCTGCTGGACTTCGCGCGACAAGTGGATCCCGAGGCGATGTGGCTGCCGAGCCTGCGCCGCTCCTCGTCCGACGACACGACGATCCTTACGAGCCTCGGCGAGATCTACTGTGCTGGAGCGGATGTCAACTGGACAGCGGTGGTGCCGGTGTCGGCACGGCGACGCAACGGACTGCCGACCTACCCGTTTGCGCGGGAGCGTCAAACGCCGCCGCTGAGTGCTGATGCGCCGGTGGACACCGGTTACCTCGCCGAACATCGGTTCCAGGATCGGCCGGTGGTGCCTGCGGCATATCTGGCGTGGGCAGCACTGCGAGCCGCCGGCGCGGATCGTGAGCTGGTCGATTTCGTTGTCGTACGACCGGTTCCATTGGACCAGCTCGCCGCGCCGGTGGTCGATGCGGCTGATGGTCGCGTCGATATCAGGTTCTGCGTCGAAACCGGTGGGGCGGCGGCTGTTTCCGCGTCGGCGGTGCGTTGGGAACGGATCCGGCCAGGGGACACGACCGACCTCGCCGCGGCCGAGCACAGCGACGCCGCGGAATGGGATGTCGCCGAGTTCTATCGGAACTGCACCGAGACAGGCCTGACGTTCGGCCCCCGGTTTCGGTGGATCGAACAGCTGCGTGCTGGCGGTGACTTCATGCTGGCCAAGCTGTCTCGCCCCGCAGAGCTGGCCGATGAACCGCAGGCGCTGCTGCCGTGCCTGCTCGACGCTGCCGTGCAAACCGGGCTCGCGTTGGTGACCCGGCAGGGGGAATCCGGGCAATTGCCGGTCGGTATCGGCAGATTGCGCGTGCACCGCACGGACGAGGTCGAGACGGCGTGGGCGCTCGCGACGCGCACCGGCCGAACGAATCGAATCCAGGTCTTCGATGACGACGGCGACCTCATCTGCGATATCGAAGATGTGTGGTACGCGAAGACGGGATTCGGTCGACCGGCGCAGGAGCGGGTCGTCACGCCGGACCTGGTTCACCTCTCGGCCTGGGAGCGGGCGGTGGCCGAACCCGGTGTGGTCGCGCCGAATTCGTGGCTGGTCATCGGGACCGGTGAGCAGGCGGATCGGTTGGCCGAGGCACTTCGCAAGGCGGGTCACCAGGCTGTCCGGATCGACCGGACGGCCGACCGGACCGCCTTCGCCGGAATGCTCGGCGAGGCTGGTCGGGCGGTTGTCTATCTCGGTGACGCCGAGGCAGACGACAGCGCGATTACGGCGCGTGTCGAAACCGAGCTCGCTGTCGAAGTCGTGCAGTCCCTGGCCCGTATTGCGCACGACGGCCCCCTGTACCTGGTCACCACTGCTGGCATCGCCGTAACGCCGGGCGAGCGAGTGCGTCCGGCGGCCGCCGCGCTGTGCGCATTCGGGGCGGTGGTGCGCACCGAACTTCCGGATCTGCGTTGCCGTCTGATCGATCTGCCGGATCGCGCTCGATCCGATGACCGCAGGCTCGTCGCGGAACTCCGCACCGCTGCCGTCGATCCCACGATTGCACTGCGAGGACGAGATCGCTATGTCCCACGTTTGGTGGCGCCCGCCGACGCGGCGGGGCTGAACGATCCTGACACCACGCACCGCGCTGACGGGCTTCATGCGCCACGCCTGCCGGAGTTCAGCGATGCGATGGAACTCGACAGGGCCGCAGCCTATTTGATCACCGGCGGGTTGGGGGCGTTGGGTCTGCTCGCGGCGCGCGCACTTGCCGAGGCGGGCGCCGGAACCGTGGTGCTGGCGGGCAGGAATGGTCCGAATGCGGAAGCCGCAGTAGCGATTGCGGGCATCTCGGCGCTCGGCGCCCGAGTCGAGACGGTGCAGGTCGACGTCGCTGATCGAGCTGCACTGTCTACCTTGATCTCCCGATTCGGTGGCCAGCTGCCTCGATTGGCCGGGGTTGTGCACTGCGCTGGAGCACTGGACGACGCGTTGTTGATCGAGCAGTCCCCTGAGCGGGTGCGTCGGGTGTTCGCGGGCAAGGCGGACGGGGCCTGGAATCTGCACGAGCTCACCGCTGCCCATGCGCTCGACCTTTTCGTGCTGTTCTCCTCGGCCAGCGCCATCGTTGGCATCGCAGGTCAAGGAAACTACGCGGCCGCGAACGCGTACCTCGATGCACTCGCCCGCGTCCGGATTGCCAGTGGCCTGGCCGCCCTGAGCATCCAATGGGGACCATGGGCAGACACCGGCATGGCGCGCGGCCTGAACGCGGCGGCCCGCCACGCCTGGGAGCGCCACGGCGTCGCACAGCTCGACGTCGAGGACGGTGTCCGAACCCTGAAGTCGCTGTTGGCTGTTGACGGCGTCGTCGCCGTTTACCCGCCTGCCCTTGCCACCCGATCAATGGTGGCCACGCAACCGACTTCTGCCGCGCACCCCCCGGTGACGGACTACCTGGCCACGGTCCGCGCCCACGCCACCACAGCGCTGGGCCGCAAGACTCCGGTCGCCGACCGCACCCCACTCCGTGAGTTCGGACTGGATTCGATGATCGCAGTGGAGCTTCGGAACACCTTGTCATCGGAACTCGGGGTCCGGCTACCCGCCACGCTGCTCTTCGACCATCCGACCGTTGCCGCCGTGGCAGACGAGATCGCCCGACTCGCAGCCGAACGGCCCGTGCCGCGCGCAGCGGGCAAAGCAGTGCGCGAACCCGACCACCCGACGACCTTTGCCGCAACCGATGAAGCCGAGCTCGCCGCGGCGACGCATGAACCCGACCGCGCTTCGGCCCCGACCTTCGCCGGAGCCGAACGGGTCACTGCCTCTGCTCGGCCGCAACAGGCTGGGCGGCCCGAGGTCGAGGGTCGGCAGGTTCAGGATGTCGCCGGATCGAGTGAGTACGACGATGCGATCGCGATTATCGGGATGGGATGCCGGTACCCGGGTGGGGTCCGGGGCCCCGGCGATCTATGGCGGCTGGTGTCGGAGGAAACCGATGCGGTTACCGAGGTTCCCGCGGATCGGTGGGACGTCGAGGCGTACTTCCATGCGGATCCGGATGTCGAGGGGAAGACGTATACCCGGTGGGGCGGGTTCGTCGACGGTGTCGAAGAGTTCGATGCAGGGTTCTTCGATATTTCGGTCGGCGAGGCACGGATGCTCGATCCGCAACAGCGGTTGCTACTCGAAACATCGTGGGAGGCATTGGAACACGCGGGGTATCCGGCGGACCTGCTGACCGGGAGCCGCACCGGTGTCTTCGTCGGTGTGATGTCGACCGACTATGCCGAACGGATGGCGCGGGCCGGCGTGGCGCCGAATGCGTGGTTCGGCACAGGGAATCTGGCGAGTGTCGCGTCGGGCCGGTTGTCGTATTTCCTCGGTCTGAATGGTCCGAGCCTGACTATTGACACCGCGTGCTCCTCGTCGTTGGTGACGGTGCACTTGGCGATGCAGAGCCTGCGGCGCGGGGAATCCGATCTGGCACTCGCCTGCGGTGCGACCGTGGTTCTGACACCCTCGCTGGACATCTATTTTGCGCGGGCGCGCGGGCTGGCCGCGGACGGTCGGTGTAAGAGCTTCGACGCCCGCGCCGACGGTGTGGTGTGGAGCGATGGTGCGGGAACGCTGGTGCTCAAACGATTGTCGGACGCGCGCCGCGATGGGGATCGAGTACTTGCCCTGGTGCGGGGTTCGGCGGTCAATTCCGATGGCCGCAGCCAGGGTTTGAGCGCGCCGAACGGTCCCGCACAGGAAAGGGTGATCCGGGCGGCGCTCGCGGACGCGACGTTGACGGCGTCCGACATCGACTATGTCGAGACGCACGGGACGGGAACGGCGCTCGGCGATCCGATCGAAGTGAACGCACTCGCCTCGGCACTGACCAGCGAACGGCCCGACAGCACACCGCTGTTGATCGGCTCGGTGAAGTCGAATATCGGGCACACACAGGCCGCGGCCGGGATCGCCAACATCATCAAGGTGGTCGAGTCCATGCGGCACGACCGGATCCCCCCGTCCCTGCATTTCCGATCCGGGAATCCGCACATCGACTGGGACGACATCGGTGTGCGAGTCGTCGCGAAGGAGCGGGCGTGGCCGCGTTCGTCACGGCCACGTCGGGCGGGAGTGAGCGCGTTCGGCATCAGTGGCACGAATGCGCATGTCGTCCTCGAAGAAGCCCCCGTTCCGCCACACACCGACACCCCCGACCACACCGACGGGCACCTGCTGGCCCTGTCCGCGAAGAGTGCGGACGGATTGCGTGAACTGGCCGGTCGATATCGGGATCTGCTGACCGCAGATCCTGATACGAGACTCCACGACCTTTGTGCCTGCGCGAATACCGGCCGCACGCATTTCGCCGAGCGAGTGGCGATCATTGTCGACACCACCGCACAACTGCGTGCGGCCCTCGAGTCGGTGGCTACCGGGAGCAGCGCCGCAGGCACAGTTGTGGACCGAGCCACCGGCTCCGTCGAATTGTCGACAATGGCTCTCCGGTACGTCGAGGGTGCCGATATCGACTGGCATGCAGTGCATTCCGACCGAACATGGCGACGAATCGAACTGCCGACCTATCCGTTCCAGCGCAAGCGCCATTGGCTCGACCTCACGCCCGTACGGCCGGTCGACGACAATGTGCGTGAGCAGCCGGTCGGCAAGCTGTCGACCAGCGTGCTCGCGGTCGAGCCGGAGATGTTCAGCGGGCACCAGCTGCACGGCGCGCCCACGGTGCCAGCGGCGTGGATGGTCGCGCAACTCGCCCGGATCGCGGCCGAGCTGCCCGGGGCCGATCGCTGGGAGATCACCCATGTGCGGCTGACATCGCCGCTCGCGGTCCCATCCGTTGGCACGGTCGAGATCCGAATCGAGGCTGTGGCAGCCGGATACGACGCGCACTTCATCAGTACCTCCGGCATCGAACCCGAGTCGAATCCTTTCGCTCGGGCGGCGCTACGTGCGGCTGCCCGCCATCGGGAACCGGCTCCGAGTGGGTCATGGCTGCGGCAAGCGGCCAGACGACCTCTCCACCATGTCCCACGCGACGACCGGGACGCCGGGGATGGCGCGGCATGGGCTGCGTATTACGGCCGGGTGGCGGAGTGGGGGCTGTGGTTGAGCGAGGACTACCGGTGTGCTGCCGGGTTTCGGCGGATCAGCGCGACCGAATCGGAAACCTCGCTGCGGGCCTCTGCGAGGGATTCTGTTTCGTTGGATCCAGTTCTGCTCGACGCCTGTTTGCACAGCATCGTGCTGACCGCCGATCCGGACACGCTATATCTGCCTGTTTCGATCGATCGAATTGCATTGTCCGACAGTGAATGTACGGCCGGTGACCTGGTGCGCTGCCGTGTTCGCGTGACCGATCGCGGTGCCCGAGTGATCGTCGGTGACGCGACGCTGATCGACAGCGACGGACGCACGATTGCGACAATCGGAGGAGCGTGCCTCATTGCGGCGGGGGGCGCCGCGGCCGCACGGGATGCCGAAGCCCTACGGGATGCCGCAGGCCCACGGGATGCTGAAGCCCTCAGGAACACTGCAGCCCTAGGGCACGCCGAAGCTCTGTGGGATACCGCAGCCCGAGGAGATGCCGAAGCCCTGCGGAACGTGACAGCCCCAGGGGGTGCGCGAACTCCAGTCCTGCGCGGAGCGGCCGCTGGTCCCGGGTATGCGGCAGCCCCAGGGGGTGCGCGAACTCCAACCCTGCGCGGAGAAACCGCTGGTCCCGAGCATGCGGGAGCCCGCATCGAGCGGCTGTTCCATCGTCTCGAGTGGACACCGATCGCTATCGGTGAACAACTCCCCGTCGGCAGGGGCGCCGCAGATCGATGGCTGGTGTTCAGTGACGGACCGGCGGGGGAGGCAGTCGCCGCCGGGCTGTCGGCGCGAAATATCGAGATCAGCGTGGTGCGTCCGGAAGATATTCTCGGCGAGGGGTTGTCGATCGAGCCCGGCGAGGCGAACTTCGCGGCGATCCTCTCCGGTGCACCGTTGGGTGGCATCGTCTACGCGTGGACCGCCGGTTCCGCGGCCGTCCGGGTCGGCACAGTACTGCGGCTCGCCCGCGCGC
Organism: Nocardia sp. NBC_01009; assembly: GCF_045208035.1. Lineage (NCBI taxonomy): Bacteria > Bacillati > Actinomycetota > Actinomycetes > Mycobacteriales > Nocardiaceae > Nocardia > Nocardia sp. NBC_01009. The sequence goes on along the minus strand of NZ_CP108695.1, from coordinate 6,136,416 downwards.
TGGACGGTGCCGACCGCGTGCCGTCCACGCTGTGGCTGCTCACGGTGGGTGCCCAACGCGTCTCCGACGCCGACCGCCCCGACCCGGAGCAGGCCATGATCTGGGGGTTGGGCCGAACTCTTGCCATCGAGCATCCCGAATTCGCTTGTCGCCTCGTCGATTTGGAGGCAGAAAGCGCGGTCGACACGACGCTGGTCACAGCCGGCTTCGTCGCCGGGATCGAAGACCGTGAACTCGCCGTCCGGGACGGCCGGTGGCATGCCGCTCACCTGGCGGACGGAGTGCTGGATTCGGATGTGGCGGACAACTTCCACCTGGTGGCCCACCGATCCGGTGACCTGGGCCGATTGCGCTGGGATTCGACCGCCCGTCGCGCGCCGGGGCCGGGCGACGTGGAAATCGCGGTCGAGGCCACCGGTCTGAACCCGCGTGACCTATGGCTGGCGTTGGGCACTCACCCGGATGCTCCCGCGCCGCTCGGCCTGGAATGCTCGGGCCGCGTGACCGCGCTGGGCGCGGGCGTCACCGAGTTCCGCGTCGGTGAGCGTGTGGTGGCGTTGGCGAGTGGCAGTTTCGCGCGTTACGTCACGGTGGACCACCGGCTGGTGGCGCCGCTGCCTGCGCGGATGACGTTCACCGAGGGTGCCACCATCCCGGCCGCGTTCGTTAGCGCGTGGTACGGGCTCTTCGATGTCGCGGGTGTGCGGGTGGGTGAGCATGTCCTGGTGCACGCTCCCGCGAACGGAATCGGCACGGCCGCCGTGCAGTTGGCCGGGTGGGCGGGGGCGCACGTGCTCGGCACGGTCGCCCTCAGCCGATGGGCGGCAGGCGTCGGACTCGATATCCCGCAGGTCGACACCTGGCGCATGCACGGTGTGGGCGACCAACTCGACGCGCTCACCGACGGCCGAGGTCCCGATGTCGTATTCAATGCGATCGCGGGCGAGTTCACCGCAAGTGCCGCAAAGATCGTCGGCCCACATGGACGATTCATCGATATTGATGATCCGGGCCAGTCCCGGCGCGAGGACGGGGCACAGGCCGGGCACGGCATCGATTACCGAGTGGTCGATCCGAATTCGGCCGATCCAGAACGCCTGGGCACGATCTTGCGCACGGTGCTGGAACTGTTCGACAACGGTACGCTGGCTGTCCGGGACCAACCGGCGGTGTACGAGGCGGACGACGCGGAGACCGCGTTCCGTTCCTTGTGGCGACACCAGCATTCTGGTCCTATTGCCTTGCAACGCAAGACTACTCGCGCGACGCCCGACGGCATCCGAACGGTCGCTGGCACCGGCACTTACTTGGTCACGGGCGGATTCGGCGGACTCGGCGCGGCAGCGGCCCGGTGGCTCGCCGCACGCGGGGCACGCACAGTGCTGCTGGTCGGCAGGCGCGGACCGGATGACGCGGGCGATCGGCTCGTGGCTTCGCTGCGGGCCGACGGACTTCACGTGGTGACTCGTCAGGTCGACGTCGCGGATCGGGCAGCGGTGGCGGAATTGCTCGCCGGGTTCGAGGAATCGGGGTTGCCGCCGCTGCGGGGTGTGGTCCATTGCGCGGGCGTGCTCGATGACGGCGTTGTCACCGAATTGTCCTGGCGTCGCTTCCAGAGGGTCCTCGGCCCGAAATACCTTGCGGCCCAGCATCTGGACGAGCTGACGCGCGGCATGGAGCTGGATCTGTTCATCACCTACTCGTCGGTCGCGGGGTGGCTGGGCACTCCGGGGCAGGCGAACTATGCCGCCGCCAATGCGGCGCTCGACGCCTTGGCCTGGCGGCGGCGTGCCGACGGGCTGTCCGCGCTGAGCATCGTGTGGGGACCTTTTGCCGATGTCGGGATGGCGGCAGGGCGGCCCGAACTCACCCAACGCCTGGACCGGCGAGGGCTGCCGCCGCTGCGGGTGGCGGACGCTGCCGCGGCATTGGACCGATTGCTTTCGGTCGACAGTCCTTGTGCGGGCGTCTTCGATTTCTCGGCCGATCGTTGGTACACCGCCTATCCGGCTCGCGTTTCGGTCGCGGAGGCGAAACGGGAGCCGATCCCGGACACACGACCTATCGATGCTGGTGCGACTACGGGGCAGGTGAACGTGCGGCATCCTTCGGAAAGTGCGGCTACACAGCGAGATGCGGGCCGTTGGATAGCGCTCGTACAGCGCATCGCGATGCGTGTGCTGGATCGGACCGCCGAACTCGATCCGGATCTGCCGTTGCACGACATCGGCGTCGACTCGCTGACCGGAATGGAGTTGCGTGCCGCACTGGTCACAGAGATCGGTGCACCCCTGCCCGCCGGCCTCGTATTCGACTACCCCACCGTAGGTGAAATAGCGAAGTTGTTGCAGCGCAAGGGCGCTGACATCGAACTCGATCACTCGAACGGCGTGGGCCAGGTCGCCCACTCGGACCGGGCAGATCACCTCGACCAACCGGAGATCGACTACCGGATCGAGGGGGTGGGGACCGCCGTTCGGCACGAACGAGACGCCGATGACGCCACCCACATCGGTGGCGAGGACGACGATCCGATCGTCATCGTGGGCATGGCCTGCCGGTTCCCGGGCGGCGTGCGTACCCCGGAGGAGTTCTGGGAGCTGCTGTGGGCGGGCCGGGACGCGATCACCGAGGTCCCGCCGCAGCGCTGGGACATCGACGCCTTCTACGACCCGGACCCCGCCGCCCTCGGCACGATGTACACCCGATGGGGTGGATTCGTCGACGGCGCCGACGAATTCGATCCCGCTTTCTTCGGCATCAGCGCGGCCGAGGCAAGGGCTATGGATCCGCAGCAGCGCCTGCTATTGGAAACGAGCTGGGCGGCGCTGGAGCGGTCCGGGCGGGCGCCGGGGAGTTTGGCGGGCAGCCGGACCGGAGTGTTCGTCGGCTTGTGTTTCAGTGAGTATCCCGGAACGCCCACGCAGGCAACGGATCCGGCGTCGATCGGCGCTTACTCCGTGATCGGTTCGGCGCCGAGCGTCGCGGCCGGCCGGGTGGCCTACGCGCTCGGGTTGCAGGGTCCCGCGGTCACGCTCGACACGGCATGCTCCTCGTCGCTGGTCGCCGTGCAGTCGGCGTGGGACGGCCTGCGGGCGGGGCGCTGCGATCTGGCGCTGGTGGGTGGGGTCAATCTGCAGCTGGCACCGGAAACCACGATCGGGTTCTGCCGTCTGGCGTCACTATCGCCGGACGGCCGGTCGCGGGCGTTCGACGCCGACGCCGACGGCTATGTCCGCGCGGACGGTTGCGGTGTGCTCGTACTGACACGACTGTCCGCGGCCCGCGAACACGGCGACCGGGTGCTCGCGGTTGTGCGCGGTATCGGGGTGAATCACGACGGCAGGTCCAACGGGCTCACCGCACCCAACGGCCGGGCCCAGCAGCGGGTCATCCGGGACGCCATGGGGCAAGCGGGAATCCGGCCCGGTGAAGTCGACTACGTGGAAGCTCACGGCACCGGCACACCGTTGGGCGATCCGATCGAGGCGGCGGCACTTGCCGAGGTCTACGGCGAGCACCGCACTGTGCCGCTGCTCATCGGCTCCGTCAAAACGAATATCGGGCACACCGAAGGGGCGGCCGGTGTCGCCGGTGTGATCAAGGCCGTCCTGATGGTGCAGCACGCGAAAATTCCGCCGAGCCTGCATTTCCACACGCCCAATCCACTCATCGATTGGTCGGGGCTACCGCTGGAGGTTGTGCGGGAGCCGCGAGCGTGGCCCGAGACCGGCCGCCGTCGCGCGGTCGGTGTCAGCTCGTTCGGAATGAGCGGGACCAATGCGCACCTCATTCTGCAACAGGCCGCACCGGAACCCGTTCGTCGTCACTCCGCTTCGGCACCACAGGTGCTGGTCGTCTCAGCGCGTGATGACGCCGCACTGATCGAGTCGGCGAACGGCTGGGCGGACCATTTGAGTGGGGCCGTCGGCGAGCTCGCCGATTTCGCCTACACGGCCGCTACCGGGCGCACCCACTTCGAGGAGCGCCTGGCTGTGGTCGCGGCAACGGCGGATACCGCCGCCGCTCGGTTGCGCGCTGCGGCAGCGGATGCACGGTCGGTGCTGCGGGGCCGGGTCGAGCGCGCCTCGGCCGCACCGAAGATCGCAGTGCTGTTCACCGGGCAGGGATCCCAGTATCCGGGCATGGCCAGAGGATTGTTCGAGACCGAACCGGTGTTCCGGCGGGCATTGCAGCACTGCGACGACGTGCTGGGGCCGATCAGCGATGGAATGGGGCTGCTCGATGCCTTGTACGGTGACCGTGCGTCCGCAGACACGCTCGGCCGTACGGTATTCACCCAGCCTGCGCTGTTCGCGGTGGAGTGGGCGCTGTGGGAGATGTGGCGTGACTGGGGGATTGTGCCCGCCGCAGTGCTGGGCCACAGCGTCGGAGAGTATGTGGCCGCATGCGCGGCCGACGCGATGCGGGTAGACGATGCGCTGCGCTTGATCGCCGTGCGCGGCAGGCTGATGCAAAGCCTGCCGGATGGTGGCGGAATGCTGGCGGTCGAGGCCGATTCGGCGGCGCTCGCCCCGGCACTCGAACGCTATGCGCCCGCGGCGACGATCGCCGGATTCAACAGCCCGGCTCAGGTCGTCGTCGCCGGGCCGCGCAGCACGCTCGGATTGCTGCGGGATGACTTGGTAGCGGCAGGAATTCGCGCAACTGCCCTGACTGTGTCGCACGCGTTCCATTCACCTCTGATGGACCCGATTCTCGATGATCTGGCCGAAGCCGCACGGCGCACCGTGCTGCGGGATCCCGCGATCCCGATGATCTCGAATGTGACCGGTGCCCCCTTGCGTGCCGGCGAGCTCACGGCAGAGTACTGGGCGCGACAGGCTCGACAGCCGGTTCGCTTCGTGCAGGGGATGCGGGCCCTGACCGAACTCGGGATCGGCACCTTCCTCGAAATCGGTGCGCAACCAACGCTTTCGGCGCTCGGCAGTCGCGCGATCGAGGGTCCCGCGAGGTTTGTCGCGGCATTGCGGCGCGGCCGCGACGACCGGGAGATGACAGCGGATGCGCTGGCGCAGCTGTACATCGGCGGCGTCGCCATCGATTGGGAACGCGTGCACCGGCCGCACGCGCCACGACGGGTCCTCGCCCCGACCTACCCCTTCCAGCGGCAGCGGTACTGGGTCGACCAGCCCCGCAAGCCCAAGGCGCTGAGTCCGAACGAGCCGGACGCGGCCGCGCACCGACTCGGAGATGATCTTCATCGACCGACCGCCACCACGTCTACTGCAGCAGTACACATGCCGCTTCCGTACCTTCCGCGCCGTCTCGACTTGCCCGGCGACGTCACGCATTTCGCTATGACCCTCGCGCCGGCCGCACCACGCTATCTGTCCGATCACGTGGTCGGTCATGACGTGGTGGTTCCCGCCGCGTGGTTCGTCGCGACCATCGTGGCGACGGCACAGGAGGTGACCGGTACCGAGGTCGTCACGATCGAAGATCTCGTGATCGCCAGCGGTCTGATGCTGACGGCGGACCATCTCGTTCAGCTACGTTTCGCGCCGCAGGTCGCCGGTTTCACCGTGGAGGTCGCGAGCCGCGCGGGGGACGGCTGGCACACCCACGCTCGTGCGCAGGTGTCCACGGGCGCCATCCGAACCGCTGTCGAGTTCACCGTCACCGATCTGTTGAATCGTTGCACTGCAACGCAATCCGCCGACGACTTCTACCGAATGCTCGCCGTCGCCGGTCTGCACTACGGTCCGGCGTTCCAGCGTGTCGTCGAGGTTCGGACCGGTGATCGAGAAGCTGTGGTCAGGATGTCGGATCCCGACCCCGACGCCGACCTGCTGCCACCAGTCCTGCTCGATGCGGCCTTGCAGGCAACCTATGCCGCGATGGCGCCGCAGGCGGGGACGCACACCTGGATGCCCATGGCCATCGACCGGGTGAGCGTTCCGGCCGTCGGCGGGCGAATCCGATACGGCCACGTGCGTGTTCTCGAGCAGACGCCGCAGCTGTGCGTCGCCGACGTTCTGCTGCTCGACGAGGAGGGTGCTCCCGTGCTGATCGCCGACGGTCTGCGAGTGGTGCGGACGGCCACCGACCGCTCTGACGCTCGACTCGCAGTCCAGCTGTCGCCGACCACCCACGGCGAGGCAGCCCTTCAGGATGTCTACCGCATGGCTTGGCAAGATGCCGGCCCGGTCACAGAAGTCGCTGCGGCGGGCCGCTGGCTCGTCGTCGGCACCGTGGGCGGCCCCGGCGACGCGGTCGCAGCCGGTCTGCGGGCATCGGGCGCACACTGCGTGGTAGCGCGGCCCGGCCCCGGATTCGGGTTCCTCGCGGACGACGAGTTCGAAGTGGACCTCGGCAGACCGGCGGCGGTGCGGGCCTTGCTCGGCGCGGCAAGCGACGGGCGAACGCCGCTGCGCGGCATTGTCTACACGACGCCGGTGTCGGCCGCCGATGACATGACGCCGGACCGGGCTCAGCAGGTGGTCCTCGGCGCACTGCACCTGGTGCAGGCCGCGGCCGTGAACGGTGAACCCGCACTGTGGCTGCTCACCCGCAACGGCCAGCAGGTGGACGCAGCCGATCGGGTAGCGCCGGATCAGTCCGCACTGTGGGGCTTTGCCCGCAGCGCTCACCTCGAGCAGCACGAAATCGGTTGCCGGATAATAGATCTCGACGATCGAACGGCAGCAGATGTGGAAGCTGTTGTTGTCGAGCTACTCTCGACCACACCTCGTCGACAACTCGCGTTGCGCGGCGGAAGGCGGCTGCTGCCGCGACTTGTTCCCGCCCAGCGATCCCGGCCGGAGCCAGGACGGAACGGTTTCGGCAGCGCGGCCACCACGCAGACGGTGCTGAGCACCGAGGGGACGGTGCTGATCACCGGGGGGCTCGGCGGAATCGGCCGGACCCTGGCCCGCTGGTTCGTCGACCGCGGCACCCGAAGCCTGGTCCTGGCCGGGCGCAACGCCCCGGACGCCCCGGCACTCCAGCTGATCACCGAGCTCAGAGAACGTGGCGCGCATATCGAGATCCGCACTCTCGACGTGGCCGATCGTGCTGCGGTAGCGGCAACCTTGGACTGGATCGACCGTGAACTCGCACCGCTGGCCGGGGTTGTTCACCTGGCGGGTGTGCTCGATGACGGGGTGATCGCCGAGCAGTCCGCGACCCGACTCGGCCGCGTTCTCGCGCCGAAATTACACGGCGCCTGGCATCTGCACGAGCTGACCGCACTGCGCGCACTGCGGTTTTTCCTGCTGTTCTCCTCGGCGTCCGCGGTGGTCGGCCTGCCCGGCCAGTCGAGCTACGGTGCGGCCAACGCGTTCCTGGACGGATTGGCCGAGCTGCGCCGCGCCGCTGGCCTACCCGCGCTATCGATCGCCTGGGGACCCTGGGCCGGAACAGGCATGGTGGACCGGCTCGGCGCCGGCGATGTGCAACGCCTCGCCCGCCGCGGCTACCACCTACTCTCCGAGCGTCGTGCGCTCGAAATCCTTTCGCACACGATGGATTCGGAGAGTGGCACCCTGATGGCACTGCCGCTCGACCTGCCCGCCCTGCGCCGGTCCGGTGTCGAGGTGCCCGACGTGCTGGCGGGCCTCGCCGCCGGCGGCACACTGCCGCCGGCCCCGTCTTCCGTGACGGTGGAGCGCAGGGTCATCCACGACCGGAACGGATGCGACGCCGAGATGGCGGCACTGGTCCGGCACTGTATCGGCCTGGCTCCCGACGCCGACCTCGATCGCCCACTGCACGAACTCGGCCTGGATTCGGTCGCGGCCATCGAGATCCGGGACGAGCTGTCTCGCGCCGTCGGGCACCGCCTGCCCGCCACGCTGGCTTTCGAGTATCCGACCCCGCGTGCGGTCATCGATCTGCTCGTGCAGCTGGGAACTGCTGTGCAAGAGCCGGTTTCGCTGCCGGACGGGGTACCTACCGTAAACGCGCCCGCACCGGTGGGTGTGTCGGCACGGGATTCGCTTGCGCAGCAGTACGAAGTGTCCGCGGAACGTGCCGCCCATGACTCGTCCGCAGCCCAGGATGAGCCAGGGCGCACCTCGGTTGCACAGCGGGGCGAGTTGAACGCGAACGGTTTAGTTCGCAGTTCGCCCGGATCCGTGAACGCGCCAGCTCACGAAGCGGTTTCGCGACAGCATGAGGTCTCCGCGTCGAGCCCGGCCGATACGGAGGCGCTACGGATCACCGGGCTCGAGCCGTCCAGGCGGGAGCGTTCGGGCGCGGGCGTCGGGGATATCGCCATTGTGGGTGTGAGCGGTCGGTATCCGGGGGCGGACGGACTGGAAGAGTATTGGCGAGTCCTGCTCGAGGGGCGCGACTGCATTACCGAGATTCCGCGAGAGCGGTGGGATCACTCGCGATACTTCGTCCCGGATCGGCACAACCCGTATACCTCCTACACCAACTGGGGCGGGTTCCTCGACGATGTCGATTGTTTCGATCCGCTGTTCTTCGCGATCTCGCCGCGTGAGGCGGAGGTGATGGATCCGCAGGAACGACTCTTCCTGCAGACAGCTTGGGCCGCTTTGGAAGACGCGGGACATACGAGGGCCGATCTGGCGCGGCGCGGTATGCGCCCCGAAGAGGCCGGGGTATTCGTCGGCATCATGTGGGGCACCTACCAGATGTTCGGCGCGGAGGAGTCGCGGCTGGGACGCGGCACGTTGCCCGCTTCGACTTTCTGGAGTGTCGCCAATCGGGTGTCGCACGCGCTCGACTTCCAGGGGCCGAGTATGGCGGTGGACACGGCGTGTTCCTCCTCGCTGACCGCGCTGCATCTGGCCTGCCAGAGCTTGCGGACCGGGGAGTGCCGGATGGCCGTGGTCGGCGGGGTCAACCTGTCGCTGCACCCGTACAAGTTCGTGGCGTTGAGCCAGGGGCAGTTCGCCTCGACCGACGGGCGCTGCCGATCCTTCGGAGCGGGCGGCGACGGATATGTGGCTGGAGAGGGGGTCGGCGCGCTCGTGCTGCGGCCGCTGGCCGACGCCGAGGCAGACGGCGACACCATCCACGCGGTCATCAAGGGCACCGCGGTGAACCATGGCGGCCGGGTGAACGGCTTCACGGTGCCCAATCCGACGGTGCAGGCGGCGGTGATCCGTTCGGCGCTACGCACCGGCGGTGTCGATCCGGATTCGGTGTCCTACATCGAGGCACACGGCACCGGAACCGCACTCGGCGACCCCATCGAAATTGCCGGCCTGTCCAAGGTATTCGGCGGAACCGAGCGGGCCGAGCTGCCCATCGGCTCGGTGAAGTCCAACATCGGGCATCTGGAGGCCGCGGCAGGTGTGGCGGCACTGACCAAGGTGCTGCTCCAATTGCGCCACGAGACCATCGTGCCCTCACTGCACGCGACGCCGGCCAACCCGAACATCGACTTCGCGAGCACTCCGTTCCGGATTCCCGAGCGACCGCTGCCGTGGCCGTCCGGTGGTCCCGAGCAGCCGCGCCGGGCGACCATCAGCTCATTCGGCGCCGGGGGATCCAATGCGAATGTCGTGCTCGAAGAATACGTGGACCAGCGCCCGGTCACCCGATGGGTCGACGATCAGATCGTGCCCGTGTCGGCACGGGATGCGGATCGTCTCACCGAATACGTTGCGGCACTGGATCGTTTCCTCACCACCCAACGGCCGAACCTGGCCGATCTTGCGCACACAATGCAGGTCGGCAGGCTGGCGGGCAGCGCGCGAACCGCGTTCATAGCTCGCGATCTGGACGAACTCCGGGCAGCGGTTCGTACCTGGGTCGAAGACGCGCCCGGCGCACGCGGTTCGGCGCGAGCGGCCGCCGATCACCGCATCGCGGACTGGCTCAACGGTGCCGAGATCGATTGGGAGACCGTGTGTAACAACGAATCCCATCGCCGGATCCCGCTACCGACCTATCCGTTCGCCAGCGAACGCTACTGGATTCCCGATGTTGTGGACCGAAACGATGGTCCGACGGCGGACGCCGCAACATCCTCCGCGGCGCCGGCAGCAAGCGTTGCCGATCTCGGAGCCACCGTCGATGCCGGAACGCGTGCCAGGAATGGGTCGGCCCGCAGCGCCACCTTCGAAACCATCGCCACCGGGGCGGAAGCGGTTGCCGTGCACGCGGAACGGCGTGCACTCGTTCCGGTGTGGCGGCCTGCGGAACCCGGCCGCGGTGATGTACGCGACCGCCTGCCGCTGGTCTTGTACGACGCCCGGACACCCGCATCCTTCGTCGAGACACTGCGGGCAACACTCGGGGAACCGCTGCGCCTGATCCGGGTCACCGATGCCCCACGAGACGGTGACCTCGACCGTACCGACTTCGCAGCGGGCGCCCAACTCGGTCGTGCACTGCTGGCTCGATACCCGGACACCGACAGCGTGATCGATCTCTGCGATCTCGCCCCGTTGCCCTCGGGTCACCGACCGACTGCTGATCTCGGCCGAATGGGCTTGTACCAGGGCGTGATCGACGGTCGTTCGCGTGCTCTGTCACTGCTGCATGTGGCGGCGGGCACCCCGGGCACGGACGGGCCGGAGTGCACGCCGCTCGCCGGACTGGTCGCGGCTCTCGCCGATGAGATCGGCGATGTACACACCCGCAGTGTGCATCTGGTCGCCCACCGCGGCGCCGTCTGCGCGGATCCGCACTCGCTGATCGAGATCCTCGGCGCGGAGTGCGCGTCTGTGGGTGACGATGCCCCGCGCGTGCGGTACCAGGGCGGGCGACGTGTGACCGTCGGGCTCGAACCGGTGGCACCGCGCAGCGGACTCGTCGTCGATCCCGCACGCACCTATGTCGTGACCGGCGGAACCCGCGGCCTCGGTGCGGAATTCGCGGCCATGCTCGTGGAGCGCGGCGCGCGCCGGCTGGCCGTTCTAGGACGGGAGGCACTGCCGCCCGAATCCGAATGGCCAGGACTGGCCGACTCGGATGGGCCGCACGCGGCCAAGGTGCGGCGGCTGTCCGCGCTGCGCGACCGAGGTGTCGCGATACGCACCTATTTCGGCGACCTCACCGACGAGTCGGCATTGACCCATTTCTTCGCCGAGGTCCGGCGTGAGCTCGGCCCGATCGGCGGCGTATTGCACTGCGCGGGCGCTGTTTCCGTGGAGAGTCCCGCCTTCGTCCGCAAGACCGCGCCCGCGGTGGCAGACGTTCTGGCGCCGAAGATTGCCGGAACGGCGGTGCTCGCCGCGGTGCTCGCCGCTGATCGACCGGACTTCTTCGTGCTGTTCTCCTCGGTCTCGGCCGTCCTGCCCGGTCTCGCGGTCGGATTGTCCGACTACGCGATGGCCAACGCACACCTGGACCGCTTTGCCGAGGCCCAGCACGCCAACGGCCGCACGTGGTTCCGTTCGATCGAGTGGCCGTCTTTCCGCGGCACCGGGTTCGGTGCGGTGACGACGTCGGCCTATCGGTCGACCGAATTGCCGACGATGACGGCAGCGGAGGGCTTCGATCTCCTGGACGGCATCCTCGGCCTGCCCGACACGCCGGTCGTCCTGCCCTATCACGGTGCGCCACTGCAACTCTCGCTTCATCGGTCGAAGCGCAACGCGGTCTCCGGTCCGGCCGTGGCTACGCCTGCCGTCGATGCGGCCGCACACGGCGGATCGAGTCGGGCCTATCAGGAGTTGTTGCGAATCTTCTCCGATGAGCTGAAGCTCGCGCCCGCCCGTTTCGAGGGGCACAAGCGTTTCGACGAGTACGGCGCCGACTCCGTGCTCATCGCTTCTGCGGTACGCCGCATCGAGAAGGTGACCGGACAACCTTTCGACCCCGCGCTGGTGCTGGAGTACCCCACCCTGGACGCACTGGCCGATCTACTGACCGACCAGCATCCGGATCTGTTCGCCGCCCCATCACATCCGAAGCGGGCGCAACCCCATGGCGATCCAGATCCGCGGGGCGCAGTCGACGGTGGCGCGACCAACGGCGCGGGCCCGCATCGTACCGGCGCACTGCCGGCATCGGACACGCAGCGTAATGGCTCGGTCGCGCCGATCGCCGTTGTCGGAATCGGCTGCCGCCTGCCGGGCGGCGACGACCCAAATGCCTTCTGGCGCCTGCTCGCGGCAGGCGAATCCGGTATCCGCGAGGTCGATCCGGCACGCTGGGATCCCGCGCGGTACTACCACCCGACCGGAGGTCCGGGATCGACCAACAGCAAATGGGGCGGCTTCGTCGACGGCGTCGACCTGTTCGATCCAGGGTTCTTCGGGATCAGTGACGCGCTCGCTTGGCAGATGGACCCTCTGCAGCGGCTGCTGCTGGAAGCATCCGTGCTGGCGACCGCGGATGCCGGCTATCACCGTGACGAGCTCGCGGGTCGCCGGATCGGGGTGTATGCGGGTAGTCGTGCGGCCAACTACTTCGACCGCATCCCGGTCGCCGACCGGCACACCATCGTCGGCATCGGGCAGAACTTCATCGCCGCCCGTATCTCCGACTATTTCGATTGGCATGCGGGCAATCTCATACTGGACAGCGCCTGCTCGTCGTCGCTGGTATCGGTGCACCTGGCCTGCCAGGCGCTGCGCGCGGGCGAACTCGACGCGGCACTGGCCGGTGGCGTCGAGGTGCTGCTGGACGAGGCACCGTTCGTGACCCTGGCCGCAGCCGGTGTGCTGTCGCCGAACGGCCGTTGCGCCACCTTCTCCGAGCACGCCGACGGTTTCGTGCCGGGGGAGGGCGCGGCATTGCTGTTGCTCAAGCGTCTCGACGACGCGGTCCGCGACGGAGACCGGATCTACGCGGTGCTGCGCGGCTCGGCGATCGGCAACGACGGGCACACGATGGGCATCACCACACCCAATATGCATGCGCAGATCGAGGTCATCACCGCCGCCCTCGACACGGCGGGCATGTCGCCCGACGCGCTGTCGTATATCGAAGCGCACGGCACCGGGACCATGATCGGCGACCCGATCGAACTGAAGGCCTTGGCGACCGTACTCGGCGACCGTTCACGCGGTACCCAACCGTGTGCGGTCGGCAGCGTGAAAACCAATATCGGCCATCTACTTTCGGCGGCCGGTATTGCCGGCGCGGTGAAAACGATTCTCGCGGTGCACCATGGTGCGCTGCCGCCTTCGCTGCACTGCGAAAACCTCAACCCGCGTTTCGCGTTCGCCGGGTCACCGCTGTACATCAACCGCGAGTTGCGCCAGTGGCGCACCGACGACGGCAGGCCCCGTGCCGCGGGGGTCAGCTCGTTCGGGTTCGGTGGCACCAATGCCCACCTGATCGTCGAAGAGGCACCTGGGGCGCACCGTCCGGTGCGTAACCCGCTGTCGCCACCCGTCTTCCGCAAGAGGAGCTTCATGCTGCCGAAAACGGTTCCGAGCACATCGACCGATCCTGGGCCCCGGTTCGTGCTTTCGTCGGTGCCCACCACAGCCGCGCCGACAGTGCCCACCGCGTCGTTCCTACGCGTGGAGCCACTGGTATGAACGAGCGAAGTGCGGGAGTCGTGTGCCGGTGCGCTGCGCGCATGTCGGAGCCGAGCGTCAGCGAGGCGCGGGCATGAGTGGGATCGAGCTGGACAGCTTTGCCACCACTGTTCTCGCGGACGATCCGGTGGTGCGGGACCATCGGGTGCACGGGGTGCGGATCCTGCCCGGTGTGGTGTATCTCGACCTGATTCTGCGTGCCGCGATGGCGGCCGGCTACGCGCCGGCGGACCTGGTGATCCGGGAGGCGTTCTTTCACCGGCCGGTCGCGTTGGATTCCGGCGGCGCGGTCCGCATCGCATTCCGGGTGGAGGCGAGCAGCGGTCGCGTTCGGATCGATGTGCAGCGGTTCGACTCGGGCGGACCGACCCGGCCGATCGAGTTGGTTGCGGAATGTGTAGTCGCACGGTCTGATTCAGCCGCGGATCCGGAAGCCATGGACCCGGGTGCAGTCCGGGCGGCGCTGGTCGCGGCCCGTGGCCTGGACGAGATGTATCAACAGAGCGGTAGCCGCGGCATCGAGCATCGCGATTTCATGCGTGCCGCAGGCATTTTCGGTCGTCATGAGGATGTGGTGACCGCGGAGCTGACGCTGGGCGCCGAAGGGGCGGCGCACCTGCCCGGGTTCCTGCTGCATCCGACGTTCTTGGATGCGTCGACGATCGTGCCGTTCGTCGATCCGCATCGACTGGGCATCGACGACGACAGCGCGTTCATTCCGATCCACTTCAGCGAGGTTCGGGCGTGGCGCCCGACGCCGGAGCGGGTGTTGGTGCGTGCCCGGCTTCGCGGCCCCAGCCACGCACAGGATCTATTGCGAGCCGAAGTGCGGCTATACGACGAGGCGGGCCGGCCGGTCGCGGACTACCTGCTGACCTCCAAACGCGTTCGAGGCAGGGCGGATATCCATCGACTACTGACCGAGTCCTACGTGGCACCGCCGGCGGCGGCAGCTTCGACCGGTCCGAGCGGACCAGCACCGGCCGAGACCGGGTTCGCGCCGAGCCAGCAGGCGGATACGCGAGATCCGCTCGCGGTGATCACCGCGGACCTGGTGGTGCTTGTCGCCTCCGAGATGGCCGTCGACTCCACCGGTATCGCGACCGACGTGGGCTTCTATGAGCTCGGCCTCGATTCGAGCCGACTACTGCGTTTGACCGCAGAGTTGGAGGCCCGGGTCGGCGAACCGCTGTATCCGACCTTGCTGTTCGAGTACCAGACCATCGATGCGCTTGCCGGGTATCTGGCCGACACGGTCGGCGCGCGGTACCGTGCGGCCGCGACGGCGCCGGTGGCGGCAGCGCCGGTCGCACTGCGCCGAGACGGTTTGGTCACCTTCGGATTCGATTGGCAGCCGGCGGATACGCCGTATCGGCGACGGGAGCCCGACAGCCTGCTCGTCTTCGACACCGCGGATCAGCCGTATCGGCACCAGGGGCGGGCTCCGGTCGTCCGCGTTCGGCCCGGTGGTGAATTTGTCTCAGGTTCCTCCGAATTCGTTGTCGATCCGGCCGACCCGCGGCATCTACGGTTACTGCTCACCGAGTTGTCCACCCGCCGCCGAACCTTCGACGCGGCGGTGTACCTGTGGAGTGAGCGCCACACGGGCTCCGAGGCCGACCCGCACCGGATCGCGGAGCAGGTGTACCTCCCGTTACGCGAGTTGGTGCGGGCCGTGGCGGATACTCCGGACGCGCCCGTGCGACGGATACTGGTCCTATCCACAGCGTCCACACCGGGAAAGCTCAGCAGCGCGCTGATCGGTGGCTTCGCGCGCACCGTGCGGCTCGAGCTGCCGCGGCCGATCGTCCGGGCCGTGCTGTGTGACACCGCCGCCGATCTCGAGGCCGCGATCACTGCCGAACTTGCCATCGACGACCACGACGCGGCCACCGAGATCCGCTATCGCGCGGGCCGCCGCGAGGTCCGCACACCACAGGAAATCTCCCTTGCCGCAGCGAGAACGGCCGCCCCGCTGCTCGAACAGCACCTGGTGGCGATCGTGACCGGCGGCTTCGGCGGCATCGGTCAGCAACTTGCCCGCAAGCTCGCGCGCGAGTACCGGGCCCGGCTGCTACTGGTGTCGCGCAGTCCGCTCGACGAGTCGGGGGCAAGGCTGCTCGCCGAGATCACCGGCCTCGGCGGCGAAGCCGTTCATGTGCGGGCCGATATCGCTGTCGCCGCCGACGTCGAACGAGTCGCGACTATCGCACGCGCCACCTTCGGGCGAGTCGATGCGCTGTACCACGGCGCCGGAGAGCTACGCGACGGTCTGCTCGCCAGCACGACCGGTGATGCAGCGAGATCGGTTCTCGCCCCGAAACTCCGCGGTGCCGAGTGGCTGATCAGGGCGGTCCCGGAGGCGCGCCTGATGGTGCTGTTCTCGTCGGTCTCCGCGGTCTTGGGCAATCCGGGACAAGCGGATTACGCGGCGGCGAACCGGTATCTCGATGCCTTCGCCGAACTGCACGACAACACCGCGGGATCACCCCGGGTGATCAGCATCAATTGGCCGCTGTGGGCCGAGGGCGGGATGCGTCCGCCCACCGAGCAGATCGAGGCGTTGGGGCGGGCGGGAATCGGCTTGCTGCCCACCGACATCGGGCTGGATCTGCTGATGTCGTCCGCGTCGGCCGATCGTGCCCAAGTGGCCTGTGTCTGGGGCGACGCGGAAGCCGTGCGTGCACGACTACGCCAGGGGCCGACCTCCCCTGCGGCTACACCACCCGAGATTCCCTCCGCGCACCCCGCCGAACCCGAACCCGCACAGCAGCGTAGCCGCTTCGAGAGCGACACCGCCCTCGCCATTGTCGGTGTCAGCGGTCGATATCCGGATGCCGACACCCTCGACGAGTTCTGGCACAACCTGCGCGACGGACACGACGCGGTCGGACCCGTCCCGGCCCAACGGTGGTGGCTCTCCACCGCCGATCGCTCGGCAGGCTCCCCACCGATGACGGGTGGGTTCCTGCGGGGCGTGGCCGGTTTCGACCCGCAGTTTTTCCGTATCCCGCCCGCGCACGCCCCACTCATGGATCCACAGGAGCGGTTGTTCCTCCAGCAGGCGTATGCGGCGCTCGAACACGCCGGCTACCACCACGAGGATCCGGCCGTCCGGGATCGGCGGATCGGCGTATTCGTCGGCGCGACCTGGAGCGACTACCGGCTACTCGGAGTGGAGGCCACACGCACCGGCGATCCCGTTGCGGTGGCATCGATTCCGTCGTCCATCGCCAACCGGACGTCGTACACCCTCGGCCTGCGCGGGCCGAGCCTCACCGTGGACACGGCGTGTTCGGCATCGCTGACCGCGTTGCATCTTGCGCGGCGCAGTCTGCTGGAGGGCGAGTGCGACGCGGCGATCGTCGGTGGCGTGAACCTGCTGCTGCACCAGGACAAGTTTCTACTGCTGAGCAGTTTGGGCATGATGTCGGACACCGGCAGGTGCAGGCCGTTCGGTGCGGGGGCCGACGGGTACGTGCCAGGCGAGGGGGTAGGTGCGGTCTATCTCAAACCGCTGCCTACCGCCCTCGCCGACGGCGACACCATCCACGGCCTGGTGCTGGGCAGCGCGGTGAATCACGGAGGGCAGACCGCCGGATACAGCGTGCCCCATCCCGGCGCGCAGGCCGAGGTGATCACCGAGGCGCTACGCGCGGCCGGAGTCGAATCGGGGACGATCGACTACATCGAGGCGCACGGTACCGGAACCGCACTCGGTGATCCGATCGAAATCGCCGGCCTGGCAGTGGCATTCGGGCGGTCCATCGGCGAGGGGCGACAGCGTGCACTCGGCTCCGCGAAATCGAATATCGGGCATCTGGAGGCGGCCGCGGGTATAGCGGGCCTCACCAAGGTGCTGCTGCAGTTCCGGCACGGCCGCATCGCGCCGACCTTGCATGCCGCACAGGTGAATCCGGCGATCGCGTTCGACACGGTGCCGTTCCATCTGCCACAGCAGCTCGAAGACTGGCCGCGCGCCATCGTCGAGGGCGCTGCGCGGCCGCGCAGCGCGGGGCTCAGCGCCTTCGGTGCGGGCGGTGCGAACGCCCATGTGGTGCTCGCGGAGTTCATCGACCAGCGGACGCGGCCCGCGGCGACCGGCGAACCGGAGGTTTTCGTCCTCTCGGCACGGTCGCCCGACCGGCTCCGACGCTACGCCGAGACGATGGCGCGGCATTTCCGCGCACTGGATCCGGGCGATTTCGCCGATGCGGTGCGCACGCTGCAGGTCGGAAGGCCCGCGCTCGCGCATCGACTTGCGGTCGTCGCGACCGGCCCCGATGCGGTGGCAATCGCGCTCGAGCAGTACCTCTGCGACCAGGCGAGCCCTGTGGTGACCGGAACACTGGGCGCCGGTGCGCGGTCGGCAGAACTCGCGCCGGCGACGTCCCTCGAGCAGACGGCACGGCAGTGGGTCGCAGGAACCCCCGTCGACTGGACCGAACCAGCCCGACGGATACCGCTGCCGGGATACCCCTTCGATCAACGGGACTACTGGATCATCGCGCCGCCGAAGTCCGGATTCGACACGGCCGTGGCTGGATTCGAGTCCAGCCCGCGCCAGGGCGGGATCGGCGAGCCCGGACAAGCGGAGCTGGCGCGCTACGCGGCGATACGCCTGTTCGGCGTGCTGACCGACCTCGGACTTGCGGCAGGGCAGTGGTCGGTCGAATCGATGCGTGGGCGCCTCGGTGTGCTGGCCCGCTTCGAGCGACTGCTCGCCAGTTGCCTCGACATCCTGCTCCGGCACGGATTGGTACGGAGCGCGGGTGCCGGGATCGTGGTCACCGGGCCACCGCCGGGAACGACTTGGATGCGCGCGGATCTGCTCGCCCGATTCCCCGAGACCGAAGCGTATGTGACGCTGCTCGACACCTGCTTGACCGCCTACCCACAGGTGCTGCGCGGCGAGTTGGCGGCGACCGAGGTGCTGTTCCCGCGCGGCGAACTCGAGCTGGTCGGCGCGATCTACCGAGGGAACGCGGCCTATGACTTCGCCAACGGTCTGCTCGCAGATCTGGTGGCGGCGGTCGCGCGGGAACGGGCCGACAACCAGGAGCGGACAGGCGATGCGCTGCCGCTGCGAGTGGTGGAAGTCGGCGCGGGCACCGGCGGCTCGACACACGCCGTGGTAGCCGCGCTGGTGGCTTCCGGAGTGCCGTTCGAATACCACTACACCGACGTCGCGCAGAGCTTTGTCGCACACGGCCGGCGTACCTTCGCCGGCCAGGCCGGAATGCGTTTCGGCGTGCTCGATATCGAAGTCGATCCGGTGCGGCAGGGGTTTCCCGTCGAGGGTGCCGACCTCGTGGTGTGCGCCAACGTCTTACACGCGGTGCGGGCGATCGGACCAGCCCTGCATCATGTCCGCCGTCTGCTCGCGCCCGCGGGTGTGCTGGCGTTCACCGAGGCGACCGCCGATCTCGAGGTACTCGCGCTGACATTCGGATTGCTCGAAGGCTGGCACGGGTATCGGGATCCCGAACTGCGGATCGCGCACTCGCCATTGCTTTCGGAGGACCAGTGGCGCGTCGCGCTGACGAACGCAGGCTTCACCGGCGTGCGGGCTTGGGGTCCCGGGTTATTCGCCGACACAGAGCCGAGCTTCCGCCTGCTGGCGGGGGTGAGCGACGCCGTGCCCGCGCTCGCGGCCGCCCTCCCATCTCAGGATGCGGATGGCATCGCGCCGCCGCCCGCGTCGGCTGATCCTGTGAACTCGGTGGATATTTCGAGCCTCGAAGCCGAGATCACCGGCATGGTGGCCGAGGGGCTCGGGGTGTCGGGCGCCGACGTGCACCCGGAGCTACCGCTGTCCGAGTACGGCGTCGACTCGATTCTCGCGGTCAAGATCATCGACCGGGTCAATGCCCGCTACCGATTGTCACTGCGGCCGACAGCGGTCTTCGATCACCCGTCGGTGCGGCAACTGACCCGACGGATCGCCGACGACGGCGCGAAGGCCGCCGCGGCACCCCCCGACGCGGCGTCAGCGGCCGCAGCCTCGGCGCCCGACACCGCCGCACCGGTCGCCACAACACCCGGTACGCCGGCATCCGCCCACTCCGTCATCGCACCGTCGATCCCTGCGAGAAGGACGGCTCCGCAGTCGATGGATATCGCTGTCATCGGAATGTCGGGGCGGTTCCCCGGCGCCGCGAACCTCGAAGAATTCTGGCGAAATCTTGCCGCCGGACGGGATGCGGTGACCGAGGTTCCGCCGTCGCGCTGGCCGATCACCGACTATTTCCGGCCGGGACCGGTGACGCCTGGCAAGACTTACTCGAAATGGGGCGGATTCCTCGACGACGTCGACCGCTTCGATCCGATGTTCTTCGATCTGGTGCCCGCCGAGGCCGACTATATGGACCCGCAGCAGCGGTTGTTCCTCGAACACAGCTGGCTGGCGCTGGAAGACGCCGCGATCGATCCGAAGTCTTTGCGGCGCAGCCGATGTGGCGTATTTGCTGGGTCGCCTGGATCCGATTACGCGACCCTGCTGCGCAGCCGCGCCGGGTTCGGTTCGCATCATATGTTCACCGGCAACAGCCCGGCCATCCTGCCCGCCAGGGTGGCCTACCACCTCGATCTCACCGGACCGTGTCTCGGGCTCGACACCGCCTGCTCGTCGGCGTTGGTCGCGGTGCATCAGGCCTGCCGCAGCCTCGCCACCGGTGAATCCGAGCTTGCGTTGGCGGGTGGGGTGGCGATCTTCGTGACGCCCGAGTACCACCTGTTGGCCGCATCGATGGGGATGCTGTCGCCACACGGCCGCTGCGCGAGCTTCGACGCTTCCGCCGACGGGTTCGTTATCGCAGAAGGCGTCGGGGTGGTGGTATTGAAGCCACTGGCCGCTGCCGAACGCGACGGCGACCCGATCCAGGGGGTGATTCGTGGCATCGGAGTGAACCACGACGGTCGCACCAACGGCATCACCGCACCGAGTACCCGCTCCCAGACCGAGCTGGAACTCGATGTCTATCGCGCCAACGGAATCGACCCGTCGAGCATCGGCTACATCGAAACGCACGGCACCGGAACACGGTTGGGCGACCCGATCGAGATGGCGGCACTCACCTCGGCATTCCGCCACTACACCGACACGGTAGGCACCATCCCGGTCGGCTCGGTGAAGTCGAACATCGGGCACGCGTCGCACGCGGCGGGGATGGCGAGCCTGTTCAAGGTGCTGCTGGCCATGCGCGCCGGGCAGATTCCACCCTCCTTGCACGTCGATTCGGTGAACCCGCTACTGGATCTGGCGAATTCGCCGTTCTTCGTCAACACCGACCTGCGCGCGTGGCCGGACAGGCCGCGGCGCGCCGCCGTCAGCTCCTTCGGATTCAGCGGCACCAACGCCCATCTCGTCGTAGACGGCCACCCGCCGGTTCGGGCACCCTCTCGGGACACCGGCAGCGACGGAGCACAAGTGGTGGTGCTCTCGGCTCGCTCGGCGGACAGCCTCGGTCGCGCGGCGCGGGCGCTGCGCAGGCATCTGGCCGCGCACCCTGAGGTCACGCTCCCGGATATCGCGCGTACCCTCGCCTTCGGCCGAGCGGCCTTCGAGTACCGCCTCGCCATCGTCGCGGAGTCCGTCGACGGCCTCGCGGCCCGCCTGGCGGACTTTATCGAAGGCGACACTCCGGCGCGTGTTTTCACCGGTCTGATCCCCGACACCATCATTGCGGAGCAATCCGCGACGGTAGTCGCTGATCCGAGCGCGGCCGCGCGGCGATGGGTCGCGGGAGAACGAGTCGAATTCGCAGGCTGGTCAGCGGAATTCGCACAGCGGGTACACCTACCGGGATACCAGTTCGAGCGGGAACGGTGCTGGGTGCCCGACGACGGCGCCGCACCCGAGATCACCACCGCGGCGCCAACAGTTGCGGAACCGGCGATTCGACCGACGCGTGTCGATACACCGGCACCCACTGCGGAACCGGCGCCTCGGCCCGGGGTGTCCACCGACGATGCTCCCCTCCAGCGGAGCGCGGAGGAGTATCTCAAGGGTCTGCTCGCCGTGTATTGCCGACTGGATGCGGACCGGATTCGTACACGTATTCCGTTGCAGGACTACGGGATCGATTCGGTACTCATCAGCAGGATGAACGATCGGCTCGAGTCGGACTTCGGTGCACTGCCGAGCACCCTGTTCTTCGAGTACCAGACCGTCCGGGAGCTGGCGGGCTATCTCACCGAGGAGCACCCGGAACGGTTGGTGACGCTGCACACCGCGGCCGCGCGGCCGGTAGCGCCCGACGCACCGGCCTGCGCCACCGCGGTGACCACATCGGCGGACTCCGCCCGCATCTCGGTGCAAGTCGCTACTCCGTCATCCGAGCCGGCTGGCTACGGGACCGGCATGGCCTCCGCCACCACAGCCACTGTCGATGCAGTGGCCACCAGCCCCGCACCCGACGTGGACGACGAAATCGCCGTCATCGGTATGGCGGGCAGATTCCCGATGGCGCAGGACATCGAAGAATTCTGGGCCAACCTGGTTTCCGGCCGCGACTGCATCATCGAGGTGCCGCCGGACCGCTGGGATCATCGTGCTTTCCATTCCGAAGACCCCGACGAGCCCGGCACCACCTATGCGCGCTGGGGTGGCTTCATCGATGATGTCGACAAGTTCGACGCACGATTCTTCGGTATCACCCCCAAAGAAGCCGAGGAGATGGACCCGCAGCAGCGGCTGTTCCTCGAAACATCCTGGGCTGCATTGGAAGACGCCGGCTACTCGCCGGATCGAGTGCGGGCCGGAGCGCGGGCACGCGGACTGGTCGACGCCGGCGTCTTCGCCGGTGTCGGGTATGCCGAGTACCAAGCCTTCGTCGGTGTGCCGATCTCCGGCTATTTCGCCATCCCCAACCGGGTTTCGTATCACCTCGGTTTCAGCGGCCCGAGCATGGCGGTGGACACGGCGTGTTCCGCCTCGCTGACCGCCCTGCACCTCGCGTGCGAGAGTCTGCGCCGCGGTGAATCCGCGTATGCCCTCGCAGGTGGTGTGAATGTGTCGATTCACCCGGGGAAGTACCTGTTGCTCGGCTACGGACGGTGGGCCTCCACAGATGGCCGCTGCCGCTCGTTCGGCGCAGGCGGTGACGGCTACGTGCCGGGCGAGGGCGTGGTCACCCTGGTGCTCAAGCCATTACGACATGCCCGCGCCGATGGGGACCGGGTCTACGGCGTGATCCGCGGCAGCGCCGTCAACCACGGCGGCCGCACCAATGGGTTCACGGTGCCGAATCCGACTGCCCAGGCCGAACTCATCGGCCGCGCACTGACCACGGCCGGGGTGGATGCCCGCGACATCGGCTACGTCGAGGCGCACGGCACCGGTACCGCACTCGGCGATCCGATCGAGATCGCGGCGCTGACGAGGGCCTACCGCCGGTCTACGACCGAGCAAGGCTACTGCGGCATCGGCTCGGCGAAATCGAGTGTCGGGCACTTGGAGGCGGCCGCGGGCGCCGCGGGCGTGGTGAAGGCGCTGCTGCAACTGCGGCACCACACGATGGCGCCGAACCTGCACAGCAACCCGTCCAACCCGGCGATCGATTTCGCCGCGACCCCGTTCCGCATCATCGACACACCTACCGCATGGCCGCGGCCGGATGACGGCGCACCGCGGATTACCTCGGTCAGCTCGTTCGGTGCGGGTGGGGCCAATGCCCATGTGATTCTCACCGACGCCGACCAGCTCCCACCATTCGAGCCGGATGACCGGCCGCGGCTTGTGGTGCTGTCGGCGCGCGATGCCGATCGCCTGACCGATGCAGTCGGACGATTGACTCGTCGGCTGCGGGAGAACCCGCTGCCACTCGCTGATGTGGCCTGGACACTGGCCGTCGGGCGTGCGCCGTTCGAGCATCGGCTCGCCGTGGTGGCCACCTCGACGGCAGAACTGGTCGAGCTGCTGGAGAGTGCGGCCGATCCCGCCGCGCGGGTGCCCGCGGCGGGGCTGCTGGTCTTCCGAGGCGTGGCCCGCACCCATCGTGAGCTCGACGAGTTGCCCGGTGAATCCGAGGCGGACCGCACCGAGCTGCGTGGCCTGCTGCGTTCCGGCAACCTGCCGCGAGCGGCCGAATTGTGGACCGCCGGGTGGACAGTGGAGTGGGAACGGGTCTACGAGCGCCCCTTCGGCCGCATCGTCAGCCTGCCCACCTACCCTTTCGCGCGGCGCAGGCATTGGATCGTGCCCGAGGACTACCGTCGCCGCACCGAGCCCACCGGGACGCCGCAACTGGTGGCGAAGACGGTTGTTGCGCAGAGCCCCGAGCTGACCGACTCCGGCCCGCGTAACGGCCACCGACCCAATGGTGCTGCCGCGCAACGTATCCCGGAGTCGGGCGAGGCGAACATCGATACCGAGGATGGCAACGGCGTTGCGATGGTCGCCTTCCCGATTGCGGCAGACCCGGAACCCGCAGCGCCTGCGGAACCCGACGAAGAGCTGGGCGCCCTACTGCAGGAGCAGATCCGCGATATCTTCGCCGATCTCACCAAAACGGATCCGGCAGAACTCGAGCTGGACGCGGATTTCGTCGACTTCGGCTTCGACTCCGTGGCCACGGTGCGGATGCTCAACCGGCTCATGAAGCTGCACGAGGTCAAGATTCCGGCGGAGTCGATCGAGCTGTATCCGACGATCAGGTCACTGGCCGACTACCTTGTTGCCGAAGGGATCATCGTTTCCTCGACGCCACCGATCGGCGCTCCGCAGAGCACGGCTGCCGCACGCGCGGCCGATGCACAGGACGACATCACCGTCGTCACCGTGGATGCACCGATCGCCGTGGAGTCGGTCTTCATCACCGGCGTCACCGGTGTGCTCGGCGGCAAGGTGCTGCACGATCTGCTGGTGCACACCGACGTTCGGGTGACCTGCCTGGTGCGTGGCACCTCATTGGCCGCGGCCGAGAAACGGATCAAGCACTTCCTTGCCACCTACGACCCGGACGGCGCCCTCGACGACACCTTCGCGGCCAGGGTCACACCAGTGCTCGGTGATGTATCGAACGACAGATTCGGTCTGGACGAGGTGACCTGGCGCCGCATCGCGCAAGAGGTCGACCTGACCATCCACGCCGCGGGCCGCACCACGCTTGTCACCTTCTACGACGCGCTCGCACCGATCAACGTCGAAGGCACAAGGCGCGCTGTTGATTTCGCGCTGCAGTCGCGTGGTAAGTACCTCGTGTACATCTCCAGCTTCAGTGCGTTGGGTGACCGGCTCAACTTCAACAACCCGCCGTTCACCGAGCGCGACCTCGAATTGGGCCAGGGCTACGACCATCTGCCGTACCAGCAGACGAAATACGAGTCCGAGAAACTCATCAGGGCGGCCAGCGAGCGTGGCCTGTTGTGGGACATCGTGCGTCCGGGAAACATCATGGGCGACAGCGTCACCGGGCGATACCCGTTCTCCGAGGTGAGCGTCAAGGGTGCCTACTACGACATCCTCAAGACGATGATCGAGACCGGCGAGACGATGCTGACGCCGGTGCACTGGGACATCACCCCGGTCGACTATGTCAGCGCGGCCATCGTGCACATCGGGTTGCGCAGACCGACCTATCGCGAAACCTACCACCTGACCAACCCGGACATCCGGCGCTACTACGACGTCGTGCGCTACGTCCAACGGGCCGGGTACGACGTAGATCTCGTGCCGCTCGAGGAATTCCATCGCCGGGCCACCGAACGTCAGATCTATCGCCGTGGCACCGTCGAGGTCTACGACAGCCAGACCCTGGAGATGTTCAAGTACGGCATCGAGCTCTTCGGCTTCATCCACTACGAGGAGAGCTCCTACGCCGATGGCGCGTACACCCGGCGGGTGCTCGGCGCGGCGGGCATCGACTGTCCGACGACCGAGCGGCTGGTCCAGGTCTATCTGGCCCACTGCGCGGAGGTCGGCTACATCCCGACGCCGAAGGCGGCCGAATCGACCGTCGAGGCGGCGCGATGAGTGGGCACTACGCCGTCCCGAGTCCACCTGTCTCGAGCAGTCCACACGTCGGTCCCCGACGAGGGGGAGTTGCGGCTGGAGGTACGGGGCTGATGAGACCCACATATTCAGCGTTCGTCTTGCCGATGGGGTCCGCGGAGGTAGGGCGATGAATGCCGAGTGCACCCTCGTCTTTCCTGGTCAAGGCGCGCAGCGGGTCGGGATGGGCGCGGACTTCTGCGCCGAATTCCCGGTCGCGCGTGCGGTTTTCGACGAGGCGGCCGAGGCGGTAGGGGAGAATCTGCTGCGGATCTGCGTCGAACGGGATCAGCGGCTGCATCGCACCGAGTACACCCAGCCGTGCGTGCTCACCATGGAGATCGCGGCACACCGGGTGCTGACGGCCGAATGCGGTGTGCGGCCGGTCGCATTCGGCGGACACAGTCTCGGCGAGTACAGCGCGTTGGTCGCGGCCCACGTCCTCGAGTTCGCCGATGGGGTCCGACTGGTCCGAGCCCGCGGTGCGCTCATGCAGCGGGCGGTGGCGCAGGGCCGTGGCGCGATGGCGGCGCTCATCTTGCCTGGCATCGCCGCGCACGGAGTGGCCGAACTCGTCGCCGGCGTCGGCGCCGAGGTCGCCAACGACAACTCGCCGGAGCAACTCGTCATCAGCGGCGCCACCGAGGCCGTCGCGGCCGCCAGAGTGCTCCTCGCCGAGCGTCTTCCGGAGCTGCGGTTCGTTCCACTGCGGGTGAGTGCACCCTTCCACTCCCGGTTGATGCGGTCGATAGAATCGGAATTCGCCGGGTACGTCGCCGACTGCGCGCCGCGGCTGCGTGCGGACCGTGCGACCGCGGTGACCTCGAACTTCACCGGCGAGTTCCACCGGCCCGAGACACTCTCCGATCATCTCGTCCGCCAGATCAGCGCGCCGGTCCGC
Source organism: Nocardia sp. NBC_01009 (assembly GCF_045208035.1). Taxonomy (NCBI): domain Bacteria; kingdom Bacillati; phylum Actinomycetota; class Actinomycetes; order Mycobacteriales; family Nocardiaceae; genus Nocardia; species Nocardia sp. NBC_01009. The sequence goes on along the minus strand of NZ_CP108695.1, from coordinate 6,110,087 downwards.
TGGCAGGACAATATGCGAGCACTCGGTCGCACCGGAACGGCGATCGTCGAAATCGGCCCTTCGGCGCCCCTGTCGAAGTTCTTCGCGGCAGTCGGGGTGGAGGTGTCGCGACTGGTGACCGTTGGTGATCTCGCGATGTTCCATTCCGAGCCACCGCAGGCGGCTGTGCGCACGGAGCCGACCCCAGCGCGAATGCCGAGTGCGCGACCCGTGCCACCAGCGGCGAGCATGCCGACGACGCAGGCCCCGCCGCCCACGCCGAGTGTAGGGCCCACACCATCACCCGAACAGCCGGTCGTATCAATCACATTCGGTGCGGGCGACACCGCGGATCGGCTGGTGTTGCATCGGCGGCAGACCACCCCTGCGCGGTTGCGCCTGTTCTGCTGGCCGTTCGCGGGTGGGAAGGCCGCGGCCTACACGCCGTGGCGGACCCGGTTGCCCGATTGGGTGGAGTTGTGCGCCGTCGAATTGCCGGCCAGGCACCGGCATCTCGGGCAGACACCAATGCGCGGATTCGGGGAATTGGTGGATGCCGCAGTGGCGCAGGTGGTTTCGCTCACCGACTTGCCGTTTGCCTTCTTCGGCCATAGCCTCGGTGCGCTGACCGCCTTCGAGGTCGCGCGCCGACTCCCTGCGGGGGTCACTCCGGAGGTGCTGTTCCTCGCAGCGTCGGTGGCACCGCACCTGCCGCGGCCGGGACGTCTGTCGAGCCTGTCGGATGATCAATTCCTCTCCGCGGTAGGGCATTACGGCGGCATCCCACCTGAGGTCCTGGATTCGCCCGAGGTGATGGCATTGTTCCTGCCCGCATTGCGCAGCGACTTCGAGATCTTCGACGACTATCGGTTCGTCCCGCACCCGCCGCCGACCTGCCCGGTCCACCTCTACGGCGGACGGGACGATCGCCAGGTGGCGGCCACACAACTCGAGGCTTGGCGCGATGTGCTGCCGGGGGTTCGCTCCATCGAGCTGCTGCCGGGCGGTCACTTCTTCCTCCTGGACCAGCGCGACGCGCTGGTCCACTCCATCGCCGACAAGCTGCGCACCGTCTATCCGAACGCGGTACCCGCCTGATGAAGGGATCACTCCATGAAGGTCGAAGTCCTCACTCCGTCCTGCAATCTCGACACGGTCCGCGACGGCCGCGGCGGCATATTCACCTGGGTGCCTCCGGAACCGCTGCTGGAGTTCAATCTGATCTACATGCATCCGGGCAAGGTGCGCGGCCTGCATTATCACCCGCACTTCGTCGAGTATCTGCTGTTCGTCGAGGGCAATGGCGTGCTGGTCACCAAGGACGACCACGAGGATCCTGACTGCCCGGAGGAATTCATCCACGTGTCCAAGGGGATCTGCACGCGCACGCCGATCGGGGTGATGCACACGGTGTACTCGATCACGCCGCTGACATTCATCGCGATGCTGACCAAGCCGTGGGACGAGTGCGATCCGCCGATCGTCCAGGTGGCGCCACTGCCACACACCTTGGAAGGCAATGGGTGATGTCCCGGCAACGGGTGGCCGTGGTCGGCGCCGCGGGCTACGTGGGCGCGGCGTTGGTCGAGGCTTTCGGCAGGCACCCCGACTACGAGGTGGTGCCCGTGGTCCGCGCGCACCACGAACGGCTGCGCACCACGGGCGGCTACTCCGTGCTGGTCAATGCGGCGTGCCCGTCGAAACGCTTTTGGGCCGAGCACAATCCGGCCGCCGACCGGGACGAGACGGTGACCAGGACCGAGTGGCTGCGGGATGCGTGGAGGTGGGACAGGTTCGTCCAGATCAGCAGCATCTCGGCCCGGACGCAACTCGACACCGTGTACGGCCGCAATCGCGCCGCCGCCGAGCAGTTATGCACCGGCACAGACACTTTCATCGTCCGGCTCGGCCCGATGTATGGCGGTGACTACCGCAAAGGCGTGCTGGCGGACATGGCGGCCGACCGTCCGGTGTTCGCCAGCGGGCGATCCCGGCAGAGCTTCGCCCCGGTGGAGTGGTGCGCCGAATGGATCGCCCGCCACTCGGGCAGCAGCGGTCTGCGTGAGGTTGGCGCGCGCACCACGGTGACGCTGGCCGAGGTGCGGGATGCGGTGGGGTCGCGGTCGGAGTTCGCCAAGGACTATGTCGACGACCAATTCCCGGCCACCGTCACCGAGTCCGATTGGCCGGACGCGGCGACGGTGATCGACTGGCTTTCGAGGAGGCGGATCAATGGTGGGCCGGCGAACTGATGCGGTGCCTGCTCGGCCGGAGGTACTTCTCCGCACACAGCACGAGCAGAAATCGAACGCTGGTCGCCACGTCGCGGGTGCGCATCTTCGACGCGCCCGCCGTGCGGTTGAGCACGTGAATCGGTATCTGCTGGATGCGGAAACCGTTGGCGTTCATGATGTAGAGGCTTTCGAAGAAGAACGAGTATCCGGTGGACCGCACCCGGTCGAAAGCGCCGACCGGAACGGCGTCGAGCCGGTAGAATCGGAAAGCGCCGGTGGCGTCGTAGGGCATCCGCAACAGTGTCGTTGTGAGGAAATGCCCGACCCGGGTGAGGATCTTACGGAAGGGAGTCCAGTCGGCCAGGCTGTCCTCTTTGAGGTACCGCGATCCGACCACGATATCGAAACCGGCCGCGGCGGCTCGCAGCGCCGGCAGATACGACGGCGGATGTGCGAAATCCGAATCCATCGTGATGATGTTGTCGTATCCCTCGGAATAGGCCCATCGGATACCGTCCTGGTGCGCAGAGCCGACGCCTTTGCGGCCCGGCCTGTGCAGCACGTGAATCCGCGGAGCGTGCTCCCTCGCCAGGTCCTCCAGCAGCTCGCCGGTGCCGTCCGGGGAGTTGTCGTCGACGAAGAGCACATCGAAATCGGTGCCCTGGTCGAGTATTTGACCGAGCAACGGCCCGACGTTGCGACGCTCGTTGTACGTCGGAATCATTATCAGAGTTCTTTCGGAGGCCGTGCTCATGCGATCCAATTTTAGTATGTCCGGCGACCGAAACATAGGTATTGCCCATGATTTCTACAACCGTTAGTCTCTGGTTGGAGGTTTGATGAGGAAGGCTTTGATAACCGGCATCACCGGCCAGGACGGGTCATATCTGACCGAATTCCTGTTGCAACAAGGATATGAGGTCCACGGAATAGTCAGGCGTGCGTCGAATTTCAATACCGATCGTATCGACCACCTTTATTCCGAAAGGCACTCGCAACGCCGGTTGTTTCTCCATTACGGCGATCTCATGGACTCCAGCAGCCTCAACCGGATACTGGAAGTGGTGCGGCCGAGCGAGATCTACAACCTCGGCGCGCAGTCGCATGTGCACATCTCGTTCCAGATACCGGAATTCACCGCGGAGACCAATGCGATCGGCACGCTGCGGATCCTGGACGCGATCCGCAAGACCGGCATCGCGACCAGGTTCTACCAGGCGTCGTCGTCGGAGTTGTACGGCGGCTTGCACGATGTTGCACTCAGTGAGGACACGCCGTTCCACCCGCGCTCGCCGTACGCCGTGGCGAAACTCTACGCATACTGGATCACCGTGAACCATCGCGAGGCCTACGGGATGTACACGGTCAACGGGACCTTGTTCAATCACGAATCACCCAGGCGCGGAGAGGTTTTCGTTACCAGGAAGGTTACTCGCGGTGCGGTGCGAATCGCGCAGGGGAAACAGGATCGGCTCTTCATCGGCAACCTCGACGCGCGACGGGACTGGGGTTACGCCAAGGAGTACGTCGAGGCGATGTGGTTGATGTTGCAGCAGCCGGAGCCGGACGACTACGTCATCGCGACCGGAGAAACGCACAGCGTTCGGGAGCTGTGCGAGGTAGCGTTCTCGGCTACTGGTGTCGAATTGGTCTGGGAGGCAACAGGACTCGCGGAGAAGGGGATCGACCGGCGCACCTCGCGGGTGCTCGTCGAGGTGGATCCCACCTACTTCCGGCCCGCCGAGGTACACCATTTGACCGGCGATCCGCGTAAGGCCAAGGAGAAGCTCGGGTGGGAGCCGAAGACGAGTTTCACGGAGTTGGTGGAGTTGATGGTTGCCCACGATATGGAGAACGCGTGACGGAAGCGTTGGCGGTGCACCGCTGCATGAGAGGTCAGGCCCGGAGGAGGCAGCATGCGTAACCACGTAGGGCCCCGATCATGCCAGATTGAACGCTGCCGGGTGTGCGAGAACACCCGGCTGGAAACGGTCGTCGATCTCGGCACGATGGCGTTGACCGGGGTGTTCCCGACTACCGACCCGTTCGAGGTGCCGCGCTATCCGCTGGAGCTGGTGCGCTGTGTGCGCACCGGAGCCGAGGATTGCGGGCTGGTGCAGCTGCGGCATACTGCGAACTTCGACGAAATGTATTCCGCTGGTTACGGATACCGCTCCGGCCTGAATCGCTCGATGATCGATCATCTCGGTCGTCGGGTGGCGCGGATCCGGGCCAGGGTCGACCTCGAACCCGACGATGTGGTGATCGACATCGGCAGCAATGACGCGACATTGCTGAAGTGGTACCCGGCCGCCGCCGCCACCGTGGTGGGCATCGATCCGCTGGGGGAGAAGTTCCGGGAGTTCTACCCCCCGCAGGTGCGGTTGGCGACCGGATACTTCTCTCGCGAGCTGGTTGCCTCGCTGTTGAACGGCCGGCGCGCCAAGGTGATCACGTCGATCGCCATGTTCTACGACGTGCCGAGCCCGCTGGAGTTCATGCGCGAGGTGCACGCCAGCCTGACCGATGACGGCATCTGGGTACTGGAGCAGAGCTATCTGCCCGCCATGCTGGCCACCACGTCCTACGACACCATCTGTCACGAGCACCTCGAGTACTACACCCTCGACCAGATCGAGTGGATGGCGCGGCGGTGTGGCTTCGTGGTGCTGGAGGTGGAGCGCAACACCATCAACGGTGGCAGTTTCGCGCTGACGCTCGGCAAGCAGGGCGCCCCGACCGCCGCTGATGCGGCCGAGTTGGCGCGGATGCGCACCGAGGAAGCCGGTCTCGGCCTGCATACACCGGAGATCTACGCCGACTTCGCGAAGCGGGTCGATCAGCATCGGGAGCAGGTCAGGTCGTTCTTCGACCGGTCCAAGCGGGCCGGCCTGCGCACGCTCGGCTACGGCGCCTCCACCAAGGGCAATGTGCTGTTGCAACACTGCGGGATCGGGCCATCGGATCTGCCGTGCATCGCGGAGGTCAACGACGACAAGTTCGGCAAGTGCACGCCAGGCACCGGCATCCCGATCGTGTCCGAGGCGCAGGCGCGCGAGCAAGCGCCGGACCAGTACTTCGTGCTGCCCTGGCACTTCCGCTCGATGATGGTCGAGCGCGAACGCGAGTTCCGTTCCGCTGGTGGACATCTCGTATTCGCACTGCCCGAGCTGGAGGTGGTATGAGATGACCATCGTCGTCACGGGCGCATCGGGACAGGACGGCATGCTGCTGATCAACCTGCTCGGCGCGCGTGGCCACCAGGTGTTCCCGCTCAGCCGCGCTGGGCCGGTCGACATCACCGACGCCGATTCGGTCGCGAGGCTGATTGCGGCCGAGCGACCGCGGCAGGTGTATCTGCTTGCGGCAGTCCAGCATTCCTCACAGGATCCGCCGGTGGATCCGCGCGAGCTGGCCCGCGACTCGCACCGGGTGAACACGCTGTCGGTGCAGCACTTCGCGGAGGCGATCGATCACTATGAGACCGGCACCCGGCTGTTCTATGCGGCCTCCTCACATATGTTCGGTCCCGGCGACGGCGCCGACCGGGACGAGGACAGCGGGTTGCGGCCACAGTCGATCTATGGGGTGAGCAAGGCCGCAGGCCTATTGGCCTGCCGGGCCTATCGGGCGCGCGGCGTGTTCGTGTCGACCGGGATCATGTTCAACCACGAATCACCCTTGCGAGCCGAGAAATTCGTCAGTCGCAAGATCGTGCGGGCGGTCGCCCGGATCCAGCAGGGCGCAGCGGAGGAGTTGGTACTCGGCCGGCTCGACGCGGGCGCGGACTGGGGATATGCGCCGGACTACGTCGAGGCGATGACCCGGATCCTCGCCCTCGACGAACCGGCCGACTTCGTGGTCGCGACCGGTGAATATCACACGGTTGCGGAATTTTGCGCGGTCGCGTTCGGTATGGCCGGACTGGACTGGCGAGAACATGTTCGCGAACGCCCCGCCATGCTGACCCGCGACCAGCAGCCACTGGTGGGCAACGCGCGCAGGTTGCGCGAGCGGACGGGATGGCGGCCCTCGGTGGATTTCCGCGGCCTGGTTCGAGCCATGCTCGCGGCCGAAGGGGTGTGCCTGGTCGACGAAGCGAGGCCGGTGGTCACCGGCGGAACGGATGGATGACGTGAACCTGAACGACGAGAATCTCCTTGCCGCGCAACTGATCTCCATCGCGGACGGGGTTTACGAGGAGACGGCGGCGCGACTCGGCGAGATCGGCACCGAAACGGTGATCGACGCGGTGCTGAAGGAAATCGCCTGGCGGGCCCGCGACGGCGTGCTGCCGAGTCGGCCGGTCACTGCGGTATTCGAGTTGACCCACGAGGGTAAGCAACTGGATTACCTGGTTACCTTCGGCGCCGAGGACCCCGCCGTCGCCCCCGGCACCCTGGAGGATCCGTGGCTGGTGGTGCGGCAGGATCTGGTGGAGTTGCTGCGCGCGGTGTACGGGCCGCCCGACGCCGGGATCGGTACCCGCTCGATCGCGCTGAAGGACGAGCCGGGGCCGGGCAGTTTCGCGCCGGACGACCCGTGGCGGATGGCCCGCGATGCCGCGGCGCGCGCCGCTGACGGCATCGTGACCGCTTGCGCCACACATCATTACGACCTCGGCGCGCTGTCGCTGCGGTTCGGCTCGGACAAGTGGGGCGGCCACTGGTACACCGAGCACTACGAGCGGCACTTCGCACCGCTGCGCAACAGTCGCGTGCGGCTGCTGGAGCTGGGTATCGGCGGCTATCAGGCACCGAACGTCGGCGGCGCCTCGTTGCGCATGTGGAAGCAGTACTTCCGTCGTGGCATGGTGTATGGACTGGACTACTTCGACAAGTCCGGCATTGCCGAACCACGGTTGCAGCCGCTGCAAGGCGACCAGGGGGATCCGGCGTTGCTTGCCGAACTCGGTGGTTCGCTCGGTCTGTTCGACATCATCATCGATGACGGCAGCCATATCAGCGGCGATGTGATCGCCTCGTTCGAGGCACTGTTCGCCCACGTGCGTCCGGGTGGGTTGTACGTGGTGGAGGACACTCAGACCTCGTATTGGACCGGCTGGGGCGGCAGCAGCACCGAACTCGACAGTCCGGCGACCACAGTCGGCTATCTCAAGACCCTTGTCGACGCGCTGCACCACCAGGAATTCGAGAAGGATGCGGGGCCGCAGCACCGCCCGCACGACGAGTGGATCGGCGCGGTGCACTTCTACCACAACATCGTCGTCATCGAAAAGCGCCGCAACAGCGAGCAATCCGCTCCATCATGGGTACCGCGGCATACCAATCCGATGGAGTGGATGAAGCCGAAGGAGTGACGGTATGAGATTCCTCGTCGTCCCGGTACCGTCGTCCGGGCACCTGTTGGCGATGGTGCCGTTCTGCTGGGCGCTACGGCTGGCCGGTCATGATGTGCTCGTCGCCTCGCGCAGCGACGTCACGGCCACCGCGCGGCGTTCCGGGTTGAACGCCGTCGAGTTGCCGGCACTGAACGTGCCGATGGACGAGCTGCGTACCCAGGTGAACCCGAGCATGTTCCCGCTACCGCTGTTCGCCGACCGGGATCAGGCCTCAGGTCAGGGTCTGTGGCATATCGCCGCACAGAACTGGTACAACCACGCGACCCGGTACGTAGACGTGTTCGCCGACGTGGCCAGGGACTGGGGCGCCGACGTCGTCCTCACCGACCCGCTGGCGACCGTCGGTCGGGCACTCGGAGCCGTCCTGGATCTGCCTGTGCTGGTGCACCGTTGGGGCATCGATCCGACCGGCGGGCCGTTCATGGAACGCACCGCGGCATTGGTCGCGCAGGCGGGTGGTGAGCTGGCCGACCCCGTCGCCGTGCTCGACATCTGCCCGGCGAGTGTGCAGGCGCCGGACGCGCCGCCCGGCACGCCGATCCGGTTCATCCCGTTCAACGGGACCGGCGTGCTACCCGACTGGCACCGAAACAATCAGGGGCGCAAGCGGATCGCTGTCTGTCTGGGCGGCAGCACGCTGAGCCTGACCGGGCCGCGCCCACTGCGTGCGATTGTCGAGTCGCTGTCCGAGGTCGCGGACGCCGAGATTGTGGTTGCGCTCTCCGCGACCGATCGGGCGCTTGTCGGTGAGTTGCCCGATCGCATCCGTGTTGTCGAAGAGGTGCCGTTGCAACTGTTCCTGCCGGGATGCGATCTCCTGGTGCACCACGGCGGTTCGACGACCGGCCTCACGGCCGGCTGGTACGGCCTGCCGCAACTGGTGCTGCCGCAGATGTTCGACCAGTTCGACTATGCCCGCGGCATAGTGCGCGCGGGCGCGGGTCAGGGAGCCGAAGATCCGGCCGCGCAAGCCGATACGAACGGCCTGGCCGAGTCCATCGGGACGCTGCTGCGTGAACCCGGGTTCCGCGCCGCCGCCGAACAGGTCGGGGCCGATATCCGTGACGCGCCGACGCCCAACGAGGTAGTGGCGCAGATCGTCCCGGAGCTCGCCGATCGCATCGGCGCGCGGATCAGATAAGACCACCGCGACGTCCTCGGGCAGGACCATGCTGAAGTTGGAAAGCGCAGGTTGTACATGATATCCAGGACCTGGACGAGATTCCGTGGCGCACTCGACTACTACGCTGCGATGTACGCGGTGTTCGTCGTCGGCATTCTCGTCCCCATCGTGATGATCACATTGTCGCTCACCGGACTACCGGGTGCGGTTACCGCGCTGCTCGGAATCCTCTGCGCGGCAGTGCTGTTCGTCCTGTTCGTGCCGTCGGTGCCCGTCGAATGGCGGGACGTGGTGCGCAGTAAGCCGATCGTCGTGCGGGTGCTGTGGAGTGTGGTCATCCTCGCCGTGGTGCTGGTGCTCGCCCGGCTGACGCAGTTCATTCTCGACGCGAACAACGTGGACAGTTCGCTGTCGGCCGAGGACGACTTCCTGGTGAAGAAGTCCCATCTGACCGGCTATGTCAGCGGCGCGCTGGTCGCCGAGGACGACCCGGCCAACCTGTACAACCGACATCGGTACGAGTCCCCGCAGGCGGATTCGGTGCTGCCGAGCGTGCAGCCGCAGGACCGGGACGCCTATCTGTACCCGCCGCCGTTCTTGCTGCTGCCACGGCTGCTGCTGGTGTTCAGTCATGATTTCGGCACACTGCGGGCGCTGTATTACTCGTTGTACGTTGCCATCGTGCTGATCGGCATGCTGGGGATCGCCCGCTGGGTGGGCGGTAAGCAGGGCGGCGTGCTCGCCGCGTTGACGCCGGTCGTGTGGCTCAGTCTGCCCACCCTGGCGACCTTGCAGATCGGCAATGTCCACGTGCTGATCCTGTATGTCGGCGGTGCGGGCGCCATGGTGCTGTTCCACTTGCGTCGCAACATCTTCGGTGGCGCGGCACTGGCATTCGCGATCATCGCCAAGGTGTCACCGGCGATCCTGCTGGTGTATCTGCTTGTACAACGACGTTGGCGACCGGCGGCATGGACCGCCGCATTCTGCGGAATCTATTCGCTTGCAACGCTGCTCATCTTCGGACGTGAGCCCTGGCGGCTGTTCCTGTCCGACGGCACCTGGCAGAAGCTGGCCAGCGGTGAGTTCCATCAGTTCGTCCTCGTCGAACGGGCCAATCAGCTCGTCAACTATTCGCCCTACGGGCTGCCCTACAAGGCGAACATTATGGGCTGGGACATCGGCGATCCCACCGGACCGGCCCGGCTCATCACCAATATCTATACGCTGCTGCTGGTAGTCCTGGTCGCTGTCACCGCGGTGCGGATCCACCGGCGGCTGCGCGCCGGAGCGGAAGGTGCGAGGTTCCGGGCCGAGAACCTCGCCATCTGGCTGGCGGTGCTCACGCTGGCCTCGTTCCGGGCGCCGTTCGGGCCGTGGGTGTACATTGCGGTCGGCGCGGTGTGGATGTTCGCGGTATACGCGGGCTTGATGCGGGGGAGCAAGCGCACCATCGCGCTGCTGACCGTGGCCTGGCTTCTTGTCGCGGTCTACAACGAGAACGTGTACTTCACCCTGGTTGCGCAGACGATCATCTACGTCACCTGCTTCGCGGTGGCCTGGCGGGCGAGCGGCGGTACCGAGGCAGGGGAAGCCCGCGGCGTCGCGGCGTCGGAACCCGAACCGGTCGGTGCGGCATGAACACCTACTGTGTGATCGGCGCCGGTGCGGCCGGATTGGTGACCGCTCAGGCGTTCGCCGCGCGCGGGATCGCGTTCGAGGTGCTGGAGGCGACGGACGGCATCGGCGGGATCTGGGACGCGCGTAGATCGGATTCGCCGGTCAGCCGCAATACTCATGTGATCGCTTCGAAAGGGGTGCAGGCGTTTCCGGGTTTTCCGATGCCGGAAGACTATCCGGACTATCCCGGTCATGAATTGATCCTGCGCTATCTGCAGAACTACGTCGACGCCAACGAACTCGCACCCCATATCCGGCTGAACACCGAGGTGCGGCGGATCGAGCCCGCCACGGACGGACCGGAGGCCGGATGGGACGTGACCCTCGGTGACGGCACCAGGAAGTCGTACGCGGGCGTGGTCATCGCCACCGGGCACGACCGGACCCCGCGCCGCATCGACATCCCCGGCAACAGCACAGTGCCCGTGCTGCATTCGAGCGAGTACCGACATCCCGAACAGATCATCGGCAAGCGCGTCCTGGTGGTGGGCGCCGGGCAGTCGGCGGCGGACATCCTGTCCGACTGCGCGGTGAACGCGGCACTGACTCTGCACAGCAGTCGACGTGGGTTCTACTGCATGCCGAAGTATCTGCTCGGGCAACCCACGGACAGCATGCTGCAGGGACGCATGTGGCGGCCGATGCGCAAGCGAGCGTTCCAAACGCTGTTCTCCTACCTGCGCCGCCGATCCCGATCGTTCGGGCTGCCGGTGCCCGACTTCGACAACGGCATCGTCATTCCGATGCTCGGCGATCAGCTGCACCACTACTACACGCACGGCGACATCACGCCGAAACCCGATATCGCCGCGATCGAGGACGACCGAGCGACCTTCATCGACGGCAGCGAGGAGAAGGTCGACACGGTCATCCTGGCAACGGGTTTCGTGCCGACCTATCCGGTGGTCGACCGCGTGCACCTCAACTGGGCCGAGGGGGCGCTGCGGCCGGGGCTGTACCTCAACATCTTTCCGCCCGGTGCGCTCGGCTTGTTCGTCGTCGGGATGGTGCGCCCGATCGGCTCCCACTGGGATGTCTACACGCACCAGGCCGAACTCGTCGCCGACTATGTGCAGGCGAAAGCGGCCGGGCCGCAACGGATCGAGCGCTTCGTCCGCGCGACCCACGGTGCGCAGCCCGATCTGTATGCCGGACTGCGTCTTTACCACGCCGAGCAGTACCCGCTCGTGGTGGAGAAACAGGATTACGTGAACCAGCTGCGCAAGCACGCGAAGCTGTTGAAGTGAAAGGTCCCACCATGAAAGCCCCTGGTCCAGGACTGGTCGAAACCGGCCGTATGCTGCCGAAACTGGCGAAGAACCCACTGGCCACTGTGGGCAGTCTGCTCGACGGCTACGGCGACGTGGTCCGGGTGAAGGCCGGGCCGATGCTGGTCTACCTGGTCGCGGACCCGGTGCTGACCGAATACGTGCTCAAGGACAACTACACCAACTATCGTAAGAGCCCGATCTACGACGAGTTCAGTATCCTGCTCGGCGACGGCCAGCTGACCACCAACAACATGGACTACTGGCGCAAGCAGCGCAAGCTGATCAGCCCGGCGTTCTCCCATACGCACGTCAAGGGATTCGCCGACGACATCACCGGCAGCACGGCGGCCATGCTGGATCGCTGGGATGCCGCGGCGGGCGAGTATCGCGACATCTACGACGACTACGTCGAGCTGCTGCTCGCGGTCACCGGACGGATCCTGTTCAGCATCGACTTGTCAACGGACACAACGCAAGTCACCGATGCGATGCGAGCCGCCTTCGCGTTCATCATGAAGCGGGTCAACGCCCCGGTGAAGCTCCCGCAGTCGTTCCCGACGCCGGCGGCGCGGCGGGTCGCCCACAAGGTGGGCGAACTCGACGACGTCGTACGGCAGCTCATCGAGGAACGTAGGGGCGGCGGCGACACCTCGGACGTACTCACCGCGCTGGTCCGCGCCCGCGACGAGGGCGGGCAGGGCATGCGGGAGGAAGACCTGCTCAACGAGATCAAGACGCTGCTCGTGGCGGGTCACGAATCACCGGCCAATGCGCTGTCGTGGGCGTGTTATCTGCTGGCCACGCACCCACAGATCCAGGAACGCCTCGCGAGCGAGGTCCGCGACGCGCTCGGCGACCGTACCCCGGCTTTCGCCGACCTCGGGCAGCTCGGCTACTGCCGGATGGTCATCGAGGAGACGATGCGGTTGTACCCGCCCGCGTGGATCGTCGAGCGCACGCCGATCGCCGACGACGAGATCGGCGGGTATCACGTCCCGGCGGGCGCTCGGGTCACGTTGTGCATGTATTACATTCACCGCGACAAGCGGCTGTGGGACGACCCGGCGGAGTTCCGGCCCGAGCGCTTCGCCGACAAGGAAGTGGCCGAACGGCACAAGTTCGCGTTCTTTCCGTTCTCCGGCGGCCCGCGGATCTGCCTCGGCAAGGACATGTCGATGACCGAGATGGTGCTGATCCTGGCGATGACCGTGCAACGCTTCCGGCTCGAGCTGGACAGCGCGCACCCGGTGGTGCCGCTGGCGTCGGTGAACCTGCGCCCGGAGTGCGGCATTCGGATCCGACCCGTGCGCAGGGCCACCCAGCCGGCACTGACCTGACGGCGGTCGCGATCAGCCGAGCAGTTCGTGGCCCAGCGCCAGTAGTTCGGCTGTGGAGAGAACCTCCTCGTCCGCCGATGTCCGCGGCGGGCGGGCGGCGAGCGCGGGCTCGATGCTGTCCGGGAGCTCACGTGCCCCGATTGTCGGTGGCGCTGCGGGGTGGTTCGTCGCTTCGAGGCGGGTGGACAGTTCGGCCGTGAGGAGTTCGACGGTGGGGTGGCCCCAGATGATCGCTGCGGGGATGGTGATGCCGAGGCGGGCGGCGAGACGGGAGCTGAGTTCGACGGCGTGCACCGAACCGACACCCAGCTGATCGAAGTTCCGGGTGCGGCCGATGTGGTCCGGCGTGACACCGACGACCTCGGCCAGTTCCTTCGCCACCGTGTCACTCAGCGCGGCGCGGCCGACACGGTGGCCTCGCCCGTGATCCTGCGTCGAATTACCCGCTACCACAGTGCTTTCGGAGCGCAGGTCCCGCATCGGTTCGGTCTCTGTGGGGATGGCCCAATGGCGTTGCCGCTGAAACGGATACGTTGGCAACGACACCACATGACCCGGTGGGGCGAGGGCGGACCAATCCGGGTCGACGCCGCGTTCGAACAGCGCGCCGACCGCCTGCAGCAGCCGGTGGCGCGGCACTGTACCCGGTCGCAGGGCTGCGGCAACCACCAAGGCCGAGGCTTGGGATGCGTCGGCCGTCTCGGTCGACACACCGATCGGCGCGGTGTCGCCGAGTCTCTCGTTCAGGAAGCTGTTCACCTCTGCCATGGTGGTCGCCACCAGCGAAAGGCGTTGCGCGAAAGTCTTTCTCGTGCGGCAGAGCGTGTGCGCGAGGTCCTCGAGCGTGATGCCCGGGTGGCTCGACAGGTGGTCGCGCAGCCGGCGAACCTGCTCGCGCAGTGCGGGTTCGGTGCGTGCGGACAATACGATCAAACGCTCTGGGTAGCGTAGTTCCGTCTCACTCGAGGTCGCGCGCACATTCTGCGGCGGACCATCCGCGATCTCTGCCGCGACTTCTTCAACGATCACGTGCGCGTTGGATCCGCCGAAGCCGAACGCACTCACCCCGGCGCGGGCCGGTCCCTCCCGTTCGGGCCATGGCAGCAGGGTGTTCGCGACCCGGATGCTGGCCGCCGCGAGATCGAGATCCGCTGCGGGGTGGTCGAAATGCAGGCTGCGCGGTATCTGGCGATGCCGCAGCGCGAGCGCGACCTTGAGCAGTCCGGCCATCCCGGCGGCCGCCTCGGTGTGCCCGATGTTCGTCTTGACGGAACCGACGGTCAGTGCGGTGCCACTGCGCCTGGCCGCTCCGTAGACGGCCCCCAGAGCGGTCAGCTCGGCGCGGTCGCCGACGGCGGTGCCGGTGCCGTGTGCTTCGACATAGTCGACGGTCGACGGGTCCACGCCCGCGCGGGCACAGGCGCGGCGCAACAGTTGTTCCTGCCCGGCAGGGCTACTGGCGGGCATGCTGTGTTTACCCGCCCCGTCGGATGCCGTCCCCGGATGGTGGCGGCCGTTGTTGTTGGTGGCGCTGCCGAGCACGGTGCAGTAGATGCGGTCACCGTCGCGCAATGCCGCCGACAGCGGCTTGAGCACGACCACCGCGCCGCCTTCGCCGCGTACATAACCGTCGGCAGTGGCGTCGAAGGCGCGGGAGCGGCCGCCAGGGGCGAGCACACCGAGCTTGGACAGGCCGATCGCGGTGTCCGGGATGAGATTCAGCTGGACGCCGCCTGCCACCGCCACCGCGCTTTCGCCCGCGCGCAGCGACTGGCAGGCCAGGTGAACCGCGACCAACGAACCCGCACAGGATGCGTTGACCGTCATGCTCGGCCCGTCGAAACCGAGGAAATACGACACCCGGTTCGCGATGATGCCCTCCACATCGCCGGTGCTGGTGAAGGGTGTTGTAGCGGCGGGGCCGCGCCGCAACTTCACTGCCCGGTAGTCGTTGAACTTGTTGGCGAAATACACGCCGGTGTCGGGGACGGCGTCGGGTCGAATTCCCGCGTCCTCGAACGCTTCCCAGGACAATTCCAAGGCGAGCCGCTGCTGCGGGTCCATATCGGCGGTCTCGCGCGGGGTGATCCCGAAGAACTCGGCATCGAACAGCTCGACATCGGGCAGGTAGGCGCCCGCGATCGAGACGGTTTTGCCGGGAGCGTCGCGCTCGGTGTCGTGGTAACTCCCGGACGGCCACCGACCTGCCGGCGGCGCGTCCGCGACTGCGTCGACCTCGCCGATCAGCAAGCGCCACAGGGCTTCCGGCGAATCCGCGCCGCCGGCGAATCGGCAGCTCATGCCGACCACGGCAATCGGCTGCGCGCTCTGTGCGGTCGTCGCCTGGTCGAGGTTGGTGCGCCGCTGCGGCTTCTTCCGTTTCACAAACGCCTACTCACCCACCGAGATTCCGTCCGACCAGGTGTCCGGCGGACAGGTGCCTTTCGGCAAATCCGCTGATCTTGTTGTGAGGTAAAGAGATACGGACGAGACTCTACCTGTGCTGTTTTCCGATCGCCCCGTTTTCACTCGGGTGACCTCTGTGCTCGGAGGCGAGGCACGACGTCGTGAACTGATTCGCTTCGCCTCCGTGGGGGTGGCCGCGTTCACCCTGGACACCGCTGTTTTTCTGACTCTCAAGAGCAGTGTGCTCGAGACGCAGCCGATCATTGCGAAGGTGCTGGCTGTGCTCGCGGCGATCACGCTGTCCTACATCCTGAACAAACAGTGGTCCTTCGCCGCGCGCGGCGGGCGGCGCGGGCACCATGAGGCAGCTCTGTTCTATTCGGTCAGCTTCCTCGCCGTTGCGATCAACACCGCACCGCTGTGGGTGTCGCGCTACATGCTCCACCTCGAGGTGCCCGAGGTCTCCCGGTTCACCCAGAACGTAGCCGATTTCGTGGCCGCGCAGCTGATCGGCACCGCGCTCGGCATGGTGTTCCGGTTCTGGGCCTTCGTGCGGGTGGTGTTCCCGAATCAGCTGGAACGCCCACCCGAGTAGTCAGGCGTCCACGAAGATATCGAGTTCGAGCGGCCCGCCGCCTGGGACGACGCGGTACCGGTCCAGCTCGGTGATGCCGTGCGCGGTGAGCACTTCGTCGTCGAGGAACAAATTGCCGGTCACGTCGGCCGCGGGCGAACAGAGCACGAGATGCGCTGCGTCGGCACAGATTTCGGGCGTGCGTGACCTCGCGATCGCCGCCTCGCCGCCGAGCAGATTACGCACGGCGGCGGTGGCGACGGTGGTACGCGGCCACAGCGAGTTGACGGCGATGCCGTCCTCACGCAATTCCTCGGCGAGCCCGAGCGTGGTCAGGCTCATCCCGTACTTGGAGACCAGGTAGGCCAACGACGAGCCCGTCCATGCCGGGTTGAGGTTGAGCGGTGGGGAGAGCGTGAGGATGTGCGGGTCGCGCCCGGCGGCCGACGCCGCCCGCAGGTGTGGAATCGCCAGTTTGGACAGCAGGTACGCGGCACGCGTGTTCACGCTTTGCATCTGGTCGTACTTCTTCATCGTCATGGAGTTGGTGGGCGTCAGGTCGATCGCCGAGGCGTTGTTCACCACGATGTCGATGCCGCCGAACCGGTCGACCGTCTCCTGCACCACCGCCGCCACGGTATCGTCATCGCGGACATCTCCGACGAACGGGAGCACCCGGCCGCCTGCGGCTTCGATTTCCGCGGCCGCGGTGTGGATGGTGCCGGGCAGCTTCGGATGCGGCTGATCGGTTCTGGCGAGCAGCGTGATGTTCGCGCCGTCGGCGGCGGCGCGCAGTGCGATGGCCCGACCGATGCCGCGGCTGCCGCCCGTCACGACCATGGTCTTGCCCGCCAGTGACTTCGATCCCGGTTTCGTCATGGTCTTCGTGCTCCTGCTCCGGTGTCCGTCCCCGCCTGCGGAAGGTGACCTCCATCCCGCACGGAGGTCGCCTTCGGCCGGCGCGTTGGCTGCTACTTGACGCTGATTACCTTGTCCGAGGGCTCCTTTGCATACAGAGCCGTGATTACGTCCGCGTACTTGCTGGCGATCGGGGCGCGCTTGAGCGACATCTTCGGGGTCAGCTCGTCGCCGCCCGGTTCCCATACCGCGTCGAGGATGGTGAAGCGCTTGATCTGCTCCACCCACGACAGCTTGCTGTTACCCGCCTGCACCGCGGCGCGCACTTCGTCCACGATCTCCTGGCGGGTGGCGAGTGTGGCCAGATCGGCGTCGGTGGCGCCGAATTCCTTGGCACGCAGGGCCGCGACATCGGGGTCGAGCACGATCAGCGCGGTGATGTAGGGCTTGGCATCGCCGATCGCGATGGCTTGACCGATCAGCGAGGAGGCGGCCTTCATCGCGTTCTCGATATTGCTCGGGGCGATGTTCTTGCCCCCCTCGTTGATGATGAGTTCCTTCTTGCGGTCGACAATGCGGAGGTAGCCGTCGGGGTCGATGGTTCCGACGTCACCGGTGTGCAGCCAGCCGTCCGCATCGATCGCTTCGGCCGTTTTCTCCGGCATGTTGCGATAGCCGCGGGTGACGATGGGGCCACGCACCAGGACTTCCCCGTCGGCGTCCAGACGCAGTTCCATGCCCTCGACGGCGCGGCCCACCGAGCCGGGACGCGGCTTGTCCAACTCGGTGTAGGTGCCGACGGCGGTGGTCTCCGACATGCCCCACACCTCGGTCACGGCGAAGCCGAGGCCGAGGAAGTACTCGAGGGTCTCCGGCGGTATGGGTGCGGCGCCGGAAGCCGCCACCTTCAGCTCGTCCAGGCCGAGGGCGTGCCGCAGCTTCGACAACACCAGCGTCTCGGCCACTTTGTGCTGCACGGAGAGCATCGGGCCACGGCCCCTCCCCGCGAGATCGGCTCGGGCAGCGGCGATTCCGGTGCCGATGGCCCAGTTGGCAAGTGCCTTCTTCGCCGCGCTCGGTTCGGTGGCGAGCTTGTTCTCGATGCCGGTCTTGATCTTCTGCCACACCCGTGGCACGCCGAAGAACGTAGTCGGGCGGGCGTCGGGCAGCGCGGCCGCCACCTCGCGCGGGTCGGTGACGGTGGTGATCTGGATGCCGGTGGTCAGGCTGAGGGCATGTGCGGAGATGCGGTCGGCCACATGCGCGGCGGGCAGGTAGGACACCGTACGGTGGTCCATGCCCACCTGCAGCGGGCCGTTGACCAGCGCGATGATCTGGGCGAGCACATTGAGGTGGGTGATCTCCACGCCCTTGGACGGGCCGGTAGTGCCCGAGGTGTAGATCAGGGTGGCGAGATCGTCGGCGGCGACCGCGCGCCACGCCGCGTCGAAATCGAAGTCGTCGAGGGGGTTGGCCTCGACCTCCTCGAGCGTGATGGCGCCGGTGGCCGGACCGTCGACCACGATGGCGTGCGCGAGGTCCACGCCCGCGCCGGTCACCGCACCGAGGAAAACCTGTTCTGTCACAACGACCTTGTTGGCCGCGTTGGTGAACACGTGCGCGATCTGTTCGGACGAACTGGTGTTGTAGACCGAGAACGGAGTCGCGCCGAGATGCAGCGCTGCGGTGTCGACCAGATTGAACTCGGGGCGGTTGGTGAGCATGATGCCGACGGTGTCGCCGTGCCCGACGCCGAGCCGGGCCAGGCCCGCGGCGATCGACTTCACACGTTCGCCGTACTCACGCCACGTGATCTCCTGGGTGCCGCCGACCGTCCGCAACGCGACCTGCTCGGGCCGCAACGTCAGGGTCTCCTGAAATGCCTCCGGCAAGGTGTAGACCGTTTTGCCCGACTCGTGCGCATATCCGATGAGTGTTGTCGTCATATCCCTGTTTCCCGATTTCTCTGGCTTGAACCGAATCTCGCGGCGTCCGCACGGGTCCGGTCCGAGACCCGATGTCGACAGAACGCAGCGGTGCTTCTGTCAACTTCTCGCGAGTCGGCGCGCCAAGAGTGGCGCGGCTCACTCATGGTAGTCAGGTCCGCGGGTCATGAGGTGGCTTACGTGCGAACCGAATTTCGCGCATCGGAGAAATCTCGGAAGCATCCCATGAGATGCACGAATTGCGGCAACGGCGAGCGCCGAGACCTGAAAGACTCAGCAGCACCTGGGGATTCAGGGTAGCGACGTTGGGAGCGGCCGCAGGCTCGGACATGTGGATGGTGGCTCGATCTCCGGGGCGATACGCAACATCTGAAGGGAACTACATGTCCACAGCAAGCGTCATCCGTCTGCTGGCGCCGAGCGAACAGATGTTCGCCTTCGGCGAGGTCTTCGTCGGGTACTCGGTTCGCGTGTCCGGTCGATTGGACCTGAATGCGTTGTCGACGGCGTTCGACGCCATTGTTCGCGCCCACCCCATTCTGAGCGCTCGTCTCGAGGCCGCCGAGACCGGCGGGCACGTCCTGGTGGCTGCGGCAGGGGCGGCGCCGGGAATCTCGGTGGTCGACGGTGATCCGGAGCAACTGCTCACCGGAGCGAAGTTCGACCAGAGCGTAGCGGTCGGTGCGCTGTGCGTGGTCCGCGACGGCGACTCCGCGAGCGTCACGCTGGTGATCCATCACAGCGTGGCAGATGCGTACCACGCCCTTGCCATCCTCGGCGATCTGTGGTTGTTCTATCGTGCTGCGACCGAAGGCCGCCTGCCCGAACCGGAGATCCATCCCTATCCGGAGCCCGTGGAGGCACTGCTGGCCGCCCGCGGCATCGAGAAGTTTCCGAATCCGGCGGCCGCCGCACCGGCGCCGGGGCTCGCGGTGACCTCAACGCCCGCACCGGACACCATCGACCCCGGATACCAGATGTCCCAGACGACGCGATGCCGGCTGAGTAAGGCAGCGACGGCGCAGCTGGTCGATCTCGGGCACCGCGAACAGGTAACGGTGCACGGGCTGGTGTCCGCAGCGATCCTACTGATGGAGGCCGAGATTCGGGCACTGCCGCTGACCGAGCTCATGTACTCGTACTCCGTCGATCTACGCACCAGGGTCAGCCCCCCGATCGGTCTGACCGACGGCACCGACGTCCTGGGGTTCACGAACTATGTGCCTGGTGCAGACGCGGGGGCAACGCTGATCGGCCTGGCCCGCGGCGTCTGCGATGCCCTGCAGGCCGCCGTGGACTCGGGTTTCGTGCAGCAGACGCCCCTGCAGATCCCCGATGTGGCAGCGGCGGGACCACCCAGGGTCCCCGGGATGGTGATGGCGACGAACTGGGGCCGGGTGCCGCAACTGCCCGCGCAGCAGGACCTGCGGATCGACGACTTTCGCTCGATCTTCATCGCGAAACCGGACCGAACCGGGCGCAGGCCAGCGGCCAACACCCGCATTATCAGCACCTTCGACGACCGGCTGAGCATCGAAATCCATCATCCGCCGCAGACCGCAGCACAGGAGCAGCGTCGCATCGAGTTGCTCACAACGACACTGCACACGGCCGCCGAAATCCGCTCCCCGCAGTGACGCGAGTGTCGTCGCGCGAGTAGCGGACCCGGTTCGGGCTCGCCATCGGATGATGCGCGCCCGGGCCGCTTGCCCGGGTGCGGCTGAGCTCGTGCCTACCTGCGTATCGAGGGTGTGTCGGCCCCGCCTGGTAGACAGAGATCGCCGTCGACGACTGAATCCGGGAGGTGGGCGAGATGCCCCGCGAGTTGGCAGACCTGCCCTACGCGAGCTACCTGAAGCCGCTGGAAGGCCCGCTCGAGCAGGAGGGCGACTACGACTGCGTGCAGGTGAGCGGCGCGGACATCGACGATGTCGAGGCGGGCCACGCGCGGTTCTCCGAGGCGGTGTTCACCTCGCTCTCGATCAATCGCGGCAGCATGCGGTACTCGCGATTCGCGGATGTGTGGGTGCGCAACGTGCGATGGGTCGGCACGGAATTGGCCGACACCTCGTGGCAGGACGCGGAGTTGATCGAGGGCGCCATGTCCGGTGTGGACGCCGGCGGTGCCAATTTGCGGCGAGTTCGATTCGAGGGTTGCAAGTTCGACTCCGTCAACTTCCGCCGCGCCAAGTTCCGCGACGTGTCGTTCGTCGATTGCGTTGTGCGGCACACCGATTTCGGCGACGCCGAGCTGACCAATGTGACATTCCCCGGCACGGTGGTGCAAGGACTGCTACTGAACCGGGCGCGCCTGAAGAAGTTCGACCTCCGCGACGCGGTGAGCATCGGCATTGCCGACGGTATCGACGCGTTGCGCGGCGCGACCATCAGCAGTCGTCAACTGATGGACCTTGCCCCCGATTTCGCCCGCGCGATCGGCATCAACGTCGTCGACAGCTGACGGCGGTTCGCGTGTGTCATCGCCGAGGCTGAACTATTGAAGGTTCGTAGTTCCATCGCTATCGACGGGGTGGTGCTCGGAGACCAGCTGCGCCCCAGTGCTTTTCACCGGTGGGAGGCGTCTACGGTGTCGCCGAGGAACGCGGCAGTGTTCGCAGCACACCATTCGGCGAAGGTTCGAGGCGTGCGACCGAGCAGCCGCTCGACCGTGTCGGTGCGAAACCCGGTCGTATCGGCGCGCAGCAGCGCAAACCCTTCCGCAATGGCGGCGGCCAGTGCCGGGGGAGCACCGTGCGGAAAGCGGGAACGAACAGCTTCCTCGGGTGTGCGCACCGCGCGGACTTCGATGGTCCGGCCGAGCGTCGCGGCGAGGATCCGCACTTGCTCGGTGACGGTGAGCGCCTCGTCGCCGGTGAGAGCGTATTCCGTGTTCTCATGGCCGTTTTCGGTCAGGACGTGCGCTGCGACCGCGGCGATATCGGCGGGATCGATCGGCGCGAAGCGTCCTGGACCGACGGGGTCGAGGACGAAACCCTCGTTGCGGATGCTGTGTACCCACTCGAGCGCATTGGTCATGAAGCCGCCCGGTCGCAGGATGGTGGCGGGAATGCCACTGGCCCGGACGATTTCCTCCCGCGCGTGGTGCCAACGTCCCATCGCGGGCATGGGATCGCCGAGCACAAAGAGGGAGGACAGGTGCACCACGTGGCGGACGCCTGCGCGTACTGCGGCCGCGATGGCGTGGGCGGTCTGCTCGGTGCCGATGCCCGGAGTGAGCAGAAAGAGTGCGTCGACGCCGTCGAAAGCGCTCGCGAGGGTGGCAGGGTCGTCGAGATCGGCGACGACGCGGGGGATGCGACCGGGCAGCCCGGCGGCGCGCGCGGGATCGCGGACCAGGATCCGGCATGCGGCGCCGCGCCCATCGAGCTCCCGGACCAGTTCTCGCCCCACATTTCCGGTGCTTCCGGTCATCAGTATCATTGCTGCTCCCAGTTCATTAGCCGACTATCGACTGTCCGAACAGAACGTTAGCCGGTTAATGATTAGCCGTCAATCGACCTGTTTCGTACGACCATGGAGACCGCGATGCCCGAGTTCTTGGACCTGCACAGCAAGACGACAAAGGTGCTGCGCGCGGTGGCCGACGCGGGCATGCGACGGCACGGACTGCACCTCGGGCAGAACCACCTGCTGGCAGCGCTGTGGGAGCAGGATGGGCAGACGCCGGGCGAATTGGCCGCCGCATTGCACGTCACGACGCCCACCGTCGTCAAAATGGCCACCAGGATGGCCGACGCCGGGCTGCTCGTCCGTCAGCGCGACGACCACGACAACCGCCTCGTGCGCCTCTGGCTCACCGACGCCGGCCATGATCTGCGGGAGCCGGTCGAGTCCGAACGACGATCGCTGGAGGAAGTGATCACCGCGGATCTCACGGCGACCGAGCGCGAGTACCTGCTGAGCGCGCTGGCGAAAATTCACCGTGCCGCAACCGATCTGCTGCACGGTTCGGCAGACTGAGTGACGCTGGCGCTCAGTACTCCTTGCGGTGTGGAACGAACTCCAGCGTGAGCAGTGCGGCCGCGGCCAGCAGGACCTCGCGCCAGCGGATGAGGGCAAAGCGCTGATCGGACAGCGCGCGGAACTTGCGCAGGAACCGATACAGCGATTCCAGTCGAATCAGTGGATCGCCCAGGTGCACGAACGCATAGATCAGCGTGGCCGTTCGGGAGCGGTCCTTGTCGGCGAACAACTCGGGGAAAGGCGCGAAGGCCAAAGAGACTCGCTGAATACCCTGGGTGCGGGCGTAGTCGACCAGGTCGAGGACCATCCGTTCGTCCAGGCCGTTGGGGGCGTCCTTGCGCCGCCACGGGACATCGAGGCTCAGTTCTCGGCCGCGGCCGGACACGCCATAGCGCTGGAAACCTGCGACCCGCCCGTCCGCGTCGCGGGCGATGACCACGAGCATGCCGGGGTTTCGGCCATCCAGGAGATGATCGAGGATCATCGAGAAGCCGCGGGTCTGCCTGCCGTGCTGCCATTCGTCGACGATGTCGAGCAGTTCGGCGCGCAGCGGCTCGCTCAGCGTGGCTTCGCTGACCACCTCGGTGGTCACGCCGAAGTTGTGGGTGCGGCTCACGGCTTGGCGCAGATTGCGGAACTTTCGTCCGACCATGGCGAAACTGTCCACCTCGATCACCACATCGCGTCCGACCGGGATCGCGTGCAGCCCGCGATGCTCGATCGCTCGGCGCCGCCACATGTCCGCCATTTCGGGACCGGCGCCGAGCACCGCGATCCGCCAGCCGTTGTTGGCGGTGAAGTCGGAGAACTCCGAGATCAATTCGGCGAATGCGGCGCGCTCACCGATCGGATCGCCCGCCACCACCGCGATGCCGAAGCGGGTGCGATAGGCGATCGCGGCGGAGGAATTCGTGTTGAAGAAGTAGCTTTTCGACGAATGCAGCGCGAATGCGGCCAGCGGATCGCGCTCGGTCCGTCCGACCAGCTCGGCCACCCGATACAGCTGCTGTGGCTGTGGCCTGCTCGGTTGCGCCAGCATCAGAATGAAACCGGTCGAGGCGAGGAAGACGAACCCGAACCCGGGGTGGGAGACGCGATAGGCGGCATTGGCGGCCGCGAGTACGAACACCGCGATCGTCAGATGCGGCAAGGTGATCGGCCTGCGCAGGTGCAGGCCACGGACCACGAACAGTCCGGCGATCGAGGCCGCGACAAACCAGCTGTGATCGACGCCCTCCTGCGTAGCCAGCCCGGCTTCGTACACGAGTGCTGCGCTGAGCAGTAGCAATGCGGCGGTCAGGATGGGGCGGACAGCAGGTGTCGCGGTGAAGGTCGCTTGCCGATACCCGGCAAGCGTGGTCAGGCTCTGTGCCGCTGTCTGCCGCTCCTCAGCCACGCCGGTATCCCATCCGGACCAGTCGAGTCCGCGTCTGCCGCACATTCACGAACAGGTTCCCCATTTGGTCCTCCTGATGATCCTGTACCGAAGCCACACTATGCCGAACATGTGACAGGCTCTCGAACATTCCTTCGCTATGGAAACGATTTGTGTTAACGCTGTCCGGCGCTATTGCTCCAGCATGCGCGGTTGCACACCCGATGGCTATGCCCGCTTATCGAGCGAGGGCGAATAGATCCCTGTTCGGAAACTCGGCCTGGGCCGAGGAGGCCGTTGGTGGGTGGAAATCGCGGTCATGCTGCGGCGAGCCCCGAGTTGCCGTGGCGGTCTTGTGTCCGAGACAGTACGGGCGATCTATAGACAACGCTGTTCATATACGCCTATCGTCTTGATCTATGACGAAGTTCGGCGGTAAGCGCTGCCTGATCACCGGGGCCGCAAGTGGCTTGGGCCGCAGCATCGCACTGGCGGTCGCCGCCAAGGGCGCCTCGGTCATCCTGACCGATATCGACGACGACGGTCTGCAGCGCACCGCGGCCGACGTGCAGTCCGCCGGTGGCACCGTGCATCTCGCGGCCCCCGCCGACGTCAGCGACTACGACGCGGTGGTCGCGCTCGCGGCCGAAGCCCATGCCGTGGTCGGCAGCGTGGACATCGTGATGAACGTGGCGGGGATCGCCACCTGGGGCGCGGTGGACCGGCTCACCCACACCCAGTGGCGGCGGACGATCGATATCGATTTGATGGGCCCGATCCACGTGATCGAGGAATTCGTGCCGCGCATGATCGAGGCGGGCAACGGCGGTCACCTACTGAATGTGTCCTCGGCCGCGGGACTGTTCGGCCTGCCGTGGCATGCGCCCTACAGCGCCGGCAAATTCGGCCTGCGCGGCGTCTCGGAGGTACTGCGTTTCGATCTGCGCCGCCACGGCATCGGCGTCAGCCTCGCCGTGCCAGGTGCGATGTCGACGCCGATGGTCGACAGCGTGGACATCGCCGGTGTCGACCGCGCCGACGCCACCGTGCAGCGCGCCATCGGGCTCTTCATGCGCCATGCGGTCACCCCGGAAGCCGCCGCACGGTCCATCGTGCGCGGTGTCGAGCGCAATCGGTATCTGGTCTACACCTCGCCCGACATCCGGGTCGGGCACTGGGCGCAGCGATACTTCCCGCCCTCCTACAACCTCGCCATGCGCGGCATGAACTGGGCGATGACCCGCTACTTCGACCAGGAAGCCGCAGTCGACGCACGCTGATCAACCCGCCACTCGCCCAAGCAGCCTGCGCGTCGAGCGAAGGATCACCCATCGCGGCGTTGCAGCATCGAAGCGGGCGCCCGGCTGGATCACGGCGACCTGAGCCCCCCAGCTACCTGAGCTGTCGAGTTGTCGCGCACTGACCAGTTGATCTTGCCTACCCGCTGCGACGTAGCGTGATCGCTATGAGTGAGCGACTGGTTGTCATCGGCGGCGACGCGGCAGGGATGTCGGCGGCGTCGCAGGCGCGCAGGCTCAAAGATCCCGACGAGCTGGAGATAGTCGTCTTCGAGCGGGGCAACTTCACCTCCTTCTCCGCCTGCGGGATCCCGTACTGGGTGGCGGGGGATGTGGCCGAGCGTGACGAACTGGTCGCGCGCACCCCCGAGGAGCATCGATCCCGCGACATCGATCTGCGGATGCGCACCGAGGTCGTGGAGATCGACGTCGCGGGCGGCCGGGTGCGTGCCCGCGATCTCGAGTCCGGCGCCGAATCATGGACCGACTACGACAAACTGGTGATCGCCACCGGCGCCCGGCCGATCCGCCCGCCGTTGCCCGGCATCGACGCACCCGGGGTGCACGGTGTGCAGACCCTCGACGACGGCCAAGCGCTGATCGAAACTCTCGAGCGGACCGACGGCAAGCGGGCCGTAGTGATCGGCGCCGGCTATATCGGTGTGGAGATGGCGGAGGCGTTGATCAAGCGCGACTTCGGGGTCACGATGGTCAATCGCGGCGACGAGCCGATGTCCACCCTCGACCCGGACATGGGCGCGCTGGTCCGAATCGCGATGTGCGACATGGGTGTCGAGATCGTCAGCAGCGCCGAGGTGACCGAGATCCGCACCGGCGCGGACGGTAGGGCGAGCGCGGTGGTCACCTCGGAGTGCGAGTACCCGGCCGACGTGGTTGTGCTCGGCATCGGTGTGCGTCCGGAGACCGCACTGGCCGAGGCCGCGGGGCTGCCGCTCGGCAAGCACGGCGGCCTGCTCACCGATCTTGCGATGCGGGTGCGCGGCCACGAGAACATCTGGGCGGGCGGTGATTGCGTGGAGGTGTTCGACCTGGTGTCCGGTCTGGAACGCCACATCGCACTCGGCACGCATGCCAACAAGCACGGCCAGATCATCGGGTCCGGCATCGGGGGCGGGTATGCGACCTTCCCCGGTGTCGTCGGCACCGCAGTAAGCAAGGTGTGCGACGTGGAGGTCGCGCGAACCGGCTTGCGCGAGAAGGACGCTCGCGCGGCAGGGCTGCAGTTCGTCACCGTGACGATCGAATCGACCAGTCGCTCCGGCTACTACCCGGGCGCGGCGACGATGACGGTGAAAATGATGGCCGAGCGGCGCACCGGCCGCCTGCTGGGCGTGCAGATCGTCGGCCGTGAGGGGGCGGGCAAGCGCGTGGATATTGCGGCGGTCGCGCTCACCGCACGGATGACCGTCGAGCAGATGACGGCACTGGATCTCGGCTACGCGCCGCCGTTCTCGCCGGTCTGGGACCCCGTGCTGGTGGCCGCGCGCAAGGCGGTCGCGGCCGTCCAGCAGCGGGGATAGCGCGTCAGGCCGTTCGGCGATACACCGCGACCACCGGGATCACCCGCTCGGTTTTGGCTTCGTACTCGGCGAAACCGGGCAGGATCTCCACCATCCGCGCGTACAGCTCATCGCGTTCGGTGCCCGTCACGAACTCCGCCTTTGCCGGGTACTTCTCGGTGCCGATTTCCACGGTGAGCTCGGGGTTCGCGCGCAGGTTGTGGTACCAGGCCGGGTGCTTGTCGGCGCCGCCGTTGGAGGCGATGATCACGACCCGCTCACCATCGGGCAGATAGACCAGCGGGTTGAGGATCTGGCGTCCCGATTTGGCGCCGGTGGTCGTGATGAGCACCATGTGCGCCCCCTCGAACATGCCGCCGACCTTGCCGTCGTTCGCTCGGAATTCCTCGATGATCTGGGCATTGAAGTCGTTCATGTGTTCCCGTCCATTCGACTGCTTTTCCCGGGCCAACACCATAGCGGCTCCGGTAATTCCAGCCCCGACGCGAGGAGCAGCGAAGTGCAACCCGCTACCGTACTATCGCGAGCGAGGACACCCGCCAGGTGGATGAAGGGGGGCGGTGTGGGAGTTCGCCTACCGGCAGCCATACACGACGGGGCACGGTGGTTGCGGCGCTTCGCCACGACGACTCCCGGCGCGATCGGCGCGGTGCTGGTCGTCACCGTTGTGCTGTGTGTGTTTTCGGGTTTCGTGTCCGCGAATCAGCTGAGCGACAAGATGGTTCGCCGCGATATCGTGCTGGAGCGGACCGAACCACTGGCCTATGCGGCGCAGAGTCTGTACGTCGCGCTGTCGGCCGCCGACGCCTCCGCGGCGGCGGCCTTCCTGTCCGGTGGTATCGAATCGCCGGAGGTGCGCGGGCGATATCAGCAGGCGCTCGCCGATGCGGCGGGCGCGCTGGCGGAAGCGACCACCGGCGCCTCCGACGCGCAGACCCGATCGATCGTTGCGCGCATCACCGCCGACCTGCCCGCCTACACGGGGCTGGTCGAGACCGCTCGCGCCAACAACCGGCAAGGCTTCCCGGTCGGCTCCGCCTACCTGCGCGAGGCATCGATGTTGATGCAGAACTCGTTGCTGCCCAATGCCGAACAACTCAGCAAGAACCGTTTCGCCGCGGTGCGAGACGACCAGAACGACATCGGGGCGCTGCCGCTGACGAGCGTCGCCCTGCTGCTGTCGGTGTCGGCCGCCTGCGGCGTCGGCTCATACGTGCTGCTGCAACGGACCAATCGGCGCATGAACCTCGGGCTCGCCACCGCGGCCGGGGCAACGGCCGTCGTCCTGCTGTGGTCGGTGGCCGCGGTCCTTGTCGCGGCGAGCGGGGTGGACACCGGCAGGTCCGGGGCAAGCACTCGATTCGAGACGCTGGCGCAGGCCAGGATGCTTGCCCAGCAGGCCCGCACCGACGAGACACTACAGCTGATCACCCGTGGCGATATCACCTCCGGTGAAGCGGATTTCACCGAACACACCGCCGCGCTCGGTGCGCGCCTGGAGAACACGATCGGTTCGGATTCGGCCGCCGCCGGGGCGCTGGCGAGCTGGAAGGTCGGGCACGCTCGCCAGAAGGACGCCTACGAGGCAGCCAACTATCCGGCGGCGGTGGCGCAGGCCATCGGTTCCGCGCCCGAGAGCTCGGCAACGCGATTCGCCGACCTCGACGCCGCACTGCGCAACGAACTCGCCGACGTGCGCACGGAATTGCGCAAGGGTGTCGATTTCGCCGGCGGGTCACTGGCGTTCAGTCCGTCGGGCACCCTGCTGCTGATGGTGTTCGCGGCGGTCGCCGTCGCCGTCGGATTGTGGTCGCGGCTGAAGGAGTTCCTGTGAACACGAGGCTGCTGCTGGCTGCGACGCTGGTCGCCATGAGCGCACTGGTGACCGCATGCGGTTCCGGCACGAAGGTTCCGGACCCGACCAGGGTGGCGGCGGTGAACCCGCGGCCGGACCTGACCGAGATCACCACGGCGCCGGGATCAGAGGCCGACGACAGCTGTAACCCCGAGGCGAGCCTGCGTCCCGGACCGCTGCCGAGACCCGGCGCGATGCCGCCGGGGTCGCCGATGGCCGCGATCGTCGCGACCGGCCGCCTGCGGGTTGGCGTGGACCAGAACACCTATCTGTTCGGCTTCCGCAACCCGACCAGCGGCCAGCTGGAAGGCTTCGACATCGATATAGCCCGGGAGATCGCCCGCGACCTGTTCGGCGACCCGGACAAGATCGAGCTGCGTTCGGTCGTGGCAGCGGACCGCATCCCGGCACTGCGCGACAAACAGGTGGACCTCGTCGTGCGCACCTTCTCGGCCACCTGCGAACGCCGCAGGAATGTCGACTTCTCCGAGGTCTACTACCGTGCGGCGCAGCGGATTCTCGCACCCAAGAACTCCGGGATAAGGACCGCTGCCGACCTCGCGGACAAGGTCGTGTGCGTCACCCGCGGCACCACCGCGCCCGGTCCGCTGTTCGGACTGCCCAAGAGGCCGACCATCATGGGCGCAGGCAACTGGACCGATTGCCTTGCCGCACTGCAACAGGGCAACGTGGACGCCATCAGCGGCGACGATCCAATCCTGTTCGGACTGGTCGCGCAGGATCGCAACCTGGAGGTCGTCGGGGCAGAGATCGGCACCGGCGCGTACGCGGTCGGTATCGCGCAGGGCAACCCCGACCTGGTCCGCTTCGTCAACGGCGTCCTCGAGCGCCTCCGTACCGATGGCACCTGGCGGCGCCTCTACAACGCCGGACTCGGCGCCCTCGGCCCGTCGCCCGGCCCGCCAACGCCCCGGTACACAGAGTGAGTGCGGCGACCATGCAGCCGCTCACCGTCGCCGAGATCGATCACGAATTGGCCGCCCGCGCAGCCGAACTCGACGCCATCACCGCCACCCTGCTGGAACTGGACAAGCATCCCGGACACACGCTGCTGCGCCGCTTCCCGCCGACCGGGCGCACCGATCAGCGGTGGCAACCGGTGCGCGACGCGCTCGCAATGATGTGGGAGGACTTCGGCAGGCTGCGCTCGATACTGGATTCGGCGCGGACCGTGCGCGGCAGTCGAGCCCGGCTCGACGACAGCGAACGCGCCGAGGTGACCAGGCTGCTGCGTGGACGACCCTATGAGGCGTCACGCACGCCGATACCGATGGCGCAACGTTCGCTGACCGGTCCCAGCGAACAGGTGCTGTTCGTCGGGCTCGCCGATACCGTGGACCGCATGCGGGCCACCTTCCCGGAGATCGCCGAATTCTTCGACGAGGTCGATGCAGTGAACACCCGGATCATGTCCGGCCTCGCACCGCTGCAAGAGGAGTTGGACAAGGCAGGAGGAGCGGCGATCGCCGAGCTGGGTGTGATCGAACACGGCATCGCCGACCTGCTGAGTCGCTCGGCCACCGACCCGCTCGCGCTGACCACGCCCGAGATCGACACGCGCATCGCCGAATTGAGCGACATGCTCCGCAACCACGCCACCGTTCTCGCCGAACTCGCCGCGATGGCGGCGAATTGGCAGACGGCCGTCGCGCAGACGCGCAGCCGGTGGGACACACTGCGCGCGACCCGGGAGCGCGCCGCCCACGCCAGGGCCGAAGTCGAGCGCACGATTCTGGCGGGATCGCTGCCGGTGCCCGCCGACAATACCGCGACCCTCGGCGCACAACTGGAGGCATTGTCGGCGCATCCCGGTGCGGCTGCGGCACTGCTGGCGCTGCGCCGCCGGATTGCCGAGGCCATCGCCGATGCGGGCACTGCCGAACAGCTGGCGCAAGGCCTGCTCGACCGGCGCGCCGAACTGCGCGGGCGGCTGGCCGCCTACCAAGCCAAGGCGGCTCGGCTCGGAATCGGCGAGGATCGAGATCTGTTGTCCGCCTCCCAGATCGCCGCGGGACTGCTGTCCCGCAAGCCGTGCGACTTGGCGGCGGTCACCCGGGCGGTCGCCGATTACCAGCAGCTCATCGGTGAGAAATCGGGGAGACGACCATGATCTGTCAGGAGCCGGGGTGCGGCGGGGCCATCGAAGACGGATACTGCGTGGTGTGCGGGACAGCGCCCGCCGAGGCGACATCGGTCTCGGCGTCGGAAAACGCAGTGTCCGTGCCGAATCCGGTGTCCACCGAGGGCGATGCGTGCGCGGAGTCCGGCTGTACGGGCACGGTTGTCGACGGCTACTGCGACGAATGCGGTACCGCGCCTGCTGTGCGCACCACGACCTCGGCGACCTCGGCTCGGTCCGCCTCGACCGGCACCAACCGATCGTCGGGACGCTCGGTGCGCACCGGTCGGTCCACGTCGTCGAAGGCCAGTGCGCGGGGACGACTCGGTGCGGGCATGGTCGACGTGCCGCGGATACCGCGCATCGATCCGGCCACCGCAATCATGGTTGTCCCTGAGGTCGCCGAGTCGAAGCGGTTCTGCGGCAAGTGCGAACGAGCGGTCGGCCGCGGCCACGATGGAGTGCCCGGCCGCACCGAGGGCTTCTGCCCGAACTGCGGCACGCGGTTCTCCTTCACTCCCAAACTGTCCAACGGCGATCTGGTCGGTGGGCAATACGAGGTGGCTGGCTGTCTCGCACACGGCGGGCTCGGCTGGATCTATCTGGCGACCGACCGCAATGTCAGCGACCGCTGGGTGGTCCTGAAAGGCTTGCTGAATTCCGGCGACGTCGACGCGATGGCGGCGGCCATGGCCGAGAAGCGGTTTCTCGCCGAGGTCGAGCACCCCAGCATCGTCAAGATTCACAACTTCGTCGAACACACCGGACCCGATGGCATCGCCGTCGGCTATATCGTCATGGAGTACGTCGGCGGCACCTCGCTCAAGCAGATCCTGCGCGGCCGCCGCGACACCGACGGCAGCTATCTGCCGCCCGCCCAGGCGATCGCCTACATCCTGGAGATGCTGCCCGCACTGGGTTATCTGCATTCGCTCGGCCTTGCCTACTGTGATTTCAAGCCCGACAACATGATGCAGACCGATGAGCAGCTCAAACTCATCGATCTCGGCGCCGTGATCGCCATGGACGATCAGGACAGCAATATCTACGGCACCATCGGATACCAGGCTCCCGAGATCGCCGAGTCCGGACCGACGGTCGCCACCGAGGTGTACACGGTGGGACGTACCCTCGCCGTGCTGGTGATGAATGTGCCGCAGCAGGGCGGGCACTTCGGCGAACTGCCTGGACCGGTCACCGAACCGCTGCTGTCGAAATACGATTCGCTGCACCGGTTCCTAGTGCGCGCCACCGACGCCGAACCGGAAGCCAGATTCTCCTCGATGGAGGAGATGGCGGACCAGCTCACCGGTGTGCTGCGCGAGGTGCTCAGTACTGATGACGGGGTGCCACGACCGGGCATGTCGGCGTATTTCGGGCCGCCGCGCGCGGTGTTCGGCGTCGGCGCGGACGCCGTGGTGGCACCGGGCACAGTCGTTGCGGCGCTGCCGGTTCCGCTCGTCGACCCCGGCGACAGCGGCGCCGCGCTCCTGGCCACTACAACCGGGAGTACGCCTGCGGAATTGGCGAGCGCCTTCGAGGCGGGGCTACGGGCGGTCGTCACCAAACGCGGTGAGTCGGTGGAGATCCCGCTGCGGCTGGTGCGCGCGACACTCGAAGTGGGAGATTCGGAGGGGGCCGAACGACGACTGGACGGGCTTGCCGAAACCCTGCCCGGCGATTGGCGTTTGGCCTGGTATCGCGGACAAGCGCGGCTTCTCGCCGGGGATTTCGGTACGGCCCGGGCAGAATTCGATGCCGTGTACGCCGCGCTGCCCGGTGAGGCCGCGCCGAAACTGGCATTGGCGGCCGTCGCCGAACTGGCCGGTGCCGATGCGGCGACCCAGGAGGCATCGCGCTATTACGACACGGTGTGGCGCACTGATCACTCGTTTGCCAGTGCCGTATTCGGCCTTGCTCGCCTGCGTCGGGCTCGCGGCGACCGCGAGGGCGCGGTGGCTGCGCTCGACCAGGTGGACGCCGCATCGGCGCTGCACTCCGAGGCTCGGATCGCGGCAGTGGAAACAATGCTGACCGGGCGTGCGGCGGCCGAGCTGTCCGAATCGCTGCTGCGGGACGCGGGCGCTCGGGTCGAGCGGCTGCGGCTGGACTCCAAACGCCGTGGGGCGCAGATTCGGATGCGGGTGCTCGACGCCGCACTGGCCTGGCTGGCTGCGGGCAAAGTGCCTTCGGCGCATGAATCGCTGCTCGGCGCGCGCCTGGACCAAGACGGTGTGCGCATCGGACTGGAACGGTGCTATCGCGACCTGGCTCGCGAAACCGACAATATGTGGACGCGTTTCGAACTGGTGGATCGGGCCAACCTGATCCGGCCGAGGACGACGTTGTGAGCGAGCGTAAGGAGCGAACCATAGATACAGCGCCCGCGAGTGGAGCCGTGAACGCAGGCAGGCAGGCCGCCGCAGCGGCCAGGTGCCCGGGATGCGCCGCGAGTGTCAGTGCGGTCGACCGCTATTGCGAAGCCTGCGGTCGTGAGCTCGGTGCGCTGATTGCCCATGGGCTGCGCCGGGTCGCTCTGCCGCAGCCCGACCCGGACACGGCAGCGACATGCGACGGCTGCGGCGGGCTTCATTACGACGCCGATGGCTACTGTCGCGACTGCGGGCAGCTGCGTCCCGAACCTGACCGGTGCGAGGCGGATCTGGGTGCGGTGTGCGTCGTGACCGATCGCGGTATCGCGCACGCGCGCAACGAGGATGCGGTCGCCGCCGCCGTCGTAGCGGGCCGAACCCCGTGGCAGCGTGCCTCGACGGTGCTCGTCGTCTGCGACGGGGTGTCTACGTCGGAGGATCCGCAGGCGGCATCGGGTGCCGCGGCACGGGCCGGCGTCGATGCCACCGTCGCCGCGTTGGGTGACTCGCGCTCCGCCGAGGATGCGGTGATGGCCGGACTCGCGGCCGCTGCCACGGCAGTGCGCGATATCGGTGAGTACGACGGCCATGCCCCCTCGTGCACCTACGTCTCGGCCGTCGTGCGTCGACTCGGCGACGGCACAGCGGAGATCACCGTCGCGAATGTCGGTGACAGCCGCGCCTATTGGTTGCGTGCGCGCGATCCGCAGGCCCGCGATGCGGCGCCGTCCCAGCGACTGTCGTCCGACGATTCCTGGGCACAGGCTCTCGTGGACGCCGGCGCCATGGACGAAGCGGCCGCCATGAAGGACCCACGGGCCCATACTCTGCTGCGCTGGCTCGGCGCGGACAGCGATCCGAAACCATGGTCGGACTCCTGCGTGCGGACCTTGCGCACCGCCGGCCCCGGCGTCCTGTTGCTGTGCAGCGATGGGCTGTGGAATTACCAGGCCGATCCAGAGGCGCTGGCGGGCATGGCCACCACCCCCGCCACCGCGCTGCTTGCCGCGCGCGAGCTCGTCGACTTCGCGTTGCGCTCCGGCGGCAGCGACAACATCACCGTTGCGCTTGTGCCCGTCGGGCAGCCCGACAAGCCAGGAGAAAAGTAGTGAGTTCTGTTGACGGCAACGGCATTTCGGTAGCGATCGACCAGAACGAGTATCTGGCCGAAGGGACGGGCACGGTGGATGCCGTCGTCACCGTCGAGACCGGGGCGGATTTCGTGGCCGCGGGGCCGCCGCCGGACAGGGTGGAGATCCTCATCATCGACAGTTCCGGGTCGATGGGCACGGCGCGGAAATTCGACGAAGCGCGCAAAGCGACGCTTGCGGCGTTGGACGTGTTGCCCGACGGAGCGAAATTTGCGATCGTGCAGGGCACCTCGATGGCGCGCCTGGTGTTCCCCACCGACACGCCATCGGTGCTCGCAAGCCGGGAGAGCCGGGCGGCGGCGCGCCGCCACCTCGACAAACTGCGGCCCACCGGCGGCACCGCGATGGGCACCTGGCTCGGACTGACCCGACAGCTGGCAACCATGCATCCCGGCGCGCTGGTGCATGCGATTCTACTGACCGACGGCAAGAACGAACATGAGGAGCCCGAGGCGCTCGCCGCCGAGATCCGGCAGTCCGAAGGAATGTTCACCTGCGACTGCCGTGGTGTCGGAACCGACTGGCGGGTAGACGAATTGCGCGCCATCGCCTCGGCGCTGCACGGAACTGTCGACATCGTCGCTGACCCGGCCCACCTGGCCGTCGACTTCGCCGCCATGACGCAGTCCGCGATGACCAAGGCGATCCCGGAGCTGACGCTGCGGGTCTGGACGCCTGTGGGCGCGGCGGTGCAGTTCGTCAAACAGGTCGCACCGACCATCGAGGACCTGACTGCGCGTCGTACCGAATCCGGTGCGCAGGTGGGGGAATACCCGCTCGGCGCGTGGGGGGCGGAGGACCGCGACTATCACGTGCAGGTGCGGGTGGAACCCGCCGCGCCCGGCCGGGAGAAGCTGGCGGCCAGGATCAGCGTGGTCGCGGGCGCGGAGGTGGTCGGCCAAGGGCTCGTCCGCGCGGTGTGGACCACCGAAACGGAGCTGTCGGCCCGAATCAGCAGGCGGGTAGCCCATTACACGGGTCAGGCCGAGCTCGCACAGGTTGTCCAAGAGGGGCTGACCGCCCGCAAGAACGGTGACGTGGACACCGCGACGGCGAAGCTGCGCAGAGCGGTGCAGTTGGCCGCGGAATCGGGCAACGAGGGGACGGCCAAGCTGTTGCGCGGAGTCGTGGAGGTCGACGAACACAACGGGACGGTGCGATTGCGCGCCAAAGTCGAAGCCGCCGATGAGATGGCGCTGGACGCGCGCTCGACCAAGACGGCACGGGTGCGGAAGGAAGCGTGATGGTCTGTCCGGAAGGCCATCACTCTGTCGCCATCGACTATTGCGATGTCTGTGGCTCGCCGCTGGCCGAGCCTGCGACGGTCATGCCCGCGCCGACCACGGAATGCCCGTACTGCGGTGCGCCGATCAGTGGCCGATTCTGCGAGGTGTGCGGCCATGATTCGGCGCTGCCCGCCCCGGTTCCGGCTGCCCCCGCACGGCCGGAACCGATAGTTGCCGAATCTGCTCCCGCGACCCCGCCCGCCCGAATCTCCGGCGTGGTGACATGGGTAGCGACGATCACCGCTGATCGTGACTTCTATGACCGGGTGGTCGCCCGCGACGGACCCGATGCTGATCAGGTCGGCTTCCCCGCGTTCTACCCGGAGCGCCGAATTACCCTGCGCGAGGGCGATATTCTGATCGGCAAGCGCAGCGTCTCACAGGGCCTCGAACCCGACATCGATCTGGGCATTGCGCCCGCCGACATCGGCATCTCCCGCGCGCACGCGATGATCCACATCGCCGCCGACGGCCTCAACATCACCGACCTCGGTTCCACCAACGGCACCAGCCTCAACGGCAGCGACGAGCTGATCACACCCAAGATGGCAGTCCCCTTGCGCAGCGGCGACCGTATTCACCTCGGCGGTTGGACCACGATCACGGTGTCCGCCGAACTCGCGTGAGGCCGATCAGCCGCGCGAACAGTTCGGTCGGCAGGCCGGCCTGTGTGCCTGCTTCGTTGTATTCGACGCGAATCGCCACCCGCGTGGACGTGCCGCTGCTGCCGTTGGCGGTGCTGAACGCGACGACCTCGGCATCGGGGACATCCTCCACGCTCCTGGCCTTCGGTCGGGTGATCTTCTCGCGCAGCACATGACCACCGACTGTGACTACCCGACCGAGCAACCAGAGCTTGTGGTTCAATCGTTTCCTCGATTCCGAAGCATGACGAAAAATCCTGAGCAACTGTCCCGTTCACAAAAACGTGCCGTAGGACAGTACCCGATGCGTTCGGATCGTGTTGTACGACAACAATTTCGTTGATTGCGGCGTGATTGCGACGACCGGCGGTTTTTCGGGTGATTGGAAGCGCACGTGTCGAGCTCGGGGAACGGGGAACGACTCGGCGATCCACATCGTCTCCCCCAGACGCGGTTGTCGCGATAGCAGCGTACCGTCTCGGCCATCTCGGGCCCGAACTGCCGAGGTGATCGCGATCCGAGTGCTGCTCGAGCTTCGTCGGGTTGATGACGCAGCGTCGGCCGATGGGTCGGACCAGGCGTCATCCCCGGCCAGAGTCCCGATCATCCTGTATCTAACGGACCGATGTACAGCGGCGAGATTCGTCAAGTCGGGGTTTTCTGAAGCCGTTTGGCGGGTATCTCTGGGGGAAGGAGGGTTTGAAGGGGGATTTTACGGCATATTGTAGAACCCATTGAATGGTCCGTTGACTAGCGGTACATTCAGGAGCGATCCGATTGTTCGGGGTGAAGGGCTTCCCACCATGACCACAGTTCGTTCCGGTGAAGACTCGCAGGCGGCAGGTTCGTTGCGGACCGAAGACGTCGGCTACCGTCAGAGCCTCCGACCACGCCAAGTGCAGATGATCGCCATCGGCGGCGTTATCGGCACGGGTCTCTTCCTCGGCGCAGGAAGCCGCCTGGCGAATGCGGGCCCCGGTTTGTTCATCGTGTACGCGGTGTGCGGAATATTCACTTTCTTCATTCTGCGTGCCCTCGGTGAATTGGTGATGCACCGCCCGTCATCGGGGTCGTTCGTGTCGTATGCGCGCGAGTTCTTCGGTGAGAAGTACGCATTCGGCATCGGCTGGATGTACTTCTTCCACTGGTGCATGACCGGAATTGTCGACATCACTGCCATAGCCACCTACTTCCATTACTGGCGAGCCTTCCAGGGCGTTCCGCAATGGGTGATCGCATTCATCGCATTGATGCTGGTGCTGAGCATCAACATGGTGTCGGTGAGATGGTTCGGTGAGCTGGAGTTCTGGGTCGCGCTGGTGAAGGTCGTTGCGCTGGTGGCATTCCTGATGGCGGGAACGGTCTTTCTGGTCGGCCGGTTCCGGATTCAGGGCCAGGAAACCGGTGTCAGCGTGGTCGAGCACAGCGGTGGATTGTTTCCCACCGGCGTACTGCCGCTCGTTATGGTCACTACCGGTGTGGTTTTCGCCTATGCCGGGGTGGAACTGGTCGGGACGGCGGCGGGGGAGGCCAAGGACACGGCCAGGATAATGCCGCGCGCGATCAACTCGATCATCGCCCGAATAGCGGTGTTCTATGTGGGATCGTTGGTCCTGCTTGCCCTACTGCTGCCATACACCAGTTTCAGGGCGGGTGAGAGCCCGTTCGTGACCTTCTTCTCGAAGCTCGGCCTCGGTGGTGCTGCGGCGCTGATGAATGTGGTGGTGCTGACGGCGGCGTTCTCCAGCCTCACCGCCGGCTTCTACGCGACCGGCCGGATCCTGCGGTCGATGTCGACGAATGGCAGCGCGCCAGCCATCATGTTCCGGATGTCGACCAGGGGCGTGCCCTTTGTCGGGATTCTGGCGACCGGTGCTATCGCGCTGTTCGGGGTCGCACTCAACGCCGTCGTGCCGGAGAAAGCGTTCGAGATCGTGCTGAACGTGTCGGCCTTGGGCACCATCACATGCTGGTCGGTGATCGTGCTCAGCCAGCTGCAGCTATGGCGCTGGTCGCGCACCGGCCGGGCCGTGCGCCCTGCGTTCCAGCTTCCGGGGTCTCCATTCACCGGTATTGCCACACTTGTGTTCCTTGCCGGAGTTGTGACACTGATGGCGACGAACGATGACGAGGTCCAACGGTGGGCAGTGCTCACGACGGTGCTCGTCATGGTTCCGGCCCTCGTCGTCGGCTGGTTCGTGGCCCGGCGGAAGATGGCGAGCGTCGCGCGCCTCCGAATGGGATTCATCGCGCTGCTCCCAGCGGTCGCTGAGATGCGGTCGGTCGGCTACGAGGATCGCCAGCACCGGAACGCAATTCCGCCCTCGACAGCTTTCTCGGACCGGGAAATCCAGTGAAACCTGCAGAGAGTATTACGAATTCGGGAAGGTTCGCGTGGCAGTCCGATCCTGACAGGCACAACCCCAGGCCGGCATCGAGTCGGTGGGCGTCGAAACATGCCCGAGGTCGGTGATCGGGGACGGCTCGGAATACGTTGCGATCGTGCAAGTCTGCGCCATCTCGAACCGTTCTCTCATCGGCGGGAATACGAGTCGCCTTGTCGAGAATCCTGTTTCGGCTGGGTGGAGGGTGGTAGATCGGGCTGGACCACCGAACTGCAATCATGGCGGCATGGCATCCGCGGTATATCTGATCACCGGCATTCAGGCCGCCGGGAAGTCCACGATCGCGCAGGCGCTGGCCGAGCGGTTTCCACTCTCGGCACACGTGCGTGGTGACACGTTCCGGCGGTTCGTCGTCGGTGGGCGGGCGGAGATGAGTCCGCAACCGTCACAAGACGCGCTTTCGCAGCTGCGGCTGCGGTACGGATTGGCCGCGGACACGGCTGACGCTTATGCGGCAGCGGGTTTCACGGCGATCGTCCAAGACGTCGTGCTCGGGGGTGAGCTGCCGTGGTTTGTCGATCAGATCCGGACCAGGCCACTGTATGTCGTGGTGCTCGCACCGCGGCCCGACATTGTCGCGGTGCGCGAGGCGGGGCGTGACAAGGTCGCCTACGGTGCCTTCACCGTCGAGGATCTGGACACGGGATTGCGTGCGACGACACCGCGCATCGGATTATGGCTGGACACTTCCGATCTGACGATCGAACAGTCCGTCGATCAGATCCTCGCTCGCGCCGAACCTGTGCTCGAATAGCCGACAGCAACCTATGCGCCACACGCAGGCCCGAAAACGGACCGCCTAGATCTTTTTGGGCAACACCGTCGTCGGCCCACCTCGAGGCGGGTCGGTGACCGGTACGGCGGCGGGCCCGGAGATCAGGGGGAGGGAGGCGGTGGCGGGGCCGTCGAGGAGAGTGCCGTCGGCGGTGAAGCGCGAGCCGTGGAGGGGGCAGTCCCAGGACTTTTCGGCGTCGTTCCAGCGGACTATGCCGTAGAGGTGGGGACAGATGGCGGAGACTTCGGTGGTTTTGCCGGCGACAGTGCTGACGGCTGTGGGTTGGACGCCGTGGCGTTCGACATGGCCACAGCCTTCGGCGGGGATCGTGCCGTAGCCGGATCGGGCCATGCGTAGCCAACCGGTCGAAAGGCGCAGTGCGACGGCGCTGTTGGTTTGCGCCGCCGAAGGGATTGCTTTGAGTTCGGCGGGGCGCCAGCTGGCGATGGCGCCGGACCACCGCGGCGGTTTGCCGTTGATGCGGCCTGCGAGGGCGAGCGCGGCGGCGATGCCATTGGTCAGTCCCCATTTCGCGTAACCGGTCGCGACCAGGATGCGTTCCCGGCCGGGCAGCAGCGGGCCGACGTAGGGGAGTTCGTCGATCGGGTGGTAGTCCTGGGCGGACCAGGACTGCAGGGGTTCGGCGCTGGGGAACCAGGTTCTGGTCCATTCGGCCAGATCATCCACGAGACGACTGGTGGAGCCGGCGCGCCCGACCACATGGCCGTTGCCGCCGACGAGCAGCAAATCGCCGTCATCGCCGGGCACGTAG
This sequence comes from Nocardia sp. NBC_01009, assembly GCF_045208035.1. NCBI lineage: Bacteria > Bacillati > Actinomycetota > Actinomycetes > Mycobacteriales > Nocardiaceae > Nocardia > Nocardia sp. NBC_01009. The sequence continues at coordinate 6,069,719 of NZ_CP108695.1, read as the reverse complement.
CGCAGCGAGCGCGTGGGTTGGCCCGCGCTGATGAAGATTTCGCGCCGGATGGGCTCGGCGACCTGGAACGCGGTGAGATAGGAGCGCTGCGCGGTGAGCCGAGCGAAGAAGCCGCCGCGATCGAGCATCGGTGTACCGGTGGCCAGGATGATGGTGTGTGTGGCGAGTTCGCCGTGTTCGGTGTCGATGACGAGATCGTCGTCGTCGCGGTGGTGAACGCCGTGGGCGATGGTGGATTCGAAGATCGGCGCGGCATGCGCCTCGACATCCACGGCCAACGTCGCGAGCAGCGTCATCGGGTCGAGCTGTGCCTGGTCGGCGAGCCCGACCGCACCGTGGAAGGGGAACGGCACGTCGAGATCGTCGACGGGATAGGTGTCGAGGCCTGCCGCTCGTGTGGCCTGGAGTTCGGCACGCACCGCCGGTATTTCGTCCTCGGTCTGAGCGTAGGTGAGGGCAGGCACCCGCTGGACGGGCAGCGCGTGTTCCTCGCAGTACCGCAGCAGCCACTGCTGTCCGGCGCGATTGGCTTCGACGTACTCGGTCACCGTGCGATCGGAATGCCGCGCGGCGATGCGCTGCGCGCGAGTTCCTTGGAGCAGGCTGATCTTTCCGGTGGTTGCGCCGGTCGTGCCTGCCCCGAGACGTCTACCCTCGACCACCGCCACCTCGACGCCGCTCTCGGCAAGTAGCAACGCGGTCACCAGACCGGTCAAGCCGCCGCCGATCACGACGGTGTCGAAGCGGAGTCCCGGCGTCAGCCGCAGCCGCGCCGGCACCTTGGCGTCGTTCAACCAGAGTGGCGTCATATTCCCGACATAGCCGTTATCGCTGCCGTGAAACGTTTGGATGCGTGTCGATTAGACCGACTGACGCCGGGTATGCGGTCACTGTTGATCGTCCAATTATTGGAGGTGAAATACCGTGCCCAAAAACAAGAGCGGACCACACGAAGGTTTCGAAGGTGCCGTCGAGGGCGTGAAGGGCACTGCCAAGGAAGCGGCAGGAGCTGTTCTCGGCAATGACAATCTGCGGGACGAAGGCCGAGCCCAGCAGCAGAAGGCGGCATCGCTGCGCGACGCGGCCAAGAAGGAAGCCGAAGCCGAAAAGGCAAGGGCCGAGGCAGATCTGGCGGAGCTGCGCGAACGGACGCGACAGCAGTAATGCCCTGACCGACCGCGAGGTTGCCCGGTCTTATGACCGGGCAACCTCGTTCGTGCAGATGCTCAGCGTGCGGTGACGGTGCGTTGCACCAATTCTTCCTCGGTGGCCTCGTGCACCGCGATCAGTCGTACGAGCTCTCGGAAGGCCGCACTTTTCTCGGTGCCTGCCGACGACAGGATTTCCTCGATCAGCTCGGTCATTCGCTGGTGCTGTGCATGTAAGAGATTCACGACATTCTGCTGATGTCGGGTTGTCATGTCTTCACCTCCCTGTTTTGTACCAGGAGTCCGTGGCGTGCAAGATCGGGGCAGCCGGATCAGTTGAAGCCCGCAAGCCCGGATGCGAGGTCCGGAATATCCAGGGCATCGAGCACCTGCTGGCGGACATCGGGGCAATGTTCGAGGGTGATCGTGTCGATGATCTTGCGGTCGGCGATGACGACGTCGTTGAGGCCGCCGTTGCGGGCTGCCCAATTGTGCACGGTGCCATTGAACGAAATCTTGCCGAGCATGGTGCCTTCATCGCGCCAGGTGCCGGCCTCTGGTCGAATCATGTCGCAGAGCTGGGTGGCCGCCGCAGGGGTGATCTCGTCGGTATTGGGCGCGCCCGAAGAACCCGAGGGCGCAGGAATCGAGATCGAGATACTGTTCGTCGTCGGTGTTGCCGGCGCCAGATCAGGTTCGCCGTTGCCCGAGCATGCCGCGAGCTGAGCACCGGCGGTGAGTAGTCCGGCGGACAAGACGATCCGCACTGCAATACTGAGCCGATTCACTTCTCCTCCTCGATATCGGATGATGCCGATATGGTGGCGTCGCGTTTCGATTACCCGGAGAAGTACCGCTCAATCGGTGGCTGGTGTGGGGACGATCGGGCCTACGTGGTGACGTCTCTCGGCGCGTGCGGGCGCAGCATGCGCGCGGCATTGGATGCGCGACGCGCGGAGCGATAGTCGGAGAAGCCCATTCAGTCGCAGCGGCGAGGCGTGCGGAACATACTTGCACTGTGACGGAGAGCGGTTTGTCCCCCGAAGGCGCGCATGCGCTCGATCGCGTGATCGGTGCAGGCACGCCGCAGAATGTCGGCTATTTCCACTTCCTGTTCGCCGACCAGAAGTGGGAATGGTCCGATGAGGTTGCACGCATGCACGGATATGCCTGCGGAGAGATAGAACCGACCACCGAGCTACTGCTGTCCCACAAGCATCCCGACGACCGAGCGCAGGTGGCCAGCGCGCTGGCCAAATCCGTCGAGACCGCCGAGCCGTTCTGCAGCAGCCACCGCATCGTCGATACCGAGGGCGATGTCCACCACGTGATCGTCGTCGCCGACCGGATGGTCGACGACAAGAACGAGGTGATCGGCACGTCGGGGTACTACATCGACGTCACGCAGACCATCGAGGAACACCGCAGGGAGACCCTCGACGACACCCTGCCCGAGTTGTACGCGACGCGTGCAGTGATCGAACAGGCGAAGGGGGCGTTGATTCTGGTCTACGGCATCAGCGCCGAACAGGCGTTCCGGGTGCTGAGCTGGCGTTCCCAGGAGACCAACACCAAACTGCGTGCCCTGGCCACTCAACTGGTCGCCGATCTGCGGTCGATGGTGCACTCCACAACAGGACTTCGCACGGAGTTCGATCACCTGCTGCTGACTGTGCACACCCGGATCCCGCCGAGCGGATCGGCCGGCGAGCGCTGAGCAGCGTCATCCCACCACGACACCAATCAAGTTTCGACAAGGCCAGGGGTTTCGAGCGGCATGGACCGGGTAGCCGGTCCATGCGCGTGCCGCTGGCTATCCGTCGCACCCGTGATCGCCCGATAAGCAAGGATCGGCCGACAGGGCCCGGGCTGTCGTTTGGTGTCGAACGAAGCGACCCCGCTCGGTGACGGCAAGAAAAGGTGGTGGTTGGCATGGCGGAACCGATCTCGCAAGCAGCGTTGGGAACGAGGGCCATCGGTATCCGGGTGCCCGCCGAGCTCGGGCAGCTGATCATGTTGCGCGCCCTCGCCGAAACCGTCGCGTTGATCGCGGATTTCGCGCTCGACGAGGTCGGCGACATCCGCCTCGCGCTCGACGAGGTGGCCACCTCGCTGATCCTGGACGCCGTGCCGGGCAGCACTCTCGACTGTGCATTCCGCTACGACGACAACCAGATGCGTGTCCATGTCGCTTCGGTGGGGGCTGCGCGACCAGCTGTCGGCGAAGACAGCTTCGGCTGGCACATCGTGCGAACGCTGACCGACTCCCTTACCACGACACAGGAGCACTACGACGAGACAGTGTCCGGGTATCCGACCGCTGTGGACTTCACTTGGGTGCGGAGTTCGGACAACCGCTGACACCGGTGACTGCCGCTCACTGAATGGGCGGTGGCGGTTCGGTTGGCCGCGGACCCGGCACCGGCGGTGGTTCCGGAACCGGCGGCGGCACCGGGTCGGGTGCGGGCGGAACTGGTTCTCCCGGCTCCGGTATCGGCGGCGGCGGTGACCCTGGCTCCGGCAACGGATCGGGGTGGGGAATGGGAGGTACCGTCGCGGATTCCATGGTGTGCTCCTCTGCGTTGTGTCATACCGTTCCGCCGAGGCAATACCCGTTGCCTTCATGCGCAAACCGCCGAGAGTTGTTGTGACCACGATTACTTTCGAAAATCGAGACTTCCGATTGAGCTCATCGGTAGCGGGTATGCGGTGAGTGTCCACCTGATAGCCGACATTTCGGAGGTAGATATCGTGTCCGAACACAACAGTGGTCCCCGCGAAGCTGTCGAAGGCACTGTCGAAGGTGTCAAGGGAAAGGTCAAAGAGGCCGCAGGAGCCGTCTTCGGAAACGACGACCTGCGGGAAGAAGGAAAGGCTCAGCAGGACAAGGCGGAATCTCAGCGCGAAGCTGCGCAGAAGGAGGCCGCCGCCGAAAAGGAACGCGCCGAAGCCGCTTTGGACGAACAGCGTCAGCGCGCGCATCAACGCGGCCAGTAGTCCAGTCGGGCCTTCGTAGAAGATTCCATCGCTGAATACATAAAGGGTTGCCGGAGTTCCGTCCGGCAACCCTTTTGTTTCGACTGTATCAGCCTACTTGGGAACGAATATGCCCGTCAGATCGGCCTTCCTGATCGGCGTATCGGGATTGGCCTGCGCCCTGCACATCAATTCGATGGACGCAATCGCGGCGTCGATCGTCCGGTCGTTCGTCGGTGCGGACTTGTCGCTGCGTTCCTGCTCGAGGAACTTGGTCACGGTGATGCGCTGCTTGTCTTTGTCCTGCGCGACGAACTCGTTGCACGGTGTGTCACCGCCCGCGTTGACTGCCTTCTTCGCCTCGTCGCAGCCGCTGGCGAACACGGCGGTCGCGGCGGCGACCGCAAACGCGGCGATCGCCATCCTGTTCGGTCGTTCGGTTGTTCTCATGTCGGATTCTCCTGACGAAATGGATATCAATGGCCGCGCGGTTCGCTGCGGACGAGCCCTTCCTGGTTCTTGACCCGCCGGTGTTCGACGGTTGCCAACACCACACCTATTCCCAGGCACAGGACGCACGCAATACCGCCGATAACCGCCCAGCCGGCAAATCCGTATCCCGCGGCGGTCAGGGTGAGCGCGAGCAACGCGATACCGACGCCGAAGAGAATGATTCCCGGCCAGTTGCGGGTATCTTCTATAGATTCACCCGCATGGGTTCTTGTGGTGCGTGTGTCGTCCGGAAAATCGTGTTCGGGCCGGTCGATGTCGTTGTTTCGGCTCGAATCGCTCGGTTCGCCGGGCATAATGTGTCCTTTCAGGTCGAACCGTCGAACAGGGGCATTCGTTCGAATACCCCGGAACGGGGTGTGTATGCGCTGGGAACCCGGGTAAGCGAACGGTAGAGGAAGGAAGCTGTTCGTGGCCGCACAAGATCACGCCTCGGATCGGAACCCACGCGGGGAAACCGAGACTCAGCAGCTGGACCGGAATTGGAACACCCTGGTCCAGGAATTGCGTGTGGTCCAAACCGGCGTGCAGTTCCTCATCGGATCGCTGCTGATTGTGCCGTTCCAGGTCGGGTTTGCCACGCTGTCGCACCCGCTGCGGCTGCTCTACCTCGCCACCGTTGCCGCCGCTGTCGCCGCGATGATTTTCCTTGTCGCACCGGTGTCCTGGCATCGGATTCTGTTCCGGCGGCACCGTTTGGGCAGTGTGGTCGCGGCGGCGCACCAGTGTGCGATGGTCGGTATCGCCCTGCTCGGTGCGTCGCTGATCGGTGCGGTGGTTTTGGTCGTCGACGTCGTCGAGGGCACCACCGAGGGTGCGATTGCGGGTGCGGTTGTCGCGGTCCTGTTCGCCGCGGCCTGGGTCGTCGCACCGTGGCGATGGCGGAAAGCGAGTAGGGAATACGGGTTTCGACCCTGAACGCTCGGGTACCTGTTCGAACGATCCCGGAAGGAGCGCGATTCGGTGGAGACGACAACGATCGGGATCCAGGTGCCTGCGCAATTGGAACAGCTGACGATGCTGCGCGCACTCGCCGAAACCGTGGCGATGATTGCGGATTTCGCGCTCGACGAAGTGACCGATATCCGCCTCGCGCTCGACGAGGTGGCCACCTCGCTGATCCTGGACGCGGTGCCGGGCTCGACCATCGACTGTGAGTTCAGCTATGACCGGACGCAGATGTTCGTACACGTCGCCTCGATCGCGGCGGCGGAAACAGTGGTGGCGCACGCGGGCTTCGGTTGGCATATTGTCCGCACCCTGACCGATTCCATCGCCGCGGTGCAGTCCCCGTTCGACAACGTGGTCTCGGGATATCCGACCGCGGTCGACTTCAGCTGGGTGCGAGGTGCCTCGGATGCCCGGTGAATCGAGATCGCCGGGCGACAGCTATGACAATATCGAGCCGCTCTTCGAGAAGGTCGCCGCGCTGGACTCCGAAGACCCGCGCCGGGAAGCGCTGCGGGACGAGCTGATCGAGCGTTGCCTGCCCTTGGCGGAGCACATTGCCCGCAGGTTCGCCGGGCGCGGCGAGGCTTTCGACGATCTGCTGCAGGTGGCGCGGCTCGGGCTGGTGCATGCGACCGATCGTTTCGACATCGATCGCGGATCGTCGTTCCTGTCCTTCGCGGTGCCGACGATCATGGGCGAGGTGCGCAGGCATTTCCGCGACAACACCTGGGCGGTACGAGTTCCGCGGCGGGTCAAGGAGATTCAGCTGACCATCGGACCTGCGGTCGAGGCCCTCGCGCAGCGGCTCGGTCGAATTCCGAAGGCAAGGGAGATCGCCGCCGAACTCGAAGTGGACCTGGTGGAGGTCACCCAGGCGTTGATAGCGGGCAACGCCTATCAGTCGTCCTCGATCGACGCGCTGGCCGGTGACGACAACGAGAATGCGCTGTTGCCGCTACTGGAAAGCCTCGGCGCCGAGGAGTCCTCCTACCACCTGGTGGAGGATTTCATGGCGGTGAAGCCGCTGATCGCGGAGCTGCCCGAGCGGGAGCGCCGGGTGCTGATCATGCGTTTCTTCGAGTCGAAGACCCAGAACCAGATCGCCGAGTATCTCGGCGTCTCCCAGATGCACGTGTCACGCATTCTGTCGCGCACGCTGAAGGTGCTGCGTGAACAGGCTTTGCGCGATTGAGCGCAATTTCGCAATGCCTCCGAGTTGCCTTGCTCACGAAGGCATTTCGTCGTCGGTTTGCTGGATGCGACCAAGGGGTACGCAGACAGTAGTCGGATTTCGATTGCCTACGGCGCAGGAGGTCGTCATGAACTATCAGCGACGACCGAGCACCCGGAACGTGCACACCGCTCCGGATAGTTCACGGTCGCTCAAACAAGCGCAAGAAATCTCCTCTCCCACCGACCGGCCCGCGCGGCCGGGTCGCGCGCTGGTCACTACCGATCACGAGGTCATTCGACGGTGGGCCGAGCGGCGTGGCGCGCGTCCTGCGACGATGCCGGGCAGTGCCTACAACGGGCACCTCGGTGTACTGCGCCTGGATTTCCCCGGGTACGGCGGTGCCGTCCTGCAGCCGGTGGATTGGGACGAATGGTTCGCCGACTTCGACGCCCGAGGTTTGAGCTTCCTGTATCAGGAGCAGTGGGCGGATGGATCGCTCAGCAATTTCAACCGGCTGGAGGGCGTGGATCGCGTGGTCGGATGACCGTCCGAGTCGACGCATGATTGTGTCGGACATCACGCCCAGCTTGCGCCGCCGCCGCACACATGAGCAGGCTGGAGGCCGCTGTACACATCGTTGACCGAGAACCGCGACGTTTACCGGACAATCGGTCCGGGTAATTGTGTGTTCGGCAAGTTGCTCGAAGTGCGGAAACTGTCGCGTCGGTATGGGGATGCGATTCTCCGCGTCGCGGCACGCTCCACGCGTGTCTGCAAAGGATGAGGTCTTGAGCGCGAACCTGATGATCGTGGAAGATGACAATCGTGTGCGTGGTGCACTGCGGTTGGCCATGGAAGACGAGGGCTACGACGTCGCAGAGGCGGAGGAAGCCGAGGACGCGCTCATCCATCTGCGCAGCAACGGCGTCCCTGATGTGATGATCGTCGATCTGATGCTCGGCGGCATGGACGGCTTCGACTGCATCCGGGAGATCCGGCGCGAACATGACGTGCCGATCATCGTGGTCAGCGCGCGTGACGATACTCACGACGTGGTGGCGGCGCTGGAGGCCGGTGCGGACGATTTCGTCGCCAAACCGTTCGAGATCAAAGAAATCACCGCCAGGATGCGGGCGCTGCGACGGCGCGCGCGGCTGTCCGCGGAGCGGGACACCCCTCAGGAAGTAGTGCTCGACGCGCACCCGGAAGCGCCCTTGGTCCTGGCCCCCGACGGCGGTGCGGTGCGCCGTGGCGACGAAGAGATCGGGTTGACGCTGACCGAGTTCCGGCTGTTGTGCGAACTGGCCGACACCCCTGGCCGGGTGCTGAGCCGCACCCTGCTCCTCGAGAGGGTATGGGACCGCGGCTTTTTCGGCGACGAGCGGATCGTCGACGTGCATATGCGCAGGTTGCGCACCAAGATCGAGCTGGATCCGTCCGACCCGCGCATCGTGGTGACGGTGCGTGGGCTCGGATACCGGCTAGATGTGCAGCGCTGATCGGGAGCAGTTCGCGCCCGAGCGCTGGGAACACGCTGCTGACCTGCAGCACTCCGCCGGTGAACGGTGGCACTCTGCGGCGGAATCCAGGCGCGCATTCGGATTCGATCCGGAGCGCTGGAGCCTGCGCACCCGGGTAGTGGCGGCGTTCGCCGCGATTACCGCGCTGATGTCTCTGGTACTGGTGATTTCGGTCTTCGCCATCAGCCGCAGCTACCTGGAGGCACAGCGGCCGCAGACACAGGGCTACGCGGCCGGCGATCTGCAGTCCGATCTGGAGTTGCTGCGCAACGTTCTGATCGGCTGTGCGCTGGTCGCCACCCTGATCGGTGCCGCGGTCGGCTGGTGGGCCAGCAAGCGGGTGCTCACCCCCCTGCAGCAGGTCTCCAAGACCGCCGCTCGGATTGCGGCCGGTGATCTCACCACCCGGCTGCCCGAGACCCGTGACCCGGATCTGGCCACGACTGTCGGGTCGTTCAACACCATGGTCGACTCGCTGCAGCGGCGGATCGACCGTGAACACCGCCTGGTCGGCGATGTCAGCCACGAATTGCGCACCCCGCTGACCACGCTGATGGCAGGCGTCGACGTGCTCAATCGGCACAGTGGCGAGTTCCCGGAGCGTCCGCGCCGGGCGCTGAGGTTGGTCACCGACGAGGTCGATCACCTGCGCAGGCTGCTCGACGATCTGCTGGCCTTGGCCCGCGCCGAGGCGGGCATGCACCGCGGCGACGCCGATCCGTTATCGGTGCGCGAGCTGCTGACCCACACACTGGCCGGGAGCAGGCACGCACCGGAGCTGCTGACCGTAGTCGAGGACGTGACCGTGCGCGGCCGCAAACTCGAGCTGGAACGAGCCCTGGTGAATCTGCTGGCGAATGCCGACCGGCATGGCGGCGGCGTTGTGGCGGTGACCGTGCGCCGCGAGGGCGGCGCCGCGGTGATCACCATCGACGACGCAGGGCCCGGTGTGCCCGCGGCGGATCGTGGTCGCATCTTCGAGCGCTTCGTCACCATGCGGTCGGGTCGCAGTTCGGCGACCGGCACCGGCATCGGTCTGGCATTGGTCGCCGAAACGATGTCCGCGCATCGCGGTCGGGTCGAGTGCCTGGACCGGCCGGGCGGTGGTGCCCGTTTCGCCCTCCGGTTGCCCGGCCTCGCCGGCGAGTCTCTGTGACCTTTTCGTAACACAACCGTAAACAACTCGACCGGATCACCTCAAAGTTGATTCGTAAGCCTGGATAAGTACTGCAGACCCAACCTGGGAGATGTATGTCACTGCCAACACTGTCCACCGCAACAATCGATCGACCACATGCTGAATCACCCTCGGCCGCAGTGAATTCCGCGCCGGGAGCGCGCGTTGTGCTGCGCGCGCCGCGGGTCGGCGACGCGGCCGACATCTGGCGGATCGCGAAGAATTCCCATGTGCTGGACACCAATTCCAGCTATGCCTACCTGCTCTGGTGCCGGGACTTCCCCGGCACCTCGGTGGTCGCCGAAGTGGGCGGCCGGGTCGTGGGTTTCGTGATCGGCTATGTGCGTCCGCAGGCGCCACACACGGTGTTCGTCTGGCAGGTGGCGGTCGAGCGGGCCCAGCAGGGTCGCGGCATCGGTGCCGCGCTGCTCGACAAGTTGCTCGACACCGTCGCCGGAGCCGGAGTTTCGGTGCTGGAAACGACCATCGCACCGGACAACCCCGGATCCATCGCCATGTTCACCGCGGTGGCGCGCCGCCGCGATGCGCGAATCACCAAGCGCCCCTTGTTCGAACCGGGAGTCTTCCCGGACAGCCACGCCGCAGAAGATCTCTATCGAATCGCCCCGACCGCCCGTACCACGCAGGAGGATCGCCGATGATTACCGCTGAAACAACCATTTTCGAAGAACTCGAATCGAATGTTCGTGGATATTGCCGAGCATGGCCCACGGTATTCACCACTGCTAAAGGATCCTGGCTGCGCGACGAGGACGGCAAGGACTACCTCGATTTCTTTGCGGGCGCGGGCGCGCTGAACTACGGCCACAACAATCCGGTGCTCAAGCAGCCGCTGCTGGACTACATCGCGAGCGACGGCATCACGCACGGACTGGACATGTCGACGGTGGCCAAGCGACGGTTGCTGGAGACGTTGCGCGACACCGTCCTCGCGCCGCGCGGCTTGGACTACAAGGTTCAATTCCCCGGCCCGACGGGTGCCAATGCGGTCGAGGCCGCGCTGAAGCTCGCGCGCAAGATCACCGGCCGCAAGACCATCCTCAGCTTCACCAACGCCTTCCACGGCATGACGCTCGGCGCATTGTCGGTGACCGGCAACGCCGCCAAGCGTGCGGGTGCGGGCGTGCCGTTGGTACACGCGACGCCGATGCCCTACGACGGCTATTTCGACGGCACCACCGCCGATTTCCAGTGGATGGAGCGCGTGCTCGACGACACGTCGTCCGGCTTCGATCGCCCGGCCGCGGTGATCGTGGAGACCGTGCAGGGCGAGGGCGGCGTCAATGTGGCACGCCCGGAATGGCTGCGCCACCTGGCCAGCTTGTGTGCCGCCCGGGAGATCCTGCTGATCGTCGACGACGTGCAGATGGGCTGCGGGCGGACCGGGCCGTTCTTCTCCTTCGAGGTCGCAGGCATCACTCCGGACATCGTGACGTTGTCGAAGTCGATCGGCGGCTACGGGTTGCCGATGGCGCTGGTGCTGTTCAAGCCGGAACTCGACCAGTGGGCGCCGGGTGAGCACAACGGCACCTTCCGCGGCAACAACCCGGCCTTCGTCACGGCACAGGTTGCGCTGGAACACTTCTGGTCCGACGGCGCACTGCAGGTCTCGACCGAGACCAAGGGCCAACGGATCGAGCAGGTGCTCGGCAGGCTGGCCGCGGAGATCCCCGGCGTCTCGCTGCGCGGGCGCGGGCTGGTGCAGGGCGTGGTGTTCGACGACCCGTCCCAGGCGAGCAAGGTCTGCCAGGTCGCCTTCGAGCGCGGGCTGCTGGTGGAAACCTCCGGTTCCATGGACGAGGTAGTGAAGTTGCTGCCGCCGTTGACCATCAGCGACGAGGAACTCGACCTCGGCCTCGATCTGCTGAGCACGGCCATCGACACCATCGGGGGTCGCTGAGATGATCGTGCGAACCACCGCGGCCATCACCGGTACCGAACGCGACGTCGCGGGCACGGGTTGGCGCAGCAAGCGCATTGTCCTCGGCGGTGACGGCGTCGGTTTCTCCTTCCATGAGACCACCATCGACGCGGGTACCGAGCACGAATTCCATTACCGCTATCACGTGGAAGCCGTGTGGCTGATCGAAGGGGAGGGGACGCTCACCGATCTGGACAACGACGTCACCTACGAACTCGAACCCGGCTCGATGTACCTGCTCGACGAGCACGAGCGCCACCGGCTGCACGCGCGCACCGAGATGCGGATGATGTGCGTCTTCAACCCGCCGGTGACCGGGCAGGAAGTCCACGACAGCAACGGCGTCTACCCGCTTGTCGCCGCCAACGCGGTGTGAAAGGAATCTGTAATAGTGTTGGCGCACACTGACACTCGCATCAATGATCGCTACCCGACCCGGCTCGGCGGCCCCGCGCCGCACCTGGATCGCCCTGATCCGACGGTATGGGGCCGGATCGAGCACCAGGAACTGGCGAGCTTCGACGCCGACGGGTTCGCGATCCTCGACGCGCTACTGACTCCCGGTGAGGTGGCCGATTTCAGCGCCGAAATCGACCGCCTCGCCGGAGATTCGGCGCTGCACGGCGACGACCGTGTCATCGTGGAGAAGTCGTCGAACCGGGTGCGTTCGATCTTCGAGGTGCATCGGCTCAGTGCGGCGGTGGCCGAGCTCGTGCGCGAGTCACGAGTCGCCGGATTGGCAAGGCAGGTACTGGGTTCCGAGGTCTATCTGCATCAGAGCCGAGTCAACTACATGCCGGGTTTCCGCGGCGCCGGCTTCTACTGGCATTCGGATTTCGAAACCTGGCACGCGGAGGACGGGATGCCCGCACCGCGCGCGGTGAGCCTGTCGATTGCGCTCACCAACAATTATTCGATCAACGGCAGCCTCATGCTGATGCCCGGCTCGCACCGTACCTTCGTGCCCTGTACCGGAAGTACGCCCGCCGAGCACTACCGGGAGTCGTTGCAGGAACAGGAGATCGGCGTGCCGAGCCAGGCCGATGTGGCGGCACTGGCCAATCGGTGCGGGATCGCCCAGTTCACCGGCGCCGCCGGATCGGCGCTGCTGTTCGACTCCAATGTCATGCACGGGTCGTCGAACAACATCACCCCGTTCCCGCGTTCGAACATCTTCCTGGTATTCAACAGCGTGGAGAACACTCTGGTGGAACCGTTTGCCGCGCCCGCGCGGCGGCCCGGCTACATCGGCAGCCGGGACTTCACGCCGGTGTAGGCAACGGTGCTAGCTGTCGAGCGCGCCGATGAGGGTGGCCAGTTCGGTGTCGAGCGCCAGGTCGCTGACTCGGCGTTCGAGTTTCTCGCGGTCGGCGGCGGGTAGCTTCGACCACACCGCACCGATGTGCGTCTGAGTGCGGATCTCCGCCGCGGCCACACTCGCAGCAGCGTCGGCCACAGGTGTGCCGTCGTTGCGACGACGGGCAGCGCCGCGAGAGTGGGTTCGGTCAGTTCGGTGAGATGCCGTGCAACTCGGCGTTGTACATCGGGCGTGGCGCGCTCCACCAGGTTCAGCAGTCCGCGCCAGAGTGCGGCCTCGGCACGCTCGTCGAGCCCGGCAACCAGCGATGCCATCGCCGCTGCATCGGCCGTCAACGGGTTGGCGGCAAGGCTGTCCAGTGCTGCCGGGCTGAAATGCCCGATGAACGTGAGGATGTCGGGCACCGCGCCCGCCTCGATGGCGGAGTTGGCGAAGTGGGTGATCGCCCCCGTCGAACCGATGTCGAACAGGATGTCGCCGACCGCGGCGATCACGTCCTCGTCGCAGCGGGCGAACGTCGAGAGCGCGGCCAATCGCAGATCGATCTCGCCGGCGAGCACGGTGGCGACGATGCGCGGAATCCGTTGGGCGGGTCCGGTGAGCAGTTCTCGCACGATGGCACTGACGTTCGCGCCGGAGAACGCGTACGCGGCCGACCGGATGAGCGCGTCGTCATCGTGCACGCCCTGCTCGACGGCTCGGATCAATTCCGGTGTCGCGTAGGCGAGCAACGGCCCCGCGGTGATGTAGTCGCCACGACGCAACAGCTCGTTGGTGATTCGGATGACCGGGCCGGGAGGAGCAACGTCGGCGAGTTGACCGACGCTGCGCGGATCCATGAAGGGCGCACAGTCCGCCGCATAGGAGACATCCAACATGCCGACTGCCTCGGCGGCCTTCTTCGGATGGTCGACCCCGACTGCGCCCGCCGCCCGGCCCGCCATCGTCGGCGGCACGACTCGCGTCACCAGCGGCAGCGAGATGCGCAGCGGCACGATCGAAACCAGCGCGCTGAGTCGCTCGAAGATCGCGTTGTTCTGATCGAAAATTATGCCTGCCATGCGTTCTTGCAAATCGTGCAGTTGCTCCGCGCCGAGCTTCTCGAGGTGGGCGAGGCTCTCGGCCTGCACGTGCAAAGTTCTGGCCAGCAGAATGATCTGGGCCTTGGTTACCAAGTCCGTCATCAGCCCAGCGCATTCCCGAACATGATCTTCTTGGCCGCGGTGCGCAATGGCCACGGCAGCGCGCCGACCACCTTGTCCACCGCTTCGGTCAATCCCTCGGTCTCGATCCGCTGTGCCGTGCGGAACATCGTCAACAGCTCGGTGGTCTCCTGGTCGGAGAGCAGATCGAGGGCCGAAAGCGGCCCGCCCAGTTCGCGTTCGAGGTCGGTTCTCGAGCTCATCCGTGTCTCCCCATGTTCGGCCGCGCGGACATGACTGTCCGGGCGGCGTTCTCGATCACATTGTGCAGGCTTCGGCCGAATGTCGGGAGGGTTCGTCTGAGACAGACTTACTGGCAATCCATCAGCAAAGTGTCGGGGGGTGACCTACGCACTTTGATTCAGCCGAGCTGGCCGATCAACCGCGTGAGACGATGCGCTGTAGCGCCGCGAGATCCTGCTCGAGCATGCGGAACAGCCAGTAGACGCCGACGAAGGCCAGGGCACTGCCGACGCACAACACACGCAAGGCGATGATCACCGCGGGAATGTCCTGCGGCGGAATGAAAGTTGCGCCCGCGACACCGAGCAGCGGAACGGCGGCCGCGACGACGAGGAAATAGGTGCTGGCTCGGTCCAATTGCTCCAGCTGGCGCGCGTCCTCGGCGCCGAGCCCGCCGTGCGGAAGGAACATCGGGTACAGACTGCGCACGGCATAGAAAGTGACCAGGAAGTACGGGTAGGCCATGGCGATGGCGCCGCAGACGATCTGGGTGATGAAGAAATGTACGTACGCCTCAGCACTGAGCTGATTGCCCGACAGCTGCACGGAGACCGGCACGACGATCCCCGAAAGAGCCCATAAAGCGAAGCAGGTCAGCACATTACGCCGACCGAGCTGCAGGGTGTCGGTGCGAGCACGAGCGAGGGTGGCCGCATCGTAGGGCTTGCCCGCGCGCAGCCCACGCGAGACCGACCACAGATGGGCGAGTAGCACATTGGTGACGACGAATCCGATGAAGAAACAGATCCCGTAGGCGGTGAGAGCGACCTGGTCGAAGCGGTGCTGCGCCTGCTCGTCCAGTTTGGCGATGATCAGCGTTCGATTGTGGCTGTAGCTGTAGAGGATCGCCAGCGCGTTGGGCACGGCGATGGCGAGTGCCATGATCGGGTGCATGAGCGATCTGGCCCGCAGGCGTCCGCTGTGCGCCGGCGGATCGACGAGATCGCAGGCGCGGGCATCGAGGCAGACGTCGAACTGCTGGGCCATATCCGCGCCGCGCGGCCACCGGTTGTCCGGATCCGGGTCGAGCGCACGCACCAGCGCCCGGCGCAGCGCGGCCGGGCAGTCGGGCGGAAGATCCCCGTACGGCAGCGATTGCGGGCTGCCCGAGCGTCGCAGCAACATGCCGTCGAGCGCGGTGCGATCGCCCAGCAATGCGCCGCTGCGTTCCTCGGCCGGTGTCGCCCGCACCCGTTCGAGCACCGTGAACAGCGTCCCGCCCGGCACGTACTGCATATAGAGCAGCCGCAGCCTGCGTCCCTCCAGCACGCGCTGGTCGAACACCCGCACGATGTAGTCGTGATCCAGCTGCGCCAAGGTCTGCGGCTCGGCGCTCTTGTCCTGCGAAATCTTGACTGCGACCAGGCGCTGCATCGATCGCTGCCGAGCCAGGAACACCCTGGCGAATGCACCGCGCCCCAGGCCGGTCATCAGGTCGAAGTCGTTGATCTTCTGGCCGACCTCGATATCGTCGAGGTTCGCAGGCTCGGCTGCCTCGGCCACGAGCGTACTGCGATAGTCGTCGGTGGCCAGCATTTCGGAAAGCTGGTCGGCCTGTTCGGGTTCGTGCACACTGTCTGGCATGCGCGTGCGGTCGGTTCCGGAGTTGATCAGCTATGCCGAGGGTGCGGGGCGGGTGAAGTACGTGCGGTTCTGGGGGCATCAGCCGCAGCAGGACGGCAGTGTCGGGCACGGCTGCTTGAGCCAATGGTGGCCTGCGCCGTTCCAGGTCGATGGACTGACTTTCGCCACCGCCGAGCACTACATGATGTGGGGCAAGGCGATGTTGTTCGGGGATACCGATACTGCCGAACGGGTTGTGGCGGCGGGACATCCGAAGCAGGCGAAGGAGCTGGGCCGACAGGTGCGTGGATTCAACGACATCATCTGGGCTGCACAACGTTTCGATATTGTCGTGGCCGGCAGCGTCGCGAAGTTCGGGCAGCACGAGCAGCTGAAGCAGTATCTGCTCGGGACGGGGGACCGGGTGCTGGTGGAAGCCAGTCCGGTGGACCGGATCTGGGGTATCGGGCTGGCCGCCGACGATCCACGGGCCGAGAACCCGGCGCATTGGCGCGGATTGAATCTGCTCGGGTTCGCCTTGATGGCGGCGCGCGACGAACTGCGGGTGGCTCAGCCGGAACTGACCGAATGATCGTTCTCGGCCGTGTGCTCCTCGGCGGCGCACGCGCGCCAGACCCTGGCCTCCGACGAATTGCCCTGGCGTTCCAGGAGTTCGGCGAGTCCGATCATCGCGCGGGACTCGCGGCGATCGGCGGCCGTACGCCACCAGTGTTCGGCCCCGGCGAGGTCGCCGCCGCGAAAACGGACAACGCCGAGGTCGTAGGCCGCACCGGCGTGGCCTGCTTCGGCCGCCTGTGCCCATAGGCTGCACGCCCCGTCCTCCTCGCCGCGGCTGTACATAGCGACGCCGAGATCGTAGAGGGCGGTGCGATATCGGGGTTCGGGCGCAGGCGCGGTCGTGACCGGGATGGGTGCGGTTTGCGTGGCAGGGTCTGGGAGGGACGGGGTTTGCAGAGGTGAAGCTTGCGTGGCCGGGCTTGTCAGGGATGGCGCGTGCAGGGGCCGGCTTTGCGGGGTTGGGTACTGGGGAAGGGCGTTCAGCAGAAGCGGCTCGTGCTGGGAGTGGTTCTGTACGAACAGGTTCTGGGGAAGGAGGTCCTGCTGAGGCAAGGCGTGCCGGGATGGGTTCTGCACGAGTAGGCCCTGCGAGAGTGGATCATGCCGGGGTGGGTCATGCGGGGGGCTTTGTAGGAGTGGGTTCTGCGGGAGGGGATTCTGCAGGTGCGGCGGGTTCTGCAGGTGGACCTCGTGCTGCGGCGGGTTCTGCAGGTGGACCTCGTGCTGCGGCGGGTTCTGCAGGGGGAGGTCGTGCTGCGGCGAGTTCTGCAGGTGGACGTCGTGCTGGGGTGGGTTCTGTGGAAGTGGATCTTGCCGGGGTGGGTTGTATGGGGCGCTTTGCTGGGGCGGGTTCTGCGGGAGGGGGTTCTGCAGGCGCGGGTCGTGCTGGGACGGGTTCTGCTGCAGAAGGTTTTGCGGCGGTACGGTGTGCGGGGAGCTTTGGGGCAATGGGTTCGGCGGGAGTGGATCGGGTACGGGTGGGTGCTGCGGGAGCGGGGTGTGCGCGGGCGGGCTGTGGGTCGGCGGGCGCTGCGCGGGGGTGCTTTCGGGGACCGTGGTGTCGGCGAGTGTCGTCTCGATCTCGACCACAAGGTTGGCGAAATTCGGTGGGCCTTCGCCGACGCTGCACCAGAGCACGAGTCGGCCGCTCGGTGGTTGTTCGATCAGCATGCCGTAATTGCCCGAATACGACTGTTCGATTCCGAACGGGTCGACCCAGACCGGCGTCAGACTGAACAGGGCGCCGGGGTTGTTGGGGAACAGTTCGAAAGTGATGCCCGAGGCGAGAGCATCACTCCACACATCGACGCCGCCGAGTTGCCTGCCCGCGAGGCGGATATGGCCATCTGTCATCGACAGACCGATCCCGTGCCCACGCAGTCCGGCCGGTGGTGCCGCCGACAGCAGTGTCATGCTGACCCAGATGGGTGCGGGTCCGACCTGTTCGGTGTACATGGGATAGACCATGCTGCCGTTCCAGCGGATCGGATCGGCGGACTGGTAGCGGGCGGCCAGCGGTAGGTTGTCGGCCGAATTCCGCGCATGCCACTGTGAATACGGCTCAGTCATTCGCGCCCCGCCTTTCCACCGATGGTTGTCGCCCCCGTCCTGTGCGGTATGGCCGGGGTATACCGTACTCGGCGGGCCAGAAGGCCCGCGGCTCAATCCTCCGCTGGGGCGCATACCGTTACGCCGAAGAGTTGTTCGCCCGTCGAAGCAGCGATTTCGAGCGCGTCGAACGCCTCGACGAGTCGCCGCTCTTCCCACTGGAAGTGGGATTCGAGGATCGCGGCGAGGCCGTCGAGTTCGCGCTTGGCGGTGTCCGCATTGTCCGGTCCAACCTCGGCGAGAAGCTGTTGCAGCCTGCGCAGGATGTCCGCGACAAGGTGATGATCGGCGCTGAGCTCGGCGAGCACCGGCGCCAGTTCCGGGAATTGGTTGCCAAGGGCGGGAAAGGCCGTGGTGTCCTCGCTGGTGTGGTGACGCGTCAAGGCCGCACAGAAGGCCGTGCAGTGTGTGCGAAGTCGCATGGGCGGTACCTCGTCGCCTGCCAGGTAGCGGTCGAATTCAATACGGACACGGCGCAGTTCGGTGCGCAGGTCTTGGTGTACCTCGGTGAGTTCACGCCCGAGGGCGCGGACGCGGTCGACCGACCGGTTTGTTGCGGGCGCAGGAGTGTTGTCAGGCATGGGAAGTCCTTCGATCGAGAGAGAATCCGACCGATCGCAATAGATCGGCGGTATGTGGCCCGAAAAGCGGGCTCCGTTATGCGATATGGCCGGCGCCGAAGGCGCGGCTCGGCGTCACTGCGGACGCGAATGTGGACGCATGGCGGTCTCCTCGATCACGGCGCCTCCATGGCGACCGCCGTCCACTCGGCGGCGCCACGCGACACGGTTCATGATTAGCACGACGGCAACTCGGCGATCAACCCGATCGCGCCAACACGGATGCTCGATCGATTGTGGCCTGATGCAATCCGAAACGCACCGCCGGGCGAGTGCATGTATCTGTTACTCGCAGTTACAGATACTTTGCCTCTTGTGGAAGAAGTGGAAGAGCCCCCGGTGGCGAGCCTACTCAACACATTCGGCAGCCGATGCAGAACAGCATACCTTGCCGATGTCGATAGGTGCTGCGGGATCGGCGATCAGACACCGATCGCCTCCGCCATCTCTTCTTCGGCGTCTTGTCGAACGCTCGCCGGGTCGGCTTGCGCGACGATCGGGGACCGGCGCTTCTCGTGGCGGCCTGCCGCGACCAGGAGCGCCGCACCCGCGGCGAGCCATAGGAACAGGCTCACCAGGCGTCCGTCCAAGCCGGCGCCGCCGTCGAAGTACAGCAGGCTCCGTGCGCCCTCGACGAAACCCGCGCCGTTCCAGAAGCTGTGCAGCGCACCGAAGAATCCGCTCTGGAGTTCTGGGCGATAGATGCCGCCGGAGGTCGTGAAGTTGAGCATGACGAACAGGATCATCAGTACCAGCGTGGTCCAGCGCTTCAGGAAGGTATGCACTCCGATGCCGACCAGGATGATCCCCACGCAGTAGAGCCACGACAGCGCCCAGATCGCGGCGTAGTCGTGGTCGACCACATGGAATAGCGGGCCGGCGACTGTGATCCCGATGATGCTCACCGCCAGCGAGGTCGCCACACCGACGAGCGCCCGCGCGCCGATCCGCAACCCGGTACCGGCTGCACCGATGGCCGCGACGCTGCCGTACGAGCCGACGCTCAATGCCACCAGTAGGAAGAAGATCCCCTGTGCGGTGGGGTCGCCGTTGGCGGGCGGCGCGACGTCGGTGACGGTCAGCGGCACGCCCTGTTGTCCGGCGACCTGTTTGAAAACCAGTTCGACGGCCATGGCGGTGGTGTCGGACCCGGCTTTCGCCACGACCAATTCGGGATGCTGTGCATCGGGGATGTACGCGCCCGCCAACGTGCGGTCGCGCAACTGGGTAATGGCGTCCGCCCGGCTGGGCAAGGTCACCACTTCGAGGGCGTCGCCCGCCCTGTCCTTCATCGTCTGTGCGAGCACCTTCTCTTGCGGCGCGCTGCCGACGACGGCCACCTTCAGGTGGTTCGGCTCCGGCTGGTGGAACGCGCCGAGGTAGGCCAGCGCCATGCCGAGGCACATCAGCAGCGGGGTGAGCAGGTGTAGGGCGACATGCCGAAGTTGGTGCGAAACCATGGGTGGACTCCGTATGGTTGGTAAATACAACTATGATGGTTGTATCATACAACTATGCGAGAGACCACCCGCGCAGCGGCGATCCAGACCATTCAGCGCGAGCTCACCGCGTTCGCGCGTCGAGCCCGCGGCAAGGCTGCCGAGCTGCATCCCGAGCTGTCGCTGGTCGCCTTCAGCGTCCTCGACTTGATCATCGAGCGGGACGGCTGCCAGGCCGCCGCCGTCGCTGATCACTTTCTGCTGGACAAATCCACGGTGAGCAGGCAGGTCGGTGCGCTGGAACAGCTCGGGTATCTCACCCGCGAGGTCGATCCCGGCAATCGGCGCAACTATCATCTGCGCCCGACGCCGGAGGGGCGTCGCATTGCGGGCGAGGCCGAACGGCGGCGTCGGGACGCGTTTACCGAGCGCTTCCTCGAGTGGGACGACGACGATCTGCGGCGTCTCGCCGGATATTTGGCCAGATACAACGTCACGTCCTGACTGTTTTGCGCGAATTGCTCAGTCGCACTTCGACATTGCGCATATCCCAGACGCCGAACCAAGCGCTTGCTAGTCTCGGCCGATGATCCCCACGATCGTCTGGGGCACGGGCAATGTCGGCCGGTCGGCCATCCGTGCCGTCGAGGCCCATCCCGAGCTGGAACTGACGGGTGTGCTCGTGCACAACCCGGAGAAGGTGGGCCGCGATGCGGGCACACTGGCCGGGCTCGACCACGAGATAGGTGTCGCGGCGTCCGATGACGTCGATGCGGCGCTGGCCGCGCGACCGCGCGCGGTCGTCTATGCGGCGTCGGGAGATATCCGGCCCGATGACGCGCTCGCCGACATCATCAGAGCCCTGCGTGCCGGTGCCGTTGTCGTCACGCCCGCGCTGTATGCGCTCTACGATCCGAGCAACGCTCCACCGGAACTTCGCGACCCGGTGCTGGCCGCGATTGCCGACGGCGGCGGATCGCTCTTCGTCTCCGGGGTGGACCCCGGCTGGGGCAACGACGTGCTGCCGCTGTTGCTCAGCGGCCTCGGCCATACCGTCGAGGTGATCCGCTGCCAGGAGATCTTCGACTACTCGACCTACGACCAGCCCGATTCTGTCCGCTACCTGGTCGGTATGGGCCAGCCGATGGACTACCAGCCGCCGATGACCGCGCCGGGTATCCCGACAATGGTGTGGGGCGGGCAGATTCGATTGATGGCGCGGGCACTCGGTGTCGAACTCGACGAGATCCGTGAAACGTTGGACCGACGTGCCCTCGAATCCGCCGTCACAACAACGACCATGGGTGAATTCGACGCGGGCACGCAGGGTGCGGTGCGGTTCGAGGTGCAGGGCGTCGTCGAAGGCGAGCCTCGCATCGTCATCGAGCACGTCACCCGCATCCATCCCTCCTGCGCGCCGGACTGGCCGACACCACCCGACGGGGCGGGCGCGCACCGCGTGATCGTCGAAGGTCACCCCCGCATCGAGGTCACCATCGAAGCCGGCGACGAGGACGGCAACCGCGCCGCGGGCGGAAACGCCACTGCCGTAGGCAGATTGGTGAACGCCATCGACTGGCTGGTCGAGGCCGAACCAGGTCTCTACGACGCACTCGATGTCCCACTGCGTCCCGCGGTCGGCAAGCTCGGAAGGAAACACTCATGAACATCGACATCCCCGAAGGCAAAGATCCCATCGGCTACGTCTGGGGCGAAATGGTTCCCGGCATCGGCCTCGCTGCGTCGAACTTCTCCCTGTCGGTCTACTCGCACACCACCCTCGGCCTGCGCGAATTCGAAGCCGCACGGCTGCGTATCGCCCAGATCAACGGGTGCATCTTCTGCCTGGACTGGCGCACCGAACGCGACGGCACAAAGGTCGAAGAGGGCTTCGCCGACGCGGTGACCAACTGGCGCACCACCGATGCCTTCGACGAGCGCACCCGCCTGTCCGCCGAATATGCCGAACGCTACGCCCTCGACCACCACAACCTGGACCAAGAGTTCTGGGACCGTATGACCGCGCACTACACCCAAACCGAAATCGTGGAACTGAGCATGAGCATCGGCTCTTGGCTGGCTTTCGGCCGCCTCAACCACGTCCTCGGCCTCGACGCGGTCTGCGTACTGCCTGGACACTGAGCGGTCGCCGCCGACGGCGTCGCGGAGATCGGCCAGGTGATCGAGTTGATTGCCGACACCGACGGGCCGGTGGTCTTTCATTGCGCCTCGGGTAACGACCGCACGGGGCTGATCGCGGCGCTGGTGCTGACCGCGCTCGACGTGTCCGAGGAGCAGATTCTCGCCGACTTCGCGCTGACGGAGCTGGCGACGGCGCGGCTCACCGCAGACCGGTGAGCTGCATACCCGAATCGGGTGCTCGCCTGGCCGAGCTATGGCCGGGCGCCTGCCGAGGTGATGCGGCTTGTGCTCGACGATCTCACCGCCGCCTACGGATCGGCGCGCCGATATCTCACCGAGCAGGTCGGGCTCGGCGAGCCGGTGCTCGAGCAGCTGCGGTCGCGGCTGCTCAGCTGCAACAGTCGCCACATTCACAGGAACTACACGGGTGATTCTGGTGCCGTCCTCACGATGGTGCGGTTGGCTGAGGTGGTGCTGATCGGCAGCACGGGCAGGGTGCAGTCCGAGGAGGTCAGGCCGTGCACACAGCAGTGACGACCGCCATCATTCCTCGTGAGCCGGTGTCGCTCACCGGTATCGCGGGGGAGTCGGTGAGCAGACGCGGGGGGCGGTCGATCAACGCCGATGCCGCGGCTACCTATACCGATTCGACGGTGGGACGTACTGCTTTCGTCGTCGCCGATGGTGTCGGTGATCATCTGCTCGCGGCGCGAGCGGCACGTACTGTCGCGAATATCGCAGCGCGGGTGGGCGCGCGCAGCGGGGCGGTAGCGGGAATCCTTGCGGCCCAGCAGAAATTGTTGCACGAGTTTCCGCAGGAGGGCGCCGACAGCGTGCTTGTCGTCGCCGTGCTCGAGACCGATCAGCCCAAGGGCCCGTGCGACATAGCGTGGGTCGGCGACTGTCGAGCGTACCGGTGGAACGGCCGGGTGCTGCACCAGATCACGACCGATCACACTGTCGCCGAGCACTTTCGCGCCAGAGGACTACACGCGGCGCCACGGCTGAATCACCTCGTCACCACGTCGGCGCGCACCGTGCGTCCGGCGGCCGTCGGGCACACCGCCACCGGATCGAGCAGAGGCAGGCTGTTGCTGAGCACCGATGGTGTGCACAAGCGCCTGGAGATGACCGACATCAAGGCGATACTCGCCGGCGGGGCGACAGCGGGGACCGCCGCGGAAGCGTTGGTGGACAATGCTCTGCGATCCGGCGGAACCGATAATGCCACGGCATTCGTGGTGGACGCAGGCTGAGGCACCGCCCAGCCGCTACGGCGCAGTGGGTGGTTCGGCCTGGTAGGCCTGGTGCAGTAGGTCCACGAACGCCGGTGCCTCGGGCAAAGCGACAGTGTCGATGCGATGTACCGCGATGCCCGGGGTCCATGAGTTCATGACCACGGCTCCGGTCAGCGTGGGCAGGTCGGCGGGCGTGATCTCCCGGTTGCGCTGGGGAATGCCCAGGCGATCGAGCTGCCTGCGCACGATGCCCATGGTGGTCCCGCCCAGCATCTCGGCGACCGGCCACACCACCGCGGTGCCGTCCCAGAAGGCCAGATTCCAGATCGAGGCCTCGCTGAGCCTGCCCTTGCGGTCGACGAAGGCCGCGTCGTCGAGGCCATGCCCGACGGCGCTGCGCAGGAAGTACGTCTTGGCGACCTCGCCGACATGTTTCACCGCGGGCAGGACCCGTTCGTACTCGACCGTCGCCAGCGTCAACGGGCCTTGCGGACCAGCAGTTGCCGGTCCGGTGCGGACCAGCACGTCGGGCTCGACATCGATTCCGGTCGCGGTGAATTCGCCTGCGGGGGAGTACATCGTGGCCGTCAGCGAGACATCGGGCGGACTCGCCGCCAATGCCGTCCGCAGGTAGGACCGCACCCGATCGTCGGGTAAGGCCTGGCCGAACAACTCCGCCGAGGCCACCCGCAGCCGCTCCAGATGCAGGTCGAGGCCCCGGATCCGGCTGTCGCGCACCTGCATTGCCGTGAAGTGGGCGTAGCCTGCGAAGGCGAGTGGCGCCAACTCTCCGACGGTCGCTGCTTGGCCGTTGCGCTGAACAATGAAGGCGGTCATGGATTTTCCCTGAGTAGTCGTGTCGTATACAGCCGGCAACGCGAGCATTGCCGCGTCCGGTGGAGCATTCGGGCTAGTTCCTCGGCCCGCTGACGGCCGCGACCAAGCCGCCGTCGATGATGAGGTCCTGTCCATTGATGTAGGACGCTGCATCGGAAGCGAGGAAGGCGACCGCGTCGGCGACATCTTCGGCGGTGCCGATGCGACCGGCGGCCACCTCGGCGACCACGGCGGCGGCCGCCGTCGCGGAGACGTTGTCGTGGAACATCGGGGTTTCGATGTAGCCGGGGCTGACGGAGTTGACCCGAATTCCCCTGGGCCCCAACTCGGCGGCGAGTGTGTGCGCCAGATTGTGCACCGCCGCTTTGGTCGCCGAGTAGAGGGAGGCGTCAGCCAGGCCACGGTGCAGCGTCCACGAGGCATTGATGACGATCGCCGCATGCTCGGGGAGCAACGGAACGGTCCGCTGGATGGTGAAGAACACGCCTTTGAAATTGATGCCGACGGCCCGATCGAATGCGGCCTCGGTGATCTCACTGTGTGGCTGGAACACGCCGACACCTGCATTGGCGAAGACCACATCCAGCCGCCCGTAGCGTGCACGGATCGCGGTCGTCATGGCGTCGAGATCAGCGAGGTTCGCCACGTCGCCGCGGATCGCCAGGACGCGGTCCCCGCCGTCCAGTCCGTCGACCGCGGCGTCGAGCTTCACCTTGTCGCGCCCGGTGATGACCACCTGTGCGCCTTCGGCGAGCAACCGGCGTGCGGTGGCGAGTCCCATGCCGCTGCTGCCGCCCGTGATGAGTGCGATCTTGTTGTCGAAACGAGAGTTGCTGTGGGGCATGGCAATCAGCCTCCCCAACGATGCGCACGACAAACAGTGTGCAGTTATCCAGGGTGTGGCACCACCAGGCTGGTGTTCAGGCCGGGGCAGCGAGCCCGACGTGCGTCAGGCGTTCGAGCCGAACCTCGGTTCCGGTGCCCGGGCGCGGGTTGTACAACTCCACGTGCCAGTCGGGGTGATCGGCGACGGCCAACGGCAGCATGTCGAAGATCAGGTCGCCGACCTCGGGGTGGTGCACCGCCTTCACGGCCTGGGTGGGGCCGGCCACGTCGTGGCGGGCCCACAGTTCGGCGAACTCGGGGCTGATGGCGGTGAGCTCGTCGACCACCCTGTCGAACTCCGGGTCGCCGGGAGCGCGCGCTGCTTCGGCGCGAAAGGCGGCGACGACATCGGGCGCAACCGACTCCCAGTGTAGGTGCATGGCGCGGTGCCGAGCATTGGTGAAGAAGGTGAAAAGGCAGTTGTGGTCGACGCCGTCGTAGCCGAGCGCCGTGTGCGCCGCGTCGTTGATCGCCAGCAGGTTCCAGTACCGGTCCCGCAGCACCGCGGGCCGTGGCGCCCACGCGTCGAGTAGCGCTCGCAGCTCCGGGGTGACGACGGCATCCCGCGGCCGGCCGCTCATCGGCGGGTTGAGCCCGGCCAGCACATACAAGTGCGCACGCTCGGGCTCGGTCAGCCGCAACGCACGACCGATGGCGTCGAGTACTTCGGCCGAAACCTTGATGTCGCGTCCCTGCTCGAGCCATGTGTACCAGGACACGCCGACTCCGGCCAGCATGGCGACCTCCTCGCGCCGCAGCCCCGGCGTCCGTCGTCTGCCCGCCGCCGCCATACCGACATCAGCGGGTGTGAGCCGCGCCCGGCGGGTGCGCAGGAAGTCACGGAGCTGCTCGCGGCGCCGCTGTGTTACCGCTGGCGATTCGCTGGTCATACGACCAAAGTAGCAACGACCGGTCGTTCGAGATTCCGCGCCGGGACAACCGTGCCGCCGTTGCCGGCGCCGGGCAATGCAGTGATCCGAGCGTCCGCGTGCGGTCGCGAGGTCGGCAGCGTCGTGCCGCACCGCTGCGGCGATATCGACGCAAGCGGCACGCAAGAAGACGCAAGGTGGGCGCAATCAGGTCTCGGCACAGTGTGATTCATGAACGAGACATTCGATGTGGTGATCGCCGGAGCCGGGCCCGTCGGCTTGATGCTGGCCTGCGAATTGCGACTGACCGGGGTCGATGTGCTGGTGGTCGAACGGCTGAACGAACCCGACATGACGCTCAAGGCCGGCGCTATCAATGTGCCGACGGCGCGAGCGCTCGCCCGGCGCGGCCTGCTGCCCGAGTTGGTCGAGCGGCAGGACGAGACGTTGGCGGTGGTACGGAAGTTTCAGGCGCAGCGTGGTGGCACGGTGATCGGGACGACGAGTAAGCGGCCGGGTGCCGGTCATTTCGCCGGGGTATTCCTCGATGTCGAGGATATCGACTACGACGACGAGGAATTCGCTGATCTCGGTCCCGCCGCCGCGGTGTTTCTGGTGCCGCAGCAAAGCATCGAAGCAATCCTCGCCCGGCGTGCCGAGGAACTCGGTGTGGTGATTCGCCGCGGTGTCGAGTTGACCGGCTTCACCGACGCCGCCGATGCCGTCGTTATTCAGCTCGGCGATGCCGAGGTCCGCACGGCGTGGCTGGTGGGTTGTGACGGTGGCCGCAGCCTCGTACGCAAGCTGGCGGGATTCGAATTTCCCGGCCTCGATCCCGAGATCACCGGTCATCAGGCGGTTGTGGAGATGACGGGCGCCGAAGCACTGGTGCCGGGTTGGAGCTCGACGCCTACGGGCATCTACGCCTACGGGCCGACGCCGGGTCGTTTCCTCACCGTGGAGATGGATGGGCCGCCCGCCGATCGCGACGCACCGATCACGGCGGACGAGCTGCAGGCAAGTTTGCGCGCCGTCTCCGGAGTGCCGGTCGAAATCACGGCGGTGCACTCGGCTACCCGATTCACCGACAACACTCGGCAGGTCACCGACTACCGCCAGGGCCGGGTGCTGCTGGCCGGCGATGCCGCGCACGTGCATTCCCCGTTCGGTGGCCAGGGTCTCAACCTCGGCATCGGCGATGCCGTGAACTTGGGCTGGAAGCTCGCCGCCGTTGTGCACGGCTGGGCTCCGGCAAACCTGCTGGACACCTACACCGCCGAGCGGCACCCGATCGGCGCCTGGGTGCTGGATTGGACCCGCGCGCAAGTCGCACTGATGCGGTTGGACCAGCGAAGCCGGACACTGCGCACCGTCTTCGCCGAACTATTGGCCACTACCGACGGGGCAACCACTGTCTTCAAGAACATTTCGGGCGTTCGCCACCGCTACGACCTCGGCGGCGGCCACGCACTCACCGGAGCGCCCGCCCCCGATTTCGAACTGTCCGATGGCAGCCGCGTCGAAGACCATTTCGTGGACGGCGCCGCAATCCTGCTCGATCTCGCCGACTCTGCCGAACTCCGAAACTTGGTGGTCCCCTGGTCTTCTCGAGTCCGAGTCGTCACCGCAAAACCCACCCGTTCGCGCTCTCTCGCGGCGATGCTCATCCGCCCCGACGGCTACGTGGCATGGGCCGCGGACTCGACCGAGATCGACGGACTGTCGAGCGCAGTGACTCGCTGGTTCGGCGCGCCCGAATAGTAGGTCGGCGTTGCGCTTGTGGTGCCCGGGCCCGGGCACCGCAAGCGAGCCGATCACACGTCGAGTTCTTCCTCGATACCCTTGAGGCGGTGTCGGGCCATCGCGAGGTTTGCCCGGCCTCGGTCCATGGCGAGGTAGAGGAAAAGGCCCTTGGACTTACGGCCGGTCATCGGCCGGATGATGTGGTATTGGCCCGAGAGCGTGATGAGGATGTCCTCGATACCGTCATTGAGCCCGAGCTGCTCCATGGTGCGCATCTTGGCGCGCACCACCTCGGTATTGCCCGCCGCCGCGACCTGCAGGTCCAGGGACTTGGAACTGCTGAGCATGCCGAGCGCCATGCCGCTGTTGTAGTCGACGACGGCGGCGCCGATCGCGCCGTCGATCACCATCATGTCTTTGAGTGCAAGATCCATGGTGGACATGTCTGTTCCTTTCAATCGGTGTTAGTTGTCTTTGTCGAGTTCGTTCGACGTCGCCGCCAGCTGGTCGGCGATCGTGCGGGCCACCGGGCGCGACTCCAGATGGAGCCGGCCGACATTCACCTCGGGGCCCGCCAGCACCGTCAGCGAGGTCCAACCCGCCGCGTAGATCACCACATGCCCGTCGGTCCCGCGCACCACGACCTCGTGGAAGCCGCCGCCGTGCGCGGTGGTGGCCAACCGGTGCGACAGCGACAGTTGTGCGGCGGCCATCGCGGCCATCGTGTCGGGCTCGATGTGCGGCGGCAGATCGTGGGCGACGAGCAGGCCGTCGTTGGATGCCACCAGTGAGCCGGTCAGTCGCGGGACGCGATCGCGTAGCGCTTGCAGTTCCGCGAGCACCACCGCGTTCGGTCCGGGTCCTGGCATCGCCACCTTGGTCAACCTTCCCATCAGTTCGCCGAGTAGTTTCTTGCGCGCGGTCACGTCCGCTCCGCAGGACACGGCTCGGACTCCGGCAGCAACGCCAGGGTTTCCAACATCCCGGTGCGCCTTTCCTTTTCGAGCCGATGTAGTTCGACCGCGAGCTCAACGCTCATGACCGTCAGCTGCCAATTCGGCGAGAATGCCCTGGAGCTGAAATCGCGCCATCCCGAGATTTCCGGTGTCGTCGTCGAATAGCACGTGCACGAAGAGTTGACCATCGAAGTCGCCGTTCACCAGATTCAACAGGTGATATCCCCGGGTGCCGCACACAATGAGCTCGGTGATGGCGTCATCACGGCCGGTGGCGAGCGCCGGGCAGTCGAGTACCGCTCGGACCACGTCGGTGGTGGCCGCGGCGTCCTCGTGCTCGTCCACCAGAGCGTGCCTGCCGCTTGCGGCGATCGCCAGGCCGCTCGCGCCGTCCACGAGCGTCACGCTGCGCGCACCGGGAATGTTCATAATGCGTTGCACACAGCCGTCGATTCCGATCACGCGCCCCTGGCCTGTCCTGTCCTGTGAGGGTTTCAGGATTCCAGACGGTACACACCGTCACGAGTGATGTACAGAAAATGTCAGGAGAATTCCGATCGGGCGAGCATTTCCCCCGGAAATGGCAACAAGAATACCTCTCGGTATCAATACCTTTCGGTATCCTGCTGGATGAATTAAATCGAATACCATTCGGTATCAATACCTTTCGGTTTCCGTCACTGCGAGTAACCGAATACCGTTCGGTACTAATAATTTCAACACGTATTCGCGCTGCTGACGTCAGCGGTCACGCGTCGATGATCATTGCCGAGTCGGTCGCGCTTTGTCGGTCGGGTAGCCCGCGGCACCGATCCGGATTTCCGGCGCGGCAACAGCTACGATGTCGGCACGGTGTGCAGCGCCGGCAGGAGCGTGTCGGCTATCGCGTCCAGCTGATTGCGTGCGTCGAGCGAGCCGATGCGCAGTACCACGTGTGTCGCACCGGCCGCGAAGTAGCGCCCGAGCCACTCGGCGCATTGATCGGCAGGGCCGCCGAAATATGCTTGGATGGTGGACATTTCGTCCAGCGACCGTCGATAGTACTGGTGGACGTAACGGTCGAGCTCGGCGCGGGCTACTGCGGTGTTGTCGTTGATATTGATCGTGGCATAGAAACCGGCGGTGACCGTGCGGGTGGTCAGCTCTCGAATCGTGTCCCAGGCGCGGGCGTAGGCCGCCGGATCCGGCAGGAACGGCAGCCAGCCATCATAGAGTCGGGCGACACGCTGTAGGACCCGTGGCGTGTCGCCACCTGCGAGCCAGAGCGGTGGCCCGGTGATGTCGTGGGCAGGCAGCGCGCGCGACAGGTCGTCGAGCCGCCAGTAGCGGCCGTCGAACCGGCCACCACCCGACCAACTCTGCCGCCAGATGGCCACTGTCTCGTCCAGCCGGCCGACCCGCTGTGCGAAAGGCGCTCCGACAGACTCGAATTCGGCCGCGCTCTCCGGCACCGGGAAACCTGCGCCGAGCCCGAGGATCAGTCGGCCGACACTGAGTTGATCGACGGTGGCCGCAGTGTGTGCACCGAGCAGCGGGTGGCGCAGCGTCGCGGTGTAGGCGGCCGTGCCCAACCACACCCGCGACGTGGTTGCCGCGACGGCGCCGAGCACCGTGAGCGGTTCGGCCCTCGTACGCGCCAACGGCGAATCGCCCACCCACACCGAGTCGAACCCGGCATGTTCGGCCGCCTGCGCGAAATCCACCAACCCGGCCGCATCATGCCTGCCGGTCATCGCCGTCTCCCGGCTCGGCAGCAGCACACCGATTTTTGTCATACCGACCAGCCTTGTCGGCCGTTGGATCCGGGGCAATTACGTCGAGGGTAAAGAGTGCTCGCGTCACTGCGTTCGAATTCGCCGCCGGGTGCGCGCCGGCTCGGTGCGGTCGCCGAGGGTTGCGATCACCGCGACGCAAAACATGGCGGTGGTGGACAAGTTTGACGATCGTCATACCTATGGCGGTGAGCAACGGTAGAAAAGTCTTCGCGTTGGGTGTCGAAGTGGACGGCGAGGGCTACCACCCGGCCGCATGGCGCCGGGCCACGCACGAACCTGATCGGTTCCTGACCGGCCGCACGGTGCAGGCACGCGTGGCAGCGGCCGAAAATGCCGGCTTCACGCTGGCGACCTTCGACGATTCGATCCTGGCGCCGAGCGATCAACCCGCGGGGCGGATCGATGCCGTGACCCGTGCCTCTTTCGTTGCGGCGACGACCAGCACCCTGGGCCTTGTTCCCACGGTGGCGACCACGTACGCGGAGCCGTTCCACACATCGTCGCAACTGGCTACTCTCGACTACACCTCGCGCGGTCGCGGCGGCTGGATCGCGACAACGATCGCCGACCCCGCCGCGGCGACGACCTGGGGCCGACCGGCCCGCACCGCCGAGGCGGAACTTGCTCAGGAACACCGTGATTCGATCGAGGTCGCGCGCCGCCTGTGGGATTCCTGGGAAGACGACGCGGTCGTTCGCGACTATGCGACAGGCAAATTCCTCGACCGGGACAAGCTGCATTACGTCGACTTCGTCGGCGAGAGCTTCTCGGTGAAGGGCCCCGCGATCGTGCCACGCCCGCCGCAGGGCCAAGTGGTTGTCTTCTCCGACGGCGCCGCCGAACCCGGGCAAGCGGATGTAGCACTGGTGTCGGGTGTGGATCTCGCCCAGACCCTCGCGGCCGCCGATCGAGCTCATGAGTCCGGTGCGCTGGTTTTCGTGGAACTCGATGTCGCCCTCGACCTTCCGCTGGTGTCTGCGGCGCAGCGGCTTGCCGATCTTGACCGCTACGCGACCGCGAAACATGCTGCTCGCCTACGGTTCTCGGGCAAATCGAAGGATCTGGTCGCGCTGCTGACCGAACTCGCCCACCACGTCGACGGTGTGCGCCTGCACCTGGCGGTCATCGATGAGGACCTGCCGGTGCTCGCGCACTACGTTTTGCCCGCTCTGTTCCGATCCGGCCTGGCCCACCGTCCCGTGCCTGGTTCGACACTGCGTGCCAACCTCGGACTTGCCCGGCCGGACAATCGATACGCGAAGGATCAGCACTGATGACCGACGTTCCGTTCCCCGACGCACAGGTGCATTTCGGCGTCTTCTTTCAGGGCGTCAACCACTCCACCATCTGGTCGGACCTCACCAGCGGGTCCCAGATCGACTTCGAGACCTTCCGGCGCACCATCACCACCGCCGAACGGGGACTCTTCGACGCCTTCTTCCTGGGCGAGGGTTTGCGCCTGCGCGAGCAGAACGGCAAGATCCTCGACCTGGACATCGCGGGCCGTCCCGACGCGATTGCCCAACTCGCGGCACTGGCCGGAATTACCAGCCACATCGGGCTGGTCGCCACGCAGAACACCACCTACAACGAACCGGCGGACCTCGCGCGCCGGCTGTCCGGACTGGATCTGCTTTCGGGTGGACGCGCCGGCTGGAATGCAGTCACCACCGACAATGCCTGGACGGGCGAGAACTTCCGGCGCGGCGGATACCTCGACCACGCTCAGCGCTACGAGCGCGCGGGCGAATTCATCCGGATCGCCCGCGAACTGTGGGATGCCTGGTCGGACAACGCTATTGCGACAGCCCGCGATGGCGCCGCCTGGCTGGAACCGGGCGCGGTGCGCACCGTGACACGCGACAACGAACACTTCCAGGTCTCGATCACCCCGACACTGCCGCGCTCCGCGCAGGGGCATCCGGTCATCTTCCAGGCCGGCGATTCACCCGCCGGTCGCGAGTTCGCCGCCGCGCACGCCGATGTCATCTTCTCCAGGCACGGAACGCATTTCGATGCCGCGCTCGCGTTCGCCGACGACATCCGGGCCAGGCTGCGCACCGTCGGACGCCCCGACGACGACATCAAGATCCTGCCCGGCACCCAGATCGTATTGGCGGAGCGGGAATCCGAGGTCGAAGAGAAGGCCCGCTGGGTGCTGGAGAGCCAGTTCACCGGCCAGACCGCGCTGTCACTGGTCGGACAGGTGTGGGGTCGCGACCTCTCCGATCTCGATCCGGACGGTCCGCTGCCCGCGGAGGACCCGGTGCCGACCGTGATCTCGGGAGCCCGTGGCGCACAGCGCGATGGCCAGGACCCGGTGGCGATTGCCAGGCAGTGGCGGGCACTGGCCGAGGCGAAGAACCTGTCGCTGCGGCAGGTGGCAATCGAAACCGCGCAGCGATCCGGATTCCAGGGCACGCCCGGCCAGGTTGCCGACGAACTCACTCGCTGGGTCCGTTACGGCGCAACCCACGGCTTCAATATCTCGCCCTACCTGGTGCCGACCGGCCTCGACGAGATCGTCGACTGGTTGGTTCCCGAACTCCAGGAACGTGGTTCCTACCGCACCGGATACACCGGCACGACACTCCGCCATCATCTCGGCCTCCGCCCACCGCTGACCAGGCGCTGAGCGCGCCCGATTCGCCTCGGGCTGCGCGGGTGGCGTGCGGTGCGGTGGGCGTTGTTCGAGAGCCGCGGCGCCTCGACTCGCTGCCGATTTGACCTCAACCTTCGTTGACGTTCGATGCTCGGTGTATGACCCCAACAGTTAGTCCGCTTCAGCTCGCCGTCATCGTCGGAAGCACCCGCTCCGGGCGATTCGGCCCGACCGTCGCCAAGTGGTTCGTCGAACTCGCCGCACAGCGCCAGGAGCTCGGCATCGACCTCATCGACCTCGCGGACATACAGCTGCCACCGCACATGTCCGACAACCCGGGTGAGCAGGGCGCGCAGGCTCTGGCGGAGATGGGTGCCCGCCTCGCGAACGCGGACGCGTTCGTCGTGGTGACACCGGAGTACAACCACAGCTATCCCGCGCCGCTGAAGAACGCGATCGATTGGCATTTCACCCAGTGGCAGGCGAAACCGATCGGATTTGTGTCCTATGGAGGCCTTTCGGGCGGTTTACGTGCTGTCGAACACCTGAAGCAGGTCTTTACGGAGCTGCACGCGGTCACTGTGCGTGACACCGTCAGCTTCCACGGTGCCGCACAGCAATTCGATGCTCTGGGCCTGCCGATCGAGCCCGCACCGAGCAAGGCCGCCGCTACCAAGCTGCTCGACCAACTGGTCTGGTTCGGCGAAGCCCTCCGATCGGCCAGGTCCGAGCGGCCCTATGTCGCTTGACCCGCGACGTTCGATTCAGTAGTCCTCGAGGGTGATGGCGTTGGCAGCGTGGTTGAGCGGCTTCATGATCGGGCGCAGTGCGAGGTCCTGCCACGGCAGGTAGCGCAGCATCCGCATCATGGTGGTCTGCATCCGAATGGCGCCCTTGCTGCCCGCCACCATCTGGCCGGCGTTGTTCCAGCCGAGGGTGAGGTTCAGCTCGACATAGTCGCGCATCTTTTCCTGGTATCTCGGGAAAGCGACGTGGTGGTCGCCTCCGGCCGAGTTGAGTTCCCCCGCAAGGACATACGCGCCGACTACGGCGAGGCTGGTGCCCTGGCCGGACAATGGCGACGGGCTGTAGGCGGCGTCGCCGACCAAGGCAACGCGCCGCAGCGACCACTGGTCGAGGCGGACCTGGCTGACCGAGTCGAAATAGAAGTCCGGGGAGTGGGGCATCGCCTGCAGCAGCGTCGCGGTCTCCCACCCACCGTCGGCGAACGTATCGGTGACCAGACGCTGCTGTCCGGCGACATCCCGGCGGTCGGGCAGGGTTTTCGGTGTCGGAAAGACGAATTGGGCCTTCGCGGCGGACTGCTGGGTGCTGTAGACCTGCACCACTCTGCCCGGCGTGGGATAGATGAGCTCCCAGCGGTCCAGATCGAGGTGATTGGGCACGCTGAATACGCACGCATGCATCCCGGTGTGGCGAACGAACTCGGTTTCGAGCCCGAACACCTGGCGGCGCACGGTCGAATGCAATCCGTCGGCACCGACAACCAGATCGAACACTCGCGTCGGGGCATGTTCGAAACTCACGTGTACCCCGTGCGGCACCTGGGCGATATCGGTGATCGAGTCCCCGAACAGATACTCGACCCCACTCTTGCTCGCGTCGAACATGATTCGGGCGAGATCACCGCGCAGTACCTCCTCGTCACCGGGGGCGCGCATGCCGATCAGATCGGGGCCGAGCGTCGCGAGCGTCTTGCCCGACCTGTTCACCCACGCGCCGCCGCGCATCTGGGTGCTCGCTTTCCGGATCTCGGGTAGCAGACCCATCCGCTCGATGACATTCATTGCGACGCCACGCAGGTCGACCTTGTAGCCGCCTTCCCGAAGAGCAGGAGCTTGCTCGACGACGGTGACGGTAAACCCATATCGGTGCAGCCAGTAGGCGAGGGCCGGGCCTGCGACGCTGGCGCCGGAGATCAAGACGGTCTTATTGGCGAGGCGCTGAGTCGTTGTCATATGGCAAGCGTCGCCGTCGGCGCTCACCGAACGCTCACCGTCTGCCGACCCTTACTCGCCGGCCAGTTGCAGCACCTCGTGGCGTGAGAGAATGCTGCCACGTTGCCGGGCATCGAGGTACTGCCTCGGCCCGAGCAGACGCTCGGCTTCGGCAACAATCCGCGCGACATCGCGGTCGCCGGACGGTGGCGCACCACGTAGGGCAGCTCCGGCGCCGAGCAGCAGGGCTGCGCGCTCAGCGTCGCCTGCCAGCAGACAAGTTTCGGCCAAGCCCTCCACCGCCCCCGCGGCGACGGGCAGGTTGCCGCTGGCCATGGCCGCGGCGAGACCGGCCCGGTGCGCCGACCTGGCCTGCGCCACGTCGCCGTGCGCCGCGGCGACCCAGCCCGATCCGATGAGGATCCGCGCCCGCGTCTCCTGCGCGCTGATCGAGATGTGCCCGCTCAGCTCGAGCGCCAGCGCGTACTCTCGGGCCGCCAGCGCGGAGTCGCCTTCGGCCCGAGCGATATCGCCGAGTCCTCTGCGCGCGTTGGCGCGCATGCTCGGACATCCGATGGTGCGCGAAAACTCCTCGGCACGTTGGTAATCCGAGCGAGCCGCATCGAATGCGCCGCACCGAACCCTGGCATCTGCCCGGCGGTTGAGCAGGTCTGCAGTGTCCTCGACGGTGCCGAGCTGTTCGACCAGCGCGATGGCCTCGTCCATCAACTCCACCGAGCGCGCAGGTTCGCCGCGACCGTCGGCGATCGCTGCCAGCTTGTCCAGCACGGTCGCGATCGCCCACCGGTCGCCGAGCGGGCGGAAACCGTCCAGCGCGGCCGTGAATTCGCGCTCCGCCGCCGACGGCTGTCCGGCGAAGACGAGTTCGAGCCCCTGACCAACGCGCAGGAACGCCTGCGACCATGGATCGGCGCCGAACAGGGTGCGCTGTTGTTCGGCGGGCATGTTGATTTTGCCGCCGCCGATCATCAAGAGCAGCAAGAGATATGGCCGTTGCAACGGCCGGTCGTGATTCGCGATCGCCGTGGCGGCACGCGCGAGGTGCTCGCTCGGATCGCCGTGACCTTGGGCGGCGGTTGCGACGCACAGGGCGTATTCCTCGGCAGGAGTATCGGAACCGAGCCGGTCCAACAGTTGGGTGGCCAGCGGCGCGGATTCGCCGCGCACCCCGCGCAACCACCAGAGCCACGACGACGCCGCGATGAGTCGCACAGCCAACTTCGGGTCGCCGGCGTCCGGCGGCGCATCGAGGTCGGAGACGGTTGCACCCGCGCCGACGGCCCAGCGTAGCGCGCCGAGCAGGTTGGCGTGCTCGGCGGCAAGCCGGGTCAGGAATTCGAGTTGCTCGGGCCCGCGCAGCCGGAGGTCTGCGTGTTCGACCAGTGCTACGAAGTGCTCGGCGTGACGCCGGTTCAGCTGTGCTCTCTCACCGGCTTCGGCGAGCCGCTCCGCGCAGAACTCGCGCACCGTCGCCAGCATGCGGTATCGGCCGGCGTCGACGTCGACCAAGGACTTGTCCACGAGACTCGTCAGCAGATCGTCGGCGTTCGATGAGCCGCACACGCGCTCGGCGTCGGTCAACGTGGCGCCTCCGGTGAAGACCGTGAAACGCCGTGCGAGGGCTTGTTCGTCGGTGTCGAGCAGGTCCCAACTCCACTGGACCACAGCGCGCAGCGTCTGGTGTCGCGGTGCGGCCGTTCGGCTACCGCGGGACAGCAGCCGGAATCGTTGGGCCAGACGGGTTTCGATCTCATCGAGGGCGAGCGTGCGCAGCCTGGCGGCGGCCAGTTCGATCGCCAGCGGCAGACCGTCCAGATCGGCGCAGATCCGTCGTACCGGCCCGATGGTGCCCGCGTCCACCACGAAGCCGGGCCGCGAAGCTGCCGCGCGATCGGCGAACAGTCGCACTGCGGGGGAGCCCAATGCCTCGGAAAGCTTGACGTCTGGTGCGGGCACGGCCAATTGACCTACCGGGAACAAGGTTTCACCGGTGATGTGCAGCGCCTCTCGGCTGGTGGCGAGAATTCGGAGGCCGGGACACGCCGCGAGCAGCCGATGAGCGAGCGCGGCGACGATGTCGATCACCTGCTCGCAGTTGTCCAGGATGATCAGCTGCGCGCGGTCGGCGAGTGCGTCGAGGAGTCGGGATTCGGCGTCTGCCGGGCCGGAATCCGAAGGCAGCAGCCCTGTTTCGCGTACCCCGAATGCCCCGGCGATTGCCCGTACCACCTGCGCGCTGTCGACCCACGGCGAAAGATCGATGAAGTGCGCCGCACCTCGTACGCGAGCGCCTACCTCGACAGCGAGACGGGTCTTACCGGTGCCGCCCGGACCGCTCAGCGTCACCAGCCGTTCCTGTGCGAGCAGCGCCGCCACTTGGCGGAGCTCACGGTCGCGACCGACGAAGCTGGTGAGCTGAGCGGGCATGCGGCGTGCGATCGGGGTCGCCGTGGACTCGGCCCGCAGGATAGCCAGGTGTGCCTCCGTGAGCTCCGCAGCGGGGTCGACGCCCAACTCGTCGGCGAGCAGCTGCCTGGCCTGTGCGAACACGGCAAGCGCCTCCGCCTGCCGCCCACCCGCATACAGCGCCCGCATCAACAGCGCGACGGCTCGTTCACGCAGCGGGTGGGAGACCAACAGCTCCGGTAACTCGGCCGCGACGGCACAGTGATCACCCAGCGCGAGCTGTGCCGCGGCGCGATCCTCCAGCGCGGCGGCCCGTGCGTCGGCAAGGCGTGCCGCATGCGGCACGGCGAAGGGGGCGTCCAAGACGTCGGCGAGGGCCTCGCCGCGCCACAAGCTCAGCGCTTCGGTCAACAGCGTCGCCGCGGCTGCCGGATCCCCGGCGGCCAGTGCCCGACGCCCGTCCTCGGCCAAACAACCGAAGCGGTGCGCGTCTACCCGCTCCGGATCGACGGCGAGCCGATATCCGGCCGGGCTGTGCTCGACGGCTGCGCCGGACGCTGTTGCCTCACGCAATCCACGCCGCAGCCGCGAAACCTGCGACTGCAGGGCGTGCGTCGCATCTGCGGGCGGGTCTTCGCCGTACAGCCCGTCTATCAGCCGTTCACGCCCGACGACGTGTCCGGCATCGAGCAATAGCAGTGCCAACAGTGCGCGAACCTGCGGCCCCCCCGACCGCGACCGGGCTACCGTCCTTTCGCCACACCTCGATCGAGCCCAAGATTCCGAAAAGCATCAGGCGTCGCTCGAATTCGCGACTCGACCTGCGGTAACCATGCCGCAGAGTATGCCAGCACCGATCCGGCGCCGGTGAGCAGTGAGCAGGTGGTGAGCAGGTGGTGAGCGCCGCGGCCGAGGCTTTGTCCTCGAATCGCACACCATCACTTCAGAAGCAAGGCAGGGACTCCATATGTCGAATTTGCACGGCAAAATCGCACTGGTCACCGGATCGTCGCGAGGCATCGGTCGAGCCGTCGCGATGCGATTGGCATCCGATGGCGCGAACGTCATCGTGCACTACGGCAGTAACGAGCAGGCTGCCGCCCAGACCGTGGCCGATATCGAGGCTGCCGGCGGAAAGGCGTTCGCAGTGCGCGCCGCTCTCGGTACCCCGGACGGGGTTGACACCCTGTTTGCCGGACTCGCAGCCGGACCGTTCGGCGAGCGGCTGGACATTCTGGTCAACAACGCGGGCGGCGGCGGTATGGGTGGCTCGATAGTCCAGGTCGAGCCGGAGGATTTCGATCGGCTTTTCGCCGTCAATGTGGCCGCTCCATTCTTCATCCTGCAACACGCGCTGCCCCTGCTGAACGACGGTGGTCGCATCGTCAATATCTCCTCGTGCGCGCCCCGCCTGGCCGCACCCTCACAGGTGGCCTACGCGATGAGCAAGGGCGCCATCGATGTCCTGGGCAGGACCCTCGCCGTCGAACTCGGGCCGCGCGGAATCACGGTGAACACCGTCGCCCCCGGCGCAACCGAGACCGACAGCACCGCAGCCATGTTCGCCATCCCGGAGGCCAGCGCGATGATGGCCTCGATGACCGCGCTCGGCCGATCGGGCCGCCCTGCTGACATTGCCGATGTCGTCGCGTTCCTGGCCTCGGACGATGCCCGCTGGATCACTGCCAACATCATCGACGCCAGTGGAGGCATGTTTCTGAGCCCGGCGACGGGGCACTGAACGGCAAGGTGGCCCGGTTGCGCCGGCCGGGATGCGGACCGTGTACGCCTGGAGGCGGCGCAGGAGTAACGTTAGCGATCCGATCCCACTTCTCGAGCCGAGGCCGTCGTGCATGAAATGGCGATCACGCAGAGTGTCATCGCCGCCGTGTGTGGACACGCGGCGGGACGGAAGGTGCACAGTGTCACCGTCGCGGTCGGTACGCTCTGTGCGGTGGTTCCCGACGCGATGCAGTTCTGCTTCGAGCTGGCCGCCGAAGGCACGGTCGCGGAAGGGGCACGGCTCGAGATCGAGCAGGTACCGGGCCGGGCCAGCTGCCGGTCCTGCGGCGCGGACTTCACGCTGACCGACCTGATGGTGTTGTGTCACTGCGGAAGTGCCGACGTCGATGTGATTTCCGGGCGGGAACTGCGAATCCGGTCGATGGAAGTGAGCGAAGAATGTGCGCAACCTGCGGATGTGGTAACGACACAACAGCCATGATCACCGTCCCGCACGATCACGAGCCTCACCACGATCATGGCGAGGGTCACGGTCACCACCATGATCACGGCGCTGATCATGTGCACCTGCCGGTGACCGAAACGATCACCCTCGAGCAGAAGATCCTGGCGAAGAACGACCTGCTGGCTCGCCATAATCGTGAATGGCTCGAACAGCGAAATATCGTGGCGTTCAACATGACCAGCTCGCCGGGCGCGGGCAAGACAACACTCCTCGAGCGCACCATCAGAGAGCTCGGCGAAGTACCGATCGCCGTCATCGAGGGCGATCAGGAGACCCTGTTGGATGCAGAGCGCATCAAGGCGACCGGCTGCGCGGTGGTGCAGATCAATACCGGCGCCGGTTGCCATCTGGACGCCGACATGCTGCGGCGCGCCTTTGATGCCCTGTCGCCTGCACCGGGCACTCTGTTGTTCATCGAGAATGTCGGCAATCTGGTCTGCCCTGCGCTGTTCGATCTGGGTGAGCGCAGCAAGGTCGTCGTCATCTCGGTGACCGAGGGGACCGACAAGCCACTCAAGTACCCACATATGTTCGCGGCCGCAGGTCTTGTCATTGTCAACAAGACCGATCTGCTGCCCTATGTAGATTTCGATCTGGATAAATGTCGCGAATATGCCCGTTCGATCAACCCAGGCGTCGAAATGCTGCCGATGTCGGTGACCACTGGCGACGGCGTGGGGTGCTGGTACGACTGGCTTGCGAAGGAACGCGGTGCGGCCAGTCTTGATCATGTTGTCGAGCGAGCCTAAACTCTTGTGATCAGGGTCACATAGCGGTGACGTTCTTCAAAATGGGCGAGACCGTCACCCGGTGTCCGGACTTCGGAAGGTGGCGTTTGTGCCAACTCAGGAAGCAGTCCGAGCCGAAGAAACGTTGATCCATGTCTTGTGGATCAACGCCGGCCTAGGTTGTGACGGTGACTCGGTGGCTCTAACTGCGGCCACTCAGCCGAGCATCGAAGAGATTGCACTGGGGGCGCTCCCCGGCTTGCCGAAGATCGCGGTTCATTGGCCGCTCATCGATTTCGAATGCGGACCGACGGGCGGTGCCGACGACTTCCTCGAATGGTTCTTCAAAGCGGATCGCGGTGAATTGGAACCGTTCGTGCTGGTCGTGGAAGGGTCGATTCCGAACGAGCAATTGCACGAAGAAGGCTACTGGTGCGGGTTCGGTAATAACCCCGACACCGGTCAGCCGATGACGACCAGTGAATGGCTCGACCGCCTCGCACCCAAAGCGACCGCTGTTGTCGCGGTCGGCACCTGTGCCACCTACGGCGGCATCCATGCGATGGCAGGCAACCCGACGGGCGCCATGGGCGTGCCGGACTACCTCGGCTGGACCTGGAAGAGCAAGGCGGATATCCCGATCGTCTGCGTTCCCGGTTGCCCGATTCAGCCGGACAACCTGTCGGAGACACTGACGTACCTGCTCTACATGGCAACCGGCCAGGCGCCGATGATCCCCCTCGACGAAGCGTTGCGGCCGAAATGGCTGTTCGGCGCTACCGTGCACGAGGGCTGTGACCGGGCGGGCTACTACGAGCAGGGTGACTTCGCCACGGAATACGGTTCGCCGAAATGCATTGTGAAACTGGGATGTTGGGGCCCGGTAGTCAAATGCAATGTGCCCAAACGCGGTTGGATCAACGGCATCGGTGGCTGCCCGAATGTGGGTGGCAT
Source organism: Nocardia sp. NBC_01009 (assembly GCF_045208035.1). Classification (NCBI taxonomy): domain Bacteria; kingdom Bacillati; phylum Actinomycetota; class Actinomycetes; order Mycobacteriales; family Nocardiaceae; genus Nocardia; species Nocardia sp. NBC_01009. The sequence continues at coordinate 6,028,387 of NZ_CP108695.1, read as the reverse complement.
CTGCATCGGCTGCACTATGCCCGGATTTCCCGACAAGTTCATGCCGTTCATGGACGAGCCGCCGGGCGGAAAGCTCTCCTCCACTGCATCAGGTCTCTATGGGTCGGTGATTCGCAGCCTGCGTCACATCACCGGCAACACACTCGACAAAGAACCCCGCTGGCGCCACAAGGGTAAGAAGCTGGAATCCGGCGCGTCGCGCACCTGGTAGGAGAATCTTCGATGACACAGATTATCCCGGAGCCGTCGCACCGAAAGATCGATCCCGACAGTCTCGTCGAAATGGCGTGGGATCCGATCACTCGTATCGTCGGCAGCCTAGGTATCTACACCAAAATAGATTTCGAGAATCGTGAGGTGGTCGAGTGCCACAGCACCTCGTCCATCTTCCGCGGATACTCGATCTTCATGCGCGGCAAGGATCCTCGTGACGCGCACTTCATCACCAGCCGCATCTGTGGAATCTGCGGCGACAATCACGCCACCTGCTCTTGCTATTGCCAGAACATGGCGTACGGAGTGAAGCCGCCGAACTTGGGAGAGTGGATCGTCAATCTGGGCGAGGCCGCCGAGTATATGTTCGATCACAACATCTTTCAGGAGAACCTCGTCGGCGTGGACTTCTGCGAAAAGATGGTCGCCGAAACCAATCCCGGCGTGCTGGCGATGGCGGAGAAAACACTGTCACCGCATTCCAACGAACACGGTTATCGGACCATCGCCGACATCATGCGGGCCCTCAACCCGTTCACCGGCGAGTTCTATCGCGAGGCACTTCAGGTCAGCCGCTCCACCCGCGAGATGTTCTGCCTGATGGAGGGTAGGCATGTGCATCCGTCGACGCTGTATCCCGGCGGTGTCGGTACGGTCGCGACGATTCAGCTGATGACCGACTACATGTCTCGGCTGATGCGCTACGTCGAGTTCATGAAGAAGGTCGTGCCGATGCACGACGATCTGTTCGACTTCTTCTACGAGGCACTGCCCGGCTACGACCAGGTGGGCCTGCGTCGCACGCTGCTCGGCTGCTGGGGTTCGTTCCAGGATCCCGACGTGTGCAACTTCGCCTACAAGGACATGGAGGCGTGGGGCCGCAAGATGTTCGTCACCCCGGGCATCGTGGTCGACGGCAAGCTGATCACCACCTCCTTGGTCGACATCAACCTCGGCCTCCGAATCCTCTTGGGTAGTTCGTATTACGAGGACTGGACCGATCAGGAGATGTTCGTGAAAACCGACCCGCTCGGTAATCCGATCGATCGTCGCCACCCGTGGAACCAGCACACCAACCCCAGGCCGCAGAAGCGCGACATGGACGACAAGTACAGCTGGGTGATGTCACCTCGCTGGTTCGACGGCACCGACCATCTCGCACTCGACACCGGCGGCGGGCCGCTGGCGCGGCTGTGGGCGACGGCGCTGGCCGGTCTTGTCGACAACGGCTATGTGAAGTCGACGGGGCACAGTGTGCAGATCAACCTGCCGAAGACCGCGCTCAAAGGCCCGGTGACCTTCGAATGGAAGGTCCCCGCCTACGGCAGCAACACCATCGAACGCAACCGCGCCCGCACCTACTTCCAGGCCTACGCGGCGGCGAGCGCGCTGCACTTCGCCGAGAAGGCTTTGGCGGAGATTCGCGCGGGCCGCACCAAGACCTGGGAGAAGTTCGAGGTGCCCGACGAGGGTATCGGCTGTGGCTTCACCGAGGCCGTGCGTGGCGTGCTGTCGCACCACATGGTCATCCGGGACGGCAAGATCGCGAACTACCATCCGTATCCGCCGACGCCGTGGAATGCCAGCCCCCGCGACAGCTTCGGCACGCCCGGCCCCTATGAGGATGCGGTGCAGGGGCAACCGATCTTCGAGGAGAACGATCGGGATCATTTCAAGGGCATCGACATCATGCGTACCGTGCGCAGTTTCGATCCGTGCCTGCCATGCGGCGTGCACATGTATCTCGGCAACGGAAAGACGCTGGAGAAGCTGCACTCCCCGACACAAACGCTCACCGCTGAGTGAGCCGAACCGGGCGACGCGACAGGAGACGACAGTGGACGATCGCCCGGAGCAACAGCACGTCGCTGCGGCGTACGAACCAGAGCAGCCGGAATCGGGTCGCTGGCGAGATGCCGGCGAGCGCATCGAATCCCTGCTCGAAGCCAGCGCCGTCGGCGGCACGGCGGCGCGCGAACGCGCCGAGCAATTGGTGCGTGAGGTCGCGGATCTGTACGGCGCCGCGTTGGCACGCGTATTACAGCTGGTCGACGGCCCCGCCGTCGACCGGCTGGCGCGTGACGACCTGGTGGCCAGCCTGCTGCTCGTGCACGGCCTGCATCCGCACGACCTGCACACGCGAGTGCTGACCGCGTTGGACAGTGTGCGGCCCTACCTCGGGTCGCACGGTGGAGATGTGGAATTGCTCGATGTCGCCGACGGGGTGGTGCGACTCGAATTCGCGGGCAGCTGCCGCACCTGCCCGTCGTCATCGGTAACGCTCGAGCTGGCAGTGGAAGACGCGGTGCGCGCGGCCGCACCGGAGATCGAACGCATCGAAGTGGTTGCCGCGCAACAGGAGTCGGCGTCGAGTCTGATCTCGGCCGACTCGTTGTTCGCCCGGGTGCATGCGCACGAATCGCAGTCGGGCAGTTGGATCGCCGTGCCAGAGCTTGCGCAGTTGCAGCCGGGCGAGGTCGGTGGGTTCGCCGTCGGCGGGCTGCCGATCCTGGCCTGCCGGGTCGGTGACGGTCTGTTCGCCTACCAGGACCATTGTCCGGCGTGTGGGAAGTCGCTGGCGGGCGCGGCATTGCAGCGCCGGGTCGGATTCACGGTCGGCGACGCGGTGCTGCGGTGCCCGACCTGCCTTGCCCATTTCGATGTCGTGCACGCCGGCGCCCGAGTCGACGGCGACGGGCACCTCGATCCGCTGCCCGTGCTGGTGCGCTCCGGTGAGTTGTCGGTAGCGGTGCCGGTGGGGGTGCGCGGGTGACGACACCGTTCCATGTCCTACAGCGCATCACCGCCGACCGGAGACCGGCGGTGCGTGCGGGCGAGCGGTGTGAAATGTGTGCCGAGCCGATTGCCGATGTCCATCAGCACGTGGTGGATATCGAAGGTAGGCAATTGATGTGCGTCTGCCGAGGCTGCTACCTGCTGTTCACAGCTGAGAACGCCGCCCTGCGGTACCGGGCGGTGCCCGATCGCTATCTGTTCTTCCCCGACTTCACCATCAGCCAGGGTGAGTGGGACGCGCTCGAGATCCCGGTGGGCCTGGCGTTCTTCTTCCGCAATTCCGCGCTCGGCAAGACCGTCGCGTTCTATCCGGGTCCGGCGGGAGCGACGGAATCGGAATTGCCGCTGGAACAGTGGCGCTCGGTGCTGGAGCGACATCCGGAACTCGACGCGCTCGCCGCCGATGTCGAGGCACTACTGATTCGCGTGCCCGAACGCGGCACCACCGACGCGGTATGCCTGCTGCTGCCGATCGATGCGTGCTACGAATTCGTCGGCCGGATGCGGATGCTGTGGCGCGGTTTCGATGGCGGTCAGGATGTTCGCCGCTATATGGACGAATTCTTCACCGAGATGTCGGCACGTGCCCGGCCAGGTGGTGTGCGATGAGCCCCGTCTACTCGACCACCTTCGCCGTTCTCGGGATCAAGCCGGAGCCCTACGCGGTGGCGCCGATCCTGTCCGCGCGTGTCGGCATCGCCGCGCTCGGCGAAGACCCGGTGCACGCGATCGCACTGCGAGCGCAAGTGCGCATCGAGCCGTACCGCCGTACCTATACCGACGAGGAGAGCGCAGGTCTGGCCGACCTGTTCGGTCCGCGTGAGCGGTGGCAGGACACGCAGCGCTCGTTTCTCTGGATGCATTGCGCCACCATGATTCCCGGATTCAATGGCGGCACCGAGGTAGACCTGCCGATGCCGTGCACCTACGACTTCGAGGTGACAGGGTCCAAATATCTGCACGCGCTGCGCGGTGGCACCGTGCCGTTGATCTTCCTGTTCAGCGGCACCGTTTTCTTCAAGGGGCAGACCGGTTTCGCCATCCAACAGATTCCATGGGACCGCGAGGACAAGTTCGATATGCCGGTTTCGGTCTGGCACGACCTCGTGGCCGCGCACTTCCCGAACTCCGGCTGGGTGCGCTTGGGCACGGAAACCCTCGACGCGCTCGCCGCGTACAAGTCCGGCCACGGCATGCTCGGTTTCGACGACGCGGTCACACACCTGCTGGCTTCCTCGACCGAGGAGATCCCATGAGCGCCGCCATATCTCCCGGCGCAGCGCGGGCGCGTGCGGTCGCCGATGCTGTGCTCTACGAGGGCTATCTGCTCTACCCCTACCGGGCGAATTCCAGCAAGAACCAATCTCGCTGGCAGTTCGGTGTGCTGGGGCCCGAAGGCGCGGCGCAGGCAGGTCTCGGCGAGGAGTCGAGCCTGTCGGCGCAATGTCTGCTCACCGCGGGTGACGCGGCATCGATCACGCTGACCGTCCGCTTTCTGCAGTTGCAACACCGCCTCGCGGTGGATGCCGACGGTCACTCGGTCGACGAACTCGTGGTCGGCGCGCGATCCTGGATCACGTGGGACGAAGCCGTCGAGCGTGAAATGACCTTCGGCCCACTTCCGGCCACCGACACGACACAGCCGGTGCACATTCCCGGTGGCTTCGATGTGGAGGAGATCGTCGACGCCGAGGGCCGGGCGGCGGGCCGATTGGTACGCACCCGTCTGCCGGTGGAAGGCCGGCTGGCGATGTCGGTGCGGCGCGATGAGGGCCACCTGCGCCTCACGGTCGAGGTCCGGAATGTCGGCCCGGCCGCGACCGATAAGGACGATGCCATCGCGCGCTCACTGATCGGAGCGCACGTCATCGCCGAAGTCGATGGCGCGCGGTTCATTTCGCTACTCGAAGCGCCCTCGGACGCGACCGACGCCATCGCACGCTGCCACCAGCACCGCTGCTTTCCGGTGCTGGCGGGCCCGCCCGATGACGACAGCCTGCTGTTGATCTCCCCGATCATTCTCTACGACCACCCCGAGATCGCCGAGCAGAGCGAGGGACCGCTGTTCGATTCCACCGAGATCGACGAGATCCTCACCTTGCGCGTGATGACGATGACCGACGAAGAGAAAGCGCAGGCCCGCGCCACCGATGCGCGCGCGGCCCAGATCATCGATCGCTGTGACGGCATGACTCCGGAGGCGATGCAGCTACTGCACGGGGTGCTGCGAGACCCACACCTGGGGCGACCGGATCTCGGTCCACTGGACCCCATCGAATCGGGCGCTACGCTACCGCGGCTGGTGCCGGAAATCCCCGAAGGCGTCGACTGGTGGGATCCATTGGCGGACAACGCTGTTGCGCCGGAATCGGACGCGGTCTCGGTTCAGGGTGTTCGCGTGAGCCGAGGCAGCCTGGTCCGGCTGCATCCCGCACGGCGTGCGGACGCCCAGGATCTGTTCTTCGACGGCAAGCTCGCGCGTGTCACCTCGGTGCACGAAGACGTCGACGGTCAGGCCCATGTCGGGGTCGTCATCGCGGACGATCCAGCTGCCGACCTGCACGAATGGTATGGCCGCTATCTGTATTTCGCGCCGGAAGAAATCGAACCACTCAGCAGCCCGGAGAACGGAAAGGAAGGTCTGCCATGGAAACGGTGGGATTGATCGCGACAGGAGTGGTCGCGCTGATAGTAGTGGGCGGTCTCTACCTCGGTGTCCGGTCGATACCGGACCTCAAGCGCTATTTGAAGATTCGGCACATGTAGCCGACAGGAAGCGCACCGGGAAAGGAGCGAGCAGACGGCCAAGGTACTGGTCGCCGGGATCGGCAATATCTTCTTCGGCGACGACGGATTCGGACCGGAGGTGGTGCGGCGGTTGCCGCCGCATCCCGAGAGTGCCGTGCGCGTGGTCGACTACGGAATCCGTGGCATGCACCTCGCCTACGACCTGCTCGACCAGTGGGACGCACTGGTGCTGATCGACGCCGTGCCGAATCGCGGCACTCCGGGTGCGCTCGTGGTCTTTCACGCGGAGCCCGATCCTACGAGCGCGGCGCCACTCGACGCCCATGCCATGAATCCGGATGCCGTGTTCGCGGGTGTGCGAGCGCTCGGCGGGACGGTGCCGCCGACGGTCGTCGTCGGCTGTCAGGTCGAGTCCATTGCGGAGGGGATCGGCCTGTCCGGGCCGGTCGCCGCGGCGGTGGACGCGGCGGTGGACGCCGTCGATCGCGTCGTCGCGGACCTGCTGAGCACACGACAGGAGGTGTGAACGATGTGCCTCGGTATCCCGGGCCGGGTCGTCGAGATTCTCGACGGCTACCACAACCAGATCGCGCTGGTGGATGTCTCCGGCGAGAAGCGGAAGGTGAATGTCGGTCTCCTCGAGGATGATCCGGCGCAACCCGGCGACTGGGTGATCATTCACATGGGCTTCGTGATCGAGAAGACCGACGAGGCAGGCGCGGCGCAGGCGTTGGACGGACTTCGCCTGCTCGGCAGCGGTGGCGAGCCGTGACCGGCGCGCGAGCACGGCGGCGGCTGATCGTCCGCGGCGTGGTGCAGGGCGTCGGATTCCGTCCGTTCGTCTACACCACAGCGGCCGAACTGGCGTTGTCCGGCAGCGTGTCGAACAACAGTTCCGGTGTGATCGTCGAAGTCGAAGGCGCGCCTGCGGATCTGGACGAGTTCACGCGCCGGGTTCGACATCGTCCCCCGCCGCTCGCCGTAGTCGAATCGGTGCACGAGGTCGCTGTCGCGGTGCGCGGTGGCACCGGATTCCGCATTGCAGACACCACCCGAGACGGCGGCGGCCGCACCCTGGCCTCGCCCGATGTCGCGATGTGCGCGGACTGTGCTCGCGAACTGCGTGATCCACAGAACCGCCGCTACCGCCATCCCTTCATCAACTGCACCAACTGCGGTCCACGGTTCACCATCATCGCCGGTCTGCCTTATGACCGCGCACAAACCTCGATGGCCGACTTCGCGATGTGCGAGCGCTGCGCTCGCGAATACGCCGACCCGGCCGACCGGCGTTTCCACGCCCAGCCGATCGCGTGCCCGGACTGCGGTCCAACCCTCGACTATTTTGCGAGGGACCCGAATGCGGCTGTGCCACAGATGATCTCGGAAGATATGCGCTGCCACCCCGGCGACCCGTTGACCGCCGCAAGGGACTTGCTGCGCACGGGTGGGATTCTCGCGGTGAAGGGCATCGGCGGCTACCACCTCGCCTGCGATGCCGGGAACGAGGCCGCTGTTGCCGAGTTGCGCAGGAGAAAGCGCCGCGGCGACAAGCCTTTCGCCATCATGGTCGAGGATCTGGCCGCGGCGCGCTCGATCGTCCATGTCCAGGAGACCGGCGCCGCCCTGCTGACCTGTCCGCAACGACCGATCGTGCTGTTGGCCCGCGGTGACCGCGTGCTTGCCGAATCCGTCGCGCCGCGCAACCCGGATCTCGGCATCATGCTCGCCTACGCTCCGCTGCACGTGCTGCTGTTCGGTCTGCCCGGCGATCCACCCGGTCCGCAGGCCCTGGTGATGACCTCGGGCAACCTCGGCGGCGAGCCGATCTGCTACGACGACGCCGATGCGCGCGAGCGGCTCGGCGATCTCGCCGACGGCTGGCTCTCGCACAACCGTCGCATCCTCGTACCCTGCGACGACTCGGTGGTGCGGCTGGTCGACGGGATCGAACTCCCGATCCGGCGATCGCGTGGCTATGCGCCGATGCCGTTGGCGCTACCGGTCCCCGTGCCGCCCACCGTCGCGGTGGGCGGCGACCTCAAGAACACCTGTGCGGTGGCCGACGGCCGCTACGCGTGGCTCAGCCAGCACATCGGTGATATGGACGATCTGGCGACCCTGCGCGCGTTCGGCGCTGCCGAACAGCATCTGGAGGACCTCACCGGCGTCCGCCCGACGCAGCTTGCGGTCGACGCGCACCCGCTCTACCGGTCCACCGCGTGGGCGCGGCAGCATGCGGGTGACCGGCCCATCCGGACGGTCCAGCACCACCACGCCCACATCGCCGCGGTGATGGGCGAGCACGGGCTCGGCGAATCGGCGACGGTCGTCGGTCTTGCCTTCGACGGGACGGGGTTCGGTCCCGACGGGGCAGTCTGGGGTGGTGAGGTGCTGCTCGCCGGCTACAAGGGGTTCCGGCGACTCGCGCACCTGAAATACGTGCCGCTGGCCGGTGGCGATGTGAGTGTGCAGCGGCCGTACCGGATGGCGCTGGCACACCTGCGAGCGGCGGGCATCGAGTGGTCGCCGTCCATCGCGTCGGTCGCGGCATGTCCGGTAAACGAAAAAGGTGTGCTGTCTCATCAATTCGAGACCGGCCTCGGCTGTGTGCCGACCTCGAGCATGGGGCGGCTGTTCGACGCTGTGTCATCGTTGGCCGGCGTGCGGCACGTCGCCGATTATGAAGCGCAGGCCGCGATCGAACTGGAAGGCTTGTCCCGCGACGTCGCTGCCGACGCCATCGGCCCACACACCTACCGGTTCGCGCTGGATCACGACGTCGAGCCCGTTGTGATCGACTCGGCGCCGGTAGTCGCGGCCGTGGTCGCCGACTCGACGCGCGGTGTCGCACCCGCTGTGATCGGCGCGCGATTCCATCGGGCCGTCGCGCGCCTTGTCCTCGAACTGGCGCTCGCCTACGCGAGCGAATCGACGACCATCGCCCTGTCGGGCGGGGTCTTCCAGAACGCCTTGTTGTTGTCGCAGTCGCGAACATTGCTGCGGGGAAACGGATTCCACGTCCTGTGTCATCGTCGGCTGCCGCCGAATGATGGCGGTCTCGCGTTCGGGCAGATACTCGCCGCGGGCGCGGGCTGAGCGAAAGGAGAGCCGACGATGTGCCTGGCAGTCCCAGGAAAGGTACTCAGCCTCGAGGAGCGCGACGGCACGCTGATGTCCGTCGTCGACTTCGGCGGCGTGCACAAAGATGTGTGCCTGCAATACATCCCGGACGCGGCTGTCGGTGACTACGTGGTCGTCCACGTCGGCTTCGCCATCCAGCGTCTCGACGAGGAGTCCGCGCTGCGGACCTTGGCCGAATTCGAGCACCTCGGCGTGCTGAACGAGGAATTCGGCGACGGGTTCGCGCTGGCAGCCAGACAAGCCGGTCTCGCCGACCCCACGGCCGAAGAGGCCGAACCAACAAAGCCGCAACACGACACAGAGGTGGCGCCATGAAGTATCTCGACGAGTTCAGCAATCCGGAGCTGGCCAAGAAGCTGCTCGACAAGATCCGCGGGGCCACCACACAACGCTGGGCCATTATGGAAGTCTGCGGCGGCCAAACCCATTCGATCATCCGGCACGGTATCGACCAGCTGCTTCCCGATCAGATCGAGATGATCCACGGACCGGGCTGCCCGGTCTGTGTGACCCCGCTCGAGGTGATCGACAAGGCATTGGCTATCGCCGCACGACCCGGTGTGATCTTCTGTTCGTTCGGTGACATGCTGCGCGTGCCCGGCAGCAAGAAGGACCTCTTCCACGTCAAGAGCGAGGGCGGCGACGTCCGAGTGGTCTATTCGCCGCTGGACGCGCTCAATATCGCCAGGGAGAACCCGGATCGCCAGGTGGTGTTCTTCGGTATCGGATTCGAGACGACCGCGCCTGCCAACGCCATGACCGTCTATCAGGCGAAGCGGCTCGGCATCGAGAACTTCTCGCTGCTCGTCTCGCATGTGCTGGTGCCCCCCGCGATCGCCGCGATCATGGAGTCCCCGAGCTGCCGAGTGCAGGGGTTCCTCGCGGCCGGGCACGTGTGCAGCGTGATGGGCACCGAGGAATATCCGCCGCTCGCCGAGAAGTATCGGGTCCCGATGGTAGTCACCGGCTTCGAGCCGCTCGACATCCTGGAGGGCATCCGCCGCACCGTGATTCAGCTCGAGGAAGGCAGACACGAGTTGGAGAACGCCTATCCCCGCGCGGTGATGGCCCAGGGCAATACCGCCGCGAAAGCGATGCTGGGGGATGTCTTCGACGTCACCGACCGTGCCTGGCGTGGCATCGGGGTGATACCGCAGAGCGGGTGGCGGCTCTCGGAGCGATACCGCGACTACGACGCCGAGCAGCGGTTCTCGGTGGGCGACCTGCATACCGCGGAATCGTCGATCTGCCGCTCCGGTGAGGTGCTGCAGGGTCTTATCAAACCGCACGAGTGCGCCGCATTCGGCAAGGAGTGCACACCGCGAAACCCGTTGGGCGCCACCATGGTGTCGTCGGAGGGCGCGTGCGCGGCTTACTACCTCTACCGGCGCCTCGATCAACCCGCGGAGGTGGCTCATGCCTGACCAGATCGGAATGCCCTCGCCGGCTCCGACGATCGACATGGAGAGCTGGGTGTGCCCGATGCCCCTGCGGGACTCACCGAATATTGTGATGGGGCACGGCGGTGGCGGCGCGATGTCGGGCGAGTTGATCGAGCACCTGTTCCTGCCCGCGTTCGGGTCCGCCGCCGAGGCAGGCATGGGCGACTCCGCGGTGATTACGCTCGGCGGCGCTCGGCTGGCCTTCTCGACGGATTCGTTCGTGGTGAAGCCACTGGTGTTTCCCGGCGGTTCGATCGGCGACCTCGCCGTCAACGGCACCGTCAACGACCTGGCGATGGCTGGTGCGCGGCCGATGGTGCTCTCGACCGCGTTCATCCTCGAGGAGGGCACCGCGCTTGCCGATATCGCGCACATCGCCAAGGCATTGGGCACAGCGGCGCTCGCTGCCGGGGTCACGCTCGTCACCGGTGACACCAAGGTGGTCGATGCCGGGCACGGCGACGGCATCTTCATCAATACCGCGGGGATCGGCATCGTCGACGAGGGCGTCGACATCCGTCCGCAGCGAGCCGCGCCGGGCGATGTCGTGCTCGTCAGCGGTGACATCGGTGTGCACGGGGTTGCGGTGATGAGCTGTCGCGAAGGGCTCGAATTCGGGACCACCGTGGTCAGTGACACCGCGCCGCTCAACGGTTTGGTCGCGGCGATGCTCGCGACCGGCGCGGATGTGCATGTGCTGCGCGACCCCACCCGCGGTGGTGTGGCGGCGACGCTCAACGAGATTGCGAGCGTGGCGAAAGTCGGTGTCTCACTGGACGAACGGAATCTTCCCGTGCCCGCCGAGGTGCGCGATGCTTGCGGCCTACTCGGATTGGACCCGATGTACGTCGCCAACGAGGGCAAGCTGATCGCCTTTGTCGCACCACAGGACGCGGATCGAGTGCTGGCCGCGATGCGCGATCATCCGCTCGGCGCGCGGGCGGAGGCGATCGGGGTGTGTGTCGCGGAGCATCCGGGCATGGTGGTCGCGCGCACCGCATTGGGTGGAACCAGGGTGGTTGCCCTGCCGGCCGGAGAGCAGCTGCCGCGGATTTGTTGAGCGGGGCGGTGATTCGCCGCTGGAGAGATAGCGAGGTCCGCGTCATCGTGTCGATCACCAACTATCCGAGGGCGTTGCGGCCTGCATGGATCGGAATGGAATCTCGGCAACGGGTCGGCATTGTCGGAATGGTCGCCACCATCCTCACCCTGCACATCGTCGGCTGGGCCACATTGTTCTTCCTTGTCGTCCCGAACAACTATGTTGTAGAGGGCACGGTATTCGGTGTCGGGCTGGGGGTCACCGCCTACACCCTCGGCATGCGGCACGCCTTCGATGCCGACCACATTGCCGCGATCGACAACACCACTCGAAAGCTGGTGGCCGACAAGCAGCAGCCGCTGTCGGTGGGATTCTGGTTCTCGCTCGGGCATTCCACGATCGTGTTCGTTCTCGTGGCGCTGCTCGCGCTGGGTGTGAAAGCGCTGGCCGCCAATATCCAGAACGAGAACTCCGACCTGCAACAGTGGACCGGCGTGTTCGGCACCGGCGTCTCGGGCACCTTCCTGATCCTTATCGGGCTCCTGAATTCAGTATCGTTGATCGGGATCTGGCGCGTCTTCCGCACTATGCGCCGGGGTAGTTACGACGAGACGCAGCTCGAAGCGCAACTGGAATCCAGGGGCGCACTGAATCGGCTCTTCGCACCAATGACGCGTGCGGTGCGCACGCCGTGGCAGATGTATCCGGTCGGGATGCTCTTCGGCCTCGGCTTCGACACGGTCACCGAGGTGAGTCTGCTGGTGATCGCGGGCGGGACCGCGGCGACAGATCTGCCCTGGTACTCGATTCTGGTTCTGCCCGTGCTTTTTTCGGCGGGTATGTCGCTGTTCGACGCCTTGGACGGGACCTTCATGAACTTTGCCTACGGCTGGGCATTCGCCAGGCCGATCCGCAAGATCTACTACAACATCGTCGTGACGGGACTGTCGGTGGCGGTCGCCCTGCTGATCGGTGCGCAGGAGGTGATTTCGATTCTCACCGAGAAGCTCGATGTCACCACAGGCCCGCTGGCCTGGGTCGGGAACCTCGATCTCGGTGCGATGGGTTTCATCATCGTCGGACTGTTCGCGCTCACCTGGATCGCGGCCTTTGCGGTGTGGCGCATCGGCGATGTCGAGCATCGCTGGCAGGCCGACCCGGCCGGAAAGCCGCAGGGGTGATGGACGCACGTGGCACGGACATGTTCGCGCGATACACCTACGCGCCCAACCGGCTCGGCTATTGCGGCCCTGCGGAGGCGGCGGCATTGCGCGGCGGCTCCGGTGCCGAGATTCGGGCGGTCGCCACCCGCTTTTCCGGCGTGTGGCCCTACCTGCAGGTGATGTCCCGGCTGACCGGGATCGACGATCCGCTGGACCATCGCCTCGTCGAATCCTACTGGCATGGTGGCGGAATCGGCGCTCAGCTCGACGCAGGGGCCTTCATGACCGAACTGCTTTCGGTGATCGGTCCGGTGGCAGGAGCCTACTGGGCACACCTCACCCCGGAACTTGCCGAGGAAGCCGCCGGCAACCACTGTTTCCATGTGTTCGGTGTGTACCCGTGGTCGCGACTGTTGGGCAGGGGGATGGACGAGCATCCGGTGAGCGTCCTCGACAATTGCCGGATCAATTGGGGAACAGTCGTTTCCCGTGACCGAACCGGCGTCGCCTTGCGATGTCGAACACTGGTGTGGAACGGGCAGACGCTCGAGCTGTCCACGCCGTCGATACTGCGCGCCGACATCTGGTCCGATGGATACAGCTCGGTGCCGGACGTCGAGGTCGGCGACGAGGTCGGCGTGCACTGGGGTCGCCTGTGCGGTCGCCTCACCCCGGAACAGGCTCGAGACCTGGCGGCCAGTACCGCCCACCAGCTGAAGGTAACCAACCTTCGGCTCGCCGAGTCCGCTCGGCGGAAACCATCAACGGAAAACTCCTGAACCATCACGCCTTTTCGGCATTGTGGAACGCCGCCCGGTAAGCGTTCGGACTGGTGCCGACTATGCGCTTGAAGCGGTCACGAAAGGCCGTCGGCGAGCCGAACCCGACCTGGCCCGCGATCCGGTCGACCGGGTGCGTGGTGGTCTCCAACAGATACTGGGCATGGCGGATGCGCGTGCGATGCAGCCACTGCAACGGTGTGGTGCCGGTCTGTTCGCGGAAGTGGCGATTGAGGGTGCGGGTGCTCATACCTGCGCGGAGGGCGATGTCGTCGAGGGTGAGTTCCCGCGCCGCGTTGTCTTCTATCCAGTGCAACACCGGCTCCAGAACCGAGCCGCGCGGTGCGGGCGGGTTGTCCCGGACGATGTACTGGGCTTGTCCGCCTTCACGTTCCAGCGGCATGACCGACAGACGTGCCGCGTCGGCGGCCACCGCGGAGCCGTGATCGCGGCGAATCAGGTGCAGACACAGGTCGATTCCGGCCGAGGCACCCGCAGAGGTCAGGATGTGGCCGTTGTCCACGTAGAGCACATTCGGATCGACCTCGATCAGCGGATAGCGTGCGGCGAGTTCTTCGGCGGCGAGCCAATGTGTGGTAGCGCGATGTCCGTCGAGCAGCCCGGTGGCGGCGAGAATGAACGCGCCCGAGCAGATCGAGGCGATGCGGGTTCCGTTGTGCGCCGCCAGTTTCAGCGCGTCGATGACCTCGGGCGGTATCGGGGCGGTCGGGTCGGAGCAGCCCGGCAGGATGATCGTGTCGGCGCTGGTCAGCGCTTCCATGCCGTAGCGCGGCTGGAGAGTGAACGCGCCCGCGTCGACCGTCTGCGTCGCACCGCAGACGCGGACCCGGTAGGGCGTGAGTCCGTCGGGCAGCCGGATGCGGGTGAACACCTCGATCGGTGTGGACAGGTCGAAGGGGATCACCTTGTCCAGCGCCAGGACGGCGACGGTATGCATGGCTACAAACTAGGCCTGACCACAATTCCTGCCAAGCATTCCGGCCTGGGGCCAGGCTGAAAGAAGGAGTTCAGCATGTTGGCGAGAATCCGTTGGGATATGGCAATCCAGCCGATTTCGATGATCGCGCGCACTGGCTACCGTCGGCGGGAAGCGCCAACGGAGAGGAACGAATGCCCATGCTTGTGTCCGCAGGATTCGTGTCGTCAGGGGTCGTCGCGTCGTGACCGAGTTCCTGCTCTCGGTCCACGTCCTCGCCGCGATCATCGCGGTCGGACCGGTCACCGTCGCCGCCAGCATGTTCCCCGCCTTCGCCCGCCGCGCCGCAGCAGAACCCGTTGCTGGACAACCCGTTGTGGTGTTGCGGACCTTGCATCGCATCTGCCGGGTGTACGCGGCCGTCGGGATCGTCGTCCCGGTGTTCGGAATCGCCACTGCGATTAGCCTCGGCGTGCTGGGGGACACGTGGTTGATGATCTCGATTGCCCTGACCGCCGCTGCGGCGGGGGTCCTTGCGCTGATGGTGCTTCCTGACCAGGCAAAGATACTCACCGGACTCACCGGGATGTCGCATCCCACTGCGCCGGCGCGCGCCATGATCAGTCAATTGGCGATGTACACCGGAACATTCAACCTGCTGTGGGCGGCTGTGACGGTCCTGATGATCATTCGTCCCGGGTCTACAACCGGGGCGTAACCTGTGATCGCAGCTGCTTCGGGTCAGTCGAATATTGCTGTATGGCAATCATATTTGTTATCGGCGGATGCCTTGCGGATTGGCGAACCGGACGCTCGCGCGAGCGCCCGGTCTTCCGCAGCGGCGTGCATTCGCCAGGTGAGCGTTTGCCTGCCTGTAGTCGGAGCCTTAGCGAATGAAGCTGCTACCGAGGCTGAGCACACTGCTGCCCGCACCGAGGATCAGACCCAGGATTCCTTGAATGTCCATTGCTCACTCTTCTTTTCGGGGGATCCGCGCTGAGATCGCGGGTCCTGGTAGGTGAAGCGACGTCAATGGGCGGGTTCGCCGCATGTCGGCGGGCTCGATCCACGGGACTCAGCGTCGCGGCCGCCTCAGTGAAGACGACGTGCGAGGACCGTAGCCGGGGAATCGAACTCGGGTTTAGGGCAGACTTCCCACGCTTGGAGACCTGGAGCCGGCGGGCGGATGGACGACACCCGCGAAGCCCCCCTTGGTGATGTCGTAGGTGTGTTCGGATACCTGGTCACCGGAGTTGCCTTCGATCGTGGTGATCATGTTGCCGTTCCGGGCGACCACTAGGCCGATGTGGCCTTGGTCGCCCCAGATGAGGAGGTCACCCGCGCCGGCGCTCGA
Source organism: Nocardia sp. NBC_01009 (assembly GCF_045208035.1). Classification (NCBI taxonomy): domain Bacteria; kingdom Bacillati; phylum Actinomycetota; class Actinomycetes; order Mycobacteriales; family Nocardiaceae; genus Nocardia; species Nocardia sp. NBC_01009. The sequence continues at coordinate 6,012,769 of NZ_CP108695.1, read as the reverse complement.
TATGAGGCCTCGGTGTGTGCCGTTTTCGCCGCTCCCGGCATCGGCCCAGATGGCAGGCACGTAGTTCTTGTTGTTCCAGTGCGGGTCGATGCCTGCGTCCTTCCACGCCCAGGTGGCGAAAGACGCGCACCACGCGTCGTCGATGTTGTACGGCGCGTCGACATGGTTGTTGCCATTCGTTTCGCTGACGCCCCTGGCGAGCTCGTCCCACGCTTTTTTGATTGCCACGTCGACCTTATCCCTTGGCGTGGCGGCCACGTACTCGCCCTTGCTGTGCGGTATGGGCAGCGCGGTCGGGCGCCCGCCGCCGAAGGAGGGATAGGCGGGGGCGCCGTAAGTGGGAGTCGAGTTGCGAATGCGGTTAGCCTCCGCCTCTATATCGTCGGTGGCCTTCGCGACCTCGTCGTATACCGCTTCGACGGTTCCCTTTACGGCGTCCAGCAATGCCGTTTCCGTGGCGGGGGATATGTAGATCTTGCCTTCGCTCGGCCCCGGTGCAGCGGCGAGCACCTTCTCGAGCGCGTTGATTTTCTCCATGACAGCTTTGTATGTCGAGTTCGACGCGCTGAGGGTTGCGTGTGAGGACATGTCGACTTTCGCATTCTGCCCACGCAACTCATCCTTGATCGCGTTGACTTTGTCGACTTTCGATTTGTAGCCCGCCTCAGATTCGGACTGGGGTGTGTTTTCCGCGGAGTTGTCGTTCTCGTTCACCTTCTCCTTGCGGAATCGGCCGAGAAGATCTGGCTGCTGGCCTGGTTCGCCTCTCGCCAGCGTGAGGACGGTGGCCTTGAAATTGTCGTCGGCCGCGGCGACCTTCGCTTTCAGCTCGGCAGTCCAGCCGGGCCCGTCTTTGGGCAGGTCGACGTCGGCGACCAACTCGCCCAGGGTCGGGCTCATCGAGGCACCCGACTGTCGGCAAACTGGGCGGGCACGGCCCGCTGGCCCACGAACAGCGACATCCGTTACCTCACTCGGTCACAACCCTCCGGCCGCAGGTGGCCGACTCATCCAATGGCCTCGATTATCGGGCATTCCCGACATTGGTAAGGGTCGGTGCTCGACGCTCCTTCGCCTGGGTAACGGACCCTCCAGGAACTCGGTCTCGGCTACAAACTGAAGGCGATCGTGCGGAGGATCAGCATGACGATGAACACTGCGGTGAAAGCCAGGTCGATCGACAGCCCGCCTGCTCGCACTGGTCGCAGTACCCGTCGCACCGGTGCGATCACCGGCTCGGTCCAGGTATGGGTCAGGGCGCGGGCTCGGTTCGTCCACGGCGGCGCGTCGGCAACCATCCCAACCCAGTCCAGCACCACTCGCGCAAGCAGAAGGAGAACGAACACCGTCAGGGCATATCCGACCAGGGTTCCGATGAGGGTCATGCCGAACTCCTTCGCAATGGACGTTGTGACCGTCTTGCCGGTGTCAACGCAACCGATCAGGTCCAAAGTGCCACGTTCGTCGTGTTCTCAGCGGACTATCAGGTCAATAAGAACAGATTGCCTGCGAGTGTTGATCGTTTCGCGGTCTCCGGCCCACAGCGGTCGATGTCTCCAGCCCACCTATGGTGGGTGGATGAGTACATCGTCTGGCTCGTTGGTGATGGTCGCCGAGGATATGGAATCGGTGACGACGGTCGGGAACGAGGACGATCCGGCCGACGCCGGTCTGACTCGTGGTGAGGTCGAGTCGCTGTGGGAGTCGGTGCGGGGGTGGTACCGACTGGGAACCACTCCCGCGATCCAAGTGTGTCTGCGACGCAACGAGAAGATCGTGTTGAACCGGGCCATCGGCCACGGTTGGGGGAACGCGCCCGCCGATGGGCCCGGCGCGGCGAAAGTGCTCGTCACGCCGGAAACGCCGTTCTGCGGGTTCTCCACCGCGAAGGGTGTGTCGGCGGCACTGATGTTCATGCTCATCGAGCAGGGCGCGTTCGCGCTGAATGATCCAGTGTGCCAGTACATTCCGGAGTTCGCCGCCAACGGCAAGGCGGCCATCACCATCGGTGACGTCATGTCTCATTCGGCGGGTGTCCCCTTCGTCACGCCGCCGTACAAAGGCATGGAGTTGGTGGTCGATGAGGAGCTCGCGGTGCGGGGGCTGGCCGATCTCGTCCCGAGCTGGCCGCCGGGCCGGTTCCGGGTATATCACGCGCTGACCAGTGGGCTCATCCAACGGCTGCTGGTCCAGCGGGCGACAGGAAAACGGATGCGTGAGCATCTGGCCGAGCAGGTGCTCGACCCGCTCGGGTTCCGGTGGACGAATTTCGGTGTGGCCCCCGAGGATGTCGACAAGGTGGTCCCCAGCGTGAAGACCGGGCCCCGGGCGTCTCGCATGTCGACCTTCCTGGCGCGCAAAGCGCTCGGTGGCCGGATGGACGGTCGGGTGTCCGATGCCGCGACGCGTGCCCTCCTCACCGCGGAGCTTCCCTCGGGCAATCTCGTCACCACGGCGTACGAGCTATCGCGGTTCTATGAAATCCTCACGCGCGGTGGCGAACTGGATGGCATCAGGATCATCGAACCGGATACGTTGCGGCAGGCGGTGCAACCGGCGAATCGGATGCCGGGTCTGGCCGGTGCGGTGAGTCGAGCGGGCTTCGAACTGGGCGGGCGGCGGTCGAAGTTCGGCCGCAACACTGAATCTCATTTCGGGCGTAGCGGATTGACGACCCAGTACGGTTGGGCCGATCCGGCCCGCGGGCTGTCCGGGGCGATTCTGACCAGTGGCAAGGCGACCACCGATGCCAAGCGGCCGTGGCAGCTGTGCGCGCAGATCTCCCGCACCATCGGTCGTCTGGACACCGCTGACCGCGTGTTCAGCCTCTGATCGGATTCCTTCCATTCGGGAACGGTTCGGAAACAACGGGCCATGCTCGATGCCATTTCGTTATCGATGCATGCGGTTCGGCCGCGATCTGCCTGGTCGGCGCGCACTCTTGCGAACGCACAACAGCATGGGCGCTTGCACGAACGCATCGATGCTTCCCGAGTCGACGAAGCGGTTCGGATGTGGCAACCTGCTTCTCGAGATCGGGGTGTGAGCATCGACTCGGGCACCGATTGGTTCGGCTGCGGCGGCCCCGCCACAAGGTGGGGCCGCCGGCAGAACCGCAGAATCTAGGGGAGCCCGCGGGTGGCGGCGGTGATGGCATCGCACACCCGGTCTATGTCGGAGTCGGTGGTGCGCCAATTGCTCACGGCGGCGCGCAGGCCAGGTTGCCCGTCGTAGACCGTCGGGGTGACGAACGCTTTCCCGCTCGCGGCAATCGCCTCGCCCAGTGCGTGCACCCGTTCGGTGGTGGGCTGGTCGGCGAGAGTGAAGCAGACGACGTTGAGACGGACCGGGGCGAGCAGCCGGATCACGCCGGTCGCGGCGAGCTGATCGCCGAGGCGGCCTGCGCAGGAAATGTTGCGCTGCACGATCTCTCGGTGTCCGTCGCGGCCGTAGGCCGACAGGGTGAACCATGCGGGGAGCGCACGCAGTCGCCGCGAGTTCTCCGGTACCAGATCCCCGAATCCCGGTTCTTCGGTCGGTGCGCCGAGGTAGGCGGCGCCGGAGTTCTGGAAGGCCCTGGCCTGCAGGTCCCGGCGCCGGGTGAACTGGACCGCGGCGTCGTAGGGCACGTTGAGCCATTTGTGTAGATCGACGCACACCGAATCGGCCTCGGCGAGACCGTCGACCAGATGCGCATGCTGCGGCGAAAGCGCGGCGAACGCTCCGAAAGCGCCATCGACGTGCAGCCAAAAAGGAAACCGTTCGCGCAATGCCGCAATGGCACGCAGATCGTCGAAGTCGACGGTATTCACGGTTCCGGCGTTGGCGACCACGATGGCGGGTCGACCGTCCAATGCGGCGAGTGCCGCGGCAAGTTGGTCCACATCGACGGCTTCCCGATCCGGCAGCGTGGGTATCCGCTGGAGCCGGTCGCGGCCGATGCCGAGCATCGACAACGACTTGGTGACGCTCGAGTGCGGCGACCCGGACAACACATGAACGGGCCCGAGCGCGCCGACCCCGGTCGTGGCCACGGAAACCCCGAGTTGTTCGCCGAGCCATTCCCGCGCGATTGCCAACCCGACCAGGTTCGAGGTGGTCGCTCCGCTCACGAATGCGCCGGTGTGCTGCGTCAAGCCGAAGAGCTGCCCGATCCAGCCGACGGTCTCCTGCTCCAGATCGATCGCCGTGGAATCACCGCCGGACATAACATTCTGGTCGAATGTGCTGGTCAGCCAGTCACCTGCGATCGACGCAGGCGTCGCGCCACCGGTGACGAAGCCGAGGTAGCGCGGGCCCGCGCTACCGGAGAAGTTCGGTTCCCAACGGTGCTGGAACTCCGAAAGCGCCTGGCGCAGACCGAATCCCCGTTCCGGCAGGGGTGCCGCCGGAACCGGATCCTGCGGCAGCGCCACCGGACGTTCGGCGATTCCGGTCAACACCTGTTCGGCAGCATGGCGGACTATTTCGAGCAGCGCGGGTAGTTCTGCGAGATCGTCGGCAAGTTTCTGGTCCACATCTGCAGACGTTACGAGCGCGCCACCCGACTTGTCCTGGTCCAGTCGGAAGGAACTGGACCTCCGGGCGCTGGACTTTGCTGGTGGCCTAGCTCGCTTCGCGCTGTGGGCCCCCTGGCCTCGGTTGCTTGTAGCTGCGGGCGATCAGCGCGGATCTGAGGTACCAGACGCCGGAGGCTTGGGCGGGGTCGAAGCCGGTGAGCTGACCGATGCGCTTGAGTCGATAGTCGACCGTGTTGGTGTGCACGTGCAGGGCACGTCCGGTGCGCTGCCGATTGAGGTTGTTGCTGATATGGCGTTGCAGGGTTTCGAGCAGTTCGGGGTGTTCGTCGAGCGGGTCGAGCAGAGTGCGTAGGTGGTCGAGGCCGGGGCCCGGCCGAGTGAGCTGGTATTCCAGGGCGAGATCGTCGAAGCGATACAGGCCGTGGACGCAGTGCAGTCGGGCCACCATGTCGAGCAGTTCGTGGGCTTGATCGGCTGCGGCGGGCACCAGGGCCGGGGTCGCGGGCATGACCGCGGCGGTGATCGGGACCTGCGCGGCGTGGGAGAGTTGGTCGACGAGCGAGTCGAGGGTGTCGTCCTCGAATAGTGCGGCGGGAAGCAGGATGGTGCCGCCGTCGACGCTCAATAGTGACAGCACGCCCTCGCCACATCGAGTCGCGAGCTCGGCCTGTACGCGGCGCAACTTGCGCCGGGCGACCACGGTGCTGTCGACCCTGGGATTGCATTCCTCGGGGTGTTGCGGAATCGACACGGCGAGAACGGAATACGATTCGGCGATCTCGATCCCGCATTCGCGCGCCATGGTGGAGGTGGGGTGGCCGCCGAGCAGTGCCGAGGTGAGAGTGTGCGCGGCGGTGTGGTGCTCACTGACCACCGCCCGCAGCTCCCGGACATAGGCTTGCGAGACGGTCGAGGTAATGGTGTCGAGGATTTCGAGCAATCGCCGGCTGATCTGCTTGAGATTGTCGAAGTCGTCGGCGGTTGCATTGGCCAGGATGAGATCGAAACCGAGCTTGAAACCCTCGTGCACGGCATGGTGGATCGTGTCAATCGGGATGCCCTCGCGGGCCCACCCTGCGGCGACCTTCTGCAGCTGCTGGGTCTTCTCCGGAATATCGGTGCCGTCGAACATGCTCACAGCCAACTCCAGGCAGACCCGGGTGACAGTGGTGATGTCGCCGTTGAGCGCCTCGCCCGGCAGCGTCCGGCATGGGACGACGTTCTCGACGAAGTGCCCGACCATCTGCTGTGACAATGCCCGGACATCCTGCAGTGAGGACGTCACCGGCCTGCCCGATACGGTCAGATCCGGTCGATCCGAACTGGTGACGGTCATCGTGACTCCCTTCCGGCGTCGCACCGTGGCGAAGCACCCACGGTAACGCGGCGACCTCGCAGAACAAGGGGGCCGTCGTCGGTTCCGGGCATGTTCCGAACCTGGCGAGGCCATGCCTGTGAGGGTTCACAGTGCGAGAATGTGGAAGATTGTCTACATCCTGCCGAACTGGTCGATTGTCCGAGTCTTTAGGCCGCGCCGCTGCGACGGTGGCGAGCTGCCTCGATATGAAGGATCACAACCGCCGCAAGGCGGCAGCGTTTCGCGTCGGCTCGGGCCGCATAGGGATCTTTCACAATCAATCCGCACCCGAGTTCGTCCAATCGCCGAAACGGGCCCGTCAGCTCGAAGGCCGGTACGTCAGCCCGTAGCGTCGGAATCCGATAAGGGCGTTACGCGGAGGGAGTCCCATGACGATGCGCCCACACGACGAGGCCTGGGCGACCGGCCCCGACGCGATGCTCAAGGCAGGCTTCGAGCTCGCACTCGTCCTCGTGGATGCGGCCGAGGCCTCGGGTTCGATGGCGATGTCATGGTTCGAGCACGCCGCCGCCCGTTGCGCCGCGGCGGGAATCCCCATCGAAGCGGTGCACGACGCCGTGCGTGACAGCGTGAAAACCGCTCTGGCCCAGGCTGGTCCGGTTGAGGAGCCGGTGACGTGCACCTGGGAAAGCGGGGTCGACCCCGGCGCCGGCGGAGTCGTCGATATGTTGACCTCCGCGGTGACGCGGGCCTATGCGCAATAGGCGATGCCGCGCAGGCGTTCTCAGGAAACTCTCAACAAATCCGCGCTCTGATCTCAGGACCGACCCGTTGAATGAGCGCAGCTGCCCCGCCGGTTCGCTCTAACCAGGCGGGGCAGCGCCAGCTCGGTAGCGCTGTTGCCGCTTGCGTCGATGCCCTTGGCAATTCAGCCCATGCTCGGCGTCGCAGGCGTGAGATACATGTAGCTCCTCTCCTCGACGCGCTGCTTGATGCGCCATCGGCCGTCGATGCGGACGAAGGTGTCGAGGTACCACAGACCGCAGAACATGACGCTCTGCTGTCCGTCGCCGTTCGCGACAAGCATCGGGTTGTGGCACATCGTGCGGCCGGTCGCGGTGTCGCCGTGGACGGTGATCGACGAATTGCCGACCAAATGCTGGAATGCCGGGAAGTTCGGGAGCACCTGGGCGAGAAAGGCTTTCGTCGACGTAAGGTCGCCGATCGCACCGCCCATTGCCGAGTAGTCGATGTGCGCGTCCGCGGTGAAGACGTCGTCGAGCAGGTCCCACTGCCGAGTGTCGACCGCGTGCGAGTAGCGGACCATCAGATCCTGGATCTCCAGGCGATCGGAAATCTCCTGCAACGACAGCATGCGCGCCTCCTTGAACTGACACAGGTTTCAGTAATGCCATCAGTGTCGGAGCAAGTAAGCAAGAGCGCGTTCCGGCTGGTGACGCAGAACGGCCCTGTCGGCGGAATCCGCGTGACAGGGCCGTGCTGGTCGAACGGGGGTTGCGGCCTTACAGGTAGGCGCCGCACACCGGCCATGCGCCGGGGCCCTGGGTGGCGAGCACGTTCTCCGCGACGCGGATCTGCTCGGAGCGGCTGGCGCTGCTCGGGCTGCCGGAGCCGCCGTTGGCCTCCCAGGTGCTCTGGGTGAACTGCAGGCCGCCGGAGAAGCCGTTTCCGGTCTCGGTGCCCCAGTTGCCGCCGCTCTCGCACTGCGCGACGCCGTCCCAGTTGTGGCCTGCGGCCGACGCGGTGGCGGTGGCGACACTGAACGGGACGGCAACGAGTGCGCCGATGACGGCGGTGGTGCCAAGCGCGCGGGTGGTGAACTTACGGTTCTTGAACATATGGATTCCCTGCCTGCGCCCTACCGGCCCGTGGAAGCTGCACACGAGTCCCTGCCCCCAGGGATGTCGGGGATCCTCGAACCGTGGGGCAGGGTTGCCGGTGTTCGGCGATTCGAGTCAGAACCGGATGTTGATCCGGGCCGCCAGCGACGTTAACCGAGAAGTCGCGGAGGATCACGTCGAGATAACGTCCGAATTGCCTGAACTCTATCGAGAGAGTGTCCTCGTTTTCCTGGATAGCGCTGGGAAAATGTAATATTACAATTTTCAGTTATTGTTACGTGATGTGTTTGGGATCACTATGAAATAGTGATTCGGGTCGCGTCGATCGGTGTTCGGTCGCGCGGTCTCGAACCTCTCGAGCTTCTCGAACCGCGATGCGGACGCCGGTGGAACCGTTCGACGCCGAGTGTGAACGCCTGGTCGGGCATCGATCGGCCTGTCTTTGGGGCGATCCTGTCGGGGTAGGCGTCGTCGACGAGCGCTGATCTGACGGGGTTCCCGTGGAAGCTGCTGGCCGTAGTGCTCGCCGTGCTTTACGGTACGTCCGTACGGTTTGACGCAATCCAATGACTTTGGAGGGCCGATGTGGGATCCCGAGAAGTACCTTGCGTTCGACGACCACCGTTCACGCGCGTTCTTCGATCTGCTGAACCGCGTGGCCGCCGAACAGCCGCGCCGGGTAGTTGATCTCGGATGCGGGCCGGGCCATCTGACCCTCGCACTTGCCCAGCGCTGGCCGGGAGCGGTCATCGAGGCATCCGACTCCTCACCCGACATGGTCGCTGCCGCACGAGATCGTGGTGTCGACGCCACCCTCGGCGCCGTCGAGGAGTGGCACCCTGCCCCTGATACCGACGTCGTGATCTGCAATGCCGTGCTGCAATGGGTGCCGACCCACACCACCCTGCTGCCTCGATGGGTCGACCGCATGCCTTCGGGAGCCTGGCTGGCCTTCCAAGTTCCCGGCAACTTCGACGCGCCGTCCCACCGAACAATCCGCGAACTGGCGTCCCGGGATCAGTGGCGTGCGGAACTTGCCCCGTCGGGCATCCTCGAACCGGAGCGGTGCTCGACCCAGATGGATACGCCCGACTACTCACACGTTGTCAGGTGGACGCATGGGAGACCACCTACCTCCAGCGCCTGGAGGGTGAAGACCCCGTACTGGAATGGCTCACCGGAACTGCCCTACGTCCCGTTCGCGATGTGCTCGACGACACCGACTGGCAAGAATTCACCACACAACTCGCCCCACTCCTGCGGGCGGAATACCCGCGTCACACCGACGGCACCACCTGGCTGCCTTTCCGCCGAGTGTTCGTCGTCGGCCGTAAGACCGGGTAGGCACCGGACCGTATGGCGGCGGAGGCATTCCGTGGCTTGCCGCCGCCTATTGGTCATAGGGCTGCCGATGGACACGTCGCGCACATGGAGGCCAACACCCTATCGGTGGCGATGTCACGTGGCCTGAAGATCTGTAATGCCCGGGGAATACATGACGACGGACCGACGTATGTTCGCGACGCACGTGTTCCGTAGATCGTCGCGACGATCTACATTGAACGCAGTCACCGGGAGTGACATTCGAGGAGACGCATTATGTTCGTTGCGACCGTCATTGTTTCTGTATTGCTTGCCGTCATGTTGTCCATGTCGGCGTTCTTCAAGATCACTCGGCGCCCTCAGTTCGTCGAGGGGTATGCCGCCATCGGGGTGCCGGAGAGCTGGCTGAATCCGTTGGCCGCACTGCTGCTCGCCGGTGCGGCGGGTCTGCTCATCGGCCTGTGGTTCGCGCCGGTCGGGATTGCTGCCGCGGTCGGGCTGATTCTCTACTTTCTCGGCGGTATCGGCTTCCACGTGAAGTCGAAGGACTGGAAAGGCATGCCCGTGCCCGCGGCCATTCTGATCCTGTCGATCGTCGCGCTTGTGCTGCGTATCGCCACTGCGTGAACCGGTTCGACGGTCAGTCAGGAAGCACGGCCAGCTCGAGCTGCCGCAGGCGAGCCGGATCGGCGTACACCTCGTAGGCCGCGATCCGATCGCCTTCGACGGTGACCGTGAGCGCGAGCAACAGCCGACCGCGCGGCGCCACGATGATGCCGACTGCGTCGTTGACCAGGGCAAGGGCGGCGACCTGCGAGCGCCTGCGAAGCATCAGAGTCTCTTTCGCCACGGCATCCGCGCCACGGGCAGCCAAGGACATTCCGGCGGGCAGCGTGGCCGGATCGGCCGTGCGCACCACCTCCGGTGCCAATACCGCCAGCAAAGCACCGAGGTCACCACTGCGTGCGGCGGCGAGGAACGCCTCGACGACATGGCGCTGCTCGGCGAGTTCGGCGCTGGACGCGGTCGCGTCACCGCGTGCGCGCGATCGGGCCCGGCTCGCGAGTTTCTTGGTGGTGGCAGTCGAGCGCCCCACGATCGGCGCGATCTGATCGAACGGCACCGCGAACATGTCGTGCAACACGAACGCCACCCGCTCGTCGGGGCCAAGGGTGTCCAGCACCACCAGCAGCGCGCGCCCCACCGAATCAATAAGCACGGCTTCGTGTTCCGGGTCGCTGTCGTAGGCCGTGTCGCCGTGATCGGCGATGGAGTCCATGGGGTCTTCGCGCCGCGCGGCTCGCGATCGCAGCATGTCCAGGCAGATCCGTGAGACGACCGTCGTCAGCCAGCCCGCCAAATTCTCCACATCGCCGGTGTCGGACAACGCCAGCCGCAACCATGCCTCCTGAACCGCATCTTCGGCTTCGCTCGAAGACCCGAGCATCCGATAGGCAACCGACCGCAGGTGGCCGCGATGCGTTTCGAATCGGCGCGCCAACAAATCCTGTGCGTGCATCGGTCACCTTTCCTCGCCGCCATCCGTCATCTGGATGACGAACTCAACACCGCCCGAGTGACCGCGGGTGCGGCGCTTCGCGCGCCCATCACGATCGCAGACCTCGGGTGCCATCGAACAGGAGGGTATTTCCCGTGCATATCGCCTACATCGTCGTCACCGTTCTCGCCGCGGTGGCAGCCGCTGTCGCGGCAGCCATCGATGTTGTCCGGCCGCAGTGGCTGCTGGACAACATGCAGAACTACGGCATTCCTGGGCAGGTGCTCGGCCTGCTGGGCGTCATCAAAGCCATCGGCGCGCTCGGCCTCCTGGTCGGCCTCGCGATCCCGCCCATCGGCTTGGCTGCCGCTATCGGCTTGGTTCTGTACTTTCTCGGTGCGGTCGTCACCATCGTGCGCGCCCGCTGGTATTCCGACATCGCCTACCCGCTGCCGTGGCTCTTGCTTGCAGCTGGATCTCTCGGCCTCTTCGTGGCCGCATGAGCTCGCCGCCCACAACGACGTAGGGCCCCGAAAGGCGGCTGATGCGGAGATGCGCGCTGCGCACTGGTGCAGCGCGAGCAATGTTGCACACCATGCCAATCCGGCATACTTGCCGTTGCCGTTGCCGTTGCCGTTGCCGTTGCCGTTGCCGTTGCCGTTGCCGTTGCCGTTGCCGTTGCCGTTGCCGTTGCCGTTGCCGTTGCCGAGAAATTGCGGAGATCGGGCGAGCCTTTCCCGACGCCCGGCTGAAAGGGTCGGCGCCGGCGCCGGGAACACAGTCGGCGGCGCCGAAGAAGTCGCGCAATTTACGCCGTGATCACCTGTGCCGGCCATCGATGAAGACGCCGTCGACGAGCAGCGGCACTACGTCGGTGGCATCGAGTTCGGTGGCAATCGCGACGTCTTCGGCGAACCCGCCTTCCGCGAGCTCACGACCGGAGGAACACTCGGTGAGGTCGCGATCTCCACATCGGTGTAGCTTGCCTCGGCGACGAGTCGCACGCCCCATGATCGCTGTCCGAACCAGTGGTCACCCGACACGACCGACCTTTCTACCGTGTCGAGCGTTTCGACCCGTGATCAGGGCGAGGTGGCGCTGCTCGACCGGGCCAGCATGAAAGGTGAACCGGGGGAAGATGGCTGCCATCCGCGTGCCAGTCCCAGACGTATGCTCGCGGCAACGTCGGCCGGACGGACGGAAACCGGGGGAATGTCCATCCAGTTGCGGGGATGAGCGTGGCCGGTGTCGACGACCAACGTGGTGCCGGGATGGGCGGCGTGCTCAACGGCAAAGTTCAAGCGTGTCAACGCGATCCCTTGCATATAGGTCGGCCGTCGCCGGACACGCCATCGGTACGCGGTCCCATCGACGACGATGCGCCGGGCCCCCTTCTTCGGCAGCGTCACATATCTCCTTTCGAGGCTGTCACGCTAGCGCGGAACCCGAGCCCGACACCACCGATTATCGGGGTCGGACCGCACCGGCCGCGGTCCGCTCTACCCCGGTAGGGCAGAGCGGTGCAGCCGCGAGTGTTATTCGGGAGTGCCGTCGGCGATCCAGCGGGCGAAGACATCGATGTGGTCTTGGGGCCAGCGGCCGTCGCAGGGCATGGATCCTTGCTGGAGTCGGTCGAGGATGCCGGCGGCGTGCGCTACGACGTCGGTGTGCAACCACAGATCGAAGACGAAGCTCATCGATTTGCGGTCCATCGCCCGGAACAGCGGTTTGATGTGCCGGTCGAAGCTGACCGGTTCGTCCGGGCTCGGTAGTTCGATGGTGTGGTCGGCTTCGGCGGGAGGTGTGAGGGCGGAAACCCGGGACCCGGGTGTGGCGTTGCATACCCACCACCACCGTGGCACCGGCATGTGTGGCGGTGGAGTCGCGCCCGGCTGCGAATTCTCCAGTGCGATACGCGATCCCCACTCGATATAGGCGGCGAATGCGGCCCGGAATTCCGCGTCGGTCGGCAACCCGGCGTCATCCGCGGCACGAGAGATGAGCTGCGCCCACCGCGCCCGCCACTCCTCGGTGAGCGCCTTGCCCGCGTGCTCGGCGACCATGTGCTCGTAGCCGCCGTACATCTCGGTATACAGCTTCGGTCCGCCGAAGGTCTCGCCGAGCCAGGCGGCAACGCGCTCGGGATGATCGGGTGACATGCTGGCGAAAAGCGGTGCGAGTAGCGGATCTTCGGGGACGTACTTGCCGTAGAAGATGTGCGTCATCCGGGTGAGCGCAGGCAGGCCGCCTGCCCACTCGAACAGAGTCGGCTCCTCGGAGGGCACCGGATCGGCGAATCCGACGTAATAGTGCATCCCACTGCAGAACGGCTTGTTCTGCGAGTGCCCACACCGGCAGAGGCTGTAGTGCTCGCTCGACGCGCCCGTGTTGCGTTGGCCGCAATCGACCAGCGGGATGCCACCGGAGATCCGGTACGGGCCGTCCTTCGATACCTCGATCGCGGGTTCCCTGGCCGGGGCGTCGCCCTCCTTGCCGTCGATTGCGTAACCGAGAGCGCCGGAGGGGCAGGCTCGTGCCGCCCGTTTGATCTCGTCCATCCGGCCGCCGCTCGGTGCGACGAAAGGTTCTGCGCTAGCACGGAATACGTTCGGCAACCGATCGGTGCAAAACCCGGAGTGGGCACACAGGCCGCGGTTGTCGAGAACGGTGACCGCAACGCCTTCGTAGGTTTCCCGGCTGTCGGGCACCCGCTGCGGATCTTTGGCGCCGCTGAATCCGATGCGGGCATGGCTGCCGTCGCAGAGCGGTTTGGTCTCCGAAGCTCCGCAGCGGCACAGGGCCAGCTGCGGAAGCGCTCGGATGGCCACCCCGAGCCAATCGGTGATCTTGGTGGCGTTGGTGACCAGGTACGGCCCGTCGGGGGCAACCTGGATCTGGGATTCCAAGCCCGACTGGAGCGCGGTGAGCTCGGCCACACGAGCGTCCGGGTCGTCGGCGGACAGGACGGCCAGGTGTTGAAGGGCGGCGGTGGCCTCCTGGACCCCGGTCGGTAGTCCGGGGTTGCTGCGGAATCGGGTAATGTCGCGCGCCAGCTGCCACACCTGGTCTGTGGTTTCTGCTCCGGTTTCGTCGTCGGCGTTGACGTCCGGGGCCCGGCCGGTCATCTCGGTGAACGCTTCGGTCAGTGGTCGGATCACCGAATCTTGCAGGGGCGCAGCGCTTCCTGCCGGGTGGCCTTCCATAAGCTTGGCGAAGTGCCGGTCGAGCGTCAGGGCCCGGGTCAGCAAGGACTCCAGTTCGTTGTGCACTCCTGCTCCTGTTTTCTCTGTCTAGCGGTCCAACAGGACAATGATTACTTCATTACGTTATTTCGTCCACGAAGAGGAATCCCCGACGCCGGGAATGGGCGGCGGTTCCGTCACCAGCGTTGCGACCTACCGCACGAGCGGTCGACGTTCCCGCTGCACCCGCTCCAGATCCGGCTGCCCTGATCAGGACCTTGCCCACCGGTGAGCCCGGTGGCGAGCCACCAGGTGGCAGCCTCGGGATACACCGCGTACCCCCGCTCGCCACCCGAACCGGCCGCGTTCGCCGACCTCATACCGCGCGAACGCACCCTCTCGAGCAGGCCGCTGGTCAGAAATCGGGCACTCCCGATTGCGCGCCACTCGCCGCAGGCCGCCGACTGCGGCGCGGTGGGTTCGCCTGCGGCACTGTGCGCCCCGCTCATCGAGAAACTCTCGGCACGGAACAACGGGAATAAGCCATCGCGCGCCGACCACGCCGCCGCCTTCGGAGTTATTCGTCGAGGACGTCGGTACGTTCCTCTGGCTCGTTCGCCGAGATGGACGCGGATGCTCCGCCCAGAATCAAGTTTCCTGGCGCTGAAGCGGTCAGCGCCCTGCGCTGAGGAACTTGGCCGCTTGTTCGCCGACGAACACGCTCGGCGCATGGGTGTGGCCACGGATGAGCAGCGGCATCACCGACGCATCGGCGACCCGAAGTCCGTGCACACCACGGACTTCCAGTCGTGGTGTGACCACGCTTGCTTCGTCGGTGCCCATCCGGCAGGTGCCCACCGGGTGGTAGAGGGTGTGTGAGTAGCCGTTCAGCGCCAGCTCGAGGGCTGCTTCCATCTCGCTCGGCGCTTGCGGCGGATAGATCAGCGGCCCGAGTATCGCTTTCATCGCAGGCGATGCCGCCAGTTCGGCGCAGGTCCGCAGTCCGGACATGAGAGCGGCGCGGTCGGCCCCCGCACTGTCGGAGAGATATCTGGGATCGATGACCGGTTTCGCCGTCGGGTCGCCCGAGGCGAGGGTGATGCGGCCGCGGCTGTGCGGCCGCAGCAGTACCGTCGCCAGCATGACGCCGTGCTCGGTGGGGTCGAGCAGCCCTTCGTAATAGAAGGGCGCCGGCGCGAAGATCAATTCCAGGTCGGGCAGGTCGAGATCGGATCGGCTGCGCACGAACCCGTAGGCCTCACCGACATTGGAGGTGAGCATGCCGCGGTGCCGGATCAGATAATCCAACAGCTGGCGCGGCTTCTCCGCGGCGAACAGCGAGTCCGCTTCGACGCCGTAGCCGATGCCGGCGACCAGATGGTCTTGCAGATTCGCGCCGACCTCCGGGGCGTGGTGCACGACCTCAATGCCCTGCCTGGTGAGCTCGTCCCGATCGCCGATGCCGGAGAGCATGAGCAGCTGTGGGCTGTTGATCGCGCCGCCGCAGAGGATCACTTCGCGGCGCGCGGTGACCGCGTGCGAGGCGGCGCCCTGCAGGTATTCCACGCCGACCGCGCGCGGTGTGCCTGCCGGATCACGTTCGAAAAGGACACGAGAGACGAGCGCTTCGGTCCGGATGGTCAGATTTGTCCGCCGCAGCGCGGGCCGCAGATAGGCATCTGCCGTGCTCCATCGGCGACCGCCCCGCTGGGTGACCATGGTTTCGCTGAACCCGTCCGGCTGCGGCCGGTTCGGCGGTTCCACCGCGAAGCCGGCTTCTTGCACCGCGGTCAGGTAAGCCGCTGTCGACGCGCGCGGACTGCGCTGCCGCGAGATGTGCAGCGGCCCGGCTGCCCCCTCGTCCGGGTACTGAGCCTCTTCGACGTTCTCGATGCGCCGGTATTGCTCTACCGCGGCGGCGAATCCCCACTCCTCGCCCGCCAGCAGCGCCCACTCGTCGTAGTCGGCGCGGAATCCGCGGACCCACATCATCGCGTTCATCGATGACGATCCGCCGAACATCTTCCCGCGCGGCCAATAGATCTGCCGGTTGTTCAGCCCCGGCTGCGGCGCGGTGAGATAGTCCCAATCCACTTCTGTGCGAAATAGTTTCGCGAAGGCGGCAGGAATGTGCGCAAACTTGTTCTTGTCGGGCGGCCCCGCCTCGAGCAGCACCACGGTGGTGCCGGGGTCGTCGCTGAGCCGGTTGGCGAGGACCGCACCGGCGGATCCCGAGCCGACGATCACATAGTCCGCGGTTATCCCAGCTGTCTGCACTGTCCCACTCCGATCCACACTGCGTAGGGCAAACATACGAGTATCGGGCAGCTGCAGGTTCGCTTTCTTGGAAATCTGGACAGCAAACCGCCGGAAACCCACCGCTGCGGGTCAGCGGTGGGTCCCGGTGAATCAGTGGACGGTGCTCAGCGCGCTGCCCGGGTTGCGAGCGCGGCGGCGGCCAGTACCGTCACACCCTCGGCGATCGCCGTGCCGCCCAGCGCATGGGCCGCCGACAAAGCGGTGGTGCCGAGCAGGCCGAGGAAGATGGTGCCGAAGCAGGCGATGCCGACGACGATGCCCAGCTGCACGCTGGTGACCAGGATGCCGCTCGCGTCCGCGGCAAGCGACATCGGGATCTTGGCCAGGGTCCTGGTCATCAATGGGCTGAACGCGAGTCCGAAGCCGATGCCCTGGATGCCGAAGATCGTCAGCGGCAGCGGGCCGAAGTCGGCGCCGTTGCGCAGCAACATGCCGAGCGTCACCATCGTCACCGCGCCGAGTACGAGCCCCAACGGGATCATGGCTGCATGGAAACGGTGTGGAATGCGCTCCCAGTTCAGGCTGGCCAGTGCGAACGTGACACCCATCGGGATGAACAGCAGCCCCGCATGTAGTGCGGTGTAGCCGAGGGTGCTCTGCAGGTGAATGGCCATCACGAACATCCAGCCGCCGAAGGTCGCCATGATCACGAACAGTGTCGCCGCGGTGAGCACCAATCCGGGGGCTCGCAATACCCGCTGCGCGAACAATGGTTCGCCGCCGCGCGCCGCGACCGCTCGTTCGATGGCGATGAATACCGCGATGCCAATCACGCTGGCGCCCAGGGTGATCCATGTCCACAGCGGCCAGTTCTGTTCGTGGCCGAGCACCATCGGAAGGACGAGCAGCAGCACCGAAGCGGTCAGCATCGCCAGTCCGGCCAGATCGAGCTTGCGGTCGAATCGTGCCGTGTCCGAAGGCAGCACCCGCGGCGCGACCAGCAGCAGCACCACACCGATCGGCACATTGACCAGGAACACGCCACGCCAGCTGCTACCCCAGAGATCGGCGTTGACGATCAGACCGCCCACGACCTGACCGACCACCATGCCGCCGGAAATGATCGCAGAGTATGTGCTGAGCGCTTTGGCCCTGGCATTGCCGGTGAAATTCCGCTGGATCAGGGTCATGATCTGCGGGACCATGGCCGCCGCGCCGACGCCCTGCAGGAATCGGAACACGATCAAGGTGACTTCGTTCCACGCCAACCCGCAGGCCAATGAGGCCACAGTGAACGCCGCAAGGCCGGCGATGAAGGTACGACGCTGGGTGAACCTGTCACCCAGCCGGGCGCCGGTGACCAGCAGCACGGCGTAGGCGATGACGTATCCGGCGACGATCAGCTGCAGCGCCGATCCGCTCGTGTGCAGCGAGGTGCGGATGGAGGGAATAGCGACATTCACGATGGAGGCGTCGAGCACCGCCATGAACTGCCCGGTCAGGATGACGGCGAGGATCGCAATGGTGCGCCGCGCGCCGTACGCGGGAGATGCTGGGGGAGTCGGCGTGGCGGGTGTCGTCTTGGCCGAACCCGGTGACAACGTCTGGGTCATGCACTGAGCTTGCAGCCGATTCGACACCAGTAACAGGAGCCCAATAAAACTGGTATCGGCAGCACCTGGATAAGGTTCCGGGATTCGGGGACGATCACAAGATGACCGATGTTGTGGACATGCGCACCTTGCGCAAGGCGCGCCGTGCCGAGCTGGGCTCTTTTCTGAAGTCACGGCGTGCGCGGATTTCGCCGGAGGATGTGGGCCTGCCACCCGGGCCCCGGCGGCGCACGCCCGGCCTGCGGCGTGAGGAGGTCGCCCAGCTGTCCGGGATCGGGATCACCTGGTACACGTGCGTGTAGTACCGAAAGATCTATCTATTGCCTAGCCTGGGGTTATGCCTCTGAGTCCCAAGGATTTTCCCGGTTTGGCGGCCGTCATCCAGGCCCGTGTATCCAAAGCGGGCAAGCATAAGAGCGAGCGTTCCCCGAAGGAGCAGATCGCCTGGGGGCGGACTGAGTGTGCGCGGTTCGGCTGGAACGTGTGCAGGGTGATCGACGAGGGGCGGTGGGTGCGACTCGGCACTCTCGGAAGGCTCGGCCTGGCCGCGACGAGTTGCGTCTGGAACTGGAGGCGATAGCTCGCCGCGTTAAGCGCGGCGACGCCCCGGGTGGGGTGCTGGTGAATTGGTCATCGTCGCGTGCGAACCGAAAGATCGGTGACATGTCCGAATTGCGCGAGCTCTGTGCGGAGTTCGGCGTGTACTGGTATTACGGCGGCGTGCTGTACGACATGAATGACCCCGACGATCGTAAGCGCGTAGCACAGGATGCGGTCGAGGATGAGCATGCGCCTGAACGCAACCGGATCGACTCGATGCGGGCTCTGGCTCAGAACTTTGCTGATGGCAAGCCGCATGGACCCGAGAGTTTTGGTCTGCAGATCGTTTATCATCGAGGCAAGGCAACGAAGCGTGCCGAATGTCCACAGAACGGGCCGATCTTTCGTGAAATGGCCAGGCGCGCCTTAGGTCTGGAGAATACCTATCGTATCGGGCGATGGCTCACAACCGAGGGCGTGCCGATTCCCAGTCACGACAAGTCCTTTCCGTGTAACCGGTGCTCGGTGAAAGACGGCCGCCGCGTTGTCCGGAAGATCGATCGGCGTACATGTCCGTGTCCGAAAGGGTGGCGCACAAAATGGAACGGTGACATGGTTAAGCGCGTCCTCTTGAATGAAGCGGCGGCAGGGTTGCGTGTGCATGTCGACGACCACGGAAACCGGTTGACTGTCAAGGCGGCCTGGGACGGTCTGATTTCAGTGGACGAACATGAGCGGTTGAAGCTCATCCTCAATGATCCGCGGCGAGGATCATTCCGGGGCAGCGCGCCTAAATGGTTGCTGTCCGGAATCGTTTGGTGTTGGAAGTGCGGCGGCCCCGCGGTGTCTCGGCGTTGCGCGGACCGCCGCCGCTACTACGCGTGCAAGCAAAACAGCTGCGTGACGCGAAGGGCTGATTTAGTTGATGCGCTTGTCGAAGAGGTGGTTCTGCGCCGGCTCGAGGATCCGAATTTGCTGGGTTCGCTGATCCGGACAGACGATGACGCAGTCGCAGCTCTTGCGGAGGCGCGTGGACTGCGGGATGCGTACGAGAAATGGTTGAGCGACGCGATCGATGCGGACCTGTCACCGAGAGAGATTGCGTTGTACAGAGCGAAGAAGGCCCCGCTGATTGAGGCTGCAGAGCGTCGCGCTCAGGCTGCGCTGCCGATGCCGCATGTGGCCGCCGCAGCGGGGGCAGATGCACGCGCGAAGTGGCACGACCCTGAAGTTACACCGCTGGAGGCGAAGCGGGACATCATTCGCTCGTTGGTTAACGTGACGCTCCTGTCCGCGGTTGGGAAGCGTCGGGGCTTCGCCGTTGGTGCCGGTTTGGACACGATCAAGATCGAGCGCCTTATTGCTTGACCGACTTCGGCGGGTATGGGAATCCCGTCGTGGGAGCTTCGTGAACTGTCCGATGATACTGGTATTGGTGGCACCTGGATACCTCTAGTGAGGTGTGGGAGCATCTGAGCATGTCCGGTGTTGTTGATGTTCAAGCGGTGCGCAAAGCTCGGCGTTCAGAGCTGGGGGCCTTCCTGAAGTCCCGTCGCGCCAGGATCTCACCGGAGGACGTGGGGCTACCTCCTGGGCCGCGTAGGCGCACTCCTGGCCTACGCCGGGAGGAGGTGGCACAGCTGTCGGGGGTGGGCGTGACATGGTATACGTGGCTCGAGCAAGGCCGCAGTATCAATGTCAGTGTGCAGGTGTTGAATTCGGTGGCGCGGGCGTTGTCGTTGGATGCGGCGGAGAAGGCGCATTTGTATCGGTTGGCGGATGTGCCGACGGTGCCGACGGCGCATGCGGGTACTGCGTTGCCGGAGGAGCTTCAGGTGATTTTGGATCATGTGGAGCCGTTGCCGGGGGTGGTGTTGAGTGCCCGGTATGACGTGTTGGCTCATAACGAGGCGTATGAGGCGTTGTGTCCTGGTTTCCTGACCGGCGAACGCAACGTCGCTCGCCGGGTCTTCCTTACCCCGGAATGCTGCAATACCTACCAACACAACTGGGATGACCTGCGTCGTATGGTCGGCTATCTGCGTGGTGCCTACGCCAAGAACCTCGGTGACCCGTACTGGGAGGAGTTCATCGTCGAGTTGTGTTCGGAGAGCCCGAATTTCAAGGCTTTGTGGGCTCGTAACGATGTCGCTGTCCCGGTCAGTCGTACGAAGCAGGTTCGTAATTTGGCGGTGGGGGAGTTGGAGATGTTTCTGACGAGCATGTCGTTGCCGTCGGTTCCGCATGCGTGGATGCAGGTGTATACGCCGACTGATGAGGTGGCGTGGGCGAAGTTGCGTGAGTTGTTGGCGATGTCGGAGCAGGAGCGTCAGCGTCCGTGGGTTGAGCATCGCGAACAGGTTCATGTGGCGGCGGGGTAGGGGAGTCGGGGTGTCGAGGTTTGGGACGAGTGCTTGGTGGGTTGCGCGGGCTGGACGGTAAGCGGAGCCGGGATTGTGCACGAGGATTGTCTCGGACCCGGGTCTCGAAAGTCTTGGCTTCGTTGATCCATATGTGTCTGCTCAGTCTTGCTGCGAGCGGTAACCACCGTTCCACCAGTGTCGCAGTAGTGTGAGCTGACGTTCGGTCAGCGGTCCAGCCAACGCTTCCTGTACTTTTTCGATGTAGGTGAGTTCCTCGGGTGTCCAGTCCCGTGCGCGAGAGCTGTGCTCCGCCATCGTCATCGGCGATTCAGGGCGGCGTAGACGGTAGTTATCGAACGCTGGCAGTGGTGTTCGCGGTCGCAGAGTTGTCTTGCCGTCGGTGCAGGGGTGGGAGCGGCGAAGATCTTCTGATGGCTGCCTGCTTCGCGTTTGCCGGGATCGGTTGCGGTGAAACAGGGTTGCGGCGCGTGTAGGGGAGACATGAGCTGTCGCTTTCGCGCCTGTCGACTGATTCTCCCAGCCCCATTTAACTCCGTTGTCCAGTGGTTCGCCACCGCGAGATGAAGGGCGCCAATGAGGTGAGTGCCTGACAACTCCGCGTTGGTCCACAACTAGCCGTGTGCGCAGTGTGTCCGAAGGGGGAACTGCCCCATATCCCCAACCTGGTGTATGCCGCTGACCTGCAACTTCCTTGACGCCGATAGCGCTGTTGGCGCGCGACCTGATTGGCCGCCCAGTGTGAGCAGCTCGCGTTTCAGGGTGTCGAGTGGTTCGGCAGTGCGGTCGCGAACGACTCACTTCACCCCTGCGGACATCGAGTACGCCGCCTGTGCCGTGCACTAGTCGGCGTTCGAACGCGCGATGGGTGAGGAAACGAGCGAACCCGCCGACGTCGAGGACTACCTGGTCGCCGTCGCCAACACTCGCCTGACGCTGTGACCGGAGATTCTGACAGCGTTCGAGCAGGACCAGGCGAACTACCAGTTCACAGCCACCGCCGCGTGTGGAGTCGGCTACCGCGGCGATGATGGGCCTGCAGATTGCGGTGGCGTGCCGGGTTCGGGCCGACGCGGAGTCCCGGCGCCGTGCCGAAGCAGATCGCCTCGACTACGAACGCAGCCACGGCCGCGCCTGACGTGGGGGCGCGCCTGTACTTCTGATGGATACCCGATCTCGCTCGGATCCTCAGCGGCGCAACGCCATCGTCGCGAGTCCGGCAGAGTGACGAGCTCGCACAACAGCTATCGGCATCGCCGAACCGCGTGATCGGGAGCCGAACAGGCCCGCGCTCTCGATGGCGCTGCCCGCGGCCGGGGCGAGCTCGGCGACGCTTCCGCGTATCTCGCCGAGCTGGAATCCCGTCCCTCCCCGGACTGACTGGCGACGGTGGTGCAGTCCGATATTCAGGTTCAGAGTGTCCGGCAGGCATATCACCTGGTTGCACCGCCATCATCTCGCGCATACAGGAGCGCCGTGATGAGCGTATCGACCGCGCGTGGTCCGGAAGTGGCTGCCCGCGTAGGCAGGTGGCTCGGTGTCATCGTCATCGTCTGCTTCGTGCCCGGGCTGCTGAGCCACTGGATCCAGCATCCTCGTTGGTGAAGGCGGACTTGCGTCGGGTAGAGCACGGCAGTGTGCGCTACCGGGAATGTGTTCGGTTCTCTATGGCGCGTTCGAGCAGGGCCGATCTCGACCTGGTCGGCGTCGCTCGGTCATTGAGTTCGCCGTACGTACGGGATATCGGCCCGCAGGTCATGGCAACTCTCTCGGGAGATTCACGCGCATGGCGCTCGAACTCGAGGTGGACGAATGGGTTGTCGGGCAGTGGAACGCGAATTCCTGGCAGAGTCATAGCCATCGCCGATGTATCTATTTCGAGGTAGCCGCTCGGACTGCTCGACTATTCCTCCGCGTGAGGCGGGGATAACTCCGTAAGACGAGGCCCACGAGTATGGCTAGGGCGGGGTTGCTGGGATTGATGTACTCACGTATCGAATCGAACCGGCCATCCCGCATATGCGCAATCCAACAATACCCGTCGATGTTCACGCGAACGCCACCCACCACCGCCCCGCGCTCGTACTCGACCACGACGTACTCGTCGTTCGTGAACCAGTTGATAATTTTCACCGCGGACCTGTCGTCGTGCGATTTCGTGTCGCCCGAGACGGTAAGGGCCCCGATGACATCCGCGCGGCCTCTCCAGGTGTAACCGATCGGGACGAGAGTGAACTCGCAGTTGTCGGTCAGCAGTTCGCCGAACTGTTCGTAATCGTGATCGGCGATGATTTTCAGGTACCGTTCGACAAGGGCTTCGGAGTCGGGCGATGTCATATGCGCTGATCCTTACTTCGTTGGCGTATGAACACGTCGAGAGGTTGTCGACCGCCAGCTTATGGCTTTGTGCTCGGATTCGCTCACGATTACGGCAGTACCCGGACCGGGACGTTGTTCCAGCCTGCGAGATTTTGCATGTTGACCCGGCGACAGCCGGACCAGTCAACCACGTAGCGCGGCATGTAATCGAGCAGTTTCTGCAATGCGATGGCACCTTCCATCCGTGCGAGTGCAGCCCCCAGGCAAGTGTGAATTCCGAAGCCGAACCCGAGATTCTGGGCGTGGGCACGATTTCGATCGATGTCGAAGACGTCCGGGTCCTCCCAAGCGTCAGGATCACGATTGGCCGCACCGATCAGCAAGAACACCGGCTTGCCGGCCGGAATGGTGACGCCGTGCAACGTGATATCCACACGCGAGCGGCGCACATTGTATTGAGTCGGTGATTCGTAGCGAAGCACCTCTTCGACCGCGGCTGGGATCCTGCTGCGGTCGGACAGCAACTTCTCCCACTGCTCAGGATGACGCGCAAACAGCACCACCATGCTGGCCACCAGCCGGGTGACGGTTACCGCCCCCGCGCCGCCCAGAACGAGGGCGAACTGGGCGATTTCGGTGTTGTCGAGTTCGGTGACCTCACCGTTCTCACGTTGCACCTTGGCTGACACCAGGTCGCTGATCATGTCATTACGCGGACGAGCTCTGCGCTCCTTCACCACCTGGTAGTAGACGACTGCCATCTGGATGGCTGCCTGGAGGCCCGCATGCGAGATCTTGACCTCGCCGGGCTCGCGGTGCAGGAATTCGTCGAGCCACAGTCGAATCTGTTCACGACGTGCGTCGGGTACGCCGAGCATCGTCGTGATGATTTCGATGGGGAACAAGGCTGAGAAGTCTTGAACTACATCGAATTCATCAGGATCGGCAGCTTTGAGGTGGCGGTCGATCAGGTCCGTCACCAAGGGGCGCAGCTCTTCGATCGCACGTGGTGTGAACACCTTGTTGACGAGGCCGCGCATATGGCGATGCTCAGGTGGATCCATGACGATGATCGACTTGTGCATCGGGGGTTCCCCTGATTGCACCGCCCCCAGGTCCACACCATCAGCCGACGAGTACGTCTCGAAGTTCTTGTGCCCGGCAGCGACATCGGCATGGCGGCTCAACGCATAGAAGTCGTACTTCTTGCTGTAGTAGACCGGGGACTCTTCGCGCATCCGACGATAGGTCTCATACGGCCCGTTGAAGTAGTCGTGCGAGAACGGATCGAATTCCAGATCTCCAGGCTGCATTACTCAGCCCTCCTTACGTGTACCGGACTGGTTATGAACTGACTTCATCCTGGTATTTCGTCGCCATGAGATCGATAGCATCCTGGTGCTCCTGCGCGAGGTTGTCTCGTACCTGCGCTGCCCGTGCGGCGGCATCCAGTGTCGGCTGCGCGTGGCCTTGGAAGTGCGGCATAACCTCGGCAGCGAACAGTTCGGCCGACCGTTTGGTGGCAGCTGGGTTCGCCCACTCGTGACCCATCTGCAGCATGCTGCCGAATCCGCCGGACTGATCCCACAGCCGCTGAACCTGTGCCCGCGCGCGCTCGGGCGTACCGATGACGCCGGCTCCGAGGTCGTTGATGATGGTGATCATCTCGTCGATCTCCTGTCCCGGCATCGTCAGGTGCGGGAAGGCGGCCACCTTCTGGAAATAGCGGAACCACGACTCGATGCCGTATCTGACGTCGTCGCGAGCCTGCTCGTCGGTCTCGGCGATATGGAAAGGCCCGGCCAGGGCCCAGTTCTTGCGGTCGACCGTCGTCCCGAAGGCCGCAGCCCGTTCCTCGGCGATGCCCCAGTGGTACGAGAGTGCGCTGAAGCCTTCGACCGTCAGCGTCGACCCGATCGAGATCAGCCCGATCCCATGCTTACCGGCCAGCCGTGCGCCGGTCGGTGAGGAGACCGCCGCGACCGCCAGGGGAATCCCGCTCTCGGAGTAGGGCGCCAACTGCAATCGAGCGTCGATCAATTCGTGTGTGGCGGTTTTGGCGCTGACGGTTTCGCCAGCCAGCAGGCGGACGACGATATCGAGGTTCGTCTCCAGAAGTTCGCGCGTATCGGTTTGCGACAACCCGATCATTCCGGCATCAGTGGGAAGTGAACCCGGCCCGAATCCGCCGATCACTCGACCGTGGGTGAGGTGATCGAGCAGCATCAGCCGGTCGGCCACCCACAGGGGGTTGTGGTACGAGAGCGAGATCACGCCGGTGGCGAACCGAATCCGCTTGGTCCGCTGCGCAGCGGCGGCGATGAAGATCTCCGGTGAGCTGATGATCTCGCTGCCCGCCGAGTGATGCTCGCCCAGCCACACTTCGTCGTATCCGAGTGCATCGATGTGGTCGATGAATTCGAGGTCGCGCTGCAATGCCAGCGTCGGGTTCGTGCCCGCGCGGTGGAACGGTGCGATGAAATATCCAAATCGGAGCCGAGACATATATTTTCCCTCTGGGCAGTAGTTCTTGGTGTTCTGATCATCGACCATTGAACGGGACGACGACATTCGCGTGGTATTTCTGTAGTCCCGCTACCGGATCGTCCAGAAACAGCCCGGCGGGAACCAGCATTCGGGTGACGCCGAGGTTTTGCAGGATATCGATCTCAGGAAGAGCGTTCCTGCCCACGAGAGTTGTGGTAACAGTTACTTCGATATCGTCCAGGTCTCTGTCTGCCGCTGTCGCAGCTTTTCTCATCTCGGTCGACAGCGATTTGAGAACTCCTATATCCCTGGTCATGGGCAAAAACCCGTCCCCATAGCTCCCGGCGCGCCGGGCAGTCGCCACGGAATTGCCGCCGATGTGAATCGGTATGGACTGCTGGGCCGGGGCGGGGCGCAATATACAATTGTCGAAATTTATGTATTTGCCATGATGGCTGGCGACCGGATGCGTCCACAGTGCCCGCATGGCGGAAATATACTCTTCCGTACGCTGACCGCGGTCTTCGAAAGGTGTGCCGAGGGCTTCGAATTCTTCCTTCATCCAACCTAGGCCGACGCCGAACTCCAGGCGTCCGCCACTCAGGTAATCGAGGGTGGCGAGCTGCTTGGCCAGCACTACCGGATTGAGTAGGGGAACAATAATGGTGCCGGTTGCGAGTCGTATGGTGTCGGTTGCCGCGGCAATATATCCGAGCCACACCAATGGATCCGGAATCGACGCGTCGTCACCGCCCGGCATGCGACCGTTGTGAGTATACGGGCACGGTGACGTGTAGTCGGCGGGAATGACGACGTGCTGACTCGCCCACAGGGATTCGAATCCCAATCTCTCGGCTGCCTTCGCGAATTCGGTGGCGACTGCCGGCTCGGCCAGATGGCCCGTGTTCGCGAAGATAATGCCGAATTTCATGACTGCTTCCCTTGCACACCGGACAACTGCACATCCGTATCCGGATCGCCGATCGGCCGGCCCGGCCCGGCACTGTCGGATTCACTGATGCCGACTCGATCATGTAGTGCGGCAAGCGGTTTCGGGGCCCACCAGTTGGCTCTGCCCATCACATGCATCATTGCCGGAACCAGCACCGTGCGTATCAGGGTCGCGTCCATCAGCACGGCCAAGGTGAGTCCGAGCCCGAACATTCTCATGAACGGCACCTCCGAGGCGGCGAGTGCGGCGAACGAGATCGACATGAGCAACGCGGCGGCGGTGATCACGCTTCCGGTGCGTGCCACGCTCAGCGCCACACCCTCGTCGCTGGCTCGGGCGGTGCGTTCGGAGTCCACCCAGTGTTCGCGGAATCGCGACACCAGGAAGACCTCGTAATCCATCGACAGGCCGAATGCGATGCAGAACAACAGCACCGGCATGCTGGCGACCAGAGTTCCGGTCGGTGTGGTTCCCAGTGCTCCGAGGTGGCCGTCCTGGAAGATCCATACGAGCGCGCCGAATGTGGCTGTCAGCGATAACACGTTGAGGATCAACGCTTTCAAGGGGAGCACGAGGCTGCCGGTGAGCAAGAAGATCAAGGCGAAGGTGAGGGCCGCGATCAACCCGAGCACCAGTGGCAGCCGCGAGGTGATGGCCGCAACGCTGTCGCGGTTGATCTGCGCGAGCCCGGATATGAGTACCTGCCGACCGGCCGGGCCCGTCACGTCATGGACGTTGTCCAGCTGGGTATCGGAGGCCGAGGAGCCCAGCGGAGCGGTGCTGACGATCGTCAAGAGGCCGCTGTCGGCTGCCAGGCCGGCCGGAGCGGCCGGTGGTCCCATCTTCATGCCGCTTACGAACGTGCCACTCGGGGCGGCAACCGCCGCAACGTCGGGCACCCGGGACAGGTCGGCGGCATACCGTTCCAAGTCGGCCTGGTCCAGACCCACCGCATCGGGCACGACGACGGGTATCGACGCTGTGGGATCGATGGCGAAGTCGCCGCGCAACTGGTCGCCCACCTGATGCGACGATGCGTCGCGCGGCAGCAGGCGGTCGTCGGAAAACCCCAATCTCACTCCGAGGAACGGAGATCCGAGCAGCAGTAGCAGGGCGATTACGGCCAGACCGATCGGCACGGCATGGCGCATTACGCGCTTGGTCGAGCGGTACCACAGCGACAGCTCGATCGGTGTGGGGACCGGATCGGGGCGGCGCAACAGCCGGCGTGCCAAGCGCCGCACATTCAGCGCATCCAGCCGGTCTCCCAGCAGCACGATGGCCGCCGGCGATACCACGATCGCGGCAATGGCCGCGAAGGCGACGATACTCACGCCCGCGTACGCGAAGGACCGCAGGAAGTACATGGGGAACAACGCCATCACCGACATGGACAATGCCACAGTGATCGCGGAGAATAGCACGGTTCGGCCGGCGGTGGCCATGGTCCGGAACAATGCTGCCCTGCCGGTCGCGCCGTCGGCCAACTCATCGCGGTAACGGTTGATGATCAACAGGGTGTAGTCGATCGCCAGCGCGAATCCGAGCGCGGTGGCCAGGTTGAGCGCGAAGGTCGACACCTCGGTGCCGAAGGTGATCAGACGAAGCACCGACATCGAGCCGACAATGGCGATCAGGCCGACAGCGACCGGCAGGGCTGCTGCGAAGAGCCCGCCGAACACCCATACCAGCGCCACGAAGCTCAGTGGAATGGCGATGGCCTCCATCAGCACCAGGTCGTGCTGGCTCTGCTCATTGACCTGCGCGTAGGCCAGGGCAATGCCGCCGGCACGCACGGTAACGCCGTCCCTGTCGTGCACCACTTCGTCGGACAGCGCTTTCGCGTTCTTCTCCGCGTCGTTCTCCGGGCCTTTGAGATTGGCGACGATCAACCCGGATTTGCCGTCTTTGCTCACCATGGCGGCGGCCGACTGGGGTGCGGAGGTCCACGCCGACCACAGATCCAACACGTGGGGCGACTGTTTCAGGTGGTCGACGATGTCGGTGGCGATCCGGCTCCCCGTTTCACCGCGCGCGCCGTCGGGTGCGGTCACGACGATCAACAGCTGCTGATCGCTGATTCCGAACTTCTCGGTCAGTAGCTGGGTGGCCTGAGCCGAATCTGACGCCGGATCGTTGAAGCCGCCCGAGGACAAGCTCCCCACGGCCGGGATGCCGAAGACCGCTGCCACGACAAAGACCAGCATCGTGAAGGCCATGACTCGCCGTGGTGCGGCGAGCGCCAGCAGCGCGATCCGGTGCAACATAGTGTGTCCTTCCGGGGCGGCATGCCCCACTGGCTCCGGTGCGACGTGGTTCCCTGTTCGGCAGTCCGCTCAGCCGCGTGCTGGTTTGGTTGCCGAGAAGTAGGCGATCGCGCCCGAACACTCGATCGTGATCGCATTGAGGCCCGCCGTTACGAGCCATTGACGCAGATCGTTCTTCGAGTAGACGTCGGCGAAGATGCCACGCCGTTGCCACAGCGAGACGAATCGATCACTCCGCCACCCGGCGCCGATGATGACTGTGCTGCCACGCACCACGCCACCTGGCCGAACCGCCCGTGCCATCGCGGCAATCGCGCCGGCCGGGTCGGGCATGCAATGCAGACCCATATAACTGAGGCACAGGTCGAATTCGGCGTCGTAAGGCATTGTCACCACGTCGCATTCGACCAGCTCGAGGTTTTGGATCGAAGCTTTCTCAGCTGCCTTGCCGGCCAGGGCAAGCATCGCGGGGGAGACGTCAGCGCCGATGTATCGGCGTGGAGCCGTGCCGGACAGGTGCCCGAACACCGCGCCGCCGCCGCAGGGCACATCGAGGACCGCGGCGCCTTGGATCTGGTTGCGAACGGCGGCCAGGTCGGCGTACCAGCGCCGGTAGTCGGATCCGAAAGCGAGGTAGGTATAGACCATCGCTACAGCGCGATGTTTGACCGTGAAATCCCAGCCAGAGGTTATCGAAGTGCCTCGA
This sequence comes from Nocardia sp. NBC_01009, assembly GCF_045208035.1. NCBI lineage: Bacteria > Bacillati > Actinomycetota > Actinomycetes > Mycobacteriales > Nocardiaceae > Nocardia > Nocardia sp. NBC_01009. Next base: position 5,983,542 of record NZ_CP108695.1, on the reverse strand, counting down.
CGCCAGGTCTGGGTTACGATTGTCATACTTCTGCACCTTCCTTTTTTCTCGGCGCATTGCACTATGAGATGGGCGCCGAATTGGAGTTGTTCATGAAGTGCGGAAATCAGCCGAGCGAGCCCGGATAGTGCAGTTTCCGAGATCGCTCGGAATTTGCTGTCCGGAGTGTGAACCGGCTAACCCGGATGTCGCGTGTCCGGGAGTCCTCGGGCCGGTCGGTGCGCAATTCATGCGGTCAAACGCATGAGCGTGTTGATAGCGCTGACGCAAAGTCTGCCGCTAGCGCCACGGTGCATAGATGTTTATTGATAGCGAATTCCAGCCCCCTGAAGTCCATCCCCTTGACGGGTTGAACTCTAGACTTTCCGGCGGCCACAGTCACCCAGGTGAAAATGTGATTTACGTCACCATTGCGAGGGAGGCGCCGGTCCCACTCGGCTGGTAGCGTTCTGGAGTAGGGAGATTCGTGTTGGCTATCCACCGAGTCTGTGGGAGTTTAAATTTCATGTTCGGAGGGGAAGATCGTGAGTGCCGATTCCAGGCCAATGAATTACTGGTCGAAGATTGTCAACTTCGGTGATATCCACTGATGCAGACCGACGTGGAATCACTGATAAAGAAGTTCTCTCCGGCGACCAGGGCTCTACTCTGGCAGGCGCTCTCCGCTGAAATCGAAGATACGCGCGAACCGGCGAAAACGGAACCAATCGCCCTCGTGGGTGTCGGTTGTAGATTTCCGGGACAGATTACCGATTGTGGTAGTTACTGGGAATCTTTGATCGAAAAGAAGGATTCCATCACCGAAGTGCCGCCGGGGCGCTGGAATATCCAGGACCAGTATGAACGGCACCCGGGACTGCCTCGCAGCAGTGCCATGAATTGGGGCGGATTCATCGACAATCCCGCCGGATTCGACGCCGAATTCTTCGGCATATCGACGGCCGAGGCGGCTGCCATGGATCCGCAGCAACGGGTGCTTCTCGAAGTCGCGTGGGAGTCGCTGCAGCACTCCGGAATTTCGGCCGATTCCCTCGGAAACAGTCGAACCGCTGTGATGATCGGAATGACGAGCTGGGATTATACAATAGTCAACCTCGAGCGGCGCAGCGAGCCGGTCGCATATATGGCGACGGGAAATGCGCACAGCGCCGCCGCCGGCCGTATCTCGTACCTCTTGGGTCTGCATGGACCGTCCCTCACTGTCGACACAGCTTGCTCTTCTTCGTTGGTCGCCATCCATCTCGCGTGTCAAAGTCTGAGGTCGCGTGAAAGCGATCTGGCTCTGGCCGGTGGCGTGCAGTTGAGCCTGTCGCCCTATGCGGGACTGGCGATGTCTCGATGGACTGCGCTGTCGCCGACAGGCCGGTGCCGCGCCTTCGACCTCGACGCGGACGGATACGTTCGTAGCGAGGGTTGCGGTGTTGTTGTACTCAAACGGCTGTCCGATGCGCTGCGCGACGGCGATCGTGTCATATCCGTCATTCGTGGAACGGCGGTGAACCACGACGGGCCTACGAACGGGCTCACTGCCCCGAGCGGGGCAGCGCAATCCGAACTCATCCGGCAGGCATTGGCATCTGCCGATCTACTCCCTGGGACCGTAGGTCTCATAGAAACCCACGGAACCGGAACACCGCTCGGTGATCCCATCGAGTTCGAATCGATACGGAAGTCGTACGGCGCCTCGGGAATTGGTTGTGCACTGGGTGCAGTGAAAACAAATCTAGGTCACCTCGAGGCGGCTGCAGGGGTTGCCGGGCTGATCAAGGCGAGCCTGGCGCTCTCCCACGGCATTATTCCGCCGAATAACCATTTCAAGGAGTGGAATCCGGCGATAGACCCGACGGGAACGCGCTATTTCGTTCCTACCGACTGTGTGGAGTGGCCCACCACGAGTCACCCACGCCGTGCGGGGGTGTCGTCCTTCGGTATTTCGGGCACCAACGCTCATGTGGTCCTGGAACAAGCTCCGGAAGTGCCAGTGAACGCAGTACGTGAACGTCCGGCAACCGCGGTGCGGTTGACAGGAAAGACCGCGGACCGGGTCGCCGCTTCTGCCAATGCTCTCGCAGAGTGGATGACGGGTAAGGGCGCGAAGATCTCGATCGGCGACATTGCCCACACTGTCAATCGGAGCCAGGCGAACTATCGGCATCGAGCAGTGGTCGTGGGACGAGATCGTGCCACCATTGCTCGTAGACTTCGGCGCCTGTCCACGCCGGACCCGGATGGGGTGGTGATGTACCCCCGGCTCCAGAGCGCACTCGGGCCGGTATGGCTGTTCTCCGGCCAGGGATCCCAATGGGCAGGGATGGGCCGGACGCTGATGGAGGACGAGCCCGTCTTCGCCCGGGAAATATCGCAGTTGAGCTCGTTGATGTCCGCCGAGGTGGATTTCGATCTTTACGAAATGCTGTGCAGCGGTGAAGAATTCCGGGGAATCTCGCAAATTCAGCCGGCATTGTTCTGCATGCAGATCGCGCTCGCCGAACTCTGGCGATCATACGGCGTGACACCCGGTGCCGTCATCGGTCACTCCATGGGCGAGATCGCGGCCGCGGTCGTTGCGGGTGCCATCGACAAATCGGATGGAGTGAGCATCATTTGTCGTCGCTCACGCCTGCTCGAGCGAAATTCGGGCCACGGTGCGATGGCAATGTTTTCACTCAGCTCGGCAGACTGCGCCGAACTGATCCGCAGCTACAGTGGTCTGGATATCGCGGTGCTCGCGGCACCGAATCAGACGATTATCTCGGGCGACGAAGCAGAGCTGGCCAAGCTGATGACGAAGGCCAAGAAGGAGTCGGTTCCGGTCTGGCCCATCAAATGCGACGTCGCGAGCCACAGTCCGCAGGTCGACAATCTGCTCGTTGATTTGCGGCAGTGCCTCGACGGCATCGAGAGACGACAGCCGCCGGTAGCCGGATACTATTCCGCAACCTTCGCCGACTCGCTGGAGACGCCGCTGTTCGATCCCGACTACTGGGTCAGCAACCTTCGACAGCCCGTGCAGTTCTTCCGCGCGGTGTCGTCTGCGGCCGAAGACGGATATCGGCTCTTCACCGAGATGTCACCTCATCCGGTACTTGGGTCACCCGTCACCGACACTCTCGAATCCGCGCTGGCGGGAGAGGGCTTCATGGTGACCTACTCCTTGAAGCGTGATCGCGATGAAGCCGAGGAGTTTCATTCTCAACTCGAGATGGTCTTGTCCGCGCTCGAGGGGACATTCGGCAAACTGGGGCCCGACATGGGCAGGCTGGTCGACGTCCCCGCGGCGCCCTGGTCGCATTCGAATTTCTGGGCGGCCGACCAGGCTCCCGTACCGGACGCCGGTGGCCATCCGCTGCTCGGCCGGGACATCCTGATCCCGCGTACCGATACCCATGTGTGGAGTGTCGATGTCGGCACCGACCGGAATCCGTGGCTCAACGACCATCGGGTGCACGGAATGCCGGTCATGCCGGCCGCGGCATTTATCGAGGTGTGCTTGGGTGCGGCGAGCGAAGCATTTCGTGTCGGCATTGAAGACTTGGAGCTGCGTGATTTCAACGTCGAACGCATGCTCGTGCTCGACAAGAATGTCAGTCTGACGACACACCTGCAGTGGCAGGTCACCGATCGAACGGTCGAGATCGAAATATTTTCACGGTCAGGCGCAGACGAATGGCTCCGGCACGCCGGTGCGGTGGTGATTTGTGCCGACAAATCGGGCGGTGACGGCATACGCATCGACCGTAGTGCCGCGGGCGAGCTGGAGACTTCAACCACAAAGGTCCCGGTGGGGACCTATTATTCCCTGTTGAGGCAGACCGGACAGCAGCACGGGCCCGGTTTCGCGGCGCTGACCAGCATCGAACGTCACGGTGGGGGCAGGGCTTCCACCACGATCGAACTTCCGCCCGCGGCACCGCAACACCTCCGTTTCATCGCGCATCCGGTGATCCTCGACGCCGCTTTGCAGAGCATCGGTGCTGCGCTGAGTGACACGGCCTTGCCGCGACTGGCAGATGCGACCTACCTGCCGGAGTCGATCGAGTCCCTCCGAATCCTCGAGCCCCTCGACGGCAAGATCGAGTGTCGCGTGGACCTCCGTCAGTCCGACGATGCGGACCGCGGTATACGAGCATCTGCCCAGCTGGTGAATGATGCCGGCCGAGTGGTAGCCGAATTCGCTGGTATCTCTTTGAAAAGAGTGGCGTCTCGGAAGCTGGATCTCCCGATCGGGCAGAAGGTTTTCGACACGAAATGGACAGCGGAACCACTGAAATCTGCATCCGTGAACTCCGTCGACGAGCGGTGTTGGATCCTGCTGACCGAAAGTGGCGAGCTGCCGTCGATCGCGTCGAGCGCGGCCGCCGCGATCGACGCGGATCAGGGGCGGGTCTTCACCGCTCAGCTCGCGGACGAGCGATCATTGCGTGCGGCATTCGAGTCGGCAGCGGGCGGCGCGGGCACCTCGCCGGCCGAGATAGTGGTCTTCGTCGATCCCAGTCGGCCAGGTGAGGCCGCCATCGCGGCGGGGGTTGCACGCACGCAGGCGACGATCCTGCGGTTGGCCGCCATCGTTCGAGCAATTGTCCAGGACCTGAACAAGCAATCGCCACGGCTGTGGCTTGTGGGTCGAGGCGGCCTTGCTGTCCACGCCGGCGAAGCTGGCGACCCGGCCGTTGGTGCGTTGCGAGGGATTGTCCGGACGCTCGCGTTCGAAAACCCGCAGCTGCGGGCCACGCTCCTCGACCTCGACCCCGGCGCTGACGGCACCTCGGAGCTGTTAGCCGAACTCGGCGCAGGTGCTGGAGACGACATAGTCGCTGTGCGCGGCGGCCTCAGATACGTAGAAACCCTCACGAGAGCGCAATTGGGTCCGGAAGCTCCGAGCAATACTGTGCGGGCCGACGGCTCCTACGTCATCACCGGCGGCCTCGGCGGACTGGGACTCAGTATCGCGCGGTGGCTGGTGGATGCAGGCGCCGGCCGTGTGGTTCTCAACGGCCGGTCTGCGCCGTCCACCGAGGTAGCGGCGACGGTACTTGAGCTCAACGGCGTCGGTGATGTGGTCATCGAACTCGGTGACGTATCGACCACCGGAATCGCGGAGCGGCTCGTAGCCGCTGCCGAAGCGAACGGTCGGCAGTTGCGGGGTGTGGTGCACGCGGCCGGCGTGCTCCATGACGGAATCTTCACCTCGTTGGACGACGCTGGCGTGACCGAGGTCTGGAGACCGAAGGCCGCCGGGGCAGTGGCGATGCACAATGCCACGGTCGGCAGAGAGCTGGACTGGTGGATCGCCTTTTCATCGATGGCGTCGATGATCGGTTCACCCGGCCAGGCAGCCTATGCCAGCGCAAACGCCTGGCTCGATGCTTTCGCTCACTGGCGCCGAGCTCAGGGTGAACCGGCATCGGTGATCAATTGGGGCCAATGGTCGGGTGTCGGTTTGGCTACCTCGGTCCTCCTACCCGTTATCGACCCGCTCACGCCCACGGAGGGAGTCGACGCATTCGGAACAGTCCTGGCTCACAACCCGGCACGGATCGGAATTGCGCGGCTACGGCTGGACCGTGCGGTCGCCCTTCCGGAACTGAAGCAGATGGCCTACTTCAGGGAGGTGATCCAAGAATTCGATCATGCGGAAGCGGCGGAGGATTGGATCGGCTCGGACGGACTTCGGCAGCTGAGTCCCGCGGAAGCCGGTAACGCGATAGCGGAACGATTGGTCTCCCGCTTGAGTGTCATCATCGGTGCTACGTCGTCTGCGGGCCTGGATTCGAACGCCTCGTTGTTTGCGGCCGGTATGGACTCGCTGATGGCCATGCGAATTAAGAATACGTGCCGCTGGGACTTCGGGGTGGAGCCGTCGGTCGGACTGCTACTGCAAGGCGCGTCGTTGCGCGATTTGGAGAAGGATATCGTTATTCAGCTCGGCTTGAGCTCGGAGGAGCATTCGGACGAACTCGACAATCGTCCGGTGGAACGTGCACACGCCCGCCGTAGCGCCCGGGCGCGTCGACCGCGTGGTGAATAGCAGAATTATGTAAGTAGGGGGTGACGATGACCGTGGACTCTGGTATCGAGAATTCAATTGCAATCATCGGCATGGCGGGGAGGTTTCCTGGTGCCGTATCGCTGGAAGAATATTGGGACAATCTTCGCGGCGGCTACGAGTCTATTGTAGATATCTCGGATGAGATGCTAGCCGAATCGGGAGTTCCTGCGGAGGTCTTCAAGCGCTCCGCTTATGTACGGCGTGCGCCGATTCTGACAGATATTGACAAGTTCGACGCCGAATTCTTCGGGCTCACGCCACGCGCGGCGCGGATCATGGATCCGCAGCATCGGATGTTTCTGCAGACCGCCTGGAGTGCGCTCGAGGACGCCTGCTGCGATCCGTACCGGTACGGTGGCGCGATCGGGGTCTTCGGCAGCAGTGCGGCCAGTGGCTATCTGCTGAATAACCTGCTTTCGCACGGCGATCTGCGCGAGTCGCTGGCCCAGGGCGCGAATGCGGAACTGCTCAACTTGTTGATTCACAATGACAAGGATTATCTGGCGACCCGGGTATCGCACCAGTTCAACCTCCGGGGTCCGAGTCTCACCGTCCAGACGGCATGTTCCTCTTCCTTGGTCGCGGTGCACATGGCATGTCAGAGCTTGCTGTCGAATGAATGTGACATGGCGCTTGCCGGTGCTGTGTCGATTCGGATACCGCATCACGTCGGATACTTCTATGAGCCGGGATCCATGATGTCGGCGAGCGGGCATTGCCGGCCGTTCGACGCCAAGGCCGACGGTACCGTATTCGGCAGTGGCGCCGGCATCGTTGTTTTGAAGCGGCTGGACGACGCCCTAGCGGCGAAGGATATTGTCCGGGGCGTGATTGTCGGGTCCACCATCAATAACGACGGGTCTCGGAAGATAGCGTTCTCCGCACCCAATGTCGCGGCCCAGGCGGACGTTATCGCCGAAGCACACGCTGTTGCCGGTGTCGACTCGGCCGATATCAGCTATATCGAAGCTCATGGCACCGGTACACCGCTGGGTGACCCCATCGAGTTGGAGGCACTGAAACGGGCTTTCGAGATATCGAGAAGGCAGCGTTCAGCGCCGTGCGCTATCGGCTCCGTCAAATCCAATATAGGACATCTCGAGGTGGCGTCGGGCGTAGTGGGCCTGATCAAGACGGTGTTGAGCCTCCAGCACCGCGAGATTCCGCCGACGCTGCATTACGAAAAGCCGAATCCCGAGCTGAACCTCGATCGCAGTCCTTTCAGGCCGCAGACCCAGTGTCTGCCCTGGGAATGGGATGGTCCGCGATACGCCGGCGTGAGTTCGTTCGGGGTCGGCGGCACCAACGCGCACATCGTGGTGAAAGAGGCGCCGGTTGTCACATCCCGGTCGACCAGGACAGGGCCGCAGGTACTGCTGTTGTCGGGTCAAACCCGTGACGCGGTCACGGAATCGAAGGGACGTCTGGCCGCGCATCTGAAGTCGAATCCGACACTCGACCTCGTCGATGTCGCGTACACGCTCGAGCAGGGGCGAAAGCCACACGGGGTACGAGTGGCCACCGTGGTGAACGACCGGGGCCGGGCTGCGCAGACCGTGGTCGGTCGTGGAAATGAACCCAAGGCCATGCTGACCCCGGAGCCGAAGGTCGCCTTCCTGTTCCCGGGGCAGGGTACGCAATATGTCGGGATGGCCCGCGAACTGCTTGCCGCGGAACCGGTATTCGCGGAGAACTTCGACCACTGTGTCGACAAATTTAAGAAGTTGTCCGATCGCGACATCCGCTCCGTTGTGTACGGATCGGACGCGACGCTGTTGAACCGGACCGATTACGTTCAGCCCGCCCTCTTCAGTGTCGAATATGCCCTGGCCAAGCTCCTGGAGTCGTACGGTGTGGTGCCTGCGGCCGTGGCCGGGCACAGCATCGGTGAGTATGTGGCGGCTACGATCGCCAGCGTCTTCGATCTCGACACCGCGATCCGCGCGGTGATCGCGCGGGCTGATCTGATGCACGCGGCGCCGACGGGCGCGATGCTCGCTGTTGCCGCCGCTGTCGGTGATATCGAGGATAGGCTCGGGTCCGGGTTGGATCTGGCCGCGATCAACGACTCTCAGCAGTGTGTGATTTCGGGTGACGTGCGGCGCATCGAGGAATTCGAACGCTGGTCGGCTGATCGAGGAATTCTCGTCCGCCGATTGGATGTATCGCATGCATTTCATTCGGCCCTTATGGATCCGGTCGTTCCGATGTTCCGGGATGTACTCCGGGACCTGCCGCTCGCCGCGCCGAAAATCCCGTTGCTGTCGAATAAATCCGGTGCGTGGATGTCCGATGCGGAGGCTACGGATCCGGCGATGTGGGCGGCGAGTGTTCGCGCCACGGTCCGGTTCAAGGACAATGTCGAGAATCTGCTGGATTCGGCCGGTTACGCGTTCGTCGAAGTCGGACCCGGCGGATCGCTGAGCGCGTCGGTGAAGCGGCACCAGAGCTGGGCCGACCACAGTCGCGCGGTACGTCTCATGCGTCGATCGTCCGAGACCCAGGACGATCATGAGATTTTCCTCGGCGGACTCGGTCAGCTCTGGGCGGCCGGAGTGTCCATCGATTGGTCGCCGCGCTATGCGGGAAGTTCGCCGCGGTGGACTCGCCTGCCGACCTACCCGTTCGCCCACGACCGCTATTGGATCGACGCGGTCCCCGCTGTCCCGCACGAGGCGGACGAGGCGGACGAGGCGGACGTGCCGGAGTCGAACCGGGCGCGGCCCTCCGGCCCGAGCGTGAATGTCGAAGGCGGACGCGGTCTCCGGGAGATCGAGCTCATGCTGAGCGAGATCGCGAACGAGGTACTCGGCGTGGAAGACCTCGACTTCGACACGAATTTCTTCGATCTCGGCGTCGATTCGCTGATGGCGGTCGGATTCGTCCGTCGAGCGTTGGAGGCCGGGGCGGACATCGAACCACAGGATCTGTTGGAGAATCAGACGATTCGATTGCTAGCGCGCGCGGTGCATGAGCGGTCGTTGTCGAGCTCGGAGGGTGAGAGCGCACCTGCCGATGCCGAGTATGAGGTGCGCACAGCGGTTACCAATACGGGAATCCTTTCGGAGATCACCGCCGACCAATTGACCGAAATCGCCGATCAGTTGAGCGAGCTGCCGCCTGGAATTCCCTCGGCCGATGCCGAGATAGAAGATATCTATCGGCTGTCCCCGGTGCAGCAGGATGTACTGCGGCACGTCCTCGCGGACGGCGGCGCCGGAATGTTCCTGGAACAGCTGGTGGCGACATTGGTCGGTCCACTCGAGGTCGAACTGTTCCGCCGTGCCACACAATTGGTGGTTGATCGGCACCCGGCGCTGAGAACATCCATAGTGTGGAGCGGGTCCGAGCCCTTGCAGGTGGTTCGCCGCCGCGCGACGATACCTTTCGTTGTCGAAGACGCGACCGCGCTGGACAGTGGCGCCGCGGCCGAGCGCGAGGCCGAGTTCATTGCGCAGGATCGCTGGCGGGGCTTCGACCTTTCCTCGGCTCCGCTCACCCGGATGACGGTCGTCAAAGTGGCCGAAGACAGACACCGGGTTGTGTGGACCCATCATCGAATGATCCTGGACGGCACCTCTTTCGCGATGGTCGTGGCGGAAACAGCCGCCCTGTACGAGGGCCTGAAATCGGGCAGGCAGCGTGTGCTGAAGCCCGCCCGGTCGTTCCGGGAATACATTTCCTGGGTTCACGAACTCGACCGTGGTCCTGCCGAAGCATTCTGGCGCGTCGAGCTGAACAGCGCGGTGCCCAATGGTTTGCACGCGATTCGCCCTGGGCAGCCGCCGGTGGCCGCCGAGGAGGATCACGGCCAGCCCGTCGTTGCCGTCGAGCTCACGGACGAGCAGACCACTGCCGTGATCGACAGTTTGCGCGCCGAGCGCGTCACCCTTGCGACGGTGGCGTACGGGGCGTGGGCTGGTGTCGTCGGCCGACACAGCGGGGAATCAGACGTCATGATCGGCGCGGCGCTGTCCGGGCGGTTCGGTCCCACTGCCGGTATGGAGCAGATCGCGGGCGCGTTCTCGAATGTGCTCCCGGTGCGCGTTCACCTCGATCCGTCGCTCTCCGCCGGAGAATGGCTGAGGCAACTCCAAGCAGGTGTCACCTCGATCCGGAGGTTCGAACACGTCGCGCCGATCGATCTGGCGGAGTGGTCGGACGTGGGCGGCGGGCGTCCGTTGTTCGAGTCCGCGGTGGCGGTGGCGGTCCATACTTTCGGCGGGATGGATATGGGTTTCGCCGACGTCTCGTTCGAGGATGTCGATGTTCACCTACGGTCGAATCTCCCGATCTGGGCGATGGTCATTCCAGGCGCCAAGCTCGCTTTCCGGCTGATCTATCAGCCCGCCCGAGTCGATGCGGCGGCCGCGGAAGCGCTGCTCGCGGATTGGGTGTCGCTTTTCCTGAAGTTGGCGCAGGCCCCGGATCGCCCGCTCTCCGCCTTCGAGACGTCGGGTCGGCACGGGCTCGATGACGCCGCGGACCGAAGCCGGGTTGCGGCGGCTGCCGATGCGGGCACCTCACGCTGACAATAGTTCTCGGGTGGGTCTTTCACGCTGGATGTAACCGGTTGTCGTGCCGCGCATCTGGACAGTATTAGTAGGAGAAGTTGTCGATGGCGAATACAGACGAGCTCGAGCAGATCTCTTCCGGGTTGCCTGGTGGGGCGTCGGCGGACGGCATTGTCGATGGTGCGGCGGGTTCGGTTGTGCCGTGGGTGATTTCGGCTAAGAGTGCGGGGGCGTTGGCTGGTCAGGCTGCGAAGCTGCTCGATCATCTGGTTCGGTGTCCTGGGTTGGATCCGGTTGATGTCGGTTTCTCGTTGGTGACGACGCGGTCGATGTTCGAGCATCGGGCGGTGGTGCTGGGCCGGGATATGGATGAGCTGGTCGCGGGGTTGACGGCGTTGGCGCGGGGTGCCGTGGCGTCGGGGTTGGTGACCGGTCGTGTCGCCGTCAGCGGGAAGACAGCGTTTCTGTTTCCGGGGCAGGGTAGTCAGTCGGCGGGTATGGGGTGGGGGCTGTATCGGGAGTATCCGGTGTACGCCGGGGTGTTCGACAGTATTTGCGCCGAGTTCGACGGGGTGTTCGAATTTCCGTTGCGGGAGGTGATTTTCGCTGGTCCCGGTTCCGGTGCTGCGGAGTTGTTGGACCAGACGATGTACACGCAGGCGGGGTTGTTCGCTGTCGAGGTGGCGTTGTTCCGGTTGCTCGAATCCTGGAGTGTGCGGCCGGATTATGTGCTGGGTCATTCGCTGGGCGAGATCACCGCGGCTCATATCGCCGGTGTTCTGTCGTTGACAGATGCCTGCGCACTCGTCGCCGCCCGCGGCCGGCTCATGCAATCCCTGCCGGCGGGCGGTTCCATGATGGCGGTATCGGCGACGGAGGATATCGTCGCCACCGCGCTGGCCGACTACGGTGACAGACTCGGCATTGCGGCGGTGAATGCGCCTGCCGCCGTGGTGGTCTCCGGCGACGAGGACGCAGTCGGAGAATTCGAGCAGGCACTGGCGACCGCCGGAACCAAGACTAGGCGGCTGCGGACCAGCCATGCTTTTCATTCCCGGCGGATGGACCCGATCCTGGCCGACTTCGCCGAGGTCTGCCGCGGTCTCGCCTATCGTGCGCCGGAGATCGAAGTCGTCTCCAATCTGACCGGAAGGCCCGCGGAATCCACCCGGCTCGGTTCACACGACTACTGGGTCCAGCAGCTACGCGACCCCGTTCGATTCCTGTCGGGTGTCGAGTACCTGGGGCAACCCGGAAACGCCGAATATTTCCTCGAAATCGGCCCCGGCGCTGCGCTTTCCGCGATGGTACGCGACAGCCTCGGGTCGCAGGCCGCGCCGCCGCAGGTGGTCGCGCCGCTGCTGCGGCTGAACCGTGACGCGGATATGGCCTTCGTCACCGGGGTTGCGGAGGCGTATGTGGTTGGCGCCGAGGTCGATTGGTCGGCTGCTTTCGCGGGGTCCGGCGCCCGGCGGGTGGGCTTGCCGACCTATGCGTTTCAGCGGAAGTCTTTCTGGCTGAATGAAAGTCCGACCACAAATGTCGGTGCGGCCGGTTTGACTGCGGCGGGGCATCCGTTCCTGGGCGCCGTGGTGAGTTTGGCCCAGGGCGGTGGGGTGTTGCTGTCGGGCCGGCTGTCGTTGCAGGTGCATCCATGGCTGGCCGGGCATCGGGTGGGCGGCGCGATTCTGTTGCCGGGAACGGCATTTGTGGAGTTGGCCTGGTACGCGGGTGGCATGGCTGCGGTTCCGGTGTTGCAGGAGCTGATCCTGCAAGCGCCGTTGGTGGTGCCGGACTCGAGCGCGGTGGAGTTGCAGGTCGTTGTCGACGATGTCGCGGGGTCAGGGCCACGGCCGGTATCGGTGTTCTCGCGGCCTCAGGTTTCCGGTGACGGCCCCGCTGAGGCGTGGGTGTGTCACGCGGTGGGGGTATTGCGCGCCGAGGATGCGGGTGCCGGCGTATCGGCCGCCGCGACGGTGTGGCCGCCGGTGGGTTCGATCGCGGTGCAGCTCGGTGATGTGTACGGCGACTTGGCCGAGGCCGGCTACGAGTACGGGTCGGTTTTCCGGGGGCTCGAATCGGTGTGGCGCCGCAGGGACGAGACGTTCGCCGAGGTGAGTTTGCCCGAGCATGACCAGATGGCGGTGGCAGGGTTCGGGATTCATCCGGCACTGCTCGACGCCGCGCTGCACGCGTTGGTGGTGACAGGCGCTCTCGATGCCGCGAGTGCCGCCGGCGCGATTCGCCTGCCCTTCTGCTGGGAGGATGTCTCGCTGACGGCGATCGGCGCAACCAGTGTGCGGGTGTGCCTGCGGCCCAAGGGTTCCGATCGTTTCGAGATCGAGCTGTCCGATCCGGCGGGGGGACCGGTCGCGCGAGTCGGTGCGCTGACGGTGCGAGAGGTTTCACCGGAGGTATTCGCAGGCGCGGCGCAGCGCTCCTCGGGCGACGAGGCACTCTTCACGACGAACTGGCTCGCGGTTCCGCATGCCGAAGATATTGTGCCGCAGGGTGAATGGACCGCCGCGGCCGACGATGCCCGGCTGCCGCTGGAACGGTGTGTGGTCGAGGGTCGGGAATTCCTGGTTGTGCGATGCTTCTTCGCTGATATCGGCGAGGACGGTGGCCGGCGGGTGCGGGCCGGCATCACCGATGTTCTCGGTCGGTTGCAGGGTCTCCTGCGGGAGCAGCCGGTATCGGTCGTGGTGGTGACCTCCGGGGCGGTCGCGACGCACGGCGTCGAGGATGTCGCGGATTTGGTGGGCGCCGCTGTGTGGGGTTTGGCGCGCAGCGCCCAGAGTGAATATCCCGGACAGATCCGGTTGGTCGATGTCGCGGATCGCGCGGACTATCGCAGCGGGGTCGTCGCCGCGATTACGCAGCGCGGCGAACATCAGGTCGCTATTCGGGGCAGGGTTGTGCTCGTGCCGCGCTTGGCGCAGGCCGGAGCGGATGTCCTGGGTGCTGCGGAATTGGTGACCACCGGCGGTGATTGGCAGCTGATCACGCGCGGGCGCGGGACGTTGCACGGCGACAATATGGTGGTCGCACCCCATGTTTCGGCGGACGGCCCGCTGGAGCCGGGGCAGGTCCGGGTCGGACTGCGTGCGGCGGGCCTGAACTTCCGCGATGTGCTGATCGTGCTGGAGATGTATCCGGTTCCGAATACCCCGGTCGGCAGCGAGGGCGCCGGCGTGGTGCTCGACGTGGCCGACGACGTGGTGGGCCTGATGCCCGGCGATCGGGTGATGGGAATCTTCACGGGCGTCGGTGCGACGGTGGTGGCGGATCAGCGGATGATGGTTCGCATTCCCGAGGGGTTGTCGTTCGACCAGGCGGCCGGGATACCCGTCGTGTTCGCGACGGCGGTCTACGCGCTGCGGGATCTGGCGGCGGTGTCCGCGGGTGAGTCGGTGCTGGTGCATTCGGCGACCGGCGGTGTCGGTATGGCCGCGGTGCAGTTGGCGCGACATTGGGGACTGGATCTGTATGTGACGGCGAGCGTCCCGAAATGGGATGCGCTGCGCGGCCTGGGTTTTGCCGACGACCGCATCGGTGACACCCGGAGTTCGGATTTCGCCGGCAAGTTCCTTCGGAACACCGGTGGCGCGGGAGTCGACGTCGTTCTCAATTCGCTGGCCGGCGACAAGATCGACGCTTCGCTCGAATTGTTGCCACGCGGTGGGCGATTCATCGAAATGGGTGTCACCGATATTCGGGACGCGGATCGGATCGCGGCTCGGCACCCGGGTGTCGAATACCGCCAATTCATGCTGACCGAGGCAGGACTCGACCGTATTCACGAGATCCTGGTCGAGTTGGCGGCACTGTTCGAGATCGGTGCGCTGCGTCCGGTGCCGGTAACGGCGTGGGACGTGCGCCAGGCGCCGGAGGCATTCCGGTATCTGAGTCAGGCGCGGCATATCGGGAAGAATGTGCTGTCGATGCCACGGGGTTTACACCCGGAGGGCACGGTGCTGGTGTCCGGTGGCACCGGCGGTCTGGGGGGCATTCTGGCCCGGCACCTGGTGGCCGAACATGGTGTGCGGCATATGGTGCTGACCTCACGCCGAGGGTCCGCTGCAGCGGGAGCCGTCGAATTGGCGTCGCGGTTGTCGGCGCTGGGAGCGCGGGTGGACGTGGTCGCCTGCGATATGGCGGATCGGTCCGCGGTGAATTCCCTGGTAGCGGGTATCGATCGGGCGCATCCGCTGACGGCGGTCGTTCATGTGGCGGGCGTTGTCGACGATGCGGTCTTCTCGTCGCAGACGCCGGACCATATCGATCGGGCTCTGCTGCCCAAGGTGGACGCGGCGTGGAATCTGCACGAGGCGACTCGCGATATGCCGCTGGACGCGTTCGTCATGTTCTCGTCGATAGCGGGTTTGCTCGGCAGTCCCGGCCAGGCGAATTACGCGGCGGCGAACGCCTTTCTGGATGGTCTGGCCCAACACCGGCAGCGACTGGGTCTCCCGGGGACGTCCATGGCGTGGGGCTTCTGGGAACGGGCCACCGGCATGACCGCGCATCTGAACGATGTGGACCGCGAGCGAATGCGGCGTAGTGGTTTCACTCCGATATCGGATGCCCGGGGTATGGCACTGTTCGACGCCGCGATGGCCGCAGGTTTGCCATCGACGGTGCCGACCCGCCTGGACCTGGCGGCGATCCGTCGGCAGGTCGTCGACGCGGACGACCTACCTCCGCTGTTGCGCGGATTGGTGCGAGTGACCAGACGCGCCTCCGACGGTGATTCGGGTCAGACCTCGAAACTGCAGGCCGGTTTGATCGGGCTCGACCGAGCTGGCCGGGAACAGCTGCTGCTCGACGTGATTCGAGCACACGCGGCCACAGTGCTCGGGCACAAATCCCCCGACGATATTCCCGCTGACTCCGCATTCGCCGATCTGGGATTCGACTCCCTGGGCGCCGTCGAGTTCCGCAACCGAGTACAGGCCGCTACCGGTGTGAAGCTGCCGGTGACAGTCGTCTTCGACTATCCGACACCCGCAGCGCTGGCGCGCTACCTCCGCGAAGTCATCATCCCCGATGAAAACCCGGCGACCCGGATCCTCAGCCAGCTCGACACACTTGCCGCCACCTCGTTGACCGAGGAGCTCGAGGATCGAGACCTCGCGAGTCTCGCGGACCGCATAGAGGAGATGGCCCGGAGAATTCGAGCGAAAATGCCGGACAATTCCATTGCGAGTCATGAGAGCTATCTGGATGAAGACCTGGATTTCGATGAAGACGACTCCCTGTTCGACTATCTGGACCGCTCCGATCCGGTGCTCGACTAGTTCTCTCGTGTCGGCCGAAACAATCAATATGCGTTCAAGAATGTCGATTGAAGTTGAGAGGTCTCACGGTGAAAGAGAATGAGCTCCGCGACTATCTGAAGAAGGCTGTCAAGGATCTGCAGAAGACTCGTCAGCGCCTGCGGGAGCTCGAGGCGAGGGTGCGCGAGCCGATCGCGATCATCGGCATGTCCTGCCGCTACCCGGGTGGCATCGACTCACCGCAGGATCTCGGGGACGCGGTGCTGAACGGCAGCGATCTCATCACCGACTGGCCGACCGACCGAGGATGGGATCAGCTGGTCCGAGAGGGTTTCGGCCCCATCGATTTCGACAATATCGGGAGCCGATCGGGCGGGTTTCTCAGTGCGCCCGGCGAGTTCGACGCGGACTTCTTCGGGATCGGTCCACACGAAGCGCTGGCCATGGACCCCCTGCACCGCCTCGCACTGGAAGTCGCATGGGAGGCAATCGAACGCGCCAGGATCGACCCACGGTCGCTGCACGGCAGCGATACCGGCGTCTACCTGGGCGCAGGCAACGATCAAGGGTATGGATCGCTGGACGCGTGGGGAGATTTCGCTGCCGACGCCGATTCGAAGTCCCACTATCTGACCGGAAATGTCTCGGCGCTGGCCTCGGGCCGCATCTCCTACCTCCTCGGCCTGAAAGGGCCTGCGATAAGCCTGGATACGGCGTGTTCGTCAGCCTTGGTGGCCGTGCATCTGGCAGTGCAGGCGCTGCGTTTGGGTGAGTGCTCGCTGGCCCTGGCCGGGGGCGGGTCGGTGATCGCGACTCCGAGCATCTTCGCATTGCTCGAAGGCGATGTCGGGCTGGCCGGTGACGGGCGGGTGAAGTCGTTCGCGGCCGGCGCCGACGGCACGACCTTCGCCGAGGGTGTGGGCATGTTGATGTTGGCGCGGTTGTCGGATGCGCGTCGTCTGGGCTACGAGGTGCTGGCGGTGGTGCGTGGTTCGGCGGTCAATCAGGATGGTGCGTCGAACGGGTTGATGGCGCCGAGCGGTCTGTCGCAGCAGCAGGTGATCCGCGCGGCGCTGGCCAACGCCGGGGTGCCGGCCGACGAGGTCGACGTGGTCGAGGGGCACGGGACCGGCACTGCGCTGGGGGACATGATCGAGGCGCAAGCGCTGTTGGCGACCTATGGGCAGCATCGGCGGCCAGAGCGGCCGCTCTTGCTGGGTTCGATCAAATCGAACATGGGCCACACACAGCTGGCTTCAGGGGTGGCGGGGGTGATCAAAATGGTGGAGGCGATGCGCTGTGGAACGGTGCCCGCGACCCTGCATATCGATGAACCCAGCTCCGAGGTGGATTGGTCGGCCGGGGATGTGCGGTTGGTGACCGAGGCGCTGCCCTGGCCGGCCGAGGATCGGCCGCGGCGTGCCGCGGTGTCGTCCTTCGGTATCAGTGGCACCAATGCACACGTGATCCTCGAGCAGTTCTCTTCCGAGCTGCCTGTGCAGGTGCCGGAGGCAAGCACCGTCGATGGTGCGGCGGGTTCGGTTGTGCCGTGGGTGATTTCGGCTAAGAGTGCGGGGGCGTTGGCTGGTCAGGCTGCGAAGCTGCTCGATCATCTGGTTCGGTGTCCTGGGTTGGATCCGGTTGATGTCGGTTTCTCGTTGGTGACGACGCGGTCGATGTTCGAGCATCGGGCGGTGGTGCTGGGCCGGGATATGGATGAGCTGGTCGCGGGGTTGACGGCGTTGGCGCGGGGTCGTTCGTCGGGTGAGGTCACTGCCGCTCATGTCGCGGGTGTTCTGTCGTTGAAGGATGCGTGCGCGCTCGTCGCCGAACGCGGCCGCCGAATGCACTCGGACTCGAGCCGGGGAAATGGACACGTCATTGTGTTCGACTCGTCGGAAATCGATGCCGCGAATGTATTTCTTCAAGTCGTCGCGAACGGCTGGATTCGAGGAACCCCGCTCGAAGGAGCGGAAAGGAGGCACGCGGTGGAATTGCCCACCTATGCCTTCCAGAGGAAGCGTTACTGGCTCGGCTCCGGTGACTCCGGCGAGTTGGTTGGTCAGGCTCTGGGAAATGACATTCATGAAGCTGTCGCAGAGGAGGAATCCAATTGAACAGCCATGTCTCGGGCGCCGGCTCCGGCTCACGGCCGGCAGATTCTCCTGGAGAGCAGGAGATCCGTTCGTGGTTCATCGAGACGGTCGCGGAGATGCTGGCGGTACCACGAGCGGAGGTCGACACCACTGTGCCGTTCGCGGAGCTGGGGCTGACCTCCCTGCAGGGAGTGCGGATGTCGGCCGATCTCGGCGAATGGCTGGGCATGCGAATTCGGAATGGAATGGTCTTCGACTATCCCACCATCGATTCGATGGCGCACTACCTTTCGAGCGAGGTCAGCCCGGTGGAGGAAGTTCCGTCGGAGGTGGACGAAGAGATGGATCTGCACGATCAGGATTTCGACGACAGCATGGAAGAGTTGCTCCGCCTGCTCGATGAGGATGTGCGGCGAAGCGCGGTCGATAACGATGGCTCCGATGTTCTGGAAGGCACAGGGGAGTCCGGGTAACCGCTGGTTCTTCGGCTTTCTCCGGTCAGGTCCGGTCAATTCTTCCGCGAGGTATTCCTCGCGGCGTGATGTGGATGGGTTCGCACATGTTCGGTTCATTTTTGGATCTTTTGGCGCTTCGGCAGGCGGAACAAGGGTCTGGTATCGCCTATCGATTCCTGGAAACAGGTGATGTCGGCGGTGCTGTCGATGAACTGACCTACGGTGAACTGGGATATCGGGCGACCGCGATCGGGGCGGTGTTGCAGGCCGAGGGGTTCGCGCAGCGGCGAGCGTTGTTGCTGTATCCGCCCGGGCTGGAGTTCGTTTCGGGGTTCTTCGGCTGCCTTGCCGGTGCCGTGGTGGCGGTGCCCGCACCGCTTCCGCAACTGCACGAAGTCGATCGCGCACTGCGCCGGTTGCGTCAGGTCATCGCGGACGCCGACATTCAGGTGGTGTTGACGACCCGATGGGTCATCGACGCCCTCGTCGCGGTGGTCGAGCAGGTGCCGGAGCTGGCGGCATTGCGGTGGATCGCGACCGACGAGATACCCGGCGATGCCGCGTCGAGCTGGGTCGACCCGGGGGTGGGCCCGGATACGGTCGCCTTTCTGCAGTACACGTCGGGCTCCACGAGCGCACCGAGGGGCGTCGTGGTCACGCACCGCAATCTGCTGCACAATCAGCGGGCGATCGCCGAAGCCATGGACCACAACCCCGAGCGGGTGGCGGCGTCGGACGGTTCGATGTTCGTCAGCTGGCTGCCGATGTATCACGATATGGGTCTGATCGGGCCGGTACTGCAGACGGTGTATGTCGGGACCGGCTCGGTTCTCTTCTCGCCGTTGCATTTTCTGCAGAAGCCGGAGCGATGGCTCCTCGCGGTATCGCACTTTCGGGCGCACAGCAGTGGCGGTCCCAACTTCGGCTACGAATTGTGCGCACGCCGGGTCACTGCGGAGCTGTCCGGGCAGCTGGATCTGAGCCGGTGGCGCGTAGCGTTCAACGGAGCGGAGCCGGTGCGCGCCGGCACACTGCGCCGATTCGCGGATGCGTTCGCGCCGTCGGGTTTTCGCCCGGAGGCATTCCAGCCGGTCTACGGCTTGGCCGAGGCGACATTGCTGGTGACGGGTACTCCGGTCCATCGGGCGCCGACGGTGCTGAATCGTCCCACCGATGCCGACCCGGCCGTTTCTCGTGAGGTGGTGGGGGTCGGGATCCCGCCCAGCGGTGTCACCTTCGCGATCGTCGACCCGGAGCGCCGCGTGGAACGCGGTGACGGTGAGGTCGGCGAAATCTGGGTGGCAGGCGACAGCGTGGCAGCAGGGTATCTGAACGACGAACGCAAGACAGCCGAGGTGTTCGGCGGTGTGCTCCGCGACGGCCGGGGTGGCTTCCTCCGGACCGGCGATCTCGGATTCGTCTCGCAGGGCGAACTATTCGTGGCGGGCCGGAGCCGGGATCTACTGATCATCGACGGCAAGAACCATTACCCGCAGGATATCGAGTTGACGGCCGAAGGTGCGCACGGCTCGGTGCGGCGGGGCTGTATCGCCGCGTTCTCGGTGGAGGTGAGCGATTTCGGCGAACGGCTGGTACTCCTGGCCGAAGTGACCGCGACCGAGTCGGACGAGCTGGACGAGATCCGGACTGCCATCCGGCATGCCGTCAGCGCCGAACACGCCATCGCCATTCACGACATCGTGCTGATTCGACCGCGGACCATCTTCAAGACGAGTAGTGGCAAGATTCAACGCCAGGCCTGTCGTACGGCGTATCTCGACGGGGAGCTGGATGCGCTCGGACTGCCGTCGGATGCGGTGGCCGTGGAGAGCCGGTCCGTTGCCGCGGCAGCGTCGGCGTCGGCGTCGGCGTCGGCGTCGGAGATTCAGGCATGGCTGGTGGCGACGGTGGCCGATGCGACCGGCCTGCACCCGGATCGGATAGCTGTCGACCGCCCGCTGGCCGAATTCGGTATGGGCTCCAGTGGTTTGGTCGGGCTGACGGCCAGGTTGGCTGAAATGATCGGCAGGGACGTCGATCCGAGTCTGATCTTCGAGCATCCGACGATCGCGGCGATCAGCGCCGAGCTCGGCGACAGGAGTCCGTTGCAGGCCGGCGAGCGGCCGAGCGTCAGCAGCGGCGACGCCGTGGCGATCGTGGGAATGGCATGCCGATTGCCCGGCGGTGCGGACGATCCGGAAGCGCTGTGGCAACTGCTGGCCGATGGCCGCGATGTCATCGGCGAGGTGCCGGCGGGCCGTTGGCACCTCGACGGGCTGTACCACCCGGACCCGGACGTGGCCGGTACGACATACACGCTGCGCGGCGGATTTCTCGACCAGATCGACGAATTCGATGCCGCCTTCTTCGGCATCACGCCGCGGGAAGCGGCGGCGATGGACCCCCAGCAGCGGCTGCTGCTGCAGACCAGCTGGGAGGCGATCGAACGTGCCGGACGTGATCCGCGCACCTTGAGTGGCACGTCTACCGGTGTATATCTCGGGTTGTACGGCAGCACCTACCTCGCCGGTGCGGAGCTGGCCCAGCTCGATGGCTATGTGGGCACCGGTTCGGCGACCAGTGTAGCGGCCGGTCGGATCGCCTATCAGCTGGGTTTGCACGGTCCGGCGGTGACCGTCGACACGGCCTGTTCGTCATCGCTGGTGGCGCTGCATCTCGCGGCGCAGGCATTGCGTGCGGGTGAATGCGATCAGGCCCTCGCGGGCGGGGCCACGGTGCTGGTGGGCCCACAGACACATGTGGAGTTCAGCAGGCTGCGGGTGATGTCGCCGTCCGGAGTGTGCAGACCGTTCTCCGCGGACGCCGATGGCATGGTGTGGGCCGAAGGTTGCGGCGTCGTCATGCTCAAGCGTCTCGATGATGCTGTGCGCGATGGTGATCCGGTGCTGGCGGTGCTGCGGGGCTCGGCCGTCAACTCCGATGGCCGCAGCCAGGGCCTTACCGCACCCAACGGCACAGCGCAGGAACGGGTGATTCGCGCGGCGCTGGCGGCGGCGGGGCTGGACCCGGCCGATATCGACTATGTCGAGGCGCACGGCACCGGAACGGCGCTCGGCGATCCGATCGAAATGCGAGCGCTGGCAAGGGTGTTCGGACCTGGTCGCGAGCCTGGACACACAGTCGGCGTGGGTTCGGTGAAGTCCAATCTCGGGCATGCACAGGCCGCGGCGGGGATCGTCGGTGTGATCAAGACGGTGCTCGCTTTGCGACATGAGACATTGCCGGCATCGCTGTATGCCGACCGCCCGATGAGGCGGATCGATTGGACGAGCAGTGGTGTCGCGCTGCAGAACCGGCCGGCGCGGTGGCTGCGCGGTGCTCGGCCTCGGCGAGCCGGCGTGAGCTCGTTCGGAATCAGCGGCACCAATGCGCATGTCGTCCTCGAGGAAGCGCCATCGGCTTTCGTCGAACCGCACAGCGCGGGCGCCGCGGCGTTGTTCCCGGTCTCGGCCCGCAGCGATGCCTCGCTCCGGGGTCAGCTCGCACGCCTGATCGGCCTGCTGGAGTCGGATCCGGACCTCGACCTGCCCGCGGTGGCGCGGTCACTTGCCCTGCACCGCACGCACTTCGAGCGCCGGACAGTAGTGATAGCCGCCGATCGTGCGGAATTGCTCGAGGGGCTTCGGATGGCCTCGCTCGGTGAGCAGACGCCGGACTCGGTGGGTCCCGAGGACACGGTGGTCTCGGGCAAGGTGGCGTTCGTATTCCCGGGGCAGGGATCGCAATGGATCCATATGGGTCGGGACCTGTGGTCGGAATCCCCGGTGTTCCGAGCCGAATTCACCCGGTGTGACGCGGCATTGCACCCGAGAACCGGCTGGTCAGCCGTGGGTGTGCTGTGTGGTGATGCGGCCGCGCCTCCGCTGCAGGGCGACGATGTCGTGCAGCCGATGCTGTTCGCGGTGATGGTGTCGTTGGCTGCGATGTGGCGGGCGGCCGGCGTGCTGCCGGACGCTGTCATCGGCCACAGCCAGGGTGAGATCGCCGCGGCGTATGTCGGTGGCGCCATCGGACTGGAGGCGGCGGCAGCCGTTGTCGCCCAACGCAGCTGCGCGCTCGCGACCGTCAGTGGCGGTGCGATGGCGGCGGTCGGTTTGCCCGTCGCGGCGCTGCAGCCCAGGCTGGGTAGCGGGGTGTCGGTGGCTGCGGTGAACAGTTCCGCGTCCACCGTGTTGACCGGTGACCGCGAGGCCTTGACGACCCTGCTGGCCGAACTGGAACAGGAGAATGTCTTCGGCCGTCTGCTGGCCGTGGATTACGCATCACACGGCCCTGACATGGATCCGCTGCGGGAGCGACTGGCTGCCGAGTTGGCCGGGATCGTCACCGGTCCGGCCGCGATCACGTGGTACTCGACGGTCACCGGTGAACCGCTGCCGGCCGAACCGCTCGCTGCGGACTACTGGTATCGCAATCTGCGAGAGCCGGTCCGTTTCGCCGACACGATCGAGCGGATGATTGCCGACGGCTACCGGTTCTTCGTCGAGTCGAGTCCGCATCCGACCTTGACCACGGCCATCGAAACCGTTGCCGCGGACTGCGATCGCGCCGTCGTCGCGGTCGGCACACTGCGCCGTGGCGAGAGCGCTCCGCGTTGTCGTGATCGTGCTCTGGCGCAGCTGCATGTCGGTGGTCTCGGGCTGGATTGGGCACGACTGCTGCCCGCGGCCGGCCGCGCGGATCTGCCCACGTATTCCTGGGATCCGCGTGCGTACTGGACCGAGCCGAGCGGGGTTGGCGGGAGCGGGTCGGGGCTGACCGCGCTCGGCCATCCCATACTGGGTGTGGCAGTGGCACAACCGGATTCCGGTGGCGTGGTGGTTACCGGCAGGTTGACCACGGCGTCGGCCGGTTGGCTTCGTGACCACACCGTGGGGGGCTCGGTGCTGGTGCCCGGTGCGGCTCTGGTCGAGCTGACCATGCGAGCGGGCGATGAAGTGGGCTGCCCGGTGGTGGCAGAACTCGTACTGCACGCGCCGTTGGTCGTGCCGCCTGCGGGCGGGGTGCAATTACGTGTCGTGGTCGGCGCCCCGGAGCCGGGTGGGGCACGCGCGGTGTCGGTGTACTCGCACGACGAAGCCGGGATCGCGGCCGGTGAGCAACAGTGGATATGCCATGCATCGGGTGAGTTGTCACCGGATACGGCGGCGGTGTCGATGCCCGAGTTGGCGGCCTGGCCGCCCGTTCATGCGGTCGCATCCGATATCGAGCACCTCTATGCCGACTTCGCCGAGCGGGGATACGAGTACGGGCCGGCGTTCCAGGGCGTGCGTGCGGCCTGGCGGCGCGGCGCGGACGAGGTGTTCGCCGAGGTGGCGTTGCCGGAGTCGCAGGACGCCGGCCGATACAGTCTGCACCCCGCGCTGTGGGACGCGGCGGTGCAGGTCATTGCGCTGGCAGGCTTCGAACCGGCCGACGGTCTGGTACTGCTGCCCTTCTCCTGGTCGGGGGTGCGGATACATGCGGTCGGCGCGACGGCGCTGCGGGTGCAGCTGGCTCGCATCGGCGACCGGCAGGTGCGGGTTCGGATGGCGGATCCCTCCGGCGCGCCGGTGGTTTCGATCGAGTCACTCGCTGTGCGTGATGTGCCGCTGTCGCGGTTCACCTCGACCGCACCGGCACCCAGAACGCAATTCGCGGTGGAGTGGGTGCCGCTGCTGTCGCAGGACGCCGCGTCCGGGCCGTGGGTGGACATCGACGATTCGGGCTGGGTCGAGACCGCGGGGCAGCCGGTCTTGGTGGTGCGTCCGATCGGCGAGTCAGACGCTGCCGCAACCGATCTGGCGGCCTCGGCTCGGGCTGCGGTCGCCACGGTGCTCGAACGGGTACAGCGGTGGCTGTCGACCGGTCCGGATATCCCGCTGCTGGTGGTGACCTGCCGAGCGGTATCGACGCGCGGCGAGGACATCGGCGATCTGTGCCATGCGCCGGTGTGGGGTCTGCTCCGTTCGGCTCAGACGGAGAACCCCGAGCGGATCGTGCTGGCCGATGTCGAGGACTGGACACAGGTCGATGCGGTGGTGGCGGCGGCGATATCGGCCGACGAGCCGCAGTTGGCATGGCGTGACGGTGCGGTACTGGTACCCCGGCTGATCAGGGATGACGGACAATCCGCCCTCACCGTTCCCGTCGAGGGCGACCACTGGGGTCTGGTCACCCTGGGCACCGGCACACTGGATACGGACAACCTCGCCCTGCGGCCATGGCCCGCAGCGAATCTGCCGCTCGGTCCGCGCGAGGTACGCATCGGCGTGCGGGCCACCGGTATGAACTTCCGCGACGTGCTCATCGCGCTCGGCACCTACCCCGATCCGGGGGCCGTGGTAGGCGGGGAAGGCGCGGGTGTGGTGCTCGAGGTGGGCGAGGACGTGGTCGACCTGGCTCCGGGCGACCAGGTGCTGGGGGTTTTCGCCGGTGCCGGTCCAGTGGTGGTGACCGATCGCCGCGCGTTGGCGCCGATTCCCGCCGGGCTGACCTTCGCTCAGGCCGCCGCGATTCCGGTGGCGTTCCTCACCGCCTACTACGCATTGCACGAACTCGGACAGGTCCGGGCGGGGATGCGCATTCTGGTGCACGCCGCGACCGGCGGTGTCGGCATGGCGGCGGTGGCACTGGCACGGCATTGGGGGTTGGAGGTCTTTGCCACCGCCGGCCCCGGCAAGTGGGCTGCGTTGCGCGCCATGGGGTTCGACGAGGCTCATATCGGCTCGTCGCGCACCGTCGAATTCGAGAGCCGGTGCCGTGCGCGGTTCGGTTCGGCCGGAGCGGATATCGTGCTCAATTCGCTCACGGGCGATTTGCTCGACGCCTCACTGCGGCTGATCGCGCCCGGCGGCACATTCATCGAGATGGGCAAGGCCGATCCCCGTGATCCCGAGCGTGTGGCGGCCGAATACGGCGGAGCCCGCTATCGTGCGTTCGATCTGGCCGCGGCCGATCCAAATCGGCTACAGCGGATGCTGTGTGAGGTCGTCGCGCTGTTCGACTCGGGCACGTTGCGCCCGTTGCCGATTCGCGCATGGGACCTGCGTGAGGCTCCCGCCGCCTACCGGTTCATGGCACAGGCGCGGCACGTCGGAAAACTCGTATTGACCGTGCCCCGGCCGATCGACCCGGCGGGAACGGTGTTGATCACCGGCGGAACCGGAATGCTCGGCGCCCTGCTGGCCAAACATATGGTCGCCGAATACGGCGTCCGGCATCTGCTGCTGATCAGCCGGCGAGGACCGGCGGCCGCCGACGCGGATGCCGTCACCAGGGAGCTGGAGGCGCTGGGCGCCAGTGTCACCCTGGCGGCGTGCGACGTCGCGGATCGGGACGCCCTGGCAACCGTCCTGGCGGGAATCCCGGCGCAGCACCGGTTGACGGCCGTGATCCATGCCGCCGGAGTCCTCGATGACGCGGTCTTCGAGGCGGCGACCCTGCAGGGGCTGGACGCGGTGATGCGGCCGAAGGTGGATGCGGCGTGGCATTTGCACGAGCTCACCCTGGACGCCGATCTGGCCGCGTTCGTTCTGTTCTCCTCAGTGGCGGGCGTGGTGGGCGCGCACGGTCAAGCGAACTATGCGGCTGCCAACGTATTTCTGGACGGGTTGGCGCAGCACCGAAGGCACCGGGGTCTGCCGGCGGTGTCGATGGCATGGGGTCGGTGGGCCCAGGCCAGTGCGATGACAGGTCACCTCGATGGCCGGGACCAGGCTCGATTGAGTCGGGGCGGCATTGTCGCGCTGTCCGCTCAGGAAGGACTGCGACTGTTCGACACGGCGGTGACGACCACCCGTGCGGTGGTGGTGCCCGCGCGGATCGATACGGCCGCCATCGCGGCATCGGATGACATCCCGGCTCTGGTGCGCCTGCTGGTGCCCGACCGCCGAGCTGTTCGTCCGGAGCGAGTGCCGGTCGGCGTGGCGTCCGCCGGTGACACCGCCGCCGAACGGGAGCAGCGGATGCTCGCGGCGATCGTTGAACACGCAAGTGCCGTGCTCGGTTCCACCGACCGGCAGCCGGTGCAGGTCGACCGCTCGTTCACCGAGCTCGGCTTCGATTCGCTCAGCGCGGTGGAGTTCCGCAATCGGCTGCAGCGGGCAACCGGCGTCCGAATGCGTGTGACGGCGGTGTTCGACTATCCGACGCCGGCGGCCCTGGCCCGGCACTTGACCGCCGACAGCGCGCAGTCGCCCTCGGCAACGCCGCCGGCGGGCGCGGTCGCCCGGCCGAGCGACCATGATCCGATCGTCATCGTGGGCAGCAGCTGCCGGTATCCCGGCGGGGTGGACTCCTCCGATGCGCTGTGGGACATCGTTACTCAGGGCCAGGACGTGCTGAGCGGATTCCCCGAAGACCGCGGGTGGAACCTGGCCGAGCTCTATCATCCGGACCCCGATCACACCGGTACGACCTACACCCGTACCGGCGGCTTCCTCAACGGCGTGGCCGAGTTCGACGCCGAGTTCTTCCGCATCAGCCCGCGTGAGGCGCTGGCGATGGATCCGCAGCAGCGTTTGTTGCTCGAGGCGTCGTGGGAAGCGCTGGAACGCAGCGGGATCGACCCGGCGTCCTTGCAGGGCAGCGCGACCGGCGTGTACGCGGGCATCACGTACGCGGACTACGCGGCCCGGCTGCTGAATCAGGCGCCACCCGAAGCCGAGGCGTACTTGAGCGAAAGCTCCACGCTCAGTGTGGGATCCGGTCGGATCGCCTACTTCTTGGGTTTGCAGGGGCCAGCGCTGACCGTGGATACGGCGTGCTCGTCCTCGCTGGTCGCGCTCCATCTGGCGGTACAGGCCCTGCGGTCGGGTGAATGCTCGATGGCGTTGGCCTGCGGCGCGACGATCATGGCTTCGCCGGGGGTGTTCGTCGGGTTCGCGCGCAAGCGCGGGCTTGCGCCGGATGGCCGATGCAAGGCCTTCGCGGACGCGGCTGACGGCACCGGGTTCTCCGAGGGCGTGGGCGTTGTTGTGCTGGAACGTCTTTCGGACGCCGTGCGGTTAGGTCATCCCGTGTTGGCGGTGGTGGCCGGCTCTGCGGTCAACCAGGACGGGGCCAGCAATGGCCTCACGGCGCCCAATGGTCCGGCGCAGCAGGGGGTCATCCGTGCAGCCCTGGCGGATGCCGGCCTGGCATCGAACGAGATCGACGCGGTGGAGGCGCACGGCACCGGCACCACGCTGGGCGATCCGATCGAGGCGCAGGCGCTGCTGGCCACCTACGGGCAGGATCGTCCGGCCGATCGACCGTTGTGGCTGGGTTCGGTGAAGTCGAATATCGGCCATACCCAGGCTGCTTCGGGTCTGGCGGGTGTCATCAAGATGGTGGAAGCCCTCCAGCGTGGTGTGCTGCCCGCGACATTGCATGTGGACCGGCCCAGTCGGCACGTCGATTGGGACGCCGGTGTGGTCAGCCTGCTCACCGAGGCGCGGGAGTGGCCGGCCGTGGGGCGTCCTCGTCGTGCCGGCGTGTCGTCTTTCGGGCTCAGCGGTACCAACGCGCACGTAATTCTGGAGCAAGCGCCCACTGAAGACTTATGAGGCCGACACAAGCAGCTGCCCCGCAGTGGAGACGCGGGCGTGCTCGATGAGTGCCTCCACCGCCGATCAGATCGAGCTGAAGGAGGTCGTCACCATCCCCTGAACCAATCCGCTACAGGTCGGACACCACCACGGTTCCCGACCTTTCTGCTAACTGCCGGCCCGGCCGAAATATGCGTCGAGGACTGCCGTGCGAGCGACCCACACACCTTCGACCAGATCGCCTCCGACAACCGTTCTCCGATGCGCTCGTCGACGTCGTGTACACCGTGCGCGTCCGCGAGCCGATCCCCGAGGACTGGCCGTTGATGGTCGGTGACGTGCTGACGAACCTGCGTGCAGCCCTGGACCATTCGGTGTACGGGCACGCCGAGAGCCGCAACCAGCTCACCGATAAGCAGCGGAAGGCGCTGTGCTTCCCAATCATCGAGAAGGTCGAGACGTGGGACAACCGAAGTCCGGGTCGCCGGTCACCCTCGCGCGGCTGCTCGACCCCAAAGTGTTCGGCGTGATCGAGAAGCGCCAGCCGATCCGCATCGGCGCCTCGACCAACCCGCTAGCCATCCTCAACGAGCTGGTCAACGGCGATAAGCACCGCGAACTCCGAGCTATCACCTACTACCATCGCACCTTCCGCGTCGTGGACACCGTCGCCGAGGCCGTCGCGGTTACCCCGATGGTCTGCGAGATGACCGACGGTGCGGCCCTGGCCCGTGTCACCGCCAAACGTCCTCTGCAGCGGAGGCCCATTTCTCGTTTGCACAAAGGTGCACGCGAACGTCGAGTTCGGATTCGCAGAAGAGATGCACATCCCCTCCCAGCAGATGGGGTTCACCCTGCTCGACCCCCTCGAAAACCTTACGGCTGCGGTCGACGTCATCCTCCGCGAACTGCAACACGTCGGCTGCTGATCCGTCCTCCTGGCCTGCCCCAGACGAGAGGTGTTGCGCCACAGTGGGTTGTCTCGTATGTTGGCAGCCGGCCATATGCCTTCGAGCAATAGCAATGTGGGTGCGCGGAATGCATTGTCGGGCTGTGTGTGTCGCCGCTCGGTGCTCGGGCGTCCGCGTTATCGCGGCCTCGACGCGACTTCTTGGATGAGGTGCAGCAGGGCGCGAGCAGCAGTCGGCGTGAGGCCAGGTGGATCCTTCGGGACGATGACTTTGAGTTCCATTGAGCTCGCGCTGCCATGCGATCGGTGTGTGGGAGTCGACCGGGCGGTCTGGACCGAGGAGTCGACCGGGCGAACGTTCTGCATACGGCCACCTTATGATCGGTGTGGCGAGTGGGGCCGCATCTCAAGGGAGGGCCTCGACCGATATCTGGAGAGCTGGAAAGACATCCGCGATATGACTGTCCATGATCCGCCGGGTCGACGCGCCCGCTTCTTTGGATTTTCTCAGCCGAACCCGAATTGAACCCCCACAGGGCCTCTGACTGGAGCCCTTTGCGCAGGTCCAGGTGGACCTGCCATCGGGGCCCAGTCACCAGCTCGGGGCGCGTGGTTTCGGGTGCGATGTGCATGACCAGGCTGGATTCGACCATCCCGGCGTGGTGGTCGTCGCTGCGGGCGACGCCGGTGTCGCGGGCCAGGGTATTGCGGAAGTCTTCTCCGACAACGTCCCACCAGTTCACGACCATGATCCGGGCATCGGGGACCGCGGCGATGACTTCCCGGGCCGCTTCACTGAGGAAGCTGATGTTGTCGATCGCCGAGTTCACGATCACGATCCGCCGAGCGCCCTCGCTTGCCAGCGAGAGCAGTACTTCGGTGAGCGAGCATTGAGCACTACCCGCTCGGACACGAATTTTCTGGCGCTGCAAACCAGACTGATCGAACTCGGACGCCACGAGGCTGCCGACATCGCTCCATACAGCTGGGAGGCGCCTCCCAGTGCGTAAGTCAACACCCTTCAGGAATTGGAGTGCCCACCTCAAGTTGTCTTGCTGTTGGCTGGAGCCCGCTGAGCAGGTGAAAGTTCTGATGCACAAGAATTAGGTCGCAGTGACGCTCTAGGGAGTGTGTAACTGACATCTCACCCCCGCGAGTTGTGCGACCTCTTCGCGTCGTAGTCCGGGGACTCGGCGTTCACCGCCGAAAACCGTCACACCGGCTTGCTCGGGAGTCAGGCGGGCACGCATTCCGGTGAGGAACTGCTGTACTGCCGAGGTCCATGCGATTGAGGTAGCTCTCGAAAGCCCCTGGTGGGAGTGTCTGCCAGTATCCCTTTGGCGGAAGCGACACACCCGGGGGTAACGCTGGTGACTCTCACCGCGTACCGAATGAGTCATAGCGATGGGGCATGACCGAGAATGTGATCACTCTGAACAACGGTGTGAACATGCCTGCCGTCGGGCTCGGCGTGTTCCAGACCCCGCCCGAGGTCACGACCGCCGCCGCGTACCTCAATGAACGCGAGGTCGGTACGGGTATCCGTCATTCGGGTATCGCCCGTGACGAGGTGTTCATCGAGACGAAAGTGTGGATCAGCGATTACGGGTATGACGCCACGACACACGCGTTCGACAAGGCCGTGGGCAAGCTCGGCGTGAATCAGCTCGATCTGTTGATCCTGCATCAGCCGCTGCCGAGCCGTTTCGACCTCACCCTCGACGCCTACCGGGCGTTGGAGAAACTCCTGGCGGACGGCAAGGTGACCCTGAACGCCCGCGTCTCGCGCATCACCCTGATCCGCGAACTCGGCAACTCGCTGGATATGGCTGCCGCGCATGCAATCCGGGAAGCCGCCGAACGGACTACCCGATGGGCCGCCGACGGCACCATCCGGGTCGCCGTGATCGCGGCACGCGGCTCCACCTTCTGCGTCGGCGGCGACCTGATCTGTTGGAGAGCGGTGGACCGGACGGGACGTCCGCTTACGATGGTCCGCGGCACTTCGATTGCAAGCCCTCGCGCACCGAGGATATTGCGGGCGTGTGGGATTCGGCCGCTACGAAACATGCGGACCTACCTGCGATTGAAAGAGCGCGCACAGGCCTTCCGTGCCGATCCCGAAGTGCGGCAGGCTCTTTCGGAATCGGGTGTCGCCGACCTGCGCACCCCGGCCCTCGCGCCCGGCGAAAACTACGTCGATCTGCTGGCCGATCCGGCGCTGGCCGAATTCGATGCCGACAAGTCTGCTCAGCGTGGGTACGGGTTCGTCCGGCTGAACCAGCTGGCGCTGGAACAGCTGCTGGGCGCACCGCACCGGATCGGTCCCGGTGGCCTCGTTCGCGGTCACCAAATTGCGCTGGCTGGCCGAGCGTGAGCCCGTCAACCTGGCCCGTACCGCTCGCCGTCGATGTACGGAACCAGCACGACACCGCCCGCCCAGGGTTGGGCGTCACAGGATGCGCTGAGCCATAGCGGATTCGCCTCGATCTGGCTCGGAAGACCCGCGAGCCCGACCCGCGGTCGTGTCCCTCGAGCGTCATTGGCCACAGTTGTCGCGCCAAGCGTCCCGAGTGCGATCCTCCCGCGCACGTCCACCAGCGGTAATGGTCCGGTCCAGGCACTCGGAATGCGCGTACCACTTGACACCACCATAGTGTCGTGGGTAACAATGTGCGCGTTAACATAGCTGGGAGTAATACATGGCTCACAAGTCCAACGGCATCAATCGGCGCAGTTTTCTCGCGGTAGCAGGCGGATCCCTCGTTCTGCTGGCGGCAGCCTGTTCCGTCGACACCGGCTCGGATTCCTCGGGCGGCACGGGTGCTCGGATCGGAATTTCCATGCCCACCA
This sequence comes from Nocardia sp. NBC_01009, assembly GCF_045208035.1. NCBI lineage: Bacteria > Bacillati > Actinomycetota > Actinomycetes > Mycobacteriales > Nocardiaceae > Nocardia > Nocardia sp. NBC_01009. Next base: position 5,951,856 of record NZ_CP108695.1, on the reverse strand, counting down.
AATCCTCCGAACGATGGGTTGCCGATGGGAACAACATCGTCGGTCAGTTCAAAGCGTTGGGTTACACCACTGATCTGCAGTACGCCGAGGACGTCATCGAGACGCAGGTGTCGCAGTTGGAGAACATGCTGACCCAGGGCGCGAAGGCGCTGGTGATCGCTGCGATCGACAACAAGTCGCTGACCGGGGTGCTGGCCAAGGCCAAGCAGCAGAAGGTCGCCGTCATCGCCTACGACCGACTCATCCGCGACACCGCGAATCTCGACTACTACGCTACCTTCGACAACTCCAAAGTCGGTGCGCTGCAGGCGAGTTACATCGTTGACCACCTCGGCATCCCGGAGGGCAAGGGGCCGTTCAATATCGAACTGTTCGCCGGCTCGCCGGACGACAACAACACCTACTACTTCTTCAACGGCGCCATGTCGGTGCTGAAGCCGCATATCGACAGCGGCAAGCTGGTAGTCCGGTCCGGCCAGACCAAGATCGACCAGGTGACCACGCTGCGCTGGGACGGCGCCACCGCCCAGTCCCGCATGGAGAACCTGCTCTCGGCCCACTATGCCGGGGCCAATATCGATGCCGTGCTCTCGCCCTATGACGGCCTGTCCATCGGCATCCTCTCCGCGCTGAAGTCCGTCGGCTACGGTGGCGCCAAGAAGATGCCGATCGTCTCCGGCCAGGATGCGGAGAAGGCCTCGGTCAAGTCGATCATCGCGGGCGAGCAGTCGCAGACCGTCTTCAAGGACACCCGCGATCTCGCCAAACGTGCCGTGCAGATGACCAATGCGATCCTTACTGGCGGCACCCCGGAAACCAACGACACCAGCACCTACGACAACGGCGCGAAGAAGGTGCCGTCGTATCTGCTGCAGCCGGTATCGGTGGACAAGGACAACTACAAGCAGACGCTCATAGACACCGGTTACTACACCGAAAAGGACCTGCAGTAGGTCGGGCGGAAAGGCAGGTACCGCCCATGACCGGGCACATTCTCGAAATGCGCGCCATCACCATGGAATTCCCGGGTGTCAAGGCCCTCGACGAGGTCGACTTCGCGGTCGCTCGCGGCGAGATACACGCGCTGGTGGGGGAGAACGGCGCTGGAAAGTCCACGCTGATGAAGGTGTTGTCGGGTGTCTATCCCCATGGCGCCTACTCGGGCCGAATCGTCATGGACGGCGACGAGATGGCCTTCAAGGACATCCGGCACAGCGAGGACGCGGGTATCGCGATCATCCATCAGGAACTGGCGTTGGTGCCGCAGCTGTCGATCGCGGAGAACATCTTTCTCGGCAACGAACGGTCCCAGGTTGGTTTCGTCGACTGGCAGGAGACCAATCGGCAGGCCATGCTGCTGATGGAGCGGGTCGGGCTGATAGAGGATCCCGAAACTCTGGTCGCCACACTGGGTGTCGGCAAGCAGCAGCTGGTGGAGATCGCCAAGGCGATGGCCAAGCAGGTGCGGTTGCTGCTGCTCGACGAGCCGACCGCGGCGCTGAACGAGACCGACAGCGCCAGCCTGCTCGCGTTGCTGAAAGAGCTTCGCGAGCAGGGGATTACCTCGATCCTCATCTCGCACAAGCTGAACGAGGTGCTGGAGGTCGCCGATACCATCACCGTGCTGCGGGATGGGCACACCATCGAAACCCTTACTGCCGGTGTGGAAATCACCGAGGACAGGATCATCAAGGGCATGGTGGGCCGCGATCTGGACCACCGTTTTCCGCCGCGCCCGGCGCCGGAGATCGGCGAGGTATTCTTCGAAATCGAGGATTGGACCGTCGATCATCCGACCGCCGCCGGACGGGAAGTGGTACGGAAGGCGAATCTTAAGGTGCGCCGCGGCGAGATCGTCGGCCTGGCCGGGCTGATGGGCGCCGGACGCACCGAGCTGGCGATGAGCGTCTTCGGCCGCTCCTACGGTCGCAATATTCGCGGCACTGTCCGCAAAGACGGTGCGCCCATCCGCGTTTCGACGGTGCAGGACGCGATCGCCGCCGGGTTGGCCTATGTGTCCGAGGATCGCAAGCAGTATGGGCTGATCCTCGACGAGGACATCAGGCGCAACCTTACGCTGGCCAATCTCGGTGCGGTGTCGAAATATTCGGTGATCGACATGCACGCCGAGGTGGCGGCCGCCGAGGCGCTGCGCACCCAGCTGACGGTGAAGGCGCCGTCGGTGTTCGGCAAGGTCGGCACGCTCTCGGGCGGCAACCAGCAGAAGGTGGTGCTCGGCAAGTGGATCTTCACCGAACCTGACCTGCTGATTCTCGACGAGCCCACCCGCGGCATCGACGTCGGCGCCAAATACGAGATCTATCTGATAATCCAGCGCCTTGCCGCGGAAGGCAAAGGCGTGCTGGTCATTTCGTCGGAGCTACCAGAACTGCTCGGCCTGTGTGATCGCGTCTACGCGATGAGCCAGGGCCGCATCACCGGCGAGCTACCGGCGGCCGAAGCTACCCAGGAGACAATTATGCGACTGATGACCCGCGGCGCCGCCGGATCGGAGGAGCCGGCGGCATGACCCTGATCGACAAACTCGAGGACAGCGAGCAGGCCGAGGATATCGTCGCCAAGGCGGCCGCCGCCAAACCGGCAGGGGCGCTGAAGACAGTACGAAACAGCTTGCGCGGCAACGTCCGTCAATACGGCATGATCGTGGCGCTGGTGGCGATCACGCTGCTGTTCCAGATCCTGACCACGCTGCAACTCTCGGACGGCGTCAGCCTGCTGACCCCGCTCAACGTCACCAATGTGATCCTGCAGAACGGCTACATCCTGGTGCTGGCCATCGGCATGATGCTGGTGATCATCAACGGGCACATCGACCTTTCGGTGGGATCCGTGTGCGCGCTGGTCGGCGCGCTCACCGGTATCGCCATCGTGCAGTGGCATGTGCCGTGGCCGCTGGTGGTGCCCGCCGGGCTGGTGCTGGGCGCGATAATCGGTGCCTGGCAAGGGTATTGGATCGCCTACGTGAAGATCCCGTCGTTCATCGTCACCCTGGGCGGCATGCTGCTGTTCCGCGGTCTGGCGCAGCTGTTCCTGAAAGGACAGTCGATCGGGCCGTTCCCGCAAGGGTTCATCAAGATCGCGGGCGGCTACCTGCCCAACTGGCTGCCGATCCAGGCGCTGGTGTTCGACGGGTTCTCCCACGGCATCGTGGTGCGCCTGAAAACCGGTGAGCTGCACGGACCTACGTTGCTGCTGGGCTTCGCGGCCATCGCGGCACTGGTGTGGTCGCAGCTGCGGGTGCGCCAGCGGCGCCGGTCCTACGGGATGCCCGCCGGTCCTCGATCGCTGTTCATCGCCCGGATGGTGGCGCTCGGCGTGTTGATCGGGGCATTCAGCTTCGTGCTCGCCTCCTACAGCGGGCTGCCGGTGATCGGGCTGATCCTGGTGGTACTGATCGTCGCCTACTCCTTCGTCATGAACCGCGCCGTCATCGGCCGGCGCATCTACGCGGTCGGCGGCAACGAGAAGGCCGCGGCGCTGTCCGGCGTGAACACCAAGCGCAATACCTTCTGGGTGTTCGTGAACATGGGCGTGCTTGCTGCGCTGGCGGGCATCATCTTCGCGGCCCGGCTCGGCGCGGCCACCCCCAAGGCCGGCCAGAACTTCGAATTGGACGCCATCGCAGCGGCTTTCGTGGGCGGCGCGTCAGCGAGCGGCGGCATCGGCACGGTGGTCGGCGCGATCGTCGGTGCGCTGGTCATGGGTGTGATGAACAATGGCATGTCGATGCTCGGGGTGGGCAGCGACTGGCAGTTGGTGATCAAGGGCCTGGTCCTGCTCGCCGCGGTCGCCTTCGACGTCTATAACAAGAAGCGCGCCACCGGATGAGTGCCGAAGTCACTGCTGCGCAACAGAGTTCAGCGGAGCGGGGGCACACGGATGCCGCGTTCGGCGTACGCACGCAACAGGCCGAGCGCCATATGGTCGTTGGCGGCGAAGACCGCGGTGACGTCGGGGTGGTCGGCCAGCACCTGGTCAGCCTCGTAACCCGAACGGGCGCTCCAGTCGCCGCCGATCATCGACGGGACCTTCCGCCCGGCGTCGGTGAGCGTGTTGCGTCAGCCATCGACGCGATCCCAGGTCTTGAGCCAGCCGTCGGGACCCGAGAGGTGCCAGACGGTTTCGTGGCCGAGGTCGAGCAGGTGCCGCACGGCCAGCTGGGCGCCCTCGTACTGGTCTACCGATGCCGAGGGCAGGCCGGCGTCTGGTCCGGCTTCCACCGCGGCGACCGGCAGCCCGGCGGGCAGGTCGTGCAGCGCGCCCACGGTGGCCAGCAGTGGGGCGATCACGATCACGCCGTCGACGCCCTGGTCGGCGAGAGTGTTCACCGCGTCCAGCAACTCGGCCGGGCTGATCCGTTCCGGTGTGACGATGCTGACGCCGGAATGGGCGGCGCGGGCGGCCCGTTCGCTGCTGAGCAGCATGCTGGCCGGGCCGTAGAGCACTGTGTCGAAAGTGACCACGCCCAGCACTTTCGAGCACCCGCCGACCAGCCCGCGCGCCATGGCGTTGGGCCGGTAACCCAATTCCTCGATCGCGGCCAGGACCCGTTCCCGGGTTTCCGGGCGCACCTGGGCGCTGTCGTTGAGCACCCGGGAGACGGTCTGGTGGGAGACGCCCGCGAGGCGGGCGACATCGACCATGACGGCTCCCTGTTATTCATCCCCCGGCCTTCACGGCGAAACCCCGCTCGTCGACGTTTTCAAATGTGAGCGCTAACATCATCGGACGAACACATCAGACCAACGAAAGGAGTCCCGCGAATGCCTGATCTGACGGTATGGAGTGTGGACCCCCGAACGGACACGCGCCGCACACGGGTCGGGACCGAAGCCGATGCTGCACAGGTCGACCGGGTGGTGCGCGCGGCCCACGCGACGCGCGACGCGCTCGCCGACCGCGACCGCCGCGCCTGGTTCCTGCGCGCTGCCGCCGATGTCCTCGACGCCGACATCGACCGTCTCGCCGCGGAGGGCGACGCCGAAACAGCGTTGGGTCTGCCCCGCATGCGATCCGAAATCGGGCGCACCACAGGGCAATTGCGCGCCTTCGCCGACGTCGTCGAAGCTGGCGGATACCTCGGCATCATCATCGACCACGCGGACGGAGCCAAGCCTGATCTACGGCGGTACCAGGTGCCGCTCGGCGTGGTGGCGGTCTATTCGGCATCGAATTTCCCCTTTGCCTTCTCGGTCGCTGGCGGCGATACCGCGAGTGCTTTGGCGGCAGGCTGCCCGGTCGTGGTGAAAGCGCATCCCGATCACCCGGCCACCTCCGAGCTGACCTTGTCCGCGCTGCGCGGGGCGGCGACCGAGGTCGGGCTGCCCCCCGAGGTGGTCGGACTCGTGCACGGTTTCGAGGCGGGCGTACGACTGGTCCAGCATCCGCTGGTCACCGCAGCGGGATTCACCGGATCGGTGCGCGGTGGACGTGCACTGCATGATGCGGCGGCGGCGCGTCCGACGCCGATTCCCTTCCACGGTGAACTCGGATCGCTCAACCCGGTGGTCGTCACCGCGGCCGCGGCCGCCGAGCGCGCCGAAGCCATCGGCGCCGGACTCGCCGGAGCGATGACCCTCGGCGTCGGACAGTTCTGCGTCAAACCCGGTCTGGTACTTGCTCCTTCCGGCCCGCACGGCGATCGGCTGGTCGGTGCGCTCACGGGCGCATTGGACACAGTCGAACTGGGCGTTCTGCTCGATCACCGCATCCGGGACAACTTCCTGCGGGGCGTCACCGAACGCGCCGAACTGAAGGGCGTCGAGGCCGCGCCCGCACCCGGCGCGGCCGGTGAGCACGCGGTGCGCGGGGGAGCGTTCACGATTGCCGCGAGCGAACTCGCCGACGGCGAGCACGAACCGCTGTTCGAAGAGTGCTTCGGCCCGGTCACCGTCGTGGTGCGATACGACACGGACGAGGAGATCCTCGCGACGCTGGACCGAGTCCCCGGCAGCCTCACCGCCACCGTCCACATCGCCGAAAATGAGAGCACCGGAACCGAATCCACTGCCCGCCTGCTGGCGCGTCTCCCGGAAATCGCCGGGCGCATCGTCATCGACGACTGGCCGACCGGCGTGGCGGTGACCGCGGCCCAGCATCACGGGGGCCCCTACCCGGCCTCCACCTCCACCTCGACCTCGGTTGGAGCCACCGCGATCGAACGGTGGCTGCGCCCGGTGGCCTACCAGAACACTCCGGAACGGCTGCTGCCCCCGGAACTACGCGACGACAACCCGCTCGGCCTGCCCCGACGCGTCGGCGGGCCGAAGAAGATGGATGGATAGCTATGCGGATCAGCAAGATCGAGACTCACGTCGTCGGGACGCCATGGCGCAACCTCACTTACGTGCTGGTGCACACCGATGAGGGGATCACCGGTGTCGGCGAGGCCCGCATGCTCGGCCACACCGACGCACTGCTGGGGTATCTCCAGGAGGCGCAGCACAATCACGTCCTCGGCTCGGATCCGTTCGCGGTCGAGGATCTGGTGCGGCGCATGAAGTACGGCGATTACGGACGGGCCGGGGAGATCGTCATGTCCGGCATCGCCGCTATCGAGATGGCCTGCTGGGATATCAAAGGCAAGGCGCTGGGAGTGCCGGTCTGGCAGTTGCTCGGTGGCGCGGTCACCCATCGGGTCAAGGCTTACGCCAATGGCTGGTACACCACCGAACGCACCCCGCAGGCGTATGCCGCGGCGGCCCGGGGCGTTATCGAAAAGGGTTATCGCGCACTGAAAATCGATCCGTTCGGCGCCGGGCACTTCGAACTGTCGCACGCCGAGACCATGACCGCGGTCGCCTTGATCGAGGCGGTGCGTGACGCGATCGGTCCGGAGACCGAGCTGATGCTGGAGATGCACGGTCGGTTCAGCCCCGCCACAGCGGTGCGCCTGGCCCGGGAACTGGCACCGTTCCGGCCCGCCTGGCTGGAGGAGCCGATTCCACCGGAAAACCTCGCGGCACTGTTAAAAGTGGCCGCCAAGACCGATATTCCGATCGCCACCGGTGAGCGCATCCACGACCGCATCGAATTCCGGGAACTGTTCGACACCCAGGCTGTGGACATCATCCAACCCGATCTGGGCCACATCGGCGGTATCTCCGAGACTCGGAAACTCGCCGCCACCGCCGAGACGCACTACATGCTGGTGGCGCCGCACAATGTCGGCGGCTCCGTGCTCACGGCCGCGTCGCTGCAAATCGGTTTCAGCACACCGAATTTCAAGATCCTCGAACACTTCAACGATTTCGCCGACGCCGAGATCAAGAAGGTGGTCACCGGTGCGCCCGAGGTGATCGACGGCTACTTCCACCGCCACGACCGACCCGGGCTGGGAGTCGAATTCGACGCCGACGCGGCGGCCGAATTCCCGCAACAGCGCGCACATTTCGATCTGTGGGCCGACGGCTGGGAGAAACGTGCTCCGGCAGGGGCGCGGTGAGGGGCGGACAGGCGCTGGTGGTCGACGGGCCGGACACCTTCGAGCTGGTCCCGCATCTGCCACGTCCGCCCGCGCACGGTGAGGCGCTGGTGCACGTGCACGCAGTCGGCATCTGCGGCAGCGACCGTGAAATCGTGCGCGGCACCCGACCGGCGGGATATGTGCGGTATCCGGTGATTCCCGGCCACGAGTGGTCCGGCACGGTCGCTGCGGTCGGCGCCGAGGTGCCCGTGGACCTGGTCGGCCGCAAAGTGGTGGGCGAAGGGTTCCGCAATTGCCAGCGCTGCGACCGTTGCCGTGGCGGCGAAACCTCCTTGTGCACAGCGGGATACGAGGAAACCGGGTTCACCCAGCCGGGCGCGATGGCGGCGACACTGACCCTGCCCGCGCGGTTGCTGCACGTGCTGGACTCCGACGCCGACCTGACCGCGGCCACGCTGATGGAGCCTGCGGCGTGTGCGGCGGCGGCGGCCATGTGCGCCGGGGTCAGGCCTGGTGAGCGGGTCGCCGTCGTCGGCACCGGTACGCTCGGCTTGCTGACGGCCCAACTGCTCGCGGCAACCTCACCGGCAGCGCTGCTTGCGGTCGGACGTCACCCCCAGCATGCCGGTCGAGCGTTCGCGTTCGGCGCGACCGAGTTCCGTTTGGCCGAGAATCTGTCCGATCAAGGCGAATTCGATGTCGTCGTGGAGGCGGCTGGAGCCCCGGGCAGTGCCGCCGCGGCCGCGGCACTGCTGCGCCGCGGCGGACGTCTGGTGCTCACCGGGATTCCGGCAGCGGGCGCGATCGGTCTCGATCCCACTGACCTGGTTGTGCGACAGGTGCAGGTGCGCACGGTATTCGGCGCACCACCGGCGGCCTGGACCCATGCGGTCCGCGCGTTCAGCGCCGGGATTCTCGACTCGCGGCCGCTGATCACGCATCGAATGTCGTTGCTGGACTTCCCTATGGCCATGAAGCTGCTCGACTCCGGCGACCCGGCGGTCGGCAAGGTGCTGCTCTTTCCCGACCCCGCCGAACTGTGACGGAATTCCCCGTCGGTTCACCCGATCTCCGCCGATCCGAAGGACTCTCGATGACAGATACCCGAATTCCCCGACTGCCTGGGCACTCTCAGCTGAACTTGCTCGGACTAGCTGTGCCCCAGCCACGTTTGGAGGACGCCTCGCCGCATTGCTTTCCCGATGGCGGGCAGTGGCGCACCGAAATTCCCTCCGTGGAGGGACCCGAGGCACTGGCGGCGGTGCTCGCCGAGTCCCACCGGCTCGACGTACCGATCCATCGGATCAGCCAGGGCAGCGGCATCTGGATGCTCACCGACGCCGAGATCACCGAGATGGTCGACGCCTGCGCAACCCGCTATATCGAGCTCTGCCTGTTCACCGGACCGCGCGCGACCTGGGACATCGGCGCGGGGACCCGGACACCGGCCGGTGGCACCGGCCCACGGGCTCTGGGGCACAGCGGGTTGGCGGGCTGCGTCGAGGATGCCGTGCGCGCCATCGAACTCGGTGTGCGCTGCATCCTGGTCGCCGACGAAGGCGTGCTGTGGGTGCTGCATCAGCTGCGCGCGGCCGGAAATCTGCCCGCCGACACGACATTCAAACTGTCGGCTCTGATCGGGCCGGTGAACCCCGCCGCCGTCGCAGTCTACGAACGGCTGGGCGCGGATTCGATCAACGTGCCCTCGGATCTCACCGCCGCGCACTTCACCGAAATCCGGCGCACCAGCCGGGTCCCGCTCGATCTCTACGTCGAAACCCCCGACGATCTGGGCGGCTACGTGCGCATGTACGAAGCGGCGGAGCTGATTCGGCGGGCCGCGCCGATCTACCTGAAGTTCGGCCTGTCCAAGGCTCCCGGCATCTATCCCTCTGGTGCGCATCTGCGCGAGACCGTGGTCGCGACCGCGCGGGAAAGGGTGCGGCGCGGGCGGCTGGTCCTGGATCTGCTGCGGCGGCTCGACTCCGACGGCGGGATGTCGCCGCTCGGCGCCCGGCTGCCCGGTGAACTCGAGCGCTTCCCGGTGCCGGAATCGGCTGTGGCGCTGAGCTGATGGAGATCCTTACCTCGGTGCTGGCCGAGCTCGGTGAGGGGCCGACCTGGGATAGCGCCACGCGCCGACTGCTGTGGATGGACATCCTGGACTGCCGAGTCCACTGCCTGGATCCCGAATCCGGTGCGGTCGAATCCATTACTGTCCCACAGCATGTCGGTGCGGCTAAGCCGCGCAGCGGTGGCGGACTGGTGCTGAACCTGCGTGATGGCATCGGCCTGCGTGGCCCGGACGGTTCGTTCGACTGGCTGTTTCACGATCCGGTCGCCGGACGACGCGGCAACGACGCCGCCGTCGCTCCGGACGGCGCGCTGTGGGCAGGCACCATGCGCTACGACGAGACGCGCGGCGGCGGTACGCTCGCCCGGATCGCACCCAGCGGCACGGCCGAGACGGTCCTCGGCAATGTCGCGGTGAGCAACGGCATCGGCTGGAGTCCAGACGGCCGGCGCATGTATTACATCGATTCCTCGACCGGACGCATCGATACTTTCGATTTCATCGACGGCCATGCCCATAACAGAAAGCCTTGGGTCACCATCGAATCCGGTGCCGGCTGGCCCGATGGACTCACCGTGGATGCCGCCGGGGCGATCTGGGTGGCGCTGTGGGACGGCGGCGCGGTTCGCCGCTACACTCCGCACGGCCGCCTCGATCGGGTCGTGGAGCTGCCGGTACCGCGGACCACCGCGTGCGCTTTCGGCGGTGCCGAATTGACCGACCTCTATGTCACCACTGCCCGAATAGGGTCGTCCCCAGACAATTCGGCGGCAGGGCGTCTGTTCGTTCTTCCCGGAGTGGGACAGGGCCTGACTCAGCCTGCATTCCAGGGCTGACTCCCACCGGCACATGGAGCCCGACGCCGTCCGCGTCGAGCCGCAATCGGGGCGCCCAATGGAGCGAACATGACGCCGTGGTTGGTCTCCGCACAGTCGCCGCTCATCGTCGAGTCGAGCTGGACCTGGGATCGCCTCTGAGGCGGTCTCGTCGAGATCGTCGACGGCGCACCGAGATTCGGATCAATGTGCGCGCGGCGCGGTGGTGCTGTCGCGCGCGATGAGTATGGGCACGACCTGCGGGGATTCGGGTGGCGCCCCGTCAGATTCGATGAGCCTCAACAACATTCGCATGCTGCAGCGGCCGACCTCGTCGAAGTCCTGGCGCACCGTGGTCAATGGCGGCGACAGGTAGGCCGCTTCGGGGATGTCGTCGAACCCGACGACAGAGATGTCCTCCGGCACCCGCAGCCCGCCTTCGGCGAGGGCCCGCAACAACCCAAGTGCCATCTGATCATTGGCGGCGAAGACCGCGGTCACCCCGGGTTGTGCGGCCAGCACCGGGCCTGCCTCGTACCCGGATCGCGCGCTCCAGTCTCCGGCGATGATCGGCGGCACCACCGCGCCCGCGGCCTGCAGAGTCTGCCGCCACCCGTCCACGCGGTCACGGGACTCGAGCCAGCCATTGGGACCCGAGATGTGCCAGACGGTTTCGTGTCCCAGGTCCAGCAGGTGCTGCACGGCCAGCCGTGCGCCCTCGACCTGGTCCACGGACGCGGACGGCAGACCGGCGTCCTGCCCGGCCTCCACGGCGACGGCAGGCAGCGTGGCGGGCAAGCTGTGCAGCGCCGCCGCCGCGACCACGAGCGGCGCGATGATGATGACGCCGTCCACTCCCTGGTCGGCCAATGTCTCGACTGCGTCGAGGACTTCGGCGCGGTCGGCGCGCTGCAAGGTCGCGATGCTGACGCCGTAGTGCGCTGCCCGTGCCGCGCGCTCGATGCCGAGCAGCATAGACGCCGGGCCGTAGAGGACGGTGTCGAAAGTGACCACTCCCAGCACTTTCGAGCGGCGGCTCGCCAGGCCGCGGGCCATGGCATTGGGCCGGTAGCCGAGTTCCTCGACCGCGCGCAGCACCCGCTCGCGGGTCTCCGGGCGCACCCGCGGGCTGTCGTTGAGCACTCGGGAGACGGTCTGATGGGAGACCCCTGCCCGCTTGGCCACGTCGATCATGACCGCGGGCCGGTTACGCTGCGTGGCAGCGCCATCGGCAACTCTCTCGTTGTCCCTCACATGCGCGCCCTTTCGGCTGTCTCGTCCGGATTGAACCAGAGTACGGGTTCGATCTGACTCTTGACGAAATTAATGTGAGCGTTAACACTATCAGGACCTTTCCCATCGTCAATTGTTCGCCGCAAGGGAGACACCTCGTGTTCAAGAGGCTCGTCATCGCCGTCAGCGCTCTCACTCTCACCACCGCCGCGGTGGCCGGCTGCGGAAGCAGTTCGGGAGGTGGTGGAACCACCCTCGGATTCTCCCAGGTCGGAGCCGAGAGCGGCTGGCGCACCGCCAATACCCAATCCATCCAGGACTCCGCCAAGGATGCCGGGATCAATCTGAAATTCGCTGACGCGCAACAGAAGCAAGAAAACCAGATCAAGGCGATCCGGTCGTTCATCCAGCAGCACGTCGACGTCATCGCCTTCTCGCCGGTGGTCGAATCCGGGTGGGACACCGTGCTGAAGGAGGCCAAGGACGCCAAGATCCCGGTCATCCTCACTGATCGCGCCGTCGATTCCAAGGATTCCTCGCTGTATGCCACCTTCCTCGGCTCGGACTTCGTCGAGGAGGGCAAGAAGGCCGCGCAGTGGGTGGTCGACACCTACAGGGGCTCGAATGGGACCGTTAACATCGCCGAGTTGCAGGGCACCACGGGTTCCGCCCCTGCCATCGATCGCAAGAAGGGCTTCGCCGACCTGATTTCGGCGGATCCCAAATTCAAGATCGTCGCCTCGCAGACCGGCGATTTCACCCGCGCTAAGGGCAAGGAGGTCATGCAGGCGTTCCTGGCCTCGCACCAGAAGATCGATCTGCTGTTCGCCCACAACGACGATATGGCCCTGGGCGCGATCCAAGCCATCGAGGAGGCCGGTCTGAAACCCGGTAAGGACATCAAGATCGTATCCATCGATGGTGTGCACGACGCGCTACAGGCTCTTGTCGACGGCAAGGAAAGCTATGTCGTGGAATGCAATCCGCTGCTCGGCCCGCAACTGATGGACCTGTTCAAGAAGGTCAAGGCGGGGCAGTCGGTGGAGCATCGCATCGTCACCACCGAAACCACCTTTACTCCCGAACAGGCCGCCGCGGCATTGCCAAGCCGCAAGTACTGATCGAAGCTGCGGATTGCTCGAAGATACTGAGGTGCAAGCGATGTCGGACTCCACGACCGCGCCGCTGCTGTCGATGACCGGGATCGGCAAGCGATTCGGCGCGGTGACCGCGCTGACGGCGGTGAACCTGCGACTGTTCCCCGGGGAGATCCACGCCTTGGTCGGGGAGAACGGCGCGGGCAAATCCACTCTCATCAAGGTGCTCACCGGGATTCACCCCGCCGAAGCCGGAACCATTCTGTTCGACGGGCAGCTGGTGCGCTTCACCGGGCCGCAGCAGGCCCAGCGCGCTGGGGTGAGCACCGTCTACCAGGAGGTGAACCTGTGCCCGAATCTCTCGGTCGCGGAGAACATCTACATCGGCAGGGAACCGCGTCGGGCCGGACTGGTGCGCTTCCGTGCCATGCGGCGGGCGGCAGCGGCGCTGGTGACCCGGATGGGGCTGGAGGTGGATGTCGCCGCGCCGCTCGGCTCGTATTCGCTTGCGGTGCAACAGCTCATCGCCATCGTGCGGGCCGTCGACCTGAACGCGCGTGTGCTGGTGCTGGACGAACCCACCTCGTCATTGGACGCCGGTGAGGCGGGGCAGCTGTTCGCGCTCATGCGCCGCCTGGCCACCGATGGGGTCGCGATCCTGTTCGTCACCCATTTCCTAGATCAGATCTTCGCCCTGTGCGATCGGGCGACGGTGCTGCGCAACGGAACCCTGGTGGGGGAGTACGCGGTAGCCGAGCTGACCCACAAGACCCTCGTCGCCCGCATGCTCGGCAGCGCGGCTGGAACCCTCGAAGAAATAAAAAGGGAGAGCGCACAACACGACGGGCCGCGCACTCGCACCGGCGACCCCGAGCCGCTGCTCACCGCCACCGGGGTGAGCGGGCGGCGGAACGCGGTCGCGCCCTTCGACCTGACGGTGCACGCGGGCGAGGTGGTCGGCCTGGCAGGGCTGCTCGGGTCCGGGCGCACCGAGACGGTTCGGCTGCTGTTCGGGGCCGATCGCGCGGCAACGGGCAGCGTCGCGATGACCGGCGCGAACGCCCCGCTGCGATCACCGCGCACCGCGGTCGCCCACGGCGTGGCCTTCTGCCCCGAAGATCGCAAGACTCAAGGGTTGATCCTCGAGTTGTCGGTGGCGGAGAACATCCTGCTTGCCGCACAGGCCGCGCGCGGCTGGGCCAGGCCGATCCCGGCCCGCAAGCGGGCGGAATGGGTATCGAAATACATTGCGGCCCTGCGTATCACCCCCGCCGATCCGACCCTTCCGGTCAAGGCCCTCTCGGGCGGGAATCAGCAGAAAGTCCTGCTGGCGCGATGGCTGGTGACGCAGCCGCGGCTGCTGATCCTTGATGAGCCCACCCGCGGCATCGATATCGGCGCCAAGACCGAGATTCAGCGCCTGGTGCTGTCGTTATCCGCGGAAGGAATGGCCGTGGTGTTCATTTCCGCCGAATTGGAGGAGGTGCTACGTCTGTCCAACAAGGTCGAAGTGCTGCGCGACCGCCGACTGGTCGCTGAGCTGCCCAACGACGCGGCACTGACCATGAATCGGCTCATGGAAACCATTGCAAGCGGGGCGATCTCATGAGCGCCCGGGCATCCGCACTGATCCGCCACCGCCTGGTGTGGCCCGTGGCCGCGCTGCTGGTGCTGCTGGCCGTGGATGTCGTGCACACCCCCGGTTTCCTGGCCGTGCGTATGCAGGATGGTCATCTCTACGGCGGTCCGATCGACATCCTGCGCTATGGCGCCCCGCTGGTACTGATCTCGGTGGGTATGACCCTGGTCATCGCCACCCGGGGAATCGATCTGTCGGTGGGCGCGGTGGTCGCCATCGCCGGGGCACTGGCCTGCCTGCGCATCGAGAAGCTGTCGGATCCGGGATCGGTGGGCGGCGTGCTCGCGGCTGTCGGGGTGGCCGTTGTCGTGGCCGCGGCATTGGGACTGTGGAATGGCATCCTGGTGGCGCGCTTCCGGATTCAACCGATCGTGGCCACACTGATTCTGATGGTGGCCGGGCGCGGTCTGGCCCAGCTGATCACCCAGGGGCAGATCATCACCGTCAATAGCGGTCCGTACCACGTGATCGGCGCGGGCTTCCTGCTCGCCGTGCCGGTGCCCGTGCTGATCGCGGCCGCGGTCACGGTGCTGGTCGCGTTGCTGCTGCGGCGCACCGCCCTTGGCCTGCTGCTGGAATCGGTCGGCGGCAATGCCGAGGCCTCGCGGCTGGTGGGAATCCGGGCGGCCGGGCTGATCGCGGGGGTGTACGTGGTGTGCGCCTGCTGCGCGGCGGTGGCCGGTCTCATGATCAGCTCCAATGTCTCGGCCGCCGACAGCAACAACGCCGGTTTGTGGATCGAGCTCGACGCCATCCTCGCTGTCGTGCTCGGGGGCACGGCGCTCACCGGAGGCCGGTTCCATCTCGGCGGAACAGTATTGGGCGCGTTGGTGATTCAGACACTGACCACCACCATCTACACCATCGGCGTGCCGCCGGAGACCACGCTGCTGTTCAAGGCGCTGGTCGTGATCGCGGTCTGCCTGGTCCAATCACCGGTGTTCCGGGCCAAGGTGTTCCCCGCCCGCCCGGACCGGCAGCGTGCGGCACCGACCGCACCCGACACCGAAGACGGCGTGGTAGCCGCCGCGCCCAGCGAACCGGAAGCGGTCCACCGATGAACACACACGTCGTCGACGAGGCCGAACGGCCGGTCTCGGAGCTGAAAAGCCTTGTGCTGCAGGGTCAGCGCTATACGCCCGTGCTGGTAACCGCGGCGCTGTTCGTGATCATGTACGGCGTCGGCGTCGCGCGCTACCCGGCGTTCGGCTACCCGCAGGTCTTCGTGAACCTGTTCATCGACAACGCCTTTCTGCTGGTGCTGGCCGTCGGCATGACTTTCGTGATCCTCACCGGCGGCATTGACCTGTCCGTCGGTGCGGTCCTGGCCGTGAGCACCGTGATCTCGGCGTGGTTGGTCACGGTGTACCACTGGCCGGCCCCGGTGGTGATGGCACTGATCCTGGTGGGCGGCACCGTGTTCGGCGCGGGCATGGGCGCGGTGATCCACTACTTCGAGATCCAGCCGTTCATCGTCACCCTGGCGGGCATGTTCCTCGCCCGCGGGCTGTCCTATGTGATCAGCACCGACTCGATCACCATCACCGACCCCACCTACACCCACCTGGCCCAGCAGCGCATCCATCTGGGCTCCACCGTCTTCGTCTCGGTGGGCATGCTGGTGGCGCTCGCCGTAGTGGCAGCTGCCTTCGTGGTGCTGCACTACACCCGTCTCGGTCGCACCGTCTATGCCCTCGGCGGCAACGAGCAGTCCGCGGTGATGATGGGACTTCCCTTGGCGCGCACCAAGATTGCCGCCTATGCCATCAGCGGTGGCTGCTCGGCCCTTGGTGGTATCTTGTTCACCTTCTACACCCTCTCCGGGTGGAGTCTGCACGCGGTCGGCATGGAATTGGATGCCATCGCTGCGGTGGTCATCGGCGGCACGTTGCTCTCTGGCGGCACCGGATTCGTCCTGGGTACCGTGCTCGGCGCCCTGACCCTCGGCGTCATCCAGACCATCATCAGCTTCCAGGGCACCCTGAGCTCCTGGTGGACTAAGATCGTCATCGGCACCCTGCTGCTGGTATTCATCCTGCTGCAGCGTGTCCTTGGCAGCCGCGGCCGCGGGCAAGGCTGAGTCCCTACGGGTAAATGGATTTGCCCGCCTCGCGCGCTCTCCACCGGCAGGTCGGCATATCCACCATCGAATTCGTGCTGGGCATCCGCACTCGCGGCGGCGTGTCTCGCACCGGGATCGGGCAGAATGTCGGGTGTTGCGGCTGGAGTGAGGTCCGGATGGATGGCGGTCACCGCCTCGGGCGAGGATCTTGTCGTTCAATAACTTGTACGACTTGATGGGATGCGCTTATGGCCAAAGCCCTACCCATATCTACCGCCTACGACCTCGCCGCAGCACACGGTGCCGAAGACGGGGACTAGGACAGCAGCAGCCGGGCCGCACACGGCCAGTGACGCCACGGAAGTCGCCTTCTGGCAGCGCATGCGGGCTCACAGGGGCTCATCGCGTTCACCCAGTCGCCATCCGACGCAGCTGTTCATGCCTGTAGGAGACGGGCTGTCAGCTCGCGCGTCGATCAGTGCCTGGCCTCGCCGAAGTTGTCGGCAGCCGCATGACATGAAAACCACTGTAGGGCAACATGTCTCAGCATCAATTAGGGGAGAGTGCAAGCGAATGGACGCGGGGAGTGTCGTTGGACGTGCCCGATGTGGTGGTCGTCGACGGATATGTGCAAGCGAACTGGCCGTTTCTGCAGCAGCGGCTGTCGACGCAGACTCCGTTGTGCACGGCCGCATTCCGCCGAACACCAGCGCCGTCGGTATCCCTGTGCACGTCACGGGCCGCCACCCTGGACCGTTGTATCCGACCGAGCCGCGTCCTACCGTGCGTGTCGCCTGGTTCGGCACGAGCCTGATGGAACACCTTGAAGCCCATAACCCGCAGCTGGTGAACCAGGCTGATCTGCCTGCGGTCGGTTCCATGATCGAGGTGCTGTCCTGGCGGAACCGAGGCTACGTCCACGCGATGATGACCAGTCTGAGGGCTCGGTTCCCGTGGGTCGAGTTCGATTCGAGCAACTACGGGGAAGGCGGCGCGAATTCCACTCAGGTCCTCGACAACATCAACGCAGTCGAGGTGGCGCAGACCTGGGATTTGGCGATGTTCGGATGTGGCATCAACGACGTCTGGCGCGAATTCCAGGGCCGGCTGACTGAGGCCGTGGACTTCGAAAGCTACGACAAGAACATTCGCGCTGCCCTGGATATCCTGCGCGCGTTCCCAGCAGTCGTCGTGATCGGGGAGCCCCCGATCGGATGGGATCCTCAGATCGACGCTGCCGCGGCCAACCGCGAACTCGCCCGCTACAACCAACGAGCTCAGCGCGCCGCTACAGACGCCGACGTGCCATTCATCAGCTTGTGGGAGCGGTTCATCTACGCCGGAGCCTGCATGGGCTGGTCCGTCGCGAACCCGGCCGCGCCGGCCCTGGGAAAGGACACGCTATGGAGCGACGGAGTCCATCTGTCCGAACTCGGCGACCAGCTGGTGCGCGACGAAATCGAGCACCACCTGACCGAGCGCAGGTCGATCTCTCGACTGCTTACCTGACCTTGGACCGCCGCGCTAGGCCACAACCCGCTGACGGTTGCCACTCACCAGGCCCGGCACAGCTACGTCGCACCGCGATATCCGCTGTGTCCCAGGGGATTCGAATCACCTTCTGTGCTCCGTGCGATGGAGCGGGAGGCTACGGACTATGTAAGGGGTGTGTGCGTCGAAGTCGGTCGGGCGGCTGAAGCTCCGAGGATCAGTTCGTAGACCGCCCTCGTCTTGCCGGGGCCTTTGAAATCGGTGATGACGGAGACGCCGTCGAAGATGCGGTCGCCATGCACATTGGCGAATCCGAGTGTCTCCCAGGTCTTGTGGGCGGCGCTGTTGCCGGGTTCCGAGGTGAGATACAGCCTCCGGCACCCCATCAGCCACGCTTGCTTCTGCAGCTCGTCGACGAGCTCGCGAGTAACGCCGCGCCGCCGATGGTCGGGATGTGTCATGACGTCTTGGATGTAGAGGTCATCCGGGGCGTCTTGGCTGCGGAATCCGAGCGCGACACCGACGACGCGACTCTCATCGAGAGCAACTCGGCAGGTTGAGGAGAACAACTCGGCATACAGCCAGTAATCGGAATAGGTGCGTGCTGTGATGTAGCGCGCACCCAGCTCCATCAGGGCGATCACTTCGGGGATCAGTGGCACACGCAATGGTTCGATGATCACGGCATACCTCATCCAGATCGTAGGAGCGAGCGGCCGCGGGTAGGCGACGGCCACTGAGAGAGAGCGTACGGTCGGACGGGTCACGATTCGCAACCGAAACCAGCACGTGGGGAGAGGATTTCCCGTGATCGAGTCCACGGCCAGCGAGATCATGCGCGAACTCGGCATCGTTCAGGTAGGCGCCGCGATCCTCGGCCAGTCCACAAAACCGTTGGATCTGCCCAACGAGCGCGACGTAGCGACCTGGATCATCGATCAGTTGTTCGCGGCGATGGACAAGGTCAGTCGTGTTCACACGTTCGCCAAGGGCGTGGGCATCGCTGCGCCGCAGCTGGCCATTGACCGGCGGGTAGCCGCGGTCCGGCCCGCTGAACCAGGCGCCGCGGCCATCATCCTTCTCAATCCGCGCATCGTCGCTTGTTCTGACGAGGTGGACACGCAGTTCGAGGGATGTCTGAGCTTCTTCGATGTGCGAGGTTTGGTTCCGCGGCCGTTGCGCATCACGATCGAAACGACGAACCTCGATGGCGAAACCAGCACCGCTGAGTACGCAAACGGGATGGCGCGGCTGATCAGCCATGAGATCGATCACCTCGATGGTGTCTTATATACCGCGCTCATGGACTGCGGCGTCGCGCCGATCCGGGTCGAGGAATATCGGCAGACCGGCCGCAACTGGAATTATGGTCCGTAAACGCCGAACTGGATGCTGGGTTGCCGCGTGGGTGTGACCGGACGATCTCACATTGTTGCTCAACGATGTTCGGTGAAAGTTGTATGAGTACCCCTGTGTCCCAGGGCGATTCGGTCGAGAGATTGGTCCGCGATCGGCTGAGCGCATCCAGATCCGTGGTCGCGTCGCCGCGCACGGCGATCAGGTCGGTGGACTGTCCTGCGGTGAGAGTACTTTGTGGTAGCGAAACTTTCGCTCCTCCGTGGCTCCATCGAGCAGCTACGATCGCGCAGAGCCAGCATCGCCGAGTCGGCACAACATATCTAAGCACTTGCGGATTGTGTTCCGCCTGCTGACGGTCTGACTGTGGCAGACGGTGTCGAGGGGCCTGGTTGCGGTCCGACGAATACTCTCGCTGTGTCCCTGCCGATCCTTTCCGCCAACCATATGGGCAGTTCTTCCTTTGGGACGGTGTGGATTTCCCCTGACCTGTCGCGGACCCTGAAATCTGCCGACCGGACTTCGTCCTGGCCGATTAGCACGGACAGTGGGATGTTGAGGTCGGCGAGGTTGCGAAGGTATCGACGTATCGGCATCACGACGGTGCTGTCCCACACTGCAATTCCCTGCTCGCGTAGCGATGAAGTCAACTGATCGGCGTGTTCGGCGGAGCGAGAGTCAGGGAAGGCGAGAACGGCGATGTCAGCGGCAGAGGTGACGTAGTCGGACTTGCCAGCAATGTCAGCGACTCTCTCAAGTCCTATTACTGCCGCGTGCGCTGACACTGGGGTTCCGAGGAAGTCTGTGGCAAAGCGGCTGTAGCTTCCGCCATCTCCGAGCAGAACACTTCCGTGCCGCACCAGGCAGGCCAACCCATCATGGAATTCGCTTGCGTGTAGTTCGTTGAGGTTGGGGATTGCCTGAATCCCTTGTCGATTGAGGGCATCGACCAGGGCGCGGGTGTTGCGGATTCTCGTGAGGACGTAGGCGGGGACAGCCCTCGTCGCGGTGTCTGGTTTGTCTTCGTCTGCCAGCAGATCCACTGTTGCGGTAACCGCGTCAGGGGCGCCGTCGGCACGAAGCATGGAGAGGCGGTCCCCGATGGGAGTTCGACGCAGCCGGTCCAAGTAGCTGCTTACATTCTCGGGAGGTACGAACTGCGATACCAGTTCGTGCCAGATTCCTGGGTCGGTGACGGTGAATTCCGCCGCAAGGTATGGACGCAGGAAGGCTGCGATCGTTTCGATGAGGCGGCGGATCGATCGGAGCTGGCTTGCCGAATCGCCAGGCACCCGAGAGACCTCCATGAGCCCCAAATGGTGGAAGTGGCGTCGAGGCTTGCGCTCGTATCGGAACACCGGGCAGGCGTAGCTGAGCCGCTGATCCGGTAGGCCACGGCTGCCGGCCAGCCTCAATAGCGCAGGCAGGCTGTCGGAGACAAGGGCAAGATCACGTCCGCGGCGATCAGGAAACCGGTAGATGCGTTCTCCGGAGGCGTGGTGACCGGTGACGAACGTGTCCGTGAACCCGACTGCAGGGACCTGCACCGGCTGAAACCCGGCCAGCGCACACTGTTCGAACCACCGCTGTTCTACTCGCTGAAGCGTCGCCATACGGTTGGGTTCCACGTCGCTGAAGCCGCGCGGAAGGTCCATACGACGGGAGGTACCTGTCATCATGCTGCGTCCCTAATCCGTTTCGGGACAATGCATCTGAACAGCTGTTGCCTAATGCTCCAGGAGGGGGCGCTCGATGAGCAAGAAGGTCGTCGTGGTTTTCGGTGGGGCCACGCCAGAGCATGAGGTGAGTCTGGGTGGCGCACGGGCAGTGCTCAGCAACGCCGAGAAGCTCGGATGGGAAGTGCTACCGGTCGGCGTGACGAAGTCCGGGCAATGGTTGGTCGGAGATGGCGCATTGGAGCAGCTATGGCGGAAGGCCGATGCAGAACGCCTCGCAAAAGGCGTTACGCCTGTCGATGACGTTCCCGGCAGCGGCCGCAGCTTCCGGGTGTTCGACGGTCCTCCAGGAGCGGAGGTATTCACTGGCTACCAGCTGGGATTCCCGATGTCTCATGGCCGTTGGGGAGAGGACGGAACACTCCAAGGTTTGCTATCAGCGTATGGGTTGGTCGTGGTGGGATGCGATATCACCTCGTCCGCGCTGTGTTACGACAAGAGGCTAACGAAGATCATGCTGGCAGATGCGGGCTTGCCCACAGCCAAAGGCACGCATGTGGAACAGAGTCGCTACGCCCGGTCACCTCACTCGGTTACTGATCAGATACGCGAGGTCGTCGGACCGTTGCCGTGGTTTGTGAAGCCGAACCGTGGAGGCTCGAGCCTGGGGATCGGCAGAGTCGAGTCCTCTGACGATCTGGACAAGGCTCTCGAGGAAGCATTCCGTTGGGATTCCGCGGCCTTGGTCGAGGAGGCGGTTCCGCATCGAGAGTTCGTTCTGGGCGTCGTCGGGAAGACAGCGGAGTCACTCGTGGTGTCGCCGGCCGGTGAGTGTGTTCCGGTCGGCGACCTGTACACCTATGAAGAGAAGGTTCGCCTCGGCAACCCGCTGTTTGTTTGTCCCGCTCCGATCGATCGCAACCTGGCCGACCGGGCCAGAGAATTGGCGATCGAGGCCTTCACCGTTCTGGGATGCTCGGTGTTCGCTCGGGTCGATCTGTTCCTGGACAAGCGAACCGGCCAGCTTCTCATCAACGAAGTGAATACGATCCCTGGTCTGACAGAAGTCAGCGTCTTTCCCAAGGTCATGCGGGCTGCAGGGTTGGATTACCCTGAGCTACTGACCGAGTTCACGCGTCTCGCGACTAGCGACTGTGTCGAAGTCGCACACCTCCAAAGGGCATGGTCGGCGTGCGTGACTCGAAGAACCCTACCGGCCCGGCGCTCATCTTCACCCCCGCCGAATGGGACGCCATCACCGCTAGCGTCCAGAACAGCGAGTTCAACCGGCCCTACTAGCGGCCACCTTCTGAAATACGGTCCAGCAGCCTCGGTCCGACACAACGCACCACGGCTGCACCGTTAGCAGGCGTCGAGGCAACAGACGAATCTGGTTGCAGCACAAGCCATTTGCTTTCCAACCATCGATGCCGCGGTCTGCGTCCCGACTTGCTCACCAACGGTGGGAATCTGATGACGTCGGTTATATGACGTTTCATGACATTGTCGACGCGAAAAATTCACGGCCTCCGACGGGGGCCAACCGTCGATGAGGTTTCAGCATGGATTTGCGCGTGTCGGTATTGCGAGGACGTCGGGGGTACCGGCGAATGGCGTCGGTCGCCGCGGCCGTAGCGGTCGCGGTCGCGCCGCTGTTCGTTGTCGCTCCGCAAGCGCACGCGGAGGCCACCGTCGAGCGGATCGAGCGCACCTCCCCGCAGCAATGGCAGATGTACGTGCACTCCCCCGCGATGAAGCGAACCATTCACCTCGACGTGCTGGTACCCGCGAACCAGTCGGCATCCCGGCCGACCTTGCTGTTACTGGACGGAAACGGGGCGTCTGAATCTCAGTCGGCAAGCACCTGGACGCTGCGCGGCGGCGCCAAAGAGTTCTTCGCCGACAAGCCGGTCAACGTGGTGATGCCGGTCGGCGGCGGGGGAACCTACTACACCGACTGGTTGCAGGATGATCCCAAAATCGGACACCAGAAGTGGGAAACCTTTCTCACCTCGGAGCTGCCCCCGCTGATCGACCGTGAGTTGAAGGGCAACGGGATCTACGCCGTCGGCGGACTCTCGATGGGAGCGGGAGCGGCGGCCATTCTGGCCGTGCGCCACCCCGATATGTTCCGAGCCCTGGCAGCCTTCAGCGGTTGCTACTCCACCGACGGTGTCGGCCAACTCTCGGTGCGCCCGGTGGTCGAATCGAAGGGCGGCAACCCGGACAACATGTGGGGCACCGCGGGCAACCCGGAGTGGGCGGCGCATGATCCGAGCAAACACCTCAACGCGCTGCGCGGCAAACCGGTCCACCTGTACATGGGCACCGGCGTGCCCGGCCCCGACGATGCTCCGTTCGACGATAGCTGGTCGTGGCCCAACGACCCGATCCGGTCGAACGAGATCGAACAGGTTTCGCACGACTGCACCCTCGCCCTCTCGCCCGCTATGAAACTCTTCGGCGCCAACCTTTCCATCGACTACGCCGCCGTCGGCGTCCACTCGTGGCCGTACTGGAAGGCCGCACTGCCTAAATCCTGGCCGAGTCTGAAAGCAGGCCTCGGCGTCTAGATGTACCCGGCCACGACGTTGGTCGCATCGCAGCGATAGGACCGGATTCATGGACTCGGCTTGACCTTCACGTTGCGTGAGGGTGGATGGTGCAATGCATGAGTGAATTCTTCAACGCGTTCGAGATGAGCCCCATATCCGAGCGAGGTCCGGAGGCGGTTGCGCCAGAGGTGTTTCGCGGCATCTACGCGATGCCGACGTTCGTGACGATTCCGACATCCGACCTGGCGGCGTCAACGGACTTCTGGGTGCGAGGGCTCGGCTTCATCGAGCTGTTCAGCGTTCCCGGACAGGTGGTCCACCTGCGCCGGTGGGCGTTCCAGGACGTACTGCTCGTCCCCGCGGCGGCGGGCCCCGAAGAGACCGAGGTGCCGGCGATGAGCGTGAGCTTCGCGTGCGTGCTGAACGAGATCGATCGCCTCGTCGAGGCGTGTACGGAACTCGTGCCCGACAGCGTGACCGGACCGCGTGATACTCCGTGGATGACTCGCGACGTCGAAGTGATCACCCCCGAACGGGCGCGGGTCGTGTTCACCGCGGCGAAGCAGTTTGATCCTGACAGCCAGGAGGCACGCGACCTTGCATCGGTCGGGATCGTCCCCCCTGAAACAGCGGGTGAAAGTCACACTGGCGTTCATGGCTGATCGCGAGCTCGACGACGGTGTCACGGTGGGCGCGGCCGCCGAGCTCGTGGGGGTGACCGTCCGCACGTTGCATTACTGGGACGAGATCGGCTTGGCGTCGCCTTCGGTCCGCACCACGGCGGGGTATCGCCGCTACACCGACGCAGACCTGCAACGTCTGCACCGAATCGTCGCCTATCGGGAGACCGGGCTCGGGTTGGATGCGATCCGCGAAGTGCTCGATGACGCGACCGCAAAGATCGGCGCCACCTTGCGTGAGCAGCGTTCCCAGCTCGCCGAGCGGATCCATGACCTGCAACAGCTCGACGAACGCCTGGAACGGATGACCGAGGCGCACGAGCGCGGCATCCTCCTGAGCGACGAAGAACAGTCGGCAACGTTCGGGGCGGACTGGGACCCACGCGGGCCCGGGCAGGCCCGCGTTGTCTGGGGAGATTCCCCGCAGTGGGCGCAGTTCGCCGAACGCTCCGCTTCCCGCACGCGGGAACAGTGGCAGTCGCTCTCTCACGCGATGTCCACGCTCCAGCGTGATCTGGGCGATGCCCTGGACCAGGGCATCGCCCCGGGCAGTCCAGAGGCGAACACGCTCGTCGAGCGCCACCGCGAGGTCTTCTCCAACTTCTTCCCGCTCACACGACAGATGCAGGTGTGTCTGGGCCGGATGTTCGATTCCGACCCGGGCTTCTCCGCCCACTACGACGGCATCCGGGTCGGGCTGGCCTCCTGGTTCCGGCAGATCATCGACGAGTCCGCTCGTACCCACGGGATCGACCCCGACACGGCCACCTGGCAGTAACCCGTAACCACATCAGTTCCCCAACGCCCGGTCGCACTGCGCTCGCGGCCGGCGTTCGTCGGGCATGCACCGTTTTCGGGCATGCCCGACTTCTCTCGAAGCACGCGGAGGTGCTCGTGACCCACGGCAACGCTCGTCTGACTGTCCACGGCAGGCGATTGATCATCCAACGCTCCCGCGCAGGCTGGAAACAGGCGCACATCGCCGCAGCAATGGGGATCTCTCGTCGCTGCGTGAAGCGGTGGATCGACCGTTACCGCGCCGAGGGCGACGCCGGACTGCGGGACCGGTCGTCGAGACCGCACTCCATGCCCACGCGCACAAGCAGCGATGTCGAGCAAGCGCTGATCAGAATGCGCGGCCGAGAACGGATCGGAAGGGACGAGATCGCGCGCCGACTCGGAGTCTCCGCCCGCACAGTCTCACGCATCCTCGCCCGCCATCACATTCCCCACCTGTCGAGGCTGGATCCGATCACCGGGAACATCATCCGCGCGTCCAAGACAACTGCCGTCCGCAACGAGCGAGACAGACCCGGCCAACTCGTCCACATGGACGTGAAGAAGCTCGGCCGGATCCCCACCGGCGGCGGCTGGAAGGCTCACGGCCGCGCAAGCACGTCGATCCGGCGCGATCGAAACACGATGGTCGGATACGACTACGTTCACTCCCTCGTCGACGACCACTCCCGCCTCGCATACTCCGAAGTCCTCGGAGACGAGAAGGGCACCACCTGCGCCGCTTTCCTGGAACGAGCCATCGCATACTTCGCCGAACACGGCATCCCCCGCATTGAACGGCTCATTACCGACAATGCCTGGGCCTACCGGTTCTCACTCCGGCAAGTCTGCACGGCTCACGGCATCCGGCAGAAGTTCATCAAGCCGCACTGCCCGTGGCAGAACGGCAAAGTCTGTGAGTATTTCTGGGACGCCCGCATCGGGCGGTCTGACCCTGGCCAAGGTATGACCGCGGTGTCCTTCGTTCGATTTGTCGACCGCCTCGATGCGGGCGTCCACGCGTGTGCCGGTCAGACGATCGTGACCTGATAGGAGCTTGGACAGAAGCCCCGTCACAGACTTGTCCGCATCGCCTGACCGGCCGCTCACCGCCCATCGGACGAACGGAGGGCAGTCCCAGAATGCCAAGCACAACAGAGCATGTCATCGGCGGCATCGACACCCACAAGGAAACTCGCCACGCCACGGTGCTGACAGTCTTCGGCCGCTTCCTCGCGGACCGGCAGTTTCCGGCTACTGCCTCCGGGCATCGGGATCTGCTCGACTGGCTGCGTTCTTTCGGGACAGTCGACGCGATCGGAGTGGAAGGAACGGGTAGTTACGGTGCGCTGCTGACACGTTTGCTCACCAGCGAAGGCGAACGGGTCATCGGCATTCGCGACCTTGCCGCGCTTCACCTTCGATAACGCCGAGCCCCGAGGTCCTGTCGCATTTCCTGGGCCTCGCATTCCGAGGATGGCAAGACCGCTGCCTCCTACGAGGTAGCGGTCTTGCGTTCGTCCCTTCCTGCTCTGAGTGGGATTGCTTTGGCACTGGGTTTTATGGGCGGGTCACCTCGGTGGCGTGGAGGTTACGCAGGATGCCGTCACCGGCCTCGTGCTGGGATGGGTAGAGCAGTTGCAGGGCCACCGGCAGGGGCGTGCCTGGCTCGATGGTGTGGGTGTCGTCCGGTGTAGCGATGACGACGGATCCGTCGGTGCCGTCCTTGATCACCTTGTACCACTGAGTCTGCTGGGGATTGATGCGGGTTCGTGCCGGTACGTCGAAGCGGATCTCCCACCAGACCACCCGCTGCTCGTGGGCGGCCAGAGTGAGTTCGTAGCTGATGACCCACCCCTTCGCGTCCTCGGGCCATGTCTGGGGCCACTGCCCGACGATCACGGGGGTGACCGTGACCGGCGGCCGGTCGACGTCGGTGGTGACCGAGCCGGAGTGCCGCTCGGCGGTGTTGGCGCGCGAGGGTGAGGTGATCATGCTGGTGCAGGTGAGCCGGCCTCGTACTGCGGGTCGATGGTGCCGGCCAGGTTGATGGTCGCCTTGCTGCCCTTGGGCAGGTCGATCGGCATGTGCAAGCCATCCCGGACCGAACCAGTGCCGCAGACGGCCCCGTTCTCGGCCTGGCAAGTCAGCTCCAGGTCGGTCAGCCCCGTCGGAACCGTGCCATCCAGCACGGCGTCAGGGGCGTCGTTGGGGCCGAGATTCTGCACGCTGATGGTGTAAGTGATCCGATGTCCCGACTGCGCCGTCTGCGGGCCGCTCATCTCCAGCGGAATCTCTGCGGGCAAGCTCACCTTGAGATTCCTGATCCGGTGGTAGGCAGTCGCGGCGCCCGTTCCGGCCGCGAAGCCAGTTTGAAGGTCTCGGGCACCGGTGAAGGCCGCCTTGACCCGTCCGACGGAGTAGGTCCTCGAAATAGGGGCTCAGGGTAAGTCGGTCGTGTTGCGGCGCGATGCAGTGGATGATGCGGATTTCGGCGAACTCGCTCAGCTCGAGTAGGTTCGGGCGCCAGAGTTTGTCCTGGAACGCGGCTTCGGCGACCGCGCTGACACCGCTGCGGGCGAGCAGGGTCAGCACGTCGAAGAAGGTGTGCAGGACGGGGATGTTGAGGTCTTCGTACCCGGTGTTGCTGGTTGGTGCGGTGCCCGCGACCATGCCCTGCTTGATCTCGTCGCGAATGATCGCGGGGACGCCGATGTCGGTGGCAAGCGCGTGAGCCAGGGTCGACTTCCCTGAGCCTGGAGGGCCGGAAACGATGCCGATCACGGGATGCCGACGAGCGTTGACCATGTCGAATTCTGGCACGTCAGGCATCATCGTCGTTCGCGCTCGACGGCGGCCACCGCACTGGACCCCGGCCCACAGGTCTACGGCGCGCAGTAGCGTTGAATCTGCGGCCGATGCGCGGTCGGCCCGAGATCAGGGCTGAGCCTGATCCACAGGGCCGTCATTGCCGCCGAAACCGCCGGATGGAACGCCACCTCGGCGGGGTCGCGGTAGGCGAGTTCGGTTGCCTTGTCAGGTTCTTGCAGCGCAGGCTGACCGGCGACACACTGCGCCCGGTAGAAGTAACCGGTCCAGGAAACGCCGTCGAACTCGTATTCATCGTGATGGACTTCCTCGATCTCCACGATCGTCAGGCCCGTCTCCTCCCGTATCTCTCGGACAGCGGCTGCTGCGGGCATCTCACCTGGCTCGACTTTGCCGCCAGGTAGATTCCAGTACCCGAAGTGGTCACGGACCAGCAAGACCTGACCCACGGGGTTCACGACAAATACTCGGGCGAACGCGATCTGATGCGCACTCACGGCAGAACTCCTTTGTTGATCAGTCGCACGCGCTGCGCGGGTTCAGACGCCGTGGCCAGGGCGGCGGCCAACAGGTCCAGTACTGGCAGGGTGGCTTTCACTCGGCGGTGATCCAGTGGATCTCATGGATTACGCCGTTCTCGATCAGGTAGCGGTCCATCTCGAGGTCGAAGATCGTCTGCGGATCGTTGTGATCTACTCGGTACTCGCGTGCCTGCACGCGCCCGTCCTCGAGGGTCCGCACGTTGGTGTAGCGGCGGATCCCCAGCGGTGTTTCGAACTCCTGGTACATCTTCCACCCGGCCTCGGAGGTTTCGCCTCGCATCTCGGCTGCTCCGAGCTCGAACAGACGCTGTTTCTCACCCGGCTCGAGGTCGTCGAACGGGTCTGTCTCGTCCATGGTCGGATCCCTTCGATCTAATTTCTACTCAGCAGTTCCGGGGGAGCGCTGGGACACTGGGGTGGTTTCGGGTTTCAGTGCGATCAGATGGGCGAAGCGGGCCGTTTCGAGGTAGGGGTGTCGGTCGGCGAGCAGGTTCTCCAACCGCAGCAGTTCGCCGAAAAACTGAGGGTCGTGTTTGGCCTCGTCGTCGCTGATCAGATCGCATACCGCGCGCACCCCGTAGCGGACCGGTCGGCCCAGGCCTGCGGTGATCATGTCGGCGGCCAGCTCGGTCGCGGTGATCGCGTCGACCTCGACGTTGTAGGTGAGTGCGGGCCGGGTTGGGGCGTCCAGCAGCCGTATCGCCTCGGCGAGCTCCCCGCGCCGCACGGCGGCGATCAACGGGTCGCTGGCGGGGTTGGGCACGAGCACCGACAGCAAGCCCCCGGGCGCCAGGACCGACACCATCGCCGCGAGCACTTCGGCCCGGCCGGGCACGTATTGGAGCACGTTGTGAGCCAGGACCACATCGAACGAACCTTCTGCCGCGACGCCGGCCAGGGCTTCGATGTCGGCGAGGCGTGTCTCGAGCAGTTCCGTGCAACCGTTGCTTCCGGCCAGCGTTATGGCCTCGTCGAGCGATGCCTGGGAGGTGTCGACGATCGTGACGTGGTGGCCCAGGGCTGCCAGGTGCAGCGCGTCCAGGCCGCCGCCGCCGACGTCGAGGCCCCTCAGCGGCCGGTGCGGTAGGTGGCGAGCGAGGTTGGTTGCGACCTGCTCGTAGCGCAATCGGCCCCACGGGGTCTCCTGGTAGCGACGGAATGCATCCAAGTGCCGATCGAATTCCGAGACCATAAGGCCCTTTCTACGCGAAAGTCGCTGGTGGTGAACACGAATCGGCGGGCCCGTCAACGGAGATCGGCAGCGCCGAGCACGTCGATCGTTTCCGACCAGGGCCGGGTGGGGGTGCGGGGATCGTCTCGGTACAGGGTGGCGATCCAGCCATCGGAGAAGCCGCCGTCAGGGCGCAGGCATAGCCCGCGCACGCGACCCTCGAATCGGAATCCGTTGCGCCACGCTGTTTTTGCCGAGGCCCAGTTGCTGACAGCGGCCTGCCAAGCCATCAGGTGCTGCCCGTCGTGCTCGAAGGCATGGTCGAGGACCAGGCCCAGCGCGATCGACATGAGGCCGGCACCGCGAAAGGCGGGGTGTAGCCCGTATCCGACTTCGGCGGTGCCGTGGCCGGTGGGCCGGTAGTCGATTGTCCCGGCGAACGCGTACTTGCCTTCCTCGCAGCGGGTGGTGATCGCCCAGAATCGCGGCGAAACGGCGTGGGGCTGGGCCCAGCTGCTGCGGGCGAGGTCGAGTAGCTGATGGGCGTGCTCGAGGTTGTAGGGGCGGGGGATGCGGGTGTATTCGAGCATTGCCCGGTCGTGGCACTGCTCGACGATCGCCGGAATGTCCTCGGCTCGGTGACCGCGCAGCACGACCATGCGGTGTGCGTCGGTGAGGATCGGGGCCGCCGCGGGTGTGCTGGCAGTCCAGGATGCGAGCGCGTCGGCGAGTTGGCCGGCGGCCTGCGGTGCGCTGATCGAGGTGGTGTCGATCACGAGATCGGCTGCGGAGGCGAGCCATTCGCGGCGGGCGTCGGCGAAGGCGGGGATGTGCTGTCGACGCCACTCAGCCGCGGCGGGCAGGTCGCGGTCTGCGGTGATGCGCTCGTCCAACGCGTCGGGGTGGACGTCGAGCAGCACGTGGTGCAGCGAATACCCTTGTCCGCGAATGCTGTCGGCGATCTCGCGCCAGTACCGCTGGTTCAGTACGGTCTGGACGATCAGCAGAGGCTGGCCGGTCTCCTCGGCGAGCTCGTGGGCGACGATCGGCACAAGGCGCCGCCATGAGCGAAGATCCTGGAAGTCGGCGATCTCGCACTCGGGGAACTGCGGGGCGAGCATGAATCCGACGTACTCGGGATCGAAGATCCGCCATCGCTGATCTGCGGCGACCAGCGCATTGGCCAGAGTCGACTTTCCGGAGCCGAAACTGCCGTTCAACCAGACAGCTACGCGCGAGCGTTCGGACAATGCGATACCCCAATGATGTTGGTGAACGGGAGAAACGGGTGTCTACGAGGCACCGTCAGGGCCGAAGGTTGAGGTGGAGACGGTGTCCGGTGGCGATCTGTTGCTTAGCGGACGACGCGCCGAAAAATGCATTGTGTGCGCAGGCAGAGCAGTCGAGAACGCGTTCGCGACTTGACAGCTGCCTCGGCGTGTCACTTGTCGGCTGCCAGGGGGACCACCACGTTGCCAGTCGTGGGACCATCGACAGCAGTATGAAGTGGAACAAGTTATCGCACTGTCGATCGGCGAACGCCGCGTTTCCGAACGACCGATATGCGGCATTATCGCTCACTCGCGCTGACTGAAGTCAGCACGGATCGTTCTCATCACGACACGTCGAGTCCCGGATTCAGGGCGATCTCCTCGAGCAGCGCTAACGGCAGAAGCTCGGCGGGGGCGTCGGCGAAGGAGATTTCGATCTGTGTCCCGGACGGGCGGGTGACGGTGACCGTACGGTCAGTTCGCGGCGTGGACGCCAGCGCCGCACTTCGCTCTTCGTGGGTCTCGACCACAGTCCCGTCCGGCAGCCGCCGCGTCGCGCCGCCGTAAGAGGAAGTATCGGGCTCCTGCGGGAGGGGTTGCTCGGTGCTGATCACGATGGCCAACCGCGATTGCCGGCCGGGCGTGGTTACTTGAACCGCCTGGCACACGCCGCCGTCCCTCTCTCCTTGCAGCAGCGTCCCCAATGGCCGGTCCAGGGTCACACCGTCGAGCGGGATCTGGGCCAGCACCGCATCCCATCGACGTGCCTGGGCTTGATCGATCACCGCGCCGGATTTCGAGAAGGGCAGGCAGACCTCGGGCGGGCTCGATGTTCCGGGCGGAACCGGCGCGCTGATGCGTAGTTCGGGATCGGTCACCAGCGCGACGAGTTCATCGATGGCCAAGGGGACGGCTCGGGGACGGCCGCTGCCCTCAGCGGGTTGATCGGTGGCGTTCGCGTGGGCGACGGATCCGTCGGGCAGGTAAGCGGTGGCGTCGCGCGTAAGGGTGCGAACCCCGTTGATCTCATACCAGGTGTCATCGGTATCGACGATCGTGCCATCGGGAAGGTGGCGCCGTTCGTCGAGTTCGCCGGCGACGCACGGTGGAATCGGCTTGGTGGCTTGGCGCACGGTCACCGACAGCGCGCCCTCTCGGTCACCGCGCAGCAGCGTGGCGTTCGCACTGGTCCAACCGCCGAATCCCTTGTTCTGCGTGGCATCGCCGAGGATCGGCTGGAACACCAGCGAGCGCGTTACCGGGGCGAAGGCGATCTCGACATCACCGGGCAGCCCATCCTGCAGCGCCTGCGTCATCGCGCCCGCCTTGGGAGCGGAGAACCACGGATAGGACGGATTGTCGTATTCGTATGTGACGGAGTGAACTATCCCGAACGTTTGCCCTTCCCGCGGAGGTTCCACGACATCGCAGCCTGGGATCTGCACCGGAAACGTGACCGGCGGTGTGACATAGGAGTTTTCGGCCCGAGTCGTGGGCTCCGACGGCTCCGGCTCGTGCACCAGCCAGGCGATAAGGTAGCCGGTCGCGACGATCGCGGCGCAGGTGAGACCCACCGTCCATCTGTTCACGGCCGGGGAGGGCTGGGCCGCGTCGTTGTCATCACCGTTTTCCATGTCCGCCATTGTGTCTGCCGGTACCGACATGCTGCACACTCGTCGGCGGACGCCATGCACGCACGCTCTTCGGCAGTTGCGGACGTTCGCCGGACGCGCGCTACGCGGCAGATGCGGACGTCCACGAAGACGCGGGTCAGCCCCGAGCAGGTGCGGATGGCGATCTGTCGGCGCTTGCCGGTGGACACGACGGGTAGGAGATGGCTGATCGGCAAAGCCGACCCCGGGTCAGTACTCGTTCTTGATGACGAAGTAGGAGCCGCGGATAGTTCCGGCAAGCTTCGACTTCTGGCGAGCGAACTTGAACGAGGCGAGTTCCGCGGGGACTTCCATTCCATCGGAGAGCTTGAACCCGACCGCCCGTTTCCTGGAGTCGTCGACGGCGTACATCACGTTGATCGACAGCCCGTTCTCGTAGAAGACGTAGGCGATCCGAATGTTCTCGACCTGAAATGCGGTCGCTTCGAGCGGCCGAGAGGCGATGACGATGCCGCGTTCTTCCTTGAGGATCCGATTCACCCAGTCGATCGTCGACGTGGCGTTGCTCGCGGGCTCGACCGTGAAGACGTGGCCGTACTTGTTCTTGAAGTACCGAGCCTCGTTCGCCCGCAGGCCGGCGAGTGCGGCCGCGACCGGCGACGACTCCAGGCCGACGGTCGCTACGGTGTCGAAGTCCACGGCATAGGGCATGACCAATTCCTCCGTGTTCGCGTCCGGTCGGTGGCGTCGGACATCGTCCACCGAGGGATGGATTCAACGTATTCGCTGGTAACGAAGGTAGCCGACGCGGGAGCTCGTGGCGCGATGCCCTCGCCGCGGCCGATGAGTCCTCCGTCTCAGCGGCTGACGCACCAGTAGCGTCACGAGGGCCCGCCCCCGGCTTGGTCTCCAAGGTCGGCCGAACGCGCGCCACGCGGCATTATGGGACGTCTCGAGCCGCAGCCGGTCTCGTCCGCCGAACGCGCGATAGGCGGCTACTTAACACTGGTGCCAGGACCTTATCCCGGCCAGGATCGGGTCCAGGTACCCGGCGAGAAGCTCTATAAGCGGCTGCCCACCAGCATCATTGGTGTGGCTCTCACATGGCTTGCCTCTCGCCGGGTGCCGTGCCGGGAATGGCTGAAGAGGGGTTTGCCCAGCTCGAAGTAGCGGTGCCTTCCCGCACGGACCTCACACGCCGAGACCGGAAGGACACCACAGGTGGCAGTCATAATCGGAATGGACCCGCACAAACGCTCAGCCACGATCGAGATCATCGACCCCACCAGCACGATACTGGCCACGGGCCGATACGGCACCGACAACGCCGGCTACACCGAAATGCTCACCACCGCAAAGCAATACACCGATCGGGTCTGGGCGATCGAGGGCTGCAACGGCATCGGCCGACTGCGCGCGTTGGGAAGCCATGTCGACCAACAGATCTGGACGATCGACCAACGCGCGCCCAGCGACATTTCAGGATGTTTGGTGCGCGGCCTGAATCGGCAGAGTCGGCGAGCTGGAACAGGTCCTGGCTGGCGGAGACGGGCCGGTGCGACTCGATCACGCTTTCATTCACGCCAGCCGCCTCGCACGAGCCCGCTACCTAGGTTTGATCTGAACCTGGTCTTGGTGGGTCAGCGGGCGAGGGAGACGGCGAAGGGCTTGACGCCGTGTCGGCGCAGGATGTGGGGCACGACCAGGATCATGGCCTCGGTGGCGCGGGCTGTGGTGATGTCGCCGAGGTCCTCGATCCATTCGGGTTGCCAGCCCAGGTCGCCGAGTAGGCCGGTGACGGTCCTCTTCGCGTGTTGGTCATCGCCCGAGAGATAGGCGGTCGGTGGGTTGGCCAGGGATGCGGGAGCGGTCATGACCATGAAAAGCATGGTGTTGAGGGTCTTGACCACATGGGTGTCGGGGAGCGCGGCCTGGAGCTTCTCGGCGAGGCTGCTGCCGGGATAGCACAGGACGCCGGGCAGGCCGTCAGCGTCGTCGCGGGTGGCGTTGGAGACGTCGATGAGGATCTTGCCGGCGAGTTCGGTGCGCAGGACGGTGAGCCGGTCCAGGGAGCTGTCGCCGGGCGTCGCGTTGATCACGATGTCCGTGGTGCGGGCAGTGGTGCGCTGGTCGGCGCGGGTGATCCGCGGGTCGAGCCCGGCGGGGCCTTCGGGGCCCCGGCCGCCGAGGGTGACGTGGTGTCCGGCTGCGGAGAGCTTGCCGGCGAGGTTGGTGCCGACGCGGCCGGCGCCCAGGATGCCGATGGTGGACATGCGGTGATGCTCCTTGCGGTATTCGGGGTGGGAAGAGCGGAGACTTCCGGTCAGGCGATCGGTGCGAGGACCTCGAGGGTGGCGGAGTGGATGCCGGGGGCGGCGGCCAGGAAGTCGCGGCTGCCGGTGTTCCAGGGTTCGCCCGTCAAGTCGGTGACGGTGCCTCCGGCCTCGGCGACCAGCAGGGCGCCGGCGACCAGGCCGGAGCGGACGTCGGAGAACTGCCAGAACGCGTCCATGCGTCCGGCGGCGACGTGGATGAGTTGCATCGTGGCGGGCACGGACACGCGCACGACCAGGCCGTTGATCAGCATGGCGGTGACGGAGTCACCGATCCGCCGGAAGGTGCGCTCGTCCTCGCCGGGCTTGGCCTGGCCGGTACCGATGAGCGCGGCGCCCAGGTCGGTTTTGGCGGACACCTTCAGGGGTCGGTCGTTGAGGCGGGCACCGCCACCGGCGACCGCGGTGTAGGTGTCGCCGGTCAACGGCAGGTGGACGACGGTGAGCACCGGCTGGTTGTCGCCGACCAGGGTGGCGGTGACGGCCCAGTCGTCCATGCCGTGGACGTGGTTGATGTTGCCCTCAGCGGGGTCGACGACCCACCACTCCCCGGGCGGGAGCGCGCCGCCGGCCAGTTCGTGCTCGGCCCACTGCGACCCCGGGCGGGCCCACAGCAGCGGTTCCCGCAGCACGTCCAGCACCGCGTCGTCGTTGGCGTGGATCTCGCCTACGACCTCAGCCAAACTCACGCCCCGGGCGTGCGAGGTGTAGCGGTCGCGCAGCGTGACGCCGGCGGTCTGCACCGCAGCTGTCACGTCGGACAGCAGCGTCGTACCGGCGGCGAAAGGTGTGGCTGTGCTCATGGTGGGCTCCCTGTGATCGGTCGAAGCGGGGCAGTTGTCTCGCCCCGCATTTCGAAGGTAGGCCGCCCGATCGTTAACAACAAGTGCATGCTTTTCACTTGTAGAGTTACTGTCATGCAATTGGATTTGAACCTGCTCACGGCCCTGGATGCCCTGCTGGAAGAGGGCAGCGTCGCCGGCGCGGCAGCACGCCTGCACGTCACCGCACCGGCGATGAG
Source organism: Nocardia sp. NBC_01009 (assembly GCF_045208035.1). Lineage (NCBI taxonomy): Bacteria > Bacillati > Actinomycetota > Actinomycetes > Mycobacteriales > Nocardiaceae > Nocardia > Nocardia sp. NBC_01009. The sequence goes on along the minus strand of NZ_CP108695.1, from coordinate 5,916,174 downwards.
CCGCTCGCTGGGCCGCATCCGCAAGGCCACCGGAGACCAGATCCTGGTCCGCACCGGCCGCAGCATGGTCCCCACCACCCGCGCGCTGGCCATGCGCGCCGAGGTCCACACTCTCGTGCAGCAGGCCCACCAACTTCTGTCCGCGCAGCCCGACCTCGACCTGGCGGCTCTGGACCGGGTGTTCACCGTGCGCTGGCACGACGCCCTGACCGCCGCGTGCGGCGCTGCGCTGATCACCGCCGTCCACCGCCAGGCCCCCGGTGTCCGGCTGCGCCTGTCCGCCGAACCCGGGACCGACGACGCCGAGCTGCGCCGCGGTGAGGTCGACCTCGAATCAAGCTCCAGCACTCCGACGCTGCCCGACATCCGCCACCGTCTCGTCGGCAGCGACCGGCTGGTCGTCGCCGTCCGACCGGGCCACCCGCTCACTGAAGGCCCGCTCAGCCTCGCGCGCTACGTAGCCGCCGAGCACCTCATCGTTTCGCGACGCGGAAGACTGCGCGACCCGATCGACGACGCCCTGACCACGCACGGCCTCGAGCGACGCGTCGTCGCCGCCGGGCCCACCGCCGCCTTCGCCCTGCAACTTGCCCTCGACACCGACCTGGTCGTTACCCTCCCGGACGCGGTCACCCGCACGGCCCGGGAACAACTCGGCCTGGCCACACTGCCGCCGCCACTCCCGCTGCCCGACATACCCCTGTACCTGCTGTGGCACCAGCGCTACGACAACGACCGCGCCCACAGCTGGCTGCGAGAGCTGGCCACCCAAACCATCCAGGCACTATTCACACCACCGACCGCCTCTCCACAGCCCCTCACCAACCGAACCGGAAAGTGATCGGTACGCCCAGGGGAAAGCCTGCGGCAAGCTGACTCCCGTTCTCATGAACATCACCAATTCGTGCGAGCGTGCGACTCCCAATCTCACGTCGAAACGACGTCGTAAGTCGCGTACGCACCCAGGCGGGGCCGGGCCTGGAGCCTCTCACGGAGGTCGATCCTCGGCGGTTCGGCAGCGCAGCTGTCCAAGAACCCACCCGCCCTATAGATCCTGTTCGAGCTCATGGACGAGTTCCAAATGACGGCCGCAGATATCGGAGTGGGCTCGACGGACTCATTCTGATCGGCGCCAACGGCGCGAGCGAGCCGCTGTTGTCCAGCGATTGCTTTCACTCGCACATCGGCAGTTGCGGACGTTCGAGAACGCGCGCCACGCGGCATTACCGCTCACTCGTCCTGACTGAAGTCAGCCTGGCGAATGCATCCTGGGCACGTAGCCGCCGTAGGACGCCACCTCCGATGGAAACGAGATCCTCAGGTCACCACGCCGAGACTCCCCGGGAATGGCTGTTCACCACTTTCGCGGTTTCAGCTTTCACAGCTGCTTGGACCAGTCGCCTCGAGGGCGGTAACCACGGCCATCGCCGACCGGCGTCATCCCTCCGGGAAGGACTGCCCCGTGGTACGGATACTGTTCGGTCACCGCTGCCAACACGAACTCGAGGAAGCCGCCCTCGAACACGTCCCACATCATCCTCGCGTCGAACTTGGCGGCGACCGGCCACCGGTCCGGGTCCGGGCCCCGCATCAGCCAGAAGAAGTGGTCGGAGTTGTAGTTGTTGCCCCACTTCAAAAGCCCACCCTCGGCCGGGAACAGCAGATAGGGGCACTCGTCGTAGTCCCCGCCCTGGTAGGCCTGGGCCAGCATGGCGCAGTATCCGTAGGGGTCCGTGGTGTTGTACAGGAATCCCTCGAAACCGGGCGGCTCCCCGATATGGGAACTAGGCGCTGCCGAGGGTGCGTAGATGTGCAGCTCGTTGCTGATGCTCACCATCCCGTACCGGTCGACGAACGCCCGATAGTCCGCAGGCAGTTGAAAACCCATCATCTCGGGGCCGAGTTCCCACGGAACCGGAACAACTCCACCCGCGGGCGGTGACCCGATCACCGAGCCGAGCCTGTCCAGCATTTCCTCGATATCCATGTCCGCTCTCATCAGCGGTCCATTCTCGCCGCAAGCCATCCATTTCCCAGAGCTGGAAATCCCGGAGTCAGGTCCCGCACGCTGTGATAGCAGCTCGCTCATCGGCATTACCGGTCGTTCTGCTGCCGCGTCATGATCGGTGCGCCTAACGGATCTGGAACCTGTTCTCACAGTGCATCACATGCTGTCGGTGGTCTTACGGCTGACAACGTGGTGGTCCCACCACCCCCTGGCAGGCGACAGTCACTGGCAGAAGAGTTGCGTGACGTTGCGATCGCGTTCGCGTTTGACGTTGGCGCGTGCGCCATCGAGGGAACGCCGTAGGGTGCGGTTCTCGGTTCGGGCCTCGGTGAGATTCTCGTTAAGTGTGGTGAGAAGCTGCCGCAGCTTGGCGTTTTCGTCGATCAGGTGGTTGCCTTCGGGGTCGTAGAGCTGTCCGGTCAGGTCGCTGATCCGGTCGTCGCGATCCCTGATCGTGGCCCGCAATGATCGTATGACCGCTTCGGCGTTGAGGGAACGTTCGCGCCAGGACGCGGTCTCCGCGTCTAGAGTCTGCTCGGCTCGCTTGGTGCTGACAGCCTGGGAAGCATCGCGGGCGGCCAGAACAACCTTGGTGAGTGCAGGGCGGCGCCTGTCGTAGATGAATGTCTTGCCGACGCCGGCGAGGTCGCAGACGTTCTCGATGGTGAAGGGGACACCGGCCCTGGTCAGCTTGGCCAAGGCTCGGCGGACGCGTTTCTCGCAGTCGGCACTGGTGCGGGAGCGTTGCTCGATCATCTCGACGGGACGACGGCGAGTGTTGGGTGCCAACGGGTTTCGTCTCCTAGATATCGCCTTCAGGGGGCTGGCTACTCGAATTCAGTTGGCGCATTTGCCATCCGGTGGAGAACAGGGGATCGAAGTAGTCGTGGACCGGAGTTCGAAGATCGAGCTTCTCGGCGCCCTCGAGCAGGCCGAGATCGGCCAGGGCCTGGCGCAGACCGGTCAGGACAGGTTCCCAAGGCTCCCATTGGCCGAGGATGTAATCACGGGCCTCATCGCTGGGCGCTCCTTCGGCGAAGTGGACCGCGGCGTCGCGTTTGCGTTCCCAGTAGGCCAGGTCGGCACCGGTGAGCACGAAATGCTCGCAGGGCCCGTTCGGTCCATCGCTGCAGTTCTTTCCCCACGGGCATTGCGAGCCGCCGACCACTGGACCGTAACGACAGAGACCATGCTCGACCGGCACCACCGTCAGATCGATCCGAGCCGCCGCCGCGGCGGGGTTGTCTGCTTTGAGTTCGGTGGGGCGCAGCAGGATGGTGCCGGGCCTGTCCATGCCGGGGCCCCGCGGTCCAGACTTGTTGCAGATGCCGCGTCAGGGTGTCGTTGTTGTAGTTGGCGTAGTGTGCCAGCGCTTCCTCGGAGAAGTGCCCGAGCAGCTGCCGGACCAGGGCCGGGGGTGCGCCGTTGTTCAACAATGACGTGGCCAGCGTCGCCCGCGTCTGGTGCGTGGTGATGGGCTTCAGCCCGAGTCCTTGGAACCATCCGGTCCAGAGATCTCGGAACGAGTTCTGGGTAATCTCCAGCGTTAGGTCAGGATTCAACGTCGATCGAGGGAACAACGGCATTTCGCGATCCCACCTCGCTTCCAGCCGAGCTCGGCTACGGCCGTCAAGCTCTTCGAGTTGATCGCGATACCGCAACCGAAGCTTGGCGAGTGTGATCGCCCGGCGTCGCAGGAAGCGTTCATAAACCGGCAGGTAGCAGGGCATTCCGTAGTCGACCACCCCAACTTTGGCGATGTCGCGCCAGAGGTAGGGCTGCGCGGCGCCGACGAGACCGATACAGCCCAGCCGCAGTCCGAGCGTCTCGCTGATCCGGCCGCCCTGAAACGCTTGTGCGAGCCAGAGGTCGGAGAACCCGAGGTCTTCGACATCGAGAGCGTCGAGAGCCTGAAGGCTCTTCGGGCTGACCAGCAACTGAAAGTCGTCATCGCTGAGTGGGCGGGGCCGCGGATTGATTGCGGCCCTGGGAAATTCGGGCAGACTGAGGATGAAGGGGTCCAGCTCTGTGGCAGTCCGGCCGAGTTCACGTGCCGACCGCAAGACCGCCCGAAGGCTGGAGCTGAAGACGTGCCGAGTCACCTCGGTGAGCACGCGTGGTTTGTTGTCTGCACCACTGAGGGGCAGCGGGTCTGCTCGCGAAACCACAGAGCCCAGGTCTGTCTGAGCATTTCCGCGTCGGCTTTACCGATCCGTTCCGGATGCATCCCGTGATCGGTGCGGTTTTGCTCCAGCGTCTGCGACAGCAAAGTGATGCCGGCAATCCGGTTGACGATCGTGGCGTCGCATGGACGTTTGCCTGTCGGCTTTAGCGCCTCGTCGGACAGGTGCTCCCAGAGCAGGTCTCGCAGCCATCGCTGTGTGACGACCGTGAGGTCCCACGGTTTGCGGCGGGGTCCTTGAGTGTCGTGGAACGGCGAAGCTCCCAGCAGGATCGGATCGAACCAGCCTGCGTCTTTGGCGGATTCAGCCGAGATGGTGAGGCTGCGCACGCAGGCACGTCCAGCCAGATCCGCCGCGCGGGCTGTCGGCTGCGGATCTCGCGCCCGGGAATCAGCTCCGCAATCTCTGGATCGGTGAGAGACTGCACCCCCGCCGCTGTCAGCGCATCGACCACATGTTGAAGTTCAGCGGGACGCCACTGCGAGCGACGCGCAGTGTTGGCGTGCCGATGAAGGGCGTAGCGCACCTCCTGTTGAAGACTGGCGGGAAGCTTGGCCAGCGACAGTTGTCCGCGAATGCTCGGTGGTGACAACGATTCGACAACGCGGCGAGATTCCAGGAACTCGCCCCACTCGCGTGGTGCTTTGCCACACGCTTCGAGCCAGCGATTGAACTGCTGAGCGTGACTGTGGCAGATCTGCCTCCTCGCGCTGCCGACGACCCGGCTTGCTGATGCGTCATGAACGCAGCCGCTGATCCAGCACTCCCTCAGCGCCTGCAGCGGCTTCTGGCCTGCAGCCCAATCGATTTCGGTGAACCCCTCCCGTCGGCGTGCACGACTGAACGAACCACCGTGGCTGTAGCAGTATCGACATGTTCCGACCTCGCGCGGACACCCGCGGACGGCGCATGTCGCCAGTCGAGTCAGCGCCCAACCGAACCGCAGAGCGCGGATTGGCTCGGCGCGGGCCAGGAAGTCGTCGATGCCGAGGGTGTGCTTGACCTCGAGGTAGATCTTGGCGTGGTTGACACACAGCTGCTGGGTCGCGGTCCCGCCCAGGGTGCCATCACACCTCTCGACGCGACATGCCCATCCGTAGGTGTCGTGATGAGGCGGGAACTCGATCGGTTCGGCCAACAGCCAGTTCGGGAACTGCTGGCTGATGATGGCGTAGCGCCGGTCCGGGTTCAACTCCAGGTAGTCGCTCGCGGTGGAGACAACGGGTTCGTGCGACGCTGCCGGTACCATCACGAGTCGCCCTCGCTCGGTCGGGGCGGTGCCAGCCAGGGCTCTGACGGTGGGCGCGCGGTGGCCTCCCACGCCTGCTGCAGATACTTCATCGCGTGCCGGTTGGCCGACTTTCCGTAGACGTCGGTGACCATGGCCGGACTGGACCACCCGAACTCTTGCGCCACCAGCTCGGCGTTGAAATCTGATGCAGCATATAGTCCGGCGGCGGCCTTGTGCCGAAACGAATGCGGGAGCACGCGCATGTCCAGGTGGGCGCGGTGGCATGCGCGCCCGAGCATCTTGCGGACCCCATCGGTGCGCAGCGCAGCGCCCGGTGTAGCGCCGCCGGTATGGACGAGGATCTGCTCGTGGTCGACCAGATGCTGGGTCGGGCCGTACTCATCGAGTAGATAGGCATAGAAAGTGCTGATCATGTCGTCGCTGACCGCCCGGATCACCCCGTCCACGGTGTAGCCGTCCTGGCTCGGCTCCACGGGGACATACGATTTCGCTCACGCCCCGTTTGGATTGTCGTCGCGGCCGACGACGTGAACGTGCGGGTCCGCGCGCTGCCCACACGGGTGATGCCGAATCAGGTGCAGGTCGCAGAACCGCAGCCCGCAGAGGCCGCCGACCCGCAGGCCGCCGTCGTGCAGCCAGGTGACGATCATGACGTCCCGGGCGGTTGTGAGCACGCCAGGCTCGAACAACGCCTGCACGACCTCGTCGGGCAGGAACCTTGGCCGCCGCGAACCTGTGTGCGGGGCAAGGGGATTCGACTCGACTGTCCGACCGGCCCGACCATGCCGAGTGAAGCTACGGCCCGAGGTCAGGGCCTCGATCAGGTCCGCCCTGACATTTCCCGACGCCTGCAGGGAAAGGTAGTAAGCCTTCACCACCGTCGCGACGTTACCTGCCGCCGAAGTGCCGAGCGGCTTTTGATCCGGCCGTCGCCAGGCCAATCCGTAGACGCCGTCAGCTTGCCCGGTAGCGCCGTTCATGTAGCGGCGCAAGTCGTCGAACGCGATGGTGTCCGGGCTGCGGTTGTTCACGTGCAGCCAGTTCAGATGGTCGACCAGGCTGTAGGCATAGGTCTCCTGAGTCGAGGTCCCGTACCGGGTCAGCACTGCCAACGACGTCCGATGCACCTCCCCGGTCGGTGTGAAGATCCAGTGCGAGAGTCGGCCGTCCCGGTGGCGAACTTTCCGAACTACGAACCGATCAACATCACAGCCGACCGCCGTCGGTGTGGCCATATGCGTGGCGAACGTATGCATCAATATCTGTTCGCCACAGAATGTTTTCCGGATTGGTACGGATGTCGCGGACGCCGTTCGCGTGGGCACTAATCGTGCTGCACGAGCAGAGGCAGCAGCGTGTGCTCGGCGGCCAGCACACGGGCAGCGAGTGTGTCGACGGTGTCGTCGGCGAGGACCGGGACCTCGAGTTGGGCGATGACCTCGCCGGTGTCGTATTCGTCTTCGACCAGATGGACAGACGGGCCGCTGACCTTGGCCCCGGCATCGAGAACAGCCTGGTGAACGCGGGCGCCGAACATCTGAGTGCCGCCGAAAAGCGGTAAAAGTGCGGGGTGCACGTTGACGATTCGGGGTGCGAACTCCTTGAGGGTCCGCGGGCCGAGCTTCTTCATATAGCCGGCCGTGACGACCAATTCGACCGAGTGCTCGACGAACATGGCGCGGACGGCGTCGTCGAGTTGGTCGGGATCGGGATGGGTCTTGCCCGACAGATGGCGGGTCGGAATCTCGTTCTCGCGGGCATACGCCAGCCCGAGCGAGCGACTGTTGTTGCTGATCACAGCCACTATTTCGAACTGCGCGTCGGTTTGCAGTGGTACCCGGTGCAGCGCGCGCAGGTTGGAGCCGTTGTGCGAGACCAGGACACCGACGCGGAGCTTGGGCATGGGCCGATAGTCTTCCACAGCCGATTGTCGCCCGGGGTGGGTAGCTTGGCCGGTAGGAGTTATGACGGCGCAGCAGGGGCAGGGCAATTGCGTTCTACGCCCGTCATGAACTTCGTCGTCACACCCCGCAGTCGCCCACACCGGACACACCCGGCCTCAATGATTGTGACGATGGCGCTGCCCCTGCGAGGCGCAGGTCTGGCGCCCTGAGTCGTGGTGGCCTCGGATATGCGGCAAGTAGCCCAGGTTGACGAGATTCGGTGAGGCGCAACGGTGTAACTGCTACAACTTAGCGGTGCGGCTTGAATCCTCTCCGGTGTCGGGCTCTGGCCAAGGCTCGGTTCGTCCGGAAACTCCTCTTCTGGTCGCGTTAGACGTCGACGGAACGCTGTGCAACGACGGAAGCCACACTGACCGCGCCGCCCACGCGACCATCACCGTTGCGGTGCGTTCGGCGGTCAGGGCGGTACAGCGGGCCAACTCGTATGTGGTGTTGTGCACGGGGCGGCTCGCTCCCGCCACTCTGCCGTTCTTGCGTGAACTCGATATTCGTGTCGGGTATGCGGTCTGCTCCAACGGTGCGATAGTGGTTGATGCCGCGACCGGCGCGGTAGTCCACCAGTACCTGTTTCCGCTCCCCGCCGTCGTCGCCGACCTTCAGAATCGGCTTCCGGGTGCGGTGTTCGTGGCGGAGGATCCGGGTGTTGGCGTGCGAGTCACCGGCCCGGTATCGGACTCGGAAACCTTCTTCGGCACGGTTCGGGAGGTCGATGTCGCCGAACTGGCCTTGCAACCCACGACCCGTTTGGCGGCGCACTGGCCGGACCACACCACCGAGGAACTCGTGGCGGCGCTCGCGGGGTTCGCGCTTCCCGGATTGAAATGCTGGGTGTACCCAGGAGAGTCATTCCTCGACCTGACCGCGGTCGGAGTCAGCAAGGCGTCGGCATTGGAGTTATTACGCGCCGAACTCGGTGTTCCCATCGGTCGCACCCTCGCCGTCGGAGACGGCACCAACGACATGGAGATGCTCCGCTGGGCAGGATGGGGGGTAGCGATGGGACAGGCGCCAGCGGTGGTTCAAGCGGCTGCGGATGAGGTGTGCCCGCCGGTGACCGAAGACGGGGTGGCCACAGTGTTGGCTCACTGGTTCCCGCCTTCAGAGCCCGATCACTGATGGAAACTGAAGGCGTGGGTGAACAGGTCACGCTGGGGTTTTGGGGCACTAGTTTGACGGAGCATCCAGCGGGCGTTAGCTCTCGGCTAGTTGATCAGGCCAACTTGCCGAGGGGTGGGGAATCGGTGATGGTCGAGGGCGTCGAATGCCGAGGCTACGTTCATCGCGTGTCCATTGCACTGCAAATCAGATTCCCGCACAAGGTATTTCGGATCATGAATCACGGTTCAGGAGGAGCGACGTCCCGTGATGTGCTGGCCTGCGCTCAGCGCACAGGCGACAGGGTCTACGGCGTCGCGGCCTGCGAAGTTGCGACGAATGATGTTCTCCGACAATTTCAGCGGCGCGTCGACGAGGCGGTGGCGATCGAGGAATTCACGGCCAACTACCGGGAGATGTTGCGGTGCCTGAAACGTCGCGCGGCACGGCTGGTGTGCATAGGCGTACCGCCGATCGGGTGGAGTTCCGACGCCGAGGCCGATCTGGATGTCGTAGCGGCCAATCGAGAATTGGTGCGGTACAACGAGTCCGCCGCGGAGTGCGCGGCCAATGCCGGGGCAGTCTTCATCGACATGTGGCAGGAGTTCATCAGGGCCGCCGGACTTCTGAGCGGCTGGTCGCTGGAACTGCCCGCTCGGCCGAGCGCGCGCAGCTTGTGGCATGCGGATGGTCTTCATCCGTCACCGGATCTCGGTGTGGAACTGATCGCCTCGTTGGTGGTGGAGGAGCTGGCACGAGGTGGGGCCTGAAGGATCGTGTCCTCGCACCAAGATACGGGGACCAGGCCACCAACCGCGTATCCCGAGGAGAGGGTGGGACATATGAAGATTGTCGACTACGACCCTTCGTGGCCGATCCGTGCGGATCGGCTGTTGGACAACGTACGTGCGGCGATTGGTGATTGGCCCCATTCCGAGGTGTACGTGTTCGACCACATCGGATCAACCGCAGTTCCCGGCTTGGTGGCCAAGCCGATCGTCGATCTGCAAGTGTGTCTGCCCGTGCTACCAAGGCTGGCCGAACTCGCCACCGTCCTCGCACCGACAGGGTTCATGCCGGCCTCCGGCGCGCGGCCGGACTCGCCCGGTGTGTACCGCGACATCCCACGCCGGGACAGTGCAGCGTCACCTGAGCTGTACGACAAGCGCCTGTTCCATTCGCCAGAAGAGCCGGCCATCCTGCACATTCGCAGGCTCGACTCCCCGTTCGCCAAGTTCGTTGTCCTCTTTCGGGATTGGCTGCGGGCGCACCCCGACGAAGCGCGGGACTACGCCGTATACAAGTGCGGGCTGGCCACACAGCACGCCGCAGATCCCGACTACGACGACTACACCCGCGCCAAGTCGACATACTTCGACGAGATCGATGCGCGGATGCGCCGGTGGGCGCACAGCCAGACGTACTGCACACCAGTCGCCCATCTCGGGGCGCACGTGACTGGCCCTACGACTCTCGTGGAAAGGCTTCCTACAGTCGACGAGTATCTTCTGCTTCGCCGTCTTGTGGGATGGAAGTGTCCGCCCGAGGATGCCTGCGCGTCCGCGCTGGTGGCGAGCCTATTTGGACTCGTTGCCCAAGACCCGGACGGGCGAACTGTCGGTATGAGCCGACTCGTCGGTGACGGTCTTTACGGGCTCGTTGTCGACGTTGTTGTCGAACCAGCAGCGCAGGGACAGGGGATCGGTTCACGCATGGTTGCTCGGCTTGTCGAATGGACGCAGCAGCACGACATTCCGCACGTTGCGGTCGCCGCCGATACTTCGGTGGCAAGGTTCTACCGGGGCATGTTCGAGGACCGGGGTACCCGGTACCTGCGTCTACCCACGCCGCTCTGATGCATGTGAGCCAGGCATCGACCGCCTGGATGCTGCGTGCCTCTCGGCGCGGTGACGCCGCTCATGAAGACACGGTCTCGATAACGGGCAACCACGCCACGGTATTGTCCTTGAAGGACTGCATTCCCGACCCCTCCATAGATGTCTTCCCACGTTGAGTCTTGGCCGACTGCTGGAGCAGTCGCACCGCACAGCAGGTGTCCAGGCTGAAGTAGCAACGAGCCGATCCCAACTCGCGCCAGAGCGCCTTGGCGATGGCGTGCTCACGGCCTCCGGGACCAACGACGAGGATCTTCACAGGCATTCATCCTCTACGGGGTGCTGGGCACTCGGGTCGGTGCCTTGTCGGTATCGGCGCAGTACGGAGTGCAGCGTATCGAGGCCCCATTCGAGCTCGTCAGCGGTCAGAGTGAGCGGCGGGGTGAACCGCAGCACGCGCTCTGCCACGACGGACAGCAGTAAGCCTTGCTCACGCAGCTGCGCGAGCAGGTGTTGGGGCTCGACGACGGCGGAGACCCTCCAGGGCCTTGTAGTAAATCTCTGCCGCGGCCGGCAGTGACATACAAAGCACCGTCTGCGGCGAGTTCGCGCAGTCTCCGACTCGGGGCCAGTGTGTGCCCAGTCCGCTCGACGTTTCCTGGTAGAGCGGATCGATGTGGTTCATTCTCGTCCTCGGCCGCGCAATCACCGCTGCAGCAGACCCGGCCGAAGCCGCACAAGCCATCGCCACAGAAGTCGCACAGGCCCTCTGATCGAGACCGGCCGATCGTCGATCGCTCTAGACGATCTGCCGGTTTCGACAACCTGCGGGCACGATCAGTCTTGTGCTCCGACGATCGGAAGCCACGCGACAGCATTGGGACGGAAACTCTGTCGCTCGGGCGTCAAACCGGAGTGATTATCGAGGCTCATCATCGTGACGCCCACCAGTTCTGCGTCACCGTCGTCCTGGGCCGCGACAGAACTCCCGCAGATACCGCAGAAACCACGCTGAGAATCGGGAAAGGTGTTGTACCAGACCGGCTCTCCGCCTAGTCCTGTCCACTCGAACCCGTCGCGAGGAAAGTCGACCCACGACATCACCGGGCTGCCGGACAATCTCTGGCAATGTTCACAACTGCAAAGGTGGGGAAACGACAGTTCGCCCGATGCCTGATACCTGATGTTGCCGCTTCTCTGCACCATGCAAGTGGACTCGCCGTCGACTGCCTGGCTGTAAGTACGAATTCTGAGACCACTTATCCGCGAATTCGGAAACCGCTAGGGACCGATCCGGGGCGGATGTATCCGTGAATTTGGAGGCCACCCCGGTCGGTGTGTCCGGTCGCCGGGCGTGTCAGAAGGGCTCGTGTCCGTTGCCGGTCGAACTGACGCAGGAGAACACCCGGTGAGCAGTGGTGCGTCAAGTATGTGGCGAATCGTGGGGATCTGTGTCTGCCCGTTTGTTGATGCTTTCGAGGCTGAGGTCGATTGTCGGTGCGGCCTGCCACCATGGCCTGTATGACGACAGCCGATCCTTGGGCCCCGTTCAAGTGGCTCGATGCATCCGAGAGCCAAGCAGGCCCGCTGGGCGTGATCTTCAGTGTGGCCTTCTTCCGCGGGCTCGACCCGTCGGAGGTGGTACGTCGCTTCAACAATGGCGAGGACTCCAGCCAGGAATTGGACTTCGAACAGCTCAACGACAGGATGGTTGAGTTCCTCGGGAAGACCGGCGGCGGAAGCGGCGGTGGTCACGTGGGCGTGTTCCCGGCTGGTGAGTGGAGCGTGGCCATCGAGCCGTTCGGGTGGTGGGCGACCGATCGCGATGTGCTGGCGGACCTGTCGCGAGGATGTGAGGTCCTGGCGATCACACGCCACGACTACGCCGAGCACAGCCTCGCGTACGCAATCGACAGCACGCTTGTTACCGCCCACGAATTGCAAGGCCCGCACAACCGTTGGGGCTCCGATCCCGACCGACTCAACGATTACATGCGTGAGCTGGGAATGGTGCTGGATAGCTCGGACAATGAGATCGACTGGGACGCTGTCTGGAACATCAACTACAACATCGCCGTGCCGAGAGCTTTCGCCCTGGCGGCCAAGGTCACTGGAGTGTCGTTCACGCCGGTCATGCTGAACCAGCCTCTGCTCGTGGGACCTATCGCCTACCGATGGCCACCTCCCGGCTACGGCACCACATAGGGCCAGGTTCGTTCGTTCCGACTGTGATTTAGCACAGCGCGATGATGCTCATGGCCGACGTACGAACGATGGTCCCGGGGCGAAGCCCCGCTATCGTGACCTCTTCGGGTTCATTAGGTCTGCCGTCGTAGACGACCAGCCAGGAGGCGTGCAGCAGGATCCGGACCGGCCGGCCTATGAACCGGATCGGGACACTGTATTTGTTGGTCCTCGCCGCGACCATCGAGTACCGGTCGACCCGTGTGGCCAGCCACGACCCGGTCTCGAACTCATCGACCGGCAACCGTTTCAATGTCGGAGCCTCGGCCTGGAAATGCTCTCCGATCGTGCGGGCCCGCGCCCCAGGTCCTCAGTGTCCCACTGCTCGACCTTCGCGTTGAGAGCCTCAAGGGACGGAATATTCGGGACCGGGACGAAGTGGTTGCGACGGAAGTACCCGATCTGGCCTTCGACACCGCCCTTCTCGTGCGCCCCTTCGATGCCCGGGATGCAGTAGAACGGGTCGTCGATGCCGTAGTGGCTGCGGACGCGGTCCAGCGCCAGACCTGGCCCCTGCCCGATGCAGGTTCGGGTGACCGGCCGGATCGATGGCCGGCCGTGGCGCGAGCACCTGGACTTCGAGGAAGCACCGACCTTGGTGCGTCACCTGGCCACGGCGCCGGCCGTCGTGATCCTGTACCTGACGGGCATGCGGCCGCAGGAGGCCCGAACCCTGCGATCAGGGTGCTGCCCCGATCCCGGATCGACTGGCCCGCACCTGATCCGGGCCCACCACTATAAGAACGTTCGTGACATCGACGGATACCATGTATCCGCCGGCGCGGAGCGCGATGTTCCGTGGGTCGCGATCACCCCGGTGGTCAAAGCGATCCGCATCCTCGAGCGAATGGTCCCCGAGGGCGAACTTCTGTTCAGCGCGACGCACCACGACGTCGTCTCCCAACGCCAGCATCACGGGGCACTCCGGGCCGCGAGCCTGGATCGCCGGGTTGAACAGTTGATCGGATGGATCAACGCCGAGGCCACCGCTCAAGGTCTGCCGCACCAGCAGGTTCCCGATGATCCGTTCGGGAACATCGGGCTGGGTCGCCTACGCAGGACCCTGGCCTGGCACATCGCCCGAAGGCCGGGCGGCTTGGTGGCGCTGGCCATCCAATACGGCCACATGCGCACCGTGTTGGACGGTCGCACCGCCAGCGGCTACGGCAACCGGGCCCGGCGCGGCTTCCACGGCGAACTCGACGTCGAGACCGCGCTTGCCGCCGCCGACACGGCCGCGCGCCTGCGGGACGCCACTGCGGCCGGAGAGAGGATTTCCGGCCCCGCCGCTCGCCGTGCCTTGATCGCCGCCGCCCACCTGCCCCGCTTCGAGGGCGCTCTCACCACGCCGAAAGCGGCAGCCAAGTTCCTGAGCCGAGACGGACAGGTGTTGTTCGACAACCCTGAGGCCTTCCTGATCTGCGCGTTCAAACGCGATATGGCACTGTGCGATCCGGCGTCCAACGCCACAGCCCCCAACCAATTCGCGTGCCAAGTCGGGTGCGGCAACGCCGTGCGCACCGACAGCCACGCCCGTGCCGCACGAACGTATGCCGACGTGCTGGACCGTCGGGCAGCCCACCTGCCCGAGCCAGCGGGCAGACGACTGCGCCTGAGCGCCATACGCTTCCGCAGCCTCGCGGATACCCATGACGTCCAATCGCTGGACGCCAGCGAGGTTGTCGAATGAATCAGCAGCACAGCGACGAGCAAACCCGGATCCGGGCTGCGATCGAACGGCTCCTCACCGGCCGGCCTGAACGCTCGGACGGCAGCCTTACTGTGGTCGCGCTGGCCATTGAGGCCGAGGTCCATCGAATGGCCTTGCAGAAGCGCCACGCCGACCTGAAAGAGGAGTTCTACGCACGCGTTCGCGCCGAAACCCATCAGCCGCCGGAAGTCGAGAAACGCCTGCGCGGCGAAGTCGCTCAGCTGAAGAAGGCACTGAAACAGTCACGGACAGCCGAGGAAGAATCCCGCCGACACGCCGAGCAGATCGCGCTCGCCACCGCGGTCCTCCTACTTCAAAACACCGCCGACTCACCGACTCCGCAACCGGCAACGGTCCTGCCACTACGCCCTTCGATCAGCAATCGGGGACGATCGTCCTGACTGCGGGGCGGGATTCATCCGAGTTCTCCCGTGATGGAGGACAACCACATCTACTATCGACAACGGTCCGAAGCGACGAACACGATATCGGCAGCAGAACGTAGATGCTGTTGACGGTCGCCCCTTCTCTTCCAGCGACGATCCCGTGAAAGGGTATGTGCACCATGCGATCTGGCGGCTGCTTGTGCGGCAACATCAGGTACCAAGCATCGGGCAACCTGTCGTTTCCCCACCTTTGTAGTTGTACACATTGCCAGAAATTGTCTGGTGCACCGGTGATGTCGTGGGTCGACTTCCCCCGTGAAGGGTTCGAGTGGACCGGGCCCGGCGGGGAACCGGTCTGGTACAACACCTTCCCCGATTCCCAGCGTGGCTTCTGCGGTGTTTGCGGGAGTTCCGTGGGTGCCCAGGACGACGGTGACGCGAAGCTGGTCGGTGTGACAATGATGAGCCTCGACGACCACACGGGTTTGGTGCCCGAGCGGCAAAGCTTCCGCCCCAACGCCGTTCCCTGGCTTCCGATCGTCGGTGCGCAGGACTGATCAATTCCACTCTGGTGATGCGCACCCTGAAAAGATCCAGACCTGCCTGACCTCACGATCGGATTTGGAATCCGCTGCGGCCGTTTTGAACCGCGCACTATGCGGCAGATTAGTGCGTTTGGTGTAATTTCAGCGAGTTTCGCAAAACGAAGCACGTCACCCCCGATGGAGACTCGACCCTCGAGTTACCGTGCCGAAGCCGCCCCGGGTATAGCTGTTGACCATGTTCGCGGGTTCAGCTGTCACAGCCGCTTGGACCAGTCACCACGAGAGCGATAGCTACGGCCATCGCCGACCTGCGTCATCCCGCCGGGAACAACGTCCCTATAGTACGGATACTGCTCCGTCACCGCGGCCAGCACGAACTCGAGGAAGCCGCCCTCGAACAGGTCCCACATCAGCATCGAGTCGAACTTGGCGGCGACTGGCCACCGGTCCGGGTCCGGGCCCCGCATCAGCCAGAAGAAGTGGTCGGAGTTCCAGTTGTTGCCCCACTTCAGAAGCCCGCCCTCGGCCGGGAACAGCGGATACGGACACTCGTCGTAGTCCCCGCCCTGGTAGGCCTGGGCCAGCATGGCGCAGTATGCGTAGGGATACGTCGTTTCAGAGAGGAATCCCTCGAAACCGGGCGGCGCCCCGATCCGGGAACTGGGCGCCGTCGAGGGCGTACAGATGTGCAGCTCGTTGCTGATGCTCACCATCCCGTACCGGTCGACGAACGCCCGATAGTCCGCTGGTAGCTGGAACCCGATCGCCTCGGGCCCGAGCTCCCACGGAACCGGAACCACTCCACCCGCGGGTGGCGGCCCGATCACCGAACCGAGCCGGTCCAGCATTTCCTCGATATCCATGTCCGCTCCCATCAGCGGTCCATTCTCGCTTGAGGCAATCCATTTCCCAGAGCTGGAAACCCCGGGGTCGGGTCCCGCGTGCCCTGATAACAGCTCGCTCATCGGCAGAATAGTGCGTTCAGCACGCGCACGATTTCGGACCATGCCACGTTGAGCGCGATCCGAGACGGCGATCGGCGGCGCTCGCCAACCACGCTCACAAGGTCAGACTTCTGATTCGACATCCATCCAGGTTCACCGATGTTGCCACCTGAACAGCGACCCGGGCATGCGCTCTAGCGCTGAACAGAAGCACTTGACAGGGAACTGTGCTCGTGTGAGCACTGCCAGCGGCTTTCGGGTGCCCCGGTCATGTCATGGGTATCTTTTCCCGAGGAAGGATTCGAGTGGACCGGCCCGGGCGGGGAACCGACCTGGTTCGAGACGTTCCCGCAGATATGCCGCGGGTTCTGCCCAGTCTGCGGATCGAGCGTGGCATCCAAAGGTGATGAGGCCGGCTTGGTCGGGGTCACGCTGGTCAGCCTCAACGATCACAGCGGCCTCATTCCTGAGCGGCAAAGCTTCAAGGACAACGCGGTTCCGTGGCTGGCCCCGCTGGGCTGAACCGCGAAATCTGCGCATCGACACCCTGCATGGGACAGGTCATTCTCTGACTTGTCCCATGCAGGCATCGCCGTTCAGCCTGCTCGGGGCGGTGGTGGTTCCAAGGTGATCATCGTGGGTCCGGCGGGGGCCAGGCGCGCCAATCGTTCTGTCTCCGAACGCTTTTGCCGGAGGAAGGACAGTGTGAGATCGATGCTGTCGATCTCACCGAGCCAAGCCTCTCGCTCGGCTCGCTCTCGGCGGCCGAGCAGGTCGTCTTCGATCTCGGCCAGTCGCGAAAGCATCTTCGGGTTGATGTTGAGCATCGGGCACCGGATGCCTGCTTGACCTGCCCAGTCTTCATCACAACCCCAGAGTTCCTGCCCCAGCACCGGGAACAGCTCGAACTGACGCGCGGCATCATCGGCCGCGCCCGCGAACGCGGACAACTTCGCCTGGCCGAGATGAACCAACGCACCGCCGACAACCTCCTCACGATCATCACCAGCCTCGAAACGCCATCTGCCGCAACAGATCCAGAAAACAACAATGCGTGCTGACAACACCGATCACCTGAAGGCAGCTGCAAAACTCCGGCATGAGCAAGCACGACGCCGCGCGATCGACGTCATCGATCACCTCGAAGCCACGGGCGCTGCGGTCACCATCGCCGGTCTGGCTCGCGCCGCGGGCGTCGCTCGTTCCTGGCTCTACACCCAGCCCGACCTGCTCGCCCGGATCAAGACCACAACCCCAAACCCGCCAACGAACAAACCTCCGCGCTCAGGCGCCAGCGACGAATCCTGGCAACGACGGCTCGAACTCGCACACCAACGAATCAAGGAACTCACCGAAGAGAACAAGCAACTACGAACCCAGCTCGCCATGGCTCACGGCCAACGCAGAGCGGATCAGATCACCGCGATCAGGACACCGTCCATAACGCAGAGCACCTGATCAGAGCGCCTAAAGACGGCTATGGCTCAGGGGAAACTATGTTCGTGTAATCGCATATCGTTTGGTCTGAGTCGATAGAGGATCGGCATTGATAGCTGATCATCTGCCGGAGGAGTCTGGACGCCTGATCGGGATAGTCTGCGTACCGTGGTGTACGAGAACGACTTGGTGCGCATCGGCAACGGTGGGGTCTCGGTTTCCGGGTCGACAGCATCGGCGAGGACGGGCAAGCGCTGCTCGTCCCGGTCGGGGACGCGGGCTACCCATTCCCGATGCTGGTGACCGCGCTCGTTCCGGCCGGTGACCTACAGTAGTCGGAATGGTGACCGTGACGCCGAGTCGATAGCCTCCCTCAGTCGGTAGCTGAATATACGCTGATTTTGTGGTGGCAGTGCCGGCGCCGATGCTGGCCGTCGCAGGGCGGCCGCCGGATGCGGCTGCCTGGGCCATCGAGATGAAATGGGACGGTGTCCGCGCCCTCGCCCTGTGCAAAGGCGAATCATGTCGCTTGTACAGCAGAAACAGGCGCGAGATCACCGACTCCTACCCCGAGCTCGCCGCGGCGCCGGCCGAGTCGGCGCGGGGCCGGGTGTTGATTCTCGACGGTGAGGTGATCGCGCAGACCGCCTCGGGTGCACCGTCGTTCGGTTTGCTGCAACGTCGCATGCCTGTCATGCACCCAGCCGCGCAGCGATGGGCCACCCCAAGTACAGAACAACCCGGTGCTGCTGACTCAGTTCGTGTGCGGGTGCCTGATGGAGTCGCCACCCTTTGTCTCGTGCAGCCGGCCGAACCGGCTGGCAAGCAGATGTGCCATGCTCTCGGCCGCGCCCCGACAGGCGTCATCGATCGTCGCGGCGTTGTGGGTCACCGCGACCGGCTGCTGACCGGTCGGACGAGCCTGCAGCACGCATCGCTTGTCATCCGGTCCGCCCTTACCCGCGTTCTGGTCACTGAGGTGGGCTTCGACGCTGATGATCTGGTCGCTGAAGCGCTCGAGCGTCGAAGCGATCTCCTCCTCGACGTGCCGGATCAGCTTTTCGCCGCTGTCGATGTTGCTGTCGGTGTTGATCAGAATCTGCATGTGCGTATCCATTCCGGTAGGTGGCAACTGTTACTCGGACAGAGGCGGATGGTGTTCGTCGGCGACTCCGCCGCCGTAGCCTGCTCCTCCTTTACCTCGGTACTCACCGTAATCCCCGATGATCATCGGACTGAGCGGTCTGGGTCGCCCAATTGTTGGCGAAAGCGATACCCCCGGAGTTCCTGGTAGCCCAGCGGCGATCGAGTTCGGCACGGGTACTGCCTTCCAGAAGGGTTTGAGCGCGATGGCGGCGCCGGTGATGGCCATCCAGGTCGGTAGCGGTAGAAGAGGGAGGTTGCGGAGCATCCACGCGGAATCCGGCGGTAGCGCGAATCGAACTGGGCGTTTGCTGTCGGACGGCTCTCGGCGTGGCCGGTGTGGCGCATAGTTTCCAGAGTCGACCAGCCCTCGACCGGTCATGGCGCCCACCGCCGGATTTCTGGCGGATGCGCCCCTACCCCCTAACTGCAGCGGCATAGCGCCATTCGTGTCGGTCCCGCGTGCGAGGCTCAAACAATCCGTCGAAGCATTCGCACGAATCGTCAATGTCCTCACGGCCGAAAACGATCGCCTTGCCCAGAAGTCCGGACGAAGCAGCCGCACCGTCATCCCACTCAACCCCGTGGCTCGGTCGTGAAACTTGGCGTCAGTTGATCGCGAATCTGAGCACGGGTCGGCGTTTGCGACTCGTTCATAGTCGCGAATTTCGACACCCCTTGTCGACGGAGGCAACTGAGCCAGGTCGGAGCAGCCGTGCTGTATGAACGGTGAGGGGTTGTGGACCGATAAATCGGGTGGCTGTTCGGGCCCGGCGGGTCTATGGTCGCGTCATGCCGGTGCTCGGGCGTGATGATGATGCGGACGACCTGGGGTCCGCTGAATCATCGTGGGCGGAGCCGAGCACGTTGCTCGGGATGATCCAGCGTGGGCGAGGAGCTTGCTACGGCGCGGCGCATGCGGAGCGGGCGATGGCGGGCGACTTTGTGGTCGACTGCATCGTTCACGACCCTCGATGGGACCACCAGGTCGAGGAACGCAGTTGGTTATACGCGACTCTCGTCGTCGACTTGAGGGTCGATCTTTCTCGGTTGCGCGCGGCATTTGCGGGACCGCTGGACGCGAGCGGAGACACCGACACCTGGCTCGCTACAGGCGTTTTCGAGCGGCTTGCCCATCGCGGTGTCGGTGGCAGCGTCACCGAACTGCGGCACTACCTGCGATCGGGTCGGGACCTCGAACAAGTGCTCGGCTCCTTGATTCCGTTCATCGACCACCCCGAAGCCGAGGGGTTACTCGATGACGTGCTGGAGGTCGCCGATGACGAACAGCTGCAGTCCACCATCGGTTGGCTCGGAAATTTGTCCGCACCACCTTGGCCGGACTGGCGGCGGGCTAGCGCGCGCATCGAGCGGGTCGCCGCAGCGGCCGCAGGGTCTCGGTCGGCAGGCAGCCGACCGAAGTTCGATCGCGCCACACGGTCCGCGGCACATCGCGAACGGGTGCTGCGAGCGGCAATCGAATCGGGCCTCATCACTGCGATATCGGGGCCCGAGCTGACCGATGAGCGTTGGGAGACAACGCTTTTGGGCATCGCCTCGGACATGCTCCAGAGTGAGGACCGCCGCGTGCGGATCGCGGTGCGGAGATGCCTTCGCAATTTACGCTCACCTCGAGCACTGGCTTGGGCCAGGGCGAACACCGCCCTCGACGGCTACGCCGGGTCCGTGGCGCTGTCTCTGATCGCTGACATCGCCGAAACGTCCGACGCTCCTTGGCTGCTCGAGCTTCTAGTGGAGGCAGTTGCCCGTGGCAACGGTTACCTCTATGAGCAGTGCGACCTTGTCGACGGGCTCGCCCGCCTGGGCAACGTCGTCAGTATCGCGACTGTCGAAGAGATCTTCGATAACACCGTCTACTCGCGTCTCCGCGAACGGTGCGCCGCGGCGTTGAGCAGCCTTGCAGCGGATTTCGCCGACGAGCGGGCAGTTGAATGCCTCGACGACTGCGAGTCCGAGACGCGGGCAATCGCCATCGCCCACGCGAACATGTTGGTTCCCGAGGTCCGTGAGCGAATCGGTCGGATCGCTGACGACCTGACCGAGGAAGACACCAACCGTCGAGCCGCCACGACTCGAATCATGCTTCACCGCTGAGGACACCTCAGCGGTGAAGCACGCTCGTCCTGCATCGCAACCCTGGAAGTGGTGTCGAAATTCGTGACCACAAACATCCCTGTCCCACAGATGATGTCGAGTTTCGCGATCAGACGGCGCCCAGTTTCGCGATCAGAACCAACCCCGAGTCGAGCTGACTTCTCGCTATCCGGCGGTTGGTGCCTCGTCTTCGCCGAACAGCAGAAGCTGCCGTGGCTGACTGGTGGATGCGCCGATTCGGCGCAGGCATCGGGCGCAGGTTACATCTGCTCGTGTCGGCGCCAAGGCTGTTGGCGACCATCCCGAGACACCGGTGTGACAGAGAAGCTCGGGCACTTCTTCGTCTCCGACCCATTGCCCGAGGCTGACCGCATGCACCGTCCGGCCGGCCCGGACGACAGCATGCACACCCGGGGCCCCGAACACTGCCCGGGTTGAGGCAGCGAGCGGGGCGATGTCGGTCACGTGACCACCATACGGTCGGGCACCGACATCGGCGACGGAGCTGCCTTGCGGCTGAATCGCGGCGGCGTGCCCTCGTCACTCCGGTTCGGCAACACACCCAGACTTGACAGGGAACGCCGCTGCCACGGTTGGCTCATGTCACCGGATTCGGTCGCCCGCCGTATTGGCCCGACCTGCGAGGCCCGTGAACGCGCCGAGCTGCGCGCCCAGGCCGCGCGGGAGCTGACCCTCTTCGACATCGCGGCCTGAACTGTTGCTGACAGGGCCTCCGCCCACGCCTTAGCGCCGGATTCGGCGGATTTACTCCCGCGCCCCTAGGACAGCCCAGCCAGACCGCTGACCACCTCGAGGCTCTGCCCGCGCCATGCCCTTATCTCGCGTAGGCGCTGGCCGGTCTCGTCCGGCGGAATATCACTCGACAGCACGCCCATACCCCACGTTACGACCGACCACCCTGCGACGCAGGGGCTTGCCCGGCTCGATGCCGGACGACCCTGTCGAATTCGCCGCCGCCGTGTCGGCGGCCAGTGAGATGATTTGATCGAACTGGATACTGCGCGAACCGATTTCAGGGGTGTGTTGCATGACGTCGACCGAACTTCCACGCCACAATCACGACTGGACCGACGAGGACTACCGGATCGTCATCACCGGATGCCTTGCCGGGATGTCGGACGCCGACATCGCGAAAGGTGTCGGGCGAACCCTGTCAGCGGTGCAGACTCGCGCCCGCTACCTCATCTAATGGACTACACCCCGCCCGACCTGGAGGGCCTTCGCAGTTTCGGCACGCTGACGATGGCCGAGATCGACGACGCACTGGCCGCCCGCGGACTATGCCTGGCCGGCCGCGACCCCGACCGAGGTTCCACTCTCGCCGAGGAGTTCCGTACGGTGCTCGATCAACGCAATCAGCTCTTGGCGCTGGTCGAGCGAATCACCGATGCAGTCGGCACATCCGAGGGACTCCGCGACGTCACCACGACGATGGACGGCATGGACCTCACGCCCACCACGCGCCAGATCGCGGCCACTCACCACCACGCCGCCGGCTGACTCGGTATCTCGCCCCCGGCCCGAGATCCCGCTTGACCCTTCAGCTTTCGGCCCGACGAACATCCGGATAGGTGTCGGTGCCCGAGCGCATCCTGGATCTAGCTTGAGTTTTAACGTCTGAGGTCGTGCTGGGGGACCCAGTTGATCATGAACGAAGCCCTTGTCTGATGATTTGTCTTGCGACAGAACAGATCTCACGACCAAGGGCTTCGGTGAATAGTGTGCACGACACCGGCTGTGCCGGTGTGTTTGGGGACCTGTCGGCGTTCCGGCAGGAGTTCTGTCAGTGTCTGACCGCTCGGGCGGATGCGGTGTTCGAGTTGGCCGATACGGTGTTGTGTGCGGACGGGCCGGTGCGGTCGCTGCCGGAGTTGTCGCTGGTCGGCGAGCATCGGCGGGGCCACGCAGCGTGTATGCGGCGCTGGATCGGGGCCGCATCGAGGTTGCTCGGCTGCGGCGGGCGCTGGCCGCGGTTCCCTTGCCGCGGGCCGCCGACGGCCGACGGGTGCTGGCGGTGGATATCACGTGCTGGCTGCGACCTGAAGCGCCTACCTGCCTGCAGCGGATGCTGTGTCATACCTACGGCCGCGCCAAGAATTCCCACCTGATGATTCCGGGATGGCCGTATTCGGTGGTCTGCGCGTTGGAAACTGGCCACAGTTCTTGGACCGCGCCGCTGGATGCGGTGCGGCTGGCACCCGGTGACGTCGCCGCCACCATCACCGCCGACGCGAAGTGCTCTGCACTAGCTGGGCCATTTCGAACAACATCAACCAGCACCGCTCTGGCCGGTGAAGATCGCTCGATGTTGTATCGGGCGAGCACAGCGCGACGGGCGCCGAGCAGGGCAGCGAGAGCCGACACTGTCGGCGTATGCACGGGGTTTCGTCGCTCTACGAATTTGGCCAAGTCGGCGGAAGCGGAAATTGCACTCCCGTGCGAGGTTCCGTTGCCTGAAGGTCGCTGGGGTGGCTCGGAGTTGGTGTCGCGCATGGCGATCGCGGCGGACAGCGCGCCGCGCCGCCGTAGAGCGTTCGACAGCCGGGCCGGGCGCGGTCGCCGCCCATTGCAGTGTGGTCGACCACGCGGTCGTCCCGGTGAGCGAGAGCCGATGGCTGGTCGGCGCGATGGTCGCCTTCGAGCTGAGATTGGCACAACCGTGACCGCGCCGTCTCTGGAGCGCATCCGGAGCGCGTTCGAGGGTTCGCGGCAGCCTCTCTCAGTGCTCCGTACGGTGCCGCAAGGTGGCGCGGGTGCGTGGAACCTGTACCGGTGGGCGGAGTTCGGTACTTTCCCCACGAGTTCCTTTGTGCCTTATTGGCATTGCAGATTAGAGTGTTATGTAAGGCTGAGGTCCGGTGTCGGCCTCTGAGGGGTGGATTCGTGTCGGAATTGGAGAAGGCTGCCGCCGAGCATGCGCGGATACAGCGGGAGATTGCCCAGCGCGAGGCTCGACAGCGGGCCGAGGAGCGAGCGGCCACGGTACGAGACATGAACATATTCAGGCGCCACGCCGCGGAGTTTTTCGCGTTCGCCCGCAAGCGCGGCGCTCCGCTGTTCCAGCGATATATGGAACTCGAGTACACCGACTACTCGGAATACAAGCGGACTCCCGACCAATGTGTAGTTGCGGTCGGCTGGTATCCCGGTGGGCACTTCATCGAACCCCGATGGGCGGTTACCTCCGACGGCGCCCTGTACCTGAGTGCGTACGTCCGCGACAAGAGGGACGTCGTCGCGAGTCGCAAAGGGCCCGACCTTTTCTGGTCGGCCGAGACACTCGAGGCCCACTTCGTCGCAGCGGCCTCGGCATTGACCGCGCCGGTGCGCCTTTCCAACAGTCAACAGACCGGCATCCAACCCGACGGGACTATCGGCTACCGGCTCTGAGTAAGCACTGGTCCTGTTCGGGCAGCTGAACACAGTGCCGACCGGTCTGTTGTGGCCCTGAACGGGGGTTGAGGAACATCTGGGACGACAGTCACGCTAAGCAGGCAGGGTGAATCCTGTTGTTGTGCTGATGATTTCATCTGTGCGTGACTGATGAGGGCGTGCCCGGCTACGGGCGTTTCGGTGTGTTGCCCCGGGTGAAGCTGGAACGGCTCTGCTATCTGGATGATGAGAATCGCCGGTTGATCGCGGCGCGGCGCCGGGACTACAACTGGCTCGGGTTCGCGGTGCAGGTGGTGACGGTCCGCTACCAGGGGATGTTCCTGGCTGATCCAGTCGACGTAACCACCTCGCTACGAGCACGCCGGACTGATGGCCCTTGGCTGGCGACCTCGAGAGTGGAGTAGATCTGTGCCTGAGCCCTGGCCGCCACGGCCGCACCGTGTATTGTGCGGCCGTGCTACGACATCCGCGGCGGTCAGCAGGAAATGCAGAGCACCAACCAGCGTGCGGTGAATCCGAGGTCGGGTACCGACCGCTGCCGAATGGTGGCATGGCGACCGCCGCCGCCCGGGTTCTCGTAGAGGTCCAGGACGTAGCTGGTGTTGTTCACCACTGACCGGGTCGGGTTGATCGCTACTTGGCCGGCTCCTCTCCCACCGGGCGGCACCGCCTTCTGGGTCATCGTGCCGGTGTAGCCGGCCCCGGACCACAGACAGAATGCACCGCCGGGGCAGCGCCCCGAATCCGCATCCGCCGACGCCGGGACAGCGCTGATCCCGATCCCGCAGGCCAGACCTGCAATAGCCGCGAGTGCCAACAGTCGTGCACGCATGGAATTCCCCTCCCATAGAGCGGCCGAGCCGGGACACTCCCCATGTCCTCACATCAACTCGGCGCCGTCTCAGGCTACCGCATACGGCCCTGGGCGACTGGGCGAATTGTTCTGCGGAGTCGCCATCGGCCGGGGCTGCTGCGGGGCTTCGATGTTGAGGCGGGGTATGAAGAAGTTTGTTGGGGTGCAACGCCTCATGTGTGGCTTCAGTGGGAATCGCCTAGTCAGGGTGTGGATCTGGGTACACCAGGCAAGTGGTCTGCGGGTGAACCCTGGCGATCTACCAGCCACTGTGCCCAGGTGTTGAGAACACGGTGCTGTGGGGTTCCCCTGAAGTAGTGGACATCTGAGATAGCGGGACCGATGGTCCCTGGAAGGATGTTCGCCATGCCTGGTCCGCGTCGATCGTATTCGCCTGAATATCGGGTGGAAGCGGCGCATCGAGTGATCGATTCCGGTCGGCCGGTGCGGGAGATCGCCCGTGAGCTCGACGTGCACGAGAACCTGCTGCACAAGTGGGTGCGCGAAGAACGCCGCCGTATGGCCGCGGCCGGCCAGACCGGTGGTCGGGCTCCGGATGACGGTGGTGGCCAGCCACTTTCAGCCGATGAGCGCACGGAATTGGTGCGGCTGCGAGCGAAGGTCGCCGAGCAGGCCAAGGACATCGTGTTCCTGGAAAAAGCCTCGGCGTACTTTGCGGCACGGCATCCAAAGTGAGCAGGTTCGAGCTCATGGCGGCAGAGTGCGCCGGTCTCGACGTGACCCGGATGGCCGAACTGCTCGGCGTCTCGACCTCCGGCTACTACCGGTTCCTGCAGGTCCGTGCCAGCGCGGAGCCGTCGGCGCGGCTGCAGCGGCGCCGGGATCTGGAGGTGAAAATCCTTGCCCACCACCGTGCCTCCGACGGCACCTACCGATCGCCCCGAATCACCACCGACCTGCTCGCCGAAGGCGAACGGGTATCGAAGAACACCGTGGCCGCGATCATGGCCGATCTCGGGATCGAGGGCATCAGCCCACGCTCGTTCAAGACCACCACCATCGCCGATCCAGCAGCATCGTTCCCGCCGGATCTGGTCGGACGTCGTTTCGACCGTGGCCGGCCCGACCTGGTCTGGTCCTCGGATATCACCTACCTGAGCTGCGGTGAGGGCGAGATGTTCCTATGCGCGATCCGCGACGAACATTCCCGGCGCGTACTGGGTTGGGCAGTCGCCGACCATATGCGCGCCGAGTTGGTCGTGCACGCCGTGGACCGGGCCGTGTTCGTCCGTGGTGGCCGCTGCCGCGGCACAATTCTGCACTCGGATAGGGGCAGCCAATACACCGCTGCCGTGACCGCCGAAGCCTGCGCCCGGCACGGCTTGCTCCGCTCGGCAGGAGCCACCGGGATCTGCTGGGACAACGCCGGCGCGGAATCGCTGTGGTCGACATTCAAGCACGAGTGCTACTACCGGCACACCTACGCGACAAAGACTGAACTCGTTGCTGCAGTTGACAATTGGATGCACTTCTACAATCATCGGCGGCGACACTCGTCGATCGGGATGCGCTCACCGATCGACTACGAGCAGTCCCTCAAAGCTGCCCCTGAAGCAAGCTAACGTTGTCCACTTTTTCGGGGGAACCCCACCCCATCGAGCTGCGCGAGCTTGCTGATCACCTCCGCCCGCCGCATCGCGATCCGCCACCGAGGTTCCGCCCCGCAGTCAGCACAGCCGGTCCGCCACCGGCTCATCCGCCATCGGGCACCCCTACCGTCGTGAACACGAGTACGGACGAAAAGCACTGTACTGCAAACGAGTTCGGGACACGCCGATGTTCGAGGTCCCGTTCGTTCATCCCCGAGTCCGGCAGGTCAGCGTTGACCACGACCAATCGGCCCCGCAATGCACCTGAAGTGGAATCTGGGCTCCCACTGTCCACTACTGTTCGGCGGTGCGGGGCAACGTCTTGCCGTCGGCATCCTCCGGTTGACGGGAGAGAACGGCATATCGTTCGAGCCGGTGTCGGGACGCACCAACCACACCGAGACCGCGAAATCGACCGCGGGCCAACCGGCCTCGGCCAATAGCGACGGCGCAAGTTCAGCAGAACCGCGCCGGGATGGCGCGCAGTTCCTTATCGGCGCCGAATTTGGGGTGTCGGACTGAGGGTTATAGACCCTGAGTGAGACGGACTTCCGCTCCGGCGGTGGTGCGTGACCAGCCGCGGAGTAAAGCGGTGCAGCATGCGTCGAGTGAATTTGTTGGGAGATAGGTGGCCCCGGCGTGGCTCTGTTCGACGTCCGGAAACAGGCCCTCATTCGCGGATGCGAATCGGGCACCAGCCCCTCGAACTCAGCGGTCACGAGGGTTGACGGAGGTGTCCGGAGAGGGTCGAGCGCTTCACCCCGAGGATGTCGGCGATCTACTGCACCATGCGCTGGCGTTCGTCGTAGAGTCTTTGCGCGGTGGCGGCCTGGTCTGCGGTGAGCTTCGGTCGCCGGCCACCCACCCGGCCGTGGGCCCGAACCGTAGTCAGCCCGTGGTGGGTGTTCGCGACGATCAGCTCTGGCTGGAACTCCACGGGCACCGGCGGTATGAGGCTGCGGCCGTGGCATCCCGCCCGAACGAACGTCCGGAACCCGCACCGCCTATCGCACGGTCGTTCGGTTGGGGAGACACTGACGAAGGTTAAACGTTCGAATCTGCCGGATTTCGCCCTGCCGGGCGCGGTGGGCTACAACCACGGCACCCCGGCTCGGAGCAGCACATTGGCGTAGGGCCGGGCCTCACCGGTTCGCACCACGAACCGGCAGGCCCCGATGCGCTGCTTGAAGTCGTCGTGGTCGATCAACTCCGCGTGCAGGCGGTGGCGGAGCAGGTTCGCCGCTTCCGGGTTCTGGTTCACGACGTCGCGGCTACCCCAGGCGGCTTCGATGGTGACCTCGTCGAGTATCAGGTCGAGGATGGGCTCGAACCGAGGGAATCCGTAGCTGATACCCAGGTCGATGACCGGCACCCCGGCCGGTGTCGGCAGACCGGAGTCGCTGACGGCGAAGAGGTCGGTGTGGCGCAATGCCGTGAGCGCCGATAGCAATTCGGCGTGAATTAGTCCGCTAGTGCGCAAGGTTCGGTCCTTATCGAAGAGGGTGAAGCCCCGGTCAAACGAGTGGCCTGGCCGCCGGGATGGTCGCGAGCGCGGTGCGGATCTGGTCCGCGGTGGGGTAGGAGGCATGGGTTCCCGGCGTCTGAACGGCGAGGGCACCGGCCGCGGTGGCGTAGGCCACGGCGGCGCCCAGCTGCCTGCCATCGGCGAGTGCGGTGGCTAGGGCGCCGACGAAGGCGTCGCCCGCACCGGTGGAATCCACCGAATTCACCTGTGGCGCAGCCTGATACCCGCCAGCGACCGGCGCTGGCACGTCGCAGCGGTGCGCCCAGACCGAGCCGGTGGCGCCCAGCGTGGCGACGACGGAGGCCACCCCGCGCAGGCATAAGGAGCGGGCCAGGTGGAATGCCTGCTCGGGTGTCCGCGCGGTGGACCCGGTCAATGCCGACAGCTCGGATTCGTTGACGACCAGCGGGTGGCAGCGCAGCAGCAGCTCATCTGGCAGCACCGTCGCCGGCGCAGCGTTGAGCACGAGCCGGCGAGCATGCCGCGCGGCCCAGGCGACGACGCGCAGCGGCACCTCCAGTTGCACGACAACCACATCCGCCGACCGCAGCAACTCGACCTCGTTCAGGGTGTCGAGCTCGGGTTCGGGTTCCCAGCAGAAGTTGGCGCCGGAGTCGACCACGATCTGGTTCTCGCCGTCGGCGACGGTGATGTAGGCGGTGCCGGTCCGCGCGTCCTCGACCTCGCGCAAAGTGGCGAGCCCAACAGCGTAGTCGCGCAACGACTTCCGTAGCCCGGGATCGGCATCGCGGCCGATCCTGGCGATGAACTCGACCCGGCCGCCGGCTTGGGCTGCCGCGACGGCCTGATTGGAGCCCTTGCCGCCCAGATTGGTTCGTGCGCGCAGTGTCAGCACGGTTTCGCCGGGGCGCGGCAGCCGTTCCACCTCACACACGATGTCCTGGTTGACCGATCCGAGGACGACAACGCTCACGACTGCGCCTCGCTAGCGCTCGGCTCCGTCGTGCGCGAAGGCGCACCGTGTTCATGGTTCACTCGCTGTCGCTCGCTCATGATTCGGCGCCGGTCCCGGCGACCTCCAGATTGCCGGGTGCGGCACCGGTGATCAGTGCGACCAGCCGGTCGCCGTCCACCTCGTCGATCCGGTGCGCGGCAACGGATCTGCCGCGCCGCAGCACCACCACGTTGTCGCAGATCCGCATGACCTGTGCCAGGTCGTGGCTGATGATCAACACGGTGATTCCGCGGTCGCGCAGGCCACGTACCAGCTTCTCGACCGCGGCGGTCTCCCGCACGCCGAGCGCGGCGGTGGGTTCGTCCATGATCACCATGGATTTGCCCCAGGCCACCGCACGGGCGATGGCGATGCTCTGGCGTTGGCCGCCGCTCATCCTGCGTACGGTGGTGCGCACCGAGGGCACGTCGACATCCAGGTCGCGTAGGATATCGCCGCTGCGGGCGATCATTGCCCTGCGGTTGACAATGCCGAGCGGATACATCAACTCCCGGTTGAGAAATAGGTTCTGCCACACCGCCAGATCGTCGATGAGAGCGAGATCCTGGTACACGGTCTCGATGCCCATTTTGCGCGCGTCCTCGGGCGAACGCAGGCGCACCGGTTCGCCCTTGAACCGGATGTGCCCGGTATCCGGTGCCTGCACGCCGGTGAGGCAGCGCACGAGCGTCGACTTGCCCGCGCCGTTATCGCCGACCAGGGCTGTGACCTCACCCTCCGGAATCGTCAGCGTGACCCCGGCCAGCGCGCGGACCGAGTCGAACGACTTGGTGAGCTCGTGCGCCTCGAGCAGTGGAATCGTCATGTCCTTGGCCTACTTTCGGAATCGGGCGATCCCGGCGGCCAGCAGCAGCACCGCGCCAACGGCGACCGGCTGGTAGTACTGCGAGATGCCGAGAATGGTGAACCCGTTGATCAGCGAGGTGAACAGCACCGCACCGCAGACGGTGCCGAGCACCGACGCCTTGCCGCCGGACAGCGACGAACCGCCGAGCACCACTGCGGCGATCGAGCTCAGCAGGTAGGTGGTCTGCAGCGACGGATCCGCGCCGCCGTTGCGGGCGACCAGCATGACACCAGCTATGCCGCACAGCAATCCGGACATGGCATAGGCGAACAGCCGGATCCGGTTCACCGAGATGCCGGTGTCGCGCGCGGCCTCCAGGCGCCCGCCGGTGGCGAGCAGGTGGGTGCCGATCCGGGTGCGGAAGATGATGCCGGCCACGACCAGCGCCGCCACCAATGCCATGAGCCAGAACCAGCGCACCGGTCCGATGCCATCTAGCGCGAGCCGTTGCAGGAAGCGGGAACTCACGGCCTCGGTATTGCCGTGCGTCAGCAGTAGCGTGATGCCATTGAGCACGCTGAGCATGCCGAGCGTGACGACGAAGTCGGTCATATGCAGTCGGCCGATCAGCACACCGTTCACGACGCCGACCGTCAGCCCGCTGAGGATGGCCGCCGCAATGGCGACCGCCATCGGGTAGCCGTGGCTTGCCAGGTAGCCGAGAACGGCTGCTGCCCATGGGAGGTTGGCGCCGACCGACAGATCGATGCCGCCCACGGTGATCGCGAACTGCTGTCCGAGTGCCAGCACGGTCAGGATCGTTGAGGCGACCAGCAGATCGCCGATATTGTCCGTCGTCAGGAAGTCCGGGGTGGCGATGAAGAACGCCACCCACAGCACGACCAGGGCCAGCGGTGCCGCGAATTCGGCTAACTTGGCGAGGATCTCCGTGCGCCCCTCACACGCACGGGACTCGGCGGGTGCCACGGCTGTCACTTGTTCAGCAGCCCTTCCACTGGGTTGTCGAATGCGACAATCGGACGCGGGAACGCCGAGATCTGCTGCTCGACATTGTCCTTGCCGATGAAGGCGATGGGCGAGACCACCCGCTCGGGCAGCTTCTTGCCCTGGTGTTGGGCCAGGCAGCTCTGGACCGCGAGTTGTCCTTCGGCATAGGGGTACTGGGTCACTGTGCCGGTCAGGGTGCCCGCCTTGACGGCGTCGAGGGCGGCCTGGATGCCGTCGACGGAGATCACTTTGATCTGGCCGGTCTTGCCCGCGTTCTTGATCGCCTGTGCGGCGCCCAAGCCCATAGTGTCGTTGGCGGCGAAAATACCAGTGATGTCGGGGTGCGCCTTCAGGATCGCCTCGGTGACCTGCAAACCCTTATCTTGTTCGTAGTCGGCGGGCGCCTTCTGCACGATGTCCAGCTTGCCTGCGACGGTGTCGGTGAAGCCCTTGTCGCGGTTGATGCCGTTCTGCTCGCCCGCGATGCCCTGCAGGATGGCGATCTTGCCGGTGCCACCGAGCGCGTCGAGCATATGCTGACCGGCGATGCGACCGGCATCGAGATTGTCCGAACCGATGAAGCTCGCGTAGGACACCCCGGCCTGCTCAGAGGCCTTCGCGTCGATTTGGGTGTCGAGGTCGAGGATCGGGATATTTTTGCGCGCCACCGGCGTGAGCGGCGTGATCACATTCGTCGCGTTGACCGGCACCACACCGAAGCAGTCATAGCCCTGCGCGGCCAAGGTCGAGATCTGGGCGTTTTCACCGTCGGCATCGGTCTCGGACTGCCCGGCCTGCACCGTGACCTTCACACCGAGCCGTTGCCCCTCCGCGAGGGCACCGTCGCGCAGGGCCGCCCAGTAGGGGTTGGTGAAGTTCCGGGTGACGATGGCGATCTTGAAATCGCCGTCGCCCGCGTCCTGACCGCCGCGACCGCAGGCGGCGGCGGCGAGCGCGCCGATGAGGACAAGCGGCACCATTGCACACCTGAATCGAGCATTCATCGTGAGTTCGACCTATCCGTTTCGGTATCAACTCGTGTTGATCAACGCGAGTTGATGAGTAGTGTGTGACCCGAGTCACCGGCTGTCAAGTGCTAATGCGGAGTGCTTGGATGGACGGTCGGAGCAAGGAGAGAATTCGGATGGCAGTCACACGAGCCGACGTGGCGCGGCTCGCCGGTACATCACCGGCGCTGGTGAGCTACGTGCTCAATGGAGGTCCGCGGCAGGTCGCGCCCGCGACCAGGGCCCGCATCGAGGCCGCCATCGCCGAACTCGGCTACCGGCCCAACATGTCCGCGCGCAGCCTGCGCATGAATCGCGGGCACGCGCTCGGCATGGTGATCCCCGACGGGGCCAACCCGTTCTTCGCCGAACTGTCCGCGGTCATCGAGGCAGCCGCCTTCGCGCGGGGATATCCGCTGTTCGTCGGCAATGCGGCCGGCGACCAGGAACGCGAACGCGCCTATGTGCGCACCTTTATCGATCGTAGAGTCGAAGGGCTGATTGCGATTTCGTCGTCATGGGAGACCGGTGTCGCCGACGCGTGCGAGGAGGCCGGAATGGTGCTGGTCGCGCTGGACCGCGTCATCGATCCGGCGCGCTGCGCGCATGTGATGTGTGATTCGGTCGCGGGCGCACAGCAGGCCGTCGCACATCTAATCGAGCACGGTCACCGCGATATCGCCTGTCTGAGCGGCCCGCATGTGTCCACCGCCGAGGACCGCGTGCAGGGCTACCGCAACGCGCTGGCGGCCGCTGGATTGGCCGAAGGGCGCATCGTGCGAACGGATTTCGGCGGCGCCGCCGGCTACCGCGCACTGGCCGACCTCATGGCCGACTCGCGCCGCCCCATAGCGGTATTCGTGACCAGCGACCTCCAGGCGATCGGTATGCTGCGTGCGGCCTACGATGCCGGGCTGCGGGTGCCCGACGACCTCGCGGTCGTCGCCTTCGATGGAATCGAGTACTCCCGCTACACCAGGCCCGGACTGACCACCATGGTGCAGCCCACCCGGCGCATGGGCGAGACCGCGGTCGATCTGCTGCTCGAACAGATCGAGGACCGCACGCCCCGGCCCGGTGTGGTGAACCTCGAGGCGGTCCTGCACACCAGGGGGTCGTGTGGCTGTCCCGACGAGTTCTGAAAGCGCCCGGTCCGCCGGTGCGGCGCCTGCACGCTACCGTGCACTCGAACGACTTCGCGATTCCCATCGTCTGGAGGGCGGAGGCCCGGTCTGTCCTTCGGCATAGGCCGATGCATTGGAATGGTGAATGGTATTGCCCGACAACGGATATCCCTCGCGGTCGCGGATCGCTGCCGCCTGGCGGATCGCTGATTCGACAAACGCGGCAGTTTTGCTGGTCGAGCATTCCCAACCCAGAACCCGGCTGGCGTAGGCATCGATCACGAACGCCGTGTAGACGAACACGCCCGTGACCAAGCGAACGTAGGTGAAGTCCGCGACCAGTAGCACGTTGGGCGCAGGCACCCGGAACTGGCGATCGACCAAGTCCGGCGCTCGCGACGCTGCCGGGTCCGGCTCGCTCGTGCGGACCTTCTTGCGGCGTGTGACACCACTCCAGCCGCGCTCACGCATCAGCCGTTCCACCGTGCATCGAGCGACCGCGATGCCTTGGCGTTGCAGGTGCGCCCACATCTTTTCGGCACCGTAGAGCGACTCCGGCGCGCGCCGGCCGCTCTGGCCGGGTTCGTAGAACCCGGCCAGAATCTCGGTGACCGAGATATCCCACAGGGCACGTTTGGACGGTGCTCGCCGCACCCAGGCGTGGAAGGTTCTCGGGGCGATCTTGCATCCGTGTGCGGTGAGCGCACGGCAGATCGAAGCGACCCCGAACCGAGCGCGATGCTCGGCGATGAACGCACACACTATCGGTGTCGCGGGTCGCTCTCCCGCGCGAAGAAAGTTGTTGCTGCCTTGAGGATTTCGATCGTCTGTTCCAACTCGGCGATCTTGCGTTTCTGCTCCCGGATCACCTTCGCCGACTCCGTCGAGACACTCTCGGCGGCCCCGGTGTCGATCGCGGCTTGCCGGATCCATTTACGCAGGGTTTCGCCGGTCATCCCGAGCCGGGACGCGACCGCGGTGATCGCGGCCCATTCGCTGTTGTAGTCGTCACGATGCTCGACGACCAGCCGGACAGCCTTGGCTTTGGTCGCTTCGTCGTACTTGGCAGGCATGATCTGCCCATCCTTCCCAAGAAAGAAGGTGGGCACCAAACCCAGGGCGATTCAAGGCTTTGTGGGCGCGTAACGATGTGGCCGTGCCGGTCAGTCGTACCAAGCAGGTTCGTAATCTGGCGGTGGGGGAGTTGGAGATGTTTTTGACGAGCATGTCTCTGCCGTCGGTTCCGCATGCGTGGATGCAGATTTATACCCCGACTGATGAGGTGGCGTGGTCGAAGCTGCGGGAGTTGTTGGCGATGAGTGTGGAGGAGCGGCAGCGTCCTTGGGCGGAGCATCGCGAACAGGTTCACCTGGTGGTGGGCTGAGGCTGGTTTGGGTCCGGTACGAGCAAAGCCGCGAAAATGGGCTCGAAAGGGGCTATCAATAGTGCCACCAGAGGAAGCGGGGCGGACGCGCGACGCGGCGCCGGATACGGTTGATCGACATGTGATCGAGTGCCTAGTCGGAACTGTTGCGGTCGCCGCCGTTCCACCAGTACCGCAGAAGTGTGAGTTGGCGTTCGGTCGGTGGACCGGCGAGTTCTTCGCATACTTTGTAGCCTGACCCGCCGCAGGCGGCTACCGATCTGCCTCACTCACGGATCCGGACACTACCGCTGCCCGACAGGCGGGGGAGCTGGACAAACCTCCGAACCGATCGGCCAGCGACCTGCCGCCGTGGCCGATCGCACCAGCGACGTCGAGGACGAAGGCGTGATCCTGTCGTGTCCGAGGACAAACACCGTCGCCTGCAGGCGATATAGCTTGCGGCACAGCCTGACTCGGCGGTGCGTTCACCTTATCGGCGGTCAGAAGCGGGATGCGCATCGGTTGGAACCGGCTTCGGGCCGGCGGGGGTGAGATGCTGCCTACAATTCAGGCACCACCGTGAAGTGGGAATGGTCTGCAGGAGGTGGATCGGGATCTCGACATAACAGCGGCGACAGCGGCCGTAACGGCCTGTGGTGATGAGCATGAGGGTTTCATCGAGGTCGGCCAACGCTTGTCGTGCTGCCGCGGCCAACTTGATGGTGACCTCATGTCTGGCCGTATCAGCCGCGTTGGCGGGTGCGGCGGGGCGGTCGATTTCGGCTTCGAGTTCGGCCAACTGCTGCAGGCGGAAGCGGCGTTGCTGGTGCAGTGTGGCTCGCAGTGCGGGTAGGCGGTCGGTAAGACGTGTGCGTGGGACGGGGTGTGCGGGGGTCATCCGGGGTCTCCAGGACTGGTGGTGGGAATGTGGTTCGCGATGCGGTCGAGTGAGAAGGGATGGGCCGCCCTGCCAGCGGCCCCTGTATCACCACCACGCCATCCGAATATTCGCTGACAAGGCCAGGATCGTTTACATGGAACGGCTGCGCTTGTCCGTCTGCGACAATTGCGGGTGCACCGCTTGTTTGATTTCTCCACTCGCATCCCTGGGTCCGTTTCGACAGCACACCAAGCGGGAATTGCGACAGCAGGTGGATGGGCGAGTCGGGTGGCGGTCGTCAGCGACAGGATCCGAGCGGCCCGGTGATGGTTCGGATGAGGTAGCCGTCGGACAGGTTCTACGCTTCTGTGAACCGCTTGTCCACCGGCGTCGTGACCAGCGGTCTGCTCGCAGCATTGTGAGGACGGTCCCGACAACGCCGAGCCGATTGGCGCGGGCGAGCCGGGCGTGAACAAGTCGAACCCAGTGGTCGCCGGAGCGGAGGCTACCAGCAGCGCGGTGGGCTATTCGGCGGCGATGTGTGCGCGGACCGATATGCCCCAGGGCTATGTGATAACGCGAGCTGCGACCAGGTGCGCCAATACCCGGCGTATCTCGTTCAGTGGCCACAATCTGTCCACGTTCGGCGCCACACGGCTGAATCCACCGATGTGGCGGTACGCCGCTTATGTCGAAGGTTGGATTCGGACTGTTGCGGTGGCCGGGTCAGTGCGCGGCTGCGGCCGCGGCGGCCGGCGTGGTCGCGATGGTCGCGGTGCGGATACCGGGCACTGTACGGGTGAGGGCTATGGTGATTCGCCGCTCGGATTCGTCGGCGAACCGGCCGGAGATGGTGGCGTCGCCTTCGTGGACGGTGACATGCCAGCGCCGTGCGCCGGTGTATTGATCCAGCAGGTTCTGTGCATTGGCGACGAGTGCGTCGTCGGGGGTGAGCATGAGTCGCAACGCGTCGCCGCGGCTGAACATGCCGATCACGCGGCTGTCGCCATCGACGACTGGCAGACTGCGCAGTCCGTGCGTTATCAGCCTGCTCATGACCTCGGCCAGTGCGGCGTTGTCGGGGACCGAGACCGCCGGTGTGGTCATCACTGAACTGACCGTGTCGTTGAGTTCGCCTGCCCGCAAGAGGTCGCCGCTGGTGAGTACCCCGATGAGGCGATCGTTCTGGTCGAGAACGGGCAACGCTGCGTAGCCCAGTTCGGCGAGCATCAGCGCCGCCTCGCGTGCCGTGTTGTTGTGCCGCACGGCGATGATCGGTCGTTGCATGACCTCGCATACCCGCATGTTCTTCATTCCGTTCAACTCCGTTCAGCTAGTTACCGGCTGGGGGCTGGGTCCGTCAGCCCCGTAGGGGACCGCGTGTAGCAGCGTCACTGCCATGGTCGCGCCGCTGGGGCCGCGGTAGGTACGGCGTTCGCCCGGTCGAGCCCCGGTGATGGCGCGCCCTAGTGGCGATTGCACGGAGTAGACCTCCGTCTCGGTGCGTTCGGCTTCGCGTACTGCGAGCAGGAACGTCTCGACCGCTCTGGTGTCGTCGTAGCGGACGGTCAGGACCATGCCGGGCTCGGCGATTCCGTCGTCGGGTGGGTTGCGACCGATGAGGGCGTTGCTGAGCAGGTGGTGGATCCGGCGGATGCGCGCCTGGCGTGCGGAATGCAGAGCCTGGTTGCGTGCGTATTCGCCACTGTCCTCATCGGGCTCGATGTCGCCTCGGGTGAGCAGCTCGTGCAATTCGGTCTGAAGCCGATCATGGGCTTGTGATGTCATCCAGACGCCTGCGGTACTGGTCATGTGTTTGTACCCCTTCCTTTCTGGCTGGGTTGGAGATTGTCGTCAGGGGCGGGCCAAGGCGGCGGTGCCGCCCCTGACAACGCGCAGGCCCTGATGTCGGGCCGGGTCTGAGTCGCTGGGACCCACGGGTCGTGCCGAATCGATTCGCGCGGCGCGTCCGGTCCGTAGCCGCGTCTTCGGCGACAATATGGCTGGCTATGGTCGGTTGTCGGGCCGATCGATGCTCACCATGTCGCTCCTGCCACCTGGGGCGTTCTTGTCAACTCCATGATGGCGTGGTTGTCGAGGTGATCAGTTGCGCCGATCCGACAATCTAGGCGTCGAGATTTGTGGCGATGGCACAGCGCAGTCATTCGTTGTCGGTGATGGCGAGTTCGATCATCATGGCGAGCCGTTTGCGGGGGTCGTCCAAGCCCAGGTTGGTCACCTCTGCCATCTTGCGCAGCCGGTTACGGACGGTGTTCTCGTGCACGCCGAGCTGTGCGCTTGCCTGGGCGGGGTCGCCTTGGGCCTGCAACCAGGCGCGCAGCGTTGCTACGTAGTGGGTGGAGTTTGCCTGGTCGTGGCGTCGCAACTGCGACACCGGCCCCCGTGCGGGGGTGCGTCCGGAAAGTCCTGCGGCGCGCAACCGTTGCAGCAGGATCTCGTCCCACGACTCGTCATAGGCGGGGGGCGCAGCATCCGCTGAGTGGGCCTCGTGCAGCGCCAGGCATTCCTCGGCCTCTTGGCGCGCCAACGCCAATTCCGTGGCCCGGGCCCCACCGCTGATGCCGGCCAACACCGTCATCTGCGCGGGCAGCGCCGCCTGTAGCTCGCTGATCCAGTGGCGTGCCGTCGCCGCCTGATCTGCGGGCAGTACGGTGTAAATGGTGTCGCCGACCAGGGCGCTGCGGCTCGAACGGGACCAGCCGAATCCGGTTGTTGCTCGCTCGAAGATCAGCAGCAGCGCGGCGTGCTGCTCGTCGGCGATCCGTGCGCGCAGCGCGATCGCCCGCAAACTCTGCGGCGCCAACCCCAGCCTGCTGGCCACCGTCGCCGCGTCCGCGGCGCCCTCCAGCAAACTGATCACCAGTTCGGATTCCACTTGACGTTCCAGGTCCGCGCTGGCCCTTGACCGCAACAGGTGCAGGGCCACCGTGCGCGCGCCGTCGGCCAAGGCCATCCGTCGAGCCCCGTGTAACGGCGCTGGGCACGACACCCATACCGAACCCAGCAGTTGCCGGCCCACGCGCACGGCCACGACCATCCGCCCCGTCACACCCTGTTCTGCCTGTGCGGGAACGAACAACGGTTCCTCCGAGACCGCCAAGTGCGTGAAAACACCGTGCGCATCGAACACCGCCCGCAACCACTGCGGCATCTCCCGGCCCAGGATCGTCTCGACCCGTGCGGGGTCGAGGTGCTGCTGCGGCCTCGAATACGCCAGCACCCGAGACAGCCGGTCCTCGATCGTCACCGCACCCCCGACCGCGTCGGCCAGACTGTCGGCCAAAGCGAACAAATCGGTCGGGCCGCGACCGGCCTCGGTCTCGCGTCCTTCCAGCACCAACCCGTAGACCACCGCGGCCACCTCGCTCCAGGCCACCGCAGGATCGACCACCATCACCGCCACACCCTCGATCTCCGGCTCATCCGCGATCTCCTCACCCCCACGGATGATCGCGACGACAGCCCGCGTCGACACTGCCCAGTCCACCACCTCCTGCACCGAGCGTGCCCCGATGCCCAGCAGCACATCTCCCGCTTCAGTGGGGTCCTGATCGGCCCCGCGGATCACCACACTGC
The DNA here is from genome assembly GCF_045208035.1 of Nocardia sp. NBC_01009. Lineage (NCBI taxonomy): Bacteria > Bacillati > Actinomycetota > Actinomycetes > Mycobacteriales > Nocardiaceae > Nocardia > Nocardia sp. NBC_01009. The sequence goes on along the minus strand of NZ_CP108695.1, from coordinate 5,877,165 downwards.
GCAATTGGGTGGACCGGGGAACCGAACACAACCGCAAACGGATCCCATAGCCACCCAGTACGTTCGCCAACCGGTCCAACGTCACCATGAGCCGCTCCTGTGTCGAATCGACGGTGCAGCGCGATCAAGCGCCCGACGCGACCAGTAGACGTTGGTGGACAAGGAAGTCGGTCCAGCTTTCGCGACACTGGTGCATCAGGATGGACGCCATCAATACCCCGCGCGCCGCATCCATCAGATGAGATCTCCGGTGCCGCGCCTCGTGCGATGTGTACGGCGAGGGCTCTTTGCTTCCACGGCCAACCTGCGTTGCCGTCTATCACTTTTCGAGGGATCTGTTCGATTGTGCGACGAGATCGGCGAGTACGGCTGCTTCGCTGATGTCGGTATTCTTGGTGCCGGTGAGCAATGTGAGTTTGTTCTGGCCTGCCAGTTCGCGCAGGTGTGTGAGGGCGGTGGCGCGGTCTGGCTCGGTCAGTTCGTCGCGATACCGGCGGGCGAATTCATCGAAGAGTTCCGGGTCGTGGCCGTACCATGTGCGCAGTTCGGTGGATGGAGCGATCTGCTTGCACCATTCGTCGAGGTGGGCTCTGGTTTTGCTGACGCCACGGGGCCAGAGACGGTCCACCAGGACGCGGGTGCCGTCTCGAGGAGTTGGGTCGTCGTAGATTCTGCGGATTTGCACAGTGCGTCGAGTCGTCATCATCGACCTCCGGTTGTTATCGCTGGGCGAGTCGGTGCAGCGCCGTTGGGCGATAGACGCAACACCGAGCCTGCCAGCACCCGCGTCGCAGCGAGGAGTAAGCGTCGAACTCAACGAGAGCCGATCCGGCCATAGAGTTTCTGGTGAGGTCGGCCTGTAAAGAGCTTATACGCCGATTCGGGCGTCTGTGCGGCGTAGCAGCCCGGAGAACACGCCTCCTGAGCTGTGTGTTTCCGGCAACCTTGGCGATGCCGGTAGGTGCAGCTCCATCTCTACCCCCTTTTCCGAGGTTCTCCTGGCATGCTGCACCTGCGGTACGAGAGATCCGGGTGCTCGCATTGAACACATGGCACAGCGGCAGCAAAATCTCTAACGGTATTCAGCTGATCACCGATCTCATCATCTCGACACAGGCCTCGATCGTGCTGCTCTCGGAGGCAACCGAAGCGACCACGGCCGTTGCGGCCGAACTGGTGCGGCGGGGGCGCGAGTTCAACGCCATCCCTTCGCACGACACGGGAATTCTGTCGGTGTTTCCGGTCGAAGACAGCGCCGATCTGCAATGGATGGTCAAGGCGCGGTTGAACATCGGCGGAAAGCGACTCACTGTCTACTCCGCGCATCTGGAGTATCGCTGGTATGCCTCCAACCTGCCCCGAGGGTACGGACCCGGGGCCCCGGCGCCGGGCGAGTTCGCCGAGCACGAGTGGAACAAGCTGCCGGAGGGCCCAGTGACCGACCCTGCCGTGATCGGGCGCATCAACGCGGCCTCGGGCCGCCCCGAGGTCATCAGCAACTTTCTCGCCGACGCGAAAGCCGAGATCGCCGACGGGTCTTCGGTCATCATGGGTGGCGACCTGAACGAGCCGTCCCTGCTGGATTGGAACAATTTCCTCGCCTCGCCAGCGCAGTGGGGCAGCGACCACAAAGGAATCTTCGCGACGTACCAACTCACCGAGTGACGGAGAGGATAGGGTTTCGCCTCCGCTGCGAGGTCGTGGCCCGTCAAGTGGTCTATACGCAGACTTCGGAGTGCGCCGACGCGGAAATGCCGTCTGAACTGCGTCTTTACGCTTCCGTGGCGACGTTGCTCATTGCTACTCCTTTCCGAGGTTCTCCTGGCTGGAACAAGGCAGAAATATCAATGTCAGTGTGCAGGTGTTGGATTCGGTGGCGCGTACTCTGCAGTTGGATGCGGCGGAGAAGGCGCATTTGTATCGGTTGGCGGATGTGCCGACGGTGCCGACGGCGCATGCGGGTACTGCGTTGCCGGAGGAGCTTCAGGTGATTTTGGATCATGTGGAGCCGTTGCCGGGGGTGGTGTTGAGTGCCCGGTATGACGTGTTGGCTCATAACGAGGCGTATGAGGCGTTGTGTCCTGGTTTCCTGACCGGCGAACGCAACGTCGCTCGCCGGGTCTTCCTTACCCCGGAATGCTGCAATACCTACCAACACAACTGGGATGACCTGCGTCGTATGGTCGGCTATCTGCGTGGTGCCTACGCCAAGAACCTCGGTGACCCGTACTGGGAGGAGTTCATCGTCGAGTTGTGTTCGGAGAGCCCGAATTTCAAGGCTTTGTGGGCTCGTAACGATGTCGCTGTCCCGGTCAGTCGTACGAAGCAGGTACGTAATTTGGCGGTGGGGGAGTTGGAGATGTTCTTGACGAGCATGTCTCTCCCCGCGGTCCCGCATTCTTGGATGCAGATCTATACCCCGACTGATGAGGTGGCGTCCGCCGACGCGCCTGGGTGCGCCGGCATCCACGATGAACGACAGCCAGGATTTGATTGCATCGTTTTGCAATGTGGACCCGCTGTGGAACCTTGGCTATGGTTGAGTCCATGACCGCCAACGATCGGGCTTTCGATTTGCTCAGGGCAGTCGTCGCGGCGCCTTCACCGCAGGGGTTGGGGGAGTTGGTGGTGTCGTCGGGTTTGACGAAGCCTACGGTGCGCCGTCTTCTGGTCGCCTTGGATCGGTTGGGGTTCGTCCGCCAGGACGCTAAGCGGCGGTACGTAGCTGGCGCTGGGATATTGGATCTGGCTGCTGCGGCGCTCGAGCGGATCGATCTGGCCGGCGAGGCCCAGGAAGTGCTGGATGGGTTGCGGACGACGATGGCTGGCACGGTTGCGCTTTCGGAGTATGTAGACGGCCGCCTCGTCGTTGTGTCGACGTTGGCTCCCAGTGGTCCGTACAAGGTGGCCGGGCGTGGTGTGACGAACACCGGTCTGCATGCGACCGCGACGGGGAAGGCAGTCCTGGCGTTCCTACCCGCTGCCGATACTGTGTGGCTGCTCGGGAACAATCCTCTCGAGCGCTACACCGAGCACACCCTGGCCGATATCACCGCCTTACGCGGGCAGCTTCGGGAGATCGCCGGTCTGGGATTTGCAATCAACGATCAGGAGTCCAGAGCGGGAGTGCGCTGTATCGCTGCGCCGGTGCGAAACCACTTGGCTCGCCCGGTCGCGGTGGTCTCGGTATCGGTTGCTGCGGCGCAAGTTTCTGTCGCCGCGCTGTGCGATCACAGTGCACAGCTCATGGAGGCTGCTGATGCGATCAGCGACGGTATCGGTGGGCCTCGGCTCGGGAACTGTGTAGCCGGTGGCAGTGAATCCGGGGAGTCCGATCAGCGATGACGACGGTTGACAAGACGTTCGACATTCTCGAGCACTTGGCGAACGGTGGCCCTAGGCTGGCGTTGGCTCAGTTGCATGAGATGACTGCCATTCCCAAGCCGACGCTGTATCGCATGCTGCGTACGATGGTCGATCACGGTTTGGTCCGCCATGACGGTTCCGGCCGGTACAGCGTTGGGCGCAGCGTGTTCAGACTGGCTGGCGAGGTATATCGGCAGGTGTCTGTTCCGGCAGCGGCACGACAGGTGATGGTCGATCTCCAGACGGTTGCCCCGGAGACGGTGCATATCTCCGCTTTCCGCTACGGACAACTTGTCTACGTCGAAAAGCTCGAGGCGCTCCACCCGTACCAAATGGCCTCGCGTGTAGGAAAGCTCCAGGCTCTGCATTCGTCGGCCATCGGCAAGGCCGTCCTCGCGCAGTTGCCCGCAGAACAGGCGGATGCCCTACTCGCGGATCATAGGCTGGAGGCATTTACCTCGACGACAATCGTGGATCGGTCGCAGTTGGCTGCCGCGCTGCCGGAGATTCGCGCACAGGGCTATGCGATGGATGATGAGGAAGATGAGGACGGATTGCGGGCGATCGGAGTTGCATTCTGCGACGGCGCCGATCACCCGATCGGCGGGATCAGTATCGTTGCGCCCTCTTTCCAGATGAGTGTGGAGCAAGCACACACATACGCACCGGCGGTGAAAGAAGCCGCCATGCGCCTAGAGGAGATCCTCGCCGAGTCACCTCCCGAGCCATGATCTCGCAGCCATCAACAAGGGTGTTAGCAACCAGACTCCGTCGGCCCCGGTCGCGGCCAGAGTTCCTCGCCGCGGACTGCGGCCTGAAACCGTCGTCCCACGCTCGCCCGGTAGGCGTCAAGCGTGGGAATTGATTCTGTCGGAACGCTTGTCGGGTGTTCTCCGGGCTGCGCACCCCGGGGCGATGATCAGGGCATCCATGACCGTTCATACCGAAGCCGTTTGAGCACTGGCGTGGCTTGGTCATCGATGGTGACTCTTGCGATGTGCTGTTTGTGCGCCGCTTGTGCGAACGCTTCGGCGGCGCATTGCTCGGCTTGGTAGTGCAACACTGCGTCGCCCAGCTCGATGGTCAGGTGGCACTACATCACAAACACGACCGCTTGCCCTGAAGGAGCCCCTGTTCGCGTTGCCGCTCGAGGCATCCTGATCCTGCGGCCGTCATGAGTGACGGCGAGATCATCGCGAGTGTCGTACGTTTTCGCGTCTTCCTGTTCGTGCCGATCGCAGTGCTGCGAGGGCGAACGCGACCGACCAGACGCCGTCGGCGCCGGTCGCGGCGGGTGTTCCTTCGCCGCGGACTGCGGCCTGGAACCGGCGCACGCCGACGGTATAGAGATCTTCACGTTCTCCGAGGTCGACCGGGGTGTGGTCGTGGCCGCGGACATGGGTCAGGGTGCCGACCGGTGACATTGACTGGATTCCGGTGCCCAGCAGGGCGCCGTCGGTGCCGAGGATGTCCAGGCGGGTGGCAGTGTGCCCGGTGACGAAGCTCTCCAGGAAGCTGACGTGTGTGCCGCGACCGAACTCGGCGGTGCCCATGATGGTTTCGTCGATTCCGGGTTGTGTCATCAGGCCGGAGCTGGTGTAGGCCTGCACTGTGGTCGGGTCGTCGTCGAGGACGAACCGAAGGCTGTCTACGTCGTGCACGGTGATGTCGAGCGCGACGCCGGCGCCGGCGTCGGGATCGGTTGTGCGCCACCGTTGCGCTGCTGCAGGCAGTTGCACGGCATGCTGGACAATGGCCGCGACCGGGGTTCCGATGTCTCCGGCGGCGATGGCGCGGCGCATGAGTTCGTGGGGCACGGAGTTGCGCATGTGGTGGTTGGTCGCGAAGACGACTCCTGCGCGGGCGGCGGCGTCGACCAGGCCCTGCGCGTGGGCGACACTCAACGCAAGGGGCTTCTCACACAGCACGTGCTTGCCGGCGTTGATGGCTGCGAGCGCGTGCTCGTAGTGTCTGGAGTTGATGCTGGAGACGTAGGCGACGTCAATGGCGGGGTCGTCGAGGGCCTTTGCGAGATCATCGTAGCCGCGTGCATCCCAGCCGTCGGCGAGCGCTTGGGCGCGAGCGCGGTCACCGCTGACGACGCTGGCGACGACAGCGTCGGGTTGGGCGGCGATGGCGGGTGCGATGGATGTGGCGGCGAAGTCGCTGGCCCCGACCAGGCACCAGCGCAGTGAAGGAGCGCTCATGATTGTGGATCCTCTTCTTTGTTGGCTGCTGATCTGGTAAATGGAGTGAGAGCCACCCTGGTGGCAGCCAAGGTCACGATGTGGAGGTCGCGTCGGTCGGTGAGTCCGTGCCCCAGCCAGCTACCGCCGCACGCGATCACGTTGGACAGACGCAGATACTGTGGGGCTGTTTCCAGGTCGATGCCGCCGGTCGGGACGAACCGCATAAGCGGATACACCTGCGCCATCGCCGCCAGAAACGGCGCTCCGCCGGCGAATTCGGCGGGGAAGAACTTGACCGCTGTTATCCCCGCACGCCACGCCCTCATTACTTCGCTGCTCGTGGCGACGCCGGGAAGGTAGGCGATGTCGAGTTGTGCGGCTTTGGCGACGAGGTCCGGGTCGTATCCGGGGCTCACAGCGAATGCGGCGCCGGCGGCGACCACGTCGGCGAGCTGACTGGGCGTCAACACCGTGCCTGCCCCCACGGACACCCGCGGGTGGCCGGCAGCCCGCGCGAGTACTTCGAGCGATCTGGGCGTTCGAAGAACGACCTCGATGGCTTTGATTCCCGCGTCGGCGAAGTCGTCGAGACGGGACTCGAGCGCTAGAGGGTCGTCACAGACCAGGATGGGAATGACTGGAAGCCCCCCGTCCACCATGGCGGCGATACTCATAGCCGAACCTTGCAACCCGGCATTGGAGGAAGGTGGTGCGGTTCGATGATCGCGCCAGGGTGTGCCACGACAGCCGCCGCAACCTCGACACCGGCGCGCGCCGCCTCGACCGCGGTCGCACCGCATATTTTGCGATACAGGTACCCGGCGTTGAACGAGTCACCGGCGGCTGTGGTGTCGAGGGCCGCGACCGTAACGGCGGGGATGTAGGTGCGGTCGCCTCCATCGGCGACGTACACGCCCCGGTGACCGAGCTTGACAGCGATCTCCCCGATCCCGAGGTCCTGGAGCCGGTCTACGGTTGCGTGCTCATCTTTATCGCCGAAGAGTTCCTGCTCGTCCTCGCAGGTGGGGAGTGCGAGGTCGGTGCGGCGCAGGACTTCGGTGACGACGTTGCGAGCTTCAGCTGTACCCGACCACAGAACGGGCCGGTAGTTGGTGTCGAAGACCACCTTTCCGCCGCGGGCGCGCAGCGAGTCGAGCCGTCGATACAGCACCGCCCGCGCTGCCTCGGTCAGGATCGCGACCGAAATACCTGACAAGTACACCCAGTCGGCGCCGTCGATTGCTTCCTCGGCGTCGGGGGTGGCGTCGGTGAAAAGCTGCCGCGCCGCGGATTGGCCCCGGTAGTAGACGAAGGACCGTTCGCCGTGGTCGTCGACCTCGATCAGATACATCCCGGCGGTCTTTCCCGTTATGCGACTGACGGATTCGGTTCCGACGTGATGGCGGTTGAGCCAGTCGAGCATCTCACCGCTGTAGCGGTCCTCGCCTACTGCGGTGAGATAGTGGGTACGGACGCTCGAGCCTGCCGCGCCGTAGTGAGCGAGGTAGATCGCGACGTTCGCAGAGTCCCCGCCGAAGCTCAGGGCCATCGGCCTCGGGTCCTGTGCACCGGGTCGCCCGCGCAGTTCGACCATGCATTCTCCGATGCATAGCAGATCCAGGGGTGTATTCATAGCAAGTCCGTCGCAGTCTGCTCGATAACGCTGCGCCGGAATTCGTTGTCCCAGAGCAGATCTGGTGCGGTCAGCTTCAGTAGTTGTATTGCGAAGCCGGCGCTGTCGGCGCTCTCGGCAATGGCGATCAATCGTGGGGCGAGCGGATCGCGCAGCCTGTCGGGACGTTGATCAGCGCAACGAAGGATCCAGTGTGCCCAGCTGGCCCAGACCCTGGCGATGTGTCGGGCGGGTCGTCCCTCGGCCCGCAACGCTTGGGCTGTGGGTGCCAGGCGTTGAGGCAGCTTCTGGGTGCCGTCGGCGGCGAGCTTGTCCAGTGAGTAGCTGACGCTGGGGTTGGCGAAACGCTTCAGCACCGATTGCGCATACGCCGCGACATCGGTGTCGACCGGCGGGAGCATCGGCAGGACTTCCTCTGCCAGCAAGACCGAGATGAACTCCGCGATCGCGGGATCGGCGATCGCAGCTCGGACGTCATGGTGGCCGGCCAGCAGCCCGAGGTACGCCAAGGCCGTATGGGCGCCGTTGAGAACGCGAAGTTTGAGATCCTCGAACGGTTCGACATTGTCGACGAAGCGGGCTCCGGCCAATTCCCATGCGGGGCGTGGGCCTGCGAAATCGTCCTCGATGATCCATTGCAGATATGGCTCGGTCAAAACAGCAGCGCGGTCGTGGATTCCGGTGAGCTGGTCGACGCGGTCCACTACCGCCTGGTCGGGGTCGGGAACGATCCGGTCGACCACTGTGGCGGGGAAGGTCGCGTAATCGGCTAGCCAACGGGACAACCCCTTTTGCCGGTACCCGGGGTGGGCTTCGGCGAATCCTGTCACCAGCCGCCGGATCAACGATCCGTTGCCGCGCAGGTTATCGCAGGACAGGATGGTGATCGGTCCGCCATGGTTGTGTGCGCGTTCGGCCAGTGCCGACGTGAGCAGTCCGATGACAGATTCGCGCGGAGATCCGGACGCAAGGTCGGCAGCGACAGCGGGGTGGCCGAAGTCGAGCGCGCCATCTGTAGTTGTCGGGTATGCCTTCTCGGTGACGGTCAGGGTCACGATGCTGGTGGTCGCGGCCGCGACCTCTTCCCGGAATCGATTCGCGTCGGTTCCCGCGCACCGGGCCGCCTGGATCGCCCCTAGGACCCGCACCTCGGCGCTGTCGCGGTCACTGGTGAGGACACTGAACAGACCGTCCTGATCGGTGAGTCGGGCCGGGAGCGCGGTGTTTCGCCAGGTGTAAGCGCTGATTCCCCATCGCGTATCAGCGCGGAGCGCGGTATCGGTGCACAGCGCTTGATGTGCCCGGTGAAATCCGCCGAGCCCGAGGTGGACCTGCCCGACCGTCACGTCGCTCAGGTCGTAGCGAGGCACGTCGGCGCGCGTGGACAGCTCTGGCAGGGTGTGGCGGGACAGTCGTATGCCGGTGCGGCTCACCATGGGTGAACCGTGCCGTCTTCGAGCCGGTTGACCGGGAGATACGCGGGCACATACGGGAAGTTCTCGGCGAGAGTCTCGTCGATGTCGACACCCAGACCCGGTGCTGTCCCGGCGTGGAGGTAGCCGTCGGCGAAGTGGTAGCTGTGTGGGAATACGGCGTCGGTTTCGGGGGTGTGGCGCATGTATTCCTGGATCCCGAAGTTCGGGATCGTCAGGTCGACCTGGAGCGCGGCCGCCATGGCGACCGGGGAGAGGTCGGTGGCACCGTGGAATCCGGTCTTGACACCGTAGACCTCGGCGAATGCTGCGATTTTGCGTGCTCCGGTGATGCCACCGGCCCTAGCTGGCGGGGTTCGGATGTAGTCGATGAGTTGTTCACTGATCAGCGTCGAGCAGTCGTGCACACTGTTGAAAACCTCACCGACGGCCAGAGGAGTAGTGGTGTGGTTGCGCACATGCCGGAATGACTCCTGATGCTCGGCGGGTGTGACGTCTTCGAGCCAGAACAGCCGGGCGTCTTCGAGGCGCTGTCCGAGCCATGCCGCCTGGTTGGGAGTCATGCGGTGATGGCCGTCGTGCAGCAGATGGACGTCTGGTCCGACCGTGTCGCGGAGCTGGTTGAACAGGTCGGGGACGACGTTGAGATATTTCTCGGTGGACCAGGTTTCTTCGCTGGGCCAGCCCTTGGCCGCGGGCTCGTAGAACAGGTCGCCGCGGCCGACACCGTAGACGCCGGTGAGCCCGGGCACACCGGTCTGGGCGCGCACCGCGCGATAGCCCATGCCGAGGTAATTCTGGACTGCGGCGATGGTGTCGGGAATGTCGCTGCCATTGGCGTGTCCGTAGACGAGGACACCGTCGCGGCAAGCCCCGCCCAGCAGCTCGTGGACCGGGGCGCCGAAGCTTTTGCCTTTGATGTCCCACAACGCCATGTCGACCGCGGAGATCGCCGACATGGTGACGGGCCCGCGCCGCCAGTAGGCACCGTGGTAGAGGTACTGCCAGATGTCCTCGATACGCCGCGGATCGCGGCCGATCAGCAGCGGCGCGATGTGCTCGCTCAGGTAGCTGGCGACCGCCAGTTCACGTCCGTTGAGTGTGCCGTCTCCAAGACCGGTGATGCCTGAATCGGTGGTCAGCTTCAGAGTGACGAAGTTGCGGCCGGGTGAGGTGATGATGACTTTTGCATCGACGATCTTCATTATCGCTCCACATTCAGGGCGTGCGGGATGGTCTGCAGGGACGCTGCGCCGAGGGAGGAGGACACGACGAGGTTGTCCTCGTTACGCACGCCACCGACGCCGGGAAGGTAGACACCCGGTTCGATGGCGATGACGTTTCCCTCTTCGAGCACATGGTCGCTGCCGGGTTTGAGGAGCGGAAACTGTTCGTGGAATGCGATACCGACGCCATGTCCGGTCTGGTGTGGGTAAGCCTCAGCGAGTCCGGCCGCGTCGATCACCTCGCGGGCGGCGGCGTCGACCTGAGCGCCGGTGGCACCCGGTACGGCGGCGCGGGCTGCGGCCTGGAACGCGGCCTCGGCGGTCTGATGGAGCAGGCGCTGCTGGTCGGTCGGCTCACCGATGACGAATACCCGGGACAGATCCTGCCAGTAACCGTCGGCGACAACGGCGAGTTCCATCAGCACGTGCTCGCCGGTACGCATCCGTCGGGTGGAGGAGAATTCGTAGTCCAGGTGGCATTGCGAGGTTTGCGGGCCGCTCATGACGAAGGCGTAGCCGCGAACCCGGCTGGCGCCTTGATATCCGACGCCGAAAGTTTCGATTGCGCGTTCGACCTCGGTGGCGACATCGATGTCGCGTGCGCCGTCGGTCAGCCGGTCGCGGAAGGTACGCAGGCCGACATCGGCGATGGCTGCGCTGCGGCGCAGCGCTCGAAGCTCCGCAGGGGTCTTGGCTGCGCGGGATCGGCACAGTGCCTGGTCGAAGAACACGACTTCAGCGTCCAATGCCGAGGCGACGACCGGGCGGATGATCTCGTGACGTCCGGAAACCTCATGGGCCATGTGCGGAGGAACCTGAGCCCGGAACGGGCCCTCGACACCCACCCGCCGACCCGCCGCCGACCCGCCGCGAGCAAGCCGCCGCAGAAGCCGATCGACCGTCGTGGCGAACGGGGGATCGGTGATTCGTCCGGCCTGGTACATGTGCAGGTTGTGCCAGCCTGAACGCGCGGCCCAGAACTCCTCTCCGGCCGGTACCAGCAGGTGGGGATCGCCGGTGCGCGGGACGACGGCCACGCAGGTGCCGTTCATCGGCCAGTAGCCGCTGATGGAGAGCACATTCTCGGAGCTGAGCAGCACCGCGGCATCGAGGTTGTTCTCTGCCAGAGTCTGCTGCAACTGTGCGACACGTGCACTGTCGTGGGTGACGTTGCCGCCGAGGGATTCCAGCAGCTGCGGCAGCGCGGCGTCGGCGGGCAGCGTGACGACATCGGCGTATCCGTAGGACTGCAGATCGGCGAGGAATCCGGAGACGACTGCCGCGGGGAATTCTTCGGCCATGTCGCCGAGGCGGACATGCCCGAGCCGCCCCACCAAGCTCGCGGTGGCGCGGTCGCTGTCCTCGCCAGCAGCGGCGAAGGCGGTGAGGTCGGCCTCAGCGCTGACGTTGAGGCGGTTGACCGAAGCCAGAACATCCCGTAGATCCGCGGTGTCGGCGATGACCGACGTCGCTTCTGCGGGGCGTCCGACTCGCACCACGAGCGACAACCCGGGCTCCTCGCAACGCTCAGCGAGTTCGCGCAGCATGGCATCGAACCATCGCCGCACCTGCTCGCGCGTGTCGTTCGGGTCGGCGGCGGCGGTCAAGGTCACTCGGCGGCAGGACACCGCCGAGGCGAAGGCGACCAGACGATCGAGTTCGCCGCGCGGATCGTCTGCTGTGGTCACCGCACCTAAATCGATGGTGGTGACACTGATTCCGCGAGCGCGGGCGGCGAGCAGCTCGGCTTCGGCGCTGCGCGTCACCGCCCGCCACCCGACCTCGATGGCGTCGAGCTCATGGGACTCGGCCAGCTTGATCAGGTGGGTGATGTCGGTGCCTGCTGAAGCACTCAGGGCAAAACGGGTGAATCCCATGGTTGGCAACTCCTCTATACCTCCGAATTGATAGATGGCGTGGTGGGACCAGATGGTCAGGTGGTCCGAATCCCCGCGAAGACCTTCTCCAGCAGTCCGAGTGCCTCATCGATGTCGGCTTCGGTGTGCGCCGAGGTGATTCCGTAGTGCATCGGTGCGGCCTTGGTGCCGAAGTCGTGGAAGTGCAGACCGTTCTGGGCGCACCGGGTGAGGAATCGGTTGTTGAGTGCGGCGTCGAATTGGGTCGCGGTGCGGTAGTCGGTCGCGATCTGATCGAAACCGAAGTACAGACCGAATCGCGCGCCCAAGCCCTGCAGGTGCCCGCTTACGCCGGAGTCGGCGAAGAGTTGGTCGAAGCCCTGGTAGAGCCTGTCGGCCAGGGTATTCAACCGGGTGTAGAAGCCGGGTGCCGACATCTGCTCGAGTGCGGCCAGTGCTGCGAGGACCGAGCAGAGCTGACCGGTGTAGGTGCCACTGACCACGGTTTTGCCGACCGGGTTGAGCACCGACATCACCTCTTCGGTGCCGGTGACTGCAGCCAGCGGCCAGCCACCTGCGAGTGCTTTGGCCCAGGTCGCCAGATCTGGAGTGACGTCGTAGTACTCAGCGGCTCCGCCCAAACCCATGCGGAATCCCGAGAGCACCTCGTCGAAGATGAGAACAATGCCGCGTCGGTGAGTCTCTTCGCGCAGCTGGCGCAACCAATCGGGGTCGGACTTCACACAGCCCAGGTTGTAGGAGACCGGCTCCAAGATGACCGCTGCTATCTCGCCGTCGAATCGATCCAGGGCGGTGCGCAGGGCCTCGATGTCATTGAACGGCACGGTCACGATGAGGTCGTCGAGGGCGCCGGGGATGCCGGCGCTGTCGGCGAAGGGCGGGACCACGGCTTCGTATGGCCGTTCGGGGGTGTGTGCGTTGTAGAAGACGTAGTCGTGCATGCCGTGGAAGTGGCCGTCGAACTTGAGAATCTTCTCCCGACCGGTCGCCGCGCGAGCGATGCGGACAGCCGCCATCGTGGCTTCAGTGCCGGTATTGGTGAAACGTACCTTCTGCGCTCCAGGCAGAATCTCTATCAACCGTTCGGCCAACGCGACGTGATACTCGGTCTCCTGGGTGCAGATGGTGCCCATCCGAAGACCTTGCTGAACGGCGGCGTTGATCGCCGGATTGTTGAAGCCCAGCAGGCTCGCGCCGTTGGACGAACTGAAGTCGATGAACTCGTTGCCGTCGACATCGCGAACACGACAGCCGTCGGCCGACTCGAAGTAGTAGGGGCGCCCGAGAACCGGATTGAAGCGTCCCGCGGCAGTAACGCCGCCGATGGTGGGTGCGAGGGCACGCTCGAAAAGTGCCTGCGACTTCGGAGCGTGAATTAAAGACTTCACTCGGTCGGTCACGGTATTCCTCCTGAAACGTTGTGGGTTCCTGCCATAGCGATGGGGTAACGGCTCACCCATCAGGCGCGGGCGATTACTTCGGCTCTAGCGGCTGGTGCGGGGGTGAGGGCCCGTGCCGCGATGTCGAGTCGCTGAAGGGCGCGACCGAATGCGGCGGTGCGCAGATTGACGTTGCGATGTTCTGCGGCGTCCGCGACCGCAACGGCGGCCGCGGTCATCCTGGCGGTGAGTTCGGAGGTGACTCGCTCGAGACTCCAGGCTTCACCGGTCCGCCCGCTGACCCATTCGAAGTAACTGACCGTGACCCCTCCCGCGTTGGCCAGGACATCAGGGATGACCGTGATGTTGCGGTTAGCGAGTTCGAGTTCGGCAGTCGGGGTGACGGGGCCGTTGGCCAGTTCGAGGATCACGCTGGCTCGCACGTCGGCGGCGTTGCTGTCATCGATGAGGTTCTCCAGCGATGCGGGAATCAGGACATCGACATCGAGTTCGAGGAGATCTTCCTGGCCGATATCGCGAGCGCCGTCGATGCCGTCCAGACGGCCGGTAGCGTTCTTGACTCGCAGTACGTCGGCAACGTCGAGGCCCGCGCTGTTGTACACAGCGTTGCGTGAATCCGCCACGGCCACCACGAGATAACCGGCTTCGTCGAGAAGTCGGGCCGCCGTGGCGCCGGCGTTGCCGAATCCATGAATGGCAACCCTCGGCCGAGTCGGCAGCGAGAGGCGCTCTCGCATGGTTTCGAGGACGATGACGCCACCGGCTGCGGTGGCGGTGTCACGGCCGGGGATGCCTCCGAGATGAATCGGCTTGCCGGTGACCACTGCGGGAACGGAACGGCCTCGGCTGCGGCCGTACTCGTCGGCGATCCACGCCATGGTCATCGGGTCGGTGTTGACGTCGGGTGCCGGGATGTCTCGATCCGGTCCGATCGCCTCGCCGAGTTCACGGGTGAAGCTGCGGGTCAGGCGTTCACGCTCGGACGTCGAGAGCTGAATCGGGTCGACGGTGATTCCTCCCTTACCCCCGCCGAAGGGCAAATCGAGCAGCGCGCACTTGATCGTCATCCAAAAGCTGAGCGCCTCGACTTCGTCGAGGGTCACGCTGGGGTGGAATCGCAGACCCCCTTTGGTCGGCCCCAACAGATCGTTGTACCGAACCCTGTGCCCTCGGTAGATGCTCAGACTGCCGTCGTCGCGTCGCACAGGGATACTCACACTGACTGTGGTCCGCGGACGACGCAGGATCTCGAGAAGTTCTGCGCCGATGTCGAATTCGGTGGCGGCCTTCGATAAAACACTCTGCGCTTGCTCGAGCAGCGATTGCACGATGTCACTCCGATGAGTTGATGGTTGACCAGTTTGGGCACTGTCAAGAACCTGACGGGACTTGTGGCGGCAGTCGATTCGGCACGGGCAAGGTCGGGAATCAGGCGTGAACATTTCTCCCGATATGCCCCGCAGGAACCTGCGGGCCCTGACTGTCAGGTGGCTTGTGCGGCTTCTATCCGGTTGTGTCCGAGCCGGATTCACCGCGGCGACGACTGGGACCCTTGCATGAGGGCGGCGCTGAACCGACCCGGTAGGTCTCAAGGTCCATAATATGAAATTGCTCTATCAATTCTATAACTCTAGCAGTGCCGCGGGTGTCCCGTAAACCCCATTGGCGTCCGAATAGTCCGAGAACCCAGCCGGGCAACTGTCCGCCGCGTCCTGCTTTCAGCACGCGGTATCCCGCGGATTTATCACTCGAATTTCGTGCGCGGAGGCTCCTGCGCATTCACGCCGAAGAAGCTCTTCTTCGTGCAGTTGTCGCGAATGCGATGACAAACAGTCGGCGCGGTATCTAATTAGCCAAGTACTGGAGATACCTGACGGCAGGGAATCGTCGTGTCAGATTTGACGTCGAGTCATCCCTGCCTGCACCTCCAGGCGCTGGGTTGCGGAGAATCAGCAGTCGGTCTTGTAGACGAAATTCTGCGCCTCCGGCGATTCCAGATTCTTCACGTCGATAACCATCACCGGGGTCAGTGAAGACTTCGGAACCTCTTTTCCGGCAACTGCGTCTACGACATATTGGACGCCGTCTCGCCCGATCTGATACGGGCTCTGGGCGACGAGCGCGGCCACCGAGCCTTGCTTGAGCTGTTCGATCTGCTGGGGGCCGGCATCGAATCCGATCAATTTCACCCTATTGGCCACGCCAGCGTTTCTGAGGGAGGTGGCCGCTCCCTGTGTCGAGGGACTGTTTACCGAGAAGATGCCCGTGATGCCGGGCTCCGCAGTGAGGGCAGCCGACACGACCGAGGCGGCAATTGTCGCATCTTCTTTCGTGTACTGCACACCGGCGAACTCCAAGCCCGGATAGTTCGTCAGTGCCTTCTTCAGTTCGGCGACCCGCTCGTCATTGGTGCTGATCCCAGGCGCCGAGCTCAGGGCCAGTATCTTTCCCTTTCCGCCGAGAATTTCATTGAATTTCGCTGCGGCCGCTTTGCCGGCTGCCTGGTTATCGGTCGTAAGGTGTGCGGTGCTCACCGTCGTGTCCTCGAGAGCGGTATCCACCTCGACGACTTTCGCGCCGCTGGAGATCAGGTTCTTGATGGGCGGGCGCATGGCGACCGCATCCGTCGGAGCGATGAGGACGCCGTCGGGGCGCTTCGCGGTGACGGCGTTGACGACCGGGGTCTGCAGGCTGGCGTCGAACTGATCGGGTGCCGTCACGTCGAGGCGGACGCCGAGCTGTGCGGCGGCTTCTTGTGCCCCGCACGCCATCGCGGTGTAAAAGGGGTTTCCTTTGACTCCTTGGATCAACGTCACATGCGTGACGCCCGGATCGCCCGATCCTGATGAGCAACCAGTCACTGCGATGGCGAAGGCGGCGGACATCAGGGCTGCGGCGCGGGCGCTTCGATGGAATGTGGTCATGGGTTTCTCTCCTACTTTGATGTGCGCGCGCGGCGCTTGATGTCGAAATACACGGCGACGATCAGAACCACTCCGACCGCCACGGTTTGCCAGAACGGCTGAACCCCGGACACGACGAATCCGTTTTGCAGGACTGCCGGGATGAATACACCGATAACGGTGCCGACGATGGTTCCCACACCACCGAAGGGGCTGGTGCCGCCGATGACGACACCGGCTATCGCGTTCAAGTTGTCAGTGGTATGCCCGGCGATAGTTGTCGTCGCGAACCGCGCCACGTTCAAGAATCCTGCGAGTCCGCCAAGAGCACCTGTCAGGGCGTACACCTTCAGCAGGTGCGCACGCACGTCGATGCCCGAGCGCCGAGACGCCTCGATGTTGGAACCGATGGCAAAGGTGTAACGACCGAACCGCGTGTAGGACAGAACAAGTCCGGCGATCGTCACCACTACCGCCGCCACGATGACGATCCACGGTATGCCCGCCACGGTGCCGTTTCCGAGGGTGTCGTTGAGTACGGTGGGCACCTCTCGAACATCGACGCCATTGGTCAGCAGTTGTGCGCAGCCGAGCGCCATACCCAGCGTTCCCAGGGTCGCGATCAGCGGGGGGACCTTGCCGAAGGAGATAATTGCGCCGTTGACCAGCCCCCATACCAGCCCCCCGGCAACGGCAACGATGAAGCCGGCGATGATGGCCGACAGTCCCGCGTTGCTGCCTCCCATGGCCAACATGACTTTGGCGCTCACGACGCTTGCGAAGATCAAGACTGATCCGACCGAGAGGTCGATTCCCGCGGTGATCATCACGAAGGTTTGGCCACAGGCGAGGATCAGCAGGCTCGCGGCGTCCAATGCGATGTTGCGGGCATTGGCCGGGCTGGCAAAGCTGTCCGGCCTTACCAGCGAGAACATGATGATGATGGCGATGAGCGCGGTCAGGATCCACACCGTGTTGGCCGACCTCAGCGCGGTCAAGGAATAGGCAACGCGGGTCCCGATGGCGCCTCGGCGTTGTTCGTGTGTGACGGTTGCGGGTTCTCGGCTGTCTGAGCGCTCCACCGTCGACTGCTGATCAGTTGTCATCGGGTCTCTTTCTTGCTGGGTTCGCCGTCGACGGCGCCTGTCATTGCGCCGACCAACATTTCGGTCGTCGCCCCCGCTGCGGCGTAGGTCGCGACGTTTCGCCCGAGCCGCAGAACGTGGATTCGGTCGGCCACCGCGAGGACGTCGGGCATGCTGTGGCTGATGAGCACAACGCCCAATCCCTGGTCTCGGATGCGACGTAACAGATCGAGCACACGGGCGGTCTGAACGACCCCGAGTGCCGCGGTCGGCTCGTCGAAGAACACGACCTTGCGGCCCCACAGCGATGCCCTCGCAGCGGCCACGCTCTGGCGTTGTCCGCCAGAGAGAGCCGAAACCGGAGCAGCGCTGTCTTTTAGCGTGACGCCGAGACGCTGTAACTCCTCCTCGGCGCTGCGGCGCATTGCCCTTTTGTCCAATACCCCCAGACGCCCGAGCAGGCCGCCTCGAAGGATCTCTTTTCCGAGGTACAAACACGCCGCGGGATCCAGGTCCAACGGCAAGGCGAGGTCTTGGTACACCGTGCAGACGCCATTGCTTTGGGCCGACTGGGGCGAATCGAATGACACCTCTTGCCCGTCGATGTGGATAGTGCCGGAATCGGGCGGGTGCACACCCGAGAGAACTTTGATCAGAGTGCTTTTGCCGGCACCGTTGTCGCCGATCAGCGCGACGATCTCGCCAGGCCGAACATCGAATTCGACCCCGCGGAGGGCCTCGACGTGCCCGAAGCGTTTGACGATGGAACGCGCCTCCAGGGCTGCGTGTGATGACATGGAACCGTCCGTTGGCTTGGTCCGATATTTGAAATGCAAGTCTCGGAATTGAGTGTGACGCGCAGCACTCCTGCAGGTCAAGGGTTGGTGAGATATTCGGTAGTAACGTTTTACATAGTGGACTTTGACCCGTCTGTAGAGGCTGCCGCGCTGGCCGCCATCGCGCGAGCCCAACCGTTGTTCCAGCTCGTCGGCACTCGAGTTCGATCGAGAGTGCCCCTACCCGCGTGCGTGCACATGC
Organism: Nocardia sp. NBC_01009; assembly: GCF_045208035.1. Classification (NCBI taxonomy): domain Bacteria; kingdom Bacillati; phylum Actinomycetota; class Actinomycetes; order Mycobacteriales; family Nocardiaceae; genus Nocardia; species Nocardia sp. NBC_01009. The sequence continues at coordinate 5,859,015 of NZ_CP108695.1, read as the reverse complement.
AGACGAGACCGCGCTGACACGCGAGGTTGTGCGCGGGAGTCGGATTCGACATTCATCGGTGCCGTGGCGCAGGAGCGTCGGTGCCCACGAAGCGCTGCCTCAGATCGGCATCGCAGTCGCTTTCCTCGAGGATCTGCCACAGCTTCTCCATGAAGCGGGCTTTGGTCATTCCGAATCTGATGAATGTTTCATCGTGCGGCACACCGCCGAAGGGCGCCCACATCTGTGCGAACTTGAGCATGTGCTGTTGCTCTATGCGGTTCTTATCCGGCGGCGCAGGACGTATCCGGCTTTGCAGTTTGCGGTGGTGCTGAGCCCGATAACGTTGGATCTGTGCCTCCACAGTCATTCGGTCCGGCGCGGTCGATGAGCCTGCTTGTTCGGATTTCTCCCGAGGAGGCTTTGCGGCGTGGTTGGTCATTTGAGAAACTTCGTTTTCGAAAGGGACAACGGGACCAGCCGTGGCGGGCGTTCGAAGCGCACGCCCAGCCTCGGCACGTTCTCCGGTCAAAGCGGTGGTCGTTGGTCAGGAAAGTCGACAGGATTCGCGGTGGAATAAATGCACATCGAGACCTCTTACTTCCGAGACTAATTCGGATGTGTCGTCGACGGTTTCGGAGGCGTCGAGATCATGGTCGGCGACAGTGTTTCCCTTCTTTGTGATTGCCTGGGGGGGGGGGGCGTCGAGGCTGCGTCGTTGCGACCTGTCCGGAAGGCTGCGTCGTTGCAGCGGTCCGGACAATTCGGCGTCCTAGGTGCACTCGTCGTTGAGTGGCGCTAGTCACAGTCTGTTACGCGGATGCGCGGGGAGTAATAGGCAAGGTGAGCAGGCCGAGCGACGCCTCATGCATATGTTGCGCAGAGGGGTATCTGTCGAAGCTCTTCACTCGAATTGATGCGGCACCGGGTAACTGCCGCGCCGACTGAGAACATGACCCTAGTAAGACAGATCCCGTGATCCCCCGACTCGGGAAAACCGGACGACCATCGCCCATCGTCGTCGCGATAGACGGCGCGCGGAGAAGTAGTTTCCGACGACTGGGTCTCTGTAGCGAATGGTGTCGGCCGCAAGGAATCTTCACGATGAATACTGACCGCGCGGCCGTCGACGAAGAGTTGTGTCATCGAACACGCGGTCTGTCACTGCACAACGGTTGTGCAGTGACAGACCGGCTGGGTCAGGTCAGAGGTGCTGTTCGTTCGCGCGGTTCTGGCGGTATTCGTCGCGGCGTTCGTCCGTGATGCGGGCGATCGGGGGGAAGTCCATCCAACCCGCGACGAAGGGGCTGGCGAGGTCGCGGTCGGTCGGGATCTCGACAACCGCCGGCGCGTGGGAGTCGAAGGCGTTCTTCAGCGTGGATTCGAGGTCGGCCGGCGAGTCGACGCGGAAGGATTCCAGGCCGAACGACTTTCCCAGGTCCTTGAAGCTCGGGCTGTAGGCCGACCCGTCGGGCCGGTTGAACTCGGTGCCGATGTGCCGGTCGGTGGCGTTCTTCTGGCCGCCGCGGATGGAAATGTAGCCAGAGTTGTCCTGCACGAGGAAGACCACGGGGATGTCGTGCTGAACGGCGATGCCGATCTCTTGTGCGGTCATCAAGAAGTCACCGTCGCCGACGATGCAGGCGACCTGGCGGTCGGGGGCGGCGAGTTTGGCACCCAGCGCAGCCGGTACCGGCCACCCCATGGAGGAGAACCCGCCGGTCGTAAGGTGGGTGCGCGGCTCGTAGACAGGGAAGGTCTGCTTGACCGCACCCTGGGTGTTGCCGGATCCGACGAGGACAATTCCGTTGCGGTCCATCACCTTCCGCAGCGCACCCAGCGGTCGCTGCAACGTGAAGGGAAACCGGTCGGTGTCTCGCCTGGTGGAAAGTTGCTCTTCCCAGTGCGCTTTGCGCTCTGCAACCTCGGCCAGATACGTCTGCCGGTCGGGCACCGTCGCTGGCAGCGAGTCCACAATCGCGGCGATCGTGGGCTTGGCGTCGGCGACGATGCCGACATCGGCGGGGTAGTTCTTACCGATCTCGTGCGGATCTATGTCGATGTGAATCAACTTGGCGGGCGGGAAGGAAAACGACTTGCCTTGGGAGTAGCTCGAGGCCGACCAATCGGTGAATCGACAGCCGACGGCCACGACGACATCGGCGTTGGCCGCCAGGTAGTTGCCGTGGATCGTTCCGGTCTGCCCGACGCTGCCGATGAACAGGTCGTGATCTTCTGGGAAAGCGCTCTTGCCGTTCCAGGTGGTGACCACAGGAATGCTCCATGCTTCGGCGAGAGCGCGCACCTCGTCGGTTGCTTCCGCGCTGATCACGCCGCCACCGACCACGATGACAGGCCGCCGGGCGCCGGCCAACAGGCCCACCGCACGGTCTATTGCCTCGGGGTCGGGATATTGCCTGCCCACCGGCAAGCGCCGCTCGAGATCGTGCAGTGAGACTTCGGCTTCTTCGGCCTGCAGATCGTAGGGGATCTCGATGTGAGCAGGACCCCGGCGCCCGGTGAGCATCGTGTTGAACGCGCGATGCAGGATGAAGGGCAGCTCGTCGATCCTGTTGGCGACCCAGCTGCGTTTGGATACCGCTTCGGCGACGCGGGGGAATCCATTGTCGGTGTGGCGGTCGAGTTCCTGCAGCACTCCGTGCCCACGCATGTAGGTAGGAGGCCCGCCGGTGATGACCAGCACGCTGGTGGAGTCGCTGTAGGCCGTGGCGAGTCCGAGCACGGTGTTGGAGGCGCCGGCGCCGATCGAGGTGACCGCGACCATCGGTTTCCCCGAGACCCGGTAGTAGCCGTCGGCCAAATGCACGGCGCTCTGCTCATGATAGGTCTGAATGAAAGGAATCCTGGACTCCTCGTCGAGGAAGGCATCGGTCAAGCCCCAGATGCCGTGGCCGGGGATACCGGCCACATACGGAACCCCGTATTGCTTTAGTACTCGGGCGACTACTTGCCCACCGGTGAGCTTAGGCATTGGTGAGATTCCTTTCGAACGACGCATCTGCCGGTTGATCTGTCAGGACTGGACACCGGGGGCCTGGCAAGGGCGCTGGAGGCCCTCGAGTTGGCCTGACTCGTAAGTGTGCGCAGGATAAACGACCGCCGCTAGGATCAAGTTGTGCATGACGAACAAGTTCTGGTGCACAGTGTGGCCGATACGCTGGATGTCGGTCCCGGGATTGGGTGGAAGCACGATGATTAGTGTCGAAGCAGCGCTGCAGCTGGAAGTGTTCAGCCGGACTGCACTGAAGGTGTACGCCGGGGAACGCAATCTGTCCAGACCCATTCGGTGGGTTCACCCGACCGAGATTGCCGATATCGCCAGGTTCTTATCCGGCGGTGAGATGCTGCTGACCGCGGGCTTGGGGATAGGTCACGATCCCGATCGGCACCGGCGCTACATCGAGGAGATCGCAGCCGCTGGTGCCGCGGTCCTGGTGATCGAACTCAGCGGCCGGGTGTTCGACACCATGCCACAGAGTCTGATCGACGCCGCGAATACGCACCAGCTGCCCCTGGTCGGGTTGAACGGGGAGGTCCCGTTCGTCGAAGTGTCGGCCCAGGTGCACGAATCACTCACCGACCAGCGGGTACTCGAGTTGACCAATTACGAGCGCCTGAACGCAAGGTTCATGCATTTGCTGCTCGAGGGCCGCGACCACATACCCTTCACTGACGCGCTGGCCGAAGAGGTCAACAGCCCCGTGGTCCTCGAGGACACCACACGACAGGTCGTCGCTTACTCCGGTGCTACACCCTCCTCGGATAAAACGCTCTCGGAATGGGAGCACCATTCACGCATCGAGCACGACCAGGCCACCAATCGTTCCGGGAAGGCCGACGAGTCGACGAGTTGCACACGCCGGGCCGTTGTATTGCGCGGTGAACGGTGGGGATGGCTGCATGTCCTGCACGACGGCGGGCCGCTGATCGGCACGCACGCCTACGCGATGGACCGCGCGACCGACGTGATCGCCATTGCGCTGCTGGGTGCCCGCGAGAGCGGGGCACGCGCGGCGCAACGGCAGAACGCCCTGGTCAGTCGCCTGCTACTCGGCGACATTTCCGGGGAGATGTTCGTGACCCGTGCGCTGCGGATCGGACGAGATCTGCGGGACCGATCACTGATTGCCGTGATGGTGTGCAGAGAGTCTCCGGCGGGGGCGAGCAGCGAGGATGCCTTGGACGAACTATGCCGGACGATGCACATCCCGGCTGTCGTCGCCGATCTCGGTGAGCACACTCTCGCGATCATGGGCCTGTCTCGTCAGAGCACCGAAAAGCAGGTCATCGAGCGACTGGCCGGGCAGGGTGTCAGGGCGGGCATCAGTCGGCCGGTGATCGCGGAACAGCTGCCCTCCGCTATCGACCAAGCCCGCAGCGCCGCATCAGTTGCTGCGGCGCGACCGGAGAAAGCGGTTCATCGTTTCGACGATCTCGGGGTGCTGCGCCTGCTGGCTTCCTTGGCGCAAGGCCCTGAGCTGGCTCGCTACATCGAGGACGAGATCGGCCCGGTACTCAAGCACGACGCGAAGTCGACCAGCCCGCTTCTGCCGACCCTGCGCGCCTATCTGACATGCGACGGCAACAAATCGCTGACGGCACAGGCACTATTCGTTCAACGACGAACCTTGTACTACCGGCTCGATCGCATTGCGTCGCTGCTGGGACGCTCACTCGACGAGCCTGATGCACGACAGGCTCTCGTTTTCGCCGTCCGCGGTCACGACTTGCTACATCGACAGTGATCGCCGGCCCGGATGTGCTCGTCGCGGAAATAGGGTGAGGATCGGCTCCCTCCCCTCGATATTCGGTGTCGTAACGACGGCGTGAACTCTGTTGCACGCTGTGTGAGAATATTCGCTGAAGGCTTGCGCATTTTGCTTCTCTGGCCGGGCTGGATCGGTCAGTAGGTTCGGGTGTATTCATGTCATGGGCGATTTCATCAGCCCGGTCTGCTCTTCAGGGAGTTCACCCGTGTCCGACATTTTTGCCATCGGCCAGCCTCAGGTGGTCACCGATCCGCCCGAAACGCTGGAATGCGACATCGCGATCATCGGATCGGGGATGGGGGGCGGCAGCCTGGCCTACGCTCTGCGGGATTCCGGGGCCCGGGTACTGATCATCGAGCAGGGTGACTTCCTTCCGGTGGAGCGCGAGAACTGGTCGCCCGAAGCGGTCCACATCGAGGGCCGGTACAAGAATTCCGCCGCCTGGCACGACGCGCGCGCCGGTAAAGACTTCATACCGGGCAACTACCACTACGTCGGCGGTAGCACGAAGTTGTACGGCGCCACACTGCCGCGGTTCCGCGAGTGCGACTTCGCCGACATCGAGCACCCCGACGGTATCTCTCCTGCCTGGCCGATCACCTATGCCGATCTCGAACCGCACTACACCGAAGCCGAGCAGATGTTCTGGGTTCACGCGAACAAAGATGAAGACCCGACAGACCCGTGGCGTTCCACCGACTACCCCTTCCCCGGAATCACGCACGAAGGCGCTATGGCCCGGTTCGCCTCCAGCGCCAAGGAGCAAGGGTTACATCCCTTCGCCGCGCCGCAGGCACTCGATCGGCGACCGGGCGGAGCCTGTGTACTGTGCGCGCACTGCGATTCGTTTCCCTGTCTGGTCAGCGCCAAGGGGGACGCGGAGGTATCCGCGGTGCGACCGGCCCTGCAGTCGCCGACCGTCCGGCTGCTCACCAATGCGGAAGTGACCCGGCTGGATACCGATCCCAATGGCCGCACGGTCACCGCGGCCCGCATCAGCACCGAAGGGCGCCAGATCTCGGTTCGGGCAAAGCGATTCGTGATCAGCTGCGGCGCCGCCAACACGGCCGCGCTGTTGTTGCGTTCGGCCTCGGAATCGCACCCGGACGGCTTGGCCAACTCCTCGGATCAAGTGGGCCGCAACTACATGGCCCATGTGACCACCTTCTTCATCGCCATCGATCCACGCCAACGCAACGACGCGGTGTACCAGAAGACAATCGGCATCAACGACTGGTACTCCGCCGGGCCCGACAACCGCTATCCGCTCGGCAATGTCCAGGGTCTGGGCAAGCTGCGCGGGCCGATGATCAAACGTGCACGGCCCCTGGTCCCGCTGCCGATTCTGGACGAGATCACCCGATACACCCTGGATCTGTTCATCCAGTCCGAGGACCTTCCGCTGCCGCAGAATCGGATCACTCTCGACCGGCGAGGCGCGATCGTGGTCGATCGGCGCGAGACGAATCTGTCGTCGCACCGTGAGTTGATCAAGCGAACCAAGAAGGTCGTCCGCAAGGCCGGTTTCCCGATCGTGTTGACCCAGAGCCTCGGCGTGGAGGCGACCTCACACCAGTGCGGCACCGCCCGGATGGGTGATGACCCGTTGACCAGCGTGGTCGATGCTGATCTCAAGGCCCATGACCTGGACAACCTGTGGATCGTCGACAGTTCGCCGTTCCCGTCGTCTGCCGCGGTCAACCCGGCCCTCACCGTGGCCGCGCTCGCATTGCGGCTGGGGCATTCAAGCCAGCTCACGGCCTGACTTCGACGCCCGATGCGGTCGGCGCAGTTGTGCGCGTTCTTCGTTCGGGTTCCGGCCCGGGGTGATCCGGACCCTGTCCGCCTCGGCCGTCGAATGATCTAAGGAGAATGCGCCGCCCGGCATATCCCGACAGCACGCTCGTAGCAATCCCGACCCACTTCACGCGGGAGCCTGTGGCGCGTCCAGCCAGGATGCGCCCGCCTGCGGCATACCAGTAGGAACCCTGCGTGACCTCGCGAATCACCTGAGAAATCGGAATCCTTCTTGTGACAACATGTTTGGACGAACGATGGTCGTTGCGGCATACCCGTCTGGCGGTATTCGGAATCTTCGGCCTGCATGGATTCGCGTTCTCCACGTGGGCGGTGCAGATCCCTTCGGCGCAGGCCAGCACCGGGATGTCGACCGCGCAACTGGGCACCCTGCTGGTGGTACTGGGGGCTGCGGCGCGGGTAGGTATGCAGCTCAGCGGTCCGCTCGTCGGTAGGTACGGCTCCGCGCGCACGGCAGTTGTCGGCAATGCGGGAATCGCGGGCTCGATCAGCGTCCCGCTGCTGGCGACCAATGCCGTCACGCTGGCGGCAGGACTGGCACTGCTGGGGTTCACCTTGGGGATCAACGAGGTAGCCATGAATGCTCAGGCGGTGATCGTCGAGCAACGATATGGCCGCCCGATCATGTCGGCGTTCCACGCGGTGTATTCGGTCGGCAACGTGGTCGGCGCCGCCGCGGGCGCGACCACGTTGGCGCTCGAATGGAGCCCTGGCGCGATTGCGGTTGGAGCCAGCGGCATCTGTCTGATGACAGCCGGATCCGCGGCGAGGGTGTTATGGACCCGCCAAACCCGGGCCGAGGAATCTGCGACGACTTCTCCTCGACGATCTCGATCCGAGACGCCGTCGAGCGCGCAAAGACATCGCCGCATAGTGACCTTGGGTGTTCTCGCGTTCCTGTTTCTGCTGGCCGAAGGAGTCGCGGCGGACTGGAGCATCGTGCATTCCGCTGAACATCTCGGTATCTCGGGATGGTATGCCGCGCTGACCTATGCATCCTTCGTCGTGTCGATGACCTTCGGCAGGTTTGTTGCGGATCGTGCGACTGCCCGACACGGTCCGGTGCGGGTTGTTCGAATGGGATGTGTGGTGGCTGCGGTCGGGATCGCTGTTGTCATCGGGTCACCGATGCTTGTGCTGACCATCATCGGATGGGGTCTGTTCGGCCTCGGGCTGGCCGGCACTGTCCCCCAAGTCTTTTCGGCGGCGGGCAATACTGCCGGCTCGACGGCGACAGATCTGTCGAGAGTGGTCGGGATGGGATACACAGGCATACTCGCCGGGCCGACGATCATCGGGTGGTTGACCGAGTTCGTCCCCCTCAACGCCACCCTTCTCGTTCCACTGGCGGCCGTCGCGGTGTGCCTACTGGCCGCTGGCAATGTCGGCCGATAACAGCGCCCGTCATTGACCGCCGACGTCTCCACCAGGTTGTCCTCCTTGCGACACGCGCTGTGACTGCGAAGGGTTCTCCCGACATGTTGCACATCGTGGGTCTGTGAGACGGGGCGCCCGCCATCGAGACTGAATTTACGTCACGTGGCAGCTCCGTTTCGCCACCGTCGGGCAATCACCAGTGCACCAATGAGAGAGGTATTCCGTGTCGGTCATCTTGAAGGCGCCAACAACCGAGGCCGGGACACCCAGCAAGAGCAATCCCCAGGTGGTCGAGACAGTCGCGAGCGTCATCGAGGACGTCCGCGCCGACGGCGACGACGCTGTCCGCCGATACTCCGAGAAATTCGATTCCTGGACCCCGGATTCCTTCCGGCTCGGTGAAGCGGAGATCGCACGGATTGTCGCCGACTTACCGACAACCGTCATCGATGACCTCACCTTCGTCCAGCGACAGGTCCGCACCTTCGCCCAGGCGCAGCGCGAGTCGCTAACTGACATCGAAGTCGAGACGTTGCCCGGTGTTCTGCTGGGGCACCGCAATGTACCCATCGCCGCCTCCGGCGCGTATGTTCCGGGAGGCCGTTACCCGCTGACAGCCTCCGCCCACATGACAATAGTGACCGCCAAGGTTGCCGGTGTGGGGCGCGTCGCGGCAACCACCCCACCGAACCAGGGAACACCCCCTCCGGTCAGCATCGCGGCTATGAATCTCGCTGGGGCCGATGAGATCTACGTGCTCGGCGGGGTGCAGGCCATCGCGGCACTGGCACTGGGAACCGAAACGATCTCCCCGGTCAACCTGCTCACCGGGCCTGGCAACGCCTATGTTGCCGAGGCCAAACGGCAGCTATTCGGTGAGGTGGGCATTGATTTGTTCGCGGGTCCCACCGAGGTCCTCATCGTCGCTGACGAGACCGCCGACCCGTTCGTCGTCGCGGCTGATCTACTCAGCCAGGCCGAGCACGGCCCCGATTCCCCGGTCGTGCTCATCACCACCTCCGAGGACGTCGGTCGCCGAACGATCGCTGAGGTCGAACGCCAGCTCGAATCACTGCCCACACGGGCAGTTGCCGAGGTGTCCTGGCGCAATCACGGCGAAGTGCACCTGGTGAACACCCTCGAGGACGCCTACCGTCTGGCGGACGCATTCGCCAGCGAGCATGTCCAAGTCCTTACTTCCGAACCCCGGCGGGCACTCGAGTCGATGCGTGACTACGGCGCATTGTTCCTGGGCGAGAAGACTTGTGTTTCCTACGGTGACAAAGCGATCGGGACCAATCATGTGCTGCCGACGTTGGGCGCGGCTCGCTACACCGGCGGCCTTTGGGTCGGGAAGTTCCTCAAGACCGTCACCTACCAAGAGATCGTCGACCCCGTAGCCAGCGCCGAACTCGGGCGCGTCACCGGGCGGGCCGCGCGGCTGGAAAACTTCGAAGGCCATGCTCGGTCGGCCGACGTGCGTGCCGCCAAGTACGGTGGCGACCGCCTCCCTTGGACCGATCACGACTTCGGCTAGGGCTCGCGCGTACACCTCCGCTACCTGCTGAAGGCCGGCCGGTCACAACGCAGGGGCCCGGCGAGCAGCCCACGCTCGGCCTCACGGGCGAATGGTCGGGAAACCGGAATCCTGTTCGTCGACCACCCTCGGTCACGAACCGGCACAGCCACAGATCCACACGAATCGAGGACACAGGGTGGCACGCAGTGGTCGTTCTTCCGGTCACTACCTGGCGTTGGGCGCGCTGGTGCTCAGCGGCATCTCTTTTCAGGTCGGCGCCGCGGTCGGTGTCCTGCTGTTTCCCGCGATCGGCTTTCTGGCAGTGGTTGGCCTGCGCTTGGTGTTCGGAGCTCCGATTCTGTGGATGGTTGGGCGACCACAACTGGGGTCGCTGACCCGATCAGATCTGATGACCGCGGCAACATTCGGAATCGTATCCGGTGCAATGAGTTTGAGCCTGTTCGCCGCGGTCGAACGGATCGGACTCGGCGTGGCCGTCACGATCGAGTTCACCGGGCCCCTCGCTGTGTCCCTGCTGACATCACGACGATGGCTGAACGGCTGCTGCGCGGTCATCGCGGCCGCAGCTGTCTGTGCACTCACCGGTCTGAGCGGGAAGGCGGATCCAATGGGTTGCGCACTAGGAGTCGTGGCCGCGGGTCTGTGGGCTTCGTCGATCCTGCTCAGCTCGCGGATGGGCTCGACCATCCCCGGCCGGCAAGGACCTGCCGTCGCTGTCGCTGCGGCAGCAGTCTGCTTCGCGCCAGTAGCACTGATTCATGCCGGTCGCGGCCTCGCGGACCCCGGAATTCTACTGCTCGGCTTCTGCGTGGCGATACTTGCCACTGTCGTTCCACAGATGCTCGAACTATTCGCGATTCGTCGGCTCAGCCGGGGTGAATACGGAAACCTGATGGCCCTCTACCCAGCGATCGCCGGCATCGTCGGTGTCCTAGTTCTGCGGGAAGGTCTGAGCCCGTTGCAATGGACAGCGATCGCAACGATCAGTGCGGTCAGCTGCATCGTGACTATCTCCGCAGACCGGCGAGCACGCATGCCGCGCCGCATGGAGTCGGCCGACAGCCGAACCGCACCGTTGGCAGCTGTTTCGGAATAGACGGACACGAGAGGCATCCAGGTGCAACGCGCTGCGTGCAGAACCAGCCGACAAGACTGCACGTATTGGGTCTGGGGCCGGTTGGCGATCCGGTCATATCGTCACTATTGCCAGTTGCTGCTCGCTGGCGGATCGCCTGTTCGGTGCGCCCCGCCGTTTGGCGAGGGAATAATCGCACATTCTTGGTTTCGAGCATCATTCGACGGGACTTGGTCCCGGCCGTCGAACCGATCTCGGGCCAGCCTTTTGATTGGAGTTCGTCAGTTGTGAATCATCTGAACCGGCCGCGAGTTCCCACGCTGAGGTCCGTGGATCACATCGCGTTAACCGTCCCCGATCTGGAGCATGCGGTGGCGTTCTTTGTCGATCATTTCGGCGGCGAGTGCGTGTTCAGCGATATCGGCGGGCATCATCTGGCGTTCTATGTCGATCACATCGACGCCGCTTTCGACTGTGTCACCGCTATTCCGGATGTGGTTGTTATGGAGGGCCCCAACGGCGTCGCGGCCGACGTCCTGGTGGCAGGGCAACGATGGTTCTACTTCCCCACGCCGCGGGGCATGCAATTGGAATTGACCAGCTGTACCGGTGACGGGTTCTATCAGGGCCTTCCAGCGGCTCAGGTGGCAGCGTCCAGCGATGAATGGAGGTAGTGCCGTGCTACCGCGAACCCCTTACGTTTCGATCGTTTCGAACGGTGTTCCGACCCGTTGTGAATACGATTCGCTGGGTACCCGGGAGATACCTGCGACCGCCTACTACGGAATCCACACCGTGCGTGCGGTGAAGAATTTCCCGATCAGTGGTATCCCGTTGTCGGCCTACCCGGACCTTATCGCCGCGCTCGCGGTGGTGAAACAAGCCGCCGCAGAAGCGAACCATCGGCTCGGGTTGCTGGATACGCAACGCTGCCAGGCGATCGTGGATGCTTGCAAGGAGATCCGCAAAGGGCAACTGCACGACAACTTCCTCGTGGATGTCATCCAGGGAGGCGCGGGCACGTCCACGAATATGAACGCCAACGAGGTTATCGCGAACCGGGCGTTGGAAATGTTGGGTCGCCACCCCGGCGACTACGACCACCTGGATCCCCTCGAGCATGTCAATCTCGGTCAGAGCACTAACGACGCTTATCCGACGGCAATCAAAATCGCTCTGCAGGTGCAGATCTCACGCTTGTATGGAACATTGCTGGACCTCGAAAAGGCATTCAGCAAGAAGTCCGAGGAGTTCAAGGGCCTCCTGAAGATGGGGCGGACCCAACTGCAGGACGCCGTACCGATGACCCTCGGCCAAGAGTTCGGAACATACGCGGTGATGGTCTCCGAGGATGCTGAACGGTTGATCGAGGCATCGGCGCTGGTCGCCGAGATCAATCTGGGTGGCACCGCGATCGGCACCGGGCTCAACAGTCATCCGCTCTATGCGCCGATGGTCTGCGAGGTTCTGGCCGAACTCACGAGACTGCCCTTGACCAGCGCCGACGATCTGGTGGAAGCGACTCAGGACGTGGGAGCGTTCGTCCAGTTGTCGGGAGTGCTCAAACGAACAGCGCTCAAGCTCTCCAAGATCTGCAACGATCTGCGATTGCTGTCCTCGGGCCCGCGGTCGGGATTCAACGAGATCAATCTTCCCCCTGTGCAGGCGGGCTCGAGCATTATGCCCGGCAAGGTCAATCCCGTCATCCCCGAGGTGGTCAACCAGGTCGCGTTCGAAGTCGTCGGCAATGATATGACCATCTCGATGGCCGCCGAAGGTGGGCAGCTTCAATTGAATGCTTTCGAACCGGTCATTGCCTACAGTCTCTTCAACTCGTTGACGCATCTGGATGCCGCATGCCGAACCTTGATCGACAACTGCATTGTCGGGATCACTGCTAACCCGGAGCAACTCTCGAGATCCGTGACGAACTCGATCGGGGTGATCACTGCCCTGAGTCCCTATCTTGGCTACACCACCTCGGCCAGAATCGCGAAGCGGGCGCTTCAGACCGGGCGTAGCATCCTTGACCTGATCGTGGAGGAGGGACTGCTGTCCGCTGCGCAGGTGTCGGAGCTATTGCGGCCCGAACGACTGATCACCCCGACAGACCGCGCCGATATTGTCCCGCGATTCGACGTCGCACCAGTGAAGGAGACCGAACGTTGACGAAAGTGCTCTACCTCTACGGCGGCTGGCCGGGCCATCTTCCGTACGACATTGCCGAGTGGACCAGGGATCTGCTCGCAGAACTCGGCTATGACGTGGAGGAAACGCAGGATATCTTCAGCCTCGACCAGGATCTCACTGGCTACGACCTGATCATCCTCGGTTGGAACAATGCGTTGACCACCGAGGACCTGTCGGATTCCCAGGAATCGCACCTGCTGGACGCGGTTGCCGCGGGCACCGGGGTTGCCGCCTGGCATGGCGCCGCCGCGGCGTTCCGTTCCAGCCTCCGCTACCACCTGCTGCTCGGCGGAGACTTTATCGACCATCCCGCTGGCGAGGGCTATCCGCAGCACTACCTGGTCACGGTCACCGACACCGATCACGAGGTCACCCGTGGGGTGCGTGACTTCCGGGTGGCCTCGGAGCAGTACTACATGCATGTCGACCCGAACAACATCGTTCTGGCCGAAACAACGTTCTCCGGTGAGCATTTCGCATGGCTGGAGGGACTGAGAAGCCCAGTGGCGTGGGTACGGCAATGGGGTGAGGGGCGAGTCTTCTACCACTCGATCGGTCACACCCCGCTGGATTTGGCCGGCGACGACGTCCGCCGTCTCACCAAGCAGGGCATCGTCTGGGCAACCCGGAAGCAGTAGCGGGCTTGCTCAACCTTGCGGGCGAGGATGCCTGAGCCCAAAAGCGTTTAGGGATGCGACCAGCTTGACGGGCCAGGTATCCGGCGCGCACCGCGTTGGCCATGGCGGCAGCCATGAGTTCGGGGTGACGGGCCCGTGTCACCGCGGTGGCGAGCAGGACGGCCGAGCAGCCGAGTTCCATGGCGAGGGCGGCGTCGCTCGCGGTGCCGATGCCCGCGTCGAGGATGACGGGAACCCCAGCCCCGGCCACGATCATTTCGATGTTGTGCGGGTTGCCGATGCCGAGGCCGGTGCCGATCGGGGCGCCGAGCGGCATGACCGCGGCGCAGCCCGCGTCTTCCAGCCTGCGGGCCAGGATGGGGTCGTCGGTGGTGTAGGGCAGCACCACGAAACCCGCATCGACCAGTTGTTCTGCGGCGGTGAGCAATTCGATGGGGTCGGGAAGCAGGGTTCGCTCGTCGGCGATCACCTCCAGCTTGACCCAGTTGGTGTCGAGCGCCTCGGCGGCCAGCTGTGCGGTGAGCACTGCTTCGGCGGCGGTGCGACAGCCCGCCGTATTGGGCAGCGCCGTAATGTCCAGGCGCTTCAGCAAATCGAGCACCCCCGTGCCGCCGACGGCGTCCACGCGGCGCATCGCGACCGTGGTGAGTTCGGTACCAGAGGCGAGCAATGCCTCCTCGAGCACGGCGAGGTTGTCCGCGCCGCCGGTGCCCATGATCAGCCGGGAGCCGAACTGCTTGCCCGCGATCTCCAATGCGTGATCGGTCATCGGGGTGTCGGCGCGTCTTTGCGTAGCAGCCCGGCCCCGCGCAAGTCTGCCCACAACTGCGGGTCGATACTGGCTTCGAACAGATCGGCGTTCTTCTGCTGCTGACCTCGGTTGCGGGCGCCGATGCAAATGCTAGAAACGGCGGGGTGGGCGAAGGCGAACTGCAGCGCCGCCGCCGGCAGCGCGACGTTGTGCCGATCGCAGATACGTTGAATCTCCGCAGTTTTCGCCTTCACCGACTCGGGGGCGGACGCGTAGTTGAACCTTGCCGTCTCGATAGGTCCGGTTGCCAGGATCCCGCTGTTGTAGACGCCCCCGAGCACGATGCCGACGCCTCTGTCCTGACACGCTGGGAGAAGGTCGTCGAGAGGGTCCTGCTCGAGCAGAGTGTAGCGGCCTGCCAGCAGGAAGCAGTCGGCGTCGGTGTTCTGCAGAGCGCGGTAGCAGATATCGGCTTCGTTGACACCGAATCCGATCGCTTTGACCACACCTTGATCACGCAACGTCTCGAGGGCTGGATAGGCAGAGTTCAACGCTTGCTTGAAAACCTCCGGCTGATCCTCACCATGGGTGCGGCGGTCGCAGTCGTGGATGAGCAGGATGTCGAAGTTGTCGGTGAGCATCCGCTGCATGCTCTGCTCGACGCTGCGCATCACACCGTCGTAGCTGTAGTCGTACTCGGCTTCGAACGGTGGTGTGTCGACGTAAGAATCGTTGGAGGCCGTGCCATTGGCGCTGCGGCCCACGACCCGGCCCACCTTGGTTGCGATCGCGTAGTCGGTGCGCGGATACGCACGCAGCGCATACCCGAGCCGGTATTCGCTCAGTCCGTGCCCGTATAGGGGTGCCGTATCGAAGAAGCGCGCACCCAATTCCCATGCCTGCGATACCATCTCGGCGGAATCACCGTCGCTGGAGGGCTCGCGATAGTTCCCGATCGGTGCTCCGCCGAATCCCATGGCAGTCAACTGCACGCCCGAGCGGCCCAACTGCGTCGTTTTGCTGATCTTCATGACGCATTCCCCTTTTGTCAATGTGGCACCAGCCGGCGCGCAGCACGGTTACACACCGACCGTTCCGTGATCTCGGCCCCGCTGTTCACGGACACCAGCCCATGGACCTGCATTTCGCCGCCTGGTCGACACCACGTTAAGTGCTCGGAATCCCTCTGCCACCGCCCAGAGTGAGCATCACATCCGAATTTGGATGCACATATCGCACGAGAGCAGGAATGCGGTTCGGGGAGCGTGGGATTCACGATGCCGCACCGGATTCCGCACCGCCTGACAAACCTAGGATTCCGGTAACTGATCAGGTGGTTGCGTCCGGTTGACTGGCGTGTCGTCTTGGCTGCCGGTTGATTGGCGAATGATGTCGGGTGCATGGTGATTCGCGTCCGTAGTATGAGGAGCTCGCTGCTCTGGTGGAGCGGCAGGCGGATCGGCTCGGGAGGCAGGCTGGTCTGCTGAAGCGTCAGGCTGCGTTATCGAGCGGCAGGCGGGTGTGATCGAGGGGCTCAGGGCCGAGTTGGCGGAGCTGTAACGACAGGTGGGGCGAAACTGGTCGCCTCGGCCGAGGCCGGCAGGATTGACGCCGACGCGCTGGCTGCGCAGATCCACCTCTATCGCAGCGCCACGCACCTCGGCATGGTCGAAACCGTCACCTGTGCAACCGCGGTGATGAAGTCACCGAACCGTTGGCGCGCAGGCTGCTCGACCGCCAAGACGACTACCTGCGGTTCGCCACGAACCTGGCGGTCCCGCCGGACAACAACGGCTCTGAACGTGACATCCGCATGATCAAACTTCGCCAATCGGCACACTCCCGGTGCACGACAGTTCTGCACGATACGAAGCTAGTTATCCACCACGGCCAAGCACGGCCAGCGAACCTTCGAAAACCCTCGTCATGTTCGCCGAGGGGCGACCAGGGCTGCCCGCATAACCTGACCAGTTACGAATTCCGATTGTGTTCGATGGTTCACAAGCACATACTTCACCGGCCGACTACGGTCGATAACATGGCCGAAACCTTCTGGCCAGACGGTGAAATTGACTCCGGCAATCCTGCACACGATGTGTCTTCGCTCGGGTTTGCCGGAAGATCACACTCATCCTGTGGCAACAGTCACAGTAGGGCAGTCGGTGGCGGGACAGTACCCGGTTCCAGCCTCCGACGGCTTCGGATTCCAAGGCTCGTGAATGATCTACTCCTTCTCTTCAACGGGTGGGACACGTAGCGCATCGAGGTCACCGAGGCGTGTGAGGACATCACGCGCGGTCGGTAGTCGGGCGTTCGCTCATGGTCTTGCAACTCGATCTGCGATCCACTGTTGAAAGAGAAGGATGTCAATTATGAATGACGACCCGGGCAAACAGCTTTCCGCTGACGATGCTCATCTGCGTGTGCTCGGCTACGAGGAGAGCTTCGATCGCAAGATCAATATGTGGGCGAATTTCGCGCTGGGCTTTTTGTACCTGTCGCCCATGGTGGGGATCTTGTCGATGTTCGCCCAGGCGCTGACGACGGCTGGCCCCCCGTCGATCCTGTGGCTGGTCATCGCCGCGTTCGGGCAGCTGCTGGTGGCGATGGTATTCGGTGAGATCGTGTCGCAGTTCCCGATCGCGGGTGGCCTGTATCAATGGGCGCGCCGATTGTGGAATGGCCGCTACGCGTGGATCATGTCCTGGATCTACATTGTGGGAGTGTTTGTTGGCGTGACGACCACCGCGATGTTCTCCGCCGACTTCGTGCTCGGCCTGTTTCGCTCCGACGCCAACCTTGCCTCCACCCCTGGCGAGAAGCTGGTCGTGGCCATCGTGGTCACGGTGCTGTCGCTGCTATTGAACATTACCGGTAGTAAGACCCTTGCCACTATTGCCCGGATCGGCCTGGCCGCCGAACTCGCCGGCATCATCGCGGTCGGACTGTATCTGCTGGTCTTTCACCGCAAGAACTCCATCTCGGTGCTGTTCGACACCATGGGTACCGGGCATGGGGACTACCTGAGTGCTTTCGTCACCGCGGCGGTCATCGGCCTGGTTCTGTTCTACGGATTCGAAGCATGCGGAGAAGTCGCTGAAGAAACACCCGACCCCAGCCGCACGATCCCGCGATCGATGATGCTGACCGTAATTCTCGGCGGCGCCGCTGCACTGTTCGGCTTCGTCGGATACATCCTCGCCGCCCCGAACCTGCAGGAAATCGTCGACGGTGAAGTGGCCAACCCCGTGATGGCCATCCTGACCGACACCTTCGGGACTGTCGGCACCAAGATCTTCCTGCTGATCGCCTTGACGTCCTTCCTGGCCTGCGTCATGGGTCAGCAGGCAGCAGGCAGCCGGTTGGTCTTCTCCTTCGCCCGCGACGACATGTTCCCCGGAAGCCACATCTTCAAGCAGATTTCCGCACGCAAGGTCCCAGTCAACGCGCTGATCGCCTTCACCGTGCTGCCGATCGCACTGTTCGTGTTGCTGTACTTCCTGCCCGATGCACTGTTTCGGGTCGCCTCCTTCCAGATCCTCGCGGGCTACTTCGCCTTCCAGATGGTCGTGTTCGCTTCCCTGCGTGCGCGATTCAAGGGCTGGAAACCAGCGGGCCGGTGGTCGCTGGGCAGGTGGGGCTGGCCGGTCGGAATCGGCGCCCTGATCTACGGCGTGGCGTCGATGATTGTGCTGGCACGCCCCAACGGAGACACCAGCCTGGCGTTCTACGACAGATGGATCGCGCTCATCGGATTCCTCATCGTGGCCGCGGTTGGGTTGATCTACATGGTCGTCGCCAAGCCCTACACGAAGTCCATCGCACCCGAAGGCGATGCCATCGAAATCGCCGAGGTGCTGCGGGCCCACCACAGCCAGCGCGACCTCCAGGACATCGCTGACCGCACTCCAGCAGCCTCCTCCGACTAGTCCTTTGGAAAACCCGCCTGTCCGGCACGAAGGTCGCCTCGGACGCCGGACCGGCGGGGTATCCGCCACGGTCAGCAACTCTCAGGAGACAGCAATGGGAACACTGGACGGCAAGGTCGCGTTACTCACCGGAATCGCGCGTGGGGCAGGGCCGCAACCACGCCCTGACTCTGGCCCGTGAAGGCGCCGCCGTCATCGGCTTGGATCTCGACGATTCTCCCGCATGACTGTCGTGGTCAGTCCACGCGACAGGACGGAGAAATGGCTTGCTGTTCATCGGCGACGACTGGGCGGAAGACCACCGCGACATCGCGGTGATGGACCCTGACGGGCGGACCAGGACACGGGCCAAGCTGCCAGAAGGCGCGGCTGGAATCGCCAAGTTCCACAAGATCGTTGCCGATTTTCATGGCGAGGGCGCCGAGCCGTCGGAGGTGCCGATCGGGATCGAGACCGACCGAGGGCCGGCGCAGCTGCTCGACGCGGATCTCGCCGGCGGCGAGACCGTGGTAGGGCCCACCATGCTCCGGCGTCAGTGACAGCCCGACCAGCGTGGTCACCGGCCTCTCAGCGCATAACACCGCATCGGTCAGCTCGACCAGCGCATCCGGACGCACCGCGAGGCTGTCGTAGAACGAACAACGAAACCCCGCAAGGCAATCCGGCACCGACGACTGTGTTCGCTCGCCCGAACCAGCCGCCTCGGGCTCAATCTGAGTCACGGCCACCGTCTTCATCTTCAGGATCTGTGGTAGGAACCCGAGGATCATGGAACGGTGGCCATCCCATGTCACGACGACACGCCAGTCACCATCACCGGAATATGCGCAGCAGCAACAATTTTGACGATCGCAGAGGGTTAGAGGTTAACGACAAGCTCAGTCGGTGCGCGGCAGTTACCCGGTGCCGCATCAATTCGACTGAAGAGCTTCGACAGATACCCCTCTGCGCAACATATGCATGAGGCGTCGCTTGGCCTGCTCACCTTGCCTATTACTCCCCGCGCATCCGCGTAACAGACTGTGACTAGCGCCACTCAACGACGAGTGCACCTAGGACGCCGAATTGTCCGGACCGCTGCAACGACGCGGCCTTCCGGACAGGTCGCAACGACGCGGCTTCGACGCCCCCCAACGCAATGACAGCCTGGCGATGAGGTCACGAACCGCAACTGCGGGCCTCGATAGAGATCCCAGTGTTCCACGGCGATCGGAATGATCGCAGAACGCGTCGCCGTCAAGGAGACGACCTGTTTAGGCGGTGAGTGATGTATCTGAACGGATACACATCAACAAGAGAGCAGTCGGTCGGCGAATCCTCGTCGACGAGGGCGATGCCGTTATTGGAGCCCGCACACCTACTTCAAGCGATCTCGGGTCGCTGTACCAGTACCGTACCCCTCGTTCGGTGGGCGCGAGAACTCAGCGATATGCACGCGGAGTTAATTCCGTTCCGGATCGACCAGGCGCCGCAGCTCGCCTGCGAGCCGGTTCGTGCAGAAATTGATCGAGTTGTGGGTGAGATCGATGCGTGGGCGGCCCGCCATGTGCCGCGCACGAAAGGCGCGCGCAAACACACGCACTCGCTAGGGGAGGTGATCAGCCACATCGCTAAAACCTACGCCGAGGCGTGGTGGATAGTGCTGCACTCGGCAGACACCGAAACGCGGCATCATGCCTGGTTCCACCTGGCTGAGGCACGTGAAGGTTACGCAGAAATGGTGAACGAAATACGGACTCGGCACCTCCAACTGCCGTTGGGATCGAGCGGAATTTGGAGCGCAGCTGGTGACATCGGGTATGAACGGAAGCGGAACGTCATGTCGAATACGTGACTGAGTTACAAGCGGTCGCCGACGTGATAGACCGATCGGCGCGATATGCAACACGCCGAGCCGGCCATCTGAAGAACACATCAAGAGGTTCGAATAGATAGATAGATATCAAGGAGATAGAAATGTATCGGAAAGTCGACTACGAGCTGCATCAGGATTTCAAGCGCTGGACTGAACTGATCGACCGCGCCGCACACGCCGAAAACGAAGTCGAAAGGGAGAAACCCGCATTGCAAGCGGCAGCGCTGGAAGAGAAGTGGAGCTGTACTGCCGCCGAATTCTGGAGAATAATGCGCGACCTGCATGAGCGACGGTACGAGAACATAGCTTTGGTGCGGGCGAGAGCAAGGGCTGAAATGCGCACCGATATTGATGATCCCAGGAGCCGGCCGTGCGCATGAACTGTCAGATGCAAACCGGCGCACTACGGCACCGTAGCCCTCGAGTTGGCGCGCATCAGCGGGCGCCACACCGACTCCGGCCGTCACGGCAGCCGTTCGACACCAGCCACCTAGAGCCCGTATGCGAGCATCTCGCAAGCATCTAGGCGGCCACCAGCAACCGCCGAGCACGGAGTGTCACTGGTGGCCGAAGGCAAGCTCACATGCTCATGATGCCAGCGGGCTGGCGTACCACTGGGCGAGGCGTTCTCTCAGCCGAGCGGGGGTGGTGAAGAGGTGGCCGTGCATACCGATTGCCTCGGCGCCGCGAATGTTATCTTGACGGTCGTCGACGAACAGGATGCGAGCGGGGTCGTCGCGCAGGGCGTTCTGGCACCACAGGTAGGCGTCCGGCTCGGGTTTAGCGTGGCCGATGCGGCAGGAGAAGGCGTGTAAGTGGAAGTGCCGGAACCAGCTGTGATTTTCCTCGTAATGGGCAGCCAATTCCTCGGGGATGTTGGATAGCAGCGCGATCCGGCGATCGGCTACCGCGAGTTCGCCGAGCAAGGCGATCATGGTGTCGTCGACTCCGCTCCAGCTGGCAACGTCTGCCGCGATGAGTTCCGCGATCCGACGGTCATCGAAACGGGTGCCGAGATGGTCGGCCACCTGACGCCAGTAGCCGGGGCCGGTCACCTCTCCCCGGTCATACGGCGGGCGCAGCGTCCAGTAGGCGTCCCAGAAGGCCGGGCCGGTCGCGCCGGCCGTATGGGCCAATCGGTTCTTCCCTTCGAGAGACTGGTGGTGTGCAATGACACCGAATAGGTCGAAGAGCACGGTGCCGGTCATAGAGTCACCTTCCGTACGACGACGCCGGCTTCCGCCAGTGCGTCGATGTGATCGTCCTCGGCGGTCTCGTCGGTGACCACGGCATGTATAGCGGATGCGGGCGCGACGAAGGCCAGGGCGGTGCGAGAGAGCTTGGCGGCCTCCGTGACAGCGATGACACGGCGGGCCGAGGCGATCGCGGCGCGCTTGACCGCGGCATCGTCCAGGTCGTAGGCGGTCAGGCCGTCTGCCGCGGTCAGCCCACAGCATCCGATAACCGCGGTGTCGAACCGTAGCGCCGCCAGTGACGCGACGGTCAGCGGGCCGGTCAGGGCCAGCTCGCCTGGCCGCGGCTTACCTCCAGGTACCAGCAGCGTTAACAGAGGTAACCCGGTCAGCGCGTTCACCGCGTGCAACGACAGCGGCATCACGGTCAGGCGACGGTGCTCGAGCGCGCGGGCCACCTCCAGACAGGTGGTGCCGCTGTCGAGGACGACGGACTCGCCCTCGGCGATCAGCCCGGCGACCTCGGCGGCGATGCGCTGCTTAACGTTCAGCCCTTCCTGTGCACGCAGGGCGAAAGGGGGTTCGTCGCCGTGTAACAGCAGGCTTTTCGCCCCACCGCGATAGCGCTCGAGGACACCTTGACCGGCCAAAGTCTCGAGGTCGCGGCGGATGGTCATCTCTGACGCGCCGGTGAGTCCGGCCAGCTCCGCGACCCCGATTTGGCCTGCCGTGCGCACGGCTTCAGTGATCTGCCTCAGTCGATTGGTACTCGCCACACCTTCGATAGAACATCAATTGTGTTCGAAAATCAATCTTACGAAAGTAGAGTCTGTTCGATAGGATCGGTCACATCGAGATACCGCAGCGGGCTGGGTGGCAACTGTCGCCCCGCTTCGCGTTGAATGGGAAGAGGTCGATCGTGACTGAGTTCGAGCGTGACGCGCACGCTGTCCTGCTACCGGTAGTGTCAGATTTCGAGGTTGATCCCTGGCTGCGGCGCCTGTTGGAGCAGGGGACGCGTTCGGTTCTGGTGGGCGAGAGTCGCGATGAGTATGTGGCCCGCGCGATGTCAGCCGATCGGCACGACGGCGAATCGGTCGAAACCTTCACTGCATTCGCCGCGGACGTCGAACGTAGCACTGACGGACTGCCGCTTCTCGCGGTCGATCAGGAGCCGTGGGGGATCGCACGACTGCACGGTCTAGTACCTGTGTTCCCGGACAAGGACGAGCTCGCGAACCTCTCGGATGAGGAGATCTCCGCAGCGGCGGCGGCCGTGGGCGCCGCCGCGCGTCGGCTGGGCGTGAACGTGTTCCTTTCGCCGGTCCTCGATGTGCTCAGCGGTGCCAATCCGTGGCTGCAAGGGCGAACCCTTGACTACGGGCACGAACAGGTGGGGCGTATCGCCGCCGCGTTCGTCACCGGTGTGCAGGGCGCGGGCGTCATGGCGGTCGCGAAACACTTTCCCGGCCACCCCGAACTCGCCGACGACCCCGCCCTGCGCGATACAGTGCTGGACAACCAGCACACGGTCGATGCCGACCTACTGCCATTCGGCAAGGTCATCGCGGCCGGAGTTCGTGCAATTATGACTGGGCCGGTCGTCGTGAACGCGATCGATCCGGATGAACCTGCGTCGACGTCCGCCAAGACCGTCGGAATACTTCGCCGCGACCTTGGTTTCCAAGGTCTCATCGTGACCGACGACCTCGACACTCCCAGCACAACCCGCGGGCGCTCGCTTCGCGACACAGTGCTGGCAAGCCTCGAAGCTGGGGCAGACCTACTACTTCTGCCCGGCGGACCCGAACTCATCGAGATCGCTCACGACATTGCTCGGCAAGCCCAACTCGATCCGGCGTTCGGCATCCGGTTGGCCGAGGCGGCCGAACGCGTACGGCACACCGCCGACTTGGCCGGCTCCGGCCGAAACTGATGCGCCACACACCGTCTGTAAGGGGACACGGTGCTCGCGGCGCCAGCCCTGCCGCGAGCTGCGCGCCCCTTTGGATGGTGCTTGGCGCCTCCCGTGAGGACCAGCACCTCCCGGCACGGGGTCTTCGCCTGATGAGCGATTGCTCCTCGACAACCAGCCGAAGGATGTCAGGGTGTGGTGATCGGACCGAGCCGGACGCGGCTGATCACAATGTCGAGCCAGATGGCTTGGTTTCTCGAAAACTGCTACTCTGCAGCCAGATCCGGCGCTGGGCATGTTGAGTTCCCCAGTTGTGGCCGACCGATCCCAGCCATCCGGCCAGGTCCACCGAGAACTCGCCGGTGGAGAATGAGCCGCTCAGCCGTAGCGCGGGGATCGCGCTGGTGGATTTGGGTGCGCGGCAACCTCGTGGTGTGCATCCAGTCCGAAGGGAAGTGGTGCATCGTCGGCTCGTGGTCGTGGAAGCGCAGATCCCATGTGGTCGTGATGGTGTCGACGTCGAAGCCACCGGAGGTGCCATCTATGCCGATCCGCCCGGCGGTGCTCATAACCAGCGATCCGGTGTGGTACACGGACACGTCATCGGTCGTGTCAGATAATGGCGTATTAACAGGCGATCCGATGAATTGGGCAGTGGCCCAGCTCTATTTGGTGCAGTCAGTGACATCGGTCAGCGTTCGTGCACGGATGGCGGTTCGTATCGGCGGCTTGCCGAGGGTGTTCCAGGACGCGCCTCCTTCACGTAATTCCGGCACAACGGTGTGGTGTTGGCGTGGGAGACCACTCGACGCCTGCAACAAGCCGGTTTCATCGATGCCTACCGATCGATGTATCCGGACCCGGCCACCCATCCCGGACTCACCTGGCCCTCGGACAACGTCGATGTGGAGGTCTCCGAGCTCGCCTGGGCTCCTGAGGCCGACGAACGCGACCGCGTTGACTACATCTTCGCTCATGGTGCCGCGCTGTGCCTGTCTGCCGTGGGCATGATCGGCCCGCGCGGGTCCATCGTGCGTGGTACCCGACCGCAAGAACCAACCCAGGACAATTTCCTCGCCTCGCCAGCGCAGTGGGGCAGCGACCACAAAGGCATCTTCGCGACATACCAACTCACCGACTGACAGAGGATGGGGTGCGCGCCTCTGCTGAGAGGTCGTGGCGCGTTAAGTGGGCTATATGTCAAACTTCGGAGTGAAATGACGCGGAAACTTCGCCTGAACTGCGTCTTTGTGCTTCTGGGGCGACGTTGCTCATTGCACTCCTTTCCGGGGTTCTCCTGGCTGGAACAGGGACGCCAAATCAATGTCAGTGTGCAGGTGTTGAATGCGGTGGCTCGTACGCTGTCGCTGGATGCCGCGGAGAAGGCGCATCTGTACCGGCTCGCTGATGTGCCGACGGTGCCGACCGCGCATGCGGGAACCGCTCTGCCGGAAGAGCTTCAGGTGATTTTGGATCATTTGGAGCCGTTGCCCGGTGTGGTGCTGAGCCCGCGCTATGACGTGCTGGCTCACAATAGGTCCTATGAGGTGTTGTGCCCGGGTTTCCTTCTGGGAGAGCGGAATGTGGCGCGTCGGGTGTTTCTGACTCCGGAGTGCTGCAATACGCATCATCATAATTGGGGTGATTTGCGGCGCATGGGACTGCTGCACGATCAGGTGACAGTTTGACCTGCCCCACCCCTTGGGTTCCAGTTCCAGTGGCTAACTGACAGCCTTTACGAAAGGCTGAACGCCGTGCCCCGCTCCTACCCTCCCGAGTTCCGTGCGCGAGCAGTCGCGCTGGTACGCGCAGGCAGACAAGCCAAGCAGACAGCCGTCGAGCTAGGCATTCATCCAGTGACGCTGTCGAAATGGGTCCGTCAAGACGAGATCGACCGCGGACTGCGACCCGGTACTGACCGGTCCCCGATGATGCGACCACCCGGGAATAGAGTCCGGGGTGTTCGATCCGTTTCAGTTGATGTCGCAGGCCAGTGGGTGGTGGATGTGGCCGCAGCGGGCAGCGTACTCGGCCGGGGTCAGATAACCCAGCGCCGAATGCCGGTGCCTCCGGTTGTGGTCGGTTTTGAAATCACCGATCACGACGCGGGCTTCGAGCAGGCTGTTCCAGTGGTTTCGGTTGAGGCATTCATGGCGCAGCCGCCGGTTGAACGACTCGATATAGCCGTTGTTCCACGGTGTTCCGGGAGGGATGTAGACGATCCCGACCCGGTCAGCGCAGAACTGTTGCAGCGCATGGGAAATCATCTCCGGTCCGTTGTCCATCCGCAGCACCTTCGGTGGCGCGGCCGGTGGTGGCGAACACCCGCTCCAGTTCGGCGACCAGGCGCTGCGCGGTGATCGAGCGTTCGGTCAGGTGCAGCAAGGATTCGCGGGTGTGTTCATCGACCATCGATGCGATCTTCACCGCCCGTCCGTCGACTGTGGAGTCGAACTGGAAATCCAATGCCCACACCACTTTTGGTGCGTCCGCGCCGATCAGCGGCACCGACGATTGCCCGGCCCGCTTCCGTGGCGAGTGGGCGCGGACCTGTGACCCTTCTTCGCGCCAGAGCCGATGGACCCGTTTCTTGTTCACGTCGCTGCCCTCGTCGAACCGCAACGCCGCCCACGCCCGCCGGAATCCGTGACACGGGTGCTTCGTGGCATAGGAACGCAGCCAGGCCCGCAAACCGGCATCCGGATCGTCTGGGGTCTGCGCGGCCGGCAGCCGCCGATAGGTGGATCTATTGAGCCCAACTACCTTGCAGGCGAACCGTTCCGACATGCACTTCACCTGCTGGAGCATGTCGACGGCCTGTCGCTTGGCCGCTGGGCTCAGAATTTTCCCCGAGCGATTTCCCGCAGCGCGTCTTTCTCCAACTCCGCATCGGCCTAGAGCCGCTTCAACCGGGCGTTCTGCTCCCGCAGCTCTTTGAGCTCTTTCGCAGCGTCGGTGTCCACGCCCCCGTATTGACGGCGCCAGTTATACAACGTGGCCGCCGATACTCCGAGATCAGCGGCGATCTGCTCGCCTGTCTGACCGGCCGCGGCCAGCTCGTCGGCACGGCGCAGCTTCTCCCACGATGTCCTCTGCGGAATGCCGCTTACGTCCTGCCATGTCCTTCAGTGTCCCTTCCAGCCCTGACCAGGGCCAACAAAGGACTCTAAAACCAGACGGCCTCATTCACTGGGGACAGGCCATCACCTATCCGTGCAGCAGTCCCGTCTTCTCAAAGGTTGTCGAGGTTTCAGCCTCGGTTCGCGGTGAGAATTCATCAACGGCGAACTGCTTATAATGCGGTAAGCCACCGTGATTGATAGGAAAACCGCATGGACCTGCGCGATCTGGATCTGCGCGACATCGAGATCTTTCTGATGTTGTCCGCCGAGTTGCATTTCGGCCGGACCGCCGAGGGGTTGCACCTCTCACCAGCCCGGGTCAGTCAGGTGATCGCGAAACTGGAACGTCGCATCGGCGGCAAACTCTTCGAAAGATCCAGTCGCACAGTGACATTGACACCGATCGGACGACAGCTGCGTGACGACTTGCAGACCAACTATCGTGACCTGCGGGCCAGCCTGGGCCGGGCGGCCCGCTCAGCCCGCTACGGCGACGCAGGCATACTGCGGCTGGGAATCACCAGTAGCAACCTCGGCAACGTCCGCCCCCTGTTGAACACCTTCCAATCCCAGCATCCCCACTGCACCTTGCACATCGAGCACGTCCACTTCGGCAACCCCTTCGGCGCTCTGCGTGGCGACGACATCGATGCACTGGTGAGCTGGCTTCCCATCGAGGAGCCCGATCTGGTGGTGGGCCCGACTCTCTATGAGGAACCGTTCATGCTACTCGTTGGTGCGGATCACCCACTGGCACAACGTGAATCGGCCTCATACGAGGATCTGGCCGACTACGGCGTCTTCGGAGTGCCCCCATCCGACCCGGTCAACCTGCCCCCCGACTACTGGACCGCCGCCGCCGTTCCCTACTTCACCCCCAGCGGCCGCCCCATCCTCCGCACCGCCCACGCCGCCAACTTCCAAGACCTGATATTGCTCGTAGCGGCGGGCAAGGCCATCACCCCGGTGCACGCCCACGCCGCCCGCTACTACTCCAGACCCGACGTCACCTACATCCCCATGCCCGATGTACCACCCGCCCGTTGGGCCCTGATCTGGCGCCGATCCGCCGAAACCGACCTCATCAAAGACCTGGCCACAGCCGCCATCCTCACTGGCTGTCATTTGCAGATTCCAGATGCGGAGGACGAAGCAGCAGACCATTCGGTCGCATCGGCCGGATCCCGCGGCAGCAACTCATGAAGCCCGAGTTTCAGCCCATGAGTTCGGGTCGGTCGAGAAGCTGGGCGTCGAACATCGTACGGGATAAGCACCTACGATGACCAGGCGTTTTCCGGTTGCCCATGTTTTGCGTGCCCTGCCGAGGGCACAAACCTGCCACCGCGTTTCCACAGCCCAGGGCGGTTTTTTGGCGTCGCAGGTTCGAATCCTCAGGGACACCATTCGCCGTTCATCCGCGATTTCGCGCACACTGAAAATGCTCAGGTCAAACAGCGCACCGGCGCCTAGCTCTCCGCGAGGAATTCCGCGGCAATCGGTGCGAACTGCTCGTGGTATTGGAAGATGCCGCCGTGGCCGGAGTTGGGGTAGATGATCAGTTCCGATCCCGCGATGCGCCGATGCAGGTCTTCGGACAGCACAGAGGGCACCATGCGGTCGTGGTCGCCGTTGGCGATAAGCGTGGGTTGGGTGATCTTCGACAGATCCGATGGCGTTGACCGACCGAAGGCCTTGATCGCCGCGAGTTGGGATCGGAAGGCACTGATCTTGATGTCTTTGTCGCGATCGGTGGTGCGTTCCTCGAGGCGGCGCACGAACTCCTTACCAGCACGCTTACCCACTGCGTCGCGGTTGAAGAACAGGAACTCCTTGGGATCCGAACGGGTCACCGTGGCCCGCAACATGTCCCAGTAGGTGACGCCGGCGACCTTGTCCATATCCTTGCCGCCACGCGGACCGGTCCCGGTCAGGACGAGCTTGCGCACCAGCCCGGGATGCTCGAGCGTCAGATCCTGGGCGATCATGGCGCCCATCGAGAACGCGAACACATCGATCTTGTCGAACCCCAACGCTGTGATGAACGTGTAGGCATCATCGGCGGCCTCCTCGATGGTGGCGGGCACCTTGCCGGTGGACGCTCCCACCCCCTTGTTGTCGAAGGCGATCACGTGACGGGTCTTGGCGATCGGGTCGATTATTCGCGGATCCCAATTATCCAGGGTCGCCGCGAGGTGCACGAAGAACACCACCGGGATACTGCCCTTGGGGCCCAGCTCACGATAGGCGTACGTGGTGCCATCGGCGATCACGGTACGAGTCGGCGCCTCGGCGTAGGACGTGATGATGGGGTCGTCGCTGGTAGTGCTCATGATGTCCTCGTTTCTTCGAAGTCGGTGCGGGGGAAAAGATTCGATACCGCCGAGCAGTAGCTCAGTCGGCGAGGAACCGAAGTGCGTCGGGAACGAAGGTCGAGTGATGCTGAAATATCCCGCCGTGTCCGGATCGCGGGTAGATTTTCAGTTCCGCGTTGGGGAGTCGGCGCGCCATGTCCGCCGACAGGCTGCTCGCCACCATGAGGTCGTCGTCGCCGTTGGCGACCAGGACGGGCACCGTGATCTGTGACAGATCGTCGGGTGCGGCCTTGCCGCCGTTGACGATCGCCTCGAGCTGGGCCAGCCCGGCCTGCGTCGAGATCTTCTTGTCGCGGTCGAAGGTTCGCTCCTGGAGTCGGGCGAGGTAGGCGGATGCGGCTTGCTTGCCTTCGGCTGTGCGGGGGAAGAACAGAAACTCTCGTGGGTCCTTGCGCGACAGGAACGCCTTGGTATAGGCGATGGCGACGATCGTGCGCATCTTGCCGATACCGCCGCCACCGCGTGGTCCGGTACCGGCCAAGATCATTCGCCGGACCAGATCCGGCGCTTGAAGCGCAACCAACTGGGCGACGCCACCGCCGAGGGAGAATCCGACCAGGTCCACCTTCTCCAACCCGAGCGCGCGGATGAACGCGATCGCGTCGTCGGCCATCCGTTCGATGGTATCCGGGACGGCAGATCCGGAGGCTCCGACACCACGGTTGTCGAAGGTGATCACGCGGTGATGTGCCGCGATACCGTCGATCACCCGGGGATCCCAGTCGTCGAGCACGGCAGTGAGATGGTGCAGGAACACGACGGGCACGTCGGACTCGACACCGAGTTCTCGGTACGCGAACGGCACTGAGTCGACGTCGATCGTCTTGGTCGGCGTGTCTTTCCAGGTGAGCATGGTGGGCCTTTCCGCGCTGGTATGTGGTTCGGGGTTCATCGCGTCATCGGATTCCGCGTGTTGGGCGCAGCGTCGTCGTCCCGTTGCGTTTGAGCATTGCCAGGGTGGTGACAAGGCGACCGCGGTCCGGGTCGGGATCGAGTCCGGCGCCGAGGCGGTGTAGCTGATCGGTGTTCCAGCTGATGTTGAGCACGCCGTCGAGAGCTTTGACATCGACGAATCTGCTTATCAGGCTGCGCATTCCGGTCCTGAGTTCGTGTGTCGGAAGCACGCCGATCCGACCGGACAGGATGGCATCCGCAGCGTCGGGCATGGTCACCGTCGGGCGAGCCAGCCCCACCACATCGCAGTCTCCCGACTTGACTGCTTGCGCCATGGCCTCCTGGGACCGGAACCCACCGGTCACCGCCAGCGGTACCTGTCCCGCGGCCTTGCGCACGCTGCGTGCGTAGTCGAGAAAGTAGGCTTCGCGGGCACGGGTACTGGCCGCAGCCGATCCCGACATGGCCGGCGACTCGTAGTTCCCGCCGCTGATCTCGATCAAGTCGACGGCCTCGCCTGCCAGGGCACGCACGATCTCGCGTGAGTCGTCCTCGCTGAATCCGCCTCGCTGAAAATCGGCCGAGTTCACGCTCACCGCGAACCCCGGCGAGACACGGGCCCGGATGCGGCGGATCACTTCGAGCAGGAAACGCATCCTGCGCCGACTGTCGCCACCCCATTCGTCCTCGCGCAGGTTGGTCAACGGCGAGAGGAACTGGGTGACGAGATAGCCGTGCGCACCGTGGATCTGAACGCCGTCGAATCCCGCCGCTTCGCAGACCGCTGCTGCGGTCGCGAATCGCTCGATGATGCTCTCGATCTCGGTACCGGTCAGGGCGCGCGGCGTGGGCGAGCCCGGCAGGCTAATGGGCACCGCACTGGGTGCAACCGGAGTATGGCCGATGGCCGATGGCCCCGGGTTTGACTGCCGCCCAGGATGATTGAGCTGCGCCCAGATCGGCACGCCCGCATCGTGAGTGGACTTGACCCACCGGGACAACGGCGCCAGGTTCCGGTCATCTTCGATCACGACGTTTCCCCTAACTGTGCGCGGTCGACCATGACATTGCCGGTGATGAGCAACCCGTAGCCGCCATGACTCCAACGGTCGTATAGCCGCACCAAACGTTCGTCGGGGGCGTGGCGCGCATCTGCCAGCGCCTCACTCATCGCGGCCTTCATGATCCGGTTGGGCAGCACCAGGCCACCGGGCAACTCGATCGGTTCATGCAGGGCGTTCATTCCAGCCTCCCAACTCGGCCCCCTTGAAATTACGATCATACTATTATGACTGTACTACAATCGTCGAGGACGGGCAGACGAGACAGGTGGAGGTGAGTTCCATGGCCAGATACGGCGTGGAGCACAAGGCCGAGACGCGTCGGCGCATTATCGAGGCGGCCGGTCGGCGACTCAAGCAGCACGGTATCGACGGCTCGGGAATCGCCGCGGTGATGTCAGATGCGGACCTCACCAATGGCGCGTTCTACGCGCACTTCGGTTCCAAGAGCGACCTGGTCGCGAATGTCGTCACCGATCAGCTCGAACGGCAGCGTGCCAGTATCGGCGCGTTACCGGCCGATCGGGAATCGCTGGAGGACTACATCCGTGGCTATCTGTCTACCGAACACCGAGACGACCACACGGGCGGCTGCCCGACCGCGGCGCTGCTGAGTGAAATCGGTCGGTGCGACGCCACAGTCAGGGACGCCTATTCCGAGGGCGCACAGTCGATCGTCCAGGAGATAGCCGCGCATCTACCCCCCGGACGATCGGACACGAACCGACTCCAGACGGCATTGGGCCTGTTCAGCATCCTGGTCACGTCCCTGCAACTCGCCCGAGCCATCAGCGATCCCGCACTGTCCGACCAGGTACTCGACACCGGAATTCACAATGCCCTTCGCATCCTCGACGACCCCGCCTGACCCCGCCGCAAGCTCAGACAGTGCCCGGGACCCTCAACACTCAATGCTTGACGACGATCTTCCCCTTGGCGTGCCCCTGCTCAACGTAGGCCATGGCCTCGAGAGTCTGATCGAACGGGAATGTGCGGTCGAGAACCGGTCGCAAGGTTCCATTGTCATAGAGTGCGGCCAGTTCCGCGAGGCGTGCGCCATTGGCCTCCATAAAGAAGAAGGCGTATCGCACTTTCAGCTTCTTCGCCTTCCAGCGAATCTCGAGGCTCAACAGCGCCATAACAGGGGCAAGGATGGGTCGGCCGAGTTGTCTTGCGAAGGACGAGTCGGGCGGGCCGACCACGCTGATTGCGAGCCCGCCGCTCCTGAGCACCGTTAAGGACTTCTCCAGTTTGGCACCCCCGAGAGAGTCGAGGACGACGTCATATCCCGCCAGGATCTCAGCGAAATCCTGTTTGGTGTAATCGATCACCTCATCCGCGCCCAAGAGGCGCGCCTTCTCGACATCGCCGGTGCTCACAGTAGTGGCCACATACGCGCCCAGATACTTGGCGACCTGGATAACGGTCGAGCCGAGGCCGCCCGCACCGGCATGGACGAGGACTTTTTGACCCGGCTCGACGTGTGCGAGATCGACTAGCAGCTGCCAGGAGGCCAGAGCAACCAGCGGGACCGCAGCGGCCTCTTCGAACGAAAGCGATCGCGGTTTGAGCGCTACATCGTCTTCGTCGATCGCGATAAATTCGGCGAAGGTGCCGATCCTGAGATCCCTCGGCCGAGAATAGACTTCATCGCCCATCTGGAATCCACGAACGTCCGCGCCGACTTCCTTCACAACACCGGAGACATCATGCCCCAGAATGAACGGAAGCCTGTACTTCAGCAGCTGCTTGAACTCGCCGTTACGAACCATCTTGTCCAGCGGGTTGATACTGGCGCCGCGAACCTGGACCAGAACATCACGCGGACCTACCGTTGGCTCAGGAACGTCTGCCGCCCGTAGTCCACCCTTACCGTAGGACTCGACAAGGAACGCCTTCATGTCAGACTGCCCTCTCTCGAACAATGCGAGTGTGATGGCCGAGGAACAGCTTTGCCACTGTTGATGACGCCACGCTGAGGTGCCGCCCGAAGGTTCGATGAACCACGGCCAAGAAATCAACCAGCAGCTCTTCGACCCGGACGCGACAACGCTTCAGCCTAACCTCTTCCATCTGACCCGACGGGGCTGATCGTCAAGCCGCGCGTGCCGGTGGGCGTCCCGTGCCGCCCGTCGGCAACCGACGCGCAGCACGGGCTGATCAGTCCTACCGCTCAGGCGATAACTCGAATTCGGCTTCAACAATCAGCTGTCCGGCCCAAACCTGCTGGTCACGACCGTTCCTATCTGTAACGTGCCCCGCCCGAGGGCTCCATTGAAACGGTAACGGCGGGCTACCAACGCACCGTCATCCGCTACCCGCCCCAGATTCCCGCACTGGAATGAGATCGAGAGAACTCTGGGCGACGCTCAATGCGGGCATAACCGAGAAGACAACGGTGAAGACAACCAGCTCAGCAAACGGGATCGGCGCACCTCGCAAACAACTCCCCATCCGATCATGCAACCATGTACGCGGTCCTAGCCGCATTCGTGCGTACCCAGGCACCCGTAACTGCCTGCGACACAAAACCGCTCGCACTACCAGTCGACGTCCAGGCCGCTTTGACGGCGATCGGCTGTCGAGACATCTCGAGGGAACAGCTGGCAACGCACCTGCCAGATCTCGCCCCGACTTGCCTGCCCACGACTGACCTGAGCAACACAAACCCGACCGGCGCGGACCTGAAGCGGCACCTCGGTTTCGGCAGCGCCCGCGGAGTCCGGTCAAGACTTCTTCTGCTTCTCGAACTCGCTTTTGTTGGATTCGGCCCAGTCGTCGGTCTCTTTGCCCGTGATCCTGGTGATCCGTTCTGCGAGCAGGGTCGACCGGCTGCCCTCAGCGTAGGGGCCAGCTTCGGTTATATAGAGAAATTTCTCCGTTTTCAATGCCTCGGCTGTGGATCGGCAGCGTAGCCACGTGCTGTGCCACTGGAACAGTTGCTGGATACCTTCGGCCACCACAGGGACCGCCGCTACCGCCGCGGTCACCCAGCCTGTCACGCCCGAGGCCGCAAGGACCGGGACTGCCGCCCCGATCACGATCTGCACCAGTTTCACCCTCAGGTAGGCTGTTTTTGCTGTACGGCTTCGAGATCGGTAGTAGTTCAGCTGGTCTTCCAGCCGTTCCCGCACCAGATCCTCGATCGACCGGGCTCGCGTAGTTGCCTCCACATGCTAGGGATAGCACGGTCGGCAGTGCGGCGCCGAGGCGGAACCTCTCGTCCTCCGTCGTCAGGTCCCCCTCCCAACGTATTACGTCCCAAGGTATTACGTCATTCTCGTTGTTTCGCGCGACTACTATCGGCACTCCGGCAGGTAGGAGGCTGCATCCACGCGCACCATCGCGATGCATCCAACAGCCCCAGCGACGGCAGGGCAGGCGGTGACATGCGGTTTCCAGCTCGCCCGAACAGTTCTCGGGTGCAATCGGATCTACGGTCCCTCCTAATCTTCGTGTCCAGCTCACGATCTCTGCCACACGAACGGTTCGACGGCATCGGACACGGTGGGTCCGGTTGGTACGAACAGTTTCTCGGTCAGGGTTCGGCGCGGGCGGCAGGGCGCGGGCGTGGGGGTAGCGCCGAGCGAGGGGCCGATCGTCGTGTCGCGGGTGTTCATCAGCCATTCCGATCGTGAAAGCGGGTGGGCGATCTCGGTGCAGCAGTGGCTGGTTGAACAGCAGCCGGACCTGGCCGGGAGATCTTATTCCTGGACATCGATCCCGAGACCGGGATCTGGGCCGGGCAACGTTGGAAAGACGCGCTGCGCGCGGCCAACGAACGTTGCGAGGCCATTGTGTGCCTGGTGTCGCGAAACTGGCTGGGCCCGCAGGCGAATCAGTGTCTCGGTCCCACCGATCGCAGCATCGAACAGGCACCGCTGGTAGCGACTGTGCACCCGAACCGACCAGCCAGTGCATGCCGGACGGGGCGATCAGGCGCGGTGACGCTGGCATCGATCCGTAAGGTCGCCCGGCGCCGAGTGACCTGCTCGATGCTCAGGTCGACCAGATGCGAAAGCCGAACTCTCAGATCAAGTTCAGCACACCGGAACCGTGATCGACTAATACCCGCCAAACTCCCAATCCTCAGGGCGCCAATAACTTCCGCGACAGAGCCATCATTCGCCGTCCGCTGGCAGGTAGCGTTGGCAGCGCGAGATAGTCTCTCCAACAAGGAAGGTACGATGATGCGACTGTTCTTGAGTCATTCGAGTCGGAACAGTGTGCAGGCTGTAGCACTCATGCGATGGCTGGTCGACCAGCGGCCCGCATTGGCGAACAACATCTTCCTGGATCTGGACAGGAATTCCGGGATCGGCCAGGGCGTGCGGTGGCGGGATGCCCTGCGTCGAGCCTTGGCGCGCTGCGACGCGGTGATCTGCCTTACGTCACGGGACTGGCACACCTCAACCGAGTGCGTTGCCGAATACCTGACGGCGGTGAATCTGGGCAAGCGAATTTTTGTTGCTCGACTGGAACCGATTACCGATCCGGATCCGACTCGTGAATGGCAACGGTGCGACCTGTTCGGCGAAGATCCGGTCACCGAGGTCCCGGTCGATGGGGTCAGCGAGCCGATGCGATGGCAGACCGAGGGTTTGTACAGGTTGTTGGATGGCTTGGGCGATGCAGGGATTGGCGCTGAAAACTATCCGTGGCCGCCCGCGGAGGATCCGGATCGCTCTCCGTACCGGGGTTGGCGTCCTTTCGACGCCGTGGACGCCGCCGTATATTTCGGGCGCGATGTTCAGATCAAGGCGGGTCTGGAAGCTGTCCGGCGGATGCGGTCGATCAGCGGCGAGGCGATGTTCGTGGTGCTGGGCGCGTCCGGGACGGGGAAATCGTCGTTCCTGCGCGCGGGATTGTTACCGCGGCTGGCTCGGGAGGATCGACACTTCCTCGTGCTGGACATCATGCGTCCCGAACGTCGTGCGCTCACCGGTGCGCACGGCCTGGCCGCGGTCCTGCACTCCACTCGCACTCGTCTCGGACTGACAACCCCGACACTCGGGGAGATCAAATCCGCGCTGCCCGATGTCGATCGCGTACGTGAATTGCTCGTCCAGATCCAGCACGCCGCGCGAGAGAGGTGGCCGTCCGACGAACCCGACACACCCGCGCCGACATTGTTGCTCCCCATCGATCAGGCCGAAGAGCTGTTCGTCGCCGACGCCGGGGCACAGGGCGAGCAATTCCTGACGCTGCTCGGGTTGCTGGTCGCCGAGCCGGAAGACGCGGGCGCGCAGCACGTCTCGATCAAAGTGGCGGTCACCATCCGCACCGATTGCTACGAGCAACTTCAGAATGCCGAGCAGCTGAAGGCTGTGCCGCGCTTCGTTTTCGATGCGCTCGAGCCGTTGCCGCGGACCCAGTTCAAGGAGATCATCACTGCCCCCGCAGCCCGTGCCGACAACAGTGCGCAGCTGCGCATCGAACCGGAACTGGTGGATCGACTCCTGACCGACGGCGATCACGGCGCCGACACCCTGCCGCTGCTGGCATTGACGCTATCGCGACTCTACGACGACTACGCCACGAGCGGAGTACTCACCGTCGAGAACTACAGCGCGATGGGCGGTATCGACCGGGTGGTTCACACCGAGATCGAATCGCTGCTGGCCGCCGATCCGCATATCCGGCTGCGTCAGCTGAAGGTGCTGCGTTCGGCGTTCATCCCGGCGTTGGCGACCGTCGATCCCGACACCGATCAGCCGATGCGCCGCATCGCCCGCTGGGACGAGCTCCCCGAAGAGGCCCATCAACTGATCGATGGGCTCGTGGACAAGCGACTGTTGGTCAAGGACCGCCGCGACGGCGAAGTGGTCGTCGAGGTGGCATTGGAAAGTCTGCTGCGGCAGTGGGACTCGCTGGCCGCATGGCTCCGCGAGCAATCGGACGACCTCAAGGCAGCCGACCGGCTCGAGCGTGCCGCCGACAGCTGGGAGCGCAACGGTCGCGACGAGTCCTGGCTGTTGGAAGGATCTCGACTGGCCGAAGCCGAAACCCTCGCGGCGAAAACGGCATATCGGCGACGCCTCCAGCCCGTCCGGGAATTCCTGCACGCGTCCCGTCATCGCCAACAGGACCGCCTCACGGCATTGCGTCGCCGAGCTCAGGCGCTGACGGCATTGCTGGTCGTCGCCGTCGTGGTGGCAGGGCTGGCCGGAGTCGGGTTCTGGCAGGCCGGCACCGCGAGCAATCAGGCGAAGGCCGCGAGTGTTCAGGCCGAGGCCCGCACCCGCGAGGCGGTCGGGCGGCAATTGGTCGCCGAAGCTCAGGCCATGCTCGAGCAGCGCCGATCCGGTGGGGACATTCGAGCACTACAAGAGATTCTCGCAGCACGAACTCTGGCACCGAGCCCCGAGACAGCGGGCGCGCTCATCGGAGCCTTGTATGGGCGGCGACAGACAGCCAAGATCGTAAACACCGGTTCGGAAGTCTGGGATGTGACGTTCAGTCCAGATGGGCGTCGGGTCGTGACCAGCGACCTGGGTGTGAAGTTGGGGATCTGGGATGTCGAGTCCGGCAAACTAGTCGAGCAGCCGCGGATTACCAGCACCGACAGGTTCCTGCAAGGGCGCCAGTTCAAACGGTTGAGCCCGGATGGGCATCGAGCCGTCACGGTCGATGGGCTGGGCGGGCCGCTGCGGGTGTGGGATGTGGCATCCGGACAACCGATCGGCCAGCCGTTGAATGTCGATATCGGCCTTCAGGGCGCTGTGGCCATCAGCCCGGACGGTCGGCGGATCGTCACCGGCGGTGAGGACAAGACAGTGCGGTTGTGGGATGCCGAAACCGGACAACCGATCGGCCGGCCGCTGATCGGCCACACCAGCGCCGTAGACAGTGTGGCGTTCACTCCGGACGGTCGGCGTGTCGTCTCCGGTAGTTTCGACGCGACGGTGCGGTTGTGGGATGCCGAAACCGGGCAGCCGATGGGCCAGCCGCTCATCGGCCACACCTCCATCGTGCGGCGTGTGGCGTTCAGTCCGGACGGCCGGCGTGTCGTCTCGGGCAGCTCCGACAGGACGGCCCGGTTGTGGGATACCGAAACCGGCCGGCCCATCGGTGACCCGTTGACGGGTCACACCGACTACGTGTCGAGTGTGGCGTTCAGTCCCGATGGGCGGTCGGTCGTCACCGGCGACTGGGGCGGGATCCTACGACTGTGGGATACCGAGTCGGGGCGATTGCTCGGAGAGCCACTGATCGGCCACACAGCCGGCGTGCTGAACGTGGCCTTCAGTCCGGACGGCAAGCGGTTGGTCTCCGGCAGCGTCGACGGAACCGTGCGGTTATGGGATACGGGGCGGGGGTATCTTTTCGGGCAGCCACTGACCGGCCACGACGATATCGTCGCAAGTGCGGTGTTCAGCCCGGACGGCAAGCGTATCGCCTCCGGCAGCTCAGACGGGACGGTGCGGTTGTGGGATGCCGGGTCGGGGCAACCGATAGGGGATCCGCTGGTCGGCCACACCAAAGCTGTGAAACATGTGACCTTCAGCCCCGACGGCAGGAAAGTCGTCTCCGTCTCCTACGACGGGACGATGCGGTTGTGGGATATCGACACCGGCCAGCCGATCGGGGCACCGATTATCGGTCTCGGCAACGATACGCCGAACGCGGTGTTCAGTTCGGACGGTAAGCGTGTCGTCGCCAGTTCCGACACGAAGTTGCTGTTCTGGGACGCCGAATCCGGCCGAAGAGTCAGGGAACTGGCGACCGGAGACAAGGTCGATGTGGAAAGTACGGTCTTCAGTTCGGACGGCAAGCGGGTCGCGACCGTCGGCCTCGACAAAACGGTGCGGTTGCGGGATGTCGAATCCGGGCAAACGGTTGTACCGCTGGATAACGACGGTCAGTTTGCGACCAGCATGGCATTCAGTCCCGACGGGAAGCGATTCGTCATCGGCAGGGGTGACAACACACTGCGGGCGTGGGATGTCGAGTCCGGACGACCGCTCGGCGAGCCCATGGTCGGACACGGCGGCGCAGTGGGAAGTGTTGCTTTCAGTCCGGACGGGAAGCGGCTCGTGTCCGGTAGCCACGACAAGACCGTGCGGTTGTGGGACGTCGAGTCCGGACAGCAACTCGGCGAGCCGATGACCGGCCACACCAACGTGATAGTGAGCGTGGCGTTCAGCCCGGACGGAATGCTGGCCGCCTCCGGAAGCTGGGATACCACCGTGCGAGTGTGGCCTGTCTTCGAGGCCGACCCGAAGAAACTGTGCGCCAAACTCACATCCAATATGAGCCATCGGGATTGGGCTGAATGGATACGTATACCGAACCAGCCCTACGTCGAGCTTTGTCCCGGTCTGCCGATCAGCCCCGATTGATCGAGTCTGTCGCCGACGCGTGACACCGTTATCCCGATGAGGATCAGTACCCGGAAGCAGAACTCTCAGATCAAGATCAGCACACCCAAGCCATGATCGACTGCGACCCACAAGCTCCAAATCCTCGGGGCGCCACCAACTTTGCGACAAGCCACATCCCGACATCCGTTGACAGCGCCCGGCTGGACAAGCTGACTGGAGCCCTTTGAGCAGGTCCAGCTGATCTGGCCCCCGCTCCGGGATCCGCAGTTTCGAGAGTTGAGGCAGACTGACCGCAGGAGGTCACGATGCCGAAATCCTTTCCGCCGTCTGTGCGCCGGCAGGTGTGTGCTCGGCTGCGAGCCCGCGAGCCCGTCGCCCGGATAGCGGAGGAGACAGGGATCTCGCCGGCCACACTGTTCCGCTGGAAGGCGCAGGTGCTCGTCGATGCAGGAGTCCGAGAAGGCGTTCCGAGCGTGGAGGCCGACGAGCTGGCCTCAACGAAGAAGCGGATTGCCGCTCTGGAAGCCGAATTGAAACTCACCCGCGACGCCTGCGAATTGTTCGATGCGCAGGCGGTGGCGTCCCCAAAAGGCGGATCGCGGTCGTCGAAGGGCTGATCGCGCTCGGATATTCGGGACGGTCGGCCTGCCGGGTTTCCGGTGTGAACCGATCCACCTTCTTACGGCACCAGCGACAACCGTTGTCCACTCGGAAGATTCGTAGAATCGTGGTGGCCGACGAGATCTCCCGGATTCATGCCCAGTCGCGCGGAACCTACGGCAAGCGTCGGATCAAGGCCGCGCTGCTGGCCGAGTGCGAGATGATCGTCAACCACAAACTCGTGGCCTCGATCATGGCCGAGCGCGGCATCTTCGGCCTGCCCAGACGCAAACGTCGCGGCCACCCGATGCTCGGAGTGAGCACTCCCGCGGACCTGGTGAACCGCGCCTTCAGCGCCGCTCGCCCCAATGAGCTGTGGTGCACCGACATCACCGAACATCCCGCGAGAGACGGAAAAGTCTATTGCTGCGCTGTGCTGGATTGTTTCAGCAAGAAGATCGTCGGACGAGCATTCTCCACCATCGCCGATACCGTCCTGGTCAACAACGCAGTCAACATGGCGATGACAGAACGCACCACTACCACAGGCTTGATCCTGCATGCCGATCACGGAACGCAATTCACCTCGTGGTCGTTCGGTGAAAATCTTCGACGGCATCGGCTACTGCCATCCTTCGGAACTATCGGCGATTGCTTCGATAACGCAGCGATGGAGTCGTTTTGGGGACGGATGCAAACCGAACTTCTCAACACCAGGAAATGGTCGACAACGCTCGAGTTGACGATCGCGATGGCCGACTGGATCGACAACTTCTACAACACCGAACGCCGCCACTCCTACCTCGGCCACCTCAGCCCCAGCGAGTATGAGACGCTGTGGCTCGACACCCAACCAACCCCTCAACTCTCGTAAGAGCGGACCGACCAGCGGGGGCCAGATCATTTGGCTTCGTTGATCGGGACTGCCCCGAGTTCGGTTGAACTCCGCCGGCGCGAGCATCTTCATCCAGCGATAGATGTGAGCGGAGGAAGCGAATCCGTCACGACTGGCATGGACATGCAACCCGACGTTGGTGTCGGTCTCACACCCCAACTCGTCGAGCTCACCCAGCAGCCGCCACGGGACTCCTCGATGGCATGGTGACACGGCATGGGGTGGGTAACGATCTCGAATTCGTTGGGCTGGATCGAGGAATCGCGCTCGAGGTATCGCCGAGGCGGTCGCCTGCGAGGGAGAAGCATTGGCGGTAATGGCATTCGGGGACAACGGGTTCCAGTTCCACGCCCAGACGCAGTGGGTCTTCGCTGTGGAAGCGTGAGGCGATGCCGAGACTAGAACAGCGAGACCCCTTCGGCAGTGGGTTTGCCAAACTGTTACCAAAATTGTCCGAATTGCCGAATTCTCGTGTCAGGTAGGCGTTTTCCTGTTTGCGGTGAACGCGCTTATGGAACTGTGTAGCGCATGGATTCGACGAACGCCGCCGCGCGGTTGCTCGCAGAGGTCCTCGCGGCCGGATTCACTGTCGATGGGTTCATCCGCGCTCTACGCGCCGACCCGAACGCCGACACCATCGTCCTACCGCCGCTTTCGGAGCTACGGCGCATACCACCACCCGGACACAGCTACCGATCTGCCCCACCCGCGCGACACCATGGTCGACGTCCCGAGCGGCTGTAGACCTGGCGCATCGAGCGGGCCTACTCTGACCATGCGCGACCCCGTCTGGACCCCGCAGGCCGCAACTGCGCTGTAGCCGATCCGCCGTCACGGTGGCACTTAAGCGGCGGCTCATGCCTCTTAATCGTATGAGCGTCCTCGGACTCGTCAGCTCGGCATTCGCTGCGGCGGCCATCGGATCGGCCCCGATTGCGCTCGCGCATCCCGCGCGCGCGGTCGCGGTCGAGGCGGCGGCCTGCGGAACAGTGCTTTCCTCGGCTGAACTGGACACCATCGTTCGGTCGTCCGATACCGCAGCGTTGGCCGGAGATTCACTACAGCGGTTGGAGACCGCAGTGCGGCGCCATCG
The DNA here is from genome assembly GCF_045208035.1 of Nocardia sp. NBC_01009. Taxonomy (NCBI): domain Bacteria; kingdom Bacillati; phylum Actinomycetota; class Actinomycetes; order Mycobacteriales; family Nocardiaceae; genus Nocardia; species Nocardia sp. NBC_01009. The sequence continues at coordinate 5,817,604 of NZ_CP108695.1, read as the reverse complement.
TGAGATCACCCGGATCCTGGTTGCGCACGGTGATCGGCGTGGCGTGTTCTCGCTGGGGCTCGATGCGGTAGAGGAGTCCGCAGCCGGGTGCTGATGGACGCAGCGACATCAAGGGCACGGATTGCCGGGATGTGTCAGCAGTGTCGGTCCATGCGTGGTGTTTGCGCGACGAGCGGTTGGAAACGGTGCGTCCGGCGATTCTGTACGACGTCGACTCCCGCGCATCGAGGTGGATCGTGGCTGGGGTGCACCGATCCCGAGGGAAACGCCGCGGCCAACCGCGCGCACCCACCGACCCGACCGCCGCTACGGTGGGATGTCATGGACACCGTTGCGGCCGCCCCGCCGGAGTCCGAGCACGGCCCGCGACCGGCATCGGCGGCGGCGAAGCTTCGATTCTCGGCCACGCTTCGGGATGCACGGCCGGTAGTCGTCGTAGCCGGATGCCTCATCATGCTGCAACTGCTATTGCGCTGGTGGGTAGTCAGCCGCGGTTACTTCTACTGGGACGATCTCATCCTGGTCGGGCGGGCGGACAGATACCCGCTGTGGTCCACGGATCTGCTGCTGTACAACCATGATGGGCATTTCATGCCATTGGCATTCGCCACGGCGTGGGTGGTGACCGCGGTGGCGCCGCTGGCATGGGCCGGACCGGTGGTTTCGCTGCTGATCCTGCAACTCGCGGCATCGGTAGCTGTACTGCGCATGCTGATCGTGTTAGTGGGCGCGCGGTGGACGATCCTGGTCCCGCTGCTCTTCTACCTCTTCTGTCCGTTGACGCTTCCGGCGTTCGCGTGGTGGGCGGCTGCCTTGAACGCGCTGCCGCTGCAATTCGCACTCGCCTGGGTGATCGGCGACGCGGTGCTACTGGTCCGCAGTGGTCGGCATCGATACGCGATATCGGCGATCGTGGCGTTTGCGGTGGCCCTGCTGTACTTCGAGAAGTCGGCGATCGTCCCGTTCGTCGCGTTCGCCGTTGCTGCACTTGCTCAATACGTCGACGGGCGCGCGGCCACGATTCGGGTGGTGGCGCGACGTGGTGCGGCGCTGTGGACCGGATCCGGCCTGGTGCTGGCGTGTTGGTTCATGGGTTATCTCACGGTGGTCGACGTTTCCGCCCTGCACAACAGCTTGGACGAACTACGGAATCTGCTGCCGAGGGCGACATCACTGGGCATCGTGCCGACACTGCTCGGCGGGCCATGGATCTGGGAGCGATGGCTGCCGTCGACACCGTGGGCGGATCCGCCGGGCTGGGCAGTGGTGTCGGCCTGGGGCACGCTCGGTGTCGTGGTGGTGCTGTCGATGCTTGCCCGGCTCAGGGTGGTGCCGGTCTGGCTGACGGCAGCGGCGTACATTCTGGTGGCCCAGCTACCGGTGGCGCTGGCCCGCAGCGGACCGAATACCGCAGCGGAAATCATGCAGTCCCTGCGTTACTTCGCCGACATGGCAGTGGTGCTGGCGGCGGTGGGGGCGCTGGTGCTTCGTGCCCGGCCGCGACCATCGCGCGGCCGGCTGCGCACTCTGCTTCCAGGCCCTCGTGCGGCGGGCGCAGTGCTGGTGGTGTTCCTCGTCAGCAGTCTCTGGTCCACGCACACATTCGTGCGATCGTGGCGCGCCGGCCCGACTAGAACCTACGTTACGAACGTGAAGTCGGCGCTGGACGAGCTGGATAACGCGCCCCTGCTCGAGCAGGAGGTGCCATGGAATGTCCTGAATCCGCTGGCATATCCCCAGAATCTGGCCAGTCGGGTGCTGGCGCCCGTCGCGTCTCCCGGCACATTCGCTGCCTCGACGCCACATCTGCGGATGATCACCGACACCGGCGAGATCGTCGAAGCGGCGGTCTGGTGGAATCGAAGCATTCGCCCAGGACCAGAGGCGAACTGTGGTTACCGAATCCATGGCACCGCGCCGGTCGAACTGCTGCTCGACGGCCCGATGCTCGAGCACGAGTGGACCGCGCAGCTCAACTATCTAGCGAACCGGGATGGGCGGATCACGGTTGCCTTCGAACACGGCGAATCTGTCGCGGCTCCGGTTCGGAAAGGCCTGAACGCGGTGTTCGTCCGGATCGTCGGCGGCGGATCTGTAGTTCGGATCGCTTCTCGCACAACAGGACTCGACCTATGTATCGGGTCAGGTCCGGTCGGCGTCGCGTCCTACGACAACTGAACAGAGATCACAGCAGGCAATGTCCGCACTTGCCGATTGCCGGATGTTCTGGGGCAATCGAAATGCTGTTCCATGTGCCCGATCGCCTGCCGGCACTGAACAGCAGATCAGGCAATTGTGAGTTGTTCGATACGATTTCCGTCGAGGGTGAACTGGTAGCGCAGGTCTGTGGTCCCGCCGGGGAAGTCGCCTTCGAGGTGCTGGGTGACCACGTAGTGGGTGGCGTCTATGGCCCGTGCGCCGGTGGGCTCGATTGTGTAGGTGTACTCGGTGGCCGAGTGGCTGAGCCATTGCTGGATGGCGGCGAAGCCGTGGTAGGCGTGGCCGTCGTCGACGACTGTGGCTTCGCTGGTGAACGCAGTGAGCGCGGTGGCGGTGTCGTGAGCGCGGTGTGCGCTCAGGTAGCGGGTGATCACCTGGGGTAGCAGTTCCAGGGTGATGGTGTGGGTTTGGTTGTTGTGCATGGTTTTCCCGGCGGTGTGATGGATCAGGCGGTAGGGGTCGTGCCCCCATCGATGACGTACTCTGCGCCGACGATGGAGGCGGCACGGTCGGAGACGAGGAAGGCGACTAGTTCGGCGACCTCTTCGGGGCGGTTGGGTCGCCCGAGGGGGATGCCGCCGAGGGAGTCCATGAGCTTTCCGAGGGCGGCGTCGCGGCTGATGCCTGCCTCGTCGGCGATGCGGTCGATCAGGTTGTCGGCGGCGGTGGTCTGGGTGAATCCAGGGGAGACGGCGGTGACCCGGATGCCTTGCGGGGCAACCTCGTTGGCCAAGCCCTTGCTGTAGGTCGCAAGGGCGGCCTTGGCGGCGGCGTAGGCGAGGGTGCCGTTCCACAGCGGCATGCGGCGCTGGATCGAGGTGACGTGCACGATCACGCCGCTGCCCGCCTCGATCATTCCCGGTAGCAGTCCACGGTCCAGGCGGACGGCAGCCATCAGGTTCGTGTTCAGCTCACGGGCCCAGTCTTCTTCGCCGAGTGCGGCGAATCCCCCGGCAGGTGCTTCGGATCCGCCCAGGGTATTGACGAGGATGTCTATGCCACCCAAGCGGTCGGTCGCCTCGATGACGACGGCTTCGGCGCCTTCGGCGGTGCTCAGATCGGCGGCGATGAACGTCTTCTCCTCGACGTCCTCGGGGCGGCTGCGGGCGGAGACGAGCACGGCCGCGCCCGCTTCACGCAAGCGCGCGGCGATTGCCGCACCGGTGCCCTTGGTGCCTCCGGACACCAACGCGCGACGGCCGTCGAGGGAGTCGCTGATGGGCTCGGTCATGTGCATAGTCCTTTCCCGGGCGCGGCACAGTGACTCGCCCACGTAGTGACTACTAGAATAGAAGTTATTAACTTCGAAATTAGCAGGGACTCGGGAGGTTGTCATCTTGGCCAGCCGCATCAGGGCAGGAGATTGGGAGTGCCCGCTGTCGACGACGGTGGAGCAGGTGGGCGAGTGGTGGACTCTGCTGATCCTGCACGACGCATTCGACGGCTACACCCGGTTCGACCAGTTCCAGGACAACCTGGGCATCTCCTCGAGCATGCTCACAGCACGTTTGAAAGCCTTGGTCGCGGACGGGCTGCTGGAGCGACGCCCCTACCAGACCAATCCGGTGCGCTACGAATACGTGCTCACCGATCGGGGGCGCTCACTGCGCCCGGTGCTCGTGGCCTTGGCCGCGTGGGGCAATGCGCGCTTGGCGCCCGAGGAACGGAGCATGGTTCTTGTGGCCGCCGATACCGGCGAAGAGGTCGAACCCGTCGTCGTCGACGCCAGGACGGGTCGCCGCCTCGATGACAGTGACGCCTACGTCTTCGCCGCTGGTCCTGCTGCCAGTGCCGATATGCTCAGCCGGTACGCGGGCCGCGTCCCCCTCCGCGTGAAGGGGGCCTGACCAAAGCGATGCCGCGCGGGGACATCGGGGCGTAGGGCCTGAAGCTGCTCGAGCCCCTCGCGGGAGAGCTCGCTGCGCCGCGCTGTCGCGGCCAGATCTATTGCGCCCGAAGCGAATCGGTGTCGTAATGCGGAAGTAGGTCTTCCGCATCCTGTTGGACCAGCATGCGAACCGGCCGTCGCCCCATCGCTCTGACCAGGCTGAATGAGGCAGCAACCCGGTTCAGGATAGCCACCGAAGCAAGACCGGGCCGGCGTCGCCGATGGACAGATCCGGGAAGCGCACTCGAAGAGAGGCAAAGCGATCCACGAGTCACACCGGTTGTAGCGACGACACCGATCCTGTCAGCCAGCACTGGGCCGGCCAGCTCCAACACTTTCAGGCGATTCAATATCGAGCGCCCCACTGGGACAGGCGATGTCGAGGATCTGGGCATGTCGTAGGCCATGATGAGAATCCGCCGCGAGCTGTCCATAGCGCCGGATCTCAGCATGCCCGGCGCGAAGGCGCCCAGCTGGGCTGTCATATCGGGCCCAGGGGCTCTTCCTACCACCCTCGTTATTCGTCGCCGACCACTTCGTACCCGGCCGGATGCAAGCGCTAGACCAGGCCGAGCGCGCTCGGCCTGGTCTAGTAGTTCCAACGCCCCGAATCACCGAAATTCACGACGAAGGCGGCAGAACAGCGCCTCGAAACTTGCGCTGAAAACGAGCTCGGATGCTACGGCAAGATCAGGTCCGGGCTGTAGATGCGAGCAATCCCTTGGCCGTCTTTGGTGACCTCGGTGAAACTGCGATAGCGATGCCCAGGCTTCGCCAGTGTCGTGTCCACAGTCAACGGCGGGGAGGGATACCTCCCGTTCATGCAATGAAACGGGCCACTGGTTGCGACCTCTTCGTTCGCCCCGGTCTCATATGCGTTGTAATCCACAATCTTCACAACCATGGTGCAATCAGTTTCGGGCGTGATGGCCCCATTTTTGATCGTGAGGCCGCCAAATGCCCTGGGCACCCCATTCTCGGCGTAAATACATGACTCTACATCCGCGGAGCCATCGCTCGACAGAAATGAGCCCGAGCAGCTGTAAGGGCTATCCGGGGCTGCAAGAGCGGCCGGTGCGATCAAGAGCAGTGGTGCTGCACTGGCAAAAACGCAAGACAGGACACGTGATAACGAACCGATGGGCATGTCAGACCTTTCGATATCAGATTTATCAGATTCCCAGCGAGTGACCTTGGCATTCTACGTGTGCCACCGGCGGGCCACATGGCAGTAGTAAGTGGGGCACCCGCTACGAAAGCGTGTGCCCCACTAGGGGTTTTCGCAACATCAGCGTACTGCACCGCCAGCTCGCCTTCCCTCATGCGGGAATGCCCAACCTGGCTGAGGCATCGGATATTTGGCCTGGTCCGACAGCCCGAGGAGCGCCCGCGACAGCTCGCCCATCTCGGCTTGCGGATCTTGCCGGTGACGGTCATCGGGAACTCCTCGACCGCGTGCACATAGCGCGGAATCTTGAAGTGCCCAGCTTGCCCGCACAGAACTCGCGACCGGCGATGGCGCCCAACGGTGTTGCGCCGTCGCGCATCCGGACCCAGGCCATCAGCTCCTCGCCGTATTTCCGGTCGGGCACGCCGATCACCTGGGCGTCCAGGATATCGGGATGGGTGTAGAGGAATTCCTCGATCTCGCGCGGGTAGACGTTCTCGCCACCGCGGATGACCACGTCTTAGGTCCAGCCGGAACGGCCATCCAAGGAATAGCGAAGGGTATCAGCTTCTTCACCCACGTCGGCTCGGCCGAGTTCTCGACAGTGGTGATGGTCAGCACGAGTTGCTGACCATCACCCGCCTTGGCGCCCCGCCATCGAGACCGGCGGCGGGGACAGCGGAAAATGTCTCAGCCGAGGCTGGTCAATAGCTCCGCGAATACCTGCGGCCGGCTGAAGTAGCCGACGTGCGAAGTGTCCAGGGTGTGCACCTCGAAGGGGTTGTGCGGGGTCAGCGCGTCCGCTTTGCGGATCATGTAATCCTGGACGGCCGGGGTGATGCTACGGTCCTCGCAAAGACGGACGTATGTGTGCGGGACGCATCCCCATTCGTCCGCTTGGACCAACGCCGCCGGCTCCAGCACCAAGTAGCTCTCATCCGGGTCCAGGGAGTCCAGCAGCAGCCGGAACTGATGGTCCGTGGAGTCGGCCATGATGGCGGCCTTCAACTCGGCGAACAGTGCTGGGTCGGCATGGGCACTGCGCCAGTTCAGCCGGGCGACACCAGGATCGGGCACATCCGGCACAGCGATCCGCGCTGACACGGCGTCCAGCAGGTTGTCGTCGACCACGTCCCACGGCTCCGTGAGCATCTCCGGATCGCTGAGGCAGAACGCGGACAGGTAGACCACGCGGTCGATCAGTTCCGGGACGGCGTTGGCGACGGCACTGATCGTCAAACCGCCGAGACTGTTACCGACCAGAACAACCGGACCCCACTCGACGAGCCGACGCAGGGTGTCCGCCACATGCTGCACGTTGTCGTGCAACGTGACACCGCGCAGCGGAGAAGGAGCGGCGGCCAATTCGGTGAGGTCCTGGGGTTGCCGGTAATAGGCGGCGGGGCTATCGGCGCAGTCACCGTGGCCGGGCAGGTCGACCGCATGTGAACGGTATCCGAGCAGGGCCAGTTCGTTCTGCAACGGGCCCCAGGCCCGGGCGTTGCTGGAGCCGCCATGAACAAATACGAAAGTGGTGTGCAAGTTTGCACGCACAATAAGATCCTCGTCATCTCGAGGCGAACAGTGGGCGCGTTGACCCGATGTCGACGAGGGTCGACACCAGGTCAGAACGTTGACCGCGTGCGGATCGCCTGCCAGTTGTAGATGACGGAACACATGATCATGATCATGACACAGGATGACGTTCTTGGGCGGCCGGGGGTCTACGACTACGACCCGGACGCCACCGAGGGGTGGCTGTTCCGCAACAGCGAACGCCGGACCCGCGTCCCCGGACTGCTCGCCGCCTACACTCAGCTCCGCCTTGCCCGCAGCCTCACCGCAGACCGACGTCGCCCCTGGGAGAAACCCGCTGCCCCGCAACGACTTACGACTGCACGTGTCCGGCGCGGGTTTGGCACCTGCGCACACAAGCAGCCTGCACCGCCAGCGCACCGAAACCTCCCGGCCAGGACCTGGACGACAGGCCGGTCGCCCAACAGCACCCGGCACCACGATACGACGTGCACATCAAGACCCCCAGCAACCAGAATGAACCGCCCCTTCGGCCGCTTCCTTCTCTGTGACGGATGTGGGCCATGCCCAAGCGTTATCCGATCGAGCAGCGTGAGCGTGTGGTGAAGATGGTGCTGGACCGACTCGATGGGTATCCGTCGGCGTATGCCGCCTGCCAGGCACTCGCCCCGAAGCTCGGCGTCCACGCCGGGACGCTGCGTGTCTGGGGTGAAGCGGTCGACGACCTCGGCGGGCCGCCATGGCAGTTGTCGAGTGGTTCGCCACCGCGAGATGAAGGGCGCTCATGGGGTGAGTGCCTCACAGCCGGGCGTTGCTCCACAACTAACCGTGTGCGCAGTGTGTGTCCGAAGGGGGTATCGACCAGTACGCCAACCTCCTGCAACACCGAAAACTGCTGGTCATCGGCCAATAGCGGTGACGTGACAGTGCTGGTCCGGTTGCCGCAGGTTCGTGCCCTCGGCGGGGAGTTTCGGATCCACCTACGGACAACGGGCACCTGGAGGCCGCACGATACCAACCAGTTCGTTCCACTCATCAGGCGTCAGATGGTCACCGGCCCGTAAACCCCACGCTGATGCACTGTGCGGTTCTGCGCCTGCCGTAGACCGGCCCAAGGATCACCGTGAGTCGACCCTCGGACTGTTGCTACCGATAGATCGCGGCGGCTGGGTGGCTCGTACACCTTTGTGCGCGGTGTTCGAGCCATCCAGCCGGTAGCAGGATCATCCGTATTGAGCGGGGTCCCAGGTACGGGTCGGCTTGTTGGTGATGATGAACCGCAATGCCTTGATCATGGTGTCACCTCCTTCCTGGGGCTCTGTCGAGCATGGGCAGGGTTTGTAGGGGTGTGGCGAAGTGCGAACGGCCTGGGGATCGCGGCGTTGGTCACGATCGGGCGTGTATCACCGCCGCCGATCACGCGCAGACAGGTGTTCTCGATGAGGGTGGTGGCGGCATCGGTGATCAGATCGTGGGCGACCGCGGCGCCGGCGCAGGTGAAGGGGCCGGAACTGAAGGGCACGTATGGGCCGTGTGCGCTCGGTCGAGTCCAGCGGTTAGGTTGAAATGCCCCTGGCCTGGTCCAGTGCTGTTCATCATGATGGAGCAGGTAGGGGCTTACGGACAGCAGGTCGCCGGTCTGGAAGGCGATCCCCCCGAACTCGATGGGATGGGGGACGGGACGGCTGACCATCCAGGAGACCGGCCGGTGCCGCGATGCCTCACGCACGACCCAGTCGACGGGCCAAGGCCACGGTGAGCCCGGGGAGTGGAGACTGCCCAGGAGCACCGACCACGCGAGCGAGTAGCCCAGCGGTCCCACGATGGACCGGAACATCAGCACATACAGCTGCGCGACCGTTGTATCGGCGACCTCGTCGGGGCAGGCACCGATCACGGCATCGAGCAGATCCCGTGGTTCGGCTTCTGCAGCGTGGCCGATATCGCTGCGCCGGTCCCGGATCTGCTCGGTCAGCGTGGTGGACAACTTGGTGCGCAGCAGCTGCGCCCGCGCCCGCTGCGCCATTCGGGCCGGGCGAAGTGCACCCACGCGTGTATTTCGCTCCAGTAACTGCCGCAACTCGGGAGAACCATCGGGGTGCAGCAACACGTCCGCGGTGCACCGATACACCAGCTCGACCCCAGCCGAAGGCCAGCGGGTGACGGAGGGCATTTCGGTCACCGCCGCGGCCAGAGACTCGCGATACTCGGGCGTATGTGTCCGCAGAATCGCGCGCGCAGCGCGGCCGAAGCCGATCTGGGCAGGCCGTGAGGGCAGCATAGAACCGAAGAACCCGGACATCCCCGCATTGAAAGCACGGTCATTCAACACCGTCAGCGCCAGACCCGTATCGCCGACACACCACCCGCCCCACGGCAGCCCGAACACCTCTACCGGGCTGGTCCGGCGCAGATTCTCGAGGAAACCGTACGGATCACGCCGGAACCGGCGCATCTCTGCAAAACCCATCGGACGGTCCTCTCATGGAGAGGGTGAGCGATTCATCAGATGTTTTTCGAGCCGGATCTATCCACTGGCGTGCGTACAAACGCAGATCAAGCATAGTCTCGAATATTTTACGAGCGAGGCCGTGGAGGCCGACCACGAGGCGAGTACCCCGGCACGGCCGGGGCCTATCGAACACTGTGCCAGCAGTGATATCGGTTCACGATCGCCAGCGACCGCCGGCAACCGGTCCGATGCGCCGTGACACACGCACGAACTCCGAACAACCATAAAGGTCTAACCTGTGCAAACCCGATCCGCCTCGGCGAGGGTTCCCGTTGCCAGGCGCGCGTACATGAACATGTCGCGGCGTCGATTGCCGACCTTCTGCCACGATCTGAGGAGCCCTTCGCATTCGAAACCGGCTCTCTCCGCAGTGCGGATCGACGCGCGGTTCCAAGGTTCCACATAGAGTTGGAGCCGTGGGATATGCAGCTCTTCCAGTGCCCAGGTAGCCATTGCCGCCAGAGCATGCGCGGCGACGCCATGGCCGCGGGCAGAGCGGACCACCCAGTAGCCGAGCGATGCGCGGCCTTCGTCGATGTCCTTCAACCACAGGTCGATACTTCCCAGTGGTGTGTTGTCCCGTCGCCGGACGATCACCATCGGGTATCCGGTTCGATCGGTCGCTCGTTGCCACTGGCGTTCGACAAACTGCGTTGCGGCCTCGCGCGAGAAGGTCGCCGGCACCGTGGTTATAGGAATCAGGTCGTCGGCAGAGGCTTCCCTAACAAGCTCGAGGTCTGCCGCAGACAACGACCACGGGCGGAGTTCCAAGTCTGCGGTGGCTCTCAGATGCGGTATTTGCAGAGCATCGTCCATGGTCAGCCTCCCCACAATATGCACAGGATATCGGCCCGGTGTCACCATTACCACTTCCATTTCCGAGTACCGCAGGCACACGCCGACCCCAGCAATTCGATCGCGCCCGGCAGGCATCGGCCGGTTCACCGCGCGATAGAGGACCGAGCCGGGCCGGAAAGCTGGGCAGGCCGGCGACTACTCGCGCGAGCCGACACCGTGATCCTCGAGGGAGATCTCAACTACCGGCGCCTCGTGGGCGACTTCCACTGGCACGCCACTACCAGCTCACAAAACTGACCGAGTACTTTCCCCGCTCACGTCATCGCACTGCGAACGCTTAAATCCGACGTCGCCGTCGGCATCGACGCCCGCGTACTCGCCAAACTCGAGGCCGACGAACCCGACCGGCGGACCAACAGAGCACACGGAGCTGCTGGTCAACAACCGCACCGGATACCGCGTCAGCCTTCTCGAGCCATACAAGCCCGAGCTGCATCAGCGCTGGAACGAGGGTTGCACCAACGCGACCGAGTTGTTCGCCGAGATCAGGACGCGCGGATATCAGGGCAGCGCGAAGTTGGTGCGCAACTCCTGCAGCCCGTCCGCGCCCTCACTCACGTCCCGGTCGAGCCTCCCAAACCGCCGACCGACCGCAAGGTCGTGGCCTGGATCATGACCAACCCCTCCACCCTCGCTCCCGAGGACCAGGCAAGCCTCGATCGGGTCCTAACTGCCAGCCCGGAACTTGCCGCCCTGACCCGGCATGTCCGCGCGTTCGCCGAGATCATGACCGAGCGGCGCGGTCGAGACCTCGAACGGTGGATGGCCGCCGTCGACGCCGACGATCAACCGGCGCTGCACTCATTCGTTCGAGGGCTCCGCCGCGACCAGGACGCGGTCACCGCCGGCCTGACCCTGCGTTGGAGCAGCGGAACGGGTCGAAGGGCACGTCAACCGAATCAAGATGCTCAAACGCCAGATGTTCGGCCGCGCAAAGACCAACCTCCTGCGGAAGCGAATGCTGTTGAGCAAGTGGGCAACCCGCTCGGACGAATCGCTGAGTAGGCCCGGGGCGCGGTGGCGGGATTGCTCCTGCTCCGTTTCCCTGGACCTCTCGCCGAACCCGCCGTGCGCCTCTCGACGCAACGGGCTCTCCACGGTTTCTGTCGTCAGGCTGATTGAAGGGTCGCCCATCGGTTCGGGATCTTGTTGCCCCGCCAGCGATAACGACTGACTGTCACGCTGTTCAGGTCGAACAACTCGGTCCCGTCCACCGCCGCAATTGGTCGCCATCGCCCAACAGGTGTGACGAACCGGCGGCGGATGTCCGTCCAGCTCCAGCGGTGCCGGGTCTGCAACATCACGATCAACCGTCTCCATACGAACTTCTGGAGCACGGCGAACCGCTGTTTTGCCACGGCATGTTTGAAGTAGCTGGACCAGCCGCGCATAATCTGGTTGAGCCGCGTGATCACGTATTCCAGACTTTGCTGTGACTGCCGATGGGTCAGGGCACGGACTTTGGCCTTCAGCGACCGGATGGGCCGGTCACCGATGAAGGTGTAAACGAACTGTTTGTCCGAGCCCCGCTTGCGACGCCACTGGATGTGGAATCCCAAGAAATCGACCCCGTCCGACAGATGTCGCACCTGGGTCTTCTCCGGCGAAAGCCGAAGCCCCAGAGGCGAAAGCATCTGCTCGACCTGTTCTCGCATCGCCTCGGTGTCCTCCTTGGTCCCATGGACCAGGACGAGGAAGTCGTCGGCGTAGCGGACCAGCCGCCATGTCGGCGCTCCTTTTCGGCGACGGTATGCCCGCTTGTACTCGCTGGCCATCGTTCCGCCCGGCTTCCATGGCGCCATCAGCTGCTCATCGAGCACGCTCAACGCGATGTTGGCCAACAGCGGCGAGAGGATGCCCCCTTGAGGCGTACCGGTCATCGTGTCCTGATGCTCACCGAGTTCGGTGAGGATCCCGGCTTTCAGGAACGCTTTGACCAGCGCAAGCACGCGTTTGTCCTTGACCCGCAATCGAACTCGGTCCATCAGGGCCGTGTGATCGATCCGGTCGAAACACGCCTCGATGTCCGCGTCCAGCACCCAGCGGTAGCCGCGGGTGCCGTAATAGTGGATCTCGGCGATCGCGTCCTGCGCCCTTCGGTCGGGCCGGAAACCGTAGGAGACCGGTGAGAAATCGGTCTCGAAAATCGGTTCCAGCACCAGCTTGAGCGCAGCCTGAACGACCCGGTCGGTCACCGTCGGAATCCCGAGACGGCGCACCTTCCCGGAACCGCCCGGTTTTGGGATCTTGCGTTCCTGCACCGGCAACGGACGAAACGTCCCGTCTTTCAACGAGTCCCGCAGATCGTTCAGGAACCCCGGAACCCCGACGCGCTCCTCGACGTCCGTGACGGTCATGCCGTCGACGCCAGGAGAGCGGGCCCCGTGGTTGCCCGCGACCCGGTCGAACGCCACGATCAGCGTCGCCGGGTCGTGCACAAAATTGAACAGGTCGTCGAACCGGCGGCCGGGATCGGCCGCCGCCCAACGGTGAAGCTTGGCCTGCATCTCCGATACCCGCCGGCGCGGCCCCGCGAGGTCCTCCGGTGTGGCGTCACCATTCGGTGGCGCATCTTTCGGCATTACAGTCTCCGCCCTTTCTCGAAACCGCTGCCGCCCTTCGCCATGTGACCGGCTCTCCCGGCCTCGGACTACTACGGCGGCTCCGCCCCACCCGACCCGTTCGACGGTCGATGCGTCTATCCCCCAGCGGCGCAACCGGATTGCCCGCCACTCAGGGAGTCTGACCGGGTGGTTCCCGTGTTCACTGTGATTCGCTCGACGAAGTAGGAGCCCAACTGTGTCCCTGCGGCATCGCCACGAGTACGCCGTAGACCTTCCTCGTGGCCTCCCGACCGGCTTTCGTAAACCGACCCAGAAGTTCCCAGTCGAAATCAACTGGTGCGCACCGCTTCCTGCCCATATCCGCCAGGTTCGAGCAGGTGGCACATTGAGGGACGTAACAACGCTGGTTCCTCGCGTACTCCTCTTCATCCCGCTTGCCGGACCCGCACCATCTGGCAGTTCTGGCCACGTCCCGGCTTTGTCAGGGCTGCTCCCACCCTCCCCGGCACCACCCGGATCAGGCTGCCCTCAGCTCCGCTGACCTGCTACGACAGGCCAGCGACGAAGGTCTCTCACCTCCACTCGAAACACAGCGCCTCACGGCGCAAACCAAATTTGTGCCAGATCCCGAATCGTGACCACTTCTCGGCGGCCGAATTTTGACCCCTCTCCGGTCGGGTTGGGTTGATGGTTTCAGTGTTCAGTTGTGCCGGCGGTGGGGACGCGGCCGAGGTCGCGGTCCTCGAGCCGGTAGCTGTCGCCCTTGAGGGCGATGACCTCGGCGTGGTGGACGAGGCGGTCGATCATCGCGGCGGCGAGAGTGATCGTCATATGCGCTCCTGTAATTCGGTTGAGGAGAGGAAGTTTCAGCGGCGATCGGGGATGCGCCCCCGCGATTCCCATCCGTCGTGGAAAGCCGGGTACCGACTACGCCGACGGTGGGCAGAATGGTTCCCCTCGACACGTCGGCGAGCGAAACCCGCTGCATCATAGGGAACTGGGTTGGATTGCCGGACTGCCGAACCAACGGCCGGCGGCCCGCTCGAACGCTTCGCGATCAGGGTCGCGATCACCTGCCCAGGCGACGATGCCGTCAGGTCGGATCAGCACGGCACCCAATCCGAGGGTGTTTCTCGCCGACCCGGCCGAATACCGGATCCGGTTCTCCCAGCCCATCGCTGAATCGCGCAGGCGTCGGTTGGTGCTGAAATCGAGCGCGACGCCTCGTCCGTCTTGCGTCAGGTCGCCGAGGCGAGTGCCGTCCGCGAACCGAAGTTCCGGGGCGCTATGGCCGACCAGCGCGTGCTCGCTGCCGAGGTCGTAGCGGATCGACGATCCCGAGATTTTCTTGAACCCGTAGGTCGTTCCGTCACGGGTCCCGAGCAGGTCCCGGACCACTCCTCGGATCGCCTGGGAATGCGGGTCCGGCCGCATTACCGCCACCTGGGCGCGCGACCAGTCGAGCACCCGGGCACCGATCGGATGGCGCTCGCGGGTGTAGGTGTCGAGCAGCCCCTCCGGCGCGTACCCGTGCACGGTCGCCGCGAGCTTCCATCCCAGGTTCATGGCGTCGCCGATGCCGAGATTGAGTCCCTGTCCGCCAAGGGGAGAGTGGATGTGCGCGGCGTCGCCGGCTAGCAGGACGCGCCCTTGCCGGTAGGTGGTCGTCTGCATCGCCCGATCGGTGAAACTCGAGGCGAGACGGACATCGCTCAGCGTGACGCTGGTGCCCGAGACCCGGCGCAGCACCGCTTGGAGATGGTCGCGAGTCAGCTGCTGCGTGCGATCGAACGCGCCGCCGTCGAAGTCCATCATGCCGATGTGCCCTTCCGCGCGCATCCGGAGGTACGCGCCCGTCGGCGTCAGGTTGATGATCTCGGGGCTCAGCGTCTCCGGATCGGCGATGGCGGCGAGCAGGACGTAGCCGGTGAACTCTGGTTCGGTGCCGACGAACTCGAAACCCGCGAGCCTGCGCACCGCGCTGCGTCCACCGTCGCAGCCCACGACCCAGCGCGCCGCGTACTCATGCTCGCCGGCCTGCACGACCACGCTGTCATGGTCGTGCGCGATGGCGGAGACAGCGGCGCCGCGCCATATCTCCACGCCGAGCTCGGCCGCCCGCTCGGACAGCACCGACTCGACTGCGTCGAGGTTCGTCATCACGCCGTCCATTGCCGGGCTGGGCAGCCGGAACGGCAGTGCGGCAATGTCGACCTCGGCCGGATCGAGCGCTATCCCGGCGAAGTGGCCCACGCTCCGCGGGGGCGACGGCTCGTCCGCGTCGAGATTCGCGTCGGGATCGTCGTGGACGCCCGAAGCCTTCAACAGCGGGTGCAGCATCCCGCGCCGGTAGAACGCCTCGACCGATGTGGCGGACAGACCCCGCGTCCCGAGCGGGTCCGCCCGCCACGGGGAGCCGGGCTCCGGCTCCCGCTCGAGCACCAGGACAGCACAGCCCGCGAGACCGAGCTCGCAGGCAAGGAAGAGACCAACCGGGCCGGCGCCCACGATCACCACGTCGAATTCGTCCATGAATCAATGCTTTTCGAGAACTCTTGCACTGCCCTGGCGCGATGCTTGCGGCGCGCTTGCACGGTCACCCGGAGATGGTGAGAATTACTGCGCGTCAACGAGTTCGCAGGGCGGGTGACGTGTCGTTACTGTCTGTGTCCGGAGGGGGACTCGACCACTACGCCCACGCCCTTAGTCAGCAGAAACTGCTGGTCTTGGACTGAAAGACCGTCGCGACATAGCGGCTGGCGACGGGCCGAGTCTTAGATGAGGTTCAGCGCAACGGCGATGGTGCCGAACGTCGCCAGGATCGCGTCCACGCCGACGTGCATCCCGATCGCCGGCCGGATGTCCTTCTTCCGCCAGGTCAACCAGAACCCCGGGAACGTGAAGATCACCCGCGACACGAACACCCACGGCGACCAGAAGTGGTACAGCGAGAACAAGACCGTGCTGACCACCGGTGCCCATCCGTCGAGGTGGGCGATGCGGGGCAGCAGGAAACCGCGGAAGTACAGCTCCTCGATGAGCGGGAGGGAGATTCCGGTCAGCGGCAGGCATATCACCATCGTGGTGAGCAGGATCGAGTACGAGTATCCGTCGAGGAATGCGGTGGCGCTGCCGCCCTCGTCCGCGTACGGGAGCCATGTGAAGAAGTCTTTGAAGAAGTTGTTCATCGGTGCCAGCGCAAACCCCACCACCGTCATCCACACGATGAGCGGGATGACCATCGCCACCAGCTTCCCGCGCGGGACGGGTCTGTCGGTGTAGTGCAGCACGCCGCGTAGCGAGATGTGGCCGTTGTGCTTGCGTCCCAGCCACAGCAGCCCCAGCAGGATCGGTATGAGAACCAGGCACAGGGCGATCGCCCAGCCCATGAGGACCGGATATCCGATGGCGTTGACGAATGGTTCGCCGATGAGCAGGTAGGCGGCGACGATCAGGGCGCCGGGGACAAGATGCAACACGATCGACAGCGGCAGGGAGTGGCGGTCGCCGAGCAGCCGCTGGACTATTCGGTTCGGCCGAGTGTCTTCGAAGGCGCGCATGACAAGAGTTCCTCGTTCGTGAATGGGTGCGTGAAATGAATCGGAAAGTGCCCAGCGGGCAGAACTCGGCTGCCGACCGTCTCGGGTGTTGAAGGCCCGAGCCCAGCCGCTGAGCGGTGTCCGTGGACAGGCCCCCGGGGTTACTGCCGCTGGTGCGGACAGGCCCCAGGGGTTGCTGCCGCTGGTGCTGGTGTGTGGAGCCGGGGTGTGTCAGGCGGCAGTGGCGTGGCGAATGATGATGTTGCCCGTCGGCTGAGCCGGTTCGGCCTCGTCAGCCCGCGGTTTGCCCGCCGCAGAACCCCTCGTTGGTGAGCCTCTGTAGCGCATTCAGCTGCGCTTCCACCGGGGCGTGCTGTTGATCAGCGTCCACGTAGGTCAGCGAGGCCTCCAGGGTCCTACTGCCATCGGCCGTGCTGCGCAACAGCGTCCCGTAGCCCTGGACGCCGCCGTCGGAGGACAGGACGGTGCCGCCGCAGTCCACGGTCCGCACTTCCAGCCCGAGGCCATAGCTCATCTTCGGGTCGGGCGTCGGGTGCCCCTTGCTCATCTCGGCCAGCAGCGCGGCCGGGAGGAGTTTCCCGCCCAGCAGCCCGGAGAAGAACGTGTGGAGATCCTCGGTGGTCGAGATCATGTCACCGCCGGCGGAGATCCAGGAGGGGTTCTGACGGGTGACGTCGATCGTCTTCCACTGCCCGGCGTCTTCGTACTTGTAGTAGCCGTGCGCGTGCGGCTCGGCGATCTCCGGCGAGGCGCCCGGCACCACAGTGTCCGACAGCTCGAGCGGCCGCAGGATCCGCCGCTGTATCTCCTCGGCGTGCGAGCTGCCGGTGACCTTTTCGATCAGCAGTCTGGCCAGCGCGTAGTTGGTGTTGGAATAGCTCCAGTCCGTCCCCGGCTCGAACCGCGTCGGCTTGGACAACGCCAGCCGCACCAGCTCCTCGGGTGGATAGTTGTGGAACCGGTTGTCCACCCACTCCTTGCCCTGCCAGGGGATCCCCGCCGCGACCGTCCCGTCGGGGTAGTACTCGCCGGTGTAGTTGAACAACCCGCTGGTGTGCTGCAACAGCATCCGCACCGTGATCCGCCGGTCCAGCCCGAACTCGGGAAGGTAGTCGGCTGCCGGGGCGTCCAGCCCGATCTTGCCCTCGGCCACCAGTTGCAGCACCACGGTCGAGTAGAAGGTCTTGGTGGCGCTGCCGATCCGGAACCGCCCATCCGTCGGCGGCTTCGCGGCCTGGCCCAGCTCGCGCACCCCGGCGCTGCCGACCCACTCGCCTCGCTGATCGTGTATGCGCAGCTGCACCCCGGTGATACCGGCATCGACGATCTCCTGGATGGCCTGCTGCAACTCCGGGCGATCCTGCCCGGCTGGGGCATCCGGCACTGCTGGGTTGTCCGCGGTGGCCAGCCCAAGTGCGGCTGCGCCGGTCAGCAGCGTGGCCGCCAGCGCCGTGACCGCCACTCGCCGGAAGACCCGCGGTATCCGGGCGCTGTTGTCTTTGGTGCCCCTGGTTGTTTCTGGAACCTCGTGCTCGGCCTTGCCGGGGATGACCGGGAGCTGGTGCACGCCGTCGATGCGCGTCCTGGTCGCCGTGATCGATAGTGGGGATTGGGTTTTCATGGTTCCTCGTCTCTGGTGTGGCGTTCAACGAGAACCACAATCGCCCCCCGTCCTGACACCGGACCGTCACCGTGCTGACACGCCTCTGACTCCGTGTCACCTCGAGCCGAAACGACAGTTCACGGGCATGGTGGCAGCCGTCCGGCCCGGCCACCACCTCACCGAAGAACCCTTGACCCCAGCCCGGCTCGCTGCCGCCCAACACGTCGCGGTCAGCCGCCGTGGCCGGTTCACCGGCCCACTCGACACCGCGCTGGCCCAGCACAACCTCCAACGGCGGGTCAGCGTCGTCCTCCCCAACCACCTGGCCGCCATGACCCTCACCGCCCGCAGCGACATCGTCTGCCTCGTACCTGCCGCACTCCCCGGTGCCGACCCATCGCCCCTCACCGACGACGCGACCACCCTCGGACTGCACCTCCTCGACATCCCCCTGGCACTGCCGCCACAGACCATCAGCATGGCCTGGCACCCCCGACACACAGCCGACGGAGCCCACCACTGGCTCCGCAACGCCATCCGCCGGACCCTTCGCACGCCCAGAAGCCCAACCACACCATCCGACTGAGGCACCCGCAGATGCGTACTGGTGGGCTCGGAGCAGTCGCGAGAAGAGTCACGCTAAGGGCGTCGGTGGGCGCGGTGAAGAGCGGTTCTTCACATTGTGGCGCAACGCATTCCAGTCCATCGCGTGTGGCCAGCCGGAGGGTGTTACGGCTCAAACAGCACTCTCCGCGCTGAATCTCGTTCAGCGCGTTGGGCCGGAAACAACCTTGATCCACAGTGCCGATGGGAATGCAGGGGTACAGTCGAATTCCCTTGCGTAACAGCCAATCTTAGGGGCGTGTCCATGCGGACGTGGCGACGTTGTCTGGATGCAGCAGGGGTACGGGCCGACACGGCGCGTGCCGATTTTTCGGCTGCAGCGCGGTTTCTCCTGCCCAGGCATTTCGAGGGCTGGGGGCCGCTGTGGGTCTTGGCTCCGCCGGAGAGCCTGCCGCACATAGCCGCGGCAGTGGCGTTGGCGCGCTACACCGATGACCTCTGCGACAGTGGCCCTGCCGGGGGGCGAACACAGCGGTTCGAGGAATGGGCAGACCATGTGGGTACGGCGCTGGATACCGGCAGTTCGGAGCATCGGCTGGTACGTGCGTATCTGTACTCCGCCGATCTGCTGAACCTGTCCCGCACGTGGATAGACTCGTATATAGCGGGCACTCGCGCCGACTTGGAGTTCCCTGGATTCGCTCAGGAAGCGGACTACCAGCGTTACGTCGATACGGTTTCGATGCCGTCTTTCATGCTTGGTATCGAGGTTGTGCCGCGCCTGGTCCCGGAGCAATCCTTCATAGCCTCGGTCCGCTTGCTCTCGGAAGGGTCGCAGCGGGCGGACCACCTCACCGACGTGTTCGAGGACCTGCGTGACGGACGGCTGTACCTTCCGGTTTCCGACCTCGACCGGCACAGGGTGACGCGTGCGGACCTGGAGCAGGGACTGGGCACCGCTGGGGTGCGAGCATTGCTATCGGCCACGGCGTGTTCCGCGCGTGCCTCCCTCGTGGAGGGTGAACGGATCCTCGGTGAAGTCGCCCCTGAATACCGCCCGGTGTTTCGTTTTGTGATCGGCGTGTTCCACAAGCGTCTGGACGACGTCGAGACTCGGGGGGTCGCCATCATCCGGCGCCCTTACCACGACGGGAAGGTGGCGTGCCTGCGCCTGCTGGCCCGTTCTCGTCGTATGGGTGCATCACCGAAAGCCCTACCTGGTTATGCGGGATTGGGCACCCCGGCAGTGCGGCCGTCTCGAGCTGCCGGTAACCGCGGCTGCTGCGTCACTCGGGTTGAAGAGAAGGGGCCGCTGCGGCCGGGGCTGTTTCGGAGAACGGCCGGTGGCGTCCGCGGCTGGCGTCGGAAGCATACGACCCGCCCCATCTCCGCTCAGTTAGCGGCTTGGATCGGGTGTCAAGCCGGATGTGTTGAGAGAGTTGACGTGTGCGTTCGCGCCGGGTCATCGATCGAAACCCACCAGCTGGAGCTGAAATCCGGCATCCTGGGCGGCCGGCCGCACTGCCGGCGGCGTGCGTGCCGCGAATTGGCCGTCCTGGCATGGATTTTCGTTGTTTGTTGGTAGCATTCGGACGGTTGCCGGGCTCCTAAATCGGTGGCAGGTAAGGGGCGTTGATGGAAGTGGAGGACGTCCACCATTCATATGGCAGGCGGTCGGTGTTGCGTGGTATCGACCTCGTGTTGCCAGCCGGAATGTTGGTGGGGATCGTTGGGGAGAACGGGGCGGGCAAGTCGACGTTGTTGAAGGTCCTCTCCGGGGGGCTGCGACCGGATCGTGGGGTGGTCCGGCATCGTGGGCGGTTCGGTTACTGTCCGCAGCAGGTGGTGTTGAACGATGCGTTCACGGTTCGTCAGCACCTGGACTTCTTCGCCGCGGCCTATGCGATCCCGGACTTGCGGCGGGCCGAAAAGACCATGGAGATCTTGCGCTTCTCCGACTATGCCGGTGAGCGGGTCGCGACGTTGAGCGGCGGCACGCGGCAGAAGCTGAACTTGACGCTGGCGGTGATGCATGATCCGCAGGTTTTGCTGCTCGATGAGCCGTATCAGGGTTTCGATTGGGAGACGTATCTGCGTTTCTGGGATCTGGTCGCCGAGTTCCGTGACACCGGCCGGTCGGTTCTGATCGTCTCGCATCTGGCCCACGACACCGACAAGCTGGATCAGGTGTGGTCGTTGCACGAGGGTGTCCTACACAGCAGACAGGAGAAGGCCGGATGAGCGAGGGTGTGCGGCTGTTTCTGATCGCCACGCGCTACGGCCTCATCGAGCATGCTCGTAACCGGTTCGCCATGCTGCTGGTTGCTGCCTTCATCCCCACCTCGATCACTCTGGTGCGCGTGGCCGTCACCGATATCGAGGTGCCGTTCCGGCTTCGCGGCACCGGTCTGGTGTTGCGTGCCAACGGCAATGAGCTCGCTCAGATCAGTGGTGCGCTGACCGCGGTCTGCTTGATCATCGGGTTCATGATGTTCGCGGCAACGTTCAGCAGCGGAGCATTCGACCGGCGTCTGTCGATGGCCGGGTATCCCCGGGTTGCGTTGGGGCTGGCGAAGATTGCCTGCCTGGTGGTGGCCTCGGTGGTGGTCTGCGCGTACGCCACCGCGGTGATCTGCTGCTACTGGTCGCCTCGCCAGCCCGTCCTGCTCGCTGCGGCGCTTTTCGGCGCGGCGATGACCTACGGGGCGCTGGGTGTCGGTCTCGGGGCGCTGCTGCGCCGCGAGGTGGAGGGGATGTTCGCCATCGCGATGATCACCTGCTTCGACCTGGCGGTGCAGAACCCCATCGCCAGCGCTGGGGCGGACAGCGACTTCGTGCGCTGGCTGCCCTCCTACGGGGCGATGCAGGCTTCGACCGCGGCCGGTTTCTCCGACACCACGCTATTCGCGGGTTTCGCCGTGCAACTGGTCTGGTTCACCGCGAGCGCCTTGCTCGGGCTGGTCGCTTTCCACCTGCGCACCCGCTCGTCTCTTCGACCCACGATGTGGATCCGCCTCCCCGGACCGACGAAGTCCGGACAGCCGACGAAGCACTGAGAGGGCGTCCCGCGCGACCACCACGGTGGAGCGCGCGGGACACCCTTGCCGACTGCGGGGGCTTACGGCGCGATAGGGGCCGGTTGGGCGGCCGGGTAGTAGATCTCACGGCGCAAGCGTTCCAAGTCCGGCGCCGCGGAAGACGAGGTTTGCTCGTACCGATCGCTCTCACGCGCCCAGAGCCCCACGTTCGTCATGTTCCTGTATATCTCCGCGTAGTCCTTCCCCTGGCCCGACAGGCCGGGAAGCACGCGCAGGAGTGCGGGGACGTAGCGGATCAGTGCCTCGAGCTGGGCACGCTGATCCGCCACCTGGCGCTGCAGCTGCTCGACGGCTTCGCGGCGGGTGCAGCCGGTCTCGCGACGGACCGCCCGCACCAGGTTGTAGGGGACTTGGTCGGCCTCGTCCTGATCCAACCCCACCAGGTCGTTCTCCACGAAGGTCACCCAGAAGGCGAGTTCCTCGAGACGGCGGATCACGGGGTGGTTGCGCAGCTTCGGCGGCAGTTCCCGGCCCTGGTGCACCTCCATGCAGGCGAGGGCGGTTTCGATCCCACTGGTCGACATCCGCAGCGGCAGGTAGTCGGCCGTGGGCGGGATGTAGCCGTTGATGCGATGGTGCGCTTCGCGTTCGCAGGCTTCGCACCACTCCTCGAGGCCGTCGAGGAACCGCTCCTGCCAGCGGGTGCTGCGGCCCTCGCGCAGGCGCGGCCACAAACTCGCCCACGACGTCGGGATCGCGCCGGGCCTCCACGGCTTCTCCGGGTCCTGGCGCAGTGTTGCCACCATGCCACGCCTCAGCGCGGTCACGGCTTCCGGGTCGGTCAGCTGCGGATCCTCGAACAGATCGTCCCACGCAAGGAGCAGCACGGCCATGCGGTAGGCGGTCTGTTCAACGGCCGGGTCCACTGCTGGGGCCCAGTGTCGCGGGATCCGGATCGCTCCTGTCCACCGGTGGTAGTCGGCCTCGCCCGGGGAGACGACAAGGCCGGTGTCCACCATCCAGCTCCTCAACCGTTGCGCGACCTGCGGCGGGAGCGCATCGCTGTGAGCCCCGGGTGGCTGTGTCGACTGCCGGTGGACCGCGGGGCCAGGAGTTCGCCGGTCGAGTATGGACCGGGCGTAGGCGGTCATTGCGTGGCGGGCGCTCGGTGCAACGGGCAGGGCGGCGAGCTGGCCGGCGGCATGGTCCATGAATTCATCGGCCCTTGCTTGTGCTTCGTCCACGGCGCCGGAGGCGATGACGAGCTCGTGGGCATGTGTGGCTTGCTCACGCGTCATTGTTCTGCGCAGCATGTTGGCAAGGTCCTGGTCGCGGGCAGCGGCGCGGATCACAGGCAGTGTGTAGATGCCTTCGGGCAGATCCGCGTTGACGGGCTTGCCCGTTTCTTCGGCGGTCGAGGTCAGGTCGAGGATGTCGTCATACAGCTGGTAGGCCAGCCCAAAGTGTCGACCGAACAGGGCCAACGCCTCTTCTTCATCCTCGTGGCGGCCGGCCTGCATCGCGCCCACCCGGCATGCCAGCGACAGCACCGCCGCGGTCTTGCCGTCGATCGCATCCAGGTAGGACTGCTCGCTGCGGGAGGCTACGTAGAGGTCGGCGGCCTCGATCACCATGCCCGCGCACATCTGCTCACCCGCGATCGCCCCCGCGAGAACTTCGCGCTGGCCGAGTTCGGCCAGCATGCGCACGCTCGTGAGTATCACGGAGTCTCCACCCAATACGGCCATATGCGAACCCCACACCGCGTTGGTGCTGGGACGGCCTCGACGCTCGTACGCGTGATCGACGACGTCGTCGTGGTAAAGCGAACCCACATGCAGCAACTCGACGGCAGCAGCGGCGCGCACCACCCGGTCCTCGGCCGGGACCGCGGGATCGGTCAGCAGGTAGTACGACAACAAGGTCAAAGTAGGGCGGACCAGGCGGCGAGAGGTGTCGGGCGCTTCGTCGGTGAGTGCTGCCAGTTCGGGCCTGCCCTCCAATTGCACGGGGCCGAGAACGTCACGGACGCGGTCCAAGTCCGCATCCAGATGCGGGAAGACAGCCGAATCGATTGCACGTGGCACGCGGGTACTCCTGACTGGTTACATCGAACAAAGCCGATCAATGGCAATTTGACACCACACTGGCGTGGAAGATGTTGGTATCAGCCAATTTTGATGCCTCGGTAACTTGGGTGATGTCGGTTGGTGAGTGCCGTTGGGGGCGAGTATCTCCCCGATCGACGTTGCCGTGGACAAGCCAGGGCTCTAGGGTCCGAGGGAGCCAAGGGGTCACCGCGCCAGACCTGAACGATCGGCCTCCGGCTCCAGCGTCATGTCTTCGGGAAGGCCTCGTAAACCCAAGGAAGGGGTAGGTGTCTAGACCGGCGGATCGGACCGTTCACAGATAAGTAGGGGAGCCATTACCGTGCGTTCGCGGATGATCGGCGTCAGTCTGTAGCCCATGCGGGCAGGGGCTCACGCGCCGACAACCACTGTTCCGGTATTCCGTGTATCGTGCCTCGACTTCCGATCCCGGTGTGTGCTGCCACGATTCCACCGACGATCGCGGCCGTCGTGTCCACATCCCCACCGGCCTCGACGCACGCGGTGACGGCGGCCGGATAGTCACTGAGAAAGGTGGCGGCTGCCCACAGCGTGAACGGCACCGTGTCCTGGGCGCTGACCTGTGCGCCGTTGCCGAGCTCGTAAGCTGCTTCGGCTACCGATCGGCCGAGTAACTTTCGGGCTCGACGGACACCGCCCGCGGTCCGACCATGGACCAGATACGGCTCGACCACGTGCAGTAATTCACTTGGTACACAGTCTGTTCCGCGAGTCGCCGCAGCGTGGCTCGCCGCAGTGGCGACCGCCATGGCACCCACGATCGCTTCCGGGTGCCGATGGGTGACCTCGGCCGACAGCGCGGCCTGCGCTGCCGCTCGCCGCAGATCTCCAGCGAAGTACGCCCCGAGCGGGGCGACCCGCATCGCAGCTCCGTTTCCCCACGATCCGCGCCCGTCGAAAGCAGCTCCTGCCGCTTCCTCCCAGGGGCGGCCGTCGCGAATCTCGTGCAGCACAACGACTGTGCCGCCGCCGTAGCCACGGTACGGTTCGCAGCGATCGGCGAACGCGGCCGCGAGCGCGTCCCGGTCGACGCAGCCGCGGCCGCGGACTTCCGAGTACACCGAACAGGCCATCTCGGTGTCGTCGGTCCACTGCCACGGAGCCGCTGGCGGCCGCCCGGCGAGCAGTTCAGCTATGGAGCGGCCGGGCACGAAGAACTGAGCACCCAGTGCATCACCTACAGACAAACCCTCGAGGCTGTCATGCGCGGAATCGGAAACCAATGGCATACGGTGACCAATAATGCCAACCGCAACCAGCTGCCGCAACACTCGGCAAGAGCAAGCGGCAGAATGGTCCACAGCCGCATTCCGTCCTATGACCGCCGCGGTCGACTCGCGTGCCGGCAGCCGAAACCAACTGCCGCCGATCACGCCTCGGAAGCGCCAGGTATCCCGCACGCCGGTTGCCGACTCTGCAGTGATACCGAACAGCATGTCCTGAGGCGCTACTACAATCCCCGCGTGACGCTCACCCTCGCCGACCTCGTCGGCTACACCGATCGCGACCTCGACGCCGATCTGGCGCGTTGGTTCG
This sequence comes from Nocardia sp. NBC_01009, assembly GCF_045208035.1. Classification (NCBI taxonomy): domain Bacteria; kingdom Bacillati; phylum Actinomycetota; class Actinomycetes; order Mycobacteriales; family Nocardiaceae; genus Nocardia; species Nocardia sp. NBC_01009. The sequence goes on along the minus strand of NZ_CP108695.1, from coordinate 5,792,428 downwards.
CCGATGCCGTGCCCGTCCACGTCCCGGAGCAAACCCGGCCGGTGGCACCGTTTCTTGCGCACCTGGCTCCCGCGGACGCGGCGGCGCTGGCCGCGTTCGACCGACGGGTGCGCTCGGGCCGGCTGCCGCAGTTCCTGGACATCTTCTCCTGGTCGTACGGCTTCGATTTCGCCGTAAATGATTGCGGCATACGCGATTCGGATTACTCGACCGAGATCACCGACGACGATGTCTACTCGATCGGCGCGGACGGCGGCGGCAATCTGTATGTCGTGCTCACCAATGGCCAAGTGGCCGTGTGGTTCCACGAGGAGGAGGTACTCGAAGGCGGCACCCGCTTCGACAACATCGATGTCTTTCTCTGGTCGTACGTGCGCTACCGCGCGGTGCGCGCGGGGAAACTTGCACGCTCGGCCGTAGAGGCAGACTTCCTGGCGCTCGGTCAGGACGGCGCGCTCGAACCGCACCTCGGCCTGCTGAGGGTCATGAAGTAGGTACCCACCTGCGCCCCCGTTCCCACCGCGTCACACGGACGCGCTCGTCGAATACGTCCTTTGTCAGACAGGCGACTCGGCATGAATCCACATCGCTGCTGTCGACGGGGCTTATACGGCCTGTGTCAGTTTCAGCTGCGACGACATCCGCTCCACAGTCGAGATCGCGCGTTCAGTCGCCTCAACCTCACGTTGCGGTACAGGGCGCTTGTCGCGCCGCTCCGGCATCGACTACGTCGTGGTAGGTGGATGGCAGCCAGACACCATCGGACGCCAGCGCCCAGCGGCCTCGCCAGTGCGAGACAGGCCGCTATGCCCGCGCCGACCATCCACGTTGTCGCACCTACGTCCGCCAACGCGACAATGGTGCGAGAGTCTGGATTGCGGCACACTGCTGCGTGGACAGCGCCGGGAGACCGAGCCGTCGGGCAGCCAGGTCTGAGTCGGCGAATCTCGTAGTTTCGCTGGGCATTACGTCACATCCTCAGATCACGCCGTGCTCGCGCACAGCCCTACTGTCAGGTGTAGCTGCGGCATCCGATGAAAAGATGGACACCGAATCAGGACGTTGCGGCTTCGGATGCGAACGAGCCCGGACGGACAAATCCGGATCGACACGGACAACGACGGATAATGAACCGGTATCGTCCAAAGCTCGATGAGCATGACAGCGCGTTCTCTTGGCGACAGGGCCGGGCAGTCTGGACGAACCACGAGCCGCCGCGCACACTGACGCAATGCCGACCGCATACAAGAATCCGCGTGGCGAGAGCGAGGTGCGGCAGTGGTGTTCGCAAGCCTTGGCATGGGCGGACTTTCCACTCACCGCCGCGACCGTGAACACCAGCGTCGGCCAGGTTAGACTCACCTCAGCGGGAACCGGACTTCCAGCCATCGTGATGGTGCCCGGCACGGGCTTCAACGCCGCGGCGACTTTGCCATGGCTGCGGGCGCTATCGCCCGCTGGGCGACAACCGTGTTGGATCTACTCGGTCAACCCGGACTCAGCGACCCACGCCAACCGCGCCGAGCCAGGCCGACTTGTACGGCCGGGTACTGGATGAAGTCCTCGCGGCAACCGATCTGGACAACGTTGTGCTGGTAGGCAATTCGCTGGGAATGGACAGACCCTCAGCAGTGACCGCCATGCCCCTGAGAGCACTGGGATCGTTCTAGTCGCTGACGAACCATTCTCGTATGCGGCCGAATCCAAGTCCAGACTTCCGGCGCCGTTGCGCACGGACCGTGGAAACCCAGCTGGGCAACGGTTCTCGGGTGGCGACCCATGCCTCCGGCACCCCGATCCGGCCCGGGCGGCTACCGCAGCCGGTGTGGGCGGCGACAATACCGCCGACGATCGCGCTGGTGGTATCGATATCCCCGTCCGCCGCGAGACACGTGGCGATGGCAGCCGGGTAGTCGTCCAGATGTGTGGACGCCACCCACAACGTGAACGGCACCGTGTCCTGCGCGGTCACTCGAGATCCGTTACCGAGCACCTGTGCGGCTTCGTGTGCGTGCGCTCCGAGTAGGGCGCGGGCATGGCGCACCCGTTGGCTCATCTCGCCGTCCCCGAGGCGATCGATGACAGCGGAGATGAATTCCCGTGGTACAAGCGGAGTTCCGGTCACGCGGGCGTGAGCCGCCTGCCCTGCCGCCAACGCTACCGCAACCGCCCCGGCGACCCCTTCTGGGTGCAGGTGTGTCACCTGTGCCGACCGAACTGCTTCAGCGACAGCCTTTTCCGGATCACTGGCGTAATACGCGCCCAGCGGAGCGACCCGCATCGCCGCACCATTGCCACAGGAACCCTGACCACCGAACGCGGCGGTAGCCGCCACCCGCCAATGCACGCCATCCCGGATCTGACGTAGAGTCCCCACCGTTGCGAAGCCATAGTCTCGACGCGGCTCCCACCGAGCAGCGAACCTGGCAGCCAGTCGATCCTGATCGATCCCACCGTGCCGACCGAGCTCGGCAACCAGGCTGCACGCCATTTCGGTGTCGTCGGTCCACTCCCATTGCGCGGCTGGGAGATTGCCTGCCAAAATTTCCGGAATTGACCGGCCCATAACAGGGAATCGCTGGCCTAACGCGTCCCCCACGGACAGCCCATCCAGCGAATCGAGCATCAGGTCGGCATGCATCGCATCAGATAGTAGCGCCCTTCGCACAGGAAAGATCTTCTATGCGCCGGGTGAGGACACCGGCCGCCCGGAAATCAGCGAAGAGGAGTACCGCAGTTCTCGCCCGGTTGGATGCGTGGAACGCCGAGAAATCCAGTCGTCCGCCGAACGCTCCCGATCGATGGACCGAGGCGAATCGCAGGTTTTGGGACGACTTGACGGGCACCAAGTACTCTGCGGGCCCGCTGGCCGGGCGAGAAGTTATATCTGATCTGCGACAACTACTCGGTCCACAAACGCCGCGAGGTCGGCGATGGTGCGCCGGCAACGACGTCGAGCTGAAGTTCCTGCCCACGTATTCATCCTGGCTGAACCGCATAGAGTGTGAGTTCGCCGCCAACGACCCCACAAGGGCGCCGTCATCGACCTGTAGCCCGGAATCAAAATCCACGACATACTGACCCCAGGCGGCAGGCCTCCTGACAGGCCTGGGCTGCGGTGTCGATGCAGGCCCGCATCGTCCACGCTCGGTCCGCAATCCGCGCGGCGAGCGCCTCTCTTTTCCCGGTCGTTCCCTAACGCCGGACGCTTCGTCTCTCTCCTGAGATCGATCGCTGCATCGCCGCCTTGTGCCATTCATCCTGACCGATACATACCGCACGGCCTCAACCACCCAACAAGGAATGGAGTGAAAGCCCATGAGTACCAACCCAATTACCAACGGTACCGAGCGAGCGATCATCGAGAACATGCTCGACCACAACCGCGAAGCACTCATCGAGACCGCACGCGGCCTGTCCGACGCCGAGGCCCGCCGACGACTCGTCGCGTCGCTGACGACACCGATCTCATTGATCAAGCATGCCGCTGCCGCGGAACGGATCTGGTTCCAACGATTCTGGGCGGGACTCGACGAATCCGAATGCGACGGATACCCCAACCGCGACGAGGGCACATTCGCCGTCGCCGACGACGAGTCGCTGACCGACGTCATCGCCGAGTTCGAGCGCGCAAGCCAACGATCACGAGTGATCGCGTCCCGCTTCGACCTCGACGACACCAAGGACAATCCCCGCGAGGGAAACGTCAGCATGCGATGGACACTGCTCGCCATGATCCAAGAGTTCGCCAGGCACGCAGGTCACGGCGACATCCTCCGCGAACAGATCGACAAGGCCACACTCCGACAGCCGAACCCGTGAAACTTCGGCCACCCAGCACATGGTCACCCGAACAAGTGCGCTTCGCCGAACTGCAGGTTGGAGGTGACGATGCTCGAGTGCCGGGCCCTGTGAACTGCGCCCATGAAGTGTCCGAAGGGGATACGACCAGTACGCACACCTTTCGAACCGATAGGCGTTTCTGGCCATGGATTGACAGAATCCTTCGTCAACGGTGGGTGCGCACGCTGGTTTCGAACCCGGCAGGTCCACTATCGAATTTCTCCCACGCCTATGGCGGCGTCCGTCAATAGTCGAGGGCGTGTTCCGGTTGACAGACATGCATGGGAGACGGCAGATACCGGACGATGGCGTCCAGGAGCGGGGCGGTGTCACTCCATGGCCCCGCATCGCACAGGACGGGCGCAGCGTCGCCGATTCGCGTGAGGCAGCGGACCCGCTCATGCAACTGTTCGGGTGGGATCTCTCGCAGGCCGAGGATGTCATCCGAATCTGCGGCGTCCTGTTCCATCACCGTGTCCACGAGGTTGCGGTACCACTCCTCGGCGACTTTCCAATGGCTCCCGTAGAATTCGACGGCCATCGGTTCGAGCGCCCACATCGGGACCAGATCGATGACACCTTCGAACTCGGTGCCGATGCCGTGAGGAATCTGCAGCGTCAACGGCACTGCCCCGTGCGTGTCGGCGATCGTGCGGACGCAGCGGTCGAAGTCGGCGGCGGGATGATCGAGTCCGGTCACCAGACACAGCCGTGCGATCTGGTGGTCGTCGGCAACCCGCAGTATCGTCTCGAGTCGCGGGGCGCTCTTCTCAGCAGCGTTCACGACCGCGATTACCCCATCGGCTAGCCGGATGGACCGCTCCAGGGACGCGATGGGCGCTCGGCTCGATAGCTCGGCGATACGAATCGTGTGATCGACGTGGCCCGTCACCCAATGGGCCGTGGCCGCCGTGCCGGACCCGGTCTTGGCGAAACGGCGGAACAGGCCGTGGACAATTCGTGTTGTCTCATCAGGGTCCCCGATGATCGTGACGTTGCGGATCGACTGCGGTTCAATGGCTTTGGTGCCCATCGCGTTGTGGTACTCCAGATCGACTCGAGGATGTCATCGCATCCTCAATCCGGTCTCACCGTACCTCCGCCCGTGCACCGGTGGAGCAGATTTCCGCCCCAAAGTAGAACGTGTTCCTATACCGTCGGGTTCGTGCAGAAAGAACAACGCCCCGCCGTGGCTGACTGGTTCACTGCGGACGACGGCACGGTGCGTCTGAAGGGAAGTGGTTGTACTGCCTGCGGCACGCCGTATTTCCCGCGGAACACGTTGGCCTGTCGGAACCCGCAGTGCGCAGGTCCGAAAGACGGCTCCGAGCTCGTCGAGTACCTGTTTTCCACACGTGGCCGGATCTGGTCGTATGCGGACGCCCGGTACAAGCCGCCCCCGCCCTATGTCTCGCCCGATCCGTTCGAGCCGTATGTCGTTGCGGCGGTGGAGCTCGAGGTCGAGCAGATGGTGATTCTCGGGCAGGTGGTGCGCGGCCTCACGGTGGATGACCTGGCCGTCGGCATGCCGGTCGAACTGACCCTCGGTGTGCTGTACGAAGACGAGGAAGCGGAGCACACGGTGTGGATGTGGAGGCCGGTTGATGACTGACACGAATGATCGCGATGTCGCCGTCCTCGGTGCGGGCATGCACCAGTGGGGCAAGTGGGGGCGCAATTTCGTCGCATACGGGCTGGTCGCGGCGCGCGCGGCGCTGGTCGATGCCGGGGTGGACCACCGCGACGTCGGCTATATCGCTGGCGCGGACACGATCCGCAACGGATACCCCGGTTTCATCTCGGGCGCGACGTTCGCCCAGGCGCTGGGCTGGTCGGGTGCGCGGATCTCGAGCAGCTACGCCGCCTGCGCCTCCGGTGCCCAGGCCATCGCCAACGCGCGCGCCCAGATTCTGGCCGGGTTGTGTGACGTGGCGCTGGTGGTCGGCGCGGATGTCACCCCGAAGGGCTTCTTCCAGCCGGTCGGCGGTGAACGCTGCGACGATCCGGACTGGTTGCGTTTCCATCTGCTCGGCGCTACAAACCCCATCTATTTCGCGCTGTATGCCCGCCGGCGGATGGCGCTGCACGGTGCCACGCTCGACGATTTCGCCGCGGTCAAGGTGAAGAACGCCAGGCACGGCCTGAACAACCCGTATGCCCGCTATCGCAAGGAGGTTTCGGTCGAGGAGGTTGCCGCTTCGGCGGTCGTCTCGGACCCGCTGCGGCTGCTGGACATCTGCGCGACCAGTGACGGCGGTGCCGCATTGGTGCTGACATCGATGGAGTACGCGAGTCGCCGCGGCGTCACCGATCCGGTCCGCATCCGGGCGCTGTCGACGGTCACGCCGACATTCCCGAAAACCGTGCTCGATCTGCCGGATTTCGCGACGGACTCCGCCGTGGCCGTCGAGGCTCCGCCGCGCGCGTTCCGTTCCGCCGTCGCGTACGCCGCGTACGAAGAGGCCGGGCTCGGGGCCGCCGACCTGTCCTTCGCGGAAGTTTATGACCTCTCCACCGCGCTGGAGTTGGACTGGTACGAAGACATCGGGCTCTGCGAGACAGGCGGCGCGGAGGCACTATTGCGCAGCGGCGCAACGACATTGGGCGGACGTGTGCCGGTGAACCCCAGTGGTGGTCTGGCCTGTTTCGGTGAGGCGATACCCGCGCAGGCAATCGCGCAGGTCTGCGAGCTCACGTGGCAGTTGCGCGGCCAGGCCGATGGCCGCCAAGTGGACAACGCCCGCGCAGGTATTGCGGTGAATCAAGGCCTCTTCGGTCACGGCTCGGCAATCATCGCCACCCGCTGAACCTGGGGCCCACCCAGGTTCACTCTCCGAAAACCCGGGCCATGTCCGGGTTTTCGTGTATCGACCGCGATGAAGCACTACTGACCCGCCGTTGCGGAGCCCTCGAGGCCGAGGTCGTTGGGGTGGAGTGTGACCCGCAGGTCACACTCCGGCGCCAGCTTCTCTCGGCGAAGCTTGGTCAAATTCGGAGTCGGCGAAGACGTCGAGGCCCGGGTTGCCGCGTCGGAGTTGCTGCAGGTGATTGAGGAGCATGCCCTCGCGCTGTTGAGGCGGCGGGTGTAAATCTGACGCGGGCTGAGGTCGGCGAAGAGGCCGAGATCAGCGACATCGCAGCGGGAAGTGTCCACAGCGTGCGGTCCTCGAGTGGCGTGGGGCAACCCGTCCTAGTCGCCGAAACGCGCGGCGCTCACCGAATCGGCTTCGGGTCAACCCAGACGATATGTCCACGGACCCACCGACACAGCTAGGGGCAGATCCTGGTGACGGCTCCGGTCGCCGTCGGCGCGGCCATCCAGTATTTCACCACGATCAATTCGCCCTTCCCGCGGAAGTGATCTGACCTGGTAAGACGCTGAGCGGGCAGCTGTCAGTGGGTTGTGGCGTGTGCTCGGTGGCGGCGGTGCGGGACGCTGCAGGTCACCGAGGTAACAGTGCGCAGCACGACGATATTCGGTGCGATGTGCCCATCGCAGGCTGTCGCTTCGCGATGAATGAGGCTGATCGTTACAGATGTTCGACGCCGAGAAGCCGGGGAAGGCGCGGAAACTGGTTGGCAGTCGATGGTTACCGTGCATGTCGCGAATGAAATGCCGTTGTCGGCGATGGGCGTCAACGAGCGTGATTGTCCGAATGTGGTGAGGGTGAGATGCGACTAAAATTCCGGTGATGGAGCGACGCAGCGAGGCCGCACGAAGCCGTGGCGGAGGTGATCGCCGGTCGCCGTTTGACCGGTTCGTCGAGCAGGCCGAGCTGCGAGTGAGTCAGGCTCCGTTCTTCTTCGTCTGTGCAGGGATCGTCGTGGCGTGGCTGATCAGCGTGCCATGGTGGACGGACTTCAAGACCTGGCAAGTTGCCATTCACACCGTTGCGAGCGTTTTCACGCTGCTGTTGGTGGTGCTGCTCGAGAACGCCAGCCGCCGCGCAAGCGAGGCCTCGCAAGAGAAACTCAATGTCATCGCCGAGGCGCTGGCCGCGCTGCTGGCGTCATCCGCATTCAACGATCCCGAGCTTCGAACGGCCGCGGATCGGCTGCGGGAAGCTGTTGGACTCGAAGAGCGCCACTGAGATGTGGTTGTACGGGGATTCGTGAGCGGCCAAATCCCGCCGCCCAGTGACCGGGCCCGATAGGCGGGGACTGGATCCGCTCTCACCGGCCACCTACATCTTCGATGTAGCGGCCATGGGAAGGCCGTGTGCGCGCGCACGCGCGAGCCCGGGCCCGCACTCTGTCGCCGGGCGGATTCTGAAGCCTCTCCACGGAATTCGTCGAGCATGCGGAGGAACGATTTCGGTTCGTCGAGTTGAGGGAAGTGACCTGCGCGGGGAATGATCTCGCCACGGCTGTGGGTACGACGCGGCGGAGGTTGTCTGCGTACGAGGCGGGAATCACTCGGTCTCTGCCACCCACACCAGCAGCGACGGAAGCGATTCGAATCTCGAGAAATGCTGCTTGGCGCTGAGCGTCCGGTCGGCCGCCGCCTGCGCGGCTGCGGCTGCGGCCGTAGGGGTTGATGTTGGACCAGAACAACGGCGACATCGCCCGACGCTCGGTGTCGCCAACCCGATCGTGGAACTCGGGATCCTCGAAACCGCTTGTAGCAGCGGGGTATTTATGCGTACCAGCGCCGATTGCAGCAGGTGCCGCGGCAGCATCGACTCCTCGGCGTACTCTCGGTCGGCGCCGGTGAGCTGAGAGTCCTTGGCGTAGAAGACGACTGTGTGGAGTTCCAGTTCTCCACCACCTGCAACCAACTGTTGATCTCGCGCCTGAGATCTTCCGACGCCTGATATTCGCAGCCAAAGATCGTGCGGACCGCCCGGCCCAGTCCCTCGAGGGCGGCGTAGGTGAGTCCGCTGTCGTCCGGCGAGATGCCCGCAAGCTTTCCGCCAGTTGAGTTCACCCCCACTGTTCCGATGACCGTCACCGACCCCGCCACCCGGACCACCCGCGCCCGTCCTCCTCGGCCACCGACGCTGGGGACCGTGCTGCCGTCCATCGCGGTCCGGTCAGTCTCGTTGTCCGTGCATTTGGCAAGTCCCGCCGCTCCAGTCTTCGCTCGGATGGGTAGCGGCACATCATGGGGGCGAAGTGAGTTCCCGGTGGTGCAGTGGCGATTGGCCTCGACGCCGTATTGCATCTCGGACCGGTGCGAGCACGATTGCGGCGCCGGTCACGGCCATCCAGGTCGGGAGTGGGTAGAAGACGAGCCGTTCGGTGATGCCGACCTGCAGGCCGATTGTCAGCAGAACCGTGCCGGTGAGTCCGGTCGATGCGCAGAAGGCCGACCAGATCGCGACGAGGCGGCGTTGTTTCCACAACCAGATCGCCAGCAGGATCAGCACGATATGGCGGGATACGAACGCGGGCATCACGGCCAGACCGTGTACGACGATGCCGTCATTGGATGGGAACACCCCGGTTGCGGCGGTGCTCAGGCCGATGATGACAGCGAGGGCGACGATGGACCACTGGCGCGGGCCGTGGGGAATGTAGTCGCGGAATCCGATGGCTCCCAAGATTGTCAGTAAGCCGAGTGCGACGAACGTCGCGTTCATGACCAGATGCAGCGGTGAGCACGCGCTGGGTGTGCAGGTGGTGATGCCGAGGTCGCTGATCGTGTCGTGGCGGAAGCTGTAGGCCGTTTTCCATGCGGTGGCCGTCACGAGCTCGGCGAGCAGATAGGCGAACACCAGGGTCCACGCGACTCCCGCCGCGATATGTCGAAGATTGCCGCCGACCGAGTCAGGTACCGGCGCGTCGATGATGAGCACCAGGATGCGGATTCGTTGGTGGAGTGGGGTTCGGCTCGTCGTCAGCTGGTATGGGCCGACAATGCGAGGGTTTCGACGGCGAGGTCTCCGTCCTCGGTGAGGGACGCGCCGTAGGTGACGCGTCGTTCGTCCGGGTTGTTGCGCATGTCGGTGTTGTGCACGGTCAGGCAGGGCAGGGCACTGAAATTCACCAGCAGATAACGATTTTCGACCGTGTCGGAGTCATCGGTGAGTGCAACGGTGGAGATCTGCCCGCGCGAGATCCAGTCGCGTGCGGCGGCGGCCACCGCGGGGGATTCGGTCGAGGAAAAGTGCAGGGTGAAGGGCAGGCTGAGAGAGTCCAAGAAGGTCCCCATGGCGGTCCACATCCGATCGTTCGATATTTGTCGTGCTTCGGTGAGCGGCCGACCGGCCCCTTTCCGTCGGACGAACCGCTGTAGTTCGCCAGTGTAGACCTACAGCGTTGACAATTCGTTCCGTGCGGCGTCTACTGAAAAGATCAATAGATCCGAGCGAAGGCTTCGAGGATCGCCATGGTCATCACCATCGGGCCGAGCTGAGCATGCTGCTCGCAGGCTCGAGCAGCGCCCGCCGCGGAGCGAAGGCGCGTCGCCATCTCAACCTGGCCCGCCAGGACCCGACCCAACTCGGCCCGGTCCGCGGCCGGCGATGTGGGGGCCACACACCTTCGACATCCAAGGTGCCTCTGCTCACTCCCGCCATACGGGCAATGCCGCCGCGGCCGATGCATCCCGGTAATGCCGCCGGGCAGGGATCCGAAAAGCCGCCCACGCCCTGCGGAGGCGAGTCCGGGCCAGCTGTTCGGAGTTGGGTCGGCCGGTCCCGGGCCGGTCGACACACCACGGGGCGATCAACGCCGCTACTCGCGCCCATCGGCACTGACCGGGTCCCGGCGCGGCTGGGCGAAGGTCCGGTGGCGTCTGGATTCGTCGACGCGACAACTGATTCAGAGGAAAAACATGATGTGGCGATCCACTATCGGCAATCGGATCGAAACACCCTCGATCCACGGGAAACGAATTCGACGCGGCATTCAGGGAATTCACGCCCCTGGCAGGCCGGAATCCAATGGAGGTGCGTGATGGCCCGCTTATTGCTGTTGCTGGTGCTCGTATGGCTGATCATCGGCGCGGTCGCTGCCGGTCAACGAGGTTACTTCACCGACCGTGACCAGAACTGCGCAAGCTTGGGAACCATCGCGGTGACCATGGTCGCGGGACCGCTGAACTACGCAGGCGTCAACCCCAAGGTGAACAACTGCGAACTGCCCCAACCCAGCCCATAACAAGACGCCACGGTAGATGTCGAGTTCTGCTCGACGGCAGCAACCGAGACCGCGCTGGTCCGAGCAAGCTTCGGCCCACGCATCGTGGCGACCCTCACTCAACTCGATCGACAATGGCCCCGAACCCCCTACGACACTGCGGTGTCCGGGTTGCGGCGGTTGTCGATGTCATCTGGACCTGATCCGAGGCAGCACCGATGAGCAATCAGCCGACCCTGACTTCCCCTGAACGAACACGACGCACGCGCCACGGCGCCGAAAGCTACGACAACGTCGAACCATTGCTCGTCCAGCTCGCGGAACTGGACGCGGCCGATCCTCGTCGAATTGCTGTGCGGGAGGATCTGATCCGACGCTGTCTACCATTGGCCGAGCACATCGCTCGCAAGTTCGCCGGACGCGGCGAGAACTTCGACGATCTGCTGCTGATCGCTCGAATGGGGATGGTCGGCGCGGTCGACCGGTTCGACCCCGATCACGGCGCGCCGTTCCTCGCTTTCGCGATACCGACGATCATGGGCGAGGTGCGTCGACATTTCCGCGACTACACATGGTCGGTGCGAGTACCGCGGCGCCTCAAGGAAATCCAGCAGAAGCTCCCCCCCGCGATCGACACGTTGTCCCAGCGGTTGGGGCGTATGCCCAAAGCCGCGGAGATCGCCGAGGAACTCGATGTCGATCTGGTCGAGGTCACCCAGGCACTGATCGCCCGCAACGGCTACCGGACCTCCTCGATCGACGCCTACACCGGCGGCGACAACGACTACGCGCCGACGTCGCTGCTGGACACTCTCGGCGCCGAGCAATCGGAGTACTGCACCGTCGAGGACTGCCTTGTCGTGAAACCGTTGATTGCCGCGCTGCCCGAGCGGGATCGTCAAGTGCTGATCATGCGGTTCTATGAATACCAGCCGCAAATCCAGATCGCCGAATCTCTCGGCGTCTCGCAGATGCAGGTCTCGCGGATTCTGGCCAGACTGCTGAGCTCGTTGCGCGAACAGGCATTACGCGACTGAACAACCAGCCGGATGGGTGGCGTTCAGGGCCGAGGTGCAATCGGCTGACGTCTTCTCACTGTGTCTCGCGGTCTTTCGGCGGTGTCTCGGGTGTTCGCGAGTCCGGATCGATCCTGTCGGCGCGCTCGAACTCCTGGTTCAGCTCGTCGCGGGAGGTGCCCGCTTCGCTGCGATGCGCGGCCGCTTGTTGTTGCAGGCCCGCCGCCTGGGCCGACTTGACGTCGGCTTCGGCCGCCGCGGCCCTGGCCTTGGCCGCAGTCTCGTCGGCCAGCGCTTCACGCCGCCCAACCTTGTGTGCCTGTTGGGCTGCCCTGTCGCGGATGTCGTGAGCTTCGGCGCGGCGGCGTTCCTTACGTTTGTTCACCGCCACCCAGGTCAACGCGGCGGCGATCAGAACTGCCACGACCGCGACAACAACGATCACGATGATAGTGCTGGTAGCCATTTCGGCTCCTCACCTCGAAGGTGGTTCATGGATTGGCTCGCGATCACGGTCACCGGAACGATCCCCGGCGAGTGCGCCGGAGGTGGCGCCGCCATTGTCGGGGCAGTTCTGCTGGTGCCGTGCGACAACCCTGCACGGTGCGGCGTCAGTAGTAGTGGCGTCGCCCGCCGACGGCGCGGCCCATCGACCCCAATGCCAGTAGCACCAGGCCGATGATGAGGACCACGATCCCGATGGTCCAGAGGATTTGGATTTTGAGTAGGAATCCGGCGATCAGGAGGACGATTCCGAGGATGATCATGGTAGCTACCTGGTTTCGGTGCTGGAACTGGGTGACGGGTGTGTGATGCAGGCCCGCAAGGGGCCCTCTCGACGGATGTGCGGGATCAGTGTTTGAAGGCATCCTTCATCTTTGCTCCGGCCTGCTTGGTGTTGCCGGTGGCCTGATCGACGCGGCCCTCGGTCCGTGGGCGAGTGTTTCCGGTGACTCGGCCGAGCAGTTTCTTGGCCGTGCCCTTGGCAGCTTCGGCCTTGTGCGCGATCTTCTTACCAATGCTCATCGTGTGGTCCTTTCGTGAGTGATCGAGGGGCGAACATGCAAAAGCCAGGCCACTATTCGGGATGCTGATGTCGGTCGGCGCGGTCGCTTGGGGCTCGGAAACGCCGTTTCGCGACAGGACCCGAACATCATGACGTCGTTGGTCGACGGGTGGGCGATGACCGCGTTGCTGAGTCCGCCTACCACCGCGAGAAGAACAGTTAATCCGATAACAACAACCATGACGATCAGCCCGGAACTCCACGTTCTAGACCTCCAGTAGACGCCTCTCGATTGGCGATGTCACGTGAATCCACGGAGGTCAGGTGCTGAACCGGCCGGACGCAACTCTGTGTCCCCATCCGGCGTCGGGCATTCATGATGCCGGGTGAGGCCGGCGGCGAAAAGTCGGCGGCGCAGGTGGGAATTACGTCAGATCCGTCAGAAACTGCGCCAGCGCATCGCTGGCCTCGCGCGGTAGCAGGCCGATGGTCCACTGGGCTATACACTGTAGTTAAAAGATGTAGACCTACGCTGTTGACACCACGTGGCCGGAGCTGTGTACTTGAAGAACCAACAGATCCGAGGCTCGACATGATCGTCATCATCGCCCTGATCATCGGCATAGTCATCGGCGCCGTCGGAATGGCCGTGCTCAGCCAACTATCGCCAGATGTCCAGCGCCCCGCCCTCGGCAGCGCCGCACGACGCCTTCTCGGCCGATCGGGTCCTGAAGACACCGCGCTCAGTCGCGACATCAACGAACACGCCGGCGGCTCGCGGCATATCCGCACCAACCCGAGTTGGCGGGACCGACTCGAGTAACCAGACGACCCCTCGGCTTCGCCGTCGGCCCGACGCCCGCCCAATGTCGACATCGGGATATCGCAGGGTCCGGAGTATGTGTCGAATGGTGCTCCGGATCCCGAAATCTGCATCAGCAGTATGGCATTCGACTAAATGGAGATAAGAAAATGAGAGATACATACGCAAACGACACCAGGAGAATGCGCGGAGGTCGCCGTTCGAGAATGGCCAGCGTCCTCATAGTTCTGGTGTTCGTGTGGCTGTACTCGGCGCGATCGCTGCTGGGCAACGGCACTACTTCGGGAGCGTACCGGAGAACTGTGCGAGTACCGGAACTATCGCGGCAACTGTCGTCGCCGGGCCGCTCAACTATCTCGGCATGAACCCGAAAGTCGATAACTGCCACGTCGATGTGCCGCAACCTAGTCCGTGATCGCCGTATGGTCGGCAGCCGCCCGTTCCATACTTATTCCATGTTCGCCCGGCGCTCTGAAACGCTTGATAGTTGGTGCTTTGGCTCGATCTGACCGCGCGCGCAGAGCAACCTCGAGCAGGCCGACGTCAAGGTCAAGGATGCCTTTGAACACTAGATCCCGGCGCCCGCGTCGATTGCGCCGTGCGCGGCACCACCCGCGTGAAGGAAGGCACCATGGCTGATATCAACCGTTCCAAGGCGTCCTCCACCGATTCGTCGTCGGCGTCTTATGACAACTCGTCGTCCACCGCAGGCCGGGTTGCCCAGAACAGCGTCTTCGAGCGATTCGCCCGCGCAGGCTTCGTCGTCAGCGGCATTGTCCACCTGATCATCGGCTACATCGCCATCCGAATCGCCCTCGGCGGCGCAGGCGGCACCGCCGACCAATCCGGCGCCATGACCGAACTGGCCGCCCAGCCGGGCGGCATCGTCGCCCTGTGGGTTGGTGTCGTCGCGTTCGGGCTGATGGCGCTGTGGCGGCTCGCAGAAGCGGCACTGGGCAGCTCGTCCAAACCTGACGCCGACAGCAAGACATCCGAAGCGATCAATCGCGTCAAGGCGTTCTCCCTGGCGGTGGTCTATTTCGCATTCGCCTTCTCCGCGTTCGGATTCGCCCGCGGCCGCGGCAAATCCAGCAGCGACGAGACGGCTGGACTGACTGCACGTCTGATGCAAACCACCGCAGGCACGATCGCCCTCGTCGCGGGCGGGCTGATCATCATCGCGATCGGCGGCTACCACATCTACAAAGGAGCCAGACAGAACTTCCTCGACGACCTCGAGGGCGCCACCAGCGATCTGGTGCGACGGCTGGGCATCATCGGATACATCGCGAAAGGACTGGCCATCACCGCAATCGGGTTGCTGGTGATCCTCGCCGCGACCCAATCCGAGCCGAACAAGGCTGCCGGACTCGACGGCGCCTTCAAAACCCTCGGAGCGCAACCTTACGGCGTAGCACTGCTTGTTGTGGCAGGCCTGGGCATCGTCACCTACGGCCTCTACAGCTTCGCCATGGCCCGATACGCCAGGATGTAGCACTCACCGTTTCACCCTGCGAGCGCGTGTGATCCCTACATCTCTGCGTGCGCAGCTTGATGGAACTGCCACGCGTCGGCGATGATGTCGACCCCGCCGCGGAGCTGCTACGTTGCCTGGACGACGAACGCGCACACCTCGACCGGGTGGTGATCGTCGACGCGATCGACGAATCGGCGGCGCCGGTCGGCGTTCCGGCGATCGGTCGGTCCGGTGACTCCCGGCGCTGACTGCATGTGCTTGCCGACACGGTTCGCGTGCTGTCGCCATTCGTGCCACACCACATCTTCGGAATAGTTCGTAGCGATGACCGCGGCCCGACGGTCCGCATCGGACTCATAGAAGACTTCGAGCAAGTTGCTTCGCATGAGCTCGGCGGGGGAGCTTGTCATGACGAGTCACCCACCCACCCACCGACCGCATCGACCTCTACGACGACGACACCTACGTGCTACCCGCCATCGCCCGCAACGTCGCCCGCTTCGACCGGAGCCTGTGATGCGGTTTCGACTGCTCGGCCGAACCGGACTGCGTGTATCCGAGTTATTCCGCCGCCGTCGTCAGCTTCCGGACATCATCGCGGCGATGTCGCGGCGCGAGCCGACGCCGAGTTTGGCGAGGATGTTGGAGACGTGGGACTGAATAGTCCTGCGGGACAGGAACATCTGGGCGGCGATATCGGAGTTGGAGAAGCCTTCGGCCACTAGGGCGGCTACCTTGCGTTCGGTGTCGGTCAGGGCAGCGCGGCCGGTTTTGGGACGGTTGCGCGGGCCGCGCACGCCGCGGCGAATTCCGTATGGGCGCATGCGCGCGACCGCGCGGGCGGTATCCCAGGATGCGCCCAGGCCGGTGTAGAGCTCGACCGCGGCATCAAGGGCGCTGCGGGCCTCCGAACCACGCCCATCCGCGGCGAACAATACGGCCGCATTCTCGTGTGCCTGCGCCTCATAAAGCGGTCGTCCCGCCTGTCGGAAGTCGGCGGCGGCCGTGCGCAGGACACCGGGGTCGCGCTCGGCGATGCCGCGACACAGCAGGGCGGTGCCGGTGCGAGCGGCCGTCGGCTGGCGTCGAGCCTGCTCTGCGGAGGCCGCCACCACCGAACGCACCGCGTCGTCGTCACCGACATCGGCGGCGAGGCGGGCGATATCAGGGAAGATGTAATACAGCGTGGGCGCGGTCAAACCGTCGGCGAGGCGCTGGTGGGCGTCGACGAGCAGATCCAGTGCGCCGCGCGGATCGCCGCGGGTCACGAGAATCAGGGCCTTGACCCACGGATAGAACTGGCCGTAACCACTGCTGCCCAGTTGGTCGTTCGGTGCGGGGATGCTGTCTGGATCCGGCAGGAAGGTGCCGCGGTGGACGCCGATCAGCGCGGACAGGCTGTGCAGGATCGGGGTGTATCCGAAGGCGTCGGGCACCGACTGGCCCGAAATGCATTCGACGATCGCATCGTCCCAGCGTCCGTCCAAGACATACAGCCGCGCCTTGGCGACCAGACACGCGCCCAGATAGACACCATGGATCCGGCGACTGTGCCCGATCGCCTTGTGCAGCACCGCTTCCGCGTCGGCGAGCCGATCGAGCTCGATCAAGCAGTGTGCGTAGAGCACATAGGGATCGAACTGGTCGGAACCGAATCCGTTCTCGAAGACGGCCAGGATTCGACTGCTCAGTTCCAGTGCCTCGTCGAGATAGCCGTGGGTGTAGCGCACCGCCCCAACGGTCAATAGTCCGTATCCGCTCGCGAGTGGATTCTCGGTGGCATCCCCGATCGCCAGCGCCTGCGCACCCGCCGCCTCCGCCGCGTCGAACCGACCGAGGAAGAAATTGTTCAACCCGCTCATCCCGTGGAATCGGCCCGCTTCTTCGACTGCGAGATTCGGTGTGCCCAGGGCTTTTTCGGCAACGGCAACCACCTCGCGTAGATCGCCGCGCGCATGGCACGCCTGCATCAGCAGCCACCGGAGCTCGATATCATCGTTCGGTCGGTTCAGCAGCGCCGTGCGCACCAGGGCTTCGGCCTCGGCCGCGCGGCCGTTCCAGAGCAGCGCTTGGGCGTGCAGCCGCACCAGTATCGGACGTATGCCGAGGTCCGCGGTACCCGCCGCGCGCGCCAACAGCTGCACCGCGAGCTCGGGTGCGCGCACGATCAACTTGTCGGCCACCGTGACCAGCCAGTCGAGAGTGGGTTTGTCGAGCTCATCCTCCCCGGCCAACAGGTAGTACGCGATCCGCTCGATGGGGGCATCTGTGGGCAGCAGGATCTGTCCAGCCCGGCGCAGCAACCCCGCACGCAACGAATCGGGCAGCTGATCGGCGAGCACCTGCCGGATCAGATCGTGCCGGAAGACCACTTCGGAGTCGGCACGGGTGAGTAGTCCACCGTCCGTCGCCTCGGTGACGACATTCCAGATTTCCAGAATCGGACTGTCCAGCACCGCGGCCAGCTCCGCGACGTACACCGTCGGCCCCAGTGCGGCGGCCATCAAAAGCACTTGCCGAGCCGACCGTGACAGGAATTCCAGCCGCTGCGCAATCGCCCCCGCCAGTGTCGCGGAGGGACGTTCATCCTCGCCCAGTTCGGTCGGATCGGCGGTATCCGCGACCACCGTGATCGCCTCGTCGCGCAACAGCGAGGACACCAATTCCGTGATGTAGAGCGGATTTCCGCCCGCCCCTAGCACCTGACGCATCAGGCCCGGCCCCGGAATCGCACCGACCATCTGCCTGACCAGTTCCGCCGCGGCCGATTCGGACAGCGCACCGAGCCGAAGCATCGGCGCACGACGTTCCACGAGTTCGGCCACCAACGCGGCGAATCCGGTGTCTCTCGGCAGCGGGCGCGCCGCGAGCATCAGCAGCAGCGGCAGCTCGTTCACCACGCCGCTGAGGCGGTGCAACACCGCCAGACTCTGCCAATCCGCCCAATGCACATCGTCGATGACCAACGCGACCGGACCGGCGGCACACCAGGTATCAACCAGATCGAGGATCGCCTCGGTAATCGCGAACTCGTGCGTCGCCGCACCGTCGCCGACCCGATCCCCGCCACGCAGCAGCGCACGGACCGGATCGGATCCGCGATTGCTGCCCAGCCAGGAGCACACGGCCGCGAACGGCACCTGCCGCTGCAATTCCTTCGCGGCTCCTCGGCGCACACTCAAACCATCGGCCGCGTGCCGGGCGACGGCCGCGTCGAGTAGCGCGGTCTTGCCGATACCGGGCTCCCCCTCGACGAGCACCACCGCCCCTTCCCCCGCGGCGGCGCGCCGACCTAACGACGCCACCCGCTCGACCTCGGCATCGCGACCGACGAAAACAGAGGTGAGGGAGTCCTGCACGAAGGGGATCCTATGCGCCCACACGACGTCATGCACAACGCACAACGCCCGGTCAACACGATATCCGACCCGACAGATGCGGATATTCCGGCCCGCTATGACGGATGTTCCCGCCGCGCGGCTGCCATAGGGTCTCCGATGACGGCGGCTCGCCACCCGGAACCGACCCGGGTGCAGCGCATCCGCTATGCCGCCGAGCAGAGGAGAACCGTTGCAGTCCGAGACATCCACCCGGCACCCCACACTGGCGGTGGTGCGCGCAATCACCCGCATCGGTGGTCGGATCGCGCGGGAAGCGATCACCCGTCCACTGGTCAATCGTGTGGCCGATGTGCCGGTGACCGGTCGAGAATTGACCACCGATTGGCTGACCGCGGTGTTGTGCTACGAGCATCCGGGTGCGGTGGTCGAGGCGTTCGACATCGGGGCTAAGAGCAGCGGCACCTCGACCAGGTGGAAATTGGCCGTCACCTACAACGAGATCGGTCAGGTCGCGGGCCTACCGGAAAACCTCTTTGCGAAGACGACCGCGGACTTCAAACAGCGGCTCACCCTCGACCTGGCCGGAATACTGCACGGTGAACCCGGCTTCTTCAAACACCTACGCCCCAACCTCGATATCGAGGCCCCGCGTGGCTATCACAGCGCGGTCGACAGCCGGTCGGGGCGCTCCATCTCACTGCTCGAGGACATCGTCAGCACCAAGGGCGCCAGCTTCTGCACGCCGGGCACCCCGATCGGACGCGCGCAGATCGAGGATCTGCTGCGCACCATGGCAACCTGGCACGCCCGATACTGGGACGACGACGGGCTCCCGCTGCACCGGTGGCTCAAGCCGCCGCGGGCGCATTTCGCCAATCTCGACCGGTTGATCGGCATGTCCAAACGGGCGCGGGTCGGGGCCCGCCGCGCAGCCTCGGTCCTGCCCGAAGTACTTCCCGCCCAACATGATCGGCTGTACCACGCGCTGGAACGCTCGCTCGAGATCGCCAGCACCGGACCACAGACCTTCCTGCACGGCGACAGTCATATCGGCAATACCTACGTCACCGCGGCAGGCCGGATGGGTTTCACCGATTGGCAGGTCGTGCTGCGCGGCAGCTGGGCCTACGACTTCGCCTATGTGGTCGGCTCCGGCCTGGCGGTGGCCGACCGCCGAGCTTGGGAACGCGACCTGCTCACCGTCTACCTCGAACGACTCACGGCCTGCGGCGCTCCGGCACCCGACTACGACACGGCCTGGCTGGCCTACCGCCAGCAGGCGTTGTATCCGTACTTCATCTGGCTGTCGACCATCGGCCACAGCGCCATTCAGCCGAAGTATCAGCCCGATGAGGTCTGTCTCGGCATCATCGAGCGCACCGCGACGGCCGTACTCGACCTCGATGCCGCCGGAGCCGTCGAGGCGGCCGGATGAGCCCGTCCGGAGGTGGCTGATGCGCATTGTCGGTAATAGATGCCGCAGCTTCGAATACACCGTCACCACCGCAAGTCCGGCCGCCGTCGATCTCGAATCGGTGGCTATCCGGGGTGCCCAACTCGTTCTCCGACTGTCTACTATGCACTCCACGTCGAGCAACCGGCGGGGGACAGATAAACCGGTGCGCTCCGGAAGCCGGGGGGATTCAGCCAGAGATCCCTCGGTATCGAATCTGATGATCGTGTTGCATGAAAAGTGTTGATTACTAACAGCATTCGACAGTAGTGTTGCGCTTTCGCCGGTTTCAGCATGTCTTCCGGACGTAGCCGGGATCACGCGGAGTGGAGACATCGACGTCCCTGAGCACGATGCTCAGCCTGCTTGCGTAGCCTTCGCACGCCGCCGACAGGCCTGGTTCGGTGTATTCGATATCGATGACGTGGTTGTCGTATGCCGTCGCGTAGTCACCACACTCCGCAGTGTCATCGCATTCTTCGGACACCGCGAAATCCAGTCCGGCAGCGGTCCTTTTGTCCACGAGTTCGGCGCCGTTCTTCTGGCCGATGGCCAGGCCGCGGTCGTGCGAGTGCTTGGCGAGCATGGTGATGAAGGTGACGGCCTGGTCGGTGGTCAGCAGTTCCTTCGATCGGCTGTAGCTGTCATAGTTCGACCTCGACGGCATTGAAACGCTTGTTCGCGCATTCGTCGATCCACTGGTTGACTTTGTCCGCGATACGGGTGCGCTTGTCGGCTGTGCGGATATCCAGCAGTGCCTCCTTCCACCTCGTGTCGTAGACGACCTTGCCGTCCTTGTCGCGCAGCAATAGGTCCGCCGGCCACTCGTTCTCCCGACCCGGCTGGACCTGAACGCCGTTCACGTAGCAGATGTTGTACAACCCATCGGCCCGCTCGGCGCTGTGATCGCGACTGACGACCGTGACTCCGGCCGGCGGATCGTAAGGATTGGTGATCTAGTAGTCGAACCCGGCATGTATAGGAGGCAGGGTTATCGCCGGTGCAGCGCTCGCGGTACCGGCCTGCTGCGCAACGATGCTGGTGGCCGCGGCGACGAGCGCTAGTGCGGTCGCCAGGCGGCGATGAATGCGTGCGGTGGAAGTGGTGATCACAAGACTCTTTTCGTTCCTTTGACGGCTTCGGCCCGAAGGGCCGCACCGGCCACTGCCCCACGACGCACCGTGCCGGAAACCCTTCAGGCACAGGCAGATACAACCATCACCGGCCAGCTCCGTCAAAGTCCCCGAGATCGGCGGCACTCGACCGCTATGCGGGTGACTTTGTAGCCGGAGTGGGAGCAGGACCAGGAAACGACGGTGTCACCAACGTCATGACCCGCAACAGCTAGCTGTTGCGGGTCGTGACAACAGCCTCTGACGGTCGCGGCTGTTGTTGCGCGAAAAGGTTTCTCGGGAGGCCTGCGCCGATGGCAGAAGCTCGCGGCTGACCTCGGTAAATACCTACGCTGGTTCCGACATTACTGACGAAGACCATGACCTCAACGCTGTCGTGCGGCAAGCTGACGACATGCCCGCTCTTCGCCCCGAGTGAGTTCCTCAGACGCCTGTATTGGTCGGCCAGTGCTCCATGGCGTCGACCCGCAGGAGCCTAGTCGATGCGGCCTTGGCAGACGTCAACTGCTCCCTGCGCCGGCTGTTCCTGGAGGAGCCGGTGCCGCGCGCACCCAAGAGCCGCTGCCGGACCTGTGTGCATCGGGCAAGGCTACCTTCGCGCGGTGTTTCAATCAATGATTGAAATAATGATTGAGACGTGATTCGCTGGGCGCATGGCACAGAAGGTTTCGGTGGGCACGCGTGCTCGCCTGCTGGCCGCCGCCGAGCGGTTGTTGCTGACCGAGCGCTACGACGAGGTGTCGGTGCGTGCGATCTGCGCGGAGGCGGGCGCGAATCCGGCCGCGGTGCATTACCACTTCGGCTCGAAGGATGAACTCGTCGCGTCGCTGCTCGAGGACCGTCTCGGGCCGCTGTGGGCCGAGCGACTGTCGGCGGTGACGGCCACGCGAGTCTCGGTGGCGGAGGTGGTGGACGCGGTGCTCGGACCATTCGTCGCACTGGCCGATGATCCGTTGGGGCGCTTGCATTTACGTCTGCTGGCCCAGTTCGTGCTCGGGCGGCATACGACGTTATGGCGGCAGCCTTGGTTCCGGATGGATGCCTGGGTCGGGCTGTTGCCAGAGGTGGGGGAGCAGGAGAGTCGTCGCCGCTGGGCGCTGGCCTTCGACCTGATCATTATGCGGTTCGGGGGCGCGGGAACCGAGGGGCGGGAAATGTCGGAGGCAGCGGTGGCCGCGCTGCGTGACTTCGTGGTGGCCGGATTGACTGCACCGTCGGGAGAGCAGGAATGACAGAGGTATTCACACCGGCTCAATTGGGGCCTGTCACATTGCGCAACAAAGTGATCAAGGCCGCAACCTTCGAGGGCTGCACCCCCGAGGCATTGGTGACCGACGAGCTGATCGCCTTCCACCGTGAGGTGGCCGCTGGCGGGGTCGGGATGACCACGGTCGCCTACTGCGCCGTCGCGCCGGGCGGCCGCACCGACCGGCATCAGATCTGGATGCGCCCGGAGGCCGTGCCTGGTCTGCGCAAGCTTACCGACGCCGTGCACGCCGAAGGCGCGGCGGCCAGTGCGCAGATCGGGCATGCAGGCCCGGTGGCCAACGCGGCCTCCAACCAATTGCCCGCCCTCGCGCCGAGTCGCATGTTCAGCCCGCTCGGTATGCGCCCGATGAAGGTGCCCGGCGAGAGCGAGATCCGCGAACTGATCGCCGCGCACGCGAATGCCGCACGATTGGCCGAAAAGTCCGGATTCGACGCGATCGAAATCCACTTCGGCCACAACTATTTGACGAGTTCGTTCCTGAGCCCACTCCTCAACCGGCGCACCGACCGCTACGGCGGTTCCGCTGAGAACAGAGCACGTCTGGCGCGCGAGATAGCTTGTGCAGTCCGGGAAGCGGTGGGGGACCGGCTCGCGGTGACTGCCAAACTGAATATGGAAGACGGTGTGCGCGGCGGACTCACCGTGCCGGATTCGCTGCGGGCGGCGTCCTGGTTGCAGGACGACGGAGCCCTGGACGCGCTGGAACTGACCGCGGGCAGTTCGCTGTTGAACCCGATGCTGCTGTTCCACGGCGACGCGCCCCGCCGCGAGTTCGCAAAAGTTCTTCCACCCCCAGCACGTTGGGGTTTCCGCCTGGCGGGTCGCTCCTTCTTGAAGGAGTACCCGTATCGGGAGGCGTACCTCCTGGAACGGGCCCGCCAGTTCCGCCGCGAACTGTCCATGCCGTTGATCCTGTTGGGCGGCATCACGAATCTCGACACCATGAATCGCGCCATGGCCGAGGGCTTCGAATTCGTGGCCATGGGCCGGGCCCTGTTGCGTGAACCGAACCTGTTGCGGCGCATCCAATCCGACGCCACCACCCGATCCGCTTGCATCCACTGCAATGAATGCATGCCCACCATCTACACCGGAACCAGATGCCTCTACCGGCTGAACAAACCCGTCGTCGAGTCGTCCTCCGCACAACTGGAGGTGCGGGCATAAGCGAGTGAGTAGCGGGCAAGTCGCCCTTGTCAGCGGCGGAGCACGAGGTATGGGCGCGGCGCGTGCACGAGCCCTGGTCGAGCACGGGGCCACGTGTGAGATAACCGGTGGTTGCCGACCGGTAATGGCGGTGCCCGTCCGCCGTCACGGTGGCACTTAAGCTGCGGCTCATGCCTCTTAATCGTATGAGCGTCCTCGGACTCGTCAGCTCGGCCTTCGCCGCGGCGGCCATCGGATCGGCCCCGATTGCGCTCGCGCATCCCGCGCGTCCGGTCGCGGTCAAGGCGGCGGCCTGCGGAACAGCGCTTTCCTCGGCTGAACTGGACACCATCGTTCGGTCGTCCGATACCGCAACGTTGGCCGGAGATTCGCTACAGCGGTTGGAGAACGCTGTGTGGCGCCATCGTGAGATCACCCGGATCCTGGTTGCGCACGGAGATCGGCGTGGCGTGTTCTCGCTGGGGCTGGATGCAGTAGAGGAGTCCGCGGTTATGCCGCTGCAGCGCGATCCGAGTGCGTTCCTCGACCGGGACTACGCGCATGCGATCAGCCTCGAACTGCTGAGCCGCTATCTCGACAACGTGCATGCCGCCTTCGGTGGCGGGGTCGTCGAACCGCAGTGGGCGAATTACTTCGAGATGGCGCAACGCTGCGATGTCTCCGCGGCGCGACTTGCCATGGCGGGCTACAACGCTCACCTCGCCGTCGATCTGTCGTATTCGGTGGCTGCGGTATGCAGTGCGCCGCGAAACGCCCGCGACTACTTCAAGATCGTCGATGCCATCGCCACTGCGGGACACGTGATCGTGGATCGCACCGAGCAGGTCTACCACGGTGACCTCGGTCCGCTGTGGCGGTTCTACTTCGTCGGCGAAGGCATGGACCTGCTGTTGGGTCGCGGCGTGGCGACCGGCCCGCTGCTACGGCTGGCGGACCTCGGTGCCAATGTGGTGATTTTCGGTAACGGTCTGGCATTGCGGGATTCGGCGCTGCACGATCCGACGACCACGGAAATCCATTTGCTGACCGACACCGCCGAAGTCGCCTTCGATGTCCTCGTGCAGCTTCGCGGTCTATGACCCTGGTATGGCGCATCTTGTTGCGGACACGGCTCGCCAACCCAAGTGCCCACCCCCGGAGAATGAGTCCGGCCCACACTTGGTTTTCGCGTGAAAACCCCTGAGTTCCACCGAACTCCGGCAAGTTGGACGCGGGCATACAACCGATTCGGTTTCGTCGACGGCGATTTTGATGTCCAGGCGAGCTTCTGGGCCGAGGGGCCGGCCCGACAATGAACGTGCCAAGAATGTGCCAAGCGTTGGCGGACTTGAACACCGCCTACCGCAACTTCTTTCAGTCCGTTACCAGGAAGCGGAAGGGCGCGAGGATCGGGCCGCCGAGGTTCCGGTCGCGCCGCGACAATCGTCAGTCGATTCGGTTCACTCGCAACGCCCGCTTCTCTGTGACCGAGGGTGGCAAGCTGCGGTTGCCCAAGATCGGGGATGTGAGGGTGGCGTGGTGGCGGGAGTTGCCGTGCGAGCCGTCGAGCGTGACGGTGATCAAGGACAGTGCGGGAGTGCCGTTCGGCGCTGGTAGGGATCCCCGGCCTTTAGACCGGGGGAGGATGTCCATCATCGATCTGGCTGATCTTCCGAAATGAGGCGGTCTGCGGCTATGACAGGACACTTCGGCCGGGCGCGAGGTGCGATCGCCGGATGGCAGCCCGTTGAAACGGTCGGATTGTCGTGTGGTGTTAGGCCCGATCACAGGCGGCCGTGGCGTCCCGCGCGAATCCGTCCAGGTCCGCCACTGGCTGCGGTTCTCGGGCCAGCCATGCCGGTGTGCACGCTGTCGACAGCAGGTCGCGGCACAGGCTGCACGGAATGTTCGGACCGGCGCCTACTCGTGCGGAGCTTCGCGTGCGGACATCGGCAGGTGCTGGGCGCACACCGCTTCGACGAATTCGCCGATGGTCTGTTCGGGCAGCCGCCGCGCCAGGTCGGCCTCGGTGATGATGCCGACGAGCTTGCCGTGTTCAGTCACCGGGAGTCGCCGGATCTGATGCTGTTCCATGAGGGCCAGCGCGTCGTCGATATCGGCGCCGACGTCCACGGTGTGCAAATGATCATCTCCTTGGGCCAATTCGCCCGCGGTCGTCGACTTCGGATTCTCTCCGATACCGACGACCTTGATGATGATGTCGCGGTCGGTCACGATACCGACCGGGTGGCCTTCGCCGTCGCAGATCGGCAGCGCGCCGACGTCCAGTTGGCGCATGCGCCGCGCTGCGGTGTCCATGGTGTCCCGTACCCCGATGCATGCCACATCAGGATGCATGATTGTCTGCGCTGTGGTCATGATAAATCTCCATGTCGTGGTCGTTCGCTGGCACGATTATCATTCGTCGAGTCGCACCGTGCGCCCAGAGGCGAAGGTCCTCCCAGAGCAGGAATCTTCTCCGTTGACAGGGCCGCAGGGACACCACGACTTCGGTCGTTGATATGGCCACTTGGGTCCTGGTCGAGGCGGTCGGTCGGGCGCAGTCTCGTGAAGAACACGTCAAACCTCAGCGAGGAGATCGACGACGATGCAATGCGAGCCGGGCCGGATGTTGCACATGATGATGATGCTTTTGCGCCAGTGGGGGCTCCTGCCGACGATGACGATGTGACAGGGCTGGACCGAGATGCATGGCGGACCCCGAGACAGGATCACGAGGCCGGTGAGGAGATCTGTGGCTGCGGTGGTGATCGTGACCCAACGGTTGCGGGCGGCGATCGATTACCAGGGCAGTCGATCGGACATTCGCGCCGTCAGCGCGCAGACACAGCTGCCCTTGGCGCCGGTAGCGGGTTCGGAATCGTTCTACGTGGATCTGGCACTGCAGCACAGCTGAGCGATCGGGCGAAGGCACGAATAGGGTCGTAGGTCCCTCAGGCGGTGGAGAACGAGGACGCCGCAGTCCCGGCCTCGATCACTGTCCGATGGCCCGTGATCCGGTGACCTTCGGCCGTCACCGTCGCTGAACGATCGCGCAATGCTGAACACAGACCAGCGAGCCGCGAGCCAAAGGGAGCAATCGTGACCGGGTTTCTGTGTAGAAGCGCGATCGCCACTGTCGGCGCACGGGGATCGGCGCAGCTGTGGTCACCACGCTGGCGAAGGATCACATCGGTGTCGTCATCGCTGATCTGCTCGAACACGACGAAGCCGCGCCGGCCGAATCGCTCGGCGCGAAGACGATGTTCCGCCAGCTCGACGTGATCAAGACGAATCCTGTTGGCACCGAACAAATGTGAAAGAAGAGAGCGATGTCGCACTCGTACCCCGACCAGGACACTATGCGGGCGGCGCTGGCGCTGGCCGTACGTGCACCATCGGTGCACAACACCCAGCCGTGGCGGTGGCGGGTCGGTGACACCACCGTGCATCTGTATACCGATGACACCCGGCAACTGCCGCACGCCGACCCCGATGGCCGCGATCTGCTGCTGAGCTGTGGCGCGGCACTACATCATCTGCAGGTAGCCGCGCTCGGACTGGGCTGGGACACCGAAGTGCACCGGCTGCCGAATCCGACCGATCCGCAGCATCTGGCGGCCGTCGAATTCCATCCGGCGACCCCGACCCCCGAGGCGGAACGACTGGCGCGGGCCATCGGGCAGCGCCACACGGACCGGCGCCGGTTCACCTCCTGGGAGGTCCCGTCGACCTATGTCGATGCTGTGGTGGCGGCCAGCGCCGCGACAGGTGTGGTCGTCCGTGACATCGACTCCGCTCGAGACCGCGCGACTCTACTGCGATTCTTCGAACGGGCTGCACTCGAACACGCCGCCGACTCGTCCTATGGTGCCGAGCTTGCACGCTGGAGCGGACGCCATGCCGCGGCGGAGGGTGTTCCGGCTCGCAACGCGGTGGTCGCCGACGATCCGACGACGCGTGTGTTCGCGAGTCCCACGCTGCCGGAGGCCGTGATCCACGACATCGACGACACGGCCCGGATGTTGTTGCTGTGCACCAGCTCTGACGATCGGCTGTCCCGGCTGCGCGCCGGTGAGGCCACCAGTGCCGTCCTGTTGACCGCGACGACGCGGGGGCTGGCGACATGCCCTCTGACCGAACCGCTCGAGCTGCCCGATATCCGGGCCGGCATCCGCAGCGATATCCTGGCCGACTTCGGGTACCCCCAGGTTATTGTCCGTATGGGTTGGGCGGCAACAAGCGCAGACGAGGTTCCGGCGACGCCGCGGCGCCCGCTGGATGATGTCGTCCAGCCACTGTGATTCCGGTTAGGGGATGACCTTGGTCTCTGCTGTCGGTTCGCGTCGCACCGGATGCTCGAAACATCGAATCGAACACGGTGCGCGCTGCGGTGACGGTAAGACGGCAGTACCCCGACTGCGTTCTGGTGCTGCCGCGGTCGACAGGACCTGTGCAGGTCTAGCACTGCTGGTCGGAATCTGGGTCGGTGTGCCGGTGCTGGTCTGGTGCAGGGCCGACTGCTGCGCACCAGTTGTCACACCGGTCGGGACAGGGAATGGCGACAGATCAATCGTTCGATCGGAAATGGGTTCCGATGATTCAGCGAGGAGGACACCGTGGCCGAGCGCATTGCGCCACCGTCGGAGCCGATCGTGGTCGCCGTCGACGGTTCGGCGACCGCAGGTCACGCGGCGGTGTGGGCAGCGGTGGATGCCGGGCTGCACCGCTGCCAACTGCTAATCGTCACCTCCGTATCCATCCCGAAGGAATACGGTCCTGGGGTGGTGCTGACCGATGCCGATACGGAGTGGCTGCGCGAAGACGCAGAACGCGTCCTGACCGAGGCGACAGGGGTTGCGCGGGCAGCCTGCGGCGAGGCACTGGACATCAAAACCAAGCTGATCTTCGATCCGATCATCCCGTACCTGATCGACCGATCGCGCCGAGCCCGGATGGTCGTCGTCGGCAGCCGTGGGCGGGGTGCGATCCGGCGCGGGCTCCTCGGCTCGGTGAGCACGGCCGTCGCCCGGCACTCGCAGTGTCCTGTCGCCGTGGTGCATTCGACGTCGGCGACCGATGTGCTGTCGTCGGTCAAACCGGTGCTGGTCGGGGTCGACGGCACCACGAACAGCATGCCTGCACTCGAACTCGCCTTCGAAGAGGCCTCGCGGCGCAAGGTTTCGCTGATGGCCCTGCACGCGTGGAGTGACCAGACGAGCAGGCTCGATATTGCCGTTTCCAGCTGGGATGCCATCCGCGAGTCCGAGGACGCGGTACTGGCCGAAAGCCTCGCCGGGTTTGCGGAGCGCTACCCGGATGTGTCGATGACACGGGTTCTTTTGCGTGACAGGCCCGTTCGCTGTCTGTTCGACGAGTCGGAGCGTGCGCAGCTGGTGGTCGTGGGCAGTCACGGGCGCGGCGGATTCGCCGGGATGCTGCTCGGCTCCACGAGCAACGCGCTGTTGCACTCGGTGCAGTGCCCGATCATCGTGGTACGTCAGCGCTGAATCACGCTCGACAAGGCCGGACTTCGCTCCCGCCCGCGATACTCAGCGCGGGCACCGGCGACGGATGATCCGGACGTGGTAGAGGACATCGCGCTGGGCCGAGGATCCGCCGCGCAGAGGGGCGGCCGCTGCCCTCGTCGAGTGCCGTCGGGCCGGCATCCGGGTCGCCATGATCGCCGGTGACCACCCGGAGGCCGCCCGGGAGATGGCCTGGGCGGTCTCGGTGCGTCCGTTCTCGCCGGTGATGAACTGCCCAGTGCACCAGCGGAATTGGGTGAGTTGCTGGACCGCGACGCTGTCGTGGTCGCCCGGGTGACACCGGAGGACAAACTCCGCATTGCCCAAGCCCTGCAGGCGCGCGGACACGTAGTCGCGATGACCGGCGACGGCGTCAACGACGCACCCGCACTGCGCGAAGCGGACATAGGTGCCGCCATGGGCAAGTCCGGCACCGATGTGGCGCGCGAAGTGTCGGACCTGGTGTTGCTTGACGACGATTTCGGCACCATCGTGGCCGCCGTCGAGCAGGGAGAGCGACGTTCGCCAACATACGCAGGTTCCTCACCTACTATCTCACCGACAACGTCGCCGAACTGGCCCCGTTCGTCGTTTGGGCATTGTCCGGGGGGACATTTCCACTCGCCATCGGCGTGCTGCAGGTGCTCGCTCTCGATATCGGCACCGATGTGCTGCCCGCGCTTGCGCTCGGCGCCGAACCGCCGGCACCGCATGTGCTCAACCGGCCACCGGCGCGCGGCCATCTGCTCGACCGGAAGCTGTTCACGCGGGCGTTCGGCGTCCTCGGCCCAGCCGAAGCCGCGATCAGCCTGACCGTGTTCGTCGTCTCGTTCCTGGCCGCCGGCTGGCGCCCGGGCGAGTCGTTCCCCACCGGGCCTGCGCTGGCAGCAGCCTCCGGCGCCACATTCACCGCAATCGTATTCGGCCAGGTGGCAAACGCTTTCGCCTGCCGCAGCACCGTCCGGCCGGCATGGCGGATGTCGCTACGCACCAACCGGCTGCTGCTGTGGGCGGTCATCGCCGAACTCGGCATGCTCGCCGGATTTCTCTATATCCCACCGTTCGCCCACCTGCTCGACCAGGCAGGCCCGACCGGAACCGGCGCGCTCGCAGCGTTGTCCGCCGTACCCGCCGTCCTATTGGCCGATACCCTCCAGGAGCACTTCTCACGAGCAGCCGGTGCTCGCATCGGTTCTCCGGCACCGTGATTCGAGATCAGGAGAGTCCATCTATACGGCCGAAATGCATTGAGGCTATGGGGATGTCGAATCCAGCGAGGAATTCGTTATCCCAGTCCAGCTGCCGTCGGTGGCGATATTCGGTTCCGAGCCGTGTGGCACCGCTGACAATCGCGCCGATACACGCTGGAGCGCGGTCGGTCGGCCACGAACCCGGCCGAGGCGGCCGACAGTATTGGCCGCGATCACGTCACGACGATCGTGGTGACTGCGAGGTATATCAGGATCGAGAGCAGGTCCTGGACGACGGTTGCCAATGGTCCCGCGCCGAATGCCGGGTCGATCTTCAGTTTCGACATCGTCCAAGGCAGGCCCATCGCTACGACCGCCGCGATCGAGCAGGCGGCCAGCAATGAGACCGCGACGGCCAGCGCCACGTCCTGTTCACCCCAGAACGTCAGGGTGAGCGGATACGACACGAGGGCGATCAGCAGTCCGATCAGCAGGCCGGTCACGGATTCGCGGTAGACGATGCGGCGGATGCCGACACCGACCGCCAGGCCGCGGATCACCAGCGCCTCGGTCTGCGTGCCGACCGCGTCCGCGAGATAGACCACGCCGGGGATGAAGAAGGCGATCAGGACTTCGCGCTCCAGCACGGCGTGGAAGGAGTCCACGATACCCGCGGCGAGCATCGCGCCGATGAGACCGACCAGCAGCCATGGCAAGCGGTGCCACAGGCGGCGGGAGATCGGTTCCACCGTCGCTGTCCGGGCACCGGCAGTGGATTTCAGATAGCCGGATAGCCGGGCGACGTCCTCGTCGTGCTCCTGCAGGAGCACCGACAGCAGCCGATGCGGCGGAATGAGCCCGAGCCATCGGCCATCGGTATCGACCACCGCAAGTCCTGGTTCGTCATGCCGCAATGCCTCCCACACTGCCGCCTCTTGGTCCTGGTGTCCTGCGACCGTCGGCGGATCGGTATCCATCACTTCACCGATCGCCGCACCCGTGGGTGCGGCGAGCAGATTCTCGATCGTGATCAGCCCGGCAAGCCGGCGGCCGTCACACACCGCGACCACGGCCGCGCTGGCGAATCGGCAGCCGCGGATACGGGCCAGGACATCGTCGACTCTTTCCCCAGGATTGGCGATCGGCACGTCACGGGTGGCATGGGCCGCCGCCGTTTCGAGCATCTCGGCGCTGCGCACAGTCGGTTCCACGGGCGCACGCTAGCCCGGCAAACCGGGATACGCCAGTACTGGGAGCGTGGTTCACGTCGCGCGTCATCTCGTCCTTGTCGGCGACAGCGTGGGGTCCCCGCTAGGAGTCGCTCTCGGTGATGGTTTCCGCGTCGGTGTGCATGATGTTTCGGGCCGTGGTTATCACGGTCCTTCCTTCCTTCCTTCGCACGATCGTGGGTTCGACCGTCATAGGCCGGTTCCGGCAGTGCAGCGAGTCTCGTGACGACCAAAACACCTCGACGCAGCGACCAACGGCCCTACCGCTGATCCGATGCCCGTCGCGACGATGGATTCGACCAGAAACAAGGAGGTCGGCGTCATGCAAGCGAAGACAGGGGACTGGCTGATCGTCGAGGGCCGAAGTGTCGGCGGCACAGTCCGGCACGGTCTCATCGAAGAGGTGCACGGGAGGGACGGGACACCCCCCTACCTGGTGCACTGGACCGACACGGAACACCGGGTACTCACCTACCCTGGTCCGGACGCACACGTGATCACCAGCGAGCAGCTGCGCGCGCAGGAAGACATCGCGGCGGCCCACTTCTCCTCGAAGCACTACCGGCCGAGCCAGCGCTCCAGCGAGTCCGCCGGAGGCTGAACTCCCGGATCAGTCCGCGGCGGGACGCTGGTCCATCGAAACCTCTTCCGGCGCACAGTGATCCGATCGACTGCCGCGCGGTGGCACGCTTCGCGAACCGGGCCTCGGTGAGTGGCTCACCATGCTTCGCAGCCCAGTACCCCGACGATGTCCGCCGGATTCGGCATCGGTGTGCCTCGCCGCGCGACCGGCGCGCCCCAGCACCTGACGGCTGCCGAGCGAAACACAGGGATTTTCACGCCCGCCGACCAGGCCTGGCATCCGCATATTGGCAGCCGCCGGCGACACGCCGATGCCGCCGTCGCGAAACCGTCAAGCTCCCCACGGACGCACACGTCGAGGTTGGGGCTCGACATCTTCCCTAGCGGCGATGGCATCGGGGCTGGTAACTGGTTCGCGGATCACGTTGGTGATGAGTTCGCCGAAGGCGTGGGGGTCGTCCATGAGCCAGGTGTGCCCGCCGGGCACGGTGATGGTGCGCGGGTCACCGAGGGCTGTCTGCAGCGACATCGAGGTGGATTCGGGGATGACCGTGTCCCGCTTGCTCCACACAACGAAGACGGGGAGCCGGCGTTCGGCAAGCGCAGCGAGTTCGGGAGCCAGATTGGCGGTTCGGGCGAGGTGGGCGACTTCCCACACCGCGGTCGGGTTGCGCAGCATGTTCGGCACCGCATCGCGCAAGATCACCGGCAGGACCCGGGTCAGTTGGCGACCGGGGAGCAGGTCGGCCTGCAGGTGCAGGCCCCAGTCCCATAGCGGGCGTTCGCGCAGTGCGCGGACCACGCCTCGGCCGTCGGTCCACGCCGAGCCGCCGATGGAGTTCACGAGTACGAGCCGTTCGGCGAGGTCGGGGAGGTCGTGGGCGGTTTTGATCGCGACGCCGCCGCCGAAGGAGTGCCCGACCATGGTGACCGGTCGGGGTAGGCCGATCGCGTCGGCGAAGTGGCCGACCCACCGGGCGTATCCGGCGAGGGTTCGGTGCTCGGCAGGCAGGCTGGCGGTGCCGCCGAACCCGGGAAGCGCGGGGATGTAGACGCGCATTCCCCTGCGGATGAGCTGTTCGAGCGGGCGGGCATAGGCTTGTCCGCCGAGTCCCCAGCCGTGCAGGAAGAGCACGCGAGGGCCGAGCCCGCCGACCGCGTAGCGGGCGGTGTGGCCCTCGACCACGATCGAGCGCCACCGCAGTCGAGGAGAGCGGAGTTGTGGTGACCGTTTCGCATTCATGGCTTGCATCCCACCGCGATCGCACCAGGGTAAAGAGGGTCCCCGGACCTCGAGCAGCGGCGCCAGTTCGGCTGCGGCGTCGGCGATTCGACCAGCAGACACATTCGCAGCCGCCGCGCCGGAAGTTCCGGCAGGCGGCGCAAGCGCTGGAGAAAGTCTCGCCACTGCGGCATCCGAACTCCTGACGTCGTCTCGACTGTGTGGCTGTCAGGGCCGCAGAGCCACGGACGGTTCCGCATTTCCGGCCACCAGTGAAAGCGAGCTGGTCTATATCGAGAATCGCCGATAGCGCTATCTAGTCGGAAGGGCGCAACGTCCGGCATGTCCGGGTCGCCGGTCTCTCGATCTCGGGACTTTCGGCGCCGACCGACCTGGTCGCTGTGCTCCACGCCGCTCCCGCTCCAACACAGAGTTCGCGAATATCATCGGAAGAAAATTTTTGGCGCCGTTGATATCCGGTGTGTTCCGTCGGGTCTGAGTCCGGTGGTGGTCGATGGGTGATGCATGACTCACTGTGCGTGCCGTGGTCGGGCCGAGGGTGAACCGCTGCCGCGGTTCGCGACCGGTTGCGGTCGGCGCGGTGGCGGTCGGCCGCGCGCGCGGGCCAGCAGCACCGCGATCTCGGTCGCGACGCCTGAGGCGACCGTTTCGATGTCGGGGGTGGTGTCGTAGTCGCCGGTAATGCCGAAGATCAATTGGTCGAGGTAGCTGAGGATCGCGATCGTGGTGCGCACCCGCAGCGCGATCGGAATACACGGCCACAACTCGACCACTTCCTGGTCGCCGATTGTCAGCCGGCGGCCGGGCCCGGGGATATTGGTCGCCAGGGCGCCCACGCCGCGCTGGGGGAACCACAATGCCAGCCGGAACACCTCGGCCACGATCCCGAACGGTAGCCGCTGCGACAATGAGAGCAACGATTTCTCGGCGTCGACTTCACCTCGGGACCGATGCCGCCGGATCTGCTGGTGAACGGTCATCAGGCGCTCGACCGGGTCGTCGATCTCGATCGGCAAATGCGAGATCATCGCCGAAACCCGGTTGTCCAGAACGGATTTCGCCTCGGTCGTTCGCGTCGACACCGGTACCACGATGCGCAGCGTGGTGGGGGCGGGATGTTCGCCGCGGCCCAGCAACAACCGACGGTAGGCGGCGGCGATGGCGGCGACGGCGACATCGTTGACCGTCACACCGAAAGCCGAACATATCTCCCGCACCTGCGGCAGCATGGTTCGCGCCACCGTGTAGCGGCGCTGCCGCCCGATGGGCCCGTTCAGCGAGGACTCGCCGGCCGGCGCGATCGCCGCGTACAGCACCGGCGCCAGGGTACGCACCGTTCCGATGGCCAAGCGCGGTATGGTTACGGGCGCCTGGATCATTTCAAACATTCGTTTCAGAAGACTTGTGCGCGAACGTCTTCCGGTCGCCGGACCGTGCTCGCCCGCGTCGTCAGCGACCGGGTCGCAAAAGCTTTCGAGCAGCGTGATCTCGGAGATTCCGTCGACCATGGTGTGGTGAGCCTTGAGGATCATCGCCCAGCGGTCCTGCGCCAGGTGGTCGACCACGACCACCTCCCACAGCGGGTGATCACGATCCAGCCGCTCGGTCAATTCAGTGGCGACAACCTCTCGCAGCTCCGTCTCGCCACCCGGGTCGGGCAACGCGGTCCACCGGATGTGGTGCCCCAGATCGAAATTCGGGTCGTCCTCCCACACCGGCGCTTTCAGGTCCAAAGGCGCACGACGGACCCGCTGCCGCAGCCGCCTGTGCCGTTCCAGCCCGCGATCGAGGTACGCGCGCAGCTGGTCACGTGCCGGCGCTGGTCCGTCGATGATCGCCACCGTCCCGATGCCGAGGCTGACCCGGGGGGTCGGTGTCTTCTATTTCCATGAAACCCGTGTCCAGCGGGCCCAATTCCGTCATTGCGCACCTGTCCTGGCAGCGGCCGCGGGCTGCTGCCCATGGCTGAAACTGCCACTGCTGCCGGAAGAATCTTCGCGCAAACCAGACATCGGGCGTGAGATGCCAAGGTAACCGGTACCAGTGACGTTCGGCCCACGCTTAACCGCCGGCTGACAGAGGTGCCATCGGATCTGGCGCGTGCCGCGTTCATCGGTGTAGGCGGTGCATCAGCCGCTAGATTCCGTGAGCTGTCAGGTCAGGTTCCTACAGGCAGGTGGGATAGGTCTGCGGAGTGGCTCCTGCTATCGAGTGTTCGCCCTGGTCCAGTGGCTCGGTACTGCCGGGCAGGGACACGCGGACATCTGGTCGCCGCCGCGAGCACCCGATCAGCATGATCGAAGCGATCACCGCTGCCCGGACGGCCAGACCCGGCGGATCCTGGGTGGTGCACTATCGCGCCGGCGCTCGGCGCTCGGCGCTCGGCGCTCGACGGTGGAGCGGTGTGCCATGACACACAGCCTGTTGCAGCGACCGGATCGGAACGAGAGCAGAGATACGCCCAGGCGTGGGACCGAATCCGGTCAGTGCGCCTGCTCGGTTGATTCCGGGCATGTCGAGGATCTCGGCCAACGGCCGGCGCGGTGTAGCTGGATCATTGCCCGCAGATTCGGGTCTGGTGCCGACACGGACCATGGCCTGGGGCAGTTGGGTGCGGCCGATCAGGCCGCGGATGACAGCGCAGCTGCGCAGCACTTCGGTCAAATGGGTCAGGGGACACGTCGCGAACCCGGCAAGTGTGCATCCGAGCAGGACCGTGGACAGCACCTCGCCGCAGCGCACCAACTCGTCTGGGGTGTCACCGTCGGTGGACAGCACAAGAACTGAAATCGCTCGGGGTGCTATCGTTTCCGATCCTCTACCGAGGCCACGGTCTTACCGTGCGCGTCAGCGGCGACAGTGTCGAGATCGGCTCGGATCTCGGTACGTCGCCGCCGATCGAGATCGACTGCCGAGGCCAGATCGCACGGCTCTCGGCTGGGGACATGGTTCGCCTGCCGATGAACTCGACACCCCGACCAGGAGAGTGACGACGGCCGATGCGCTGATTCGCGTCCTCGCCGACCTGGCGATGATGAGCGGCACCTGAGCTCCCGTGCAGCACGGCTCGGCCGACCGAGCCGAGGGTCATTCCGGCCAAGCCGGGGTCGCCGTAGTATCCACGCAGCAAACAACGAAGATCGCGTAGATGCAGGTGAGGCTGTTATCGGCGGTTGTGATCGGGCCGAGTCGACCGGTGATGCCGCGCATGGCCGCTGGTGAGTGTTCGAAGTAGCTGATCAGAAAGGGCATTCCCGTGTTACAGCTCGACACCTGGCAGGCCCGGCTGACCGCGACCACCGCCCCGGCCTCAGTGATCCTGATCCGTCTCTATGTCGGTGTGGTGTTCCTGTTCGAGGGGATCCAGAAGTTCCTCTATCCGGACGCCCTGGGCACCGGACGGTTCGACAAGGCCGGTATCCCCGCCCCGGGTTTCTTCGGACCACTGGACGGGATCTTCGAAATCGCCTGCGGCGCACTCATCCTCGCCGGCCTGTTCACCCGCCTTGCCGCCCTTCCGATGATCGTCGACATGGTAGGTGCGCTGCTGATCACCAAACTGCCGATCCTGTGGGGTGACGCCCCCTTGTTCACCGGCAAATCCGGTTGGTGGAACTTCATCCACGAATCCCGAACCGATCTCGCACAACTGTGTGGAAGCCTGTTCCTGCTCGTCGTCGGTGCAGGCGCCTGGTCTCTCGACGCCCGCCTTCACCGCGCACCCTCACAACGCACAGCTCAGACCGAGGAGGCGTGACATGACCATTCGCACCGCCCACCGGCACCGCCGGGCAGCAACGACCGTGACCTTCGCCGCCGTCCTGGGGCTGCTCACCGCTGGTTGCACGTCATCGGAGCCCGAGCAATCTCCCGGCGTGAATTGGGATGCGGTGAACCAAGCACTGGGAATGCCGCTGCACATCGAAGACGGAGGGGTGCACGCGATCGAGTGGCTGCGGACTGATCTGCACGTGGTCAACGCCGGCGTCACCCTGGATCCTGGAATGGAACTCGTCGCCGAGGCCGACTTCCGCGAGACCACGCCGGGCAACGTCGTCATGATCGGGGAAGCCGCTCTCACCACCGAGGAACTGAACGCGGTGGGACCGCGGCTGGAACAAGGCGGCATCGAGATTACCGCGATCCACAAGCACCTCCAAGACGAAACACCCCGCCTGTTCGCCCTGCACTACGCCGCCTACGGCGACCCCGCGCCCA
Organism: Nocardia sp. NBC_01009; assembly: GCF_045208035.1. Classification (NCBI taxonomy): domain Bacteria; kingdom Bacillati; phylum Actinomycetota; class Actinomycetes; order Mycobacteriales; family Nocardiaceae; genus Nocardia; species Nocardia sp. NBC_01009. Next base: position 5,754,847 of record NZ_CP108695.1, on the reverse strand, counting down.
TCGCCCGGACTTTGCGTGAGGCCCTGGCACGGACCGGCATCCCCCTAGACCAGTCACCTGAGGTCGAAGAGGACCAGCCGCCGATCGATCTGGACACCACCGCGATCGACACTGTTCTCGGTGCCACCGGCGAGGTCGAGCACGGCACCTACCATGTGCGCGTTCCGGTGGCGCAAAAGGTGACCGAAACCCGGGCGGATGTGACACTCCCGCCTCAGATGGAGGCGTCCACGCTGTTGATGTTCCAGCCGCTGGGCGGCGGAAAGGTCGCGATCAACGGAGACTTCGCGATGACCGCCGACCAGGTCAACCCCGTCATCGCGGCGATGCGCTCCCACGACATCCAAGTTATCGAGCTGCACAACCACATGCTTCACGAATCCCCCCGACTGTTCTACCTGCACTTCTGGGCCACCGGAGACGCCGCCATCCTCGCACAAGGATTGCGCGCCGGCCTCGATCAAGTGCGCGCGCCCAGGCGTTGAGAACCTCTATGCGACAGGGGCGTTTCAGGCTGCGGGGCGGTCGCCGAAGACTTCGCGGGCCAGTTCCGGCAGTGCCCTGCGGTCCTCGGCCAGCGCCTGCTTCCCGGCCTCGGTCGCTCGAAGACCCGGTAGCGCGATAGCTCTGTGTCAGATATTGGTATGGTCGCGTATGGCGTCGAGTTGGGTCGGTGTGCCGAGGACGATCAGGATCGTGTCGGCGACAAGCTGGGTTTCACCGGTCGGGTTAGCGATGAACTTGCCGGTCGGCGTCCGGATCGCCAGCACCAGCGCGCCGGTCCGCTGGCGCAACGCCGATTCTTTCAGGGAGCGGCCGATCAATGGTGACTCCGACGCGATCTGGACTTCCTCGATCCGGTACTCCAGAGTGTCGTCGTGCATGACTACGTCGAGGAATTCGGCCACGTTGGGTTGCAGAGCAAATGCCGCCATCCGGCGACCCCCGATCAACTGGGGGTTCACCGCCCTGTTCGCTCCGGCGCGAAGGAGTTTCGATTTGGAACCTTCGGTCCGCGCTCGTGCGATGATCACCAGATCGTGGCGTAGCGCTCTGCTGGACAGCGTCACGTAGACGTTGTCGGCGTCGCTGTCGAGTGCGGCGATCAATGCGCGGGCGCGCCCGATTCCGGCGGCCTCGAGGACGCTGTCGTCGGTGACGTCGCCGAGGACGTTCGGGTATTCGAGGTCTTGCAGGCGTGCCGGATCGCGATCGATTACCACGATCTGTTTGCCGAGCCCACTGAGGTACTGCGCGGTCGAGCAGCCGACACGTCCCCAGCCGCACACGATGATGTGGCCGGACATCCGGAGTATCTGGCGGTCCATTCGACGTCTCTCCATGTGTTGGCGTAGATGTCCTTCGATGAGTGCCTCGAGCAGCACACCGAACATGTACAGGGCGGTGCCCGCGCCGACCAGGATGAGCACCATGGTGAACACCTGGCCTGCCGGGCCGAGCGGATGGATCTCGCGAAAGCCGACAGTGGTGATCGTCGTCACCGTCTGGTAGAGCGCGTCGAGCACCCCGAATCCGAGGATCAGGTAGCCGACGGTACCGCCCAGCACCACCAGCAAGAACGCCAGCAATACGCGGCTGATACGACGCAACGGGTACACGCGAGGATTGTGCACCAATATCGACCATCAGCACCGGACAACGCCACGTCCTGCCGCCTGACGACCTGCCCTCCCCACCGATTGTCGGTGGCCGTGGTTCGAGGCAAGGCGGATTCCGCGCTCACTCGGGGCGCATGACCGGACAAGGATCGGTGAACAAGCCGATTGCGGGCAGAGCGGACCTCCAGCGAGCTGCGGACTCAGCCGCCATGGAAGCGCTCGGCAGCTGTGACGGGTCAGGCACCGCGGTGGTCTCGGGTACCGTACCTTGCTGCTGCCCGAGCACGTCATCGCTGACGTCGCGGTGCGGTCGGTCGCCATGGCCGACAGGCGGATATGGTCCTTTGGCCCCAAAACGGGTGACGATATCCAACAGCGGCTTCGTGGACTTCGTCCATACCGTAACGACTATGTCGTATCGTGATGATCCCTTTGCCCACGCCGAGCACACCGCACACGTCTGGTTGCGCTGGACTACCGACGACCTGGCTACCCGGGACCGCGCCTTCGCCTACCGGGTGGCCCGCGCCTGGTTGCACAGTGTCCGCGACCGGCTCGAGGTCACCGCAGCCGCGCGTCTGAGCGCGCAATTGCCCCTATTGCTTCGTGGCGTCTTCTTCGAAGGGTGGGAGCCTGCGAAAGTGCCTGTCTCGCATCGAACCTCGGTGTTCATCACCGAGTTCGCCGAAGCGGCCGGGGTGACCGAGGACGAGGCGGCCGACTTGGCGTGGCTGGTCACCGACGGGCTACGGGAGCAGTTCTCTCCTGGCGCGCTGGAGCAGGTGTTCGCTGTGCTGCCGATCGATCTTCGCGCTCTCTTGCTCGGTATGTCCACGGGTCCATCGGGCGAAGCAATCGTCGCCGTGTAAGCGCTCGAGTCTGTGGTGGGTATCGCCGGGGCCGCCTGCGGCGCAACCGGGGTTATGGTCCGGTCTGGACCAATGTCCTCGGGTGCGGGCCTTTCGGCACTGTAGTGACGCGCCGTCGGCGCGGGAATCTGAATGTGCCCACCTGTTCGAGGAGGACTCGATGCCTGTGCTTCCAACGATCTTGACAGTAACGCTGAACCCGACCGTCGACATCTCCCTCGAAGTGGACCGCCTGATCGGTGAAGGCAAGAACCGCGCTCGGGTGCGGTCGGTGCAAGGGGGCGGTGGCGGGATCAATGTCGCGCGTTGCGTGCGCACGCTCGGCGGTTCGGCGGTCGCGCTGCACACGTGTGGGCTCGAGGTCGGTCGGCGACTGGATCGGCTGCTCGATGAGGAGGGTTTGGCGCATCGCGGTATCGAGATCGGTTCCGACACCCGAGAGGCAGTTGTTGTCGCAGAGGCGCACTCGGGACACAGCTACCACATCGTGCCACCGGGCGCTGAACTGACCATTCCCGAGTGGCAACGGTGCGCGGAGGCGATTGTCACTGCCGCGCAACGGTTTCCGTATCTGGTACTGACCGGTAGCGTGCCTCCGGGGCTACCCGACGACTTCTGCGCCGAGATCCTGCGCCGCATCGACCCGGCCGAGACTCGGACCGTACTCGATATCGCCGGCGCCCAATTACGTGCGGTGCTCGAGAAAACCGCTTTCGCGATCCGGCTCGACCGCCGCGAGGCCGCGGGACTACTCGGTAGACCGATCGAGCGATTCGCCGACGCCCAAGACGCCAACGAACTCGTGCTCGGCAAAGGCTCGGTTGCCAACGCGATCACCACGGTCGGCGCCCTGGGCGCGGTCTGCTCGAATTCCATTTCGCACCACAGACTTTCCGCGCCACGGCTGCCGCACCTGCCGTGCAGCAGCGACGCATGCGCGGGCGACAGTCTGGTCGGTGCGTTCACCTATCAGCTCGCTGCGGGAGCAGATTGCCTGCATGCATGCGAGTACGGCGTTGCCGCGGCCGCGGCAACCGTCATGAGACCGGGCACCGACATATTCGAACGCTCGACCGTGGAGACGCTGTTGTGTGAGGTGCGCACCCACACCGTCGATCGCACCGTCACTCCGGCGGCCGCGTCGGCTGACAGTTTCCAGCAGAACTGATCGTGCTCGCGCTCTGAGAGGGAGTCATCATGTATGCCGTGGTCTTCACGGGCCGGGCGTGAGTTCGTGGGAGCAGGTACCCGACCTGGTGCTCCTGGAAAGCGCCGATGCGATCGTGCGCGTGGACACGGTCACGATCTGCGGCACGGACCTGTACATCCGCAAAGGTGACGTGCCCGAGGTGGCTCCTGGTCGAATACTCGGGCACGAAGCGGTCGGTATCGATCATGACCACCGCACAGCGATGGTCATAACCGAGCGCATCAGCTTTGTGGTCGGACGACGATGACCGGGCAGTCCGCGCTGTGGATGACGGCTTGGCTGACCGAGCCGAGGGTCATGCCGGCGAAGCCGCCACGGCCGTGGCTGCCCACGACAATGAGCTGGGCCGTTTCGGCTTCCGCGAGCAGTCGCTTGGCGGGCCGGTCCTCGGCGACGATCCGCTGCACCTCCACGTCGGGGTACTTCTCCGCGCGGCCTGCCAGGCTTTCCGACAGTAGTTCCTCGGCCTCCTTCTGCATGTCGGCGCGGGGGATGTAGCGGTTGAATTCCGACCAGGTGAGTACTGCGCGCACGGCGACGTCACGACGGCAGGCTTCGTCGAAGGCGATATCGATGGCACGGGTGCTGCTCGGCGAGCCGTCGACGCCGACGAGAACGGGACCGAGCACCCGACGCGGATCGAATTTCGGGGGCTCGGGGACGACGGCAACCGGGCAGTGCGCGTGCCGGGCTACGGCGGTGCTCACCGAGCCGAGCAGGCCCCGGCGGAATGCGCCCATGCCGCGCGTGCCGACAACCAGCATGCGGGCGTCCTTCGAGCGATCGAGCAGTACCGGGATCGGTGGTGCTTCGACGACGAAGGTGGCGATCTCGAGGTCATCGAGGGGTGCTGCGGCGGCCGTGGCGAATTCACTGGCCGCGGCGACGGCCTTTGCCCCGGCCTCTCGGTAGGCGTCGTAGTCGATTTGATTGAAAGCGATCCCCGGGCCGAAGTCGGCAGGGGCTCCGATGCCGTACACGATATGCAAGGGCGCATGGTGACGGACGGCGTCGACGGCTGCCCAGCGCAAGGCTTCGGTGGCGGCGGAGGAGCCGTCGATACCGACGATGACGGGTGGATTGGCGGCGTTGGCGGACATGTGATCTCGTCCCCTTCTGTGACTGGGCGTTAGTTGGGGTGGACGACCATGACCGGGCAGTGAGCACGTTGGACCAGGAAATTGCTGGTGGAGCCCAACAGTAACCCGCGGAATCCACCCCGCCCCCGGCTGCCGACAACGACGAGCTGGGCCGACTGCGACAACTCGAGCAGCGGCTGCCGCGGCCCTGTCAGGTACACCCTGCGGATGACCTCGACGTTCGGATATTTCTCCTGCCAGCCGGCAAGCTGTTCGGCGATGATCGCCTCTCCGGCAGCCTCCGCGTCGCGGTCCGGGATGGTGTAGGGGACCCCGGCGACGCGGTCGAGATACAGATCGTTCCAGGCGTGGACGGCGACGAGTTGGGTACCGCGTTCGCTCGACTCGGCGAACGCGGCCGCCGCGGCGGCGTCGGAGACCTGGCTGCCATCGACGCCGAGCACGACCGGACCCGTTCGTCGGGTCTGCTGCTCGGTACCGGTATCGCGGACTACCACGACAGCGCCGTGGCCGTGTGCGACCACCGCAAGCAGGGTGGAACCGAGATGGCTGAGTGTGCCGCCCTCGCCCGCCGCGCCGATCGCGAGGAGATGCGCCGTCCTGGACCGGTCGATCAGCAGCCTGGCCGGGTTGGCTTCGGAGACTTCGGTTTCCACGTCCAGATTCGGATCGACCTCGAGGGCGAGCCTGCGAGCCGCGCTCACGCGGTCGGCGCCGAGTCGGCGAATCGCATCGATCACGGAGGGCTCGATGACGTCGTACGCGCCGAAGACGGACGCGGCCGCGGTGAGGTCGACGCCTTCTACTATGTGCAGTCGGCGGTGTCGCTGCGACGCCGTTTCGGCGGCCCAGCGGACGGCCAGGTCGGCGGCTTCCGAGCCGTCGACGCCGACCACGACCGCGGCCGATGCCAGTCGGTGCGGGTCATCGTTGTGCTGTGCGGTCATGAGCGGCGTCCCTTCAGGTTCCGATATTTCGGTTACCCGTAGGTTAGGAATTCGAGGGGGTCCGGCACGCCTATCGTTGGTCATGAACCGCAGGGCCCAAAGACCGCTCATGTGCTCGGCGATATTGCCTAGGGCAGCGGCACCGACCAGCGCACCACGGTGCCCCCTTCTTGGCCCTTCGCCACACTGAAGCTGCCACCCGACAGCTCGGCTCGTTTCGCCAGGTTCACCAACCCACTCATCTGCGTGAGGTCATCGGGCACGCCCTTACCGTCATCGGTCACCTCGATAGTGACATCGTCATCCACCCGCAGATAGACCGACACCTTGGTCGCGTCCGCGTGGCGCACCACGTTGCTCACCGTCTCGCGCAGCACCGCCTCGACATCGTCCGACAGTGGCGGCGCAAGCACCGAGACCGGGCCGGCAAGTCGAATGGTGGTGCGTAGGCCGCTTTCGCCGACCATGTCGGCGATCACGCCGTGCAGCCGCTTGCGCAGCGTCGGTGAATCTGTAGTCGTGCTGCTGTGCAGGTCGAAGATCGAGTGCCGGATGTCCTGCACAATCCCCTGGATATCGAGGATCGTGTCGCCGAGCCGGGACTTGATCTCGGGTACCCGGGCCCGTTGCGCGGTGCCCTGTAGGGAGAGACCGACGGCGAAGAGCCGCTGGATGACGTGGTCGTGCAGGTCTCGGGCGATCCGGTCGCGGTCGGCCAGCACGTCGAGTTCCCGCATCCGCCGCTGTGTGTGGGCCAGCTGCAAGGCCAGTGCGGCTTGATCGGAGAACGATGCCATCATCGATTGCAGGGCGGCGTCCAGTGGTTGTGCGCCGGGGGGCCGGACGGTGGCGAGGACGCCGATCACGGAATGCTCAGCCCGCAAGGGCAGGATCAGTGCCGGACCGAACTTGGACGGATTGTCGAACAGCGGGTTGAAGTTCAGTTCGTCGACCGCAACAACCCGGCCGTGCTGGAACGCGCTACCGGAATGGGATTCGCGCACCGGGATTCGCTCACCGATGATCTCGTCGGCGCCGACGCCGGCCGCGGCGGCCACGACCAGCTCGGTGACCTCGTCGTGCGGGATGTCGGGGTCGTCGGGTAGCGCGAGGAAGGCGCACGTGGATTGCGTGAGTGTCAAAGCCCGGTCGGCTACCAGGTCGAGGGCTGCCCCGGGTTCCCCGCCCACAAGTAGTTGAGTTGCCACATCGCCGGTCGCTTCCAGCCACTGCTGGCGGACCCTGGACTGCTCGTAGAGCCTGGCGTTTGCGATGGCGATGCCCGCCGCGGCCGCCAGCGCTTGGACCACTACTTCGTCGTCCTCGGTGAATTCCTGGCCGCCGGATTTTTCGGTGAGGTACAGATTGCCGAAGACCTCGTCGCGGACTTTCACCGGAACGCCGAGGAAGGTGTGCATCGGCGGATGATTCGGGGGGAAGCCGACGGACGAGGGATGGGTCGAAAGATTAGTCAGCCGAATGGGTTTCGGCTCCTCGATGAGCAGGCCGAGCACGCCGTGGCCGCGGGGCAGGTCGCCGATCATGACCCGGGTCCGATCGTCGATGCCCTCGTAGACGAATTCGGCGAGTTGGTTGCTCGTCTTGTCGGTTTCCCGGACACCGAGGGCTCCGTACTCGGCGTCGACCAATTCGATGGCGGTGTGCACGATCGTGCGCAGCGTATTGTCCAGATCCAATCCCGCGGTGACGACCAGCATGGCCTCGATCAGGCGGTCCATCTGATCGCGAACGCCGACGATCTCCGCGATTCGGTCCTGGACCTGGCCGAGCAGCTCGCGCAAGCGCAGCTGCGCCAAGGTCTCCAACACTGGCGCCGGGCCAGGCACAGCCGACTCGGAGGATGTGCGATCCATATATGACATTTTCGCACGAAAGCCGAGTTCAGAGCAGCGCCACGGCGTGCACTACCTGCTCGGCGCAGGTCAGCCTTCTCGTTTCGTGGGCGTATTGAGCTTCGAGGCGAGCACAGCCGCCTGAGTACGGCGCTCCACTCCCAGTTTGGTCAATAGCCGGGAAACATAGTTCTTCACAGTTTTCTCCGCCAGGAACATCCGGCCCGCGATCTGCCGATTCGTCAGCCCCTCGCCCAGCAGATCGAGCAAGGTCCGTTCCTGCTCGGTGAGAGTCGACAGCGGGCCGGTCTTGGTCTCGGCCTCCTCGCGTAGTTTCGCCATGAGGGCGGCGGCGGCTCGATTGTCGAGCAGCGATTTGCCCGCCCCGACGTCTCGAATGGCGTCGATCAGTTCCAGCGTTCCGATGTCCTTGACCACATAGCCGCTGGCCCCGGCCAGGATCGCATCGAGCATGGCCTGCTCATCGGTGAAGGAGGTGAGGATCAAGCAGCGTATGTCGGGGTGCTGGTTCAGTAGGTCGCGGCAGAGTTCGATGCCATTGCCGTCCGGGAGTCGCACATCCAGGACCACTACATCGGGGCGCAATGCCGGGATACGTGCCAAGGCTTGCGACACGTTGCCCGCCTCACCGATCACCTCGAGATCGGATTCGCTGTCGATCAGGTCACGCACACCGCGCCGCACAATTTGATGGTCATCGACCAGAAACACTGTGATCACCTGATACACCTCCCTGAACTGTGCATTCAGATTACTGACCGATCGAGCTCGGCACGTCGTAGATCGACCCCGTTTTGGTGACGAAAGTCCTTTGATTGATCACTCTCGGCTCGCTGCCAGGCCCGAACGGCGGCAGCCACTGTCCGGTCGAGTGGCAAGGCGGTATCGAGAACGACCGCTTCCGGCCACGACGACGCCGTGACTGCCATGGCGTCGGCGATATGCGGTGTCGCGTCGGATTCGCAGGCTGCGCGGTGCCGGATCCGGCGGTTCGCCAGAGCACGTGAACATTCGCACCGCAGGGCGACCAGCTCGGCAGCTGTTTCGTCGGCGAGCGCGGTGGCACGGCGCCGCTGTGCTGCGTCTATCCAGCTCGCGTCGAGGATCACCGACACACCGGACTCCAAGAGCGTTCGGGCCCTGGCCAGTATTTGGGTGTAGACAAGGGCTTTGTCGGCGGGAGCGTAGGCTCCGACGCCGAAGGTTCCGATGGCGCCGGCGATCTCGTGACCGGCACGCAGTTCTCTGCGTACACGATCGCTGGAGATCACCACCGCGCCCGTGGTCGCCGCCAGGGTTTCGGCCACAGTAGTTTTCCCGGTGCCGGGCAAGCCTCCGACGAGCACGAGACGCACAGCGCCCCGTTCGAGGTGGCGAGCCGCGATTTCCAGGTGTCGGTGCGCGCAGTCGCGCGCGGCCACCTCGCCCTGTCCGAACCTGATGGTGTCCACCTTCGCGCGGACCAGCGCACGGTAAGCGACGTAGTGGTCGCGTAGCGACGTCGGCGCCGGGTCCGCGGCGGCATGCAGGTAGTCGTCGAGCAGCCGATCACCCAGCTCGCGATGTCCCATGAATTCGAGATCCATTGCCAGAAAGGCGATGTCATCGAGGCAGTCGACGTAGCGCAGCCGATCGTCGAAGTCGAGACAGTCCAGGACCCGAAATCCATCGGCGAGATCGAAGATGTCCTCTGCGAGCAGATCGCCGTGTCCGTCGACAATTCGGCCCTCGGCCACCCTGGTCGCCAGCAACGGTTTTCGGCCGTCGATATAGCGCATCGAGAGCGCCGCGATTCGCGCCAGCTGCGCTGGGTCGACAAGGTCGGCATGCTGTTCGCCGAGGCTGTGCAGCAGTATCCGCCAGCGACTGCGCAGTTCGGCCGGTGTGCCCGCTCGATCGATGTCTGGTCCGCGGCGCGCCGTGTGGTGAAAGTGGGTCAACACCTGCACGAGCGCTGACAGTTCCGATCTGCGCACTGCCGGATCGGCCAGGATATTCGACAGGCGCCGTTCCTCCGGCATCCTGCGCATGACCACGACCGGTTCGTCGGGTCCGCCTTCGGGATCGGTCAGGTGTGCGATGCCGAGATATACGTCCGGAGCGAGCCGTCGATTCAACTCGAATTCGCGCGCACATGCGCGTTCCCGACGTTCCGGTGTGCTGAAGTCGAGGAAATCGGTGGCGATCGGCTTCTTCAGTTTGTACGCTCGTTCCCCGCACAGCACCACGATCCCGGTATGGGTTTCCCGCAGCTGTGCGGGCCTCGACCCGATCATCGCTGGGAGTCGTGGGCTCGAACAGGCTCGGCGAGGGCCTGGCCCGCCGTCGCACCGCCGTCGATGACGAACTCCGACCCGGTCGAGAAGGTTGCTTTGTCGACGATGAAGCCGACCATTGCCGCGACCTCTTCTGGTTCACCGAAGCGTGGAAGCGGTTGACCCGCGGTCATACTCGCATCGAAACCAGCCGTCATCGGTGTATGGATCGGGCCGGGATGTACCGAACAGACCCGGACTCCGGAACCGCCGAGTTCGATCGCGGCTGCCTTGGTCAATCCACGCAGGCCCCATTTGCTGGCCACGTAGCCGGCGATCCCGGGGTAACCGGTCAAGCCGGCGGTTGAGGAGATATTGACGATCACGCCATCGCCCGCGGCACGCAGTCGTGGCGCGGCCAGGTGCATGCCGAGCCAGGCGCCCACCAAATTGACGTCGAGGACGTGTCGGAACATCGCCGGCGACTCGGTCTCGATGCCGCCGAAATCGACGATGCCCGCATTGTTGATCAGCACGGCCAGCGGACCGAAGTTCGCTTCCGCGTCGTCGAGCACCTGCCGCCACTCGCGCTCGTCGGTGACATCGAGGCGTCGGAACATCGCGGTCGCGCCGAGAGATTCGGCGGTGGCCCGACCTTCCGCGGCAAGCAGGTCCGCCACGACGACGCCGAGGCCGGATTTGACGAGCGTGCGCGCGATCGCCGCACCGATGCCACGTGCGCCGCCGGTGACGACGGCGCTACGGCCATGGAATTCGGGCATGATGCCGACCTTTCGGTAGGTTCCGGCTTCTGCTGACACATTCAGAATTTCGCAACGGAGACCGTGAGGTGATGGCCGAAGGTCATCGATGTCGAAGGTCTTAGGGATCGTCTTGGCGCATCGGCGTCTGAAGTCCTGCCAGATGGGGTCCTCCTGCTCTTATCCGTGAAGCCTGTCGGTGCGAACGTGAGTCGTGACGAGAGGAAGGGCATAGGTGATGGACCGCGGACGACCTGACGACCGCACCGTGAAGACAGCGTTGGCGCTCGCGGTGCGGGCCCCGTCGATCGACAACATCCAACCGTGGCGGTGGCGGATCGAGGACCGCAGTGTGCGGCTAGATCTCGACCCGTCGCGGGCGGTGTCGTCGACCGATTCCGAGGAACGAGACCTCGTGCTGAGCTGTGGTGCGGTCCTTCATCACCTGCGTATCACGTTCGCGGCGCTGGGCTGGTCGGCCGTAGTGCGGCGGCTGCCGAATCCGGCGAATCCGAATCATCTGGCGACAGTGGGATTGGTGCGCCATCGGCCGTCTCCGCTCGACATCGCGCTATGTGCGGCGATCTCGCGCAGGTCGACCGATCGCAGGCCCTACACGTCGTGGCCGGTTCCGCCCGGCTATCTCGGGCTTGTCACCGAGCGCGCCGCCGCTCAGGGGGCGATCCTGCGGCTGGCGACCGACCACGCACGCGACCGGCTGGCCATAGCGATGCGTGCCGCCGCCGAACGGCATGCAGGGGAGCCGGGCGAGCGGTTCGAACCGGCCGAGCGGCACGCGGACACTGCCATCGAGCCCGACTTCGCCGAGTTGCTGGTAATCGGCACCACGGCCGACGATCGACTCTCGCGCTTACGCGCGGGAGAGGCGTTGAGCGCCGTGCTGCTGACCGCGACGAACATCGGCTTGGCCACCTGCACGCTGACCGAGCCGCTCGAGATTCCCTCGTTGCGCCGCTCGGTTCGCGGCGGAGTACTCGACGGTTATGCCTACCCGCAGGCCGTCGTCAGAATCGGTTGGGCCCCGACCAGCGCCGCGTCGAGGCCGGTCACATCGCGCCGCCTGATCGAGGACGTGCTGGACCCTTTTGACCCGATCGAGGTGAGGGCGTGCTGAGCATGGTGGCGTGCTGAACCCGAACATCGACCTTCGGTCGAGCCGGAGGCGGGACTGGGCACAGAGGCAAGACTGCGGGGATGTTCGGTTTCACTGAATCTCACCGCAGTCTGCGGCGCGTCCGAAGGCCCGCTCCCCGCATTTCGTCGGAGGTGAGTCGGAGTTGGAGGGACGATCTCTCGCCCGGAAGAGGGTCCCTATGAGGGGACCACACGTTTCTCGACGGTCTCCAGCGCGGCCGCGAGCGCGGCTCTGGCTTCTCGGGCGACCGAGCGGAGTTGAGGTCGGTCGGTGTCGTGCAGGATATCGCCGTTCAGCAGCATGTTCGGGTCGACCGCCTCGACGACGGTCGCAGCGCCGTCTGTACGTACGACAATGTTGCAGGGGAGCAGCAGGCCGACGCGAGGGTCGGCCGCGAGTGCTCGCTGCGCGAGGACCGGGTTGCAGGCCCCGAGGATGAGGTAATTGTCCATTCGCACGCCGAGCTTCGTTTGCAGTACCGCGCGCAGGTCGACCTCGGTAATGATGCCGAAGCCCTGGTCGGCCAATGCGTTTCGAAGTTCGGACACGGTGTCGGCGAACATCGTCTGCACTCTGATGGCCAATTGTTCGGCGGCGATCACCGGTATCCGTATCTCGGTCAACAGATCTCGCGGGTTGATCGCGTTGTCGGGTGCGATGAGATACACCTCGGTCGGCGGGCCGACGGGTCGCAGGTTCGAGGCGAGGATGCCGTCGTCGAGTGCCTGGTAGGCCGCACGGATCCGGTGGTAGTCGCCTTGGTGGGTGATGCGCGCGAACAGCGCAGGCTCAGTGCGCCGGACCGTGACTTGTTCGGCGGTGCCGTCGAGCGGTCCCGCAGCGACGGGAAGACCGAAGTCGACCTGGGTGGCGCCGCCGGGAACGAAGTCGCCTCGGTAGGTGGTCGACGGCGGTCCTTCGGGCACGAGCCCGATGCGGTCGGCCACGTCGTACAGCGCCCGCATTCCCGCGCCGATATCATCGCCCGCATGGTCGGCGCGCACCGTGCGGCGCAGCTCGAGCACCGTTTGCGGCGTCGATTCGACGACGTCGACCCGATATGCCATCGGCGGCTCCTTCACCGTCACGCCCGGCGCGCGATGCGGTCGGTCTCGGTGCGGGCCAACCGTTCGGCCCACGCATGGGCGCGCTCCAGCTCGCCCTTCGTGATCGGTCCGAGGATGCCGTCGACCAGGAAGTCCATGGGGTCCTCGACAAGCTCATAGCCCAAGCGTCGCAACCGCTTTCCAACGCCACGGGCGGCCGACCCCGGCAGCCAGGATGGTTTGGCGGTCCGGGTGCCGAAGGCCGCGGCCCTGGACCCCGGTGCCACCGGGAATGCCGCGTCGAGCCATTCGCGGATACCGATGTCGACGACGACCGGCTTGTCGGTCCGATTCGCGGCGTCGAGTCGGGTCCGGGTTCTGCTCAGACCGAAGGCATGCGTCGGACCGCCGACGACCAGCAAGTCCAGCACGGGGGCAGGCACGTCGGCGGCGGCTGCCACATCGAGCACTTCCACCGCGGCGTGTTCGCCCAACCCCTGTGCGATGGCTTCGGCGATGGCGGCGGTATTGCCGAACATGGATTCGTAGACGACCCGGGCACGCATCTCGGTCTCCTATGCGTCTCGACCTGCGAAGATCTTGTCGATCTCGACGCTACGCACCGGCGATGGCGGCGGCACAGTGCCGAACCGACGCTTGCCGAGGGACCTAAGACAGTCACATCGGGCAACGAAGCACGTCATGCTGACGGGATGCGGGCGCTTCTGTTTCCGGGGCTACGGCAATTCGAGGGTTACGACCGAGTTCGGCTCCGATCGGATGCACTCGCGGGCGTCACGGTCGCGGCCTATCTGGTGCCGCAGGTGATGGCATATGCGACCGTCGCTGGTCTGCCACCGGTGGTGGGGTTGTGGGCGGCGATCGGGCCGCTCGCGGTGTACGTACTGTTCGGCACCTCGCGACAGCTGTCGGTCGGGCCGGAATCGACAACGGCTTTGCTGACGGCGGTGGCACTCGCGCCGTTGGCGCTCGGTGATCCTGGCCGATATGCAGCCTTGGCGGCGGTGCTGGCACTGCTGGTCGGTGCGCTGTGCCTGGTGGGAGCGGCGGGGCGGCTCGGTGTCCTTGCCGATCTACTGTCGAAGCCGGTCCTGGTCGGCTATCTGACAGGTACCGCCGTGATCATGATCGTCGGCCAGCTCGGGCGGGTGTCCGGAGTGCCGGTCGATGGGGAATCGATTTTCGCGCAGCTCCGTTCGTTCGTCGCGCATGCTGATCAGTGGCGCTGGCAGACCGTGGTCCTTGCCGTGCTCGTGCTGACCGGTCTGCTGTTGGGGGCTTGGTATGCGCCGCGCGTGCCAGGGCCGTTGCTCGCGGTGCTGCTCGCCACCGGCGTGGTGGCGATCTTTTCGTTGCGACGCTACGGCATCGAGGTTGTGGGGTCGATTCCCGCGGGGCTGCCGGTTCCGGGGTTCGCCGGCGTCGCCACTGCCGATATCACCCAGTTGATCCTGCCCGCTGTCGGGATCGCGGTGGTCGCCTTCTCCGACAATGCGTTGACCGCGCGGGCTTTCGCGGCCCGGCACGGACGTCACATAGAGGCGAACACCGAACTGGCCGCGTTGGGCGCGACGAACGTGGCGGCGGGGTTTCTGCACGGTTTCCCGGTGAGTTGCAGTGGCAGTCGGACGACCATCGCCGACGCCATGGGCGCGCGCACCCAGATGTATTCCGTTGTCGCGCTGGGGAGTGTGCTGGTAGTCCTGCTCGGGGCACGCGGAATCCTGGCGGGGTTCCCGACGGCGGCACTGGGCGCGCTGGTCATCTATGCGGCGCTGCGCCTGATCGATGTGACGGAGTTCCGGCGGATCGCTCGATTTCGGCGCAGCGAGTTCGTCCTTGCGCTCGGCACGGTTGTCGCGGTGCTCGCACTGGGTGTGCTCTACGGCGTGCTGGTGGCGATCGCGCTGTCGATCTTCGATCTGCTGCGTCGAGTGGCGCGGGCGCACGACGCGATCCTCGGGTTCGTTCCCGGGCTGGCGGGGATGCACGACGTCGACGACTATCCGGACGCGAAACCCGTGCCCGGACTGGTCGTCTACCGCTACGACGCGCCACTGTGCTTCGCCAATGCCGAGGACTTCCACCGTCGGGCGCTTACCGCGGTCGATCAATGGGCCGAGCGCGGCGCGAGAGTGCACTGGTTCGTGCTCAACGCCGAAGCCAACGTGGAGGTCGACCTCACCGCGATGGACGCGGTCGAGCAGCTGCGCTCGGACTTGGCGGCGCGCGGGGTGGTCTTCGTCATGGCGCGAGTCAAACAAGATCTGCGCGACGATCTGGACGCGGCCGGGCTGACCGCGAAGATCGGTGCCGAGCATCTGTATCCGACGTTGCCGACCGCGATCGCGGCGTACCGGGCGTGCCGCAAATCAGGGCCCGTAGACCCCCACGAGCAATGACTTTCGTCTCTGCCTGCCCGTGCGCCGACGCGAGATGCTCGAAGTCGAGAGAGATGCCACCGAAAGAAGGTGACCGGCGATGTCCGAGTACTCCGCGTTCCCGATCCGTGGAGCATGGTCACCCGTGGCGCGCCTGTGGTGGATGCGTCCATGGAATCCCAATCCGCTGCTGCGCCCGTCGGATCGGCTCGAGGCCGTATTGCGGATCATCGCAACGCTTGCGGTACTCGTCGCGATACCGGTTGCCGGTGCGCTGGCAACGACCGCCTACACCTCCGACGCCGCACGGATCCGCACCGAGGACGCGGCGAAAACCGCTGTCAGCGCGACAATTACCGCTGAGCCCGGGCAGCTGAAGGCGCATTTGTTCGAAGCGCCTGTGCAGTGGACCCGCGATGGCCGACCCGGCACCGCCATGGTGCGGGTGCCGAGCAAAGCGTCTCTCGGTGATCAGGTCGTCGTGTGGCTCGACTCCGACGTCCTTCCGACGACGCCACCGCACCCGCCCGGCGCGGCCGCGATGACCGGGATCGGTGTCGGGGTCGTAGTGCTGGTCGCCACCTGGTTCGCCGCGTGGTCGCTGGTCAAAGGCTCAGGGTGGCTGCTCGAACGCCATCATGACGCCCAATGCGCCCGGCAGTGGCGGCAGCTGAATCGCCCGATCAGAGAAGACACTCAATGAGTCCGCCGACACCGCTGCGGCGTCCGTGACATCTGTGGCACCGAAAGGAACAATCATGCCCAACCCCTCCACGCCGCTGCCGCCGATCCTGGCAGCCGTCGACGGTTCGGCGAGCTCGTACCAGGCGGTCGCCTGGGCGGCGGTCGACGCTACGCTGCACCACCACTCGCTGCATATCCTCACCTCGATGGCGATCTCCACCGGCTTCGGGTCCGGGATGTCGTTGGGCAAGGCCGACGTGGAGTGGCTGCGAAGCGACGGTGAGCGGATCCTGACCGAGGCCGCGCGGGTGGCGCGTCAGGCCGCACCGGCCGAGGAGCTGGACCTCACGACGGAACTGACCTTCGTCGAGATCATCCCGACCATGATCGAGCGCTCAGCGCGCGCCAAGATGCTCGTTGTGGGCAGTCGCGGCATCGGAGCGTTCCACCGCGGGCTGCTCGGTTCGGTCAGCACCGCGGTGACTCACCACGCGCACTGCCCGGTCGCCGTGGTCCACGGTATCGCGGCGATCGATCCGGTGTCGGCGAGTATGCCTGTTCTGGTCGGCGTCGACGGGACCGCCAACAGCGTGCCCGCCATCGAGCTCGCATTCGAGGAGGCATCGCGGCGCAAGGTCGGCGTGACCGCACTGCACACCTGGAGCGATGCCAGCGGGATCGATCTGCCGTATTCCGGGTGGGAAGCGCAACGCGAATCGGAACAGGCACGATTGGCCGAGCAGCTGGCCGGCTTCTGCGACCGCTACCCCGAAGTATCTTTGAAGCGAATCCTGAAGTGCGACAGGCCTGTTCGTGCTCTCCTCGAGGAATCGGCCAACGCTCAGCTGCTTGTGGTCGGAAGTCACGGACGCGGAGGTTTCGAGAGCATGGTCCTCGGCTCCACGAGCAACGCGCTGCTGCATTCGGTGGAGTGCCCGATGGTCGTGGTGCGCAAGACCTGATTCGATCTGCCCACAAGAGCTGATTCGATCTGCCGATGGCGTGGTGTCCGGAATCGGACCCCGCGCCACCGGATTTGCCGAACGCCCGGCAGACGATGGGCATCCGGCGGACTTTGGAGTGTGCTGTGAACTCGGGTGGGAAGCATTCGTTCTCAGCGAAATAGCGTTGACTGTCGTCGCTGTTCGCGCAACAGCGACCCACTTGTGGCCCCACGCTCCAGCGCAGGGCCACGGTCGCGATTGTCAGTGCG
Source organism: Nocardia sp. NBC_01009 (assembly GCF_045208035.1). Classification (NCBI taxonomy): domain Bacteria; kingdom Bacillati; phylum Actinomycetota; class Actinomycetes; order Mycobacteriales; family Nocardiaceae; genus Nocardia; species Nocardia sp. NBC_01009. The sequence goes on along the minus strand of NZ_CP108695.1, from coordinate 5,737,711 downwards.
ATGTGGTCGATTTCCGCTGGCCGTCTGCCAACGCTCGGTCGAGCAACAGGCGCCGCTCGGCTGTGGCGACCGCTCGTCGGGTTGCCGATACCGCGTCCGGTGTCACCGAAATCGAAGTGATACCCATGCGCACAAGGTGTTCGGCGAACTCCGGTCTATTCGATGGTGCCTGCCCGCACAGTGAGGAGGTGATCCCGAGACGGCGCGCGGTCGAGACGATACGGCCGATGGCGTCCAGTACCGCGGGATCGGATTCGTCGAACAACTCGGCGCACTGCTCGGAATCGCGGTCGACACCGAGCATCAGCTGGGTGAGATCGTTGGTGCCGATGGACACCCCGTCGATCCCGAGACCGACGTATTCTGGCAGCCAATGCACCACTGAGGGCACCTCTGCCATCACCCAGCGGTGCAGGCCACGCTGCCGCCCGAGTGGGCTTGTATCGACGAGTTCCAAACACGCCTCCAGCTCCCAGCGGGTGCGGACGAACGGAATCATCAAGTGCAGGTTCGGGGTTCGTTCACGCACCTGGGCGAGTGCGGCGAGCTCCAGTCCGAACAGTTCGGGTTCGTGGACATAGCGGTAGCAGCCCCGATAGCCGATCATCGGGTTATGCTCGACGGGCTCGTATCGGGCGCCGCCCTCCAGTGCGCGAAACTCGTTGCTGCGCATATCGATGGCTCGATACACCACGGGTCGAGGCTGGAAGGCGGCCGTGATGCGGTGCAGCGACTCCGTCATCCGATCTACGAAGGCGTGCCCCTCGCCGCGGGCGATCATGTCCCGCGGATGTCGACCGCCGAGCGCCTCGGTGAGCAGCGTTTCCGCACGCAGCAAGCCGACGCCGTCCACGTCGCTCGCCGCGACGCGCTCGGCCGCCTCGGGCAGCGCGAGGTTGACGTAGATTCGGGTGGCCGTCGGCTCTGCCGCGGCCACCGTGGGCGTAGGGATGACGGCACTGGTGCTCGAAGGCACTTGCCCCGCTTGGATTTCGCCTGTCGAGCCATCGACGGTCACCGACGTTCCATCGGCCAGCGCGGTTGTGGCCGTGCGGGTGCCGACCACACACGGGACTCCCAATTCGCGTGCAACGATGGCAGCGTGACAGGTCATGCCGCCGCTGTCGGTGACAACGGCCGCTGCCCGCGTGATGGTCGGCAGCCAGTCCGGGTTGGTCATCGGCGCCACCAGGACCTCGCCGTCGCGCAACGCCTGGCCCTGAGTGGGGGAGGTGAGGACACGGACCGGTCCGCTCGCGCGACCCGGCGCCGCGGCGAGACCACGCACCAGTACAGTCCGGGGCATCGTACCCGCCATGGTCGGTCTGGCCGGATAGTCCGGCAGCGTGGTGATCGGGCGGGCTTGCACCAACCACAGCATGTCCGTGTCGAAGGCCCACTCGACGTCCTGCGGACAGCCGTGATGTTTCTGCACCGTCAACGCGAGCCGAGCCACCTCGACGGCCTGCTCCTCGCTCAGCGCCGGTGCGTCCGATTCGGCTCCGGTCAATTCGACTCGCCGGTCGCCGTCAGGGCCTGCCACGATGGCGAAACTCTGGTGGCCGTTGCGGGTCTCCAGCAGGGTGGGCCCCTCGGCGTCGAGTAGATAAGTGTCGGGTTCGGTGGCCCCGGATACCACAACCTCGCCCTGCCCGCGTGCGGCGTCGATCACCACTCGGTCGCGGCGCCCGGTCGTCGGGTCGGCGGTGAGCGCGACCCCGGAACATAGCGCGCTGACCATGCGCTGCACGACCACGGCCATCACCGGCCGCTGATCCATTCCGCGTCGCGACCGATAGGTGACAACGCGCGGGGTGAACAATGAAGCCCAGCAGTCGATCACGGCGGCGAGCAGCTTCTCGTCGCCGTGCACGTTGGTCCGTGAGAGGTTCATTCCGGCGAACGAAGAGGTGGCGCTGTCTTCGCCGACCGCCGACGAGCGAACGGCCACCGATACATCATCGCCGAGTGCCTGATAGGCCGCCAGGATCCTCTCGCGCATTGGCGCGTCCAGCATGCTTCGATGCACGAGTTCCCGCATTCTGCGGCATAGTTCGTTCACCCGAGGTCCATCGGTGCTCGACCGCAGCGCTTCGCTGTGTAGGCGATCGAGCTCCGCGCCATTCGGTCCGTCCGTGATCACCTGCTCGTAGCAGGAGCGCAGGATGACGAAACCCGGGGGTACCGGTACTCCGGTTGCCACCAGCTCGCCCAGGTTCGCGCCCTTGCCACCTGCCTGATTCGCGTCGGTGAGTCGCAGCTCGCCGAGTTCGGCTACATAGTCGCCCATGTCGATTCCCAATCGTTCGCACCTGGCAAGATTTCCGATCTCAGCGTCACTCTGGTCGAGGGGCGACCATAACCTCCGAAGGTTCTGGCGTCCGGCGCCATTGGGCCCGCGGCCGGATATCGGCTAAGGATGGATCGGCGTCGACGTCGCTTCCGGCAGGCCGAGTGAAACGGCGATGTCGGTTGCCCATGTGCGGATCGCGGTCCAGTCGCGCAGATCGCCGTAGCGGGTGCCACCCATGAGCCGGTAGAGCGCCCGCGCTTGCAACGAGACGCCTGCGCGTTCGTAGTGTCCCGCGAAGGCACGATAGTCGCGCGGCGATATCGAATCACGCAGTGCGGCGATCTTCTTCGGGACGGTGCGGCCGATGCGCCGACCGATCGGGCCGCGCAGCGCCGGCCCGAGGCCGACGCTGAACAGCCAGACGTCGGTGTCCGCCAGTGCGTCGCGGTGCGTGCTCACGTACGACTTCACCGCGGGCAGCAGGGCTCTGTCGTGCACCGCGCTGCCCAGGATCACCACGTCGAAGCCGGACAGCTCCGGTGCGTGCTCGACATCGCTCAACTCGACGACAGCGCCGCGAGCGATGAGTGTCTCGCCGATGAACTCGGCGATATCGCGGGTCGATCCTTGTGCCGTCGCGTAGATGACGGCGATGCGGGCCTTGTTCGCTTCCATGTGAACAGCGTCGCGCGTCGCGTACCTGGCCGGCAGAGGCGTGATGCCCGTTGCGCCGGGACCAATGGCCCCTCGGTGTCGGCTCCTGATAGCAGAAGAGGGATCGCATCCCTCGCCTCGGCATCGTTAGGCATTGTGGCAATACAGCAGCCGAACCTGAGGTCCAACGTCCTCCCGATGAAGGACATTTCGGCCCTCGGAGGTCACATCGAATCCGGCAATGCTGGATACGAACCGCGTACGCGCTGCACAGCGCCGGCGCGGAGTATGACGCTGCACCCGGTCAGGAGCGCCGATCATGAACCCCGACAAGACCCCCGTCTACCCTGTCTACTTCCGCGGTGACCTCGACGAACCGCTGTCACGTTGGCTCTGGCTCGTGAAATGGATCCTCGCGATACCGCACTACGTCGTGCTGTTCTTCCTCTGGATCGCCTTCGTGGTGCTCACCGTCGTCTCGGGCTTCGCGATCCTGTTCACCGGCCGCTACCCGCGGGGAATATTCGACTTCAACGTCGGCGTGCTGCGCTGGATGTGGCGCGTCCAGTTCTACGCGTTCTCCCCGATCGGCACCGATAAGTACCCCCCGTTCACGCTGCGCCCCACCGCCTATCCGGCGGACTTGCAGGTCGACTACCCGGAAAAGCTGTCCCGTGGCCAGGTGCTGGTGAAGTGGTGGCTACTGGCGATCCCGCACTACTTGATCGTCGCCGCGATGACCAGCGCGTGGGCGACCATGAGTTGGGGCGACGGTGACAATGGTTCTGCCGGGATCTCTCTGCTCGGACTACTCGTCCTGGTCTCCATGGTGACGCTGCTGTTCACCGCCCGATACCCGCGCCCGATGTTCGACTTCATCGTCGGCATCAACCGCTGGTCCTATCGCGTGCTGGCCTACGCCGCGCTGATGCGTGACGAGTACCCGCCGTTCCGCCTAGACCAAGGCCCACGCGAATCCTCCGACTCAGCTCTGGCGTGACCTGATGAAGCCGCTGGGTATTCTTCGAAAAGTGTGGCAGCTTTGCATGTTCAGCGAGGCGGTATTGATCGCCGCAGTGGCTGTGCTCGGGGTTGCTGGATTGATGAGCGCGACACCGCCAAGGCGGCAATAGAAGTCGAGTGCTTTGATGGGGGCACCATCGGCGAGATCCTGGTTGCGCCCGGAGTACGGTTCCTGTCGGCAGCGCACTGGCGACGATCGAGCCGAACGGCGTCGCGAAACTGGCGCCAGCACACCATGATTCGACTACACGCACAGCCCCGGACCCGCGTCGGTGACGGTGTCCGTGCCAGCGTTCACTTCCGGTAGTCGAGCCTGGCGCGGGCACGACGGAAATGGGCGTGGTGTGCGACCGCATCTTTACGACCGGCATACAAGTACCGGGCAGGTGGTGTGGTGGAGCAGATCCCGGGTGGTCGAACCGAACAACAGAGCCGTCGCGGTCGAGTGGCCGTGGCTGCCGACGACGAGCAATTGCGCATCCTGCGCTATCTCGTTCAGCACTGAGCGGGCCAGGCCGGGGATGGGCATTTCGATGACCTCGACATCCGGGTATTCCGTGCACCAACCGGCCAAGGACTCGGCCAAGAGGGTACGTTCCTGCTCGCCACGGTCGAGATGGTGGCCCACCGGTTCGATGCGCGACGGCCAGCAGTGCACCGCGGTGAGCGGCACCTCGAGTGCTGCGGCGATTTCGAAACCGTGGGCGATGGCCGGGATGCTGAGCTCGGTCCCGTCCACGCCGACCGCCACCGGCTTACCGAGCGGAATGGGCCTGCCGTTCTCGCCGCGCCACACCGCGACCGGGCAGTGCGCATGCTCGGCGACATGCACGGTGGTCGGCCCGATCAACCTTTCCGCGTAGGCGCTCTGCGCGCCCACCACGACGATGCGGGCGTGCGCGCTCAGCTCCACGAGCGCCTTGGCGGGCGGGCCATCGGGCAGTGCCGCGTCGACCGTCAGTTCCGGGTCGCAGGTGCGCACGAGTCGGCAGGTTCGATCCAGGGTTTCGGTGGCGGCGTCATATGCGTGCGGTGCATGGACACGGTCGGCCAGCTGCTTCGCGGCGGTGCGCGAGCACGGCAGCGCGTGGGCGACCAGCAATGGCGCGTGCAGAGCGCTGGCGAGGTAGGCCGCCCAGCGCGCCACATTCGACGCCGTCACGGAATCGTCCACGCCGACGACGATGGTGTTGCGGTCGGCCCTGGTACCCATCGGTCCTCTTCCTCGGCAGCACCCTCGGCCGCTCGGCGTTCGTCAGAGGTGCGCCGGCGCGGACGAATCCGTGCCGCAGAAAACTCGTCGACTCAGCGGTAGATCCCGTGCGGTGGCGTACACGACCAGCACCGTGCGTTCCGTGGTTGCCGGTAGCCCCATATACCTTTCACTGTCCGCCGAGCCATGTCCGCGGGGTAGGGCCACCGGGTAGTGGCGGCATTGACCAATGTCATCCGTCGGAGCGGCTCAGGACAGGCGACGGATGGCCCGAGTACCGGCCGCGAGGGTGGCGGTCGGCCGAAGGGACCAATGACCCTTGTGTGGGCGACGTCGGGACCTTTCGGGTGGCGTGCTGGTTCGCGAATCTGGAGTGGTCCGGCAAGGAGGTTCCGATGGTATTTCTCGATCGACACGACGCTGGCCGACGACTCGCGGCGCGCCTGCGGCAACTACACGATACGGATGCCGTCGTGCTCGGCTTGCTGCGCGGCGGTGTGCCGGTCGCGTTCGAAGTCGCGCGCGTCCTGGGTGCGCCGCTGGATGTGATCGTGGTGCGCAAGCTCGGGGTTCCGCATCAGCCGGAGTTGGCGTTCGGCGCCATCGGTGAAGCGGGTGTCCAGGTACTCAACGAACCCGTCATCGAGGGGGCAGGGGTCACCACCGCGGAGATGTCGGCCGTGGAAGACCGTGAACGCGAAGAACTTCGAAGCCGGGGCGAACGATACCGGCGCGAGCGCCCGCGCATTCCGTTGGCGGGACGGACCGTGATCATCGTCGACGATGGTGTCGCCACCGGGGCCACAGCTCGCGCGGCCTGCCAAATGGTGCGGGCACAGGGCGCGGCTCGGATCGTGCTGGCGGTGCCGGTCGGCGCCCCGGATGCGCTGGCCGGCCTGTCGAAGGAGGCCGACGAGGTGATCTGCCTCGAACAGCCGTCACGGTTCCACGCGGTCGGTCAGTGGTACTACCGCTTCGGTCAGACCTCCGATAGCGAGGTGACCGAGCTGCTGCGCCGCGCCGCCGAGCGGGTGGCCGCGCCGTTGACGGTTCCTACGGGTGTTCCGCCACTGCGTGACGACGAAGTGCGGGTGATCGCCGAAAAGGTCGAACTCGCCGGACATCTCACCATTCCGGAGCGGCCGATCGGGCTGGTCGTATTCGCGCACGGCAGCGGCAGCAGCAGGTACAGTCCGCGCAATCGCTACGTGGCGAGCGTGCTGAATCGGGCGGGTCTGGGAACACTGTTGTTCGATCTGCTCACGGTCGAGGAGGAAATCCACCGGGCGCGGGTCTTCGATATCGACCTGCTGGCGCGGCGACTGGTGGAGGTCACCGAATGGCTTACGCGCCAACAACACATCGCCGGTTTGCGGATCGGCTACTTCGGGGCCAGCACCGGGGCCGGTGCGGCATTGTCGGCGGCGGCCGATTCGCAGGTCGAGATCGCCGCGGTGGTGTCCCGTGGCGGCCGACCCGATCTGGCGGGCGACCGGCTCGCCGATGTCCAGGCGCCGACACTGCTCATCGTCGGCGGTCACGACAATGTCGTGCTGGAGCTCAATCAACTTGCGCAAGCGGCAATGTCGTGCGAGACCGTGCTGGCGGTAGTACCCGGCGCCACTCACTTGTTCGCTGAACCGGGTGCGCTGGAGAAGGTTGCGGCGCTGGCTCGTGACTGGTTCGTCGCCCATCTGGGTCCGATTGTCCCGGACCACTCCGAGGGCGGCGCGCCGTAGTAACAGCCCCCGGAGCCGCCGCTCCCACAGCGGCCCATCAGCGGTAGAGAGGCACGAAATCCCATGTCCGACAGCAATAGTCCAATTGGTCCCGACCCGGACGGTCTACCCGCCGCCGACCCGCACCGGCTGACCTCGGCCGTGGTGGTCGTCGGTATCGATGGCACCGAGGCCGCGGACCTCGCGGTGCGCTGGGCCGCCGAAACCGCGGCGCGGCGGGGGCGTGGCCTGCACATAACACACGGCCTGGACCTGAGAGCGATGCCCTCGGCGGTGCACGGACACGGGGTTGCGTTGTCGCCGCTGATCGACGAATTTCGTGCGCGTGGCACCGATCTCGTCGACGCGGCGCGGCGGCTCGCGCACGCGGTGTCCCCGGAACTGACCATCACTACCGAGGTGTCGGAGGCGAATCCGGCCGAACTCCTGGTACGGCACTCACGCACAGCGCATCTGGTGGTGCTCGGGGTGACGCCCGGTGTCGGCACCCTACGTCATCTCGGCTCGACCTTGCTGGCCGTGGTTGCCCACGGCCGCGGTGCCGTTGTGGTCGCGCGAGCCGCTGGTCCGACACGGCCGCATCGTGCCGGTCCGGTCGTCGTCGGCGTCGATGGCAGCGCGGCGGGCGAGGCCGCCGTCGGGGCGGCCTTTGCCGAAGCGGCCGACCGCGCAACCGATTTGGTGGCGGTACACGCATGGAGCGACCTCGATTTCGGCGAGTTCGCCGGATACGACTTCCTCGACATTCCCGACGAGGAGATGACGGCCGCCGAGATGGCACTGCTTACTCAGCGACTTGCCGGATGGCACGAGAAGTTCCCGGATGTAGGGGTGACCAGCGAGGTCTATCCCTCTGATGCTCGCACGCACCTCATGGAGTGGTCGAAGACCGCGCAGCTGATCGTAGTCGGCAGCCGCGGCCGCGGGGGATTCCGCGGCCTGCTGTTTGGTTCCACCAGCAATTCTCTTGTGCAGCACGCACTGTGCCCGGTCATGGTCGTACATCTCGATTAGGTGGTGACAATGTCGAACTCCGACGATCCCTTCGCCCACGCCGTGCACACCGCACATGTGTGGCTGCGCCGCATCACTGACGACCTGGCGACCGAAGATCGTGCCTTCGCCTACCAGGTGACACGCGCCTGGCTGCACACCGTGCGCGATCGGCTCGAGGTTGGCGATGCCGCGCATCTGAGCGCGCAACTGCCCGAACTACTGCGCGGCATCTTCTTCGCGGGCTGGATACCCGCCAAAGTGCCGGTCTCACGTAGTGTCTCGGCATTCCTGGAGCAGTTCGCGGCCGAAGCCGGAGTCACCGAGGACGAGGCCGTCGGTCTGGCCTGGCTGGTGACGGACGCACTGCGCGACCTCTGCTCTCCGGGCCAGTTGGACCGAGTCGCCGCGGTATTCCCGACCGATCTGCGTAACCTGCTGTTCGGTATCAACAGGGGACCGTTCGATGAGCAAGACGACGAGGACGCGGTCGGCAAGGTGTGACCGCCGCCCACTCGGTCAGCCGGGTACCGGCTCGGATTCGATGCGGAACACCGGGCAGAGCAGTCATACCATCAGCTTCCGATGCCCGAGCGGTCGACGGCAGATCTGGTCGTCGCCAACTGAAGAGCCGTTGGTCCCTGCCGCTACCCGACGGGCGTGATGATCGACCACCACCTCAGCGGCCGGCACCACGACCACCAGCAGGATCTACTTCGGCGACGATGTGAAGATCTGGTCGACCTCGCCGAGAAATGGATCTCGAGGATCTCGGCGAACGACCGCCGAGGGGTTGGATGGGCCCGACCTCGTCGGGGGCGGTACCGATCCGGACTATCACCTGCGCGACGTCGGGGTGGTTATCAGCTCGGCGATCACCGATCACCGATCACCGATCACCGATCACCGATCGGCTCGCGGCGAGTTCGGTCGGCAGGACAGCCGCAAGCCCGCCCGCACAATCTGGAGATGCGGTGCGTCCGCACCAGTGCCTGCGTTCACAACGCCGAGTGTGCAGCGCGTGGATACCGGCCGCGACGGGCATTGCCCACGCGATGGGAGGTCCTTGGTCACCTCGCCGGAACTTTGCGCAGCCAAGGGACTTTGGTCACTCGAGACAGGCCGACAGTCGATGCAGAGGACTACGGGATGCCCTACTCGGGTGCTCGGCCAGCAGGTGGAATCGACAGTCAGGTGATGTCCGCCCAATGGCTCCCGCACGGGGCATAGGAACGGTGGGCAGGACCGGGAGGTTCATGATGATCGCAGGTGTCGTAACCATGATCGGGTTCCCGACGGTGTTGCTGGCGCTGTGGTGGGCTGTCGGCTCAGGCAGCGGTGAGCAGCGTGGTCCCGGCGGCTGGTCGGGGCGAATAGCTGTCCGCAGCGCCGGTCCGGGCACATCGGCCGAGGTCGATGATTCGCCGCCGCGGCTCCCCGCACGACTGGCCGTCGAATGGGCAGATCCGGGACAGGTTTGGTGGGCGCCGGAGGTGGAGAACGCGTTACTGGCCGAATTGCCGGCGGGCCGGATCGGCCGGTTCGAATACCGTACCCGCCTGCTCGCATTGGCCCGCGAGTGCGATCCGGCGCCGAATGCGCAGCGGCACAGAGAGGTTGGCTCGTCATGACAACAGTCGATATCGCCGCACCGCACTCGGTGTGCGACCAAGAGGTGGCGATCCCCGTCGGCGCGGTCGAACTCGCCGCACATCTGCGGATACCGGATCACCCCATCGGCATTGTCGTCTTCGCGCACGGCAGCGGAAGCAACCGGCACAACCCACGTAATACCTTCGTGGTCGAGGTATTCGCCGGGCATCGCCTGGGGATGTTGTCGATCGATCTGCTGACATCGGCCGAGGCGATCGATGACGCCAAGGTCTTCGACGTCGGACTGCTGGGCAGTCGCCTCGCCATCGCGCGCCGATGTTTGCGGAGTTCACCGATCTGCCGGGAGCTTCCGGTCGGATACTTCGGTGCCGGCTCCGAAGCACCCGCCGCGCTCTGGGCAGCGGCGGAACCGCGCGACAACATCCGCGCCGTGGTTGTGCGGGGCGCCCGGCCCGACCTGGCTGGTGCGCGGCTGGGCAATGTCATGGCACCGACGCTTTTCGTTCTCGGTGGCCTCGACATCCGCGTGCATACCGTCAATCGTCGTGCGGCTGCGGCAATGCGGTGCGAGCACCGGGTCACCGTGCTGGCCGGGCACGGTCTCGGGTCGGCCGATCCACAAACATCGCAGCGGGCCGCCTATGTGGCGGCCATGTGGTTCGCCGAGCAGTTGAGGGCACATCGGGGTCCCGCCGCCGGACCGACCCAGTACCGCGACGTCGATGAGTCGGTCGGCTGAGGAGGACTGGATCATGCACCCCGAACCCGGGAACTGGCTGATCGTCGAGGGGAGTCAGATTGATGACACTCGAGATAAAGGCAGTCGGTCCCGAACTCTGCGGGACCTTCGGCCCTGGGGGCCGCCGGAACTCGGTGGTGACATGGACGCCGATCAGAAGGAAGGTAGGCAACATCATTGACGCGTGAGCTGACCCAAACGCGAAATACTCGCCGAGTTGGAGCCGATGGCGGAGGAGTGCGTGCATCGGCACTTATCGATGACCAAGGATCGGCATCCGCACGACTACATACCATGGGACGAAGGCCGCAGCTTCGGCGCCCTCGGCGGAATCGACTGGGAGGCCGAACAATCTGGGCTCAGCGAGGTCGCCAAGGCGGCGATGGTCACGAACCTCCTGACCGAGGATAATCTGCCCTCCTACCACCGCGAGATCGCCGAGAACTTCTCCCGCGACGGTGCTTGGGGCACCTGGGTGGGGCGGTGGACCGCCGAAGAACTGCGGCACAGCACCGTAATTCGCGATTATCTGGTGGTGACCCGCACGGTCGACCCGGTCGCGTTGGAAGAGGCCAGGATGGTGCATATGGCCAATGGCTTCTCCTCGGGAGTCAGCGAAGCCGAGGTCGACAGCGGCGCGGGCTTCCTGCATTCGGTTGCTTACGTGAGCTTTCAGGAATTGGCCACTCGGGTCACCCACCGCAATACCGGCCGGGTGTGCAGTGACCCGATTGCCGACAAGATGTTGCAACGCATCGCCGCCGACGAGAACCTGCACATGATCTTTTATCGCACTATGTGCGGCGCGGCGCTGGATCTGGTGCCGGATCAGGCGATTGAGGCTGTCGCCAACATCGTGCAGAATTTCCGGATGCCCGGCGCCGGGATGCCGCGCTTCCGCCGCAATGGTGTACTCATGGCCAAACACGGTGTCTACGACCTGCGTCAGCACCTCGAAGAGGTGCTGCAGCCGGTATTGCGGCAGTGGAATCTGTTCGGCCGCACCGACTTCAGTGCGCGCGGCGAACAGATCCGAGAGCGGCTCGCCGCGTTCCTAGAGGATATGGAGAAGGTGAAGATCCCGCGCTTCGAGGAACAGCGCGACCGCGCTCTGGCTCGCGACCGCGCCCGTGCCTGATCAGACCGCGACGACGGGGTCGGTCGCGAGCGTCGCATCCCGCGGTGTCGTCTCGTAGTCGTCGGCTCGCATCGTGAAGACGGCGCGGGGTCACCGGTGGGTGGTGAGGATGTCGACGAGGGCCGGCGGGGCTTCGGTTTCGTTGTCGGGCGCTGTGCCGATGCGGATCACGACCTGCGGCACGCCGGGATGGGCGAGCAGGCTCGCGAGGACCTGTCGGCCCCATGGGCAATTCGGTGATACAGGGCACGGGGGACCAGCACCATGATCGCGATGATCAGCGCGATGGCGACGGCGGCGGTTTGTTTCGCCGCTGTGGGAGTGCGAACTAGTTCGGGTGCACGACCATGACCGGACAGGCCGCATGCTGCACGAGCCAGCTACTGGTCGAGCCGAGGAGTAGACCGCGGAATCCGCCGCGGCCGCGGCTGCCGACCACGAGCAGCTGCGCGGACTTCGACCAGTTCGCTAATTGCTCGCGCGGCCCGGTAACGGAGACCTTACGGGTCACGGTGACGTCAGGGTATTTCTCCTGCCAACCCGCGAGACGCTCGGCCAGCAGTGCGTGTTCGGCTATCTCGAGGTCGACGATAGGGATTTCGAGATATGAATTTCCGGCGTACGCGCCGAAAGTCAGGTCGCTCCAGGCGTGCATGGTGACGAGTTCGGCATTGCGCTCGGATGCCTCGGCGAATGCCGCGCCGAGGGCGGCTTCACCGACCGGGCTGCCGTCCGCGCCCACTACGACCGGACCGCTGCGATGATTCGGTTCTCCGGTGCCCGGCACGACCACGGTTGTGCCGTGGCCGTGCCCGGCCACCGCGAGCAATGTCGATCCGAGGTGCGCGAGCATGCCGTCGCCTCTGGTCGCGCCGATGACAACGAGGTGCGCACTTTCCGAGAGCGCGATCAGCGACTTCGCCGGGTTCGCTTCGGAGAGTTCGGTGGCTACGGTGCGATCGGGAGCGATGTCGCATGCAAGGGCACGGGCCTCGGCGAGGATGCGATCGCCCTGGCCGTGCATCGCCGCGATGACCGAGGACATCATGGGGAGGTGGCTCCCGAGGGCCGCGCGAGTGACCGCGAGGTCGAGGCCGTGCACGATCAGCAGGTGCCGTCCCTTCCGAGCCGCCGTTTCAGCCGCCCATCGGACGGCGGCATCGGCGGTCGCGGACCCATCGGTCCCCACCACCACCGCAGCCGAGGCCAGCTGGTGTCGATCCGCATCATGTCGGGTGCTCATTCCGCTGCCCCTTAGGTCGCGATGTTCGAGTCGGTGTGTATCGGTGTGTCGAACACAGCATCTCGCCCGACCGACTCGGCTGTGAGGTGCCGAACGTCATCGGCCGCGATGACCAAGAGCATGTGACGGTGCCTGGTCGGACGATCGCAAGAAGCGGGGGTGTTCTGATCGCTCGGGAACCGATCAGACCGGTGTCGATCGAGATGCTTCGGCTGTGCCGTCGGCGGGGGCTTGCGGTGCGCACTCGCCGCCGAGGCCGAGCACGGTGGCGAAGCCTGCGGCGAGGCATTCGGTCAGGGTCTCGAGGTCGGGGATCGCGGCGGTGTCTGCGTTGATCGCGACGTAGCAGGTTCCGGCGTGCGAGGTCAATGTCACGTTGACGGCCGTGCCGATGGTAGGGCCGAAAGCGTACATACGGTCGATACGCGCCCCGGCAATATAGAGGGGCACCGGGGAACCCGGGACGTTGGAGGCGACGAAGTCGACATGCTTGAGCATCTCGGTGACCACTCCGACCGGCAACCGATTGAACGCTGCCGCGACAGCACCGGACAGCGGTATGGCCGGCTCGCGGCGCCAACCGCCGACCGCGGCGTCCACGGCGCGCATCAACTCTGTGGTCTCGGCGATGCCGACCGGCAATGCGAAACGAGCGAGCGTGATCCGGTTGCCGCCGAGTGGATCATCGGCCGTCCGAAGACTGATCGGCATGGTTAGTCGCAGCTGGTCGACCTTCGCCCCATGCCGGTCGTGATACCTGCGCAGTCCGATGACCACCGCGGTCAGAAAGGCATCGTTCATTGTGCAGCCCGCAGCCCGTGCGGCGCGGCGCATTTGCTCGACGGGTGCATCCAGCACCGCCAGTCGGCGGCCGAGACTGCGTTCGATCATCACTGGCGACAGCGTTGCGGTAATGGGCTTGGCCAGGCGGACCAGCGAGGTCGCGAGCGCGGCGCTGTCGCGTACCGTCCGCGCGGGATGAGTGACAGCTCGCCACGCGGTTTGTGGCGTCGCCCGGATGCCGTCGCGCAGGAGATCCGAGCCGACTGACCAGTTCCATGCCACGATATCGCGCAGCGCGCCGTCATGGTCGTACGGCGGCTGGGGCGGATGGCCATGATCAGTGCCCGCACGGTCGAAATCGAGCAGCGCTGTGGCGATCTGAATGCCGCCGATACCATCGGTGAGGCTGTGGTGCACTGTCATCACCAGCGCGGACCCCCCACCCGACAAACCGCTGAGCAACGTCGAGCGCCACAGTGCACGAGCCGGATCGAAAGCGGTCATCGCCTCGGTGCGCGCGAATTCAAGTACCGCGGACATGGTCGCGGGTTCCGGCAGCGCGGCCCGTCGCAGGTGCCAGGATAGGTCGAAATCCGGATCGAGCGCCCACCTGGGCGGGGCGAGACCGAATGGCGCGGTGACCAGCCGATGCCGCAACCTCGGCACCAGGCGGGTGCCGCGATCTATCGTCTCCACCAGGCGATCCCAGTCCGGATCGGTATCGAGGATCAGAACCGAGACGATGGTCGAACGCAGGATCGGATCACGCTCCATGTTCCACGAGAACAGGTCCGATTGCGACATGTGGAATTCGCGGGGGTCCATAGCCTGCTGCCTTCGTCTTCGCCGTTGTACGTTGTACCGCTTCGCTTCTGCTTCCTCAGATCTCCACGGTCCGGCTCGGTTCTGCCGAGAGTGCCGCGCGGATCTTGTCTTCCAGACCATCGATCGCCGCTCGCGATGATCAGGCATCGGCGCAGGTCAGTCCCGGGAACTCGGCGCTGAACGCGATATAGGCAGAATCCCGTGGCGACCAGCGGACATCACATACCATGCCGACTAGCCTTCGCTCGATCGCGCGTGCCCGAACGGCGGCATGCTCGGCGGTATCCATACCACTAAGCCTGCTCGATCCCGACCGCAGGCAACCGATCACGAAGACCCCTATGGCGAGGCCTTTCGTCCTCTCCGCTGGCCCTGGCGGGCCGGGAATCGCCGACGGTCCGGGTTACGCTGTTTCGCCGTGTGCCTCGGCCAGCGCGCAACTGCTCACTCGCGGCACGGGCGTTGATCATCTGCTATCGGTGTCGATCGTCCGGCCCAGTCGGGCCCTACTGAGCACGGCACAGCATGTGCCTGAACGAACTGCTGGTCGCAGGCCGAGTGCGTCTCGACGACGGCGACACCAGTGCAGGCATCCGGGACCAACGGCTCTCCACTCGGCGACGATCGGACCTGTCGCCGCGCTCCGTCGATGTCCACGCTGGAGGAGATCTGTGAGGAGGCCTGCGATGCTATTCGACGATCGCCGCGACGCCGGACGCCGACTGGCGGGGCGGCTGGAATATCTCCGGGACGAGGATGTTGTCGTGGTCGGCCTACCGCGCGGCGGTGTTGCGGTCGCGTACGAGGTCGCGCGGGCGCTGGAAGCGCCATTGGATGTGATCGTGGTGCGCAAACTCGGTGTCCCATATCAGCCGGAGCTGGCTTTCGGCGCGATCGGCGAGGACGACGTCCAGGTGATCAACAACGTCGTGGTCGCGTACACGCAACTCACCAGTGCGGATATGGGGACCGTGGAGCGCCGCGAACGAGAGGAACTTTCGCGGCGGGCCGAGCGGCTGCGGCGCACACATCCGCGTATCCCGCTGTCGGGCCGCACGGTGTTGGTCGTCGACGACGGCATCGCCACCGGCGCGACGGCCCGTGCGGCCTGCCAGGTCGCGTGGGCACACGGCGCACAGCGCGTCGTACTTGCCGTTCCGGTGGCGCCTCGGGACACGCTGGCGATGCTCAAAGACGAAGCCGACGAGGTGGTCTGTCTGGAGCTGCCGACGTGGTTCGGCGCTGTCGGCTGCTGGTATCGGCGGTTCGGCCAGGTCTCCGATGCAGAGGTCACCGAGCTGCTGCGCCGAGCCGCCGGAGAGGTGCGGGAGCCACAGGCGGATCCCGCGGTTGATCCACCGCTGCGTGACGACGAGGTGCGAGTCCGGGCCGGGAAGGTCGAACTGGCCGGGCATCTCACCGTTCCGGAGAACCCGATCGGGATGGTGACGTTCGCGCACGGCAGCGGCAGCAGCCGCCACAGCCCGCGCAATCGCTATGTGGCCGCGGTGCTGAACCGAGCCGGGTTGGGCACCCTGCTTTTCGACCTGCTCACTCCGGAAGAGGAGATCCATCGGGCACTGGTCTTCGATATCGAGCTGCTGTCGCGACGACTGGTCGAGGCGACCGGCTGGCTGACCCGTCAAGACGACGTCACCGGCCTGCGGATCGGGTACTTCGGGGCCAGCACGGGTGCCGCCGCGGCGCTTCGGGCGGCGGCCGACCCCGGCGTGGACATCGCCGCAGTGGTGTCACGTGGCGGCCGGCCGGATCTGGCAGGTACGGCCCTTGCGGCGGTGCGCGCGCCGACTCTGCTGATCGTCGGCGGGCACGACCATGTCGTGCTGGAGCTGAACCGTCTCGCGGCGCAGGCGATGTCGTGTGAGACCGTACTGACGGTGGTGCCCGGCGCCACCCACCTGTTCGCCGAGCCGGGCGCATTGGAGAAAGTCGCCGAACTCGCCCGCGACTGGTTGGTCAACCAGCTGGCGCCCGCGCCTGCGGCCGACGACCGGAGCGGCTCGACGACGGACACACGGTCATGACCACGCCAGCGACATCGTCGTGGCCGCCACGCACGGGCCGCTGACTGCGTGATCTCGGCCTGCGTCGTGTCGTGGTGGGCGACACCCTCGCATACCAGGACGCGACCCCGCCGATCGAGGTCTGCTCGATCGGCACGCTGCGGACGAATGCCATCGTTCGTCTCCGCAGCGCAGCCGCAACACAAGCCACTTACGGCACGGTCGATCGCAGCTCCGTGGCCGAGTAGTCCCTTCTCGCGGGCGGGCAGCGCCCGGATCGGTGCTTCGGCGCCGCGGTTCGAGATCGAGGAGACTCCATGAAAACTGCAGAGACCACGTCGAAGACACCGGCGCGGAGGATGCTTCGTGAGGCGGTCCTCGTCGCCGTGATCGGCGTGTTGGGTGCGGCCGGGCTGGTCGCACGTCCGTTCAGTGGGGCGGTCGCCGACATGTTGTGGCTCGCGGCCACAGTGGTCGCGCTCGTGCCCGCAGCAGTGTGGGTTTGCCAGGATCTTCGGCGCGGACGCTACGGCGCCGATCTGCTCGCGCTGGTGGCGCTGGTGGGTGCCGCCGCGGTCGGCGAGTATTTCGCGGGCGCCCTGATCGCGTTGATGGTGGCCACCGGCCGGGTATTGGAGGCATATGCGGGCCGCCGGGCCGGGCGCGACCTATCCGCGTTATTGGGGCGGGCGCCGATGCAGGCGCATCAGCGGCGCGCCGGCGGCATCGAAACCGTTGCGGCCACCGAGATTTCTCCGGGCGATGTCGTGGTCGTTCTGCCCGGTGAGACGGTGCCCGTCGACGGAGTGCTCGCCGTGGCGGGGGTTTTCGACGAATCGGCACTGACCGGGGAGTCGGTCCCCGTAGTGCGCCGCGTGAGCACCGAGGTACGCAGCGGTGTGGTGAATGCCGGTGCAGCCGTTGATATTCGGGCCTCCGCAACCGTGGAGGAGAGTACCTATGCCGGAATCGTCACGCTGGCGCGGCAGGCCGCCGCCACGGTGGCGCCGACGGCGCGGCTGGCCGATCGAGTTGCGGTATGGTTCCTGCCGCTCGCGCTCGTGATCGCCGGTCTCGCCTGGATACTCACGCGGGATCCGGTGCGGGCTGTTGCTGTGGTGGTCACCGCCACGCCCTGTCCGCTACTGCTGGCGGTGCCGGTCGCGATCACGGCCGGAATGTCGCGGGCTGCGCGAGCAGGTGTGGTGGTGAAGGACGGCGCAGCGCTCGAAACCCTTGGGCACGCACGGTGTCTGGCGATGGATAAGACCGGGACCGTCACCGTAGGCCGACCGGCGGTGATCGACATCGTCACCGCGCCTAGTGCCGACGCCGACCGGGTGCTGCGACAGGCCGCCGCGGTCGAACAGTTCTCACCGCATGTGCTCGCCAACGCCGTCACCGCTGCGGCCACGGCTCGCGGGCTGGAGCCCGATGCCGCGCAGGATGTTTCGGAGCAACCCGGCCTGGGTGCCACAGGGACCGTGGACGGTCATAGGGTTCAGGTCGGGCGGCTGCCGTCGCGAACCGAGCCCGCGCCCTGGGCACAAGCCGCCCAGCGGCGGGCCCGGCTGGATCTGGCCGTCCTCGTGTGGGTGTGCGTCGATGATGTGCCCATGGCAGCACTGCTGGTGCGTGACCGCATTCGCGCCGACGCCGCACGCACTATGCGCCGCCTGCGATCCGCGGGCCTGCGGCGGCTGCTCCTGCTCACCGGCGACCGGGTCGATAACGCCGCCGAGGTGGCACATTTACTGGGGCTCACCGAAGTCGTCGCCGACGCCGACCCCGCCGACAAGATCGCGGCCATCCGCGCGGAACGCGGCGACGGCGTGACCGTCATGGTCGGTGATGGTGTGAACGACGCACCGGCACTCGCAGTGGCGGATGTGGGCGTCGCCCTTGGATCTCGTGGGTCCACGGCCGCCGTACAGGCCGCCGACGCGGTGATCGTAGACGACCGCATCGATCGCCTCGCAGACGCGGTCGAGGTCGCCCAGCGGGCGCATCGGCTGGCCGTGCAGAGCGCGGTCGCGGGTATGACGCTGTCACTGGCGGCGATGATCGCTGCCGCCTTCGGGCTGCTCGTGCCCGCTGCCGGCGCGCTGGTACAGGAGGGGATCGACATCGTGGTGATCCTGAACGCGTTGCGGGCCTTACGGATTCATCGTGGGCGTCGCACCGCAGAGATCGACCCTCTGGTCGCTCGTTTCGCGCGGGAGCACGACCGGCTGCAGACTGCACGCGCCTCGGTTCGGCAAGCGGCCGACGCGCTGTCCCGTGGCCCCGGCCCGAGCGCCGATGCGGCAGTCCGCCGCGCATTCGATCTTCTCGTCGAGCACATACTGCCGCACGAACATGCCGAGGAGTCGCAGTTGTATCCAGCGCTGGCCGACTATTTGCGCGACCCGGAGGCGATGGTGACGATGAGCCGCGAGCACACCGAGATCGAACGGCTCGTCGACCGGATCCGCCGCCACCTCGACGACTCACCACACGGAATCCGCGCCGACCAGATCGACGATCTGCGAGCCACCCTCTATGGACTCGACGCGGTCCTCACCCTGCACTTCGCGCAGGAGGACGAGGCGCTGTTCACGCTGGCGCGCAACCCAGCCGACAACTCCGCGACGAGTCCAGCCTGAGAGTGGACATCGAGGACGAGCACGTACCCCGCCTCGTGCGTCTCGCACAACGTCCGGAACCGATCCTGGCGGTCCCGACCGCAGGCCGGTAGCCACACGATCTCATCCCCTCGAAGGGGGACTTCTCTCGCCTACCTACACGGGTGGCCCATCTAACGGCCGAGATACTCCCGCAAGCGGGAAGTACCAACCGAGCAATCCGATAGAGCCGACGGGAGTGAAATCGTCACTCGCCGCCCGCCTCACCCAGGCCGCCGGCTCAGCACGCCATCCCGATCTACGGTGCACGTCCGGCCACTTTCACTGCTCCCGCTCTTCACCTGCGGAGTGGCTGTCTTTGCGCACATGTTTCTCATCCGAACGCCGCGGCGATCGGCCGGGGACTCGTAGGATCGAATGATGACGTTCCTCCAGGAATCCGAGGAACCTCCCGACCTCGGCAAGATCGAGAATCGGGCACCGTCGGTCGCCCAGATACTGGTCGACCGCGTCGCCGCAACTCCAGACGTAGAGGCATTCCGATTCCCCGACGGCGAGGGTTGGACCAGTGTGTCCTGGCAGCAGGTCGGTGACCGAATCAACATCCTCGCCGCCGGATTGATCGCGCTGGGAATCGACGCTCAGGACCGGATCGCGCTCGTGTCGTCCACACGGTATGAATGGGTGCTCGTCGATTTCGCGGTGATGTGCGCCGGTGCGGCCACCACCACCGTTTACCCCACCACCAATGCCACCGGCGTCACGTTCATCGTCGCCAACTCGGGCAGCCGTGTCGTTGTTGCCGAGAATCAGACCCAGGTCGACAAACTGATCGAGCACCGCGCCGAACTGCCTGACGTGCAACAGGTAGTGATCTTCGACGGCGAGGGCGACGGAAACTGGGTGATCACTCTCGACGACCTCGAAGAGCAGGGACGGAATCTGCTTGCCGGATCTCCCGATGCGGTGGTCGACCGCATCCGCGAGATCCGGCCCGAGCACCTGGGCAGCATCATGTACACCTCCGGGACGACCGGCACCCCGAAGGGGGTTCGGCTACCGCATTCCGCATGGACCTACAGCGCCGCCGCGATCGATGCCCTGAACGTTCTCGGCCCGGACGACCTGAACTTTCTGTGGCTGCCGCTGTCTCACGCGTTCGGCAAGGTGATGTTGGCACTGTCACCGCTGATCGGCTTTCCGACGGCAATCGACGGCCGGGTCGACAAGATCGTGGAGAACCTTGCGATACTGCACCCCACCATCGTGGGGGCCGCTCCTCGCATTTTCGAGAAGGCGCATGCGCGTATCGAGGGCATGGTGGCCGAAGAAGGCGGGATCAAGAAGAAGATCTTCGACTGGGCGATCGGGGTTGGCCTGAAGGTCTCGCGTGCCACACAAGCCGGCGAGAATCCGCCGCTGCTCGTTTCATTGCAGCACAAAGTTGCGGACAGGCTGGTGCTATCCACCATCCGTGAACGCTTCGGTGGTCGGCTGCGGTACTTCGTCTCGGCAGCAGCCCCTTTGGACCGCGATGTCGCGCAGTGGTTCGACGCGATCGGCATCATCGTGCTCGAGGGCTACGGCCTGACCGAGACCGCCGCCGCCTCGTTCATCAACCGCCCAGGTGCTTACCGGTTCGGTACCGTCGGCAAGCCGTTCCCCGGCACCGAGGTCAAGATCGCCGAGGACGGCGAGATCCTGCTCAAAAGCCCGGGGGTGATGAGCGGCTATCACGACCGCCCCGACGCCACCGCCGAGGCTTTCGACGCGGACGGCTGGTTCCGCACCGGCGACATCGGCGAGATCGACGCCGACGGCTTCCTGCACATCACCGATCGCAAGAAAGACTTGTTCAAGACCTCGCAAGGCAAGTACGTCGCACCCTCCGCGATTGCCGCGACGTTCAAGGGACTCTGTCCGTACGCCGGAGAATTCATCGTCTACGGAGAGACCCGACCCTATTGCGTCGCCTTGGTCGGTCTCGATGCCCCGGCCATTACCGAATGGGCCGACAAGCACGACTTGGCTGACATGCCGCTCGCCGAAATCGCGCGGGACAAGAAGACCCACGACGTGATCGCCGGTTACATCGATGACCTGAACGCCCAACTCAATCGCTGGGAACAGATCAAGAGATTCGGCATTATCGACCGCGAACTGTCCGTCGAGGCAGGTGATCTCACACCGAGTATGAAGCTGCGCCGCAGGATAGTCGTCGACAATCTCGCGGACCGCATCGACGCCCTCTATGACTGAGGTCGATCGAGGGTGGTCGCTGCTCATACGTCTGGTTGGGGGCGCGCGCCAACTCAGCAAGTATGCCCGGATCCAATCCGGGCGTCGCGAAACCTTCACCGGCTTCGGCTGCCATCAACAGGAGGTCACCCAGCGGCGAGGATAAGCGACGACCGGGGTGAGGTTGACCGGCGTTCGCCCCAGCCTCTGAGTGCGCGATTGTCGTCCATGTGTTGATGTCTTCGTGCAGGGATGCGATTGCGGATCGCAGTTTTGTCGTGGCGTCGGCGGCGATCGGCTCGAGCGCGGCTTCGCCGGTGACCTGGACCATCACCTGCGGATTCATCGCTTCGGCGATGTCCGAGTTGTCCATAGCCAGGTCTTGGCGCACGATGACATTGCACGGTAGTAGCAGTCCGATCTGACGATCCACCTCGACCGCGCGATGCGCCAGCGGTGGGTTACAGGCACCGAGGATGAGGTAGTCCTCCATCTCTTCGCCGAGCTTGGCCTTCAACGTCGCCTTCATGTCGATTTCGGTCAGAACGCCGAAACCCTGCTCGGACAGGGCTTTACGGGTGCGTTCGACGGCGTCGGCGAAGTTGGTGTGCAGAGTGGTCGACAAGGCCAGATTCATGGTGGGTCTGCTTTCTGCCGCGGATGGCACGTCTGGGCTGATGTATTCACGCGAGGGCTAGGAACAGTTTCTCCAGTTCGGCTTCGGTCATCGGTGTAGTGCCTTCAGGGGCTTGCCCGCTGAGGCATTCCCGCAGTCCGGTGGCGACGATCTTGAAACCAGCCTTGTCCAGTGCGCGTGACACGGCGGCGAGCTGAGTGGCAACGTCTTTGCAGTCGCGGCCTTGCTCGATCATGGACTTCACTCCGGCGAGCTGGCCGTGCGCGCGGCGCAACCGCCGCCCAGGAGGGCATCGACGCGACCGGTGCGGACACGGACACCGCGCGGCGGCTGCACGAAATGCAGGACTTCTACACCTACATGACCAACGAACTGGTTCCGCTCATCGACCGCTGGCGCGAGCAGTACGCCGCCGATCACGACTGACTCCTGGCGGAGGGCGGTGTTGACGCGCCGTGAGCATTCACTCGCGTTCAAAGAATCGCGCCATGGCCAAGAGCGCGAGTTTCCCCGCGCGCACCGCGCGGTAGCGCACGAACGACCAGAGAAACACATCGAGATTGTCGAACCGTTTACCGCCTTCGACCACCTCCTCCTCGTGAAACCACACGGCCACTAGGCCATTGGTGAGCACGACATACAGATTGCCGCCACCATCCGCACCGATCGAATACACATCGTCGTCGGTGAGCTCGGTTATGTAGTCCGAATCCCTTATGCCACAATTGTTTCCGGCGAAATCGAACCCGTAGCACCAGGAGAGGATATCCAAGAACTGCGGCAATCGGCCCGAGCGCACCCGTCGGTCGAACGCGGCCAACGCCGCCGCGTCGGCGGGAGTCAGGTCAGCGAGAAAAGGTGCCCATTGCGTTCGCGCGGTGGCCATCCTGGTTTCGCGTTCGTGGGTTACCAGCCGGGTGTCAGCAGTCGGCGAGGTTCGCGTCGGGACGGACGTGATACCGAGGCGGCAGTCCGAATTCGTGCACGATCGCTCCTCTTCGGCGACGCTGCCGGAAGTCGCACGGTGCGCTCGACCTGAGCAAGCGGCGCACAACCGGTTATGAACCGAACGACATCGGCGCGGCGATGGCTGTTGGCAGTTTTGCGCGAGGACCAAAGTCCTCATAGAAGTCAGGCCACTGCGACATGTGAGATTCGCGGGCCCATGGCCTGTTACCTAAGGTTCCCCCGCTAAGCCGGAGAGCGAGTTATCTGGTTCCGGCTGGAACCTGTTGATGGTAACTAGCTTCGAACTCGTCCGGTGATCGCCAACCCAGCTTCCTCTGGATGCGTTGGGAGTTGTACCAGCCGTCGATATAGACGAACAACGCGTTCTCGGCCTCGTCGCGGGTCTGCCACGCACGGCGGTAGACCAGCTCGGTCTTCAACGTGGAGAAGAAATTCTCCATCAACGCGTTGATGCTCCTATAGCTGTCAAGTGGCTGATTCTGCGGGTCGACGGGCCTGTCGGAGGGGTCGCATGAGTGCCCAGACTTCGCGGGCGAGAAGGCGTTTGAGGCAGCGGATGATCTCGGCTTTTGTCTTGCCCTCGGCGGTGCGGCGGGCGACGTAGGCTTTGGTCGGTTCGTGATGTTGCATGCGGACGATGACGGTTCGGTAGAGCGCGGAGTTGGCTTGTCGGTGGCCACCACGGTTGAGCCGGTAGCGGACAGTCTTGCCCGAGGATGCTGGGATTGGGCAGACACCGCATAGTTTCGCCCATGCCGCCTCGGTTCGGATTCGGTCGGGGTTGTCGCCGGCGACGATCAGCATCTCGGCGGCTGTGTCGACACCGATACCGAATGCGGCCGTCAGTTGTGGTGCGATCGAAGCGGTGAGCTCGTCGAGCAGTTGCTCGTGAGCGCTGATCTCTTCCTGCAGTTGCTCCCAGCGTCGAGCGATCGCGCGCAGCGTGTGTTTGGTGGCCGCTTCGACGGTGGTGACCGGGCCGGGCCGCAGGCCGGCGCATCGATGTATCAGCGCCATTTTCGACAGCGGCTGCAACTGTTCACGAAGCTCGTCGGGGGCGTTCACCAGTATGCTTTTCAGTGAAATCATTGCTGCTGCACGAGCTTTGACCGCAACATCCTTGGCGACTTTGATCTGGCGGATCATCTCGACGACGCCGTCGGCGGTCTTCGGGGTGGCGTCGGCGTAGCCGGCCAGCACGGCTCGTGCCGCATTTTCCGCGTCGATGAAATCGGACTTGCCGCGCAGTCGCCGATCACGCCGGTCGGTCCGCAGTACCTCGATCACACCGATATCGGCGCGGCGGACTGCGGCAGTCAGCCCTGCCCCGTAAGAGCCGGTGCCCTCGATCGCGAACGTGCGTAGATGCCCCAAACTCGTTGCCCAGTCGATGAGTTCCTGATATCCGGTGCGGTCGGCGGTGAACTTTCCGGTGGCCAGGACGCCCCCGAAGTCGTCGAGTGCCGCAGCAACATGGAAGTGCTTGTGGGTGTCGACGCCGATGACGACTCGACCCCGGCGTGGCGGGTTTGTCATGCTTGTCCTGCGACCTTTCAGCGGGTTGTGACGCTGGCCGGTCGGGTGGACGGGACTGTGATGGGACCTGGTGAGGTCAGGCTCCTATGAGGTCACTGCCCGCCCGGTCAGCACCAGGTGGTGAGACCGTCTGGTGGACGACAGATCAACAGCCAGGACACCCGAACCGCGGGGTCAGTCGTAAGCAAGAGTCAGGCCACCAGGCGGCCGAATTCATTCTCACAGTCGTAGGAATCCCCGACCGAACCCATCGATTGCGCAATCCCGTTGTCGGCCAACCGGTTCGCGAACCTGATCGCGGTGTAGGTCGACCCCCTGTCGGAATGATGGATCAGTTCACCGTCACGGACATCGCGGGACCAGACACCGTATTCCAGGGCGCCGAGCACGAGATCGGTGTCGCAGCGGTCGGAGGTTTTCCATCCGACGATCCGGTTGGAGAAGGCATCGCGGACCGCGGCCAGCCAGAACACGCCCTCCCCGACCGGGATACGGGTCGCATCGGCCACCCACAGCTTGTTCGGAGCGTCGGCGGTGAAGTTCCGCTCGACCAGATCCGGCGCCGGCCTCGCCCGCGGATCCTGTTTGGTGGACCCGATCCGCCACTTGCGGCGCAGGAACGCCCCCTGCAATCCGGCCTGACGCATCAGCCGCTCCACACGTTTGCGACCGACACCGATACCGCGCCGCGCCAGCACCGCATGCACGCGCGGGGAACCGTAGGTGCCGCCGGAACTGGTGTGAATATCGACGATCTCAGCCAGCAGTTGCTGGTCTTCGAGCTGCCGCGCCGACGGCTCGACGGCGCGCTTGTTCCACTCGTAGAACGTCGAAGACGCAATCTCGAGAACCCGTAGTACGAGCTCGACCGGGTACTGCGGATGGTCTTTCACGAACCGCACGATCACCTCCGGGTCTGGTCGAGCTCCGAGGCGAAATATGCACTCGCAGAACGCAACACCGCGTTGACCCGCTCTAACTCCGCGACCCGCTTCTTCAACGCCCGGTTCTCTTCGACCATGTCGGTCGACGGCCGATCGGCACGTTCACCGGCATCGGCCTCGGCTTGGCGGATCCAGTTCCGCAACGCTTCGTGATGCACCCCGAGCTGCGCGGCGAGCTTGCGGACCGTCGGCTTGGGATCGGACTCCCGATACAACCGGACCGCCCGCGCCTTCAACTCGTCGGGGTACTTCTTCGGTGCTGCCACAAGGGACTCCTTCCTGGTCCTATCGGACCATGCTCAGAGCCCTCCGAGAAAGCGGGGGAACCTCAACCTTCAATCCGCCAGGGTCCAGCTCGGCTCCGTGTCGCGCGGATGCGGTCTTCCAGTCCGTCGATCGCCGCGTGCGACGACCAGCCCGATCCCGGCAGGGAACGTGTGGTGGCGGATTGACTGCACAGCGCTCAGGCTCGGTAACTGGCAGCGGCTTCGGGCATCAGCAGATTCATCTGGCAGTCCCTTGTTGGGTGTCTGGTATTGGCGAGACGGCGAAGCTCGAAGCGATCCGTTACGTTTCCCGTCGGCTCTTTCGGATTGCTCCGCGGCCATTTCCCGCTTGCGGGAGTACAGGTATGTCCGGGTGTACCTGGCTGTCGGCGACGAGTTCGAGATCGAAGTGCGCGGTGGCACCGTCGTATCGGAGCGCCTCGTGCCACCCCTGTTCGGTGATGATCGCGAGCATGAGGGTGTTTTCCGCGAGTATTTCGGCGGTCAGGTGTGCCACCCCGTGCAGGTAGGCGGCCGTGCCCAGTTGCCGAACGAGCAATGTGCCGATGCCGTGTCGCTGGTCGTGCGCAGTGACCGCGAGTGCCATTTCCGCAGTGATGTGTCCCGGGGTGGTGTCGATGATGACGTAATTTGCGACCCCGGCCAGGTCTTCACCATCGAAAGCGCCGAGCGCGAGGTGAGTGAGGTCTTGCCGGCACAGTTGTTCGGCGAACTCGTCGATACGCTTCGGGCGGGCGCTGAAGAACCGAAGATGAGCATCGTGCGCGGACATCTGCTCGTGCAGAGCCACGACCGCGTCCCGGTCGTTGAGCGTGAGCGCACGGACGGTTATACCGGAGATCGGCGTGGCTGACGGTGTCGCTGCGGTACGAGCAGTGGACGCGAACGGATCCGCGCCGGGGCCCATCGGGGACATCCTTGACGGGCAGATCATGACGGGGCACGGGCTGCGGCCGAACAAGTGCGAACCGAAACTGGGTGCTTGCGAGACAGGCGCGTGGTCATCGGTTCCGGTAACCACAAGTTGCGCACCTGTCGCGCGTTTGCTCAACGCCTGATACGAGATGTCGACAGGGGCGGTCACGGTGACATCGGGGAAGACCTGTCGTGCCGCGGCCAGTTGGACGTCGAGGGAGCCCCGCTCAGTGGGAGTGACCGAAATGGGTGCTGCGGGGGTGGCCGGAGCGGCTGTTTCGGGTTGCTCCGGTCGGGCGTACACGGCGATGACTGGTGCACCGAACAGGTGGGCGTAGTCGAACGCGGCGAGGGCGGCGCCGGAGCTGTCGATGTCATCGTTCACGGCGAGGACCACGGGGCGCTGATCGGGGAGTTGGCCG
Source organism: Nocardia sp. NBC_01009 (assembly GCF_045208035.1). Lineage (NCBI taxonomy): Bacteria > Bacillati > Actinomycetota > Actinomycetes > Mycobacteriales > Nocardiaceae > Nocardia > Nocardia sp. NBC_01009. Next base: position 5,710,858 of record NZ_CP108695.1, on the reverse strand, counting down.
GTTTGTCCCCGCCAGACGGTCACCGGGCAAGTGATGTGTTCGGTGATAGTCGTTGTGTGGGAGGTGGCCGCCGGCACGTCGAGGCCCCTCGCGTCGGGATGGCCGAGGACGACCATCCGGGCGTCCTCTCCCGCAGTGGCCAATGCGTGCGCGGCTGGTCTGTCGATCAAGTCACCACTGATCTCGAGGTCGGGATAATTGCGGCGTACGACCGCGACGGCGTCGTCGACGACCGCCGCCGCCTTGGGGCCCGTCGGTGGCATGTCCGCCGACGCGTCGCGGGTGGCGGTAGCGATGTAGACGATCCGCAGGGGACAGTGCAGCCGTTCGGCGAGGCGTGCGGACCAAAGGGCGGCGTCGTGCCCGATCGGTGGTTGGTCGACAGTCACTACGATCGGGGAGTTTCCGTGTGCGGTCATGCCCTCTCCCGCCGTGAGAATTGACCGGTTCTGCGGGATGTGATTGCGCGGTCGATCAGCGTTGCGCCGTCCGCTGGGGAAGGTGACCCGTTTCCCATGCTGGCGCCAAGCCAGCACGCACACCGCAATGTCGATGACGTTGGACAAGATCATCGCCGTGTCGGCGTCGCGACACCCGGCGACGATCCAGGGCGAGCCGATCACCGGCCGGCCAGCGACATCAGCCGGTCGGCGACCTGAGCCGTAGATTGTCCGGCCGGCCGGGCCGGGTGGGTGCGTCAGTTGCCGGGTGAGGCCTTTGGGGCGCAAATCGCTTCGACGAACTGGCCCACGGTGTGCTCGGGGAGGTGTCGGGCGATGTCGGCCTCGCTGATCATGCCGACCAACCGGTGATCGTCGAGAACAGGTAGCCGGCGGACCTGATGTTCCTCCATGACGGCCAGAATTTCGTCCACACTTGCCGCGGCATCGACGTGATAGGTGCGGCCCTGAGCAAGTTCCCCGGCGGTCATCGTGGCCGGGTCCCGTACGTCGGCGATGCATCTGAGGACGATGTCGCGGTCGGTGATAATGCCGTGCAGGCGGTCGTCGTCACCACAGATCGGTAGTGCTCCCACATCCAGTTCACGCATGCGTTGCGCGGCGGTGGTGAGGCTGTCGTGTTCGCCGATACAGGTCGCACCGGTGTGCATGATGTCTCGGGCTTCGGTCATGATGGTGATCCTCCAATGGCTGTCGATTAATACGGTGCCGGCATTCCGCCGATCTTCTTCGGCGCTCGCCAGCTTTGGCGACCGCACGGGTCAGCAAATAGATGCCCAGCCCGGCGGCGGCCAAGGTGGCGGTGTTCCAGGCTCCGGTCGCTGCGAGCGCGAGCCGCAGTGCGACCGTTCACCAGCACCGACCAGTGCGCACCGATGCGGATCCCGACAAGCCGGCCGAGCGGAAACGTCTGACGCACCATCAGCGCCTTTCATGGGTGGATCGTGGTGTACCGTGCCTGCGGCAATCCGAGACTGCGTGCGATGGTGTCGGTCCACGCGCGGATCGCGTCCCAGTCGCGGAGATCTCCATAGCGAGGGCCACCCATCAGCCGGTAGCGGATGCGGGCGCGTAGTGAGATACCTTCCCCTTCGTAATATCCTGCGAATGCGCGGTATTCGTGCGCGGCGATCGAATCACGCAGTGCGGCGATTCTTCTTCGGGACGATACGGCCGACGCGGCGACCGACCGGTCCGCGCAAGGCCGGGCCCAGGCCCACGCTGAACAGCCAGACGTCCCGGTCGTCGAGGTCGCGGCGGTGGGCGTGCACGTAGTCGACGGCGGAGGGCAGGAAATCCATGTCGTGTACGGCGCTGCCAAGTACGACGGTGTCGAAGCGGGATAGATCGGGGGCGTGGTCGATATCGGCGAGCTCGACAGTTGCGTCGCGTCCCGCTAGTTCGGTGCCGATGAATTCAGCGATGTCACGGGTCGATCCGTGCTCGGTCGCATACACGACCGCGATGCGATGCTTTCCTGTTTCATACCGAAGAGCCTGCCCGTAAGGGCGTTCGTCGGTGAGGGGCATCCTGCCCACGCCAGCAGGACCATGGTCACCCAAACGGTCGTAACGGCCTGGCCCGTCGTCGCGCGTGGTGCGGGGAGTGGAGGGTGATGTCGGCGATCACGGTGTCGTCCGCCGCGGTGGGCGTGCCGATATGCGCGGTGGCCGCGCGATATCGTCGTCCGGTCTCGGTCGTCGGCGGCGGGGCGGGCAGACCATGGTCGGGCAGGGGCTGTGGCGAAACAGGTACGGGCTTACCGACGCGCCGGCGCCAGCGGGCATGCGCCTTCGGCCATGGGTTCCGATAACAACCAGTTGTGCGTCCGCGGCGCGTTCGATCAGCGCTTGCGGTGGTGGCTCGGATACGACGGTGGCGGTGACGGCGACGTCGGGGAACGCCTGTCGTGCCGCGGACAGGGTTTCGTCGAGGGTGTCCTGCTCGGGGTGCAGGTCGGGGACTGTCGTCAGGTCTGGTGGCGGTCGGGCGGGGCGGGAGTGCACCGCGACGAGTGGTGCGGCGAACAGGTGCGCGTACTCGAACGCCATGCGGGTGGCTTCGGCGCTGTCGGCGTCTTCGTCGACACCGAGGACCACGGGCCGCCGATCCGGTAGCTGCCCGGATTCTCCCCGCCAAACGGTGACCGGACATGTGGTGTGTTCGGTGATGGTGCTGGCCCGCGAGGTGGCCGCGAGGACATCAGTGGTTCCGGCATCGGGGTGCCCGAGTACGAGCATCCGGGCCCCCTTCCCGATGGTGGCCAACACCTGGGTGGCCGGTCCCTCGATCAGCTCACCGATCAGTTCGAGATCGGGGGAACATCGACGGACGGCCGCGATTGCTGCGTCGAGGACCGCTGTCGCGCGCGCGTGCGCCGACATGAGGATCGGGACGTGGTGGGGCCGGACGATGTCCGCAACCATGGGATGCGCCTCGGGTGCGATGTAGACGATGTGAAGGGAACAGTGCAGGCGTTCGGCGAGAGCGGCCGACCACAGGGCCGCGTCGTGCCCGATCGGGGGTCGGTCGACGGTGACCACGATTCCCTCATTCTTGTGTGCGCTCATGCGCGTCTCCTCGGCACAGTCCCCTCGGTTGGTGATCGCAGCGGCCATTCGACCACCTGTGCCCCACGCGGTCGGTGTTTTCGCGAATGTCATCGGTCGAAAATCCTTGGCGCGCCGTGATATCCGGTGGGTTCCACACCGCCTGAGCCGCAAGGTCTGGTAGATCTGCGGCGGGTCAGTCCGGCGTATGCGCTTTGACCGCGGTGCTCGCCGTCCCGTTGTGTATCGGTGTCGACACCGGCGGGGTCGTCGTCGGCGTCTGGACGGTGGGGGTCAGGGTTGTGGAGGCGGTGGTTTCGCGGGCGAAGAAGGCGCCGATGTCGCCGATCGCGCTCATCAGTGGTGCCGGGAACACGACGGTGGTGTTCTTGTCGACGCCCAGTTCGAGGAGGGTCTGCAGGTTGCGTAGTTGGAGGGCCAGCGGGTGGGCCATCATGGTGTCAGAGGCGTCGCCGAGTGCTGCTGCGGCCATGGATTCGCCTTCGGCGGCAATGATTTTGGCTCGCTTCTCCCGTTCGGCTTCGGCTTGGCGGGCCATGGCCCGTTTCATGGTGTCGGGCAGTTGGATGTCCTTCAGCTCGACCAGGGTGACTTCGACACCCCACTCCAGAGTGGTGGTGTCGAGGATCTGCCGGATGTCTGCGTTGATGGTGTCGGTCTCGGCGAGTGCTTGGTCGAGGGTGTGTTGTCCGACAACCTTGCGGAGCGTGGTTTGGGCGATCTGGTCGATGGCGGCGTAGACGTTTTCGATGGCGACGACCGATTTCTCGGCGTCGACAACGCGGAAGTAGGCGACGGCGGAGATGTCTACGCTGACGTTGTCTCGGGTGATGATGCCTTGGGATTGAATCGGCATGGTGATGATGCGCATCGACACCTTCCGTAGTCGATCGACGACCGGGATGATGAACCTCAGCCCAGGCTCTCGGACTGCGATCACGCGTCCGAGGCGGAACAGCACTCCTTTTTCATATTGGGTCACCACTCGAATCGACATCCACAGCACGATCAGTGCCACGATGAGCACTGCGAAAGCAAACACGAGTGCATTCACAACTTCTCCTTATCGACGCGAATTCGCGTCGGCATCTGAAACGGGGTGGTTGACGGTGGTGCCGATCATGCCGACGTGCCGACTACCAGCGGCCGGCTCGGCGCGGATACCCGTGACGATCGCGGCTCGCCATCTTCAGAATGCGGCCCGCGTACACCGATTTCACAGTGCCGAACGGCACCGCCCGCTGGGTACTTCGTCGCCGGGGGCGAAGAAGCCCGGCAAGCCTTCTGAATTTGAAGACCGCAGCCATGTGCGGCGCGCCACGCGCTGGATCGCTTCGGCGAGGAGTTCGCGGTGATATTGCTCGCGACGCCGTAGCTCGCGGCGGAGGTCGGTCTCATGCTCCGAGATCGACGATGGCTTCACGATAGGCATGCTCGGTGCGGGTAAGCCATTGCGCCGATTCATCGGCCGATGGTGCGACGTCGCTGTGGGGCAGAGTCCGAATGGCTGTGGTGGATTCATCGCGGCACCAGCAGGTACATCACCAGCGCGGCGGTGAACCTTGTCGCCGTGGTGACCCGCCACCCAGAAACATCGAACTGGCACGATTCGTGATTCCGGCCCGGTCGTCGTGGGCGTCCGAACGGCGCACCGACTCGCCGTCCATGTCTGGAGCGACCGGGATTTCGGGCGTTTCGCTGGACGCGACAATCTGCTGCTACCCGACGCCGACTTGGACGAGGCCGAGTGGGCGATCCTTGCCGAACGGCTCGCCGGATGGCAGGAGAGATATCCGGATGTGCCAGTCGGCCGCAGGGTGTACCCGGATGCACCGGCAGAGCTGCTGGCGACGTGGTCGAAATCGGCTCAGCTGGTGGTGGTCGGGAGCCGCGGCAGAGAAGGCCTTCGCGGCTTACTGAATGGCTCGACCTGCAGTGCACTCGTGCGGCACGCCCACTGCCCAGTGATGGTTGCCCACCCGGCAGATCGTTGACGATGCCGATGGTGGGGGCCGGAGCAGGTTGTTGGGCACGGATGCCATGGTGGCCGCATCGTCTTGGCCTTCGGCTGGGGTGCGTTGCACGGCAACCCAGGTCTGTGACCCCGCAGCCGAGGTCACGGGCCCATCACACGCACGCCATCGCCGGCTGTCGCAGAGTCGTGCAGACCGGCTTTCATTCGGGCCCAAGGTCACCCGAGTAGAGGTCCGTTGCATCGTGTGCCAGGCCGCATCGGCACATGATGCTGACAGGTACCGAAACACCGTCGACATCATCCACCTGCGAGGTGACTTCGAATGCATGCACGTGACATCCTCAGCCGCCCGGTCGTCACGGTCCGGCCGGAAACACCTCTGACCGAGGCCATCGGGCTGCTCACCGAGCATGGATTCGCCGCACTCCCGGTCGTCGACGAGCGTTTCCGGGTGATCGGCCTGCTCTCTGAATCCGATGCGCTGGCCGCGAAGTCCGCCGCACAGTCTGCGGTGGTCGAGGCGGTGATGGCAGTGCCGGTGCAGGTGGTCCACCCGGGTACCGATATCGCCACCGTCGCCACCGAGATGCTCGCCGGACGGCTGCGTTCGATGCCGGTGGTCGAGGCGGGCATTCTGGTCGGCATCGTCTCCCGACGAGATCTGCTGCGCACCTTGATCAATGACGACGCCACGATCGAAGCCAAGATCCGAGCCCTGCTCGACGACTATGCGGGCAGCCGCAAAGAATGGACCATCGACGTGGCATCCGGCCGAGTCACCATCCGCGGCAACCGCATCGATCCCACCGAAGAACGCGTCATCACCACCCTTGCTCGCACCGTATCCGGCGTCGACCACGTCAAGGTGCTCGACTAGGAGGCGCCGGGGCGCACCGCTGTGCCGCTCCCGGAATGGTTGTAGCAGTAGCCATTTCACTACCGTACGGTGCAGGCGACGTCCCTGTCGTTATTCGAGTAGCCCATCTTTGGAGGAACAATGAGCAGCCTCTCTGATCTCAGCCCGACCGAACGTCAGCTCGTTGCCGGGAAGGCCGTGGACGACCTCGGCTCGGACCGAGACGACCACGTCCTGCTGCAGGTTCGCTGCGGTCGTAGTCACCACGTCGCAACGGTTTTCGATACAGCTCTGGGCGCGGTGTACGAGTCGTTGGTCGGCCAGCACGCCCATGGGCAGCGCGATTTCATCGACGAGGCACACCACGCGGGTCGGCACGGCACCCGCTACACCGATATCTTGCGTGGCGACCGCTTCAGCGATGACCTCGTTCCTGCCTACTGCGAGTGCGGTATGCACGAACTGTCACGAACCGAGCTGGGGCATGCCATCGATGCGCACCGGCACATGATCCAGTTGACCTGATCGCCCGCGGCGGAGATCGGTTATCCGTGTGGCTCGCGCTCAACCAGCTCGACGAATTGTGAACATGTCGAGTAGGGGCCGTCGCGGGGTGGGCGGTGGCTCCGGCTCGTCCGGTGCGGTGCCGATGCGGATGAGGACCTGCGGCACGGACGGGTGAGCGATCAGACCTGCCATAACTTTTCGGCCCGTCGTGGTTTCGGTGATGTGAGTGAGCGCGCACGTGGTCAGCCCGAACACCGTGCATTCCAACAGGACCGCTGAGAGCGCTTCTCCGGTATGCAGCCATTCCCCCACGGTCTCACCGGGTGAGCTGAGCACCACCAGCCGGGCGCGGTCTCGGAGGTCGGCCCGGCGCATCGAGTGCGCGACGGACGGAAACGCGCGCGCGACGCCGACCCGGGCAGCCTCGGCATCGGAGATCATGGCTGAGCGCGGAATACCCTCGGACGGCTGGGAATGCCCTGTCCACCAATGTAATTCGGTCTGGTACGACATGTCGTACCGATGCAGCGCCGCGGCATGCTCCGAGGCCGTCGCCAGCTGCGGCCGGGCACTCTCGTCGAGCACGTCGAGCTGGATATCGCACGCCGACACCAGGTTTCGCAGCGCGGGCACGATTTCGGCCCAGCTGTCCGGTTCGAGCATCGGCAGCCGGTCGGTGTACCGGTGATGGATGGCGTTGCTGCAGGCGCGTATTTCGGCGGGTGGGTCGGGCCACGGACGGAATCCGATCGCGGCAAGGTGCTGTGGCTGCTCGGGATCGGGCAGGCGCACGACATCGGTGTGCCAGTTGTATGCGGCGAAGACCGTGCGCACGTGATGCAACATGGCGCCGCAGCTGATCACCAGTTGGCGTCCGCGCGGGTCGGCGGCGGGCAGTTGCCGGTCGGTGTCACTGTAGAGATGCAGCCGGACGCCGTCGAATATCCAGCGCCATGGCTGGGTGTTGTGCACAGAGGGTGCGCGCGCGGCGAGCCGCATCGCTGCCAGCATCGTCGGGTGATTCGGCACCTCGGATAGCGAGACATCACTTGCGGTCATATCGGTGAGTCTGGTCGGTCGAGGCGTCCGGGGAGTACGGCCTTTGCGCACGTACTTACGGGTCTATGGTCACCGTTACGCTGCGGTACCTACGGCGAAGGCCATAGGAAGCCGGGGAGGGTCCGGTCGATCATCGTTTCGAACTCGGAGTCGATATCGAATTCCCAACCGCAGTACTGGTAGACCGACGACAAAGCGTCGTAGATCCCCATCGCGGCAAGCGATGTCAGCCACTCGATGCCATCGAGCCGGATCGTCTGTGCTCTTCGCCCGCCATCGTCCCACTCGGCGAACAGTCGGCGACGGCCGACCGGGTCCAGCGTCGGGTGGGTGTGGGTCGACAGGAGGTCGTAGACCGCTTTGGGAGCCCTCGGGTCCAGCGGCCGGTGTGCCGACTTCGCGAGCAGGGCGAAGAACCACAGCACCGTGTCCGTCGGGCCGAGGCAAACCTGACCGTGGATCGTGCGCTTGTTGAAGTCCCTGCCGGTGGTTTCCGGGAAAACGGTGGAGATCTCCGCGCGCAGCCGGGTGAAGCGCTCCTTCGCGGCGAGGTATGCGGGCCACTGCCTGCCCTGGAGGTATTCACTGATCTCTTTCTCGTACTCGGCGCTCAGATCGTTGTCGATATAGGCCCTCGCGAGTCGGTTCACCGCGGGTTCGGCCGATGGGTCGCTGCCGAGAATCCATATCGCACGCGCGCAGCTCTCGAGCAGGGAGCGCGCCAATGGCCAGGGTGAAGCCACAATCTCACCGGCGTCGTAAAGGCCCGCCAGCCCGCCACAGTGTGCGGCAGCCAGTTCGAGGTAGGTGGCGACGGCCTCGACGACCAGGCGATCGTCCCGAACGCCGACCGTACCGGCGAATACGGCAAGATCCGAAGCGGCGGCCGAACTCGGATGGACCATCCAATGATGGTCCTCGTCGATCCGCAGGTAGGTGTCCCGGCACCTGTGCAGGAGCGCCGCCAGCTCTGCGAGCCGTTCCCGCATGCTGTCCGGAACCGTCGCGTAGTACGGCATGACGGCAGCGTAGCGGGTGATGCAGGCGGGTAGCGGCGAAGAGTTCCCAGTGACAGCGGCCGGCCCGGCTTTACGAATCCGACCATGGAGTCGAACGGGTCTGTCAAGGAGACTTTCGGCTCTGTCGGGGTTGTTCGACCGGGTGGCATGGTCGGCGGGAAGAAGGGATCATGTCCAGAGCTACGTCAGGGACGGATTCGGTCGTGGGGATTTCGCTCGGCCAGCACGTGTCCGCCGCTGGAGCCGTGTCGGGGGCCAGGGTGCGATTGACCTGGCATGCGGATCCGGCGGTCGAAAAGCCGATTGTCGCCCAGGCGAATGTGGATATGGACGGCCGATCGATGCGGGTACAGGTCAAGGCCGCGGCCACGCGGGAAGCGGTTGATCTGCTGGAGGCCCGAGTGCACGGCGCTCGGCAAGACGGCCACCGAGGCAATGCAACGTATGGGTGTCACCCCCGACGCGCAGACTATGCAGCCCGGCGACGTGGCTAGTGAAATCATCGAAAAAATCGGCAATGGCCCGGTACACGTTGTCGGAGAAGCGAATCGGTCGATCGCATCCCATGTCTGGACAGTGGACCGCCGCCATCTGGTGGAAATGATGAGCGCGGCCTGGAGGCACTTCGCCGACGAGCAGGCCACATCAGGTCACTGAAGCTGCGACAACGGCGAAAGAGAACTATGCGTGCAGTCGTACTTCGAGGTGGCCCTCTTGAAGTACGAGAAACCGCCGATCCCGTTCCCGAGGCGCATCGGCCCGAGCAGAATCGGCGTCGCGCGGGCGATGGCCGGCAGGCTCCTACTGTCTCGGCGATCCTGCAGAATCCCCGCTACACCGGTTATGGAGTCTTCGGCCGATGGTCCAAGGTCGAGGAACTGTTGGACCCCGATGATGTGGCCGCGGGGCATGTGGTGCGGTTTCGTCGGTCGCGCGCTGATCGCATCGTCCGCTCACGTCGACCGGCACACCCGAAAATCGAGTCGGTCGAGGCCTTCACCGAGGCACACCTGATCCGGCGCGCCAAGGCGGGCACCAGTAACCGCTCCCGCAGTCAGCTGGAGCGAGCCCGGCAAACGACGCTGCCGCGGCCGTATCATCCCACTGACCGTTGTACTGACAGCCGCCCAGGTCAACAAGCTGATCGACTCGCTGGGCGACATGTCAGCGGTCCTCAACGCGGGCGCACTCGAGGACAAGATCGCGCTCTACACGGCGCTCAACGTTGAGATTCGATACGACCATCGACAGCAAATCGCCACAGTGTTAGCCACCCCTTGTGTGGTTAGCACTGGTGTCCGGAGGGGGATCATGCGCTAACCACACAGATCGACCTGCAGCGACGCTAGAAGACCGTCGGACTCCTCAGCCCGCACTGCCACGATTACCCAAATGTTCGATTGGGCGAATACGGGTGCGGTACGAATTCGCGGACTGGTCCCATTCCAGGCGTTGGCCCCGATCAAGGGGTGCGAAAGACGTCTACGGCAGTGCGATGTCACTGCGACGCAACAGCCAGCGCCGAATTTCATCCGCACCCCAGATGATCACCGGGAAGGGTGCGGCGATGGCGAGCATGTCCGGGGTGAGCGCTGCCGTGCCGAGTAGGTGCTGAACCGGCGGGAAATAGACGATCACGGCCGCGAGCGCGAGTTCGAACGCGATGCCCCACAACAGGAGAGGGTTGGACAGCACGCCGATCGAGCGCAGCGAGGCCCGTTCGGTGCGGGCCGCGAACGCGGTGCCGATCTGACCGGCGACGAGGCCGAAGAAGGTCATCGTGGTGGCCTGGAGGTAGGCGTGGTGCAGTGGCGTACCGGGACCTGTGGGATCGCCCGGATGCCATCCCGCGCCCAGCAGAACATAGAAGAAACCCGCCATGCCCAGTGCCGCCGCTATCGTGCCGAGGAACAGCCACGCGCGCAACACCATCGGAATCCGGATGATCGCTTCGGTGCGTCGCCGAGGCGGTCGTCGCATGAGACCGGGCTCGGCCGATTCGCGACCCAGTGCGAGCGCGGGCAGGGTTTCGGTGCCGATATCGATCGCCAGTAGCTGTAAGACGGTCAGTGGCAAGGGGATCGCACCACCCGAGAGCGCGAACACGATGAACGGGGTCACCTCGGGTGTTGCGTGGGCGAAAATGTAGAAGATGAACTTGCGAATGTTGTCGTAGACCCGCCGCCCGGCCTCGATCGCCGCGGCGATGGTCGCGAAGTTGTCGTCGGTCAGGACCATGGTCGCGGCCTCGCGGGCCACATCCGTGCCGGAGCGGCCCATCGCGATGCCGATATCGGCGCGGCGCAGGGCGGGTGCGTCGTTGACGCCATCACCGGTCATCGCCACCACATGGCCGGCATCGCGAAGTGCGTCCGCGACACGGAGTTTCGCCTCGGGTGAGGATCGAGCGAAGATCAGGTCGGGCGTCGCGGAGAGCAGGGTGTCCAGGTCGGTTTCGCTCATCCGGTCGAGCTCTTCGCCGGTCACCACGACCGGTTCGCCGCGGGTGATCCCCACCTGGGCGGCGACGGTCGCTGCGGTCAGGCCGTGGTCGCCGGTGATGACGATGATGCGGATACCCGCGCTGTGGCACGCTGCGACGGCATCGGCGACCTCGGCGCGAGGCGGGTCCGTCATCGCGACAAGTCCGAGCAATACCAGCTGCTGTTCGGCGTATTCGCGCACCGCGGGCACGGTATCGGCCGGCAGTCTGCGTTCGGCGACCGCGAGCACCCGAAGTCCTTGCCGCGCTTGCGTATCCACCAGATCCACCAGCGTTGCGCGCCGGGCGGGGTGCAACGGTTGCGGTCGGCCGTCGCCATCGAGTTCGGAAGTGCACAGCGGGAGTACTGTTTCGGGTGCGCCCTTCGTGTGCACCCAGATGCCGTCACTCGAGCTGTCGATCGTCGACATGCGCTTCCACGCTGGGTCGAAGTGAAACTGCCTCTGCCGCAGGCGCTGCCGGTCGTCAAAGTCCGTATGCGCACCCAGTGCCGCACCGGCGACGAGTATGGCGGTCTCGGTCGGATCACCCAGCGCCCGTCCAGTCTGATCGAAGCGGGCGTTGTTGCAGGCGATCATCGCGGCAGCCAGCCGAATGAGCGTCGGGTCGGCCGGGTGCGGTTGGAGGTCGTGCGCACCGGTCGACGTATGGATCACGGTGACCCGCATCCGGTTCTCGGTGAGGGTGCCGGTCTTGTCGGTGCAGATCACATCGGTCGACCCGAGTGTCTCCACTGCGCTGAGCCGCTTCACGACCGCACCGCGTCGCGCCAGGTCGCGGACGCCGATCGCCAATGCCAAGGTGATCGTCGGCAGCAGGCCCTCCGGTACATTGCCCACCAGGAGCCCGACCGCGAAGACCACCGCGTTGAGCAGCGACAGCCCGGCGCCTATGGTGGCGAGCGGTACAAACGCCGCCCCGAGCAGCAGCGAGACCAAGGCGATCAGCCAGGCGACCCGGCGCACTTGATGTTCTAGCGGGCTCTCGTCATGCCCGACCCGTTCCGACAGCGCCGCGATGCGGCCGAGCTCGGTACGCATGCCGGTGGCGAAAACGACCGCGTGCGCGTCGCCGCCGGTGCATGCCGTCCCGCTGAAGGCGATGTCCTGTGCCTGGGCCAGCGGCACACTGGTGTCCGGGGCATCGGCCGAGCGGAATACCGGGAGCGATTCTCCGGTCAGTTCGGACAGATCGACCTCGATTCCGCCCTCGAGCAGGCGGGCGTCGGCCGAGATTCGATCGCCTTCCTGGATCACCAGCACATCGCCGGGCACCACATCGACGGCATCGATCTGGGTGATCTCCCTGTCGCGCACTACCGTCGCTCGCGCCGGTAGATACGCCGCGAGTAACTCCACCGCTCGCTCGGCATGCCGCTCCTGTATAAACGCGAATGCCGCGTTGATCAGGATGACAACGATCACGGCGATGGCTACTGGTTCGATGCCGACCAGCCAGGCCAGGCCCGCGGCTGCCCATAGCAGTAGTGCCAGCGGATGGGTGAACTGCGCCAGTAGCTCACGCGGCCAGGTCCGTACGCCTCGTCGGCGCAGCGCGTTGGGACCGACGTGGATCAGCCGCCGCTGCGCCTCCCGACCGGTCAGCCCGGATCGAGAACTGCGCAGATCGCGAAGTAGGAGCTCTATCCGCTCCGTCGGATCGAGCCGCAGTCCGGACGCTCCTTCGGCCTGTTCGGCGCCGACCGCAGTGGAACTGTCCACTGGTGGCGAAACTGGCGTGTTCATACGAATCAGCGCGGTCGGGCGATGATGACCGGGATGTCGGCGGCTTGCAGGACAGCTTGGCCGACCGAGCCGAGCGTCATCTCTGCGAAGCCACCGCGTCCATGGCTGCCGACGCAATCAGCTGCCATCGTCGGTCGGTACGCCGATTGTGTCGATGAGGCGCGATGGGGCGCGTGCTGGGCGGCCTCGACGGCTGCCCACCCCACTGCGGCAGTGGCGGCGGTAGAGTCGTCGACGCCGACGATGATCGGGAGGGTCGGCTGATCAGTGGACATGTTTTGCTGCCTTTCCGTGTTGGTCTGTGAGCTATCACGGATCTCGCTCATTCGGGATGAATAGCCCCAGTGCTACCCGGGGATGGCTGGTCGACTCAGGTTCTCGAAACCACGACCTTGAGTGCGTCGGTTTCCTGTGCCCGCGCGAATACGTCGTAGGCGGAGGGGAATTCGTGCATGCCGAAGCGGTGGGTGACCAGCGCTGCCGGGTCGAGCTGTCCGGTCTGCACGAGCCGGATGAGGGTGGGTGTGGTTAAGGTGTCCACGAGTCCGGTGGTGATGGTCAGATCCCGGATCCACACATTTTCCAAATGCAAAGTGGCGGGCGCGCCGTGTACGCCGATGTTCGCGACGCGGCCTCCCGGGCGCACCAGGGCTATCGCGAGTTCGAAGGTTTCGGGAACACCGACGGCCTCCATCGCCACATCGGCGCCCAGGCCGTCGGTGATCGCGGCGACGGCGTCGCGGACATCGGTTGTGCGGCTGTTGATCACGATATCGGCGCCCAGCTTGTGTGCGGCTTCGAGGCGGTTGTCCGCGACATCGACCACGACGATGCGACCGGGACTGTAGAGCCGGGCGGTCAAGACCGCGGCCAATCCGATTGGACCGGCGCCGATGATGACCACGACATCACCGGGTTCGACGCGGCCGTTGCGGACCCCGACCTCATAGCTGGTCGGCAGGATGTCGGCCAGCATGAGCATCTGCTCGTCGGTGAGTCCGGCCGGAATACGGTAGGTCGAGGTATCGGCGAAGGGAACACGCACCAACTCGGCTTGTGTGCCATCGATCAGGTGGCCGAGAATCCAACCGCCGCCATCGAGGCATTGGCCGTACCTGCCTTCGCGGCAGAATCGGCAGCTGCCGCATGCGGAGATGCAGGAGATCAGGACGCGGTCACCGGCCTGAAGGGTCCGCACCGCGCTGCCGACGTCGGTCACGGTGCCGACGGCCTCGTGACCGAGTACACGTCCGGCGCTCACTTCGGGCACATCGCCTTTCAGGATGTGCAGATCGGTTCCGCAGATCGTGACAGCATCGACGCGGACGATGACATCAGTTCCCTGCTGAATCGTCGGGTCGGGTATTTCCTCCCATGAGGTGTTTCCTGGGCCGTGAAAGACCATTGCATGCATGACTTCTCCTTTGTCGGACTGATCGGTATCCCGCGCAGCATGTCAGTTGGTCCGACCATTCGTATCGGCGCTGTTCAGGCCTGCCGCGAGCAGAATGCGGTGTATTCGCTCGGCGGTGGAAGTCGTTCGCGCATAACCTGATTTGTCCTCCGCAACTGGCTCGGGTCCGTCGGCCAGCACGGCTACCGCTTGGCCGATCGCGTGTAGTCGATTTTCGAGGGCGGCAGGGCGTTCGAGGTAGTAGGCCCAGCGCAGTATCTCGGGCAGTTGGGCGGCCAGGTGCGCTGAGCCAGTGACGCTGATGCGGTCCCGCGCGGTAGGTATCCAGGCGCGCAGCGCGCGGGAGGAGAAGGCGCGGTCGTCGGTGTCGAGGACTGTCGGCGATGACGCGCAACCACTCCTCCGCCTTGTATATGGCGGGCGCGAAGGCATCGTCGAGACGGGGCATGGTGTCCTCCTCGGGCAGGCTCCAGGCGAATCAGGGGCGGCGTACTGCTCAGCCTGAGGTGTGCGCGGCAAGGGCCCAAGGGTCCAAAGGCGGTGCCCGGCGGGGCGATGGTCATCAGACGGCAGTGCACGATTCCAGGGTGTCGAGATGCTGCGCGGGACCGTTGCGGGTGCGCCTGCTCATTCCTCCTGGTGTGGTGGATTGAGCTACGTGGCCAGCACGGCGGACTGGGTGCGTCGTTCGACGCCGAGCTTGGTCAACAGCCGGGAGGCATAGTTCTTCACTGTCTTCTTGACTTCGAGGTCGGGGTCGGCGCTGATCAGGTCGGCAACACCGCGACGCACGATGTGGTGGTCGTCCACCAAGAACACTCTGGTCATTCTGCTGTGTCGCTGTGCAACATTCATTCAGCGTAGGGCCGACATGTCGGCGGCTATCTGGGGGCTCGCGTCGGCCCGCTGACACGATCGGCTCACACTGCGGGCCGTGTTGGTGACCCGCATCGAGGATGCGGTTGTTTTCGGTAGTCGATGGTGTTCTGTGGGCGCTTCGATTCGAGTGATGATCCGAGATCTTTGGTGGCACAGCAGTTTTCGGCGCGGATGTCGGCGGTGTAGGGTTGCCGGCATATTTCGAATGTCACTACGCGGTGCGGCGAAACCAGCGGCGGACAGCTTGCGCCGTCAGAGTTGGATGCCGACTAGCGCGATACCGTTCTGGCGGTAGGCCGTCACGGTGAAGTCCGCGGCGACGACCAACCGCATCAGCCTGGAATTCGCCGGAATCAACTCGGCGATGAATCGTTCGATGCCGCGGTCACGGGCGAGCTGCACCAGGCGGTGAAGGAGGTCGGGGCCGAAAGCGCCCGTCCGGTCGTTCTGATCGGGAGCGATGGTCATGGCGAGCTCGGCCGTCTTGGTCGTGCCGAGCACGACGAAGTTACCGAGGCCGACGATCCGGTCGTCGGTGAAAGCGCCGAGCACACAGTGTGCCGGATCGCGGATGGTGAGGGCGTGAGCGACGTTGGGTAGCTCGGTCGGACGCGGCGCGACATTTCGGAAGAGGCTGTCCTTATCGGGCATCCCAGCGTGCAGATCCGCGACGGTGGCGGTATCGGCTGGGCCGAGTGGGCGGACGGTGATGGTTTCGGTCGAGGTGATCATGCCGTGGACTCCCAGCCTCCGAGATCGAAATTGTTTCTCGAGCAAAGCATCTCTGAACGGGCGCATCGGGATGGGGCCGAAGGTCCCCAACCGAAGGACCGAACAGCACAGCTGAGCGCTGGGCGCGGTCCATACTCGATCCGGTGCGGGATTTTCTTGTCATTACGTGGTTCGGGTGACCATGACAGGGCAATGGCCGTGCTGCACGAGGAAATTGGAGGTGGAGCCGAGTAGCAGGCCGGTGAAGCCGCCCCGGCCGCGGCTGCCGACCACGACCAGTTGCGCGGATTTCGACCACTCCGTCAGCCGATCCATCGGCCCGGCCCGGTACACCTTGCGGGTGACCGGGACGTCGGGATACTTCTCTGTCCATCCGGCGAGTCGTTCAGCGAGCACCGCGTTCTCGGCGGTTTCCAAGCTGGGCCCGGCCATCGGGTAGTCGGCCGGTCCGGCGAATTCACCGAAATGCCATTCGCTCCAAGAATGCAAGGCGATCAGATCGGTCTTGCGGTCGCATGCTTCGGCGAACGCGGCCGCGATGGCCGCCTCGCCGACGGGGCTGCCATCGATACCGACGACGACGGGTCCATCGTCGCGGATCTGGCCTTCGGTATCGGTCGGGCGGACCACGACGACGCTGCCGTGTCCGTGGCTGGTGACTGCGAGCAGGGTAGAGCCCAGGTGGGCGATGGTTCCCGCATTGCCGGTGGCGCCGAGCACCACAAGGTATGCGGTCTTCGACAGATGTATCAGCAGCCGGCAAGGGCTCGCATCGGACAGCTCGGTGGCGATGTCCACTCCGGGTGCGATTTCGTGGGCGAGTCTGCGTGCGGCGGCGACGATTTTCGTGCCGCGCGTGCGGACCGTCTCGACCACGGAGGTGGGTATCACGTGGTAGCCGCCGAGCAGCGATTGGGTCGCGACGAGATCAAGGCCGTGCACGATGAGCAGTCGGCGGCCGCGCTGCGCGGCGAGCTCGGCGGCCCAGCGGACGGCGAGGTCGCTTCCGTCGGACCCGTCGACGCCGACGACAACCGGTGCCGAGGCCAGCTGGTGTGAATTATCGCGCTGCTGCGTGTTCATGGCGAAGCCCTTCGATCTGCGCTGAGCCGGATACCCGAACGGTACGAGTTCCCGACGGATCCAACTGCTGGCGATGGTCCCCGATCCGTGGGCCGAAGGACGCTACGACGGCGCCACCCGCCACCTCAGGATCGAACCGAGATGGCACGCCGGTCGCCGCCGTTGATGCTGTCCATCGAACTGGTGGCACCAGCCGAGGGCGGGAAGTCCGATTCATGCCTGGGTGGCACTCGGCAGGTTCGGTGCGCAGATCGCTTCGACGAATTCGCCGACTGTGTCTTCCGGCAATTGCCGCGACAGATCGGCGCCTCGGTGATGATGCCGACCAGCAGTCGAGCGGCGCAATGTCGGTCGACGGTTCAGGTCGGCTTGATCACCAGTGCCGAAATTCATTGTGCCAGCGACGCAACTGTTCCAGGTGTGCGACCAAAGCCGCCCGCGGACAGGACCAAAGACCGCATCGCGGCCTTGCCGACTATGTGCACGGTGGACCCAAGGGGCAATTGGTAAGGAGCGAGATGAGCAATTACGGTGCGACGGTCCGGGACGAGCTGCGTACGCCGACCCGCGTGCTGCGGCGCGCGATCCCGCAGGTGTATGCCGGTTACAAGCAATTGCACGATGCGGCGTTCGCCGCCGGCGTGTTGGATACCAAAACCAAAGAGCTGATCGCCCTTGCCATCGCGGTGAGCAAGGAATGCGACGGCTGCATCGCCGCGCACGCGCACGCCGCGGTTCTACACGGGGCGACCCCTGAGGAGGCGGCCGAGACCATCGGTGTCACCTTCCTGATGAACGGCGGCCCCGCCACTGTCTATGGCGCACGCGCCTACGCGGCGTTCACCGAGTTCTACACCGACCACAATTTGTGAGCTCCGCGGTGCGGACCGTGTCGGATGTTCGCGCCGGTGTTCGAGTGGGTGTCGGCGAAAGCGTGAGCCGGGACGACTGAACGAAATAAGGAACCAAGCATGCAGGCTCTGCCGGGCTCCGGCCCTACCTTCTTCGACGTCGCGAGCATTCGGGTTGGCTGCGGGGATGGAGACGTGGGCGGGGTCGATGCCGCTACGTTCGTTATGCCGCCCGATTTGCCGGGTTGGGTGAGATCAGGCCGAGATCGCCGTCGTAGCGGCGATACAGCAGATGGCCGCGACCGTCGGCCAAGTCGGTGAAGAACAGGAACGGCAGGCCGTGCTCGCACAACCGTTTCACCGCTTCGGCCTCTGGCAGGGCCGGCGGCGGACTTGGGGGCACCGTCAGTGGCAGCGCCCGCGGAGGGTTGGGCAATCGCGGTAAATGCTGATGCCGCTGTCGAGCCAGCCGCAGCCCCGAGGGAGCGGCCCGATAAACGATCGCATCCTCGCCGGTCTCGGCGTCGGTGAACAGGTGCACGTCGTAATCCATTGCGTCCATTGACGCCACCGCCACACGGACATCCGCTGTTGCCAGTGAGTACGGTTTGCGGCGCGCTACTGCCCCTTCCCCCGGTGCGGCCAGCGCGGATCGGGTCGGATCGGGCAGAGTCCACGGCTGCCACGGTCCCGATAGTCGGGAGATCTGCTTGTCCAGCCGGTCGACCGCGGGCAGTACGACACCCTTGCCGGGGACCATCGTCTGGATGCGGGTCGGCGTGCCGAGTACGCGCAGATTCACCTGCACAAGCATCGGGCCGTCATCGCAATTCGCACCGGTCACTCGGACCCGCGCCCCGCTGGTAGTCCCGCGCCGCGCCAACACCCGGCCGACCGCACTACCTATCCGTTCGACCTCGAGATCCGCGATTCGGCCCCGAACAGAGACAACGACATCGGGAAACGTCGGGTACTCACTCGGACACGGTGTACGCACGGCGACAGTCCCCCTTCTTCTTTGATAGTGACAGCACATTCGGCAGGCACCCCCAGATTCACCCTCGCCTGGGCTGACCGGAAAGAGCCGAAGGTCCCGTGACCAGATGACCGAGGTCCTCCGGTAGTCGAAAACCTCTGGGCCTCAGCGAGTTACCGCGTCGAGGACTCGGTCGGTCGCGGTGGGTAGGTACGGATGTGGTGGCCCGCCTCGAGGCATGTACCGTCTTCGGCGTCGAGCAGCTCCCAGTCGCACGGTACCCAGGAGCGCATACCAGCCGATACCCCGCACGTCCGGCTCGTGCGCCGAGTTGTCGATTCCGCGCCGACTCCGGATCAGTTGGCACCGGCCTCCCCCGCTTGTCGTCGTCCGCTGGCGCAGCCGTCCTCGTGAATGTTTCAGGGGCGGAGCGACCTCCGCCCAGTACTCGTGCCGAATCGCATCCCATAGCCGCGACAGCTCGCGGAATTGCTCTCGTATCTGCACGAGGTCCGGTGCCGACGCCGCGGTGAACGCAGCCAAAGGCATGTCGGACCGTTGCGTACCTGCGTCATCCGACACCCCGCATAGCGCCGTCCCTGACCGAGCTGAGTCGCGTTGCTCCGGCCCGCTGTACAACGGGCCGGCGCCTCACCTCACAGCATCCGTTGACGTTGCAGGGATTTGAGGGAGACGAACCCGATAGCGCCAGGGATCCAGAAGGTCGCCAACCGGTAGGCGAGGACACCGGCGACCGCCGACGCGCTGGGCACACCGCCCACCATGAGACCGGCCACCAGGGCGGCCTCGACCACACCGAGGCCTGCCGGGGTCGGGCTGGCCGCGCCCAATGCCGCCCCGCCGAGGAAGACGGCGGCGACCAGGGCCGCGGACGGATGTCCGCCGAATGCTTGTACTGAAAAACCCAGGGCCGCAACGTAAGCGATATTTACGCAGATTTGGCCGCCGATCACCATCGCGGCACGGCGTGGCCTGCGCAGCACATCGGTCATCGAACCGGCCGCGCTCCGCACCTGGGCGAGCTGGTCAGGGCGACGCAGCAGCAGCGCGACGGCGCCGCCGAGCACGGTCATCACGGCCACGAAGCCGATGAGCAGTACCCAGCCGCTGGGCAGTGCGGAACTCAGCAGCAGTCGGGTCCGGCCGAGCCACACTCCCGCTCCGGCGAGCTCGATGACATGCAGGATCGCACCTGAGGCGACTGTCAGTGCGACGGCGGCGACGGCGGTGGCCCTGGTCATCCCGGAACGTTCCAGATAGCGTTCGTTGACCGCGGTGCCGCCGATGCCGTAGGGCACCAGCTGGTTGGCGAACGAGGTCGCCAGTTGCACATTCATTGTGCGGCCGAATGCGAGCGGGCGGGGACTCGCTCCCATCAGTACCAGCGCCGCCGCCGCATAGGTCACCACCGACATCGCCAAGGCGCCGGCCAGCCATTGCCATTGCGCGTCGTCCAGGGTGGCGATGGTGGTGCCGAGTTGACCGAGCCGCGGTAGTAGCACATAGGTCGCGAAGATCGTCGCGGCGATCCAGCCGAGGGTGCGCCAACGGAACCGCACCAGCACCTCCGGTACGACGGCCGCCACACCGGTCGTATCCGCGATGATGGCAAGCAGTTCGTGCAGCAGGCGAGGCTGATGCCGGGTCGCGCGGCGGGTGGCTACGGCCAGCGCCAGCGGCTGGAGCAGGGGCGCCGCGCTGGTCAACGCGTCGGTGCCGAGCACCATATGCGCCGTCGCGACCGCACGTTCCGGACCGACCTTGAAGCTCATCGAGAGGAGCAGTTCGGCGACGTCGGCGTCGAGCAGATGGTCGGAGGCGCCGGATTCGCCGAAACCGAAATCGACGATCCACGGTGCGTCCTGTTCGTCGATGAGGATATTGGCCAGGCGCAGATCGCGGTGGGCGATGCGGGCTGCGCGCAACAGCGCGATCTGGCACCAGATATCGCACAGGGATTCGTCGGAGATCGGGCCGGACACCGTGCGGGCGAGATTGCGGCTCGGAACGCGTTCTTCGGCGATCCACGCGTCACCGCTCGCGGCGACGCCGACCGAGGCGATCGTCGGTGTGCGCACGCCCGCGCGTTGGGCCAGCAGAGTCAGGAACGCTTCATGTTCGGCCTTCTGTTTCGGGGTCGCGAACGGCGAATCGTCCTCGACCTCCCGGAATATGAGGTGCCGGAACAGTTTGAACAGCACATCGGCATTGCGTTCGTGATAGCCGATTACCTTCACGAACAGCTCACAGGTCTCGGTGGTGACGTAGAACGGCCGGGACCCGCGCGCGTCGAGGACCGCGGGGATGACCCGCAGCGGGCGCAGTCCGGCGGCGGTAAGAGCCCGCAGCACTGCAGGCGCCTCGGCGCGGTGCACGGGAGCGCCCCAGAGGAGGTGCAGCGCGGCGGCAACCGTCCAACCCAGCGCCGCGCCGCCGAAAACGTCCAGCACGAAATGCGCCCCGACGAAGACCCGCGCCAGGGCGACCGCTCCGGCAAGCGCCCAGACGACGCGTCGCCAGGGCCGGGGCAGCCACGGGCTCGCCGCGGCCGCCATAGCTGCCGCGACCGCAGCGTGCCCGGAGACGAAGCCGAGTCCGCCCTGGTGTGTACGCAGGTTCAGCTCGTTGAGCAGGACATCCGGTCGCGCGCGACCGGTCAGCGTTTTCACCTCGATGGCGAGCAGATAGGAGAGCACGCCCGCCGCGGCGATGTCGCGGGCCATCCGGAACCGCCGCGCCACCAGCGCCGCGCCCGCCGCGACGCCGACCGCGCCGATGGTGCCCAGCTGCATGATGACCCACAAGACGGGCGCCACCCACGAGGGCAGGTCGTTGATCACCCGGAACAGGTCGACCTCGAGTTGCGGCACCTCGGTATGGCGGGCTGCCAGCGCTGAAATGGTCAGTGCCACCAGGCCGAGCACGACTCGGATGGCATTGCCCGCATGCCGCTCGACGACTCGGGCCCGGGGTGGGATGTCGGCTGCGGTCGCGGCCTGCGACGCCGAGGTCGGTGTCACGCCGGCCGGCACCGCCTCGATCCGTGTCGCCTCAGCCGTCATCGTCATCGGTCTTTCGTCGGTGGAACTGCAGTGTCGCAACCGAGCCCAGGGCGCGACCAGGGGCGTACGGCTCCCGGATCAGGGCCGATGGACCCGTCGTCGGGTAGCGGTGTGCACAGCACGCCCGTCAGCCAGAGCAGCCAGAGCAGCCAGAGCGGCCGGTAGCAACGCGTCGGGGAGTGCGTTGATGCGCAGAAACAGTTCGCGGTCTACGCGCACGAGCGCGGCGGACCCGGTGGCCAGGGCGCACAGCATGGTCAGCAGCAGCAGCAGCGGCGAGCCGCAGATCTGTTGCTCGCCATCGACTTGGCACGGTCATCGCGAACATGCTGCATCGGTCGTTGGTCACAAACCAGACGGGTACGTCTCGGGGATCGTGCCCGCGATCCATTCGCCGCTTGGTTCCAGTGGCTCCAGTGCGGTGGTGTGGTCGATGTGGATGAGGGCGTCGTATTGGTCGGCGGGTCTGGCGTGGAAGTAGTGGCTCTGGCGTTCGGTGCCGGGGCGGTATACCACGCCGATGGCGCGCTGTAGGCGCGGTTGACGCAGCAGGTCGGTGACCTCGTTCGGAATATCCATGCGGAGTAGGAATTCCGGGTTGCCGGTGTCGTGTAGCAGCTCTTCAACGCTGGAT
This sequence comes from Nocardia sp. NBC_01009, assembly GCF_045208035.1. NCBI lineage: Bacteria > Bacillati > Actinomycetota > Actinomycetes > Mycobacteriales > Nocardiaceae > Nocardia > Nocardia sp. NBC_01009. The sequence goes on along the minus strand of NZ_CP108695.1, from coordinate 5,688,511 downwards.
GGCAGTGCGGGGCGGACGGTTTCGCGGATGGTGGGCCCACCCCAATCTTGCGCGGCGGTGACCATGCCCGAGCAGGTGCTGAAGCCGATGATGCGGCAGGCGTCGCCGTGGCGTTCGCGGATCAGTTGGCCGAGGTTGAGTTCGCCTTCGCTGCCCAGTTCGGTGGCGCGGGCATCGCCGACGTGGGAGTTGTGCGCCCACACCACGATTCTGGCGCCGGAGCCGCCGGAGCGGTCCAGATGGGTGGCGAGTGCGTCGAGGGTGTCGGCCATGTGCCGGTCACGCAGATTCCACGAGGACACTCGGTCGCCGAACATGGCTCGGTAGTAGGCCTCGGCGTCGCGCACTGACCAGGCATTGCGCAGCGCGTCGAACTGCTCGTCAGCGGCATAGGGTTCCTGCTCGCCGCGGGCGATGGCCAGGCGCTGCAGTTCCAGCAGTTGCCGGATCACTTGGGCTTCACAGGATTTGCCTGCACCGAAGGCGGCGGCGAAGCCGTAGGCCTGGCCGTCATCGCCCGCGACGTGGTCAAAGCAGGCGTAGCGAATCTTGGCGCGCTGCGCGGCCTTCGGATCGACGCGGTCGAGGTAGTCCACGACCTCGCGCATCGAGCGATGCAGGCTGTAGAGGTCCAGACCATAGAAGCCGGTCTGAATTCGGTTGTCGCGTTGTTGTTCGGCGTTGTGTGCGCGCAGCCAGATGACGAATTCGCGGACCTCGGTGTTGCGCCACATCCAGGTCGGAAATCGTTCGAATCCGCGCAGCGCCTGTTCGGCGCTGGTGTCGTTGCCGCGCCCGTGCACGTACTGGTTCACCCGAATGGCATCGGGCCAGTCCGCCTCGGCGGCGACCGCGGTGAAGCCTTTCTCCTCGATCAGCCAGCGCGTGATCACCGCGCGGGCCCGGTAGAACTCGTGTGTGCCGTGCGAACTCTCGCCGATCAGCACGAATTGGGCGTCGCCGATGAGTTCCTCGAGCACCTGGATAGGCGGGACGCCGTCGGGCGCGTCGATGGCCGCAGCCCGGATGGTCGCCGCGGTGTCGATGGGCGGGACGGCGACTCCGGTGGTCGAGATGCCGAGCAGAGTACGCACCTGCTCGTCGGTGACCTGGGCGAAGTCCCAGAACCATTCGCCGACCGCGCGGAACGGCGAAGGCATTGTCGCGCACACCATTTCGTCGACGGAGGCACCAAGCTCCCGGCAGGTCGACTCCGGCGCGGCGGGGACCGCGACGACGATCCGCTTCGGCTCGCCTGCCCGGATCGCCTCGATGGCCGCGAACATGCTCGCGCCGGTGGCCAATCCGTCGTCCACCAGGATCACCGTCCGCCCGGCCACCTCGATCGGGCCCCGGTCGGCGCGATAGGCGGCCTCGCGCCGGATCATCTCCTGGGCCTCGTCGCGGGCGATGCGGCGCACCTGATCGGCGGTCAGCCGCAGTGCGCGCACCATATCGTCGTTGAGCACGATGCGGCCGCCGGTGGAGAGTGCGCCGATCGCGAACTCGGGATGACCGGGGGCGCCGAGTTTGCGCACGACCAGTGCGTCCATCGGTGCGTTCAGCGCCGCGGCGACCTCCCAGGCGACCGGGATACCGCCACGCGGCAGTCCGAGCACCAGGACATCCGGATCGCCGCGATAGTGTCCGAGTAAACCGGCGAGCACCCGGCCCGCTTCGTGCCGATCCCGGAAGATCGGCCGCGGCGTTTCCTGCTCGACTTGCGTAGGGCTCATGGAAAGCCTCCTATCACCCGCAAAGGGCCGAATTATATTGTCAGGGTGCGGTATTCGGTGGTCGAAACCGTTCGGATCGGCGGACGGGCAGACCGAGCGTGCTGCGCTGGACGGCGAGCGTGAGATCCGTCGCGGTGACCACTCCGATGAGTCGGCCGTGCGGGTCGATCGCGGTGATGACATCGAAGTCGGGTCGTAGGACCACCTTGGCCGCCACGGCGCTGAGCAGTTCGTCGCCGGACACTCGGGCTGTCGGTGGCAGGGGGCGGGCGACTGTGCGCACCGTGGTGGTGGCGCGCGCCGCGGCGGGCAATGCCGTGAGATCGGACCAAGCGAGCACAGCGATCGGTCGATCTGCCGGGTCGGTGACCGGAAATACCCGGTGATCGGTATGCACGATCTGCGAGTGCAACAGGTCCTCGATGGACCAGGCCGCAGGAATCGACAGTGGGTGTTCGGTCATAACGTCACGGATCCGGGTGTCGCCCAGCCGATGTCGCAGCCCGGCGGCGGCGAGCTCGACATTGGCGGCCGAGTAGAGGAACCAGCCGAGCAGCATCAGCCAGAGTCCACCGCCATTGCCGACCAGTAGCATCTCGGCGCCGCCCAGGATGAGCAGACCGAGTCCGAGGATCCTGCCACTCTGCGCGGCCATGGTGGTGGCGCGCAGTTGGTCGCCAGTGTGTCGCCAGATCAGTGCGCGCAGTACGCGGCCGCCGTCCAGTGGTGCGCCGGGCAGCAGGTTGAATACGGCCAGCAGGATATTCATCGCGCCGAGCCAGCCGAGCATATCCGGCACCGGTGAGCTCATCAGGCTGCCGACGAGGTTCGCGACGACCAGCACGATGATGCCGATCCCGAGGCTGGTGACCGGTCCGGCCAATGCGATGCGCAGGTCCGAGCGCGGATCTTTCGGTTCTTCACCGAGTTCGGAGACGCCGCCGAGGAGCCACAGTACGACGCGTTCGACCCGGGTGCCGCGGCGGCGCGCGACGATCGAGTGTGCCAGTTCATGACCCAGCAGCGTGGCGAGCAGACCGACCGCGCCCGCCGCAGCGACCAGCCAGACCGCCACCGAGTTCCCGTGCGTATCGGCCAGTGATCGGCCGAGAAGATAGGTGAACAGTCCGAGGGTGACCAGCGTGGACCAGTGCGCGCCGACTCGGATGCCCGCGACCCGGCCCAGTGGGATCGTTGCACGCAGCATGTCAGCGGTCCGGCGTCTCGGCGCCGACCAGACCTTCGGCGAGCAGAATGCGGTGTGCTTGCTGGGCCGCCTGGGTCGATCGGTCGCTGTCGGGTTCGTCGGCGGGCAGCCGTTCGAGGCCGCGTGCCAGCACGGCGACGGCGTCGCCGAGCGCCTGGATGCGGTCTTCGAGACTGGCGACCGGATGGACCGCCTGTTCCTCGGCGACCGCTTGCCATTCGATCAGCGATTCGTCGATGGCCATTCGCGCACCGCACAGCACGCCGTACAGTTGCATCGGCAGGACCGCGAATATCCGGTCCAACTGTCCAGGGGAAAACAGCTCCGACAATGCCGCCGTGACCGCGCCCGCGACCGGGCCGACTTCGTCCTCGTCGATGCCCGACTCCCTGGCGAACTGCCTGAGAAATTCGGTGATGCCGTGCCGGACCGGTACGTGGCCGGGCACCCAGCCCTCGTAGTAGGCCCCGCGCAGGATCTCGGGCAATTGCGCAGTCAGATGGGCCGAACTGCTGACGCTGATGCGGTCGCGCACAGTGTGCAGCCAGGCGCGCAGCGCCCGGTAGGCGAAGGCTCGGTCGTCGGTATCGAGACTGTCGGCGACAGCGCGGAGCCAGTCGTGGGCAGTCTGCACGGCGGGTGCGAGGGGATCGTCGTGGCGCGACATGGTTGGCCTCCTGGGTGCTGACTGGGTGCGATGCTGGGTTCTTATCGCTCAGCCTGTGTCCCGCGCGGCCACCATCCAAGGGCCGAAGGTTGCCCCTGCGTGAGCCGATGGTCCCGGTTTCGGTTGCGGTGGCTCCGCGATCGAGCGGACTTTATCGGTCGGTGCTCGGACAGGGCCGGAAGTCCTCTAGGTGATGGACGTTCCGTGTCGAATTCGGCGACAGGTGTGGGCCCGGGGACTCTGCCGCGCGGCGGTCGCGGCGCAGACGATGAGGGTATGACGAATATGGTCCCGGTCGGCGCATCGACGAGCGGAACGTTCGGCTGGACGCCGATCGAGAAGCCGCAGTCCGAGCGGGCGCTGGCCAATCTCGTCGACTATGACCGAGCGTGTCGCGAATTCTCCTGGGAGCAGGCGCGATCTGAACTCGCCGGGCTGCCCGGTGGCGGGCTGAACATCGCCTATGAGGCAGTGGATCGGCACGCCGAAGGTCCAGCCGCGCAGACGCCTGCGCTGCGCTGGTTGTCTGCCGCGGGCGGTGAGGTGGTGCTGACCTATGCGGAGCTGGCCGCGGCAACCAATCGATTCGCGAACGTCCTGCAGGGGTTGGGGATAGGGCGCGGCGAGCGGGTCTGTGTCCTGCTCGGGCGAACCCCCGAGCTGTACATCGCGATATTGGGCGCGTTGAAGGTCGGCTGCGTGGTCTCGCCGTTGTTCTCGGCCTTCGGCCCGGAACCGGTGCGGCAGCGTCTGGCGATCAGCGAGGCGGCGGCTCTGGTCACTTCGACGGCACTGTACCGCAAGAAGGTCGCCCCCATTCGCGCCGAAGTGCCCGCGCTGCGCACTGTGCTGATCACCGACGGGCTGACCGAGACCGGGGAAATGTACGTCGACGACCTGGCCGCAGCGATGGCCGTCGCCAGCCCGGAGTTCCGGATCGCCCGCACTGGTCCAGACGACCCGGCGCTGCTGCATTTCACCAGCGGCACCACCGGGAAACCCAAGGGTGCCTTGCATGTTCACGGTGCCGTGCTCGCGCACCGGGTGACTGCTCGCTACGCTCTGGATCTGCGTGTTGGCGATATCTTCTGGTGTACCGCTGATCCCGGCTGGGTGACAGGTATGTCCTACGGCGTTATCGCCCCGCTGTGCCTGGGGGCGACCGTGATCAGTGACGAAGCGGAATTCGACGCCCGTCGCTGGTATGACGTCCTGACTGCACAACGGGTATCGGTGTGGTACACCGCGCCGACCGCGCTGCGCATGCTGATGCGTTACGGGGACCGGCTGCCAGAGGGCACCGACCTGTCGCCGCTGCGGTTCATCACCAGCGTGGGGGAACCGTTGAACCCCGAAGTGGTGCTGTGGGGTGAGCGGGTGCTCGGCCACCCGGTGCACGACAACTGGTGGCAGACCGAAACCGGCGCGATCATGATCGCGAATCTCGCTGCTGCGCAGGTGCGTCCGGGGTCCATGGGGCGACCACTGCCCGGCGTCGAGGCGACCACGCTCAAGCGCGGCCAGGACGGCCGCGCGGCGGTCGTCGCCGATTCCGTCACGCCGGCCGACCCAGGAGAGGTCGGCGAGCTGGCGCTGCGCCCGGGCTGGCCGTCGATGTTCCGAGAGTACTGGGGTGAACCCGAACGCTACGAAAAGTGTTTCGCGGGCGGTTGGTACCTCAGCGGTGATCTCGCCCGTCGCGACGCGGACGGCTACTACTGGTTCGTCGGCCGCGCCGACGATGTCATCAAGTCCGCCGGTCACCTGGTCGGGCCCTTCGAGGTCGAGAGCGCGCTGATGGAGCACCCCGCCATCGCCGAGGCCGGTGTCATCGGCACACCCGATCCGGTCGCGGGGGAGCTGGTGAAGGCATTCGTGCTACTGCGTGCCGGGTATCAGGCGTCGGAGGAACTGCGTGCCGAGCTGACCGCATTCGGCCGCAAGGCCCTCGGCGCAGTGGCTCCCAAACAAATCGAGTTCACCGAGAGTCTGCCGCACACCCGCAGCGGCAAGGTGATGCGCCGACTGCTGAAGGCCCGCGAGCTCGGCCTGCCCGAAGGCGATACCTCGACACTTGAAGGTGCGGTGTGAACGGGTCGACGCTGGACAAGGACGAACGCATCGAGCTGCTGCGGCAGATGGTCCGGATCCGCCGCTTCGAGGAGCGATGCGTGCAGCTCTACAGTGCCGGATCGATCCGCGGCTTCCTACATCTGTACATCGGCGAGGAGGCGGTGGCGGCCGGTGTGCTCAGCGCGATCGGGCCCGAGGACGCGGTGGTCTCGACCTACCGCGAGCACGGACATGCACTGGCCCGCGGCCTTTCGATGTCAGCGCTGCTGGCCGAAATGTACGGCAGAGCAACGGGTTGCAGCCACGGGCACGGCGGGTCGATGCACCTGTTCGATGCCGGGCGCCGTTTCTACGGCGGCAACGCCATCGTCGGCGGCGGGCTCCCGATCGCGGTCGGTCTTGCACTGGCCGACGCGATGCAGGAACGTCCGGTGGTGACGGTATGCCTGTTCGGCGACGGCGCGGTGGCCGAGGGCGAATTCCACGAATCCCTGAATCTGGCTGCGCTGTGGCGACTTCCAGTCCTGTTCGCCTGCGAGAACAACCGCTACGCGATGGGCACCGCGCTGGCCCGCGAGCACGCGGCCACCGATCTTGCGTTGCGCGCGGCTTCATACGGCATGCCCGCATGGCCGGTCGACGGCATGGACGCGCTCGCCGTCGCCGACGGGGCGCGGCGAGCTGTGGAGTCCATTCGCGCCGGCGGCGGCCCGTGCTTCCTCGAGCTGCAGACCTACCGCTTCCGCGCGCATTCGATGTACGACGCGGACCGATATCGGGACAAGGCCGAGATCGCTCGATGGCAGGAACGCGACCCGATCCCGAAGCTGTTTGCCCAGCTGCACGTGTCCGGCGAACTGGCCGAGGACGCGTTGGTCTCGCTCCAGGCCGCCGCCGACAGCGAACTCGACGCGGCCATCGCGGCGGCCGAGGCGGCACCTTTCGAACCTGTGGGCGACCTCACCAGATACGTCTACACGGAGCGCTCATGACCACCTATCGGGACGCGATGCGGGAAGCATTGCGAGAAGCGCTGATTCGAGACGATCGGGTGTTCCTCATGGGCGAGGACGTCGGCGCCTACGGCGGATGTTTCGGTGTGAGCCGAGGATTGCTCGACGAATTCGGGCCGCGCCGGATCCGAGATACGCCGCTGAGCGAGTCGGCCTTCGTCGGAGCAGGCATCGGCGCCGCACTAGGCGGGATGCGACCCATTGTCGAGATCATGACCATCAATTTCAGCCTGCTCGCGCTGGATCAGATCCTCAACAACGCCGCGACGCTACGGCACATGTCCGGTGGGCAGCTTTCGGTTCCGCTGGTGATCCGGATGGCAACTGGCCCGGGTCGTCAACTCGCCGCCCAGCATTCGCACAGCTTGGAGGCGTTCTACGCGCACATCCCCGGCCTGCGCGTGCTATCCGCGGCGACGGTCGAGGATGCCCGCGGCATGCTGTGGCCCGCACTGCAGGATCCGGATCCCGTGCTGATCTTCGAGCCCGCGGCGTTGTACAACACGGAGTCGGAGCTGCCCAGTGATCTGGGCGCGACCGATATCGATAGCGCAAAGATTTGCCGAGCGGGCGCCGATGTCACGCTTGTCGCCTACGGCGGTGCCTTGCGGTTGGCGCAGGCGGCGGCGGAGGCGTTGGTCACCGACGGCATCGACGCCGAGGTCATCGACCTGCGCACGCTGCGTCCGCTGGACGAGAAAACCCTGTTGGAATCGGTGACGCGCACCCATCGTCTCGTCGTCGTCGACGAGGGCTGGCGCAGCGTGGGTATCGCCGCCGAAATAGCCGCACGTGCGGCCGAATACGGCTACTACGAGCTCGACGGCCCGATACAGCGGGTCTGCGCGGTGGAGGTGCCGATTCCCTACGCCAAGCATTTGGAAGAAGCGGCGCTGCCGCAGGTCGCCGATATCGTCGCGGCGGGGCGCCGGGCGGTGAGCTGAATGGCTGAATTTCGGATGCCGTCGCTGGGCGCGGACATGGAAGAGGGAACACTGCTGTCCTGGCGGGTTCAGCCAGGGGACGTCGTGCATAAGGGTGACATCGTCGCCGAGGTCGACACCGCCAAGGCGGCAATAGAAGTCGAATGCTTCGAGGAGGGCACCATCGGCGAGATCCTGGTTGCGCCGGGAGTAACGGTCCCGGTCGGCACTGTGCTGGCCATGATCGAGTCGAACGGTTGCCGAATGCCTCCGAGTGTGGCACCACCCGGGTCCGGTCCGACGCAAACCTCGACCGCGGTGTCCGGCCCTGCGAAACCGTCGTCGGCGGAGCTTGATTCGGTGGAGCCGGTCTCGGTCTCGGTCGAGAGCGGTCTGCCGGGGCGGAAGCCACCGCCGGCCGATCATTCTACGTCGCGATCTCGATCCAAGACCAAGCGGTCGCGACGTTCGGCGGACAAGTCGACGATGACCAGGGCTGCGCGCACTGCTGGGCCGGGGTCTCCGGTTGCCGATATTCATGCGACGCCGCTGGTACGGCGACTGGCGCAGGAAGCGGGCATCGACCTGGCCGTTGTAGTCGGTTCCGGACCGGGCGGGCGGATCCTCCGTGCCGATGTGGACAGTGCCGTCACTGCACGCGCCGATGAGATCCCTTCCGCCGCAGCGGAACCCGAGATGACGAATCCGGAAGCCGCGACGGGCGCCGTGCGGGCCTCCGGGTATGCGCGACGGTTGGCACGGGAGCTCGGTGTCGACGTGTCGGCCGTCAGCGGCACCGGTCCGAGCGGAGCTGTGCGCGCGGCAGATGTTCGTGCGGTGCGGGCGCGCCCCGATGCTGAGGGAACCGCTGCGGAAGCGCTCGGAGACCGAAGGCCTCCACCGCAAGACCACCCGACAACCGGCGAGTCGCGCCAGGCAGCGTCGTCGCGTGACCGGGCAGCGATGCGTCGGTCGATCGCGGCGATGATGACCCGATCCAAACAGACCATCCCACACTATTATCTGTCTACCACCATCGATGTCGGTGCCGCGAGCGGCTGGCTGCGCGAGGTAAACAGGGCGGCGTCAGTGCCGGACCGAATCGTCATGGCGGCCTTGTTGTTGCGCGCCGTCGCTGTGGCGGCCCGCAGAGTGCCCGCGGTAAACGGACACTGGGTCGAGGACGCCTTCCATCCTGCCGACACCGTCGACCTCGGGGTGATCGTCTCATTGCGCCGTGGCGGAATCATCGCACCGACCATCGCGCACGCCGAGGCGGCATCGCCGCGCGAGCTGATGGCACGGCTGCGCGAGGTGGTCGACCGCGCCCGGTCGGGGCGGCTGCGCTCCTCGGAAACCGTTGCTGCCACCATCACCGTGACCAACCTCGGTGAGCTGGGCGTGGAATCCGTGCTCGGTGTTATCCCGCCGCCGCAGGTGGCGATCGTCGGCTTCGGTGCGGTGGCCGAACGTCCGTGTGCAGTAAACGGATTGCTGGGTGTGCGGCCGCAGGTCACCACCACCCTGGCGGCCGACCACCGAGCCAGCGACGGCGCGGTCGGCGCGCGCTTCCTGAACACGATCGCCGAACTGCTCCAGCATCCTGAGCAGCTGTGAAGGGAAGGTGTGAAGGACTATGCCCGGCAACCTGTCCCGTAGCGACGCGGACTCCGTCGTTCGGTCCGCGCTGCGCGGTTTCGCCTCCGACGAGGACCTGGCGGCGCTGACACAAGACGAGCCGCTGCGAGCCGCGTTGGAACTCGACTCCCTCGATTTCTTGACGTTCGTCGAAAAACTCACCCGAGCCACTGGCGTCCGGATCGAGGAAGACGACTATCCGCAGCTGGTGTCGATACATGCGTGTGTGGACTTCCTTGCGACCGAATGACGCGACGGGCACTTCGCACCTGATCCGATCGACGGTCACCACTACGACGGACACCGCCCGCGTGGCTGCCATGGCTGCGCACCGGTGCCGGGTTTATGGCCAATGCCGCTCGCGTCCGGGACGGATCTGGTGGTCTCCGAATAAACGGCAGCCACGGGACCTTCCCGGTGAGCCCACGTTGCACCTGGACCGCCGGTGACCCCGGACGGCCGTGCGCAGTAGCCACACAATGCCCTTTCTGCCACCAAGCGAGAACCGGACAGCATCGATCCTTTTCGTGCTCGTGACCAGGCGACGACTCATACACTCGGTAGCGATTCGTCGAATCGAGCGCAACGGGGGCCAACGTCCCTGAACCTGAGTCCCTTCGCATCTCCCTCGGTGCCCCGTCGAGGCGCGACGATGATGTGGTGGCAGGGGCCGTGGCCGATCCGGCAGCGGCCTTCCACGGCATTCGAGATGGACACCTGTGATGACCGGACTTGGCCCGTTGGATTCGGGATTTATCGAACTGGAGGACACCGATCGGCACGTCAGCGCCGGAATCGGGGCGGTGGCGGTGCTCGCGGGCGTCCCACCCTCGCGGGCGGAGTTCGCCGCAGCGCTTACCGAACACTTGAACGTGGATGCCCGGTTGCGACAGAAAGTGCGTAGGGCTCGATGGGATCTCACCGCGCCCGTGTGGGTCGATGATCTGCATTTCGATCTGGCACATCATCTCCGGTGGACCGCCTTACCCGATCCCCGTGACGAGGCCACGCTGCACGAGCTGATCGCGACAGAGATGGAGGAACGTCTCGATCGCGATCACCCGCTGTGGCAGTGCATCGTCGTCGAACATCTCGCAGGCGATCGCTGGGCGTTGATCGTGAAAGTGCACCACAGCATGGTCGACGGTATTTCGGGGATCACCTTGTTCGAGCGGCTGTGTGATTCGCCGCGACAGCAAGTCGCGCCCCTTCCACAGTCTGTGGACAACAGGTCGCGCGACTGGCGCGGCTTGCTGGTCAAGGGACTGCGGTTACCGATCGATGTGCCACGCGCGGTGTTGGAGACAGTGCGCGGTGCGGTCCCGATAGTGCTGGAAGCGGTGCTACCGGCAGCGGGCTCCTCGCTCATCGGACCGATCGGACGACAGCGCCGGTATGCGGTGGCACGCACGTCCCTGCCGGAGGTCAAGGAGATCGGAGTCGCATTCGGGGTGACTGTGAACGATGTCGCGCTCGCCGCGGTCGCTGCCGCGTTCCGTGCGGTACTGCTGCAACGCGGCGAGCAGCCGACGGCCGATATGCTGCGCATCCTCGCACCGGTGTCGGTGCGCGCCAAGGACGCGAAAGATATTCTCGATAACAGGGTTTCAGCTGTGCTGCCATTGCTGCCGATCGAATTGGAAGATCCGGTCCAACAACTGAGCGCTGTGCACACGCGAATGGCCGAGCACAAGGCCAGCGGCTCAGCCTCGGCGGCGAATTCGGTGTTTGCCTTGGCTTCTCGGCTGCCGTTCGCGCCGCTCGCTTGGACTGTTCGGCTCGTCTTGCGGCTACCGCAGCACAGCATCGCCGGCCTGGCCACGAATGTGCCGGGTCCGAAACAACCGTTGTATCTGCACGGCAGGGAAGTGTTGGAGATCCTCCCCTATGCCCCGATCGCGGTGCGTTTGCGGACCGGCATCGCCATCCTGAGCTACCGCGACCAGTTGGTGTTCGGCATCACCGGTGACTACGACACCACTCCCGACATCGACATGATCGCCCAGGGGATCCAGCGCGCGACCGAACAGCTGCTCGCTCGGGCTCGTGACGCGGCGCCGCAGCACTGATGCGCCGACCGCGGGAGGCTTACCGATGATCGAATTCGACGGACTCACCAAGTACTACGGGCGACAGCCCGCGCTCGTCGATGTCACGCTGAAAGTCCCTGCCGGAGTCGTTTTCGGCTATCTTGGGCCCAACGGCGCGGGCAAGACGACCACCATCCGAATCCTGGTCGGTCTCATGCGGCCGACCAGGGGAACTGCCCGCGTGCGCGGCGCTGACACGGTGCGCGAGCGTGAGGTCGCGCAGCGTCATATCGGTTATCTGCCTGGACAATTCGTCGCCTATCCAGATCTGACCGCCGAGCAGTATCTGCGTTACCTGGCCGCGCTGCGCGGCGGCGTCGATCCCGCTGTTCGTGACGCCATGATCGAGCGGCTGGATCTGGATCCCTCACAGCGCATCGGTGCGATGTCACACGGCAACCGGCAGAAGGTCGGCATCGTGCAGGCATTCATGTTCGAGCCGGACCTGCTGGTGCTCGATGAGCCGACAACCGGGCTCGATCCGCTGGTGCAGCGCGAATTCCTGGGCATGGTCCGAGAGGCGCGCGCCGCCGGGCGGACGGTGTTCCTTTCCTCACACGTGTTGTCGGAGGTGCAGGCCGTTGCCGACACGGTGGGGATGCTGCGCGAAGGACAGTTGATCGCGGTGCGGTCGGTGGCCGAGCTGACCAAGCAGGCGTTCCATCGCATCGACCTCACCTTCGCGGGCGAGCCACCGGACTCGGACGTATTGCGTGGGATCGCGGGCGTCCGGCGGGCCGAACGCAACGCCGTCGCGGTGCATGTCGAACTGGAGGGTTCGACCGCCGATTTGGTGAAGGCGGTCGCACCCTACGACGTGGTCGACATCGTCAGCCACGAACCGGATCTCGAAGAGGTCTTCCTCACCTACTACGGACAGGAGTGACGGGCCGTGTTGCGCAACGTCTATCTGAAGAGCCTGCGCGATCAGCGTCGTGGACTGATCGGTTGGAGCCTCGGCATCGTCGCGCTCGTACTGCTGGAAAGCGCGTTGTGGCCGTCGATCTCGGATATGGCGGGACTGCGCGAATTCTTGGACAGCTACCCGGAGCCGCTGCGCAAGCTGTTCAACATGGACGCATTTGTCACCGGCACCGGATTCCTGAATGCAGAGCTGTTCAGCATGCTGCTGCCGATCCTGTTTCTGGTGTTCGCGATAAGCCGCGGCGCCCGAGCGATCGCAGGCGAAGAGGAGCGCGGCACACTCGAAGTGCTACTGGTGACCAAGCTGTCGCCGATACGTCTCGCACTGGAGCAGGCCGCGCTGCTTGCCACCACGGCGGGTGCACTCGGGATCGTGCTTTTCGGTGCGCTCGTGGTGTGCTCGGCGGTCTTCGGTCTCGGCGTCGGAATCGGGGCAGCATCGACGGGTGCGCTGGCGATGGTGCTGCTCGGTGTCGAGTTCGGCTGGATCGCGCTGGCCATCGGTGCGGCGACCGGCAACCGGATCGTCGCGCTCGCAGTCGCGTCGGTGCTCGCCGTCGGCGCGTACGTGCTCTACGTGGCGAGCAAGCTGGTCGATGCCATGCAGCCGTGGGGCCCGGCGTCGCCGTTTCATCAGGCGATCGAGGGCGGGCCGATGGGAGCCGGATTACCGGCGGCATATGGATATCTGGTCGCGGCAGGCGCGGTGGTCCTGCTGGCCGCACTGCCGGTTTTCGACCGGCGTGATATCGCCGGAGTGTGATGCACCTCGGGCCTCGGGGTAGGGGAATTCGGTCTCGAGCGGCCATATGTCCGGTCAACCGTGTGGTCGTCGCGACCGGATCATCATCGTCCGCACTCGGCTCACCTTTCGACTCGGTTCGGCGGTCCGGCTCGCGCCGAGCATGGTCGTCGCCTACGAGGCGGACGACTTCGACCCGATCCGGCGACTCGGGTGGTCGGTGGTGGTCACCGGACTCGCCCGCGAGTCACCGATCCCGCCCGGATCGCCGAGTTCGAGCAACGGCTGCGACCGTGGGTCGACTCCGTCACGGACACGGTGATCGAGATCGAACCGAGCATCGTCACCGGCATCAGACTTGTCGAGAACGAAAGGTAGGCCCAAGCATCGGGCCCGCGATGATCACGAACCTGCTCACCGAGGGCAATCTGCCGTCCTATCACCGGGAGATAGCCGAGAACTGCTCCAGCGACGGCCTTCGGCCCGCTCCTTGATGCCGAGCAGCATCTTCCGTTCCATGACCCAGCTGCCCGGTTCCATGATCATCCAGTTGAACAGCCGAGTGGGCATGGTGGCATCGGGGGTCGCGATGCGGTTGCGGCTGACCAGCCGAACGCCATTCGTCGCAGGGTAGAGCCCGAACGCCCACACCCAGCGGCCGTCTTCGGAGGCGAACACCAGCGTCCGTTCGGGGTCGAGGATCGCCACACGCATACGCGGCCCCTTGGCGCCGAGTGCGAAAACGTCACCGACGGAGAGGCTCTGGAACTCGGGGAGAATGGTGTTCGCGCTGTGCATATCGAGGCCCAGCAGGTTCTCGATCCAGTCATAGGTATACGCACCGCCACGACCGGGTCCGAGTTGGACCAGCCACGGCCAGACCTGTTCCGGTCCCGCGGCAATGGCGATCGCCCGGGTGGCGACGATATCCGGTTCGGCAAGCAATTCGTCACCTGGCATGGTTCGTGTCACCTCGTCGCTGGTTGCGCCCCAGGTGAGGCGCCATCGGCGCGCGATCACCTGGGAGCCGACCGCGAGTCCCGCCGCATATGTCGCGATCCCGATCGCGCATGCCGTCGTTGTTTTCATACTCGATACGTTCCGCCGAATCACGGTGCGGGCACAGGGCACTTCGGCAGCGAGGGCAACGACCTTTGTCGCATGCGCGTTGCCCGGACGAGGTACCACGAGTGGTACCTCACTGCACCCGCAGTGGTCGTGTGCGATGCCAGCTGTCGGTCGGCAAGGCGTCTTTCGTTGTCCAGCAGGCTGATTCGCTACGTTCGGGGCTCGGTGTAGACATCGGCGACTGGGCGGCGAGGGGTTGGCGGGGGTTCGGTGTCGTCGGGGGAAGTGCCCACGCGGATCACGACTTGAGGCAGTGCGGGGTGGGGGAGGAAGCCCGCGATCGTCGTGCGGCCGGTCGGGAGTTCGGTGATGTGGGTGAGCGCGCAGGTTGCCAGTCCGGCTGCGGTGCAGGCCAACAGCACAGCCGACAGCGCCTCACCGGTGTGGAGCCACGCCGGTTTGGATTCGCTTGCCGAGCTCAGTACCACCAGTCTGGAGCGGTCATCCAGCGCGGCTCGGCGGGTCGAGTGCGGCACCGAGGGGAACGTGCGTGCGACGTCGACGTGGGCGGATTCGGCATCTGAGGGCAGGGCGTTCGGCGGAACACCCTCCGGCATGTCGTGATGACCGGCCCACCACTGCAGTTCGGTTTGATACATCATGTCGTACTGACGAGTGGCTGACGAGTGGTCCGAAGCAGCGGCCACCCGTTGTCTGGCGTCATCGTCGAGCACGTCGAGTTCGATGTCGTGCGGTGAGGTCAGCATCCGCAGTTCAGGCAGAATCCGCGCGAAACCGTCCGGCTCGAGCATCGGCAGCCGGTCGGTGTATCGATGGTCGATGGCGCGTGCTCGCTCGGCGATTCCGGCGGGCGGGTCGGGCCACGGGCGGAAGTCGATGGCAGCCAGGTGCCAGGGCTGAGCCGGGTCGGGCATACGTACGGTATCGGTGTGCCAGCCGTGTGCGGCGAACGCGGTGCGGGCGTGATGGAGTGCGGCACCGCAACTGATCACCAACTGCCGCGCGTTCGGGTCGGCCGAGGTCAGGCACCGATCTATATCGCCGTACAAATGCAGTCGGGTGCCGTCGAACACCCAGCGCCAAGGCTGGGTGTTGTGCACTGAGGGTGCTCGGCCGGCGAGGCGGATCGCCGCCAGCATCGTCCGATGATCCGGTACGGAGGTTACGGAAGAACTGTGGCTTGCGGTCATGGTGTCGAGTCTCGTCCGGTCGGGTGCTACGGAATATGGGCCTTCCGCCTGTTGCGGCGGGCCGATGGTCACCCGTGCCGGGTGACCGGAGACACCGGTGCTGTCCGGCAGGGATTCAGTCTTCCTGGCGGGCGATGATGATCGGGATGTCGGTGCCGTGCAGTACGGCTTGGCCAACCGAACCGAGGGTCATGCCGGCGAATCCGCCGCGGCCGTGGCTGCCGACGACGATCAGTTGCGCGTGCTCGGACTCGGCGAGCAGCCGTCTGGCGGGGTGATCTTCGACAACCACGCGCCGCACTATGACATCGGGATACTGTTCGGCGAATCCTGCCAGGCTCTCGGCAAGCACTCCTGCCGCCTGTTCCTGGAGTTCGGTGCGAGAAAGGTACCGGTTGAACTCCGACCAGGTGTGCACGGCCACCAGTTCGACCCCGCGGTGGGATGCCTCGTCGAAGGCGATCGCGATGGCTGCCATGCTGCACGGTGATCCGTCGACGCCGACCACCACACCACCGGAGAGCCGATCGGGCATGCGGTTGTCGGTCGCGGGGACAGCCACCACCGGGCATTGCGCGTGCCGAGCCAGCGCGGTGCTCACCGAACCGAGCAGCCCACGCCGGAAAGCACCTTTGCCCGTTGTGCCGACCACAAGCAGCCGTGCCTCCTTCGAACGGTTCACCAGTACCGGAATCGGCGGCGCTTCGACGACGAAGGTGGAGATAACAGCATCATCGACGAGCGTGGCGGCCTCGGCCGCGGACTTCTCAGCGGTAGCGAGAGTTTCGGCGCCGGCCTCGCGGAAAGCATCATCGATGATCGGCGCGAAGCCGAGACCCGGTCCATAGTCGATCGGCTGCCCGATCGCCGAAACCAAGTGCAAGGGGGTGTGATGTGCGGCTGCCTCGGCAGCGGCCCAGCGCACCGCACCAGCGGCGGCACGGGAACCGTCAACACCGACGACGATCGGCGGATTGATCTTGGAACCGGACATGATTTGCCTTGCCTTCCAATGGATTCGGTGCGGTATCCGACTATCGTGAGGGCCCCCGTCCGGGCGGATCGACGGGTCCACGCTCTCCACCTCGATAACGGGCTCGAGGCTTCGACAACGTCCGATATCGGAGTCATCGGCGCACCGTCCTCAGCATGGGTTCGAACGCACCGCGATCCACAGTGTCGAACGGCACCGGGCGAAGGGTATTTCGGCCACCTGGAACCCGATGCGGCACCGGCCGTCCGAACATGGTCGGTCGGCGCGATTACCGGGCCTTTCGGCCCTTTCTGTGGCCTACCCCGGTTTGCGAGCGTGACATGCACATCCCCACCGATGCGGAGAACTCGAGATGCCGACCCGACACCCTGATCGCGACACCTTGTTTGCCGCTCTCACTCGCGGTGCGTGCGCCGTCGGTGCACAGCACCCGGCCATGGCAGTGGCGGCCGGCGATAAGTCGGTGTACTTCGGCACTCATGCGGCCGCGCAAGGCGTTCTCGCGCGGAACGCCGCTGTCGCCGTCGAAAGGAGAAGATCATGTATTGGCACGAGGGAGCAATGAACGGCTGGATGTTCGTCGTGATGCTGCTCATCGTCATCCCGCTGTGGTTCGCCGTGATCGCCGCGATCGTCGTGGTGCTGCGCGCATCGAGCAGCCCTTCTCGATATTCGCTCCCGCCCACCGGAAATCGCTCTCCCGCAGGCATTTTGGCTGAGCGGTTCGCGACCGGTGAACTCGACGAGACCGAATATCGACGTAGGCTAGCGGTGCTCGGTGGTGATGCCCCGACCGGAGAGGTGCGCTCACCGGCCCGCGTCGACATTCACGAACAGGACCGACCATGATGGAGGGCACCGATCCGTCACACTCTGCGATCGATGCTCCCATCGTGGTCGCCGTAGACGGCTCGGCCATTTCCTATCACGCCGCAGCATGGGCGGCGGTAGACGCCGCAGTTCATCGCTGCCACCTGGAGATCGTGATGTCGTACACGGTCCCGTTCGGATTCGGCCCGACCGCGGCACCACCCGACGATGTGCGTCGAATGCGCACCGAATCCGAGCGGGTACTCACCGGGGCAACCTGGGCGGCGCGGGCGGCGGCGCCGGACGACGTGCTCGCTATATCCACTTCGATGCTTGGCCAGCCGGTTATTCCTTGGCTGATAGAGCGGTCGAAGCGGGCCAGGATGTTGGTTGTCGGCAGCCGTGGGCTCGGTGCAGTACGTCGCGAGGTACTCGGCTCGGTGGCCCTCGCGGCGACCCGGCACGCGCACTGTCCGGTCACCGTGGTGCATACCACCTCGGCCTCCGACGCGATATCGGCATGCAAACCGGTCCTGGTCGGTGTCGACGGAACCCATAACAGCGTGGCGGCCATCGAACTGGCCTTCGAGGAGGCATCACGGCGCAAGGTGGGTCTCATCGCCCTGCACTCCTGGAGAGACACGAGCGGCCCGCAGCTGCCCGCGTTCGATTGGGGCGGCATCGAGGACGCAGAAGACGCACTGCTCGCCGAGAGCCTGGCCGGTTGGGTGGAACGGTATCCAGATGTCTCCGTTCGCCGAGTTCTTGTATGCGACCAGCCGGCTCGTTCGTTGCTGAGGGAATCCGAGAACGCACAGCTGGTTGTGGTCGGCAGCCATGGACGCGGCGGCTTCGCCGGCATGCTTGTCGGTTCGACCAGCGCCGCGTTGTTGCATTCGGTGCAATGCCCTCTCACCGTGGTACGCGAGCGCTGAGATAGCTCGCACCCATTACGCGACGTAAAGGGCGATCGTGATATGCCGCGTAGCTCGCCAGCTCAGCTGAGCCAGCAGCGCCATCCTCGGAAGCGAACGGTCAAGCCCAAACGCGTGGTGTAGCGGGGATGGTCACCGGTGATCCGGCTTTCATTAGGCGGTGAGAGCTGCGGGGGTGGTCTCCTCCTGTTCGGTGGGGTCGGTGGTGTCACGTGAGCGGGCCAGGACATCGAGTCCGAGGTAGCGGCGGCCTTCGATCCATTCGTCGTGCTGTTCGGCCAGGACGGCCCCGACGAGACGGATGATGGCGGTGCGGTCGGGGAAGATGCCGACGACGTCGGTGCGGCGCCGGATTTCCTTGTTCAACCGTTCTTGAGGATTGTTCGACCAGATCTGGCGCCAGATCTGTTTGGGGAAGCTGGTGAACGCAAGCAGGTCGGCGCGGGCCGCATCGAGGTGACCGGCCACCTTCGGCAGTTTTTCGGTCAAGGCGTCGAGCATCCGATCATATTGTGCGGCAACCGATTCCGGGTCGGCTTGATCGAAGACTGAATGCAGCAACGTGCGAACCCAGGGCCACGATGCCTTCGGTGTGATCGACATGAGATTGACCGTGTAGTGGGTGCGGCAGCGCTGCCAGGAGGCGCCGGGAAGGGTGGCGCCGATCGCGGCCACCAGTCCGGCGTGGGCGTCGCTGGTGACGAGGCTGACCCCGGACAGGCCGCGGGCGACCAGGTCGCGGAAGAACGCCAACCAGCCCGCGCCGTCTTCGCCGCTGGTGACCTGGATGCCCAGGATTTCGCGGTAGCCATCGGCGTTGACGCCAGTCGCGACCAGGGTGTGGACATTGACCACGCGGCCGTTCTCGCGGACCTTCAACACCAGGGCATCGGCAGCGACGAACGTGTAGGGCCCCTGGTCGAGCGGGCGGGTGCGGAACGCCTCGACCTGCGCGTCCAAGTCGGCGGCCATGATCGAGACCTGTGATTTGGAAAGCTTTGTGACACCGAGTGATTCGACAAGGCGCTCCATCCGTCGGGTGGACACACCGAGCAGATAGCAGGTCGCCACCACAGAGGTCAGGGCCCGTTCGGCGCGTTTGCGGCGTTCGAGCAGCCAGTCCGGGAAATACGTGCCCTGGCGCAGTTTCGGGACCGCCACGTCGATCGTGCCGACCCGAGTGTCGAAGTCGCGGTGGCGGTAGCCGTTGCGGTGGTTGACCCGATTCTCGCTGCGTTCGCCGTAGCCGGCACCGCACACAGCGTCGGCTTCGGCGCCCATCAGTGTCTGGATGAACGTCGAGAGCATGTTCCGCAGCAGGTCAGGGCTGGTGACAGCGAGTTGGTCGGACAGCATCTTGCCCGGGTCGATAGGCTGGACAGAGGTCATCGCGTGAAACTTCCTTCTCATGACTTGGTAGGTCTTCTGAAGGATCACGCGGTGACCATCCCATTCACGGTTACGACACACCCTTGCGCTGCAAGGGCGTTCAGTTCGTACACCATCTTGATGGACTCAACCGAAGCGAACACCAGGGCACGTTCCAGGTCGAGGACTGCCGCTCGTGGCGAGTGCCGGCGTGGCCTTCTTTTGTGGCGTCCTACACTTCGGGATCCATCACACAGCCACGCAGGATCGCCACGCCCCACCACAACAGCCGGACCGCAAGACCGAAGTAGATCAGGACAGCGATGTACAACAAGTCCGCGCCGTAGTCGTGGGCCCAATCGGGCAGCAGCACGACAAATGCCACGAGCATCCCGATCAGCATGATCGAGGCCATCACCACAGCGGGAACCGCCAGCGGCAAGGCATCCGGGTCCGGTGCACTGCGGGGAAACAGACGGGGTGACATAGCAAACAGCCTGCTCGAGCGGTTGATCTGACGCGAGGGCACTGCTACCCGCAAGCGAGGGGCGAATGTCCCTGTGTCAGTGTGGCCTCAGTCCACCTGGTCGGTGGAAGTGGGCATATCGAGTATCTCGGCGAGCGGGCGGCGCGGCGTCTCCGGGGCGTTCTGCGCGGATTCGGGCGCCGAGCCGACACGGACCAGCACTTGCGGCAAGCCGGAGCCATTGATCAGCGTGCGGACAAGTGCGCGGCTCTGTGGTACTTCGGACATGTGGGTCAGGGGGCACGTCGCGTATCCCGCGAGGGTGCATTCCAGCAGTACCGTGGACAGGACCTCGCCACAGCGCACCAGTTCGTCGGGGGTGTCGCCGTGGGTGGAGAGCACGAGTATCACCGAATGGTCGGCGGTCGTCTCACCGCGACGCGGTGCCCCGGTGGCGGTGGGGAACTGGCGACCTACGTTGACTCGTTGACGTTCCTCCGAGGAGATGAGCGCCTCGCGGGGGACGCCGGCATTGCCGATGACGTGGCCGGTCCACCACTGTAGTTCGGCGTGGTAGCCGGCGTCGTAGCGGCGCAGGGATGCGGTCATCTCCGAGGCGCGGGCCAGAGCGGGGCGGCTGTCGTCGTGCAGCACGTCGAGGGTGGCGTCGGCCTGATCGAAGGTGCTCCGCAATATGGTTTCGAAATCGGACCATCCGGTGGGTTCGGCGAACGGCAGCCGGTCGGTGTGCCGGCGCCGGATGGCGTCGGCACGGGTGCGGTCGGCATCTGTCACGAAGTGTGCCGGTTGGAACGTGATGGCGGCCAAGTGATCGCGACGGTTCGGGTTCGGGAAACGGGCGACGTGAATACGCCAACCGGCCGCGGACATGGCCGCACGGAAATGGCCCAGCGTGATACCACAGCTGATCAGCATCTGGCGGCCGGAAGGGTCGGTGGCCGGGAGTCTGCGTTCGGGTACGGCGAACAGCTGTAGCGCGTGGCCGTCGAATGTCCAGTGCCAGGGCTGGCTGTTGTGCAGCGACGGCGCCCGGCCAGCGAGCAGGACGGCCGTCGCGATGGTTTCTCCGGTGGGTAGCTGATTCATATCGCTGACCGTATGTCTGCCACGCCGATGGAGGAGGAGTCGTTGGTCCCGGATCTTGTCGCTGGGTGGCCCCTACGCCCGGCGGCTTTTGCGGACTTTTGCCCCTGGACGGGACGGATCGGCTCGTTCAGGCTGGGAGACGTGGGCAACGGTGCGCCGGGGACGCCGCAAATCGATTCGCGCCGCCACGACGCGGTGATCTTCGATATGGACGGGGTGGTGACCGATAGCGCGTCGATGCATGCCGCGGCGTGGACGGAATTGTTCGATGACTTCCTCACCCGGCGGCCGGCCGGCGCCGGACAAGACCGGTCGCCGTTCACCGAAACCGACTATCTGCGCTTCGTGGACGGCAAACCTCGCTATCAGGGCGTGGCGGACTTTCTTGCCGCACGAGGTATCACCTTGCCGTGGGGCACTGCCAGTGATTCGGAGGCGGCCGTAACCGTGTGCGGGCTCGGTAATCGAAAGGATCGCCTGTTCCTCGATCGCATCGCGCGTGACGGTGTCCGGGTGTTCGCATCTACCGCCGATCTCGTTCGCCGATTGAACGCCGCAGGAATCGGCACCGGCGTGTTCTCCGCCAGTCGGCACTGCGCGCAGGTGCTCACTGCAGCCGGTGTCGCCGACTTGTTCGCGGTCCGGGTGGATGGGAACGATGCCGAAGCGTTGCGCCTGCGGGGAAAACCAGATCCAGCGATGTTGGTCGAGACCGTGCGCCGACTGGCGGCCGAGCCAGATCGGACGGTGGTCGTAGAGGATGCCGAGGCAGGTGTTGCGGCCGGCCGAAGTGGGGGCTTCGCGCTGGTCATCGGGGTGGATCGCAACGAGAACGCGGATCGGCTACTGACACGCGGAGCCGATGTCGTCGTCGATGACCTCTGCCGGGTGCGGTTGCGCGGAGGCTTCCGGCGGATGTCGGAGGTTTCGGATGTCATCGAGCGCTGGCCGCATATCGCTGATCTGCTGAGCACCGAGAAGGTTGCGGTACTGCTGGATTTCGACGGCACCCTGGCCGATATCGTCGCCGACCCCAGCAACGCGAAACTCGTCGATGGCGCGGCAACCGCGCTGCGAAGGTTGGCCGCGCAGTGCCCGGTCGCAGTCGTCAGCGGACGTGATCTTGCCGATGTGCGTGACCGCGTCGGCGTCGCCGGAATCTGGTACGCGGGCAGCCACGGCTTCGATCTGATGGCCCCGGACGGCACCCGTCACGTGCACGACGCCGCGCCCGGCGCCGAGGAGACACTCACTGCGGCGGCCGACGAACTGCGGTGTCGATTGCGGGGTGTCACGGGAGTTCTGGTCGAGCACAAGCGGTTCGCGGTCGCCGTCCATCACCGCAATGTCGCGGCCGAAGACGTAGACGGAGTGGTCGCCGCAGTACACGAGGTGGGGCGCACAGCAGGGCTGCGCGTGACCTATGGCCGTCGCGTCGCCGAACTACGACCGGACGTCGACTGGGACAAGGGCACTGCACTGCGCTGGATCCTCGACCATCTCACCCTGCCGGTGTTGCCGATCTATCTCGGGGACGACCTGACCGACGAAGACGCCTTTGACGCCGTCGAATCCGACGGGCTCGGCATCGTGGTGCGTCACGACGAGACCGGCGACAGGCACACCGCCGCCCGGTTCGCGGTCGACGGCCCGCGCGAGGTTCGCGACTTCCTCGATCGGCTGGTGCTCCAGCTGCACGCTGAAACCCTTGCGGCTGCGCCGGACTCGTGGACGCTCACCTTCGACGGCTACGACCCGGCGCAAGAGAAACTTCGCGAGTCGCTGTGCACGGTCGGCAACGGCTACTACGCCACCCGCGGCGCGGCGCCGGAATGCGTACCCGGAGCGGTCCACTATCCCGGAACTTACGTCGCCGGGGTGTACAACCGGCTTTCCGACGAGATCGACGGGCACGTCGTCGACAACGAAAGCCTGGTGAATCTGCCGAATTGGCTACCTGTGACGTTTCGGATCGAGCGCGGTGACTGGTTCGACCTCGATACCGCCGACCTGCTGGGTTACCGGCAGCAACTGGATCTGCGCCGCGCCGAATTCGTGCGGCAGTTCCGTTTCCGTGACACCTCGGGGCGAATCACCGCGGTGACTCAGCGCCGGTTCGCCGCCATGCACCGGCCGCACCTGGGCGCGATGACGACGACGATCACTGCTGAGAACTGGTCGGGGAAGCTGACCATCCGTTCGGCGATCGACGGCGCCGTGCGCAATCAGCTGGTGGCGCGATATCGGGACCTGTCGAATGTCCATTCGGTGACCGAGCGTGCTGCCCACCTGTCCGAGGATTCGGTGCTGCTCGCAGTGCAGACCGTCACCTCGGGCATATCGGTGGCCGTCGCGACGCGCAGCAGTCTGCGACACGGGCAGGAGCCTGTCGACGCCACGGGCGCAGCGATCCATCGAGACGGCCGGATCGGGCACGACTTCACCGTCGATGTCGCCGCCGGGGACACGGTGACCCTGGAAAAGATAGTCGCTGTATACACCGGACGTGACCGTGCGGCCGCGGGACCCCAGGAGGAGGCAGCGCGCTGGATCGACGCCGTCGGCGGCTACGCGGATCTGTTCGCCGGACATACCGTGGCGTGGGAGCATCTGTGGGCACGGCTGCGGATCGACCTCGATGGCACGCCGAACGCGACGCGGATCGTGCGGCTGCATCTGCTGCACCTTGTGCAGACATTGTCACCGAATACCGCGGATATGGATGTGGGCGTGCCAGCGCGCGGATTACACGGTGAGGCGTATCGCGGACACGTGTTCTGGGACGAACTATTCGTCTTCCCGGTACTGAATCCACGCTTTCCCGACGTGACCCGATCGCTGCTGCGGTACCGCTATCGCCGCCTGCCCGAGGCCCGTCGGGCGGCCGCGGAGGCCGGACTGGTCGGTGCGATGTTTCCCTGGCAGTCCGGAAGCGATGGCCGCGAGGAGAGTCAGCGGCTGCATCTGAATCCGCTGTCCGGGCACTGGAATCCGGACCCCAGCCGCCGCGCGCACCACATCGGAATCGCGATCGCCTACAACGTGTGGCAGTACCACCAGGCGACCGGTGACCTCGAGGTCCTCGTCGAATTCGGCGCGGAACTGCTGGTGGAGATCGCCCGCTTCTGGTCGAGCCTGGCCCGCTACGAAGCGGAGCGCAACCGCTACACCATCCGTGGTGTGATCGGCCCCGACGAGTTCCATTCCGGTTACCCGGACGCGCCCGAAGCCGGTATCGATAACAACGCCTACACCAACGTCATGGCAGCCTGGGTGATCCTGCGGGCAATCGACGCCCTCGACCTGCTGGCCCCCCGCGCGCGGTCGGAATTGCTGGAGAGGCTTTCGGTCCCACCGTCGGAACCCGAGCACTGGCAAGATGTCGCTCGCCGCATGTATGTCCCGTTCCACGATGGAGTCATCAGCCAATTCGACGGCTACGAGCAACTGGCCGAACTGGATTGGGACGACTACCGCCGCCGCTACGGCACAATCCAGCGGCTGGACCGGATACTCGAGGCCGAGGGCGACAATGTCAACCGCTACCGGGCGGCCAAACAAGCCGACGTTCTGATGCTGTTCTATCTGCTCTCGGCCGACGAACTTCGGGAACTGCTCGGGCATCTCGGGTATGAGTTACCCGGCGAGATGATCCCTCGCACCATCGACTACTACCTGTCGCGCACCTCCCACGGCTCCACGCTCAGTGCGCTGGTGCACTCGTGGGTGTTGGCGCGCGCCAACCGCGACCGTGCCGTCGAGTTCTTCGATCTCGTGCTCGAGTCCGACGTCGCCGACATCCAGGGCGGCACCGCCGCGGAGGGGATCCACCTCGGCGCGATGGCGGGCAGTATCGACCTACTACAACGTTGCTTCACCGGGCTCGAGATCCGCCGCGACCGCCTGATCTTCTGCCCGTCCTGGCCGGAGTCGCTCGGCGCCCTGTCCTTCCCGATGATCTATCGCGGCCATCGGCTGACTGTGCGTGTCAGCGGCGAGGCCGTCGAGATCAGCTCGGATCCCGGTTCCTCACCGCCGATCGAAGTCACCTGCCGAGACCAGGTCGCGCAGCTGATGGCGGGAGAGACGGTCCTGCTGCCGATTACCTCGGCAGCAGGCCCAGAGGAGCGCGAGGCGGGATCAGCTCGCCGACCGGGCGATGGTCACCAGCATTTTCGCGCCGTGTAGCACCGCATGACCGACCGAACTGACCGTCATTCCGGCGAAATCGCCGCGCCCGTGGGGCTGCCCACCCCCGGATACTTTCTGCAGTAGCCGGCCAGGCTCTGCGACAGCAATTCCTCGGCTTCTTCGTGCACTTCTGTGAGCCGTCGACCACCACCGGGCCCGAGCCACGCGAGGCCCAGGTTGGCGCGCGGACGCGCAAAGATCAGCGCACGGCTGGAAGCAACGAGCACTCGAAGGCGGCTCACACGGCGGCTGCGTTTTCCGCGTAGGCGACTTGCAATGATGATGTGCAGTTGCTTCAGAGCATGGATTCACGCGCGCCCGTCACGCATGGTGCATGATGCGATCGAGTTCGGTATAGGCGATCCGACCCGCCCAGACACGGGCGCGATCCAGCTCGCCCGGCGCGAGCGGGCCGGTCGTGTCTTCGACGAGGAAATCTACTGGCTGGTCGGCGAGGGTATAGCCCAAGCGCCACAGCCGTTTTGCGATGCCGCGTGCGGCCGAGCCCGGCAACCAGGGAGGTTTGGCGACCTTGGTCCCGAACGCCAAGGCGCGGTGGCCGGGTGACACCAGCGGCGCGGCCCCGAGCCATTCCCGTATGCCGATGTCGATCGCGATCGGCGCGTCGGTGAGCTTGGCGGCGTCGCGTCGCGTCTGCGGGCGGCTGAGCCCGAAGGCGTGGGTGGGTCCGCCGACCACGAGCAGGTGCACCGCCAGGGCAGGCACTTCGGCCGCAGCCACCACGTTCAGCATTTCCACCTCGGCATGCTCGAGCAGCCCTTGTGCGATGGCTTCCGCGACCGCCGCGGTGTTGCCGAACATCGACTCGTAGACAACTCGTGCACGCATGGTTGGCTCCTCTGCGTTGCGCACCGTGGAACCCGAGAATTACGACGTTACGGCGAGCGAAAGTAGGCGCACAGAGCCGAACCGACACTTGCCGTGGGACCTTCGCCCTGTGATCGAGATGCCTTTCTGGGTGACCGACTCCGATTCGGGCCGTCCTCCCGGCAGCCGGTAGGCGACGCTGGCACATCTGCTGCCCGGAATCCAGCAATTCGAGGATTGTCAGCAGGTAGTTGCGGTCGGATCTGCTCGCGGGTGTCACGCGTACCTTGTCCCGCAGTTCATGGCCAATGCGACCGTCGCGGGACTACCACCGGTGGTGGGCGGCGATCGGCATGCGGCAGGACGTGTGGCGGCTACTTGGATCTCCCCTGGGGCGGCTATGCGATTTAACACAGTGTCGGCCAGGGGATTTCCTACAGGTGGCGCGGCTCGGGTTCCGGTTGGCGTGTGCGGTGCGGGTCCAGCCGATGAGCGTGGCCGTGGCGCGGGATGCTCGCCGAACTCGCAGCTACATCTGGCGCAGTATGACCCTGGCCTTCACCTCCGAGGTCGGGTCGTGGGCTCGGCTCGTCGCAATTCCCGCACGACGGCATCGACCGCGCGCGGAACGGCGTCTGCGACTGGCTCGGACAATCCGACACCCAGCTCGAGACACGCCACGTCTACGGCGATGACGACGATCCTGCCTGGGAGTCGGCCGAGGGCGCGGCCTAGTGGCAGCGCGTCATGGATGCCGAGAGTGTGGGAAGAAGCGGCGGTGCCGGCCTGCCGGGGGAGGTCGATGTCGGTGCGGTGGACCCGGCCGGGAACCGAGGGTTCGCAGCGTACAGCGTCGATCACCACGGCAAGCTCCACACCTGCCCAGATATCCAGGAGACTCGTGGGCTCGCCGTCGGAGATGGTTACGAAAACTCCTGGTATGCCGAGTTTTTCGATTCGGGAAGCGACAGCCGAACCGACTCCGTCATCACTGCGGTACTCGTTGCCGACGCCGATGACGACGGCCCAGGGCCCGGTCATCGGCGCACCACATCGATGTCCAGGAAGTGCGCCGAGCAGGAGATGCAGGGATCGTAGTTACGGATCGCGCGTTCACAGACGGCGGCCAGCGCGGCGTCGTCGAGGTCGAGATTGTCCGAGACGGCGCGTCGCAGATCGTCCTCCATAGCCGCCTGGTTCTGGGATGTCGGTGGGATGATCGTGGCCGAGCGCACGATTCCCTGATCGTCGATGTCGTAACGGTGGTAGAGCAAACCGCGTGGCGCTTCGCTCACGCCGTGGCCGGTTCCGGCGCGGGGCTCGACCGGAACCGCGGTACGGGAGGGGCGTTCGTAGTCAGCGATGAGCGTGAGCGCCTCTTCGATGGCGTAGACGACCTCGACCGCGCGCACCAGGATGCTGCGGAACGGGTTACGGCATTCGGCGCCGAGTCCGATCTCGACCGCGACCTGTCGGGCGATCGGCGACAGCTGGTGGTAGTTCAGCGTGTACCGCGCCAGTGGTCCGGTGAGGTATCGCTCGCCGTCGAGCATGGCGTGCAAGGCGGTGGAGTGCGCTACCTGGTGTTCCCGCACGTGAGCGGGAAGATCGGCCGCAGCGAACCGAAGCCCGGTGCTGGTGTGCACCTCCCCGTTGTCGATGGCGTAGCGGCCCGGTTCGGTCGCGGCAAGCATTTCATATTCGAGTTCCTGCTCGGGAAATTCGAGTTTCGCCGCCCAGCGCGCGGTATCCACCGCGTAATCTCGTGCACGGCATAGTAGTTCGGTCACGGGAGCGAAATCGGCGGGTTCGGGGACCGAGTAGAAGCCGCCGAGCCGGATATTGACGGGATGGATGGCCCGGCCGCCGAGGAGTTCGAGCAGCGCGTTGCCCGCTTTCTTCATCGCCAACCCCTGTTCGACCAGGGTGCGATGGTCGGCGGCGAGCGCGATCGCGTCCGGGTAGCCGAGGAAGTCCGGAATGTGCAGCAGATAAATATGCAAGGAGTGGCTGGAAATCCATTCGCCGCAGTACAACAGACGCCGCAGGTCGGCCAGTGGCCGGTCCAACTCCGAACCACAGAGTTGTTCCAGTGCGTTGCACGCGCTGGTCTGGTAGGCCACCGGACAGATCCCGCAGACTCTGGAGGTGATATCGGGCGGTTCGGTGTAGGCGCGGCCGCGAAGGAATGCCTCGAAGAATCGCGGTGGCTCGTAGATGCTCAGTTCCGCGCTTTCGACGTGCCCATCCGTGACGACCACGCGCAGCGCGCCCTCGCCTTCGACGCGAGCTAGCGAGCCGACCTTCAGCTCCCTACGATGACTCATCGCCGCTCCTGTTCGCGAAGCCTGGCGCGGCCGCGGCGTATGTGGCGAAAACGCGGTCGATGTCACCGGTGTCCATGCCGTTGACGCGCAGGATAGGAAGCAGCGCGTGGATGTTGGGATTGGCCATCGGGCCGAAACAGCCGAAGCAGCCACGATGGTATGCCGGGCACAAGGCGCCACATCCAGCCTGTGTGACCGGCCCCAGGCAGGGGATTCCCTCGGCGACGGTCACACAGGTTGTACCGCGGCGTTTGCACTCGGTACAGACGCTGGTGTTCGGTATGTCCGGCGACCGGCCGGCCAGGAACGCACACAGGGTGTCGAGCAGTTGGCGCCGGTCGATCGGACAGCCACGCAGCTCGAAGTCCACGGGTACGTGCGCCGAGATCGGGGTGGAGGTGGCGAGTGTGGCGATGTGCTCCGGGCTGGCGTAGACCACAGACGTGAATTCGGTGACGTCGGCGAAATTGCGCAGCGCCTGTATGCCGCCGTGCGTTGCACATGCCCCGATCGCTACCAGAATCCTGGATTGCTCGCGGATCTCGGTGATCCGGCGCAGCTCTTCCTGCGTGGTGATCGAGCCTTCGACCAGTGAAACATCGTACGGTCCCGGCTCCATGGCGCTGGAAGCTTCCACGAAGTGAGTGATGCGGAGCCGGCCCGCGAGGGTGAGTAGCTCGTCCTCGCAGTCGAGCAGGGTGAGCTGGCATCCGTCACAGGAAGTGAACTTCCAGACGGCGAGCGTCGGTGTCTTCGTCATAGTTCTCGCACCGCCAGTAGTGGTTCGGCCACTGCGTAGTCGACGATGGGGCCGTCGCGACACAGCAGCAGCGTGCCGAGCTGGCAGTGCCCACATCGCGCGACACCGCACTGCATGTTGCGCTCCAGCGACACTTGGATATCGGTGGCGGGAATTCCCTTGCGCAGCAGGGTCTGCGCGCAAAAGCGCATCATCGGTTCCGGACCGCACAGGAACGCTGTGGCGCGGCCGGGTTCGAATGTCAGGTGGGCCAGTGGCTCGGTGACGAAGCCGACTCGGCCTCCCCAGTTCGGCGCGGGGTGGTCGACGGTCTGATGTAGTTCGATGGAACCGGTCGTCGCCCACAGATCTTGCTCACGGCGGAACAAGATGTCCGCCGGGGTGCGGGCTCCACTGATCACCACGA
This sequence comes from Nocardia sp. NBC_01009, assembly GCF_045208035.1. Taxonomy (NCBI): domain Bacteria; kingdom Bacillati; phylum Actinomycetota; class Actinomycetes; order Mycobacteriales; family Nocardiaceae; genus Nocardia; species Nocardia sp. NBC_01009. Next base: position 5,659,027 of record NZ_CP108695.1, on the reverse strand, counting down.
TCCGCCGGTAGTCGCCGCGGGCCGCGACCGCGGCGAGCACAACCGGCCGCAGCGGTGCCAGCCCGATGCCTCCGCCGACGATGACGAGGTCTCCTCCGACCGCCGACGCCAGATCCCATCCGGTGCCGAACGGGCCACGCACACCGATCACGCCGCCGATATCGGTGTCGTGCAGTGCGCCGCTGACCGCGCCGACCACCCGGATCGTGTGCTCCAAGCGATCGTCGCCGGCCGCAGGGTTCCCGCTGATCGAGATCGCGACCTCACCCACCCCGAAGCTGTAGAGCATCATGAACTGCCCGGCCCGAAACCGTTGCGCCGCATCTCGTACCGGTTCCAGGTGCAGTGTCACGGTGTCGGGAGTTTGCGGGGTGCGGCCGACGACTCGATAGGGCAGCATGGTGTCCCCGGACGGTGCCGTGCGGACCTGCGTGTCGACGCTCATCGGCCACCTCGCCCCACCGCGATGCGGGGTGGACCGGCGGTGCACGTTTCGGCGGGGTTCCGGTAGAGGTCGAGCAGCCTGGCCCGGGTGGCTTGCAGTCTGTCGAGGAGTGCCTCGAACAGTGTCAGAGTCAGCGCATGGCCGAAACGCGGATCCGCGGCAGCGAATTCGGCCAGCGTCTCGGCATCGAATTCGACCGCGTCCACCGGTTCAGTGGTCACAGCTCCGAAATGCCACCGGTATGGCGGCACCAGCCACGACCAACCGAGCAAGTCTCCGCTGCCGAGGGTCTGGACGACGACCTCACCTTGCCCCGCCACCTGCGCGTTCAGCAGTATCCGCCCGTCACGGATCAGCCAGCACCGCTGTGCCACTTGACCTTCCACGATGATGCGATGCCCGGCGGGGAACGACACATCACGCCCGGCCTGGGCTAGCGTGCTCAGGTCTCTGCGGCTCAGTTTGTCCAAGCGCGCGAAGGTGGACAACTCATCACTGGTCGGCATGATCGGATTCCTCGGCGAGCTCGGCGAGCCGGGTCACCTCAGCCGTCAGGTCTATCTCGGCCGGGCACCAGGCGATGCAACGTCCACAGCCGACGCATCCCGAGCTGCCGAATTGGTCATACCAGGTGCTGAGTTTGTGGCTGATCCATTGCCGGTAGCGGCTTTCGCCGGATTGTCGCACGCTGCCGCCATGCAGGTTGGAGAAGTCCAGTTCGAAGCACGACGACCAGTGCTCCCAGCGCTCGGCATGATCGCCGGTGAGGTCGGTGACGTCCTCGGTCGTGGTGCAGAAACAGGTGGGGCACACCATGGTGCAGTTTCCGCAGGTGAGGCAGCGGCTGGCGACGTCCTGCCAGTGTGGGGACTCACGGGAGTCGCGAAGCAGTGCGCGAATGTCGACCTCGGGCATCGCACGGCCCATCCTGTCGGCTGCCGCCGACACCGCCGCACGGGCCTGCATGACCTCCGCCGCGTCAGCCGAACGCGCCGTGAGTTCGGCGAGGATCTCGGCGCCGTCTTCGCTGCCCACGTCGACGAGGAATCGGTGCCCCTCGGCGTCGACGCGCTCGGTGAGAGCGAGATCGTATCCGGCCGACACTCCGGGGCCGGTGCCCATCGACGCGCAGAAACACACCCCGCCCGGCTCGGTGCAGTTCACGGCGACGACGAAGAGATCTTTCCGGCGGGCGGTGAACGAGGAGTCGGGATGCGCCCCGCCACCGAGTACCCGCCCCAGGATCGCGATCGAGGCCAAATCGCAGCCGCGGACACCGAGAAACGCGGAGCGCACCGGAACATCCTCGACGGGTTCGGTCTGCAGGTCCGGTCCGATATCGAGAACTTTGCGGCGCGGCGGATGCAAGAACTGCTTCCAGGACCCGGGGCCAGCCGAATGCGCGAACACCGCCTCGTCGGTTCGGCGATGTAACCGATACCGTCCGGGCGCGGTCTCCACGCCCCACCCCGCGGGAAGCCGCGCGCCCGACTCCAGTTCGCCGAGCACGATCGCCCCGTCGCGCACTTGCGGACCGATGACCCGGTATCCGTGCTCACTCAGCACATCCACCAGTCGATCCAGGCCAACGCGATCGATCACCACGGTGTCATTGGGCATTATCAAGGCCTCTGCTCGGTCGGGTGTAGCCGTCCGGCTTCGAGTCTGGCCGGAGTACGAGACGCGCGGCGAGGGACCAAGGTCCCGAATGGCGATGGCCGACGGCATCAGTCCTGGCAGGGACGCTGATCTCGAGGCGCCGCCGGTCCGGGGCAGTTACCCCGGTGTCGGGTCGGTGCCCGGGTTGAGCCGATTGACGCCGGAGCGCCGCCGAACGTCGACGCGTGGATCAACCACGGTCCGCCTGACCCCCGCCTGGCCCGAGCGGTGACTGGTCCTCGCGCTTGCACACCACCCGTGTCTTCGTGCCGAGTGGGTGGGCTGCGGAGGTTGGGGTATACGTACAACAGAGGTCCTGACCAGGTCTTAGGGAGGATGAGATGCGACGAGCGCTCTTTCTGGCAGCGCTGGGAGTAGGGGTGCTGGCCCTGCGGCACCGGGCATTGCGATGGGGTGCGACACCCGCCGAAGCCCAGGAACGAACCAGCGCGCTGCTCGTGACGGGTGGTCGAGAAACGGGGCCACCGGCTCTGGCGCGAGGTAGGCCTGCAGGTCCGCGCCCACTCACGAAACGGCAGCTGCGGCAAGAACTCTCGATACTTTGCGTTCCATGGTGGACCGCTGATCACCACCAATACGTCGGCGTGAGTGCCGTAATGCTCAGGAGGGGCGAAGTCTCGCACTCACGCTCGGAGCCAGCTGCACAAGGCGAGTGCGCATGAAGATAAGTGTGTCCAGATCAGCGAACTTCGCATACCGCAGGTAGTTGCGGTCGGCCGGTGACGCATATTCCGGGCGTTCGTCGTTTGGGATCTCCGAACACGCGATGTCGACTCTTGCTCCCGGTCACAGTTGCCAGAAGCTGCGCACCGCGTCATCGAGGTCATCGCGCTCGAGGTTGTTGTCTGCTGGCAATGCTGATTGTGCAGGCAGGAACACCGGCTCGACCGGAGGTGAGAGCAGGAGATAGGTGAGGGTGTCGCGGGCGCGTGCGGCGTGGCGCCGGATGGTTTTGATTGCGCATTTCCGGCGGCTGGCCGACGATTCCTGCCGATCGGTGAGGGTAGCGAACCGGTGTTCAGGCAGCAGATTGAAATCTACTCGAGCGTAAGGGCGTTCGTTGACGGCGGTGACGGTGCATCTGCCGGGATCCACGGAGATGTGCGCGCACAACGCCGGGATCGGCTCCTGGTCCACGGCCGGCGAGTCCGGCGCGTCCACCGCCTGGACTCGGCTCCAACTGTCGGCCGCGAGCAGATTCGCCGGGAATGAACCCTGCCCCTGCCCGTGGTGCGTCAGCGATAGCCAGTCCGCTTTTATCGGTGGCGCGCCAGGTGCCTGCGCGGTGTCATCCAGGGATGCGTTTGCTACTCCGGTTCCGAGAATGACCGCGAGTGGCGAGATGATCGCAATCAATATCGGACGTGATCGGAGCCAACGACCGGCTTCCGATAATCCGCGCCCCTGAACGTCTACCAGCGCCTCTCGGCCTGGAGTATTCGTCGCTTGCGGCGCAGACGGTTTAAGCCGACGACGCGGCCGGGACGGGGTGAATTGTCGAATCCTGTGTGAGCCCGGCAAATCTGTGGCTGTGCCCAGTCGATGCGCGACACACCCTGCAACATCGATGCGTCGGGCTGGTATCCCACTATGCTTGCCATGTATTTAGCCATGTGGGTCTATTAAGACGATTTCGCCACCGCTGATGTACATCCGATTCGAAACGGGATCAAATATGCGACCTCGATTCGTCGTTATCGCGACCGCTGTGGTCGCGGCTGTCCTGGCTTTGGTCCTGTGGCAGGGCGCCGAGCCGAGCCAAGCCCAACCGCCCGGTGCGGACGTCTCCGGTGCCGGGATTCATCTGAAGACATCGGTGGACAACGTCAAAGTGGACCCACCGGGCGACCGGATGCCGAACTTCCTCATGACGTTCGCGCATGCCGCGCAGCTATCGGGCGACTACTCGCTGACCGTGGAGGGCAATGGAATAACGTCCGGCCAGGCCGTCGCGGGGTTCCTCCTGGGCTGCGCGATCAGTCTGAGCAACGGCTTCACCGTCGGAATCGATCCCAATCAAGGGCTGTTGGCGAGTATTTCCCCCGATTTCGGCCAGTCGGACCTCGATTTCGGCCAGGCGGACCCCGATTTCGGCCAGTCGGACCTCGATTTCGGCCAGTCGGACGTTGCCGCCAACCTGTCGGGTGTGACGCTCACGCCGGGGCCCACAACGCCGAGTGCCCCCACCACCTCCCGCAGTGCCGCCCCCATCTCCCGCAGTGCCGCCCCCATCTCCCGCAGTGCCGCCCCCATCTCCCGCAGTGCCGCCCCCATCTCCCGCAGTGCCGCCCCCATCTCCCGCAGTGCCGCCTCCACCTCCGAGAGTGCCGCCACCACTTCCCCGAATGCCTCGACCAGCCCGTCCTCCGCGAGCCTCGGACCGACCGTCGGCGGCGCGTTGGGCTTGACCGAGGTCCTGGAAGCCACCTTGGCACCGGGCGAGATCACCACCGTCACGACAGTGACGGCCAACCTGGACGACAAAACGGTGTTCCCGTACCACTTCATTTTCAACAACGCCGCGTTGAACGTCGGCCAGTGTGCCTCACCGGTATCGGCCGTCCCCTTCGTCACCGCCACGGTGAGTACCGCGGTGGGGACGGTGCAGACCACTGCCTACGGCAGCCAGTTCACCTTCTGATCCAGCGATTGCGCTGTACTCGGCGGTGGTCAGACCTCGCCGCAGGATCCACACGCCGATTTCGTGGCCGGCACGTTCAATACCTCGGTGAGCCGAGGGGAATCGAACCCTACAACAGGAGCGGTGGCAACCGGTGTCGCCACCGTTGCCTGCCGTGTCCGACCGAGTCGCTCCGCCCGCCGCGGCCCGCCGCACCGCGGCGACGGCCGGAAAGCGGAGATTGGGCAGCAGTACTGAGCAGGTCTGCCCAGTCTGTGCGGCGCGATCATGTTCTCGCAGTTCGGGCCAGCGCATGAGAGCACGCGAACACGTTTGGGAGAAGGCGACACCGATGGCGTGGATTTGTACGCGAGAGGGGCCTTGAACTCGTGACGACACTTATCAGTGAATCTTGGCGTCACTGCGGCTCGTTCAGGGCGGCGAGTGTCGGTGAAATTTGATGTCACCCAATCACCGGTGAACAGGCCCTCGCGATCCGCGACAGCCTGGACTTGAGTCTCGACAGCTGGGCCACCCAGCTGATGTGCTTGGTGGCCCAGCCTCGGGGTTCGCTAGCTCGGGTCGACAGGGCTGTTGTGGTAGGCGGCGACCAACCACCTGTCGTCAAGCCTCTGGAGGACCCAGGTCGCATTGACGAGCCGGTCGGCAGGCACTTCGGTTTCGCCGGCGAACAGGATGCCGGCCTTGCTGACGACGATTGCGTAGTCCTGACCGAGGAACCGGATGTCTTGGATCTCGTCGGTCACGGTCGAGTTCTGGAGGTAGGTAGAGAAACTTGCAGCCATGCTTTGCCGGACTTCCTCCCTGTTCCGTCGGTAGGCCCCGGGCATGATCACGGTGGCGTGCTCGATGTAGTCCGCGATAAAAGTGTCCGCGTCACCGGCTGCCCATGCTTTGTACTGGTCGGCCAAGACTTGGTTGATCGCCGCACAGTCGTCCGTTCGGGTCATGTTCATGGCATTCCTCCGATTTGTTGGCACGGCCCACCGTTTGGACCATTTAGCTATCCGACGCGCGAGCACGCCTCAAATCGACAACCTGAACGGAACGTCGCCGCGGGTTCATGACTTGGCGCGTTGGGATGCGGCGGCTAGCGATTGTGAACTCGACGAGACAAAACTCCGCAGCCTGGGCAGGCTGCCGGCTCGTCTCGGGTGCGCACGTCCAGTCGCACCCGCAGCCCTACTGAGTCCCACCATCGATCCGCAGCCCGTCCAGATGCGGAAACAGAACCGCCATCGGCCCAAGATCAGAACACCGACAACATGATCGATCATCAAGCCCCCGTTCGCATTCCGAGCCGGGTCAAACACGCAGACTGTGCCAGATCCATTTTGCCGTGCCGTCGACATCCGTCGGGTCGGTGTGAGTTGTTCGGCCCATGAGTGTCCTTCAGGGCTCCAGGTACAGGCGTTCATTGGGCAAGCGTGGGTACCTACGGCTGTCATCAGGTATCACTGCGAGATGTTTCGGATAGCAGCGGTCACGGCAATCTTGTATGAACAACAAAGCCGCAGTGACGCACGCGGTGAAATCGAGGCGCACGTGACCGAGTTGCACTGCAAGGTGCACGTCCGCTTCCTCCGGATGCGGAGACATCTGGCTATCCATGTCAGGCTCGAGCCTCCTTGGGTACCGGGCAGAAATCTGCGCGGCCATCCTCGGCGATCGGTTCCTTGACCTCGAATAGCAGTTCCGCTGTGCCCCACACGTTGTCGGCGGAGTCCATGATCGTCGCGCCCGACCGCAGGTAGTCCGCGTCATCGCACGATGACCCGCGGCAGGTGCCGGATTCGACGGATACCTCATGCCCGGGGGAGATCAGTTCGGGGGCCCGGGCCGGGGTCGTCGCTACGCGGTACTCCGGGTTCTTGATTTCGCGGGGGATTCCGATTTTCACAGGCAAAAAGCTCCTGAACGTGCGTATCGAGGTTTGAGCGACAGCGCCGCAGTTGATGCCAATGTGAGGTGCATCGCCAGTTAACCGATTTCCAATTATGAGTATTCGTCACCGATATACCTATACTGCTGCGGAAAATTCTGACATTGCTCCGTACTTCTGCTGTATGTTCACCCAGAATGCTTGATCTGGGTTCGGAACCGAGAGATCTTCGGTGCGGGAGCGATGAGCCCGCCGCGCGGCTCAATGTCGTCACTGATGTGGAGCCAGGCAGCCATGGTGCCCCACTACTGCGACAAGACCGGCCGAACCCGCCTGGCCTGGTCGCCGTTCGGTAGCGCGCAGGCGGACCCCTATGTATGGGGCACTGCAACAGTCGCCGACTACCGACTGCCTGCGGACCTACCCAGGACCGCGGAGCCGCCCGCCATTCCGCAGACCGCCGCGCGGAGCGTCGACTCCACTGCGTCACTGGCTCAGGCCCGGCGTATCGGAGTGCCGATTGCGGGCGACCCGCGTCCCGGATCCGTCCGCTGAGTTCCCGCCATGGTCACTCGAAATACCCGGCCCACGCGGGGCCGGGCCTTGGTCGTGCAAGTGGGACTTGTCAGGTCGCGACCTTCTGGTTCCAGTCGATGACGAACCGGTGAACCGGGCCGAACATCTTCTCCGGCTTCAGAAATGTGCGGGTGGCCAGCGGCATGGTGAGGCCGAAGAGGGCCTTGGCGATGGGGCCGGAGGTCTTGCCGCTGTTGGTCTTGGCGGCATTGTTCGAGATGTCCTCCACGCGGGGGCGGCGCAGCCGCTCGTAGGCGGCGAACGCGGCGGTCGGGTCGGTGATGTCGCGCAGGCAGCGGGCAAGCTCCACCGCGGACTCGATGGCCAGCGACGCGCCCTGACCGGAGCTGGAGGAGGGGGCGTGCGCCGAGTCGCCGACGAGCACCATCCGATCGCGGAACCAAAGTGGTAGGTGCGGCATCCGTTCCATCGGGCCCGCGACGATCATCTTCTCAACGCTGGTTCGCTGGAACAGCTGCTGGCCCGGGGTGTCGCCGACGTGTGCGGCGCGCAGCTCGGCCAGCCACTTCTCGGCGGAGACGGCCTTGGCCTCGGCCATCGTCATCGCCTCCTGCTGTGGGAGGTTGCTGAAGAACATGTCGCTGCCGTCGGGTTGCCGCCAGTAGCCGTAGAACGCTCGTTTGCCGAATGCGAAGTGCATGGCGTCGATATCGCCGCCGCCACCGTCGCAGCGCCTGCCGTCGGGTGTGAACTCACCGAAGCCGAAGCTCATCAGTCCGGTGTACTCGGGGCCGGGAGCCTCGGGGTCGATCAGGGTGCGGACAGTCGAGTGGATGCCGTCGGCGCCGATGAGGATGTCGCCCTCGGCGCTGGTGCCGTCGGTGAATGTGGCGACGACCCCTTGCGCGGTCTCCGTGACGTCGACCAGCCGTTTTCCGTGCTCGATCGCGATCCCGTTCGCCAAGGCGTGGTCGTGCAGCACACCGAACAAGTCCGCGCGCAGCATCACACAGCTCGGCGGCAGGCCTGGTAGGGCGTCGACGCGCATGAGTTTGCGTCCTCGTCCTGTCTCCATGACCATGCTGTGCAGCGGGTGTCCGGCGGCCCGCACCAGTTCGTCGGCGCCGACCGTTTTCAGTGCGGCCAGTCCATTCGGGGCGACGGTCAGCGCGCCGCCTACGTCGCGGGCTGCGCTGTCGTACGCCTCGAACACCGTCGCTGCGATGCCGGCTTTCCGCAGTGCCAGTGCCGTCACGGGTCCAGCAATGCCGCCACCGATGATCAACGCGGTCTTGATTCCCATGATCGTTCCATCTCTTCGATCCTCGCGATCGGTGCCCGGTCGACCACCGAGTTGATAGTGTCATAGAAACTAGTTGCAATGCAACTAGTCGTCCGAAGTTGACGTCGGCCGGGGTTCATCAAGGGCGGAAACAAGGCGGATCGGGCAATATGAGCCGGACGTTGAAAATCCTCTGACCTGGACGGGAAAGGATCAGGCGGACACCCGAGGACGAAATCCAGTTCCCTGGGTCGAGTGGTCGCAGGTCAGATCCTGTTTGGCGGACTGTTCGTCACGTGCGTTGATGCGGCGTGTGCAAACGTGCTCGTTCCGCGAGGTTGCATCGGCTGTCATTCGTTGCTGGTCTGCTCGGATTCGGCCGGTGCAGTGGGTCGGGCAGCGTTGCGCTGCCCGCGGTGGGACCAGCCTGTGACTGACGAATTCGTTGATGCACGGCTGACAGGCAGTCAATGACGTGGCGGGTACGTCATGACCCGCAACACTTAGCTGTCTCCTTCCTGAATATCCCGCGTGTTAGACGCGCAGCAGGAAGTAAGCGGCGGTTCCCGAGCCGATGACGGCGCCGCCGTAGCAGACCAGGATGATCAACGCGCTGAACTGCTCGAGCCGCAAGCCGTGGTACAGCGCGTACCGGAAGCGGTGTGCCCAATGGAATAGAGCCAGCACACAGAGTCCGAAAAGGACCAGCCGGATGACAGGATGACGCAACACCGAGAGCAGGTGTGCGTGGTCCGGCGCGGGAAGCCAGCCCAGCGGGAAGGCGAGGCCGAACAGGAACAGCAGCACCGGTATGAGCAGCGCGGCGGCCATCCCGCCGACGCCGAACAGCAGCCACGCCAACGGTTCCAGGGACCTCCTGCTTTTCATCGCAGCACCACCAACAGCACGATCGTCGTCAGCAGACCCCACAGCAGGTAGTGCAGCCCAAGGATCACGACCGGTGCGACGCGTCGGTTCCGCACACGCACCACCATCGCCTTGGGCGCGAGGTTGAACCAGGTGACCGTGTGCAGAAGCACAAAAAGCAGGGCGATCATGTTCAGTGCGAGCACCCACGGGCCGGCGCTCCAGCTCAGAAACCGCTGGTACTCCTCGCTTCCGGAACTGACCGCGTTGACCAGAAGCAGGAGATATACCACGAACCAGGCGACGAACACGCTGCTGAGTTCGCGCAGGACGAAGATCAGGTATGAGCGGCGTTGCGCCCACCAGAACGTGGAGATCGGTTTTCGGTACAACCGGGGTGTCGTGGTCATCGCGCCCGCCAAGGCATGAGGAAATCTCGGAGCGATTGCGTGGCCGCGGTCAGCTTGTAGCGTTGGATCGCGCCGGCCGGGTCGACCCCCTTGGGGCAGGCGGTGGTGCACTCGCCGACAAGGGTGCAGGACCATACTCCCTCGGCGGACGCGAGAACGTCCCGCCGATCTCCGGCTCCCTCATCGCGCGAGTCGAGGTTGTAGCGTTGGGCCAGCGCGATCGCCGCCGGACCGAGGAACTCGGGCTCGAGCGCGTAGACGGGGCAGGCCGAGTAGCAGAGCATGCAGTTGATACACATGCTGTACTTCGTGTAGTTGTCCATTTCGGACGGTGTTTGCAGGTACTCGCCGTCTTCGAGTGGCCGGTGTTCCTCCCTGATCAGCCATGGCTTGACCTCGGTCAGCTTGTGCATGAAGTCGCTGATCTCTATGACGAGATCCCGGATCACGGGGAAGTTGCGCAATGGCTCGATTCGCACCGGCCCCGGCGCGTAGTCGGTCAGGAAAGTGGCGCAGCTCAGTTGTGGCTCGCCGTTGACGGTCATGCCGCAGCTACCGCAGATGCCCATCCGGCAGGACCACCGGTAGGACACCGTTCCGTCGAGGTAGTCCTTGATGTAGTTGAGGCCGTCGAGCACCGTCCATTCCTTGCGCAGCGGGACCTCGTACGACTGCAGTACCGGTTCGTCCTCTTGCTCCGGTCGGTAGCGCGCAACCTGCAGGGTTATCCGGTCCACCATCGTTATCACCTCCCGTATACGCGTTCGCCGGGAGGCCAGCGAGTAATCGTTACCGGGAGGTACGAGACCTGCCCCGAGCTGTCCGGCTGCCGATGGATCACTGAATGGGCCAGGAATCGCTGGTCGTTCCTGGCGGGGAAATCGGTCCGTTGGTGCGCGCCCCGGGATTCCTCTCGCGCCAGCGCGCAGGCGATGATGCATTCCGCCACATCGAGCATGCACGACAGCTCCAGCACCGCCACTAGTTCGGTGTTGAACGCCCGGCTGTGGTCATCGAGGCACGCGCTGCCGAACCGCTCGCGAAGCTCGCGCAACTTGTCGACCGCCTCGGCGAGTGAATCGCCGTCCCGGTAGATCCCGGCACTGGTCTCCATCGTCTTCTGCATCTCGGTGCGGATGTGTGCGATGCGTTCGGATCCCTCGGCGTGTCGCGTGAGGTCCCGTTCCAGCCGGTCCTGTTCGGCGCGGCCGCGCGCCAAGACCGCCGACGTCGGTCCGGCCGTGGCCGAGCTCACGTACTCGGCGGCGGCACGACCGGCCCGCGCACCGAAGACCAGCAACTCGGGGAGGGAGTTGGACCCGAGCCGGTTGGCGCCGTTGATACTGACGCACGCGACCTCTCCGACGGCGTACAGGCCCTCCAGCGGTGTCGCGCCATGGATGTCGGTATGGATGCCGCCCATCATGTAGTGGACGACGGGGCGTACCGGGATCAGCTCCCGGACCGGGTCGATGTTCTGGTACTTCGAGCACAGCTCGCGCACGAACGGAAGCTTCGTGTCGATGAGATCCGCACCCAGGTGGCGTATGTCGAGGTGGACGACATGTCCGTACGGTGTGCGGATGGTCCGGCCCTTGTCGAGTTCGTGCACGAAGGCCTGCGACAGCCGGTCGCGTGGCCCGAGTTCCATGCTTCGCATCACCGGCACCGATGAGGGCGTCCCGAGGTCGTAATCCTGTAGGTAGCGGTAACCGTCCTTGTTGAGCAGCCAGCCGCCTTCCGCGCGTGTTGCCTCGGTGATCAAGATGCCCGTGAACGGCAGCCCGGTCGGGTGGTACTGGACGAACTCCATGTCCTTGAGCGGCGCGCCTGCCCGGTAGGCCAACGCCATACCGTCGCCGGTGTTGATATTGGCATTGGTGGTGAACGGATACACCCGGCCGCAGCCTCCAGTGCACACGATGACAGCGCTGGCGAGAATGGTTTCGACGCGTCCGGTGGCTAGTTCTATGGCTACGATGCCGCATACCTTGCCGTCGTCGACGAGCAATGTTGTGGCGAACCACTCGTCGTACCTGACGATGTCCTGATAGGACAGTGCGGTCTGGAACAGGGTGTGCAGCAAGTGAAAACCGGTCTTGTCGGCTGCGAACCAGGTGCGATTGTTCGTCATGCCGCCGAACGCCCGCACCGCGATGTGCCCGTTCGGCCGGCGGCTCCATGGGCAGCCCCAATGCTCTAGCTGGAGCAGCTCCCGCGGTGCTTCCTCGACGAAGGCCTCGACAGCGTCTTGGTCACAGAGCCAATCGCTGCCGGAGACCGTGTCGTATGCATGCTCTTGCAAGCTGTCGCCGGGACCGGCGACTCCGGCGGCGCCACCCTCAGCGGAGACGGTGTGGCTGCGCATCGGATAAACCTTGGAAACGATCGCGATACTCAACCGCGGGTTGTGTTCCGCGATGGCGATGGCCGAACGCAGGCCCGCGCCGCCCCCGCCGACGATCACGACGTCGTGAGAAGCGGTCATGGTGGCACCACCCGGGTGTCGTCCGTCAAGCCTCGAAGTCGGCGCTGTGCTCGTCCATCAGGACCTTGCCGTCATGGCGGACGATTCTGATCCGAATGCTGCCGTCGTGGAATTCGCGCCGAATCCGGCGGCAGCCACAGTCGTAACGCAGATTGTCAATGACCAAGCCCGCCTCGTCGTCTTCGCGGTGGCGAGCCCCGCCCCTCAGTTTCCCGCACGGGGCGCGCTCCCTGCTGAACTGCTCGGTGGCGCTTAGCATCTCCATCTCCCGGCGAACCGGTGGCACACCTCACTGATAGGTACATAAGAGTACGCGCATTGCGCCGAGGCCGCAGGAGGCGTGCTGGTCTGCCGGACGTAGCCCACCCACCTGCGCCGGCGGGACGGACGGCTGAATCGCCGTCGATCGCCGCCGCCCGGGAATACCTGGGCCGGGGCGCGGGTCGCACGATCCCGATCGGCATGTCCCCGCCCAGGACCGCCGTGTCAGCCGGCACGGCCATGCGTTCGCGGCCGTCCGGAGATGCCGCTTCGCGGGTTCCAGGGAGCCGCCGAACTGCACGACCATCCCTCCGGCGCGCCGGAGATGGGCCTGACCGGCGGTAGGCCCTCACCTGCGCCCGGATGTGCTGCAGCAGCACTGCTCGCAATCGTTGGAATTTCGATGGAGGTCATGATGAGTTGATGACGCGAAGCGATGATGACTGGGGGTCGGCAGGGGCGGGCGGAGCGGTCGCGGCCGGTGCGGTGATGTCCGTTGCCGCTGCTGCACCCGCGGTACGAGAGATCCGGGTGCTCGCATTGAACACATGGCACAGCGGCAGCAAAATCTCTAACGGTATTCAGCTGATCACCGATCTCATCATCTCGACACAGGCCTCGATCGTGCTGCTCTCGGAGGCAACCGAAGCGACCACGGCCGTTGCGGCCGAACTGGTGCGGCGGGGGCGCGAGTTCAACGCCGTCCCTTCGCACGACACGGGAATTCTGTCGGTGTTTCCGGTCGAAGACAGCGCCGATCTGCAATGGATGGTCAAGGCGCGGTTGAACATCGGCGGAAAGCGACTCACTGTCTACTCCGCGCATCTGGAGTATCGCTGGTATGCCTCCAACCTGCCCCGAGGGTACGGACCCGGGGCCCCGGCGCCGGGCGAGTTCGCCGAGCACGAGTGGAACAAGCTGCCGGAGGGCCCAGTGACCGACCCTGCCGTGATCGGGCGCATCAACGCGGCCTCGGGCCGCCCCGAGGTCATCAGCAACTTTCTCGCCGACGCGAAAGCCGAGATCGCCGACGGGTCTTCGGTCATCATGGGTGGCGACCTGAACGAGCCGTCCCTGCTGGATTGGACGCCGGCCACAGCGAGCTTGTTCGACCACAACGGTGTGGTGTTGGCGTGGGAGACCACTCGACGCCTGCAACAAGCCGGTTTCATCGATGCCTACCGATCGATGTATCCGGACCCGGCCACCCATCCCGGACTCACCTGGCCCTCGGACAACGTCGATGTGGAGGTCTCCGAGCTCGCCTGGGCTCCTGAGGCCGACGAACGCGACCGCGTTGACTACATCTTCGCTCATGGTGCCGCGCTGTGCCTGTCTGCCGTGGGCATGATCGGCCCGCGCGGGTCCATCGTGCGTGGTACCCGACCGCAAGAACCAACCCAGGACAATTTCCTCGCCTCGCCAGCGCAGTGGGGCAGCGACCACAAAGGCATCGTCGCGACATACCAACTCACCGACTGACAGAGAGGAGGGGGTGCGCACCTCTGCCCGGGGCCGACCCACCGACTGGCGGCGCATGCGGGTACTACGCTGCCGGAGCAGCTTCAGGTGATTTTGGATCATTTGGATCCGTTGCCGGGGTGATGTTGAGTGCGCGCGGTATGACGTGTTGGCCCACAACGAGCCGTATGAAGTGTTGTGTCCTGGCTTCTCGACCGGCGAACGCAACGTCGCCCGCCGGGTGTTCCTTACCCCGGAATGTTGGTCGGAAGGTGTTCAAGCGCCGCGTGATTCGGCGAGGCGGCGCATCCAGTAGCGGAACCAGTTGTGGCCAAAGGGTATGTACACGCGAACGGGGATTCCGCGGGCAGTGAGGTCGTCTATCACCTCTGGTCGCACGCCGAGTAGCTGTTCGACGGGTACGGGGCCGAGCGAGGCGAGGACTGCTTCGCGGAGGACTCCATCGTGGGTGGCAAGGGTGAATGGCGCTTTCGCCGTAGCGAGCCGGTGCGCCAAGCGCAGGTAGGCGATGTCGGTGGGCTCGCCGTAGGGGAGGGCACGATCGGATTGCTCGACGTAGGCGCCTTTGACCAGCCGGATGTGGATACCGGCATTCAGGAGGCGTTCCACATCGTCGGGGGTGCGACGGAGGTTGGCCTGTACGGTGGCACCGAGCCGGTCGGCCAGCCCTCTGCCAGCGACGTTGAGCACACATGTCAGCACGGCGTCTGAGCGTGCGTGGTCCTCGGCTCCGACCTGGATGCGCCGACCCTCCGGTAGGGCCCGCGCGATCGCTGTGATGCGGTCGGCACAGCCGCGCGGGTCGATATCGAGGCCGAGGTGGGACAGGTCGATCGCCAGCCAGGTGTCGTCCGAATCGGTGAGTTGACCGGCCAATCGGAGGTAGTCATCGGTAACACGCTGTGCGACGGTCGGGTCGTCGACCAGTTCGCCGAACTGGTCGATACTGCTGGCTACGTTGCGCGCGGAGAGTTCCTGGGCTGCCCGGATCGCGTCGTCGGCCGCGGTGCCCGCGACGTAGGGTGACGCTGCTCGCCACGCCATGTCCTGCCCCCACGGCACGGTCTTGACGATCCGCTCCAAGCGGGTATTGGTGGCAAGGCGAAACAGGATCGCGCGATCAATCGACATGGCCTCATAATGGCAACGGTCGAACGCCCAGCCGCATTCAGGCCACAGCTCATGTCGCCCATCGGGTGTTCGGATCCGCACGTGCCAGCCCCGGACCGGTTGTCCGAGAACGTAATTCGACTCTGCCGGTTCGAACGCGCGACAGTGCCGATGGGCGTGCTGCCAGCTCGGTTCGAACTCGGCGTCGGCGGCTACCGCACTCGGGGATAGCGGTGCCGAACCAGATCCGTCGCGAGTCGTGCCTCGAGCGGATCAGTTGATCGCGTTGGACGCGATCCGGAGGTAATCGGGTCGCGGCGCGGCTGGTTGAGTGGCAGTCGATCTGAAAGAACGTGGCCTGGCAGTTGTGGACCCTCAGGCCCGACGACTCTACGACCCACGCGGGCGTGCCGACGCGCTCGTGACGGTTGGTGACGGAACAACCTTGCCGTATCTGACCAAGGAACTGGTCGAGGACCTGCTCGCCGATCCTCCCGATCCGAACAATCCGTTTCTCGTCATAGAACGCGAAGAGCAGTACTACGTCCAAACCTGCCTGGACTCCGACGGTGTCTACGAACTGGAATATCGCGCGGGTTCAGAGGATGAACATTTTCACGTGCATACCTCCGACCGCAGCCTGGTGCGCGATGTTGTATGGGCGTGGTCGACCGACAATCTGTGGTGGCGCGATGCCGTTCGGTGGCGCGATCTGACGATTGAGGAACGTCCCGGCTAAGAGAGTGCGTGACAGCAGAATTGGCCGAGATCCGGGAGCAGCTGGCGGCGGTCGCGGAAATGATCCCGAAAATATCGGAGGTAGCGCTGACACTGTCGGTGGAAACGGATGTTTCTGACGACGGCGAATCGAATTGACCATCGGTCGGCCCTCGCCGACCGATGTCGAAACCAGCCAGATGTGTCGGGTGCGTTCAGTTCTCGGGAGTCCGGTATAGGGATGGCCAAGGCTGGGCCGGGTGGGTGAGGAGTTCGAGTAGGTCGTCTCTTTTGGCCTAGATGTGGATCAGTGTGGTCCGCAGCTGGTCGTTGTCTCCCAGCCATTGTTGGGTGCGGACGGTGTCGGTGCGTTTGGTGATGTCGGCCTGAACTTCGTCCAGGCGTGGCAGATGTGTGGGTTCGATCGGGAGCCACAATATCCACACAGCGAATATTCATCTGAACCACTGGCCGAAACTGCACGTCCTATGGCGATGCGACAACGAGACCGGAATCGCCAACATCCTACGCTGGAATAGCAATAAGCTATGAAATCGGCCCGGTGGTCGCCTCGGTGGCGGCGCCAGGGCTTGTTGTGAATCCACGTATCAGTCGACCACTCGAGGAGCAGGTAAATGACTGTTGTAAACGTTTGGGGTTCGCTCAGTCCCGTGGCACGATCGGCGTTTCCTGCGCCGCCCGAGCCGCACGATGAATGGCCGCTGACCGGCGGTACGGCATGGGTCTACTACAGCCCGCTGAACCGGCGCCAGCTCGTCCGGCCGGTTATCCTCGCCGATGGGTTCTCCTTGGGCGCGAGTGATCTCGGTGAGCTGTGGGCCGGGCTGGAGGAAAACGGCAGATACCGTTTCATCTCCGAACTACACGCTGCGGGCCGGGATGTGATCGTGCTGGGTTATGACGATCGGACGGCCTCGATCATGGACAACGCAGATACCGCCATCGAATGCATCCGCAGGGCCATATCCGAGCGTGTGGGTAAAGCGCGGCTGGTCGTGGGTGGTTTCAGTATGGGCGGCATGGTCACCCGCTACGCGCTGGCCAGGATGCAGCACGATCGCGATCTGCCCGACCCCGAAACCGCCATCTATCTGTCCTATGACACGCCGCATCGCGGTGCGTGGCTGCCGATCTCGATGCAAGCGTTCGCCCATTTCCTCAAGGACAATTGGGGCGCGAACCACCCGATCTTCGGCCAGTTCTCCGACCTGATCAACAGCTCGGCGGCCCGGCAAATGGCGCGCTGGCACATCGGCAAGATCGGCGACGAGGTCGACCAGGCTTCGGAACGCATGACCTTCCTCAAGCAACTCGAGGCGGTCGGCGGATGGCCCAAGGGTATGCGCAAGATCGGCGTTGCCAACGGCGTCGCCACCGGAGCAGGAAACGGTATCGACCCCGCGCAGACCGCGACGAGCGGTCGGGGTGAGCTGATGGAGGCCACCCTGCGCACCCAAGCACTCGGCGACCAGGTCGTGGCAACCCTGCACAAAGCCGATGAATCTCCCCTCGAGGTCCACGTCGACGGGCTGCCCGACATCGACGGCGCACCTGGCGGCCTGTTCCCCGAGAACCCGGTTGTGCCAGGCAATCCGGGCAGTTTCGGCATGGCAGCGATGCTCATGGGACTGCTCGGATCCGAGACCGATCTCCAGGTCAACACCTCCTGCTTCATCCCCACCGTCAGTGCCGTAGCCGCCGGTGACATCAGCGACCGTGACACCCTGTACAGCCCGATCATCTCCGGCGACAGCGAACTCGACGCCTTCGCCTGCGCGAGCAGCAACGAGGGGCACACCACCATGACCGAGGAACTGGGCGCATGGCTGGTGAACGAAATCACCTCCCACACCTGATAGCACACCCCGAACAACCCGCGCATTGCTGAATCAGGGCAGCCGCACCGGCACACAGGCGCACGGTGCGGCTGCCCCAAGCCCCCACGCCGCCGTGTCGAGCCACCAGCCACGGGCTAACTAACCAACACGTTCGGTCGAACTTCTCCACGCATCCCTTGGCCGGGTGGCCGCCGCACGGACGCCAATACCGTTGCTGCGCCCTGGATCACGTCGGCCTGGGGCCGCTGCGCGTTGTTGGCCGCCGCCAACTCACGCAGCTTCAGGCTCAGCACCCGGCGCCTGGCAACCCGGCGGCTTTCCATTGCTCGACCGGCTCACCCAGCTGACCACCCTCACCTCTACGAGGCTCGAGGCGGGCGGACATCGGGCCAGGATCGCGGGTTTGCCGATCATTTGCGGCGACAGTCGTATACTCGCGATATGGCGGATGAATCGTCCTCCACCGAATTCCCCGAGGCGCCGATTCTTGTGGTGCAGACCAGGGAACGCGTCTATCGGCTACGTGCCGGGGGCGCGTACAACGTCGGTCGCGATCCGACCGCCGACATTGTTGTGACCGATCCGCGCGCATCTTCGTTGCACGCCGTTCTGGAGCGTGGTGCGGACGGTTGGGAAATCGAGGACGCCGGTAGCCTCAACGGCACCTTTTTCGCGGGCCGTCGCGTCGAACGGATGGTGATCGACCGGGACGAGACGTTCCAGCTCGGGCACGCCGTGGACGGCGAGCAGTTGGTCTGCTCGGTGGAAGTACCACCCGGCCACGAGACTGGTGGCGATGTCGGGGGAGACACGGACTTCGGGGGAGACACGATGGTCGTCCCCGATCCCGGCTACAGGCTCGACGACGAAGCAACGGTCAACTTCGACCCGGGCCGGCCCCGGCGAGTTTCGCGGTCGTCACCTCCGGCGGCACACCCCAGCGCGGTCGTCCGGATAACATCGCCCACGCTTCGGATCGGACGCGCGGCCGACAACGACGTTGTTGTGCCCGATCTCATGGTCTCCCGCCATCACGCCGAGCTGCACACGGTCAGCGGCGGCAGGTACCGGATCGTCGACCTCGACAGCCACAACGGCATCTACATCAACGGCTCCCGGATGGACGCCGCGGACCTATCCGAATCCGACTTGATCGGTATGGGGCACACCACGTTCCGGCTGGTCGGCGACGAGCTGCGCGAGTTCGTCGACACCGGTGACGTGTCGGTCTCGGTGCAGAACCTCACCGTGCGGACACCTGAAGGCAAGGTGCTCCTCGACGGGGTGGGCTTCCCCATCTCGCAGCGCTCGCTCGTCGGGGTCATCGGGCCCAGCGGAGCGGGCAAGTCGACGCTGCTCGGCGCGGTCACCGGGTTGCGGCCGGCGACGGAGGGGACGGTCCGCTACGACGGACGCGACCTGTACACCAATTACGACGAGCTCCGGCACCGGATCGGACTGGTCCCGCAGGAGGACATCCTGCACAACCAGCTTCCGACGCGGCGCGCGCTGCTCTATGCGGCCGAGCTGCGCTTCCCCGGTGACACGGGCAGCGAGGAGCGCGAGCAGCGGGTCGACGAGGTCCTCGACGAGCTCGGCTTGACGCGGCACGCCGATACCCGCATCGATAAGCTCTCGGGCGGGCAGCGCAAACGCGTGAGCGTCGCAGTGGAGTTGCTGACCAAACCGTCTCTGTTGTTTCTCGACGAACCGACCTCCGGCCTCGACCCGGGCCTGGACAAGACGGTCATGGAAATGCTGTCCGAACTGGCGCACGACGGGCGGACCGTCATCGTCGTTACGCACAGCGTGGCGAATCTTGATTCCTGCGACCGCCTACTGGTCCTGGTGCCCGGCGGTCGGCTTGCCTATTACGGGCCGCCCGAGGAGGGGCTGCAGCAGTTCGCACAGCGCACCTGGGCTGAGGTGTTCCAGGCATTCGATCGCGAGGACGAGCGCGACTGGGCCGGTGAGTTCCAGGCGTCGTCACGCTTCGAGAACTACGTGGCGGTCGGACTGACCGACGATGTCGGCCCAGCGGAAGTGCGCCCACCGGCGCCGCCGCCCGCGCAGCAGTCCAAGCTTGCCCAGCTCAGTACCTTGTGCCGGCGATATCTGGCAGTGATTGCCTCGGACCGAAGTTATCTGGCGCTCCTCGGCGTGATGCCCCTACTTCTCGGTGGCTTGATCGCTGCAGTGCCGTCGGGCGAGGGGTTCGCCGGGCCGCCGGGATCCAACACCGATGCCCCGACCAAGCTCATGGTTTTGGCGTTCGCGGCATGCTTCGTCGGCACCGGCAACTCGATTCGCGAGATCGTCAAGGAACAGACGATCTACCGCAGAGAACGCGCGGCAGGCCTGTCAGCGGGGGTCTATCTGATGTCGAAACTGCTGGTCCTGAGCGTGATCACCACCCTTCAGGCGGTGGTGTTGGTTTTGGTCGGCACCATCGGTGTGGATATGCCGCCCAAGGGGCTTTTCATGTCAGTCGAGCTGGAGCTGATCCTGGCGATGGCGCTGCTCGGCATCGCATCGTTGGCATTGGGCTTGCTGGTGTCGGTGTCGGTGGACACCTCGGAGAAGACACTGCCGCTGCTGATTGTGCTGTCGATGGCACAACTGGTGCTCACGGGCGGGCTGGTGCGGCTCCCCGGCACACTCGGCCTAGAGCAACTGGCCTACATATCGCCGTCCCGTTGGGGGTTCGGCGCGGGAGCCGCCACCCTCGACCTCGACACCCTCACACCGCACACGGGCGGACCCGACCCGATATGGAAACACACCCTCGGCACCTGGTTGGTCGACATGGGAGTCGTTGCCGGGCTTGGGGCTGTCTTCCTCGCGCTGGCCTGGTATCGCCTGTACCAGCTGCGTCCACGGCGCCGCGGTGCCCGCCGCGCGAGGCTTTGACGCCCAGCGACGCGAACCGACGGCTCGGCGGCTGGCTGGTTTCCGCTTAGGTCAGGGCTTGAAGCAATCGTTGGATTGGCGATGCGGCTCGCCGAGCTCGCGGGCCAGGAACGACATGATGACCGACCAGGCTGAAGCGATCCGCAGCTCGCCTTGCACGCCCGCGGTGAGGATGCGAACTCCGAGCGCATGTCGTCGAGGTGTCGAAGACCGACCTGAAACCAAGTGGATCACTCTGAACCAGGGTGATCCACGGTCGGTTCAGTAAGCGCGGGAGAAGATCACCCGCTTGCCGTAGGCGGCTGGTGTGTCACAGCGCACGCAACGGCCCGTCTGCGGCGGCCCGTCCAACGGCACACATCGCGGCGTCGCCGAGGTCACCGTCTTGATGTCGTCCTCACAACCCGGCTGCCCGCAATGCAGCGCCCGCACCCATCCCGATGCGACACCGGATTCGAACGACACCCAGTCCCCGACATCGGAGGTGTGCGTATCGCGGAACTCGGCTGCCTGAGCCAGCAGGAACGCCTGGAACTCTTCGAGAATGCCCGGCATGAGCTGCGGCAACATATCCAACGGCACCGACTGCTTACCCTGATCGCCCAAACGACGCACGAGCATCGCAGTCCCGGCCGCGAGATCACGTGGCCCCAACTCGACCCGGACCGGGACACCCTTGAGTTCCCAGTCGTTGAATTTGAATCCCGGACTGAACTGGTCGCGGTCATCGACGTGCACCCGCACCCCGGCACTGCGCAGCCCCACGGCCAGCGTCTGTGCAGCAGCCACCACGTCCGCGCCGTCGCCGCGGGTGATCGGCACGATCACCACCTGATAGGGCGCCAGCCGCGGCGGCAGCACCAGGCCCCGATCATCGCCGTGAGTCATCACGATCCCGCCGAGCATTCGGGTGCTCATGCCCCAGGACGTGGTGTGGCACAACTCTTCTCGCCCGTCCATGTTGGCATAGCGGATGCCGAACGCCGTCGCGAAATTCGTGCCCATGTAGTGCGATGTACCGGCCTGCAAGGCTTTACCGTCGCGCATCATCGACTCGATCGTCATCGTCGAGACCGCGCCCGCGAACCGCTCACCTGGTGTCTTCTCGCCAGGCACTACCGGCATCGCCCCGTAGTCGCGCGCCACCTCCTGGTAGATGCCCAGCGCGAGCAGCATTTCCTCGCGCGCTTGCTGCTCATCGGCGTGCGCGGTGTGGCCTTCCTGCCACAGGAACTCGGTGGTGCGCAAGAACATTCGCGGCCGCATCTCCCACCGGACAACGTTGGCCCACTGGTTCAGCAACATGGGCAGATCCCGATGCGAGGAAATCCACTTGGCCATCATCTCCCCGATGATGGTTTCCGACGTCGGCCGTACAACCAGAGGTTCCTCGAGCTCCTTGCCTCCCGCGTGGGTCACCACTGCCAATTCGGGTGCGAACCCCTCGACGTGATCGGCCTCGCGCTCGAGGTAGCTCTGCGGAATCAGCAGCGGAAAGTACGCATTCTCGTGCCCGCTCGCCTTGATTCGCCCATCCAGTTCGGCCTGCAGTAACTCCCACACGCGATAGCCATACGGTCGGATGACCATCGTGCCTTTGGCTGGACCGCGGTCGACGAGGCCGGCCTTCAGAACCAGCTCGTTGTACCAGGAAGCGAAATCCTCACTCTGGGCGGTCACACCGCGCTCATCGCGTGCCATGCGACAAGGCTAATGCCCCGCAGATGGCGGAGTGATCTGGCTTGCTGCGATGCTGACTGCATGGGTGCTGAACAGCGATCGTGAAGAGCGTATCCCCGCAACCGTCGCGGCGTAGAACTCTGAGCAGGCGACGACGTCGCTCGATCGGCCCTGGACGTATGGCCTCAGCCGGGCCGTCATGCGCACAGCCAGCCAGCGTCGAGATCGGCGGCCGAGTCACCGATCAAGTCGCTCGCGAAGGGCCGTCGCCGTACGGCTCGAGGTCGCCGACCACGACACCGGCGCAGAGCAAGCCGACCGTGCGCCGTTTCACCTTGCGGCGTTGATGTCTCGTGGACGTGATCTGCTCATCCAGGGCCGTGCCGAGGGCCGGTGCCGTTGGGTTGTTTCAGGGCTCGATGATCGAGACGGGTGCCGTCACCGGCGTTCGTGACGTAAGCGGTGTGGGTGCTCGGGTCCACTGCGAGGTTTTGTGGTTTTTTCCCTACGCCGATAGTGGCGGTGGCAGTTCGTTTTCCGATATCGATGATCGAAACCGTGTTGTCGCTGGTGTTGAGGATGTAGGCCACATGCGAGGAAGTGTCGATCGCGATTTCTGTTGGCTGGTCACCGACGGGGATAGTCGCGACCAGTTCACGTCGTGTGGTGTCGACGATGGCGACTGTGTCGTGGCGCTGGTATGTGGTGACAAGTGCGACGCCGGCTTCGGAGTCGATGGCAACACGCCAGGGAGTCACGCCGACAGTGAGTGGTGTGACGGAGTGGCTGACAGCATCGAGGACCGATATTTTGTCATCGGTCTCATGGACGGCGTATGCGGTTCGCGTTGCGGAATCGACTGCCACATCTCGTGTGCTGGCACTCGCAGACCAAATCCTGCTGGCGAAGATCGCCTCGATTTAACCACATCATGCCTTATTCGCGGAGATACGCGTCGGTTACGTTTCGCGAACGTGAACTTGGTCGGAGCGAACCTTTCTTATTCAATTTTGAGAGATACGAACCTGAACGGTGCACTTTTGTTCGGTACAAATATGCATGAAGCCTGGATCGGCGGTGCAAACCTGACCGAATCTGCAGTACTCGGATCTCACCCGAGCAAACCTCACCAGAGCAGCGATGGGCGGAGGCGTGGACGTCAGGGGCGCAAGGATGACCCGAGCAAACATGACCGGCGTGCACGACCTCGCCGGCATCAGCTACGACGGCACGACAATTTGGCCCGCAGGCTTCACGCCGCCGCCACAGTGATCCAGGGAATGCCTGTCGTTCGAGCCGTCACTGAGATCACTTGTGGCCGTTCGGTATATAGGACGCCGACGACATGCGCGGGAGGGCGTCGGGGACGGGTTGTTGTCAGGCTTGCTGCCTGCCTCGTCTTGGTAGTGGTGATGAAAGCTCCACTGGGGTGCGACGGCCGTATGCAGGGTGGGAGCGCGGTCCAGACGGCCGGTTCCGTCGTCTCGGGAACTCACCTGATATCGGTGATCACAGGGTGTCACCTGTGTGCCTTGCCGCATTGTCAGCGCAGCCCACCTTGCCTGCTGGCGGTAGATACGGGCCGGCTCGGCCTGGGCGTTTGATCGATCATTTTCCCAGTTCGGGAGTGGTCGAGTGGCGTTAGGGTAGAGGGGGGAGAGTGCGAGGAGTCGAAAGATGAGCACCACCATTGTGATCGTGATCATCGTCGTCGCGGTTGTGGTCATTTTGCTTGTGGCCTGGGTGTTGATAGGCAAACGGCGCGAACACCAGCGGGTCGAAGCCGAGGGTATCCGTGACCGCGCGGCGGAACAGGAATTCGAGGTCGGTCAGCGGGAGGCGCGGGCGGAGGAGACTGCTGCCCGGAGCCGGGCGGCAAAGGCGGAAAGCGAGGTCAAGGCGGCACAGGCTGAGCAGCTTGCGCAGCAGGCGCACGTGCATCGCAACGAGGCAGCGGATTCGCGAAACGAGCTGGACAAGGAGTGGGAGCGCGCGGATAAGGTCGATCCGGACTCGAAGTCGGGTGAGACGCAGCAGGGGGCTGATCCTGAACCGCCGTCGCGAAGCCCCTGACATTGATCCTGAGGTTTCTCCGGCTGTCGGGGACTCGGGAACATGAGCACCGACGCAGCCGTGACCACTACGTTGTGTTGAGCGGTCCGGCGTCTGAAGCGTGTCGGATTTGCATTGACCTGGCCCGCCAGGGTTAGACGACGGCCTGTACGCCAATGGGCGTGGCTGGCGTCACGCCATCGAGACGGGGTTGCCCTACTCCCGGTCGTTCGGACCGATGACGAGTTGAGCGACCAGGTAATTCCCACGAAGACCGACACGGCGCCGCTCACGAGCTGGCCGGTGCTACTCGTTGTTCTTTCAGCTCGGATCGGCCCACCTGTAGTGGTGGTGCATGCACGCTCGCTGGGCCGGCTGGTCGCACGGTGCTGCGTAGTCCGCTGTCGGCGGTCAGGTCGACGATGATGCCGTGCAAATCACTGTCAGTTCGGTTCGACATCGGGCGGGAACGCGGAAAGGACGAAACGGAGGACAAGTGATGGTGATTGCGAACGGAGTGCGCCTGGTTCGGGCCGACGTGCCCGGTCACTCCGATCATGCGTCAGGGCGTGGAATATCACCACGCCATGCACCCGTTTCGTGGGGCTGGCCTTCGATGAAGTGCTTGAAGCGCTGCATATCGCCGTTGACCCGATGCTTCAGCACGCCGAGCTTGTCGGCGGCGCTCTCCACGAATCCCTCTGGATCGACCTCCATTTGCGCGGTAATCCTGGTGTGGGTGTCGTCCAGGCGATGGAAAGTGATCACGCCCGCGTGGTTGGGACCATTGTCGGACTTCCACGCGACACGTTCGTCGGGATGCTGCTCGGTGATGGTCGCGTCGAACTCCCGGATCGAGGGTCCGACGTGGATACGCCAGTGGGTGTGCTTGTCGTCGAGCTGGTCTACCGCCTCCACACCCAGCATGAACTGTGGAAATGTCTCGAATTGCGTCCATTGGTTATAGGCGGTGCGGACCGGTACCTCGACATCGACACTGGCAGCGACGGTGCTCATCTGAACTCCTTTTCCGGCGCGTCGCCCGGGCCCGAGTCGGGCGGGCGAGCAACCTCGTCGAGAGTCGCCCTGTCCGAGCGTCTCAGGTCAAAGCGCGGCATACCCGGGCCCGTCCGGACCAAACGGCGATCATGGTGATGTCGACGATCGTCTCGTGGTGGTCCGGTCTGATTCGCGTTCCGGAGCCGCGGCCGGTTCCGCCGCGGTGACGACCTTCCGATCTTTGCCGGTGGTCGGGGTTGGCAGGAATGCAATGGCCGGGACACCGCACGCGGAATCCTTGGTCTCCGGGGCGCGCGCGACGAGGTGGTCGCCGCGCGGTACCGGGCGCGCGCACTCGGCGCGCGGCCATACGAGTCGCGCGCCGAGGATCGCCTGATGCGGTGGCCGTTCGCCTGAGCCGCCACCATCCTTGCGCACCGCCTGTGGGGCAGACGATCGCTCTTCTGGATTGGTATCACCGGAGAGGGCTGTGGTGCTGGTGCGTGGCGACGTCGGCAAGAGGGTGGACCGCTTGGGCAGCGTTCGCCCAGTCGATTAGGTGCCGGCGCCGGTTGTAAAGCTCGCCGCTTTCAGCGGAATCGGCCGGTACGGTCTCTTGCATGAGCAAGGCGATGTGGGAGCTGTCCCATCCGATCTCGGACGGCATGCTCACCTATCCGAGCCTGCCTGGACCGCGAATCACCACAGATATCTCGCGCGAGCAGTCGCCGCTGATCGACATGACCTACGACATCGCGCGCGTGGATATGGTCGGCAACACCGGGACCTATATCGACGCGCCCTTCCATTTCCACGCCGATGGCGCCGATATCGCCGAACTGCCGCTGGAACGTCTGTTCAACGTGCCGATCGTGATGATCCGCGTGGCGGGGATCCGCGTGGTGGGACCGGATGTGCTCGGCGACCCGGCGCGGCTATGGGGCAAGGCGGTGCTCGTGCACACGGGATGGTCGGCCCGGTGGGGTTCGTCCGCATACCGGAGTCCCGGGCATCCGTTTCTGGTCGGCGAGGTCGCGGATGCGCTGGTCGCCGCCAATGTGGCGCTGGTTGGAATCGACTCGCTCGACATCGACGACACGTCCCTGCCGACGCGGCCGTGCCACCACACTCTGCTCGGTGCTGGAATCCCGATCATCGAGCACATGACAAACCTGGACGCGGTTCCCGACACCGGTGCCAGGCTGGTTGCACTGCCGGCGCCAGTGCACGGGATGGGCTCGTTTCCGCTGCGCGCTGTCGCTTGGACCGATGCCGGCGGCGTCGTTAGCTGATCAGTACGCTGATCGGCGCCGGGACGCGACCTACCATCCGCGGCGAACCGCATTCATTCGAACCGGCCCGACGAAGTGATGTCCCGCGAAGCCGAAGCCCCCCGCCGGATTTCGATGCTGAGCTTACCCATCGTTGCAGGTTGTCTCGGCGCGGTGTATCCGAAGTGTTGCCTTGAAAAGCTCGACGACAGTTCGACCGGAGTGGGGCCACATCGGATGCGCAGCGTCATTTTCGACATATTCGGCTCACTCTTTGATGTGTCGCTGTAAGTTTGCCAGCGGTAGCCCTTGAATTCAGCCTGGCTGGTCGATGAATGCCACGCATAACCCTGGGAGGTCAAGGTCTTGACTCGTCCGTTTCTTTCCTTCGGCAGTATGCGCAGCGGTTGGGCCCATGTCTTCGGTGTATTCGGCGGTGTAGCACTCACGCTGCTGCTGGCGACGACGGCAACCGCGGGACCGACGTATCCGCGGCCCGATCCGGACCCGTTCTATGCCGCCCCGGCGGATCTGGCAGCGCACGGACCCGGTGACGTGCTCGAGGTGCGGGGAATGCCGCCGCTGCCCCTATTCCCCGGCGCCACTGTGTCACTGGTCAAGTTCCGGTCCACCGACTCGCACGGTGCGCCGATCGCGGCGACCACGACGATCCTTACACCCCTCGGTCATCGGCCCGACGGGCCGTTGCTGTCGTATCAGCATTTCATCAATTCGCTCGGCACCGCCTGCGCGGTATCGCACACGTTGTACAACAGCGATCTGAATCTCGTGGCGACGACGCCGATGTTGAACGTGGTGCTGCAGCAGGGTTGGACTGTCGCGCTGCCGGATCATCTCGGACCGCAGTTTGCCTTTGGAGCCGGGCGTTTGGGTGGCCAAATTGTTTTGGACGGCATCCGGGCGGTGAAACGGCTACCCGAGCTCGCCGTACAGCGCAGTCCAGTGGTGATGGCCGGCTACTCCGGTGGCGGCCTGGCCACCGCATGGGCGGCAGCGCTGCAGCCGTCGTACGCAAGTGAGCTGCAGCTCGCGGGCGCGGCCATCGGCGGCTACCCGGCGAACCTGGTGACGATGGCGGAGGCGCTGGGCTTCGCGCCGCACCCGGCCTTCGGGCTGGCCATGGCAACGGCAGTCGGCCTGGAGCGGGAGTACCCGGACCGGGTGCCGATCAGTGCCTATCTCAACTCGCGTGGCAACGAGATCCGTGACGCCCTTGCCAACAGCTGCACCAACAGTATCCTCGCCATGGGTGCCAACAGCAGCGCTCGCGATTACCTCACCAGCACCTCGATTTTCGACAGTCCGTCGGCCCGGTCGGTGGTGGAGGAGAACAGCATGGAACTCTACGCCGGGGTGCCGCAAATACCGATGTTCGAATGGCATTCGCCGAGCGACCCGCTGATTCCGGTCGACGCCATCAACAACACCGACCGCCGCTGGTGTGGGGCCGGGGTGCAGTTGCAGACGATGCTGGTGTCCGCGCCCGAGCATTTGTCCGCGGCGGCAGAGGGTGCCCCCACGGTGCTGGGGTGGCTCGAGGGCCGAGTCCGCGGCGAGCCTGCGCCCGTCATCTGCTGAGATCTGACGGACATAGTCGCTGGTGGTGGCTCGGTGCGAGTGCGGCAACGGTCAACCGTCGCACCGAGCCGGCGCCACTGCCAGTAGACGCGAGCGAACGAGGCTGGACGCAGTCATGTGGGCAGCGACTCGTCGACCACCCGCCATCGTCCGCCGCACCGGTCGGCCGCATACTCTCGCAATGAATGTCGCGCCCGCGCTACTCACCGCTTGTAGTGGGTTTCTGCTGTCGACCTTATGGATGGACCTGATCTTCGATATCCAGGTGCGGGGGCGTCGGGGCGAACTACCTGAACCTGTGCTCGCATCCATCGCTGATTACTATCGCCGGGCGACAACGACCTCAAAACCGATGAGTCTGCTGATCGCAGTGGTCATGCTTATTCTGTTGTGCGCATTGGGTATTCAAGCCTTTTGCGGCGACGATCCTGGGTGGCTACTGATCGTGTCGGCCCCACTCGCGGGCGGCCCGATCCTCTTGGCGCTCACCCGAGTTGTGCCCAATGCGATGCGGCTCGGCAGGCGCTCCGATACATCCTCGGAACAGACGCGCCTGTCCCGGTCCATCTTTCAGGATCATGTCCTGTGCTTCGCGAGCATGCTCACCTTCTTGGTGCTGTGGGTCATCCGTTCGACTGGCGCGTTCGGATAGCAAAACCAGCGGCGCCGGATGGGACAGGCGCGAGACCAGGTGTGGTCGTGGATTGTCGGCGAGGTCCCAGCCGTGAAAGTCCGGTGAGAGGCGGTCGGTTCAGCGGTCGGATAGTACGGCGTGCGGTTTCCCCTCGGCGATCAACATGCCGTCCCGTAGGAGCAGACAATGGTCGGCGCGCATCGCCTCGTCCATGTCATGGGTGGCCTGCACTACGGTGACGCCGTGGCTGCTGACCTCGCTCAGTGTGTGGGAGATCTCTTGCTGTGCGGCCGAATCCAGCCCGGCGGCGGGTTCGTCGAGCAGCAGCAGCGACGCTTTCTGGGCGAGTGCTTGAGCGATCAGGGTTCGCTGGCGTTGGCCGCCGGACAGGGTGTCGAGGCGTCGGGCCGCGAGGTCGGTGATGTCCAGTCGTTCCATGCAGGCGCGCACGGTGTTGCGGTCCTGCCGCGACAGCCACCGCCACGGACCGCGGTGTGCCCAGCGCCCCATGGCGACGGTCTCCCGGACGGTGAGCGGCAGTGTGGCGGGAACGGCGGTGTGCTGGACGACGAATGCGGGCCGCTCCGTGGATCGCCGCCACACGGTGCCTGCGCGCGGCGTGATGACCCCCGCGATGACGCCGAGCAGCGTGGATTTCCCCGACCCGTTGGGCCCGACCACCGCGGTGACGCGGCCGCACGGAATGGCGGTGGTCAGGTTGTGCAGGACGGGCCTGCCGGAATAGCTGGCGGATAGTCCGCTGATGCGCAGCGCGTCCAGAACGGGAGTGTGGGACATGTCACCTCGTTTGTAATGATAATCGTTTTCACCATATCGTGGCCGACCATGGAGTGGCTATTCGCCCCGTTCGAGGTGGCTTTCGTGCAACGGGCGTTGTGGGGCGGCCTGCTCGTCTCCTGTGTTTGCGCCCTGGCCGGGACCTGGGTTGTAGTGCGCGGCATGGCTTTTCTCGGTGACGCGATGGCGCACCGCATGCTGCCCGGAGTTGCCGTGGCGTCGCTGCTGGGCGGCAATCTGCTCCTCGGTGCCGCGATCAGTTGTGCGGCAATGGCATTCGGCGTTTCGGCACTCGGACGGAACCGGCGGCTTTCCGCCGACACCGGGATCGGGCTGCTGTTCGTGGGCATGCTCGCCCTGGGGGTGATCATTGTCTCCCGCTCGCAGTCGTTCGCCGTAGATCTCACCGGGTTCTTGATCGGTGACGTGCTGGCCGTGCGCGAGCGAGACCTGTGGTATCTGGCTGTCGCGCTGATCGTCGCGGTGACGGTCGCGGTGCTCGGCCATCGCGGTTTCGTGGCGCTTGCTTTCGACCCATGCAAGGCGCACACGCTCGGTCTGCGCCCGCAACTCGCGCAGGTTGCGCTGGTTGGTCTGGTGACGCTGGCGATCGTCGCGTCGTTCCACATCGTCGGCACTCTGCTGGTTTTCGGGCTGCTCATCGCCCCGCCCGCGGCCGCGACATATTGGGCGGATCGTATTCCGGCCGTCATGTTCGTCGCGGCAATGCTCGGCGCGCTGTCCACCGTTGTCGGGCTGATCATTTCGTGGCATGCCGGAACCGCGGGTGGTGCAACGATCGCGGCGGTCGCCGTGGGGTTGTTCTTTCTCTCGGCACTCGCCGCTGGACTGCGTGATCGGCTGCGCGGCAGGGGTGTTCGTTATGCCGCTTTGGCGGCAGGTGCTGTCGCGGCGGTGCCACTGGCGGGGTGTGGCGTCGGTGCCGACAGTCGGCAGCCGGCAGTAACGCCGCATGGTTACGTGGCGGGAGCCGAGGAGACTTCGGATGCGCAGTCGCGTCTGGTCCTGGCCGATGAGCGAACCGGCGCCATCGAGGTGCTCGACCTGATCACCGAGCAGGTCGTCGAGGCAGGTTGGGCCGAAGGCGTGCGTGGGATTGCGGGCGACGGTCGGTTCGCGTTTATCGGCGCCGCGGATTCGGCACGGATCGTGGACAGCGGTGGATGGACGGTCGATCACGGCGATCACGTCCACTATTACCGCACAACGGCGCGCGGCATCGGCGCCATCGTGGGCGGCCGGGTGGCGGGTGTGCTCAGCGACGGCGCCGTGGTCGCGGCGTCCTTCGAGAGCGGCACCACGCTCCTGCTCGACCGGCTTGCCCTGGAGAACGGGACGGTCTCCGAACAGGGCCGGATCGCCGAAGGCAGTGTGGTGCCCTACGCCGAACATCTGCTGGTCGCGGTCCCGAGTGGGCGAATCGAGGTTCGCGTCCGCGCCGGCGCGCCGGTGACTGCCATCGCCGAGCCCTGCGCCAACCCGCGCGGTCGGGTGGTGACCCGTCGCGGCGTGGTCTTCGGTTGTGCTGATGGCGCTTTGGTGGTGTCCCACCGAGACGGAGTGTTCACCAGCGCGAAGATTCGCTACCCGCGAGAAGTGGTCGACGCCGATCGTGCGGTGGAGTTCACCCACCGTCCTGGCAGTGCGACGCTTACCGCCAAGGCAGGGGAGCAGGGGATCTGGACGCTGGATGTCCGCAAGAAGGTGTGGACGTTCGCGTCGGTCGGCCCGGTGCGGGCCGTGAACACGGCGGGGGAGGGATCCTCGCTGCTGGTGTTGACGCGAGACGGTGTGCTGCGCGGCCTTGATCCCGAAAGTGGCAGGGAGACAGCACAAATTGCGCTGCTGGAGCCGTTGGCCGAAGGTGCCACACCGCCGGTGATCCAGGTCGATTCGAATCGCGCCTATGTCAACGACGCGGCTCGACGGAAGGTCTACGAGATCGCCTACAACGACAACCTGCGCCTGGCGCGCACATTCACCGTCGGGATCGACCCGACACTGATGGTGGAGACCGGCGAATGAGAACCGCGACGCGGATCGCTGCGGCCTTGGCGATGCTGCTGCCGGTAGTCGCCTGCACAATAGGTGGCGGTGAGCGAGCCGGAATCGTGGTCACCACCAATATTCTCGGTGATCTGACTCGTGCCATCGTCGGCGACGCCGCCGAAGTCACGGTGTTGATGCCGGCGGACGCCGACCCGCACTCTTTCGCGATATCCGCCAAACAGGCGGCACTGCTCGACCGTGCCGGCCTGGTTGTGCACAACGGACTCGGTTTGGAGGAAGGGGTTGCCCGCAACGTCGCGGCGGCCGAGAACGCCGGTGTCCCAACGGTCGCTGTTGCCGATCACCTCGACCCGCTCAGCTACGCCTCCGACGAATCCGCGGGCAGTTCCGATCCCCACTTCTGGACCGATCCGAAGCGGACGCGAAAGGCCGTCGAGGTGATCAGCGCCGAGATCATCGAGCATGTCGGCGGCATCGATGCCACAGCCCTCCGGACCAGGACCGATCGCTACCTGGCCGAGGTCGATCAGCTTGACCGTTGGATGACCGAGCGGTTCGCCACGATTCCGGTCGAGCGACGTCAACTGGTCACCAATCACCACGTATTCGGTTATCTGGCACACCGTTTCGACTTCCGGGTCGTCGGCGCGGTGATTCCCAGCGGGACGACCCTCGCGTCGCCGAGCTCATCCGACCTCAAAGACCTTGCCTACGCGATCCGAGCCGCCGATGTCCCAGCAATCTTCATCGACTCGTCGCAACCCGACCGGCTCGCCCACGTCCTCGCCGAACAGGCCGGCCTGCACGTGCAGGTGATCGGGCTACATACCGAATCGCTCACCGAGCCCGGTGCGGGCGCCGGCACCTACCTGGAAATGATGCGCGTCAACACCGAGGCGATCGCGCGTGGGCTGACCACGCCGTGAATGCGCATACCGCACGAGAACTGGAGTAGTACATGCATAGTCGATCACGAGCAACGAAATCGGCGGCCATATCCGGGCTCATCGCTTCGGTGGTCGTCCTCGGGGGCTGCGGCGCGGACGACTCGAAGAAAGCGTCTGCCTCGGGTGGCGAGCCGATCGCGGTGACCTATGACGGCGGCATCTATGTCCTGGACGCGGTGACTCTCACACGGACGGGTGAGGCGAAACTCGATGGGTTCAACCGATTGAATCCGGCGGGGGATGATCGTCATCTGGTGGTGTCGACCAAGGATGGCTTCCGGGTATTCGACGCTGTCGACGCCGAGTTCACCGGCACTGATTTCCCCGCTGCCGAGCCGGGCCACGTCGTCCGGCACGCGGGGCGCACGGTTCTGTTCGCTGACGGCTCCGGCGAAGTCACCTCCTTCGACCCCGGGAAACTCGGCGGCGAGAAGCCGGAGACCCCCGTCTACCATGCCGCCGCACCGCATCACGGCGTCGCTGTCGAACTGGCCAACGGTGAAATGGTGATCACGTTGGGCACCCAGGACAAGCGCGTCGGCATCGCGGTACTCGACAAGGATCGCAGGGAGATCGCCCGTAACGAGGACTGCCCCGGCGTGCACGGCGAAGCCGCCGCCAAAGGCGAGGCAGTCGTGATCGGTTGTCAGACAGGTGTTCTCGTCTACCGCAACGGCGTCATCACCAAGGTGGCCAGCCCGACCCCCTACGGCCGCATCGGGAACGCCGCAGGAAGCGCTGTCTCCTCGATCGTGCTCGGCGATTACAAGCGGGACAAGGACGCCGAACTAGAACGACCACAGCAGGTTTCACTCATCGACACGGCCACCGGCACGCTCCGCCTGGTCGATCTCGGCACCAGCTACACCTTTCGATCGCTGGCCCGCGGCCCACAGGGCGAAGCGCTGGTCCTCGGCACCGACGGTCGAATCCATGTGATCGATCCCGTAGCGGGCACCCTCACCCGCGCCATCCCGGTCATCGACGCCTGGCAGGAACCATTGAAGTGGCAGCAGGCCCGCCCGGCGCTGTTCGCGCGCGGTGGGATGGCCTACGTCTCCGACCCGGCCACCAAGAAGGTGCACCGCATCGACCTTGCGACGGGCACCGTCTCGGCGACCATCACCTTGGCCGCCGCCCCGAATGAACTCAGCGGCGTCAGTGTGGACTGAGCCGACCGCTCGGCCACGAGCTGAACCGGGTATCGAGCGGTTTCCGACGAGCCGAGCGGCCCGCCGCAGTCCTCGACTCGGCGTGATGCCGACCCCACACCGAGCCGAAGAGATCATCACCTCCGGCCAGGCGACGCGGTCATGATGGTGAGATCGGCCGAAATCTGCATCGTCTGTTCGTTGAAGCCGGGCTCGACGGGGGTGAGATGTGTGCCGCGAGTTATTCGAAACAATCTCGCCTTCACCAGAGCCGTCCTGGGAAACCGGTTGCGGGATATGGTCGCCGACGGCTCCGCAACCGCCTCCGAGGTTGTCGATTTCTGGAATGAACTCGAGGACGGCGAACAGCACCGTTGGTTGTGTACCGGCGTTGTCTGCTTCACCGTTGTCGGCAGAAGGAGCTGATCGGTGCCGACGAGTTCGCGGTATATCCCGATTTCGGCCGTCGACGGGGCTTATGGCCGGTTCGCCAGCAACCGGTAAGCCTCGGCGACGTAGTCGATCCGAGCGTCCTCGAGTTCAGGGCGTGGATACGTGGATCGGAAGATCGCCTCGCCGTCGAACATGTGGATCAACGAAGTGGCCAGCAGCTGTGCGAGTTCCGGTGGAATCTCGGGGCCGAGGGTTTCGACTGCGGCCCGCTCGACGTCCGCGATCAATGCGTGTGCGACCGGTGCGAGTCGCGCTTGCAGTTCGGGTTCGGTGCGGGCGGCGACCAGCAGTTCGAACCACACGGTGTTCGTCCGGTCGCGGATCTGGGCACGGGCGGCCCGCATGACCTGCACGAAGTCCCTCGGCGTCCGGCTCACGGCCCGGGAGTTGAAGGCCGCCATATGCTGGTGCCCGACCTCTTCCGCCGCGGCGACGACCAGGTCGATCCGTGAATCGAAATGCCGGAAGATACCGCCCTTGGACACGCCGGAACGCTGACTGATCTCGCCGAGCGACGCCCGGTGGTAACCGACTTCGGCAATGGCTTCGATGGTGGCGTCGACGAGCTTGGCGATGGTTGCCGCCCGCCGCTCGGCCTGGGTGCGGCGCGGTGGGGCCGTCACCGTTGCCCGGATCGCAGGAACTTTCCGGTGCGACGGGTGCCGAGCACGGGGGCGGCCGTGCCGTTCCCGAAGACGTACCGGCCGCCGATGAACACGGCCGAGACGGCGTCGTCGTTGCGATTGACCATGCGCGGCATGTTATCGAACTGGGCGACAGGGCTTTCCGCGTACTCGTCGAGCGACTCGTCGAGGTGTGCGGGGTCGACGACCACCAGGTCGGCGCGGTCGCCGGTGCACAGGTGTCCGGCGTCGAGGCCGTACCAGTCGGCGAGCTCCCCGGTCAGCCGGTGCACCGCGCGTTCCAGGGACATGAACGGCCGGCCGGCCGCCTCGGCTCGGTGCACCCGCCGCAGGAAGCGGAGTCCGAAGTTGTAGAACGCCATATTGCGCAGGTGCGCGCCCGCATCGGAGAACCCGAGCTGAACGCCGGGATCACTACCGAGCTTCTCCAGGTACTCGGGGCGGTGATTGGAAATCGTTGTGCGCCAGCGCAACTTGGTGCCGTGTTCGACGACCAGGTCGAGGAAGGCGTCGACGGCATGCAGCCCGCCACGATCGAGACCGACCTGACCGAATGTCTTGCCGATCACCGTGTCGTCCGGGCAGCCCACGATCTCGGCATCGAAGAAGTCCCGGTGCCAGACCCGCAGCCCGAACTTGGCGTCGTAGTCCTTGCGAAACCGCCTGCGGTAGGCCTCATCTCGCATCAGCGCGTTCCGCTCGACCTGATCGGACAGGTGCAGCGCGGCGGCGCCCGAGCCGAACTCCTCGAAGATGACCAGGTCTATACCGTCGGCATAGACCTCGAACGGCACCGGCAGGTGCTGCCACCGGAAGTTACCGCCGAAGCGGTTGAGCAGGCGCGCGATCGGACCCAAGATGTGGATGAGGAACGGGCTTGCTTTGATGTCGGCCGCGGACAACAGGCTGGTCTTCAACGGTTTGCGGAAGATGCCCAGACTGCTGAGTGTCATCGCGCCGACGCTGCGCGGAGAGGTGATGTCGGGCCCGGCCTGCAAGACGCGACGGCGGCGGCGCAGGATCGCATTGAGCCGCCGGCGTTCCCTGGCCTTGGCGTAGGTGGAGGGCAGGGTGCGTGAGCGGCAGGTCTCGCCGTCGAGCTTGTCGAAAAGCAGCTGCTGCGCAGACATTCCGACGAAGCCCGCGTCCAGCGCCTCGGTCAGCTTGGCCTCCATCGAGGCGAGCTCGGCCGCCGTGGGCCGGACATTCTTTCGAGTGGCGCGCTCGAGCCCCATCTCCGCGGCGCGCACATCGGAGTGACCGAGGAACGCAGCGACATTGGGCCCCAACGGCAGCGTCTCGAGCGCCGCGACGTACTCGCGCGCGGAGCTCCACGTCTTGGTTTCGCCGACGGTGCCGATCACATGGCGGCGGGGGATCGCCTCGACGCGGCCGAACAAATCTCCGGCATCGGTGGCTCCGACGTGCACGGTCGACAGCGAGCAGGAACCGAGGAAGACCGTGGTGATGCCATGGCGCACGGATTCGCTCAGCGACGGCGTCTGCAAGACCTCGATGTCGTAG
The DNA here is from genome assembly GCF_045208035.1 of Nocardia sp. NBC_01009. Lineage (NCBI taxonomy): Bacteria > Bacillati > Actinomycetota > Actinomycetes > Mycobacteriales > Nocardiaceae > Nocardia > Nocardia sp. NBC_01009. The sequence goes on along the minus strand of NZ_CP108695.1, from coordinate 5,622,673 downwards.
TGCGTATGGATGTCGATCATGCCGGGCAGCACCCATTTGCCTGCGGCATCGACGACCTCGGCGCAGCCGTCCTCGTCGAGCGGTTCCGCCGACACGGCTGCGACCCACCCGTCGCGGATCCCGAGATGGCGGACGGCCGATGTCGAGCCCGCGCCGTCGAACCAGCGCCCGCCTTTGATGATCGTGTCGTAGCTCACATGTACATAGCAACCGATCGGTTGCTAAATGTCAATGGTCGTGCGGCGCGCCTGGGCGAATCGATACCGACCGAAGGCGAGCGCGACATTGTGCCCACCGAAACCGAACGAGTTGTTGATCGCGTATTCGATCCCCTGGCGGCGAGCCTCGCCGTGAACCACATCCAGATCGATCTCCGGATCCTGGTTCTCCAGGTTCAGCGTCGGCGGAACGATCCCGTCCCGGATGCTGAGCGCGGTGAGCACCGACTCGAGAGCGCCCACGGCGTTTCGATCACCTCTCGCACTACGGCAGATAGTTTCCCGAGTCGGCGTCGCCCTCCCCTCGTGTGAGACTCGTCATCGGGATGTAGTGACGAATCCGCAGGTCGGCCAGTGGCACTCAGGTGACGACTCGCACCTGACCGGCTACCAGATCGTTTCTCTGCCGCTCGGCACCAGCCCGTGCAGCGCCCAGGCGGGGCCTGGCGGCCACGTGGAACACCGCGTCCGTGGCCGTGTCAGGGCGGTGTCAGGGTGGTGTCAGGCCAGGCGCTGATAGTTGCGGCATGACGAACAGCAGCACTTCCTCGACCAATTCGAAGTAGACCCCAGTGCCGGGCGAGGGCTTGCGGCGCAGCTACTCAGTGTTACTATCTACTAGTAGTCAGTAGCACTGAGTAGCAAGAGGAGGTGATCCGTGGGCAAGCAGATAACGGAGATGCTCAAAGGCACCCTGGAGGGCATCGTCCTGGCGATTTTGTCCGTGCGGTCCGCGTACGGCTACGAGATCACGGCATGGCTGCGGGAGCAGGGCTTCTCCGACATCGCCGAAGGCACCATCTACGCCCTGCTCGTCAGGATCGAGAAAAGGGAACTGGTCGACGTGGAGAAGGTCCCGTCGGAGAAGGGGCCGCCGCGCAAGGTGTATTCCCTCAACGCCCAGGGACGGGAATATCTCGACGAGTTCTGGAGGACCTGGAGCTTCCTCTCGCAACGGCTCGAACAGCTCCACGAAGGAGACAAATAATCATGTTCATCGAAAAGGTGATCGGCGACCTCGGCGACAAGAAGCGGTGGCGGCAGTACAAGGCGCGCAAACAGCAGCTTCCCGAGAGCTATCGCACGGCGGTCGATGCTTTCGAGCGGTACCTGATGGTCCTCGGGCCTGGGGGCGGCAGTGCGATTTTCGAGGACCTCATCGATCTGTTCGAGCAGAGCGCGGCGGACCGAACCCCGATCCGCGAGGTCGTCGGGGAGGACCCTGTCGAGTTCATCGAGGCGTTCGCGCGGAACTACCAGGAGGACTCGTGGAAAAACCGCGAGCGGGAGCGGCTGAACAGCGCCATCGAGCGCGCCGCCGGAGAGGGAAGGTAGGGCCGTTCGATGACGACACAGCATGCTCCGGCGATCCATGTGCAGGGCCTGGAGAAGTCCTACAAGGACCTGCATGTGCTGCGCGGCGTGGACTTCGACGTGGCGCGGGGCAGTATCTTTGCCCTGCTCGGCTCGAACGGCGCAGGCAAAACCACCGTCGTGAAGATCCTGTCCACGCTGCTGAAAGCCGACGCCGGGACGGCGACGGTGAATGGCTTCGACGTCGCCACGCACCCGGCGAACGTGCGGGAGTCCTTCAGCCTCACCGGACAGTTCGCCGCCGTCGACGAAATCCTCAGCGGGCGGGAGAATCTCGTGCTGGTCGCCCACTTGCGGCGCGTCGAGGACCCGGGCACGATCGCCGATGACCTGCTCGAACGTTTCTCACTGACCGACGCGGCCACGCGGAAGGTCTCGACGTACTCGGGCGGCATGCGCCGCCGCCTCGACATCGCCATGAGCCTCATCGGGAACCCGCCGGTCATCTTCCTCGACGAGCCGACGACCGGGCTCGACCCCCAGGCGCGCATCGAGGTGTGGAAGGCCGTCAAGGCACTCGCCGAGCACGGCACCACGGTGCTGCTCACAACGCAGTATCTGGACGAAGCCGAACAACTCGCCGACCGGATCGCGATCCTGCACAAGGGCCGAATCATCGTGAACGGCACCCTCGCCGAACTCAAGCAACTGCACCCACCGACCAAGGTCGAATACGTCGAGAAGCAGCCGACCCTCGAGGAGGTCTTCCTCGCCCTCGTCGGTGACGAAGGCAATGACGGCGACACCGGCAATGCCGCAGCCCCGGCATCGACGAGTAAGGGACAACGATGACCACGCAATTCTTCGGCGACACCGGCTACCTGTTGGGACGGTCCCTGCGCCACATCATGCGCAGCCCGGACACCATCATCACGACCGCGATCACACCGATCGCCATGATGCTGCTGTTCGTCTACATATTCGGCGGAGCGATCGACACAGGGACGGATTCGTATGTGACCTACCTGCTGCCCGGAATTCTGCTCATCACCATTGCTTCGGGCATCGCCTACACCGCATTCCGGCTCTTCCTGGATATGAAGAACGGCATCGTCGAGCGATTCCAGTCCATGCCGATCGCGCGATCGTCCATCCTGTGGGCGCACGTGTTGACCTCGTTGGTCGCCAACCTGATCTCGCTGGTGGTCGTCGTGCTCGTCGCCCTGCTCATGGGCTTCCGCTCCGGCGCGGGAGTGCTGGCGTGGCTCGCGGTCGCCGGCATCCTGGCCCTGGTCACCCTGGCGTTGACATGGCTGGCCGTCATCCCCGGACTGACCGCGAAGTCCCCGGACGGTGCGAGCGGATTCTCCTACCCGCTGATCTTTCTGCCGTTCATCAGTTCGGCATTCGTGCCCACTGACACCATGCCCGGCCCGGTGCGTGCCTTTGCCGAACACCAGCCGACGACCGCCATCGTCAACGCCATCCGCGACCTGTTCGCGCAGGAGCCGGTCGGCACCGATATCTGGATCGCGCTGGGCTGGTGTGTCGGCATCCTCGTCCTCGCCTACACCTTCGCCATGGTCACCTACCGCCGCAAAATCTCCTAACAGCACTCGCCGTCGAGAACGGCATCGTGAGCGCGGAGGTCGACATGGACAAATAAGGAATACCGATGACCAAGCACTTCTTCGGCGATACCGCCTTCCTGCTGGAACGATCCCTGCGCCACATCACCTGCAACGTGGACGCCATCGTCACGACCACGATCATGCCGATCATCTTCTGCTCGAAAGCTGTTGTGTCGCAGACGCTCACACGCTCCGCCCGCTCGGCGCGACTACCCGTCGATCTGTACCGATAGCTTGTACCGCCGGACCGGCGGGAAGATGCTCACGGACTACCCGGCCGGCCGATCAACTTCGACCTCCGTTCGGCGGGGGCGGCCTCCTGACAACTGCACACGTCTTGCCGGGCATATACGTATACGTCTACTTATATTCTGAATGTTGCTACATAACGAGCTGGACGGCAATCGATATCCCCGGACCACACTCCAACCGATGTGGAAGGTTCCGCTGAAACGAGAGTGCCAGAGCGCATCTGAGAACTCTGGATTCGGCCGGCGTGAGACAAGGTCCGCGTGGGCCGTGCCCCAACCGCAAGGGCGCCACCAGGTTCGGGGCCGGAGCGACACGACCGCACGGACGGCATTGGAAGTGACGGCCTTCCGCCTATGACGCCGGCGGCAAGTGCTTCTCGTAAACCACCCCCGGCAGCCCCCATCCAGTGACCGGGGCTTGCCGGTCGACCCGAACGCACGTCATCACAGAAGTCTCGGGTCCCTGAGTTTCAGATCTCCAGAATGGATTACAGCAATGGTAGGCACGACAAATGAGAACGGTGTCGAGGACGGCTGGGGAAAGGTCGCCGACGCGTTCCACGCGAACTTCGAGGGAAATTCCGGCGAGTTGGGCGCGGCGTGCTGCGTCTACGTGGGTGGCCGCCGCGTCGTCGACCTGTGGGACGGTGTCGCCGGTCGCGAGGCCGACGGCCTCGCCGGTCGCGAGGCGAACCGGCCGTGGGGCGAAAACACCATCGTCCGGGTCGCATCCACGACGAAAGGCTTTGCCGCGATCTGCGCCCATCTGCTGGCGCAGCGCGGTGAGCTGGATCTGGACGCCCCGGTGGTCAAGTATTGGCCGGAGTTCGGCGCTACCGGCAAGGACCGGATTCCGGTGCGCTGGTTGCTTTCCCACCAGGCCGGTCTGCCGATCGTCGACGGACCGCTGACCTTCGAGCAGGCGTGCGCCTGGGACCCGGTCATCCGGGCACTCGAGGCGCAGCCGCCGCTGTGGCAGCCGGGCACCGAGCATCTCTACCACGGCGTCACATTCGGGTTTCTGGTCGGGGAGGTCGTGCGTCGGATTTCCGGTAAGTCGCTCGGCACCTTCTTCGCCGACGAGGTGGCTGCTCCGCTCGGACTGAGCGCCTGGATCGGGCTGCCCGAGCAGCACGAGAGATGGGTGGCCCGGATCGAGTACGCCGCTCCGTTCAGCGTGGAGGAGCTGACCGCCGGGATGATCGCGACGACCGGGCTGGATGCGGACACAGTCACCGCGTGGATGAACGCCGGGTGGGGTCCGGACTCGGTCCAAATGCGCGCCGGGTCACTCGGCGGTGCGTTGGACAACATGGCCGAACCCACGACCGCGTACTACACCACGCGTGCCTGGCGCGCGGCAGAGTTCCCGGCCGCGAACGGGGTCGCGGACGCGCGTTCGCTGGCACGGATGTATGCCGCCACGGTGAGCGATGTCGACGGCGTGCGGCTGCTCGATCCGTCGACTGTCGAGAGGGCGACAGCTGTCCAGACCGACAAGACGCGGATGCACGGGTTGCCACCGCAGCTGAACATCCCGGCCGACCGCTCCTTCAACATGTCGCTCGGGTTCTGGCGAGCCTGCCCGCCGCTGCCGATGCTCGGACCGGGGTCGTTCGGCCACCCGGGCTCCGGCGGATCGATCGGCTTCGCAGACCCCGACGCCGGTGTCGGCTTCGGCTACGTCACCAACCTCTGGAACCTCCGCCCCGACGACCCGCGGGCGTCGAACCTGGCCCAGGCCGTCCGATCCTGCCTCGGATGACGGCAGCCCTCGCCCTAGGGAACTCCAGGAGGCGCTGCAGGAGCCGGCACAGCGGTGATCTGCTCGACGCGCTCGGCGAGCAGTCGCATACGCCCCTTGGGCGCTAAGCGTGCCGTGGCGTAGCCGACGGCAGGCGACCCACGCCGGGCCACGTTATGCGTAGTAGAAAGAACTCGGTGCGTTTGGCGATGGAACCGAGCGGTGGGACACCGTTGCCGACAAGCATCGTCGGCAACGGGCACTCCCGTCCCGCGTTTTGCGGGAACCAGCCCAATAGTCATCGACCAGCGTGGTGCCGCGGAGCGTCCGCGGCAGTTTCAGCGACGTGCGCGGGCCAGCTGTGCGAGGACGGCCACCATGCAGTCGACTTCCTCACGGGTGTTGTAGAACGTGAACGAGGGACGGACGGTCGCTTCCAGTCCGAAGCGCCGATGTATGGGCTGAGCGCAATGATGCCCGGTGCGCACCGCGATGCCCTTCTCGTTCAATGCTTTTCCGACCTCGAGTGGTTGGTATCCGTCCATGACGAACGCCAGCACACTGGCCTTTTCGGCGGCGGTCCCGACCAGATGGACGCCCGGCACCGCGGCGACGCGGGGCGTCGCATAGGCGAGAAGATCGTGTTCGTACCGGGCGATATTGTCGATGCCGATGCCTTCGACATACTCGATGGCTGTGCCGAGCCCGACCGCGTCGGCGATGTTTCCGGTGCCTGCCTCGAATCGGCCGGGGGGCGGTTGAAAGAGGGAACGCTCCAGGGTGACGTCGCTGATCATGTTGCCGCCGCCCTGCCATGGCGGAACATCCTGTAGCACCGAAGAAGTGCCGTACACCACGCCGATACCGGTGGGGCCGAAGAGCTTGTGGCCGGAGAACACGAAGAAGTCGGCGCCGATCGATTGCACATCGATCCTGGTGTGCGGTACCGATTGCGCTCCGTCGACGAGCGTGACGGCACCGGCTCGGTGCGCGGCCGCGACGATCTCGTGGACCGGTGTGATCGTGCCGAGCGCATTCGAAACATGCGCTACCGAGACAAGTTTCGTGCGATCGGACAGCAGTCTTGTGTACTCGTCCAGCAGCAGCTGCCCGCTGTCGTCGACCGGGATGACCTTCAGCACCGCGCCGGTCTCGCCGGCAAGCATCTGCCAGGGCACGATATTCGCGTGGTGCTCGAGGTGTGAGATGACGATCTCGTCGCCCTCTCGAATGTTCTTGCGGCCCCATGTTTGTGCGACGAGATTGATGCCCTCGGTGGCGCCGCGGACAAAGATGATCTCCTCTGCGGAGGATGCGCCGAGAAACCGGGCCACGATGTCGCGGGCCTGCTCGTATGCGTCGGTCGCGCGGGCGGCCAGTTCGTGCGCGGCGCGATGGATGTTCGAGTTCTCGTGCTCGTAGAAGTACGTGAGTCGCTCGATGACCGATCGTGGTTTCTGCGTGGTGGCGGCATTGTCGAACCAGACGAGCGGCTGTCCGTTCACCCGTTCACGCAGAATCGGAAAGTCGTTGCGCACCGCGTACACGTCGAAGGGCGGGTGCCGGTCGGGCGATGCCCTGCGACCTTCGTTGAGGAAGTAGAACTGCGAATTGGCCTGTGGTGCAGCGATTTCTGGCCGATCGAGGAAATAGAAGCTCGGTTCGGCCGACAGTGCGGGACCGGTCGACAGTGGCAGCCTGGGGGAATTGCTCAGCGTGGGCAAGTCGGGGAGGAACTGGTCGGTGTACACATCTGCACCGGTCAGTGCCGAGGTCGGCGGTTGGCCCGCCGGGTTGGCGGGCACCTCCGTCTGCCAGGAAGGCACCGTCGGATCCGGGGTGGGTCCTCCGGGCGGGACGCCCTGTGCGGGCGAGCTGGGTGGCCCCGATGCCTGCCGATCGGCTACCGACGGACTGGCCATCCACGGACTCGCTGCCGAGGTACCACCTGCGGCTGGACCGGCTGCCGAGCGCCCGGCCGCAGGTGGTGCGGCCGGAACGGAGGCGCTCGACGGCGTGATTCCTGGCGCCGCGACACCGAGCGTCGCGATACCCGGCGACGCGAAATCGGGTGTGGCAATGTCTGGCGACGTGATGCCGGGAAACTCGATCCCACGCGCCGCCGAAGGCAGCGCCGAGAAGAACTCCGCGGCGAGACGGTTCAACGTGGCTTCGTCCGGCAGCAATGAACTCGCCGGTGCCGCAACGGTATCCGCCGAATACGGCGGAACCGGCGGCTCAGCTCCGGTAGGACGGGGCGTAGTCATGGAACTTGTCCACCTCGGCTCCCTCTAGCACTGCGACGGCATCGTCGGTGAGGATCGCCAGCGAGCAATACAGCGACACCAGATACGACGCGATCGCACTGCGATCGACACCCATGAACTTCACCGAAAGCCCCGGTCCCTGTTCGCCTGCCAGTCCCGGCTGGTACAGCCCGACCACGCCCTGACGGGTCTCACCGGTCCGGATCAGCAGGAATTTCGTCTTGCCGCGCTCGACCGCCACCTTGTCCGACGGGACGATCGGAATCCCACGCCAGGTCAGGAACTGCGAACCGAACATGCTTACCGTCGGTGGCGGCACACCGCGCCGGGTGCATTCTCGCCCGAATGCCGCGATCCCTTCTGGGTGCGTCAGGAAGAAGCCGGGTTCCTTCCACGCGCGCGCGATCAGATTGTCGAGGTCATCGGGGGTGGGGGGTCCGGCGATCGTCGGGATCCGCTGTTTCTTGGCGGCATTCGCGATCAGCCCGTAGTCGGGACTGTTGATCAGCTCGCCCTCTTGATGCTCTTTGATCGCTTCGATTGTCAAGCGCAACTGCTGGGCTATCTGATCGTGCGGGCTCGAGTACAGGTCCGAGACGCGGGTGTGCACGTCGAGGATCGTGTGCACTGCCTTCAGTCGGTATTCGCGCGGTTGCTTCTCGTAGTCGATGAAGGTTTCCGGCAGCGGGGACTCGTCGAAATTGTCGCACTGAATATCGACGGTCTGCTCATGCGTTACCCGGTTGCGCCGGTAGATACCGGCCTCGACCGGGATCCAATTGAGCAGATGAACCAGCCACCGCGGGGTGATCGACTCCATCTGCGGGACGGTTTTGGTCGCGTTCGCAAGGGTCCGGGCGGCATCATCACCCAGCGCCACAGGTTGTGGAACAGTACTTGTCATCGAACCACCTCGGGATCGGCAAATCGACCGTTACCAGCTCGCCCATGCTAGCGCTGGGTTGCACGAATTCCCTCGATGGCGCGAGTTGAGGCGGTCGTGTCCCGAGTCGGGCGGGTATGGCTACCGATGCCACTCGCATCCAGAGAATGTCGATGATCGCCCGTTTCGGCACCGAGGCATTCGACGTGTCCGAACCTGAAAGCATGTGGAGTTCGGGTTTTGCAATGCCTGCTCGATGGTGTGGCGAATATCGGGTCCGGAGGACGACCGTACCTACCTCTGGTCAGCTCGTAGTGGAGCGGTTCGGGTGCTCCACGAGGGCTTGCCAGGTGTCTTTCCATGGGAACAGCGGGATTTGACTTCCGCCAGCGCCCGGTTCGTGGGGTTCCTTGGCCACAATCGTGACGCCCCATCCGGACAGTTTCGTGATGGCTTCCTGGATTGCAGGGAACCCGAGGTGGGCCTGATTTGAGAACGGCACGGCCACCACCGGCAGCCCCTTCCCGACCGCTTCGACGAGCAGACCGAGCGCGAGGGTATCGGAGATTCCTGCCGCCCATTTCGCCAGCGAATTGCCGGTGATCGGTGCCGCAATCATCGCATCGGCAGGCGGTAGCACGTCGGGCGCGCCCGGCTCCTTGTAGTGGCTGCGTACGGTATGCCCGGTCTTCGCGGCCAGGGTATCCGCGTCGATGAACCGATAGCCGTCCGGTGATGCGATCACGCACACGTCCCAACCGTCAGCTTGGGCCAGATCGACAAGGGTTCCTACGTCGGTAGCGGCGGGAGACCCCGCGATGATGGCGTACAGCACGAGGTTTCCCTGACTGTTCATCTGTCCATCGTGTCAGCTGGTCAGTGATTTGCCGCCAGAAGACCTGTGCCGCGGATGCGCAATCAGTGCTTGCCAAGCTGCGAGCCATGGGACATCGTCGGGGGAGAGTTCTTCTGTGCCTTGTTCGTGACCGTCGTCGCCGACCAACACCACACCCCAATCGGACAGCTTGCGCATGGCTTCCTGTATGGCGGGGAAGCGAAGCAACTCCTGCTTTGCGAAAGGCACCGCGACTACCGGAAGTCCTTGCCCCACAGCTTCCACCAGCATCCCCAACGGGAGGGTGTCGGAGATCCCCGCCGCCCACTTCGCCATCGAGTTCGACGTAATGGGCGCGACAATCATGGCATCGGCTGGCGGCAGGGCGTCCGGTGCGCCGGGCTCCTTGTACTGACTACGCACCGGGTGCCCGGTTTTGGCGGCCAGCGCAGTGGCGTCGATGAACCGACTGCCGTTCGGGGAGGCGATCACGCATACGTCCCAACCGTCGAACTGAGCCTGGGCGACAAGCTCACCGACGCCGCCGGCTGGGGTCGCACCGGTCACGATGGCATACAGCACGGGGCTTCCCTGATCATTCATAGCCACCATCGTGTCAGCTCCGTGTAGTCACGCGGGTCAGGTCGGAACGACTCCGACACGTTTTTGCTTGTAGCGGCGGAATCGTGGCGATGGTGTGGCTGCTTCCGCTCGGCGATGAGCAGCATCCGAAAGAGCGGGACTCGATCACGGTGTCCGGCATCCAGTTTCGGCTCGAGCACGAACCGCCAACGGTCCCGTTCACGGTGTCTGAGGCGCATGATGCCGCGCAGGAGCACAGCGAGTGTCGTATCGACGAGTGCGGCCGGAAGCGGTCGGCGTTCCTCGTGCTGGTCCTCGCGGGCGCGGTTATGCCGGACCGACGCCTGGAACGGGTATTGAACGACGACTGACCGCAGGCGGATGAGCCTGCGCCAACCAACAGCGATCAGGGGAAATCTTATGCAACCCAGGGCAATCGGCCTGTTGCAGCTCGATATCACCGGCCCGAACCGGCATCGGGACGAGCAGGTGATCGGCACCTTGGCTCATCAGCGGGGCTATGAGTTCGTCGGAATCCTCACGATCCGATCGGACACCTACATGCCGACGACGCTGGTGGTCCAAACAGCTTGCAAGGCAGGGGCAATCGCCATCCTGACACCTCATTTCGGCCACTTCGGAGGACATGCACGAGCGATCGCGCTGGCCTGCGATCTGGTGACACCGGACGGGACCCTACCGCGCTCGATTCGGAACCGATAACTACTGCCTGAACAGACCGACACGCTGCGCTGAGTGCACGAGCGGAGTTCCCAGCTGTGGAGGCGGACGTGGGCGAACGTCGAAGTACGCTGCTGGGTTCTGCCTCACGCACCCAAGGATGGAATTCGTATGGAGGAGATCGGCCTCGCCGAGATCATCGATGCACTACGACCAGCGGTCGCCGATCTCGTCGAGCCCGGATCGCCTGCCGCCGCGCATGTGCCTGCTCGGTGGCAGGCGATCGCCCGGGCCACGTGGCCGCAGGATCGCCGGGAACTCGCACTCGCGCTATGGAATCTGGACTTTCTCAACGTGCTGCCGCGGTTTGCCGCGGTGCTGGACGAGTTCCTCGTCGACGTTCGGGTAGCCCTGCTGCGCGGTGATTGGGTACTGCTCTACATTCTGCGCGGGGAATACCAGCCACCGGCTATCCGGATCGGTTGGGATCCGAGCACATTCGGCGCAGACGAGCCGCCGTTCTTCGACTGTCTGCCGGAGCCGCTGCGCGCATTTGTGCGCACCGTCCACGCTGGATTCACGGCCCCGGAGGGCGAATCGTTCGGCCCGCTGCGTCCACGCGACATGATTACCTACGCCGATCTCGGCGTCGGCCACGCGGTGGTCCACAACTGGGATGCGGACGTCGAGATCCCGCCGAACCGCGTGATGCTCGTCGCCGATGCCATCAGCGGCATCCGCTATTGCGTGTCGCCGGACCTGCCTGCGGGCACGATCGGGTTCGAGCTCGGCGGGAATATCGATAGCCCGCAGCCGTTCGATTCGACCTTCGACACCTTCATGAGCAAGGGGTTCGTGCTCAGTCGGGACAAGGTCCCGCAATCGGCCGAGACCACTGCTCATGATGGCCTACTCCCGATATTGGAACCCGTGGCCGGGGCGGTCGTGTGGAATCGCTCGCTGGACGAGTCGACCGCGCGCGAGCAGATTCGTGACTACCTCGCCGACCTGCTCGACGCTCTGCCAGGCGCGCCGAGCCTACGTCCGCAGCACGGCATGGACGGCGAACTGATCCTGCCCTTCGACGACGATGCCGGAAACGTCTACCAGGTCGACCGCCTCGATGCGCGCTACTGGCTCACGGGTTTGCCCGCGGACGCGAGTGCCGCTTACCTCGACATGGTGATAGCGGAATGGCGTAAGCGCGGCTGGAATGTCCACACCACCGACGGCGAATCCGGAATCGTCGGCCATGCCCGTACTCCTGATTGGTACGAGTTCACCGTGTCCGATCAGGGCGTTGGCGCACTCTGTATCACCGCGGCCTCGCCAGGTTTCCATCGGCCGCCGTGGGCATGAGGCGGCGACAGCGCCGGCCGTTGGATTCGGCTGAGGCCACGATTCGGCTCGGAGTTGACGGTCCGGGCACGGCGCGGTGGAAATTACAGGCGCTTCGGATGACGTAGGCAGGGTCGGGCTGCTGCGGCTTCCAGTTGGTCCGGCCCTGCCTCAGCGACAGTCACCGCCGAGACATCGGCCGGAACTAGGGGGAACTGCGTTCGTCAGCGGTGTTTCGGCGGTTCCATGCCACGCAATACCCGAGTGATCAGGCGGATCGGTTCCGCGCACGAGTCGTACCGAGCGTCCGGATCTTTCGCCAGTGCTTTGTTCAGTATCGAGTCGACCGCGTGCGGGATCCACCGGCGTCGCCACGACACGTCCGGGGGAATGGCCCACAGATGCGCATCGGCGATCGCGAACTGAGTCGGTAGCGGGAAGGGCGGGCGGCCGGTGAAGAACTCGACCACCGCACATGCCAGCGAATATTGGTCGGTCGCGGGGGAGACCGGCTTGCCGCGTAGCACTTCCGGTGCCGCGTACGGAAGTGACACGGGCACCAGCCCATCGGGTCCGGCGAGCGGCGAATCGTCACTGAGGCGGTGCGCGATCCCGAAATCGGTCAGCACCGCCTCCGTGCCCTGGGGGCCGATGAGCATGTTGTGGGGTTTGACGTCGAGGTGCACCACATTGTGCTGATGGATATAGTCCAATCCCGCAGCGATGCCGGCCAGTGCCGGAAGCATTCGTGCCAGATCGATCTCTTCGTGCCGCCGCGGGAGCAGGCCGGAACCGGGCTCGCCCTCGCGATAGGTGTAGGTCATCCACGGCTGATCCCGGAACTCCCCGAACTCGAGCATCTCCACGACATTGGAGTGATGCAGCGTGCTGGCGATCTCGAACTCATGGCGAAATTGCTTTCGCGCACTGGATAAGTCGGTCGTCGGGTGGTCGAGAATCTTCAGCACCGCCCGACCCGAGCGCGCCGGATCGTCGACGAGATACACATCGCTGCTGCCGCCCCGACCGAGCGGCGCGCGAACGATATAGCCCGCGAACTGGGCACCTGGCTGAAGCGACACGGTCACAGCCTAGAACGGACTGCCGGAATTGCACGGCCGGTGGGTCGAGGTTGCGGTCGGTTCGCCACCCCGGAGCACGCGGACCTAGTGCGTGTGGGCCGACTGTGCGTTCGACCCGGATGGCAGTGAGATTCGATCGGTGACCATTCGGACATCGAGGTTTGCGATATGGCCGGAAGCATCGAATTCGATGTCACCCTCGACACCGTGGCCGCTGAATTCGAGCAATCCGTAGTCATCGAGGAATTCGGTGCGCAGGCCGCGTCGGGTCAGGTAGCTGTGTGCGGCGCGTCGATGATCTGTCAGCGGCAGTGCGCGGACGCCGTGTGCCATGACGCGCGCGAGGCCGGACGCGGTGGGTGGCGGCAGCAGGAACGCCGGATGTTCGACGAGAAACGCGACATAGGTGCCGTCGGTGACGCCGCAGTAGGAGCTCCAGCGCCCACAGACGATCTTCGCGGCGTCCGCCAGGAGTGTGGCCACCTGGTGCGGTTCCGGTGTCGCGCCCGCGAGGGCGATCGGCATTTCCGCCGCACACAATTCGGCGACCCCGTACTGGAAGCCGAACTCGCGCACCGTCGTCGCCGCCTCGATCAGTGACGGCGGATAGCCCCAGGGATTAGCCCATCCCCACAACCACGTCTCGGCGTCGGCGGTGCCGAGCAGGTGGACGTCGGTGCATTCGAATGACCGCTGCTCGCCGATGAATTCGAGTCGGCGTCCCTCGAGATCGGCTTGCCACACGTGTGCGCCGAGCACATCTTCGAGGTGGAGCCGGTGCTCGAGCGACAGCAGCCCCGCGTCGTCGAGGAGCCTCGTCAGTGGCACAGATTCGGGCACTCGCAACAGCGTAGTCAACGCGAGGCCCGGTCTCCGGCGCTGATCGGTGTTGGTGGGGCAGGTCGAGTGCCGCGTCGATGTGTCACACCGAGTGGTGCGTGACCGATGCGGCCAGGGACTGGAGGATCAGTGCTGAGACAGCGGTCCGGATACGCACGCTGGTGCGGTCATCCGGTGATGACCGCACCAGCGTCGTCAGTGTGGTCAGAGCTGCGGCGGCGCGTCGGTTCCGTTGGTGCGCTTGGCCTGGATCTGGTTGTACTTGTCGACGGCCACGGCGATGCCCACCGGCACACCGACGGCGACGCTACCGACCATGCCGCCGAAAGCGGCGGTGGTGCCGGCGCCTGCCAGGCAGCCGCCGATCATGGCAGGCACGGTCAGTACAGCCGCCGACATGACGGTGGCCATGCTGCCGAGGGTGACCGCGCCGATCGGGCAGCCGACGACCATGCCCGCGAAAGCGCCTGCGGTGCCGCCGATACCGGCTGCGAGCCCGGTGTACGGGCCTGCCTGGTGCCACGCCTGATTCAGGTCGGTGAGGAGGTCGCCCTGACCGCTCGCGATGGGCGCGGCCGGTATTGTCACCGATTCGGCCGGACTGCCTGCCGCGGTGTCCAACGGTGCGCCGAGGATCGGCCGCTGGGCTGCATCCTGCACCGCGACTTGACCGTCGCGCATCGTGACCGACCCGATCGGCGTGTTGAGGACGGACGAATTGTCCGACGCCGCTCCGGTGAATTCGACACCGGGCATGACCTCGACGGAGACCGTGTCGGCGTCGGGTGCCTGCGCCGGATCGGCGACGGCGGTGCCCGCAGCGATCGCAACGGCGACGGCGGTCAGTGCGGTGACTGTGGCTGCCCGAGTGGGGTATTTCATGACAATGCTCGTTTCCAGCTGTGGTGCGGAAGCCGTGCCGCCGTCGGCGGCCGGCCGAGGACTAAGGAGCGGGGGTATCGATCGGCGCGGCGACGAACCCTTTGGCATGCAGCGCGTTGTACTGCTCGTTCGCGGTGGTGGCGAGCGCGGGCAGACCGGTGATTGCGGCTCCGATGGTGCCGCCGAGGCCGCCCAGGGTGAGACCGCCGAGGATGCAACCGCCGACCACACCGATCGGCGTCAGCACGCCGGCCGTGGTGAGCACGGTCAGGGTGCCGCCGGTTACCGCGCCGAGCGGGCAGCCGACGACGACGCCCGCGACCGTGCCGACCATGCGGCCATCCGCGCTGGCGTGGTTGAACGCCTCGGTGACCGTCTCGACCGCCTTGTCGATTTCCGCATTCCGATCCACACCGCTGGTATTCGGCGTGCCGTGCTCCGTACCGTGCACGGCGGCAAGGACATCGGTGTTCTCGTTGCCGAAGGAGGGCGCTGCCACCGGTGCGGGAGACTCGGCGGGTGCGGCCGCTGCCATGCCGGCAGTGACGCCCGTCGCGGCGATTGCCAATACGGCAATCGCCGCTGCTCGGGAGACAGTGTTCACAGTTTCTCGTTTCTTGTTCTCGGGCTTTCTCGGTCCGGTTCGACCGAGAGATCTGCAACGGCATGCGGTGCCGTCGATCGGTACTGGGTTTGGTTCGACCAGTGCACTTTCGGTCAGGGTTCGAAGTGCGTTGTATGGGTCGGCCGCATCAACGAGAAAGTTCCGATGGTGGTGTGATCGCGTAAGTCGATGCGAAACGCTGTCCGCCGCAGGGGTATCCGTGGCTCCACACGGTCAGGGCTGGAATGGTGTGTCTACCAGGCAATTCCGGTAGTGGTGGCATATCTTGCGCGAAGACTGGGGGCCGGGTTACGAGAGCCAGGTGTGGGCTATGCCACTGATCCGCTCACAGTCGGATCGCAACATGGCCACCGAGCGTATGTCCGCCTCGCGCCGTTTGGGTGCGGACACCCTGAACAGGCCGGTCGGCCCGGTGCCGGTCGTGGACTGTCGCGGTGCCGACTTACGTTGGGTCGTAATGGGTTTGTACCCATTCGGAGATCCGGTCACCCGTGTTCTACGTACGGCGAAATAAATTCGGCTGATCCGAACCGTCGCCGCAGGGCACGACGAGTGCTGGACTCGGACGGCCGCCGGATTGTGCCGGCGACCGGGCTGCCGTGTTCGCGTCAACGGACAGAGCGCGGGAGTCGCTGTCGATTTCGTGACGGGATGAGATGACGATGAGTGCTGGCCGACGCCGGACGCTGAAGACGGTCACCGGAGTCAGTGGTGCCGCGAGTGTGTATGCGGCCGCGATAGATCCACGGCAGTCGACTGTCGCGGCTTCGATCGAGATCGCGAAGATCGCGGAGGCCAACAAGTTCGATGCCCTGTTCGCCGCCGATCTGCTCAGCTTCGGGGCGCAAGGCGCGATCGGCGCGCAGGAGCCGCTGATCTATCTGTCCGCATTGAGTTCGGTGACCACGGACGTCGGTCTGATCGCCACCGTGACCAGCACCTTCCACCACCCCTACAACCTGGCGCGACTGTTCGGAACGCTCGATCACGTGAGCAACGGTCGTGCGGCGTGGAATGTCGTCACGTCGTCGGTCGGCGAAGAGAACTACGGTGACCAGGACCTGCCGGCACCGGAGGAGCGGTACGCGCGGGCAACCGAATCCCTCGAGGTGGTCAACGCGCTGTTCGACAGCTGGCACGCCGGCGCGCTGACCCCCGACGGACACGGCGGTGTGGTCCTCGACGCGACGCACGTGCGGCCGATCGACCATACGGGACAGTACTTCACGGTGAAAGGGCCGCTCAACATCCCGCCGCTGCCGCAGCGGCGGCCTGTGCAATTCCAGGCGGGTCAGTCGGCGGGCGGCATCGAGCTCGGCGCCCGGTTCGCCGAAGTCGTGTTCACCTCACTGCCCACGCTCGAAGCTGCGATCACCTATACGAAAACGGTGCGCGCCCGCGCGACCGAACTCGGCCGCGCCGACGCATTGCCGTTGATCATGAGTTCTTTCCATGCCACCTACGGCGCGACCGAAGATGAGGTGCGTCGATTGGTCCGTGAGGACGCCGAAGCCACCGATCTCGACGCGGGTCGAATCCGCTTGGCCGACATGTTCGGCGGCGGCATCGACCTCTCGGAACTCCCCTTGGACAAACCCATCCCACGGCACCTGCTGCCCGAGGTGACCTCGGTGAATCGCCGACGTGGGCGCGTCGAGATCTTCACCAAGCTCGCGGCCTCGGGCCGAACCCTGCGCGAGTTGATCATTGCTTCGAAAGACACCGGACACTGGGCCGCGGCAGGCACCCCGGAGCAGCTTGCCGACGCGATCGAGGAGCGGTACCTGGCAGGAGTGCTCGACGTCATCTCGTTGGGCGGCCTCGCGGACCCACGGACCCGTGATTTCCTCACCAACGGACTGCTCCCCGAACTGCGCCGCCGAGGCATCGTCGGGAACGACTATCTCGGCGCTACTTTCCGTGAGAATCTCGAACTTCCGCCGCTGTGACACAGTGGTCGGGGGCTGAGCGAAGATTACGATGCAGCTGTCCGACGCCGGGTCGACTGCCAGCCGGAATTCGAATCGCACCGCGCCCGGGGGCGATGCGGGGGCAGTGACCATCGTGGTCGGCCGCAGCTCATCTATTGAAGCAACCGACGGCCTTCCATCGCCAGAGGTTCGTGTATCCGGCGGCTCGACGCTGGAAAACTGGACTGCCGGGTTTCGAATCGTGTGCCGCGACCTGCGCCGATTTCGCCCATTGCCGGATCCACGCCCATCCTGGAATACTTAGGCAAGCTAACGTATTGCTGGACAAAGGTGTCTGTTGTGAGTGCACGAAGCGACCGAAGGTTGAGGAACGACCCGAGGAGGCGGGCAATGGCACCCGACACGCGCGAGCGGCTGATGCGACGTATCGCCGACTTGTATGCGGCCGAGCAGCAGATTCGCGACGCGCAGCCGATCGACGCCGTCACCGAAGCGATTCGGCAACCCGACATGCGCCTTGCGCAGCTCATGGCAGCGATCATGAAGGCCTATGCCGACCGTCCCGCACTCGGACAGCGCGCCGTCGAGCCCACCGTGGATGCCGCGTCGGGTCGTCGTTCGCTGCGATTGCTGCCCGTTTTCGAGACCGTCAGCTACGGCCAACTGTGGGAGCGGGCGGCCGCCCTGGCGAGCGCGTGGCACCACGATTCCGAACAGCCTTTGTGCACAGGTGATTTCGTGGCGATACTGGGATTCACCAGCCGCGACTACACCACGATCGATCTGGCCTGTGTGCATCTGGGCGCGGTTGTCGTCCCGCTGCAGGCGAGCGCTGCCGTCTCCCCACTGACGGCCATCATCGCAGAGACGGCTCCGCGCATTCTGGCGGCGACTCCGGAACATCTCGAGACCGCCGTCCACTGCATTCTGGCAGGCACATCGCCACAGCGACTGATCGTTTTCGACTACCACCCCGAAGACGACGACCAGCACGATGCATTCGAATCCGCGCGCCGACGGCTCGCGAGTGCGGGCAGCGCGGTGCACATCCAAACACTGGAGACCGTCCTCGAACAGGGGCGCACCCTCCCGCAGGCCCCGCTCGTGGTCCCCGAGGCCGAGGACGATCCGCTGGCCTTGCTCATCTACACCTCCGGAAGCACCGGTACGCCGAAAGGCGCGATGTACACCGACCGGCTGGTCTCGGCGATGTGGCTCGGCGCGCCGCCGGTATCCGCGATCAATCTCAACTACATGCCGATGAGCCACGTCGCGGGGCGCATGTCCCTGTTTGGAGTGCTTGCCCGCGGCGGCACCGCCTACTTCACCGCCAAGAGCGATATTTCGACGCTGTTCGACGACATCGCGCTGGCGCGACCGACGGAGCTGTTTCTCGTTCCGCGGTTGTGCGAGATGGTGTTTCAGCGCTATCAGAGCGAGATGGACCGCCGCACTGCACCGGGTGTCGACCCCGCGGCGCTCGACGGCGAGGTCAAAGCGCAACTGCGGCAAGACTTTTTCGGCGGCCGCCTGATGACGGTGGTGTGCGGCAGCGCACCGCTGGCCGCGGAGATGAAGGTGTTCATCGAGTCGCTGCTCGACATGGATCTGCACGACGGTTACGGCTCGACGGAGGCGGGCGGCGGTCTCGTGATCGACAACCAGGTGCGGCGGCCACCGGTGCTCGACTACAAGCTCGTCGATGTGCCCGAACTCGGCTACTTCCATACCGATCAGCCGCATTCGCGCGGCGAACTGCTGCTGAAGACCTCGACCATGATTCCCGGGTATTACAAGCGGCCCGAGGTCACCGCGGAGGTCTTCGACGCCGACGGCTTCTACCGGACCGGTGACATTGTGGCCGAGCTCGGACCGGATGAGCTGGTCTATGTCGATCGTCGCAACAGCGTGCTGAAGCTGTCGCAGGGTGAGTTCGTGGCCGTGTCGCGTCTCGAGGCCGTCTTCGCCAATAGTCCGCTGATCCGCCAGATTTTTGTCTACGGCAGCAGCGAACGCGCCTACCTGCTTGCGGTGATCGTTCCTACCGAGGACGCACTCGCCGCCGCCGACCCGGATGCACTGAAAGTGCCACTGGCCGATTCGCTGCAACGGATCGCCAAGGACAGCAATCTGAACTCCTACGAGATTCCACGCGATTTCCTCATCGAGACCGCGCCGTTCACTACCGACAACGGCTTGCTCTCCGGCATCGGTAAGTTGTTGCGGCCCGCACTCACCGAGCGCTACGGGGGGTCGGCTCCAGCAACTGTACGCCGACCTTGCCGAAGGGCAGGCGCACGAATTGCTCGCGCTGCGGCGCGAGGCGGCGAACATGCCGGTGCTCGCCACCATCGGTCGTGCAGCGCGAGCGTTGCTCGGCTGCGCGACCACGGATTTGCGGCCCGACGTGCACTTCACCGATCTCGGTGGCGATTCCCTTGCTGCACTGTTCTTTTCGAATCTGCTGCAGGAGATCCTCGGCGTGGAGGTGCCGGTCGGCGTCATCCTCAGCCCGGCCAACGATCTCCATGAGCTGGCCGGGTACATCGAGGCAGCGAAGAACTCCGCGGCCGAACGTCCGACGTTCGCTGCTGTGCACGGTTCCGGGGCCGACCGAGCCCGAGCCCGTGACCTCACGCTGGACAAGTTCATCGACGTCGGAACCCTCACTGCGGCAGGGGATCTCCCGCGCGCTGCGGCCGCCCGCACGGTTCTGCTGACCGGGGCGAACGGGTATCTGGGTCGATTTCTGTGCCTCGAATGGTTGGAACGCCTGGATCGAACCGGCGGCACGCTGATTTGTCTCGTCCGGGGGCGGGACGCGGTGGCGGCGAGTGCACGGCTCGAAGAGGCGTTCGACAGCGGCGACGCCGGACTGCTCGGGCATTTTCGGGATTTGGCGAGCCGGAGCCTGGAGGTTCTCGCAGGCGACATCGGAGAACCGAATCTGGGCTTGGACGATGCGACGTGGCATCGTCTCGCGGACGGCGTCGACCTGATTGTGCATCCAGCCGCGCTGGTGAATCATGTCTTGCCCTACAGCCAATTGTTCGGACCCAATGTCGTCGGCACCGCGGAACTCATTCGCCTGGCGATCACCACACAGCTCAAGCCCGTCAACTATCTCTCGACCGTCGCGGTGGCCGCTCAGATCCCACCCGCGATCTTCGAGGAAGACGGCGACATCCGCGAGATCAGTCCAGTGCGCGTCGTCGACGACAGCTACGCCAACGGCTACGGCAACAGCAAATGGGCGGGCGAAGTGCTGCTGCGGGAAGCGCACGACCGCTGCGGCCTACCGGTCGCCGTTTTCCGGTCGGACATGATCCTGGCCCACAGTCGCTACGCAGGTCAGCTGAACGTGCCCGACATGTTCACGCGTTTGTTGATCAGCCTGCTTGTCACCGGCATCGCGCCGTATTCCTTCTACGAGACAGCTGCCGACGGCGTTCGGCGGCGGGCGCACTACGACGGCCTGCCTGCCGACTTCACCGCAGAAGCGATCACCACTCTCGGCACGCAGGCCACTGCGGGCTTCCAGACCTTCGATGTCCTGAACCCGCACGACGACGGTGTCTCGCTCGACGTATTCGTCGACTGGTTGATCGAGGCGGGTCACCCGATCCAGCGGATCGAGGACTATCGAGAGTGGTTCGCCCGCTTCGACACTGCGCTTCGGGGTCTGCCCGAGTGGCAGCGGCAGGCCTCGCTGTTGCCGTTGCTGCACGCCTATCGTAGGCCCAGCCTGCCCATCGATGGATCGGTGATTCCGGCCAAGGGCTTCGCTGCCGCGGTGCAGGCTACCAACATCGGCCCCGACAACGATATTCCGCACTTGTCGCAGTCGCTGATCCACAAGTACGTTTCCGACCTGCGGCAACGCGGCCTGCTCTGAGGGCGGCCCGGCATCCCCTTCCGGCCGTGTGCGGTTGGCATGGAGTAACCGAAACATCGTGTGCCAGAAGATAACTGGTGCACCTTTCGGCTATCTATCGGTCATTCGGTCGCATAAATGGCAAAGGTGTGCAATCTTGTTATTGCACAACGGCATTCATAGGAAACCCGAGCTTGCCCACGGGCGTCGGCGAAGGGGGTGCGGCGAAAAGATGTCGTCGTCGAACACATCCGGGTCCGGCGGCCATATCGCGGCGCGTCACGGCCGGGGTAGGGCATCGGCCGTACCGTTGTGGCCGGGCATGATTTCCTCGGAGCTGCCGCAACGCCTCGACATATCACAGCGGCTGGAGCCGCCACGGCGGCTCCAGCCGCCCCAGCGCGTGGACCCACGGCAGAGCCTCAGCCGTCAACGCCGCTCGCGGCGGCGCGCTGATCGCGCGCACCACGGACCACTGCGATTCTGGTGGCTCGGCGCTTTCGCGATCGGTGGGTCATTGGCGACAGCGGCGATTGTGCTGGTCTACAGCGCCGCGGCGACCGACCCGCGTCAGTCCGCGACGGTTGTCGATCCGGTACTCGGCGGTCGGCCCGGGTGTGAGGCGACCCGGACCGAACAGCTGGTGCGCGGCAACGGCATCGGTTCGAGCGCGACCGGGCCGGAAGTGATTCTGGCGTTCCAGCACGCCTACTACGTGGAGCGTTCGGGGCAGGCGGCGCGGGCGGTCACCACACCGGACGCGGCGGTGCCGAAGATCGAGGTGATCGACGCGGGTATCGCGTCGATTCCGCCCGGCAGTCAGCACTGTGTCCTGATCGTGCCGATGAGTGATGGCCGATTCGATGTGGTGATCACCGAGAGTCGTTCCAATTCGACCGTGCGGACCTATCGACAGATCGTGGCCGTGGCGGACCGCGAAGGCTCGATCGTCATCACCAAGATCGCGCCCCCTGGCTGAGCGCGATTCAGGCGGTCGCACTCTTGTCGGCTGCGCTGCGGCCACCGCGGATCTCGACGATCGGCAGCACCAGCGCGGTCGGCGTGCCTGCAGGCACGACAGGATTCGTGGGCGCCACCGGCGAAATCTGTTGATAGGCAAGGCCTTGCGCCGGACGGGTGTCCTGTTCGCCGTTGTTCGGCCAATAGGCCGCGGCGCGCTCGGCCTGCGCGGTGATCGTCAGTGAGGGATTGACACCGAGATTCGCCGACACCGCGGCACCGTCCACGACGCTCAGGGTCGGATAGCCGTACACCCGGTGGTAGGCGTCGATGACACCGGTTTCGCGGTCGGCGCCGATCGGTGCACCGCCCAAGAAGTGCGCGGTCAAAGGGATATTGAAGATCTCGCCCCAGCTGCCGCCCGCGATGCCGCCGATCTTCTCGGCGACTCGACGGGTGACATCGTTGCCCGCCGGAATCCAGGTCGGGTTCGGTTCGCCGTGGCCCTGCTTGCTGGTCAGCTTGCGGCCGAACAGGCCGCGCTTGGTGTAGGTGGTGATGGAGTTGTCCAGGTGCTGCATCACCAGCGTGATGATGGTGCGCTCACTCCAGTTCTTCACACTGAGGAAGGTGAGCAGGGTGAGCGGGTTGCGCAACACGACGCCGAGGAACCGCAGCCAGCGTGGCATCCGGCCGCCACCATCGACCATCAGCGTCTGCATCAGGCCCATCACATTGGAGCCCTTGCCATAGCGGACCGGCTCGATGTGCGTGTCGTGGGTGGGGTGGATGGAGGAGGTGATCGCGACGCCCTTGGTGAAATCCACACCGGGGGTGACCTTCTTGGTCGCCGCTCCGACGATGGATTCGGAGTTCGTCCTGGTGAGTTCGCCGAGTCGATCGGAAAGGTCGGGCAGCACACCCTTGTCGCGCATCGCGTGCAATAGCTTCTGGGTGCCGAGGGTGCCTGCCGCCAGGACGACCTGACGCGCGGTGTAGGTCGCGGGACGCTTGCGCACCCACGCGCCGGTGCGTTCGGTCGCGACGTCCCAGGTGCCGTCCGGCAGCGGGCGCAGTTTGGTGACAGTCGTCATCGGAATCACTTGCGCACCTGCTTTTTCCGCGAGATACAGGTAGTTCTTGACGAGCGTGTTCTTCGCTCCGTGCCGGCAGCCGGTCATGCATTCACCGCATTCGAGGCAGCCGGTGCGTTCAGGGCCGACACCGCCGAAATACGGGTCCGCCACGGTCTTGCCCGGCTCACCGAAGAACACGCCGACCGGAGTCTGCACGAAGGTGTCGCCGACGCCGAGATCCTCGGCCACCTCCTTGAAGATCTCGTCGGCCGGAGTCATGTGCGGATTGCGCACTACGCCGAGCATCTTCTGCGCGCGTTCGTAATACGGCGTGAGCTCGGCACGCCAGTCGGTGATGTCGCGCCACTGCGCATCCTGGAAGAAGGGCTCCGGCGGCACATACAGCGTGTTGGCGTAGTTGAGCGACCCGCCACCGACGCCCGCGCCACCGAGGATGAGGACATTGCGCAGCGGGTGGATGCGCTGGATGCCGTAGCAGCCGAGCTTGGGCGCCCACAGGAACTTCCGCAGGTCCCAACTGGTCTCGGGCAGTTCGCTATCGGCGTAGCGCTGACCGGCTTCGAGCACGCCGACCGTG
This sequence comes from Nocardia sp. NBC_01009, assembly GCF_045208035.1. Lineage (NCBI taxonomy): Bacteria > Bacillati > Actinomycetota > Actinomycetes > Mycobacteriales > Nocardiaceae > Nocardia > Nocardia sp. NBC_01009. The sequence goes on along the minus strand of NZ_CP108695.1, from coordinate 5,599,061 downwards.
TAGCCCTTCTCGATCAGCCGCAGCGCGGTCACGCTGCCGCCGAATCCTGAACCGACGACGAGTACGTCGAAATCCGTCTCTCGCTGGTCCATATAGAGCTCCTCGATCCGGTGTCGCCAGTGACACCGCTAACACTACTACTGGGTAGGTTACGACCGATTGTGGGCTGTCAGCGGGTGGATATGAGCAGGCAGTGACATTTCACTGCTGAGTTTTCCACCAGGCGACGGTGGCGGCGACGGCCTCGTCGAGGGGAGTGGGGTGCAGGCCGAGCCGCTGTTGGCTGTCGCTGGAGTCGAGCACGAACGGGCGCGCGACCTGGTAGCTCACTTCCGCGAGCTCACGCAATTGCGCGCTGAACAGGCCCAACAGTCGGATCACGGTGATCGGCGCGGCGGACACCTTGGGTACGGTGACACCGGCGGCGGTGGCGATGGCGACGATGAGTTGGCGCTGGGTGATCGGCGGCGCGGTCGGCGCATGCAGGAAGGTGTTCCAGACCGATTCTTCGGCGGCCGCCCGAATCATGGCGGCGGCGAGATCGGGAACGTAGGTAAAGGAGTGCGGGACGTCGAGTTTGCCGAGCGCCTGCACCTTCTTGCCGGTGAGGATGGGGGTGAAGAGTTGTTCGCCCGCCACCGAGGCGCGCACGTAAGGGCCGAGGAAGTCCGAGGCCGCGACGCTCACCGTCGGGGTGGCGTGGGCCGCCCGCGCCCGCACCAGCTGGGTCCGGACCGCGGGCTTGCCGAAATCGGCATTGCGGGGCCCGGTTTCGGTGATGGGACCCTCGACCTTGCCGTAGGAATAGAGATTCTCGGCGAAAACGACCACGGTGCCGGCCTTTCCGGCCTCGTCCATGACCGCCTGTTCGGTGGGGGGCAGCTCGGCTTGCCATGTCTTCGCGGCGTAGCGCGAGGCGCCTGCGCAGTGATAGATGGCGGTAGCGCCGTCGAATTGGCCCGAAAGCTGTTCGGGCAGCGTCACGTTCACTGCGCGCCGTTCGATAAGGTTATGCTCGGGCCCGCTGCCGGAGCGGGTGAGCAACCGCACGCGCTTACCCGCGGCGGCCAGGTGATCGGCGATGGTGGCACCGGTGGGTCCGGCTCCGGTGACGACGTGCAGTTCGGTCATTGGCTCCCCGACTCTCTTCAGAGAGCGATGCTCTCTATTTCTGAATAGGATGCGATAGTCGCACTGCATTGTCAAGAGCATTGCTCACGGTTGTTGACAATGCTCTCTAGAAATTGCACGGTGGAATCGTGCCGACTACTCCCCGCGCCCGCGCCCGCGCGCAAACTATGGCCGATATTGTCCGGATCGGCCGCGAACATCTGGCGACCGACGGCGCCGCCGCGCTGTCGTTGCGTGCGGTGGCGCGCGACCTCGGCGTCGTGTCCTCGGCGGTATACCGGTATGTGCGCAGCCGAGATGAGCTGCTCACCCTGCTCGTCGTCGAGGGCTACAACGCGCTGGGCGATGCTGTGGACGCGGCGCTTGCGGCAGCCCCCGAAGACCCGGCGCAACGGCTGCGGGTGGTCGGCCGGACCCTGCACGCCTGGGCGCTCGCCGAACCTGCATGGTATGGGCTACTTTTCGGCACGCCGGTTCCGGGCTACGACGCGCCCGCCGAACAGACCGTCTCTCCGGGAGTTCGGGTGATCGCCGCGTTGTTGCAGATCTACGGTCAGGCCTATCGCGGCGGACTGCTCACCGAGCCCTCCAAGCCTGTCACCGTATCTCCCGCGCTGGCAGCGAGTTTCGCGCAGATTCGAGTCGAGTTCGAGCTGGATGCGCCGGACTGGCTGTTCTCGCGCGGGATCACGGTGTGGAGTGCGATGTTCGGTGCGGTGAGCTTTGATGTGTTCGACATGTACGGCCGCGACACGTTCGCCGATCGGTCCGAGTTGTTCGAGCTGCAGCTCGACCGGCTGGTGGAGCTGCTCGGATTCTCGTGATGTGGCACAAGCCAGCAGTTATCCGCCATAGGCCAAGGGCGTAACCGCCCGGCGAGCCGACCATCCTCGAAATCGGTCTCGCCGCCACCGACGGTGTGCTGCAACAAGGCCATAGGCTGCGGATCGACATCTACGCCATGAACTTTTCGCGGGGGATTCCGCTGCGGCCTCTGCTGAACGAAAGCGGACTGAAGCCGCAGCACGTCCAGCTCGACCCGGATCAGCCGAGCTGGGTGAACATTCCGATCGAGGGCGACCCCGGGTGGTGATGGGCACCTCGGGCACTGCCACGGCATTTCCCCGACTCGGTGCTGGTAGGGCACCTTCTGAGTAGTCTTCGACTCGTCGATCGATGCTTTGGAGCGTAGCCACTCACCCGCAGCTGTGGAACGGGAAAACTATGGTCACCCATCGCTGGAAGCCGAATGTCTCCGTTGTCGCTGTCGCCGCGGCAATCACGTTGCTGCTCGCAGCGTGCGGGTCCGATGCGTCGAGGACATCGGGCGGTGGCAACGTCGGTCCCGACGGCATCCCGGTCGCCTACCGGGAGCCGGTGAAGCTCACGAGCAAGGAGGGCGTTCTCGAAGTGCGGCTGTCGGCCCATCAGGGCACTGTCGCACTCGACACCGTCTCGAAACCTGTGTCGAACTTCCTGGTCTTCGGTTACGAGGTCATCAAAGGTGCCGCCTCGGACGGCTCGACCAAGGGCGACAACCTCTACCCAGCGCCAACGTTGCATGTCGATCCGGGCGAGCGCTTGATCGTGCACTACGACAACGATCTGCAGGACCTGACGATCGAGGACTACTACGATCCCGCGTTCACCTCAGCGGGTGGAGACGTGCCGATCTACCCGCCTGCTCTCACCTCCTCGCCGCTCAACCTGCACACCCACGGACTCCATGTGAGCCCTGACGGCAACGTCGACAACGTCCTGCTCGACATCCCCGCCGGTAAGGGCAACGTCTACGACTATGCGTTGCCGAAGGACATGCCCCACGGCCTGTACTGGTACCACAGCCATCGCCACACGCTGACTGCTCAGCAGACCTACAAGGGTCTGGCTGGTCTACTCGAGATCGGACGGCCCGACGGCAATCTGCCGCTGGTGACACGGAATCACATTCCGATCCGCACTATGGCGCTGCAGTACAACTACGTCTTTGATCGCAAGGGCAGCGGTCACCAGTTGAACGACCCGAATCGGCCGCAGTATGTGAGCACGCTGAAGCCTCCGGAGGGATCGCAGCTCGCCGACGGCACATACCGGCCGAGTCTGGCCCCGGTGAACTTCGCGGAGACGACGAACGGCTCCCGGTATGTCACCAACTGGTACAGCGGGCCACTGTCGCCGGCCAACCACCGTGGTCAGAACCAGTTCGTGCCGAGCAACCTGCAGAGCTTCATCAGCGGTCCTACGTCGCGGCCGCCCATCTCGGTCCCCGCGGATCTCGCGCTACCGGAGAACCAGCGCGACGTGCAGTTCACGATCAACGGGCAGTTCCAGCCCGCACTGAAGCTGAAACCGGGTCAGACCGAGATATGGGTTCTGGCGAACATCAGCGACATGGCCTATATCCCCGTCATGCTGACCGAAACGGCGACCGGCAACCATCCGAAGTTCGCCATCGTCGGCCAAGACGGCGTCCCCTTCTCCGAGGTCGACCTGCCGATCGACGGCGACGGCACCCGTCTGGTCATCCCGCCGGCATCGCGGTACGCGATCGCGGTCACGATGCCGAAATCCGGTGATCTGGTGCTCGAGATGCCACCCGCACCCGACGCCAGGCCCAGCACGGAGCCCAGCGTGCTCTACACGAACAACGGCACCGACCAGCCGCCCGCCGTACTGGGCACGGTGAGCGTCGACCGGTCGGTCATCAGCTACCAGGACGGCTTTTTCACCTTCCCCACCCAGAAGCTCATTCAGGTGCGGCCCGACAGTGGCGAGGGTCGGACCACACCGTTCGTGCCCGGCCAGCAGCTCGATGCTTACACGTCCTTCGTGGACACGTCGGCCACCATGCCCGCCGTGCAGCGCACGCTGACGGTCTCGGGTGGCTTCGGCAACGAGAAGGCGAGCAACAGCGATCCCAAGGCTTTCACCTACCAGTTCGACGACAACACGTTTCCGAACATCCCGTTGCTCCAGCCGCGACTCAACTCGGTCGAGGAATGGTTGATCACGAACCTGAACAACGACGAGCACCCGATGCATATCCACGTCAACGACTTGCAGGTGATGGAGATCGTCGATCCTGTTGCGAAATCCGTTACCGGAGTGCAGATGTGGGGCGTGGACAACGTCAACGTTCCGGCTCCCGTGACCGACGAGAACGAGAACCCACTGGTCCCCGCTTCGGTGACGTTGCGGATGAGGTTCATCGACTACACCGGCACCTTCGTGATCCATTGCCATCGCCTCAACCACGAGGACAACGGCCTGATGGCGATCGTCAACGTGATCCCCGAGATATCGACCTACGCGGTGGCGATCGCAGGGGCGCCGGGCCGGCCGGCCACCGTGCAGGTCTACGACGGCGACGGCGACAAGTTGGTTGCGGCCGTCACGCCGTTTCCCTCCTTCATGGGCACGCCCACGGTTGCCATGACCGACCTCAACGGCGACGCGGTGCTCGACCTCGTCGCTGGTACCGGTGCCGGCGTCGGCTCCGAGGTCGTGGTGTACAGCGGGGTCGGCGGTGCACGTTTCGGCACGGAACTGGCGCGGTTCACCCCGTTCGGGTCCGACTTCCGTGGTGGCGTCAACGTCGCGGGCGCCGATATTGATGGCAACGGTTCGGCTGACAACCTCATCGTCGGCTCGGGTCCAGGCATCGAATCGGCAGTGCGCGTGTTCTCCTCGACGCTGACCGGCGAGCCGGGCAAGGCGCCCGAGCTGTACTCGAGCTTCACGCCGTATCCCGGATCGAAGGCTGGGGTCACAGTTGCTACCGGGATGGTCGAAACCTCCTCGGGCCGGGCCAGCATCGTGACAGTCCCGGGGCCCGGCGACGCCCCACGGGTGAAGACCTTCCACTACGACCTGTACACGCCGACCGCCGCCGCGGCGGCGAAAGGCACGACAGAGCCGCATGCCGGTCGTCCGGGTGAGCCGAAGATGACCTCGGATTTCCTGGCCTTCGACGAGAGCTACCGTGATGGTGTCACGCTCTCGACCGGGTGGGTGGCCGGCGCCGAGGGCGGGGCGAAAAGCATCGTCACGGGCATGATCGGCGGCGACGGCACGGTACGGATCTGGTCGAGCGGATCGCGGCTCGACGGCGAGCCTGCGATGTACACCGAGAGCCCGAACCACCACCCGGGCGCGGTTTCCTTCAGAGAGACAACGTCATTCGCCCCCTTCGTCGGCGGCACCGGGGTACAGGTGGCGACCACTAGCACGACCGCCGGCGCGGATCTGCTCGTCAGTGGGCTCGCCGGGAATGGAGGCGAGGTCCGACGGTACGGGCTGAGTCGAGCTGCTGAGGGTGCTACGACCCTGTCACCGCGGCTGTTGAACACGCTTGCCCCGATTCCCGCACCGACCGGGCCTGCACCGCTCGCCGGTCGATAGCGGGTACCCGACCGGTCAGGGGAGGGACCAGAGCTGCCTGGTCACTACGTAGAAGATGACGACCCAGGTCAGGGTGAGTGCGGCGACAACTGCGAGGCCCTGGAGGTTCGTCTTCGCGGCCGGCGCGTCCGGGGGTGGCCGCAGCCACCGCTTCAGCAGCCGGTTCACGTAGTACGGCATGGTGAAGAAACTCATGATGAAACTGGACAACAGGTTGCCGACGAGCAGCCCGAGCCACAGCGGCATTTTCAACGGCGACAGCGCGAGGGTGAGCACTACGACGGTCGGGTAGAGACCGACCCAGACCGCGATGGCCGTCTTGGTGTCCGACGGAGCGGGAGCGGTGTTGCCGTTCTCGTCGAAGACGAACCAGCTGCCGAACGAATTGTCGATGGTGCGCAACTCGAAGTCGCTGAACTTCTCGCCCTCGGCGAGGAGTTCCCGGCGCCGGTTCGAGGTGAGCCACCTGGCGAGGTTCGCGGAGGTGTCGAAGCGGTAGAGCGCGGTCCATTCGTCCTGAATGCCTTCGATGGGACGGAAGAGCTCGCTGCCGCGGAAGCCTTCGAATTTGGCTTCCTCCTGGGTCAGGTGCTTCTGCCACGCAACGAAATCGGCGACGCTGTCGTGATTTACGCGGTGGGTGACGACAACTGTGACGAGCGGATCCGTAGCTTGCGTGCCGCCGCTGATGACCTGCTGGGTGGCCGGGCCGTCGAAGTATTGCCTGCCCTTGTCGAGAAAGTCCTGACGGGTAGCGCTGTTTATCCAGGCCTGCAGGTGGGCAACGGAATCGAAGCGGTAGACCACGACCCATTCGGTTTGCGCGGCGGTCGGGGCGGCGATCTCGGCGCCGAGAAATCCGGCGTAACCGGAGGCCGCGTCGTTCAACTCCTGCTGCCAGGTTTTGAAAGCCTGCCCGAAACCGGCGCGCACCTTCTGGCCGATGATGACAGTCGCGGCATTGTCGGTGAGGTCGGCTTCCATCACGATCTCCTCACGGCTCAGCCCGCACTGAAACCGGTGTCTTCGTCGAGCCGGCGGTAGATGCGCTCCGGCGTGAACGGCAACGCTCGATATCGGACCCCCGTCGCATCCTCGAGTGCGTTGGCCAGTGCAGGCGCCACCGGGTTGATGCAGCATTCCGCGATGCCCTTCGAATGCATCGGCCCGACAGAATCGGTCGAGTCGACAGTGAGCACCTCGGTGCGGGGAATATCGGCATAGGTCGGGATGCGGTAATTGCGCAGGTTCGGATTGACCATGACGCCGTTTTCGTCGACGTGGAAGTTCTCGGTCAGCGCGAAGCCGATGCCCTGGGCAACGCCGCCCTCGATCTGGCCACGCACCTGCGCCGGGTTGATGACGATTCCTGCGTCGGCGGCGTGCACGCTATAGAGGATTCGGATCTCACCCGTCACCCGGTGTACGGCGATGCGGAAGCCGTGACTGTTGAAGACCACGCTGCGCGGCGACCCGAAAGCCTTGCGCGCCTCCGTCAATCGTATGCCGCGCCGACGCGCCAGCTCGACCAGCTCGGACAGGGACACGCGGCGGCCGTCGCAGACGACCCCGTCGTCGTCCATCGAGCACGACGCGACATCGACCCGCTCATGCGCTGCGGCAAAGGCCAGGATCCGATCGCGCAGGGCCTCGGCTGCCCGCAGTACCGCGTTCCCGGCGACGAAGAGGCCGGCGCTGGCGAATGCCCCCGTATCGAAACCCGTTCGGTCCGTGTCGGACTGCACGATGCGTATCCGCGACGGCGTGGTGCCGAGCTGGTCGGCCGCGATTTGCACGTGGGCGGTCGAGGTGCCCTCACCGAATTCGACGGTGCCGATGGCAAGCTCGTAGACGCCGTCATCGCCGAGGGTCAGCCATGCCTCGGAGAGATGGTCGGTCGGTGGCGCGGTCTCGTGCAGCGAGCTGGCGGCACCCGTACCGATGAGCCACCCGTCTCCCGGTGGCGGCGCGTCGGCGTTGCGCCGGAGGGCCGTGTCGACGAGATCGATGCACTGTGAGAGGCCGTCCTCGCTGAACATGACGTCGTCGGGCCCGTCGTCGAGCGCGATGAGGGCGTCACCGGGACGCACGATATTGCGCCGCCGTAACTCGAAAGGATCCATGTCGAGCGCGATCGCCAGCTCGTTGATAGCCGACTCCACCGCGAACGCGGGCTGGGTCATGCCGTAGCCGCGCAGTGCGCCGCTGGGCACCGTGTTCGTGTAGACCGAGTAGGCGTCGAACTTCTTGTTGGCGCAACGGTAGATCGCCATGGCGGCCCCACCCGCGAACAGGGTCTCGCCTCCGTGGTTGCCATAGGCGCCCGTGTTCGACACATTGCGGACCTGGAACGCGGTGAGCGTGCCGTCGGCCCGAGCGCCGAGCTTGATCGTGAGCGCCATCGGGTGTCGCGGTGACGCGGTGGTGAATTCCTCCTCCCGGGTGAACTCGAGACAGACCGGCCGCCCGGTGTCCAAGGCGGCGAGGGCGACCAGATCCTCGGAGATAACCTCTTGCTTGCCGCCGAACCCACCGCCGACCCGCTTGCTGAACACGCGCAGCTGATCGGGACGGAGATCGAAGAGATAGGCGAGCTTGCCTTTGGCGATCGACGGGGACTGCGAACTGGTGCGCACATGCAGGCGACCGTCATCCATCCATGCGATCGATCCGTGCGTCTCGAGATGTGTGTGCTGCACGCGCGGTGAAAAGTATGTGCCCTCGTGGATCACGTCGGCCTCGGCGAACCCCGCTTCGACGTCACCGATGTGTCCGTGGATCTCGAGCAGAATGTTGTGCTCGGGATCGTGCATGAACGGATCGCCCGAGCCGTGCAGTGGGGGAGCGCCGTCGGCCATCGCCTCTTCCGGGTCGAAGACCGCGGGCAGCACCTCGTACTCGACAATCACCGCGCGGCAGCCCGCTTCCGCGGCTGCGACGGTGTCGGCCAGCACCGCGACCACCCGTTGACCGACGAAACGTACCGTGTTGTCGAGGATGTAGGTGTCACTTGGATCGACGAGGTGATCGGTGTGTATCGCCGTCGTGAACCGCTTGCGCGGCACATCCGCCCAGGTATACACCCGATGCACACCGGGTACCGCGAGCGCCGCGGTCTTATCGATGGACACGATGCGGGCATGGGCGTGGGGTGAGCGCAACACCTCGAGATGCAGCATGCCGTCGATGGCCGTGTCCATCGTGAACTCGGCACGGCCCGTCACCACCTCGGTGGCCGCCGGCGCGCCGGCGCTCACGCCGACTGCTCGGCCCGGCCGGGCGACCTGGATCTCGGCGACGCCGTTTATCGCATCTTCGATCGCCCGGTAGCCGGTGCAACGGCAGAGGTTTCCTTTCAGTGCGCGGGGCAGGTCTGCCTTCTGGGCGTCGGTGAGCGCCACCGCGGTCATGATCATGCCCGCGGTGCAAAAGCCGCACTGGAAGCCTGGGGCGTCGCGGAACTGCCGTTGCATCGGGTGCAGGTCCTCCGGCGAACCGAGGCCTTCGATCGTCGTGACTGCACACCCGTCCGCACGAAACGCGGGCGTGATGCAGCTGTGCACCGGAATGTTGTCGAGCCACACCGTGCACGCACCGCAATCGCCTGCGTCACAACCTTTCTTGACGCCGTGGTAGCCGAGCGAGCGCACGAATGTGCGCAGGCATTGACCAGGGTTCGGCTCGTCGTCGAAGGTGGTTCCGTTCACGGTGTATGTCATGGCGGGCATCCTTCGGCGAGTTCGACGCGGATCTCCTCGGCGAAGTGCCGGGCCAGGTGGTGACGATGGTCGGGCGTGCCGTTCGGGTCGCTGAACCACAGGTCTTCGGGTATCGCATCGATGCACTGCCGCAGTTCCTCGGCGTCGGGCATGGTGTCGAACGTCAGGCGCACCGGACGGGTGGTGCCCGCCGTGATGGTCAGCAGCAGGTCGGCGGTGCCGGGCGACTGGGTGGCGATCATGAACAGCGTCGAGCGACCCAGGTGCGTGAGGGTGAAACGCCGGTGCGTGTGCCGCTTGCGAAGCGCGCTGACCGGGATGTCGATGTGCCGCAAAATCTCGCCGGGGGCGAGGACATTGCGGTGGTCGCCCGTGACAAAGGCGGCCGCGTCGACGGCGCGTTCGGACCCGTCCGCAGCCCACACTGTGTACGTGGCTTCGAGCGCGACCGTCATGGTGATCATCGGGCCTGCGGGCAGCGACATACAGATGTTGCCACCCACAGTCGCCGCATTCCAGATCTTGAACGACGATAGGAACGCCTCGCAGCTGGTGGCGAACAGCGAGCCCGCACGCCAGTCGCTGGGCGGCACGAAGGCCGCCAGCTCACCGATGGTGCACGTCGCGCCGATCTCGAGCCCGGCATCGCTGGGCATCAAACTGTCCCAACCAAGTACGGTGAGATCGACGAGACGGCGCAGCTGCGGCTGCTCGGTGGAGAACAACCATGTTCCGCCGGCGAGCCACGCGTCACCCTCGCGCCAACCCGCACCCGGTCGGTCCGGAGGGCGCCGAACGATGTCGGTGATCGTGTTGAGATCCATAGCGCTGCTCCCTCGAAGAAGGTGCCGTGCTGCCACTCGCCCGCGAGTTCGATCCTGCCGCTATTCGCCCTGTCGGGCGCGTCGCCGTTCATGTGTTCGCCTGGCGTCAACTTACCCGATCTACCAGCACCGACTCAGGAAAATGCCGTTGTAGTACCAGGGGTCGTGCTACCGCGACTCGGACCTCACGCTCGAGCAGCACCCAGCGCTGTCGCGACGTGTCGGTGCGACACCGTTGGCATTCGACCGGTGCAGACCTGCACCCAGGGCTCGCACCATCGGCCCCGCAAGACCTCCGACCGAGTTGGTCGGGTTCGTGGGGGCTATCGATGTCCTGGTCGCAGCGATCTGCGGATCATCGTTGGGCCGCAGTGCGGGGGAGTTGACGCTTGCCCCCGAGCACCTCGGCGATCAGTGCGTCATAACCAAGGCGGATTTCTTCGAGACGATTGCGAGCTCGGCGCGCCCGCGTATCGTGCTCCGGTAGCGCCCGGGTGGCGTGTTCGGCGTGTACGAGCCGCTCCGCGAGTCGGTCGACGACGGGCCCGAGTCCTTCGGTGTGCATGGTCGGACCGGTGTGTGCGGTCGGCACGTTTCGGCTCACCCACAGGTCGATCGCGCGCATCAGGGTGGATCGGTGGGTGTCGATTTCGGCTGTGCGCGTGGGCTCGTCGATGCGTCGGCGGTGCAGGCTGCCCGCGTGACTCGCCGACACCGCGAGTGGGTGGTTGTTCGACCGGTCGTCCTGGATTGCGTCCAGAAGTTCATCGGCGCTCGGTAGCAGTCCAGGCCTGCCTGCCGCCGTTGCCATCTGTGGCTGCCGAAACTGTTGTGCGTCATGGATAGTCATCTGTGCTCCGCTCGCAGACGCCGCTCCAACAGGCGTCGCCGTTAGGGATTCGATCCATGCCCTTAGTCGTCGTCCAGGTCGGCCGACATGAATGCGGCGGCCGCCAGCCAGCGATCACACGGCAGCGTGTGTTCGGCGGCCAGGATCGCTCGTGCGGTGAGGTCGTTCAGGTCCGGTTCGGCGCCTTGGGGCCGGCAGCAGTGATGGCCGGCGGCGATCCGCATCCCGGCTGCCGGCACGGTTCCGGAGACGGGCTTGCGGGCTGAAATGGGTTGCGGTGCCGAGGCTTTCCTGCGCATCTCGTCGTCGGCGATCGGTCTGGTCGTCATCAGCCGATGCCCCTCTCCGGTTGCGGGGACTGCGAGCGATGACACCCGCTGCCTCGGCGTTCCGTGATATCGTGAATGTGTTAAATGTACCGTGATTATCACGCTTCAGGAAGCGGAGTGGCGATATCGGTGCCGTTGAATATGTTGGGGGCCATGGCTACGCGACTGCGGACCGCACGAAAACTGTTGCTGGGACGCGAGATCGAGCACATGATCAAGACCGCTGGCATCAGTCAGGCCGATGCGGGGAAGATCATCGAGGTAGGCCAGAGCCGAATCAATGGGCTCATCAATGGCATTGGCACGATCTCGGTCGGCGATCTCGAAAAGTTGGCGGGCGGGCTGGGTTTCGGTGACGCACGCTACGTCGACACCCTGCTCGAGCTCAGGCGTGACAATCATCGCCGCGGCTACTGGAGCACCAGCCATCGACGCGCGTACAGCGAAGAGCTACGACTACTTGTCGATCTGGAGGCGCACGCCGATCTGCTACGCACGGCCGAGTCGGAGATCATGCCCGGGCTCGTGCAATGCGAGTCCTACATTCGTGCTCTGCACAAGCCCGAGATCCCCGGCGCGGGCGAGGCCGATGGCAGCACTGTCGAAGACTCGGTACAGGCGCGACTGGCCCGGCAGGAAGTCCTGGTCAAGCGTAATCCGCCCGAGTTCCGCGCGATTCTGTCCGAGTCCTGCCTGCGTCGCGAATACGGTGATCGCAACGTCATGCTCGATCAGCTCGAGCACCTGCACGAGCTGTCTCGACGACCGAACATCCTTATCCAGGTGCTGCCGTTCGCTATCCCGACCAACGGTGCGGGCATGGAGGACCGGTACACGTTGATCCGAGTGCCTTCGCCCGGTGCCGCGGGAGACCTCGAGATGGCCATCGATGAACTGCAAGGCGACATCCGCTACATCGATGAAAAACCCGCCGTCGCGCGCCGCGAGACCGTGTGGTCGCGGCTGAGCGCCGCCGCACTCAGCGCCGAGGACTCACGGCAGTTCATGGAACACGTCGCCCGCTCCTTTCGTCGCAGAACAGCCAACCGGTCGTAGCCGCACGAACAGGAGCCCCCATGGCCACCAACGACTTCGAGTCCCGCGAGATCGACCCGCGTGTGCCGTCGGCCGCCCGCCTCTACCACTACTACCTGACCGGCGAACCGGTCTTCGATGCCGACAAGCTGTTCGCCGAACGGGTTTTCGCACGCTTCTCCCACCTCGACACCTGGGCGCACCACAATCGCGAGTTCCTCGGGCGCGCTGCGCGATTCATGGTCGAGCAGGGTATTCGGCAGTTTCTCGACATCGGCTCCGGCCTGCCGACCGGCGGAAACACCCACGATATCGCCCGCGAGTCCGCTCCCGACGCGCGTGTCGTCTATGTCGACAACGACCTGGAAGCGGTGAACCGCGCCCATGACCTGCTGCTGCAGCAGCACGCGCTCGACACGACAGCCATCGTCGAAGCCGACCTGCGCCACCCCGATGCGATCCTCGATCACGCGGACACGCGCCGTCTCATCGACTTCGACCAGCCGGTCGGCTTGCTGATCGTGAGCGTGTGGCCCTTCGTGGCGGAGTCCGAACGGCCGCTGGAGCTGATGGCTCGATTGCGCGACCGGCTGCCGTCCGGCAGCTACGCAGCCATGGCCCATGTGTCGCTGGAGGACGTGGGCACCGAGATACAGCGGCAGATGGCTTCGGCCGCCGAGCTGTACGACGAAACCTCGGATCCGGTCACGCTGCGCAGTCGCGCGCAGTTCGCGGCGCTCTTCGACGGCTTCGAACTGGTCGAGCCCGGCATCGTCTACGCCCCGGACTGGCGACCGGACCTAGCCGTCGATGTCGATCATCCGGCGCGGCCGTGTAATTTCGCCGCCGTCGGCTATATGCCGTAACACGGGGCGGGCAAGGACTCGTGAGTCCCTGTGCCGCCCCAGCTTTACCCCGTAGAAAGGAACGACAATGGAGCCGACCTTCACTATTGGCGAATTCATCAAGGCTGCGGCCAGTTCACCCAACCAGAACTGCGTCCGAGTCGCCCGCCGGGACGGCTGGACCGCCGTCTGGGACGACAAACTGGCCGCCGAGCACACCAGCCTGGATACGGCCCTGCCCGGCGAGCAGCTGCTGTATTTCACCGATCAGCAGTTCGACTCTTTTCAAGAGGGCCTACGTGCCGGGCGAGCCGACCTGTACTTGACCACGCGACATGACGACGGCGTTTACGTATTCCGTGCGGATGCTGCCGCACCGCAGCCGGTCGACGGCGTGGAACTGCACTTCAGCGCGGCGGAGGTCGAGGCATTCCGTTCGGGAGTGCTCAATCGGGAATTCGAGCGGACCCGGTTCCGCTGACGCCGTGCCCACGTGTCACTCGGGCGACCGCGGTGCTGTTGCCCGAGTCACTGTCGTAACGACTGTGCGCCGCCGTCTTTGGGAACGCTTTTGCTGCCATTGAGTCAGTTGGGCAATATGCTTCTCGTCATGCCATTGACTGCCAAGCAGCGAGCCACGCTCGGCCTCATCTGCGATACCTTCACACCGGGAGACGGGGCCGAGCTGCCGTCCGCGACGCAGATAGGCGCGGTCGATGTCGTCGAGCAGTTGCTCGAGCGCAATCCGAGTGCGGCCGACGGGAAGGCTTTCGACCTGCTGCTGAATGCCTGGGATTCCCGCACGTTCGGTCTACTCACTGGCCGCGGCGCGCGCCGCTTCTCCTCGCTGACGCCGCAGGACCGTGAGCAGGCACTGCTCGGCCTCGGTAGCTCCCGTATCGCTCGTAAGCGCGCGTTGTTCCAGGCGCTGAAGTCCGCGGCAATCACGGCCTACTACGTGGCCTCCGGGCCGACAGGCATCCATCCCGCCTGGGAGCGAATGGGATTCACACCGCCGCCGGGACCGCTGCCCGACGCGCCCGCCCCAGGATTGCGGCCGGTGCAGCCGACCGAGGACACCACCCTGGATTGCGACGTCGTGGTGATCGGGTCCGGCGCAGGCGGCGGGACCGCGGCCGGGGTGCTTGCCGCGGCCGGTCTGGCAGTGGTGGTCGTCGAACGCGGCGGCTATTACGACGACGCGAACTTCGGTTCCGGTGAGCTCGACGGATTGCTGCGTTTGTACGCTCCGGGTCCAGCCACCACTGCCGAGGGGCAACTCGGTCTCGTGGCAGGCACCTGCCTCGGTGGCGGTACCGTCGTCAACTGGACCACGTCGTTCCGCACACCCGACTCGGTGCGCGACGAATGGGCGAGCCTGGGCGCCAAGCAGTTTGCCGCCGACGAGTTCACCGAGGCGCTGGACGCGGTGGAGCGCAGGATCTCGGTGAATCGCGACCATTCCGCCATCTCCGCCCGCGACACTGTGCTGGAGCGCGGTGCGACCGAGCTCGGATGGCATATCGATGCGATGCCGCGGAATGTCCGCAATTGTGATGCTGGAATCGAGTGCGGTCGTTGCGGGTTCGGCTGTCGGATCGGCGCCAAACAATCTGTCGCGAAGACGTGGCTGGCCGACGCCGCCGAAAACGGCGCGCGCATCCTGATCGGCACCGATGTGCGAAAGATCGTGGTGGACAATGGTTCCGCGGCCGGTGTCGAAGCCGTCACCACCGACGGAAAGTCGATCACCATCAGATCCCGCGCTGTTGTCGTTGCCGCGGGCGCGATTCAGACGCCTGCGCTGCTGGGCAGATCCGGCATCACCGGCAAGAATATCGGCCGATACCTGCGGTTGCACCCGGCCACCGCGGTGTTCGGGACGTTCGACGAAGAGATACGGCCGTGGGAAGGCGGCATGCAGACCCGCTACTCGACGCAGCATGCCGACCTGGACGGCGCGGGTTACGGCGTCATCTACGAGACCGGGCCCATGACACCGGCCATGTCGGTGGGCTTCATGAATTGGAGTGGTGGCGCTCAGCATCGCGATGCCATGCTGAATCTCGCGCACACCGTCGCAGTGGGGGTCATCACACGCGACCGCGATCACGGCCAGGTGTCGACCGATCGCGATGGCGAAGCAGTGGTCCGGTACCGATTGTCGGAGTACGACAAGAAACATATGCACGCCGGAATCGAAGGCGCTGCAAGACTTCTCGAAGCTGCGGGAGCGCGGCGAATCTCCTCGGGACACCAGGCGGGGCCGGCATACGAGCCGGGTGTGCAGGGTTCCTACGACGAATTCGTCGCCCAGTGCCACAGTGCGGGCTACGACCCCGGTCGGTGCGCGATGGGCGCGCTGCACATCATGGGCTCGGCCAGGATGGGTGGATCCGCGGCGGATTCGGCCACCGACCCCGATGGTGTGGTGTGGGGTTACTCGAATCTCGTTGTCGCGGACGGATCCTGCTTCCCCACCGCATCCGGTGTGAATCCGATGGTGTCGATCGAAGCCATCGCCTATATGAACGCCACCCGGCTCGCTGCGCGCTTGCGTTAGCGGAGCGGCTCGGGCTCCCGCGCCGCCCTCGCATCGAAATCCTCACGGGCGGTGAGGATTTCGATGTGGTGCCGCTCCGACCACATGCCCATGGCGTGGCTGAGTTCGCCGAGGCTGGCGCCGAGTTCGGTGAGCGAATACTCCACGCGGGGCGGGACTGTCGGATACACGTCGCGGCGGACGAGGCCGTCGCGTTCCAGACCGCGCAAGGTCTTGGTGAGCATCTTCTGGGTAATGCCGTCGAGACGGCGCCGCAGGTCGTTGAACCGTATCGGGCCCTCGCTCTTGCGCAGTACGCCGAGCACCAGCAGCACCCATTTGTCCGCGAGGACGCTGAGTACATCCCGCGCCGGGCAGTGCCGGAGGTAGCTTTCGACCAGGTTCGGGGAGGGTTCCCACTCCCAGGTAGTTTCCATTGGGTACCTCGGTATCGAAAAGGTGCCTTCTTCCCAATTGATACTAGACCGCCTGAGAATCATGGGCATGCTGGCAATTACACAGAAGACATACGGCGGTCCCGAAGTTCTCGAGGCGGTGGAGGTCGATCGGCCTCGACCCGGGGCGGGCGAGGTGCTGGTCCGGGTGGCCGCGACCGCGGTGAACGCGGCGGACTGGAAGGTGCGGTCGGGATTGATCCGCGAACTCGGAGATCCGCCCTTCACTCTTGGCTTCGATGTGTCCGGAGTCGTGGAAGAGCTCGGTCCGGGCACGACGCGGTTCCAGCTCGGCGCCGAGGTGCACGGCGTGGTGTTCAGCCGATTCGGCGCGTACGCCGAATATGTTGTCGCACAGGAGGTTGCCCTTGCCGCCAAACCGACGACCCTCGATCACGTGCACGCAGCGGCATTGCCGACCGCCGCGCTGACGGCCTGGCAGGCCCTCGCGGATCTCCGCCCGGGCCAGCGGGTGCTCGTGCACGCGGCTGCGGGTGGAGTAGGCCATCTTGCGGTACAGATAGCCAAAGTCCGCGGCGCGCATGTGGTCGGCACCGCCCGCGGCAGCAACCACGAATTCCTCCGCGACATCGGGGCCGACGAGCTGATCGACTACACCACAACCGATTTCGCCACCGCAGTGCAGAACATCGACGTAGTGCTCGATCTTGTCGGCGGGGAATACGGCTCGCGCTCACTGCCGGTGCTGGCTCCGGGCGGTCGCCTCATTGATGCGCAGGGCAACGATGCCGAAACCGACCCTCGGTATCGCCGCCACTATGTCGTGCCGTCGGGCACCGGTCTGGAGGAGATCACGGCCGCTGTCGAACGTGGCGAACTCCGCGTCGAGATAGATCAGGTGATGAGCCTGTCGGAGGTCGCAAAAGCTCATCAACTCAGCGAGTCCGGCCGGGTCCGGGGAAAGATCGTCTTGATCCCATGGAACCCGCCACACTGAGCATGCGCGCGGTCAGGTGGTGACGACGAGTTTGCCGGTGGCGCGGTCCGATTCCAGATAGGCGTGCGCTTCCTGGATCTGGTCGAGGGTGAAGACACGGTGGAGGGGAACCTGCGCCATGCCCGAGGCGACGGTGTCCAGGAAGCCCTGCAGGACCTCCGCAGGCAGATCGCCCACATCGCCACCGTAGGCCGCGAGCCGGACGCCGCGCGGAAGATAGCCGATGGGATAGAAGTTTTCGACGGTCCACTGATTCGACAGCATGCCGGTGAAGCAGACCACGCCGTGAAATCGCGTGGCGCGCAACGTGTCGGGCAGGGTCGGCGTGCCGACGAGCTCCAATGCGGTATCGACGCCGCCGTCGATCAGCTCGCGCACCTGCTTCGCGATCTCACCGGTGTCGAGGAGGACATGATCGACGCCGATGGCCGTCAGCGCCGCGGCCTTGGCCGGATTGCGGGTGGTCGAGAGCACGGTCATGCCGCGCTGTTCAGCGAGAATTGCGGTGGCCATCCCCACCGAGGAGGTGCCGCCGCGGATCAGGATCGATTGGCCGCGCTGGGCGTCGAGGCCGACCGTGAGCGAGCCGTAGGCCGTCTGCAGCATTTCCGGCACCGCACCCAGCGTGGCCCAGTCCAGGTCGCTGCTGAACGGAATGACCTGTGCGACAGGGACACAGGTGTATTCCGCGTAGCCGCCGTCGTAGGTGCGCCCCATGTCGCCCATCATCGCGGCGACTTGCTGCCCGGTCTCGAACTCGCCACCTGGGCAGGCCGCGACCTCGCCAACGGCTTCGATCCCGAGCACACGCGGAAAGGTCACCCCCTCGGCGAGCCCGAGCCGGGTATGCAACTCGGAACGATTGAGCCCGAATGCCCGGACGCGGATCAGCACCTGGCCGCGCTGTGGAGTCGGTATCGGCAGGATACGCAAGCGCAGCGCCTCGGGCGGTCCGGGTGCGTCCAATACCGCCGCGCGCATCGTTTCGGGTGCTTCGGTCATCTGGGCACGCTCCTCACATAGATGTTCGGCGCTATCGAACACTCCGCGGTGATCACACCATTATTGGGCGAGATAACCGCCATCGACGGGGAGGATCACGCCGGTGATGAAGGATGCGGCGTCAGAGGCCAGGAAAGCGATGGCTTCGGCTACTTCGTCGGGTTCGCCGAGCCTGCCCATGGGGTGTTTGCTCGCCATATCGGAAATGTACTCGGGTCCGCCCGGCTCCTCTTCCAACGCCCGGACGCGTTCGGTGCGGATGGTGCCCGGAGCGACCGCGTTCACGCGAATCCCACTGGTCGCCCATTCGATGGCGAGATGTTTGGTGAGGCCGGAGGCGACGTATTTTGCGGGACCGTAGGCGGCTTGCCGAGCTTGCCCTGCCAGGCCGCTGATGGACGACACACACACGATGGCGCCGCCGCATCCACTGGCCGTCATATGCTCGATGGCGTATTTGCAGGTCAGGAACATGCCGCGACCGTCTACCGCCATGACGCGGTCCCAGTCCGCTGCGCTGGTTTCCACAATGCTCGACAGCGGGATGATCCCGGCATTCGCAACGACCACATCCAATCGGCCGGTGGCGTCGACTGCAGTGCGGATCATCGTGCGCGCGTTCTCGGGCCGGGAGACGTCTCCGGTGACGGTCACTATGGTGTGGCCCTCCGCGGCCAGCGTCCGGCGCAGCGTGTCCAGGCCGACCTCATTGATGTCGGTGGCGGTGACGGCAGCGCCGCGGCGGGCCAACAGTACGGCGGTGGCGTTGCCGATGCCGCTGGCGGCGCCGGTGACGACACAGGACTTTCCGGCAAAACTCGGTGTAGCCATGATGATCGCTCCCCAGTGTTGTGAGCGGACGGTGTCGGCCTACGAGACGCCTCAGCTAATGGGCCGCGTCGGCAAGCCCGCGCTACCGGGCGAGCTTGCCGGAGGCCCTGTCTACCCAGTTCCGTTCGCACCCAGCGGCATTGAGGGCATCAATCTGCGAGTCATCTTTCTGCCTGCGGGTCGACACCCGCGCGTATCCGAACCGCGCCGTGCCCCGGACTGTCCCACAAAGGGTCGACACGTCCGGTTGTGTCCCGCAGATATCGCAAATGGGTTGTGGCCCAAGGCGTATGTCGCGCAAGCTGCGGATTTCCGGAGGATGTCGACGCGGCCGTCGGTGGGACTCAACGATCGTTTCCGACTCACGATGCTTCATCTCAGTCTGTTCGCCGCACGTCGGTGGTTTCGGCAGTGACCCGCGCTCCGGTCTGGCTTTGGGGGTGTAGCTCGGCGATGCGTCGGCCGTCGCGGTCTACGAGTGTCGAGTGGGGCTCGTCGTCGGTGAAGGCGTGGCGTTCTCCCCACTGCCGCATGGCGACGATGGTGGTGAACAGGTCCTGGCCGGCTTGGGTCAGCTCGTAGACGTGTCGTTTGCCGCTCGGGGTGGCGCTGGTGGTGAGGATGCCGTGGTCGAGGAGTCGGCGGAGGCGGTCGGTGAGGATGTTGCGGGCGATCCCGAGTCGCTGCCGGAATTCGGTGAATGATGCCGGTCCGTCCATGGCGTCGCGAACGATGAGGAGGCTCCACCGGTCGCCCACCAGGTCGACGGTTCGAGCGACTGGGCATGTGGGGTCGGTCCACTCGCGGTCGACGCTGGATGTGGGTGCCATGGGTGACCTCTTCTTGGGTTGCAATTCGAAACCATTATTCCCTAACCTGAATTGGTTTCATTTTGCTACTCTTTTGGAGGTGTGATGGCGACAGGGGTCACGCAACCGCAGCGGTTGGTTCTGGCGTCGGTGTGTGCCGCGGCGGTGTCCACGATCTACGCGATCCAGCCGGTCCTGGAGGCAGCGGGTGCCGAGCTGGGGTTGTCGCTGGAGTCGCTGGGCTGGCTGGTCGCCGCCGGGCAGATCGGCTACTTCGCCGGGCTGGTTCTGTTGGTACCGCTCGGTGATCTGTTGAACCGACTCCGGCTCATCGGCGGGCTTCTGGCGCTCACCGCGGTGGGGGCCGCGATCACGGCCGCCGCACCGAACGGCGTCGTCGCGGTGGTTGGGCTTGCGGTCGCCGGGGTGTTCGCGGTCGTCGTGCAGGTGACGGTCGCCTATGTCGCTGCCGTGTCTCCGCCCGGTGAACGCGGCCGCAACATCGGCGCGGTCACTTCAGGTGTGGTGATCGGCATCCTCGGTGTCCGCGTCATCGCGGGGGTCCTGGGTGACACGCTCGGCTGGCGGGCCGTCTACGTCCTGCTCGCCGCGCTGTGCGCGGCGCTCGCCATCATTGCCCGGGCGGGCCTGCGCCCGGACGTTAGAACATCCGGCGATCGCTACGCACAGATTCTGAGGTCGATGGGACACCTCGTGGCCACGGATCGACTGTTCCTGGGCCGGGGCCTGATCACCTTCTTTCTCTTCGCATCCTTCGGAACCCTCTGGAGCGGCCTTGCGCTTCCGCTCGGTGCCGAACCCTGGTCCTTCGGCACCACCGAGATCGGGCTCTTCGGACTGGCGGGACTCGCGGGAGCCGTCGGTGCCGCCCGGGCGGGCAGATGGGCCGATGCCGGTCATGCCCAGGCGATCAGTGGTTGGTCGCTGCTGATACTCGCCGTGTCCTGGCTGCTCATCGCTCAGACCGGGCCGACTCTGGTGCTGCTCATCGCCGGCGTCATCGTGCTCGACTTCGCCGTCCAAGCCGTGCACGTCAGCAGCCAGCATCTGCTGACCACCGCGCACCCCAACCGCGCCAGCAGCGTCATCGGCGCCTACATGGCCTTCTACTCCCTCGGGTCCGCCTTCGGAGCGGTCACGACCACTTGGGCGTACACCTCGTGGGGATGGTGGGCCTCCTGCCTGTTCGGTGCCTTCTACGCCCTGTCCGGTTTGGTCGTGTGGGGGCTGGCCCAGCTCGTGGGCAGCTCGCGCACCGCCGCCACGACCTCTCCAGAGTCCGTACAGGTTTCACAAGATTCGTCGCCACGGTCGTAATCGTGCGGGTGTCGGCTGTCGTCGTAGACTCGCCGATTCTTGATTCCGGTGATCCGCTGCAGATCCAGCGACCTGGGTACCGCCAGGCTCGAGATCAATTCGTCGGTGGAGCGGACGGTTGCCGGTGTATTATCCGCGATCGACTCGAAACGGGTTCGCCGCATAGCCGGTGCCGCTGTGTTGCTGTGGCTTTCGACGACGCTGTCGCGGAACGGAGGGTCGCGATAGCCGCCCGCATTGTTGGCAAGAACATCGATCCGGTCGTACTGTGCCAGGACCGCTTTGCCGAGCTGCCGCACTGATGCCTGTGCGGCGAAGTCGCATTCGAGAGTGTCGAGGCCGCAGGCGCCTGTGGCTCGATCCGACTGCGCTGCGGCGGCCAGCTTGCGCGGATTCCGTCCGCCGAGAACCAGATAGTGGCCTTCGGCGGCCAGCTGCTGAGCGGCCTCCGGGCCGATACCCGAGGTAGCCCCGGTGATCAGGATCGTCTTCATAGCGGCCACCCTGTCACACGTTTTCGGGCCGGTTGTCGATCCCGACCGGCTTCGGATCGCTGACCGCATCTGTCGAAAGGTATTGCAGCGGAACGGGAATCGAGCAAGCGTGCAGGTCGATGGGTGTGGTCTGGGCGCTGGGCCCCTGTTGTGTACAGGTGAACCGAGCGCAGTTCAGTGGGGGACACAGGGGTTGGTAGGGGCCTTTCCCGAGCTCGATCGCTGAGTCCAGGGGCTGGGTTAGAGGTGCGCGGCTCTTCGAGTCGGGCCGACGTGTGGATGTTTTTCGACGCCATCGACCGGACGCTGGTGTACGCCGATTCGGCGCGTCACGATCGTCGGGTCGGGAAACTCGCTTGGTCGTATACGATTCGATGGTTTTTCGGAACGATCTGGGCAATTCATCCACGGGAGTAGTTGGTACTCACTATCATCCGGAGTCTGCCTGATCCGAGAGGTCGAAACTTACTCGCCCGTAAGGGCTGTACCGGTGCTCGTTCGAACACTAGAATTGGAGCTCGGTCTACATAACGCAGTTGGTGACAGGTGCCGGGCCGTTCGGTCCGGTGTAGGAGCTCCATCGAACTGGTTGCACAGCCTTACCGATACGTCATGTCCCATAGATCGCCACCTCGATCCGGATAGCCGACTCGATTTACCGAGCGGCCCTTCTGTTATCGAATCATGCGTAGCGAACGTTAATCGCTCGAGTATTGATTGGCTTGATTCGTAGTGACACCGGCATCGAAAGCCGGCCATAAATTACATGGGAGGGAGGGGGTCTGGATGACGACCGCGAAAAATTCGGCATCCTTACATCACCGAGCCGGGGAAATCCTGGCGCGGTCCCGACGGATGTGCGAACCGTTGTTGCGGGATTCGGTCGAGGCACTGCCTGATCCTTTGCGTCTCATGGCCGGCTATCACTTCGGCTGGTGGGACGCGACGGGGACGCCGACGCGAACCAGACCAGGGAAGGCGCTACGTCCGGCGCTGACCCTCTGTACAGCAGCCGCGGTGGGCGGCGTGAATGCGCACGCGCGGCACGCCGCGACGGCAGTCGAGCTGGTGCACAATTTCTCCCTCCTCCATGACGACGTCATGGATGTCGACCGGCTGCGGCGTGGGCGTCCCGCGGTGTGGGCGACCTGGGGGATTTCCGACGCCATCCTGCTCGGTGATTCGCTGCATGCCCAGGCGGCCAGATTGTTGGCGACGAGTCTGCCTGCGGCGATGGCGGCCGCTGCGGTCGTCAGGCTGGAGGCGGCCGTGATCGAGATGTGTCGAGGTCAGAACGAAGACTGTGCCTTCGAGTCGAGCTCGCGGATCGATGTGGACGACTACGTGCACATGGCGATGGGCAAAACGGGCGCCTTGATGGGTTGTGCGTGTGCCCTCGGCGCGATGTGCGCGGGCGCCGATGCCGCCACCATCACGGCGATGGACGAATTCGGGCGGCAACTAGGGCTGGCCTTCCAGTTCGTCGACGACGTCATCGGCATCTGGGGTGATCCGGCACGCACCGGAAAGTCCGCGAATGATCTGGCGCGCCACAAACTGTCGCTGCCTGTCGTTGTCGCACTTGCCATGCACAATGGCGCGGCGGCTGAGCTGGCCGACATCTATCGGCACGGCCCGACTTCGGCCTCGATAGACGTTATCCGCGCAACGGCTCTCATTGATCGTGTCGGTGCGAGAGAATTGACGCAGCAGCATGCTGACCAACGGGTGCGGGCGGCAATCGATGCGCTACCCGAAAAAACCTCGGCCGATGATCTGATGGCGTTGGCTCACCTGGTGAAACGTAGAGATCGATAGACAGCGCATGAATTCGTCGACGCCTCTGTATTCGGCAGAGGTGGCGATTCTTATTGCCTAGGAGGGGATTGTCGACATTTCATTGAATTCATGAAAGATGTTGGCAAACAACACTATTCCGCACTGTCGTCGATATTAGAATGGTCGCGTGGTCGAATTCCCGCTCTCGGCCACAGGATCATGACAGGCTCCGTGCTCGGGCTGTCGAGTGTGTTCGGCCGCCGGCGAACAACCCACCACAGCGAAAAGGTGCCGCTATGGCTATCGATCCCGAAATGACCCTCACCGACGAGCCCGACGCTTCTTCTTGGCGAGTCGGACAGCTGTCCCTGAGTACCACTGCGCCCCGAAATCTGGCCACCACCACGAAGACTCCGCCGCAAATGGCCGGGATCACCTCCCGGTGGCTGGTGCGGCAACTTCCTTGGGTGGAGGTATCCGGCAGCACGTACCGAGTCAACCGCCGGCTCACGGTGCGCACCGGGCGGGAGCGGGTGTCATTCATCCAGCCCGGCGCCGACCAGGTGCGAGTCGTTCCCGAGACGCTGACGGAGATTCCCGTACTGCGCGGCTTCGATGATCCGGCACTTTGCAAGACCGGTCTGCCCGACGAGTACGGACCCGGCGTGCGTTTCATGGGCGTCGACGACCGCGCCGTCCTGCAGTATCTGGTCACCGCGTACGACGCGGTGGCGATCTTGGTCCCCGACGCCATCGGGATTATGGAGCACGTCGACACCGCCGCGGCGAGAAGCTGATGCCGATGTCGAGGCACCGGACAGTACTGCTGGCGGCGCCACGGTCGTTCTGCGCCGGCGTCGAGCGCGCGATCGAGACGGTGGAACATCTGCTTGCCGCCCCCGACCGGCACGAGCCGGTGTATGTCCGCAAGCAGATCGTGCACAACGCGCACGTGGTGAACGATCTCGCCGGCCGCGGCGCGGTGTTCGTCGAGGAGCTGGATGAGGTTCCGCGTGGCGCGACAGTGGTGTTCTCTGCGCACGGTGTTTCACCACTGGTTCGCCGACAAGCTGCGGAGCGTGGGCTGAGGGTCGTCGACGCCACCTGCCCGCTGGTCACCAAGGTCCACACCGAGGCCAAACGCTTCGCTGCGCGCGGCGACACGATCGTGCTCGTCGGGCACGCCGGGCACGAAGAGGTCGAGGGGACCTTCGGGGAAGCGCCGGAATCGACGGTGGTTATCGACAGTCCCGATGATGTTGCCACGCTGCAGATCCCGGACGGAGCATCGATCGCCTACCTCACCCAGACAACCTTGTCGGTGGAGGAGACCGAACGCACGGTGCGGGCGTTGCACGACCGCTTTCCGCAGCTCCGCGGTCCCGGCAGCGCCGACATCTGCTACGCCAGCACCAACCGGCAGCATGCGGTCGAAGCTATTGCCGGACGCAGCGACCTCGTCCTGGTCGTCGGTTCTAACAATTCGTCCAACTCGCAGCGCATGGTCGAGGTCGCCGAGCGACACGGTATTCCGGCGTATCTCATCGAAGACGCTGCCGCGATCGACCCGGAGTGGCTCACGGTGGCGACGGTGATCGGTCTGTCCGCGGGGGCTTCCGCGCCGCAGCGGTTGGTCGACGAGGTTATCGATGCTTTGCGCTCGATGGGTCCGGTCACGGTCCGTGAGCACCGTACCGCCGTGGAGGACATCACCTTCGCAGCCCCGACACCCGTCAGGCGCCGATCATGACAGCACTGGTGCCTATTGCCGCCGCCTCGTCCGCTGCGGTGCTCGGACGGTTGGAAACCGTGTGGCCGCGTCCAGGTCGATATCCATCGGCTCGCCAGTCGTGTCGAAGCCGCGTTCGAAGGGTTCCCGCATCCGTTGCGGGTCGCCGTAATGGGTTGCGTTGTCAACGGTCCCGGCGAGGCCCGCGAGGCCGATCTCGGCCTCTCCTCGGGCAACGGCAAGGGGCAGATCTTCGTCAGGGGCCGGATCATCCGGACCGTCCCCGAGCACCTCATCGTCGACGCATTGATCGAGGAAGCGCTCGCCCTCACCCAACAGGCAGACCTCCACGAAACGGGGACGACACCGTGACTGCATCTGTGCAAATCGCCGAACCGCTCGATCTGCAGGCCATCCGCGGACAGGTGGATGCCGTGTTGGGGGATTTTCTGCGCGACAAGGCCCGCACCGCCGGGGCACTTCGGCTACCCGAGGAGATCACTCGGCCGCTGCATACCTTTCTGTTTGCGGGAGGCAAGCGGATCCGGCCGCTGCTGTGCGTTCTCGGCTGGTACGCCGCGGGCGGCAGCACGGAGCCGCCCGCGTTCGTCATCAAGGCCGCGGCGTCGCTGGAGATGTTCCACGCAGCGGTCCTGATCCACGATGACATCATCGACAACAGCGATACGCGCCGCGACAGACCGACAGTCCACCGCGCGTTGGCCGAGCTCTACAACGACCGACCCGATCCGAGCAGGTTCGGCGCGGACGCTGCGATCGTCCTCGGCGATCTCGCGCTGGTCTGGTCGGCCGAACTGCTGAACACCGCCGAGCTCTCGGCCACGCAACGCGCCGCGGCCCGCACGGTCGTCGACGCGATGCGCAGCGACGTGATGTACGGCCAATACCTTGATTTGCTCGCCACCGGCCGGCCTTCGAACGACATCGATCGCGCGCTGCAGATCATCCGTCACAAGACCGTCGCCTACACCTTCGACAGCCCACTGCAGCTCGGCGCCGCGATCGCCGATGCGGGCGCGCGGGTTCACGACGCCCTTACCAGCTATGCCCGCCCGCTCGGTGAGGCTTTCCAATTGCAAGACGATCTGCTGGGCGTGTACGGAGACCCCGCACACACCGGCAAGTCCAATCTCGATGATCTACGCGACGGCAAACACACTGTCCTGATGGCGATTGCGCTCGAGCGCGCAGACGCCGAACAGTCCGCGCGCCTGCACACCCTGCTCGGCGACCCCGAACTGGATGACCGGGGTGCGGCCATGTGCCGGGACATCGTTGCCGCCACCGCCAAGGAAACCGTCCACCGGATGATCCGAGCACGGTGGGCCGAAGCCAACCGCGTGCTCGACAAAGCCCCCTTTCCCACAGTGGTGATCCAAGCCATGCGCCACATCGCCGATGACGCCATAGCGCGCACCAAGTGAAAGGCCGGAGTCATGACGTATGTGATCACCCAGCCGTGCTGCAACGACGCGAGCTGCATCGCCGGATGTCCGGTCGACTGCATCCGGCCGACACCGGACCAGCCCGAGTTGCCACCGCCGAAATGCTCTACATCGACCCCGCCACCTGCATCGACTGCGGAAGTCGCGTCGACGCCTGCCCGGTGGGTGCGATCTTCTCCGAAGACGATCTCGTGCAATCACTTCGGCGCTATGCCGGGATAGGTCGTGCGGGCTGGCACTCCATCGACAGGGCGGAGCGTACTCGTGGCGCCTCGACCGGCCGATCGCGAGTGAAGATCACCGACCCCGATGCGTTGGTGGCAGCCGCACGCCCGCCGCAGGAAGCCACCCACGCCGGTACCGCCTCCTGATTCCGACACGTCGCCCGTCCGAGGAGACCTCATGCAGCCTTTCGAATTGCCCGAGTTCTACATGCCGTATCCGGCGCGGCTCAATCCGCACCTCGACGGCGCACGCGCCCACACCAGGCAATGGGCCGCCGAGATGGGCTTCTTCGAACCGCAAGAGGGGCGCCACATCTGGGACGAGGACGATCTCGAGCGTCACGACTACGGTCTGCTGTGCGCGTACACCCATCCCGAGTGCGACGGTCCCGAACTGGATCTGATCACCGACTGGTATGTCTGGGTCTTCTACTTCGACGACCATTTCCTCGAGTTGTTCAAGCGCACCAAGGACACTGCGGGCGCGAGGCACTACCTCGATCGACTGCGCGACTTCATGCCGATCGCGGGTGGCGCGACGCCGGAGCCGACCAACCCGGTGGAGCGTGGACTCGCAGATCTGTGGGCTCGCACGGTGCCGACCATGTCGGTCGGCTGGCGGCGGCGATTCGTGGCGACGACCAGGGCGCTGCTCGAGGAATCACGATGGGAGCTGGCCAACATATCCGTAGGGAGAATCGCCAATCCGATCGAATACATCGAGATGCGGCGAAAGGTCGGCGGCGCACCGTGGTCGGCCAATCTTGTCGAGCACGCCATCGGCGCGGAGATCCCCGCCGAACTGGCGGGAACCCGCCCGCTGAAGGTACTGCGCGACACCTTCTCCGACGGCGTGCACCTGCGAAACGACATCTTCTCCTACGAACGCGAAGTCCAGAACGAGGGGGAGAACGCCAATGGGATCCTCGTGGTCGAGCGGTTTTTCGATTACGAGACGCAACAGGCCGCGGATCTCATCAACGATCTGCTGACCTCCCGGGTGCAGCAGTTCGAGCACACCGCGGTGACCGAATTGCCGATGCTCTTCGCGGAACTCGGTGCCGGTCCACGGGAGCAAGCGGCCGTGCTGGCATACACCAAGGGCCTTCAGGATTGGCAATCCGGTGGTCACGAATGGCATCTGCGCTCGAGTCGATACATGAACAGCAACGGTGTTCGCGCCTCGACCGACCCGCTCGCCATGCTGCTGAAACCCCGGGGGCTCGGTACCTCGGCCTTCATCGCGCCCCTCGCCGGGCGGCTGGGACTCGGTAGGTCGAAGAGCTTCATTCATCCCGACCGCGAGTCGGTCGGCCCCACGCCGCTGCCGCAGTTCTACATGCCCTACGCGGTTCAGTTGAATCCGCATCTGGACACCGCCCGCGAGAACCTGGTGGCGTGGGCGCGTGGCATGGGTTTCTTCGACCCGGTGGTCGGTGTGGTGGGTCCCGGTCTGTGGCGCGAGCAGGATCTGCGTGACGGCGATTTCGCCCTCTGTTCCGCGGGTCTCGATCCCGACGCGACTCCCGCCGAGTTGGACTTGTCGGCTTCCTGGCTGGCTTGGGGAACCTATGTCGACGACTACTACCCAACTGTGTTCGGCCGGGACAAAGACATTGTCGCCGCGAAGCTACAGGGGCGGCGACTGTTGGCCTGCATGCCGATCGATTCGGCCGGGGCACCCGCGACCTACGGTCCGATGGAATCGGCGCTCGCCGATTGTTGGCAACGCACGACGGCAGACATGGCAGTCGACCAGAAGTCGGCGTTTCGGGCCGCTGTCGTGAAGTTCCTCGATGCATGTGAGTGGGAGATCGCGAACACCGTGCTGAACCGAATCCCGGATCCGATCGACTACGTGGAGATGCGCAGACATACCTTCGGGTCGGACCTCACCATGGCACTGTCGAGACTGTCGCACGACGATCTCGTTCCGCCGGAAATCTATGCGACACAGACGATCAGGGACCTGGAGAATACGGCAGGCGACTACGCGACGATGGTCAACGACGTGTTCTCCTACCAGAAGGAGACAGAATTCGAAGGCGACTTCCACAATGCTGTGCGCGTGATGCAGAACTTTTTCGGCTGTAGCAGAGATCAGGGGGTCGAGATCGTCGACAAACTCCTGACCGCTCGCATGCGTCAGTTCGAACACGTGGTCGCCGATGAACTGCCCCGCCTGTACGAGGAACACGGTCTCGACGAATCCACTCGCCGGGGCATCGATCGGCGTGCGGCCGAATTGCAGGACTGGATGGCGGGAATCCTGAACTGGCACATCGCCGTCGGCCGATACCAGGAGCCACAACTCCTGGCCCGCTACCAGCCCGGCCGGTCGCTTCGAACGATCGGTGATCTCCACCCGCAACGATTGTTCGCGCGCTCGGCGGCGCCTGGTCTCGGCGCGGGGATCTCCTCGGCCGGCTGAGGATGGCGCGAGCGCCGAGTCACGCCCGTTCGACCGGGTAGAGGTGGTGGGTGCCGCGAAAACCTTTCAGTTCTACTTCGCGCCCTTGCTCGACGACGATGTCGGGTTCGCCGTCGACGGCGTCTCTGACCGCTGCGCTGATGAGGATTTCGCCGCCGTCGGCCTGGCCGGCCACCCGCGCCGCCATCGCGACATTTCGTCCGAACAGGTCATCGCCGCGCCGGACCGATTTGCCCATGTGAATGCCGATGCGCACGCGAACCCGCTCGGTACCGATGGGTTTGACCCCCTTGCCGAGTGCACTCTGGACATCCAACCCGCACCGCACCGCCTGCTCCGGGTGGGCGAAGGCGATCATGAAGCCATCCCCCTGGCTTTTCACAATGTGCCCACCGTGCTCGGTGACGAAGTTGCGGATCATCCTGTCGTGGCGGTCGAGCAGCTTGACCCAGATGCGATCACCGAGCCGCTCGTTGAGGGCGGTGGAACCTTCGATATCGGAGAACGCGATCACGACGTGGCCGTCCGGAGTCAGCCGGGCGAGGTCAGGGCGTTCGACTTGGGCCCAGTCCGCCAGTTCTTCGACCGAGCTCAGAACCGCGCCGCGGAACCCCTTCTTACGCACCAGATTCGCGGTCTCCCATACGGTCTTGACCGCCTCGCGACTACCGTTCATCCAGAGCGATCGGGAGTCGACCTTCCGCTGCAACGCCTCGAATTGGCGACGGCTGCGGACGAGCAGCACCGACAACGCCACCAGACCAACGGCTTCGAATACGATGACCGCCACCAGCACGAGCTCGATCATGATTGCCCCTGGTATTCCGTCCTCGGCGACTGCAATGTTTCGCGGCAAGTATTCCTCATTCGTGCGGCAAACTTTGCCGGCATCGAGGAGGTGTTCGACGGTGAGCCCCAAGGGTGACCAGGATGCTGCAGGCCGGCGGCTCCGGATCGGTCGAGTTGACCCGCCCGGCGCCGCGTGTGCGGAGCCGGGCGGGCCGCTTCCCCGTGCGCCGCGTGGACGCCGCCACGTCCCACGGCGAAGTCAGCATAATCTCGTTGCCGGGTGCTGGACCAGTCGACACACCCACGCTGACGCATCACATGAAGCGGCAATCGGTGCAATGGTGCACACGACGCGCGATTGCAGTCGATGTAGGCCGAATCTGGGTGTGTAGGAGGCCCATTCGTAGCTTTTGGTCAGTGGCGAGTCAGCGCTGAGGTAGTGCCGTCTGCTTCGGCGCAGTGGATTCGGCAGCGGGCATCGTCGAGCCTGCTGGGGCAGGGGCGGCCGTTCTCGGTGGGCAAATCCCTGTCATCCGGTTGGCTGGGTCAGGGGAGGTGCATCGAGCCGTGCGGAGCCTGTCGGGGGAGGGGAGCGGACGGATCGAGCCTGAGTCGGGAACGTCGGCGAGTTTCTGTGCGCCCAGCTGATTCGATCGTTGGTAAAACAACCCAGTGCAGGAACCGGAGTCGGGCATAGACCAGCTCCTGAAACATTATCCTACGTAGATATGCGCATCTACGCATGCAGCTCACCTCTCAACCCGCAACGACACATCATCTCGACACACCTTCGCTATCGCTCAACAAAAGCCGCAAGGAGGGCGGGGGGCGAAAGCGGTGCGCTATGTTGCCGCGGTTGCGACGATGTATCCCTTGGGATCGCGCCAGCTCTGGCCGGGATGATGAGCGAACCAATCCTCGATGTCTTCGCTCATGTCGGTCAGAATCGCTTGCCGCTGGGGGTGATCGGGGGTGACGCCATGGAAGCCGAACAATGCTTCGGCGAAGCGGATCAGCGGTGCGGCAGCATCGAAGACGAGGGCGTTGTCGGAGCGGTGGATCCGGACGGTGCCGAAGGTGTCGATCATCATCGCAGGCAGCGTGTCGGAATCGACGGTTGCGGTGAAGGCTTCGGTGGTCGTGATGCCGTAGCTACCCGCATGGGCGGCAATCAGTTCCGTGGTGCGCGGGCAGGTGTGCGGGTGGTTCACCACGACGGCGACAGCGCCGCCGGGCTTCGTGGTGCGTCGGAACTCGGCGAGGGCGGCTCTCGGGTCGGGCACGTGGTAGAGCATGTGCCGTGCGGTGACCACGTCGAAGGTGTTGTCGTCGAAGGGGATCTGCTCGGCGTAGGCGAGCACCGCTTGCACGCCGGGGATGGCCGCGGCCGCGGCGACCATGGCGGGTGAGGTATCGATGCCGACCAGTGGGCCGTGGTGTCCGCGTGCGGCGAGGTTTGCGAGGAATCGGGCATCGCCGCAGCCGATGTCGGCGAGGTGCTCGGTTCCGGTCAGCTCGATCGCGGCGAGCACGTCGGTGCCGGGGTCGTCGGGCTTCTCGGAGTATTTCCGGTGCGTGTCGATGCGCGCCTGCAGCGGCGTCGGATCGGCGTATTCGACTTCGAGGCGGGGGCTGCTCATCGGTGGTCGTCCTTCGGTCCGGTGGCCGGCGGTGACGCTTTCCGGCGGTGAGCGTACCTCCGTGGACGGCGTTGTCGAGCGGTTTCGGCGCGCGAGGCGCTGTCAGACGTGCTCGGAGCGTGCTGCGCTGGCGACGGGGAGTTTCATGGTGACCGGGTCGGTGATCGGTGTGGACTTCACCAGGTCGTGCAGATCGCTGGTGCCGGGGCGTTCATCGTCGAGGACAGGTTCGCCGAGGCCGATCTTCTGCTGGATGTGTTTCATCCAGGCCGGTGCCCACCAGCAGTCGTCGCCGAGGAGTTTCATGATCGCGGGGACCAGGAGCATGCGCAGGATGGTGGCGTCGATGAACAGCGCGGCGATCATGCCGTAGGCGATGTACTGCATCATCACGAGATCGGAGAAGGCGAAGGCGCCGGTGACGACGAGCAGGATGAGTGCGGCGGCGGTGATGATGCGGCCGGTGTGTGCGGTGCCGGTGCGGATGGCTTCGCTGGTGCTCGCGCCCTTGGCGCGGGCCTCGACCATGCGGGAGAGCAGAAAGACTTCGTAGTCGGTCGAGAGGCCGTAGATGATCGCGATGATGAGTACGAGCACCGGCGCCATGATCGGTTGTGGTGTGAAGTTGAGCAGGCCTGCGCCGTGTCCGTCGATGAAGATCCAGGTCAGGATGCCGAGGGTGGAGCCCAATCCGAGTGCGCTCATGAGTGCGGCCTTGATCGGCAGGACCAGTGATCCGAAGGTGAGGAACATCAGGATGGTGGTGATGAGCAGGACCATCGCGATCATGAAGGGCATGCGGTACAGCAGGGCGTCGATGCTGTCTTTCTCGATTGCCGGTTTGCCGCCGACCATGAGGGTGACGCCGTCGGGAATGTCCATGGCGCGCAGGTATTCGATGGTTGTGCCGCCCTTGGCGGTGTCGATGAGCGGTGCTTGTAGTCGGTAGACGTCGGGACGCGATGGGGCGGGTGTCGGGACGCCGAATTTCTGGGCGAGGCCGGGTGCTTCGTTGGCTCGTCGCGTGACTTCGCCGACGTCGAGTGAATTGTCGGAGGTGATGATCAGCTGTAGCGGATCGGTTGGGCGGAGGTGGAACAGTTCGTCGAAGTCCTGCTGGGCGGTTCGGACCGGGTTGTCGGTGGGTAGGTATTTTTCGCTCATGCCGCCGAAGACGAGGTTCTTCATCGGCAGGATCAGCAGGAACAGTCCGATGCAGAGGGGGATGGCGATGCGTAGTGGGCGTTGCATGACCCAGCCGGTGGCGCGTCCCCAGAAGCCGTTCTCTACTTCGTCGGCGGTCTTGGTTTTGCGGAATCGTTTGAGTCCGAGCAGGTCTACGCGCGGGCCGAGGATCGCGAGGATTGCCGGCAGGATGGTGATGGCGGTGAGGGCGGCGAGCGAGACGGTCGCGATGGCGCCGTAGGCGAGGGATTTGAGGAAGCCCTGTGGGAACAGCAGCAGTCCGCCGAGGCTGGCGATGATCATGGTGGCGGAGAAGACGACGGTGCGTCCTGCGGTCATGACGGTGCGTCGGACGGCGGTGGGGGTGTCGTAGCCTTCGGCGAGTTCTTCGCGGAATCGGCTGACTATGAAGAGGCCGTAGTCGATGGCGAGGCCGAGTCCGACCATGGATACCACGCCGTTGACGAAGGAGTTGACTTCGGTGAAGTTGGTGAGGATTCGGACGACGCCGCCTGCGCCGAGCACGGTGAGGCCGCCGATGATCAGTGGTAGTGCGGCGGCGACCAGGCCGCCGAAGATGAAGAACAGCAACACCGCGACGGCGGGGAGGGCGAGTTTCTCCATGCGTTTGGTGTCGGTGGTGATCGTGTCGCTGAGGGTGCCGCCGACGGCTTGCAGGCCGGCGATTTGGACCTGGACTCCGGGGAGGAGGAAGGCGTCCTTGACTTTTCGGAAGTTACGCACCATGTCGGTGTCGTTGTCGCCGCGGATGGCGAGTGCGGCGAAGGCTGTGGTTTTGTCGTTGGTGGCGGCCTGTGCTCCGCTGAGTTTTCCGGTTTCGGTGCGCCAGTAGGCGCCGTTGATGCCGGTGATCTCGGTGGGATGTTCGCGGGGGAGGCGGTTGAGGTGGTCGACTACCGCGGTGCTGAAGGCGGGGTCGTCGACGGTTTTGCCGGCGGGTGCGGTGAACAGCAGGATGACGTCGCCGTCGTGGTTGCGGCCGAAGGCTTCGTCGGCGAGGCGGCCTGCGCGGGCGGATTCGGAGGTGGGGTCGTCGAGTCCGCTGGAGCTGAGGTGGTCTTCGAGACCGATGCCGTAGCCGCTGAGGGCCAATAGTGCTGCGACGGTGATGCCGAGGACGGCGAATCGGAAGCGATGGACGAGGTTCCCCCAGCGTGCGAACATCAGCCGATTCCTTGCGTGGGGCGGCGGGGCGGCGGGGCCGACGCTGGTCTGGGGTGTGCTGCGCCGGTCGGCAAGGGGCTGCATCCTTTCCGCGGGTGGACGCACGGTGCGCTTGTCATCAAAGGTACAGATGGGGCTGGTGTGCTCAGATGCTGTGCAGTTCGGCTTCGTGGAGGTCGTCGGGGAAGACGAAGCGGCGGAATGCCCAGAAGCGGAAGACCATTGCGAGCAGGACGCCGAGGATTTGGCCGGTGATGAAGTTGGCTATGGCCTGGGTGACGGGTCCGACGTGGGGCACTCTGAGGTCGAGTAGGTAGAGCGAGATGGCTTGGGGGAGCAAGGTGACGCCGATGCCGAGTGCGCTGATGGCGAAGAAGAGTGCGGCTTCGTGGTGGCGTTGGCGGCCGCCTCTGGTGCGGAAGGACCATTCGCGGTTGAGGATGTAGGAGGCGATGGTGGCGATGAGTACGCCGAGAAGTCGTGCGGTGAGTGGTTTTTCGCCGAGGACGGTGAGTTTTACCGTGTAGACGACGCCGGTGTCGATGAACCAGGTGATGGCGCCGACAACGGCGAACTTCAGCAGTTCGCGATGTTGGATCGCCTTGGAGCGGTAGGGCTCTGGTATTCGATCGAGTGCGGGCTGCACGAGTGACACGCCACCGACTATAACGGCGTGTCAGTGGGTGTGCCTGGTCGTGGGTTATCGGATGCGGTTGTCGGTGGTGAGTGGGAGGTGGGTGGGGCCGAGGATTTTGCCGAGTGTGGTGGCGAGGGTGGTGAGTTCGTCGGTGTCGAGTTTTTCGGCGAAGTGTTTGTCGATGTTGGTGAGGTAGTGGGGTGCGGATTCGTGGAGGCGGGTGCGGCCTGCGTCGGTGATCGAGACGAACGCGGATCTGGCGTCGTCGGGGTTGGTTCGGCGGGTGAGGAGGCCTGCGGTCTGCATTTCGGTGACGAGTCTGCTGACTCGGGTGCGGCTGAGGACGACGCGGTCGCCGAGGTCGGTCATGCGGAGTGGTTCGGTGCCATCGAGTTCGAGTAGGACGTCGTACCAGGCCAGGGGTAGTCCGAAGGATTGGCGCAGGTCGGTGTCGAGTTGTGGGACGAGCTGTGCGTGCACGCGGAGTAGTGCCGACCATGCGGCGGCGGCGGCGCGGCGGTGCTTTTCGGAGTTCGTCACGTGGTGATCCTATCCATTATGTGCGCCTGCACGTTTATGATAATCTGTGTGCGCACGCACATAAATGTGTTGTCGAGGAAGGAAATTTTCATGACCACAGTGATCACCCGGACCGAACTGGCCGCCGCGATCGAGGCGGGTGCGGTGACGGTGCTCGATACCCTCGGTGCCGGCTACTACGAGAAGGCGCACCTGCCCGGCGCGCTCACCCTGGTGGCATCCGAGGTGGATTCCCGTGCCGCCCAGCTGCTTCCGGATCGGAGTGCGCCCGTCGTCACCTACTGCTCGAACCTGGCGTGTCAGAACAGTGAGATCGTTGCCGGGAAACTGCGTGCGCTCGGCTATACGAACGTGCGTGCCTACCGCGCCGGAATCCAGGACTGGACCGAAGCGGGTCTGCCGGTCGAGTCCGAATCCTGACCGGAGTCCAGGTCGTCGTGCCCGCCCCGACCTTGCCGATCGGCTCGGTATGGTCGAGGCGTGCCGCCCACCGTACGGGTAGCTTGTCGAGGCCGATAGCGACGGCGTTCCCGATGTTGAACCAATAGCGGTGCAGCGCTTAGAGTTTCGTTCGCGTCAGCGGAGGATCCGGCCGTTGCGGCCGGTCCGGAGCAAGTGATGGTATTTGGCCGGTTCGGCGGTGGTGGCGGCGCGTACATGCTGCGGGCGGATGTCGGATGCGAGCTCGACGAGTCGTCCATGTTTCATGATCCGCCGGTGTGTCCGAACTACGGGGCCATTTGGCGGATCAAGGGGAAGCGGGGGCTCTGGCTGGCCGGCTACGGTGGTGTGATGACCGCGCATCTGACGCATTGGGGAGTGTTCGAGGCTGGTAGTGACGGTGAGCGGCTGACCTCGGTGCGGCCGTGGCGTGGTGATCCGGAGCCGATGGCGTTGATCGACAATGTCGCCTCCGCGCAGCATCATCGGACGCGGATCGACCAGCCGTATGTGCGCAGGGGGTGGCTGGAGCACGGGTCGGGGCCCGCGCGGCGTGGTGACGAGCCGTTTGTTCCGGTGTCGTGGGAGACCGTGGTGGGGTTGCTCTCGGGTGAGCTGAGTCGGGTCTATCGCGAGTACGGTGCGGAGTCGGTGTACGGCGGGTCTTATGGGTGGGCCAGTGCCGGGCGGTTTCATCACGCGCAGAGTCAGGTGCATCGGTTCCTGAACTGTCTCGGCGGGTATGTGCGGCATGTGAACAGCTACAGCCTCGGCGCGTCGAGTGTGCTGTTGCCGCATGTGATCGCCGATATGTCGGTCCTGGAAGGGCAGGCGACGGCCAAGAGTGTGCTTGCGGAGCATACGGATTTGGTGGTGGCCTTCGGCGGGTTGTCGCCGAAGAACTCGGCGGTTTCTCCGGGTGGAGTGTCACGTCACAACACGCGGACGTGGATCGGTGCGGCGCGGGCGCGTGGCTGCCGGTTCGTGTCGATCAGCCCGTTGCGTGACGATATCCCGGCCGAAGCGCAGGCCGAGTGGCTCGCGCCGCGGCCGGGTAGCGATGCGGCGCTGATGGTGGCGTTGGCGCAGGTGTTGGATGCGGAGGGGTTGGCGGACCAGGATTTTCTCGACCGGTACACCGTCGGTTACGAGCGCTTCGCCGGCTATCTGCGTGGCGAGCGCGACGGGGTCGTGAAGGGGCCGGAGTGGGCGGCGCAGATCTCCGGGCTGCCTGCCGGTGAGATCCGGGCGTTGGCGCGCGATATGGCTGCGGTGCGGACGATGGTGACCGTGAGTTGGTCGCTGCAGCGTGCCGAGCACGGTGAGCAACCGCTGTGGCTGGGGGTGGTGCTGGCGGCGATGCTCGGTCAGATCGGGCTGCCCGGTGGCGGTTTCGGTCACGGCTACGGGTCGACGGCACACGTCGGTGAGGCCGCGCGCGCCTATTCGGTGCCGAAATTCCCGCAGGGCCGCAACGGTGTCGACACGTTCATCCCGGTCGCCAGAATCGCCGACATGCTGCTGAACCCCGGTGCGGACTATGACTACGACGGTCGGACACTGACCTACCCGGACATCAGGCTCGTGTACTGGTGCGGCGGGAATCCCTTTCACCACCATCAGGATCTGGCCAGGTTGCGTGCGGCGTTTGCGCGCCCGGAAACAGTGGTCGTGCACGATGCGTTCTGGACCGCGACCGCCCGGCATGCCGACGTGGTGCTTCCCGCGACGATGTCGATCGAACGCGACGACTACGGCGCTGGGCCGAACGATCGGGTCTTCTTTCCGATGCCCGCGCTGACCAGGCCGCAGGGGCAGGCGCGTGACGATTATGCGATCTTTGCCGAGTTGGCCGAAACCCTCGGTGTCGGAAAGGAATTCACCGAGGGCCGCACGGCGCAGGAATGGTTGCGGCAGCTGTATCGGGAGTGGCAAACCCACCGCGGTGACGAAGTCCCGGACTTCGAGATGTTCTGGGACAGCGAGCCGCTCGAGCTTCCGATACCCGATCCCGATCAGGTGTTGTTCGCGCAGTTCCGTGCCGATCCGGAACGTTTCCCGTTGACCACCCCCAGCGGGAAGATCGAGATCTTCTCCGAAACCATCGACGGTTTCGGCTATCCGGACTGTCCAGGGCAGCCGGTGTGGATGGAACCGGAGGAATGGCTGGGTGGGCCGGCGGCCGCACAGTTCCCGCTGCAGCTGATCGCCAATCAGCCCCGCACCAAGTTGCACAGTCAGCTCGATGTCGGCGCGCACAGTCGATCGGCGAAAATTGGTGGGCGAGAACCGGTTCGGCTGCATCCCGATGATGCGGGTGCGCGCGGCGTCGGGGACGGCGACATCGTGCGGATCTTCAACGACCGGGGCAGCTGTCTGGCGGGGGTCGTTGTCGATGACGGGGTGCGCGTCGGTGTCGCGCAGCTGTCGACGGGCGCCTGGTACGACCCCGACCCCGCGGATCCCAGCTTTTGCAGGCACGGTAACCCGAATGTGCTGACCGCAGATCGCGGGACCTCGCCGCTGAGTCAGGGCTGTACCGGTCAGCTCGCGCTCGTGGAGATCGAGCGGTTTCGAGGCACCGTGCCCGAGCTGGCCGTCGATCGCCCACCCCGGATCATCTAGTGTGTCTCCCGCCACTTTTGGTGGGCCTGACCGGGGGTAAGGCAGTGAGGGTGGTCTCAGTGCGCGCTTCGGTGCGCTCGTCGGGTGCCGGCGTCTGTCAGGATTCGAGGATGGTGTCCAATCCCTTGCCTGCTGTCGCCCGACGGCTCGCCGCGCAACGCTGGGTCATGCGCATGGCGCCGGTGGTGTTGTGGCTGGAGCGTGTGGTGCGCCGGGTGAGCGGTGGCAAACGTGGCATCCTCGATCTGGCGGGGCTGCCGTCGATCGAGATCACCGTCGTGGGCCGAAAGACCGGGCTGCCACGCACGACGGCGCTGTTGTATGTGCCGCACGACGAGAACTTCCTTGTCCTGGGGTCCAATTGGGGCAGCGTGAAGCATCCGGTGTGGTCGGCGAACCTGCGCGCGGCGAGCACGGCCAGCGTGCGGACCAAGTCCGAACGGCTCGAGGTCACCGTCACCGAGATCACGGGAGCGGACCGCAAACGGGCCTGGGACCTGGCCGTGGAGTTCTGGCCGGGCTATGAGATGGAGTACGAGCTCTCCGGCGGTCGCGAGTTCCGCATTTTCGAGCTTCGCCGGGTCTGACGTTCGCCGGATCCGCGCGTTCACTGTCGCCAGTCGGCTGCGGGCTAGGCCGGGGTGTGCCGGGACATATTTGCCCGCAGCCTCCTACAGGCTGAAGTGATCGGCGTAGACCAATCGTTCGGTGGCGCGCGGTGTCTGCTCGCCGGGCACCGGATCGGCGGGCAGCACTTCGTATTCCTCGATCTGTACCCGCAGATCGTCGGACGTCCCCGGTGTCAGCAGCTGCTGCTCGGGCTTCAGGGGCAGCGCCGCGGACCAGGTCGCTTCGAAGGACCCGAATCGTACGCCGGCCAGCTCGCACGGCACCGAGACGATGTCGATCCAGTCGATGTCGGAGCCGGAGGTCGTATTCCGGGCTTGCAGCGTCGCCACCACCCGCCGCGACTTCGACAGCGCATCCCGGAAAGTGTCGCGGTCGCTCGGCGGTGTCGGTCTGTCGGAGCCCGGCGTTGCGGTCACGGCGGTCACGCCGGTCACGCTGATCCGTACCTCGCCGTCCTCGGGTCGGCTCAACGTTCCGATCCGCTCTGGTGGCAGCTGTAGGAAGTCCGTAGCGACGACCTCGGAGAACGCCATGCCCGGAATCGAGTTGGGTTGATATCTGGCGACCGACAAACGCAGGAACGGCCAGATCGCGTCGGCGGAGTCCAGGACCACGTCGACGAACCAGCGCTTGCGCTCCCGATGAAACTCGGGGCGGAACGGTAGGCGTTGATCACCTTGTCCCTGTCCTCGGGTTTGTCGGACTTGCGTTCCCTGACGACGTGCGCGACCGGGCGACCGGGCTTGTCCTGTGGTACCAGCGTCAACTGCACCGCACGCTGCTCCCACGCGGAAAGCACCGGCACCTCATAGGTGTTCTGCATCTCGGGCCCGGCCAGGATCGGGTCGCGCGCCCAGAGGCTGACCTCATCGTCCTTACCCTTGGCGAGCTCCGCATCACCGGTGGTGAGGATGGCCAGCATCTCGCCGTCGCCG
This sequence comes from Nocardia sp. NBC_01009, assembly GCF_045208035.1. Lineage (NCBI taxonomy): Bacteria > Bacillati > Actinomycetota > Actinomycetes > Mycobacteriales > Nocardiaceae > Nocardia > Nocardia sp. NBC_01009. The sequence goes on along the minus strand of NZ_CP108695.1, from coordinate 5,559,262 downwards.
CTGGAGTACCACGGCCGGTCCAGCCAGATGCGGACACCGCTGCGCCGAATCCGCCTGACGGCGAAGGGATGTTCGGGCTCGGTCGTCTGCTCCCACTGGAACATCGGGATCACATCGCGCACCACCGGCGGGAGCGGCGGCGCCGAACTCGGGATGTTCACCGCGACCTCGTTGCCCGCCGACGCCTCGTCATCCGCGCTGGGAAGCTCGTCGGGCAGGAAGAACTCCCGATAACGCGATATGCCGTGTAAGCGGTAGTGCACAGTGCGGGCCTTGGTGTCCGGCAGCGTGTGGATGGCAGTCCGGACGTCTATTTCGCTGATGCGCTTGCCGACTTTGTGACCGCCGTCCTGCAGCGTGAACAGCGACCCGCGCTCGTGCTCCTGGATATGGTGATCGACGACGATCGCTGTGGTGCCGCTCAGCGTGGGCTCGTCGGTGCCGGGGTCGTCGATAAGGTCGAGCCGGTAAGGTGCCTCGATCGCGGTCTGGTCGGGCGCCGGCACCGCGAGTGGCACAGTGGCCTCGGGTGGGCGTCGCTGTCCGTCCTTCAGCCGTGGTACCGCCAGCGGCGGTACCCGCAGTCCCAGCGTGCTCAGCGCACCGGACACCGTGAACGGCAGCTCTGTTCCCTTGGGCAGTTCGAACACAACTCGCGAGTCGTCGGCCGCGCGTGCCCGCGCCACCGTCGGCTCTGGTGCTCCGGTGAACGTTGCCTCCTCGTGCAGGTTCTGCACGCCGAAGCGGATGATGATGTGCGCGTCCTCGGTGACCGCGACGAGTCGCGACCCGCGCGGGTGATCGGGAGTGGGACCGGGCTGACCGCTCAGTCCGGGGATGACGAGGACCTGGTCGGGAAAGATCGCGTGCGGGTTGCCGATGTCGTTCGCCGCGGTGATCAGGTGATACTTGAACGGGTCACCATAGAATCGTTCGGCGAGGTCCCAGAGCGTGTCGCCGGATATCACCGTGTGAGTAAACGGGGGAGCGGGCCGAGGCGGCGCCGGACGCGGGGGGATGACCAGAACCTGGCCCGGGAAGATCCGGTTCGGGTTGGGGATCTGGTTGGCGGCAGCGATCAATGGGAACAGCCGTGGGTCGCCGTAGAACCGTTGCGCCAGGTCCCACAATGTGTCGTCGGGGCTTACCGTGTGGGTGGTCATCGCGGGGACCGGCGGACCCTCGTCGGTGCGGATTCGGCATCCGATCGCCTCACATCGCAGGTTCAACAGATCCGTGGGACGCAGCAGCCGGAAGAGGATCGGCGGCGGGGGCGGTTCGGGTTCAGGCCCGGGCGCAGGTGGCCGCCTCGGTGGTGGAGGTGGGGGTGGCGGCGCGAGGTCTGGTATCTGCAAATTCTGGCCGGGGAAGATCAGATCAGGATTGGCGATTCCGTTCGCTTGGGCGACGATCGGGAATTTCATCCCGTCACCGTAGAATTGCAGCGCAATGCCGAACAGTGTGTCGCCATGCTCGACGGTGTAGATGCGAGGCATCACGCACCTCCTGCGTTGGTGGTCGAGGTTGTGGCCGAAAGTACGACCGCGCCGCCATGCGCACACGAGTAGCCGCTACTCGAATCCCGACGTGTGAACATCCGCTCATGTCGCGCTGTCCGAACCGGCCACCGAACTGCCCGCGAGCGTGGAGAAGTTCAAGTCGCGGTATGCGACGTTCGGGTTCAGTGATACGGCGAGCCTCGAGGTCGGCACCTTGTGGGCGACTGCGTTCGCGTTGACGACGTCGAGTGCCGTCGACGAGACAATCGTCGGCGAGCTTGTTAAGAAAGCGGTGAGCTGGGCACTGAGCAAGCCGGTAGGCCCGGATGTGGACCAGTTGGCCACAGCACACTGTTTTGCCGATACCGTGCCTGTCGGGCCGGGCACGGTATCGGCTTCAGTGGTCGCCGGTACGGCGATGGCGATGAGCCCCTGCCGCGAGGCAGCGGGGGCGAATGTTGTTCGGACGGTGCGGCTTCGAAGGATTACACCAGCCCGAGGCGACCTCGAAACGGTCGCCACACTATGACGTCGCCACCAGGATCTGTTCCGACTCCGTGGGGCGCAGCCCGTCTGTGCGGTCGGTGAAGTAGCGACGGTTGATGTCGCTGGGCGAAATGTGCTGGGTGGCAGCGAAACCCGCGTCCTCGGCCAGCGCCACGATCTCGTCGGGACCGAAGAAACTGATGAACGGAGTGCCCGATTCGCGGGCGCCCTGCTCGACATACCGGCGCAGCTGCTGTTCGTCGGGGCCGACGAGTTCGAGCGGCAGCATGAATGTCGTGGCCAGAGTAGAGCCGGGCGCGAGCTTCGCAAGCTGGTGCAGGGTGGCGATATTCGTCTCCTTGGTGAGGTACATGGAGACGCCGGTGGATGCCACGACCGCCGGGCGGTCCGGGTCGAAACCGGCGGCTGTCAGCCGATCCCACCACGAGTCCACCTCGAAATCGACGGGGACCAGACGTAACCATTCCGGGACGCCGTATCCGAGCTCGGTGAGGCGTTGTCGCTTCCATGCCTGGGGGCCGGGTTGGTCGATCTCGAACACCGTCAGGCGTGCGGCGAGCTCGGGTCGGCGTTGCGCGAAGGTGTCGAGTCCGGCGCCGAGCAGAACGTACTGATCCACGCCACGCTCGATCTGTTCGGCGAGGAGGTCCTCGATGAAGCGGGCCCGGGACACGATGCCTGCTCGCATCTGGCTGGTGGTCTGCGGGTCCATATCCGGGCGACGTCGCCAATCTTCCTCGGGCGATGCCAGCCGCAGACCTATCTCGTCGCGGAATACGTAAGGGGGCGAATCGATCTGCACGTGCATCGCCCGCCACAGCGCGACCCGGATCGCGGTGCTGTCCGGCGCGACCTGCTCGTCCGGTATGGCGATCACTGCTTGCCCGCCGGTGCTTGCAGGCTCCAGAGCCGCCCGTCCGGGTCGCGGACGGTCATCTCCTGGGTCCCGTAGTGGGTCGGCTCGAACTCGGTGACGATATCGACTTCGCCGCCGGGGCGGTTCTGCGTGCCGGCGACCTTCAGAACCAGCTGCGTGCGCGGCTGCTGAGTCGTAGGGACCTCGGCAACGAAAACGCTGGGACCGTCACCGTTGCGGAACTGGCCCGAGTTGTGGTCGGTTTCGAACTCCACCTCGAATCCCAGCTCCTGCAGAAACTTGGCCGCCTTGCCCCAATTGTGGGTTTCCAGGAGCACGGCCTCGATACCTTCGGTCGTCATATCAATCCTTTCCCGACGATGACTGCCGGTGGGTGTCGTCGAGGTATGCCCGCAGCGCGTCGGCGACCAGTGCCGACAATGACATTCCCGACTCGATCGACTGAAATTTGACCTGCTTGATCAGCCCGATCGGCAGATAGACGTTGAACTGCTTCACATCCTCGTCGCCCACAGCACGATGCTAGCATGCTAGCAATCTAGCCGCCAACGCTCGGCTCGCCTCAGGGGATGGACAAGCGGACGGCAACGGCGTAAAGCTGTTGATGAAGTGCCGACTACCCGGTCTGAACGATCCACCACCCTCGGTGCGAGAGCCGGGATCAACTTCGAGGCGAGCGACGATGGGTGAGAATCTCGGCGCGAGCACCTCCAACCTCGGTGGCGTCCGCGCGACGGCAACGCAGACCGCGTTGACGACCCTGGTTGCGCAGTTCGCCGAACGCTGGCACTCATCGAGCGAACCACCCAATCTGTCGGTTCACTTGCCGACGGAGCCCGCGCTGCGGCGAACCGTGCTGATCGAGCTGATCAAATTGGATATGCACGAACGCTGGTCGCGCAGCGACGACGCGCTCCGCCTTGCCGACTATCGCGAACAGTTCCCGGAACTGGGCACTGCTCCGCTGCCGCCGGATCTCATCTACAAGGAGATCAGCGCCCGCAGCCGCCGCAACGACGTCGACCTGACCGAATACCAGCACGACTACCCGACCCAGATGGCGCGCATCACCGAGAGTTTCGACCGCAGCGGCCCGCGCACCACGCTGCTGGCCGACCCCACCGCGCTCGATGCCATCGACACCATTGCTCCGGGCGCCACCATCGACGACTTCGACCTGCTGCTGCCGCTGGGCCGCGGCGCGTTCGCGCGGGTATTCCTGGCTCGGCAGCGATCGATGGGCCGGCTGGTCGCGGTAAAGATCTCCCACGACCGCGGCACCGAACCACAGACCTTGGCCCAGCTCGACCACGACCACATCGTCCGTGTCTTCGATCAACGCCAGATCACCGAACAGCATCTGAAACTCATGTACATATGGATCCTGGCCATGGGCATCTTCCTGGTGAAGCTGCTGTCGCTCGGGCCGCTGCCGGCCGGATTGCTGGCAAATCTCATCGCCTCGAGCCTCATTGCGGCCGCGGCGGCGGTTGTGTATACGTACTTTCCAGCCACATTCTTCGTCTTGCGCTGGTACTGGTTGCCGCCGGGCACACCTATCCCGACGACTCGACCCGGCTACACCGGCTGATCTGGCGCAGCCGCCTGTATCTCGGTGTGGCGGCCTCGGTTCCGTTGATCGGCGTGCCGGTAGGGCTGATGTTCCTGACTCCGCATCAGCAGCATACGGTGATCGGCTCGATCGTAGCCCTGTGTGTCGGTGGGTTCTTCGCCTTCGCTGTCGCCCTGGCCACCTTCTACGCTCTGCAACGGGATCTGGAGGCCCTCGATCACATCGTGGATCCCCATCCCCACTCCTAATACTCTCCAGCTGGCACGACGGTCCAAGCCTTCGGTTCCCCTCCATGATCGTTTCTCTTTCAGCGGTGGAACCAAGTGCGACTTCCGATCGACGCCCCTCGGCGATTCGACTTGCTTGGTGCAAAGAATGCAGGACAACGCTCTTCGGAGGAAACCGCGTCCTGTCGATTCGTGATCGCTGCGAGCAGATCTCGTGCGGGTGTCGCTCAGTTGCCGCTGATGGGCGCGTCGTCACCGATCCACCGGGCGAAGGAGTGGTCGACGGCTCCGGTGGCGAGTTGGGTTGCCAGCCATGCGTTCACGGTCGTGGCCAGTACAGGGTCGTTCTGCTTCAGCAGGAACACCTTCCGGAAGGAGTCGAACGGGCGCTCGGGGTGCAGGACCTGCAGACCGGGGTGGCTGCGGACGCGGTATCGGCCTTCGACGGAATCGGTGACGAAGACATCGACCCGGCCCTGGTCGATTTCGTCGAAGAGGGTGAGATTGTCGTTCCACAGAGTCAGTTGGGCGTCGGGAAAGTTCTTGCGTGCGAATGCTTCGTTGGTGCCACCGCGGTTCGCGATCACCCGCACGCCGGGTTGATTGATCTGCGCGATCGTGGCGTAGTCGGCGCCGCTCGCGCGCCGCGTGATCGGGGCTTTCCCGTCGATGCCGTAGGAGATCGAGAAGTCGGAGAACCCGCGGCGTGCGGGCAGGTCGGAGATTCCGCCGACCGCGACATCACACTGCTGCGGCGCGAAATCGGTTGCCAGCGTTGCCCAGGTCACCGGGATGAACCGGATCGGGCGGTGCAGCACATCGGCGAGGCCTCGGATGAGTTCGATGTCGATCCCGACGTATCCGCCTGCGCCGTCTCCCACCGAATACGGCGGGTAGTCCCCCGGCGTGCACACTCGCAATTCGTCTGTGGCGGGTAATCGGCCCGGTTCCTGCGCGGTCGCGGGGATCGCCACTACGGCAACAGCAGTCCAACCGGCGACCAGGGCCGTGATCCGCTGAAGGCGCGCACGCGTGTGTTGTCCGAGCATCCTGAGGAGATTACCGGCTGAGGGGGTGCGGGCTCTGATCCTTGTCGGCCCGGTGCCGGGAATCTCGCCTCTGCGGTCGACACTTCCTCGCTGCTCAACTGCGCAACTGTGCGTTGAGCCGTGCGGCCTGTCGCGTGAGGTGGTCGCGTTCGGGGAGGCTGGGCGCCGATCGGGCAGCTTCGGTGTAGAGCCGTGCTGCGGTCACCGGGTCACCGTCACGCTCGTGTAGGTAGGCCGCGGCGGCGGCGTGGCGGGGCAGGGCGGGGTCGAGCCCCGCCAGGGCGGCCAGGCCGGCCCGCGGGCCGTCGGCTTCGCCGACCGCGACAGCCCGGTTGAGGCGGGCCACCGGGCTGTCGGTGAGGCGCACCAGTTCGTCGTACCACTCGACGATCTGCACCCAGTCGGTCTCCTCGGCCGTCCGAGCGTCGGCGTGGAGCGCAGCGATGGCGGCTTGGGCCTGGAACTCGCCCAGGCGGTCGCGGGTGAGGGCTGTCTGGAGCACGTCGACGCCCTCGGCGATCAGGCGGGTGTTCCAGAGGCTGCGGTCCTGCTCGGCAAGAGGCACGAGCCTGCCGTCGGGGCCGGTCCGTGCCGGGCGCCGTGCGTGGTGGAGCAGCATGAGCGCGAGCAGGCCCGCGACCTCCTCATGGTTGGTCTTGGCCGCCAGCTGGCGAGTGAGCCGGATCGCCTCGCCGGCGAGGTCGACGTCGCCGGAGTAGCCCTCGTTGAAGACCAGGTAGAGCACGCGCAGGACCGTGGCGGCATCACCGGGCTGGTTGAACCGGACGCCCGAGACGGTGCGCTTGGCCCTGCTGATCCGCTGGGCCATGGTCGCCTCCGGCACGAGGTAGGCCTGCGCGATCTGACGCGTGGTCAGGCCGCCGACCGCGCGCAGCGTGAGCGCGACGGCCGAAGCCGGTGTCAGGGACGGGTGCGCGCACAGGAAGTACAGCTGGAGCGTGTCGTCCACCACCTCGCCCGGGCCGGGCATGGGCTCGCCCTCGACGCGGACCTCGCGGTGCCGTCGGGAGATATCGGCGCGGGTGGCGTCGAGAAACTTCCGCCAGGCCACGGTGACCAGCCAGCCCTTCGGGTCCCGCGGCGTGTCGTCCGGCCACACGCGCACGGCCTCGACCAGGGCGTCCTGCACGGCATCCTCGGCCGCGGCGAAGTCGGCTCCGCGACGGACGAGGATGCCGATCACGATGGGGGTGAGGGTCCGCAGCAAGGCCTCGTCCACCGTGCGTCACTCCGTGATGGTCGGAGACGCGGCCAGGAAGGGGCGCACCTCGAGCCACTCGTGGATCGGCTTCCCACCCGCACCCGGAGCCGCGGACAACTCGCCGGCCAGCTCGAGCGCCCGCTCGTAGGTCTCGACGTCGATCACCATCCAGCCGGCGATCAGGTCCTTGGTCTCCACGAACGGGCCGTCGGTGACCGGCGGCCGCCCCTCGCCGTCGTAGCGGACGAACGTGCCCTGCGGGGACAGCGCTCGACTGTCGACGAACTCGCCGGTGCCCTCGAGCCGAGCGGCGAAGTCCTGCATGTACTGCACGTGGGCCGAAAGTTCCTCGGGCGTCCACTGGTCCATCGGCACGTCGTTGACCGATGCCGGTGCGCCTCGGTAGTGCTTGAGCAGCAGGTACTTGGTCATCATGTTCTCCTCAGTGCCGTTCGGCCCATGGTGGCCGTGTTCACTCCAAAGACGAAGCCGCGCGCGGGTTCTCGACATCCCACCGCGACATTTCCTGGCGGACTCATCGGTGAACACCGGAACGACCAACCAAACACCTCTCGACGAGACCAAAGATCACCAGCTCAGGAGCCTACTCAGCCATATACGCTCGGGCCAGGAAACCCGACCATTTCCGGCGTTGGTCAGTGGGTGCAGCTTCGTGCGGGTGGGTGAGCAGCTCGACCCGGTCGATGGTGTGGAGTTCGTTTACGAAGTCGCCGCGCGCACGGGCCGGCTTCGGTAGAGCGGTCGACTGAGGTCCGCGGCCCAGACCGGGGTTCGCGCCGGCCACATGCGCAGGGCGAGTTCGGAGACATGGCGGAGGTCTTCGTGGTTGCAGCCGTTGGCGGCTTGGGTGGCGATGCCGTCGATGATGGCTGTGACGAAGTAGGCCAGGGCTTTCGGGTCGGCTTCGATCGGAAGGTCGCCCTCGGCGCGGGCGCGTTCGAGGCGGTGACGCAGTGCCGCAGTGCTTGCGGTGCGCCGTGCGATGACTTCGTCCCGGATCGGGTCGGTGTCGGGGCCGCAGGCGTGTGCATGACTGACGAGCAGGCAGCCGCGGGGTGTATTCGGGCCTGCGGTGAGCGCGATCGTTCCGGACATCAGTGCTTCGGCGACTTCGACTGCAGTGGGGCGATTCAATGCGTGTGTCGCGAACGCGCGGGGGCCCTCGATGTAGCGGTCGAGGACTTTGCGGAAGAGGTCTTCCTTGTTGCCGAACGCGGCGTAGAGGCTGGGGCGGTTGATACCCATCGCCTCGGTCAGGTCCGAGAGCGCCGTGCCTTCGTATCCTTGACGCCAGAACACTTCCAGCGCCCGGTCGAGGGCGGCATCGGGGTCGAACTGTCGGGGCCGTCCGCCCACCATCGCGTTACCTCCAAATTTCTATACCCCTCGGTACAGTGCCCAGTCGGCCGGATGTCCAAACCTCCCCGTATGCGACCAGTCGAGTGTCCGATTGACACTAGCCGACGCATGGTCTAGCTCGATTCCGATCGGCGCATCGAGCGGGTTGTCGTGATGCAGGACATAGCGTGTGGCACCCAATCGATCATCCAGTGCCGCAGGTTGTTCCGTGGATCTGTCGGTGGCGCCCGGTAAGCTGAGTGCACTGCTTCGGAGGGGGGAGGTTCTGATGTATGTATTGATGGCTGTCGTCTTCGTGCTCGCGGGCGCTGTGCTGGTGGGGTTCTATCCCGTCGCGGGCGGCGTGGCTTTCTTCGTCGCGGTCGTGTTGGTCAGCGTGAGTGGTGTCCGCTTCCTCCGTCAGCGGAAACGTGCCGAGTCGTGGACAGCCGCAGGCCGGGCTCGGGCGGCGCAGGCCGGCGGTGGCGCTGCACTCGGTAGTTACATCAACGGTGGCGGTTGCAGTGGTGGTGGTGACGGCGGCTGCAGCGGCGGGGGTGGTTGCGGTGGGGGTGGAGGAGGCTGTGGCGGCGGCGAGTGAGATGCCGCCGCCGGCAACCCTGTTGAGGTAGTCAGCAGCAATTCGTCCGGGAAGCACAGACTCGGCAGATCGCACCTCCCCACCGGGCGAGCGGCTGGTCGACCTCCGCAAGTGGTTCGAGTCAGACCGGTCTCTAGTTGGTTACCTACCGTGCTGCTCCTACTGCGACTGCGCACATCGATGCGGCACGGCGCTCAGTGCGGTCGGGCGCGGGTGAGGAGCCACCAGGTGACGATCAGGTCGTCTGTGCGGTCGAGGTCCAGCCCGATCAGTTCGGAGAAGCGAATAAGTCGGTTGCGAATTGTGTTGCGGTGCAGGTACATTGTGGCGGCGGTGTCGTCGATCTGTCGATCGCGGTCGAGGAAAGTTTCGACGGTTGTGAGTTCGAGAATCCGGTCGGGAGGATCGGCGGCTGGTCAGGTCGCGCGAGCCCCCACTGGTGACGGTCACGCATTTGGACCGTGCGCTATTCCCCGTGACTGCGGTGAGTGAACTCCGGCCTCTGCCATCGGGTTGTACGTTGGCGAGCCGACGTTGAAGCGGCTGATCTCGATGAAAGTGGCGTCGACAAGTCCCTGGTTGGGCGGGACTGCCGAACCGCGATGATGCCGAGATCATTGCGGTTACTGAGGTTCCCGGCGCGACGTCGCTACCGGGATCACATCGCGAGGCCGACCTCGGTAGCACACCCCGTACGGCCCCGGCTATTCCCAGGGCCCTGCCCGCCGCGCCGGAGTTGTACCGCACCCAGTTCGACGACGAAACCCGTCACGGTCGCCGCTTGACCGATCCGCTGGCCCGGATGAGACCGATCATCCTGGGTCAGCGGTGTGGGCTAGGGGGTGGAATGATCCACGTAGCAGGTGATGTCGGTATCCGGCATGGTGCCCACGCTGAAGTATGTGTTGATCGCGTCGTTCACGCAGTCGCTGAGTTCGGGCCGGAATGTCATGTGGATACGGACATCCTGCAGCGTCACCATCCGCGACTCGGACATGTCCTGATGCAGTCGGACGCCGTGGGTATAAGGCGTTCGTGGATCTCCCGTCGCCTGCAGGATGAGCGCGGGCACCGAATTCCGGACGACAGTCGGAGGCTCGACCGGGCGAGGCCAGAAGGCGCACGGCTGGATGTTGTTCGCCAGTGCGCCGAACACCGGCTGCGTGGCACGGGTCTCTTCGATGTTGCGCCAGTACCAGGTCGGATCGATCGGCGCCCCGACATCGCCGCAGGCGATCTGCGCAAGCACCGAGTTCTCGTTGTCGCGCAGCGCCTCCACGATGGTGCGAAGCCGGGGTGTTCGCGATGTAGTGGGCGGCCCGCCCGCGGCATCGGCGATCTCCCGCACAGTGGCGGCCATCGCTTCGTTCAGCCGGAAATTCATCAGCAATCCGTGCAGGATGAACGGAAGCCAGTGATCGTCAATGGCAAACCCATCGATGACAATCGGTTGGCGTGCCGCGACACGAACGAGCTCCTCGATCTTCGCTCGCACCTGCTGTGGAGTCGTACCGAGCCGGAACTCGTCATCCCGACCGGAAACCCAGCCGGCCCAGTCGTCCAGCGCGATCTCGTCTGCCGGACCCCAATCCTGAACCAAGCCCTCCCAGTACCGGTCCGGGTCGATCGTGCTGTCGAGCACGACGCGGTCACTCCTCTCGGGGAACATCTGCGTGAACACGGCACCGAGGTAGGTGCCGTAGGACACGCCGTAGAAGTTGGCCTTCTCTTCACCCAGGGCGCCTCGCACAATGTCCATGTCACGCGCGGTGTTGCGAGTGGTGAACTGCCTCAGCTTGTTCGGATCACGAATCAGGCAGGTCGCGGCCATCCCCGCGGACTGAACGGTGTCGTGCACGAATCCCAGCGGATCCAGACCCGCCGACCGAATCATCTCGCCTACCGGCCACCCGCACCGCGGACTCCGACCGGATTCGCCGACCCCGCGCGGATCCATGCCGATCAGGTCGTAACTTGCCAAGACCTCCGGCGAGAGCACATCACCGAGCAGATCCAGACTGTCCAGACCCTCCCCACCCGGGCCGCCCGGATTGGACAGCAGAATTCCCCGCCGCTGCACCGGATCGCCGGCCTTCACCCGCGAAATCGCCACGGTCATGGTGCGATCGTCGGCATTCCCGTAGTCGAGCGGCACCAGTACATCCGCGCACTCGCCACCGGCCTTGTCGACATTCTCGACGCCGCAAGGCTTCCATTCGAGCCGCTGGTGATAGAACCGGTCCAACCCGATCGGGTGCGCGTCGTCCACCGGGTCCGCCTGGCTGTATGCCGGCACAGCCATCAGCAGGGACACCGTCACTACAGACATCGAACGCCAGAACAGGTTCACCGACAACAGACTTCGCCTCTCGACATGAAGGACCACGCAGGTTGGTGCGACGTGAACCGTAGCCGATACGGGGGTTCGGTTGTGGTAACCCACACCCACTCAGGGTGAATCGAGCATTTCGGCGCGCATCGAGTCCGTGAAGTAGCGGCGGATAGAGGCGGGACATGTCGGCCTCGCATCCATCGTCCGTTTCTGCTATTGCATGATCGTCCGCGGTAGATGGAACGGCGTGCTGATACAGCTGTAGAACTGCAGGGTGTAGCCGCGTCCGATGGTCACCATGGTGGGTTCTCTCGTGCTTCGGTACCGATGCTCGGCTGGCTTTCTCCGTGCCTTCTCCAACCGGACGCCAGCTGCCAGTGGCTCCGTCCCATTCGCTGCTGCCCACGGTGAGCAGTACCTCCACCGGCCCGCCGCACACGCCGCAGTGCAGTTCGTCGAATTCCGCGGGATCGCGGAAGGTGAAGTGCGCCGGCCATCCACCCAACTTCCAGCCAGATGCCACGGACAGGTTGTTCACATAGTCCACCAACCGCCCTTCGGACCAGGTCTGTTCGGACCAGGTCAGCAGGCGCTCCATCAGTTCCTCGTCAAGGAGGTGGTTCAGAGGGAACTCCCTCACTTGGCCCCGGAATCCTGAAGCTTTCCCCAGCCCCAAAGTAAGGCCGTCTGAAGCCATCCAGGTCCGTTTGTCCTGGGCGGTAGCCGGGTTGGCTATCTGTTCCGCTTCCTTGGGAGTGGGACAACCCGATGTCGCGCCGAACACGCCGCGGTCGGTGATCGGACACCAGGGCGAACCGGAACGGCATTCGTTCCGGAAATCGTTCCACCGAAGATGTTCCGAAAGGCATGTACGGCTGCGAATTCCGGTACATTTCGGGTACGGCGAACGCACCACAGCATCCGGTCGGCGGACTCGAACTCGGCTACGCCCGAGTCTCGACCACCAAGCAAAGCCTGGAACGCCAACTCGACGCCCTCACCGCCGCAGGCCTGCCAGATGAGCGGATCTACCTCGACAAGAAGACCGGGGCGGCCGTCGACCGGCCCGGACTGGCCAAACTGCTCGAATACGCACGCCCCGGCGACACCATCGTGGCCTACACACTCGACCGGCTCGGCCGGAACCTGCGCGAGGTACTGAACCTCGTCCACGACCTCAGCGAAAACCGAATCGGCGTGCGCACGCTGGCCGACCCCATCCCGATCAACACCGCCGACGAAGGCATGGCCCGCATCGCGTTCCTACTGCTCGCCCTGTTCGCGGAGATGGAACGCACCTTCACCGCCGAACGCGCCGCCCACGCCCGCAGCGTCGCCGAATCCAAGGGCCGCCACATCGGCCGACCCACCGCCTGGCCCGACGGCAAGATCGACTATGCCCGGCTGCTCCGCGAACAAGGAAACAGCCTCGGCGAAATCACGAGCAAGACCGGCATCCCGAAGACATCACTGCACCGCTACCTCACGCTGGCGACCGAACAAGAACAGTGATCGCGGTGGCTACCTGGCTGAACAGGGCTTCATGTGCCAGGTGACACGACCGTTAACGGCACTCCTATTAGGTCGATTCGGCCGCGCGGGTGCGGGTGGCGGTCGGTGTCTCGCCGGTGTGCCTGCGGTAGATGCGCCGGAAGGCCGCCGGATCGGCGTAACCCACCGCGCCCGCGATCACGTCGACAGGCTCGCGTGTGGTCGTGAGTAGGGTGGCCGCCTGCCCGACCCGGAGGCGATGAACGTACTGGGTGGGTGAGACGCCGACGCGGTCGCGGATGCGGCGGGTCAGAGTGCGCGGAGAAACCGCTGCGACACTGGCCAATTCGTCCAGCGATAGTTGCCGGTGCAGATTGGCGTGCACGTGCTGTTGCACGGCGCGCAGCACCGGGTCGGTGGCCCGTAGATGCTCGAGCACCATGTAGCGCGACTGCGACATGCGGGCATCGAGCACCAGGTAGTGAGCCACCTGCTCGGCCAGTGCACCGCCGCCGAGGCGGGCGACCAGCGCCAGCAGCAGATCTGTGTGGGCGAAAGCCGCACCGGCGGTGAGTATTGCGCCGCTGTCGACCACCATGCGATCGGAGTGCACGGTGACATCGGGGAAGCGGCGGGCCAACAGCGGCGCCAGCCACCAAGTAGTGGTGGCGGCCCCGCCCGACAGCAGCCCCGAGGCCGCGAGCACGAAGACAGCCGAGCAGGAGGCAGCTACCGTAGCGCCGGAATCAGCGGCACGCCGGATGATTTCGACGGCCTGCATGGTCTGGGGTCGGGTCAGCAGTTCCTCGACACGCGCTTCGCTGGACGCGGACGGCCCCGGCAGCACCAGAATATCGCCGGGTTCGAACTCCGCCGCGCCGAGCGGGGTTTCGGTATCGACGCTGATCAGCCGCCCACCGCTGGATCGGACCGGCAGCCCATCGAGTGATGCGACGCGCTGCCGCAGCCGCCCGCCCGTCGTGTCACCGGCGATCCCGGCTGCCGTGTCGACGATGTCGATACCGAGGCCGAGTGCACCTTCGAGCACACCGTCCAGCGCAAGGTGGGTAATCATGTGGCGAGACTAGACCGAAGAGTGTCGATCTTGCCAATGGCGGTGTGCTGACCTGCTGCGGCAGAGTTTGGGGTGTGCAGCAATCTCTCCCGCAGGATTCTCTCGACGACGACCTCGCCGATTTCGCACCCCGGTCGATCACGCTCGACGGAGTAGCCCGCACGGTGTACGTCAGCGGCACCGGACCGGCGGTCATCGTCATGGCGGAAATGCCCGGCATCAGTCCCGATGTGGCTCGCTTCGCCCGCTGGGTGCGCGATGCCGGGCTCACCGTCTACCTGCCGTCACTGTTCGGCCGCGACGGTGCCTATCCAGAGGCAGAGGCCGGCGTGGAAGTCTTCAAACGAGCCTGTGTCAGCGCGGAATTCCGGGCCTTCGGCGCGGGCAAGTCCAGCCCGGTCGCGGTGTGGCTGCGTGCGCTGGCAGCCCTGGCCCATCGCGAATGCGGCGGTCTCGGCGTCGGCGCGCTGGGTATGTGCTTCACCGGGAATTTCGCGCTCACCATGATGCTCGAGCCCGCGATGCTGGCGCCGGTGCTGTGCCAGCCGTCGCTGCCACTGGATGAGCCTGGCGGACTAGAGATTTCGCCCGGTGAGCTCGCGGCCGTGCGGGAGCGACTCGATCGCGATGATCTCGTGGTACGCGCCTATCGCTTCGAGGGCGACCGCTTCTGCACCGCGCAGCGTTTCGCCGCCTACGCCGCAGCGCTGGGTCCGCGTTTCGAGCCGCGAGTGCTGCCCGCCGACGCGGCGAATCCCTCTCCGCCGCCGTTTTTCTCGCAGATCGTCGGCTGCCCGCACAGTGTGGTCACCGCGCATCTGGTCGATACGGCGGGGGAGCCGACCGCCGCGGCCCGCGACGAGATCCTCGCCTTTCTCGTGGACCGGCTGACTGCGGACGTCCCGTTGCAGTGACATAGCGTCCACTGCTGGTCCAGCTTCGCGGCCACTTCCGACGTACAGGAATTCTCTAGCCCGCAACACGTTCTCGGCTCAGGTCCAGGCGTGTGTCCATGTCGAGCCGGAATCGGCCATAAGGGTTGATATTCGACCAGAACAACGGCGACATCGCCCGGCGTTCGTTGTCGCCGACCAGGTCGTGGAATTCCGGATTCTCCAGGACGGCTTGGAGCAGAAGGGTATTGATGTGCACCTTCGCCGATTGCAGCAGGTGCAGCGCCAGCATCGAGACCTCGGCGTGTTCGCGGTCGGCGCCGGTGAGCTGGGAGTCCTTGCCGTAGAACACGACGGTGTTGGCGGAGTTCCAGTTCTCCACCACCTGCAACCCGCTGTTGATCTCCCGTCTGAGCTCTTCCGACGCGAGGAAGTCGCAGGCGAAGATCGTGCGCACCGCCCGTCCCAACTCTTCGAGGGCTTGATAGGTGGGGTGTTTCGGGCCGCCGCGGGTGAATCGCCGCAGGATCGAATCCGACTCGGCGGTTCCCAGACGCAGCGCGGTGGCGTATTTGACCATCTGGTCGTACTGCTGCGCGATCAACTCCCAACGGATCGGGCGGGTGCACCGGTCCCGGCTGGCCGTACACCGCCGTGTCGTCGGGCCGGTACAACCGGATCGAGCCGATGTTCTTCAACCTGGGCAACAGCTTGAATCCCAGTAGCTCGGTGAAGGCGAACCCGACCACCGATGCGCCGTGGGTGTCGACGTAGTTGGCTTCGATCTCGGCGTCGGTGCAGTGCCGCAGCAGCCCTTCGATCATGGCCGCCACCTCGTAGCTCGAGCACGATTTGAGCTGGGAGTAGATGCAGACGTTGCGGCGTTCGACGTGCCAGTAGATCATTACCCCGTACCCGCCGTACCGCTGGTGATATTGCGTCATCAGGTTCGACTCCCAGGAGCCGAGCTTCTTCGAATCGCTCGCGTACGCAGTGCCGGTGCCCCACCAGTTCGGATCCCGCGCCGCGAACGTGGCGTTCACCAGTTTCGTTGTCGCGCGGCGCAGATTGTCGCGAGTGATGAAGTGCCGCCGCACATGCCGCAACGCCGCCTCGGACTCCTCATGCTCGCCATGTTCGTCCCGAGCGCGAACAGGTCCAGCAGCAGCCGTCTTCGCAACGTGTCGCGGTCGACCACCTCACGAGAGGCGACCGAGGTGAACTCGGCGGTGAAGTCGGTGAAAAAATCGGCGTCCTCGAGCACATCGAGGAGATCCAGGGTTCTCCAGCGGCGGACGACCTCGGCCTTGATCTTCTCCAGGTTCTCCGGCTCCGGCTGTTTGTCCAACTTCGGGACACTGATCCACTGCTCACCACGCCGCCGCGTCAATCGCACACCGCCGGTAGTGTTCTGGGCCAGACCGGTATCGAGACGGGCCAGGGCCCGGCTCATCCGCTGCTTCAACCCCGCGATGAACTCGGTCGGATCCAGCGGCTGACGGATCGCGGCGTAGTGCACCTCACGGGCGCTGTCGAAATCACCGGGCAGATCATCTTCAGGGTTGCGCCACCGGTTCCCGCTATCGACATAGATCTCGCGTCTTCGGATCGCGTCTCGCAACGCGACCAACACGCACAACTCGTATGGGATGTGCTCGACGCGCCCCTTCTCATCGACCACCGCCTCCTGCCACGCTTTCGGCACCACACCATTGAGCGGGGCGAGCGCGTGTTTGTCGTAGATGCGGACCTTCCCGTCGATGCTCGCATAGCGCGCCAGCAACTCCATCGCCACCATGACCGGCCGGTAGGCGGTGTTGTTGCACCGAAAATCCAACGCCGCCAACAACGCCGGCAACATCCGCCGACAATGATTCGAGTACGAGCTGCGCAGCGCCGTGCACACCCGCGCCCGGAACACCTGGTCGTTGGCCTTCGCCTCTTTCACCAACTCCCGCAGCATCTTTTCTCCGACCACCGGATACAGGGCCTCACACACGATGTCGTCGGGATGATCGACCGCCGCTTCGGCCAGCCGGAACAGAATGTTCTCCTTGCCCCGCACCCGCCGCAGATCCTCGGTCAGCTCCTTTTCCACCCGCTGATCCGCCCGCGTATTGACCTTGTGCACCAGCTCGATCAGCAGATCCACCAGCACAACGCCGCCAGCAAAGTCAGCATTGTCGGCTCGGGCATATCCCGCAGATCTGACGGGAACGACCGCGCCGCTCGTGCCCGCCACGCGTGGACCAGCTTTTCACTCGTATCGGCGAACAAATCCGGTGGCAGCTCGAGCGCCCGCACCGCCGCCAGCTTGTCCACCTCGCGCAGCAACGTCTCCAAACTGACCTTGCCTGGATCGGACTTCAACTCCGCCAACAGATTCCGGCCACTAGCCAACGCAGCCGCACCAATCGTGACCAGGTTGTTCAGCCGGTCGATCGACAGCTCACTCAGCCGCGACACGGTGCGATCGCAGAACCGCTTCTCGAACGTCGTGCGAGCCGATCCGATGATCCGGTCGATACGTCCGGGTGGTTCGATCCGCTCGGCCCGGCAGCGTATCAGCAGCGCCTGACGCAGTTGCTCGTCGCGCAGCTCGACCGGGCACACCTCCGCCGCCAGCCACGACGCGAGCTTGTCCTCGTCGCTGCGTGACGATTCCCGGAAGCCGCACGCATCCCGCACCTGCGCTCGATGGTACTCGATCGTGCTGCCGCTCCAGCGATAAGTGTCCAGCAGCGCTGGATCGACCTTGACCTGATCGGCCATATACGCCACCGCGGCGGCCGGTAACTCCTCCGGCCCGGTGGGGAATCGGCCCCCGAGCTCGAAGAATTTCAGCAACAGGCTGAAGCCGAGACGGGTCGCGCCCGACTTGTTGCCCACCAGCCGCCAGTCTTCACCGACCAGCGTCCACGACCCGATCAAATCCTCGGTCGACCACTCCTGACGCACGCCCGGCAACAGTAGACGAATCACCCTGAGCGCGAAGCTACTTTGGGGCTGGGGCCAGCTTCAGGATTCCCGGGCCCACTTGCTCGGGCCGCAACAGGCACGGATCCGGCACATGGTTACTGTTTTCGACGTATGCGGGCTCGGGCGGAGTGATCAGGACTTCCCTCCAGGGCGAGAGGTCCCACTGGGAGCAGTTCGGTCGTTACACCGTCGGCCAGATCGCCGCCGAGTTCGGCGTCATCCGCCCCACCATCTACCGGCACCTCAACAAGACGACCCCCTAGCCTCACCTCACTGCATCTGACCAGGTACTACGCAAACCTCGTCGGATTTTCCGCGATTACGACCGAAACCCACATCGGACGGGTCACAGGCCCAGTTTGGTGACGGCGTTGTCTTCCAACGGGTTTGCGGTGCGGATGTAGCCGTGCACGGTGCGGGGGTTGGACCAGCGGCCTTGGCGCATGATTTCGCGGTCGCTCGCGCCGCCGAGTGCGGCTTGGGTGGCGAATCCCGCGCGCAGTGAGTGGCCGGAGAAGAGGGCTGGGTCGAGGCCGGCGCGGGCGGCGTAGCGCTTGACGAGTTCGGCGACGGCGCGCCCGGACATGGGGCGGGCGGCGATGCCGCCATGGCGGGTGATGGTGGGGAACAGGGGTTGGGCGGCGAGGGTGGTGCCTTGAAAACCGTGGCAGCGATGGATGTCCGGGGGGGCGGGTGGTGTGTCGGTGAGCCAGGCTTGCAGTCCGCTGGCGCTGTGGGCGGCGTGGGCTTCGAGCAGGTGTATCCAGTCGGCGAAGGCGCAGACGGGGCAGGTGTGCGGGCGTTGGCCACGGGGCAGCGCGACGCGTTGTTCGCTGGTGCCGGTCGGGTCGGTTTTGGTGGTCGGCAGCTGGACGAGCAGGAGGGGTTCGCCGGTGCGGTGGTCGAGGTGTACGCGAACGTCGGTGATGCGCAGGCCGGCAAGTTCGCTGCGGCGCAATGCACCAGCGAATCCGACAAGCAGCGCGAGGGTGTCGCGGCGGCGGGCAGGTTCGGTCGGCCAACCCGGTTCGGGTAGACCGGCCAGCAGCTGTTCGAGGGTGTGCAGCAGGACGGGACGTTTGCGCGTGGGTTGGGAGCGGCGGGTTCGGCGAATGCCGCGCAGGGTCAGGCGAACCACGTCGGAGCGGGTGGGGGAGGGCAGTCCGTTGGCGGCGTGGACGGCGGCGATGGCGGCGGCTTTACGTTCGAGGGTGGCGGCGCTGAAAGCCCAGTGCCGGGACTCGGATTCGCTGTCACTGTGACGCAATGTGGTGGGGTCGGGGTGACGCTGCGCGTCGGCGGCGGCAGCCAAATACACCGCGACGTCCAAGGCGTCGGCGGGCAGAGCCTGCCTATTTTCCGCCACGCACCAGGCGGCCCAGGCGATCCAGTCGGTGCGGTAGGCGCGCAGGGTATTCGCGGATTGGGATGCCTCGAGGTATCGGCGTAGCGACCCTGCTTGGTTGTCGTCGAAGCGTTCGCGCACCAACCGGAGTGCGGCAGCGTCGATCAGGACGCTGCGGACTCCTTTGCGCAGTTCGGTCTGGACCGAGTCCGGTACCGCGACAACAGCGGTTCGATCGTCCACGAATCAGCTCCCTAGTTTTCCCGTAATTCCGTAGTAGTTTCGTTTCATATATGCCAACCAAACGAAACGAAACTCCTGCACCGACAATTGATCACTCTAGCCGAGCCTGACCGCCGATAAGGTTCACTTATCGGCGGTCAGAATTTCGTGTCGCGTATGGAGACGTCCTGGGGCGACACGCATTTCGTTTCGCCCCAATACGTTGGAGTGGACGAAACAAACGCTACGATTCTGTCGTGCCCACCGTATGCAACTACCCCGGCTGCCCCCGACCCATCACTCGCGGCAGCGGCCCCGGCCGACCATCGGAATACTGCGACCATCCGGAGCACACGCGATGGCGAGCCTGGCGTGAACGTCAACGGCAACAGCAGGAGTCGGACATCACGACCGCTTCCGTCACGGTGACGTCACCGGGCCCGGTGACGGTCGCCCGCTTACGCGCCGACGAGCTGCTCACCCAGTTCCGTGGACTGGCAGAACAATTGGGCACCACCCTGAACACCGCCGTTGCCGAACTGTCCACACTGGCCGACCCCTCCATCGCGGAAGCGCAGGTTCAGGCCGTTCAGGCGGATGCGGCCCGCCGGATCGCCGAGGCCGAGATGGCAGGCGTCACCGCCGAGCAGGCCCGACGCGACGCCGAGGAAGCCAAAGCGATCGCCGACGCCGCAGCAGAAGATGCCGCTGCGGCAGCCGAGCACGCGGAAAGTCTGGTCGCCGTCGCGAATACGGCCCGCGACGACGCACTGCGCGAGGTCGAACGCACCACCAGGCAAGCCGCCGACGACGTGTTCGCCGCCCGCAGCGCCGCCGAAGCCGAAATCCGTACCGCACGTCGCGAAGCCGCCGAGGAAATCGAGCGGATCCGGCAGGAGGCCACCGAACAGGTGCAGCAGGCACAGCGGCGCGCCGACACCGAAATCGGACACGCCCAACGCGAATCGGCGGCGCGAGTGGCATCCGCGCAATCCGAACGCGATCTCGCCGTCCAGCGGGCCGCAGACGCCGAACGCGCGACCGAACGAGCGGAAAAGGCCGCCGCGGAACGGGTCGAAGCAGCCAACGAAGCGCGCGAGGAGTGGCGCAGGATTCGCGCCGAACTCGATGCGACGCGCACCGAGTTGGCGGAGGCGCGCCGCACGGCGATCGCGGAGCTCACCGCGGTGCGCACGGAAGCGGCGACAGCCATCGACAAGGCACACGCCGAGACAGCCCACCGCATCGAAGCATTGGACGAAGCCCGCACCCAAACCCTGACCCGCGCCGAACGCGCCGAAGCCCAACTCGACGAGCTGCTCGCCCAGGCGCGGCGCGCCGGCGCGGCGAATCCACCCGGAGCGGAGTAGCCGAGGCGGGCGGGCGGAGCGAGGACCGACGATGGAGCACGGGATGCGAATAGCCGATCTGGGAGGCGATTTCGGCGGCTACCTGTCGGCGAAGGTGCCGACGGCCGCGGCCGTGTGCTGAGATCGGTTCAGGGGATCAATGGAACCGTGGTTGGCGCTGAGAGTGATCTTGCTGACTATCCGTCCTCTGGGTGGCGGAGGCGTTCGCGAAGGTCGGCGCTCAGCTGACGGCAGCGCCGAACCACTTGGGCAGCTGGCTGAGCAGGTCCTGCTGGTTTTCACCGACCCACGCCACGTGGCCGTCCGGCCGCAACAACGCCGCGGGCACGTCCAGTTCCTCGCTGACGTCGACGACGTGGTCGACCCGATCTGCCCAGCCCGCCACCGAGAGCCGGCCGGTCTGGTCGAGCAGTAGCCCGCGGCCGCTGTGCATCAGCTCGTAGAGGCGCCCCCGCTTCAACTCGACGTCCCGCAGCCGCCGGCCGAGCAGTTCGTGCCCCTCGCCGAGGTCGTAGCGAACCCCGATCGCGGTGATCTTCTCGGTCAGGTACCGGTTCACCTCCTCGAAGTCCATAAGTTCCGACAGCAGCCGGCGCACGGACCGGGGACCCGGCTCGGTGGACATCAGCTCGGACTGCACGCGGGTGTTGTTCAGCACGTCGGCGGCTACTGGGTGCCGTTCGGTGTGGTAGCTGTCCAGCAGCCCGTCCGGTGCCCAGCCGTTGACCTCGGCGGCCAGTTTCCAGCCCAGATTGAACGCGTCCTGGACGCCGAGGTTGAGGCCCTGCCCGCCCAGCGGTGGGTGGACGTGCGCCGCGTCGCCGGCCAACAGCACCCGGCCGACCCGGTAGCGCTCGGCCAGCCGGGTGGCGTCGCCGAAGCGGGACAGCCAACGCGGTGAGTGCACGCCGAAGTCGGTGCCGGCGAACACCCGCAGCTGTTGCTTGAACTCCTCGAGGGTCGGCGGGACCGACCGGTCCTCGGCCACCCCCTCGGCGGGCACGACGACGCGGTATACCCCGTCCCCGGAGGGCCCGGCGCCGAACCCCTTGTGGGTCTTGCGGACCTCGGCCACCACGGCGGCCAGCGTCTGCGGCGGCGCGGCCACCTCCATCTCGCCCAGCAGCGACTCGACCCGGGTGGGCTCGCCGGGGAAGCCGACGCCGAGCAGCTTGCGCACCGTGCTGCGGCCGCCGTCGCAACCGACAAGGTAGCGCGAGCGCAGCTGCGTGCTGTCGGTCAGCTCGACGGTCACCCCGTGGTCGTCCTGGCTCAGCCCGATCAGTTCGCAGCCGCGCCGGATCTCGACGCCGAGTTCGGTGGCGTGCTCGGTCAGCAGGCGCTCGGTGACGGGCTGCGGGATGCCGAGGACGTACGGATGTGCAGTGTTCAGCCGGTCGGGCTGCGGCTTGGTGATGCCGGCGAAGAAGCCGCCGACCGGGTACTGCTTGCCGAGCGCGAGGAACCGCTCCAGCAGACCGCGCTGGTCCATCACCTCGACGCTGCGCACGTGCAGGCCGAGCGACCGGACATGCCTGGTCGGCTCGGCCTCCTTCTCCAGCACGAGTGCGTGCACGCCGTGCAGCCGCAACTCGCTGGCCAGCATCAAGCCGGTCGGTCCACCGCCGGCAACGATCACGTCGATCATGAAAACCTCTCATTCGACAAGGTTGCATTTCGGCCAGCTGCTCCGGGGAGTCCGGCGGCGAGCACACCCGCACTTCCGCGCCGAGTGCCCGCAACCGCACCGCGAGGCCCACCGGGCGGTTCGACGCCCCGCGAGGCCCACACCTCGACAAGAGCACACGTACTTCGCGAACCCCTGATTTCCGCAGGTTCTGGCTTCGACCGGAGATTCTGCAGCACGACCCGGGTCTTGCCGCAAGACCCCCGGTGGCTATATGTTGAGAGTGGCAGGAGTGGGTAACCTCCTTGCCTTTGCGCTTTGCCGTCCGCTGCGGACGGACAAGCTCCTCCCGAAGCAGTGACGTGCCGCGTACGGCGATGCGCGTCAACGCCGAATTGGTGCCACGGGCGGCGCTCGTCTGCTCGGCTGCGTGTCAGCTCGAGATGCGGGCTTGGATGCCGTCGAGGAGGAAGTCGAGGCCGGTGCGGAAGGTTTGGTCGGCGTCCAGGTGGGCGCCGTCGCGTATGACCGCGGACAGCGCGGGGAATCGGCCAGTTGCAAAGTTCCGCTCCAGATAAGGCCCGAAGGCGGCCTGCCACTGCCTCTTGTCCATCCCGGTGGCCCGCTCGGCGCGCTGCTCGGTGATCTCCCGGCGCACCGCGCCGATCACGTACGCATTGACCGCGTCGACCACCGGCATGACGGTGTCCACGTCGACGCCGCCCATCGCGGCCACCACAGCCTCTCCTCTGGCCAGCGCGTGCGGCCCGAGCTGAGGCCGCCCACCGATCAGGTCGGCAAGCCATTCGTGCTGGTGAGCGGTCTGCCGGGTGGTTTCGGCAAGGGACCGTAGCACCTCTCGCCAACCGTCTCCGGCCGGCCGCAACTCGGCGTAGACCGAATCGACCATCAGGTCGAGCAACTCCTCCTTGGTGGCGATGTAGCCGTACAGCCGCATCGGCCCGACGTCCAGTGCGGCGGCAACCTTACGTAGCGACACCGCCGCCAGCCCGTCCGCGTCCGCCAGCCGGATCGCCGCTCGTACGATCCGCTCCCGGCTTAATGGGGCCGGCACCGGTCGATCCGGCGGCTCCGGCCTCTCCCACACCAACATGCCGCTGACGATACATCGCATGCTTCGATACAGTGTATTTGATAATGCAGTGTATCGAAGGGCGACCATGACTATGACCATCACCATCGTCGGAGCCGGACTGGGCGGCCTGACCCTCGCCAGGGTGTTGCACGTGAACGGCATCGACGCCGTCGTGTACGAACGTGAACTCTCGCGCGGCGCGCGTGGTCAGGGCGGCATGCTCGACATACATTCCGGGCAGCGAGCGCTGCGTGAGGCCGGCCTGATCGACCAATTCCACGCGATCGCCCGCGGCGAAGGGCAGGACATGCGCCTTCTGGAGCCGGACGGCACCTTGCTGCTCCAGGAGGACACGCCCGACGACGCCCCGCTCGAGCGACCCGAGGTCGACCGCGCCGATCTGCGCAACCTGCTGCTGGATTCCCTCCCCGAAGACGTGGTGCGCTGGGGGCACGCGTTCAAATCCGCCGACAACGGCCTGCTGCACTTCGCCGACGGCAGCAGTGCGACGTATGACCTGCTGGTCGGCGCGGACGGCGCGCAGTCCCGGGTCCGCGCGCTGCTCACCGACGCCCGCCCGGCGCATATCGGTCAGAACGTCGTCGAGGTCGGCATTCCCGACATCGACCGCACGCACCCCGACCTCGCGGCGATGGTCGGGCGCGGCAACTACTGGGTGCTCGGCAACGGACTATCCCTGGCGGCGCAGCGCAACGGCGACGGCCGCGTTCGCATCGGCCTCAGCTTCTATAACACCGCCGAGGACTGGTTCGCTACCAGCGGGATCCCGTTCGACGACCCGGCCGCCGCCCGGGCGCGGCTGATCGACCTGCTCCCCGGCTGGGACTCACGGTTCACCGCGCTGATCGCGGCCTGCGACGACACGGTCGTGCCGCGGTCGATCACCACTCTCCCGGTCGGACTGACCTGGCCGTCGACGCCAGGCGTCACGCTGCTCGGCGATGCCGCGCACCTGATGCCGCCGGTGGGAGAGGGCGCCAACATGGCGCTGCTCGACGGCGCCCTGCTCGGTCTCGCGCTGGCCGCGCACCCGGACGACTTTCCCACCGCCGTCAAAGAATACGAACGCGAGATGTTCGAACGCACCAGCGCTGCCGCCCGGATGTCCGCACGAATGCAGGAAGTCCTGACGTCGCCGGACGCCAGCCGAAGAATGCTCGCATTCTTCCAACCTGGCTGAATGTCACCGATAACGGCTCCTCAAGCTGTCATGAAGTGCAAAGTACGAACGACGTCGCTGGGCGTAGTGGTGTTCCGTAGGCCGATCGCTCTACGGAACACCGCGCCCGACCGGCTCCGCCCCGCTCGCCGGTGTTCGGTAGAGGTGTTCCGCGAACTGTTCCGGTGAACCCCCGTCCTAGGGAACGATCTCCGGTGTGATCGCACCCTTCCGCGTGGGATACGTGCGCTGCTCCACATTGAACCGGCCGACGGAGCGAACGGTGCACATCTGGCCGCGAACCCCAGATGGTGGATCGTCCTCCGACGCAACGGGATCAGGTCGGTCAGGAGCCGATGTAGGCCGCGAGGTGCTCGCCGGTGAGGGTGGAGCGGGCGGCGACGAGGTCGGTGGGGGTGCCTTCGAAGACGATCCGGCCGCCGTCGTGGCCTGCGCCGGGGCCGAGGTCGATGATCCAGTCGGCGTGCGCCATGACCGCCTGATGGTGCTCGACGACGATGACCGACTTGCCGGAGTCGACGAGCCGGTCGAGCAAGCCGAGCAACTGCTCGACGTCGGCGAGGTGGAGGCCCGCGGTCGGCTCGTCGAGGACGTAGACGCCGCCCTTCTCGGCCATGTGGGTGGCCAGCTTGAGCCGCTGCCGCTCGCCGCCGGACAGCGTGGTGAGCGGCTGACCGAGGCTGAGGTAGCCGAGCCCGACGTCGGCGAGCCGGCCGAGGATGGCGTGCGCGGCCGGAATGTGCGCTTCGCCTGCGCCGAAGAACTCCTCGGCCTCGGTCACCGACATCGCCAACACCTCGCTGATGTCGCGGCCGCCGAGGTGGTATTCCAGCACCGACGCCTGATACCGCTTCCCCTCGCACTCCTCGCAGGTGGTGGCGACACCGGCCATCATCGCCAGGTCGGTGTAGACCACCCCGACGCCGTTGCAGGTGGGACAGGCGCCCTCGGAGTTGGCGCTGAACAGCGCTGGCTTCACGCCGTTGGCCTTCGCGAACGCTTTGCGGATCGGGTCGAGCAGTCCGGTGTATGTCGCCGGGTTGCTGCGCCGCGACCCGCGGATCGCGCCCTGGTCGACCGACACCACATCCGCGCCGCGGGGGATCGACCCGTGCACGAGCGAGCTCTTGCCGGAGCCGGCGACGCCGGTGACAACGCAGAGCACCCCGAGCGGGATATCGACGTCGACGTCCTGAAGGTTGTGTGTTGTCGCGCCGCGGATCTCCAGCGTGCCGGTGGGCTTGCGCACAGCCTCCTTGACGGCGGCGCGATCGTCGAAATGGCGGCCGGTGATGGTTCCGCTGGCCCGCAGCCCCTCGACGGTGCCCTCGAAGCAGACGGTGCCGCCCCCCGTACCGGCACCGGGGCCGAGGTCGACAACGTGGTCGGCGATCACGATCGTCTCCGGCTTGTGCTCCACGACGAGCACCGTGTTGCCCTTGTCCCGCAGTTGCCGCAGCAGGTCGTTCATCCGCTGGATGTCGTGCGGATGCAGCCCGATGGTGGGCTCGTCGAAGACGTAGGTGACGTCGGTGAGCGCCGACCCGAGGTGGCGGATCATCTTGACGCGTTGCGCCTCACCGCCCGACAGCGTGCCCGACGGCCGTTCGAGTGAGAGGTATCCCAGCCCGATCTGCACGAACGAGTCGAGGGTGTGCCCCAGCGCGGCGAGCAACGGCGCGACCGACGGCTCGTCGAGGCCGCGGACCCATTCGGCGAGGTCGCTGATCTGCATCGCGCAGGCGTCGGCGATGTTGATCCCGCCGATGCGCGAGGAGCGGGCCAGCTCGCTGAGCCGGGTGCCAGCGCATTCGGGACAGGTGGTGAAGGTGACCGCCCGGTCCACGAACGCCCGGATGTGCGGCTGCAGCGCGTCGGGGTCTTTGGCGAGGAACGATTTCTGCACCTTGGGGATCAGCCCCTCGTAGGTGAGGTTGACGCCGTCGACCTTCACCTTGGTCGGCTCTTTGTAGAGGAAGTCGTTGAGTTCCTTCTTGGTGTACTTGCGGATCGGCTTGTTCGGGTCGACGAAGCCCGACTCGGCGTAGACCCGCACCGTCCAGAAGCTGTCCGACTTCCAGCCCGGGATGGTGAACGCGCCCTCGGCGAGCGACTTGGAGTCGTCGTAGAGCTGGGTGAGGTCGATATCGGAGACTGCGCCCCGGCCTTCGCAGCGTGGGCACATGCCGCCGGTGATGCTGAAGCTGCGACGCTCCTTCACGGTTCGTCCGGCGCGCTCTATGGCGACCGCACCCGCTCCACTGATCGAGGCGACGTTGAAGGAGAACGCCTGCGGCGAGCCGATGTGCGGCTGCCCGAGTCGGCTGAAGAGGATGCGCAGCATCGCGCTGGCGTCGGTGGCGGTACCGACGGTGGAGCGGGGGTCGGCACCCATCCGCTGCTGGTCGACGGTGATCACGGTCGTCAGCCCTTCGAGCACGTCGACCTCGGGCCGCGCCTGCGACGGCATGAAGCCTTGTACGAAGGCACTGTAGGTCTCGTTGATCAGCCGCTGCGACTCCGCGGCGATGGTGCTGAACACCAGCGAGCTCTTACCCGAGCCGGAGACGCCGGTGAACACCGTCAGCCTGCGCTTGGGGATCTCGATGCTGACGTCCTGGAGGTTGTTCACGCGCGCGCCGTGCACGCGGATCAGATCGTGGCTGTCGGCAGCGTGCGGTGCCGGCGACTTCGTTTTCGTCCTCGTGGCCGTGGTCATCGTGTCTCCATCTGTTGCGCGGGCCGTGTTGGCGGTCTCCGTCGTCGTGGCCTTGCTCGATCTAATCAGGCTTCGATCAGTGCGTTCGGTTGTCCCTCGTCGGCGCGCCCGGTCGGACCAACCGGCGGCCGTCACGCGTCAGCTCGCGGTCGAGCTCCTCGTCGGCCTCGCGCCAAGCCTCGATGCGGCGCGAGGGCATGCGGTATCAGTGGTACGGGCCTGGCCCCGGTGTGTGCGACGCGGCACCGGCCACCTATGCCCACTTCTGTTGGTTGGCGGACGCTCGGCGGTTGCACCGCCTCCGGGCCTCGGGAGCGCGTGTGGCACTCATCGGTTGTGCAGCAGCCCGGGGACGTTTCTCTCGGTGCCGGCCTCATGCCGGGGCTCCTTGACGGTGCCGACTGTGCAGGTGATGGTTGCGATCGCCGGATGGCTCAGCGCAGCTCCTGGATGCGGACCAGGTTGCCCGCGGGATCGCGAACCGCGCAGTCGCGAACCCCGTACGGCTGCTCGGTCGGTTCTTGAACGACCTCGGCGTCGCTGGCCTGCACCCGCTCGAAGGTGCCGTCGAGGTCCTCGGTGGCCAGGAGGATGCCGCCGTAGGTGCCTTTGGCCATCATCTCGAGAATGGTGCGGCGCTCATCGTCGGTGATGCCGGGGTCGACGGCAGGCGGATGCAGGACGATGGAGGTTCCGGGCTGGTCGGCGGGGCCGACGGTGATCCAGCGCAGCCCGTTGTATCCGACGTCTTTGCGGACCTCGAAGCCGAGGGTGTCGCGGTAGAAGGCCAGGGCTGCGTCCGGGTCGTCCTGGGGCAGGAAGCTCGAGTGAATGGTGATGTCCATGGCAATCAGGCTAATTGCGGGTCGGCGACCTGCGCTTCTCGATTCCTGACTGGTCTGGTCACCTGTTTCGCCACGCAGGACGGTATCCCCGCCGTCGCGAGGGCCGCCTCGCGCCGGTAGGTGCTGGGCGGCATACCGACCAGCTCGGTGAAGCGAGTGCTGAAGGTGCCCAGCGACTGGCAGCCGACCGCGAAACAGACCTCGGTGACGCTGAGGTCGCCACGACGCAACAGCGCCATCGCGCGCTCGATGCGCCGTGTCATCAGGTAGCCGTATGGCGATTCGCCGTAGGCGAGGCGGAACTGGCGGCTGAGGTGTCCGGCCGACATGTGCGCGTCGCGGGCGAGCGCCTCGACGTCCAGCGGCTGTGTGTACTCCCGGTCCATCCGGTCGCGGACGCGGCGCAGTCGCGCGAGGTCGCGCAGGTACTGTTCCGTGGCGGGTTTGCTGGTCACTTCCGCGATCGTCCCACGTCGCGCTGGAGTTGACCAGCGCCGCACGCGTTCCACTGCA
Source organism: Nocardia sp. NBC_01009 (assembly GCF_045208035.1). Classification (NCBI taxonomy): domain Bacteria; kingdom Bacillati; phylum Actinomycetota; class Actinomycetes; order Mycobacteriales; family Nocardiaceae; genus Nocardia; species Nocardia sp. NBC_01009. Next base: position 5,530,640 of record NZ_CP108695.1, on the reverse strand, counting down.
CTCCGCGTCCGCTTTGCCACCGGTCTGCTCCAGGTTCAAGGACAGAGCATTCGTCGAAGAGGTCTGCGAGCTGCCCGAGAGCACGGGAGCACGGCGATGCTGCTCGGGCGGCCCGGTGACGGTGGCGTTCAGCAAGGACTGGCGTCGGACCTGACGGAGTTCGATGACGGTATGGACTCGGTGCACCGCGTTACCGACGCAGGCACGATTCGGCGTGCGGGTGGCTCAGGTGGGTGGGGCCTGCTGTTGGAATACCTCCAGGATCTGTGGCAGTGCGATGCGGGCGGTGCTGCCGTGGTCGATGTCGCCGAGGTCGAGCAGGGTGGCTTTGTCGCTGTGCAGTGCTTGCAGGCAGTGTTCGGAGTTGGCATAGGGGATGCTGCGATCGCCAGAGGCGGCATAGAGGTGGACCGGAACGCGTGGTGTCCAGTTGCAGGTGCCGTCGGTATCGGCGACGGCGTCGCGTGCGGCTCCGGTGGGGTTGCGTGACCAGGCGATGAACTTGGGCGTCAACAGTTGTTGTGGCGCGGTGAGCAGGGCTGCGCCGATGGCGATTTCGGTGTGATTGCCGTCGAAGAGTGCCTCCACTGTGGCGGCATACGGTTGCTGGAATGCTTCGGCGGGGCTGTCGTAGAGATGGTGGATGCGGTTCATCGAGGTGAGCCAGTATGCGAAGTAGAAGACCGCGCTCGCGGGCATCACCCGGCCGTCCAGTCCGGCGGGCGTCTGCACGTTCTGCACATCGTAGGGTCCGCTCACCGGTGCCAGCGCCGCGAGCCCGAAGCCGGGGATCTGGCCCGCGTGCAGTGCCTTGCCCAGCGCCGTCGCCGCCTGGCCGCCTTGGGAGAAGCCGGTGACCAGGATGTTCGGGTCGAGTTCGCGTTGCTCGCGGGCCGCGACCGCGCGGGCCGCGCGCAACAGGTCGACCGAGGCACTGACTTCCGTCGGGGCATGGGTGTAGGGATGGAACCCGGGTCCTTCGCCGAGTCCCAAATAGTCCGGCGCGACCGCCGCATAGCCCGCCGCGGCGAACGTGATGGTGCGCGCCCGGTCAGGGCGGGTCGTCCCGTTCACCGACGGCGCATCGCTCTTGAGCGACAGCGTGCCGTGCGCGTAGCTGACCACGCGCAGCCTGCGGGAGTCGGTGCGCGGCAGCACGACCAGGCCGCTCGCGGTCGTCGGCCGGCCGCTGGTGTCGATGGTCCGGTATACGACGCGATAGGCGTCGATACCGTTGCGGGCCGAGGCGTTCAGGTACGTGCTGGTGTCGGCTGCCGACATCTGAGCGACCGGTGTTGCCGAGACGATCTCGCCGCGGGTCGACTGCTCGGCGGGTGCCGTGGTCGCACGGCTGTCCGCGTCCGGTTTGTCTGCGGCCGCGCACGCCGCCGACCCACCCAGCAACACGATCGCGCCGAGCACCGCGACCGCGCGACGCATGGATCCGATCATGACTGTGCCCGCCTCTCCTCGGCGAATTCACCGCCTGCACGACAGCATTCGCTGCATTCTGCGACGGCCTGCGCGGCATGGTGAACACTCGAACCATGTCGTCCTTCGACGCTCGTGCACTGGCCACCGGTTGGCTCGACTACACCCTGCGCGGCGACCCACCTGCTGAGTCTGTTCGCACCGGACTTCTACGACAATGTCAGTGGCCGTGGGCTGGACATCCTCGACGTCGTCGCCCAGTGGTACGACACGAGTTTTGCAGACCGCAGTGCAGAATTGCACGAGGTGCTGTCGAGCGAGGACCGCGTCATGGTGTGGTACACCTTTCGCGGTCGGCGCATCGGCAATGGGTTTCCGCGGTTGCATGGTCGTCGCATCGAGGGAAGACCGGTGGCCTGGGACCAGGTGCACATCTTTCGGGTACGACGGGTTGGTTGTCGAGCGCTGGGCCGTGCGTGACGACGCCCAGTTGCGGGATTCGGTCGAAGGACCGAAGGCTATGTGACACGGTGCGTCGCGTGTACTATTCGCCCGAATAAGACCCCACCGCGGGAGCTCGGGCACGGCCGGGCTGAGAGGGCGGACCCGATGTTTCGCCGACCGCATGAACCTGTCCGGGTAATGCCGGCGTAGGGAGTAGTGCTCCGGCATGTCCGCACAGACCCTGGATGAATCCGAACGGCACGAGGCGCCGCTGACCCTCGAGGAGCCCGCACCGAAGGTGCTGTCGTTCTGGGACCAGAGCGCCTTCTGGGCCAATCTCGGCGTCAGCCTTGTCGCGTTTACCGGCGCGTACACCGTGCTGGCCCCGAACACCGAGTACGCGCCGCAGATCTCGATCGCCGCGGGCATCCTCGCGATGATCGTGGGAACTGTCCTCGGCGGTGTGATGCTCGGGCTTGCCGCGGTGCCGGGGGCACAGACCGGCAAGCCCGCGATGGTGTTGCTGCGTGGCCTGTTCGGCGCGAAGCTCAGTTATCTTCCGACCGTGCTGAATATCGCCCAGCTCATCGGCTGGGGGACCTTCGAGTTGATCGTCATCGGTAATGCGGCCGAAGAGTTGTTCGGCGGTGGTCCGCACTGGCTGTATGTGGTGGTGGCCGGTGTGCTGACGACCGCGCTGACGATCTGGCCGCTCGGCTCGGTCCGAATGCTGCGACGGTTCGTGACCGTCGGCGTGGTGATCGCCCTGATCTGGTTCTACATCCAGTTCCTGCACAAGGGTCTGCCCGACCTGACCACCAATCCCGGCCCCAAGGGTTCTGGGCCGTTCGGTGTCGACTGGAGTTTGTTCTGGATCGCCACCGATGCGGCGCTGGCCGTGTCGATCTCGTGGGTGCCGGTCGCGGCCGACTACACCCGCCATTCCCGCAGCACCGGTGCCGCTTTCGGTGCGGCCAGCGGGGCGTATGCAATCACCCAGATCGTCGCCTACATCCTCGGCCTGTTCGCACTGGCCCTCGCGACCGGTGACGGCGGCCAGTACACGCCGTTCCTGCAGGTGAGTCTCGGTGCGGTGTTCTTCTTCGTTTTCGTGTTGCGGGAGGCCGATCAGTCCTTCGCCAATGTGTACTCCACGGCTGTGTCCATCCAGAACCTCGCGCCACGCATCGACCGTCGGGTGCTGTCGATCGGGCTCGGTGCGCTGATCACCGTGCTGGCGCTGCAGCTGAAGATGGAGAACTACTTCGGTTTCCTCGGGTTGATCGGTTCGGTGTTCGTGCCGCTGCTCGGTGTGCTCGTCGCCGACTTCTTCCTGCGCGCGAAGGGGAACTGGAATACCACACCGGATGCCCCGTCGCGCTGGGGGATGATCGTCGCCTGGCTGGTGGGCTTGTCGGTGTATCAGCTCATCAACCCGGGTGACGCGGGCGTCTGGACCGACTTCTGGGTGAACATCCAGGAGAAGCTGCACTTCACCAAACAGCCGTGGATGAGCGCGTCACTGTTATCGTTCCTGGCCGCGGTGCTGGTGGCCTGGATTGTCGGGCGGGTCGCGACCGCCCGGAAATCGTCCTGACAGCACCGCGATTCGCGTAAAGGTTCAGACGATCAAGGTTTGGCAACCCGGTCGCGTGCGACGCCAGGCCACCGCAAGGAACACGATCAGGCCCAGCAGTGGCAGGGTGCCGATGGTCCAGCTCAGCGGCAGTGGTGGTCCGGGTTGGTCGAGAACTTCGACGCCGTCGAGGGTCCCTTCACCGTGCCCGAGCGGCCCGTCGATGCTGAAGGCGAATCGGTAGCTGCCGGGGTCGTCGAACGCTTTGACATCCAAGCCCCAGGAATCGCGTTTACGGGGGTGCCGCACCAGCGGGGCGGCGCGGCGTCCCGGTTTGATCGCGGGCCCGGTCACGCGCAAGGTTCCGGACTTGTCGGCGATGCCGCCATCGGGCATGAACGTGAAGTCCAGGGACTTCATCGCACGCAGTGGCCAGGTGGAGAACCCGACGGTGAGGCTGTACGGGCCGGCCTGGACCCGCTCGGTGTGCACGACGTCGACCGGCGCGTACGCGGCGGCGGGTGCGATCGCGATCAACGACAGTGTGACAGCAGCCAACACAGCGACAGCGAGTCTGCGCAGCACGGTCATCGGTGGTCCTCCGTTGCGGGAGCGAGAAGGGGCAGCATGGTGGTGAATCGGCCGCCCAGGAATCCGGCGAGCAATCCCAGCGGAATCCCGAGCAGCGTGACCGTCAGGACGTCGGCGAATGCGAGGTGGGACATGGCGTGGGTGAGGTTCATTTGCAGCGGAAAGCTCACCCCGACGATTACGCCGGTCGCGACTCCGGCCACCAGCACGATCTTCTTGGCGTCGTAGCCGCGGGTGCGGGCCAGCCAGAACAACCCTTCGACGACGGTGGCCGCGACGATCAGGAACATCGGCATGATCGCGGGCAGCTCCGGTGGCCGGCCGGTGAGACCGTCACGTAGCGGCAGCCCGATCGCCGAGGCATAGGTTTCGGCAGCCCACGGCGAGAACCACCACAGGATCGCCTGCATCGCTCCCAGCGATCCGGCGATGGCGACGGCGGCCCCGGCGCGGGCAAGCAACGCCGCGCCGAGGATCAGCAGCATCGGCCCGAACAGCACGATCCCGAGGATGGTCGGATCGGCGGGCAGCTCCAGGTTGTTCAAAGCGTTGGTGGGGATCGGCGCGAAAGTGATCAGGATCGGGATCGCCACCACGATGCCGATCCTGCCCCAGCGGTGGTCGCGATGGGCGGCGAAAACAATGATGCTGCCGATCATGGTGAGCGTGATCGACAGGAACAGCGCCACGTGCGAGGGGGTGTTCAGCACCGCGTCGAAGCCGTAGATCGAATGCCACTGCAGATCGAGGAGACCGTAGAGCAGGAACAATGCCGCACCGGCTCCGGCGATCATGTAGCCCAGCGGTGCGGTGAGATTGCTGCCGAACACCCGTATGGGCGTGCCGCCCATACGGGGCACCGGTCGTCCGGCGCGTTGGGCGGAGGTGGCGATGAGGACCATGGCGAGGCTCGCGAACCCGGAGATGGCGCTGCCGGAGTACAGGAACAAATGCGGCAGGGTGAAGAAGGTGTCGGGGCCGACTTCGTTGTGCCACTGGATATCCCAGCTCAAGCCCACCAGTGTGACAGCGGTGCCGAGGACGACGACCCAGGCCCCGATACGTGCCGCCGTGCCATTGTCGGAAGCGGCGGCCGGTGCGGATTCTGCGGTGGTCACCGACGGTCCGGCATGGTCTGCGGACGTGTCGGACGGTGCTGGGGTGCTCATGACGGGCGGTCCTTTCTCTGGTCGTGCTGCGGTGGTGGTTCCTGGTGCGTGTGGGGCCGCATCGGTGTCAGCCACCGACCCACACCGGCAGCGTGAGCTGCTCGCCGCCGTCGTGGGTATCGATCGAGAGCCGGAGGTCCCAGGGGCCGGTCATCATCAGGGCCACACCCGCCGCATGGAAGTGGCCGGGACTCATTGGCGCCGCCGTCACCGGTTGCCCAGCGTGGCCCATGAGCGGCTGGTTCGCCTGAAGCAGCACGGCGCCATGGTCGATCGGGACACCGGCCCGATCGGTGATCGTGATGTCCATGTCGGTGGTGCCGAGGCGCAGCCTGTCGACGGTGACGGTCACGAGATGCTGGGGTGTGCCGGTGTTCAGCACTACTGGGGCGGGCGAGCGCGGCCACACGAGCCACACGAGCCACACGATGACAGCGATGACGACGCCACCACCACCGACAAGAACACCGGGCCGCCACGAACCCTGGCCGGTTGCCGGTGCGGCGGTCGGTGCCGCGCTCACCGGTGCGCTCCTGCCGGCGGGGCGGCGGCGACATCGAGCACGACCGGAACAGTGAGCACGGTGTAGTGCCGTTCGACCTGGATCCACAGTCGGTATCGGCCCGCGGAAGGGAAGGTGTAGGTGAAAGGGACATCGGGCCCGTAGGCGGCCACGGTTTCGTCCGGGGCGCTGTCGCCGTTCACAGGTGTCATCAGCATGGTTCCCCGACCTGCGGCGGCGGTCGGGCCACCCATCTCGTGCATGCCGCGCATCCCCGGCATGTCGGACATACCTGTCATCGATGTGGAACCCATCGAGTGGGCGTGTCCCCAGATGGGCGAATTCTGTACGGCCGCAGCGATATCGGTGCCATCGGTGTCCGGCAGTGGTCCGGCCATGATCAGGTGCCCGACCATGCCGAGCCAAGGTTGCAAGTCGGCGGTATCGCCGACCTCGACGGTGAGGGTGGTCGGTGTGCCGGCTACCGTGGTTGTTGTTCTGACCGTGATGGGGTTGGTGTCCATTACGGTCGATGCGGTGGTCGTTGCTGCGCCCAGATGCACTGCGGTCGCTGGCGGAACCTGTGCTGTCGCACCTGGTGTGACAGTGAAACCGGTTGCGACGCGCACCATTTGGACCCCGCCGCCGCGGCGGGCCAGCTCGGCGGACAGGGCATGATGCCCGGGTTCGGGCGAGGCCAGATGGACTTGATAGCGGCCAGGGGCGATCCGGATCGGGTGCAGATGCGACAGTCGACCGGACGGGCCGACCACCAGCAGGTGCATCAGCGCACTGTCGTGCACGAGCAGGTCGTCGACGGGTGCGCCGGTGGCCGCGTCGATCACGACCAGATCGAGATCGCCCGGCTGCCCGGCCGACACGGGGCCACCTGCCACGGTGAGCAGCACTGGGGGACGGGAGAAGTCCGAGATCAACGGTTGTCGTAGGGCATAGGGATTCTCGACGTTGTCCACCGTCGGGTCGAGCTGGCTGCCGGGTTGCGGAGGAAGCGGTAGCGACGCCGACAGCAGCGCGGCCGTCACCGACACCGCGATCCCGGCCACCATCCCACCGGCCGGAAGCAGCGCCCACCCGCTGCGGCGGGCACGGATCGCCATCAGGATCGACACGGGCAGCAGCACTCCTGCGACGAGGAACCCGCCGTAGACCAGACGCTCCGGCGGCGAGGTGACCTGTGCGGGCACCACGAACGGAATCCGCGCCACGCGCACGCCGTCGCCGACGGCCAGCTCCCACGGCCCGGCCCGATCCATTGCCAGTGTGGCCGAGTACATCCCGGGTGTGCCGCCGAGATCGATCACCGCCTCGGTGCTGGGCGCTCCCGGGGCAGGTGCCCTCGGGTGTGCTGTCGCTCCGGTCGGTGTCGCCGCGAGCGTGAGTTGTCCTGCGGCAGTCCCCGTGTGGGTGACGACGTCCACGCGAAGCGGGCCGGGCACGCTGGTCACCCGACGCAGCACGAGGGTCAGTTCGCGATCTCCGAGGCTTTGGGCGACCGACACGTCCGCGCCCGAGGCCGGCGAGTCGGCGAACGCCGGTGCCATCCACACGGACACGAACAGAGCGCACAGTCCCGCGGCGAGCAGGACGCGGCCGCGAACGGCATGAGCGGCAACGGTCACCACCGCCATGGTAGGGGCGGGAACCGGCGAGATCATCACCTTCAGTGGGGATTTGGCCTCCCTCGCCGGAGTGATGCCGCGCTGGGGGAAGTCCCGGATAATCCGACGCCCGGTGGATGTTCGCGCGCCGGCAGCGCGGTTCGGGTTTTGTGTAGGGTTGGGCTGGTGACGGACTCTGCTGTCGGCGATCCCGCCGTACCGACCCTGTTCGAATGGGCGGGCGGCATGCCGGCCTTCGAGGCGTTGACCACCGCGTTCTACCGTGAGGTCCTGAAGGACGATGTGGTCGGCCCATTGTTTCGCGGCATGGACCCCGGGCATCCGAAATATGTCGCGATGTGGCTGGCCGAGGTGTTCGGCGGGCCCGAGACCTACAGCAGCGAGCGCGGCGGCTACCACCACATGGTGCGTCAGCACCTCGGCAAAGCGATCACCGAACCGCAGCGTCGTCGCTGGGTGAACCTGCTGATGGATGCCGCCGACGAGGTCGGTCTGCCCGCCGACCCGGAATTCCGCGCCGCTTTCGCCTCCTACATCGAGTGGGGCACCCGTATCGCGCAGACGAACTCGCAGCCCGAGGTACACCCGCCGCTGGAAGCGCCGATGCCGCACTGGGGCTGGGGCGTCGCACCGCCGTATCAGCCGTAGGTTCGGTGGTGGCGTGCGGTCGACGCCGACGTTGGGTTAACGCTGTTATCGTCGATAGCGCCCATAGCGCCGGGCGGGAGTGGACCGCGCGCTGCACCTGCGCCAACAAGGACGAATCCTGTTGAAGTACGTTCCGCGTGTTGTTCTGTTCCTGGCGATTCCCGCCGTGCTGTTCCTACTGCCCTGGTGGACCGTGGTCGAAGCGCCGACCAGCGGCGACGGCCCGTTGTTCTGGCTGGGGTCGGCGGTGTTCCTGCTCGGGTTCCTCAGCCTGCCCGCGGCCATGTTCCTCGGGCACGGGCCCGCACAGTCGGATGCCGCATCTATCGTCGGCGACACGTTGCTCGGTGTGATGTGGGTGGTGTTCAGCTGGTCGGTGATCGGCAACATTGCCCGCGTGGGGTTGATCGCCGCCGGGGTGGCGGATCCGGGACGATCGCGCATCGTCGCGGTCGGAGTGCTCTCGGTGGCGGCAGTGTTGACGGTGTGGGGAATCGTCGAGGCGCGGCGGGTGCCTCGGGTGCGCACGCTGGAGGTGTCGATCCCCGGACTCGGGCGCGGACTCGACGGGCTGCGGATGGTCGTCATCACCGATACCCATTTCGCGGCGCTGGACCGGTTGCGGTGGTCGGAGCGGGTCGTTGAGGTCGTCAACGCGCAGCGGCCCGATATCGCTTGCCACGCAGGCGATCTCGCGGACGGATCGGTCGCGAAGCGGCGCGCGCAGGTGGATCCGCTGGGCAAGGTGGACGCCGAGCTCGGCAAGTTCTACATCACCGGCAACCATGAATACTTCGGCGATGCGCCCGGCTGGATCGAGCACATGGCCTCGATCGGATGGCAGCCGCTGCACAATCAGCACGAGACCGTCGGCCGGGGCGGGGACCAACTGGTGATGGCGGGCATCGACGACCCGACCGGTGTCGGGCTCGAAGGCCACGGGCCGAACCTGTCTGCCGCACTCGCGGGCGTGGAACCGAACACACCGATCGTGTTGCTCGCCCATCAGCCCCGCCAGGTCGCCGAAGCCGCCGCTGCGGGTGTCGCACTGCAGATCTCCGGCCACACCCACGGCGGTCAGATCTGGCCGTTCCACTACCTTGTTCGCCTCGAGCAGCCGGTCGTCGCCGGCCTGAGCCGCCACGGCGCGGGCACCCAGCTGTACACGAGCCGCGGCACCGGATTCTGGGGCCCGCAACTGCGGGTTTTCGCGCCCAGCGAGATCACCGTCCTGGTGTTGCGGTCACCCCAGAGCTGAGGAGAGTTCGCGGGAGGCACGACGAGCGTTCTCGCCGGGGAAACGCTATTGCGTCGGCGCCGTCCGAACCGGGCTAGTCGACCGCGATCGCCTCGGCGCCGGTGACCGCGATCAACTCGTCGAAAGTGGTCGGGAAAACGGTGTGTGGATGTCCGGCGGCGGCCCAGATCTGCTGCTGCTCGGCCAAGGTCTCATCGATCACTGTCCTGATCGGAGCCGGATGCCCGACCGGGGCTACACCACCGATGGCCTGGCCGGTGTGTTCGCGCACGAATGCGGCACTCGCGCGAGCGAGTTCGGGGACGCCCAGGTGCGCGGCGACCTTGCCGGTGTCGACCCGATGCGCGCCACTGGTGAGCACGAGCACCGGGGTGCCGCCGGTATCGAAGATCAGGCTGTTGGCGATCGCCGCGACCGGGCAACCGAGTTGTTGGGCCGCGGCGGCCGCGGTGGGGGCGGTTTCCGGGAGGACCCGAACCACGGGGGTCACTCCGGCCGCGCGCAGGGCGGCCTCGACGGCGAGCACAGTTGGCTTGCGGGCGATCTCGTCCATGGCGGCGATCCTAGCCGCGGCCTTCCCGGCCGACCGGGTCAGGCGCAGGCGACCAAGCGGGCGGCGTTGGCGGTTTCGTCGTCGGCGGCCTCGTTGGCCGCCAGTTCGGCCTGGACGCGGTCGCGGTAGCGGGCGACCTCGCGGTCGGTGTCGGCAGCGTCCCAGCCGAGGTGGGGGCCGATCAACCAGGCGATCTCCGGCGCAGCGGCCAGGCCACGGTCCCGGGATTCGATGGAAATGCGGGTGCGGCGGGTGAGGACGTCGTCGAGATGCAGCGCACCCTCATGGGTGACCGCGTAGACGATCTCGGCGGCGAGGTATTCCTCGGCGCCGGTGATCGGCTTGCCGAGGTCGGCGTCGGCGGCGATCAGCTCGAACAGGTCGCAAACGGCGGAGCCGTAGCGGCCGAGCAGTCGTTCGACGGTGGTGGTGGACAGTCCGGCTCGCTGTGCCACGCTGTGCACGTCGGCGACCAGTTCCTGGTAGCCGACCGCGCCGAGTAGCGGCAGATGCTCGGTCACCGACGGTGCGGCCGCGCGACCGAGACCCTCGACCGCGGCGTCGACGACATCGGCGGCCATCACCCGGTAGGTGGTGTATTTGCCGCCCGCGATCACCAGCAGGCCCGGAACCGGTTCGGCGACAGCGTGTTCGCGCGAGAGCGTGGCGGTGTCGCTGGAGGCGCCTGACAGCAGGGGACGCAGGCCGGCATAGGTGCCGACGACGTCGGCGCGGGTCAGCGGCTCGCGTAGGACCGCGTTGACGTGGTCGAGCAGATACTGCACGTCGGCATTGCTTGCCGAGGGATGATCCTTGTCCAACGACCAATCGGTGTCGGTGGTGCCGATGATCCAGTGGTTGCCCCACGGAATCACGAACAGCACGCTCTTCTCGGTGCGCATGATCAGCCCGGTATCCAGGTCGAGGCGTTCGCGCGGAACGAGAATGTGCACACCCTTGGAGGTGCGGACATGAAACGGGAACTCCACGCCGGTCATCTGGTTCATCTCGTCGGTCCATACGCCGGTCGCGCTGATCACGCGGCGGGCGCGCACGGTGTATTCGCGGCCGGATTCGAGATCGGTGACGTGCGCGCCGACGACGCGGGCGCCATCGCGCAGCAGGCCCGTCACCTTGGTGCGGGTCAGTACCGTGGCCCCGTGCTGCGCGGCGGTGCGGGCAATCGTCATGGTGTGGCGGGCGTCGTCGACCTGTGCGTCGAAGTAGCGGATGGCGCCGGTCATCGTGTCGGCACGCAGCGCGGGCGCCAATTCCAGTGCCCGCGTGCGCGACAGATGCTGGTGCATCGGCAGCGCGCGTGCCCCACCCATCGTGTCGTAGAGTGCGACGCCCGCACCGATGTAGGCGCGCTCCCACACCCGATGCTGCAGCGGCAGCAGGAACGACACCGGGCGGACCAGATGCGGCGCCAGTTTGCGCAGCAGTAGGCTGCGTTCCTTCAATGCCTCGCGCACCAACGCGAAGTCGAGTTGCTCGAGATAGCGCAGCCCACCGTGGATGAGTTTGCTCGACCGGCTCGACGTGCCGGCCGCGAAGTCCCTGGCCTCCACCAGAGTCACCGACAGGCCGCGCGCGGCGGCGTCGAGGGCGGCGCCGGCGCCGACGACGCCGCCGCCGATGACGAGGACGTCGATTTCATGGTCGCCCAATGTGTTCAGCGCGGCAGCGCGGTAGGCGGGGTCCAAACGAGCGGACACAGCGTTCTCCTTGTTTCAGTGCTAGTCAGTAGTCGATAACGGGTCGTCGAGGCATGTCAGTCCTCGACGTCGATCCAGTCGAGGGTGCGCGCGACCGCCTTTTTCCAGCGGGCGTAGCCGCGCTCGCGCTGGTGTTCGCTCCCGGTGGGGTTCCAGCGTTTGTCCTCGTGCCAGTTCTGCACGAGTTCGTCTGTGCTGCCCCAGAATCCGACGGCGAGACCGGCGGCGTAGGCGGCGCCGAGCGCGGTCGTCTCGGCGACCATCGGACGCGACACGGCGACGCCGAGGAAGTCGGCCTGCAGCTGCATGCACAGTTCGTTGGCGGTGACGCCGCCGTCGACGCGCAGCACATCCAGCCGCACCCCCGAGTCGGCCTCCATGGCTTCGACGACGTCGCGGGTCTGGTAGCAGATGGATTCGAGGGTTGCGCGCGCGAGATGGGCGTTGGTGCTGTAGCGCGAGAGGCCGACGATCGCGCCGCGGGCGTCGGATCGCCAGTAGGGTGCGAACAGTCCGGAGAATGCGGGCACGAAGTACACCCCGCCGTTGTCCTCTGCTTGGCGCGCCAGCGATTCGCTTTGTGCCGCACCGGAAATGATGCCGAGCTGATCACGCAGCCACTGCACGGCCGAGCCGGTCACCGCGATCGAGCCTTCCAGCGCGTACACGGGCTTCTCGGCACCGAACTGGTAGGCCACGGTGGTGAGCAGCCCGTGCCGGGAGTGCACGATTTCGTGACCGGTGTTGAGCAGCAGGAAGTTTCCGGTGCCGTAGGTGTTCTTCGCTTCGCCGGGACGGAAGCACACCTGGCCGACGGTGGCCGCCTGCTGATCACCGAGGATGCCCGCCAGCGGCACCGCGCCGCCGAACGGTCCGTCGGTGCGTGTGGTGCCGAACAGCTCGGGGTTGGCGGAGGGGGCGATCGCAGGCAGCATGACGCGCGGAATTCCCAACAGCGACAACAATTCTTCGTCCCAGTCGAGGGTTTCCAGGCTCATCAGCATGGTGCGGGCGGCGTTGGTGGGATCGGTGACGTGTACGCCGCCGTCGGTGCCGCCGGTGAGGTTCCACAGTAGCCAGGTGTCGGTGGTGCCGAAGATCGCCTCGCCCCGTTCGGCATCGGCCGCGACGCCGGGGATGTTGTCCAGGATCCAGCGCAGCTTGCCGCCGGAGAAGTAGGTAGCGGGTGGCAAACCGGCCTTGCGGCGGATGATTTCGCTGTGGCCTGCGCGTTCGAGCTCGGCGGCGATGCGGTCGGTGCGGGTGTCCTGCCAGACGATGGCATTGCCGTAGGGGCGCCCGGTCCGGCGATTCCACACCACGGTGGTTTCGCGCTGATTGGTGACGCCGACGGCGGCGAAATCCGTGGCGGTCAGATCGGCCTTGGTGAGGGTGCTTTGAATGACGGCCCTGGTACGTTCCCAGATCTCGGTGGGATTGTGTTCCACCCAGCCCGGTTGCGGCAGGATCTGTTCGTGCTCGAGCTGGTGACGCGCAATTTCGTTGCCCCCGTGGTCGAACACCATGAAGCGGGTGCTCGTGGTGCCCTGATCGATGGCGCCGACGTACCGGCTCATGACTGCGCCTCGCTGAGGCTGGGCTTCGTCATGCCGAGGAGCGGCGAGTTGATGATGCGCTCGCTGATGGCTGTCCTGAGCGCCCACCCCGTATTGGCCGGCAACACAGTCGCGACCACACCGACTCCGAGGAGCACCAGCATTCCCATGCCGAGTGCTGCACTCACCGAGATCGAGCCGAAGTTCACCGTTGAGTCTCCGTTCGCCGTGCTTGGTCGCGACCGCGACCGTCGATTCGACGTTACGGAGGGATTTCGTCATCGGACATACCTCGCGTTCGACAATGCTGAACGATCGAGGTGTCGGTGGGGAACTGCCGCGGCTACTGTCCGGCCGTCGAGGAGGTCGCTATGACGCAGGTCATGTCCGGTGTTGCTCCACGATTACTGCGCATTCGACATTGTCGAACCGGGGGGTTCCGGTTAAGTTTCCGGTTATGCCAGGTCCGATCCAATCGATCGAGCGAGCGGCGGCCGTGCTGCGGTTGCTCGCTCGCGGTTCCGGCCGCCTCGGCGTCGCCGACATCGCCGGGGCACTCGGTCTTGCCAAGCCCACCGCGCACGGCATCCTGCGTACTTTGCATGGTGTCGGGTTCGTCGAACAGGACCCGGCCAGCGGCAAATATCAACTCGGCGCGGCATTGCTGCACCTGGGCACCAGCTACCTCGACGCCAACGAGCTGCGTTCACGGGCGATCAACTGGGCCGACGGGCTTGCCGCGCGCACCGGTGAGTCGGTGCGTATCGGGGCTCCGGCCGAAGGGACTGTGGTGGTGGTCCATCACGTCTTCCGGCCCGACAACACCGAACAGGCACTCGAGGTCGGGGAGCTGCTGCCGCCGCACGCGACCGCGCTCGGCAAGGTGCTGCTGGCCTACGACTCCGACCTGGCGGCCGCGGTACGCGGCAGCGCCCTGCCCTCGCTCACCCGAAGAACGATCGTCGACCGCGTCGCGCTCACCCGGGCGCTTGCCGGTGTGCGCCAGGCCGGGTGGGCCGGGGACACCGAGGAGTTCAGGCCGGGCGAAGCGGGCATCGCGGCGCCGATCCGCGCCCACGGTGGACTCGTGGTCGGCGCCATCGGCATCAGCGGCCCCGTCGACCGGCTCTGTGACTCGCAGCTGCGCCATCGGCCCACGCTGGTGGGTCATGTGCTCGACGCCGCGCACGCCGTGTCGCGTGATCTCGGTGCCGGACACTGACCTTGCCACGTCGCGGGCACGACCCGAATTCGCTCCCCGACCGCGACCCGGGGATGCGGCCACCGATCCCGACAGGAAGTAGCTGCGGATGACACAACGCTTTGTGCTGGCGATCGATCAGGGCACCACCTCCACCCGGTGCATCCTGTTCGATCAGCGAGCCCGCCTGGTCGGTGTCGCTCAGCGTGAACATCAGCAGCACTATCCGCGGCCGGGCTGGGTCGAGCAGGACGCAATGGAGATCTGGCGCAATGTCGGCCGCATCGTGCCGCAGGTGCTGCGCGACTCCCGCATCGCCGTCGATCAGATCGCCGCCCTCGGTATCGCCAACCAGCGCGAGACGACGGTGGTATGGGATCGCCGCACCGGCGCCCCGCTGCGCCGCGCCATCGTCTGGCAGGACGTGCGCACCGAAGAGCTGGTGCACGAACTGGCGGCGAAACCCGGCGCGGAGCGGATCCGCGAATTGTGCGGCCTACCCCTTGCCACCTACTTCGCCGCACCCCGGCTGCGCTGGCTGCTCGACACCACTCCCGGTCTGCGTGCGCGCGCCGAACGCGGCGAAGTTCTGTTCGGCACCATGGAATCCTGGCTGATTTGGAACCTCACCGGCGGCGTCGACGGCGGCAGCCACGTCACCGACGTCACCAACGCCAGCCGCACCCTGCTGATGAACCTGGCCACGCTCACCTGGGATGAGGAGCTGCTCGGTTTCTTCGGCATCCCCGCGGCGATGTTGCCGCGGATCCAACCCTCGACCGGGGACTACGGCACCACTCGCCGCGTCGTCCCCGGCATTCGCATTGCCGCGGCTCTCGGCGACCAGCACGCGGCTCTGTTCGGCCAAACCTGTTTCGCCCGTGGGGAAACCAAGTGCACTTACGGCACCGGCGGCTTCCTGATGATGAACACCGGCGCCGAACTGGTGCAATCCACCCATGGTCTGCTCACCACCATCGGTTATCAGATCGGCCCCGAGCCGGTCTATGCCCTGGAAGGCCCGATCGCGGTCACCGGCTCCCTGGTGCAATGGGTCCGCGACAATATCGGCCTGGTGGCCAGCGCCCCCGAAATCGAAACCCTTGCCCGCACAGTGGAAGACAACGGCGGCTGCTACATCGTCCCCGCCTTCTCCGGTCTCTATGCTCCGCACTGGCGCAGCGACGCCCGCGGCCTCATCGCCGGCCTCACCTCCTACATCACCAAAGGCCACATTGCCCGCGCCGTGCTGGAAGCCACCGCGTGGCAGACCCGCGAAGTGGTCGACGCCATGAACGCCGACTCCGGCCTGCAAGCCAGCACCCTGCGCGTCGACGGCGGCATGACCTCCGACAACCTGCTCATGCAAATCGTCGCCGACGTGCTCGGCATCCCCGTCATGCGTCCCTTCGTCCCCGAAACCGTCTCTCTCGGAGCGGCTTACGCCGCAGGGCTGGCAGTGGGCTACTGGCCGGACCTCGAAGGCCTGCGCAACAACTGGCGCCTGGCCGGACAGTGGATGCCACAGATGGATCCCGATCTGCGCGCTGAGGAATACGACAACTGGAAGCGCGCGGTCTCGCTGACCTTCGGCTGGTCACGTTCGAAACGGGCTCGCGACAGCACCAGGCCGGCGTCATGATCTTGTCCATGACGAAAGATATTGCTGGACAACAGATTTGTCATTGATACGGCGGTGGTGCGACGAGACGGTCAGAATCAAAGGGTGACCGAATTCCTACTATCACCCGATCGGCGAGACGAGCTCGCTGCCCTGCTCGGCGACGACGCGCGGTTTCGGGCCGAGTATCCGACAGTGGCGGACTACCTCGACACGGCCCCGCGGTTGCCCGGCAGCGGTGATGATGAGGCCGATCGTGCGTTCGACATTCGGCTGCTGCATTACATGACCGGTGGGCCGAGCGACAACCCGTATTGGGACATCGTCGCTCCCGCCGTCACAGATCGCGCGGGGGAGGCAACCGGCAGGGTGGTGAACGGAGGACGAGACAACGGAAGTGCGCGATTGGGGTTCGCACAGACCGTTCTGCAGGCTGTCTATGCCTACGCCATCCCTTCGCCGGAAACCCTGAGCTGGATCGCGGAGGTGTGCGAGGGCAGGCGGGTGCTCGAAGTCGGGGCCGGCCGCGGATACTGGGCCGATCAGATCGCCAGGGGCGGGGGCGAGGTGCTGGCATTCGATTCCGAACCGCCCGGCGTTCACGACAACATGTCTTTCCCCGTTGCCGCAGGTCAGCCCGCCACCTGGGGTCGGGTCGGCGATCTGGAGGAGCTGTCGGCGCTGCGCGCCGCCGGTGGCGATGGCGCGGGTGTGCTGCTGTTGTGCTGGCCGCCGGGCTGGGGTAACCCGATGGCCTCGGAAGCGCTCGCGTCCTACCGGCGGGCAGGCGGTGATCGCGTCATCTATATCGGCGAACCGCGCGGCGGAAAGACGGCGGACGACGCCTTCTTCGAGGCCCTCGATACCGAGTGGCAGCTGCTCGATCAGGATTCGAACTTCGTCGCATGGTGGAACCTCGACGACTCCGCGCAGTGCTGGCGCCGACACTCCTCCTGACTTTCGGCGATTCCGCGTTGTGTATACACAGCGACGTATACACTCGGCTCACGTTGTTGAAAGGACCTCGCGATGCCGGAACCCGCATACGTCGCCATCGCCGGCGAAATCGCGAAGCAGATCCGAACCGGCAAGCTTGCGCCCGGCACCCAATTACACAGCTATTCGGAACTGGCCGAGCTGTATGAGGTCTCGGGTGTCGTCATCCGTCAGGCGATCGCACTGTTGCTCAGTCAGGGGCTGGTCCGCACCGTCGCACGCAAGGGGACTTTCGTCTCGGAGCGACCGGATCTGGTCCGGGTATCTCCCGAGCGGCAGTTCGAAAGCGCGGAGGGTTCTTTCGGCAACGAGTCGGATCGTCCGGTGTGTGTAGATCGCGATGTTCGCCGGCTTCCAGCAGGCAACCTCGCGGAGCTGCTCGGCATCGCTCCCGACGACGAGGTAATGCACGTGATCACTCGCGTCACCGAGGACGGGCGACCGATCTCGATCTCCGATACCTATCAGCCGGTCGACCACGTACAGAAGGCCCCGGCATACCTGGAGGAGACGATCACCGACCGGCCACCGGCGCCCGAACACGCCACCTGGTTGGGCACCACCGCAGGCGAACTCGTCAAGACTGTGCACCAGAGATTCATCAATGCCGCCGACGAAGTGGTGATGATCTCCGACGTCAGCTATCCGCGCGATCGTTACAGCGCCTTCGTGTTCCGGATGAGACTCGATCATGACCCGGAGGTGGACGGTTTCACGTAGCAGACCGATCGGGAGTTGGCCCGTGATCGTTCCGGGCCTCGATAAGAGTGGCCCCCGGTGGTTCCAGCCACCGGGGGCCAAAAGCACCGAAGCGGTTCCAGCCGCTTCAGCCTTCCGTACACCTCAGAAGATTGGGCCCCCTGAAGCATGTCCAGCGTAGCTGGCCGGAATGTGATGAAACGCGCGATCGGATTCCTCCGGCGCGACATCTCCGGCGACGACCGGGAGGTCGATGAAAAGGCGATCAACGATCTCGCAGCGGCCGAGGGCTACCGTGTCGACACCATCGTGACTGTCGGCCCGGAAGTCCCCCACCCGTTCAGCCGGATCCTGGTGGCCGTGAGCAGAACCGACGCCGACGTGGTGATCACACCCAGCCACGTCCATGTGGCCGACTTCGCTCGCGCGCTGCTCGTGGTCGCCGACCTGATCATCATCACCCCGCACCAAACCTTGCGCCGCGGCGTGCGGCACAGCGCAGAAAGCGACCGGCCATGACCAGCTGGCAGTGGATTCTCGTCGTGCTGGTCGTCGTCGCTGTCACCGCGGTCGGGCTGTTCGCGATGTCGGTCCGCAATGAACGCCGGGAAGAGTCGACTTCCTATCAGTCCCGCGATCGTATCGACCGCGAGACGTTCTGTGCGCTCGGATGGCCCGCGGTCGATGCCCCGCCGGAGGATGCGGCCAAGGCCTTCAGCATCGATGAGGCGCACACATTGATGCGCACGCACCGGGACTGCCGAGTCGAATCGTGCCCATGGAAGCGGGTCGCCTTCCAAACTCTGGTCGCCGCCGGACGGATCAAGCCCGACCTGAGATCCGAGCGTTACGCGCGATGACCAGGTACCCGGCGGCTACCAGTCGCGCACGGACTCTGCGCCTTCGATGAGGCTTTCACGCGCCCAATCGAGGTCGAGACTCAGCTCGGCTTCCGCTTCATCGAGGATGTGGTCGAGTGCATCGAAAAGATCCTCACGGTCGGCGGTGTCGATGAAGGGATCCTCTTCCTCGAGGATGTTGAATGCTTCGCCGTACTCGCGGCCGATTTCGGTCATTCGGCCGACGGTCGGATCGTCCGACAGCGCGGCAAGTACCGCCTGACGCGTCGACTCGTATTGCGCGAGCGCCTTCTGGTACTGGGTGCTGCTGATGTGATTTTCATTCTCCCAGCCCCGCAGTGGGTTCCCGCGATTCTCCGCAACCGATTCAGGCTGGTCGACGTGGGACATAGTCGGGGAAGTCAGCTCGTTCGCGTCGTTCATGTCGGTGATCGTATTGATCTGGAGAGGGTTTTCCGCACCTGGTGATTCTGCTTCCGAACGCTCACCGCCGGGGCAAGCCGGCGCACAGCCCGGGGACAGCGCTCGTGGGGGAGCCCCGCCTTTCGCCCGGACCGAGCACCGCATCGCGGACGTATCGCGAGATTATCAACGTGCCCGCACATCCTGGAACCTGCCGGATCACCGGTGAGTGGATGGGATGGAGTGCTGGGATGAACAACCCGAGCCGGTTTGCGGTGGTCGGTGCCACCGGACGCGCAGGCCGAGAACTTGTCGAGGCGCTGCGCCGCGAGGGGCACGAGGTCGTCGAGATCGCTCGGTCCGACCGGACGCCGCGCGGCATCGAGGTCGTCATCGATATGTCCAGCGCGGCGGCCGAATTGTCCGCATCTCGACTGGGGTTGCAGGAAACAGTGGCGCCGTCGGATACCGAACGCGAACTCTTGCCGCACTGCATCGATGGAACCTTCGCCGACTGGCTGGCAGCCAACTCGAGCCGGCACACCGAATACACTTATCGGTCTCCATCATCGGCACACCGCGCGATCGCTGCGCCACCTCGACGGTGACGCGCGTCGTGTCCGCTGGTGCGCGTCCTTGCGCTCGAGCAGGCCGACGGACCTCCGCGCACGCGGCAGCGGCGGTCGGTCAGGTTGCCGCGCCACGCCGTCGCCGCGCACGCAGTGCTTTGGCAACCGGCGCAACGGAATTGACGAGCATGAACATCAACCGCTCGGCTCGGGAACCCTGGGCCGGCATGATCGCCAACTGCCTGGCGATCTCGAGGCCGTTCGAGATTGCGGTGTTCGCCGCGATCGCGCCGTCGTGCACGACGAACAGGTCGGTGCCGAGGATGTTCAGCGCGCACCCGTTGGGTGCGACCCCGATCAAGGGCTCGGTGCCGTCGAAGGTGCCCCACATGCGCCAGTGCACCGCTGCTCGGTCGTCCTGCTCGGTCACCGAGATGATCTCGGCCCGAAAATCGGGCACCGCACGATGGATCGCCCGGAAGTAGTCGACGACTTCCTCGGGCGCGCGCAGTCGGGCGATCCCGACGAAGTCGTCGATCGCGCCGGGCTGCCAGCACGCTGCCACCGTAGCCCAGTCCTGCGCCGCGAGTGCCTCGATGTACCGACGCGCAACAGCGCCGGGGTTCGTCGATGTGGTCATCCCGTCAGTCTCCTCTCGTGCCGAGCCTGCTCCCCACCGTGCCGAACACAACCACGCGCCGAGGTCGGTTTCGACGAACATTCTCCGCACGGCGTCCGATTCCGCACTGTCCGTAATATCGAGGTATGCACGTGCGGTCGAAATTGTGGCGATGACCGAGCGCAAGCGGTTGGGCGTTTCCTTCGAATCGTGGATCGACAAGCTGATCCGCGAGGCGACCGAGCGTGGGGAGTTCCAGAACCTGCCCGGTGCGGAAAGCCTATTCCCGGGTCCGGTGGCGTGGATGACGAGAAGCTCTGAGGTGACATCCTTTTCATCAACGTCGGCGCCCTCGGCGTTACGAGTTCGCCGCGGACCTGATGCCTTTGCCGGGCCAGGTGGCGTCGGCGGGGGATGATGGCTCCATGTCATCGGATCTCGCCGCGTTCGTTCGGGGCCTGCCCAAGGCTGAGTTGCACCTGCACCTGGAAGGCACGTTGGAGCCGGAGTTGAAGTTCCGGTTGGCTCAGCGCAATGGCATCGAGTTGGTCGAGAAGACTGTCGCCGAGGTCAAACAGACCTATAAGTTCCACGATCTGACCTCGTTCCTGCAGGTCTACTACCCAGCCATGCGGGTGCTGCAGCAGTCGCAGGACTTTCACGACCTCGCGTTCGACTATCTGACCCGCGCCCACGCCGACGGGATCCGCCACGTCGAGATGTTCTTCGATCCGCAGGCGCACACCGGCCGCGGTGTCGCTTTCGCCGCGGTGATCACCGGCTACCGCTCCGCGATCGTGCAGGCGCGCCGGGAGTTCGGGATCTCCGCCGAGCTGATCCTGTGCTTCCTGCGCGACTACTCCGCCGAGTACGCCATGGCGACCTTGCTCGAAGCGCTGCCGTACAAGGATTGGATTATCGGGGTCGGGCTGGACTCCGACGAGCGCGGTAACCCGCCGAGCAAATTCGCCGCCGTTTTCGCCCGTGCCCGGCGCGAGGGTTTCCTGCTGACCATGCATTGCGATATCGACCAAACCGACTCCATCGAGCATATTCGGCAGGCGTTGGAGGACATCGGTGTCGATCGACTCGACCACGGCACCAATATCGTCGAAGACGACCGGCTCGTCGAGCTGGCCAAATCCAAGGGCATCGGACTGACCTGCTGCCCGGTCTCGAATTCGTTCGTTACCGAGCAGATGAAGTCGACCGAAATCATCGCGCTGCTCGACCGGGGGCTCGCGGTCACCGTCAACAGCGACGACCCGTCCTACTTCGACGCCTACGCGGCGGACAACTACCTCGCCCTCGCCGCGCATGCCGGTCTCGACATCGACCGAGTGGTCGCACTGGCCAAGAACTCCTTCCGGGCGTCGTGGATTACTCCTGCCCGCTTGGATGCGTTCCTCGGTGAGATCGACGACTATGTCGCGAAGAACCGGGGAGCCTGACGACAGCGCTACGGACCGGGGTTCCGGTAGTACTCGCGCGAAAAACGTTCCGGTAGTACTCGCGCGAAAAACAACGGGTAGTGCGTCACGAACGTGGAGAGGAGCTGAAGACGTAGGAGAAGCTTCTTGAAGCGGTGCTGCGTAGAGATGGAGGATTCTCGGC
This sequence comes from Nocardia sp. NBC_01009, assembly GCF_045208035.1. NCBI lineage: Bacteria > Bacillati > Actinomycetota > Actinomycetes > Mycobacteriales > Nocardiaceae > Nocardia > Nocardia sp. NBC_01009. Next base: position 5,508,973 of record NZ_CP108695.1, on the reverse strand, counting down.
CCTCCAGTGTCGCCCTGCATGGGGGAGGCACTAAACCACCCTCTGCTGCGTTAGCTGAAGACTGTCGTGGTGAGCGATGAGGGAAAAGGCGTCCGTTGGAGGCGTCAGGTGGGGATCAGGAAGGCGTTGCGCTGAAAGCCCTTCCGGGGGTTCGCTGTTGAAGCGTCGAAATGTTTAGGACGACATCGAAACCTGGGTTTTATCCGACCTTGGAATGAGTCTGGCGGGAACCTGCTTACTGGCCAGATGGTGTCCGGCGTGAAGGCGGCGCGAGCCTGATCTGCTGCTCTTGCGTGGAACGTGAGAAGGCCCGTCCCGATACTTCTGTCCGCGAAGCTGATTCGCGGACGGAGAGAGGGAGCATCCCAAGCGGAGAACCCGCGAGGGACCGAGTACCGATGCGGGACGGCGCTGACGGACTGGCTCGTAGTAGCTGGGAAGTTCCTGCCTGGCGCGGTGGGAATGGAGCCAAGGGGCCAGGTCATCGGTGGCTTGTACTTGTTCGATCAACCAGGCGGATGTCCTGGGAGGAGTCGCGTGAGTGAGCTGAAGTCAACAGGCAAGCCGTTCGAGATCTCCAAGCGGGAGGTCTGGGAGGCGTGGGAGAAGGTCAAGCAGAACAAGGGCGGATCGGGAGTCGATGGCGTGACCATCGAGGACTTCGAGAAGGATCTGAAGAACAACCTCTACAAGATCTGGAACAGGATGTCCTCGGGAAGCTACTTTCCGCCTCCGGTTCGAGCGGTAGAGATACTGAAACAGCACGGTGGCGGCATGAGGACCCTCGGAATCCCTTGTGTCGGAGACAGGGTGGCGCAAACGGTGGTGGCCGCGCACTTGGAGAAACGGGTGGATCCGGTGTTCCATCCCGACTCCTACGGCTACCGGCCGGGGAAGTCCGCTCTGGATGCGGTGAGTAAATGTCGGGAACGGTGCTGGAAGAAGGACTGGGTGATCGATCTCGACGTCCAGAAATTCTTCGACTCCGTCCGGTGGGACCTGATCGTCAAAGCTGTGGAGGTGCATACCGATGCCCCGTGGGTGGTGCTGTATGTCAACCGGTGGCTTCGCGCACCGGTGCAGCAGCCCGACGGGACCCTGCTGGAGCGAACCCGAGGTACTCCCCAGGGGTCCTCGGTGTCGCCCGTGCTGGCAAACCTGTTCCTGCACTACGCAATCGAGTTGGACAAACGCACCGGCTACCTGGACTGCTTCGCCCACGCCAGCGGAAAACAAACGCGCACCCCAGAGCTGAAGCGGAATCTCATCGCGGTGCTGCTGGCCGGTGCGACGAACCTGGGGTTGACGCGGATGGCCGAAGGATCCGGCATCTCCTACGACATCCTGTCCTGGACCGAGGAATGGTATGTGCGGGAGGAGACGCTGCGCGCGGCGAACCTGGCGTTGATCGACTATTACCAGCGCCTGCCGCTGACCGCGGTCTTCGGTGCCGGCACGCTGTCCTCGAGCGACGGGCAGCGTTTCCCCACGCGCGGCAAGTCGACGACCGCGCGGGCGATGAGCCGCTACTTCGCTGGTGAGGGGCTGTCGACCTATACCCATGTCACCGACCAGCACGCCACCTACGGCACCAAGGTCATCGTCGCGACGAAACGCGAAGCCCACTACGTGCTCGATGAGATTTTGGGCAACGCCACCGATCTGCCGATCACCGAGCACGCCACCGACACCCACGGGGTGACCTTGGTGAACTTCGGGCTGTTCGACCTGCTCGGGATGCAGCTCTCCCCGCGGATCCGGGATCTGGGTAGAATCACCGTCTACCGGCCTGAACGCCGTGCGGACGCCGAGGCCCGGTTCCCGCACGCGGGACCGTTGATGACCCGCAAGGCGAACCTGGATTTGATCGCCGAGCACTGGGACGATCTGCTGCGGTTGGCCGGATCGTTGAAGTTCGGGCACGCCACCGCCTCCCTGCTGGTCGGCAAACTCTCGGCGTCGAGCCGCCAGAACACCCTGGCCGCGGCACTCAAGGAGTACGGGGCGCTGCGGCGCACCATCTACGCCGCGAAATATCTCGCGGATCCGGACTATCGGCGCAAGATCTCGCGCCAGCTCAACAAGGGCGAGTCCTTGCACGCGCTGCGCCGGGACCTGCTCTATGCGCACGAGGGCATGATCCGAGCCCGCCAGCTCGAAGACCAGGCCGAACAAGCGTGGTGTCTGACCCTGGCCACCAACGCCGTGATCGCCTGGACCACAGAGTATTACGGGCTCGCCGTCGAGCAGATGCGCCGGGCCGGGCAGCGTGTCGACGACGAGGTCCTGGCCCACATCTCCCCAGCGCACAGCGCCAACATCAACTTCTTCGGCACGATCGAGGTTGACATCGACGCCGAACTCGCCCAGCTGGGGCCGACCGGGTACCGGCCGCTGCGGGTACGTGACACGCTGTTCTGAACGCGCGCGGCCTGTCCGGTTTCCCAGGTGTGGTCAGCCAGTGGTGGGTTGGGCCGCGTCGGTGTCGGTGTGGATGGTGCTGCGGCCCCAGCCGATGTGGGATTCGGCGCGCATGCGGTCGATCATGTGCGGGTAGTGCAGTTCGAAGGCGGGTCGTTCGGATCGGATTCGGGGTAGTTCGTAGAAGTTGTGTCGCGGTGGCGGGCAGGTGGTGGCCCATTCCAGGGAGTTGCTGTATCCCCAGGGGTCATCGACGGTGACCACCTCGCCGTAGCGGTAGCTTTTGAACACGTTCCACACAAAGGCGGTCATCGACAATCCCAGCAGGAACGATCCGAGGCTGGAGATGGTGTTGAGGGTGCTGAATCCGTCGGTGGGCAGGTAGTCGGCGTAGCGGCGGGGCACTCCTTGGTTGCCGAGCCAGTGCTGGACCAGGAACGTGGCGTGGAAGCCAATAAAGGTGGTCCAGAAGTGGAGTTTGCCGAGGCGTTCGTCGAGCAGGCGGCCGGTCAGTTTGGGGAACCAGAAGTCGCTGATCCAACCGACAGCACACCCGTCGTCGTCGACGGGCAGCGGTGTGCTCGGGTCGCCGCTGTCCGCCCATGGGGCCAGAGGATTCTCCCGGTCACAAGACCGTGGCGCGAGCGCTGTGCTGAGCGCGATGGCCGGTCCGCTCGCGGGGAGTGTGTCCTCGCGTGTGGTGTCCTACTTCTTACGCGTCCGCCACCACGGCGTAGCGGGGTTCGCGGTCTCATGCCCTGGGCACCATTGGTCGGGGGAGACACCGGCTCGGACGGAGTCGATGTGGGCTCCGCAGCCCGACCAGGTGGTTTTGCCGCAGGTGCGGCATCGGGAAGGTGAGCACATCAGCGGGTCTCCTCGGTGGTGCGTTCGATCCTCGGGGGGCCTTGGTAGGGGCGGTGCAGGGCAGCGAATCCGGGGGTGGTCGCGGCGGTGACGAGTGCGTCGAGCAGGTCCCGACCGCGTTGCGCGGTGGGGCTTTCGGTCAGGACGGGGCCGTTGAAGCCGTGTCCGTCGATGACGATGATCGGGCTGCCGCCGCTGCCGCCGAGCGCGTCTTGGCTGGCCTTGTGCCTCTGGGTGACGTCCCTGTCGAGACCGGTGTCGTCCACGTGGTCGGCCAGCGCCGGGTCCAGGCCCGCTGCGGTCAGTGATGCGGCGAGCGCTTCGGGCCCGAGATCGCCGCCGTGCACATGCAGTCGGGTCCCGACAGCGTCGTAGAGACGCGCGAACGCCTCGGCTCCGGCGGTGCGGGTAGCCGCGGCGAACACTCTGCCCAGGCGGCGTGAACGGTCGATCATCGGCTGATGAGCGGCATCGACGTCGTGGCCGTCGTTGAGCGCGGCCAGGCTCATCTGCCGCAGCCGGACCGTGTGCGGGCCGGCGTCGGCGGCGGTGAGCAGCCACCGTGAGCTCACCCACGCGAACGGGCATACGGGATCGAGATACAGGTCGATTTCGGCCATCGACGGCCTCCTGGGGGAAGTTGTGGCGCGGCGGTTCGAGCGGGGATCGTGACCAGCCGCACCGAGGGGGATGCGTGCAGGTCGAGGTCAGCGGCTGGGGTGGGAGCGGGGACGGCCCTGCAGGTCGACCCCGAACACCGGGCCCAGCAGACAGAAGTTGAACACCCCCGCCGCGATCGGGACCAGCCCGATGACCGCGACCGCGATGCCGGCGGGTCCGCCGATGACGGCGAGCCCGATCAGGATCAGCGCGATTCCGGCGACGATGCGGGCGGCCCGACCTGCGGTGCCTCGCATGAACTCGACGATACCCATGATGGCGAACTCCTCTGTCTCGGCCCAACGGGGTTGCACTCCACAATACCCCATGGGGTATTGTCGGCTCGGTATTCAATATACCCCCTAGGGTATTGAAGGAGGGTCAGATGGTCGAGACGAAACTCGCTGGGACCGCCGCTGGCGCCCAGCACCCGGACACAGGTCCGGGGATGCTGGGTCGGTGGGGTGCGTTCATGGCCGGGCACACCCGCGCGGTGATCGGGGTGTGGCTGCTGATGCTGATCGCGCTCGGGGCCGCCGCGCCGAGTGTGTTCACCTCGCTCGCCGGAGCGGGATGGCAGACCAACGGCTCGGAATCGGTGCGCGCACGAGAATTGGCCCAGCAGCACTTCGGCGGCAATTCCTCGGCCGCGGTGCAGGTGGTGATCCACTCCGACACCGCCACGATCGGTGATCCGGCGATGGCCCGCGTCATCGACGAGGTCGGCGCGGTGTTCGCCGGTGACGACCGGATCGGGCAGGTGATCGCCCCGCAACCGGGGTTCACGATCAGCCCCGATGCCCACACCGGCATCGTGATCGCCGGTGCGAACGCCTCCACCGACGACATGGTCAAGGCCGTCGACGAGCACAAAGACGCGCTGACCGCGCTGACCGGGGACGGGATCGAGGTCTACCCGACCGGGGCCTCGGCGTTGTGGAGCGATTTCAACGCCGCCAACCACGACGCGATGATCAAAGCCGAGATGTTCTCCTGGCCGGTCACCTTGGCGATCATGGTGCTCGCGTTCGGGTCCATGGTCGCGGCCGGGCTGCCGCTGCTGCTGACCCTCGCCGGCCTGGTCGCCTCCGCGGGTGGGCTGGTGCTGCTCAACCAGATCACCCCGATCTCGGTGTGGGCGATGAACTTCGCCATGATGTTCGCCCTGGCCCTCGGGATCGACTACGCACTGTTCCTGGTCGCCCGCTTCCGCGACGCCTTGGCCCGCACCGGCGATCCCCGGGCCGCGGTCGCCGAAACCATGGACACCGCCGGCAAGGCGGTCCTGTTGTCGGGGTTGACGGTGCTGGTGAGCTTGTTGGCAGTGCTGATCGTGCCCGCGCCCGCGGTGCGCACGATGGCGGTGGGGATCATGTTGGCGGTGGTGTTCGTGCTGGCCGCGACCCTGACCCTGCTGCCCGCCGCGCTCGGTGCCCTCGGCGGCAAGGTCAACGCCGCGGCGTTGCCCTTTGCTCGCCGGCAGCAACACCGCTCTCCGGTGTTCGCGCGCTGGGGCCAGATCCTGCACAAGCACCCATGGCCCTTCGCCGCGGTGGCGCTGGCCATCCTGATCGGGCTGGCGGCGCCGGTGCTCGGGCTGAAAACCGCGATGCCGTCGATTCAGGTCGTGCCCGCCGACGCGCCGGTGCGCCAAGGCTATGAACTGATTCAGCAGCAGATGGGCCCCGGAGCCCCCGGCATGCTCTCGATCATCACCGCCGCCGCCGACGCCGAGACCACCGCCAACACCGCGCGCACCAGCACCGGCATCCTCATGCTCACCCCGCCCCAGCCCGCCGCCGACGGCAGCGACCTGGTGATGATGGCGGCCATGCCCGCGGTGGACCCGTCCGCACCGGAGATGGCCGCGATCCTGGACCGGCTGCGCGCCGATCTGCCCGAGAACGTTCTCGTGGGTGGTGCGGCAGCGGAGAACCTCGACCTGCAACAAGCCCTCGACGACTATCTGCCGATCGTGGTCTCGATCATCCTGGTCCTGGGATTCGTGCTGCTGCTAATCGCGTTGCAGGCCCCGCTGATCGCGGCCCTGGGCACCGGGGTCAGCCTGCTCTCGACCGCGGCCGCGTTCGGGGTGGCCAAGCTGATCTTCCAGGACGGGCACGGCGCCGGGCTGCTCGGTTTCACCCCGCAAGGGTTCCTCGACGGGTGGGGGCCGGTGTTCTTCTTCGCGATGATCTTCGCCATCGCCATGGACTACACGGTGTTCCTGCTGGCCACCGCCAAGGAACACTACGAACGCACCGGCGACCCCCACGCCGCGCACCTGGACGGGCTCGCGCATTCGGGGCGGGTCATATTTGCCGCCGCGGCGGTGATGGTGGCGGTGTTCTTCGCCTTCGCCCTCGCCGACCCGCTACCCCCCAAGGAGATGGGCATCATCCTCGGTGTCGCGGTGCTGCTCGACGCACTGCTGGTGCGCCTGGTGCTGCTGCCGGTCATCTTGCGCCTGACCGGACGCGCGGCCTGGTGGACCCCGGCGTGGCTGGCGCGGATCCTGCCGAGGATCAGCTTCGCCCATCACTGACCCGCGCGAAACGCTCACCCTCCCGGAATACCCCGTAGGGTATTCTGGGAGGGGTTCGACAGAAGAAGGAGATACACGATGGTCGGCGACGAAAACAGCATCGCACCGGTACTCAATCGGCTGCGCCGTGCACACGGACAGCTCGCGGGCGTGATCGCGATGATCGAGCAGGGACGCGACTGCAAGGACGTAGTCACCCAGCTCGCGGCGGTCTCACGAGCCCTGGACCGGGCCGGATTCAAGATCGTCGCCACCGGGCTGCGCGAATGCCTGGCCGGGCAAGCCACCGAGGGCACCGACCCGATGACCGTCGAGGAACTGGAAAAACTGTTCCTCGCCCTGGCCTGACCGACACCTGACCCCACCGAAAGGGAGTTCGACGTCATGTCGTTGCCCTCGCGACCCCGTGCATGGACCATCGACCGAGTGGGACCGCTGCTGGCCGGGATCCTGATCCTGACCAGCGCCGCACTGGCGGCGGCGCTGTCGCCGTGGTGGCTGCTGCTGACCGTCCTGGTCGAGGCGAACCTGCTGCTCTACAGCGCGCTCGACTGGTGCCCGGCCAGCCTGCTCATGGCCCGCCTCGGTATCCCCGCCGGCACCGCGACCTGCGCGGTCCCACGCACCTGAACACCCACCACACCTCCAGCGTCATCAACCGAGAAAGCGAGCCAGCTCATGACCGACACCAGAACCGACCTGGGACTGTCCACCACCGTGACCACCAGCTTCGACGACGCCGTCGAACGCACCCGCACCGCGCTGGCCGAGCAGGGCTTCGGGATCCTCACCGAAATCGACATGCAGGCCACCCTGAAAGCCAAACTCGGCCACGACATGGAGGACTACCGAATCCTCGGAGCCTGCAACCCGCCCCTGGCCCACCAAGCAGTCGAAATCGACCGCCAGATCGGACTACTGCTGCCCTGCAACGTCGTCGTGCGCCGCTCCCGCGACAACGACGCCGACATCATCGTCGAGGCGATGAACCCCCAACTGATGGTGCAGGTCACCGGAGAACCCGCGCTGGCACCCATCGCCGCCGAGGCCGCGACCAGACTGCAAGCCGCCATCGACTCGCTGCACCACACCCGCTGACCCCCGCACGGGCTCCTCAGACCGGTGCAAGCCGATCCGGATCGAGCGTCGAACGCCGCTCCTACCGGCTTCAACCAACGCTGGCCCGGATGCCACACGAGTGACCAGCGGGGCCTTCACGCTCACCCCACTGACCCATACGCTGGAAGTGAAGACATCCCGTGTGCGGCGGACCGGTCCCGATGCGATCGCACGGCACCCATCGAGTGAAAGGGATCGCAGCGATGACAAAACTGTCGACAATCAGCGACGCCGAGTGCCGGGTGCTTCTGCGATCGTTCCGGTGGCTCGGATCGCGTACCTTGAGGACGGGATTCCGGTCATCCGGCCGATCAACTTCACCGTTGCCGGTGACGGCGTGGTGGTGTGGACGGTGCCGGGCCGACACGGCGCCGCGGTAGCCGGCCAGACCGTGGCGGTGGAGGTGGACCAGATCGATCCCGACTCCCACAGCGGCTGGACCGTGCTGCTCACCGGGCAAGCCACGACGGTATCCGACATCGACGAACTGGTCGCCGCAGTCGATGTGCCCCGCCTTCCCTGGGTATCGATGCGCAACGATCAGGTCATTCGCGTCGAGATCGACCGCATCTCGGGCCTGCGCCTGGCCCCCGCCCCCTCGAAATAGCCCCCCGGTCCGACAACAGCGTGTTACAGGCACGCAGACACCCCGGCGCCGGGATCATCCACCGCGCCAGCAGGGCTGTTTCGAGCACCAACATCTCCGCTCCTGGACGCCTTCCGCCAGCCCCGGATAATGGTCTGTTATCCGGGGTAACATCGGAGGCAGCCTGCGGCGATCCCGTCGCGGCACAACACGAAGCGGTCCCGTTATCCGGGGCAAGCCGGGAAGCTGGGCACCGATGGCTGCGAGTAGCCGCCGTCGATAATGATGCCGCCGAGCTTCCTGGCGAGGGCGCCACGGGCGAAGAGTTCACCGGCCAGCGCGATCTCCTTGCCGCCGCCGTCGACGACGATGACATCACCTGGCGCAGCGGATTCGATGGCGCGCAGAACGGCGAAGAAGTCGTCTCGGCATCGGATGGTGTATGCGGGCCCGAAGATTCTCGTGGTGGCGGAGCGGGATCGAATGGCGCTGTGCAGCACGCGCGTTGCCTTGTCGGCGTCGCAGAGTGCGGTGGTGTCGACGGCAAGGAATTTCGCGCGGAGCTGGTCGTGCGGCATCGGCAACGCCCCTTCGAGGCTCGATGTGTGTGATCCAGGTGGCATCGTACGGGTCAGTGGCACGTCGGTAAGGTTCAGCCGGACCCGGGGGACCGTCGATGAAGGCAGGTCGATACTCATGCTTGCTCGGATTGTTCGCTTGGCCGTCGTCATGGTCTGCGCGGCAGTCGGTTCGGTCGCAGGCCATGCGGCCGCGGCCCCCGCAGTCGGTCGAAATCCGGTGTTGGTGATCGGCGGGTACGACGCCGATCAAGGAAAACTGGAAAGCCTGCGGACATGGCTCGGCGCGCGCGGGTATCCCGCGTATTCGATGGTGCTGCTCGGCAATCCGACCGGAACCGCGGCGATCGCCGACTCGGCGCACGCGGTGGCCGACAAGGTCGCGGAGATCCGGCGCGAGACCGGCGCGGTGCGCGTCGACCTGGCCGGCCACTCCATGGGTGGTCTGACCCAACGGCACTACGCCAAGTTCCTCGGCGGATCGGATCAGGTCGGCACCTATGTCGACTTCGGCACGCCCGAACTCGGTGAACCGCTCGGATGGCTGTGCTCGGCATGGTCTCAGGGCTGTCGCGACCTGGCTCCGGGATCGGAGTTCCTGACCGAACTCAACGCCGACCCCGCAGTGCCGCCCGGCCTGCCCGCCTACCATCTGTTCAGCGAAGGTGCTGGGGGAGAGACGAACTCGCTGCCGGGCGCTACCAACCGGAGCATCCAGTCGTTCTGCCCCGGACGACAGGTCGGCCACGCCGACGAACCCGTCGATGGCGCGGTGCGGGAACTGATCGATTCCGCACTGCGGGGTGGGCCGCTCACGACCAGCTGCCCGTAGCGCGACCAGCGATCCGGACGACCCGATCGACTGATCATCGCTCGGTGACGAGTTCCGGTCGCGGTGCGTTGCTGACGCGCGGGCCGGCCCTCCTCATCCCCGCTGGTGGTGCGTGAGCAGTCGAGCGAGCAGGCAGGTCAGGTTCTGTCTGTCCTCGGCCGAGAGCGGTCCGAGTAGGTCGTCCTGCACCTTGTCGAGCGCTCGGTCCATGCGTCGCAGTTGCCGGTCGCCGGCCTTGGTGAGGGTCACCATGTTGCGTCTTCGGTCGTCCGGGTCCGGCGTCCGCTCGACGCAACCCTGCTCGGCCAGCTCATTGATCGCCGCCACCACGTCGCTGCGGTCCATGCTGCACCGGCGACCGAGCTCGGCCTGGCTGGCTACCCCGAACTCGTCCAGCGCAGCCAGTATGCGGTAGTGATACCCCCGCGCACCCACCTCGCCGAAGCCGTCGGACGCCAACCGGTGGGCGTGCACTGCCAACTGGGTGAGCAGCCAACTCGGCTTCACGGTCAGGCGTGCGGGCGTCTCTTCCACGACAGCCACCATACATCGTTGGCGCAGCCAATGAAAATTGGCATAGTTGGCGTCGTCAATATTTGCGACGCCAATGAAGACGCCAATGAAAGGGAGTGACATGCCTGATGCCACTCGACACAGGTGGCCGATTCACCGAACGGCGGTGCGTACGAATCCTTGCGTTCGGTCGAGCAGTTTCCGTGCAGCTGCTGCGTCGACCCCGGCCAGCTGCATGACGATGGCGGTCTTCGCGTGACCGCCCGCGGCATCCAACAGGGCTGCGGCAGTGGGTGCGTCGACTCCGGTGGCCTCGGCAATGATGCGACGGGCCCGGTCGACGAGCTTGGCATTGGTCGGGTGCAGATCGACCATGAGGTTGCCATAGACCTTGCCGACCTGGACCATGGTCGCGGTCGAGAGCATATTGCAGACCATCTTCTGTGCGGTGCCCGCTTTCAGTCGGGTGGAACCGGTCACTACCTCAGGGCCGGTCTCGATCTCGATGCCCACGTCGGCATACGCAGTCGAGTCGGCATTGCGGTTGCAGGAGATCGCGACGGTTGCGGCACCCACCGACCGCCCGTAGTGCAACGCCCCGATGGTGTAGGGGGTTCGCCCGCTCGCCGCCAGGGCGACGACGACATCCGCAGCAGTGAGATTCGCTGCGGCCAGGTCCTGTTCGGCGCGCGCCGGATCGTCTTCGGCGCCCTCCACTGCCTTCGAGAATGCTTCGGGACCGCCGGCGATGATCCCGACCACCTCACCGGGAGCGATGCCGAAGGTAGGTGGGCATTCGACCGCGTCGAGCACGCCGAGCCTGCCGCTGGTGCCTGCACCGATATAGATCAGCCTGCCGCCGCGCCGCCGCGACTCGACAATCAGCTCGACGGCGCGTGCGATCTGCGGAATTGCTTGTGCCACAGCAGCGGCGACGCCTGCGTCTTCTGCGTTCATGGTGGCGAGCAGCTCGACGACGGGCATCGAGTCGAGTGTGGCGGTGCGCGGGTTCGGCAGTTCGGTGGTCAATGATCCGATGTTGTGCACTTCGCCTCCTGTGTCCCGCGAGAGATCGACCCGATCCGTGCTCCATAGTTGTTCGCCCATGCCGTCAGTGCACCGCGAGTGCGGCTCACCCCAGCTCCTTGGTCCGACGATCCGCGACGGCGTCATAGGTTCGGCGCAAGGCCGCAGGCGCCGACGGCGTGCGCTGCAGGACACCCACGTAGAGCGCATCCACTACGAGCAGCTGACTCATCCGGCTCGCCATTGCCGCGGACCGGAATCCGTCTTCGCGGCCGGCCACGAGCACTGTGTGTGCGGCCGAACGAGCCAGCTTCGACTGGGCTCCGGCCGTCACGGCGACCGTCGTCGCCCGGGCGCTCACTGCGCGGAGCACCGCGTCGACGACCCCTGCGGTTCCGCCGGAGTGCGAGAAAGCGACAGTTACGTCGCCTGCCTCCAGCAGGCTCGCCTGCACGAGTGCGTCGTCCTCGGATATGCAAGCACCGCACCACATTCCGATCCTGGTCAGCTTCTGCGCCATGTCCATCGCGACGAGCCCGGACGCCCCGATTCCGATCAGCTGCACACGCCGCGCCCCGACCAGTGCGTCGACGACCGCCTCCATGGTCGCGGGGTCGGCGAGTTCCGCGGTCGCCAGCATCCCTTCGGTCTCGAAGGCAGTCAGCTTGTGCAGCACCTTCGACAGCGGATCGTCGCCGTCGATGTCGGTGGCGAACACCGGTGCCCGGTCCTCGGCGCCTGTTGCGGCCAGTGCGAGACGCAGCTGCGGATAACCCTCATAGCCGAGCATTTTGGCCAGCCGAACGACCGCAGACGTGCTCGTCGTGGACCGCTCCGCGAGTTGATTCACTGTCAGCTGCGCGGCGCCCGAAGGGTTGTGCTGAATCACCCGCGCAACCTTCAGCGCGCTCGGGGTGAGCTGCGGGATGGCCGCGAGTAGCCGGGTGCGGACGTCCTCACCTTCTGTCACGGTTCACCCCGCCACCGTGAGGCGTTGCAGGGGCGTGGTCGGAGTCGCGGGGAAGTCGAATCCCGCTGCGCCGGGCGTGAGGGACCCGAGCACCGTCGTATGTGCCGCTCCGGTGCAGGCTGCATGGTTGCCTGCGAGCCCGTGCGCGGTGAGGAAGCCGAGTACAGCGAACGCCGTGGCCTCCTTGGCGGCCGAGGGCAGGCCGAGTTCGTCGGAGGTGCGCAGCGTTGTGGTGCGCAGGTGCTCACGCACCATCGCCATGAGGGTGGGGTTGCGTGTTCCCCCGCCCGAGGCGATGACTTCGGTGGGTTCGAAAGGGCCGAGGGCATCGGCGATGGTGTGTGCGGTCACTGCGGTCACGGTGGCGACGATATCGTCGTCGGCCAACGTCCGGCCCTGCAACACGCGCTCGAGGTAGCCGCGATTGAACAGCTCCTTACCGGTCGTCTTCGGCGGCATGGCGTCGTAATAGGGCTCTGCGAGCAGGGTTTCCAGTAGGTTGTCCTCAACCATCCCGCGGGCAGCGCGGACGCCGTCGCGGTCGAAGTGTTCACTGCCTCCGGTGACGAGCTCGACCGCCGCATCGATCAACGCATTGCCCGGTCCGGTGTCGAACGCCGCCGGTGGATCGCCGGTGACGGTCACGTTGGCGATGCCGCCGATATTGAGCGCTGCCGAGCGACCCGGGCGCCCGGCCAGCCACAGCACATCGAACAGTCCGACCAGTGGTGCGCCCTGTCCGCCCGCGGCGATGTCGCGTGCGCGGAAGTCGCTGACGACCGGCACACCGGTGCGCTCGGCGATCCACGCCGGTTGCCCGAGCTGCAGCGTGCCGTGCGTGGTGCCGTCGCGCACCCAGTGGTAGACGGTTTGACCATGCGATGCGACGAGATCGACTGTGCCGCTGAAGAACTCGTCGATGGCCGCATCGGCGGCAGCAGCGAACGCCTGTCCGATGGCGGTGTCGAGCCTGCACACAGCCGCCATGTCGAGCGAGCCGGGCGGCAGTGCCGCGATCAGTTCCGCGCGCAGCCAGTCGGGATATGGCCGGCTGAGCAGCCCGACTACGCGGACGTACATGGTGTCGTCCTTCGCGACGATGTCCGCGCCGACGGCGTCGATCGCATCGTGGGAGGTGCCCGACATCAACCCGATGACCCGCATCAGGCCACCACCTCGATCGGTTCGGGCGCGGTGCGTGCGGGTGCCGGATGAAAGCGGCTGGTGAGCCCACCGACCGCCAACGTGACGAGCACGCCGATCGGCACCAGCCACTGAGCGGCGATGCCCTTCTCTGTCACCTTCCCCGCGACCGTGACATCAATCTTGATGACCCGCACAACGAACGTCATCACGATTACGGTGACGCCGAAGGCGACGATGGCATCGAATTGGTTGGCGCGCGCGACGAGCCGACCGAGCAAGAAGGCCCCGAGCAGCGCCCCGTAGGTGTATCCCGCGATCGTGAGCGCCGTGAGGTAGACGTTACCGGTCGTCGCGCTGAATCCCATGGCGCACAGCGCCATCAGCACCGCCCACACCAGCGTCATGACCCGCGCCAGCCGCAGCAGTGACTCATCGGAGATCGCGGTGCGGCTGAAGCTGCGAATGATGTCCGCGACGGTCGAATTCGCCATCGAGTTCAGCGCGGAGGACAGCGAACCCATCGCCGCGCCGAGGATTCCGGCGACCAGCAGCCCCGAAATCACCACGGGTAGTCCGTGCAGAATGAAGTCGGGATACAGGCTGTCGGCGCTGGACAGGCCGAGCTCTTTGGGTGTCTTGCCACCGTTGTATGACCACAGCAACGCACCGACCAGGGAGAACGCCGCGAATTGCAGCGCGACGAAGACACCGGAGGCGATCATCGCCCGCTGGCTGTCGCGCAGTGACCTCGTTGCGAGGATGCGCTGCACGATCAACTGGTCGGAGCCGTGCGAGGCCATGGCGAAGAGTGCGCCGCCGAGGATCGCCGTGGGCAGTGCGAAGCTGTTGGTGAGGACGTGCCCCAGGTCGAAATCGGTGTCGAAGACACGAAACTTGCCTGCGTGCAACGCATCCGACCAGCCGTCGGCTCCGACATGACCGGTGAGGACGCAGATCGCGATGATGGCTCCGGTGAGGTAGAGGCCCATCTGCAGTGCGTCGGTCCAGATGACGGCCTTGATGCCGCCGAGGTAGGTGTACACGACCGTCAGCAGTGTCAGTGCGACGATGATGACGTCGTAGCCGATGTTCAGGCCGAACTCGCTGAGTAGCAGCTTGATCGGGATGGCGGAGGCGAACAGGCGCACGCCCTCGGCGAGCAATCGAGTGAAGACGAATGTCACCGAGGCGACACCCTGCAGATAGCGGCCGAACCGCAGCTCGAGGTACTGGTAGGCGCTGACGAAGCCGCCGCGTTTGTACAGCGGGATCAAGGCGATCGCCACGATCGTGCGGCCGATGATATAGCCCAGCGCCAGCTCGACATTGCCGAAACCCTGGTCGGTGTAGGCGCCGCCGGGGACGGAGATGACAGTGAGCACGCTCGTCTCCGTCGCGACAACCGAGAAACATACTGTCCACCAGGGCATTCGGCCCTCGCCGACGAAGTAGTCGCTGCTGGATTTCTGCTTCCCGGACAGGCGTAGGCCGATCCAGGCGACGACGACGAGGTAGACGACGATGACGGCGAGATTGAGTGCGTTCATCGCAACTCCCCGGTGACGCGGCGGACGAATGCAAATAAGTGTCAGCCGTCACATGTGCGATGTCAATATTTGTCAGGCTATTCGCGCCACCAATGCTTCGAGTGCGGTCGTCGGGTCGAGGGCCAGGAGTGCCGCGCCGTCGATCGGATCACCTAGCGGTGCCCGGCGATCGATCGCGTGCGCTATCGAATGATCGAGCGGGTCCAGTAACGCTGCGCCGAGCTTCAGCAGGCCTCCGGTGATCGCATACGGCACCGGAGGACGGATGCCGGATCGGTCGATCGCGGCGAGGACCGTCCGGGCCAGCGCACCGCCAGCGGCCGTCATGATGGCGGCCGCTGTCTCGTCGGTCGCGGCGGCGGTGGCGACGAACGGGGCGAAGCGAGCGGCGATCAGAGCTGGATTGTCTTGTTGCCCCAGATATTTCGGCAACTCGTCCAGGGTGATGCCATACAGTTCACCGATCGCATCGACCAGAGCGGTGCGTGGAGCGCGGCCGTCGTGGGCGCGCAATACGGCCCGTAAGCCTTCGGAACCGATCCACCCGCCGCTGCCCTCGTCACCGAGCAGTGGTCCCCAACCATCGACCCTGGTGAAACGTCCGGCGTCGTCGACCGCTGTCGCGACGGCTCCGGTGCCCGCCGTGAGGACGACGCCCGGTGATCCGCCGAGCGCTCCCGCATGGGCAGTGACGGCGTCAGAGGTCACCGCGACCGATGCGGCGGCGACCGAGGAAATGGTGCGCACCGCGGCCAGGTGTTGCGCAAGGACCACGGCAGCCTCCGGAGCGGCCGCGGCCCCCGCCGCACCAACAGACAGGACGAAAGGCGTTGTCGGAGCGATCTGGTCGATGACGGCGCGAATCGCATGCTCCGCGGCGGCAATGCCGCCCGCATTCGCGAGGCCGGGGGAGCCCTGCCCCTCGGCGTATCGCGTCTGGCCGCCGTCAACCCGCAAGGAGCCCCGACAGCTTGTCTTGCCGAGGTCGACGGCGAGGACATAGCTGGTCATGAGCCAATATCTTTGCAGCTACGGCGGGCCGAGTCGGCGGTGGCGGAAATCTCCCCGAAAAATAGCGCCAACGGCGGATGCTGGTGAGCGGTATTGCGTCGTAGGTGATTTCATGAGGATCCGTCGGGCGGCCAGAATCTCCAGTGGCAGTTCCACGTGACCGATACGAAAGAGAGTTGACATGACCCCAGACGTCGCCGCGGCGGCCCATCCGGACCGGACGTTAGCCTACGAGGACGGCGGCACGGCGTTCGCCGGATTACTCGTGCCACACGCGCCCGGGTCGCCGGTGCGCGGTGGGGTCATGATCGCGCCGGATTGGCGTGGACTCAGCCCGTTCGTGCGCCAGGGGGCAGCCCGGCTCGCCGGCGACGGCTTCGACGTCGCGGTAGTTGATCTCTATGGTGGCGGCCTGTACGCGACCGAGGAGTCGCAGGCGGGTCCGCTGATCACTGGCCTGATCGACGATCGCGCCAGCGGCGTGTCCCGTATGGCAAGTTGTCTCGAAGCGTTTCGACGCAAGGTGGGCGCATCGACGTCGGTCGTCCTGATCGGTTACAGCATCGGTGGCATGGTCAGCCTCGACTTCGCCCGAGACGGTGCCGCGGTGGCCGGGGTCGCGTTGTGCTCGGCATTGTTGAAGCCAGCCGAGCCGGGGGCACCGACGAAAGTGTCGGCGCCGGTCCTTGCCATGCACGGCACTCGGGATGTCGTGTGCCCGATGGACATGGTCCAGGCCCTGTCCGAGGAGATGGACAACGCAGGCAACGACGCCACGATCGTCCTCTACACCGGCACCCACCACGCGTTCTACAACCCTGAAGCGGGCACCGATCCGACCGCTCGCCTCGTCTACTCGGCGACGGCCGAGGCGCGCTCCCGGGACATGATCGATGAGTTCCTGGCGCAGACATTGACCTAAGCCGCGGTGCCGGTACACCACGCGACGAGCCCGAAAGGATCGGATGATCGGTGGATCCGAGGACAACGCCCGCTCGAATCGCTACTGTCCGAGGGCATTAGGCGAACCACATCGGCATTGCGGTGGTCGACCTCACGTGCGTGCCGTGGATTCGCTCCTTCTCTAACCAGGAGAACGCGTTGAGATTCACCAGAGCTACAGCGTTGATCGCGACGGCACTGCTTGTCACAAGCGTCGGGCTGTCCGCATGTTCGTCGAGCGACAGTGCCGAGGCCGATATCGTCACGACGAATGGCGGCGAGCCACAGAACCCCTTGGTGCCCACCAATACCAACGAGAATATGGGCGGTCGTGTCACCGATCGACTGTTCGCAGGTCTGAAGTATTACGACGCGAACGGGATAGCCCATGACGAGGTGGCGGAGTCGATCAAGTCGACGGATCGGAAGAACTACACGATCACCATCAAACCGGACTGGAAGTTCACCGATGGCACGACCGTGACGGCCAGGTCGTTCGTCGACGCCTGGAACTACGGCGCACTCGGCACCAATGCACAGCTGCAGGGCTCGATGTTCGACCCGATCCTCGGATACGACGAGGTGTCGGCGGAAAAGCCGACGGCACAGACGATGTCGGGGCTGAAAGTCGTCGACGAACGAACCTTCACCGTGGCGTTGAAGCAACCGTCCATCGATTTCGAGACCGCATTGGGCTTCATTGCGTTCTATCCGCTGCCCGAGGTGGCATTCAAGGACATGAAGGCCTTCGGTGCGAACCCGGTCGGCAACGGGCCGTATAAGTTCGAAACGTGGGAGCACAACGTCAAGATCGATCTGGCGCCCAACCCCGACTACCGAGGCGGGCGCCCGGCCAAGAACAAGGGCCTGCGATTTGTGATGTACCAGTCGTTCGACACGGCCTACTCCGATCTGCTGGCGGGCAATCTCGATACCCTCGATGTCATCCCGGACTCGGCGCTCTCGACCTACAAAAAGGATCTGGGCGACCGAGCAATCACCAAGCCGATCGCGTACAAAGCATGCCTCGGTATCCAGACCAACGTTGCGCACTTCGGCGGCGAGGAGGGTCTGCTGCGCCGCAAGGCGTTGTCGATGGCAATCAATCGAGATCAGATCTCCGAGAACATCTTCCAGGGCTTCAGGAAGCCCGCGCGTGATTTCACCGCGAGCACCCTGCCCGGATTCAACGGAAACCTGCCGGGCTCCGAGGTATTGAAGTACAACCCGGAGGAGGCCAAGAAGGTGTGGGCGCAGGCGGATGCCATCTCACCGTGGTCGGGTCGATACGAGATCGCCTACAACTCCGACGGCGGCCACCAAGCGTGGGTCGAAGCGGTCGCGAACAGCATCAAGAACACCCTTGGTGTCGATGCTGTCGGTGCGCCTTACCCGACGTTCAAAAATATTCGGGACCTGGTGAATTCGAGGGCCATCGGCAAGGCGTTCC
This sequence comes from Nocardia sp. NBC_01009, assembly GCF_045208035.1. Lineage (NCBI taxonomy): Bacteria > Bacillati > Actinomycetota > Actinomycetes > Mycobacteriales > Nocardiaceae > Nocardia > Nocardia sp. NBC_01009. The sequence goes on along the minus strand of NZ_CP108695.1, from coordinate 5,490,760 downwards.
GTTACGGTTGGCAGGGCGATTACCCCACCATGCTGCAGTTCCTGACCTCCATGTACTACAGCTTCTCCACGATCAACAATGTCGACTACAAGAACCCCGAGTTGGACGCCCTGCTCGATGCGGCGCTCGCGGCTCCGACCTTGGAGGAGTCCTACAAGATCGTGGCCCAGGCTCAGACTCTGCTGATCAAGGACATGGCCGACATCCCGCTGTTCGATTACGTTGCTGCCGCGGGACGGTCGGACCGAGTGAAGAAGGCCGAACTCACCTGGAACGGACTGTTCGACTTCGAAGGAATCGAGAAGTAGCCGCAACGCTCACGGCGTCTCGGACAAGGCCAGCTTCACTCCGAAAGCCAGCAGGACCGAGCCGGTCATCGCTTCCATCGCTCGCTTGACCGAGGGGCGGGCTATCCACGTTCTCGTGAACTGCACGCCGAATATCAGCACGCTGAACCACAGCAATCCCTCGATGTCGTGGACCACCGCGAGCGCCACCCCCATCGCCAGGTGTGGCGCCTGCAGCGGGATGAACTGGGGCAGCATCGCGATGTAGAAGACGCCGATCTTCGGATTGAGGAGATTGGTGGCCGCACCGCGCGCCCACGCGCGCCACAGGCCACCGCTCGCGTCGCCGTCGCCGTCGTCAACGCCGGCGGTGGACCCACGACCGCGCCACAGCGTGACCAAGGTCTTGACGCCGAGCCAGACGAGATACACCGCGCCCGCGATCCGCAACACCGTGTAGGCCAGATGCGAGGTGGTCAGCAACACCGAAAGGCCGCACGCCGCAGCCGCGCCCCAGACCAGCACGCCGGTCCCCACGCCGAGCGCCGTCGCGAAGGCGTGGCGGGAGCCTCGGACAATGGCGGCGCGCAGCACCAGTGCGGTGTCCACGCCGGGAACCAGCGTGAGCAGTCCTGCCACAGCGGCGAAGGAAACCAGGCCCATCCAGACACTCATGGACTCAACTTACTTGCCTCAGCGCATCTTCCACTCGCTGTGCACGCACGGCCACGAGCGTCGAGCCCGGCGAACGACGTTTGCCCTACTGGCACTCACCGATCGGGTGGTCGTCGGTCAGCTGGACGACCGAGGTGTGCGCGGGCCCGTCTACGGCGTCGAGCAATTCGATGGTTCCGGATCCGGCAAGCCCGAACTACAGCGGGTCGGAGATTTCGGGCATGGTGTCGGAAATTTCGGGTCTGTCGCGATGGGATGCGGCGATCAGCAGCACTACCACGCCGGCGAGCACCGTATGTGCGGCCCACAGTGCGAGCCACGGCAGCAGGAAGCCCTCATCGGTGAACTGGCCACGATCGCCCACACAATACAGCGTGAAATTTGTTCCGGTGCCTTCGGAGTCGACGAAGGTGTCCGATACGACCATCGGTTCGGGGTACGGCTCGGCGCAGAACAACGGTGCGGTCAGCTTCGCCTCTCCGGGCCAGATCGCAATCGGCAGTACGCATCCGACAAGGGCGGTGCATGCGGCGGTCGCGGCGAGGACCATCGTCAGTTTCCGGAGACTCATGCCCGCTGCACCCGAATGAACGCTCCGGCGCTGTCGAACTGGGCGACCGCTGCGGCACGCGGCGAGGTGACGTTGACCGTGATCAGAATGTCGCGGCCGAATCGATTCGCCAAAATCGTTGATACATAGCCTTGTTCGAGCCCGCTGCGCGCGAGTGCGGTATCGACGACATCCTCGATCCGCGACAAGCCGGTCACCTCGCTGACCGCGAACGCCTCCCCGTCCAGATCGTCGGAGGCCGACACCTGCACCGGCGTGGGTTTGCTCAGCGCCCCCTGACCGAACGTGTAGTCGTCGAGCTGCTCGGACTGCTGCGGCACCCGAATACGCAAGTGCGCCATCGCCTGCGGGCCCGCGAGGTTGTGTTTCCCGCTGAGGAATCGGGTGAGCTGGGGCGGCTGATCGGGCACGACGATCCGCAACTGCGACGAGTTCGGCGCGGTCAACAGGATGACGCTGGTCTGAAAGTCCGCCACCCCCAAGCGCTCCCGCAAGGCCTCGATCGCCGCGGCCGGCAGTGCGGTCACCAACCCGCCGCCCCGTTCGTGTACCAGGTTCTCGAAGTCGCCGCGATCGACTGCACCGATGCATCCCGTGGCAGTCAGCGCTACCACGCAGGCTCCCAGCATCGACGTACGCCATCTCCGGGTCTGCGTCATGGGGTGCATGCTAACGGGCATCGGTGTCGGAAGGCCGAAGTCCGTGCAGGCGATGCGCGTTGGCAGTGATGGCATCGTGGAGTGCCTGTTCTGGAGCGGTCGGGTGGGTGCGGCGATGCATGAGGACGAATTCGAGGTCGCCGAGGGCAGGCAGGTGGGGCGCGTCGAGTTCGACGAGGCCGTCGGGCAGCAGGCTTGCGGCGTGGACGACGTAGCCGAGGCCGGCGAGCGCTGCGGCACGCAGGCCGAGTTGGCTGTCGCTGATACAGGTGGTGCGCCAGACTCGGCCCGCGCGATCGAGTGCCTGTAATGCGATCCGTCTGGTGAGACTGGGCGGCGGGTACGTCACGAAGGGGATCGGATCGTCCGTAACGGCAGTGCCGGGCGGGCCTGCCCACACCAGGCGGTCGCGCCAGATCAGCTCGCCGTGCTGTTCGCCGGGGAGTCGCTTGCCGAACACCAGGTCCAGCTCGCCGGATTCCATGCGAGTTTTCAGGGTCTCGCTCAATCCGACGGTCAGTTCGAGGTCGATGCCGGGATGGGTGCGCCGGAATTCCAGTAGCACCTCGGGCAGGTCGCTGGCCACCAGGTCGTCGGAGGCGCCGAAGCGCAGCACACCGGTGAGCGTCGAGTGGGAGAAGAACTGCTCGGCTCGAGCGTTCGCCTCGAGGATGGCTCGGGCGAAACCAACCATTGCTGCACCATCGGCGGTGAGTGCAAGGTTGCGGGTATCGCGACGCAGCAGTGCGCGTCCGGTCGCCTTCTCGAGTCTGGCGATGTGACCGCTGACCGTGGACTGGCGCAGGCCGAGGACCTTGCCCGCTGCGGTGAAGCCGCCCGCGCGTTCGACGGCAAGGAACGTGCGGAGGAGTTCAGGATCGAACACAGCCCAATTTATCATGTAATCGGTTTACAGATATTCGATTGAGCGCCTTTCGTGATGAACCGTCCCGGTCGTAGCGTCATCGTCATGAAGTACCTCAACAAGGTCTATATCGACGGCTTCATGCTGGGGATCGTGGCGTGCGCGGGCCTGGCCAGTGTCTGCCCCGCGCAGGGGGCGATGGCGGAAGCAGTCGACCGGGGTACGAAGATCGCGATCGCACTGTTGTTCCTGCTCTACGGTGCACGACTGGAGCCGCGGGAAGCGATCGCCGGGTTGCGGCATTGGCGTTTGCACGCCGCAGTTCTCGGGATGACGTTTCTGGTGTTTCCGCTCATCGGACTGGGGTTGCGGGTGCTGGTGCCCGCGGTGCTGACCGACAATCTGTATGTCGGCGTGCTGTTCCTGTGCCTGGTGCCTTCCACCGTGCAGTCCTCGATCGCGTTCACCGTGATCGCCCGCGGCAATGTCGCGGGCGCTGTGGTGAGCGCTTCGCTGTCGAATCTGGTGGGTGTGTTCGCGACGCCGCTGCTGGTGGTTCTGTTGCTGAACACCACGGGTAAAGCCGAGGTGAAGCCGTCGACGGTCCTGGTCATCATGGTGCAGCTGTTGCTGCCGTTCCTGCTCGGTCAATTGCTGCGGCCCCGCCTGGGTTGGCTGTTGCGCCGGCCGATGCCGCTGAAGGTGGTCGATCGGGGCTCGGTGTTCCTTGTCGTGTACGCCGCGTTCAGTGCCGGTATGGCCGAACACATCTGGAGTGGCGTGTCGCCGGGCCGGGTATTCGCGACGGCCGCCGTGTGCGCCGGGCTGCTCATGGCGGTGCTGGGTATCACCGCGGGAGTCGGCAAAGCGGTCGGCTTCTCGATGCCAGACCGAATCGTGCTGGTCTTCTGCGGATCGAAGAAGAGCCTCGCCACCGGGCTGCCGATGGCGTCGGTGCTGTTCGCGGGACAACCGGTCGGCCTGATCGTGTTGCCGCTCATGATTTTTCATCAGATTCAACTCATCACCTGCGCTGTGCTGGCACAGCGCTATGCCCGCAAGTTGCCCGCGGAGGCCGTGATGTGGACACCGTCGAGCCCGACCAGCGGGCAGTCGAGGCCGGCAGCATCAACCGTTGCCGGGCCATCGGAACCCGCGCGGCCGCGCTCGGCGGCGCGGCTGTCGCGGCCGCGCGGGTGAGTCAGTTCAGCCAGTCGCCGATGCCACCGACTTTGGTGATGGTCACGCGGATGAGGTCACCGTCACCGGCTGCCGGATCGGAGAGGAAGTCGGAGTCGGGTCCGATGTAGAACTTGGCGAGCCGGTTCAGCAGCTCACGGCCACCGGGCCCGGTCACCACGGCATTGCCCTCGACGACCACGTATTCGGCGAGACCGTAGTCGTCGATCCGGCCGGACTGATAGGACACCGCGACGCGGGGATCGCGTTGCAGGTTGCGGACATAGCGTTTGTCCAGGCCCATCGACCCGATGGTGAGTGCGTCGGCCTCGGCGTGGGTCCACACGCAGCGGACGTGCGGTGAGCCGTCGGCGTTGGTCGTGACCAGATGGGCGAGCAAACCGCCGTTGATCGCATCCATAGCCTTGGCAGGCAACGTAGTTGGCATGCCCGAGGTTAACCCGTCGGCACGGCCGAGGCGGCACGATCGCTCGTGCCAACGTCGCGGCGGCTCGTGCCGCGGAGCCATGGGCGCGATGGATATGAGCCGGACTACGAATCGGACGTGGACGTACTCGGGTGATGGTGCAGAAACTTCGGCACCACCATGCGCCACGCGTCGATAACGAGTTCGCGCATCTCCTGCTCGTCGATGGCGGCCATCCAGCAGTCGACCCAGTTATAGCGCTGATCCGACACCCGCGGCATCCGGAACTTCTCCGGTTCGGCCGCGATGAGGGCGGCGCGTTCCTGCTTGGGAAAGGCGAAGCCCATGACCGACTCGTCGCGGGAGAAAGCGAGATACACGATCCGACCGACGCGGAACTTGATGCGGTCCGCTACGACCGCCTCGTAGGAGCGAGGGAGGGTGAGTGCAAGTCCGCGCACGTCCTCGACGGTGACCATGCGCCGATCGTGCCACTGGGCACCGACAACTTTCATTTCGCATTCCTCCAGGGCTGCCCGGCGGTATCGTCCGTGACCTGAGGCTATGTCTCTGCTCGGAACCGCCGTCACCGTCGAGGAGGTCGCGATGCCGCGACGCATTTCAGGCCGCGTCCTGTGGCGCCACCTGCTTCGTGGATTGATCCTGTGCGGAGCGTGCTTCGGCGGATCGGCGCGGTGCTACGCGGAGTGGGCTCGCGACAATCCCGTCGACGCACAGCCTGCCGCGCGGTGGGATTGGTCGGTTCCCCACGAGTGGTACGACATGGCGCATCGTCGCTGACGCACCGGCATCCGTCATCTGCGCAATGTATCAGCGAGATTCGGCCGCGGTCACGGCCGAGAACGACGCGGCCCGGCGTTGACATGAATCGAAGTTGAGGTTGGACACTGGAGGGATGATCCAACCTGCCGAATTCTGGAATTCCGTCTATGACAGCGGTGCCGCGCCGTGGGTGATCGGAGAGCCTCAGCCCGCGATCGTCGACGTGATCGCACAGGGCCTGGTGCGCGGCGCGGTGCTCGACGTCGGGTGTGGAGCCGGAGAGCACACCATTCATCTGGCCCGACTCGGCTACGACGTGCTCGGGGTGGATCTGTCGCCGAGCGCGATCGCCTACGCCAGGGCCAATGCGGAGGCACACCGCGTCTCCGCGCGTTTCGCGGTTGCCGATGCACTGGATCTCGGCCGAGAACCCCTGTACGACACCATCATCGACAGTGCGCTGTTCCATGTCTTCGCGCACGACAACGGCGACCCGACCGACTACGTCCGCAGTCTGCACCGGGTGTGCAAACCCGGTGGGCTGGTCCATGTCCTCGCCCTCTCGACCGCCGAACCGGGTTTCGGTCCGCGCATCGGCCGCGAGGCCATTGCGGACGCGTTCGGTGACGGCTGGGTGCTCGAGGAATTGCAGCCCGTTCGCTACCGTGGCCGTGTCACCGAGGTGGTTACCGAGGCCGAGCAACTCGGACTCACCTCGGGCAGCGTGGTCGACGAAGCGGCCTGGTTGGCCAGGGTGCGTCGCGCCGAGAGGTAGCAGCGAAAGGCGAGCTCGCCTGATTGTGTTGTTACGCCGACACATTCGGAGGACGAGTGGGATTGTGGGCGGCCATGCTTTGCCGCCTATGATCTCCGTTACTGATCTCCGCGTGTCCCAATGTGATTCCTGGGAATAGGCGCGAACTCCCAAGTCGAAGAACAAGACTTAATTGATGAAGGCGATGCGAACTGGGCACTTTGTGTTTGTTTTTCCAGGAATACGAAGCGCATCGATAATTCGCGCCCAATTTGTGTACTCACTGATGTCGATGACGTGCGACCAGAACTCACTGAGCGGATTCATCCCAGAGGAGGGTGCTGCGGTGGCGCTTGCATGCGTGACGGAATCATACACGCAATGCGTTGATGCTGTGGTCGACGAATTCTCGCTGCAGATTCGCGACGAGCGACTCTTTGGTGGGGGTAACCACCTTCTGGTCACGACGCAGGTCGATACGGGGAAGCATAAACCTCGCCTTCAGGTCGAGTTCGGATCCAGTACCAGTGATCTGCTGCGGGATACGACCACCTATGCGTACCAACTCCACCAGCAGAAACTGCTGGTCACCGGATGGTGCCCCGTGTCGACATGTCGCCGCGCTGCACTGTCGATCGTGGCCCGTCGAACACCGAATCTCTGTCCTGTCGCGCGGCGGTGTGGCGCTGAACAAGATCAGACGCCCGGTCACGCAGTCGTTTCCGTGTCTGGATCGGCGAGATTTTTCGGTCATTTCGGTGCGGAGGTGAACTTCTCGCACATCGCATTTCATTTTTATCGTGTAACACGTGAACATTGGTGGCACGATCCACTAGTAGGCGAGATTCGGGGCTCGGTCCGGACAGGTCGTACGCCCCACACATCGCGAGGGATGCAAAACCCCTCGGAACGTCATCCGGACAGTGACGTCGGGATGTAAGACGCGTGCAGCGAGAGATTCGAATGCAGCGATTTGCGGGAGCGTTCTTGCACCCGATGCTCGGTGGCAAGGAATAGCTCGAGCGAGGACCACATGCGGCACCGACCGGCGGATGTAGACACCGATCCCATGACGACACGGGATATGGAGGCCGGGCCGTTTCCGCTCTCGGCGGCACAGCGTGGCATCTGGTTCGCACAGCAGGTCGCCGGTTCCGTGCCGATCTCCATGGCTCAGTACATCGAGATCATCGGCGACATCGACCTCGATGCAATGATCGCTGCGAGTTGCCGGGCCGGACGTGAGTTCGGCACCGGCTACCTGCGTTTGATCGAGATCGATGGCACCCCGTACCAGACGGTGGACCCGACGATGGAGACCGAGCCGGCGATCATTGATCTGCGCGCGAAACCGGATCCGATGCGCGCGGCCCGAGAATGGATGCGCGCGGACTACACCGCGCCGCTGGATCTCCTGCGCGACCGCCTGGTGAAGGGCGCCGGCCTGCGCATCGGTGACGACACCTGGCTGTGGTACTGCCGGATCCACCACATCGCGCTGGACGGCTACGCGGCCGCAACGATGGTCGGCCGGGTCGCCGAGCTCTACACCGCTGCAGTCAACGGAACGCCGGAGCCGCTGTCGCGGGCGCAGTGCCTGACCGACATCGTCGCTGCTGATGCCGCCTACCGCGATTCCGAGCGCTTTCACGCCGATGGTGCATATTGGGCCCAGCGGCTGGACCGGGCACCGGCCGCGGTGAGCCTGTCCGGCGCGGTGGCGGTGGCGGATGCGCATCCACTGCTGGTGAGCGCCACCCTGCCGGAGGAAACCGCCGAGCTGCTCGAATCGGTCGCTCGTGCGGCAAACTCGAGCCCGGCGCCGGTTCTGGTCGCCGCGTTCGCGGCGTACCTATCCAGAGTCACCAGCGGCACCAGGGACAGCGAGACCGACGATGTGTTGCTGAGCCTGCCCGTTTCGGCGCGCACCACCGCCGCACTGCGTCACTCCGGCGGCATGGTGGCCAATGTGGTGCCGCTGCGCATCGCCATCGACGAAGAGATCACGGTCGGCGCAGCTATCCGTGCCACTCAGCACGAGCTCACCGGCGCGCTACGCAGGCAACGCTATCGCCAGGAAGACATCTTCCGAGACCTCGGCTACGCCAGCGATCAAGTCGCGAGCTTCGGCCCGTCGGTCAACATCATGGCGCTCGATACCAGAGTGGTCCTCGGCGAAGCCGTCGGTCGGCTGCGGGTGCTCACCTCGGGGATCATCGACGACCTGTTCGTCAATCTGTATCCGGGCATCGGCGGCGAGAGCACCAATATCGACTTCCAAGCCAACCCGAATCTCTACACCGAGGCGGAGCTGGCGCGCCACCATCGGCGGTTCGTCGGTTACCTGCACCGGTTCCTCGCGGCGGGGCCGCAGCGACCGGTGTCGTCGGTAGAACTGCTCGACCCCGGCGAGTACGCCGAGCTGACGCCGGTGCGGGGAGCGGATCCGGTTGCGCCGCAGTCATTCCCGGAGCTACTCGCACTGGGTGTGCGCCGTAATCCGCACGGTGCTGCGGTTGTCTCGGACGAAACACAGCTGACCTACACCGAGCTCGATGCGCAATCGACCCGGCTGGCCCGGCTGCTCATCGCGCGCGGTGCGGGCCCGGAGCGCGCGGTCGCCATCGTGATCGGACGGTCCGTGCAGTCGGTCCTCGCGGTATGGGCCGTGGCGAAAACCGGCGCGGCCTTCGTCCCGATCGACCCGATGCTGCCGGCAGATCGGATTGCCCACATGCTTGCCGATTGCGGCGCGGTCATCGGATTGACCGTCACCGAGTCGCAGGCAGGGCTACCCGTCGGCATCGACTGGCTCGTCTTGGACGACGCGCGCGTCGAAACGCTGTGCGCGCGGCAGGTTGCGGCCCCGATCACCGACACCGACCGCCGCGCCCCGATCCGCCTCGACAACACCGTGTACGTGATCTACACCTCCGGATCGACCGGGCTGCCCAAGGGCGTGGCCGTATCTCATCGTGGACTGGCGACGTTGGTCGCCGAATCGGGCCGTGCGCTGGACATCGATGCGACATCCCGGCTCGGGCACGCGGATTCGCCCAGCTTCGACTCCGCTATCGAGGAGCTGCTGGTGGCCTTCGCCTGGGGCGTCACCTCGGTGATCGTGCCGCCACATACCTACGCCGGACCGGAGTTCGCCGCAGTGCTGCGCAGCAACACAGTCACCCAGTTGTCGATCGCACCGGCCGTGCTCGCCTCCATCGACCCCGACGAGGTGCCCACGCTGCGTGCGGTGGTCGTAGGCGGGGACACGTGCCCGGTCGACCTGGTGTCGCGGTGGGCATCCCGGGCTCACCTGGTGAACAGTTACGGGCCCACCGAGGCCACCGTTGCCGCGACCATGTCCGACCGCCTGCGGCCGGACGCGCCGATCACGATCGGCGGGCTGATGCCAGGGATGACAGCCGTCATTCTCGACCGCAGGCTACGTCCGGTCCCAGTGGGCGCTGCCGGTGAGCTGTACCTGACCGGCCCCGGCCTGGCCCGCGGCTACCTCGGTCGATTCGCCCTCACCGCATCGCGTTTCGTGGCCGGACCGTTCGCCGTGCCCGGCACCAGGATGTACCGCACCGGTGACATGGTGCGGTGGGCCGACCACGGACTCGGGCTCGAGCTGGAATTCCTCGGCCGTAGCGACCTGCAGGTGCAGATTCGCGGCCTGCGCATCGAGCCCGGCGAGGTGGACAGCTGCCTGGAGCGGCACGCCGAGGTGGCCATGGCGGTCACTGTCCCCGCCACCACACCGGCCGGCGGCACCGTGCTCGTCTCCTATGTGGCGCCCAAGCCGGATACCGCGCCGGACCCGGTCGAGCTGAAGATCTTCGTCGCCGATTTCCTGCCGGAGTACATGGTGCCCTCGGCCGTGGTGCTGCTCGCCGCGCTGCCGCTGACCACCGCGGGCAAGGTGGATCGCGCCGCACTGCCCGCTCCGGATTTCGATGCGCGCGAACAGGTCTCGCGCCCGCCGGCGACACCACGCGAACACCTGCTCGCCAGATTGTTCGCGGAGGTCCTGCGCCTTGACGAGGTGGGAGCAGAGCAGAGTTTCTTCGCGCTCGGCGGCGACAGCATCGTCTCGGTACAGCTGGTCGCGCGGGCGAATGCGGCCGGTCTGGTGTTCACCGCGCGGGATGTGTTCGAGCGCAAGACCGTTGCCGGCCTGGCCGCCGTCGCCACCGAGGTGGCCGGTGCGGCACCGATACTGGAGGAGCTGCCCGGCGGCGGCATCGGCGTGATAACGCCGATGCCGATCGCCGAGGAGGTGCTGGCGCACGGCAGCTTCGACCGTTTCGCCCAAGCGGTGCTTGTCGAACTCCCACCGGGCATCGACCGGGCCACCCTGACCGCCACCTTGCAGGCGGTCATCGACCACCACGACATGCTCCGGTCCCGGCTGGACCGGACCGGCGAAACATGGACGATGGTCACTCGGCCGGCCGGCACGGTGCGCGCCGAATCCGTGTTGCGGCACAGCTGCATCGACGCCGTCGTCGATCGGGCCGCGTACGACCGCGGGCCCGCCGCCGCACTGGACGGGGTAGCCGTGCGCGAAGTGCCTACCAGTCGAGAAGTGCTTCCGAGCCTCGGCATTTCGCGTCGATCGGGTGAGGACAGCGGCGAGCACGCCACCCAGGACACTGCTGCCGGAGACGACAGCTGGGCCGCGCATGAGTTGCAGATCGCCGCCGACGAGCTGGATCCGGCCTCGGGCGAAATGTTGCGGGTCGTGTGGCTGGAACGCGGTGGGGATCGGCCTGATTCGTTGTGGCTGGTGCTGCACCACCTGGTGGTCGACGGGGTTTCGTGGCGGATCATCCTGCCGGACCTGGCACACGCGTGGGCCCAGCTGATCGCAGGGCAGCGGCCCACGCTGGAACCGGTCGGCACCTCGCTGCGCCGCTGGGCACGGGCGCTGGCCGACGAAGCGGTACATCGGGCCCGGGTCGCCGAACTGCCGTTCTGGCAGAAGATACTCGACCTGCCGAACGCCGATCTCGATGTGCGGCAGCTGGATTCGGTACGCGACACCGCGGCAACAATGGGTCGTATCGACATCCGGGTGCCCGCGGACATCACGGCGGCCGTGCTCGGCACTGCTGTGGAGCGCTTCCACGGTGGCGCCAACGACGTGCTGTTGACCGCGCTCGCGTTGGCGGTGTCCCGCTGGCGAGCCGAACGTGGCGCAGTGAAGACCGCACGCACGCTGGTTGCGCTGGAAGGCCACGGCCGCGAGGGGGATGCCACCCACAACGCGGCATCCCGCGGCGGCGCAGGCTCTGCGCCAGGGACGAGTGCCGACCCGAGGGATGCCGCCGCGAGTCCGGCCGTCGCACAGGGGGATACACCTGCGCCGAGGGCCGATCTCGCCCGCACCGTCGGCTGGTTCACCACGGTGTTCCCCGTCGGCCTCGACCTCAGCGGGATCGACATCGACGATGCCTTCGCCGGTGGCTCGCATGCCGGCCGGGCGATCAAGCAAATCAAGGAGCAGTTGCGTGCAGTGCCGGACAACGGCATCGGCTACGGCTTACTGCGCCACCTCAACCCCGTGACGGCGACCGTGCTGGCCGACCGGCCCGCACCGCAGATCGGGTTCAACTATCTCGGCCGCGTCCCAACCCAGGGGCTGTCGGGACCGTGGCTGCCCCGTCCGGCGACATCCGGCTCCGGCGCACCGTTCGCGGTCACCCAGGACGATGCGATGCCATTGCCCGCAATGGTCGATGTCAACGCCCTGTCCGACGGCGACGAGATTGCTGCCACCTGGACCTTCGCCGCCGAGATCCTCCACATAGACGAGGTCGAGGCGCTGGCGTACCTGTGGGTCGAGGCCCTCGGCGCGCTGGCCCGTCATGGCGAAAAGGCCGAGGCGGGCGGACACACCCCGTCCGACTTCCCGCTCGCCGCCACCACGCAGCGGGATATCGATGGCTGGGAGCGGCATTACCCGGCGTTGGTCGACGTGTGGCCGCTTTCGCCACTGCAGTTCGGACTGTACTTCCATGCGTGTTTCGACAACGGCGTCGACGACTACGTGATGCAGCCCGTGCTGTCGCTGGCGGGAACCGTCGACGATGATCGGCTGCGTCGCGCCGCGGCCGCGTTGCTGGCCCGCCACGACAGTCTGCGGACGGCGTTCGTGGCCACCGACGGCGGGCCTCGGCAGCTCGTCGTCGGGTCGGCCGAGATCGACTGGCGCACCACCGACCTGGCGTGGCTACCGGAGGACGCGGCACACGCCGAATACGAACGACTGGTCGCCGAGGACGCGACAATGCGCTTCGATCTGGCGCATCCGCCGCTGCTGCGACTGCACTTGATCCGGCTCGGCGCCGAGACCTATCGGTTGTTGTTGACCAACCACCACATCCTGCTGGACGGCTGGTCGACGCCGCTACTGGTGCGGGAGCTGCTGACCCTCTACGCGACCGATGGCGATACCCGCGGACTGCCTGCCGCGCCGTCCTACCGGGATTTCCTGGCCTGGCTCGCGGCACAGGACGCGGAGGCGACCAGAAACGCGTGGGCACACGCCCTAGCAGGGATCGATGCACCGACCTTGGCGGCTGCGGCGGGCCCTCCCGCAGCGGCGCCCGGGCAGGTGTCGCGCGAGATCGACATCCGAACCGTGGCAGGGCTGCAGGAGCTTTCCCGCACCCTCGGCGTCACCGTGAACACCACGGTGCAGGCCGCATGGGCGCTGATCCTACGCGCGCGCACCGGCCGCGAGGATGTCGTCTTCGGCACCACCGTCTCCGGTCGCCCACCGCAGCTTGCCGACGTGGAATCGACCATCGGCCTGTTCATCAATACGGTTCCGGTCCGGGTGCGGCTGGACCCCGGCCTGACCATCGCCGAACTGTTGCGTCGCATCCAATCCGAGCAGGCCGCGTTGCTCGACCATCATCACGCCGGCTTGGTCGACATCCACAATGTCGTCGGGAATCGCGAATTGTTCGACACTGCAACCGTATTCGAGTCCTATCCGCTCGATCGGCAGGCGCTGGCCGAGATGCCCGACATTGCCGGCATGCGGGTGCTCGACGTCACCGCCACCGACAGCACGCCCTATCCGCTGTGTCTGCAAGTACTGCCGCGCCGCACGCACCACGCCGACGGCAAGCGGACCGAAACGCTACAGGTGACGTTGAAGTACCGCAGCGGCGTCATGGATACACCAGAGGCAGTCGGGTTGCTCGACCATTTCGAGGCGCTGCTGGCACATCTCGTCACTGCCACCGAGACAAAGCTGGCCGCCCTCCACCCGGCGGCGACGGTGGCGGTGGTGTCAGGACCGCCCGCGCCGGAGCCGCAGACGCTGCCCGCGATCCTCGACACGGTCGCTACCGGCTCACCCGAGGCGATCGCGCTGTCGTGCAACGGCATCCACCTGACCTACCGCGAACTGGACCTGCGCTCGAATCAGCTGGCTCGGTTGTTGCTGGAGCACGGCGCCGGCCCCGACAGCCGGGTGCTGCTCGCCCTGGCCCGCTCGGTCGAATCGGTAGTGTCGGTGTGGGCCGTCGCCAAGACGGGTGCCGCGTTCGTCCCGCTCGATCCCGGCCATCCGGCCGACCGGATCGCCTACGTGGTCGCCGATGCCGGGGCCGAGCTCGGCCTCACCACCACCGGCTGTCGTGCGAACCTGCCGGACGCGGTGGATTGGCTGCAACTCGATGATCCCGCCACCGTGGCAGCCTCGGTGACCCGCTCGACCGCGCCGATCACCGACAGCGAGCGCGGCGGCGGAATACATCCGGATCAGGCCGCATATCTGATCTATACCTCCGGTTCCACCGGCACGCCGAAGGCGGTGCAGATCGGGCACCGTGGCATCGCGGGTGTCGTTGCCGCGCAACAGGAATCGCTGCTTGTCGATTCCGCCGCGAGCGTGCTGCACGTGGCGTCGCCGAGTTTCGACGCTTCGATGTTCGAGCTGCTGATGGCACACGGATCCGGTGGGCGGATGGTGGTGGCGCGCCCGGATGTGTATGCCGATGCGGCACTGGAAGATCTGTTGCGCGACGAAAACGTCAGCCACATGGTGATCACCCCATCGGTGCTGGCCACATTGGAGCCGACCAACCTACCCGACCTACAGGTGCTCGCTGTCGCGGGCGAGGCATGCGGTCCGGAACTCGTGGCCGAGTGGGCGACCGGCCGGCGCATGCTGAACCTTTACGGCCCGAGCGAATTCACGATCTGGGCAACCGGAAGCGAGCAACTGGCCGCAGACGAGCCGGTCACCATCGGCGCCCCGATCTGCGGCGCGACCGCGCTGGTACTGGATTCCTGGCTGCAGCCGGTGCCCGCGGGCACGGTCGGCGAACTGTGGCTGGCCGGTGCTGCGTTGGCGCTCGGCTACCTGGACCGGTACGGCCTGACCGCCACGCGGTTCGTCGCGAATCCGTTCGACAAGGCGGGCGGGCGGATGTATCGCACCGGGGACCTGGTGCGCTGGAGCGCGGATGCCCGCACGCTGGAATATGTGGGCCGCACCGACTTCCAGGTGAAGATCCGCGGCCTGCGGGTCGAGCTCGGCGAGATCGACAGCGCACTCACCGGGCTGCCGGACATCGAGTTCGCGATCACCACCGGGCAGGAAGGCCCGGCGGGCGCCACCGTGCTGGTCTCCTACGTGCTGCCCAGAGACGGGGTGCGGCTGGATATCGACGGGGTGCGCGGCCGGATCGCCTCGGCACTGCCCGCCTCTATGGTGCCCGCCGTCATCGTCCCGCTGGACAGCATTCCGATGACACCGGTCGGCAAACTCGACCGGGTCGCCCTGCCAGCACCAGACCTGCGTGCCGGGCTGCGCCGCGCCTACCGGGCGCCGCGGAGCGACCGCGAGCGGACCATCATCGATGTATTCGAGAAGGTGCTCGACATCGAAGGCATCGGCATCGACGATTCCTTCTTCGATCTGGGCGGCAATTCGCTGCTGGCCACGAAGGCGGTCAGCAGGCTCGAAACGGCCCTCTGCGAGGTTGCGCAGCATGCTGATGCGGCGCCCGACGAGCTCGGTGAAACGGAAGACACGGGCACAGCACCGAATAATGCTGTGGTGCAACACAGCTCGTTGAGACTGCGCGATCTGTTCGAGGCGCCCAACGCGGTCGGACTGGCGGCCAGGGCGGTCGCCAACGGTCCGGTCCGACCGCGGCTGCGGGCCTACGACCGGAACGGTCCGGTCCCACTGTCGCTTGCCCAGCAACGGATGTGGTTGCTCAATCGGCTCGACACCAGCTCCGGGGACTACAACATGCCGGTGGCCATCCAGCTGTCCGGTGTGCTCGACGTGCATGCCATGCAAGCCGCAGTCGGGGATCTGATCGCCCGGCACGAAGTGCTGCGCACGATCTATCCGGAGTCCGCGGCCGGCCCGGTGCAGGTCGTTCTCGATGCCGAGGAAACAGTCCCCGAGCTCGTCGTCGAAGACATTGCGGAAAACGCTGTAGTGCAGCGCATCCGGGAAATCGCGGCGAGGCCGTTCGATGTGACGGCCGAGGTGCCGGTGCGCGGTGCGGTGCTGCGAGTCACGGGCAGGCACACCGCGTCGGCCGATGATGACCGCCGCAGTCGCATCGCAGGAAACGGTGATGCACACAACAGCGGCGCCGCATCCGAGCACGTGCTCGTGCTGGTGCTGCACCACATCGCCGGTGACGGATGGTCGTTCACTCCGTTGGCACGCGACGTGATGACCGCTTACTCGGCGCGTGTCGCAGGTGCGGCCCCGGAATGGACGCCGCTGCCGGTGCAGTACGGCGACTTTGCCCTGTGGCAGCGGGAGCTGCTCGGCGGCGAAGACGATCCGGAATCGGAAGCAGCCCAGCAGGTCCGCTACTGGCGCGATGAGCTGGCCGGGCTGCCCGATCACCTGCCGCTGCCCACCGACCGGCCGCGGCCTCGGGTGCTCGGCCACACCGGCGGACGCGTTCCCTTCGCGCTGGACACCGCCACACACGCGGCACTCACGGAACTGGCGCGCACCCATAATGTTTCGCTGTTCATGCTGCTGCACGCCGCGTTCACGGTGCTACTGGCCCGACTGTCGGGCACAAGCGATATCGCGGTCGGTACCCCGGTTGCCGGACGTGGCGCGGCGGAATTGGACGACCTGATCGGCATGTTCGTCAACACGGTGGTGTTCCGGGCCGACATCGACGCGGAGGAGAGCTTCGCCGACCTGCTCGGTCGGATCAGGGAACGGGACCTGCGGATGCTTGCCAACACAGATGTGCCGTTCGAGCGGCTCGTCGAGGTACTCAACCCGCGCCGGTCCATCGCCTGGCATCCGCTGTACCAGGTGGGGTTCTCCTTCGAGAACCTGGCCCCGGCCAGATTCACACTGCCCGGCCTCGAGCTGGCCGCGATCGACATCGACACCGGCGTCTCACAATTCGACCTGCACCTGCACATCGGCGAGGACATCGGCGAGGCGGGCGCACCGAACGGCATCAACGGCCATTTCGTCTACGCGACGGATCTCTTCGATGCGACGACGGTGAAGGGCTTCGGCGCGGCGCTCGTTCGGATACTCCGCACCGTGCTGGCCGACCCGTCGACCGCGGTCGGTGCGATCACCCAGTTCGACAACCCGGAAATGCTTGTGGCGCTGGACGCGCGCAACCGGGCCGACGAGCGTTCGATGCCGAGGTGGCCGACCCGCGCCGAGTTCCGTCCAGCGGTCACCAAAACCGAGCGAGCGGTGGCCGCCGCCTACGGGGAGGTGCTGGAGCTGTCTGCCCACCGCATCGGCAGCAACGACGACTTCTTCGCCCTCGGTGGCAATTCGCTCAACGCGGTGCGGACAGCCCGGCTGCTCGGGGAGGCCTTGCACACCGAGGTCGCGGCGCTGGCGGTGTTCGCCGATCCGACCGTCGCCGGCTTGGCCGAATGCATCGACAAGGGCGCGGTGGGAGCGAAGGAACCGGCCGCAGCGCTGCGAGCGGCCCTGGAGGTGGTGCTGCCGATCCGAGCCAGAGCCGAAAGCGTCGACCTGCCACCGCTGTTCTGTGTGGCACCCGCCTCGGGCGTGGCCTGGTGCTACGCCGGGCTCGGCGCGTATGTCGACCCGCGCCGCCCGATCTACGGGCTGCAGTCGCCGAAATTGGCGGCCGGACCCGGCGACTGCGGTCCGGCGACCATCGGCCAGTACGCCAACCGCTATGTGCGCGAGATCCACAAGATCGCTCCGCGCGGCCCCTACGAGCTACTGGGCTGGTCCTTCGGCGGCTTCGTCGCGCACGAGATCGCAGCACGGCTGCGGTGCGCCGGTGAGCATGTGCAGCTGGTCCTGCTCGACACCGATCCGGCGGCGCGACACCTCGAGCCACCGGATCAGCTCACCCCCGGTCGATTCGTGCACCAGTTCGGTCCGATGCTCGGCGTGCACGTCGAATCGACCGAACTGAGTGCCGCAGCGGCCGCCACGGTGCTGCGGCACACCCTGGCGGGCACACTCGACGTCACCGGCGCCGACCTGGAGCGGTGGACCGCCTCCTACAACGCGTCGGTGCGCATGGTCGAGGGCCACCATCCGCGGCGATACGACGGCAATCTGGTCTTCTTCGCCGCGGCACGGGACCACGAGGGCGCCGTGAAGGCGGACCCGATCGCGGCGTCACGGCGCTGGCGCAGGCATGTCGCGGGAACCATCGCCACCTACCCGCTCGACGTCACGCACGACGAGATGACCGCGCCCGAGGTGCTTTCCGAGATCGGTCGAGTATTCGAGGAGCATGCGCAAGGAATCGGGTCCGACTTCGTGCGACGTGCAGTGGGTGCGTTGTCCGGCGGACGGTGATCCGCAGAACGCCGCCTACGGTGCCGCAACCCAACCCCAGCACCGCTCGCTCTGCCCGACCTCTCGGACTGAAAGTGCCTCACCGGGGATTGCCGCGCCTCTTGCAGATGATCGACTGTCCGAGTACTCCGGATACCAGGAGGTGTTCGATGCCGCCCTTTGCATCCGATCCTTCGACGCGGACCGACGAGGTCACCGTGCCGTCGGAGTCTGTCCGGCTCACCGGGCTACTCGCCGTGCCGCAGAACTCCAC
This sequence comes from Nocardia sp. NBC_01009, assembly GCF_045208035.1. NCBI lineage: Bacteria > Bacillati > Actinomycetota > Actinomycetes > Mycobacteriales > Nocardiaceae > Nocardia > Nocardia sp. NBC_01009. The sequence goes on along the minus strand of NZ_CP108695.1, from coordinate 5,472,480 downwards.
CGCTCTGATCGTCTTCGCGCACGGGAGCGGTAGCGGTCGACACAGTCCGAGGAATAGATTTGTCGCCGATGTGCTGAACCGTGCGGGACTCACGACGATGCTGGTCGACCTGCTGACCTCGGACGAGGAGGGAGATCGTGCCTGCGTTTTCGATATCGAGATGCTCGCCCATCGTCTCGTCGACGTCACCCGTTGGCTGCGCACGCGGTCGGCACTGAGCGGCCTGCCCACCGGATATTTCGGGGCGAGCACCGGAGCCGGTGCTGCGCTCTGGGCGGCCACCGAACCCGGCACCGAGATTGCGGCCGTCGTCTCTCGTGGCGGCCGCCCCGACCTGGCCGGTCCGCGGCTGGCGCTGGTCCGCACACCGACGCTGCTTATCGTCGGTGGTGACGACAAGCGCGTGCTGGAGCTCAATCGGGAGGCCCGGCTGCGGATGCCGTGTCCGAGCGAGATCGACGTTGTCCCCCACGCGACGCACCTGTTCGAGGAGCCCGGCGCACTCGAGCAGGTGGCGGATCTGGCCCTCGACTGGTTCGGCCGCCATCTCAGCGTTGCGAAGCCTTGAACACCATCGCTCCACGGCATGAGTTGCCGAAAGCGTTCACCTCCAATGAGACTCACGCGTGGTGGCGCAGGTCGTCATGCGGAACCGGGCCGAGCGGCACCTACGTTCATGTCGGTGCACACCCACAGTTCCGTCTACCCTTCCACGACATAACCGGCAGGCACACAAGCACGATGGGGGTTCTCCATGCAGCGTTCCAACTGGCCGCTTCTTGACGGCCGCACCCGGTCGCTCGAGATGAAGGAGTGGGGCGACCTGGCCGTCATGGACCCCGACGCCGGCAAGCAGCCGCGCGGCCGCGGGTTCCTGGCGGCCGAGAAGAACTGGCTGCACATCGACGCCGGAAGCGCCCTGGAGAACCCCATGGTCACCCTCTACGCCGGAGATGACCCGGGAGCAGAGAGCGGGTGGGACGAGGTCGAAGAGATCACCGTGATCTCCACGACCGGCTTCCTTGCCCTGTGCGACAGCGGATACGCGCCTCTGCGCAAAGAGAACCTCGCCACCGCAGGAGTCGGCCCCTACCTGATCCGCGTCCATGCCAGTGACCGGTCGTCGGGCGGAAAGAAGCCCCGCTTCCTCATCCACGTCATCCCCGGCGAGCGTACGGCGGCCGAGCCCGAGCCGGCCTCCGCCACGATGGAGGAGGGCGCAGGTCCGCTCCTGGTGCGGACGTCCTTCGAGCAGCCGGATGAGTGGGCGCGCTTGCTCCAGGCCCTCGAAGGAGGCTCGGAGCACTACGAGTCGATCACCGTCATCGACAACCGCGCCTACGCGGGCTTCACGGCGGATCAGATCCAGGCGCGGATCGGGCGCGATGACGAGGACCAGCCCGACAGTTCCGTCGTCCTCATCGCCGACGAGCGGGCACTGGCCTCCGCAGAGTTCCCGTTGCTGGCCGTGAACAACGTGCCCGACGATGACGACGATCCGTTCAGGATCACCCTCGCAGCGGCCGGTTCCTTCATTGTCAACATGGAGCTGGCGAACACGAGCTTTGGTGAGTGGGGCTGTGGTCTCGACGCCGACGGCGTCTGCCGGGAAGAGCACTACTGATAGCGCTGGGCGAGCGCGGCGCGGCGGTGCCCGGGTTCAACTCCACAGCGTCACATGCACTTTCGGGCGGAACCGCGTCACGCCCACGCCGGACCCGCGGATCATCGCCTGCATGCATCGCGGGGTCGTGATGAACCGCAGCAGTTCCGACACCGCGGGCTGGCGGGTGTCGGGCGGCAGGGTAGTCGCGCACCACTCATCGGATACCTGAAGGCCGGGTCCCTTGATGTGGCTCAGCCGACCAGCCGCGAGGTCGGAGGAAACGGCGAAGCCGATCGTCAGGGTGATGCCGCCGACACGGCGGACCTCTTCGAGGGCAGCAGCGTCACTCTGGAAGATCCGCTGGTGTGATTCGGGAATGCCCAACTCGCGCAGCATCATCGCGATGTGCCCGTCGACACTTCCGGCCCCAGGGCCCAGCATCCACTGCTGCTCCCGCAGCAGCGCCGGATGCGGTGCGACGTCCGCAAGTGGGCTGTCCGGGCGCGCGACCGAAATGATCTGATACTTCAGGAACGGTCGGGCGGTGATGGTCGTGTCGGTGCCGTCCTGCCCCGGCCCCAGCGCGATGTCCACCGCACGGGACTCGATCAGGCTGCGGAACTGGCTGGTGGGATGCACACTGAGCTCGACCGACAGATCCTTCGCGCGCGCCGCGAACAGGTCGATGAGGCCGGGCGCGGCATGTTCGGCGAACGCGCTCGATGCCGCGATGCGGAGCAGCCGTCGGCCGTGCGCCGCTTCGCTCACCTCGATGGCGGTCTGGCGCTGCAGTCCAAGAATCTCGATCGCCCGGCTGGCCAGGCGGAGCCCGCCGGGGGTGAAAGCCAGACCCGCCGCCGTGCGGGTGAACAGCGGGTCGTCGAGCTCCTTGCGCAGCTGGGCGATGTGCATCGAGACACCGGCGTCCGTCATCCCCAGCTCTCTGGCCGCCGCATGGACGGAGCCGAGCCGCACCACGGTCGAGTAGGCCCGAAGCTGGGCGGGCGTCACAATCCGAGTCTAGTTTGGAGGTGGACGCAGCGCCGAGAGCCACACAGCGTCTGGAGGACGCATTATGCAGGACGTGCTCACGGATCTGATGACAACATGGAACGCCGGGGGCACGGCTGGGGTCGCGACGGTCGTGCGGACCCTCCGTTCGTCGCCGCGACCGCCTGGTGCGGCCATGGTCGTTGCCCCGGACGGGACGGTCGGCGGTTCGGTCTCCGGTGGCTGCGTCGAGGGCGCGGTCTACGAACTCGCCACCGATGTCGTCCGGACCGGTCGTCCGGTACTGCAGCGGTACGGCCTTTCCGACGAGGACGCCTTCGCCGTTGGTCTCACCTGCGGCGGCATTATCGACATCTTCGTCGAAGCGATCTCGCGGGAGACGTTTCCGGAACTCGGCGAGGTCGCCGCGGACATCGCCGACCAGCGGCCGGTCGCGATCGCGACTGTCATCGAGCACCCCGACGCCGCCCGGGTAGGGCGACGGCTGCTGATCCGGCCGAGCAATGCCCACGGCACGCTGGGGTCGGCGCGCGCCGACGATGCGGTGATCGATGATGCAGGCGGGCTGCTCGCGGCGGGCCGCAGCGAGGTGCTGTCCTACGGTCCGGACGGGCAGCGTCGTGGCGAGGGCATGGGTGTCTTCGTCGCCAGTTATGCCCGACAGCCGCGGATGCTGGTGTTCGGGGCGATCGATTTCGCCGCCGCCGTCGCCCAGCAGGGATCGTTCCTCGGCTACCGGGTGACGGTGTGCGACGCGCGGCCGGTCTTCGCCACCTCCGCCCGGTTCCCGACCGCCGACGAGGTCGTCGTCGACTGGCCGCACCGCTACCTTGCCGCGCAGATCGCGGCCGGCACCATCGACTCGCAGACCGTCGTCTGCGTGCTGACCCACGATCCCAAGTTCGACGTTCCGCTGCTCGAGGTGGCACTGCGCGCGCCGCGGATCGGCTATGTCGGCGCCATGGGGTCGCGACGCACGCACGACGAGCGGCTGTCCCGACTGCAACAGGCGGGCCTCACCGACGAGCAACTCGCCCGACTTGCCAGCCCCATCGGGCTGGATCTGGGCGGCCGGACACCGGAAGAGACGGCGGTGTCCATCGCGGCCGAGATCATCGCGCGACGCTGGGGCGGACACGGCCGCTCACTGGCTCAAACCGGCGGCCGGATTCACCACACACCGGTCGCGAACAGCGAATTAAGTGATTCCTTAAATCGGTCTTGACGACTGAATGGGCGGGGCAGAGGCTTGGCATATTCCCGCCGATGTGAGGTCGATCACATGCAAGTTCCTGGGCCATTCGAATACGAGCGCGCAACGGGCGTGGATCACGCCATCGGACTACTGGACCGGCTGGGGGAGGAGGCGCGCATCGTCGCGGGCGGGCACAGTCTGCTGCCGATGATGAAGCTGCGTCTGGCGAATCCGGAATATCTCATCGACATCAACGACCTGGCTGCCGAACTGGGTTACACCGTCACCGATCCGACCCTGGTGCGAATCGGTGCGATGGTCCGGCATCGGCATGTGCTCGAGTCCGACGATCTCGCCACGGTGTGCCCGATCTTCCGTGATGCCGAGCGCGTGATCGCCGATCCGGTCGTGCGCAACCGCGGCACGATCGGTGGTTCGCTGTGCCAGGCCGATCCCGCCGAAGATCTCTGCACGGTCTGCACGGTCCTCGGTGCCACCTGTCTGGTGCGCGGACCGTCCGGCGACCGGGAGATAGCGATGGACGACTTCCTGGTCGGTCCGTACGAAACCGCCATGTCGCACAACGAACTTCTGATCGAGATCCGAATTCCCGTGCGGCATCGGACATCGAGTGCCTACGCGAAAGTGGAGCGTCGGGTCGGCGACTGGGCGATCGCGGCGGCCGGCGCGACGGTGACACTGCAAGGCGGGACGATCGCGGCCGCGCGGATCGGTCTGACGGCGGTCAACCCCGACCCAGCGGCGCTCGCCTCCGCGGTGGACGTGCTCCTCGGTGAGCCGCCTACCGAGGAGGTCTTCTCGGAGGCGGGCCGCCGGGCGAGCGCAGCGTGCTCACCTGGCTCCGATGCGCGCGGCAGCGCGGACTACAAACGCCATCTCGCGTCCGAACTGACGATTCGCGTGCTGCGCACCGCGGTTGAGCGTGTTCTGAATCATCCTGCGCTGGAAGGGAATTAGCCATGCAGGTAACCATGACCGTCAACGGTGAGCCGGTGACCGCGGAGGTCGAGCCACGTACCCTGCTCGTACATTTCCTGCGCGACCAGTTGCGGCTCACCGGAACCCACTGGGGCTGTGACACCAGCAACTGCGGCACCTGTGTGGTGGAGGTCGACGGGGAACCGGTGAAGTCGTGCACGATGCTGGCCGTCATGGCCGGCGGTCGTGCGGTGCGCACCGTCGAGGGGCTCGAGGTGGACGGCCAACTCGATCCCGTGCAGGAGGGCTTCATGCAGTGTCACGGGTTGCAGTGCGGATTCTGCACGCCCGGAATGATGATCACTGCCCGCGCCCTGCTCGACCGCAACCCGAATCCCGACGAGCAGACCATCCGGGAGGCGATCTCGGGCCAGATCTGCCGCTGCACCGGATATACCACCATCGTGCGGTCGATCCAGTGGGCCGCGGCGAAGCAACGAGGCGAAGCAGCGGAGCCCGAACCCGTTGCGGCGCCGGCGCCGGTAGGGAGCGCGTCATGACCGCCGTCGAGTCCCGGCCCGAAGATCGTGTCGACAACGATCACAAGCCGTGCGGTCACGGCAGGATGCTCCGCAAGGAGGATCCGCGGTTCATTCGCGGACGCGGCAATTACGTCGACGACGTGTCGCTGCCCGGCATGTTGCATTTGGCGATCCTGCGTTCCCCGTTCGCGCACGCGCGGATCGTGAGCGTCGATGTCTCCGCGGCACAGGCACATCCGAAGGTCAAGGCAGTTGTCACCGGTGCGGATCTGGCGGTGAAGGGACTGGCCTGGATGCCGACGCTCTCCAACGATGTGCAGGCGGTCCTGGCGACGGATAAGGTCCGATTCCAGGGCCAGGAGGTGGCCTTCGTCGTCGCCGAGGATCGCTACTCCGCGCGTGACGCGTTGGAGCTCATCAACGTCGAGTACGAGATGCTCGATCCGGTGATCGACGCCCGGACTGCACTGGCGCCCGAGATGCCGGTGATCCGCGACGATCTCGAGGGCAAGAAGGACAACCACTGCTTCGACTGGGAGACCGGCGACGCCGCCGCGACCGAGGCGGTATTCGCGCGCGCCGACGTCGTCGTCGAACAGGAGATCGTCTATCCGCGAGTGCATCCCGCCCCGATGGAGACCTGCGGGGCCGTCGCGGATCTCGATCCCGTGACGGGGAAGCTCACGTTGTGGTCGACGAGCCAGGCGCCGCATGCCCACCGCACGCTCTATGCGTTGGTGGCCGGATTGCCCGAGCACAAGATCCGGGTGATCTCACCCGATATCGGGGGCGGGTTCGGCAACAAGGTGCCCATCTATCCGGGATACGTCTGCGCCATCGTCGGGTCGCTGTTGCTGGGCAAACCGGTGAAGTGGATGGAGGATCGCAGCGAAAACCTCACCAGCACCGGGTTCGCCCGCGACTACATCATGGTCGGCGAGATCGCCGCCACCGCCGAGGGCAAGATCCTGGCCATCCGGTCGACCGTGCTCGCCGATCACGGCGCCTTCAACGGCCAGGCCGCGCCGTTGAAGTATCCGGCCGGCTTCTTCGGCGTCTTCACCGGTAGCTACGACATCGAGGCGGCCTACTGCAAGATGACCGCGGTCTACACCAACAAGGCCCCTGGCGGCGTCGCCTACGCGTGCTCGTTCCGGATCACCGAGGCCGTCTACTTCGTCGAGCGGATGGTGGATTGCCTCGCCTACGAACTGAAGATGGATCCGGCCGAGCTGCGGCTGCGGAATCTCCTTCGCCCCGACCAGTTCCCGTACCGCAGCAAGACAGGCTGGGTCTACGACTCCGGCGACTACGAGAAGACCATGCGCCTGGCGATGGAGATGATCGGCTACGACGCCTTGCGAAAGGAGCAGCAGGACAAGCGCGCCCGCGGCGAGTTGATGGGCATCGGGATGTCCTTCTTCACCGAGGCCGTCGGCGCGGGTCCGCGCAAAGATATGGACATCCTCGGACTCGGGATGGCCGACGGGTGCGAGCTGCGCATCCACCCGACCGGCAAAGCCGTTGTGCGCATATCGGTTCAGACCCAGGGACAGGGGCACGAGACGACCTTCGCCCAGATCGTTGCCGAAGAACTCGGCATCCCGCCGGACGATATCGACGTGGTGCACGGCGATACCGATCAGACTCCGTTCGGCCTGGGCACCTACGGCAGCCGGTCGACACCGGTCTCGGGCGCCGCTGCCGCACTGGTGGCGCGGAAAGTGCGCGACAAGGCGCGGATCATCGCATCCGGCATGCTCGAGGTCTCCGTCGCCGACCTCGAGTGGGAGAAGGGATCGTTCCATGTCAAGGGTGATCCGTCCGCGGCCGTGACGATCCAGCAGATCGCGATGCGAGCACACGGCGCCGGTGATCTGCCCGAGGGTATCGAGGGCGGACTCGACGCGCAGATCTGTTACAACCCGGAGAATCTCACCTACCCCTATGGTGCGTACTTCTGCGTCGTCGACATCGACCCGGGGACGGCCGTGGTAAAGGTCCGGCGCTTCCTCGCCGTCGACGACTGCGGCACCCGGATCAATCCGATGATCATCGAGGGTCAGGTGCACGGCGGCATCGCCGACGGCATCGGCATGGCGCTGATGGAGATCATCGCCTTCGACGAGGACGGCAATTGCCTCGGCGGATCCCTGATGGACTACCTCATCCCGACGGCGCTAGAGGTTCCGCATTTCGAGACCGGGTACACGGTCACCCCTTCGCCGCACCACCCGATCGGCGCGAAAGGCATCGGCGAATCGGCCACGGTCGGATCACCGCCAGCGGTGGTCAATGCGGTGGTGGATGCGCTGGCGCCGTTCGGAGTTCGGCACGCCGACATGCCGCTGACACCGTCGCGGGTGTGGGAAGCGATGCAGGGGCGGGCCACACCGCCTATCTGAGTGAGTGCGAGCGATGAGATCACCGATGAAGTTGACCGAGCGGGCACAGCAGCTGGTTCGCACCCGGACTCCGTTCGTGCACGCGACCGTCGTGCGCGCGCAACAGCCGACCTCGGCGCATGCCGGCGACGAGGCGATCCTGTTGCAAGACGGGACGATCGAAGGATTCGTCGGCGGCCAGTGCGCCCAGAACTCGGTCCGCAAGGCAGCGCTTGGTGCCCTGCAGTCGCACGAAAGTGTGCTGCTGCGCGTGCTGCCCGACGGCGATCTGCAGTTTCCCGAAGCGCCCGGCGCGGCGGTGGTGGTGAATCCCTGTCTGTCCGGCGGAGCGCTGGAGATTTTCCTCGAGCCGCAGATCCCGGCGCCGCTGGTGCGCATCTGCGGCGCGACACCCATCGCGGACGCGCTGGCCGAAATGTGCGAACTGGTGGGATTCGGGGTGCAGCGCAGTGCTGCCGGCGCCGACTCGCTGGCGGACACGACGGCAATGGTGATCGCCAGCCACGGTGGCCCGGAAGCCGAGATGATCCGCGCCGCGCTCGACACCGGTGTGGGGTATATCGGGTTGGTGGCCAGCAAGATTCGGGGTGCGTCGATTCTCGACGAGCTCGGGTTGAGCGACGCCGAGCGGGCGCGCGTGCACACCCCGGTGGGTTTGCCGATCGGTGCCAAGACCTCTGCAGAGATCGCCGTCTCGATTGTCGCGCAAGTGATCCAGGCGATCCGCAAAGATGGCCTGGCCGTCACGCCCCGCCCGGTGGATGTCACGGTCGAGGCGCTCGATCCAGTGTGCGGCATGACCGTGACGATCGGGCCGGACACACCGCATCTTACTATCGACGACATCGACTACTGGTTCTGTAGCTCCGGCTGCCGCACCTCCTTCGCCGCGGCGAAGACGGGCTCATGACAACCGGGTTTGTCACCGGAGTCGTACTCGCTGCGGGAACCTCACGGCGTCTCGGCACTGCAAAACAGCTACTGCCGTACCGGAATACGACGGTTCTCGGCGCCACTCTCGACGTGGTGCGATCTTGCGCTTTCGATCAGATCATCGTCACTCTCGGCGGCGCAGCGGCGGCGGTCCGGCAGCAGGTCGATCTCAGCGGGATGGAGGTGGCGATGGCCGACAACTTCGATTCGGGCTGTTCGTCGTCGTTGCGTTCGGCACTGAGCGCGGTGCATCCCCGGGCCGCCGGAGTCGTGCTGATGCTCGGTGATCAGCCGGGTCTGTCGGAGGCGACCGTCGACCGACTGATCGCAGAGGGAATGTCGGCCGCGATCACGGTCTGCCGCTACCACGACGGTATCGGGCATCCATTCTGGCTGAGCCGCAGCGTATTCAGCGAGTTGGCCCGATTGCACGGCGACAAGGCCGTGTGGAAGATCATCGAGTCGGGCCGGGTCATGGTGTCCCGACTCGACATCGACGCACCGATGCCCTTGGACGTGGACACCTGGGACGACTACGAGCGCCTACGTGCCGCGGCGTCGCCATGATGTCGCCGTTCGACGATGTCGAGGACGTGGTGCGACGATTCGACGCCGACGACTACCTACTCGATACCGGGACCGCCGCCGCCTTCTATCTGGCGACCACGTTGGGTCGGCCGCTGCTGCTGGAAGGCGAACCGGGAGTGGGCAAGACAACGGCGGCGAAGACCCTGGCCACCGTGCTCGGTGCACCGCTGATCCGCCTGCAGTGCTACGAGGGACTCACCGTGAGCGAAGCGCTGTATGACTGGAACTACCAGCGTCAGCTGCTCAGCATCCGGCTCGCCGAGGCGCGCGGCACCGACCTCGCCGAGGCCGACCTGTTCACCGAAGCATTCCTGGTGGATCGCCCGATCCTGCGCTGTGTGCGATATCGCGGTCCGACGCCCCCGGTGCTGTTGATCGACGAAATCGACCGTGCCGATGACGAATTCGAAGCACTGCTGCTCGAATTCCTCGGTGAGGCCACCGTGACCGTTCCCGAACTCGGGACCTTTGTCGCCGAACACCCGCCAACCGCGGTGCTGACCTCGAACCGCAGTCGCGACCTGCACGACGCGCTGCGACGGCGCTGCCTCTACCACTGGATCGACTACCCGGAGCCCGCTCGCGCGGTGGCGATCGTGCGACGCACCGTGCCCGGGGCAACCGACGCGCTGATCGAGCACGCCACCCGATTCGTCGGCCGTGCCCGCGATCTCGATCTCGACAAGCCGCCCGGCGTCGCCGAGACCATCGACTGGATCGCCGCGCTGGCGACGCTCGACGTCGCCGATCTCACCGCGCCGGAGGCGGTGACCGCGCTGAGCGCACTGGCGAAGACACCCGACGACCGCGCCACCGTGCACACGGCATTCGTCGAGTACACCCAAGGCTTGGCTACCGGATGAGAGGGATACTCCGATGAAGATTGCCAACGAGTTCACTGTCGATGCGCCCGTCGAGCGGGCATGGGAGGTGCTGACCGACCTCGAACAGGTGGTCCCGCTGATGCCTGGAGCGCAGATGGTCGGCTGGGAGGGAGCCGACTTCCTCGGCAAAATCAAGGTCAAAGTCGGCCCGGTGACCAGCGAATTCACCGGGAAGGCGAATTTCGTCGAGCGCGACGAACACGACCATCGCGCCGTTATCAACGGCAGCGGCCGGGATTCACGCGGATCCGGAAACGCAGCGGCGACCATCACCACGCAACTGCACGAAGACGGCGACAAGACCCGCATCACCGTGGACACCGACCTCAAGATCGTCGGCAAGCTTGCCCAATTCGGCAGCGGGATGCTGCAGCAGGTGTCCGAGAAACTGGTTGGTCAGTTCGTGGCAGCCCTGGAAGCGAAACTCGCGGAGGGCGATCCGGCCGCCGCGCAGCCGGTGGTCGGGCCGGACAGCCGAGGGATGCGGCCGCAACCGGTCGCACAATCCGAGCCGGCACCGCTCGACCTCGTCGATCTGGTCGGGCCCGCGATAATCAAGAAATATGCGCCGGCGATCGCGTCAGGGCTGGCTGCCGTGCTCGCAATTGTCCTGGTACGCAAGCTGATGCGCAGGAAGCGATGACTCGGGCGGTTCTGTTACGAGGTGTCGATCTCGCCGCATTCGCTGTCGCGGTGGTCGCGCGGCTGCGGCGTGGTGGCGTCGCGGTGGCGCCGAGCGGGCCCGCGCTGTTCGTGCAAGCCTTGCGCCGCATGACGCCGCGGTCGCGCACCGAGTTCTACTGGGCTGCGCGGCTCACGCTCGTCGATCGCATGCAGGATCTCGCTGCCTTCGACGCGGTCTTCGCGACGGTGTTCGCCGACGCGGTGTTAGGCGTGGACCCGCCGAGCCGAACGCGCAGTCTGCCGACCGAACGCACGTCGGCACCGCGTGTGAGCGGTCGGGGGCAATCTCGGCAAAGCGGTGAAGTCCCTTGGGCGACAACGCGATCGGCGGTAGTTGCCGACCGATCGGCCGACCAGGGTGTGGCGCTGCCGGACGTACTGCCGAGCCGGCTCGCGGCACGAGCACAGGAACCGTTCGACCACTTCGATCCGGACGATCTGCGAACGGTCGGAACTTGGCTGGAGCAGGCGTCGACGCACTGGCCGCAGCGCAGCAGCAGGCGCTACGAAACCCATCCGCACGGCAAGCGGATCGACTTCCGGGCGACGATGAACAACTCCCGCCGCACCGGCTGGGAGTCGGCGGTGCTGGTCCGCACTCGTCCCCGTAGCCGCCCGCGCCGAATCGTCATGATCTGCGACGTCAGCCGCTCGATGCAGCCGTATTCGACGATCTACCTGCACCTGATGCGGGCCGCGGTGCAGCGCCGTTCGCCCGATCGCCCCGAGGTGTTCGCCTTCTCCACCTCGCTGACCAGGCTGACCTCGGTGCTGGCGCACCGTTCGCCGGATGTCGCGGTGGCCCGGGCCAACGACAAGGTGGTCGACCGCTACGGCGGCACGCACATCGGCCGATGCCTCGGCGCGCTGCTTGCCACTCCGTCCGGCAATGCGGTACGCGGCGCCGTTGTCGTCATCGCCTCGGATGGCTGGGACAGCGACACCCCCGATGTTCTCGCCCGCGCGATGGCTCGGATCCGACGCCGGGCTTGGCGCGTCATCTGGCTCAATCCCCGTGCGGGCGACTCCCGGTTCCAGCCAGCCACCGGTGCGATGGCGGCAGCCCTGCCGTACTGCGACATGATGATGCCCGCGCACACGCTGGCGGGCATGCATGCGTTCATACAGGACCTGGCATCGGCGGTTGTCACCTGATGGCCAGACAGCGAGTATTCGCCACCGTCAACGGCCGCAAGACCGACCCGGTCGACGCACGCTAAGTGGCGATGTACTCGCCGAATCTGCTTCCTGTCGAGCCCGATTCGGAGTTGGTCATACTGGGCATGCTCGCTGATCGCCGAGACGAACTCGGTCGCGCGCGAACTGCGACGATCAACCGACTGCACCGGTTTCTGCTCGAGTCTTCCTCGATGGCGCCAGAAAGTTCCGGTCCGCTATGCATCCGCTGGCACAACCAGCACACCATGCCGGTCCGCGACTTCGCAGTCGGCTCAAAGATTCGACATCCGAACCACCCACTCGAAGGTTGCTCGAGGAGCCACGCGCAAGCGCACCCGTCGCGGTACACCTCAGTACCGCCTCGGCGAACGTATAATTTTCCAGGCACCTTTATTGGGTCGGTGCCTTCTGCACGGGCGTGCGACGCCGCGCAGGCGGATGATGAGCCGTGGCCGGCCAGCGCAAGGTGGCACGACCAGATAGTTCTACGGATACGACCAGGGTGCCGCTGGCACCATCATCGAAGGCGATAGCAGCGTCGGTGGCATCCAGGGGTGCCACTGACCGTGAGAACTGATGTTTCATCCGGTGCCCCGATTGCCGTTCGAGAATTGCCGGCGCCGCTGCCTCGATCCTGCTGCGGTGAGGCCCTCGCCGCCACCGACGCTCCCCGAGGAAAGCGAGGATACCGATGTCTACTCATCATGCTGTTCACGTGCAGTCCGCCGGTGCGGCGTTGAAACTGGTCGAGGTTGATACGACTTCACCACCTCGTGACCATGTGCGCATCGCGGTCTCGGCGTGTGGGATCTGCGGCACCGACCGCGCGTTCATCAGCGGCGGGTTCCCGGACATGGCGTGGCCGCTGACACCTGGGCACGAGATCGCCGGCACAATCGCCGAACTGGGCGCCGATGTCGACAATTACGTCGTCGGTGACCGTGTGGCTGTGGGCTGGTTCGGTGGGCATTGCAGCAAGTGCGTCCCATGCCGGAAAGGCGACTTCATCCACTGCCAGAACTTGCAGGTCCCCAGCTGGCAGTACCCCGGCGGATACGCCGAGTCGGTGACCGTACCGGCCAATGCGCTGGCCCGCATCCCCGACGAGCTTTCCCTGGCCGAGGCCGCGCCGATGGGTTGCGCCGGAGTCACCACCTTCCTCGCGCTTCGCGAAACCAGGGCGGTGCCCGGCGACCGCGTGGCCATTCTGGGGATCGGCGGACTGGGCCACCTCGGCGTGCAGTTCGCGCGCGCGATGGGCTTTGAAACGATCGCGATCGCCCGCGGCCCTGACAAAGCCGAGGACGCCCGCGCGCTCGGCGCCCACCGTTACATCGACTCGACCGCCGGTGACGTCAGCAAAGCGTTGCGCGGGCTCGGTGGTGTGTCGGTCGTTCTGGGGACCGTCGGCAGCGCCACAGCCATGGCCGAAACGGTTGGTGGGCTGCTACCGCGCGGTGAACTCATCGCCATCGGCGTCACCGCCGAGCCATTGCCGATCAGCCCGGTGCAGCTGATCATGACCGGACTCAGCGTCACCGGCCACGCCTCCGGCACCGCGCGCGATATCGAGGAAACGATGCAATTCGCGGTCCAATCCGGTGTGCGCGCGCGAACCCAGGAACGGCCACTGGATCAAGCTGCCGAGGCCTATGCCGCAATGGAACAGGGGCGGGCCCGATACCGCATGGTCCTCACGGTCTGACTGCTCAGGGTTGGCCGCGACGCAATTCTGACGCTCCGAAAACTCGGATGCCTTGCGCGACGGCGCCTTCCGTGCCCGCTCGATGCGGGTAGCGCTGGCGAACTGCGGCGGATCCCAATCCGGTGGCCGCTGGCTGAACGCGTGGAGGTGGTCCGACAGTCGGTACACCGGCGAACCGCTGCTACATACCGAGGTGTGCAGCGGTTGATGCTTGTTTGATGAGCGCCTGCCGTCTCGAGTTATGTGACAGCAACACGCACCCTCCCGGGGTACGACGTGCGAGCCCGACCCTTCCACGACCAACCGCGGGCACGCGACGGGGACCTCCTCGCCCGCGTATTCGACTGGAAAAGTTTGAGTATTTGCAGTTCAAGGCGCAATTTTCTCGGCTACGGCCACAATCGCGTGTCAGGTCGGTGAACGCACGGGTTCGAGGCGATGCCGGGACGATGCGACGGAAACCCACCTTGCCGAGTACACGAGATTGCTACCATCTAGCAAGCATTGAGCCCCGCGGTTTGGAGAGGCGGATTGCAATGGTTCCCAAATGGTGCCGATGGGCCGGGACGGTGGCCATGCTGGTGGCGGCGACCGCGGCATGTTCGTCGAACAAAGAGGGGAAGCCAGAGTCGCCGGGGTCGGCAGGCACAGCGACTGTCAGCCAGGTGCCGGACACCGGAAAGTTTGTGCCCAGGTACGACCGTGCGATGCTTTCGCAACTGGCCAAAGACGGCAAGAGCGGGTCAAGCCCAAACGCGTGGTGTAGCGGGGATGGTCACCGGTGATCCGGCTTTCATTAGGCGGTGAGAGCTGCGGGGGTGGTCTCCTCCTGTTCGGTGGGGTCGGTGGTGTCACGTGAGCGGGCCAGGACATCGAGTCCGAGGTAGCGGCGGCCTTCGATCCATTCGTCGTGCTGTTCGGCCAGGACGGCCCCGACGAGACGGATGATGGCGGTGCGGTCGGGGAAGATGCCGACGACGTCGGTGCGGCGCCGGATTTCCTTGTTCAACCGTTCTTGAGGATTGTTCGACCAGATCTGGCGCCAGATCTGTTTGGGGAAGCTGGTGAACGCAAGCAGGTCGGCGCGGGCCGCATCGAGGTGACCGGCCACCTTCGGCAGTTTTTCGGTCAAGGCGTCGAGCATCCGATCATATTGTGCGGCAACCGATTCCGGGTCGGCTTGATCGAAGACTGAATGCAGCAACGTGCGAACCCAGGGCCACGATGCCTTCGGTGTGATCGACATCAGATTGACCGTGTAGTGGCCTTTACTCGCAGGCGATGCCGTCGTTGTCGCGGTCGAGTTTCGAACTGTAGCCGGGTTCGCCGCGTCGTAGCGGCGCGGCGCCCGCAGCGCGAGCTGCGGCGCAGTTCGGGTAGTAGACGCTGGGAGATGCAAGGGTTGTCGGCGCGGGCGCCGCGGCTGGAGGTGCGACGGGCGCGGGTGCCGCAGCCGGCGGTGCGGGCGCGATGATCCCTGGTGGTGTGGCCGGCGTAGTCGGTATCACCGAGGCGGTTGTCGTCGGGTCGGGCGTCGCGCGGGTGGCGGGTGCCGCCGAGGTGGTGAGCCGCGCGCTGGTTGGCGGTGTCGACGTGGCCTGGGTGCTACACGCCGAGGCTGCGAGCGTGACTGCCGCGAAAGTACTGAGGACGACGGCATGTCGCCGTGTTATTGCCATGGTTGCCTGATTTCGAGGTAGAGGCGCGCGCCCGAGCGCCGGCCTCGGTAAGCCGCTTCCCCCGACAAGGAGCAAACACGTCTCACCATGGTTCACCACGCACGGACCGTACCCAGAGTTGTTGGTCTACGGTCGATTTCGGCCCTACGCAGTACGGACATCCGTGGGACTGCCCCGTCTATCGCCACCACCTCCGACACGTTGCGGTCCGAAGCCTCGACACGCCGGGTCCCCGAGCGGTAAGACCAGACCACCTACATTTGCACCTGGATCGCGGAAGCCACTGCAGCGGTGGCATTACCGATCGGCGAACCGCACCCTCTCGCGTCCAGTGGTCGAGCTGTGTGGTTATCCCGAGCGTCAGGGTTAGCGGTGCATGTATCCCGGTGTAAATGATGCAACGTCCAGTCGTGGGGCGATCGATTCCCCGCCGAGTGCCTGCCGCAGTGCAGCTTGTTCGTCCTGGATGACGTGCATTACGGCGTTGATCAGGGCGAGGTGGGTGAACGCCTGTGGGTAGTTGCCCCAGTGCCGGCCGGTTCGTGGGTCGATCTCCTCCGCGTAGAGGCCAAGAGGACTGGCGTAGGCAAGCAGTTTCTCGCACAGCTGTTTGGCTCGCTTCTTTTCGCCGATCTCCGACAGTGCCGAGACCAGCCAGAACGAGCAGATCGTGAAAGCGCCTTCTTCCCCCGCGCATCCATCGTCGGTTTCACTGACGCGGTACCGCAATACGAGGCCGTCCTCGGTCAGTTCGTCGGCGATGGCCAACACTGTGTTGCGTACCCGGTCGTCGTCGGGGGGCAGGAAACGAACCAGCGGGATGAGCAAGGTCGAAGCATCCAGTGCCGTGCTGCCGTAGTACTGGGTGAACACCTGCCGGGAGTCGACCGCATGGGTGCATATGTCGGCGCGGATTTCGTCTGCGGCCTGTTGCCAGCGATGTGCGCGTTCGAAGTCCTGGTGGATGCGAGCCAGCCGGGCGCCGCGATCGGCGGCAACCCAACACATGACCTTGCTGGAGGTGAAGTGTTGGGACTCCCCGCGTACTTCCCAAATGCCATGGTCGGGCTCGCGCCAGTAGGTGAGGGCGCTCTTGACCGCCCGGCCCAGCAGCGGCCACGCTCGTGCGTCGATTTGGTCTTGGTTGCGTGCGTAGAGATAGACCGCGTCCAGCGCAGCGCCCCATACATCGTGCTGGCGTTGCTGGTACGCGCCGTTGCCGATGCGCACGGGGCCGGCATTTTCGTAGCCGCGCAGGTGGGTCAGGGTCCGCTCGGTGAGGTCGGTTTCGCCGCCGATGCCGTAGACGATCTGCATGTCTCGGACGTTTTCGGTCAAGTTGATGATGTACGAGAAGAAGTCGTTCGCCTCCCAGCTGAAGCCCAGTGTGTACAGGCCCCACAGCGCGAAGGCGGAGTCGCGTATCCACGAGTAGCGGTAGTCCCAATTGCGTTGTCCGCCTGGGGTTTCGGGCAACGACGTGGTGGCGGCGGCACTGATGGCGCCGGTGGGGGCGAAGGTCAGACCCTTGAGGGTCAGCGCGCTGCGGGTGAGCTGGGCGGTCCACGGATGATCCGGAAACCGCCCGCCGGCCAGCCAGTGTCGCCAATGGTGGATTGTCCGTAGCAGCCGTTCATCGGCCTCGTCAACGGCGCGGGGGGCGTCGCGACTACCCCAGGAGAGCGCACAAAAGCGTGAGTCGCCCGCCTTCAGCAGGGTGCGGGCAAGCGCGTGCGTACCTTCCAGCCCCAAGCGCATGTCGGTGCTCAGTGTCAGCTGCAGATCGATCCCGTCAGCGCTGGCCTGCGCGAGGTGGTAGCTGTCGAGGTACTCCCACTGAGCGCGATGCCTGCCGTAGTCGAAGGACGGCTGGCAGTCGAGCATGAACTGAATCTGACCGGTCTCACAGTGCACCGTCCGCAGCAGAATGTGCTCGGCGTCGTAGTCGGTGGGAGTTCGGCGATGGGCGCTATGGCCGGGTGTCTGGTGCCGCCAGGGCCCGACCAGCAGCGCATCGCGAACTGTCGCCCACCCTTCGCCACTGCGCCAACTCGTCTCCATGACCATCGTGCCAGGGACGTAGCGGCGATCGGTGGGCACCATGAAGTCGGCAGGGGCGAACCGAAACGAACCGGCGGAACGATCGAGTATGGCTGCGAAGACGCTGGGGGAGTCCATGCGGGGTAGACACATCCACTCGATGGCTCCGCTGGGGGCGATCAGTGCGGTGACCTCGCAATCGGAGATGAAACCGTAGTCGTCGATGCGCGGGAACGCGGTGAGTCGCGGCGTGCGTTCAGTCTCGTCGTCCATGTGTTGCTCCATGGTCGTCTCGGCGCTGATATCTGGCCGGCTATTCCAAGCGGTTGCCTGGTGAACCGCCTTCTTTCCCGACCGGACTGCGAGCTGATCAGGATATGAGTGATGTGGCGTTTCCAAACAGCCCACCACCTTGCAGGGCGTATCGGCAACCCCGGCTTCTTGATGCGGGCAGGGCATTGCCCGCAGTTTGCGTGGAAGAGCAGCAAGCGATTCGGTGCCGGGATCGCGATGAAGGACGACAAAGTGAGGTGTCGCCGCCCCTACGACCCGCTCGGCAATGTGCGAGGCGCGTTCAAGGAGAAGTCGGCCCACGCGGAGCATTCCTCGCGATGACACCGCCGGCCCTGGTGGCGGCGCCGAGACTCCGAGTCCACGCTGGGGTGGGCCACGACATCCGGGGCTGAGCACGCACCGGAGTGGTCGGCGTTCGGCATGTTATGCCAGTACCCGCTGCCTCGCCGCCAGAGACATCGGCGGAATGAGTTTCGTCCAGAATTCGTGGCGGACCGCATCCCACAGCCTCGTCAGTTCTGGAAGCAGTTCTCGCGCCAGGGCCAGATCCGGGTAGTTGCTGGGGCAGAAGGAAGCTACCGGCGAAGCGTCGGATGCGTTGTCCACAGCGATAATTGCGATCAGATGATGCTGGACCAAGCGCCATGTCACACGCAGTCCGTCGACTTCCGTTCGCCACATATCATCCATCTTCGATACCCCGCCGCCGCACTCTTACCTCGGGCATTTGGCGACCACCATCAACCGGCCGCACTCGGTTACGCGCCACCCTCTCGGATGGCAACTCGGCACGGCCACGGATGCACCACTGGAGGTGCCCGCTAGGACAGGTCGGGTTCTCGGACATGAGGAGTTCCTGCTTCGATCGTGACGTCGGCGCGTCAAGTTGTCCGGGTGGGGCAGTTCACATGCCTTGAACATAAGACATTAGATTTCATAGTTCAAGAGGTTCTCCAGTAAAAGTCGCGTTAAGTCTTGCCGCCCATTCCGGGACGCGCCTCGTCACCAGGCGTCTCGGCACCCACCGCCCCGCCGCCTGGCGATTGCGAATACCGCCAGGCTGACCACGGGGGCGGGCAGGACCAAGTGTGGTGTACATCTAACTTTAGAGTTCATATTTCAAGTGTTAGTCGGCTAGAATCGTGTCACGTCCCCGCCACCCGAGGAGTCGCGTTGCCCCACCAGAAGAGGGCCGGATTGACCGCGCTCGGCGCTGTGCTGTCGCCGCTCGAGGGCGGCGGTCCGAAGACCGAGGCCGTGGCGCAGCGGTTGTCCGCTGCGATCAGCCTCGGCGTGATGGTCGACGGCCAGCAGTTGCCGAGTGAGACCGATCTCGCCAACCAGTTGGGGGTATCGACGATGACCCTGCGGGAGGCACTGGTGGTGCTTCGGCAGCAGGGCATCGTGCACACCAAGCGCGGGCGCGGGGGTGGCAGCTTCATCAGCGCTTCTGCGGAGGTTTTCGAGAGCACCTCGCTGGCGCGGTTGCAGCAGATGAGCATCCAGGAGCTGCGTGATCTGGGGGACGAGCACTTCGCCGTGACCGGAGCGGTTGCTGTGTTTGCCGCGCGCCGCGGGGTGCGGGCCGATATAGTTCGGCTCCGCGCCCTGACCGACCGGCTGAAGAACAGCACCGAACTTGTTTCGGCACGTCAAGCCGACAGCCGCTTTCATATCGAGATGGCGGTGTGCGCGCAGTCCACCCGGCTGACCCGTGCCGAGGTCGGTCTGCAGGCAGAACTCTCCGCCTTGCTCTGGCTGCCGCGGCTGAAACTGGACCCGGCAGCTGAGGCAGCCGCCCATCGTGACCTGGTGGACGCGATCGAACGAGAAGACGATGCCCAGGCCAGAGAACTGGCAGAATCGCATACAGAATCACGCATCCGCCGCCTCGTCGCCCTACGCTTGGAGCTCAGTGATTGATGAGGGACACCGATAGCTTTCCGACCCCGGCGACCGTCGAGTCGCTTGCTAGTTCCGTCGCAAAACTGGTCGACGAGATCTACCTGTCGCTGGAAACTATCGGAACCGCGCTGACAATCCTGTGGGGTGGTCTCACCGAGAAGCTGCGGTCCGCTCCCCAGTCGACTGACCTGGCACCGCTGCGCGAGACTATTGCCGGTGAGCTCGAGCGGCGCGGAAGGCTGTTCACCGGCGCAGGCGTAGTGATGGCCGACAGCGTTCTCGCTGATCGCCCCCGGCACCTGGAATGGTGGCTTCCGGACGCGCAACGCCTGCTGCTGGAATTGAATCCCGATAGCGAATACTTTTACGACTACACCGGAATGGACTGGTTCACGATTCCGCGCGAGCAGGGTCGGCGATGGGTGCAGGGGCCGCACCTCGATTACGCGTGCTCCGATCAGTATGTTTGCACATTCTCGATACCGGTCACGACCACATCGGGAACATTCCTCGGAATCGCCGGTGCCGACGTACCGGTCGCCGCGATCGAGGAGGTCTTGCTTCCGCGATTCCAGGCATCCGGTCAGCGAGTAGTGCTGGTCAACAGCGAAGGCCGAGTCATTATGGGGACCGATCCCGAATTCACGACCGGATCCAAAACGAGCCGGATGGACAGGTCTGTTGCGACAGTCCCGATCGAGGCGATGCCTTGGTCGTTGCGTCCGCTGGGATCCATTGGGTCCTACTGACACTTCAGAACACCGATACAGGTTCCAGTAGTAACCGCTGAAGAACGAGGGGTATCACGTAGCCCCGCTGCTCCTGAACGCACATGGAGTCGAAACTAATTGGGGCCGAGCAAGAATCTTCGGAAGGCCGACACGGCGGACAACGGTCGTGTCATGCAGCGGTCGAGGCCAGTTGTTCGGAGGGCTCTGTTCGCCGCATCCGGTGCGGCAGCCCGAAGATGCCGAGGAAGACCGCGATCATGGTGCCCACCCCGTACCAGAGGGTGTAGCCGAACGCGCGGGCGAAGTTCTGGGCGTTGGCTTGCAGGCCGGCGGCGGTCAGGATGCGCTGCACCACAGGCGGCGTGTCAGGACGGGCCCTGCAGCTGTCGGGGATTGGGGTGGGATCGGTCGCGGCGGACCTGTCGTGGACGCAGACGCGGAACCCCGCGATAACGGAATCCTGATCCGCAGTCGGCACACCGGCCGAGGTGAGTTGCTGATGCAGGGCGGGGGTGACGGCGCCGACACCGCGTCCGGAGTCGCCGGCGAGCCGCGTGAAGAGCAGGATGCCTGCCAGGGCGATCCCGAGGGCCATCCCTACCTGTTGGACGGTGCTCAACGTTCCGGACGCCGATCCCGCGTCGGGTGCGGGGACATCGGTGAGGATCAGGTCGACCATCGGGGCGACGACCAGACCGAATCCGAAACCGGAGACCGTCAGCGGGATGATCATCTGCCAGGAGGTGATTCCGGGCCCGTAATGCGTGGCCACCCAGATGTAGCCGGCGAACCCGGCGGCGTTGACCAGGGCACCGGTCGCGAGGACCCGGCGCCCGGCCCGGGGTACGAACACCTGCACCGACAGCCCGGATCCGGCGGCCGCGGCCACAGCGAACGGGGCGGCCGTCAGCCCGGCCCGCAGGGGTGTCCAGTCCAGGCCGACCTGCATGTAGAGCGTCCACACGAAGAAGAAGCCACCGAGCGCGACCCAGAAGAACCGTCGGGACTGCAGACACCCGAACCGGGTCAGCCCGCAGCCGGCACCGGCACGGGCACGGGCACGGACCCCGAGCATGAGGCGATCGTCGCCGATTCGGTCGGGTTGGCGTTGCTCACGGTCATCGAGACACTCACGCCGGCAGAGCGCGTTACCTTCGTGCTCCACGACCTGTTCGATGTCCCGTTGGCCGAGATCGCGCCGATTCTGGGCCGCTCGGTGAACGCGGCCGCCCAGCTGGCCTCCCGTGCTCGCCGCCGGGTCCGCGGAGCCGATCCTGTCCTCGACTCGGATCAAGCCCGCCGCAGGCGCATCGTCGAAGCCTTTCTCGCCGCCGCACGCAGCGGTGACTTCGAAGACCTACTCACGGTCCTCGACCCCGACGTCGTGCTCCACGTCGACGCCACCGTGGCCCCGACACACCGCCCGCTGGCGGTGCGAGGCGCGACGGCTGTCGCACGGGGGGCGCGCGCCTTCGCCGAGCGGGCCAGATACGCGCGGACCGCGCTCATCGACGGCCGCATCGGCATCCTCAACACACCGCCCGGTCGTGCGGCGCTGGTACTCGACATCACCGTCACCGGCACACGGATCACGGCCATCGATATCGTCGCCGATCCCGAACATCTGAGCTCACTCGACATCGTCCCGCTCCGAACTGAGCCAGGACACCGATGACCATGGCGATGTGTCGTGCACGCGTGCGTGGCGGTTGCCGCCCCTTGCGCAACTGCACTAGGAGCGCGACGGTGGGGATATAGGTCTCGCCCTCGCCGGGCTCGTCGGATGAACCGACGGACCGACCGATCTTTGGAGGAAATATGGCGAACAGGTGGACGGAACAAGACATACCAGTTCAGAAGGGCCGACTGGCGATCGTCACCGGCGCCAATAGCGGACTCGGGTTCGAGGCCGCTCGGGCCCTTGCGGCGCACGGCGCGTCGGTGGTGTTGGCAGTGCGGGATGTGGACAAGGGTAAATATGCCGCGGACCGTATTGCCGGTGTAGTCCCGGGCGCGGATACCACCGTCCAACAGCTCGATCTAACCTCGCTGGAATCCGTGCGCAATGCTGCCGAACAGCTCAGGTCCGCGTATTCCACGATCGATCTGTTGGTCAACAACGCTGGGGTGATGTACACGCCGAGGCAGATCACCAGCGACGGGTTCGAGCTGCAATTCGGCACGAATCATTTGGGACACTTCGCCCTGACGGGGCTGCTGCTCGACAGAATGCTGCCGGTACCTGGCTCGCGGGTGGTCACGGTCAGCAGCGTCGGCCATCGCATCCGGGCTCGGATCAACTTCGACGATTTGCAAGGGGAACGGTCCTACAACCGGGTGGCGGCGTACGGCCAGTCCAAGCTCGCGAATCTGATGTTCACCTACGAGCTGCAACGTCGCCTGTCCGGCACCGGCGAGACGATCGCGGTCGCGGCTCACCCCGGTGCCGCCAACACCGACTTGATGCGCAACATGCCGGCTGCGCTGCGTGCGCTCGTGCCTGTTATCGCACCCATCGCCACGCAGAGCCCGGCGATGGGTGCCTTGTCGATACTCCGCGCGGCCACCGACCCCGACGTGCTCGGCGGTCAGTACTACGGACCAGGTGGGTTCTTGGAGACCCGCGGCTACCCGAAAATCGTCGAATCGAGTCCACAATCGCATGACACAGCGATCCAGCAACGCTTGTGGACGGTCTCGGAGAAATTGACCGGAGTGACGTTCCCTGTCTAATCGCAGCTTGCCGCCGTCGCTCTGCGGCGGGAACGTCGTCGACGAAGGAACAACACCCCATCACCGGCGAAACACAAGGAGCAAACATGTCCACCATTCACTTCAAGGAGACGACGAACTCGACGCCCGAGCAGTTCGTCGCAGCGCTCACCGACTTCGGGCCCGGCCGCTCACAGCTGTTCGGCAACAGCACCGACCAATACCTCGAGGTGCACGCCCGGGGCCTCGGTGAGGCCGACGTCACCGAGGGTTCGCACGGTATCTGGGAACGCCTGCACTACGACTGGTCAGACCCCAACCGCGTCGTCATGACGACCACCGACTCCAACCTGTGGGGCGGTCACTCCGGCCACACATACACCTTCACACGCCGGCCCGACGGGACGACCGATGTGGATGTTGTCGTGGTGCGCGAGGGCAAGAACCTCACGGGGCGGGTGCTCGGCGTTGTGGTCGGAACCGTCGGTCAGGGCGTCTTGAAACATGCGTTCGGAAAGACCGTCAAGGCTGTCGAAGCCCGCAACAGCGGCGCGGGACCGACGGAACGCTCGTGACCGGACCCGCCACGGGGACGCCGCTCGCGCGCGCAGCGTGGCCTCCTGCACCACCTTATTGCCGACGCTGAGGCCCGGCTCGCACGCCACCTCGCTGCTATCGAAGCCGGAATGGACCCGGCAGCTCTCGTCTCCGCGATGAACACCGCACAAGCGGACAGAGCAGCAGCCCACACGGAACTACCGAATCTGCCCAGCACGCCGCGGCTGACCGAAACCGAGATCCGCGAGCTCGTCGACTCACTCGGTGACATCGCCGCAGTGTTGCCGCAGGTGCGCGTTCGGACGAGGTAGAGCTGTATCAAGAGAGTCGTGAATGTAGCGAACCCTGAGGAAAAGTGATGGCGAGGCCGCCGGCGGCCGCGAGGGTGACAATCCGGCCGGCTCCGGCACCGGATGCTTCGGTCGTCAGGTTCAACCACGGGGTCCCGTCAATGTAGTAATGCTCGGATTGCTTTGGGCAGGGGCCAATTTGCGATTCGAGGTCCACACAACTCGCTGACGAGTGGACCTCGAACGAGATTCGTTGGTATTGCTGATTCTTCGCGTAACCGCTTGGTGGCGGAGGGCGCTCGATCGGCGTCACCACCTGGCGATCTCACGAGTGGGTATCCGGCCTCGGTGATATCGCAGCCCTCATTAGCATCGATACGGCGAACAAATCGAGGAAATCCGAGGACCTACGTTGACTACCGACCATCTTGACCGCTGGAACGCTCACGAAGCTTCCGCGGAGGCGATGATTCCGATCATTGGAAGGTTGTATCGCGAGAAGGGGGTGACCGTCCTGCTGCACAGCCGGTCGTTGGTGAACAAATCGGTGATCCGCATCCTGCGGACGCACCGCTTCGCGCGGCAGATCGAGGGTGAGGAACTGTCGATCGACGAGACCCTGCCGTTCCTCGAAATGCTCGGCGAGTTGGATCTGGGGCCGTGCAAGATCGACCTCGGCCGACTGGCCATGGCCTATCGCACTGACGATCGCGGACTGTCGATCCCCGAGTTCACCGCCGCGGTTCTGGCCGACGTCACCAACGGCAACAAGGCTGAGCCCCAGGGCCCCCGGGACGTAGTCCTGTACGGCTTCGGCCGTATCGGTCGTCTGGTCGCTCGTCTGCTCATCGAGAAGACCGGGTCCGGCAATGGGCTGAACTTGCGGGCCGTGGTGGTGCGCAAGGGCGGCGGGGGTGATCTGGCCAAGCGTGCGTCGCTGTTGCGGCGGGATTCGGTGCACGGCCAGTTCAATGGAACGATCAAGGTCGATGCCGACAATGACACGATCATCGCGAACGGCAACGTGATCAAGTTCATCTACAGCGATGATCCGGCGACGATCGACTACACCGAGTTCGGGATCAACGACGCGATCCTGATCGACAACACCGGTAAGTGGCGTGACCGTCATGGCTTGTCGCAGCACCTGCGTCCCGGCATCGAGAAGGTCGTTCTCACCGCGCCCGGCAAAGGTGACGTTCCGAATATCGTGCACGGCGTCAACCACCGTGGGCTGGATCAGTCGGAGCGGATCGTCTCGTGCGCTTCGTGTACGACCAACGCGATCGTTCCGCCGCTCAAGGCGATAGATGACGAGTACGGCATTGTCCGCGGTCACGTGGAGACAGTGCATTCGTTCACCAACGATCAGAACCTGCTGGACAACTATCACAAGGCCGACCGTCGTGGTCGCTCCGCACCGTTCAACCTCGTGCTCACCGAAACCGGTGCCGCGTCCGCCGTCGCGAAGGCGATGCCGGACTTCAAGGCCAAGATCACCGGCAACTCGATTCGCGTTCCCACTCCGGACGTCTCGGTCGCGATTCTGAACCTGCAACTCGAGCGGGAGACCACGAAGGGTGAACTGCTCGAGTACCTGCGTCAGGTGTCGCTGGCCGGACCGTTGAGCCGTAACCTCGATTACACCGCGGCCACCGATGTGGTTTCGAGCGATTTCATCGGATCACGCGCGGCGTCGATCGTCGATGCCAATGCCACCATCGTCGATGGCGACACCGCGATTCTGTATCTCTGGTACGACAACGAATTCGGCTACTCGTGCCAGGTAGTGCGGACAGTGCAGTACATCTCGGGCATCGAGTATCCGACCTACCCGCAGGTCGACGTGCGTGTGGACCGCGCCGCAGACGGTCGCGTGCAGACTGCGGTCGACGCACGGTAACTCGCGCAGCTGCACGCGGCCGAAATGCCGGTCGGCACCCGAGCGCTGGAGCCCCTGCCAATCCACAGTGGCTACCCAGTGGTGGACGAAGACGTCGCCCGCCTGACGGCGTATGTGCTCAGGCACATCCATGTCCACGGCCCTACTCGTTCCGCTGCCCGACCTCGGCGGCACTTGGCGCCCGCTACGCGTCCCCGACCACCTGACGAGGACGACTGATCCCGGCATCCCGGGTGTCAGTTGCAGGTCTTGGCAAGCATTTCAACGATCTCGGTGGTGCAACCAGTCTCGCCGAGGAGAGGGAAGATCCGTTCGATGCTGTTGCGGTGCGCATCCACATCCAGATCGGCCATGGCGTCCGTCGCGAGCGTGACGTGGTAGCCGTGTTCGTGGGCGGCACGGGCGGTCGACTCCACGCCGATGCTGGTGGTGAGCCCGGCCAGCACGATCTGTGTGACGCCGCGGCGGCGCAGTTGCAGGTCGAGGTCGGTTCCATAGAAAGCACTCCAGGTGCGCTTGGTCACTGTGATGTCGTCGGGGTGGCCGGCGAGGTCGTCGACAATGACATCCCAGCCTTCGGGCAGGGAACCTGGCCGGCGCGGGACCTCGTTGCGACCGGGAGCGGCATCCGATCCGTCCGCACGGGCCGTGACCCGCACCAGGACGACCGGGGCGTTGTGTTCGTGGAAGGCGCGGGCCAACTCGACCGCCCGGGCCACCACCTCGGGGCCGGTATGGGGGACCGTGGGAGCGTCGATGATGGCGTTCTGCAAGTCGATGATGACCAGCGCGCTGGACGAGTCGAGTGTGGTGACAGTCATGAATTGTGCCTTTCCTGCATGGGCGGCTCAGCCGCAGTGTCTGACGTGTGGCTCGGGGCCAGTTCTTGCTTTGTCGTGTGGCTTGTATCTGAAAGCTGTTGGCGGCCCCTTTACTTGGCGTCATGCGAAACGTCTGCTGCCTGTGGGTGGGCACGGGCTGTTGCCAGCTCGAGCTCGGGTCCAAGTGCAGGATCCTGGCGGCGGGGTAGCAGCAGCGGGCTGGCGTGCCAGCACGGCGATCAGCGGGAACGCACTGAACCCCACCCCCGAGCCATAGGCGCTGACTGCGTATGCCGTCCACAGCCATCCGAACTGCCGACCCAACGATCCTCTGGCCACCAAGCTCCGCACCTCCCGCTTCGAACAACCCGCTGTTGATCGCTGTGACCAAAGCAAGGGCGGGGAGGCGGAATCAAACAACTGAGCTGACGGCGAGCCACAACCTCATGTTGTGCGAGTAGGGTTTGCTGCGTGGATCTTAACGCCGTGCGCACCTTCGTCGCCGCTGCGGACGCCGGCCAGTTCCAGGAAGCTGCCGCAGCGCTGTCGATCACTCAACAGGCCGTATCCAAACGCATCGCGACTCTGGAGAAACACCTGGATGTGCGCTTGTTCGCCCGCACGGCCCGCGGCGCCCAGCTCACGATCGACGGCCAGGCATTCCTGCCCCACGCCCGTGAACTGCTGCGGGTAGCAGAGCGCGCCGACGCCTCCGTGCGCCCCGGCCGGCGCGCGTTACGCGTGGATGTCGTCGCCCGGCGCGTCGTAACGGCAGTGGCCTTGCAGGACTTCCACCGCACACATCCCGGCATCGAGCTGGACGTCGTCACCCTCGATGCCGACCTCGACGCAGCGATCGCCGCTGTCGAAGCTGGAACGATCGACGCCAGCTTCCACGCCGTCCCCCCGCAGCAGCAGCTACCCGAGGCGATCAACACCGCCCGAGTGATCGACGAACCGCACCAGCTGCTCGTCGGCCCCCGCCACCCACTCGCCGACGCCCGCGCCGTCACGCCCCCGCAACTGGCCGGACACCGAATCTGGATGCCCGGCCTTGCTGCCCGTGGCGAGGTGACCGACTACTACGCCGAACTCGCCACCACCTTCGGATTCACCATCGACGTGCTCGGCCCTGTCTTCGCAAAAGAGGCCCTGCTGGACGAGATCGCCGACTCATCGGACCTGGCGACCCTGATCGGCGAAGGCTCGCGGTATCTGTGGCCGGACAGCTACGACCTGCGGCGCATACCGGTGCGTCACCCGACACCGGTCTACCCGATGTCAATAATCTGGCGCGACGACAATCCGCATCCCGCACTCATCAAACTCCGCGACTACCTCGACTCCAGGCGAGCAGAGGCACCCGACACCGAGGTATGGGTACCGAAATGGGAGCAGCGCATCCCGCGCACCACGGCGACGTCCAGCTGATCGGCAAAGACCGCAGTCTGTCCGATGCTGCGCGGCGAACCCCAGGATCGTCTCCTCTCGAATGGGCGCCAGATGGCGCGGCCGGTCCTGAATCAATCACGAACGTTCGCGAGACACCGTGCGCGGCAGGCTGTTTGCGCAGGAGAAGAGTGTAAAGCTTGCCGTGTACGCGGCAATCGGCGATTACTACCGGGACCCCCTCGACCCGCCCGTCAAACTTCAGGCGGCGACGCGGCTGCGGATCTTGTCGAGTCGGCGGTCTTGTTGCGGTGCGCGAAATAGGTTGATGTGCGCCCTTTGTGCTGAGCGCGGTGCAGATCGGCTCGACGCCCGATCGCGGACCGCCATGCGGTCCGGGTTGATCGGGCTGGGAGCCGCCGGCCCTGCGGCGCAGCGATGACGGCGCACCAATCGCGAGCCCGTTCGGCTACGAACAGATGCGTAGTACATCGCAATTTTCGGTCGCAAAGGAGATCAATGCGCAGGTCGGCGTTCTGGTTCTGGGGTAGCAGGATTGGGGCAGGGGTTGCCGCGTACTGCACGATCTTCGCGGTCGGATCGTGGTTTGCCGACGACGGCTACTGGCGTCCCTGTGCGGCAGCCAGCGTAGTCGGCGTCATAGCGTGGTTGTTCGGTCACCGGCTGGGAGTGCGAACGGCGGCTGTCGAGCGCGCGCCTACGGTGAATCCCGATGTTGCCCAGTGTCGGTGGGAGGTTGGTCAGAGTATCGACGCGTTCGGTGCGGAGGATCCGCGCACGCTTGGGGCCCAGCTGGTACTCGCCGATGCGTGCTGGGCGTCCGGGCAGCAGGACGAAGCGCTCTACTGGTACATGGCAACCCACGCCAGCTGCCTGCGTGCCCTCGGTTCGGATCATCCGATGTCGATCAAGGCAGAGCTCCAGTTGCGCGAAGCGCATCGCCGATCGAGATCCGGCCTCGACGACAATGATTCGGCCGGGCCGCCGGATTCGCTATAGCCACAACCGATTCGGGCCGGCCGGGCGACCCGGGGTCAGCTATCGAGGATGGCCCGTTTCGAATTGGCGGCTTCGTCGGTGTGTCAGCCTGTGTTGTCGCGTCGGCGGCGATGAGTGTGTCGACTTGTCGGGGGTGCAGGCCGGTGGTGTCGATGACTCTCGCCTGTTGACGGTGCCCGTATCGGGCATGGAGGCCGCAAGGATCCGATGATCCATTGATACGCAACACATCCCGCAGCTTCCACGCCACGAAATCAAAGGCGACTCTCACCGGGGTGAGATGATCCAGCGCGGGCTCAGGGGCTATCGCTGGCCGGGCTGGACTGGATGCGGGCCACGAACTGCTCGATGGCGGTCCACATCTGGGGGTTGAGTTGCGTGTGCTTGCCGGTGCCCAAAACGGTATGGAAGTCGACACCAGCGGCGGCGAGCTGGGCGACCAGGACGCCGTGCAGTGGGGAGGGAACGATGGCGTCGGTGACGTTGATGCACAACAGGATCGGGGCGTTGTAGCCACCGGTGGGAACAGCCATGTAAGCGTCTACGGCGGCAGGCATGGGCTCGACGGACAGGGGCTTCGCCAGCACGTTGTCGATGCTGAGGCCGCGGACGCGGTCCATGATCTGGGGCGTGCACATCGCGCCGACGCTGTCGAGCACGGAGCGGCCCTCGGAGGTCAGGTATTGGTCGACGCTCACCTCTGGTCGGGTGGCGCGGAGTCCGGCCAATATGCTGACGAACAGGTCCATGAAACCATCCGCAATTGCGGGCGGGGTGGGAGTGCCGGGTCCGAACAGAGGCGCGAGCTTCTCCACGTCGGACTCGGGGTCGATCGCGATGGTGCCGCGGAAGTCCAGGTCCGGGGCATCGGTGACCTGTAGGTGGCCGGTGCCGAGCGCGGCCTGCCCACCCTGCGACGCGCCGATAACCGCCCATGTCCGCGACAGTTCTGGGTGGGCAGACCGAACGGCGCGCACGAGGTCGATCGTGGCAGTCGCCTCGGTATCGATCCCCAGGTATGGATGCGTTCCGGTGTCGAAGAGGCCGAGGCCGAGATAGTCGGGCGCGACCACGGCGAATCCCCGCGACGCCAGGTACTGGAGCAGCGCATCTTCATCTCCCGCAATCGTCTGGGAGGGGTGCGCGAGCGGATCGGACTGGCCACCGCAACCCGGTCCGAGCCCGCTGGTGCCGTGGTCGTAGGCGATGATCGGCCAGCCGGACGGCGGCGGGGTACCGGCCGGGAGGTACAGCGCTCCGCTAGCTGG
This sequence comes from Nocardia sp. NBC_01009, assembly GCF_045208035.1. NCBI lineage: Bacteria > Bacillati > Actinomycetota > Actinomycetes > Mycobacteriales > Nocardiaceae > Nocardia > Nocardia sp. NBC_01009. The sequence goes on along the minus strand of NZ_CP108695.1, from coordinate 5,442,199 downwards.
CTGTGTCGTCCCGTGCGAGCCGCGCATCCAGTACTCGATCACTGAGCCATCGGCATTGGACATCCCGCGCGTGCCTTCGGGTAGCGGGTACTCCGCGATCAGGGTTCCCGGGGTTTCTGCGTGTGCCGGAACGGCATGCATCAGTAGTGCGGCGCCGACTGACAACGTGACCACCGCTCGCTGGCATGTATGGACAACTCGCATCGAACACCTCCCATCCGATCCGACACCGTCGAAACCGTGAACGAGCGTATAGATCAGAGCGCGACAGCCCGCTTCAACACGCTGCTCAGCCGAAATCGTGTCCTGGGAAAAGGGGTGCAGCCGCTCAGGAATGCGGTGTCAGGCCATTGCGCGCGATCACATCACGGAACCAAGCGGCGCTCTGCTTCGGTGTCACCTGTTGACTGACGAAGTCGGTCCAGGCGAGGCCGAACTTGATCGAGTAGCCGTTGGTCGAGGCGAAGTTGTCCTGGAAGCACCAGACGATCAGCCCGCGTAGGTCCACGCCGTCGGCGATCGCGTCGTGGGCGGCGCGTAAGTCCACAGCTGCGAACGTCAAGCCGGCTCGGCTGATTTCGGTCGTCGCGCCCATTGCTTTGCCTGCTCATCGGTAGCGCTGCGCGACGGCTCTCGCATCGGCCACTGTGGCTTTCCTGCGGTCCGGGCAACGCCATATGGCCAGGTCAGGCCGATCGGCGTGCGGTGATCAAGAGGTACTCCCACTCCATCCGCCCGTTGCCCAGGTCGTGTTGGAAAGCGAGCTCCGCGAGTTCCCGGTCCAACCGCGCGATCCGGTCGGGTTCTGCGGCAATGGCCTTGTACACGGCGACCGTCGGTCCGTAGTAGGCCTTGAAGAAGTCGCGGAACTCGGCGCCGTCGGCGAAACGATCGATGACCGCGTTTTCGCGTCGCAGCTCCAGGTCGGCGACGCGGTCGCCCAAGAGCGACCGGACATGCGTCTCGTCGCCCCACATCGGTGGCGGCAGCGCACCGGGTGGGGGCGGCGGAGCGAACGGTTTCATCGTGGCGAACATCTGCCCGATGAATCCGGTGGGTGTCCAGTTGATCAGCCCGATCGTGCCGCCCGGCTTGGTGACGCGCACCAGTTCGTCCGCGGCCGCTCGGTGGAACGGCGCGAACATGACGCCTACGCACGAGATCACGGCGTCGAACTCGGCATCGGCGTAGGGCAATGCCTCGGCGTCGGCTTCCTGCCATTGCAGGTCGACGCCCCGGGCGGCGGCGATACGCCGGCCCGCGTCGAACAGCTCCGGCGTGAGGTCGCTCGCAACGACGTCCGCGCCGGTCTCTGCGGCCGGGATCGCTGCATTCCCGGATCCGGCCGCAATGTCCAGCACGCGCTGACCGGGGCCGATACGGCAGACCTCGACGAGACGCCGGCCCAGCCCAGGGATGACTTCGGTGGCGACGGCCGGGTAGTCGCCCAGTGCCCACATTGCTCGATGCCGCGTCGTGAGATCAGCGGGGCCGGATTCGGTCATCTGATGCTCCCTCTGTAGTCGGGCCGGCGGATGCTGCCGAACCTGATTGATTTACGACGAGTCGCGAAGTCGGATGTTGCGCAGGACAATTGCGGCCGAACGGTGGGCGTCGTGTGCCCGGAACACCACCAAGGGCGCGGCTGCTGGAGCAGCCGATCGCCAGCTGACACGACCGCCATTTCGACCTATGCAGGCCCGGCGCCGCGCTGCCGTGCAGCGGGTTCTGCTCGTGCTCTTTCGATGCGGTATCGCAATCGAATCGCCAGTCGCCGAGGTCCTGGGCTCGATAGGGTCAGCACCCGGCCCGATCGAACCCAACCATTCTGCCGGCAACCCGGTGTAAACGCGCCGGGACGGTCGCAGCTTGTCGTAGGTATCGAATGTGTCCATCTCGATACCGGTGATCTCCATGGCGATATCATTCTCCACGACGCCCTCGAACAGCGGTAGGTTGATGTGCACCGTGTTGCGGCCCGGCTTGTCTGATAAGTGGTAGCCCTTTCTCGGGCAATCGAGTCTCGGAATGAACGCCTCCATTGTTGCGTGTATGGACTCTTGCCTTGAATCGGAATTCGCGCCTGCGCCTTTGATGAATGGGTCATGGCCGTCGAGCATTTGGAGCCGTTCGAGGACGACGCGGATCCTCTGGCCTTATTGTTTCTCGGTCGAGTTGTTCCAGGGCAGGTCTGAATCGTTTGCCTGTTCCACCAGTTGGCGCGCATCTTCGCGAAGAAATTCGGCTTGTCGTTCTTCTCTTGCTGTTCGACTCCCGTCACCTACTCGCCCTCCCGGTCTTCCCGGAATACGACTGCGCCCTACCGCACGCTCTGCCCCCGCACTGGCGGTAGCTGGTGGATCTATGTCGAAAGGCCGAGACTGGTTACTGTCTGCCCGCGCCATTACGGCACGCGACCCACGGGTCGCGCCCATCTCGGAACCGCCGGATCGGGCGAGGTGCGTGGGTCTGCGCCCATCGACATGAAGGAGGCTGGATATGAATCACTCAGACATGGACCCGACCTTCTATCGGAGCGCAGCGGAGGCGGCTGCCGCGCCACCGGAGCGGCTCGCATACGTCGTTGCGTTCGACCGAGCGGCACAGAAGCCGGATGCGCTGTCAGTAGTCGATGTGGATCCGGGCTCGGCCACCTACGGCCGGGTGGTGGGCTGGACCGAGGTACCCCACCTGGGCAACGAGTTGCACCATTTCGGCTGGAACGCCTGCAGCAGCGCGCTGAAGCACGAGGGCCACCACATTGATGGACTGGCTCGGCGGTACCTGATCGTGCCGGGTCTGCGCTCGTCGCGCCTATACGTGTTCGACACCGTGCCCGACCCACGCCAGCCCACCCTGTCCAAGATCGTGGACAGCTCCGAGCTCGCGGCCAAGGCCGGCTACTCCCGTCCACACACGCTGCACTGCGGGCCGGACGGTGTGTTCATGACCTGCCTTGGTGGGGCAGACGGATCGGACGGGCCGGGCGGGATCGCGCTGCTCGATCACAACACGTTCGATGTGCTGCGGCAATGGGAGACCGACCGTGGGCCGCAATACCTCGCGTACGACGCCTGGTGGCATCTCAACCAGAACACGCTGATCAGCAGCGAGTGGGGCACCCCGTCCATGATCGAGGACGGGCTGAATCCGGAGCTGTTGCTGGCCAACAAGTACGGCCACGCGATCCACTTCTGGGACCTCACCGCCGGTCGGCACCAGCAGCGGATCGATCTCGGCGAGCAGTACCAGATGCCACTCGAGCTGCGCCCTTCGCACGATCCGAACGCCACCTGGGGGTTCGTCGGCGTGGTGATCTCGACCGAGGATTTGTCGGCCTCCGTGTGGCGTTGGCACCGCGATGGTGGCGTGTGGGCGGTAGACAAGGTGATCAGCATCCCGGCCGAGCCAGCTGATCCCGACCTGCTGCCGCCGGCACTGAAACCGTTCGGCGCCGTGCCGCCGCTGGTCAGTGACATCGACCTGTCGGTTGACGATGCATACCTCTACGTCTCGTGCTGGGGTACCGGAGAGCTCGAGCAGTTCGACGTGCGCGATCCGGCTAACCCGAAACAGACCGGGTCGGTCCGGCTCGGCGGGATCGTGGGCCGCACCCCCCACCCGGCCGCGCCGAACCAGCCGCTTGCCGGCGGCCCCCAGATGGTCGAGATCAGCCGAAACGGCCGACGGGTCTACCTCACCAACTCGCTCTACAGCACGTGGGACGACCAGTTCTACCCGGAAGGGGTTGGCGCCTGGATGGCCGTGATGCACACCGATCCCGACGGCGGAATGACCATCGACGAGTCATTCTTCCCGCACGACGAGGACTTTCGAGGTTTGCGGGTGCACCAGGTGCGCCTCCAAGGCGGCGACGCCTCCTCCGACTCCTACTGCTACCGGTAGTCGGGTCGACCGGTGACCACTGGACCTCGACCGTGTACGCCCGGTCGGCGAAGTGCCCGTACACGTCCAATCTCGGACACACAGGAGTGATTGCGGAAAATAGCTATATGCCGCCACCGATGTAGTTCACCGATGCGACAGTCCGGGACACCGCCGTCGGTCGCGAACCCGCCGTGTAGCACTCCGCGCGCGCTCGTCCGCGATCGCGCTGCGCCGCGGCCGGTGGTGTCGAGCGGGTCGGCTATCTGCGCAGGATGTGGACCAGGAGCACGGGCCGTGGGCGCCAGCCTTTCGGTCGACGGCGATCTCCTACTACTCGGGGGAGTCGGCCCACCTCCGGAAGGCGGACTCGTCGGGGATCCAGTAGTGGGATAAGTCGGCTATTGGTCCCTGGATTCTGGCGCCGTGTGCGCCGACCAGGGCCAGTCCGAATCCGGACCCACCAGTGCGGGAACGTGATTCAGTGCCGCGATAGAAGCGATCGAAGACACGCGGCGCATTGTCAGGTGCGATGCCAGGTCTCTCGTCGCAGACGTCGAGCACCGCGAATTCCGCGGCATCGAACGACGTGCCCAGGTCCAGGGCTAATAGATAGGCGGCGCTCGATTGTTGTCGTCTAGTCGGTCACATCCAACCTGCAATGCGGTATTCGATTCGTAGGAAGGTCCCCGAAAAATCCGCCATACACCCCGCTCACAGGAAGTCTTCACACCTTCGAAATCTGGAATGAGCCGTGTGCTACGTTGGTTGTCAAGGCCCTGATCGGGCCTCCGGACGAGGGCTCAGTACCCGGACAGCGACAAGACTGACCATGGAGGTCAGCTCGTCATGGCTTGGGTAATTCTGATTGCGTCGGGTGTACTGGAGGCGGTGTGGGCCACCGCGCTAGCCGCGTCGCACGGTTTCCGGCGCGTCGGCGCCACCTTTGTTTTCGCGGTTGCGTTGGTGGGCAGCATGATCGGGCTCGCCATTGCTATGAATACCCTGCCGACTGGTACCGCATATGCGGTCTGGGTGGGTATCGGAGCTGTACTGACCGCGGTCTGGGCGATTATCAGCGGTATAGAGAAACCGACTGCCGCGCGAACCCTCTTGCTACTCGGGCTGATCGGCTGCGTCACGGGCCTGAAGGCGGTGAGCTGACATGTCGTGGATCATTCTGCTCATCAGTGCGGTGTTCGAGGCCGTATGGGCGACCGCGCTCGGTAGCTCCCATGGTCTTTCCGAACCGGTCCCGACGGTGGTCTTCCTGATCGGGTTGGCGCTCAGCATGATCGGACTCGCGATCGCGCTGCGCAAGCTTCCGCTCAGCGTCGCCTACGCGGTCTGGATCGGCGTCGGCGCCGCACTCACCGTCACCTACGCGATGCTCACCGGCGCGGAATCGGTTTCCGCACTGAAGGTCCTGTTCCTCGGCGGTATCGTCGCCAGCGTGATCGGTCTGAAGTTCGTGAAGTCAGCGCCCGCCCAGGAGCTCGGTGCCGCAAAGGCGAAGGCGGGCAACGTACAGGCGGGCGATCTCACTGGCCATCGATCCGGCCGTAGTCGAATTTATCCAAACCGTTGAGCTTCCAGGGCTCCCGGCGGCCGAACCTTCGACCGAGGCTGACCAAATCGGCAGGCAGATTCGGATCCGAACATCTCGATCGTGCGATCGGGATCCGAACATCTCGGTCGAAGAGTATGGCGAGAGGCTGCCGGACGGTGCTGTGCGTTGGCGTCATGGATTCGCCGCGGCGTGACGGAGGAACGGCGCGAGTGCCTCGTCGCCCAGGTTCAGGCCGCAGACGGTGACCGCCGCGTCGCTGGACTCGATGACCTCGGCGCAGCGCAGACCAAATCGCGGGTACCCGCCGATGATCGCGTTGAAATCCGGCTCGGCGGCGCCGAACACGACGCGGGCGATCCCGGCCCAGACGACGGCCGCGGCGCACATCGGGCAGGGCTCACCACTGGCGTAGATCGTGGCCCCGGCCAGCTCCGCGGCGCGCCCGGCCGTGATCGCGGCCGTGATCGCGACCAGCTCGGCGTGGGCGGTGACGATGCCCGCACTGGCCACCTCGTTGCGGCCCTCGGCGATCACGGCCCCGTCGGCGGCCACGACGGGTCTCGCGGTCGGCCCCGCGGGCAATCAACTCTCGCACAGTCGCGGCGTTGTTGTTCGCTGCCGCCTGCAGGAGCGCGGGGTCGAGGGCCGGGGCGCGAGGGGCTCGGGTCGGTGCCGGCTCGGCGGCGGGTGCAGTCGGCGTGTCCGTGGTCGGCGCTGGCGGGGTTTCCGCTGCTGTCCGAGCGGCGGGAGGATTGGCCGTGCACGCCACGGCCGCGAGGGACAGCGTCGCGAATGCGCTCGCGGCCAACACGCTTCGGAGGGGATGCTTGTTCACCTGAGAACTCCTCACTGGTTGCTGATCTCCAGAGTGCCCAGCGCGCAAGATAGAGTCCAAGACATACTTCCCATCATCACGATAGAGCGCATCTATAGTGGCGGTCATGGAGCTGCGCCATATCCGGTATCTGTTGGCGGTCGCCGATCACGGCAACTTCACCCGCGCGGCCGAGGCGTTGCACGTGTCTCAACCCACCCTCTCGCAGCAGGTCAGGCAAGCCGAGCGAGCACTGGGGGTGCAGCTGCTCGACCGGTCCGGCCGCACCGTGCGCCTCACCGAGGCCGGCGCGGCGTACGCGCATCACGCGCGTCTCGCGCTGCGCGACCTCGACGCCGGTGAGCGCGCGATCCAGGACGTGCAGGACCTCTCCCGAGGGCACCTGCGGGTGGCGATGACACCGACCATCACCGCCTACCTCATCGGCCCGCTGGTGCACCAGTTCCACGCCGCGCACCCGGGCGTGACCCTCACCGTCGTGGAGACCACCCAGGACCGGATCGAGGCGGACCTGCTCGCCGACCGCGTCGATCTCGGCATCGCCTTCACCGGCACCCACGCCGCCGGGATCGAGAACGTCGCGCTGTTCACCGAGAACCTCAGCCTGGTGGTCGGATCGGCCCACACCCTCGCCGCGCGATCGGAGCCACTGCCGGTCCAGCAGCTCACGGACCATCCACTGGCGCTGCTCAGTCGCGACTTCGCGACCCGGTCTCACATCGACGAATACTTCGATGACTGCGAGATCGCGCCGAGCATCGGGATCGAAGCCAACTCCATCGGCGCGCTGGTCGAGTTCGTTCGGCGAGGATCGCTCGCCACGGTCCTGCCCGACGCCATCACGCGTGCTCATCCCGACCTACTGCCCATCGCGCTGGCCCCCGCGTTGCCCACCCGGACGGTAGAACTCCTGCGTCGCAGTAGCGCCTACCATTCGGCGGCAGCCCGCGCCTTCACCGCGATCGCCCAGGCCGCCACATGGTCGACCTAGCGGGATCGGCCCGCCCCGACTAGCTATAGATGCAACCAATCATTGCTATGAACAGCAAGTATTGGACTCTATAGCGACAGGTTGTGCATGGTGGATCTCGTCAGGTCCAACCCGGCCAAGCGCCCTGAAGGGAGCGATCCATGCACGACCTCGCCGCCGGTGTCACGCACTTTCAACGCGATGTCTTCCCCACCAAGGCGGAGCTGTTCGCCCGCCTCGCTACCACGCACCGTCCCGAGACACTGTTCATCGGCTGCTCGGACGCGCGCGTGGTCCCGGAGTTGATCACCCACAGCGAGCCGGGTGAGCTGTTCGTGATCCGCACCGCGGGAAACCTCGTCCCCGCCTACCCGCTCGGACCCGACGGCGTCGGGGCAAGCATCGAGTACGCCGTTGCCGTACTGAGCGTTTCCCGCATCGTGGTGTGCGGCCACTCCGGCTGCGGGGCGATGACCGCGCTGGCGGAACGCCACGACCTGAGCACAACGCCGACGATCGCCGAGTGGCTGCGTCACGCGGACGCCTCCGCCGCCCGGGCCGCCGGCGCCGCTGCCGGCGACGCCGTCCCGACGCTCGTGCGTGTGAATGTCCTCACACAGCTGGCCAACCTGGCCAGTCATCCCTCGGTTGCCCACGCGGTCGCCGCCGGCACCGCGACCGTCGAGGGATGGGTGTTCGACATCGGCACCGGCGCGATCACGGTCATCGACGCCGCCGGATCGGACAGCGTGCTCGCTGCCTGATCTCCCGGATCACCCATCTTGGTCCCCACGCATGCCATCCGGGACTTCCCCACAGCGCCGATACCTCCCGACCACCGGCCCGGCCGGCGTTCGACCCGAAAGGAACCCACGCATCATGGTGCACGCACAGTTCGACCCCACCGCCCGCCAGGCACTGGCCGCCGCAGCGGTGGACGCCAAGACGAGGAAGGACCTCACCTGGCAGGAGCTCGCGGACGCCGCCGGCCTGTCGGCGGCGTTCGTGACCGCCGCTGTTCTCGGCCAGCACGCCCTGCCCGAGAAGAGTGCCGCGGCGGTCGCCGACCTGCTCGGCCTGGGCGGCGACGCGGCGATGCTGTTGCAGACCATCCCGACCCGCGGATCGATCCCCGGCGGGGTCCCGACCGATCCGACGATCTATCGCTTCTACGAGATGCTGCAGGTCTACGGCACCACCCTCAAGGCCCTGGTCCACGAGCAGTTCGGGGACGGCATCATCAGCGCGATCAACTTCGAGCTCGATGTGAAGAAGGTCGCCGACCCCGAGGGCGGCGAGCGCGCCGTCATCACCCTGGACGGCAAGTACCTGCCGACAAAGCCGTTCTGACAACACCAGTCGCCAAGCCCTCGACCTCGAAGATCCGGGCCCTTCGCCGGGGAAGGGCAGCCGCACCGCATCGGTTGGCCGACACCCCTCCCCGGTCCGACCTCCACGGGCAGTCGGCTGAAACGCACCGCAAGGACAACTCATGGATTTTGCACGACACACCATCGACCTCGCGCGCCGCCACGTCGCCGAGGGCGGCTGCCCCTTCGCGACCGTCATTGTCAAGGACGGCCAGATCCTGGCGGAGAGCCCGAACAGGGTCGCCCAGACCAACGATCCCACCGCACACGCGGAGATCCTCGCCATCCGCGAGGCCTGTATCAAGCTCGGCACCGAACACCTGACCGGCACCACCATCTACATCCTCGCCCTGCCCTGCCCGATGTGCCTGGGCGCGCTCTACTACTGCTCGCCCGACGAGGTCGTCTTCCTCACCACCCGCGACGCCTACGAACCGCACTACATCGACGACCGAAAGTACTTCGAACTCAACACCTTCTACGACGAGTTCGCCAAGCCTTGGGACCAGCGACGCCTACCCATGCGCCACGAACCCCGCGACCAAGCGGTCGACGTCTATCGCCTCTGGCAAGAGGCCAACGGCGGCGAGCGACGCGTCGCGGGCGCCCCCACCGCCACCTAACCCGCACCTACCCCCATGCCCGTGCCGCCCGAACAGCCCGCCGACTGCAGCCGGTGTGGAGACGGCGACGGACGGCATCAACCAGCAGATGGCTGTCGCGGTACCTGTTGCCCGGCCGCCATCGATCCCCGACCACAGGAGAACGCAACAATGGACATTCGCAAGAAAACGGGCAAGCGCGCCGTGGCCCTCGTCGGCGGAACGCTCGTCGCCGCTGGCGCCATCGGTGTATGGGCGGGGGGTAGTCAGGACGCGGGCCCGGCTGCGCAACCGGCGCTGGCCAGCAAGGTCGAGCCCGCCGACCTGTGGCAGACCAATCACCTCACCGTGGCCGCCGCCACCGAGGCCGCGCAGGCCGCGCTCGCCGCCGCGAGCCAGGAGAACCAGCGGGTCAGCGTCGCCATCGTCGATCGTGATGGCAACACCATCGTGCTGCTGCGCGGCGACGGCGCGGGACCACAGTCCTACGAGGCCGCGGAGCGAAAGGCCTTCACCGCCGTCTCCTGGAACGCGCCGACCTCCCAGCTGGCCGGGCGTCTGGACAAGGCCCCGCATCTGGCCGACATTCCCGGCACCCTGTTCCTGGGGGGCGGTGTCCCCGTGGTCACCGACGGCGCACCGATCGCCGGCATCGGTGTCGCGGGTGCGCCCAGCGGTGACCTGGACGAGAAATTCGCGCAGACCGGCGTGGCAGCGCTCGGCGACTGAGGTCAAGCGTGGCACGGTGCAGGAGCCGGAGCGCCGCCGGCGACGCGTCGATCCCGGTGGCCGAGTAGCCCTTGGACGCGTAGTAGATCGCGTGATGTCCCGGGCCGGTTCCGGGGTCGGGCTCCTCGCCCCGCACAGCGCCGTAGGCCACCAACTGCTGCACCACCGGCTGTGGGCCGCCAATGTCCCAGGGGATCAGCGCAGGAGCATCCTGCTCCGGCGGCGCGTCACTTTGAAGCTGTTCGCGTTTCGCTGAACAGCGCCGAATCAGGACGGCTTACTAGCTGTCAGGTATTGCGTGCTGTCGAATATTTGCGCCAGCGGCTCTGGGACTGTTGCCATGGGACGGTCGTAGCGTGCGGCCAGTTCCTGCAGGTGCAGGCTCGAGGTGGTCCAGCCGTGGACGGTGAGCAATTCAGCCGGATCGCTGCGTTCGTCGGTATAGAACAGCGACGCGAGGTCGACCTTGGCGAACGGCATGCCTTTCAAGCCTTTCAAGTATTCCGACTCCTGCTCGGCGATGCGGCCCATATCGACGTTGTTGCCGACGGTCTCCGCCGCCACTGTGCTACCGGGTGCCGAAAGCCGACCGATCCGCGCGAACAAGGCATCCTGTGCGGCGCCGGGCAGGTAGGGCAGCAACCCTTCTGCCGACCATGCGGTGGGCGAGGTCGGATCGAAGCCTGCCTCGACAAGCGCCGCGGGCCAGTCGTCGCGCAGATCAACGGCGACCTCGCGCCGGTCCGACCTCGGCGCGGTGCCGGATTCGGTGAGCACCTGACGTTTGAACTCCAGCACTTTGGGCTGGTCGATCTCGAACACAACCTCGCCTACCGGCCAATCCAGCCGGTAGGCCCTGACATCGAGCCCGGCGGCCAGGATCACTGCCTGGGTCACCCCGGCCGCCGCCGCGGGCAGGAAGAAATCGTCGAAAAACCTACTTCGGTATCCGATGAACCCGGAGGTGAACGGGGTCTGCGCCCACAACGTCGGATCGGTGATCAGTTGCTTCATGTCCGAATCGCCGGATGCCACCACGAACAGGGCGGCGTACTCGTCATGGACGAGGGCATCCGGCTGTTTCGTCTCGATCGCGCGCGCGGCCGCGACGCCGAGCGCGGTCATGCCGACGCTGCTCACAATGTCCTAGGTATCGCCCTCGGTACGCATAATGCTGTCCTCGAAGTGTCCTCAATGCCATGGCTGACAAGTCGGAATCCGTGGTTGTGTTCGAGCGAGGAAGGGGAGCCCTCTTGTCCGGGTGGCAAATATGCTGCTGTCGATGGGTAGAGCGTTACGAACTCGATCCTACGACCCACCCGGAACCTGACGACCCTGCCGTCCAGGGTGAACGCATGCGCCCGTACTCTGCGCTCTCCGCCTCGGGCCGCTGCCGAGCCCGCCTGACGGCGGCCGTCGCGAGCTTGGTTCCCGCCCCGTGTTTGGCGAGTTCCGGCGGTGCGCTCTATGATCGACGCGATGATGATTACTTCTGATCGCAGATCGGGGGTCCTGTTCGTCCAACGTGAGTGCTGATGCTCACTGTGAAGACGAATGCGGACGATTCCCGCCTTTCCTTCTGGCCGCGCGTGCGTGAGTTCGCCGTGCCGCCCTCCATGATCGAAACCGCTACCGCTCGGCGTCGCGCCGGGGATTGGGCGGGTTCCTGTGCCGCAGCGGGTTTCGATGTCGATATCGATTTATGTTCCGTGGCAAGGGATTACGGCGGGGAGCTGGCGGCCGATGTCCGATCCGATCTCCGGAATTTAGCCCCGGATCTGCTGCGCTGGCACCTGCCGAGGGTTGCTCCCGATGGTTTGCTCCGGCCGGGGCTGACGATCACGCTTGCTCGTTACCCCTGGGACGCAGCTGGTTTCGTACATTTGGTGGTTCGTACCGCGCCGACTTGGGCGGATGCCGGGCAGCGGGTCGGCCTCGCGCTCTGGGATGGGCCCGGGACCGCGGTAGGCTTACATCCGCATCCCCGGCCGGACCGCCGTTTCCGGATGGACCTGCACCGCCACCTCTGGGATGCACGCAGGGCCGATGAGCTGCGAGTGCGGTGTGGAGCCGAACCGGGCGCTGACCGGCCGGCACTGGACACGGCTCTGCTGGAGACTGCGCCGCGGGATCGCGGCTACGCTGTTGATCGCTGGGATGCAGAGGCGCGAATCCTGCTCGATTCCGAAGGGCGACAGGAGAATACGTTCCTGGTGCGGTTGGGTGCCCGGCAACGGGTGATTGCCGAACTGGGGCCTGCTGGCTTGCGGATCGTGGCGGCATATCCGGCCGGAGCTGTCTCGGCGCTTCCGGTGCTGCCCGACGCTGCGACCTGGCAATCACCCGACCTGGAACTGCTTCTCACCGGCGTGATCTCGCTCGATCGACTGCATCCGTTGGTCGCCGCGGCGCTGGTGCCGGACTATTCGCCGAGCGAGTCCGTCTGGGGGCCACCCCAGGCGGAGCGAACACACCTGGTGGGATGCAGCGGCGAGCAACACCGAATCGGCTTGGTCGGCGGTGTGTTGTCCGCGCTGGACCACGACCCGGCCGAGATCCGGCGCGAGGAACTCCTGGCCGCCTTGACCGGCACCCCGCTGCCCTGCCAGCAGGCCATCGATCAGGCACATCGCCAGCCGGACTGCCTCACAGGCGTTCGCGAACGTCTCGCACACGGTGACACCGCCGGCGCACTCGCCGTCGTCGAAGGCCTACTCGGTCCCGAAGCGATCCTGCGTGACGGCGCTCTCCGGGACGAACTGGCAGCCACCGCGCAACAGCGAATCACCTATGGGCTCTACCGATCCGGCCTGTCCGAACCGCAACTCGCCCCCAACTACCCCGGCGTTCGCCGTCCACGAGATCGCCGCGCGCACCCGCGCAACGCGACGAGAAACTGACCCTGCCGGAGCAGTGCCTCCGGCGCGACTCGACTGCTACGGCGATCTTGCGACTGCTGCGCACGATCGCCCAACGGCCCGCGTCCGCGAGACGACTTCCCAGCGTCGTATCCGTTAATCCTCCTACAACACAAGGTGATTCATATGTCTGCTTCAGTCACGGGCTCCGCAGCTCACACCCCCGCGGATGACGCTTCCCAGCTCGACATCGCCGCTGATCTACTGACCCTGCTCGGCGAGACCACCACCGAACCGTGGCCCAACACCCAACTGGAGGCCCTCACCCTGGCAGTAGCCGCTGACCTGCCGGTGCTGCTGTGGGGTGAGCCGGGAATCGGTAAGACCGCGGCCCTGACGCAACTCGCCCAAACCCTGGATCTTCCGCTGACCACGGTAATCGCGAGCGTGCATGAGCCGTCGGACTTTTCGGGTCTGCCCATCGTCGGCGACGACCCGGCGGAGCACGGTGTTCCGATGGCTCCACCGGACTGGGCAGTGCGATTGGTCCGGGCGGGCCGGGGGCTGCTGTTCCTCGACGAGCTGTCCACCGCGCCACCCGCCGTGCAGGCTGCCCTGCTGCGGCTCGTGCTGGAGCGGCGGATCGGTTCACTGAAGCTGCCGCCCGGCGTCCGGATCGTGGCGGCAGCCAACCCGCGCTCGTCGGCGGCCGATGGCTGGGAGCTGAGCCCGCCGCTGGCTAATCGGTTCGTGCACCTGCAATGGGTGCACGATCACGATGTGGTCGTGCGCGGTCTCGGCGGCACCTGGCCGCGCGCGACACTGCCGCAGCTCGACCCGGAAAAGCTCACGGAGGCAGTGGCGTTCGCGCGTCACGCGGTGTGCGTGCTACTCGCGGCGCGCCCGAAGCTCGCGCATCAGATGCCGAGCAGCGAAGCGCGCCGGGGTGGCGCCTGGGCTTCGCCTCGCACTTGGGAGATGACGCTGCGGCTGATCGCATTCGCCACCGCCGCGGGGGCGTCCAGGGATGTGCTGTCGCTGTTGGTCCGGGGCGCGGTCGGGGATGGCCCGGGTTTCGAGCTGCTGACCAGCCTGGACCGGATGGACCTCCCGGACCCCGAGACGCTGCTGGCCGATCCGGCGGGCGCTGAGCTGCCCGAGCGCGGGGACCTGCGCCAGGCCACGCTCGACGGTGTGGTCGCGGCGGTGCGTAAGCGCCCGGAGCGATCCCGCTGGGATGCGGCGTGGGTGCTGCTGGTCAAGGCGATCGAAACCGGGGCGCCGGATCTGGTGGTCGTCCCCGCGACCACCCTCGCCACACTGCGCCAGGGAAATTGGGAGGTGCCGGTGTCGATCGAGAAGCTCGCGGGCGTGGTGTCGGTGTCGCAGCGCGCGGATCGCGCCGCCGACCTCGTGCGGGCGGGCCGATGACTGTGCCGGCATCGGATCAGAAACTGGATGTCGAAAGGCTCTTCGCCGCCCGGCTGTACGCCGTCCGAGTCCGGCCTTACCTGGCGACCGCCCTTTTCGCTCTGCACATCGTCGAATCGCGCCGCGTCCCGACGATGAGTGTGGACCGGCACTGGCGCTGCTACGTTTCGCCCGCCTTCGTGGACAGCATGCCCGTCGAGGAATTGGCCGGGGTCTTGGTCCACGAGGTCTCGCACCTGCTGCGCGACCATCACGGCCGTGGTGAGCGCTTCGCCCGCGAGCACGAGCTGAGCGGCCCTGGGGAACGGCTGCGCATGAATATCGCCGCAGATTTCGAGATCAACGACGACATCTTCGGCGAGGGACTGGTCCGCCCGGAGGGCGCGATCCTGCCCGCCGACATCGACTTGCCCGCAGGCAAACTCATGGAGGAGTACCTGCGGGAGTTCCGGTTCGGAACGTACACGCCGGGCATGGCGTGGCTCGATTGCGGCAGCGGCGCCGACGGCCTGGAACGCGAATGGGAGCTGGGGCCGCTCGGGGCGGACGGCCTCAGCGAACAGGAACGCGACGGCGTGCGCTTCCGGGTGGCGCAGGGCATCATCGGCCGCCCGGGCAACGTGCCCGAAGGATGGCGGCGCTGGGCGCAGGAAGCATTCCATCCACCGCAGCCGTGGCGCGACCTGCTCGGCGCGGCACTTCGCGCGGCCGTCTCCGCGCCCGGGGTCGGCGAGGACTACACCTATGGCCGGCCTGCGCGACGCTCGGCCGGTGTGCCCGGCGTCATCCTGCCTAGCCTGCGGCGCACGCCACCCCGCGTCAGCGTGATCATCGATACCTCCGGTTCGGTCAGCGACGCCGAACTCGGCAGCGCCCTGCTCGAAGTGACTGCCATCAGCCGCGCGGCGGGCGGCCGCCGCGACCTGCTCACCGTGTTGTCCTGCGACGCGGCCGCCCGGATCGCGCACCCGCTGTGCGCGGCCGAGGGCATACCGCTGGTGGGCGGTGGTGGAACCGACCTACGCACAGGCTTCGCCAAAGCCCTTCGCGCTCAACCCCGCCCGGACGTTGTCGTGGTCCTCACGGACGGTCAGACGCCCTGGCCCGAGACCAAGCCGTGGTGCCGCACCGTCGTGGGCTTGTTCCGCCGGGCTCCTTCGTGGGAACGCGATTCTGATTACGTTCCGGACAGACCACCGGCGTGGGCGCGAGTCGTCGAAATCTGCTAGCTGTTGCAGATCATGACGCTGTTGACGAGCAGGATAGGCGGGCGCACCAAGACTTTTCCTGTCGCGGTTGTGCTCGGAGTGGAGACGTCGGCGGGCCGAGCGGCCGGCGGGTGCCCGGCCCGCTTGTCATTGTGTTCGATTACCTCTACTGGGTGACCTATCACGGGGATGGTGTGAAGAAGCCGAACATGGCGCCGACGGTCCAGCCGACCGCGCATCCGATGATGGCTCCGACCAGGAAGAACCAGATCCCGATCATAACGCCGATCGCGCAGCCGAGGGCTGCTCCCATCATGACCGACATCGGTCCCATGGCCTGCTGCACGCCGGGCATATCCTGGTACGCGACAGCCTCTTGTGTCGGCCCGCCGACCGGTGTCAGGGTCAACTGTGTGCCGGAGCTGTCCAGCCGCGGTGTGACCGCGAGATTCTGTCCGGCCTCCGTGCGCAGTGTCGTCGGGATGGTGCCGACTACCGCGCCGTCGTTCGCAAGGACTGTGACCGAGTCGGGCGTGACGACGAAACTGCCGGCGGCGAGGGTCACCAGGGCGCTCGAGTGATCGCCCGCGAGACTCGCCGTATAGGCGACCGGGCCATCCACGCCGGTGACGTCGACATTCGCCAGCGTCGCCTCTCCATGTGCTGTCGCGGTAGCTATGCTCGTCGCCGCGACGGCCATGAATGCGGCCGCTATCAATTTTTTGAAGAACATTTGCCCTCCTACCTCTGCCGATTCTCTTCACATTCCCCGACGAACGGTCCCGGGATGGGTATAATCATCCGCCGTCGAATTGATCGATGTCGATGGGGTATTCGGATACCGAATTTTCGAAGTGTAGTCGGTTTTCATCTCCGGGTATATGTATTCGAATCGAAATTCCCGTTGGTATATCGCCCCGAGGATGCGGCCGGAGTTTATTGTACGGCGACTCTGATGGAGACGCGACAGCGCGATTAACTAGGTAATGCTTGTGTATGGCCGTCACCGACCCGCTGTGGGCCGAGCTCGCCGCCACTGACGACACCACTTCCCCTCGCCCGCCCATTCGACGGCAACAGCTCACGATCTAAGACCGTGTCTCATATCGCTCCTCGCCGAACTCGGCCGTCGATGACGAGCCCGCCGACGACCCCGGCGCGGGATCACGCTGCTGTGAGGTGGAGGAAGTGGGCTTCGGCGCTGCCGCGGTTGATCGCGTCGAATTGGCCCGGGGGCGAAGCGTAGTTGTCGAGCACAGAGGCTCACACGTCGTCGCTGCCGATAGGGGATCCCGAAGTACCCATGCGGGGCTATCCGCGCCGCTCCATCGGCAGCAGGACGTACGACGAGCAGTCCAGCGTCGGTGGCGGCTATGAGCCGATGCGCGCCGTCGGTCGAGAGCTCCACCGATGATCTCGGTTCCCACCGATGATTTTTCGTGCCAGGCGGTGTCTGTATCTCTGGGAGGTATGACATGACCGGAATATTGGATGCGGCCGAACTGCGGCAGGTGTGCCTGGACGCCGGAGCTGACGACGTCGGCTTCGTGGCACTGGACACGCCCGGCCTGGAGGGGGAGGTCGACTATGTGCGTGAAGCGCTTCCGAGCACCCGCTCGCTGATCGCGGTGTGTGTGCGGCTGGCGCGGGACAACTTTCGCAGCCGGGCGGCCAGCATGGTCAATACCGAGATCGACACCGCGATACCGGTGCTCGACCGGATCGGCCACAAGATCAGTATCGCGTTGCAGGACCGTGGATTTCGTGCCATGTACCCGTCGGTGACGTTTCCCGTCGAAGCGCACCGACTGCCGAGCCGCGGCTGGACGGTGTCGCACAAACCGGTGGCGGTAGCTGCGGGGTTGGGCCACATGGGAATTCATCGCTGCGTGATCCATCCGAAGTTCGGCAGCTTCATCGGGCTCGGCACCGTGCTGACCGACGCGCGGATCGCATCGTATTCCCGGCCGCTGGACTGGAATCCGTGCCTGGGCTGCAATCTGTGCGTGGCCGCGTGCCCGGTGGGCGCGATACACACCGACGGCAGTTTCGACTTCAACAGTTGCTACACCCACACCTACAACCAGTTCGTGAACAACTTCGCCGACTGGGTCGAAACCATGGCCGACAGCACCGACGCCGACGATTACGACCAGCGCATGAGCCCAGGCGAAACCACCGTGCAGTCACGCCGCCAGTATCGTTCCGGCTACTGCGTCGCGGTGTGCCCGGCCGGTGAGGACGTGATCGGGCCGTATCTGGCCGACCGCAAGGGCCACCTGCAGCTGGTGCTGCGCCCGGTACAGCGCAAACCCGAGAACGTCTACGTCAGCGCCGGATCGAACGCGGAAGCCCACGCCCGCAAGATGTACAAGCAGAAGACGGTGCGCTACGTGGATACCGGGATCATGCCGCCCGATGGCATCGACGCAGCGCCGGAGCCGAAATGAACGACGCCGAGCGGTTGTGGAATCCGCTGCACGTCCCGGTCGAGCGGGACTCGCGCGAGCGGCCGCATCCGACGGTCGCGGCCGCGCGGGCCCGAGCCGAGCAGGCGCCCGCCGGTGAGCCCGTGGACCTCGATGCCGACTGGCTGCGCGAGATATGCCTGGCCGCGGGCGTTGACGACGTCGGATTCACGGCACTGGCAACGCCCGGCCTCGAGGGCGAACGTGACTACGTCCTCGAGGCACTGCCGGGCACCTGCACCCTGATCGGATTCTGCCTGCGAACCAGTCGCGACAACCTGCAGAGCAGATCGACAAGCGCCGCCAACCGCGATGTCGCCACCACCCAGGAGTTGGCGCACGAAGCCGCCCGGCACATCTGCCTGGAACTGCAGCGCCGCGGCGTGCGGGCGCTGTATCCGGCATCCGGATTCCCGGCCGAGATCCACCGATTCCCCAACCGGAGCTGGGTGGTCTCGCACAAGCTGGTGGCGGTGGCCGCCGGGCTGGGACAGATGGGGTTGCACCGCAACGTCATTCACCCGAAATTCGGGACCTTCATCGTGCTGGGCACGATTCTGATCGACCGGCCGGTCTCCCGGTACTCGCAACCGGTCCTATCGAATCCGTGCATCGACTGCGGGTTGTGCGTGACCACCTGCCCGGTCGGCGCGATCCATGCCGACGGGGGATTCGACTTCGACGCCTGCTACACGCACAACAATCATCACGAGCTGTCCAACTTCGCGGGCTGGGTCGAGGAGGTGGTGGACAGCGCGGACGCGGCCGACTATCGGCGGCGGGTAACACCCAGCGAGACCTTGTCCGTGTGGCAGAGCCTGTCGTTCCAACCGCAGTTCCGCGCCGGATACTGTGTCGCGGTGTGCCCGGCCGGTACCGACGTGCTCGGCAACTTCCTCACCGACCCGGACGGTCACGCTCGCGACGTGGTGGCGCCCCTGATGCGGAAACCGGAATACGTCTACGTCGACACCGGCTCGGCCGCCGAGTCACATGTCCAGTCCAGGTTTCCGCACAAGACGGTTCGTCATCCCCGCCGAATGACGGTGCCGGAACCCGAGATCGATCCGGTGCCGGAGCGTCATGACCAGTGACGGCGACCTGCGGCGGGATCTGCCGATCTTCGAGATCTATGCCGGCGGGCGCGGCGCGCGGCTCGAGATTCATCCCTGGTTCTTCGTAGCCGGACGGCAGTATCTGGGCATGACCCGGGTACTGCCGCCGGGAACCGGACGCGCGCCCGCGCACGTCCACACCGGCATCGTCCAGCGTTCGTTCCTGCTCGCCGGCGCGCAGGCCCGCTATCGGAATGGCGGGCGTATCCGCACGCTGTCGCCCGGCGACGACATGATCATCGAACCCGGTGTGCCCCACACCGATCCGTACAACGACACCGACGCGCCCATCGTCGTCCGCAGCCTCTACACGCCGGGACCGGTGTGGTTACTGTCGTTCGCCAGAACCCTCGGGCAGGCGCTGCGGGACGGAAAGGTGAACTCGCAGCAGGAACTTCACCTGCCGCATCTACTGATGATGCTGGGGACACCGGGTTCGGTGACATTCGCGGCGGGAATTCCGCTCGGTGTGCAGCGGCGGATCCTGCTGCCCGCTGCCACCCGTTTCGCAAAGCATCGAGGTCATGCCCCGGCAGCGGGCTTACGCGCCCACATCTTCCGTTGACCGGCGGTTGTCGTGGCGCGGTTCTGCCGCAAGCCGGTCGGTTCACAACCATGCGTGTCCGTACACAAACCGCACGGGTCATCATTGCGGGAGTGGACGCACACGGAAGTTCTTCCTGGCGTATTCCGTGCACGGTGTGGTCGGATGGTGATCAACAAGACATCGACCCGGGGCCCGCAGGCCCAGCGAACGAGTCGCCGGACTTCTGCCACCGTCGCCGTGGGTCGGTTCAGTGTCAATTGTGGACGATTTGGCTGGTGAACCAGTCGAGGAGCTCGCCGACACCGGCGTCGTAGCTGGTGACGTGCACTCCCGACGTGTAGAACTGCGCGGCGTCACCGCCATGACGGACGAGGTCGGCCAGATCCGACAGTGTGGAACTGGTGGTGAGGTCGGTGCCCGCGGTGACATCGGCTGCTAGCCGCGTGGGCGGCACACGCAATTCCCGCGGAGTGAGCGTGAGTGAGTTCATAGAGCACGCGCCACATTCGCAAGTAGGTTCTTGAATGTGGATAACGACGGACCCAGCCGGACAGCGCTCATCACCGCGTACGCCCGCGCCTATCACCAGATCGCTGACCGACCACAGATCTTCACCGACCCCCTGGCGGCACGTCTGCTCGGCGTCACCGCAGAGGAACTGGCCGAATTGGGCACGCCCACAACCAATCACCTCGGTGACGGGGTCAGCGATCGGCCCCGCCGACTGTTCTTCGCCGCACGCGCGCGCTTCGCCGAGGACGCCGTGGCCGCGGCCATCGCCGCTGGTGTGCGGCAGGTCGTGATCCTCGGCGCCGGTCTGGACACCTTCGCCTATCGCAATCCGCGCCCGGACTTGCGTGTCTTCGAGGTCGACCACCCCGCCACCCAAGCGTGGAAACGCGAACGCCTTACTACCGCCGGAATCGACCGCCCTGAGACGTTGACCTTCGTGCCGGTCGATTTCGAAACCCAGACGCTGGCAGCGGGATTGGAATCCACCGGATTCAAACGGACGGACCCGGCCGTATTCGTGTGGCTCGGCGTCGTCTTCTATCTGACTCCGAACGCCGCCCACGCCACTCTCGAATACATCGCTGGTCAGGCCCAGCCGGTCGAGGTGGTCTTCGACTACCTGCAGCCCGCGAACAGCGACGAGGACCGTGCGCTCCAGCAGGCACGTGCCGATCGGCTGGCCAGCGTCGGCGAACCCGTGTTCAGCTACTTCACGCCCGACGACATCGCCGCACAGCTGCGCGCCCTCGGCTTCACCGACCTCGAAGACCACTCCGCCCCCGACCTCGTCACCCGCTACCTCGACGGATCGGCAAGATTCGGAGGCGAACCGCCCCACGCACTGCGCGCGATCCGCATACTACGCGCGAGCCGCTGAGGATTGCCCGCCACGTCGACTTGCACCACAATCTGTCGCGACGGCTAGCATCTCCGGCATCAGCCTCTGAACTGCACAAACTCAGAGAAATGCGGGAACGCACGTGGGCGGAGCCCCGGAGAACGTTCCGTATGCGTAGGCGGTCTTGATCATCTGGGCGTCCCGCAATGCCGCCAACACCCCCTTGCGGCCCGAGTTGGCGATTCGCTCGACGCGTTCGTCGAGGCAGTCGAACAGTTGCTGCAACTAGTTGTAGGAGAACGGGCGTCGCCCAGGGCGGCCTTCGTAGTCGGTGAGGTGTGCGACTGTGTTCCACTCGTGGCAGACCCGAGAGGGGATCTGTCCGAACTGACCACCGGCGACGCCTGTGCACGGTGATCGGGCTGGTGCTAGGGCGGCGAGGTCGATGTCGAGGTAGTCGATGTTTCCCGCGGCGGCCAGTTCGACGTCCACCAGGGCGAAATCGCGTCCGGCGGCCTCTGCCAGGAAGTGCAGGCACCGTTCGGTCGCGGCGGTGTGGTTGCGCCACAGGGACTTACCGACGAAGGTTTCGTGCTTGGCGACGATCATCGCCGTGACGATCACCCACGCCCGCGCCGGTGTCGCGGCTTCGATGGCCTCGGGCAGCGCTTCGCGGGTGCCTCCGACGCCGAGGATGTGCAGCACCTTCTGCAGATCGGCGGTATCCAGTTTGTGGGCAATGGAGTTGGCCACAAACGCGGCGGCAAGGGTGTGCGGTGTGCGGCGGGTGAGGAAGTTGATCAGCACACCGTCGCGGCGTTGTTTCGATGCCTCGCCTCGGATGTTGAGCTCGATCACCCGGGCGCGGTGCTGGCGGGCTTGCTCAGGGGGCCTGCCGGGATACGAGCGAAAGGGGCAATGCCCGTAACGCTGCCGGTCAGCGCCGCGGAAGGTCTGGCTCGGTGCCGCGGGCTGCTGATTAGGGCTGTCAGGCGTCGTTGTCGGCGAAGGGCGGTATACGGGGCCAGCCGGGATACGGGCCAAACCTGCCGCGGCGTGTTGCAATGTCTGGCCAGTGAGCTGAATGTCGGTGACCGCGTTATGCGGTGGGCGCTTCAGTGAGGTGAGGCTCCAGGGCGCGGTAGAGGGTGGAGCGGCCGATCTTCAGGTGTTTGGCGATGGCGGTGACCGACTCGCCGCGTTTGCGGCGGTCGATGGCGACGGCGAGGGTGTCGGGGTCCACTGCTGGGGGGCGTCCGCCTTTGCGGCCTTGGGCTGCGGCGGCGGCCAGGCCGTCGAGGGTGCGCTCGCGGATCAGTTCGCGTTCCATCTCGGCGGCCATGGCCGCGACCATGAACAGCATCTTCTCGGCCATGGTCTGACCGTTGGGTTTGTGCAGGCCGGCGCAGATGCCGGTGAGGATGTGCAGGTTGACCTCGCGGGCGTGCAGCTGGTCCTCGAGCAGGACGAGGAGTTCCTTCATCGAGCGCGCGACCCGGTCCGGCTTATAGATCACGAGTGTGTCGCCGGGCTTGAGCTTGGTGAGTGTCGTGCGCAGCTTCGGCCGGTCGCCGCGCGTGCTGGCGGTCTCCACGATGATCTCGCGGCAGTCGGCCTCGGCCAGTGCGTCGAGTTGGAGTTGGTGATCTTGTGATCGTCCGGACACCCTGGCGTAGCCGATCCGGACGGTGTTGGTGCGCGCCATCCCCGAATCGTCTCGCAAACTATCCCGGAACTCGATGTCCGACACCCGGTTGCGGGATGCATTCCGGGACGGCTCGTCGTGGGCTTTCGCGACTGCCCGTCGGTCGTCCCGGATTCGTTCGCGAGACACCCATGGCAGCAGGATGTTTCCGCAGGCTGGGTCTGTAACGCATGCCGTGTACGCGCCAAGGTATACCTGTCGAGGGTTTCCCTCCGGACACACGTGTTAACCGCCGGTATCTTGTTTCCAGCTGCAGGGCTTCGTAGAGGGCTGCTTGGTCTTCGGGTGCGCACCGCCCCGATGTCACCCAATGAGTCGATGAGCTTCTCCAGCTCCTTGGCAGTCAACTGCCTGATGGCCGGGATCGCATCCCAGCTCGGCTTGGGCTATGGCTCGTTCGGCCTGAGCCTGGTTCATGGGTTCGATCAGTGCCTGCACATCGACTCCGGCTTCGATCGCAGTCTGATAGCGGCAACTTCGTCTCCGCAGCGGCAAGTCGTTGCCGAACGACCTGGCGCTGAAAGTCACCGTCGGTGTCGGCCTGGGCCGCGAGGAGTGTGGCGATTGTCTCGGCGCGGTGGTGCCGGTCGAAAATAGTTGCGATCCAATTGTTTACCGGCACGATGAGGCGCGACTCGGCAAGGTTCACCGTCTTGGGATCACTCTCGAGTGCAGGACTGCTGGGCGCGAGAGTGCTTGCCCTGCACCGATACCAGACGGAGTTGTCCTTCGTTCCGCCTTCCATCTTCCGGTCGCAATCATCGCACCGGATTCGGCTGCGGAACCGATACAGATGACGGCCAGCCACTCTTGTTCGCTGGAGTTTGGCGCGCTGCTGCAGGCCCCCACCTCCGCGCGCCCGGCGCGCACGCTGCACCTGTAGGCGTCGACGCGTCGGCATGCTCGGGAACAAATGGTGCTCGATCTGATAGTTGAGCCCACCGAGGGCGAGGTCGGTCAACACACCACCCCGCACGTTGCGGGAGGTCAGCACCTGTCGACGTAGGTAGTCGGGGCGGTCGTCGCCGGTCAAGGTTGGCATGCCCTTGTGGTTCGGTGCGAAGATGCAGCCCATGTACAGGCCGAAGAGGCCCTGGTGGACAGCAAGGAACGCGAAGGCTTTGTCGGCGGGCAGAGCCGCGAACAGTGCGGCCGAGTAGGTGGTGAAGTGGCCGAACAGTAGTGCGCCCTCCAATCCGCGGTGTTTGACCGATCGATTTCTGAGCGCACGTACGCCGGCCACATGGAGGTTCAGGCCCTCCAACAACAGGAGGGGGAAGAACAGGAACGCCTGCGCCCTCCCGATGAGACGAGGCAGACCGCGGCTGGACCGTGCCTGCCGTTGTGACCAGACCAGAATGTCGGGCGCGACATCGGGGTCGAGTTCCTCGTGGTGCTCTCGTTGCGCTCTAGCGCGGCACGCATCTCGACATCAACGCCCCGTATGTCCGTGCCCCAGAGTGTGATCCGATCAGTCGTTCGGCTGGTCCGGTGTGGTCGTTCGGGAGTCGGCTACCGGCTCCGTGACGAGCTCGAAATCGCAGTTGTGGCGCTCCTCGCCCTGCGCTACTGCGCCTTCGACTAGCTCGGCAGCGCGTTTTTCACGCAGAATCATCGGATCCGAACTCACGTCTCGGTACAACGACACGCACAAGAATCCCATCACGATCACGAACGGCAGCGACACCACCGTGGTCAGCGCCTGCAATCCGGTCAGTGCGCCACCGAGGTTGCCGGGATCGGCGATGACCAGCATGATGGCGGCCACCGCGCCGGTCGCGGCGCCCCAGAAGATCACCGTCGTCTTGGACGGCTCGATGCTGCCCTTCTCGGACAACGTACCCATCACGATCGATGCGGCGTCGGCACCGGAAACAAAGAAGATGCCGACGAGGATCATCACCAGGACGGCGGTCACCGAGGCGATCGGATAGTGATCGAGCAGACGAAACAGCGCGAAGTTCTCGTTGACGGCTCCGTTCGGCTCGGTGAGGTCACGGGTCTGGCCCTGCTGGAAGATCGCGGAACCACCGAAGACCACGAACCACACCAGGCTGACAATGCTCGGCACCACGAGGACACCGGCGACGAACTGACGGATCGTGCGTCCGCGGCTGATCCGGGCGATGAACATGCCGACGAACGGTGTCCACGAGATCCACCACGCCCAGTAGAAGACAGTCCAGCTCGACAGCCATGCCTTCATCTCATCGCCACCGCTCACCGCTGTCCGCGAGGCCATCTTGGGCAGCATGGCGATGTAGTCACCCACCGAGGTGGGCAGCAGGTTGAGCATGAACAGGGTTGGGCCGGCGATGAAGACGAAGATCGCGATAACCAGGGCCAGCACCATGTTGGTATTCGACAGCCACTGGATGCCGCGGTCGATTCCGGAGACGGCCGACACGATGAACGCGACCGTCAGCGCGGTGATGATCGAGACAAGACCGACCTTGCCGATCGAATCGACCCACCCGTTGAACTCCATACCCGCACTGATCTGCAATGCGCCCAAGCCGAGCGAGGCAGCCGACCCGAAGAGCGTCGCGAAAATCGCCATCATGTCGATCACGCGACCACCGATGCCATTGGCGTGCCGCCCGAGAATCGGCTGGAACATCGACGAGATCAGCTGCGATCGTCCCCTGCGGAACGTGCCGTACGCGATGGCCAGACCAACCACGGCATAGATCGCCCACGGGTGCAGCGTCCAGTGGAACAACGTCGTTGCCATCGCGAGTTCGGCAGCCTCAGAACTTCCCGGCTCGGCAGTCCCCGGCGGAGGGCTCATATAGTGCGATAACGGTTCCGCGACGCCCCAGAACATCAGACCGATGCCCATACCCGCGCTGAACATCATCGCGATCCACGACGTGGTACGGAACTCCGGCTTCTCGTCGTCGGCGCCGAGCGGGATCTTGCCGTATCGGCTTGCTGCCAGCCAGATCACGTACACGACAAAGGCCGAAGCGATCAGCACGAACAGCCAACCGGTGTTGGTGATCACCCACGACTGCGCATCAGCAGACGCGGAACCGAGGCCGGCGTGGTCGACGATGCCCCATGCCACGAAAGCCAAGGAGCCGATCGCTGTGACGCCGAAGACCAGCCGATCGAGACCACGCTCCGTGGGCGGCCATCCCGCAGCATCCTGGGTGCTCTCGTCTGGGTCATCAGAATTTCGGTCGGTGTCTTTCGACAATAGAAATCCGAGTCCTTTCAGGATCGCGGAACTGGAAGACCCCTTTTCATCCGGCCACCGTATAGCGCCTTGGCAAGCAGCGCAGCGCAATACGTGTGTCGGCAAGGATCGGGAAAGTGCCGTACGATAGCCGCCCTCGCACCCGGCTCGCGAGAGCTATGCTCGGCGACAGCGTCGATTTACCCGAACCGGTGGGCCGTTGGACCAGCACGACCCGAGTCATTTGGCATGCGGAATGGCATGCAACGCAACGTTGCCTGAGCTGCACCTATGCAGCGCGTACGGCACGGCATCGGCCGCCGGATACCGGGTGTTCGAAATTCCTGCGCGTACCGCGAATCCGATCATGTGGCCCAGAAGAGACCGAGTGATCCGGCGGCCAGGGCGAGATATGGCAGCGGGTAGGCGAGGTCGGAGTACCGCCGAGCGCGGCGACCACGTCTTCGACCGTCTGATCGGCGGTCTGCTGTGGCGCGCATGGGAGTCGTCGAGGGGTATGCCGCCATCGGTGTGCCGCAGAGCTGGCTCAATCCGCTTGCGGCACTTCTACTCGCCGGTGCGGCCGGTCTGCTCATCGTGCGGCGCCGGAACGCGACCGGGTCGAACACCGGCGGCCCGCAGCGTGGCCGGGCCGAACGGCGCGGACCCGCACCACCGCCACCGGGGAATCGCCGCAGCAGGGTTGCACCTGCGCAACCCTGCGCCACGACATCGCCTCACCCAACAACTCTCGCTCAGACAGAGCTCGACATCCGACGCAGGTATCGGCGAATGTGGTGGCCGAGGCGGCGCTGTCGGCGAACGTCCTCACTGTCGAGTGCGCGGCGATCGAGTCCGCGAGTTCCTTATTGCCAGACAACCTTTGCTAAGCGGGCAACTCCGCCCAGGATCGGCCGCGAGTTGCCGGAACACCGCCGGTGCGAGCGGTTCGATTCCCGGTTGTCGGGCAACCGCGACCCACACCATCCCTGACCAGGTGCACTGACCTGGCTCACACCACCACGATCGCAGCCGCTGTCGGTGTTGCTCGCAATCACTTGTGTCCATCCACCTTTGGGCACAGCCGTACCGCCTCTTGTCGACGAAGGAGATCACTGATGTCCGCCATCACTGCTATCGAGACCATCACCCGCGAGCAGTACTTGCAACGGCAATACACCGGCGCTGCCGGGCCGACCCCCGTGATCGAGGACTCCGCGGTGCTCGAGCGCCGGCGTGCGGAGTTCCCGGACTGGCGCGGCAAGTACTGGGCCTTCACCACCGATGACCGCGACGTGCTGCGGCTGCGCCCGATCAACGTCGTCGCGCAGCCTGCTACCTACCCGCTGATCGGTTGCCCGACAGCGGTTTCCAGCTACAACCCATCACGACCACACCCGAGGACGGTACCGGCGACGGCCACACCGCAGCCGAGGCCGCCGCTGCGGCAGCGGCACAGGCGGTGGCCGACCGTGAGGGGGGCCTGCCGGGATACGAGCGAAAGGGGCAATGAGCTCCCGAATCTGCTGGGCGGGGCGGATATGCTCCGAGGTTGTCAGTCAGCGGGGTGGTGAGCTCGGTGTGACAAAACCCGACCAGTGTCGGACTGCGCGGGCTGGATAGGCTGCGCTGCGTTACGTCGGTTTCTTGCTCGGGGTCTGGGTTGTGACGGCGATCGATCGCACCGCGTATCCGCGGTTCAAGAGAGTGGTTCCCGCGCGGGAGCTGGTTGAGGCGTTCACGCCGACGGTCGCCGAGGTCGCGTGGGCGCGGGAGAAGACGCAGAGCGATCAGCATCTGCTGGCCTTGGTGGTGTGGCTGAAGTCGTATCAGCGGCTGGGGTATTTCCCGAAGCTGGACGAGGTTCCCGCAGTGGTGGTCGAGCACGTGCGTGGTTTGCTGGGTCTGTCCGATGAGGTGAGGGCCGAGCATGACGCGGACCGGACCGCGAAGTGGCATCGTGGGCTGGTCCGGGCGTTGGTGGGTGTGAAGTACGACGCGGGCAAGGCCCGTGTGATCGCGGAGGAGGCGATCGGCAGGGCGGTCACGACGAAGGACAACCCGGCTGATTTGATCAACGTGGCCTTGGAGGAGTTGGTGCGGGCGCGGTGCGAGTTGCCCGGGTTCTCCACGCTGGACCGGTTGGTCGCGGCGATCCGGGCGGAGACGAACACCGCGCTGTACGCGATGGTCGCGGCCCGGATCGACCTGGCTGCCAACGCCCGGCTGACGCGGCTGTTGTGGCGGGACCCGACATCGGGGCGCAGTGAGTTCGACCGGTTGAAGACACCGGCGAAGGCGGCAACGCTGGGCAAGTTCAAGCTGCGTCTGGCCCACCTGCAGGCGCTCGACGAGCTCGGCGTGACCGAGCAGTGGCTCGACGGCATCCCTGCGACGAAGATCGCGCATTTCGCTGGTGAGGCCCGGGTGACCGACGTGGGCGACATGCGGGACATCGGTGATGCGAAGCGGCTGACGTTGCTGGCGAGCCTGATCCATGAGTGCCGCACCTGCGCTCGGGACGAGGTCGCGATGATGTTCTGCAAGCGGATGGCCGTGATCCATAAGAAGGGCAAAGAGCGGCTGGAGCAGCTGCGTGAGCAGCACCGCGCCGAGACCGAGCGGCTGATCGATGTGTTCGGCGACGTGTTGGCCGGCGCTCGGGAGGCCTCCGCCCCGGCCGGAGACGGCGCGGGACCGGCTGCGGCGGTGGCCGAGCGGGCCGGTCGGTTGCTGTTGAAGACGCTGGCGGCCGCGGGTGGGGTGGAGCAGTTGTCGGCGGCGCATGAGGTGGTGTCGGCGCACCACGGCAACGCCGGTTCGGCGACTGGGTGCTGGATCTGTCCCCACCGGACGCGGTGCCGGTCACCACGCTGGACCTGGTGCCGGGGGCGCTGTTCCCTGGCGACATTACCGCGGCCGCCCCCGCGCCGCGCCAGACGCGGCAGCGTGTCACTTCGAAGAAGGGTTCTTGATGGCCACCACCCGCTGGGGTCTGTTACATCGTCCCGATCATGGTCGAGATCCACTGCGGCGTCACCATCGGAAGCTCGTTTGCTTCCTCAGACGCGGCATCTCCAGGTCGGCGAATCCCACCGCGCCGAGAACTTGATCTTCGAGCTATGGGAAATCACCAGCGAGGGGTCGTCCTCGCGATCGCCACCCTTCAACGATGGCTGATACCTTGCAGATTCGCACAGTTCGGCCCGCCTGGTCCAGATAGATGTATGAAGGAGACCTCTCCGCATGAACACGGCTGCACAGTGGTTCACCGGTCCGAACAGGCGTCGAAGTTGGATCGCGGTGCTGGTCGTGGCCGTCGTGGTGGGTGTCGCTGCGGTCGTATGGGCGGACCGATCACCACGGCAGTCCCAGCAGGCAACGCCGGTGGTGGGCGGCAAGTTTCGTATCGAGCCCACTCTAGGCTCCGCACCCACTCCTCGCTGGACGGTGCGCGCCGCCGATCTGTCCACTGACCCCGGCGCTGTTCTACTGTCCGCTCCGCACAGTCTGAACGTCTACTACGGAAACGGCACGCCGATGGATGCCGGGACCACGATCGTGGCGGCCACCGCGGTGCCGGACAGCGCGGGTGGCGGGGTCGGGCAGCCGGTCAGCGCGGTGCGACTGCACGGTATCGACCCCGATACCGGAAAGCCGCACTGGACAATCGATGTCGGCGCGATCGCCAGCTGCGCCGAACAGGTGTTTCAGGGCCTGCTGAGCTGTTGGGACACCCATCGGGTCCTGATCATCGACAGCGCGACGGGCACGGTGCTCACCGACCACATCACCGATTTCGAGGTGGAGAAGGTCGATGCTCGCGACGGTGTCGTCACGGTGGCGGGGCGAACCGCGGATTGGCAGACCGCTGTCTTCACGCGAGGAACCGTCTCAGATATCGCCGCGAGCTGGCGTAAGACGTTTCCGACAGTGGTTCCCGGAGAGCCGGTCATACCCGTCATCAGCGCACCGGACTACTTCCGGTACGGGCGCTACGGCAACATTCGTGTCTACGATTTGCGCACTGGCGAGCCGCTTTTCACCGGACCGGTCGGCTATGTCTTCGACGGCGGCATGATCGCCTCGCAGGTGATCGATCGCAGCGGCACCGCGGGAAAGGTCGCGTTGCTCGGCCGCGACGGACACCGCATCACCGAGGTCGCCAATGCCAGCTTCATGCTCGAGTGGTACCCGGTCGCCACCACGTCGCCACTGCCGATCCTGACCGGCGAGAGTGCCTACGAGCGCACGACAGGCCGAGTCCTGTGGACCAATCCCGAGATCGGCATCGACGACACAGCCGGGCGCAAGGACGCGATCGAGGGTGTGGTGCGAGATACCGTGATCATCCGATCACTCGATGGCACAACGCTTTCCGGGCTCGATCTCACCGACGGGCATCGAATCTGGCAGCGGCCCTCGCCGTTCGAACACGCCACGAAATTCACAAGCTATGACGGCATCACCGACGCAACCCATCTCATCCTGACCGACGGTGTCACCGTGCAGGCGATCGATGGCGTCGACGGAACTCCGGTGTGGTCGATGCTGTTGCCGCCCAGTGGTGATCCCAGAGTCCACTCGCAGGTGCGGGCGATGGGCGGTCGCATGGTCACCGTGACCGCGCATGAATTCACCGGATACGCTGCGGCATAATGTGACTCGAACGTTCGGCGGCAGCCTTCATCGGCAAATTCAGTCGGCGACCGCAAGCGCCGGGTAGCCGGTTCTGTCGGTCCAAACATTTGCGGGCGACGTTGATCGCCGTCTCGATTCGTCGTCGTTCTCTTCGGTCGACGTCTAGCTAGGCGGGGTGGTCGTCCCGATATCGGTCTTTGACGAGACACCGTGCAGCGCGCTACGCGGTATGCAGAACCTTCGCCTGAACCACCGCGCGAATGAAAGTAGTTGCCGAACTCGGCCATACAGTTCGACGATCTGCGCTCGGCCAGGTGACCTTCGTCGACTCCATCAGCATCCGCTGGTATGTCCTGAGCTCCGGTATCCGTGACAGTGGTGGATGACCTGGCTCTCGTCCAACAACTGGCCGACGCCGCCGACACCATGTCGATGCGGTACTTCACGGCCGGGAACATCTCACCGCAAACCAAGCCCGACGGCAGCCCCGTCACCGTCGCCGATCGCGCGGTCGAGCAAGCCATACGCCGTCTATTCTCCTGACCACTCGGCCCCGTGACTCTATGTCGCCGAATGGGTTCCATCGCAGCGTCTGGGCGCGGCGACTGCCCTGGTTGCCAAGTGCAGCGACGGCGGCCCGTTGTCGAACTGGCCTGAAGCATGTCAGGGTGCCATGCTGGTTGCCGCCGGGCAGGTCGATGTCTTCGTGCACCTGACGGGAGGTTCCTGGGACTTTGCCGCTGCGGTCCCGATCGTTGAGGAAGCCGGTGGAATGTTCAGTGACCTACACGGCGGACGCGACATCTCCTCAGGTACAGCTGTATTCACCAACGGCCGCGTACACAAACATGTACTCGATTTCCTTGCGCACGAGAGGGCTTGAGCCACTTCGACCTCGACCTCGATCGGCCGCACATCGGCATTATGAGATGACTGCGACCGTCTGCATCCTGGATATGGGAAGCGCGCCCGGATCTAGGTTGCGGTCAGGCCACGGACCTACGCCGGGTTTCGTCGACGCCACCTGACAGCGCGAAATCACCGCCACTTATCACTGCGAGTCACAGCACAAGCACATTCCGACAGTGCAGGCCCAGCCGATCGACCCCGACAACAGCACCGGCGGGGAGCACTTCGTCAACGAGTCGGAGCAAAGGTCACGCTCGTCGGTCCTGAGCGACGACTGAGCACGAGCGCCGAGGGCGGTTCAGCCTTCAGCTTGGACTGAACCGCTTCGGCGTGGGCGGTGGACAAGGCAATCGGTAGTCAGCCAGCCGCGGGGTGGCTGGGCGTCTTCGGGTCGCGCCCTGACCTGGCTGACGTTGGTGAATCCGGTTACGCGGCGCAGTGAGTTCGATCAGCCGAAGACGTCGGTGAGGGGCTACGGCGCCGGCAACAAGCTACGGGCAGTCTGCGCCAGGAACGACTTCGTAGAATCCTCCCAGGTCGCCGTTCGGCGCAGTCCCGAGTTCTCCAACATCGATGTGCCCGTTTGCCAAACGCTTCTCCCACTTGTCGGGGTCGAGGCTGTAGCAATTGATCTGGACCCGATATCCGCCCTTCGGCAGACGGCCGCGCATAGTTTCAGCAACTTTGCTATATATGTGCAGCAGGTCGACCGGATTTGCGGTCGAAGTCGCCACATGAATCTCGTTGCCGATGACTGCGACGTTGTAGGCCGGGAGTTCGGGGAACGACGTGGATGCGGATGTGGCCGAGGTCGGCGCTGAGCTTGTGGCCGACGAGGGCGCCGCGGCTGTGCTGTCGGTGCCGGAACATGCGGTGAAGACCGGGGTTATGGCAACGGCGACGATAGCGGCATACACGGCAGGGCCAAGGTGAACCATGGCCCGATCATGCCACCCTGCATTCGGGGTCAGCGGTGCCAGGAAACCCGTCCGGGACAAGCCGGGGTAACCCGTCCAGATCGATGGACATAGCCAAGCCGCAACGGGAGAACCCCGACCCGGATACCGGGGTGGGAGCATGACCGCCACCCCGGGCGACGCGACCGCCGAGGCTGTTCTGGGCCAGCCCGGAATGCCCGCAGTGGTCGGCGGCGCGCGGCACCGCAGGTAGCGGCGCACTATGCGCGATAACTTCCAGGCCGAACTGGGCCAAAGCACCTCTCGCGGTGGGTGACTCGCGAAACTATGTGCGGTAACCCATGACCCGCCTGTCGCTGACAGGCCACCGCCGCGCCCTAGCGCCGGATTCGGCGGATTTACTACGCGCCCCACAACGCGATCGCCAGCCCCAAACGGTCCGCCGGGCCCCGGCCACGTCCCGGATCCACGAACGCCAGATCAGCCGGGGGCAGCGTGAAACCGGAACAGCTCCTCGCGGCTGATCTCCGGGAACCCCCGCAGACGCTCCATCTCCTCGTCCGCGAACACCCTCGTCGCCACGAACCTCAACCTCCAGCACACCGACCAACCTCATCGGCAGCCAGCCGAGCACCAACCACCCGACCCCGCACCCTGAACGCGAAAACCGTGCTCTACCAGGCAGATACGCCATAACGGCCCGATTTTCGACCGATCCGACGGCGACCCCATAAGGGGCTCATCGCAGAAAAGGGTGTAGTTGGAGCCTGCCGGTTTTCGAGGTCGTCTGCACGGATTTTCACGCTCGGCTGCACTCCTATCCGGGCGCGACGAGACGTGCGCCGGGGAACGAGCTATGCACCGTCATTGCCATCGCGTAGGGAATGGATCATGCTCTGCAGGATCCGGAACGCGCCTGCCTGCTCGGTCTCGGTCATGCCGGCCAGCATTCTGACCTCGACGGACCGGACCGCTACGGTCGCTTTCTCGAGGCTCCGTCGGCCGCGAGGCGTGAGCCGCGCGGGAAGAACCTTCCCGACGGGCGCCTCCGCAGGCCTGGTCACGTAGCCGTCTCG
The DNA here is from genome assembly GCF_045208035.1 of Nocardia sp. NBC_01009. Classification (NCBI taxonomy): domain Bacteria; kingdom Bacillati; phylum Actinomycetota; class Actinomycetes; order Mycobacteriales; family Nocardiaceae; genus Nocardia; species Nocardia sp. NBC_01009. Next base: position 5,408,831 of record NZ_CP108695.1, on the reverse strand, counting down.
TTCCAGGGCCTGGAGCAGCACGTTCATCGTCTGCCGTGTCACAAACGCGCCCCGCGCGAGCTCGGAGTTCGACAAGCCCGGTCGTTGAGCCAGCAGCTCGAGACAGGAGTAGTGCGTCACGCTCATCCCGAGCGGCCGCAGCACCTCCTCCATGGCTGCGCGGAGAGCGCTCGAGGCCTCTTTCAGCAGGTAGCCCAGTGACGTCTCCAGGTCGACGCCGACACCGTCTTGACTCATGTCAGAATTCTGACATAGATTGACCCATGTCAGAAAGCTGACACGAAAGGAAGGAGCATCATCATGCCCGCCACCGGCCCCGACTTCATCTCGCTCCAAGCGCGCGACCTCGACGCTTCGGAGGCGTTCTACGAGCAGTACCTCGGCCTCGTCCGCTCGCAGGCCGGACCTCCGCACGCCGTCGTCTTCGAGACGAAGCCGATCGCGTTCGCACTCCGCGACGTCGTTCCCGGCACCGATCTCGCATCCGTTACCCAGCCCGGTATCGGTGCCGCGATCTGGCTCCACGCCACAGACGTCCAGGCCATTCACGATGCTCTCGTCGCCGACGGTCACACCATCGTCTCCGCACCGATCGACGGCCCCTTCGGTCGGACATTCACCTTCGCCGACCCCGACGGCTACCAGGTCACTCTCCACGACCGCGCCTGATAGGCCAAACGCCACCGGATGATCACCGTTCCCCGAAGACCGCGGTTGCGCCGAGGCTCCGACCGAGGCCATCAACGGCCGACTCGAACACCTCCGCGGCACCGCCCTCGGCTTCCGCAACCATTGTCAGAAGCCTGACACGAGGGACCGACATGGGCTCGCCGCCTCGACCGCACACCCCGACGGCGCGGGCACTTCCAGCCTGGTCGATGTGTCGGTGATCCTGGAGCGCACCCGCCACCTCGAGGACACCGTCGGCGCGACGCTGGTGGTGCCGGTCATCCGTGGAATCGACCGCGTCGCCCGCGCTTTGGCGTCCGAGCGGGCAGGCGGCGCGGCCGGCGCCGCGATCGCGGCCGAGGCCAAAAGGCTGGACAACGAACCGAGCATCGAACTGCGGACCACCACGCACGAGCCCGCCGCACGCTAACGGGAAAATGGGGGTTTACCCGGAGGCGGTAGTGGACCGTCCTTGATACCTTTGCTGCACAGAACGTTTCGATGTGCTGTGCGGACCCTGCGATGGGGTTCCGTTCGAGTAGGAAGCCGATACTTGCTGACAAGAATGAATCCGGGCCGCGCGCGGGTGACGGTGGCGCGAGCCGTCGTGATCACGACAATGGCGCTGGCTCCCGCAGCCGCAGTGGTGCCCGCGCTCGCCGCTCCCTGTACGACGGTCCTGACCGTCGGCTGCCAGTCCGACGGCTACGACGCCTTCGGTTACGACAGCTTCGGCCGGGACCGCTTCGGCCGCGACCGATCCGGTTACGACAGTTTCGGCCGGGACCGCTTCGGCCGCGACCGATCCGGTTACGACAGTTTCGGCCGCGACAGCTTCGGTCGGGACCGCTTCGGTCGGGACCGCTTCGGTTACGACAGCTTCGGTTACAACCGACAGGGTTGCGCTCGAAACGGCGAGGACAAGCCCGAGGCCGACCATGCCGCATGCGAGAGTGCGCGTCAGGCGCCTCCGCCGACCGGCAGCGCTTCTTGAGTTGAGCGGATCGGGCGCGGTTCAGCGTGCGCGAGCTCATCGACGCCAGTAACCCCCTGGACGCGGCGTGTCGGATCATGATCCTCGAAGACCAGCTCGCCGAAGCCGAACGCATCAACACCGACTTGCAGCGCGCCCTCGACGACCGGCCGCCCGGAAACCCCTCTGCGAGCTGAGTGACCCCGACCGCCGGGCTGTAGAGGCGGTATCGCCTACGACACAGCCAGACTCAACGGGTATGTGAACCGAATCGGTGGCCCGTCAACAGCCACTAGCCCAGCCCCCGGAATCCCGAAGCTGACCCGATCCGCAAAGTAGCTTCGCGCTCAGGCAGTCCTGGAGCGGCTTCCGTCGCCGCTGGGTTCGCAAGAGGTGTGTCAGCGGAGCCGCCCGAGCCAGTTGGCACGGCGCCTGCTTGGTTCAGTGCGGTGGCGATGATCGACCCAAAGTGCTTGTATCTCGCGTCTTCTGGCAGTTGGACCGCGAGTCGTTCCGCCATGAGCATGTAGGATCGCGGCTTTACGTCATCGATCGTATCCGGCGGCAGACTGATCGTCACCCAGCGTTGCGCCAAACCACATCCCTCCCGCTGTGCCGCGCGCCTCAGGTTACCTCTCGGAATCGACGAACGCAGATTACTGACCGCTGTGACCAATCCGCCAGAAGAGTGCCCTGTCATCGGCATTATGGTTCGTTTGCGTAGCCAGCCGTTCTATGAATCGGACACTCCTGGAATGACTTTCGGTTATCAGTGTCAAGCGGGCAGGGACGTCGCGGGCCCGGAGCGGAGCCGGGCGCCGACACTGGCGGGGTTGAGGTGCCTGTAGAGGGTGCCGCGTTTGACTCCGAGGATGTCGGCGATCTGGGCGACGGTGTGTTGGCCCTCGTCGTAGAGGCGCTGGGCGAGTTTGGCTTTTTCAGCGGTCAGTTTCGGCCGGCGCCCGCCGGCGTCCGTGGGCGCGTGCGGCGGCGAGTCCGTCGGTGGTGTTGGCCAGGATCAGCTCGCGTTGGTACTCGGCGAGCACGGCCAGCATCCCGAACATCGCGCGCCCTTCGGCGGTGGTGGTGTAATCTTGGACCAGGATTCGGCAGCATCGAGATACTCGGTCGGGCATTCGCGGAAACGACTGTCTCAGCTCTCGCAATGTGGGAGCCGAATCGGGATCGGCCGTCGCGTGATCTGGGGCTGCTCCGCTGGATCGTCGAAGTCTTAACCCACCTGTCGAACGTAACTGACGAGGTGAAGGAGACAGTTCGCCCTGTCGTCGAAGATGTCCGCAAGGCACTGCAACCCACGCCGTATCGAGCCGCGTTCTACGAAGATCGCAACGCCTTCATCGAGCTCGTCGCCAGAGTCGACAAGATCGTCGCTGATCCGGCGCCCGCCATCGCATCCCGCAGGTCAGCGCTGGGTGATCCGGCCCAAGTCACTGTCCGCGAACTATCGGAGGTCTCTGCAGAGGTGCTGATCGACTACCTTGACCGCCACGACTGCGACGGCAGGTTGGTCGAGAAGGCTTTGCTGGCAACAGTTTCGACCAATTACGGATCGAAACCCAACTTCGGCGACGTGCTCGCTCGGCACTCCGAGCCAGGCAGAGCGGTCAGGGAGCTCACGCACAACCTGCGTCGCCAACTCGGTGGTAATCCCGCCGCCCGAGAGCAATGAGCACGTGAGATTCTGGCCTTGCCGAACTGCGGGCCGGAGGTAATCCGCGCTCTGCCGGCTTGGACTGCCCTCAAACTGAGCGGCGGCTACAGCCGAGCGTATCCGGAGATAATCGACGTGATCATCGATGCCCTTGGCGACGAAGCCGTCGCTTGGCAACGTTTGGCTGACAGCCCTGTTAGCTACACCGGACCGACCGCGTGGCTGCGTCTTGGCGAGGTGCTCGACGCCGCACAATCCGACGGCCATTGGCCCACGGCACCATCTCGGTGAACAGCAATCCTCTGGCGACGGTGGTGCCAACAAGGTATCCAGAAATTCGAGATGCGACTGGATTGTCGAGCGTAGCCTTAACGGGTCTCCGGTCGCAAAAATAGAATTGAATCTGTTGGCGGCCAGTGGCTTTCGGCCTCGGCTTGACTTCCCTGGATTGGATGTAGTATTTGCCCATTCAACCACTCGGCAAGTTCTGGTTCGGGTCCAACGGCGGCGGCTCTAGCGCGTGGTCTGTGGGCCGAACTTGCTTCGCGGCAGTAACCACAGCTCACTCCATTGGAGTGCTCCGTGCTGCTGCTGGCGAGCAGCGAGCCGAGCCGGTCGAGCTCGAGCCACAGGCAGCATCTCGAGCGCGCTGTTCAAGAAGCACTTGGGCGCTGAATTGCCACCAGAGTTCGGTGTGACCTGAACCCGCGCCGCTTGATTGCGCGGCGCGAAGAGTGTCGTAGATCGTTCGGTTCTTGAACACCAGCCCGGCCGAACCGATGTCAATGTTCGAACTCCGACAACGAAGAACCACACCCGATCCGAATCGAGATGCCGGGCAGGATCGCCCGCCACCTGACCGGCTACAGCGGCGATCTCGGTGACACCGAGCGCCTCGCCCTGCAACAAGGCCGGAAAGTGCGACGTGGCCAAGGCTACAGCCTGCACGTCACCGCACTGCCACATGTACACCGAACACTACTGGCTGCCACCGAAACGGTCGGAGAGAGCGCTTCGGCCGCTGATCGCAAGGCATTTCGGATCTACAGGGACCGACTGAACGACGCGACTATCTGATCAATCCGCAGCGTATCCGGCGAATTCCTGGGCGGTTGTTGTGACCATGCGACCGCCCATCGCGTGCACCGCGGAGTGCAATCGAGAATCACCGCTGGGCGGCAATGGCATTGACCACACCGACGAACCGCCTGCGCCATCGATCGCCTGCACGGTGACGCCGTCGGTCAAGATGAGATGGCTTGCGTCGGTGATGCCTTCGTACCTCGTGAACTGTGAGGTGTTCGCGAATGGCGACGGCCGCTGCCAGATTCGATGTCCGTTGGTGAGATCGAGACCGGAAAGCGTTGAGCCATCGAGCGATCGGACGATCACCCTATCGCGCGCGGTTGGCGCAGCGTGTCGAGGCCGCCAACACCGTCGACTGTGTTGGGATGAGTGCATCTGACTTACGGATTGGTCTCGGACGAGCGCCGACGGGCGAGAGCGAGGCTTGTCAGCGTCGTGATCGCCATGGCGCCGATGCCGACCAGTGCCGCGGTGGTGTAGGCGTTGTCGTCGGGGAAGAGGTGGCCGGGGCCGGTGCCCGCGGCGAGGATCAGGCCGCCGATGGCGCTGCCCAGGGAGTACCCGACGCTGCGGACGACGTAGTTGAAGCTCATGGCGCTCGACGTCTCGCTCTTGGGGGTGACGGCCAGGATGACGCCGGGCATCGCGGCCGAGAAGCCGCCGACGCCGAAGCCGAGCACGCCCATCGCCGCGAACAGTTCGGCCAGATCCGACCGGGCCGCCGCGAACAGGGCGAACCCGCCGCCGACCACGACGGCGCTGCCGGCCAGGAGCAGGGGGTCGGCGATCCGCGTCCGGACCCGCGGCGTGAGCTTGCCGGCGACGAACCCCAGCACCGAGAACGGGATGAGGACCAGCCCGGCGACGAAGGTCGTCAGCCCGAAGCCGTAGCCGGCGCCGTGCGGCGTCTGCGCGTACCGGGTGATGAGCGTGAGCAGGAGGTACATGCCGATTCCGCCGACGAACATGGCGAGGTTCGCCCCGGCGACCGCCGGGTGCCGCACCGCCCGCACATCGACCAGGGGCGTCGTGCTGCGTAGCTCGATGACGGCCCAGACGCAGAGCAGCACCACCGCGACGACGGCGAGGCCCGCCGCCACGGCGAGGTGCCGGCTCCACAGATTCCGTTCGCCGGCGAGGAACAGCACCAGGAGCAGCGCAGCGGCCAGGACGACCGCGCCTGCCAGGTCCACGTGGGCGGAGCGGCCTTCGGGGGCTTCGGGCATGGAGCGCCACGCGGTCAGGAGGGCGGCGGCGGTGACGACCAGGCCGAGGCTGTAGGCGGCCCGTACCCCGCCGAGTTCGGCGAGCAGTGCGGCCAGCGGGTAGCCGACGCCGGCCCCGATGATCGAGACCACCGAGATCAGGGCGATCACGGCCGCGCTGCGCTCCTCGGGGAGGTGGTCCCGGGCCACGCCCATCATCAGCGCCGTCAGCCCGAGCCCGACGCCCTGGGCCGCCCTGCCGGCCAGCAGCCACGCGAACGGCAGCGGCAGCACGGTGAGCGCGCTGCCGGCGACGACGACCGCCAGCGTGGCGAGGATCGTGGCCCGCCGATGCGGGCCGGCTCCGAGCCGGCCCAGGACCGGCGTGGCGACGGCGCCGCTGAGCAGCGCGACGGTCAGCGTCCACTGCGCGCTGCCGAGCGAGACGTGGAACGAGGTCGCCACGCTGGTGATGAGCGGCGCCCCGAGGCTGCCGACCGCCGCCACGACCAGAGCGATGAACATCAGGGCGGGGACCAGCAGCCGCGCCTCGGAACGCGCCACCGGGAACGCCTTCACCGCGACACCGCCGACCGGCTGCCCGGTCACTGCTTCGGCCAATCGCGGTCCTGGCTTTCGAGCTCTGCCAGATGCTTCAGCGCCGGAAGGGCCGCCACCAGCGCCTCGACCTCGTCGCCGGTGAGCTCGCCGATCAACCGCTCGAACGCGTGGACGCCCGCCTGGCGCCGCGTCCGGACATAGGAGGCGCCGGCCTCGGTCAGGCACACCAGCGTGACCCGCTTGTCGGACGCGTCGCCCCGCCGCTCGACCAGGCCGGACTCCTCCATCACCCGGACCAGGGCGGTCATCGCGGGCTGGGTGACGCCCTCGACCGCGGCCAGATCGGTGATGCGCCGCGGGCCGGTCCGGTCCAGGGTGGCCAGGGTGGCGGCGGACGTCAGGCTCATGTCCCGGGGCAGGCGTCTCGCGGCCGTGGTGGCCAGGCCGTAGAGGGCTGCCCCGATGGCGGCGGACGCGCCAGGAGCGGTGTCTTGACGACTCATGCTCAAAGCATAGCATTTTTATATTCATAATCTATGGAAATGGTCGACCGGCGCGGGCGGCCTCGATCCGCACCCGCGCCGGCGGCCGGCCATCGCGCTCGGTGCGCAGCCGGAACCTGCCGCGCCCGTCGACCACGGCCTCGGCCTCGGCCTCGGGAAGCAATGGAACAGTGGTTGGCGTTAAGCATTGACCGACGTCATGGACGCCGTTGACGGCGGGCGTTCCCGCCGGTTACCCATGCTTGTCCGGTTCGGCGTCGGCGAAGGCGCGGTATCCGCCGAGATCTCGGGCTGGGCGAGGACGTCGCCGCGGTGTACGACTCGGACCGGACCCGGCGCCATCATCGGATGCTGATCCGCCGGCGTAGCGAGGTCGTGTCGGACATTCAGCAAGACCGCCGTCGTCATCACCGCGAAGTCCGCCGGGCGCAAGGTCTTCGGCCTCGCCACCGCAGGCGTCCGTCTCGCTTGACCTGCTGCGCGTCAGTCCGGCAGCCAGTGCAGCTCGTGTGCCAGGGTTTTGGCGACGGCACGGATGCGGCGGTGTAGTGGTGACTGCTCGCGTGGGAGGACCAGGTGGATGGTCAAGGTGGGTGCGCCCTGCAGCGGTCGCCACGTGAGACCGGCCGTTTGTGTCGTGACCGCGGCTTCACCGGCCGGGGCGAGGGTGAGCCCGTCGCGTAGGTCACGCTGAGACATGTCGAAAGAGACTGCGGGCGTGTGGAATCGGGGGTGTGGTCGGGTGTCGCGGAACAGGGCGGACAGCTGATCGTGGATCACGGGGTTGGCCGTACGGTCGGGGAGTCGCAGCGGATACGCGGCCGCATCGGCGATCTCGATCTCCGGGTGTTCGGCCAGCGGATGATGCTGTGCCAATTGGACCCCGACGCGCACACGCCGCAGCAGGAACCGGCGCACGCCACGACCCGGCTGTTCACCGCGGGTGATCCCGGCATCGATGCGGCCGTCGGCGACCGCGGGGGAGATCTCCGGTGTCGCCATCGGGACCGCGCCGACCTCGAGTCCCGGGCTGCTGCGAATGAGCCTGTCCACCAGGGCCGGTGCCGTCTCGGCCCCCGTGCTGAGGCTGTATCCGATGCGCAGCGTGCCCAGTTCACCGGCCCCCGCATTCCGGGCGGTGTCCCATGCCCGCTCCAGCGCCGCCAGCGCGGGCGGCGCGGACTCCGCCAAAGCCGCACCGGCCGTGGTCAATACGACGCTACGCGTGTTGCGAACCAGCAGGCTCGTACCGAGTTCCGCCTCCAATCGGCGTATCCGTGCACTGAGTGCGGGCTGCGCGATACCGATCCGTGCGGCCGCGCGGGTGAAGTTCAACTCCTGCGCCAGCACCAGAAAGTACCGCAGGCTCACCGTATCCGGCGCCACATGCCCTCCCCCTCGATTGATAACGATCCGTTCTGAGTCTATCTCGTCCCGGTCTTTCCCTCGACCACACATCAAGCCCTAACCTGCGCATATGACGATTCCACTGACCGGAGTACCCGTCGCCGGGATCGATCGATCTGAGTGTCAATTCGAAGTCGGGCGTGTCCGGCCGAACACAGGAGGTTTCCATGGCTAAGGGCTACTGGGTCAGTGTCTACCCCGCCATTTCCGACCCTGAGAGGCTGACTGCCTACAACAAGCTGGCCCGTCCGGCTGTCCAGGCTGGGGGCGGGCGCGTCCTGTCCCGTGGCGGTCGAGTCGTCGCCCACGAGGCCGGAATCACGCAACGCGTCGTTCTGATCGAGTTCGACAGCTTTGAACAAGCCGTCGCGGCATACGAGAGCGAGGCATACCAGAAGGCGCTGGTGGCCCTCCCCGACGGCATCGAGCGCGACTTCCGCATCATCGAAGGCATCGACTGACCGGCGGGCCCAGCCATCGCTGAGCATCCGTCACCTGATACGCACACGGTGCTGAACGACGACTCACGAGACGAGTTCGAAGCCATGCCCCGCGTCCCAGTTCGTCGTCGACGTCCTCGACGGCCTGATCCCTGTCGGGCGGATCGAAGATGCGACGCGACGTCCGGGCCAGCTGGACTGTCTCGCTGACCTCGTCGACGAAACTCACCCTCGCCCGAAGCGAACCGCGAACCGCTTCTCACACGACAGATCGGTCCAGCGAACACAAGGCTTCGATGACCAGGGCGCATCTTGCATCCATCTGCCGTGTGCCCCGTCGGGGCTACCCGGCACGAATCCTGGACCACCGCAACTGGGTAGCACGACTATCGGCTCCCCTTCCGATCAGGCCATCAGGCTTCTCGAGGTGATCCACACCCAGTCCCTGACCTCGTCCAGACCTCCTCGGCCAGTTGACAATCCGCGAGCATCAAGCGAATGTTTGACCGTCGATTTCTAACGAGAGGTGATCCTTGATACGTACGTTACGGACCATCGGTGCGGGCTTGGCCAGCGCGGCGATCGCAGTCGCCACCCTCGGCCCGGCTGCGTCGGCCGACCAGCCGGCGGCGGACGGCCCCGGAGCACTGGTGTTCGCGGACGAGTTCGACGGTACTGTGATCGACCAGTCGAAATGGGCCATCCACTCGAACGCGGAGCCCGACCAGTGCCTCGGGAACAAAGGCAATCAGCAGCTCGAGTGGCACACCTGGGACGCGCTGTCGGTCGGCAACGGCGTACTGACGGTCACTGCGCGCAAGGACAACCCGCAACCGGGGTACGAGTGGTCGAGCGGGCTGATCACCACCGGGCAGGCGTGCGGGCACGACCCGGCCCACTCGTTCGCGGTGAAGCCTGGTGACTACGTCGAGACCCGGCTCAAGCTCCCGGCGGCGAAGGGGTTCTGGCCGTCGACCTGGACGTGGAACGGGAACGGTTCGAACGAACAGGACACCTACGAGTTCTACAGCGACAACCACCGCAAGCTGTACCTGACCAATCACCAGTCGGGCGGTGGCAGTTGCCCGTACGAATCCCCGACCGACCTCACCACCGACTGGCACACGATCGCCGAACGCCTAGGCCCGAACAAAACCACCTGGTACCTCGACGGCCGCCAGATCTGCGAACAAGGCCCGTACTCCGGCACGGGTGACGCCCTGATTTTCGACCTCTTCGTCTACGCTGGCATCCCACCCACAGTCACCCAGGAGTCGACGCAGGTCGACTACATCCACGTCTACCGCCCCTGACCCACCACCCGCGTTCAACGACTTGATCATCACACCCTCGTGACCGGAAGCGAGCGCGCCGTCGAAGTACCGGGCAAGGCCACGATCTTCGTCTTGCCGGACCGCGTCTCGCGGACGGTCTCCGAGGCCTGCGCGACATCCGAGAACAGGCGGTAACCCCGGGGTGTGACATATCGCTCAGGACTGCTGTTAATTCACCGTTGGCAGAGCTGCGAAAGCGTCAATAAACTGGACATTTTTGGACGGGCCGGACGGTGAGACCCATGGCCTCATGGCGCGGGTGCACGCACCTGTTCTGGCAGGACGTCCGATCGAATGCCTTCCAAGCAGGGTGCCGCAAAGAACCAGACGTGGCCTCCCTGAACTCGATCTGACCAACCAACAACGGTTCCACCCAATGGGCATGGCTCGCGATCTCCGGATGCCGACCTAGCGGGTTCCGCCACAGGTGTCGGCCTCGTCGGTCCACGGTTCGAACTCTTGGGCGACCGGCCCAAGTTCGTCGGCGGTCATACACTTTGACACGAGCGCTTGGCAGTCTCCACATCGCTCGCTTGACGAGTTTGTCGTTGTAGTCGACGTCGTGGCCGACAAACCAGATCGTGTCGGCTCCCTTCGCGGTTCGGCTGGCTGTACGACGTTCGAACTGCGTCGGCCGCAGTTGCACCTCCAGCGCGTACGGCGGTTGCGGCACGAAGATGTCGGCACGGGTGTTCGGGTCTTCGGGGATCGCGGCGTATCCGAGTTCACGGCAGTGCTCGAGCAGTCTGGTTTGAATCCACAGGTGCCGGGCGCTCATCGGCCCACCGCCGTCGTCGCTTCCATGTGCCCAGTGGCCGCAGCTGCCGCCCTGCTGGGTGCCGAGCCATAGGTGGCCCCCTCTTGCTGGGGTTCCGGTAGTAATCGCCGAAAAACAACGGATATGGCATAGCCCTGGTCAGGGGTGGTCCGTCGTTTTGGGCTATGGGGCAGTGTGTTTGGTGCTTGGCTTGGCTGCCGATGATGATGGTCGGCGCGGTGGAGGTTGTGGTTCGTGGCGCCGGGGTGTATGCAGCACCAACACGAAAACCGGCTTGTACCAGCGCGCTACGCCATATCCGCCCAAAATTCGGCCGATACTACGGCGACCCCAAGCTGTCTGGATCTGATCGCCGAACATTACGACGACCTGCTCCGGCTTGCCGGATCGCTGAAGTTCGGGCACGTCACCGCGTCACTACTGGTCGGCAAACTGTCGGTCTCCGGGCGGCAGAACGCCCTGACATCTGGAATCCCAAACCGAACAGGCGTGGCGATCTTGTCGCTGATGCCAGCGTTGACGTCTTCGCTGGTGATGCCGACGACGGTGGTGTGCATGATCTGCACGATGTCATCAACCTGGTCGGTGAAGGTGTTGGTGATGGTGAGCCGGCGATACGGCGCACCGAGACACCGGGAAAAGCAATACCGATCGGGCGGCTGGTCGCTACATCCCATACGCGCACGGTTTGTTCCGTGAAGGGTATCGGGCCTTTGATCCCACCCGAGGTTGGTTCGCCAGCGTCCACTATCGCGTTCGCCTACCGACGGGGTGAGCCCTGAGGCCGTTTGCTCCTGGCGAGTGGATGCGGTTCGCCGGTGATCGTCATAAGTGCTTCGATGACATCGCCACGGAGGTGGGTCAGTACAGCTGTGCCTTCGTGGTGCTGCCCGACGTAGACCCGCTCGACCGTCTCGCCGAACAGCTGCCGGACGTAAGCACGCACGGTCTCGGTGATCGAGTAGGTGGTGACCTCCAATTCCCTTGCCCAAGGCAGGTTCTCGCGGACACGGTCCCACAGCCCGTCGTAGCGCCTGCGGGTGATCGGCCGCCCGTTGCGCTTGCGCAGTACGCGATATGTGATGTGCTCACCCGTTACCTTTCTCGTGGCCCTGACACGGGGCCACGGTCGCCAGGCCCGGTATGACTTCTTCCCCCTGTCGCATTCATGATCCGGGGGGTGGTGTCACCGGGTTCCTGGTGGCGTCGACGGACCGCTGATAGGGACAGGGCCGATCGTAGGTCTCTTCGTAACGTGGGTGCCGGGCGTTGACGCTTGATCGGGCGACCGTTTCGGTTTCGACGCGATGAGGAACTGCGAAGTGACACAGGCGTATGCCGTGTTCTGCGGCATTGACGTGGGAAAGGGCGAACACCATGCGGTCGGTCTCGACACGACCGGCAAGCGGTTGTTCGACAAGCCACTACCCAACGACGAATCCCGGCTACGTGCTGTGTTCGACCAGCTCGCCACCCGCGGACCGCTGTTGATCGTGGTCGATCAGCCCAACACCATCGGCGCCCTACCAGTCACCGTCGCTCGCGCCTGCGGCCACGACGTCGCCTATCTGCCCGGCCTGTCGATGCGCCGCATCGCCGATCTCTATCCAGGACAAGCGAAGACCGACGCCCGCGACGCCCACATCATCGCCGACGCGGCCCGCACCATGCCACACACGCTGCGCCGAGTCGACACCGGCGACGAAACTCTCACCGAACTCGGTGTTCTCGTCGGTTTCGACGACGACCTGGCGGGCCAAGCCACTCGCACCAGCAACCGCATCCGCGGGCTGCTCACCAGCATCCACCCAGCGCTCGAACGTGTTCTGGGGCCACGGGTCGCGCATCCGGCGGTGCTGGAGATCCTGTCGCGTTGCGGCGGGCCTCAAGGAATCAGAGCGGCGGGCAGACGCAAGCTCACCACGATCGCGACCAAACACGCCCCGCGCATGGGCGCACGGCTGGTCAAGGAAATCCTGGCCGCGCTGCCCGCGCAAACGGTCACAGTCCCCGGCGCGAACGCCGCCGAGATCGTCCTGCCGAAACTCGCCGACTCCCTGAAAACTGTTCTGCTGCAACGACAACAAGTTGCCGCCGACATCGAGGAGATGCTCGACGATCACCCTCTTGCCAAGGTCCTGACCTCGATGCCCGGCGTCGGAGTCAGGACCGGCGCTCGCATCCTGCTCGAGGTCGGTGACGGCTCGGCGTTCGCGTCGGCCGGCCATCTCGCCTCCTACGCCGGAATCGCCCCGGTCACCCACCGCTCCGGCAGCTCCATCCGCGGCGAGCATCCCGCTCGATCGGGCAACCACAAACTCAAACGGGCCTTGTTCCTGTCCGCGTTCGCCGCGCTAAACGACCCGGCCAGCCGCACCTACTACGACCGTAAAAGAGCCGAGGGCAAGAAACACAACGCCGCCCTCATCTGCCTGGCCCGGCGCCGCTGTGACGTCCTCTACGCCATGCTCAAAAGCAAAGAGCCCTACCGAAATACGCTGGCGCCAGCGACGACGTGATGCCACCATGGCGCGATCGGATTTCATCCGGGCAGCAGCACAGGAGTTGGTCGATGACAGAGCCCTTACAACTGGCCGGGATATCTCTGGACTGCGATAACCCCGAGGCCCTGGCACGTTTCTATATCGAATTGCTCGGCGGGCGCCTGCTATGGAACAACGACGGCAGCGCCGGGATCCGCATCCCTTCCGGGCTCACCATGATCGCCCAGAAAGTCGCCGACTACACGGCACCGTCCTGGCCCGGAACCTCGATCGTCCACCTCGACCTAGCCGCGGACACCGACCTGGACCAATGCCAGCTGCGCGCGCTCCGGATCGGAGCGAAACCAGCACCCACGCAACCCGACCCTCGCTGGCGAGTGCTACTCGATCCAGCAGGCCACCCGTTCTGCATCACGACCTGCACCCCGCCGCCATAGGCACCGGCCCGCACCCCAGCTCACCGACATCCGCAAGCGCCCCGCTCCACCTTGACGAAAACCATAGGGACACCCCCCGACGTGCGGCATGCTTTCCCAGCGCGGCCATGAGACGGGGAGAAACCGGATGCCAGTGAAACCCGCCGCCCCGCGTGCGTAGCCGCACCAGGCAGTTGTCCTGGTCGAGATCGTGGAGCGCGAGATCAATGACAGCTTGCCGGTCGCAAGCTGTTTGGATGTGCAGCATGACGATCAGTTCGTCCAACTCGGGGTCATCACCGGCGGTGGAGGCAACGCGATGAACTTCCAGCAGCTGCTCGATGGTCAGAACGTCGCCTTTGCCAGCACGCCGGGATGGAAGCTTCGCCGCCGACGCTGGATTGCTGGAGGGATCGATGAGATTGTCACGCTCGGCGTGCTTGTAGAGGCGCCGCAACGCTGACAGCAGATTCTCCGCGGCTCCATGCCCACCCCGCGAATTGGCTCGACCGCGAGAACGAACCTGATGCACATTCACCAGTTCCTCTATCTCCCTGGTGGTCGGCTCGCGCAGCTCCCGGTCACCCCATACCTCACTGATCGCACGCCATGCCGACTCATAGGTCGCCAGCGTGGTCGGCGGAACCTTCGCGCACAGCTGGTCGATGTACTCACGAAATCGAGGAGAACCAGCCGGTGAGCGGCCAAAATCGCCGGCGCAGGTGTCGAGCATCGACGGTTGCAGATGAGCCGAAGGTTGTGTCATGGGGACTTCGTCTAAACTCACAGTGCTCCTAACACGACGCGACGAACGGCGCCTGCACGACGGCACTGCTCATCGGCTCGGAGACGATCAGGAAACCGACAGCGCCAGCGCCGAACGCGCTGGACCGATTGATTGACCGCCCCGGTTCGAACCGGAAATACTTCACGGCTCGCAGCGACCATCACCACTGTCAGGTACCCATCATCCGACGCTCGCCAGTCCACGGTCAAGATCTTGAAGATACCCACCTCGATGACTCTTGCCAGGTCATCGAGTGGTACTTGGCCCGGTTCGGACACGTAGTCGCATCGAGCCGACCCAGGCCCGCGCCCGGCCGGGGTGACGGTCCCTCCGTGCTAGCCGACGTCGGCATCGGGAAGGTGTCCGGGCCTCTCAATGACACCACTGCGCGGCATTTTTGCCCCCGCTAACGTGTCCGAACCCCTGTCAAGACCAAAAAATACACGGTTCCGTGGCAGATTTGCCACGGAACCGTGTCATTGAGTGTCCGGAGGGGGACTTGAACCCCCACGCCCGTTAAAGGGCACTAGCACCTCAAGCTAGCGCGTCTGCCATTCCGCCACCCGGACCGGTGGTGCTCAGCAAGGTTATCGGATGTGAGTGCGTGGAACCAAATCGCGCGTCTACCTGGCAATTCTCGGGGATGTGGCCGGGCGGCCGGGCGTTCACGGAGGTGGTGGCGAACGCACGGCGCCGTGGTCGGGTCAGCAGAGTTCCTCGATGGTTCGCTCGAATCCCAGCGGACTGTGGCCGTCGGCGATTTGGCGGTCGATGAGGTTTTTGATGGAGGCGACGATGTCGAGGGCGACGCCAGCGTCCGAGGACCGTCACCGGAGGGTGTTGGGTTTCCACCATTGCGGGTCGTCTCCTTGGTTGGTGAATGTGGTGGTCAGCGCGCTGGAACCAAGGTTGCTCTTTGCCCGATGGACCGACAAGTACCTACTATTCGGTCGGGTACTTACCACTCGGTTTGTGAACAGGTAGCGAGGTCGGACCATGGGCGAGAAGAGATCCGGACCATACTTCTGCGGCATCGACGCGGCGATGGATGTCGTCGGCGGGAAGTGGAAGGTGCTGATCCTCTGGGAGCTGGAGAACCACGGTGTGCGCCGCTTCGGTGAAATGCGCCGCGGCCTGCCGGGGGTGTCGGAGAAGATGCTCATCCAGCAGCTGCGCGAGCTCGAGGAGGACGGCATCGTGGACCGCGAGATCTATCGCGAGGTCCCGCCACGGGTCGAATACCGCCTGACCGAGCTGGGCACGGCGCTCAACGCTGCACTCGAACCGCTCGGCGCTTGGGGCCGCGCCCGCATAGATCGCATCGGGGCGGCCAAAGTCCACTTGTCCACGTGATCGAGGTCCGCATCGTGGTGGCCGGGTCCCGCGTTTCGCCCAAGCCATGTGCCACTCGTCGGCGATCACCCGGGCGGCTTTCCGCTCAGGCTGATGTTGGCCGCGGGCGGCCGTAGGATTGCCCACCACAAGCGGTGCTGTGCGGGCGTCCTTCACCCGGCGCGGCGGGAGGCGTAGCACGGGATCCCGGCGGGTAGATGGTAGGAAAGGGTACGTGTCAGCAACTGGCGAAGGATCCGGCCCGAAAAGCAGCAGTCGTGCGGTGTCGGAGGTGGTGGAGCTGGTCAGTGCGCTGATCCGGTTCGACACCTCCAACACCGGCGATCTGGCGACCACCAAGGGTGAGCGCGAGTGTGCGCAATGGGTGGCCGATCAGTTGCATCAGGCGGGTTACACCACCGAGTATGTGGAGTCGGGTGCGCCGGGACGCGGAAATGTGTTCGCGCGGTTGAAGGGCGCCGATTCCAGCCGGGGCGCGCTGATGATGCACGGTCACCTGGATGTGGTGCCGGCCGAGGCCGCCGACTGGAGTGTGCACCCTTTCTCCGGCGCGGTTCGTGACGGTTATGTGTGGGGGCGCGGCGCGATCGATATGAAGGACATGGTCGGCATGATGCTGGCGATCGCGCGCCAGTTCAAGATCGAGGGGACGGTGCCGCCGCGCGATATCGTGTTCGCCTTCCTCGCCGATGAGGAGAACGGCGGCAAGTGGGGATCGCAATGGCTGGTGGACAACCGACCCGATCTGTTCGCCGGGATCACCGAGGCAGTGGGGGAGGTCGGCGGGTTCTCGCTGACGGTCCCGCGCCCCGACGGCACCGAACGCAGGCTCTACCTGGTGGAGACGGCGGAGAAGGGGCTGGGTTGGATGCGGTTGCGCGCCAAGGCCCGTGCGGGCCACGGCTCGTTCCTGCACGAGGACAATGCCGTCACCATCTTGGCCGACGCAGTCGCCCGACTCGGCAAACACACCTTCCCACTGGTGCTTTCGGATTCCGTCGCCGAATTCCTGGCCGCGGTATCGGAGGAGACGGGCCTGCAATTCGATCCGGCGAGCCCCGACATCGAGGGCCAACTCGCGAAACTCGGCACCATTTCCCGCATTATCGGCGCGACGCTGCGTGACACTGCGAATCCGACCATGCTGCAGGCCGGTTACAAGGCCAACGTCATCCCACAGACCGCGGAGGCGGTCGTGGACTGCCGCGTGGTGCCCGGGCGGCAGGAGGCATTCGAGCGCGAGGTGGACGAACTGATCGGCCCGGACGTCGAACGGGAGTGGATCACCAAGCTCGATTCCTACGAAACAACCTTCGACGGGCATCTCGTCGACGCTATGAACGACGCCATCCTCGCCCACGACCCACAGGGCCGCACCGTGCCATACATGCTTTCGGGCGGCACCGACGCAAAGGCGTTTGCGCGCTTGGGCATTCGCTGCTTCGGCTTCGCACCGCTGCAGCTGCCGCCGGAACTGGACTTCACCGCGCTGTTCCATGGCGTCGACGAACGCGTTCCGGTGGACGCGCTCGAGTTCGGCACCCAGGTATTGGAACATTTCTTGTTGCACAGCTGAATCAATCCGGAGAGGACCCCATGACCTACAACCCCTACGACGCGCTCCCGCAGGTCCCCACCTTCACGGTGACCTCGGAAGACATCACCCCAGGCGAGTCGCTGCGCAACGATCAGGTGAGCGAGTTCTTCGGTGTCGGCGGCAAGGACATCTCGCCGCAGTTGTCGTGGTCCGGATTCCCGGAGGAGACAAAGAGTTTCGCGGTTACGGTGTACGATCCGGACGCACCGACCGCGGCGGGCTTCTGGCACTGGGCCGTCGTGAACGTCCCGGCGACGACCACCTCGCTGCCTGCCGGCGCGGGGAGCAAGGGCGGCACGCTGCCCGAGGGTGCGATCAACCTGCGTAACGACGCGTCGTTCCCCGGCTTTGTCGGCGCTGCGCCGCCCGCGGGCCACGGACCGCATCGGTACTTCGTGGTGGTGCACGCCGTTGATGTGGAGAGCCTGGAGGTCCCCGAAGACGCGACACCGGCGTTCCTCGGATTCAACCTGTTCTTCCACACCCTCGCCCGCGCGACCGTGGTCGCCACCTATGAGGTGAAGTAGTCTCGAAAACCGTTGTGGCCCTGAGCGGGACTTGGGTTCTAGTGGTTGTTGCAACACTCCTGGTGGAGGGGAGTTGTGGACTTCGAGATTCGGGCCGACCGACAAGCCACAAGGTTTCAGACGGTTGGTCCGCGTGCGAGCTGCATACTTGCAGCTCGTGCGCGAGGGGCTGAGCAACGAGGAAGCGTGCCGGATCGTCGGGATCAACGCGAGGACCGGCAGGCGATGGGCGAACGGACGCAACGCGTGTGGCCGATTCAAGGCGGCACCACTGAGCAATGCGGTGGTGCCGCCTTCACCGTCGGAGCCAGGTCGCTACTTGTCCGAGAACGACCGTATCCATATCCGACTACGGTGGAGGCCCGAGCAGATCTGTCCACCTCCATGCCCAGGACCATCCGGTGCTCGACGCCGATGTCGCCCGGCTCTCGGCGTTCATCCGGGACCACATCGGCATCGACGGGCACTACGCCTTCCACCTGCCCGATCTGGGCGGGAATCACCGACCGCTGCGCGACCCCGACAGCGCCGATGACGACTGACTCATCGGGCCAACCGTCCGGACAGCCGCGGGATTGTCACGGCCTTGCCGCCGTCGGTCGTGCTGGTTACCGGTCGACGTCATCGACCGTGCTCCGCGTGGCCAGCTTGTCGCTCGTCGTCCGCACCTCGTCCTCGACGGACACCCGGTAGTACGCCCTACTTCGGTGCCTGGAAGCCCCCGATCTTCTGCTCGAGCAGTTCGGCCAGCCGCAGCGGGGTGCGGTCCTCGAACATCGGACCTATGAGCTGCACTCCCACCGGCAGCCCCTCGGGGGACCGGCCCGCGGGAATGGCGGTGGCAGGCAGGCCGGGCATGGTGGCCACACCGGCCCAGACGAGCTGGTCGAAGTACGGGTACTCGACGCCGTCGATGTCGATGTGCCGGTTCTCCAGACCTCCGTTGTGGTCGTGCGGGAAGGCGGGTGTGGGCGTGATGGGGCACACCACGGCATCGAACTCGGCGAAGAGCTGCCGCCAGCCGTGGCGGTGGAGTTCGCGACGGTTGTTCGCCTCGACCCAGTCGCGGTGGCTGAGCACCATGCCGCGCAGCCGCGCCGCATCGAGACTCCGATCGTCCGCGCTCAGGGTGGCGGCGTGGGTCTGCAGCTGTTCGTACACGTCGACGGGAATACCTGCGGCGGCGTTCGACAACATCAGCAGCATGTAGAGCGTCGCCGCTTCGGTCAGATCGGGCAGCAGCGGACTGCGCCGTTCGACGCGGGCGCCCGCGTCGACGAGCGCCTCGGCGACCCGGTTCACGCCCGCCCGCACCGCCGATCCGGTCGGAATGAGCGGATGGTCCTCGACGATCAGGACACGGAAGTCCGACAGCCGCTCGTGGCGCGCGGGCGGCAGTGCGACGTCGTAGGCGACGCCGTGGGTCAGCGGGTCCGGTCCGGCCATCACGTCGAGCAGCAGCGCGAGGTCGCGGGCGGTGCGCGCCATCGGACCGACGACGGCGAGGTCGAGGTCGATCGGCAGTGCCGGCGCGGGCGGCGCGACCATGCCGCGGGTCGGCGCCAGTCCGAGTGTCGGCTTGTGTGCGTAGATGCCGCAGAAATGCGCGGGGGTGCGCAGCGAACCGGCGAGGTCGGAGCCGATGGACAGCGCGCCGAATCCGGACGCCAGTGCCGCCGCCGAGCCGCCGGAGGATCCACCCGACGTGCGGCCGTGATCCCACGGATTGTTGGTGGTGCCGTAGATCTCGTTGAAGCTCTGGATATCTCGCAGCATCAACGGCACATTGGTCTTACCGAGCAGCACCGCGCCGGCCGCCTTCAACCGCGACACCTGTACCGCGTCCTCGGCCGGCACATAGTTCGCGTGCTGCGGTATGCCCCAGGTCGTGGGCAGCCCGGCCATGTTGTAGGACTCCTTGACCGTCACCGGAATACCGAGCAGCGGCCGGTCCTCGCCGCGGGCGCGCGCCTGGTCAGCACGATGTGCGGCGGCCCGCGCCCTGTCGAAATCCGGCACACAGATCGCGTTGATCACCTTGTCGTCCCGCTCGATACGAGCGATCGCCTCCTCGGTCAGTTCCACCGAGGTCACCTCACCGGCCCGCAACGCCGCCAACAGTTCTTCTGCCGACTGAAGATTCCATTCCATGAATCCGACAGTATCGGCGCGCCGCAGAAGCCATAAAATGCCGATTCACACAACGGGAAAGTCGAACAGGCCGCCGAAGTCACGCACTCGTTCTGCCTTCGTAGAAGGTCTGCCCAGGTCGCAGTGTCGACAATGGACCAACTCCACTGGCACAAGCCATGAAATGCCGCTTCGTGCAATGGGATGGATGTCTCAATACTCATCATGTTCCCCCCGGCCACAGACTATTCGCCCGACCGCTGGCGATGGCGACGCGCGGCGGGATCGGTGTCGGCCTGGAAGTTCAGGAGACCTTCCGCGGACACCTGCGCGTACTTCGCGGGGCTGTGAACCGAAGTATGCCCGGACAGCTTCATCAGCACCGGCGTGGACGCGCCCTTCTCCGCAACGTGGGTCAACCGCGAATGTTCTCGCCCGGGTTCTGTCGGTTCGACGGGGTGCCGGA
Organism: Nocardia sp. NBC_01009; assembly: GCF_045208035.1. Classification (NCBI taxonomy): domain Bacteria; kingdom Bacillati; phylum Actinomycetota; class Actinomycetes; order Mycobacteriales; family Nocardiaceae; genus Nocardia; species Nocardia sp. NBC_01009. Next base: position 5,388,423 of record NZ_CP108695.1, on the reverse strand, counting down.
ACTCCTCAGCGCCGGGCGACTATCCCCGCCCCGGAACTTCAACTGCCGTCCACGCAAAACGCTCGGCTGTGAAACCACAGCCGAGCGTCTGAATAAGCTCCTCGCCGAAACCAGTGGACCAACAGCGTGTTGCAACGCCCCCAGAATCCGCCAGATGCTCAGGGCCACAACAATTTCGATAGACACTCATCGTAACCGGACGTCGGGGATCGTGACGGTTCTCACCGCGAGAGCGAATCGCCGCATGCACCAGGACACCGGCGGACACCACCACGACCCATGTGACCGCCGAAACCTCGACGACCAGCCCACATCCTCGAGCGGGATCATGTGCCCGCGACGTTCCCGCTTGGCCTCGAGATACTTGCGCGCCTTGTCGCTGCGCGGCCGCGTCCCCAAAGGCACCACCGTGACGGCGATGCCCTGATCCCGCACCGCACGCACCTTGTCCGGATTGTTGGTCAACAGCCGCACCGAGCGCAGCCCCAGTGCCGTCAGCGCCTCGGCGGCGAGTCGGTAGCACCGCATATCCGCACGTAGTCCGAGGCGCTCGTAGCTGTCGAACGTGTCGACTCCCAGACGCTCACTGGTGCGCAGGCCGCGCGCCTTGTTGACCAGACCGGCGCCGCGCCCTTCCTGCTCCAGATACACGAGCACACCGCACCCGGCGCTCTGGATGAGGTCCATCGACTTGTCCAGTTCGGGACCGCAATCGCAGTCCTCGGACTGCAGGGCGTCGCCATAGAGACAGCGGGAATGGATTCGGACCAGGCAACCGTCGGTGATCTGGCCGAAGACGAGCGCATGACCGCCGTCTTCGCCGCCGGGAATCGGCATGACCCGGACGCGGAGCTCACGCCCCTTACGAGTCAGCCGATGTCCGGTGGCGGAGAGGCCCGGTGCCGCTTTGGCCATGCTCCTCCGATGCATAGTGAAGCGGTGCACGAACTGTGAAATTGCCAGTCGCACAATGAATCCATGGTAGCCGGAGGTCAGGTCCCATGGCACTGCTACGCGGGGACGGCGGCTCGCTGGGTGACTTCGTAACCGATGTGCTGCGCGGCATTGTCGACAGCGGGCTGCGTGGCAGGAGCCGACAGGCCCGGTTCGGCAGGCAAGTACGCGACGGCTTCGCTCGCCCCGGGCTGCGGGGTGGGATCGCGGCTCGGCTCTTCCGCCGCGGCAGCGGAGGTTCGCCGCCAGAACGCCAGACGACTCTTGCGGACGCCCCTGAGTCGACGACTGCGGCGTGGACGCTGCACGGCCGGGAAAGTGCCCAAGGCATCCGATTCCCAGTCTGCGGGCGCCCATGGCGCGTCGTCGGTCGGAATCCAATGACGCCGACGTCGACGTTTGGCCTCCAGATACGCGGCGGCGCGTGCGCTCAGTGGACGGGTGCGCAGCGGAACCACAGTCACCGCAAGGCCAGCCAACCGAAAATCCTCGGCCTTGGCCGGGTTGTTGGTCAGCAGCTGCACCGATCGCAGCCCGAGTTGCACCAGACTCTTGGCCGCGTGGTTGTACGTGCGGGCATCCGCCGGGTAGCCGAGTGCCTCGTAGCTGGCGAAGGTGTCGCTGCCGGTGCGCTCACTCTGCTGATAGCCGCGCGCCTTGGCGATCAGCCCGACGCCGCGGCCCTCCTGCTCCAGATACACCAGGACGCCCGCGCCTGCCGCCTGGATGAGGTCGAGTGCCTTGTCGAGTTCGGGCCCGCAGTCGCAGTCGTCGGAGCCGAGCGCATCACCGTAGAGACACCGGGAATGCACCCGCACCAGGCACCCGTCGGTGAGCTCACCGAAGACCAGTACATATCCGTACTCGGCGCCACCGGCGACTTCCATGACAGAAACCTGTATTTCGCGTCCCTTGCGGGCGAACCGATGAGTGGTCGCACCGAGTAGGGACCCGGCTGTGATCAATGCTGCCCCGGACCCGAGCCGGAGCGACGCCGTTGGATGTGCGTGGTCACGACGGGGACTGTAGCGGATGTGTGGTGTCGTGCAGATGAAGTGCGAGGCATGGTGGTAAAAAGTCGCAGTTCACGATGATGCGATGCTCACCGGTTCGCGGCATAACGCTCGACGATCTGGTCGATATCGCCGGTCAGCGGCATGGCGCTCGGCACGTCACCGAGCTTCTGCGTCAACAGCATGGCCGCGGTCGCCCAGTCGAGGTCTTCCCGGCCGAGCGACCCCTCCGAAACGACCACCCGGTAGGCGAGGGCCGCGGAGAAGGCGGCCGCCGCACCCGGCGCGTTCTTGAGTGCCCGCGGAAAATGTGTGACGTCGACGTTGAGCCGATCCGATCGCATCGCACACTGGAATTCGCCGACCGTGCACACCGCGCCGACCCCGAGCCCGCGCAGCCGCTGCGCGACATCGTCGCTCGACGCGGTGGTCACGGCCGGGAGCATTTTGTCGAGCTCGTCGGCGGAACCCACCAGGTAGTCGACCGCGTCGAGATAGCGATAGAGATCCTGTGGTACCCGCAGACTCGGGGTCGGACAGACGATCAACCGCGGTTTGGGTCGCATGCTCGCGACCATGGCCAGCACCTGTCCGATGATGCCGATCGGGTGTTCGAATGTCAGCAGCACCACATCCGAGGCGCCGAGCGCCGCACGCACATTCGGACCATCGAGATCCGCTCCTTCCAAGCGGACCCGATCGTCCTGCACACCGATCAACGCCATGTCGCCGCTCGAGGTCATGATGACCGCGGTGATCGGTGAGGGTGCGCGAGTGGCGGTCTTGATCAGCTCGGTCCTGACACCGGCCGTGTCGAGGTATGCCCTGATGCGACGGCCGTTTCCATCGTCCCCGAGCGCCGAGACGATGCTGACCTGGAGTCCGAGGCGCGCGGCCGCCACCGCCCGATTGAGCCCTTTGCCGCCGGGATGCTCGCTGTAGCCGTTGCCGCGAGCGGGCGCGTCCACCGCGGGTATGCGGTCGACACGGAAGAGGTGGTCCATGACCGCGTCACCGACCACCGTCACCATGCCCGGTCGGGGCTGCGAGTTCGGCAGCGTCACTACGATTTTCGGCGTGGGGGCCATCTGCGGGATGGTGTAGCTGGATTCGCCTGCGAGCAGGCCGGCCAGCGCGGTGAACGCGTCGTGCTCCGAGGAGGTGCGCAGCCGCTTCACCGTCGGTGCCTCGGGAATGGCCTCGGCCCGCAGCGTCTCGTGCAACTGCTGCCACATCTCGGCCAGATACTCCCGCCGCTGCCCGAGGTTCTCGGCGTAGAGGCGATCGAGATCGATTCCGTCCGGGGGGCTTTCACGAAACAACCCGAGCGAGAGTGCCGCATCGGCGATCAAGCGGTCGGTCGGCTGCAAGCGGCGTGCCATGTCGCTGACGACGGGCAGCATGGATTCCTCCGGTGACCGGCCCGTCCGCAGCGCGCGCTGCCGGACGACCACCAGGTCGAGCAGAGGCTCGACATCGATCTCGGTGTTGCGCAAGCGATCCGAGCTCAGGCCGGAGTACTTGCACAGCCGCGTGAGGATATTGCGTATCGCGACCATGCGAGAGTCCTGCGGAAGGTTCTGCAAGTTCCGCCCCTCCCTGGGTGCTGTCGATTCGTTGTGCTCTGCCGGCGAACTACCGGACGATCGGGGTTTAGCGCGAACACGATCCGGCAATCCCCAACTTACTCCGGCAATTGACCATCATGAAGGGCAAATGCCACACTGGTTTTCGGCGATCTGATCGCCCACCAGACGACTCGGGAGGGTTTGGTGATGAGGGTGCTGCTCCTGATGCGACATGCTCGGCGGCGCGGACAACACTGCGTCGGCGACTCCGACACCGAGCAGGAGACCAACCGCGCCACGGTCTAGGCGAACGGTTCGCGTTCACCCGGACATCCGACAGAAATCAGCCACCGTCGTCCGCTCCGCTCCGCTTCTTCCGATGGCAGCGAGACCCGGTCGATGCGAGTTACTCGGATCCACCGGGGCCCGACGCTCCCCGGCCGCAGCATCGGCGACGATTCCTCCGCCCATGGAGACAGCCGTGACGATCTACGAAAGCAGCCGGTCGATGACCAGCAGCGTCACGCCCGAATGGGCATGGCGAACAGGCCCCGAGGAACCGGCGTGGCGACTGAGCTGGTTGCCCCATCCACTGACCCGCGAACAGGCACTGGCCGGCATGGAACTGCAGGAGATCCTCAGCCATCCGGACCTGGCATCGGACCCCGCCGCGCAGGCGCTGGCCGATCGACTCGGAATCACCGTGCGGCAAGCCATCGGCCTGTTGCATCAACGGATGCTCGACAGGAGTCATTCGTGACCATGTTGTACCCCCCAGAGCTCACCAGGCTCGAGCTATTGCACCGGAGGCACCCATGAACGTGCATATGACCGAATGGACGATGATCAGTGACATAACCCCCGAATCTGCGTACAAGACCACCGGATCGGGGGCGGCAGTGTGGTCGTTGAGCTGGCTGCCCGACCAGCTGCTGACGAGGGAACAGGCGTTGGCCGGCATGGAACTCGACGAGATCCTCAGCGATCCGAGCGGCGTGCATGACCGGGATGCGCACTTCGAAGCGACCAAGCGAGCGGACACCATCGGCATCCGCTGGGAGCAGGCGGTGATCCTGCTGTCCAAGCGGATCCTGGCGCGTATGCGTCAGTATGCGGGCGAGATGCCGGAACCTGCGGGTGCGGCGGCCGGTGCACCGGTCACGACCGGGCGCACCTTCCGCTCACGCCGCATTTCGCTGCATCGCAGTGGGCCGCCTCGAGTGCTCGGATAGCAACGCGGCACACCATGCAAGGCTGCACCGAATGCCGCCGCAGGTGTCAGGCGCGATCGCCGTGCTCGGCGCCGATCGCGTCGGCGATCGATTTGTACCCGTTGTCGCGCAGCCGGGCGGCGATGCCACGGTGGATGTTGCGAGTCCAGAAAGGGCCGCCGTAGATGAAGCCGGTGTAGCCCTGCAGCAGGGTAGCGCCCGCGAGGATCCGCTCCCAGGCCTGGTCGGGGGTTTCGATACCGCCGACGGAGATGAGGACGAGGCGGTCGCCGACGCGGCGGTAGAGGCGGCGGAGGACATCGAGGGAGCGCTCGGCGACGGGAGCACCGGACAGGCCGCCCGCACCCATGGCTTCGACCTCGGCGACAGGAGTGTGCAGACCGTCGCGGCGGATGGTGGTGTTGGTGGCAACGATGCCGGCCAGGCGCAGTTCGACCGCGAGGTCTGCCACCGCGTCGATGTCCTCGTCGGAAAGATCGGGGGCGATCTTCACCAGCACCGGAACCTGCACGCTGTCGAGGACGGCCTGCAGCACCGGGCGCAGCGATTCGACGGCCTGCAGGTCACGCAGGCCGGGGGTATTGGGGGAGCTCACGTTGACAACGACGAAATCGGCGAGCGGACCGAGCAGTGCCGCGCTGATCGCGTAATCGGCTGCGGCGCCCTCCGGTTCGACGATCTTCGTTTTGCCGATGTTTGCGCCGACCGGGACTACACCGCGGCGGCCACGCAGCTGCTCGGCCGCGGCGGCCGCGCCGTGATTGTTGAAGCCCATCCGGTTGATGAGGGCATGATCGGCGGGCAGCCGGAACAGTCGCGGGGCGGGATTGCCCGGTTGGGCCCGGGCGGTCACTGTGCCGATCTCGGCGAAACCGAAACCGAGCGGTGCCCACGCGTCGACGCCGTCGGCATTCTTGTCGAAGCCGGCGGCTAGGCCGAGCGGCGCGGGGAACTCGACGCCGAAGGCGGTGTTGCGCAGGATCGGATCGTCGGAAACCAGGACCTTCGACATTGCCCAGCGCGAGGGCGGGAAGCGGTCGGCCAGTTTCATTGCGGCAAAGACCAGATGGTGGATGCGTTCCGGTGGTAGCAGGAACATCAAGCGCAATAGCAGTGCGTACATCGGTTCACATCCCCGGTTCGGGCTGGGGTAGCAGCGCGGTTTTTCGGCGGCGCAGCAGCACTCGGCGGCTGCCGTCTGTATAGGCGCGCACGCGCGAGAGTTCCCAGCCGCCGAATTCGGCTTGAATGGCCAGCCGCATGGACGCGGTCACCCGATTCACCTCCGGCGGTAGTCGCAGCGGCACGTATTCGTAGTCGTCACTGGTGGTTTCCCAGCTCGCGGGGAGCGCCGCGCGATGGCCGCGGGTCCTTCGGTGCTGTGGTGGTTGGTCATCCTTCGGCGCCATCACTGCCCTCCCTTCCGCTGGTCCGCCCGGATTCGCTGCAGACCGTTCCCGGTCGCGGATCCGACGAACAGATCGCCGGTGCGCTCGTCGATGGCGACCGAATTCGGCTGCCGGACCGTCGAAAATCGGCCCACTTCCTTCGGTATACCCGTCGACAGATCGAATCCGACGACTTCGTTGGTCTGCGTGCACGTCACCCACACGGTCTCGGACCGCTGGTCGTAGGCAAGCGCGTAAGGCGACGATCCTACCGGGAAACGCTGCCGCAGGACGAGCGGTCCGGCCGTGTAGACCAGCAGTTCGTTACCTGCAGTGTCGGTGACGACGATGCGGCCGAAGTGGTCGGTGATCAGGTTGGTGGCGCCGTCCCCGGCGCGCAGAGCCAACCCGAGCTGGTCTTTGCCCAGGTCGAGTTCGGTGAGCGAGGTCTGGCGGCGGTCGAGCACACTCACCCGATCGCCGGTGAGGGCCAACGCGTCGGCCGAGGCAAGCCCGGACACGGTGTCGAGGACCTCGCCTGCGGGAGACAGGACGCGCACCTTGCCGTCGGCCGTGCCGACGACGAGTGCGCCGTCGCCGCGTTCTTGCACCGCGTGCACGTCACCCTCGACGGTCACCGCGGTGGTCGTCGACGCCGCGGCGTCGACGCGCAGCACCCGATTCGGTAGCGCGACAAGAACTTCGCCGTCCTGTCCCGAGGCGAGGGCAGCGGCCTTCGCGGGCAGCGCGACCGCGCGCACCACAGGCGGGCTGGTGGCCGGGTCGATGAGCAGCAGCGCCGTCGCGCTGCTGTCGAGCGCTGCGAGCAGGCCGGTTCCGGTGACGACGAGCAGGTCGGTGATCGGTGTGGTGACCGACAGAACTTGATCGGCCGGTGCGGCGGTCGTATCCGAGGAGACCGCGGCGGTGGCCGGTGGTCTGGTCGGCAGATCTTTACCGTCGGTGTCGGAGGAGCATCCGGCCAGCAGCACCAACACCGCGACACCCGCAATGGCCGAGGGGACCGAGCCGCGAGGGCGCATCCACCGAACTCCTTCTACCGACGTACTACCGACCGATCATCCACAACATCACCATCTGACCATGATGGCGCACCGGCGCGGCCGACCGGGGTGGCGGCTCGAGGAGAATGTCGGTGTTCGGGGTTACGGTTAGGTTGAAACAGTGTCCAACTCAGGGAGATCCGGTTGAAAGCCGACCACCCATCGGGATTTGCCATCGATGACATAACCGTTGGTCCGTTTGCTCACGGATTCGGCACCACCGCCGACGGCAGGCCCTACGCCTTCCGCACGGTCCGCTCGACTGTCACGCTGGAGATCTACCGTGCCGACCTCGACAGCGACGTGCCGGGCCCCGAGGACGTCGTCGCGGTCGCCCAGGCCCGCGTGACCGACATCGATCTCGACGACGAACGCAGTGTGGTGGCGCTGGTGCGGGACATGATTCCGGACGCGGCGCCGGTCGAAGCGGCCGCCGAGCGTGACATGACGACGGTGCGGGCGCTGCTCGGACGAATCAGTTCCGTCATCGATGGTATGTAGATGGTGATGCCAACCACACGATTCGCCCGTACCGCGCTGACCGCAGCGGCCCTCATCACGCTGGCCTCGGCCGCGGCATGCAGCTCGGGACCGGACGAAGCGGCCGTCGACGCCGCGCGCTCCTCGGCCAACGCCTCACTGTCCTCATCGGTCGCCGCCTCCTCGAGCGCCGCGCACCGGCCACTGCCGACCGCCGCCGAACTGGACGCGCAGATCAAACGCGCACTCGACCCGGCGCTGCCCGACAGCGAACGCACCGATCTCATCGAAGACGGCGAGGTGTTCAAGGACGCCATCCCAGACATGTACAAGGCGCTGCAGGACAATCCGCGCGCCGTGTACGGGGTCACCGACCCGATCTTCGACAACCGCGACGGCACCTTGACCGCGACCATGCGCCTGGACAAAGACGGAACCGGTTCCGCCGTGCGCACCACCGTGGTGCATTTCGTGCTCATCGACGGCAAGTGGAAGATCTCCCGCACCGATCTGTGTGGCATCCTGCGCTCGGCCGATTACCGCACCCCGGCCTGCGGCTAGTGCTGGATACCGGCCTGGCACGGTGGGGCCATGTCGTCTATCGCCACCGGTATCTCGTGCTCGCGGTGTTCGCGCTGGCCGTTGTCGCCTCTGGCTGGTACGGCCGTGATCTGGCGGGCAGGCTGACCCAAGAGGGCTGGTTCGACGAGAGCAGCGAATCGGTGGCCGCCTCCAAGATCGCCGACGACACCTTCGGTCGCGATACCGACAGCGACATCATCGCCGTCTACACCGCGCCCGAGGGCAGCACGGTCGACGATCCGGCGGTGCGTACCGCGGTGACGACCGCACTGAATCAGGTGCTTGCCCGGCACCCCGACCGGGTCCAGAAGATCGACAGCTATTGGGACAGCCCGTTCGCCGTGCAGGCCACCGACGCCTCGCACACCCGCGCCTTCGCCAGCATCGGATTGCGCGGTGCAGGCACCGTCACCGTGGAGAACTACGCCGCGATCAAGGACGAGCTGGGCGCGGGACGGGCCGGCGGCGGGCCCGGTGGCACGACGGTGCAGCTTGCCGGGTTGCAGCCGGTCGTCGAGGGCATCAACCAGGGCATGCAGCACGACATCAAACGCGCCGAAATGATCGCACTGCCGATCGTGGCGATCCTGCTGTACTTCGTCTTCGGTGGGGTGATCGGCGCACTGCTTCCCGTTCTCATCGGCGGGATGACGGTGCTCGGCACACAGGGCACCATGCGCGTGCTCACCGACCACATCAATGTCAACGTATTCGCCAGCGCGGTAGTGACTTTGGTCAGTCTCGGGCTCGCCATCGATTACGGGTTGTTCACTGTGACGAGGTTCCGGGAGGAGTTGGCCGCCGGTCACACGGTGGAGGAGGCGACCGCGCGCACCGTCGCCACCGCGGGGCGCACGGTGTTGTTCTCGGCGGCGATCATCGCGATCAGCCTGGGCGCGTTGTTCATCTTCCCCATCGGCGTGCTGCGCTCGGTGCCCTACGGCGGCATCAGTTCGGTATTGCTCGCCGCGCTGCTGTCGGTCACCGCACTGCCCGCGGTGCTCAGCATCGTCGGACGCCGCATCGATCTGTGGGGCTGGCATCGCTTCTCCCATAGCAAAACCGAAGCCCAGATAGATGCCGGATTCTTCTCGCGGCTCGCCACAATGGCGATGGGGCGGCCGTGGCTGGTCGCGGCGCCGATCGTGCTGATGTTGCTGGCGCTGAGTGTCCCGTTCCGCCACATCGAGTTCGGCGGGCTGAGCGAGCGCTATCTCGCCGAGGACAATGCGGCCAGGGTGGCGCAGGAACGCTTCGACGAGCTTTTCCCGAGCTTCCGCACCGAACCGCTGAAACTGGTGGTGATCGGCGCGAATCCGCAGCAGCTCAGTGATATCCGGTTCGAGGCCAACCAGGTTCCCGGGCTCACCGGGCGCTTCGAACCCGGCGCGCCGACCAAAGACGGCATCAATGTGCTCAACGCGGGCCTCGCCGACAAGCGTGACGCCGACGCGGTGATCGCCGCACTGCGCGCCATCCCCGAACCGTCCGGCGTCGAGGTCATGGTCGCGGGTGTGCCTGCGCTGGAGCGCGACAGCATCAACGGATTGCTCGACGGGCTACCGGTACTGGCCGCGATCCTGGTGGTCGCCGCGCTGGGACTGATGTACGCCGCGTTCCGATCCTTCGTCCTCGCGCTCAAGGCCGTCCTCATGAGTGCTCTGAGTCTAGGCTCCACGCTGGGCATCCTCACCTGGATTTTCGTGGAAGGCCACGGCGCGGGGATCTTCCATTTCACCCCGGGCCCACTGATGTTCGCGGTGCTGGCGCTGATCGTGACGGTCATCTTCGGACTGTCCACCGACTATGAAGTCTTCCTGCTCTCGCGCATGGCCGAGGCCCGCGCGGGCGGCGCCGACCCACCCGAGGCGATCCGCTACGGCATTGCCCACACCGGCGGCGTCATCACTTCCGCCGCGGCGATCCTCATCGTGGTGACCGGCGCGTTCGGCTTCTCCGACCTGGTGCTGATGAAGTACATCGCCTACGGCATGATCGCCGCGCTGATCATCGACGCGACGGTGATCCGCATGTTGTTGACGCCCGCGGTGCTGAAACTGATCTGGCGCTGAGCCGAAGGAGAGCGATCGTGCGTGCGATCAAGGGTGCGAATCTGGTTGTGGTGTTCCTGCTGGAGCTGGGTGTGCTTGTGGGGGTGGGAATCTGGGGGTTCACCCTGCCTGCGGACACCGCGACCCGGATCGTCGCGGGTCTGGGCGCGCCCGCATTGTTCACCCTCATGTGGGCGCTGTTCGGTGCCGGGACGACCGCGAGATTTCAGCTGTACGGCGGATGGCGTCTGGCCCTCGAATTGTTGTGGTTCGGCGGTGGCGCGCTCGCCTGGTATCAGGTGGCCGGGCCGATCGCCGGCGTCGGATTCTTCGCGATGTGGGCGATCACGGCCGCGGTGCGCGCCGGTGCGCAGGGTGGACTGATCGTCGATATTGGGCAGGCGGAAGTCTTCCCGACAGCGCGTGACCGCCGCTAGATCCGTGCCGCTGCCGGCCGATCACACGTAGGTCACAACCGCCATCCTCCAACGCCGAATACGGGGGCCCGATTCATACTGCCTCTCGGCAGGACAACATCCGGGCGCCGGTGCGTACGCACGGCGTCCCAGTCCGTGGCCGAGCGTTGTTGCACTGCTCGCGGCAACCACCCTCGTCGGTGCTTTGCTCCCCGACCCACGTCATGACAACTTCGGCCGTCCGGGGCTTCGACCCGAGGACCGTACGGCTCAGCGGCGGACCGGCAGGACGAGTTGGGCGCCGGTTACCGGGTGGTCGAGTACCTCGACGGGGTGTTGGTAAACGCGACTGAGCAGTTCGGTGGTGAGGACGTCGCGAGGCGGGCCATCGGCAGCGACGCGGCCGGATTCCAGAACGGCGACACGATCGGCGTAGGCGGCGGCGATGCCGAGGTCGTGCAGGACGACGACAACGGCCGCGCCTTCATCGGCGCGGGTGGTTGCGAGGTTCAGCACGGCCTCCTGATGGCCGAGGTCCAGGGCGGCGGTGGGTTCGTCCAGAAGCAGGGTTGCGGTGTCCTGGGCGAGGACGCGGGCCAGCGCGACGCGCGCGCGTTCGCCGCCCGACAGCGTCGGAAACGACCGGGCCGCAAGGTGTTCCACGTCGGTGGCGGCCATGGCGGCGGCGATCTTCTCGTCGTCGAGCACACGCAGCCGGGTGCGCACCCATGGCGCACGTCCCATGGCGACGACTTCGCGCGCGGTGAATGGGAACCCGACGGTGTGGCTCTGCGGGAGCACGGCGCGCCGGCGCGCCATATCGAGCGCAGACCAGTGGGCCAACGACCGCCCGTCGAGTTCGACCGTCCCTTCGGCCGGGGCGAGCTCGCCCGCGAGGGCGGCAAGCAATGTGGACTTGCCGGCACCGTTCGGGCCCACCAATGCGACGACCTGCCCGGCAACGACCTCGAAGTCCACCGCCTCGAGCACACGACGACTTCCCGATCCGGTGGCATCACGTCGATCGATGCTCACACCGACAGCGCGCAGCGTGACCGAATCCCGTTCGTGCGCTACCGGCAGCTCGTGCGTCCGCGCAAAAACCCCGCCGAGCCCGTGCCGCATGCCGCTCATGTGTCGCCCCCAACGACCACGTCGGCCACGCGGCCGGTTGTCGCAGGCGATTCATCCGTCCATGCAGGGACCCCCTCGAGACCGAAGGGCATGCCTGTCACACGGTGACTCCGGCCGCCACGTCGCCCAGCTCCGGATGACTGGCTTGTTTGCGCGCTGTGCAGACCGAACCCGCGGGGACGTCCCGAGACCACGCCGTCGCGCCGCTCAGTGCGGGAGGACATGTCCGAGTCCGCAGCAAGCAGCAGAGCCTGTCGGGACTGTTCCGACCGTGCCGCGCCATCGAAACTCCGGTCAGTACTCTGGCGGCAGCCGCCACGCAACGACCACCAGCCGTTTACCGGCGCAGAAGCCGCGGCCGAGGTACGCGGGAAACGCGTCGATGAGCCGGTCATGCCCATCCTCCCGCGCGGGCGCGTGTTCGGCGCAGCAGCCAGAAGAAAAAGGGGCCGCCGATGAGGGAGGTGAGCATGCCGAGGGGGAGGTCAGCGTTATCGACGAGGGAGCGGGCGCCCACGTCGGCGGCAAGCAGGACCACCGCGCCGATGATGGCGCTCAAGGGGATCAGGACGCGGTGGGCGGGGCCGACGAGCATGCGGACCAGGTGCGGGACGATCAAGCCGACGAACAGGATGATGCCGGTGAAGGCGACCCCCGCGGTGGCCAGGATCGCGACGACCAGGATGACGTTGCGGCGCAAGCGTTCTACGTCGACACCCAGATGGCGGGCGGCGGACTCGCCGAGGGCCAGCAGGTCCAGGCGCGGTGCGATGAGGATCGCGGCGAGCACGCCGACGGCGGTGAGTGGCGCGACCACGCGCACCGAGTCCCAGGTGGCGCCGTTGAGGCTGCCCAGCTGCCAGAACACGATCTGATCGCGGGCGGCGGGGGAAGCGACGAACAGCAGGAAGGCGATGAGGCCGCCTGCGAAGGCATTGATCGCGACGCCGGTGAGCACCAGGGTGACCACCTCGGTGCGCCCATTGGATCGGGCAAGCACATACACGAGCAGGGTGGTTGCCAGACCCGACACGAACGCCGCCGCCGCGACCGACCACGCGGCGACGAACGCGCCGCCGAACACGATCACGGTCCCCGCACCGACCGCGGCACCCGCCGACACTCCGATCACACCGGGTTCGGCGAGCGGATTGGCGAACACGCCCTGCAACAATGCACCCGCTGTCGCCAATGCCGCGCCCACCAACATCGCCAGCACCACCCGCGGGAAACGGACCTGCCACAACGTCACCTCACCGGCAGGATGGGCGGGCATCGGCCCCCAGTCCAGGCCGACCCGATGCAACACACTGCCCGCCACCTCGGCGGGCGTGGTCGGCACCTGCCCGATCGCAGCGGAAGCCAGTGCGAGCAGAACCAGCACGGCCACCGCGACAACGAAGACGATCGCGGTGCGCGAACGGCCACGGGATTTCGGAGCAGTCGGCTGCGGGCTGTACGGCATCGACCGATCGATCGAGGTACTCCCCGACGTCGCTCCGCTCACCACAGCACCTCGCCTGCGCGTGCTGCCACCGGCCTCGGGGTCCCGTTCCTGCGAGACTCTGCGGCGATCCGGCCGGAATCTGTGCCGGTCTGCACCGCCCGGGACATGCCATTGCGGTCGCAGCCCGTAGCCCTTCGACCCGACACCGCCCCGAACAGGTTCGTGCCGAACAGGTCGGTTGCCCCGCGGTTCGGGGCGATCGTTGCCCGGACCGCCGGGGCGGTCGTTCCGATGACGCTCGAACTCGTGCCGAATAGACCGGCTTCGATGCCGAATACACCAGAAGCTGCTCCGAACGGACCCGAGTCCGTTCCATCGACTACTTGCTCGCCACCCACGCTCATGCCGGTCGGGTGCCGTACACGGCCTCGCTCAGGGCTGCGATGACGCGGCCGGTGTTCGGGCCGAAGCTCAGCAGGACCGCGTCGGACATGTCGACCACACGTCGGTTGCGGCCCGCGGGAGTTTGCGCGATGCCGGGGACCTTCTCCAATCCGTCGACCCCGCCGACCGAATGCAGGCCGTCGGTCATGACGAGCAACACGTCGGGGGCGGCGCCGATCATGGCCTCGCTGGTGATCGCGACGAAGGGTTCCTTCAGTCCTGCCACGGCGCCCGCGTCCTTGGCACCCAATGTGGCGATGAGCGCATCCGCACCGGAGCCGGGCCCAGCGAGCATGGTGATGGCGGTGCTGCGCAGGTAGAGGAAGGCGATGGTGAGGGGCTTGTCCTGCCTCGGGACGGCGGCGCTCGCAGCGGCGATCTCGTCGCGGGTGCGCTGGGCGAGAGCCTGCCCGCTGTCGGGAACGCCGAGGGCGCCTGCGACGGCCTCGATCTGGGGCACCACACCGTCCATCGTGCGTTGCGGGTCGAAGTACACGACGGTGACACCTGCCGCGCGCAACTGCTCGCGCACCGCGGGCGCGGCGCTGGTGCTGTCGGTGAGGAACACCGAAGGACGCAGCGCCAGAATGGATTCCACGTTCAGCGAACCGCTGCCTCCGGTCACGTTGGGCACGTTCTGCACCGCAGGGAACGAGGCAGCGGTACTGCGGCCGACGATTTTGGGACCCAGGCCCAACGCCCACACGATCTGCGCGAGGGTGCCGTAGCGGTCGGCGGCGATAATGCGGCTTGCGCTGGTGACGGTGACCTCGGAGCCGTCGAACGACCGCACCGTCGCAGGCAGGGTCGGGGTCGGTTCCGACCCGATCGGCGTGGGGTCGAGATTCGCCAGCTTGGCAGTGCTCTGTCCCTGACGCCCGGAGGTCGTGGCATCGCTGCCGGTGTCGCACGCGGCGACCCCGACGAGGATGGTCAGCGCGAGGACGGCATAGACCGCACGCTCCCATCCACTTCGGACGCCGCCGATCCGTCGCGCCTGGACGGACGCGGGCCCGGACAAGCACGCCGGAGAAGCTGAAGGCCTCGACGTCACACACCTCATGCAGGCAAGGCTAACTTGCGTCATTCCGTGCGTGCACTGACGTCGTCCAGAGCGGCCGCGATGGCCCGCGGCAGTTCGAGAGCCTCCGCGGCGAGCACACCGGTGAGCTGCCCGATGTCGCGGGCGCCGACGATCATGCTCGAGACGCCGGGGCGATCCCGAATCCATGCAAGCGCCACCGCGAGCGGCGAGGTGGCCAGGCCGTCGGCGGCGGTGACCAATGCGTCCACGACCCGGGTTGCGCGCTCGTCGAGCCGGTGGCGGATCTCGGCGGCGGTCGCCTCGTCCGCGCCCCGCGAATCGGCGGGCACACCGTCACGGTATTTGCCGGTAAGGATGCCGCCCGCCAACGGGGCGGACGCGATCAGTCCGACGCCGTGGTGATCGGCCGCAGGCAGGAAAGAACCTTCGGAGCCGCGCGCCAGCAGCGAATACGGCGCCTGCGCGACGGAGATCGGCGCAATGGCGGCGAGACTGGCCAACTGCCAGGCACCGAACCCGCGCACGCCCGCGTACCGGACCCGCCCCGAGCGCACCGCGAATTCGAGGGTCGCCGCGACTTCGTCGAGCGGAGTCCGCGGATCCCAGGCGGCGACGTTCCAGATGTCGAGGTAGTCGGTGCCGAGCTCAAGCAGCGTCCGGTCGAGTTGACGCAGCAGGGTGCGCCGCGAGGTGTCCACCGTCGGGCGGGCCGGTTCCGGCTCGGGCACCGACGGACCTGCGGGCGCAGGCGAAATCCTCGGCAGCACACCGGCACAACCACTGAGCACCAGATCGTCACGCGAGACCAGGTCACCGAGCAGCTCGGCCAGGATCCGTTGCGCCGCACCGCCGCCGTAGGCGGGAGAGGTGTCCACCAGCGTGCCACCGGCATCGGTGAACGCCACCAGCTGCACGGCCGCTTCGTCGGAATCCGTATGCGAACCCCACGTGTGGGTCGCCAAACCTATCCGGGACACCCGTAGGCCACTGCGACCGACCGTACGCTGTTCCATCACCGTGTCCACGATTTCGTCACGGCGCCAAGCCTAGAGCGTGCGAGCGAATGCGGGCGGTCACGTGCACTGTGCGTCGCATTGCCGCTGTCACCGCGTGTCGCGGGCGCGACGGACCTGCGACGGACCGCAGCGCTGGTCACCGCCCCGTCACCCGATCCTCGCTTCGACACTGTACTGTCGCTGCGTGATTGCGGCGGTGATCATGTCAGTGCGACCCGCCTGTGGACCAATTGCCCAGCCGGAACGGATATTTCGGGCAGAAGCGGAGGACGGTACGTGGTCGGCGAGTCCATGACCTGGGTGCAAGCGCTGATACTCGGTCTGGTGCAGGGGCTCACCGAGTTTCTGCCGATTTCCTCCTCGGCGCACCTGCGCATCGTGTCGGCGGTGTTCTTCGGCGACGACGCGGGCGCCTCGTTCACCGCGGTGACCCAGCTGGGCACCGAGGCCGCCGTGCTGGTGTACTTCGCCAAGGACATCTGGCGCATCGTGCGCGCCTGGTTCACCACCCTGGTACGCAAGGTGTCCGGGCCCGCCAGGCAAACCGTGCCGCTCACCGACCAGGTCACCACCAAGCTTCCCATCTTGCGACCCGGCGAGCCCATGCTTCTCGACGAGGACGCGCAGCGCGAACTCGACTACCGCATCGGCTGGTATGTGATCATCGCGACCATCCCCATCGGCCTGCTCGGCTTCCTGCTCAAAGACCAGATCCGCACCGGAGCCCGCAACCTGTGGCTGGTGTCGTTCATGCTGATCGCGTTCGCGCTGGTCATCGCCGCCGGTGAGTACTACGGTCGCAAGATCCGCCCGATCGAGCAGCTGACCACCCGCGATGGGCTGGTCATGGGTTTCGCTCAGTGCCTCGCGTTGATCCCGGGTGTGTCGCGCTCCGGCGCCACCGCCACGGCCGGTCTGTTCCTCGGGCTCGAGCGCGAGGCCGCCGTGCGGTTCTCGTTCCTGCTCGCCATTCCCGCGGTGACCGCGTCCGGCCTGTTCAGTCTGCCCGATGCGTTCGAACCGGCAGGAGAGGGACTCAATGCCAGCGGCCCACAGCTGCTCGTCGCCACGATCGTGGCGTTCGGTGTCGGCTACGCCTCGGTGGCGTGGCTGCTCAAGTTCGTCGCCAAGCACTCGCTGGACTGGTTCGTCGGCTACCGCATCGTGCTCGGGCTGACCATGATGGGCCTGCTGGCGGGCGGGGTGGTGTCGGCGACATGATTAGGCTGACCGCATGACGGTAATCCTGCTGCGACACGGTGTGTCGACTTCGAACACCGCCCGCACACTCGCGGGCCGCAGCCAAGGCGTCGATCTGACCGAGCGCGGCAACGAACAGGCCAGGGCGCTCGCCGCCCGCCTCGCCGCACTGCCCATCGAGCACATCGTGCACTCACCGCTCCTGCGCTGCCAGCGCACCGTCGCGCCGCTGGCGGAAAAACTCGACCTGGAACCGGAATATGACGACCGGCTGATCGAGGTCGACTACGGCGACTGGACCGGCAAGCTGCTGGCCGACCTGCTCACCGAACCACTGTGGAAGGTCGTGCAACAGCACGCCTCCGGCGCGGTGTTCCCGGGGGGCGAAGGGCTCGCGCAGGTGCAGGCCCGCGCGGTGGCCGCGATCCGCGAACTCGACCGGAAATTCGCCGAGCAGCACGGCCACGACGTGCTGTGGGTGGCGTGCTCGCACGGTGATGTCATCAAGTCGGTGCTCGCCGACGCGTTCGGCATCCATTTGGACGGATTTCAACGCATCGTGGTGGAGCCCGCGTCGATCAGTGTCGTCCGCTACACCCCGACGGCACCGTATGTCTGGCGTGTCAACGACACCGGGACCGACCTTTCCGCGCTGGCGGCGTCCAATATGCCACGCCCGGTGGCCGATTCCCGCGCCACGCAGGACGCCGAACCGGTCGACACCTCCGGTCCCGTTCCTGGCGGGGAGGTAGGCGGTACCGGAAGTGCGGATAATGGGAATGCGGAGCGTCGAGATTCCTTGTAAACGAGTAGTCGGCGTGTTGAATGTCTGTGCGCCGCGGGTAGTCGATCAGGGTCACGTATCAGGAGGTGCATGTGTCACGCGCAATCCATGTATTCCGCACCCCCGATCGTTTCGTCGCCGGGACTGTCGGTGAGCCGGGCGATCGTTCGTTCTATTTGCAGGCCGTGCAGGAACCGCGCGTCGTCAGCGTGCTGCTGGAGAAGCAGCAGGTGAAGGTGCTCGCCGACCGTATGGGTCTGCTGTTGGACGAGGTCGCGCGGCGCTTCGGCGCCGAGGTGCCGCCGCAGGCCGACGACGTGGCCGATGTGGATCCGCTGGTGACGCCGGTCGACGCCGAATTCCGGGTCGGCACCATGGGCTTGGGCTGGGACGCCGACGCGGGAGCGGTGGTGGTGGAGCTGCTGGCGATCACCGAGACCGAAGTGGACGAGTCGGTGGTGCTCGATGACACCGAGGAGGGCCCGGACGCGGTGCGGGTGTTCCTGACCCCGATCCAGGCGCGCGAATTCGCGCTGCGCTCGACCCGTGTCATCGCCGCGGGGCGGCCGCCGTGCCCGCTGTGCGGCGAACCACTCTCGGCGCGCGGGCACATGTGTGTACGAACCAACGGATACAAGCGCGGGGACATTTTCGGCGCCGCCGAGCTGGAGGAGTAGCCGGTGGCCGCGTGGCACACCGCCGAGCTGACGGTGATCGGACGGGTAACCGTCGCAAGCAATGTCACCCTCGTCTGTGACGTGCCCGCGAGCACGGATCCCGACGGCGCGCCACTGCGGGTGGTGTACAAGCCCGTGCGCGGTGAGCAACCGCTGTGGGACTTCCCCGACGGCACCCTCGCGGGCCGCGAGGTGGCCTCCTATCTGATATCGGATGCGCTCGGCTGGGGTGTCATCCCGGAAACCGTCCTGCGTGAGGGCCCCTACGGTCCCGGCATGGTGCAGCGCTGGGTGGAGTCCGTGGACAACCACACCGCGCAAGGCAACCGGCTCGACCTGATCGACCTGGTGCCCGCGGGCGCGGTTCCCGACGGCTTCTGCGAAGTGCTGCGCGCCCTCGACCCGGCAGGCAACGAGGTGTCGCTGATCCACGCCGACGATCCGCGCCTGCAGCGGGTGGCGGTGCTCGACCTATTGCTCAACAACGCCGACCGCAAGGGCGGGCACGCACTCGAAGGCACCGACGGTCAGGTCTACGGGGTCGACCACGGCATCTGCCTGCACAGCGAGCACAAACTCCGTACCGTGCTGTGGGGATGGGCAGGCCGCGGCGTCGGTCAGGATCTGCTCGACGACATCACCGCGTTCGCGAAGGCGCTGCCCGGTCAGCTCGCCGACGCTCTCGCCCCGCACCTCACCGACACCGAGATCGGGGCACTCGCCGATCGGACCCAGGAACTGCTGGACGACCCGGTGATGCCGGTGCCGCGCACCGCCCGCCCGATTCCCTGGCCCGCGTTCTGATCGGCAGGGTGACCCTCGCAGGGCCTCCCTGCGGTGTCGCGTCGTGTACCAGACTGGGCGCATGCGCTACCGACTCTTCGGCTCGACCGGCTGACGAATCTCTGAACTCGTCTTGGGCACAATGGGTTTCGAGGACGCCGAGGAAAGTCGACGCATCATCGACGCTTATGCCGACGCGGGTGGCAATGTCCTGGACACCGCAGCGGCCTACGGCGAAGGAGAGAGCCTGCTCGGGGCGGTGATCCAACGCCGCGACCGTTTCGTACTCGGCACCAAGTACACGCTGTCGCGCGACACCGCGGATCTGAATGCCGCGGGCAATCACCGCAAGAATCTGGTGTTGTCGCTCGAGCAGAGCCTGCGGCGGCTGCGCACCGACTACATCGACATCTACTGGGTGCATCTGTGGGACCGGCACACCCCGATCGAGGAAACGATGCGAGCGCTCGACGACGCGGTGCGTGCGGGCAAGATCCTCTACGTCGGCATCTCCGACGCACCGTATGTTGACTCCTTCGGTGTCGCGCTCGAATTAATTATGTGCATAATGTTATTCACATAACTAATCTGGCGAAGGGAACCCCATGGACTTCGAGCAAGCCGACGCACTCAACCAGGCCATCCGCCTGCTGAGCCTGCGCCACCGAGCCAGGGCCGCGGCGCTGCTGGCCCCACTCGGCCTGCACCCCGGGCAAGAAGCGCTCCTGCTCGAACTCACCCGGACGGGCCCGATGATTCAGGCGCAGCTCAGCGAGGCGCTCGGCTGCGAGCCACCCAGTGTCACGCTCATGGCCCGCAAGCTGGAAGCCTCCGGCCACATCCGCCGCAAACCCGCTCCTTCCGACAAGCGCGCCAGCATCGTCGAACTCACAGACAGCGGCAAAGCGCTAGCCCATCAGGTCAAGCAGCTATGGTGCGCTCTGGCGGAGGAAACCGTGGCCGGCCTGCCCGCCGAGACAGTGGCAGAACTACCCGGCATACTCCAGACCCTGACCGGCAACGTGGATGCCAGGCGCCCCCGCCACCCACATGGCCGCCGGCAGGGTCT
Source organism: Nocardia sp. NBC_01009 (assembly GCF_045208035.1). Lineage (NCBI taxonomy): Bacteria > Bacillati > Actinomycetota > Actinomycetes > Mycobacteriales > Nocardiaceae > Nocardia > Nocardia sp. NBC_01009. The sequence goes on along the minus strand of NZ_CP108695.1, from coordinate 5,368,076 downwards.
GGTCGCGGAATCGCGGCAGGCCGGGCACATTGATCAAGACATGGCGTCGACCGGTGATGACGAACCGAGGGCGCCGGGGTGGGTCCGCGAGCACGTCGAGCAGATCGCACGCACCGGCACGACCGACGGCGTCACGGTCAGTGGCCTGCCCACCGTGCTGATGACCTACCGGGGCGCCAAGACCGGCAAGGTTCGCAAGGCGCCGCTGATGCGTGTCGAACACGAGGGACGCTACGCAGCTGTGGCGTCCAAGGGGGGCGCGCCGACCAACCCGCAGTGGTACACCGGCCTGGTCGCCGAGCCGGTCATCGAGCTTCAGGACGGCGCGGCGATCCTGGGGTACCGGGCGCGCGAGGTATTCGGGGACGAAAAGGCCCTCTGGTGGCGCCGGGCGGTGGACGCGTACCCGGACTATGCCGACTACCAGCGCAAGACCGACCGCCAGATCCCGGTCTTCGTGCTCGAACCAATCAGCGGCGGCACACCGGCCGGTGACGGCACCGAGGGCTAGTGCGGCGGGCTCCGGCACGGTCGAGGACGCATGTGGCTGTCGCGGCCGCAACAGCTCAACCCAACAGCGGGCGCACTTTCTCGCCGACGAATCGAACGAACTCGACCGGGTTCGGGTCGTCGTCGGCGGGTTCGAGCACGACGGTGTCCGCGCCTGCGGCCGCGTACCGGCGCACTGTGTCGGCGATGGAATCGGGGCCGCCGGCGATGCCCGCACCCTCTTGGAATCCGTTCTGCTCGGCCTTTGCCGCCAGACGACGGTCCGCGTCGGGTCCGGTGGCCGCGGCCAGGTACACGATCACCCGATGCGGTTCGGTTCGCCCGGCTTCGGCGCGTCCCTCATCGATCAGCGCCCGCGCCGCGCGCACACCGTCGGGAGCGGTGCGCGAGGTGAGGATGGTGCCATCGGCGAGCTCGCCGGACAGGCGCAGCGTCCGTGGGCCGCTCGCGGCGGCCAGCATCGGTGCGGGCACCGTCGGCGGCCAGTCCAGCGCGACCTTGTCCAGCTGCACGTAGCGCCCCGCGGTGGTGACGGTTCGACCGGAAAGCAATCCGCGCAGCGCGCCGAGCTGTTCGCGCAGCAAGGTCATCGGTGATTCGACGCCGGCACCGACCTGCGCCATCCATTCCTGCACACCGTGCCCGAATCCTGGCAGGAACCGCCCGGGGTGCAGCCGCAGCAACGAAGCGACCTCCATGGCAGTCAGTGCGACATTGCGCAACGGCACCGGCATCACCCCGATCCCGACGCGCACCCGCTCGGTCCGCGCCAGCACGGTCGCGGCCGCCGCGACACCACCACCCCAGAAGCAGTCCTCCCACAACCAGAGTTCCTCCAGCCCGCTCTCTTCCGCGGCATCGCCGACTGCGGCAAGATGTTCCGGAGGAATCCTGGGAAGCGCTACGGCACCGAGAACAGTCATCCGGCCACGGTATCCCCGAGCACCGACAGATGCGCTGGATCCGGCCCGCGACCGCCGGGCCGCGCGGCCCTATCGCTGACTGCGAGATCGCGATTCGCCCGGTTCGCCGACATCGCAATTCGACCCCGCATCGCATCGAACCAGCGAGACCGTAAATGTTGACATCCGCCGGTGACGACATTTGCGCAGGTCGAAACCCACCATAAGGGTGTGCTAGGTCGCTAATCAGGCGGGGCGAAGGCCGATGATCTCGACCACACCTTTACCCTCGAATCATGCAGTCCTGGTCCGATACCGCCCTTCCCACCATCCCCGGAGCAGGGCCACCGTTGCGGTTGTTCGACACCGCCGACCGACAGGTCCGGCCGGTCACCCCCGGCCCCACCGCCACCATGTACGTCTGCGGGATCACCCCATACGACGCCACCCACCTCGGGCACGCGGCCACCTACCTCACCTTCGACCTGGTGAACCGGTTGTGGCGGGACGCGGGCCACACCGTGCACTACGTGCAGAACGTGACCGATGTCGACGACCCGCTGTTCGAGCGCGCCGCCCGCGACGGCTTGGACTGGCGTGCGCTGGGCACCCGCGAGATCGAGCTGTTCCGTGCGGACATGTCCGCCCTGCGGATCGTGCCGCCACGCGACTACATCGGCGCCATCGAGTCCGTCGACGAGGTCGTGGAACTGGTGCAGAAACTGCTGGCCTCGGGTGCGGCGTATGTCGTCGACGATGCCGAATTCCCCGACATCTACTTCCGCGCCGACGCCACCGAGCAGTTCGGCTACGAATCCGGCTACGACCGCGCCACCATGGAGCGACTGTTTGCCGAGCGCGGCGGCGACCCCGACCGACCGGGTAAGCGCGACACCATCGACGCACTGCTGTGGCGCGCCGCGCGCCCTGATGAACCGTCCTGGCCCGCCCCCTTCGGCGCGGGTCGTCCCGGCTGGCACATCGAGTGCGCAGCGATCGCGCTCAACCGCGTCGGACCCGAGTTCGACATCCAGGGCGGCGGCAGCGACCTGATCTACCCCCACCACGAGTATTCCGCCGCGCACGCCGAAGCCCTCATTGCAGGCCGCCGCTTTGCCCGCCACTACGTGCACGCCGGTCTGATCGGCCTCGACGGCGAAAAGATGTCCAAGTCCAAGGGCAACCTCGTCCTCGTATCCAAGCTGCGCCGCGCGGGCACCGACCCCGCCGCGATCCGCCTCGGCCTGCTCGCCGGTCACTACCGCCAGGACCGCATGTGGACCGACACCGTCCTCGCGGAGGCCACCCAGCGCCTGGACCGGTGGCGGCGCGCAACGTCGCTGGCCGCCGGCCCCGCCGCCGAGGACACCATCGCCCGCCTGCGCCAGCACCTCGCCGATGATCTCGATACCCCGAAAGCCTTGGCTGCCGTGGACAACTGGGCCGACCAAGCCCTCGAGTACGGCGGCGCGGACCGCGACGCCCCGGCCCTCGTCGCGACCGCGGTCGATGCGTTGCTGGGCGTGCAGCTCTAAAGTCTCGTGCCACCCGCCCGTTTTCCGAGTGCGCAGTGGTGGCCTGCCTCTCGCCGACGACGGTCTTCGGAGGTCGGCCCCGGACGTTCTCCGAAGACCGTCGACCGGCCCACCACCGTCCGAATCCCGCAGTGCGACCGGGTTCGGTGTTTGTCCACGCATGGCGGTGGCAGGCTGCTCGGTGAGCAGGGCGGCGGGCGCTCAGCCAGTGGTCTCCCTTGCCCGCGCTGCGATTCCGTGATCTGGTACACACGTGTGCAACATTCATCCGCGCGTTCTGATCGGTCGGCACACCGCGCTCGGTGGCGCCTTCGATGCCCTCGCGCAGATCGCGGCCGGTCGTTTGGAAGCATCCACCGAGCCGGACGCCGAACGAACGGTCGTGGCACGCAGGCGTTTCTTCGGCGCCGACATCGTCGACGCGCAAACCGGAGCGGTGCGCGCCGACCGGGTGGTGTTGTCGTGGGTGGGATGCACAACTTTCGCGCTGGCAATCGGCGGATCGGTGTTCCTGCTCGACGCGTGGGTTCCTCGGTTCACCAGTTCGGGGTATGTGCCCGCCACTGCGCAGGACCTGGCCGACCTGCGTCCCGAGGCGATCTTCATCGGGCACGGACATTTCGATCACGCGGGTGACGCGGGCCGGATCGCGCAGGCTTGCGGCGCGGTCGTACACGGCACCGCCGAGCACTGTGCGGCTATTCGCGCGCAAGTGTCGGACCCGTCGTTCCCGACCTCCGAGCTCGGCAATGCCGAGACCCTGATCGGTGCACGTCACGAATTCACCGTCGGCAACGTTGCGGTGACTGCCGTCCGTCACCTGCATTCGGCCCCGACCGCCCCGGACCGCAGCGATCCGGCGTCACCGTTCTTCCCGGCCCCGGATATACGCCCGATCATGCGGCACCCACCGACAATCGATGGCGTCCTGCAGAACCTGCCGCGACTGCGCGATCCCGAAGGCGGTGTCCTGCTCTACCAATTCCGGGTTCCCGGATTCACACTCACCTGGCACGACTCCGCGGGCCCGCTGACCGAGAAAGCCCCGCACGTGTTCGACGTCTTGGCCGGCCTTGCCCCCACCGACGTCCAGATCGGTGCCATCCAGGGCTACAACCAGATCACCAACGGCCTACGGGACCCCCGCCGCTACATCGAATCCCTCGGCCCGACCCTCTTCGTCCCCAGCCACCACGACAACTGGCTCCCCGGTTTCACCAGCCCCGCCGCCCGCTACGACACCCCACTGCGCACGGAACTGGCCCGCCTCACCCTCGCACGGCGCCCGGAATTGCGCACCATGCACGACCCGGCCGACTACCTCAGCCCGCAGCGACTGACATTCTCGCTGTAGACCTTTCCCGCCCCGACCGAATCAGTGCTGCCGAGCAGCACATGACTGCGGCAATCACCGTCCACACCCAGGTCCGTAGCGTCTGAGTCGGCCGGTAACAATCCGCCCGATGGATGCGTGGGTCTGGTGCAGGCGGATAGTGATCCTGCTCGCAGCTGCGCCCGCGAAACCACCCACACACCACCGCGCCTGTTCACAGCGACACCGAGGTGATCCGAGGGATCACTGAACATGGTGCAGCACAGGGTGTTTCATAGTCGAGAGGCTCTCGCGACCGCGCTCGAGCGGGCGCACCTGCTGCTGGTCGGCGACCACCGAACCCGCTAGCCCGCAGACAGTTCCACCGACTCTGCAGGCTCGTGCACCGTCGCCTCGGGCTCGGCGGCATAGAGCTGCTCGATGGCCGCCGCGTACTTCGTGGCGATCGGCTTGCGGCGCAACTTCATCGTCAGGGTGACCTCGTCGCCGCCGGGTTCCCAGAATGTCGGCAGGATGGTGAAACGTTTGATCTGTTCGACGCGCGACAGTTGCGCGTTGCCCGCCGCGACGCCGCGCGCAATCTCGGCGATCACGCCGGGATCGGCGGCGAGCGTGGCGGGAGAGGCATCGGGCAGTCCGTGCTGCGCGGCATACGGTTGGGCGGATTCGGCGTCCAGCACGATCAGTGTGGTGTTGAACGGTCGCGCGTCCCCGATGGTGGCGAGCGCACCGACCAGTGGCGCGGCGGCTTTGATCGCGTTCTCGATGTTGGCCGGGGACATGTTCTTTCCCGCGGAGTTGATGATCAGTTCCTTCTTACGGTCCACCACCCGCAGGTATCCGTCGGCGTCGATGGTGAGGATGTCACCGGTGTGCAGCCAGCCGTCGGCGTCGATGGCTTCCGCGGTCTTCTCCGGCTCCTTGCGATAACGACGCATCACCAGGGGACCGCGGATCAGGAATTCGCCGTCCTCGGCGATCGTGGACTCCATGCCGGGCAGCAACCGACCGACCGTGCCCAGGCGCGCCTGCGCCGGCGGGCTGGCGCTGGCCACGCACGTCAGCTCGGACATGCCCCAGATCTCGGAGATGGGGATGCCGAGGCCCGCGAAGAACCCGAGGGTCTCCGGCGGGATCGGTGCCGCACCCGAAATCGCCCACTTCACCTGGTCCAGACCGAGTTTCGCGCGCAGCTTCGACAGCACCGCTACATCGGCCTTCGCCCATTCCGCCGCCAGCTCTGCCTCGACCGGTCGTCCATCCAGCTGTGCGGCCGCCTTGCGCGCTGCCACCTCCAGTGCCCACTGCAAAGCGGCGCGGGTGGCGTCGTCGGGTTCGTTGGCAACCGAGAATTCGACCGCGGCCTTGAGCTTTTCCCACACTCGCGGCACCGCACCCCAGATTGTCGGATGCACGTCCGATAATGCGGCGGGCAGCAACGCCCGGTCCGGCACGACGGTGATCTGGGTTCCGAAGTACTCCTGCAAATACAGCGCGGTCAACCGGTCGGCCATGTGTGCGCTGGGCAGGAAGGAGGTTTGGCGGTCGCCGAATTCGACCGACAGCACCGCGTTGAAGGCGTGCACCTCGGCGTGCAGGTTCGCGTGGGTGATCTCGACGCCCTTGGGGTTTCCGGTGGTGCCGGAGGTGTAGACCAATGTCGCGACGTCCTCGGGCTGCACGGCCTGCCAAGTCGCTTCGAAGTCGAAATCGGTGCGGCCCTTGGCTTTGAGTTCGGCGACGCTGATGGTTCCCGCATGCTCTGCATCGACGCACACGATGGTCTCGATCGGCACCCCGCACGACCGAACCCGGTCGACGTACTGTTCCTCGCAGATCACCACCCGGTTCTCGGCATTGGTGAACACATAGTTCAACTGCTCGGGAGCCAGGGTGTTGTACACCGAGAACGATGTCGCGCCGGTGTGCTGGGCGCCCACTTCCAGCGGATAGAACTCGACCCTGTTGGCCATCATCAGCGCGACAGTGTCGCCACGGCCGATCCCGAGGGCGTTGAGCCCGGCGGCGATGTGCCTGACCTGATCGGCGTATTCACGCCAGGTCAGGCTCTGTCCGCCTCCGATGGAGCGAACCGCGACCGCCTCGGGTTCGATCGCGGCGATGCGCTGGAACGCAGCACACGTAGTGTTCGGTTGATTCATCCCACAATCTCAATCACGTCGCCCGGCTTTGCTGTCCACGACGTTAGGGTGCGAGCCGAGCAGCGTGGGACGTTTCGCACTATTTAGCTGCTCAGACGCCACAGCGAGGTGATCTCCGCCACGCGAGCGGTATGCAGGGGATCGGTGGGGTCCAGCGGTCGGGTGTGGCGCGGTCGGGTGTCGAGGCGGTCGAGGACCCGCAGGCCCGCCGCGGCAATGGCGTCGGTCAGGTCGTTGCGGGTCCTCAGTCCGAGGTGCTCGGCCAGGTCCGACAGGATCAGCCAACCTTCGCCGCCGGGCGCCAGATGGGCGGTAAGCCCGTCGAGAAATCCGTGCAGCATGGCGCTGTCGGGATCGTACACACCCTGTTCGACGGCGGCGGTGGGCCGCGCCGGCAGCCACGGTGGGTTGCACACGATCAGGTCGGCGCGACCGTGCGGGAACAGGTCGGGCCCGATCACCTCGATACGACCGGCGAGTTCGAGCCGGTCGATGTTGTCGCGAGCGCAGACCAGTGCGCGCGGGTTGATGTCGGTGGCCACGACCCGCCCGATGCCGCGACGGGCCAGCACCGCTGCCAGCACCCCCGTTCCGGTGCCGAGGTCGAAGGCGGTGCGGTCACCGTCGCCCGACAGGGGCGCCCGCGCAACGAGATCGACGTATTCGCCACGGACGGGAGAGAAAACCCCGTAGTGCGGGTGGATGCGCGCACCCAGCGCAGGCACCTCCACGCCCTTGGCCCGCCACTGCTGCGCACCGATGGCGCCGAGCAACTCGGTGACCGCGACGACCATCGGCTCGCCGGGCGACCCATAGGTTTCGGCGCACACCCGCCGCAGATCGGGCGCTCGACGCAACTCGAGGGTGTGGTCCGCGGACAGCTCGACGACCAGTTTCCCCAGCACCCGCGCGCGATGGCCGCGGGCCCTGCGGTACAGGTGAAACGATTCGGCGACGCTGCCGCCCCGTGGCGGCGTGATGCGGTCGATGCGGCGACGCAGTGCCTGCAACAACTGGCGCGCTTGCTGAAAATCGCCCCGCCACAACAGCGCGGTGCCTTCACACGCCAGCCGGTAGGCGGTGTCGGCGCGCAAGGTGTCGTCGGCGACGACGACATGTCGCGGCATCGGTGCGGCGCTCTCGGAATGCCAGCGCGCGCTGCGGTCGGTGTCGGCTTCGGTCCAGTGCATGGTGGGCACGGGGGTGCTCCTCGTGATCGAACGTGCATGGGCACGGAGAGCGCTTCGACGAGGAGGGAGAACAGCCGGTGTCGGACCCGGGAGGCGGGGTCGGAACGGGAGGGCTAGCGGTCCTGCGTCGAAGCGCGAGCGAAGGAGTCGCCGAGGACCATGCCGAGCGTCACGAGAAGCCCTTCCACTGAGATACCCCACAAGACTCCCACACCGCGCAGGGTGTCGGAGGTCGGGGTCCGGGACAAGAGCCGGCAGCGGCTGCCAGCGTCGCGATCGACGAGCGGCAGGGGCCGCTGCTGGAGGCCTGAAATGCCGTGGTGCCGGTGCGGGTTCGGCGAGGATCGCCCTTCCGAGCTCAGGCAGACACTGTCGCGTTCATCGCGCGGGTGAAGGCGACGATAGCCGGATGGCGGTCAGCGCCTGCGCGGAAGGCGATTCTGGTATGGCGTGCGATCGGGAGTTCGGTGAGGATCACTTCGGCCGGCGGGTGTGTGGCACTCAGTTCGGGAACCAGTGCGACGCCCTGTCCGGCGGCCACAAAGGCCAGCGCCGTGGCGAATTCGTCGATCTGGTGGCGGATGTGCGGGAGAAAGCCCGCGGCTCGGCAGGCGCGGATGGTCATGGTGTGGCAGCGGGTGCCGGTGGTGGCCACGATCCACGGCTCGTCGCGGCAGGTGGCGAGCATCCCGCCGGGAGAGGCGGCGCGGGGCGTGGTCGAGGCGAGGAACATTGTCTCGCGGTAGAGGGGCTCGGTGCGAACTCCGGTTTCGGATGGGAACGGCACCAGGTCGTAGTCGTGCACGAGTGCCACATCCAGCTCGCCGGAGCGCAGCGCGTCCGAAACCAGCGCCGGATCGAGCTCTGCCACCTGGGGTTCGAGGCCGGGATGGTCCGCGGCCAGCATGCTCAGGGCCGCGGGGATGAAAGCCTGTGTGGCGGAAGGGAAAGCGCCGATCCGCAGTGGACCGGTCAGCCCCGCCTCAGTGTTGGCCAGATCTGCTTCGGCCTCTTCGAGCCGGGCCAGCACGGCTTCGGTGTGCCCGACGAGGGTGTGACCGGCCGGGGTGAGGGTCACCCGTCGACCGGTGCGCTGCAATAACGCCGCGCCCGCTTCCCGCTCCAGCGCGCTCAGTTGCTGCGAGACCGCGGAGGGTGTGAAGGCCATGGCTTCGGCGACGGCCGCGATCGTCCCGCGCCGCGCCAGTTCCCGCAGCAGTCGCAGGCGTCGAACATCGAGCATCAGCTGAGCTTACGCTCGAAGCCACAAATGCGAACTAGACCTGCGGTTATCTGCCGGACAAGCTGGACGTATGGCTCAGCACGAACCTCTGCAGGGGATATTCGTCCCGCTCGTCACCCCGTTCACCGCCATGGGAGAAGTCGCGGTGGAGGCCCTGGAATCCTTGGCTCACCGTGTCCTCGACGAAGGCGCGACCGGGCTGGTCGCGCTCGGCACCACCGGCGAACCCGCCACCCTCGACGCCGACGAAAAGCACACTGTCCTTGCGGTGTGCGCCGAAGTCTGCCGCACCCGCAACGCACCACTGATCCTCGGTACCGGCGACAACAACACCCGCGCCACCACCGCCGCGCTCGAGGCTCTCGAATCCCATCCCGAAATCACCGCGGCGCTGGTCCCGGTGCCCTACTACACGCGCCCGTCGGAAGCCGGTGTCCGCGCACACTTCACCCAGCTCGCGGCAGCCAGCCCGATCCCCGTGATCATCTACCACATCCCTTACCGCACAGCCCGATCCGTCAGCGCCGACACTCTGCGCGAATTGGGGCGCCTGCCCGGCATCGTCGCGGTGAAATACGCGACCGGTGGCATCGACGCCGATACCGTCGACCTACTCGGCGACCTGCCCGAAGACTTCGCCGTCCTCGCAGGCGACGACCAGTTCCTGTTCCCCCTGATCGCCCTCGGCGCCACCGGCGGCATCCTCGCCTCCGCACAACTGACCACCGCACCCTTCGTCGCCCTGATCTCCACCTGGCGCAACGGAAACCATGCGCAAGCCCGCGCACTGGGAGCCGCACTGGCGAAAATGTCCGCCGCCGCCTTCGGCGAACCCAACCCGACGGTGATCAAGGCGGTCCTGCACGCCCAGGGCCGAATCCCCACTCCCGACGTCCGCCTGCCCCTCCTCCCTGCCGGACCGGACTCGGTCGCCCAGGTCATCCAACATCTCGCAGCCATTGCCGACATACCGATCCCCGATCGCGACCCGGTAGTCACGCCATCGAGTGGCGCGTGACCGGGTGCGCCACCGGCATGTTGGCACGACCATGTGCCACTCACCGCGGGGCCCGGGCCGGCGGGCGTGGTCATGAAGCTGGATAAGAGCGCGCGTGTCATACGGTTTGCCGTCGAGGTGGATAGCGATCGACACATCGAAGAGCACGCTCCGGAGAACGCGCGGGCCGGCTGGTGCTTACCGAACCGCAGCGCTACCGACTCTTCGCACGCACCCTGCTCAACCAGCTGACGCCTCCACCGGCCATGACAGTGCCCGCACCACCGCACCAGTTGAAACAGCTCACGCCGCATACTCATACACCGCCCGAACCCACCCCCGCATGACTATTCGCGTCGATCCGGTCACCCATCACTCCGCCCCCACCCCGCCATCCACCGAGGTGCGACCCCGCTACCGGCCCATCCAGGTGTCGATCCGTTCCAGGGCACCAGGGGTGTATGCGCAGGTGATGTGATCACACGGAAGCACCGTGAGCGACACGTCGGCCCCCGCGTTCTGCCAGGTCTGCTGCAGCGCCCGCGCGCCCGCGACCGGGATCCACGCGTCGAGCAGGCCATGCCACAGGTAGATCGGCATGGTCGGTGTCGCGCCACCGGCTTTCGTCTCGCGGTAGACGCGGCGCACGAGATCGGTGTCGTAGGGGTCGACCTCCGTCAGCGAGCGCAACGGCACCGGCGCGACACCGAGCACCGCGGCACTCGAGCAGAGGTTCTTGTTCTGCTGCACAGTCGACACGCCGACATCGTTGAGCAGGTCGAAGGCGCCGGGTGTCACGCGGGCCACGCCCAGTGCCGCCATCAGGTACAGCACCGAGGCCGGCGGTTTGCCGTCCATGGTCTTGCGCAGCAAGCTCAGATCCGCGGGCGTGCCGCCTGCCGCGGCCCCCAGCATTCTCAGCTCGGGTGCGTAGGTGGGCTGCATCTGCGCGGCCCACACCGTCGCGATCGCGCCACCGCTGTAGCCGATCATCGCGGTCGGACTGCCCGCCAGCCCAGCGGACGGGAAGGCGAGCGCGGCACGGAGCCCGTCGAGCACCTCCCGGCCCTGAGTGGGTCCGTGCGCGTAGGCCATCCGGGGGCCTTGATAGTCGGTCATCACGACCGCGTAACCGCTCGACAGCAATTGGCGGGTGATATCGGGCGTCTCGATGGACACCTCATGGGTCAGTTGATACGACGGGTTACATTTCAGGCCGACACTGTCGATCGCGTAGTTGTTGCCGACAACCCTGCCGTTCCACGCCTTCGGTTTCATGATCGTGGTCAACGTGGCGATCGCCGCACGTCGGCGGCTGTCGTCTTGAACCACACCTGCCACGCGTCGAAGCTCGAAGTCAAGGCCAGCGGCGGCAGGATCCGCACCGAGCGGCTCGACAGGATCGCCCCGTTGGGTAATCCATCGGTGGCGAAATGCTGATCGAGATAGGCGTCACCGGTGGGGTCGGGGTCGAAACTCGACGCGTCGACAGGTTGGGCCGCGACAAGGGTCGATGCCGTGAACACGGTGAAGGCCAAAGCAATTGCGACGAAAATCGCGCGCCATGGCGGCCGGAGTTTGACCACGTTGCCCTTCTGTCGAAAGCCGCACCACCGGAGCTCCGCCCACCGCGCAAGGCTTGCTACGCGCAGTCGATCGGGTACCGCTCCGGACCCCTTCCGCGCAGACGTTAGCCGACCGAAGTGCGAAGTTCGGTGATTTCGATGGTCGTGTGCGATCGGAGATGTTTGCCGACGCGGTGCTGTACACGTCTGAGACAGTTCCCTAGATTCGCTAGGTATGAAGACCATCGAGCTCGACGCGCCCGACGGCACCATCGAGGCGATCCTGGCCCGCCCCACCGGCACGGGGCCGTGGCCGGGCATTGTGGTGCTGCACGACGGAGTGGGTTTCAGCGCCGATCTGCGCAGCAATGTCGAGATGCTGGCCGACTACGGCTACCTCACGATCACTCCGAATCTGTTCTCTCGCGGCCGAGTTCGCTGCATTCGCTCGGTCTTCCGCGCACTGTTGGTCACCGGCGACGGCCCGCCGGTGCGCGACATCCTCACCGCGCGTGACCGCCTGCTGGTCGACGCCGACTGCACACGCAAAATCGCGGTCGTCGGCTTCTGTATGGGCGGTGGTTTCGCGTTGCTCACCGCTCCCCAGGGATTCGACGCGGCGGCGCCGTTCTATCCGGGCCTCTACGGTGACTATCGCGCCCGGCTGGAGGGCGCGTGCCCGGTGGTGGCCAGCTACGCGGCACTCGACCCGTCACTGATCGGCGCACCCGCCAAACTCGACCGCGCACTGACCGAACTCGGCGTCGAACACGACATCAAGTCCTACGCCGGCACCATGCACGGCTTCGCCAATGTTCTTCCGGTCGAGCCACTGTTGCGCGTCACCGGCCTCGGCTACGACGAGGACGCCACCCGCGACGCCTGGCACCGCATCTTCGCCTTCTTCGACCGTCACCTCACCGCCGAAAACCCTGCCACCCAACCGGACCCGAACTAGCACCGAAGCAATACGGCACCGGGTGAGCGGAGTCGATGCGCACCCGCGCTCGGATCTCGGTCGCCGATCGTCACCTGGACTGCGGCTGGTCGGCCGATGCCGTGTGAACTCGACCTCGGTAAGTGGTCCGATCGAATCGGTTCGCGCCGCCCAGAGCTCGCCACCTCGATCGGACGGGGACCCGCCTGCAGCGGGACGGTGTCATTCGCCGTGCCACTGCGGTGCGCGCTTTTCGGCGAAGGCGCGGGGTCCCTCCTGGGCGTCCTTGCTGAGGAACACCCCCATCGCCTCCTGCATGCTCATCTCCCAGATGGGGGTTTCCCACTCGGAGCCGAAGTCGTTGACGCGGTGGATGATTCGCTTCGAGGCACGCACCGCCAGCGGCGCGTTGGCGGCGATGGTCTCGGCGAGTGCGATGGCGGTGGGCAGCACCTGCTCGGCGGGGACGACACGGTTGACCAAGCCCCAGGTAGCGGCCGCGGCGGCATCGATGGGGGTGCCAGTCAGCGCCATTTCCAGCGCGATCTTGGGTGGGATCTGGCGCGGCAGCCGCAATAGTCCACCGGCGGCGGCGATGAGGCCGCGCTTGACCTCGGGCAGTCCGAGGGTGGCGTCCCTACTCATCACGGCCAGGTCGCTGGCCAGCACGATCTCGGTGCCGCCGCCGAGGGCAAAGCCGTTGACGGCGGCGATGAGTGGTTTGTCGATGAAATGCTGGACGAGGCCGGCGAATCCGTATTCGGGGTGCTCGGGGTCGCCGATGCCGTTGCCGCGGGAGAGTTCTTTGAGATCCGCGCCCGCGCAGAACGCCCGGCCCGCGCCGGTGATGATGCCGACCCGCAATTGCGGGTCGGCGGCCAGTTCCTCGAGGGCCGCGCCGACGGCGACCGACAGTGCGGCGTTCACCGCGTTCATCGCCTCGGGTCTGTTCAGGGTGATGACAGCGATGTGGCCCCGGCGTTGCAGGGTGGCGGCCTCGCTCAAGACGGTCTCCTCGAATGGTGCGCGCTGGATCTGCTGGGGGAAAATCTACTCCGACAATGGAATCGTCGAGGGCGACTCGGAGGTGAGCGCGGCGAGTGCGCCGGCGAACATGGTGTTCTTGATGGCGCCGAGGGTCCCGGAGTCCTTGCCGCCCAACGGAGCCAGCAGTTCCAGCGCGGCGGCAGTCACCGCACCCTCGGGCGCGGTCGCATCGACGATGTCGTGGGCTAGGGCGTCCACACCGCCGAAGCGGCGACCGGTGGTCATCGAGGCGATGGCCGACTTCGGGGGGAGCTTGGCCTGGATGAGCGCGGCCATGCCGGGGGTGAACGGGATGCGGATGTCGACCTCGGGGAAGCAGAAGAAGCCGCGGTCGGCACGCATCACGCGGTAGTCGTGGGCGATGGCCAGCATGGCGCCGGCACCGAAGGCGTGTCCGGGCAGCGCGGCAGCGGTCGGGATGGGCAGGGTGAGCACGCGTGCGAACAACGCCTGCACCCGCCCGACATACCACTGGGCGCGTTCACCGTTGGCGATCAGCCAGTCCAGATCCAGACCGTTGGAGTAGAACTTGCCGCCGCCGGTGGTCACCAGACCTTGTGCGCCCTCGGCCAGCACAGTGTCGAGGTGGGCCTCGACGGCATCGAGGAAGTCGGGGGAGAAGCGGTTCTCGTCGCCGCCGAGGTCGAGGACGGCGATCTTGTCGTGGTAGTCGAGGGTGGGCATGGTGATTCCTTTCGAGGGGCTTCGGGAAACGGGTCAGTGCGGGCCCACATCCAGGACCGCGCGCACCGCGGCGCGCAACTGGTGGCGGGCACGGGGATCGGTGAGCCGGTCACGGCGCAACAGGATGGCGGTGGGCAAGTCGACGAGGCAGGTGGTGATCACCTCGACCGCGCGGGCGTCGCCGCGATCCCACAGGGCGCGCGCGAGGCGGATCATCAACTCCACCAGGGTCCGGTCGGTACCTGCCAGTTCGGCGGCGAGCGCTTCGGGTACCTCGTCGCCGAGCAGTTCGTCGCGGGACACCAGGTGCAGCAGCCTCGCGGATTCGGGGAACTGTTCGGCGAAGAGCACCGGGGTCTCGGCCGCGGCGAGCACCGCTTCGATCACCGCTTGGATCGCCGCGGGCGCTGTCGCGGCGAGGTGGGTGTCGACCAGTTCGGTCTGCATGGCCAGAAACCGGTGCGCGGCGCGCAACCAGCTGCGCCCGAGCAGTTCCGCGCGCGAGCCGAAGGTGTGATAGATCGCGCCGTTGGACACCCCGGTCGCCGCGGCGACCGCGCGGATGGTGACCGCCGCCGGGCCCGATTGCACCGCCAGCAACTGTGCGGCATCGAGCACGGCGTCGGGGTCGTGGGTCCGTGGGCGAGGCATACCGACCACCATAACAGAGCAATTGCTCTGTTATAGATCTGCACGAATCCTCCGACGTCGACTCCCTGCATCGAAACCCCTGTTGCGCACTGCCACTTCATGTTTCGGCCGGTCACGGATACTTTCCGGCGATGGGAGCCCCGCATCGTAGATTTCGTTACGCTCACACGAGCCGGCAATACGATGCGGTACTGTTCGGTCCTCCCCGCCTTGCCCGAACGACAGAACGGCGCACCGATGTCACGAGTGGTCACCAAGGAGCAGTATTTCGACACCGCTCTGGAGGTGCTCGCCGAACTCGGATTCAAAGGCCTCAACATCGGTGTGCTGTGCCGCCGCCTCGGAGTCACCAGTGGCTCGTTCTACCACCACTTCGGCAGCTGGCAAGGCTTCGTCGACGCGCTACTCGAGCACTGGGAGAACCGTCAGGTGCTCATTCTGCGCACACTGAACTTCAACCAGGGCAACCCCGACGACGACATCCGCGCCATGTCCGACCTCGCCTCGGGCCTGCACCATGCCGCCGAGGCCGCGATCCGCGCCTGGGCCGCCAACGACGAATCGGTCAACCTCGCACTCAAGCGGGTCGACGAGTCGCGCCGCCGCACCGTGCACAAGGCCATCAAAGGCGTAGTAGGCGCCGAAGACACCACCGCGGTGGTCACCTCGCTGGGCATGGCGATGCTGATCGGCTACCAGCAGATCGCCGCCAGCGGCGAGGACGTCTCTTTGGACAAGCTGCTCACCGAATATGCCCGGCTGATCTACTCCCACGCCCGCCGCTGACCACTCAGCCCAGTAGCTCGTCCACATAGCACCAGCGCCACGCCTCACCCGGCTCCACACTGCGCATCACCGGATGCGCGGTCGCCGCGTAGTGCTTGCTGGCGTGGTTGCCGACCGAGGAATCACAGCACGCGATGTGCCCGCACGCCAGACACATCCGCAGATGCACCCACGTGAGGCCCTCGGCCAGACATTCCTGACATTCGTCGGGAGCACCGGGTTCGAGAACCAGCGGCGCGTCGCGCAGGTGCTCGCAATTGTCGGCCGCGCCGGGCAGGGCGAGAGGTTCGACGTTTTCTTCCTCGGTTTCGTCGTATCGGTCGATGATCGACTCTTCCAAATCGAGCCTGGCCAGCACATGCTGCAGGATCGCGTAGTCCAGGGCGCCCGAATCCCGCACCCGCAGCACCGTTTCCCGTTCCGCGCGCAACATCTCCAGCCGCAGCCGTCGGTACTCCGCGGTCGGTGTCGCCTGCTCGGATTCCGCGCGCCCCAGCCGCTCCCACGCCGCATTGGTCTTCCAGGCGACCCGATCACGCAACGACTCGACCACCCCGGGCGGGGTGTCGGGGGTGATCCGGCGTTCGAGCTCCGCCAAGCCCGCTGCGGTAGCCTGCTGCAACAGGTTCGCCTTCAGCAAGGCGTCCTCCGCGCGACTGGGTCCACGCAGATGCAGCCACCGCACCAGCAACGGCAACGAGGTGCCCTGCACCAGCAGCGTGCCCGCGACGACGATGACCGCCAACAGTTTCAACACCGGCAGCTGCGGAGTGCCCTCGGGCAGCAACAACACCGCCGCGAGGGTGACCACACCCCGCATCCCCGCCCACGACACCACCGTCGCATAACTGAGCGGCACATCCGATCCGGCGCGGTTGATCCGATGGAACAGCAGCGCCCACGGATAGATCCACAACGGCCGCGCCAGCATCGCCGCCGCCAGCACCGCCGCCGCAGCGATGATCAACTGACCGTGGTCGAGCCCACTGCTCCACGCACCCTCGAGGATCGCCCGCATCTGCAGGCCCACGATCAGGAACACCGAACTCTCCAGAATGAACTGGATGGTCCGCCAATTGGTGCGCTCGGCAATGCGCGAGGCCGCACTCTGCCACACCGGCGCGCCGTGCCCGAGGATCATCCCGCAGGTGACCACCGCGATCACCCCCGAAGCATGGATGCCCTCGGCCGGCAGATACGCGATGAACGGCGCGAGAAACGACAACGAGGTGTCCAGCACGGGGTCGGTGATCCGGCGGCGCAGCATCGCCAGCAGATACGCCACCACGATCCCCACCGCGGCACCACCGCCCGCGGCGAGCAAAAAGTCGCCGCCCGCCTTCCACACCGTCACCGTTCCCACCGACGCCGCGATCGCGGTGCGCACCGCCACCAGCGCGGTCGCGTCGTTGAACATCGACTCGTCCTCGAGGACGGTCACGATCCGCCGCGGCATCCCGATCCGGCGCGCCACTGCGGTCGCCGCGACCGCATCCGGTGGCGCCACCACCGCCCCCAGGGCCACCGCGACCGCGAAGGGCACCGGCAACAGCCACCACACCACCGCGGCCACCATGAAAGTGCTGAACAGCACCAAACCCACCGACAGCGACGCGATGGTGCGCGCGTTGGCCCGGAAATCCACCAGTGAGGTCCGAATCGCCGCGGTGTACAGCAGCGGCGGCAGCAACCCCAGCAAAATGATCTCCGGATCCGGATGCACCTCCGGGACGAACGGCAGATACGACGCCGCGACCCCGGCCAGCGTCAACACCAGCGGTTCGGAGATTCCGAACCGCCGCGCCAACGCTGCCAGCGACACCGCCGACGCAACGAGAACAACGAAGCCGAACGCGACATCCACTGTGGCATTCTCGCAGAGCAAACGACCGGCGCGAACCGACCGCACAGTACGTGACATGAACTCTGACGGTGGTTCGGCGGAATCGCTGTGGCGCCCGCGTTCGCGCGCAATGCTTGTCGACACAAATGGAGGAGGTTGATATGGAGGAGTTTGCGCTCTGGCGAGCCAACGGACGGCGCCACACCCACCGCGGTCACCAGATCTTCTGGCGCGACGGCGGAGCAGGTGCGGACGGCACGCTGCTGTGTATTCACGGATTCCCCACCGCATCCTGGGATTGGCACGCGGTGTGGCCGGGTCTGTGCGCGCGATTCGCGCGCGTGATCGCACCGGACATGATCGGATTCGGCTGGTCGGCTAAACCGCGCAACTACCGCTACGCGATCGCCGATCAGGCCGACCTGCACGAGAACCTGCTGCGCGAGCAGGGCATCGGGCGAGTCCACATCCTCGCCCACGACTACGGCGACACCGTCGCCCAGGAGTTGCTTGCCCGCGATAGTCGCCGCCGCGCCGAGGGCGACGACTCGCTGGTGATCGAATCGGTGTGCCTGCTCAACGGCGGACTGTTCCCGGAAACCCATCGAGCCCGCCTGATCCAACGGCTGCTGGCCGGTCCGCTCGGCCCGCTGATCGGCATTCTCGGCACCGAGCGCACCTTCACGCGCAGCCTCGCGGCCGTCTTCGGGCCCCGCACCAAACCCAGCGAGGAGCAGATGCGCCAGTTCTGGCTACTGTGGTGCAGCAAGCACGGTAAACGCAACGGCCACAAGCTCATTCGCTACATGAGCGAACGCAGGGCGAACCGGGCCCGCTGGGTCGGGGCACTACAGGAAACCACGGTGCCACTGCGACTGATCGACGGCCTGCGCGACCCGGTCTCCGGCGCGCACATGGTGGCGCGCTACCGCGAACTCGTCCCCGACCCCGATGTCGTCGAACTGCCCGAAGTCGGTCACTACCCGCAGCTGGAAGCCCCCGACGACACCCTCGCCGCCGTCCTCAACTTCCATAGCACGCGCGTGAAATAACGCCGCCACCCGCCATTATGGACTCTCTCATAGGATGGCGGGTATGGCAGCGGCACGCCGAACAGGCAGTGAACCCTCCGCCCGCCCGCGCACCTCGAATGCGCGGCGACGCATGACCGACGGCGCGATCGAATCGCTGCGCATTCACGGAGCGAGCGCCACCAGCGTCGATCGGGTGCTGGCCGCCACCGGCGCCCCCCGCGGCTCGGTCTACCACCATTTCCCCGGCGGGCGCACCCAGCTGATCACCGACGCGGTCACCGCGGCCGGTGTCCTGATGTCGGAATTCATCGAAAGCACCACCCGCGACAACGACCCGATCGCCGCACTCGACGAATTCGTCGGCCTCTGGCGACACACCCTGCTCGACAGCGACTTCCGTGCCGGCTGCCCGATATTCGCCGTAGCCGTCGAAACCAACGACGACGCACCGGAATTCGCGCGCGCCGCCGCCACGGTATTCACCCGCTGGCACCGCGCGCTCACCGAACTGCTCGTGCGCCACGGTCTCGCCGCCGACCACGCAGGCCGCCTGGCCACCCTCACCGTCGCCGCGGTCGAGGGCGCCATCGCGTTGTGCCGCGTCGAGCGCTCTACTGCGCCGCTGGAAGACACGGTGTGCGAGTTGCAAGACCACCTCGCCGCCGCACTGTGTTAGCGGCGGCGCCCGCCCGGCATCCCTGGTGACGGATCATGTTGGGTGTTCGGCCGCACCGGAGGGCAGGTGACCGGACGCGCCAGAGTTCTGCGCCTCGCTGTCGGACGGGAGCGTGCGCCCGAGGCGTGCGAGGTTCGTCCGACAGCATCACACTCGGTCGCATACCCCCGCACCTAAGTCGGCGGCAGGACGATCTGCCGATTCGCACCATGCTTGCCGAAGACTCGCACGCCGCATCGGGCGATCACCCTCGAGGGGGTTGTCGGGTTCGAGGTTCCAGTGGCGTAGTACGGCGAGGACTTGGGGGCGAAGGCTTCGTTGTTCGATGACGTCCATGTCGACGAGGGTGAGGCCCGCGCGGGTGAGGGCGTGCTCGGTCGCGGGGATGAGGCCGATGCCCATGGTGCGTGGTGCGGTGCCCGCCGCCGCTCGAGACCCTAGGCGGGCGACCTCGGGTGAGCATGCGGTCGATGACGCCGACGTCGAAAACCACGGCGTCCAGGGCGCGATGGCGGTGAACATTCTGTTCACACTTCTCCTTTCGGTCCAAGATCGAAAATTTTCCGGCTTGTCCCCAAAGTTCCGCGCAGCCGCGCTTCGCACCTCTATAACAGGTTCCAATCCAAGACTCGATGAGGAGCCTGCTTTGCCTGTTCGCACCCATGAAATGCCTGTTGGTAGTCAGTCCGGCCAGGGGGTGAGCAGGCGCGGGTTTCTAGCTGCAACGGGTTTCACCGCGGCCGCCGCGCTGGTGGGGAGGTCCATGGTGCGGGCAACCGCGGCACCGCTGGCGGATGGGGAGAAGGTTCCCGCGCTCGTCATCGGCAGCGGATACGGGGGATCGGTCGCCGCACTGCGGCTCGCGCAGGCGGGTGTGGAGGTGACCGTGGTGGAGATGGGTATGTCGTGGACGACGCCCGGCTCCGACGGCAAGATCTTCTGTCCCGTGCTGAAACCCGATGGGCGGTCCTACTGGCTGCGCGACCGCACCGATCAGCCGGTCGGCTACTTCGCGGGCAGCAGCTACAACAAGGACATCGAAAGGTACACGGGCGTCCTGGATTCGGAGCAGTTCAACGGGATTCGCGTCTACCAGGGTCGGGGCGTCGGCGGTGGCTCGCTGGTCAACGGCGGTATGGCGGTGACGCCCAAGCGGGAGAACTTCGCGGCCATCCTGCCCTCGGTGAACGCCGATGAGATGTACAACATCTACTACCCGCGCGCCAATACCGGTCTCGGCGTGAACAATATCGACCAGAACTGGTTCGAGAGCGCGGAGTGCTACCAATTCGCGCGCGTGGGACGCAAACACGCGGAACGCTCCGGCTTCGGCTGGACCTTCGTGCCGAATGTCTACGACTTCGAGTACATGAAGAAGGAGCAGGCCGAGCAGGTCACCCGGTCGGCACTGGCCGGTGAGGTCATCTACGGCAACAACCACGGCAAGCGGTCGCTGGACAAGACGTATCTGGCCGCGGCCACCGGGACCGGCAAGGTGCGTATCACGCCCATGCACACCGTCACCGCCGTAACGCCCACGGACGGCGGCTACCGGGTGGAGATGAACGAGATCAATACCAGCGGTGCCACGGTGGCTACCAAAGCCGTTGTGGCGCAGAAGGTGTTCTTCGCGGCGGGCAGTATCGGCACCTCGAAGCTGCTGGTGGCAATGAAGGCGCAGGGCAAACTGCCCGACCTGCCCGATGTCGTCGGCAAGAAGTGGGGCAACAACGGCAATGTGATGGTGGGCCGCGCCAATCACATGTGGGACGGCACCGGCGTACTGCAATCCAGCATGCCGTGCCTGGGTATCGACAACTGGGCCGATGCGGGCGGCCCAGCCTTCGCCGAGGTCGCGCCCTTCCCGGCGGGGCTGGAGACCTACGTCAGCCTGTATCTGGCGATCACCAAGAATCCCAATCGCGGGCAGTTCACCTTCAACTCCGGTACCGGCAAGGTCGATCTGAGCTGGCAGACCGCACAGAACCAGTACTCCATCGATGCCGCCGAGCGCATATTCGACAAGATCAACAAGAAGGAGGGGACGATCTACCGGACCGACCTCTTCGGCGTCTACAAAACCTGGGGCGACGACTTCACCTATCACCCGTTGGGTGGTTGCGTGCTCAATGAGGCGACCGACAACTACGGTCGCCTCCCCGGCTACACCGGGCTCTACGTCATCGACGGCTCGCTGATCCCGGGCAATACCAGCGTCAATCCATTCGTCACCATTACGGCTCTGGCGGAACGCAATATCGAGAACATCCTCGCCAGCGATCTGTAACCTCGGCGGCACGCCCTCCTCCAGCCAGGCCCGCAACTGCTCCGACTGGGCGACCATGGTCGCCCACGCCTCGCTCTCGATTCGCCTGCCATTAAGATCGGTCCGTTCGATCGGTAGCGAGGGGGAAGTCTTTGCGCGGCAGGTCATCTGGGAATTTCGAGGCCGGCGGACGGCGAATGTCGCGGCGAGTGGCGTATGCGCTGCCAGCCGCGGTGGCCGCATCGCTGCTCGCCACGGGATGCGGATCCGCCGAACCCCGGAAAGCGCCCAAGCCGACAGCGCCGGTCACCACCGCTCCGTCGACCGCACCGCCCACCACCCAGTCGCCGCCGCGGACGACGCTCCCGCAGCCGCCGACGGCGACCAAACCCCCGACAACCACGGAGCGCGGTGGTCTCGGTGGCGGATCCGATGGCGGCAGCGGCAGCTGAATCAGAACCTGTGAGCTGAAGTTCCACTCCAGCAGTAGCTCGAGCACCTTCGGATAGCGATGTGGAAAGTCCATGGGAATTATGCCGAGGTGGGCTCGCTCAGTGCGGCGCTCGACGAGATAGCACACGACCCTTGGCATGACGGCGGCGGCATTGTCCACGGGCCAGGCTCGGTCGGCGTGGCTGGTGAAGTTGGTGTACATCAGGCCCTAGCGCGTTCCACAGAGCAAGGTCGAGATCGCCGAGCGCCGCCGCGGCGTGGGCGGGGTGTAGATCCGTCAGCACAGCACTTGCCGTAGGCGATCCGTGCCCGGATCAGTGGATGGTTCCGTGGTCGCCACGGATGTGGGTGGGCCGCGCCGGAGGAGATGCTATGAGCACGCCCGGTTGACCTCGACAGACGGACACACCGGGTCGATGTGACCCACGACTTCAGGAGTGATCATGACCAGCTCTCTCACCCAGGGAATCAAGACCGTGCTGCATCCCGTGTCCGACCTGGCCACAGCCAAGGCGGTCTACGCCGCCCTGCTCGGCGTATCGCCGCAGACCGACTCGTCCTACTACGTCGGCTTCGAGACCGAGGGCCAGCACATCGGACTGGTGCCCAGTGGTGGACCGCAGAGTCCGACCGCACCGGTGTCCTACTGGCACGTGCCCGACATCGAGGCGAAGCTGGCCGAGCTGACCGCCGCGGGAGCCACCGTGAAAGAGCCTGCGCACGACGTCGGTGGCGGCCGCCTGGTGGCCGCGGTGACCGACACCGATGGCAATGTCCTCGGGCTGATTCAGGACCGATAAGTACCGACCCCACTGCGTGTTCAGCGTCGTCACGACACCGAGCATCCACTCGAACCACCACACCATCTCACCGAAGGAACTGCCATGACCTCCATCGAACCCGTCACCCTCGAAGTGTCCGACCCCCAGGCCGCCGAGGCCATCTATGCCGCCGCCTTCGGGTTGGGAGACAAAGTAAGGTTCCGCGCCTCGCAGGCACCCACGACCGGCTTCCGTGGATTCATCATGTCGCTGGTGGTGTCCCAGCCGAGCACCGTCGACAGCCTCATCGGCACCGCGCTCGACGCCGGCTTCACCACGCTGAAGCCGGCCAAGAAGAGCTTCTGGGGCTATGGAGGCGTCATTCAGGCCCCGGACGGGACGATCTGGAAGGTCACAACGTCGCAGAAGAAGGACACCGGACCAACCACCCGCGAGGTCGACGACGTCGTACTGCTGCTGGGAGTCGAGGATGTCAAGGCGACCAAGCAGTTCTACGTCGACCGCGGCGTGGCCGTGGCGAAGAGCTTCGGCAGCAAGTACGTCGAGTTCGCGACCCCCGGGTCGTCGGTCAAGCTGGCGCTCTACGGACGCCGTGCCGCCGCCAAGGACGCCGGCATCTCCCCGGAGGGCACCGGGTCGCACCGGATCGTCATCGGCAGCGATGCCGGGCCCTTCACCGACCCCGACGGGTTCGCCTGGGAGGCAGTCTGACGCCTCGGCCGCCCACCACACCGAGGAGCAGCCCGTCGTCGACCTCGAGTTCGATGTGAGCCGGCACTGCACGCTGCCTGCCACTTCCGCCCGCTCCGATACCACCGGTGCGGCTGGAAGTGGGAGTGTGCGCACACCACCCTCCTCGGGCGCACCCCACACCGCACCCGAACGCGCACTAGATCGGAGTAATCGACAAGCGCAACGCGCCGGGCGCGGCCACCGGCACCACCGGGTTCTTCGGTGCGATCGCATCGATCCTGCGGTACCGAGCACCCAACAGCGGACGCCGATCGACCTCACCCTTGTTGGGCCACAACGACATTGCGCGCTCCGCCTGCGCGGTGATCGTCAGAGACGGATTCACCCCGAGATTCGCCGAGATCGTCGAACCATCCACGATGTGCAAACCCTCATAGCCGTACAACCGGTGGTACGGATCCACGACACCGGTATCGGGAGAGTCCCCGATTGCACAGCCGCCGATGAAATGACCGGTGATCGGGATATTCACCATCTCGGTCCAGCAACCCTGCGGAATACCATCAATCTTCTCCGCCACCCGACGGGCGACATCGTTGCCTTCCGGAATCCACGCCGGGGGAGCCGCACCGGTCCCCGGTTTGGTCGTCATCCGCCGACCGAACAGGCCACGCTTGTTGTAGGTGATGATCGAGTTGTCCACATTCTGCATAACCAGCAGACCGATCATCCGCTCCGACCACCGCCGCGGATTGTGCAGCGTCACCAGATCCCGGCGCCGGCGCACCAATTCACGCAACCCCAGCACCCAACGGCGCTTACCGTCCTGACCATCGACCAACACCGTGGTCAACAACCCCATGAAATTGCTGCCCTTGCCATACCGCACCGGCTCGATGTGGGTGTATTCGTTGGGATGGATCGAGGACGTGATCGCGACCCCCTTGGTGAAATCCGAATCCTTGTTGCGTGAACGCGCCGCCAGCACCGCCTCGGAATTGGTGCGCGCCAGATGCCCCAATCGCGGTGAGACATTCGGCAACACCCCGCGATCCTTCAACGTGTGCAACAACTGTTGAGTGCCGAGCGCCGCCGCGGAGAACACCACCTGATCGGCGGTGAAGGTCTGTTTCGCCTTGCGCACCCACCGCCCCGTCCGCACCGTGTCCACCGCGTACCCGCCACCGTGCAACGGGCGCACCGTCACCGCCGTCGTCAACGGATGCACCGTGGCACCGGCCCGCTCCGCCAAATACAGGTAATTCTTGACCAGGGTGTTCTTCGCCCCGTGCCGACACCCGGTCATGCACTCACCGCAATGCGTGCACGCCCGCCGCTGCGGGCCCACCCCACCGAAGAACGGATCGGCCACCGCCGCACCCGGGCGAGTGTCCTTGTCGGCGAACAACACTCCCACCGGCGTACGCCGATACGTCTGCGCGATCCCCATATCCTCGGCGACCGCCTGCATCACCCGATCCGACGGTGTCGTCGCCGGATTCGTCGTCACCCCCAGCATCCGCTTCGCCTGGTCGTAATGCGGCGCCAACTCCGACTTCCAATCGGTGATATGCGACCACTGCCTATCGCGATAGAACGTCTCGGGCGCCTCGTACAAGGTGTTCGCATACACCAGCGACCCACCCCCGACCCCCGAACCGCTCATGATGAAAGTGTCGTTCAGCAACGTCAACCGCTGAATACCGAAGCAGCCCAGCTTCGGGGCCCACAGGTACTCCTTCACATGCCACGAGTTCTTCGCGAACTCTGCATCCGCGAAACGACGTCCGGTCTCCAGCACACCCACCCGGTAACCCTTCTCGGTCAACCGCAGCGCCGAGACACTGCCACCGAATCCCGAACCGATCACCAGCACGTCGTAGTGCGTCCCCATGTGCGCGCCTTACCTTCCGGTCCGAACCGACACCGAGATTCGTGTTCGGCATGTACCTGATCGAGACGGTGTAGTCATGCCGACAACGGTAGACATCGGGATACATCGGGTGAGAGAGCCGGACGGCCACTGAATCGATATTTTCGGCCACCGGCGGGGCTCGTGTTCCGCCGCGGAGCACGACCGCTACCCGCCGACGGCGCTACCGACCAACCGCGGCAAGCACACTGCGCGCCTGATGGTCGGCGCCGAGCTGGTTCGGATGGAACGGCACCGCCGGACCCACCGGGGCACTGCTGAACGGCACCAAGCCCTCCGCCCACCGCACACCCGCAGGCTGACACGCATCATGCCCGTCACTGGCCGCATACGTATCGACCAACTCGACACCGGTCGCCTCGACCGCCCGCGCAACCATCGCATTCAACTCGACCAGCTTGCGACCCACCCATCGCGCATCCCTATCGGAAATCGGGATCGCCGGAAAACAACTGCCCTCGGTGCCGACACCCTTGAAATAGTTCAACACCAGCACCCGTGCATGCGGTGCGCGCGCCCGAACGCCCTCGATCGTCGCGACCACCTTCGGCTCCGCCGCCGCGATACTCGCCGACATTCGATCAACACCATCGACGACAAAAGAATCCAGGCACGGTGTCGCGCCGGGATCGAGAGTCGGACACCCCTGGACCGCCGCGGCCAAACCCGCGTCGTTGCCGCCGATCAACAGCGTCACCAAATCCGTCGAGGGGGTGAGCCGATCGAACTGCGGGGGATTGAGCCCCTTCTGGCTTCCCGTCATGTCGACAGTCTGCGCGCCACCACAGGACGCATCCCGAAACACCGCGACCGCCAGCGCCGCAGCGACCTGCTTGGCATAGCTACCCCGGCTCTGCGCACACGTCAATGGCACGAACTCCTCGGTCACCAACCCGGGATTCAGCGTCGCATCCGCCGCCCACGAATCACCCAGCGCCACATACTCGTCGAACCGCGACGGCGTCGCAGAAGCAGACTCCGAAACGACGGGCAGCGTCACACAGACAGCCGCACACGCGATCAACACCCGAGACACCTTCTTCATGAACCCTCCACAAGTGACCCGCCGTCGCGCGTCGGGCATGCTGGACGCACGTCCAGCATGAGTGAAAATACCACCCGGACAGCGACCTTACCGATCCAATGAACACCGCCCAGGAATCCCGACGCCACCAAGGCGCGCACCGTACCCCGAAAGCGACCGCCAGTCACGCGAACACCCTTGCCGCAAACCAGATTTCAGGACGCGGCGCTTACCCGCAACCAGACAGCGGAAGCACTCGAGGCGCCACCACGATCACAGCTCCACGTCCGGCACCGGTGAGATCGGCGCACCAGCCGCCAGCAGTCTCTCCGCCAACACGCGACAACGCCTCCCCAGCTCCGGCGGATCGAGCACCTCGAAATCATGCCCTAGCAGCAGCACGTGCATCAGCACGACGTCGAGACTGGCGGCGCCACTGAGCACCTCGCAGACCTCGCTCCCTCGCCGTCGCACGACGGCCGCCGACGCCGGAATCTGCGCGCGCACCGTATCGGCCGACGCGTGCACCAGGAAACGCGCCTGCTGCGCATAGACCCGACTCGCCACACCCTCCTGCACATACGACGCCGCATCGGGCACCACACGCGGTCGGAAGCACCAGGTTCGTGCCGACACATCAGTCATCCGATCGACGCGGAAGCTTCGCCAGTCATCACGATCGAGGTCATAAGCAAGGAGATACCAGCGCCGGTCGGAGGCGACCAGACGGTAGGGCTCGACCCGCCGCCGTCGCACCTCACTCCCGGCCGGGTAGCCAAAGCCGGCCTCGACCTCGTCACGACAGGCCCTGGCCAGCGTGATCAGCACCTCGGGATCGACCGGCGTGCGGCCTCCGCCGAAAGACTCCACCGAACCGGAGAGCGCACGCACCTCGTGCCGCAACCGGGTGGGCAACACCCGGTCGAGCTTGGTCAGCGCCCGGAGTGCGGCGTCGCCGGCACCGGCGACCGCGCCACCCGCGCCGACCAGCAGCGACACCGCGGTCACGATCGCCTCCTCGTCATCGAGAAGCAGCGGCGGCAAATCCTGCCCCGGGCCGAGCCGGTAGCCGCCACCGACCCCCTGGCCGGCACACACCGGATAGCCGAGCGCGCGCAACCGCTCGACATCGCGCCGAACCGTGCGCGGCGTCACCCCGAGCCGATCCGCCAACTCGGGGCCGGTCCAGACCGGGCGCTGCTGCAGCAACCCGAGCAGGGTGAGCACCCGCTCCGTCGTACCCCTCTCGCTACCGCTTGCCACGTCCATATCGCCACCCTGCCAGAAATAGCGGACCGATCCTGTCCGCTAGGGGTGCCACGCTGACCCCATGGACACAGACGAACTCGACTGGAACCGGACGCTACGCGAGCAGTGGGACTTTCACTGGAACCATCAGCTCCGAGCCCGGCTCGACGGCCTCACCGACGACGAGTACTTCTGGTCGCCGGTGCCGGACGCCTGGAGCGTGCGGCCGCGCGGCACCTCCACGGCGCCCATGCAGGTCGGCGCCGGGGACTTCACCATCGACTACGCCTTCCCCCAGCCGGTTCCCGCGCCCTTCACCACGATCGCCTGGCGACTCGGTCACGTCATCGTCGGCGTGCTCGCCGCACGCAACGCAGCACACTTCGGTGCGCCCGCAGCGTCGTACGAGACCTGGGGATACGCCGGCAGCGCGGCCACCGCACTCGACCAACTCGAGGCCCAGCTCGATATCTGGCTGGCCGGGGTGCGCGACCTCGGCGAGGCCGGACTCCGGGTCTCGGTCGGCGCTAAGGAGCCCTTCCCCGAGTTGTCAATGGCCGATCTGGTGCTGCACATCCACCGGGAGCTGATCCACCACCTGTCCGAGGTCTGCCTGCTGCGCGACCTTTACCTGCATACGAAACCCGGCATCGCTGGAAGGAGACTCATGACCACACACCTCGACCCCGACGAGCTCCATAGCAACCCCGCCTTCACGCAGGGCGTGATCGCACCCGCCGCCCGGACGGTCTATGTCGGTGGCCAGCTCGGCACCGACAGCGCCGGGACACTGCTCGACGGTATCGAGGCGCAAACCACTCAGGCAATGCGAAACGTGTTGGCTGTGCTCGCTGCCGCGGGTACCGGTCCCGAACATGTCGTCAAACTCAACATCTACCTCGTCAATGGGGTCGACGCGCAGGTGGGATACGCGGCATCGCGATCAGTGTGGGGCAATCACCGCACAGCCATCACGGTCGTTTCCACCGCGGGACATGCTCGTCCCGGCGCGCTCGTGGAGATCGACGCAGTAGCGATCATCCCGGAATAGGACGAACCACGGATCGAGGCTGCAATGGTGCACCTCGGCGCGTGACCGATGCCGTTCAGCTTCAAACGTGAGAGAAAAATGTCACAGTGACGTTTTGCGGTAGGGTTGCCGCACCTGGCGAAGGGGAGGGGATTCGAGGTAACCCCTTGCCTCCCAATAAAATTCGAGCACGTCTGGTAGTGGGCATGCTTCCAGCAGGTGCAGAGCGGAGCGCTGTCATGGTGCGGCGACAACCACGGCAGGCTCGCTCGCACGGTCGACGCGGAATCCCGGTAGGAATCGGTCGGCATACGGGATCATCATTTGAATCAGTGGCCCGATGCCGAATGCGTACACCAGTGTTGCGATGCCGACGCTGCCACCCAACATCCAACCGGTAGCCAGCACCGACATCTCGATCCCGGTTCGCACCGATCGCACCGACCACCCGGTCCGCGCAACCAGTCCAGTCATCAGTCCATCCCGCGGACCTGGACCCATCCCTGCACCGATGTAGAGCACCGTCGCGACCGCATTCACCACCACGGCTGCGGTCATCGCTGTCACCCGCAGTGGAATCGAGTCCCACGCCGGCAGCATCCACAACCCGACATCCACCGACACCCCGATGACCACCACATTGCTCACCGTCCCGACACCGGGCCGCTGCCGCAACGGAATCCACGCCAACAGCACCACAACCCCGGTCACCGCCGTCGCCGCGCCGAAGCTGATCGGCACATGCGCCGCTACACCCTGATGGAACACATCCCACGGATCCAACCCCAAACCGGCACGAATCATCACCGCCATCGACAACCCGTACAACCACAACCCGACATACAACGCGACCAACCGGCGAACCAACATCAACCCAGCATGCCGAGCACTGGACCTTAAAAACAGATCCACTTGCCGATCACTGGACCCTCGCTATCGGTATGATGCTCAACCACTCGGCGTGGTATCCACCCCTGCACGACATCGCCGCGCACCGGCCATCATGACCTGTTTGGTACATGATCACACCGACCATTGATGGTGTTGTGGGTGCGGCTACTCGTTGAGGTGGAGGCATTCATGAAAGTACGAATCATAGGCACCGGTGCATCGGTTCCGAATCTGGTGATGACCAATGAACGCCTACTCGACATGTTCCCCGGACCCCGTAAGAACCCTTGGACGCCAACGGAATTCGAGCAGAAGACCGGCATCAGGCAACGTCGATTCAGCGTCGATCTCGACGACAGAACAGGTCGCGCCGTGTTCCCGCCCGGCTACGGCGAACCACCCGGCCCCGCCGGGATCCTCGCCGAGAACGCACTGCAGGAGGCACTCACCACTGCAGACATCGACGCAAGGGAACTCGACGGCCTTATCATCGGTTGCTGCACACCAGATCTACTGCACTTCGGCACCGATGCACAGTTGCTGCATCATCGGCTCGGCATGCGCCCCGACGCCACCGTGCTACAGACCGACGTCGGTTGCGGCGGCGCCGTCTTCTGCCTGCAGTGGGCCAAGGAAATGCTTCTGAGCGGCATCCGCAAACGGATCGCGGTGGTCATTACTCACACGATGTCACCGCTGTTCGACAGCGAAATGTATACCGGCAGTGTTACGTTCGACGAGAATGAAGTCGGGGCCTTTCTCACGCCGCTCCTGTTCGGAGACGGTGCAGGCGCAGTGATTTTGGAGGCCACCGACGACGACAGCAACTCAGGGATAGTGTCATCCCTGGCCGTCAACGAGCACTACGAAATCACCCTCAGGCCCGGGGGCGGCAACCTACATCCACCCGGCCTGCCGAGTACCGCCCTGTCCGACCACGCGTTCTACATCACCGGAAAGCGGGTTGCCGACGCCTACGTACCGGTCATGAAGAAATCCATCGACCACGCCCTCGCGGAGGCTCGAATGGATGCCGACGACATTGCGCGCTTCTATCCGCATCAGTCCAACCTCCGGCTCATCGAGCGACTCATGGATGCCGCGAATATGCGCGAAGATCGAACGGCCACCAATGTCGAACGGTACGGAAACACCGCAGGCGCCAGCGTTCTCATCCTTCTCGCCGAAGATGTACGCGCCGGAACCGTCACTCTTGGCGGTGGTGAGCCGGTTGTCGTCGCCGCCATCGGCGCCAACCTGCAATACGGTGCACACGTGATACGACTCTAGTAACCAGAGTGGTCGCGCCCGCCTATCCCATCAAATCGTCACCGTGACATTTTGAGTGGATAGGCGAAACGGCCAGGGGAGAAGTGCGTCACGTTGCCAATCACCAGCGTTCGACTCACTGAGCCACACCGCGATTGCATTGGCGCGCAGTCACCAGCCCACAGGCAACATTGATGAATTTCCGTCGCAACGCGTATTTGACAGAAAGATTTCCATTCGAAGAATCCGACATCCAGAGGGATCGACGACACCGATTGACCGGCACACATTTCATCCAAAGCCGTGTTGGGCCGAGGTACCTACCAAAACCCCCAGGCAATCGATCAACCAAAAGGATGACAAACAGTTGAGGAGGACACCCCTTCCGGCACCCTCCTTGCAACGCCGATAATCAACATTATGTCAAGTGAAGTACCGCATATTGCATCAGTACCAAGTCACTCAGCGACACGCTGAGCTAACTCACTGCCCAACCATGGTCGCGATACGCCACATAGCGGTTGCCCCACTGCATGCCCGTGACTCCGATCGTGATGACGCGTTGCCCGACGGTCAGGCCATCTGTGCCGCTACCGAGTTCGTCGATCAGACCGACGAATTCGATTCCGGGTACTGTCGGGAACTCCGGGGTGAATCCGTAACTCCCGCGGATGGTATGCAGATCGCTGGCATGGACAGGTACAGCTGTCACCCGGATCCGGACCTGGCCGGCACCGGGCTCCGGAAGCGGGTGGGTCTGCAGATGCA
Source organism: Nocardia sp. NBC_01009 (assembly GCF_045208035.1). NCBI lineage: Bacteria > Bacillati > Actinomycetota > Actinomycetes > Mycobacteriales > Nocardiaceae > Nocardia > Nocardia sp. NBC_01009. The sequence continues at coordinate 5,336,624 of NZ_CP108695.1, read as the reverse complement.
GGACCTCAGACGGTTCGCCCAACTTGTCGGCGACGACAGACCGCATCGTTCGCATCTTCATGATGCTCCTTCGGTCGGATCCACTAGCTCCAATGCTGCCACCACAGCGGGGTCGTTTGGGGTCTAGACCCTCAGCGCGCACCAATCGAAAGTCTTAACGTGACAGTCCTGCAGCTGCGCAACCCCTCTGGAGCACGGTGACGACCCATGACGCTACCGCTGTCCGGTTGCAGAACGATGCCACTTCCCCGGCATTGGAAGAAAAGTTCGCGAGGAGTTGGAATACGACGAGATCGAATATGCAGGGTTGCCAGTACTGGCTGCGTGCTCTCGCCACAAGGTGATAGACCTTGACCGGTTCAGCATCCCGTTAGCTGATACAGCTCGCTCAGGCGATGCCGTGCATCATGTGGACCTGCGACCATGCCGTTAGGCGCCCTGCTTTCCGGATCAGGAAAGTGTGTCCGCCAGCTCCGCATGCAAATCGAACAGCGCGGTGATCTGGTCGGCTGACCGTCGGCCCATGCCGCACTCGGTGGCGATGCCGAAGTCCGCGACGGCGGTGCGGGCGGCTTCGATCCGACGCACTGCGCCGTCTCGACCGTCGGTAGCGTGCACCAAGCCGAGATAGAGATCGGTTTCGGGCGGCAGGTGGAGATCGGCGAGGGGTTTGAAGTAGTCGGCGTCGGCACGCGACCGCGGGACCGGCATGTGGATCCAATCGAGGCGCCTGCCCAGCCCGGAAAGGATGCGGGTCGCGACCGAGGCCAGCCGCCCGGTATCGGTGGGTTCGGCGAAGTGGCGGTGGCCGAAGTCGCCGTAGCACAGGTGGTATCCGAGTTCGACTGGTTCGGGTACCGCGGCGCCCAACCGGACCAGCCGCTGTGCGACTTCCTCGAGCTGGGTCGGATAGTCGCCGCCGAACCAGGACGGGAACACGCCTTCGAAGATGGCGAACTCGACTGCGGTATCCCATTGCACCGCAAGGTCTTCCGCCGGGATGCCGTCGACGATACGGGCCAACTCGCTGCGCAGCTGCGCCTCGTACCTGCCCTCCAACTCCCCCTGCGGTCCCGCGACGAACGCCCCGATCACCGCAATCGGCGTCGGCAGGCACACCTGGAATCGGGAGCCCTGCGGGATAACGCCTTCCTCCCGCAGGCGCCGAAAGACCTGCCACGACTCCAGGGCAGCGTCGGCATAGCCCAAGGGGCCGAAGTCGATTGATGCCGCGTCGACACCCGATTTGGGTTGCACTCGTTCACTTGGCCCGTATTCCGGGCTCGGCGGCGGAACGGTCTCCAGGTCCGGGTGTGCCTGCATCTTGGGCAGCTGCCACACCACCCAGTTGTCGCGCACTCCCGTCTCACCATCCGGAATGCGCTTCAATCGAGAACCTATCCGCTGTGCTGCTTCCGAGAACACCGTCTGCGCATCCGCCAACGGAACGCTGCCGCACAGATGAACTCCGCGACCTCTGCCCACCGCAATCTCCCTACACATCGCCTACCACTGGTCGAGCCGACCTGGTCGAAACCGGATTGTTGCCGCGCACCGTCCCGCTCGGTGCGAGACCGGGCGACGGTGCGCGGTCGGGTCACAGGCTCGCGACGAGGTCGCGCTACGCGATGCAGCGTAAGCGCGGCCACGCAATAAGGTTCCCCACATTTGGGAAGTAGTAGAGCACCCGCTCAGCCCCGGAATGCGGCGATGTTGCGGCGGACGAAAGCCGATTCGCAGGCAGGATGCGGAAGGCCTCGTGCGTGCTCAGATCGACTGCAGAGTCCAGGGATTGGGCGCGATCCCGGCAGAACTTCGTCGAGCATGTCGGCCACCTCGGGTGGTAGTGCTTCGGCGGCGCGCAGCGCACTTCCCCTCCGGGGTGACGGCCTGGCCTCATAGCAGTACCGCTCCCCTATAAATCCTCGTACTGCTCAACGCTCTCCGGTGATAGGCGAGGTCTCAAACGAGTGGTTCGCGGCGGCCCACCGCTTGTCGCCGAGCACCGAGCCAACGTGGCCGGAACGGTATGAAAGCAGCCGAGATTCGTCGCTACCCTCGAAGGTGGCTGGATCTACCACAGGTACGGGGGACGAATGAGTGACGAGCACAGGCCGGCCTTGTTCGGCTCCGTTGTCGAGTTCGTCGAGAGCTACTTGACGCTGATCTATCGGCGCGACACCGACATTCACGCGTGGTGCCCGGAATGGTGGCAGCACGCCGAAGCCGTCGTACGCCTGGATGCGCTCTGGAGAACGTGGGAGCACTACCGACTCGCTGGAAACACCGGGCTCTCGGTGTGGTTCCTCGACCATGCCGATGCTCACATGGGCGTCCTACTCAGCCTCGACGGTCCGTTCAGTGGCTGCTCGGTCCGCAACGGCCACTCCGCCAAAATACCTCCCCTGCCACTCGAAGCCCCTCTCCCGGATATGTTCCGATCCCCGACACTCACCCGAGACGACTAGCAGCGGGCGGCATTTCACCACCCCCACCAGCGCTTATCTGAAAAGCTCTGTGGTCAACTAACGTTCATGCAGTGCTAGGACATTCTCATGCGACCAGTGGCGCGTTTGCCTGGTCGGTAGCGGCCGCGACCTTGCCCATATCGGCGATGACGTACCCCGTATTGACAAGTGCGGACGTGCATCTCGGCCCTGTCGACATTCTGTTGGGCGTCTTTCTGACGGCGGGCGCCGCGCTCCTGCCCGATGCAGACCACCCCAACGGCACCATCGCCCACGTGCTCGGACCGATTTCGTACTACCTGTGCCGGTTCATCTCATGGATATCGGGCGGGCACCGCCATGCCACGCACTCGTTTGCGTTCGTCATCGCCGTGGCATACGGGACCTGGGCAGGCGAACACTGGCTCGGACGATATTTCACCCTCGCACTCGTCTTTTTCCTCCTGGCCCTCGCGGTACGCGCACTACATATCTGCCCCTCCGGCGACAGCATCAAGGCGTGGGGCACCGTGGTGATCCTCGCAGCCGCAGGCACCTTCGCCATGGACCACTGGATCACCGACAAACCGGTCTGGCTACCGTTCTCCGTCGGCCTGGGTGCACTCGCCCACCTCGCGGGCGACTGCCTCACCGACCGCGGCTGCCGCCTCTTCTGGCCTTTCCCGCTGCGCACCCGCGTGCCGATCATCGACCGCACCGGCAACAAGGTCGAAACCTGGGTTCTGTCACCATTGTTCACCCTCGGCGCCCTTGCGGCGCTCTGGTACGTCTTCACCACCAGCCCCTGACCGCCACCGGCGTGGCGACTGTCTTTCGTGGACCACGACCGGTCCACGAAAGACAGCGCCTGTCGGCACAGCCTGGCCGACACTCGAAAACCCCGCGCCTACCGCCGTACCAACAACGGCGGTAGGCGCCCCCTTCTGCCTTTGCTTTTCTTTTGATGATGACGTTGTGGATATCGGTGACGACGTTTTGGTAGCTCTATGCAAAGATATGCATAGGCCGATATTGACATGCGTTTTTGGTAGAGTGGCCGGTCGCATTGACCGGAGCCTCGCCCTGCCGTGCAGCTTCCATCCCATAGTGCAACGGACTGCGAACTCGGCATCGACTGCTCTCCCCCGTTGGTAGATGAGCCCTCCCGTCGCGCTTCCCTCGCCGACCAGTCGGCTAGCGCTCCCCTGCCCCACGCCCGCAGGAGATCGGCACGGGACTGACCATAGCGGCGCCACTTTGGCGTAATCGATCAATATACCGTTCCGGCACTGGCTGATTCATGCTGCGGGACCTACTGCCGCGGTCCGCGCACGAGTCGATCACCGTGTCGGGTCGCACACGATGGCAGGCGCCCGTTCGGCTGCGTCCAGGTAGCTGCGCAACGCTTGACGGTTCTGAGTGAGTGCGTCGATGCGTTCGTCGAGTCCTCGAAGGCATGCCCGGAGTACGTCGAGCAACTCGGTACATGGCGCGATGTCAGGGCCTGCGCCGGTCGCACAGGGCAGCAGGAGACCGATGTCCTCGGTCGAGAGTCCCGCCTCGAGCAGCCCTCTGATCTGGGTGACGGTCAGGATAGCGTCCTCGGTGAACTCGCGGTATCCGTTGGCTCCACGGCCGGGCTCTAGCAAACCCTGGGATTCGTAGTAGCGCAGTAGATGCGTGCCGACTCCGGTGCGGCGGCTCAGTTCCCCGATCAACACCGTGGCTCCTCCTTGACCTTCATACCGATATGAAGGTTGATGATACCGACATGACCGATAAATCGACGCCCGACTCCAACGCCGGCCACGCGCCGGTCACTGTCATCGGCCTCGGGCTCATGGGCCGAGCCCTGGCTGAAGCGTTCTTGGCAGCTGGACACCCGACAACCGTATGGAATCGCTCGGCCACCAAGGCCGAACCACTCCTCGCCCAGGGCGCCACCCTTGCGGGCTCGGTCCGCGAAGCCGTCGCAGCAAGCCCACTCGTGGTCATCTGCGTCACCGACTACGAGGCGGCACGCGAGCTGCTCGACCCGTTGGGGGATGTGCTCACCGACACGGTTCTGGTGAACCTGACCTCGGGCACCTCCGCCCAGGCGCGGGAGACCGCAGAGTGGGCAACCTTGCGAGGCGCGTCCTACCTCGACGGCGTAATCCTGGCTATTCCCCCGGCCATCGGTACTGCAGACGCCGTTCTCCTCTACAGCGGTCCACAGCCGGCCTTCGACCACCACGAGGCGACCCTGCGGAGCCTGGGCGCGAACACCACCTACCTCGGCGTCGATCATGGCTTGTCCTCGTTGTACGACATGGCGATGCTGAGCATGATGTGGAGCGTTTTGAACGGATTCCTGCACGCCGCTGCCCTGCTCGGTACCGCGCAGGTCGACGCGGCAACAGTCGCGCCATTCCTGAACAACGGGATCGGCAGCATGACCGAGTGGATCACCGCCTACGCGGACCAGATCGATGCAGGCAAGTTCCCTGCCGAGGACGCCACCATCGACACCCACCTGGCGTCGATGGAGCACCTCGTCCAGGAGAGCGAGACACTCGGTGTCAATGCCGAACTTCCCAGGTTCGTCAAGATGTTGGCCGACCGGGCGGTGGCACAGGGTCGTGGCGGCGACGGCTACGCCGCGATGATCGAGCAGTTCCGAAAGCCATAGGCATGAGCACCGCACCATTCGATATGACGGTGGACCGCGTGCACGGCACCACGATTCGTTAGCAGTCTCGATGACCGAACCCATACCGGTACGGACGTAGCAGGGGCGGACCCCTCCCCCTGTCTCTGCTACGTCCGGCGGAGCCGGACGGTTGGTGTTTCGTACCAGGTCGATGACATGCTTCGATGCGCATATCTACGTATGATCATGTTTTCAGTAGATCCATTTCGGTCGGAAGGAGACGCCCCTCGGGCTAACCTGGGGCATGTTTGCTGGTTCGACGATGCAACCCCACCGCTGGACGCCGCCGCAGGCGCTCCCCCGCGCTCGTGAAACGCGCAGCGCCACACCGCTCCCCCCGGTTTCCCGGCTGGAGGTGTCGAGTGCGGGCCCCGAGGATGTGGTACTCGCGCCGGATGGGCGGGTGCTTGCCGGGGTCGATGACGGGTCGATCCTCAGCATCGACCCGTCCGACGGGGACGTGCGACGGCTCGTGAACACCGGTGGCAGACCGTTGGGGCTGCATGCCGACGCGGACGGCTCGATACTCATCTGCGATTCGACGCGCGGACTGCTGCAGCTGGATCCCGATGGCAGCCTCGAAATTCTCGTCGACCAGGTCGACGGCGAGCCACTCTCCTTCGCCAGCAACGTCGTTCGCGATGACGACGGCACGATCTACTTTTCGTCGTCGTCGCGCCGCTATCGCCTCGATCAGTGGATGGGCGACATATTGGAGCATTCCGGCACCGGCAGGCTGCTGCGCCGTGATCCGTCGGGCGCGGTCGAAACTCTGCTTGACGGACTGCAATTTGCCAATGGGGTGGTCCTGTCCCCCGATCGTTCATGTGTGGTGGTTGCCGAGACGGGCGCATATCGGGTGTCGCGCTATTGGCTCACCGGAGCCAAGGCAGGCACCCATGATTATCTCGTCGAGAACTTGCCAGGTTTTCCGGACAATATGGGTCTCGGTAGCGACGGACTCGTCTGGATCACCCTCCCCTCGCCTCGAAATCCCCTGCTGGACTGGCTATTTCCGCTGCCGGGCGTGCTGCGAAAGATCGTGTGGACGTTGCCGGCATGGTTGCAGCCGAAACCGCCGAAGACGGTCTGGGTGATGGCCGTCGACTTCGACGGCAATGTCGTGCACGATCTTCAGATCGAAGGCACCAATTTCTCGATGGTCACCGGCGTTGTCGAGTACGAGGGGATTCTCTATCTGGGGAGTCTCACGGAGTCCGCGGTCGGCGTGACGCGGGTTCCGTCCTGACCAGAGCATCGTCCGACGTCGGACCGACCGGGTAGCTGTTGGGTGCCCGGGCACTCTCGGGTTCATCGCGCAAGGCGTGCGGATGTGGCGCGAGGGTGTCCGGGCCCGCGGTCAGAACAGTTGTTCGGGGTGGGCGTCGGCTTCGCTGCGGACGTCGGCGGCGAATCGGGCTTCGATGTCGTCGGGGTCGCCGGAGCTGTGGGCTGTGTAGAGCAACAGGCAGCCGCGGATGCCGTCGAGGAGGTCTTCAAGCAGGTCGAGGGCGGGGCGGACCGGGTCGAGGCGGCTGATGCGGAATTCGGCGAGCAGGGCTTCGCGGGTGTCGTTGTCGAGGTCGAATTTGCGGGCTTGTTCTTCGATTTCGGCCACTCGGCTGACGACGGCCCATGGTGCGGGCACGTGCCCTTCCGAGACGGACACGGCCTCGGCGATCAGGTCGACGACGATGTCGGTGGGTGTCTCACCTCCGCCGAGGCGTTCCAGCACCATGGTGGGGGTTTCTACCTGCAGCGCTTCGATGTCGTCGGCTTCGACGACGACATCGACGGTCGGTACGCCTGCCAGTTCGCCCGCGACCTCCGCGGCGGCGTCGAGCCAGTGTGCGGCAGCGACCGCTGCCGAGGCGGGGTCGAGTTCGGTGAACAGTTCGATGGAGCCGAGTGGGTCGGCGCGCAGCAGTTCGTCGGCGGCTTGGACCTGGGCAGGTGAGACGTCGGGTCTGGACAGCTCGACTGCTTGGCGTGCGCGTCCGGTGAGGTCGCCGAGTTCGGCGGATTCGATGGCGGCTTGTTCGGTGATGACTTCGGCGAGGATAGTGTTGCGCAGTTCGAGGTCGTCGATGCTGTGCAGGGTGCGTCCGACGCGGTGCGCGGATTCGACGACGCCGCTGTAGGAGACGAGCAGGCCGTGGTCGGTGGGCAGGTTAGGGGTGCGGATGGCCGCGTCGACTTCCTTGAAGTTTCTGCGTTCTTCGGCGCGGCGCCAGGCTTCGCTATTGGGGATGTCGGGATCGCCTGCGGCGCTGGCCGGGTGCGTGTAGGTGCGCCATTGGAACCGGGACAGGGTGGTCAGATTCGACGCCAAACTGGTTGCCTGGTCTGGGCTTATCGGGGGCAGTGCGGCCACCGTCGCCGCGAGATCGCCGCGTCCGGTCGCCCAGATGGCGACTAGTGCGTTGCGGTCTGCGTCGATTGCATATCGGGTCACATCCGCAAGTCTTGCCGATTCGGCGTGGTTGCGCGCGCGCAATCCTGTCCAACCCGCTGCGGTGACCGGCGTTTCTCCATGGCACGCTGGGGAGTATGACTCTCGATCACGGTGATCCCGGCGACGCGCCTTCGGTTCCGCAGCCGACCGCGCCGGTGGTGGATTCCGCGCGTCCGTCTGCGGCGGAGGAGGCCAGAACTGTTGCGGCGGCGACGAATACGGGGACGTTGGCCAGCCTGAGTGCGGATGGTTCGCCGTGGGCTTCGTTCATCACCTATGGCTTGTTGGATGGTCAGCCGGTGTTGTGTGTGTCCAGGATGGCGGAGCACGGCCGTAATCTGGCCGCGGATGCGCGGGCCAGCATTGCGATGGTGGAGCCGAATCCGCCTGCCGATCCGTTGGCGGGGACGCGGATCACTCTCGCGGGTGTCGTCGAGCAGCCGGTGGGTACGGAGGCCGAGGCGGCGCGGCAGGCGCATCTGGCGGCGGTGCCTGCGGCGAAGTATTACATCGACTACAGCGATTTTGCGGTGTGGGTGTTGCGGGTGCAGCGGATTCGGTGGGTCGGCGGGTATGGGCGGATGGATTCGGCGACGGCCGAGCAGTATGCCGCTGCCGCGCCGGATCCGGTGATACCGGTTGCCGCTGCGGCGATTACGCATCTCAACGATGATCATGCCGATGCGCTGTTATCGATGGCCCAGGTGCTCGGCGGGTATCCGGATTCGACGGCGGCCAGTTGTGAGCGCGCGGATCGGTACGGGCTTGATTTGCGGGTTGTGACGCCGCGTGGGGTGGCGCGTACACGGGTGGGTTATGCGGTGCCGCTGGATTCCATCGATGGGTTGCGGGCGGCGACGGTCGAGTTGGCGCGGCGGTCGCGCGAGGGCTGAGCGCGGCGGTCGGCACCTGCGGTGGGCCAGGATGCGGGCGGTGTTGGGGGTGGCTTCATCGGGTCCGAGGGTGGGGTGTCGATTGCGCCCAGTCGGGGACTTCGGCGACCAGTTCTTCGGGAGCGGATAAGCGCCAGGCTTCGAAGACCAGTTCGGACAGCTCGTCGGCCTCGATGCCTGCCAGGGAGACGACTATCCAGCCGAATCCGCCTGCGGTGAACTGTACTTCGAAGACCTCGGGCCTTTCGGACACCAATGCCAGCTGTTCGGACAGGGTCTGCTTCAGGCCGACGGTTTCGGTCCGCGGCCAGTAGTAGCCGAACCGCTTGCCGCGGACACTGAAGGTTGTGTACTTCTCGCCTTTGGCGCGTTGCACGTCGACGAGCGCGTCGATGATTCGGAAGAATTCTTTGTTGTGTACCGCCACCGCGGACCCCCTTACACAGAGTCCGCCGGAGCGGCCTTGGCCGATGGCGCACCGATCGGGAGGTAGGCGATCGCGTAGGCGCGGCGCAGCAAGGTGATCGGCATGGAACAACTCAACCACATCGTTCGGGGTGTCCGGACATCTCGCTGTTGGCTGGCCGCTGCGTTGCACGGGTCGCCGGGCGGGGCCGTGTGGTCAGTCCCACCAGAAGATCCGGTGCCGGTTGGCCATGAGTGCTGCGGCGAACTGCTCGATCGTGCTCTGGTCGATGATATCCGGGCAGGAGCAATACTGTTCACGCGCGATGTCCATCGCGCTCTCGATGGTCGATGGGTGCCGGTTTATTTAGACGCACTCGTCGTGGGAATTGTTGTCCTCGGTGTGCTTCCGCTGCGTGCCGCACTGTGGGCCGGGCTGGCAGTGAGCGCGCTCGCGGGCGCGTATCAATTTCTGCGTCGCGGTTTTCGTCCGCACGTGTGATCAGAACACCGTCGTCCAGTCGTGCTTGATGCTGACCACGGTCCAGCCGTGGGTGCCGGCCAATTCGAGCGCCTGCTCGGCTCCCGCGATGTAGTCGAACTCGCGGGCGGCGTCGTCGTGGCGCAGCAGCAGCCGCAACGACGGCCGGTCCGGCCGCTGCGAGAACTGCAGCATCGGGATGTCCCCATTGCTGTTCCCCGCCGCCAGCAGGGGCCGCCCACCGACACGGTTCCAGATCCGCACCGGCTTCTCGGGACCGTCGTCTAGGACATCCGCCTCTGGTTTTCGGACGATCGCGCCGCTACGGCCGTCGTCCTTCCAGGCCAGCGACACGCCGCTGCCGATGACCCGTTGGCGTGGAATGCCGTACACGTCCTGGCTGATGGGCCGCATGAAGTCGCGGCCGCCGCCGGAGACGATGTAGTTGCGGAACCCGTTGGCGGCCAGGTAGTCGAGCAGCTCGAGCATCGGCGCGTATCTGCACGCCAGGTAGTCCCGGTCGAGGGTGGGATGCCGCGCGGTGCGCAGGAACTGGTCCGCCTGGGCTTCGAACTCCTCGACAGTCACCTCGGCGAACGCGGTCAGCACACCCGCGGCGAGCACCTTCACCCCGTTGTCGTCGCCGTGGTAGTGCCGGGTGATGACGTCGTTCAACCAGCCATAGTCCTGCGCGTAGGCGGCCTGCCAGGGCTGACGGGTGCGCAGATTCTGATCCTGCTCGGCCATCGCGACGAGACGGCGCAGGATGAAATCGAGCTGGATAGGCATCGGCTTCTCACACCACAGCGTGCCGTCGTTGTCGAAGACCGCGACCCGGTCCTCGGATGGGACGCCCTCGGCCGTCACCCGCTCGACGAAACCCACCACGGCCGCCTTGGCGGCGCCGTCCCGCCAGCTGGCAAGCGGAGCGTCGTCGGGGGGTGAGCTCTTCCCTTTGATTTCGGCAGTATGCGTACCAGCCTCGCGTCTTTCGGTCATGGTGCTGCCCCTTCGATCCTTTCCGTCATCCCGGGAGCGTCACCTCGGCCTGGTCCTTGTCACTGCGCAGCCCACGCCAACTCGGATGCCGCAACCCTTCCCCGGTGAACTCACGAAATTCGATGCTGCCGACCAACTCCGGGCGCACCCAATGCACGCCGCCCCCACGGCCTCGGCCACCGACTGTGGCGTCGAACGGCATGACAGCCGTAGCGAGCTCATCGAGCCGAGCCCGCAGGCTACGACGAGTGGCCATGCTGAAGCCGGTGCCGACGTTGCCGATGTAGGTGAGCAGCCCGTCCTTATCGTGCGCAGCCAGCACGAGCGACCCGAACGTCGGCGCCATCATCCCGGTGCCCGGCGTCCACCCGATCACGATCGCCTCCGTGGTCTTGCGGATCGGGGTCTTGATCCACACCGGCGAGCGGCGGCCCGGGTGATACAACGAGTCGATCTCCTTCGACACGATCCCCTCGAGGTGGTGCTCGCGCGCGACCTCGAGCATCCTGTCGGCCGCCACCTCCAGCCAATACGGTGGGACGCTCACCAACCGGCCCGGCAGATCCAACCCGTCCAGGCGATCACGGCGGGGCAGGTACGGCAGCACGGTGACGTCCTCGCCGTCGATGGACAGCACGTCGAACCCGTAGAACTGGACCGGCACCGACGCGATCAGCTGCGCGGTCGGTCGCGCGACATGCATGCGACGTTGCAGCAAAGCGAATGATGGTGCACCCCGGGCGGTCTGCGCGATCACCTCGCCGTCGAGAATCAACGCTCTGCCTCGCGCCGACTCGGTGAGCGCGGCAGCCAGCTCTGGGTAAGAGTCGGTAATCTCGCGCCTATTCCTGCTGTACAAACGGCACGATTCGCCGCCGCAGACTACAACGGCGCGGACACCATCCCATTTCATCTCGATGGCCCAGGCAGCCGTGTCCGGTGGCCGCCCTGCGACGGCCAGCATCGGCGCTGGCACTGCCACCACAAGATCAGCGTATACCCAGCTACCGATAGGAGGACACTATCGACGCAGCGCCGCAGACGCGTCACGCGACTAACGGCATCCGCAGTACCGCACGAGGCGATCCGCACCGAGGTCAATGCAGCCGGGGACCAGCCCGCCGCCATCACCGCCTTGGCCAGCGAGCCAGAACTGGCGACCAGCACCCGTGAGGTCGAACTCAGCCCGGTTGCCCGGGTCCGGTTCGGCACCCGCGTAGCGGTGAGCGAGGCGACTACTTGCCGATACCAGGGAGCGTCATCTCTTTCGTCGTTTTCCAACTGGCCCGGCTTATTCAGTCGGCGCGGGGCCTGGCGGCAAATACCTCGTGCATTTCGGTTCCGATCAAACGCGGGTCCTGCTGAGTCTGCGCGGACATGCCCTGCCGACCGAACAGCTCGCAGACTTCTCGCAGGCGGCCGTCGCGATCATGGACTTCGGCGACGACGACGTGGATACGACGCCAGTCCGCGTCGGTGATGCCTTGCAAGACATCCAATTCCGCGCGCTCGACATCGACTTTGAGCAACCCGATCTCCCTATTGCGGCAGTGTTCGTCCAGTATCGCCGAAACAGTGGTGACCTCGACCTCGAGTGGTACGCCGTCGTGCAGGCCGGTGGTGATGAGCGCGATGGCCTTGTCGTCCAAGCCGCAGTTGCGCAGGTAGATCTTGGTGGCTTCGTCGTCTGCCTCGCGATCGGCGAAGAAACCGGAGTTCGCCGTTGCGCGCGGATACCAGGTGAACGGCCGCGTGCCCGGCGTGGCGCCGACCGCGATCTGGAGGGATATCCCGTCCGGAACATGCGCTGCAATATTGCGGTCCAGGCAACGAAAGGTCATCGGTACGGGCTCGACCGCGATGACCTGAATTCCGGGGCAGGTGTCGGCGAACATCATCGCGCTGAGTCCGATGTTGGCGCCGATGTCGAGGGCAACGTCTCCAGGGCAAAGGCACGCGGCGGCACGCCGGTAGAACCCGTGCGTCGCGGTCATCTCGCCCCACAGCATCCCGGCCTCGGCTGGGCTCGTGCAGGTCACCATTCTGCCGTCGTCGAGACGCAGTTGCTGCATTGTGGTCAGCATTGTTCCATGAACCTTTCGAGGACAGGGCCGACGATGGCCAGCGCGTGTGGATGACTCAACTCGAGGTGGCGGGCGTCGACGACAACGTTGTGAATGTCGCCGCTGACATAGGGCCGCCATGTCTGCGCGAGAGCGTCGTGGTCCGCGTGGTCTATTCCGGCGGTGAAGAAGACCAGGTCACCGTCGAAGACGCTCGGCCGATAACCGGCGGAGATATCGCTCGCGGTTCGGAAGCTCTCCATCACCCGATCCGTCTGTTCGGCGGTGAACAGTCCGGTTGCGATCACCTGCTTCCGGATCACGTTCCACGCTTGCTCATGGGTGGTTGCCTGCAGCTTGTCGCTGAGGTCGAACAGCTCCCGCCAGCCGCCGAGCAGATCGGCCATCAGTTGTCCCGGTGCGGGCTGGCCTGCGGGGGACGCGGCCGGTTCCGATGGTGCACCTGCTGCACTGTCCAGCATCGCCACGATGCCGACCCGATCACCGTCGCGCTGCAGCTGTGCCGCCATAGCGTGCGCGATCTGTCCGCCCAACGACCAGCCGAGCAGGTGATACGGACCCGTAGGCTGCACTCGGCGAATCTCGGCCACATAGCGTGCGGCCAGTTCGTCGACGGACTCCGCACATGGTTCGCCGGACACGACGTGCGGATCCTGCAACCCGTACACCGGCCGATCTGGATGCAAATGTTCGATGATGCCGCCGTAGAACCACGCCAGACCGCCCGCCGGGTGCACGGCGAAGACCGCCGGCTCGGATCCGCTCGCGCGCAGCGCCAGCAACACCTTCAGGCCGGAGTCACCTTCCGAGTCGTCGACCCTGCGCGCCAACGCCTGCGGAGTCGCATCCTCGAACATCCAGGGCAACTCGATCGTCACACCACGAGTCCGCAACTCAGTTGCCGCCAGGGTGGCGAGCAGTGAGTTGCCCCCCAGGTCGAAGAATCCGTCGGTCACCCCGACCCGCGGAGTTCCCAACACCTGCGCGTACACATCGCTGATCACTTTCTCGGTATGCGTGCGCGGTGCAACAAACCGATGTACTGCTTTGTCGAAATCGGGAGCGGGCAATGCTTTTCGATCCAGCTTTCCATTGATGGTCAACGGCAGATCGGGCAGGACCATGACCACCGAGGGCACCATGTAGCTCGTCAGCACCTCAGCGGCGGCCGCCCGGACTTGGCCCGGATCGATCGGCTGCCCGTCGGTGCCGACGACGTAACCGATCAGCTGATCGACGTCGCGCTCGTGGCGGTGCACCGCCGTGGCGGCCCGCGACACCGACGGATGCCGTAGCAGCGCCGACTCCACCTCGCCCAGCTCGATCCGGTACCCGCGCACCTGAACTTGTGCGTCGCCTCGGCCGGCGTAGGTCAACTCCAGCCCGCTGCTGGTCTTGCGCCAGCGGCCGACATCGCCTGTCCGATATAGTCGGCCACCGTTCGGATCGAACGGGTTCGCCACGAAGCGGCTCGCCGTCAACGCCGGGGCTCGCAGGTAACCGCGCGCGAGTTGCCCTCCGGCGACATAGATCTCGCCGCGGACTCCGATCGGTACCGGCTGCAGCCGGTCGTCGAGCACGTACACCCGCAGCCCCGGCAGCGGTGTTCCGATCCTGGCTGTGTTCGGGTCATCGACCTCGGCGAATGTCACGTGTACGGTCGTCTCGGTGATCCCGTACATGTTGACCAATTGCGGCGATCCGGGCTGATGCGCGGCGAACCAGCCGGTCAACCTCGCCGCATCCAATGCCTCGCCGCCGAGGACGATGTACCGGAGCACGAGATCGCCACAGCTGCAAACAGATTCGCGATATCGGCGCTCCGCGTCGAGGAATCCGTAGAAGGCCGAAGGGGTTTGGCTCAACACCGTGACGCGCTCGCGCGCCACCAGTTCCATCAACGCCTCCGGCGACCGGGAGGTGTTGTAGTCGACGACGACCAGCCTGCCTCCGGCCAGCAGGGCGCCCCACATTTCCCACACCGCGAAATCGAAAGCGTACGAATGGAACATCGTCCACACGTCGTCGGAATGGAAGTCGAATCGTTCGGCGGCGTGGGTTAACAATGTGACGGCTTCGCGATGGCTGACGGCCACTCCCTTCGGGGTGCCGGTCGACCCGGAGGTGTAGATCACGTAGGCGAGGTTGTCCGGTCGCGCGGCCGAGGGCACGGGGCCAGAGCAATCCGGGACCGCGGCCCCGGATTCTTCGATCAGTAGCGTCGGTGCCGCGTATCCCGTTACGTCCGAGGCCATTTCGACAGAGGTCAACACCGCGGCCGGACGCGCGTCGTCGAGGATGAAGCGCAATCGCTGCGGCGGGTTCGCCATATCCAGTGGCAGATATCCGGCGCCTGCGCGCACGACCGCGAGCAGGCCCACGACCAGGTCGACTGAACGCGACAACGCCACTGCCACCAGGGTTTCCGGACCGACACCGCGCTCGGTGAGCCGAACGGCGAGCTGGGTGGCGCGCCGATCCAGCTCCGCATAGGTCAGCTGTGACACACCATCGGTCACCGCGACCGCATCCGGCTGCGCCGAGACGCGGGAAGTGAAAAGCTCGGCCAGGGTCACATCCGCGACCGCGACGCCGTCGACTCCGGCAGCGGCCAGCACCTCGCGCCGCTGGCCGGAATCCATGATGTCGATATCGCCCACGGCGACAGCCGGATTCACGGCCCCCTGCTCCAGGATCCGGGTATACGCGTGCGCGAACCGAATCATCGTCTGCTCGACGTACAGATCGGTGGCGAAGGTCAGTCGTCCGACCATGCCGTCCGGACGACCCCCCGCACCGAACCGTTCGACGAGCTTGACGTTCAGATCTCCGTGGGCCTGGTCGAAGCCGTTCTCGATCGGTTCGACGGTGAGCCCCGCCAGCTCCAACGCGGCCGCGCTGAGATCCTGGACGTCGAGGCTCACCTGATAGAGCGGCATGTGCGCGGTTGACCGCCGCGGATTCAGCGCCTCCACGACCTCCTCGAAGGGCACATCGGCGTGGGCGAACGCGGCGAGATCCGTTTCGCGGGTGGCAGCGAGCAGGTCGGCGAACGGCTGCCGTGACGACACCCGCGACCGCAACACCAGCGTGTTGACGAACATGCCGATCAGATCGTCGAGTTCGCGGTCGCCGCGGCCGGCCACCGGGGTGCCGATCGTGACATCGTCGACATCGGCCAGCCTGGACAGCAGCACGGTCAAGGCGGCGTGCAAGACCATGAACACCGTTGCGTTGGCCTCGCGGGCGAGGGCGTCGATGCGGGCGTGCAACTCGGCGGACAGCTCGAAATCGACCGCGCGGCCGCGCATGGACGCCACCGGCGGCCGGGGCAGGTCGGTCGGCAGCTCGAGCAGTTCGGGCAGTCCGGTGAGGCTGTCGGTCCAGAATCGCAGCTGCCGGGAGACGAGTGAGTCCGGCTCGTGTTCGTCGCCGAGCACCTCGCGCTGCCACAGGGCGTAGTCGGCGTACTGGATCGGAAGGGGCGGCCAGTTCGGTTGTGTCCCTTGTCTACTCGCCTGGTAGGCCATTGCCACGTCCCGCGCGAGCGGCATCATCGACTGTCCGTCGGCGCAGATGTGATGCACGCAGAGCACCAGCACGTGATCACGGTCGCCGATGGCGAACAATTCGGCTCGCACCGGAGGTGCTTGGGTTACATCGAAGCCCGCGGAGACCACCGCCGCCGCCCGCTCCAACACATGATGTTCGTCGACCCGGATCGGCGCCAGAGCCGGTGCGACCTCGTCGACGCCGACCATGACCTGGCAGGGCGTCCCGTTGATCATCGGGAACTTGGTTCGCAGCGATTCGTGCCGGTCGATGACCAGCTCGCACGCGTGCCGCAGCGCATCGATATCGAGCTCGCCCCGCAGCCGAATCACCAGCGGAATGTTGTACGCGCCGACCGAGGTGTCGAATTGATTGAGGAACCACATCCGCTGCTGCGCTGGGGACAGCGGTACCAGAGCTGGGCGGGTGCGCGGTGCAGGCGGCACGGCGACGTTCCGGTCGGCGGTAGTGAGATGCGCGGCCAGTTCGGCGACTGTCGGTGCGTCGAACAGGTCCCGAATACCGACGCTCACGTCGAGCGCCGTGCGCAATCGCGCAACCACGCGCGTCGCCGACAGCGAATTGCCGCCGAGTTCGAAGAAGCTGTCCGCTGCGCCGACTTCGCCGCCACCCAATACATCGCCGAAAACGTTCGCGATGCGCTGTTCGGCGTCGGTACTCGGGGCGACCCATTCCCGCTCGTCCGGGAACGCCGGCGTGGGTAGTGCCGCCCGATCCAGCTTGCCGGTCGCGGTCAGCGGGAGCTCGGCGAGCTGCATCAGCACGTTGGGCACCATGTGCGCGGGCAGATGACGTCGGGCAGCAGCCTTGACGTCGCTCGGATCGATGCGTCCGTAGCCGACCAGATAGCCGACGAGTTGGTCGGTGCCGCGCTCGTCTGTGCGCAACACGACCACCGCGTGGTCGACTCCGGGATGCTCGGACAGCACGGCCTCGATCTCGCCGAGTTCGATGCGTTGACCGCGGATCTTGACCTGGAAATCGCGGCGGCCGAGGTACTCCACGGCGTGGTCCGAGGTCCAGCGGGCAAGATCGCCGGTGCGGTACATGCGCGACCCTGCCGCGCCGAAGGGATTCGCCACGAAGGCACCCGCCGTGGCCGCAGGCCGGTTCACATACCCGCGCGCCAGCTGGATGCCCGCGAGATACAACTCCCCCACCACCGCGACCGGCACCGGCCGCAACCACGGATCGAGCACGACGGCCTCGACGCCACGGATCGGTCCGCCGATCGTCACCACATCGCCCGGGTGCAGCGAACCGCTGATCCCGGCCAGAATCGTGGCCTCGGTCGGTCCGTACCCGTTCAGCAGCCGCCTCCCCGGCGCCCACACCGAGACCAGCTCCGGTGTCACCGCCTCGCCGCCGGCGATCAGCACTCGCAACGAATCCATACCGGCCGGTGCCATGGTGGCCAGCACGCTCGGGGTGATGAATGCATGCGAAACCCGTTGCTCCCGAATCAATTCCGCCAGCTCATCGCCGGCGAACGCGTCCGGTGCCGGCACCACCAGCAATGCGCCGTTCGTGTGGGCCAGCAGTACTTCGAGGACCATCACATCGAAACCGGGACCAGCCGCCTGCAGCACGCGCGAACCGGTGTCCACGCCGAAGCAGTCACGCACTACCGCGGAGAAATTCGCCAGCCCCTCGTGGGTGACCACGACGCCCTTCGGGATTCCGGTCGACCCCGAGGTGTAGATCATGTACGCCGCATCCTGGAGCTGTGGTGTCCGCAGGCGATCGGCATCGGTGACACCGGCCGCGGACTTCGCCGCGATAGCGGTCTCGGTGTCCGGATCGTCGAGGACCAGCGGGCACACCGCGTCGATAAGCAGATCCCGTGATGCCTCGATGGTGAGCGCGACTCGCACACCGGAGTCCGCGATCATGTGTGCCACGCGCTCGGCCGGATTGCGCGGATCGATCGGCACGAACGCCGCACCCGTCTTGGCCGTCGCCCACAGGCCGAGCACGAACTCCGCCGACCGCGCCATCGCCAACGCGACTTGGTCGCCGGGGCCGATATCGCCCTCGATCAACTGCCGCGCCAGCTGGTTCGACCGCGCATCCAATTCAGCGTAGGACATCGTGCGCCAACCCGAAAGCAGTGCTGCTGCATGGGGATTCACGTCCACGCCCGCGACCAGTAACTCAGCGAGCAGCTGCGGCGCCGCGGCACTGCCACCCGTGGCGGGCACCAACTCACGCCGATCGGCCGTGGACAGCAGATCGACCGAATCGAGCCGCGCGTGCGGATCAGTCGTTATCGCGCGCAGCACGATGTCGAGCCGGGCGGCGAGACCGGACGCCGTCTCGTCGTCGATGCGGTCCTGCTGGTAGCGCAGGCGGACGTGCAGTTGGTCGGTGTGGTGCGCCTGCACGATGATCGGGTAATGCGCGGCGTCGCGACCTTCCGCCGCGACCACCCGCATGCCATCGATGTCGGCGTCGCCCAATCCGCGGCCGTCGACCGGGTGGGACTCGAACACGACCAGCGTGTCGAACAGGGACACGGCATCCACGGCCGCCAAGATCTGCGGTAGTTCGAGGTAGTGGTGGTCGAGCAGACGGGTGTTGTCGGCCTGCAATCGAGTCAGAGCGTCCTCGATGGTCCGGTCCGGGCGCACCTCGACGACGACCGGAATCGTATTGATGAACAGACCGATCATCGACTCGACCCCAGGCAGGTCGGCGGGACGGCCGGACACCGTGCTGCCGAAGACCACACGGTCGGTGCCGAGCAGGTTGCCCAATACCACAGCCCAGGCGAACTGGACGATCGTCGCCATCGTCACCGCGTGTGTCCGGGCGAATTCCACCAACTCGGCCGTCGCGTCGCGATCGAGAACGACCGGCAGATCGATCGGGATGGTCGCGGTCGTATCGGTGTGCGGATCGGCGACCAGCGTGGGCTCGGCGACACCACGCAGCGCGGCCTGCCACACCTCGATGCTGCGCGTACGGTCGCGCCGGTCCAACCATTCCAGGTAGTCGCGGTAAGACACCGTATCGGGCAACAGCTGCGGCTGTGCGTCCACCGCGTACAAGCCGATCAGTTCACGCCACAGCAGCGGCAGCGACCAGCCGTCGAGCAGCAGGTGATGAGCAGTCAATATCAGCCGGAAGTCTTGCGGTCCCACCGTGACGAGCACGAACCGCAGCAGCGGCGGATCAGCCGGATCGAACCCGGCCGCCCGCTCGGCATCGATTATTTCGTCCAGGTCAAGTGTGCGCTCGGACAGCGTGATGTTGCGCCATGGGACGGCGGTATCGACCGGAATCACTTGTACCGGAAGGCCTTCGGCGGTTCGGGTGAAGGCGGCCCGCAGGTTGCGATGGCGTGCGAGCAAGGCCCGCGCGGCGCGCTCGAGCCGGTGCTCGTCGACCGCACCCGCCAACGTGAGTACCGATTGCGCGATGTAGACGTCGAGGTGGCCCGCGGCGACCTCGGCGTGGAACAGCAGCCCCGCCTGCAGCGGTGCCAACGGCCACACCTCGCTCAATCGTCCGTACCGGTCGGCGAACTCGTCCAGCTCGTGCTGGGTGAGGTCGACGAGCGGAGCGTCGGCTCGAGTCAGTCCCCAGTCCTGGTTGGCGACCGCCGCGATGGCGGTCAGGGCATCGACCCATTCTTCGACGAGTTCGGCCACGTCGTCGTGGTCGAGCAACCGCGAGGCGTAGCCGACGTATGCCGACAGCTGAGGTCCGGCCGCCGCGTCGACGATGTTCACGTCGATCGTGAGGACCGCCGCCGCCGGCATATCCGGATCGAATGCGGCCCGTCGGTCGAAGGGTTCGTCGGTCGGAACCCACGGCAGATCCGACAATGCCGTGAGATCGACGCCGATTCGCCCGAGATTGTTGACACTGATCTGCGGCTCCGGCAGTACCGCGAGTCGCTCGGCCGTCTCGGGATTCAGATAGCGCAGCAGGCCGTAACCGATTCCTTTGTCCGGGATCTCGCGGAGCTGGTCTTTGACGGATTTCACCGCCGCGCGCACATCAGTGGGATCGACACCACTCAGGTCGAGCGCCGCCGGATATCGAGTGGTGAACCAGCCAACGGTTCGGGAGACGTCTGCGCCCTCGGCGATCTGCTCCTCGCGACCGTGCCCCTCCAGTAGGACATTCATGCCCGCATATGCAATGCCGCGACGCCGCCGCCAGCGAGTCAGGGCGACGGTGAGAGCGGCGAGCAGCGCATCGTCGACGCTGCCGCGCACAGCTTCGGGCACCTCGTCGAGCAACGCCGAGGTCACGTCGGCCGGGAGCGACACGGTCAGCTGACGCACGGTCGACTGTGTGTCCAGCGCGGGATCCAAATCCGCACGTCCGAGCAACGGATCGGGTGCCGAACAGATCCGATGCCACAGCTCGAATTCGCCGGCGCGCGCTGCCGCGGCGGCGATCGCCGCATCCGACCACCGACGCATAGAGGTGCCCGACGCGGTCAACTCGACCCGCCGCCCCTCGGTGATCTGCTGCCACGCAGTCACGAAGTCGGGCAGCAGAATCCGCCACGACACCGCATCGACTGCCAGGTGATGGATCACGATGAGGGCACGGGCCTCCGCGTCGACGCCTTCTTCGGGCAGCAGGCACACGACGTGCGCCATCCTGCCCGCCGCCGGGTCGAGCCGGTTGAACGCCGCGGTGGCCGCCGCCTCCACCACGGCGGTGAAACCGGCGCTACCCGGAGCCTCACCGGCACCGAAGGTCCCGACGGAGACCGAACAGGCGGTATCGGCAGCGCTCGGGGGCAGCACCTCCCAGCGTTGGGCATCGAGCCGCGAGCGCAGCACATCGTGGTGTTCGACGATCGCCCGCACGGTCGAGAGCACGTCCTCGACGCGCGCGTCACGCGGCAAGCGCACCAGCATCGACTGCGCGAACCGAGCCGGTGCCCCGAGTCGCTCGACGAACCAGGACACGATCGGCGTGAACGCAATCTCGCCCACACCACCGCCGGGCAGCTCGTCGAGCGACGCCCGCTCGGCGGCCTGCGCCACCTGCGCCAGTCCGCGAACTGTTTTGCGCTCGAAGATGTCTCGAGCCGTCACGCCGATGCCCGCGGACTTCAGTCGCGAGGCCAACTGGATCGACATGATCGAATCGCCACCGAGCGCGAAGAAGGAGGTTGTGGCACCCACCGTCGCGACGCCCAGGACATCCGCGAAGGCGGCGGCGATGGCGCGTTCCAGTTCGGTCGATGCCGCGGCGGCACCGTCCTCGGTGGTCTCGAAGACGGGCTCCGGCAACGCTTCTCGATCCACCTTGCCCGTCGAGGTGAGCGGCAAGTGGTCGAGCACTGTGATCGTCGCCGGCACCATGTGGGCGGGCAAGGCGGCCGCCACGTGATCGAGTACCGCGCTCGGATCGGCGACTGCTGCGGGTTCGGCCGTGATGTACGCGGCGAGCACAGGTTGCCCGCCGGGCCCCGTACGACTCACGGTGACCGCAGTGGCGACCGCCGGATGCGTGAGCAGCGCGACATCGATCTCGCCCAGCTCGACACGCTGGCCCCGAATCTTGATCTGGAAATCGAGGCGCCCGATGTATTGCAGCATGCCCTGCGCGGTCCAGCGGACGATGTCGCCGGTGCGGTACATCCGTGAGCCCGGCGCACCATAGGGGTTCGCCACGAACGAACTTGCCGTTGTCGCAGGGCGATTCAGGTAACCGCGCGCCAGCGCGGCCCCCGAGAAGTGCAGCTCACCCGCGACTCCGACCGGCACCGGCCGCAGCCGCGCGTCCAGCACCACCGCCTCCGCACCGCGGATCGGTCCGCCGATGGTGAGCACCTCGCCTGGGCGCACAGGGTCGCTGATCGTGATCACGATCGTCGTCTCGGTCGGACCGTAGATGTGGTGCAATCGCCGCCCGGCCGCCCAGGCGGCAATCAGATCCTTCGCCGCCTTTTCGCCGCCGACCGCCAGCATCCGCATCGAATCCACCTCGGCGGGGGACATCGTCGCCAGCACACTCGGTGTCAGGAACGCATGTGTCACCTGATGCGTTCGGATCAGCGCGACCAGGTCTGCGCCGCCGAGTACTTCCGGCGGCGAGACCACCAGCGCCGCGCCGGCGGCGTGCGCCATCAACGCTTCCAGCAGGACCGCGTCGAAGGCGGGTGCCGCAGCTTGCAGTACGCGCGACGTGCCCTCCACCCGATAGCGCTCGCGCTGCTCGGCCGCGAAGGCCGCCAGCCCCTCGTGGGTAACCACCACGCCCTTTGGCGTCCCTGTCGAACCCGACGTGTAGATCACATATGCTGCATCCCGAATCCGCAGTGCGCGTTGGCGATTCGCGTCGGATATCGCGTGGTCGGGACGGGCGGCGATGTCGGCGGCCGTGCGCGGGTCGTCGAGCACCAGCCAGCGGACGCCGTCCGGCAGGGATGTGCGGGCGGCCGCGACCGTGATGCCGACTTCGGCACCGGAGTCGTGCAGCAGGTAGGCGATCCGCTCCGGCGGATAGCGGAGGTCCACCGGCACGAAGGTGGCGCCGGTCTTCGTGATCGCCCACATGGCTATGTGATAGTCGGCCGATCGTGGCACGGCCAGCGCAGCGCAGGTTCCCGGCCCTGCTCCCAAGGAAAGCAATTGCGCCGCAATCTGATTGGCGCGGCGGTCGAGTTCGATGTAGGTAAGGGTCCGGGTGCCGTCGATCAGGGCGATCGCCGAGGGGGTGGCTGCCACGGCCGAGGCCAGCAGATCGGGAAGCAGACGCGGCGCGGGGGCGGCGCTGCCGCGCGCCGGGACCAGCCGTTCGGCCTCCCCACTGCCGATCAGCGGGATGTCGCCCACCGGCCGCGTCGGATCGCAGACCACTGCATCGAGGACGCGGATGAATCGCTCGGCCAGCGATTCCGCGGTTGATTCGACGAAAATATCTGTGGCATAGACAATTTCGCCATCGATCCCGGCAGGTCGATCACCGTCGAGGCGTTCGGTCAGCAACACCGTGAGGTCGGTCTTGGCCTGGGCGATACCGGGATCGAGCAGTTCGACATCGACGTCCGGCAGCTGGAACCGGGCCGCCGGGGTGTTCTGCAACCCGAACAGCACCTGATAGAGCGGCGTATACGCCGTCGACCGGGGCCGGTCGAGCAGATCGACCAGTCGCTCATAGGGCAGATCCGCGTGCGCGAGCGCCTCGAAGTCGACACCGCGCACCTGCGCGACAAGGTGCCGGAAGGACCTGTCGTCGCGCACGGGCGTGCGCAGCACCACGGTGTTGACGAACATGCCGACGAGATCGTCCAGCGCCGGGATGCCGCGACCCGCTACGGGCGTGCCGACCGACACGTCACCGGTGTGTGCGGTGCGCGCCAAGACGATTGCCAGTGCGGAATGCAGCACGACGAATACGGTCACGCCCTCTCGACGGGCCAGCCGCACGACCGCGTCGTGTAGCCGCTGCGGTATGCCGAAGCGAACACTGCCGCCGACCATCGACATGGTCGCAGGCCGAGGTCGATCGGTCGGCAGGTCGAGCTGCTCTGGGGCGTCAGCGAGAACCTCGGTCCAGTACCCGATCTGCCGCGCGATCACCGACGGCGGATCGTCCTCGGCGCCGAGCATCTCCCGCTGCCACAGTACATAGTCGCCGTACTGGACGTGCAGCGGTTTCCATTGCGGTGCTTGGTCTTTCACCCGCGCGTGATAGGCGGCGAACACGTCGCGAGCCAGCGGCGCCATCGACGAGCCGTCGGCGGCGATGTGATGGACGACCAGCACCAGGATGTGCTCGTCAGGGCCGGTGCGATACAGCCGCGCCCGCACGGGCACCGCTGCCGAGACGTCGAAGCCCGTCTCGACGGTCTGCCGGATCCGCTCGCCCAGCACGATCTCCTCGGCGACCGGCTCCGCATCCAGTGCCAGGCCATCGACTACTGTCGCCACATCCCGCACGACCTGACATGGTTCGCCGCCGACCGTGGGATACACCGTCCGCAGTGGCTCGTGCCGGGCCACCACATCCTCGAAGGCCGCACGCAACGCATCGACGTCCAGCGCGCCGTTCAACCGGGCCGCGAAACCGATGTTGTAGGCCGCCGACGCGGTATCGAACTGGTTGATGAACCACAACCGTCGTTGCGCCGCCGCAAGCGGGATCGTCGCAGGGCGCGGCCGCGGCGCGAGCGGTATCAGCGACGACTGCGTGCGCTGCGCCAAGCGTGCCGCCAATCCGGCGATCGTCGGCTCCTCGAAGATATCGCGGATACCGACCTGGACACCGAGCGCCGCCTCGGCCCGCGCGGCGATCCGGGCAGCCGAGAGCGAGTCGACACCGATCTCGAACAGGTTCGCCCGCACGCTCACCCGGTCGCTGCCCGTGATTGTGGCGACGATATCGGCCAGTGCCGCTTCGCGTTCGGTGCGCGCCGGCACGAACTCCTCGTCGTCGCCGAACGTCGGCTGCGGCAACGCGGCTCGGTCGAGCTTGCCGTTCGGGGTGAGCGGCATCTCCTCGAGTACCTCGACGCGGACCGGAACCATATACGACGGCAGCGTGCGAGCGAGCTGGTCGCGAATCGCGCGGCCATCGGTGGTCACCGCTCCTGGCGCGAGCGTCACGTAGGCGACAATTCGCTCCGAGGTCGCGACGGCAACAGCACGAGCAACCTCCGGTATCGCGCACGCCGCCGCTTCGATATCCCCCGGCTCCACCCGCTGACCGCGGACC
Organism: Nocardia sp. NBC_01009; assembly: GCF_045208035.1. NCBI lineage: Bacteria > Bacillati > Actinomycetota > Actinomycetes > Mycobacteriales > Nocardiaceae > Nocardia > Nocardia sp. NBC_01009. The sequence goes on along the minus strand of NZ_CP108695.1, from coordinate 5,311,904 downwards.
TTGACCTGGAAATCGCTGCGGCCCAGAAAATCCAGCTCTCCAGCTATCGTCCACCGCACCAGGTCACCGGTGCGATACAGCCGCTCCCCGGGCGCGCCGAACGGATGCGCGAGGAAGGCTGTGCACGTCAGGTCGGCGCGGCCGTGATAACCGCGCGCCAACTGCACACCCGAGACATACAGATCGCCGACAACACCAACCGGCACCGGTTGCAGTCGGTTGTCGAGCACGTAGACCCGCATGCCGGAAACGGGCGCGCCGATCGGGACCGTCGCAGGGGTCGTCGCACCGGGCAGGCAGCGCGCGGCGGTGACCACCTCGGCCTCGGCCGGGCCGTACCAGTTCACCACCTCTGCCTCGGTGAACACGCGCACCGCGGCGTCGACGGTGTGCTGTGCCAGCGCCTCACCGGCGACGAATATCCGACGGACAGAGGGCAATTCGGTATCACCGACGGCTTCGAGGAGAACATCGAGCATCGACGGGACGAAATGCACGGTGCTGATGTTTCGGCTCGCGATGAAGTCCGCCAAGTAGGCCGGGTCGCGGTGCCCGTCGGGTTCGGCCACCACGATGTGCGCGCCGATTTGCAACGGCCAGAACAACTCCCACACGGCGATGTCGAAGGTGATCGGAGTCTTGTACAGCACCGGGTCGGCCGCGTTGTGCGGCCACTGCTGCTGTGCCCACGCCAACTGACTCATGGTCGCGGCATGGGTCAGGGCCACCCCCTTGGGGACGCCGGTGGAGCCGGAGGTGAACAGGACGTAGGCCACGTTGTCCGGCCGCAGCGGCGCACACCGTTCCATGTCGGTGATCGGGGCACCGGACAGCCCGGCCAGATCCAGCCGATCGACTCGAACGGAGGTGAATCCCTCGGGCAGTCCGTCGCCGTCCGCTGATGTCGTGAGCACCATCAGCGGTCGCGCCGCACCCAGCACGCCGGCGATTCGCTCGCTCGGTTGATTCGGGTCGATCGGCAGGAACGCAGCACCTGCCTCGAGCACCGCATACAGCGCCGTCACGAGGTCGATCGATCGCTGAATAGCGACGGCCACAACGGTTTCCGACCTCGCATCACACGATATGAGCCACCTGGCCAGCCGATTGACGCGGGCGGCGAAATCCCGGTAGGTCAGCGCATCGCCGTCCGGAAGCCGAATCGCCGGAGCATCCGGGCTGCATTCCACCTGTTCATCGAAGGCGTCCACCAGGGTTCGGCCCACTGATACGGGGTCGCCGGTGTCGTTCCAACGCTTGAGCACCAGCTGCCGCTCGGTGGCATCGAGTAGATCGAGCTCACTGATCGGCGAGTCGGCATCGGTCGCGACGCCGTCGAGCAGGCGAACGAACCGGTTGGCGAAACGCTGTGCGGAGTTCGCGTCGAACAGGTCGGTGGCGTAGGTCAACCGCAGCGTCATGCCGGTCGGCTCGTTGTCCGGCCCGTGGTCCTCCGTCATCATGAGCAGCAGGTCGTAGATCGCGGCACTGTCGCCCGGGTCGATGGTCTCGACGGTGAGACCCGGAAGTTCCACGCGCGCCCGCACCATGTTCTGGTAGGCGAGCATGACTTGGAACAACGGCGTGTGCGCTGTCGACCGTGCCGGATTCAGCGTTTCCACCAGCTGCTCGAACGGCACGGTGGCATGGTCGAAGGCCTCGATGTCGCTGTGCCGCACCGCATCCAGCAGGCTGGTGAACGTCTGATCGAGCGTGACGCGGGTGCGCAGGACCAAGGTGTTGACGAACATCCCGACGAGGTGGTCGAGCGCCCGGTGGCCGCGACCCGCGTGTGGCACGCCGATGGTGATGTCGTCGCTGCCGGACAGCCGCGACATCAGCACCGCGAGTGCCGTGTGCACCACCATGAACGTCGTCGCCCGGGATCGCTGGGCCAGGGACTCCACCCGGCGCTGCAGGTCCGCCGGAATCTCGACGTGGATCACCGCGCCGCGGTGGGTCTGCTCCACCGGGCGCGGTCGATCGGTGGGCAGCTCTAGCAGTTCGGGTATGTCCGCGAGTCGGGTTCGCCAGTAAACGACATCACGGGACACGGGCGAATCCGGGTCGTCCGGCGAGCCGAGGACCTCGCGCTGCCACAGGGCGTAATCGGCGAATTGGATGGTGAGCGGCGCCCAGTCCGGCAGGTTTCCGCCGGCCCGCGCCCGATAGGCCGTCACGATATCGGCGGCCAGCGGCGCCACCGAATAACCGTCGCAACTGATGTGGTGCACGGCTACCGCGACCACCCAGGCCGTGTCCGGCAGCTGGTACAGCGCGACCCGCACCGGCACGCCCTTCGACACATCGAATCCGGTGTTCGAGAACGCGGCCAGCCGACGTGCCAGCTTGCGCTCATCGATCCGCTGCGGGCCGAGGTCCCAGCCCGCGACGACATCGGCCGCGTCCAGCACCACCTGAGTGGGCGTGCCGTCCACCGCCGGGTACACGGTGCGCAAGCTCTCGTGCCGCTCGACGACATCCCCGACGGCCGCCGTGAGCGCATCGACATCGAGTACTCCGTCGAGCCGAATCGCCAGCGGCACAATGTATCCCGGCGAAGCCGGATCGAACTGGTTGAGGAACCACATGCGGGCCTGCGCCGTCGACAACGGCAGACGGTCCGGTCTCGGTTTCGGCGTCGGTGCGGGCAGACCCGGCACCCCCCGCAGCTGTGCGATGCGCTCGGCCAACTCGGCGACGGTGGGCGCCTCGAACATCATTCGCACCGGTACGGTCGCGTCGACCATGGCGCCGATCCGGCTCAACGCCCGCGTGGCGACGAGCGAATTCCCACCCAGGTCGAAGAAGTCGTCGTCCGCGCCGACCGTCGGCAGGCCGAGCAGCTCGGCGAAAACCTCGGCGACGGCCTGCTCCACGAGCCCTCGCGGCGCCCGGTATTCCGCGTGGTCGCTCGGATCCGGAGCAGGCAATGCCCGGTAGTCGACCTTGCCGTTCGCCGTCAGCGGGACAGCGTCGATCCGGACGATCGCGGACGGCACCATATAGGCCGGCAGGCGCTCCAGCAAGAGTCGTCGAATCTGCTTGGTGTCCACTGCCTCTGGGGTGACCACGTAGGCGACCAAGCGTTGCTCGTCGCGGCCGGAATGTACCCGCGCAACGGCCGCGGTCACCTGTTCGTGCGCGAGCAGCGCTGCCTCGATGTCGCCCAATTCGATCCGCAGCCCGCGAATCTTCACCTGATCGTCGGCGCGGCCGACATAGCGCAGGGCGCCGCCCTTATCCCAGCGAACAAGGTCGCCGGTGCGGTACAGGCGAGATCCGTGCGCGCCGTCGAGCGGGTCGGCGACGAACGTCGCCGCCGTCAGATCGGGACGTTGGTGGTATCCGCGGGCCAGCTGGATGCCGCCCAGATACAACTCACCGGTCACCCCCACCGGAACAGAGTGCAGTCGCGAATCCAGCACATGCGCGATGACATTCGGCTCGGGAACCCCTATCGGCACCGCGCCGCCGTCGATTCCGTCGATGCGATACGCGGTGACGCTGACGGCGGCCTCCGTCGGCCCGTACAGGTTGTCGATGCGCGCGTCGCTGAGATCGCGGAAACGGCGGACGGTTTCGGCCGGCAGCGCCTCGCCGATGCACAGCACGCGCCGCAGGTCTGGGAACTGGCGTCCGTCGGCCGTCTGGTGGAACACCGAGAGCAATGACGGCACGAAATCCGCTGTCGTCACGTGATGTTCGGCTATCAACCCGGCCACCGCATCCGGGTCGCCGCTCCCGTCGGGGCCCGCGACAACCAACTTCGCACCACATGACAAGGGGCAGAACAACTCCCAGACCGACAGGTCGAAGGTGACCGGAGTCCGCAACAGCATGACGTCGTCGCCGAGCTGGTAGTACTTGCACATCCAGCGGAGTTGATTGACCACCGCGGCATGCGGTACCGCCACACCCTTCGGTACCCCGGTCGAGCCGGAGGTATAGATGACATACGCCAGGTTCTCGGGATGCAGCGGCTCGAGCCGATCGGCGTCCGTCACCGGCGACCCATCCCAACACTCGGCGTCGAGTTCCGCGAACGCCCATATCGGGACGTCGTCGGGCAGACTCGCTTCGTCGAACGGGCGGGTGAGCACCGCCCGCGGCCGTGCGGCGGCGAGCACGGCGCGCACGCGATCGAGCGGGTGATCCGGATCCAGAGGCAGGTAGGCCCCGCCGGCCGCGTGGATCGCATACAGCGTGGTCAGCAGGTCGATGGAGCGACGCATCGCCACGGCCACAATGGTTTCCGGGCCAACTCCGCGTCCGATCAAGGCATGCGCCAGCGAATTCACCCGCGCCGCGAACTCTCGGTAGCTCAGTCGCGCGCTGCCTTCGGAGTCGATCACGGCCGTGCTGTCCGGCGTCGCCGCGGCCTGCGCGGCGAACAGGTCCGCGATCGTCGCAGACGACGGCGGCGTCGTCCCCCCGGTTTCGCGTGCGGCCAGCTCGCGCGCCTCGTGCGCGGTCAGCAGCTCGATGTCACCGACCGCGCGGGCGGGATCGGCGACTATCGCCCGCAGCAGCAGCACAAATCGATCGACCATCGAAAGGATCGTCGCCTTGTCGAAAAGGTCTGTGGCGTAATTGAATTCGACTGCCATCGCGCCCGGTTCACCGTCGCGCTCCGCGGTGTCGACGAGATTGAGATGCAGATCGTATTTGGCCACGCTCGGATCGGCGGTCCGGGCCGACACCGTCAGTTCCTCGAACCGCACCGTCGGAATCTCGATGTTGTGGAACGAGAAACCCACCTGCGTCAACGGCGCGTGGGCCGTCGTGCGTGGCGGATTCAGCACTTCGACCAGGCGCTCGAACGGGATGTCGGCGTGGTCGAAGGCGGCCAGATCGGTAGCCCGGACCTGCTCCAGGATCTGGAGGAAGGACGCGCCGGGTTCGATACGCGTCCGCAGTACCAGGGTGTTGACGAACATTCCGACCAGGCGCTCGAGCCCTGGTTCGCCGCGACCGGCGATGGGTGTGCCGACAGCGATATCACCGGTTCCCGAAAGCCGCGCCAGCAGTGCGGCAAACGCCGCGTGCAGCACCATGAAGACGGTCACGTCGCGGCGGCGGGCCAAGGCGACCAGGTCACGACCGAGGTCGGCGGGCAGTGTCGCCGAGACCGTCGCACCGCGGAACGATTGCCGCACCGGGCGCGGACGATCGGTGGGCAGGTCGAGCACTTCGGGCAGATCGGCCAGAGAAGCCCGCCAATACTCGATCTGGGTGGCGGCCGGGCAGTTCGGGTCGTCCTCGGCGCCGAGCCATTTCCGTTGCCACAGAGCGTAATCCGCGTACTGCACCGACAACGGCGACCACTGCGGCGCCTTGTTCCGGAGGCGGGCATTGTAGGCGGTCATCAGGTCCGCGGCCAGCGGTGCGAGCGAGGATCCGTCGAAGCTGATGTGATGGACGATGAGGACCAGAGTGTGTCGATCGGATGCACTGCGCAGCAACGTGATTCGGAACGGAACCTCGCGGGTGACGTCGAAACCGACCGCGGCCGCCGCGGCGATGTGCGCCTCGACGTCTGCCGCCGCCACCTCAACCGGCTCCAGCGGGGGTAGTGCTGCCTGCACCGACACGATCAGCTGATGCAGTCCGCTGTCGCTGTCGGGGTAAACGGTCCGGAGAGCTTGGTGCCGGTCGAGCACATCGGCGATCGCCGCGTGCATGGCGGCCACGTCGAGGGGTCCCGACATGCCCACGACCAGGGCGATGTTGTATAGCGCCGAGCCCGTGTCGAACTGATTGAGAAACCACATGCGGGCCTGGGCGGGCGACAGCGGGATCCGCGCCGGGCGTTCCTGCGGAATCAGCGGTTCCCGCCCGGGTGCCTCGATGGCCCGCAGATCCTCGGCGAATGCCGCGATGGTCGGCGCGTCGAACACGGTGTGCAGCGGAATATCGACACCGAACACTGCGCTCAGCCGCGCGGCCACTCGCGTCGCCGACAGCGAGTTGCCGCCGAGATCGAAGAAGTTGTCGAGGACGCCGACGCGATCGATGCCCAGCACAGCGCTGCACACATCGGCGACGATCTGCTCGGCCGCGTCGCGTGGCGCGACGAACTCGGTGGTCTCGGCGGCGAACACCGGTGCCGGCAACGCGGCACGGTCGATCTTGCCCACCGATGTCAGTGGTAACGCGTCGAGCACCGTCATTGCGCCCGGAACCATGTGCAACGGCAGGTGTTGTGCGGCGTAGGCCGTCAGCTCCGCGACGTTGACGGCCTCCGTCGCCGGCATGACGTAGGCGGCAAGCCTCTGCCCGCTCTCCGTCGCAACGCTGACCGTCACCGCGACCGCCACCGCTGGATGCCCGGCGAGGACGGCGTCGATTTCGCCGAGTTCGATGCGCTGGCCGCGGATCTTCACCTGGAAGTCGGTGCGCCCGACGTATTCGAGGGTGCGCCCGGGTGTCCAGCGGGCCAGGTCGCCGGTGCGGTACATACGTGCTCCCGTCGCACCGAACGGATTGGCCACGAATGCCGCCGCGGTGTCCGCGGGTCGGTCCAGGTATCCGCGGGCGAGATGGATCCCGGAGATGTACAGCTGTCCGGTCACCCCTACCGGTACCGGCTGCAGATTCGCGTCCAATACCAGGGCCTCGACACCGCGGATCGGGCCACCGATCGTGACGCGGGCACCGAAGCACAGCGGATCACTGATCGCGACCATGATCGTGGTCTCGGTCGGCCCGTATCCGTTGAACAACCGACGGCCGGGACTCCACACCGCGGCCGTTTCCGCCGACACCGCCTCCCCACCGGCGACCAATACGTGCAATGAATCCACATCGGCGGGCGACATCGTCGCCAGCACGCTCGGCGTGATGAATGCATGCGAAACCCGTTGCGTGCGAATCAATTCCGCCAAGCGATCCCCAGCGAAGACATCCGGGGGCGACACCACCAAGGCCGCACCGTTCGGGTGCGCCATCAGCAACTCCAGGACCACCGCATCGAAGCCCGGAGCCGCCACCTGCAACACCCGCGCGGAACTGTCGATCCGATAGCGTTCACGTTGTTCGGCGGCGAAATTCGCCAAGCCCTCGTGCGTCACAGCGACGCCCTTCGGCTCGCCCGTCGACCCCGAGGTGTACACCACGTACGCCGTGTTCGAGGCACGGCAGGCGTGGATCCGATCCGTGTCCGTCAGGGCGGCCGGGGATCGCGCCGCGATGCAGGCCTCGGTGCCCGGATCATCGAGAATCAAACGCGCGACCGCGGACGGGAGCAGGCCCTGGGCTGCTTCCACCGTCAACACCACCCGAACATCCGCGACCATGAGCGCGACTCGCTCGGCCGGATTCCGCGGATCCACCGGGACGAATGCCGCACCCGCCTTCGCCGCCGCCCACATCCCCACCACGAGTTCCACCGACCGCGCCATCACCAGCGCGACCTGATCATCCGAGCCCGTCCCCCACTCGATCAGCAACCGAGCGAGCTGATTCGACCAGACATCCAACTCCCCGTACGACACCGTGCGTTCTCCCGACACGATCGCCACGGCATCCGGCTCCCGGACCGTCAGCAACTCCGCCAGCACCCGTGGTGCCTCGGCACAGCCGCCCGACGCGGGCACCAACGCGGCTCGCTCGGTCCTCGACAGCACATCGACAGCACCCACTCGCTGCTGCGGATTCGACGCGACCGACTCGAGGATCCGATGCAGTCGCGCGGCGAAATCCTCGATCGTCCCCCGATCGAACAGGTCGGTCGCGTAGTTGATCCGCAGTGCGAGATCGCTTGCTGCCCTACCGTTCTCGGCGACAGTGACGATGATGTCAACCTTCGCCGGTTGCGGTCCAGGATCCAGGATCTCGGCGGTGAGCTCGGACAGTTCCAGGCTCGGGCGGTCCATGTTGTCGAAGGCGAGGTACACCTGACACATCGGTTCGTGCGCCAGCGACGGCATCGGATCGACCGCTTCGACGACGCGTTCGTACGGCAGGTCGCTGTGGGCGAAAGCTTCGATATCGATGTCTTTGACTCGCGTCAGAAACTCCGTGAACGATTCGTCGCCGCGCACCTGGGTGCGCAGTGGCACCGTATTGACGAACATGCCGATCAGCGGTTCCAACGCGCGCTCGCCGCGGCCCGCGACCGGCGTTCCGATGGTGATGTCCGCCGAATCCGACAGCCGGGCGAGCAGAACGGCCAACGCGGCATGAACGACCATGAAGGTCGTGGCGTTCGCCGTGCGCGCCACCCGCTCGATCCCGGCGCAGGTCTCGGCGGGGAGCACGGAGTCGACGACGTCGGCGAGCATGGACTGGCGAGTCGCCCGTCGACGGTCGACGGGGAGATCCAGCAGCCGAGTCATCCCCGCCAATTGCACTGTCCAGTAACGCAATTGGCGCGCCGCGAGCGATTCTGGATCGTTTTCGTCGCCGAGCACACTGCGATGCCAGATGCTGTAGTCGGCGTACTGCACGGTCAGTGGTCGCCAGTCCGGGCCGTGTCCGTGCGACCTCGCTCGGTAGGCCGCTGCGAAATCGGCCGCGAGCGGTGGCAGCGACGATCCGTCGCAGCAGATGTGGTGCAGTACGACAACCAAGACCTGCCGCCGCTGGTCGGTGGACGCCAGCAGTGCGACCCGGATCGGCGGACGTCGGCGCACGTCGGTCCCGGTCGAAGCCAGCTCGCGGATCCGGTTGTCGACATCATCGGGGTGGGTGGGCTGTGGGGTCGAATCGAGATCAGCAGCGACTTGCTCGGCCGACAGGATCACCTGCGTTCCTTGGCCATTCACGGCGGGATAAACGGTTCGCAGGGATTCGTGCCGTTCGATCACGTCGGTCAGCGCCGAGCGCAGTGCCGCGGTATCGAGGTGTCCGGTCAGCTGCAGCACCAGCGGTATGTTGTACGCCGCCGACCCCGGGTCGACCTGATTGATCAGCCAGATCCGGTTCTGTGCGGGCGCCAACAGAATGGGCTCGACGCGTGGCTGCGCCCGCAGGGCAGGGCGGCTGGATTGCTGACCGGCTTCGATATGGGCGGCGAGTTGGGCGACGGTCGGCTTGCCGAACACGTCGAGCACCGATACCTCGCACCGGGTCAGCTCGGCGATCCGCACGGAAGCGCTGGTGGCGGTCAGCGAATTGCCGCCCAGGTCGAAGAAGCTATCCAGCACACCCACCTGCGGAGTGCCCAGAACCTCGGCGAAGACGTCGGCGATGATCTCCTCGACGACGGTGCTCGGCGCTACATACGGCGCGGCCGAACCGAAGGCCGGCTCGGGCAGCGCCCGATAGTCGACTTTGCCGTTGACGGTCAGCGGCAACGCCTGCAGAACGACAATGTGTGCCGGGATCATGTATTCCGGCAGCATCGACCCGACATGCGCGCGTAGCACCTCGGGCTCGCAGACCGCGTCGGCAGCGGGCACGACGTAGGCGACCAGCCGGGCCGCTTCCGTGCCCGGCAGGTGCACGATGACGACCGCCGTCGAGACCACGCTGTGACTCAGCAGCGCACTGCGGACCTCGTCCAGCTCGATCCGGAACCCGCGCAGCTGCACCTGCTGGTCGGCGCGTCCGCGATATTCCAACTCGCCCTTACTATTTCGGCGAGCGACGTCGCCGCTGCGATAGAGGCGCTCACCCGGCCCGCCGAACGGGTCGGCGACGAAGCGGCCCGCGGTCAACCCGGGGCGGCCGAGGTAGCCGCGGGCGAGTTGCGTTCCCGCGACGTAGATCTGACCCCAGGCTCCCAGCGGCACCGGGCGCAATCGTTCGTCCAGGGTGTACACGCGCACGCCCGGCAGCGGTGGACCGATTGTGCTCGGTGCGCCCGGCACGGCGATGTCGGGGGTCAACCGGAGATAGGTGACGAAGACGGTGGTTTCGGTGATGCCGTAGCTGTTGGCCAGCACCGGCAGGTTCGGATTGTGCTCGTACCAGTCCGACAAACCCGCCGGATCGAGAGCCTCGCCCGAGAGAACGACCAGTCGCACCGAAAGCTCACCGTCGGGCTCGCTGGCGTCGACATATCGCTGTCGCGCGGTCGCGAATTGATGGAATGCCGAGGGTGTTTGGCTGAAAACGCTCACCTTCTCGCGCGCCACCAGGCGCACGAGGTCATCCGGCGAACGCGTCGCAGGGCTGTCCACCACGACCACCCGGCCGCCGGTTACCAGCGCACCGAAGATCTCCCACACCGAATAGTCGAACGTGAACGAATGGAACAACGTCCACACGTCGCCGGCGCGGACTCCGATTTCGGTACACGCGTTCGTCAGGTAGGTGGCGACCGCGCGATGAGTGATCGGCACGCCTTTCGGCCGTCCCGTCGATCCGGAGGTGTAGATGACGTAGGCGACGTTGTCGAGGCGCAGCGGGCGGGTGCGATCCGCATCGGTGATCGGACGATCGGTTTCCACACCTGGGTCGTCGTCGAAGAGCACCACGGGGCCGGCATCCCCGGGCACCTGATAGCGCATGCTCCGGTTTGTCACTACAGCGATCGGATCGGCGTCGTTCAGCACGTAGTCGAGTCGATCGAGCGGGTGCGCGAGATCCAGCGGCAGATACCCGGCACCCGACTTCAGCACCGCCACCGCGACGATGATCAGATCGGCATCGCGTGGCATCGCGATGGCCACCAGCGAATCCGGCCCCGCACCGAGGGCGATGAGCTTGCGGGCGAACCGGTTCGAGCGCTCGTCGAGCTCACGGTAGGTGAGGGCGGTCGTACCCGACGTGACAGCGACCGCGGACGGGGTGGCCGCGGCCTGTCGCGTCAGCAGATCGACCAGTGTCGCAGAGGTCGCCGCGCCGTCGTGGCCGGCGAGTTCGCCGAGCATGCGCTGCTCCTCGGCGGGATCGACGAGCGGGATATCGACCAGGCAAGTGTCGACGGGCGAGTCGATCATGCGATGCAGGAAGTCGACGAATCGACTGGTGTGCACGTCGAGTTCGTCCTGGCTGTACAGGTTGGCGTTGCCGTGCAATTCGATGAGCAGCGGCGCGTCGGCCCCGGAGCGGTACATATTGAGCTGCAGGTCGTCCAGAGCCCCGGACGTCAGTGCGCGGTAGCGGCCGATCGCCGATCCGAGCCGAATCTCGGAATCGAAGAACAAGATATTGACGATCGGACCGAAGGAGGTCGCGGCCGCGTCCAACGCGTTGGAATCGCGGCGCAGATCCTCGAACCGGTAGAGCTGGTGCCGCATCGCCAGGACGAGCTCGGACACCGATGCGCGAATCAGCCCTTCCACGGTGGTCGTCGCGTCCACGGCGAATCGGATCGGCACCATGTTCGCCAACATCGCGGCGGCGTTCCGCAAGCGCATCGTCACCCGTCCGGTCACCGGCAGCGACAAGGCGATGTCGTCGGTGTCCGTCATGCGGGCGAGAAACGCGGCGAACGCGGCCACCACCACCTGCGCGGCCGACGCGTGCAGGTCGTCGGCGAAACGGTCGAGCATGGCGGTCAACCGCGACGGCAGCGGCCGACCGGCGAAGCGGTCGACTTCGCTCCACTTGGCGGTGCGACCGGACAGACTCGTCGTCGACGGCAGATCGGCGACCTTGTCGAGCCAGTACGCCTTGTCGGTGTCGAACCGGCGGCTCATGCGATATTCGCGCTCCGCCGCGATGATGTCCGCCAGCCGGGCCGCCACCAGTCGGGCCGGCGGCCTGCCCTCGAGCAGCGCGTTGTAGTGCTCGGCCACTCGGTTCAGGATGTTGAACGCGCCGTAGCCATCGGTCATCAGATGATGGGCGCGCGCATACCACAGATACCGGTCTTCGCCGAGCCGGATGAGCCGCGTCGCGGCGAGCCGGTCCCGGGCCAGATCGATGGCCTTGGTGTTGTAGTCACGGCGCATCCATTCCATCGCCGCCGCGTACGGATCGTCTTCGGCGCTGAGATCCAGCAACGGTTCGTCGTAGACGATGCTGCGGTCGACGAACTGATACGGGTGACCGCCGGATTCGACCACCCGGACAACAAGAGACTCGGTCTCGTGGCCGGCGTCGTTCACTGCTTTGGTGAACGCGTCGTAGTCTATCGGCCCCTCGATCTCGACGTAGTGCGCGATATTGACGTTCGGGCCGCCGGGAAGATTGTTCGCGAGCCACATTCCGTATTGCGCCCTCGAAAGCGGAATCAGATCCGGATCTCGGTCGGCAGGCGCGGCTGGATTCGGACTCATCGTCTAACCCCTCCTCAAATTCCGAGACCCAGGAGCAGCGCGCAACAAGAATCCGCCCGTGCCCAGAATTTTCCGTAGGTGCATTCTCCGTTACAGATGCAATTACATATACTCGTCGCCGACGTTGAAGCGAGCTTCCACCCCCTACGGCGGTCATGTGCCGGTCGGAACGCATGACGTTACTAATGACGGCTCGAAGTCGTAGCCGCTCTCCGATGGAAGCGCTCTTCAGACGCCGCCTGCCACAGGTACATAAACCCCCTGACCTTGCCGAGCAACTGTGCAACAAATTCGTCGTAACACGACAATGTGCCGCCGCAGGCGTGTAGACGTCCAGTAAACCGCTGCTCACGCGAGGGCGACGGAGACCTCGCCGGACGTGTCAAGGCGTGTACGATATGTCCGTAATTAGATGAGATCCGCGTTGTCGAAATAGCCGATTCCCGCGCCCCACCTCGGTTCGGTATCACACCCCAAAGTTGGATCTGCCCCATGACGGCTGGCGCTTCGAACATTATCCTGCCCCTCGAAAGACAAGATGCTCACACATTTACGCACAGTAATTGCGCGTATGGACCTTCTGCGCCCGAGAAATATGGAAACCCGTTGCGCCGCACCCATCTAATGCTACTGAACACCGGCTTTGATGTCTCGCACTTCACGTGAATCGATGAGCTCCGCGGCCGAATGATGTGATTTGATCGATCGCGACACCGAACACCACCGCGCCCGCTGCCCGAAAGTCAGATGAATCGTGAGGAGTAATTCGGGGCCGGTGCGGCTGTCACGTCACCGATCCGGCTGAGGGCCGCTGCAGGATTCGGTGACTGTTGGCTGTGCGGCCTGCTTGGTCGCTGGGGGTCATGACTGTCTCGGACTCGATGGGGTCGATCTGCCGAGTCCGGGTTTCGCGTCCTGATTGCACCCGAACTACTACGATCATGGTCCGAGTCGACGATTTGGCGGGGGAGGCCCGTTCGAGACCGGAGGGGCCTATACGCATGACCGATTCCCAGCACGAACCCGGCGATAACCCGAACCTGGGCACCGCCGAACCCGCACCGCCGCCATTCAACCCACCCGGCGGCCAGGACAATCCCACTGCAGGCGCAGATCTCGCGTTCTTCGGTCCCGCTACGGCGGGCCCGGCTGCCGACTCGCCTTGGTACGGCCAACCCGGTCAGCGGTACCGGCCACCACCGCCGTATCTCCCACCGTCGACTGGTAGCGGCAAAACGGGTCTGATCGTCGCCGGCGTTCTCGGGCTGGTGGTGGTGCTGGGTATCGGTGTGGCGATCGGCATCTTCCTCGGCGGCGACGATGGTGGGTCCGCCGGTGCGTCGTCCACCGCCCGGCAGGGATCGGGGCCGGGAACCTATTCGATGAACGGGATCACCAATGCGTGCGACCTGGTCGACCCCACACCGTTGACCAAGTGGTCGTCCACGCCGAAAGGCGCTCCCAACCATCGGGAAACCCGGCCGTCCACCCACGACAGCGGCAGCCTGAAATGCGATGTCGGCTACACCAGTTCGACCGGCGCCGAGTTCTCCATGAACAGAGCCGAAATGAGCGTCGAGGCCGAGTTCACCGACGGGACAGCTCCGCCCTTCTACGACCATTGGAAACACGCCGACACCGTCACCGCCGGACCGGGGTCGGTCTCCGGCGAGGTCACCGGAATCGGCAGCCAGGGCTACTGGCATTCCGAAGTGACCGGCAACCTCGTCGCGGAAATGGCCTACGTCGTGTGTGTGCAGGACGGCAATGTTTCGGTGCGGGTAAAGATCGCGCTTACGCGTGAGAAGGGTTCTCCTACGGTGAGCCTGGACGAACTCGATTCGATCGCCAGGCCCCAAGTCCGCAGGGCGCTGGACGGTTTGAAGGAGAAGTAGAGGCCGTCGACTCGAGCAGGCCGGTGGGGACGGTGCAGATGACTGCTCGATGGCGCAGGAATAGGATCGCTTCGGAGTTGATGGTCGACGGGTGAGCCCGTTGCAGAACCGGAGGGACTACGGGGATGACGTACTCCCAGCGCGGACCTGACGATCAGCCGACGCCGGGAAGCGCCGATCCCGCTGTGCGGCAATACAATCCGCCGGCGGGCGGCTGGGATGACCCCGACTCGGGCACCTACACGTCAGTGCCTGCACCTACGTTTGCTCCCGGTCAGCCTGTTATCGGGTACGGCCAACCTGGTCGGGGGTACGGGCCGCCACCACCGTCGACCGGTAGCGGCAAAACGGGTCTGATCATCGGCGGCGTTCTCGGGCTGGTAGTGGTGCTGGGTATCGGTGTGGCGATCGGCATCTTCGTCAGCGGCGGCGACAGTGGCGGCAATTCCGCCGCTGGCCCGGCCTCGTCCAGCACGCCGGCCCTTTCCAGCGCGGCCCCGGCCACGTCGCGCCGCGTAGCTGCGCCGGGGATCTATTCGATGAGCGCGATCACCAATGCCTGCGACCTTGTCGATCCCACGCCGTTACACAGGTGGTCATCCACGCCCAGAGAAGACCCCCGGCATCAGGAATTTCCGCCGAATACCTCCGACGGCGGCAACCTGTACTGCGCGATCCGCTACACCAGCCCCTCGACCGTCGACGACGACGCCACCGTCGACGAAGCCGGAATCGGCCTCCAGGCCCAGTTCACCGGCGCCGAGGCCGCCCCCGCCTACGACCGTTGGAAACAGACCGACACCGCCGCCACCGGAGCGGGGCTTGCCTCCGGCGAGGTCACCGGAATCGGCGCCCAGGGCTACTGGCACACCGCGACCACCGACACCGGCAACGGAATCACCTACATCGTGGGCGTGCACGACAGCAACATCTCGGTGCGAGTAGAAGTCGCCGTCCTGCGCGCAAAAGGCGAACCCCCGGTGAATCGGGACGAGCTCGACACGATCGCCAAAAACCAAGCCCAGCAAGCTTTGAACGGGCTAAAGAAGGAATAGGCGCCACCAGCCGTGCGCGACGGTGTCCGATAGTCGATAGTGTCACCGACAGTGTGTAGACATCCAGAGAGCACGGCCTGACACAGCATGTCGATGATCTCCGCGTCCACCGAATCTTGTAGCTCCGCAAACGTTTTCCTTCGTGAGCGACCTTAGCCAGTGGCCGCGAGGAACTGTTGCATCAACTCCCCAGCCTCTCGACGACCTTCATCGGGAACCACTCGGCGGTGCGGTCGATCCCGAACCTGTGCGCACTGCCGCGGCCGCGCTTCCAGAGAGCCCGGAGCGGTCAATATCGGGCTGATCGAGGATATCGGCAGGCTGTGTCTGGCCCGCGGCCTGCTGGTGATCGTCGAAGGAATCCTCGAACCGACAGACCTCAGCGCCAGTGGATCCGGTGACGGTCTTGCGCCGCGCGGCTGGCGGCCGACGGCGAGTGCTGTTCTGTCAGTGTGCGATTCGTTAGCACTAACGAGCAGTACCGACCTGGATCGGTCACGGGGTGGCGGGCAAGATCGGCGGGACGTATTCGAACGTCATTCCGAGCAACCATACGAGAAGCAGTACGACCGGCAGGTGGAATAGGAACTGCAGGAACGTGAATCCGACGAGGTCCCGTGCCCGCAGTCTGAGCACTGCCAGCAGAGGAAGCATGAAGAACGGGTTGATGAGGTTCGGCAGTGCCTCGGCGACGTTGTATATCTGAACCGTCCAGCCGAGGTTCATGTGAACGTCGGTCGATGCCTGCATGACGTAGGGGGCTTCGACCAGCCACTTTCCGCCGCCGGACGGGACGAAGACGCCTAGCACCACGGTGTAGAGGGCGATGACGATGGCGAAACTTCCGCCGCCGCCGATGCTCGTGAAGAACTCCGCGAGGTGTTCGGAAATGGTGAGACCGCCACTGCCCTTCGCCTTGGTGAGGATCGCGGCCATGGCGGCGTACAGCGGGAACTGGACGAGAATGCCGGCCGTGGCGGGTACGGCGAGGGAGACGGCTTGCAAGAACTTGCGCGGGGTGCCGTGGAGCATCAAGCCCAGCATGAGGAAGACGAGCAGATAACCATTCAGGCTGCTGACAACGGTGAGCAGTGGTTTGGCGGTGAGCTGTGAGGTCAACCAGCCCGCCGTCATCAGGCCGGCCAGGATTGGCAGGATGCGGCTGTACTCGAGCCATTCCCCGGGACGGGAGCGTGGAGCCACCTCCGCAGGCTGGTCATCCAGATCGACGTCCAGCTCTTGAGCGGTCTTGATTGCTGCATCCTTCGGCGCCGAGAAGTGAGCGATCACCACGGTGAGCGCCATGACGATGGCGCACATGAGCAGGGACTGCCACGTGAAGATCGTGTGTCCGAAGTCGAGGACACCGGTAATTCTCAGCAGCGCCGGAGGCAACGAGGTGGCGGTGGCCTGTAGCTGCGCGGCCGAGGAGGATATTCCCAGCGCCCACACGGCGCCCAACCCCATGAACGCCGCCGCGCCGAGCGCGCGATAGTCCACGCGCAGATCGGTCCGACGGGCGATCGCCCGGGCCAGTAGACCGCCGAAAACTAGACTGAGTCCCCAGTTCAGAAATGATATCGACATGGAGAGGAACGCAACGAAACTCACCGCACTGCTGGCAGTTTGCGGCAGGGTGGCCAGCCGGTCGATCAGCCGGGCGACAGGTGGGGACGTGGCGATGACGTATCCGGTGAGAACCACCATTGCCATCTGAAGAGTAAAAGCGGTCAGATCCCAAAAACCGTCGCCGAACGCGTTCGCGACTGTTCGCGGTGACGAGCCGTTGGCCAGCGCAGCGGCAGCCACGATGAATACGCCTGCCAGCGCGACGACGTAGGCATCCGGGAACCACTTCTCCGTCCACTTGGCGAGCGACTGCGCAACCCGCGCAAGGCCCTTTTCGGAGATGGCTTCTTCTATCGTGGACGTCATCCAGTTGTTCCTCTTCTTTCCACACGCCGCCCGTACGCATGTGATGCACCGCACACGGGCTCGGTTGGTCAGTATTGGTGTCCACTTTGTGTGCGGGCAATAGAGAAATGCGCAGGTATCGTCTGCAAAAGTGCAGAAACTGTCGATGGTCTGGCACTCGACGACTTGAAGTTCCCGCCGGGAAGTGGTGTGCCGATCGTGGCGCCGGTAGCGCTTCGGTCTGGGTGCGGGGTTAGCGAGATCGGTTGCTGCCGGCGGGAGCCGGATCGCGAACGGGGACGGGGACGGTGAGCATGGCGACGATCATGTCGATGATTTCGGCGGCGTCCTGCTCCGGGTTCGCGGTGCGGACGCCGGACTCCAATGCGCGTTCGTAGTCGGCGAAGAGGGCGAACATGACCGTTGCCATCGTTTCCAGGCGTTGGCGGCGTCGGCGGGGTGGCAGTTGTGGGAGCGCGGCGTCCAGGCGGGCGGCGATGATGCGGACCGCGGCACGGTCGGCACCTGCGAGGCGGCGGGCGTCGGCGATCACGGGGTGGGCGCGGACGACTTCGAGGAAGCGGCCGTAATGGGTGACGCCGGCGGTGCCGACCAATTCGAGGATCGGTGCGGCGAGCATGGCGACCAGGGTGTGGATTTCGTGCGCGGTGCCGTCGGCTTCGTGTTCGGCCAGCAGGCGCATCCTGCGGTCTTCGAGCCAGTTCATCCTGCGCTCGACGATGGCTTCGATGAGGCCGGTGCGTGAGTCGAAGTAGTAGTGGACCGCGGAGTTGTTGCGTTGGCCCGCCGCCGCGGCGATGTCGCGCAGCGGGACCTCGACGCCACGTTCGGCGATGAGCCGTTCCCCGGCGGCGAGCAGTGCCGCGCGCGAATCGTCGATGTGCATACCCGAACTGTACTAAACGCGAGTATTGACGATATTAAGCATCAGTGATTAATTGATGATGTGGGAAGTCCAGAGGGCCGCATCGCGCACGGACCGATATTCCAGCTGTGCTGGGTGGTCCGGGACATGGCGGGCGCGCAGCGGGAGTTCACCGAGCGCTATGGGGTGGCGCAGTGGCTCACCATCCCGGACGTGCAATTCGGGCCGGAAACCACCGAATTGCGTGGCGCGCCCGCCGATTACACGATCACCGTGGCGTTGGGCTATGCGGGCGGGCAGCAGTTGGAGCTGATCGAGCCGAGGAGCGGCGTGAGCCTGTACTCCGAGCATCTCGACCGCGTCGGGCCCGGTCTGCATCACGTCGCGTGGGTTCCCGAGGATTTCGATGCCGCACTGGCCGAGGCGGCGGCCTGCGGGTCCAGCATCCTGGCCAGGGGGACATCCGAAGGGGCCGGGATGGAGTTCGCCTACCTCGACGGCGGCGCATTCGGTTCCCACGTCGAGCTGATGCGGCTGTCGGCGGACATGCGCGCGATGTTCGATTACCTGATCCCCGAAGGGTATTCGAACCCGTGGACCTAGAGGTTGTATGCGGCCGGCGCCGGCGCATCGAATACTGCGCAGGACAGCTCGGGCTATTCCAGTGGCACCTGCCTGGGGGAAGGTTCCTATTTCGGCCGCCGCGCAAGCGTTCACGCCGCGCGCACCGCAACCACGACCGAGCACGACGCACCGCACACACACCGAAGGACCCCTGATATGCGATTCACCTACGCCGAGACGATGGTCGACCCCACCTATTACGTGCCGCTGGCCCGCGCGGCCGAGGAGTCCGGGTATACGACGATGGTCGTGGCCGACAGCGTCGCGTACCCGAAGGATTCCGACGCGAAGTACCCCTACACTCCCGACGGGAGTCGGGAGTTCCTGGAGAACAAGCCGTTCGTCGAGGCGTTCGTGGTGACCGCCGCCATGGCCGCGGTGACGACGACGCTGCGGTTCACGCCATTCGTGCTGAAGCTGCCCATCCGGCCACCCGTGCTCGTCGCAAAACAGGCCGCCTCCATCGCCGCGCTCAGTGGTGACCGGCTCGGGCTCGGCGTCGGAATCAGCCCGTGGCCCGACGATTTCGACATGATGGGTGTGCCGTTCGAGCATCGGGGCGCGCGGATGGACGAGTGCATCGACATTGTGCGCGGGCTCACCGCGGGCGGCTACTTCGAGTTCCACGGCAAGTTTTACGACATCGCGCCGATCAAGATCAATCCGGTGCCGGGCGCGCCACTGCCCATCCTCATCGGCGGGCACAGCGAACCAGCGCTGCGGCGTGCGGCCCAACGCGGCGACGGCTGGATGCACGCCGGCGGCGACCCCGCCGAACTGGATCGTCTGCTGGATCGCTTGACCGTGCTGCGCGCCGAATACGGCACCCGCGAGGACTTCGAGGTGCATGTCATTTCGCTGGACGGGTTCACTGTCGACGGCGTGAAACGCCTGGAGGACAAGGGCGTCACCGATGTCATCGTCGGCTTCCGCTACCCGTATACGACCGAGGTCGACACCGAGCCTCTGGACACCAAGATCGCCAACCTGTCCCGGTTCGCGGAGAAGGTGATCGCGCGAACCAGCCGGTGAGCGGCGCGAGCGAACGGACGGAACACTCCGTGAGAAATTCGGCAGAGCGGAGTTCGAGCAGGAGCTCGCCCACTACGGCCAGGTCGCGGACCTGTTCACCGAGGGCATGGAGTACATCGTCATGAGCCCAGCGGACTCGCGGTGTGTTCCGCCCTCCCTCCAACAGATCCGACCACCAGCGAACGCTCGTTACACGGCACACACTGCAATGCCGCCGTGCATGCGCAGTCCGATCTTGCGTCGGCCCGGGTGAGCCGCTCCGACGACGATCCGATCAGATCGAAGGTGCCGCAACGGCCTTCACCTGGCGCCCACAGCATTCGTTCGGCCCAGGTCATCACCGCGGGGTGCCGGTCATGAGGATCCGATAGACCACAGGACGTCGGGGCAACGAGCAGCAACGTGCACCGGATGCCACAACGCGTCCGGTGCACTCATATCGCGAGTATCGCGGTAGCGGCGGCGATGGTTCGGTCTCGGTACCCTGCACCGAACAGCAGCACGTGCACGAGCAGTGGATGCAGTTGGTGCAACGGGATTCGGGTGCGCCAGCCGTCGGCGAGCGGATGGGTTTCCCGGTAGGCGGCGTGGATTCGGTCCAGGTGCGGAGCGCCGAACAGAGCCAGCATCGCCAGGTCGGTTTCGCGATGACCGCCGTGGGCGGCGGGGTCGATGAGGATCGCCCGGTCGGTGGTCCAGCGAATGTTGCCCGACCAGAGGTCACCGTGGATGCGGCTGGGTGTTTCCTGCGGGCCTGCGAGGGCGTCGATGTTCTCGATGACGCGTTCGAGCATGCGGGTTCCGTCGGGACCCAGGTGCGCGGCAGCACGCGGAAGGTAGGGGGCGAGGCGGCGCTCGGCATACCAGTGGGACCACGGGCCGTTGCTCGTCGTGTTGTCCAGCGGGAGATCAGCGATCCAACCGGACCACGGCGCTCCGAACGATCCCGGTGCATGCGCGTGCAGCGCGGCGAGTTCGCGGCCGAATCGTTCAGCGGCGACGGCGGTGGCTGGTGCTTCCGGCAACCACGGCAACACCAGCATGCGGTCATCGACGGCCAGCACCTCCGGCACGAGTCCTGGCGCCCCGACGCCGAGCCAGCGCAGACCCTCCGCTTCGGCGCTGAGTATCCGCGCCCGATCGGCGGCGACCTTCGCGAAAACGTCGCGGCCGTCGGTCAACATCGCGCGATGCAACGTCCAGGAATGGCTCGCCCCTAGGTCGGTCGTCGCCCGGACCGCAACACCGAGCAGCTCACTCAGATCCGTGGCGACACTCACGAGTGCGCCGTCGTCAGCAGCTTCTTCGTGTCCGGGTCGGCCGGATAGAACGACTCGATGGCCAGTTCGGCGACGGTGACGTTCATCGGCGTGCCGAAGACGGTTGTCGCGCTGATGAATGACAGCTCGCGGTTGTCGTGGCGCAGCCGCAGCGGGACCACGACCTGATCCGGCTCCGGCAACGACAGTTCGATCTCACCGCCGGGGTATCCGCGCAATTCCTCGAGCAGTTCGATCAGTTCCGGCGCGCCGGTGACCTCGATCCGGCGCGTCAACCGCTCGAACAGGTGGCCGCGCCATTCGGCGAGATTGACGATGCGGCTTGCCATGCCATCGGGGTGCAGACTCAGGCGCAGTGCGTTGGGCTGCGCGGTGAGCAAGGCCGGGTCGATGCCTTCGAGCATCAGCGCGATACCGGCGTTGGCATCGACCATGTTCCAGTTCTGGTCGATCGCCAGTGCCGGATACGGTTCGAGTCCCGCCAGCATCTGACGCATCGCCTCGCGCACCGGCGCCATCGCGGGGGTGTCGAGGGCAGGTTCGGCGTACACCGGAGCGTATCCCGCCGCCAGTAGCAGGCGATTGCGTTCGCGCAGCGGAACCTCCAGCTGTTCACACAGGTGCACGAGCATGGTGCGGCTGGGAGTGGCGCGACCGGTTTCGATGAAACTGAGGTGCCGGGTGGAGGTCTCGGCGCGCCCCGCCAGTTCCAGCTGACTGAGCCTGCGCTCGAGGCGCCAATGTCGCAACAGGTCACCGGCGGTCTGGGTAGTCACCTCCTGAATCCTACGAACTCACGGTCCAGCCGGCCATTACCTCTCGGGTAATCGACGCGGGTAACGTCGGCAGGCGATCGTTGTGACGGATCGAAGGGACACCCGACCGATGACCGCAACCACGCACTACACATTCGACACCGATACCGCCGGCACCCGCATCGGCGACCACGAATACGGTCTCGAACTGTCCGACCGCTGGTCGACACTCGGCGGCACCCTCAACGGCGGCTACCTGCTGGCCACCGCACTGCAAGCGCTGCGCGACGAACTCCCCCAACCCGATCTGCTGTCCGCTTCCGCGCACTTCCTGCGCCCCGGCACCCCCGGCCCCGCCCTCGTCCACACCGAGATCGCGCGCATCGGCCGCAGGACAGCCACCGGCCAGGCCATCCTCACCCGCGACGACCGAGAAATCATCCGCGTCCTGGCCACCTTCACCGACCTGGCGGTGGCACAGGGCCCGACGTTCGTGCGCAACGCGCCTCCCACACTGCCCGCCCCGGAGCAATGCCTCGATCCCCTTCGCGGTGTCACCCCGGCCGGGGCCACCATCGCCGAACGAGTCGAGTTCCGGATGCCGCAACTCGCCGGATTCTAGACCGGCAAGCCCGGCGGAACCACCGCCGCCGAATTCTGGATGCGCTTCGCCGACGGCCGCGACGCCGACCCCATCGCCCTCGCGCTCCTCGTCGACGCCGCCATGCCGGTGGTGTTCGACCTAGGCGTTCCCGGCTCCTCGACGGAGAAATTCAGTAAGGGATCCATAGGTGTCTCGTGACACCGCCGCATTCAAGATGCCGGAGAACGTTGTAGCAGAACACTTTTCAGCTGTCGAACCACCATCCGGCATTCGCGCCGATCCGTATAGACCACTTGACGCCAGTGACTCGCCGCTGTCGCGCCCATCACAAACATCCGCTCAAACATCCGACACAGAAACGAGAAGTCCCCTCCGACGTAGGGGAGGAGGGGACTTCCACTTGTCGGGATGACAGGATTTGAACCTGCGACCACTTGCCCCCGGTTCAAATCTCCTGAACGCATCCCAGAAGACCCCATCACACCAGGTCAAGCCCATATTTGCACGTCAGCACCTGCCCATCATGTCCCATCAGATCTCGGCAAATCCCATCAAAAGTGTGAGATTTTGGTGGGACGGATCGAATGACAGATCTGCACCCCTCTCGGCCTGGCGCGCCGGTGTGAGACATTCCGATCCTGCTTCGCAGTAGCCGTACCGGACGTCCACGTTCCGAAAGCACCTGAGAAAGGCGCGTCCGACGGCTGCTGTCTCGACGGAGTGTCAGGTGCGACACGCTGAACCTCTTTCTCCATCAGCAACTCTGCAGCAGTTGCCACTCCGACAGCCCCTATGACAACGCCACAGCGGCATCACTGCCTAGTACTCCAGCCGTAGTTCATGATCATTGTCGGGTTGTCGCTGGTAGTGGCTGGTTCGGGCGCGGTGTTGGTGGCGTCTTCGCCAGGTCGACCATTGGAGGCGATGGGTGAAGGTGTGTGCGGGCCGGTCGATCAGCACGTTGAATCGGTGACGTAATTCGTTGCGGGTCAATGGGATCGATCCAGTGCGCACGCGGGACCGTCTCAGTCCGAGACGGTGTCGACGCGGACAGTGTCTACCGCTGCGGCGATGTCTTCGGCTAAGGTGCCGACCGTCTCACCCCTGAGCAGATGGCTGACTCCGCGGGCCTCGTTGTCCCGTTCGCTCGTCATCTTCGCGGTGCCTGCCGGTAGATTCCGGACGTCGTCGCCGTGCGTGAGGTGCGCAGCCCGACCTGCCTCACCGATCTCGTAGCCAGCGAGCTTGAGGCGGATCAGCAGGTCTATGTCCTCCCATCCCCAGGAGCGAAACGCAGAGCGATAGCCGCCGACCTCGGTCAGCATGTCCTTGCCGACCATGATCATTCCGGGGCCGAGATAGGCGCCGGAGACGTAGTTCTGGCGCGCTTTGGTAACCGAGACCTGCCTGCCGTCGGGGAGGCGCAGCGTGAAGATGGAGTCTCGGGTGGCGACGATGCCAAGCTGATCAGTGCCCGGCAGCGGTGCCAGCGCTGGCTCGTCGTGCACCTCATGCAGGATGACAGCCCTGTCCGCGCTGGTTGCCGCCACCATGTCCGAGACCTCTGTGGCTGCCATGACAATGTCGGCGTCGAGAACGAAGATCAGCGGGGCGTCAAACGGTGTGAACCCGATCCCCAGGTTGGCGTACTTCGCGCAGCCGAAGGCACCGTGCGCGGAGACGATCCCCGCGTTGCCGCCGGTGTCGCGCAACCACGCTCGCAGCTCATCGTTGTCCTCGCCGGGGGTCGCGACGACGTAGCCCGCAGTCGCCCGCAACCATTCGGCGTTGCGGGCCAGGGTCTTGCGCAGCTCAGGCCGGCGATGCCAGGTGATGACCACTGCGACCTGCGCGAGCGCGGACTGTTCCCCGGCGGTCAGCATTTTGCCCGAACTCCTGATCATCAAACCCCTTCAGGCGGGACCGCGCCGGCACGCAATGACTGGCGACGATACGAAACAAAGTCTTTGATCAACTCGCCTGCCAGCGGAAAATTACGTGAGCGACCGGCGGCCCGATTGGTGCGCATCAAGTGCTCGAGGTCGGCTCGGTGCGCGTCGGTGCGGTAGGGCGGTTGCGTGGTGAAGGCGGCACCAGGCCAGCGTGTGCGCAGGCTGCCGGGCAGCGGCCCTGGGTGAGCGCCATCGACGCCTGGCGGAATCGAGATCCGTCGAGTCGCAAAACACCACACAGCCAGCTTTCGCCGCCCGTCGTCTGTGCGGGCGGACCAGTCGCCGAGTCACCTTTCGAGGGCGGTGCGGGTCCGGCCTCCGCGCGTGAGGCGCATCCGGATCGCTGGGACCTGCGGGATCGGGTGCGAGAGGACTACTGGGTGGCGGTCCCGCTGTCCCGGTTCGCGTCCGGGTAGGCCGGATGCCGATGGATGACGCGCTGAAGGGTCTGCCGTTCGTGACCACACCGTGGACGGACGGCTATGCCGGGTGGGTGACAGACGGCTGGGTGATCACGGTAACCGAGATCGACTGGTTCGGACGGCCCGCCGGTCATGTTCGAGACTGATCCGCCCTCGCTGGGCGACTGTTGCGACCTCATGCCGGAACAGCTCTGGAATGAGATCTGCGACCACTACGACGATATCGCTACCGGTTGTGTTCGATTGACAACGAGGAAGTGTTGCACTGGTTGTTTGTTCGCGGAAGAGTTGATCGACGAGGTGGTCGGCGGCGACGTGGCTGTCACGCTCGTATCAAAAACTCCATTTGCTTGTGATCTTTCTGCAGAGCTATAACAATTATCTCTCCAATCGGAGGCAGATGCGTCAATGTTCCGTCTCGTTCGTTGGGCACCACGGAGTCCGGCCCGGCATTGCGCGGAACTGGTGCAGGAGGCGGGAATCCGTGAGAGTTGCGACTTTTGTCTTCACGTCGGGGAAACGCGGTGGGCGACGGATCGATGTGGAAGACTCGATCGCGACGGGCGGCTCCACACAGACGGAACCCTCGTAGGTGACGAGAGGCCTTGTTCTCGTTGCCGGCTATCAGGATCTGGTACTTCGAAACCCCTTGCTCGTCTGGTTCATGAACCGGACGAGCGACGGTGAGTCACACGTCAGAAGTGACCGACTACGAAGGAGATAGCCATGGCGAGTACGCAACAGGCCACGCCGGCCAGGCGGCCACGAAAGGGCAAGAAGAGCGGGCCGGTGACCGAGTATTGCGCCTTGTGGCATATAAAGCCCGGACATGCCGAGCAGGTGATCGATGAGATTGCGGCGGGCCTGTCGAGCCGGGGGGATGTACGGGACATGTACAAGAAGATCGGCGTTCACGACGCCAGGTATGTGGTCCTCGACAACGGTACGCGGCTTCTCATCACGATCAGCTTCGACTTGGATTTCGACCCCTACTTCGACGACGCCATCGCATCCCTCGTCGGCGGCGACAAGAGCCAGATCAAGTTCGGCTGGATGAATCATCTTGTGGAGGCGCCCGAAGGCGGCTACGACTCCATGTCGTGGGAGGAGTTCAAGAATTGGCTGGTCGAGACCCAGACCGAAGCCGACATCTTCGCCAATACCAACGACGCGACCGTGCAAGAGATCGACAAGGCGCTGCGTGTGCAGCAGGCGTTCCAACAGGTGCTCGACCACCCCGAGGCCGCGCAGGCGCTCCAGCACCCGGCGTTGAAGCCGCTGTTGGAGGAAGCGGCGGGCTGAACCCGCACGGCGGAACGGTTGGCGGAGGCCACCGGTTATGGAGACGAATGTATCCATGGCAACAGTAGAAGAGCCTGTCGTGCTCGAATTGGATGATATCCAGAACGGGGCCATACATCCGCGGCCCTCGCCGTACGTCGGCGCCTATATTGTGCTGCGCATCGACGACCCGCGCGCCGGTCGTGAGCTGTTACGCAGGCTGATTCCGGCGATCGCCGACGCCACCAGCCCGATGGACCCAAGCGAGCAGGCCTGGGTCAGTGCCGGACTCAGCTTCCAGGGCCTCGAGGCGCTGGGTGTTCCGCAGGACTCGCTCAACAGCTTCCCCCTGCCGTTCCAGCAGGGCATGGCCGCGCGCGCGGCAGAACTGGGGGATGTCGATGACAGCGCCCCCGAAAACTGGGAGAAGCCGTTTGGGACCCCAGATGTCCATGTCGGGCTCAGCGCGCTCTCGCCCGACACGGCGCGGCTCGAGCCCGTACTCGCGCGCGCCCGGACGGCGTTCGAGGAACTCTCCGGGGTCACCGCTCTATGGAGCCTGGATTGTCACGTGCTGCCCACGGAGAGAGAAGCTTTCGGGTTCCGGGACGGCATCAGTCATCCGGCAATTGAAGGCAGCGGCATTCCGGGAACGAACCCCCGAGAGAAGCCCCTTAAGGCGGGCGAGTTTTTGCTGGGCTATGAGAATGAGCGGCATGAACTGTCTCCGATGCCGCGGCCCGAGGTCCTGGGTAAGAACGGCACCTATGTCGCTTTTCGTAAGCTGCACCAACGTGTTGCGGCGTTTCGCCAGTATCTGAAGGCGAACTCCTCGACTCCGGAAGAGGAAGACTTTCTGGCGGCAAAGATGATGGGGCGCTGGCAGAGCGGCGCGCCGTTGGCGCTGTGTCCGATGCGCGATGACCCCGAGTTGGGTGCCGACCCGAAACTCAACAATGATTTCCTCTACAAGGATGATGATCCGCAGGGCTTGAAAACGCCCGCCGGCTCCCACATTCGACGTCTGAATCCGCGCGACTCGGACATCAGTGGCTTCGTGCGTTTTCATCGCATGATCCGGCGCGGCACCAGCTACGGCCCGATGCTTGCGCCCGGCGTCATCGAGGACGACGGCGCCGAACGAGGGTTGGCGTTCGTCTTTGTCGGAGCGAACTTGGAGCGGCAATTCGAGTTCGTCCAGTCGGAGTGGGTGAACAAGGGGCAGTTCTTTCATGGCCCTGTCGGCGATAGGGACCCGATCGCGGGCGCGAACAGCGGAAGCGATCACTTCACCATCCCGCAACAGCCGATCCGCCGGCGGCTACAGGGTCTGCCGGCCTTCGTCGTCACACGAGGAGGCGAGTATTTCTTCGTGCCCGGCCTGCGTGCCCTGCACTGGTTGGCCGATCTCGAGACCTGAGGAGGAGGGATGCAGCGACTCACGCTCCCTGACCCGCCCGCAATTCCCGACGGGGTGGTCGGTGCCTGCGCTGGTGAGATCGCGCTCCACCAGAGTCTTTTCGATGGTCTGAAGGAGTTGGTGAGAAATGTCTGACCATAATTCCGGGCCTCGGGCCTTGGCGGATCCCGTTGTGGACATCACCGACGTCTACGCCTTCCCCAGTCCGCAGCAGCCCGGCTTTCTGGTCTTGGTGCTCAATGTGTTTCCGAACGCGGAACCGGCCGCGCTGTTTTCCGATGCGGTCGACTACCGATTCCGGCTGCGGCCGGTCACGCTCTCGCACGGAACCGCAGCCGCGTTTGCCGTCGGCGAGAAGGAGTACGTCTTCAGCTTCCGTTTCGCGGGCCCGGTCGAGCACCAGGCCGGCTCGCCGCTCGCGCAGGAAGGCACCTGCACCGCCTCGACCGGGCAATCCGTGTCCTTCCGGGTGAACGACGAACAGGGTGGACAGGCTCACGGCCTGCGCGCCTTTGCCGGACGGCGGATGGATCCTTTTTTCTTCGACGGGGTCAGGGCGGCGCAAACCCTCATGACCCGACAGTTGGCGTTTGTCAGCGTCGGCGACAGCAGGCAGTACCGCCAAAACGTCCTCAGCATCGTCGTCGAACTCGACATCGCCACGACTTTCGGGGCCGACACTGGGCCGCTGTTTGCCGTCGTCGGCGAAACGATGATTCCCGGGCCGATCACGGTCCGTCTGGAGCGCTTCGGCCGCCCCCTGATGAAGAGCGTCGTCCTCGGCGCAAAGGACTTCGATACCGTCAACCGGGATCTGGACATTCGCGATCTGTATAACCAGGAGGATCCATATAACCTGGGGCCGACATACCTTGGTGCGTATCGGGCGCGGATGAACGCGAATCTCGGCTTCTGGGATGGCCTCGACCACAAGATCGACTGGCCGCCGGACGCGCACGGCACCCACCCTCTGACCGAGCTGCTGTTGGCCGATTTCATGGTGATCGATGTGTCGAAGCCGTATGCGGAGGATAGCTACTTCGAGATCGAGCGGGCGTTGTTGAAGGGCGCCGACCATCAGACCTGTGGTGGCCGAAGCCTCAATGACGATGCCGCAGACACCATTGTGACGACGCTGGTCAATGCCGGCAACGGCGCACGGATCAGCGACGGTGTCGACCAGCAGGCGGTTCGGGCCGCTCGCACCTTCCCATATCTCGTTCCCCCGGAACTGAACCCACCGGCCAAGATCGAGCTTTCACTTGACAAGTCCGGGTGAGGGTGGCGGTGATGACGAGACGCAGCGACCCGGCAGCAACCGGCGGAGTGATCGATGGCGAGTTACCAACGACGGCAGGTGCTCTCGCGCTGGCGAATCTGCAAGCGCAGATCGACGGCCAGCAGCGAATCGCCCTCGCGGGAGGGCTCGATGTTGATGGTCGAGCCGAGCTCATTGAACTAGTGGCGCTGCGGGGGCACATCCTCGGTCGCATCGCGGACTACGAATGGGCGCAAGCGCGGGCCGAACAGCTCACGCACGATCGCCCGGCTGACGGCGTAGCCCTCATCGCTCGCGCCCGGGCGCGAGCGACACTCCATCGCTTCACCGATGCGCTGGGTGACCTCGATGAAGCCCGGCGGCTCGGAGCAGATCCCCCCGTGGTGGATGCCGAACACGCCGCGATCCTCCAGGCGGTCGGACGCTACGACGAAGCCCTCACATTCATGCGGGAGGCTGTGAAACGCCGAGCCGATTTCGCCTCTGTCGCGGCGCTGGCTTCGCTCTGCGCTGAGAGCGGGGATGTGGCCACCGCCGAGCATCTATTCGACGAGAGTCAGGATCACTACCGGGGAGTCTCGCCGATTCCGCTGGCACAGCTCCACTTTCAGCGCGCCAAGATGTGGCTCGTCCGAGGGGATCTCCCACGCGGGCACCGCTGGCTCAGCGCCGCGCATCGCCGCCTTCCGGCCTACGCCCCCGCGCAAGGCCATCTGGCCGAAGTCGAGGCGGCGCTCGGCGAGACCGACTCCGCGATCGCCCGGCTGCACCCGCTGACGATCTCCTCCGACGACCCCGATTACCCGGCACAACTCGCCCGGATACTGAGCGAGGTCGGCCGCGTGGAAGAGGCTCGTGAGTGGCGTGCCCGGGCGGCAGCGCGCTACGACGAACTGGTCACGCGACATCCCGAGGCCTTCGCCGACCACGCGGCGGAGTTCTTGCTCAACGCGGGTGCCGACCCGCATCGGGCACTACTGCTCGCGAGGAAGAACCTCGAGGTCCGCCAGACACCACGGGCCCATGAGCTCCTCTCTCGCGCCACGCGTGCAGTTGACGGCGCTCGGGCCGGAGGCAGGAGATAGGCCAAGCGGACGGCATCGTTATCGGTGCCGAACCGGCCAGTATGTTCGCCACACAGGCAACGGTGCGCGCTCATGGCCGGCCACCGGCCATGACCGCCGAACAGATCCGCCAGGCGCGCGCCGTCCTCACCCGCGGGTCGGCCTCGGCTTCATGTTCGGCACCCGGCTGCTGATGCTCGAACACGTCGGCCGCCGCACCGGAACCCGCCGCTATGTCGTGCTGGAGGTCGTCGACCGGCCCACGCCCGGCGAGTATGTGTCCGGCTTCGGCGACCGCGCGCAGTGGCATCGCAACATCCGAGCCCACTGCGGCGTCCGCGTCTGGTGCGGGCTACGCCGCGCCGCGGCGGCCACTGCGCCACCCATGACCGAAGCCGAAGCCACGGCCGCGCTCGACCGCTATATCCGCAACCACCCCGGCGCCTGGAAAAACCTGCGCGCCACCCTCGAGCACGCAACCGGCATCACCGTCGACACCCTGCCCATGGTCCGCCGTGCGCCTGAGCTGACCGACATCTCAGGGCATGTCTTCTCGGCGTCAGCGCTTACACCGCCAAGAGAATGTCACCGGCCCGCCAAATTTTCACGTTCCGGCTTGCTCGCAGAACGACTTGTTGTGGGTCGTGGCCATACATTCGTCATATTGCTTGTCGGCGTGCGCCTGGTTGTCCTTCTCGGCCTGGTCTTCTCTTTGCAGACACTGCCTGTAAGCGGCATAGTCGTTCGAGCTCAATGCGCAACTCTTCGGGTCGGCACTCGCGGACCCGGCGTCGGCGACCACGGCCATGGTGGCGAGAGCGCCTGCGACGATGGCTAGGCGAGCAATCAATGGGAATCCGCGCATGCCTGGCTCCTCGGTGATCGGGGACGGTCATCGATACGGTGCGGATGGTTCGCGGTGGATCACGACAGGATGCTAGGCGTTGGCCCCGCCAGAAGCCCATGGCGCGCCGGTCAGAACGGACAGCGGTACTGGCACGCACGGTCGACGATCTACAAGGGGGTCCGGGAACATTGACGAGAAAAGTCACGCCGGATTCCGTGGATATGTTCCTCGACCTCCATGAAGGTCAGAAGCCGAAGAGGGCGGTCCGCTCCTCAACGGAGAAATTCAGTAAGGGATCCATAGGTGTCTCGTGACACCGCCACATTCAAGACGCTGGAGACCGTTGTAGCAGAACACTTTTCAGCTGTCGAACCACCATCCGGCATTCGCGCCGATCCGTATAGACCGCTTGACGCCAGTGACTCGCCGCTGTCGCGCCCATCACAGGCGACCGGCATTCCGTGGGCGGTGGTGATCAGACAGGGCTTGACGCCCCAATACCAGCGCGACAGCGGGGCGCAGTACCCGTAGT
The DNA here is from genome assembly GCF_045208035.1 of Nocardia sp. NBC_01009. Lineage (NCBI taxonomy): Bacteria > Bacillati > Actinomycetota > Actinomycetes > Mycobacteriales > Nocardiaceae > Nocardia > Nocardia sp. NBC_01009. The sequence continues at coordinate 5,280,889 of NZ_CP108695.1, read as the reverse complement.
TGGCGAGCCCGGCCAGCTCGGACCGTTTACGGGTGGGCACCGAGGTACCGCACGGAATCGGCGTGGCGTCGATGAACCGGAACTCGTCGGTTCCCGCCGACACCAGGGCGGCCAATCGTTGCACGGTGTCGGCGATCAGCGGCCCCGCCGCGTTGATCCGCTTGTTGTATCCGGGTTGGCGGGGCAGGTACCGGAACATCGCTCCCAGCCTGCTGTAGCAGAACCGCAACCAGTGACGCTGCGAGGGAAAGCCCAGCAGGACTTGGGCAACCGCCAGGCAGATAATTCTGCATCGGTCAACTCTTCGGACGCCCCTGGCGTTGCCGGTGCGCCCGGACCACATGATCATCGACGAAAACGTAAAGTGCGGTCAGGAGGGTATCGAGGTCTGTCTTCACAAACCGACATCGATACCCTCCTCTGCGTCGAACTCGAGTCGAGACGGCTCAAGGTTAGGAATCAGTCGTCTAGTCCCCCATCAGAATCCGTGCGTGTTCTATGCGCCGGAGGACACCACAAACCGTGAGCCGGGTGTTTCCGGACGGCGGATTGCGCCTTTGTCGTCTAAACACCCTTGCGCAGGCGGGCGGTGATTTCCCTGCCGATGCGCGGAGTGAATTCCTCATTCGGAACGTTTACGTTCAAAGATTCGGCCAGTGCTGCGCAGTGAATGTCCACGACGGCCTCGGTGAGGGCGGCGAGGGAGTCCAGTGTCGACCGGGCACGCCGCCGGGCGGTCACGTACACCACGATCGCGATCAGGATTGCGGGCCACCACGCGAGTGCGAGCACCACATACAGCATGGCCCATCCTGCCAAGGTGGCCGATCGATCGAAAGACCCACGCGCGGTGTCGACTTTGCCACTGACGCCGTCGGGGAGGACGACAGACAGCGCCGGCCAGCAGGTCGTCAGATCGAGGCCGTATTCGTTCCGTATCCGGATTCCGGTCACCTGAACGCGATCCCCCATCCAGGTGGGTTTGACGGGTCGCGCCAACGCAATCCGATTGCGGGCGTCCGCGAGTTCGGCCAGCACGGCATCATCTGCCGCGGCGGTCTGAGCGGCATGGAAGGCGGCTTCGATGAAGTCCCATCTTCCACTGCGATGGTCGATCGCCAGACGGCAGAGTCGGTTGTGGGCGTTGCGGATCCGCGTCGGCAGCCAACGCAGCCAGGTGAGCGCGGCATACCTGGGCGGCGGTCCATCGATGCGAGAGCGGCGGTCCACGAACCATGCCCGCTGCACGAGCGAGGTCGCAGCCTGGGCGGCGATGCCAGCTCCGACCGATGCCAGTAGTACACTCGCCACACAGAGAACGATGGCGCTGTTACCGGCCTTTCCGAGCTGCTCGGTCAGCTGCCCCATCCGATCGACCAGTGCCTTGGCGTCGAATGCGCGCCGGTGCCCCAATGTCGAGCCGATCGCCGCAACCGCAATGAACAGCACACCGGGGAGAGCCAGCAATGTCACCCATTTTTCGGCCAGCTTCTTGCCGACCTCGGTGAGAAATGGGTTCACGACCGTTGACCACCGACCATACGGTGCAGCGGCCGTTCGCTGCCCTCGTCCAAGTGACATTCCGGAATCGGCCCGCTGGGCCCGCGGCGTTCCCTGCGCTTGCATTCACCGGCTGGGCAGCGGAACCACTCGTCGACAGGCCCCCCGCCGGCACGACCCGGCAGTGGACCAGCACCGCGGACTTCGGACTCCGGAAGGCCGAGCCGTAAAGCCAATTCGGTGACATCATCCTCGGAAGCCTGTCCGGCCCGGGCTCGCGACAGCAGATCCTCGACGTCGGACGATCGGCCCACCAGCGCTGCTCGTCGCCGCAGCCGAGGCAGGGCCGGACAGAGCTCGGCAACGACATCCGCTGCACTGTTCACTACACCCCTCCTGAGTTGATGCCGTCCGGCGCGCCGTCATCATAGGCACAGCGAACGCGCGAGCCACGATCATTGGCCAAGTGTGGCAACGGTTCCCGAGTCTGCACATCCGCAAACCGGGCAGGCTAGCCTGGACCGACGCGATATTTCCGGGGAGGGAACACATGGAGGCGCAACTGCACGAGGCGATCACGATGATCAACACTGCAGTTCAACTATGTTTCTGCACTGGGAATCCCGCGTACGCCCGCGATCCGAAGGTAGTCGCCATCGCCGATTACCTGCTCGCCGTGGCTCCTCGGGAACCAGCAGTTCGTGACGAGATCTCGTGGCTTTCCGCATGGGCGACCCGATCGACACCGTTACCCAGCTGGAGCGAACTGGAATCGCGCTTTCTCCAGGAGAATCCGCGGTCGACACTGCTGGGTTTTCCACAACAGCTGAGTCTTTCGCTCACGAACACGGTTCTCAGCACATCACCTGGGCGAGCCCTCATCCCCGGGCCGGCCTTGTCCGCCGCAGTCGCCGCGCTCGATCTGACGATCAGCAACGGAGCTGTGGCGCAGTATCGCAGCGCATACAACACATTCCGCTACACGCTGGACACCATCGCGTGTTTTCACCCGCTCCGGGTGGCGCTGTTCCGGGTCGTCGCAGACGTACTGGTGGACCGAGTCGAAACGACCGGTGATCCGGCAGACCTGAACCTGGCGATTCAGGCCCATCAATTCGCCGTCGATATCGCCATGGATGTCGAACCGGGCGACGACCGCAATGGGATACTGCTGGCGAATCTGCACACCTACCTGTGGACCCGGTACAAGCAGACCGGCTCGATACCCGACCTGGACCGCGCGATAGACAACGGCCGACTCGCGGTGCGGGAAGGAATACCCGACAGCCGTGACCGAGGCACCATCCTGAACCAACTCGGTAACGCCCTGCGATCCCGATACGGGCAAACCACGCTTTCGTCCGATAACGACGAGTCGATCAAGGCGTATGAATACGCTGCCGCAAGTGCGATAGGGAATCACCTCATTCGCGCCATGTATCTGTCGAACCTCGGCATCGCACTATTCGACCGATTCCAAGTGAGCCATGATCCGCGTGACCTGACGGAGTCGATTCGGGCCGTATCCGAAGCTGTCGACGAAACGCCGCCGGATCACGAAAAATGGCCGCGATACGCGCAGATCCTCGTCGCCTGGCTCCTGGTCCGTATCGAGCGCTCCGGTGCGGATTCGGACATCGACTCGGCCGTGCGGCTCGCCGATCGGGTCGTTCGCCACACACCGCACAACGACCCCGAACAGTACGAACGTCTGCGAGCTCTCTCGGAAGCACGGACGATGCGTTATCGCTACAGGGAAGACGATCGAGACTTCCATGCGGCAATGACGGCCAGAAAGCGAATAATCGAGGACCGGCCATTCGACGATCTCGAGCTTTCATTGGAATACGCCGCAGTCGGCGAACTGGCTATCCTCCGGCACTCCAGGCTGGGAACCGAGGAGGACCTCTCCGAGAGCATCGACTATTTTCGTGAAGCCGCACAAAGAATTCCACCGGACCACCCGAGACACGCTTCCACAGTGGTCATACTCGGTACCGCGCTGTGTACCAGATCCGAGAATACTCGGAGCCTGGAGGATGCGAACCTCGCAGTACATATGCTGGACAACGCGGCGAAGCGGACTGCGACCGGAGACCCCCTACACACCATGTTGTTGTCGTGCCTGTGCACTGCCCTCAGCGCGGCTTATCGACGTTCCGGCGACGTCCGCATTCTCGACCGAGCGGTCCAGGTGGGCAGAAGCGCCGTCCAGGCGACGGCGCCCGACAGCACCGAACACTGGCTGCCACTCTCCACTTTGGGTGCCGCCCTGTGGGCGCGGTCCGAACTATTCAGTGACAGTATCGAACTCGGCGAGGCGATCGAACTCAGCCAACGCGCGATCGCCGCCGCCCCCGACGATGACGAGAGCGCGCCCGAGCATATCTACCGAAATCTAGCGGTCGCCCTGTGGTCACGATGCCTTAAGACAAAGCGACTCGAGGACATCGACGCCGCGATTCATGCGGCACGGCGCGCGACCGAGCTGACGCGCACACCCTTCCGCTCCGCCAGCCTCGGAATCCTTGGCAGTGCGATCGGTGCCAGATTCGCACAAACAGGAGACCCGTGCGAAGCCGATGAGGCAGTACAAGTCTGCTCGCAGGCAGTGGAACTGCAACCATCGGGAAGTCCGGACCATGGCCGACTCCTGTCCAATCTGGCCAATGCCCACCTCGCGCGTTGCACCCTCAACAGATCACTCAGCGACGCGGACGCGGCCGTTCAATTGAGCCGGGAGGCAGCGGCTCTCGCATCCGATCCGGATGAGCGAGCGGTCCGGATGGCCGCTGCCGGTGACGCATTCCGGTTCCGGTACACGGCCACCCACGACCGGTCCGATGCGCAGCAGGCAGCGGCGCACTACGAGCTCGCCCTGCGAGCGCCCGATCTCAGTCCATGGTTCCGCTGCCGGGTTGCCCGTTCGCTGGCCGAGACTCATACCGACCTGGACGAATGGGACAAGGCATTGGCCGTGTACGACGAGGCGATCGGCCTGCTCCCCTACGTCACTGATCGCCGCCTCGACCGCTGGGATCAGGAATACCAGCTGGCGGACCTCGCGGGCCTTGCAACCGAAGCCGCAGCGACTGCATTGACCTGCCGCGATCACGAATCGGCCCTCAGCATGCTCGAGCACGGGCGTGGAGTGCTACTGGCCCGGTCCCTGCATTCCCACGATGAACTCGATTCGCTCAGCGAAACCGACGCACAGCTGGCCCGGACTTTCGTCCGACTTCGCAACAACCTGGAAGGTATTCAGCATCGTTTCGAATTCACCGGCGAAGTCCTGCGGTCGCCGGAACAGATCGTCGACGGCTTGGCCGAGGCGATTCTCGCTATCGAGGAACGGCGACCCGAGCAGCGGCACCGTGTCGCGGACGAGTTCACGCGGACCGTGGACCGTATTCGTGAACTCGACGGATTCGAGCGTTTCCTGCTACCCGCTCGACTCGAGGATCTTCTTCCAGCCGCATCCGAAGGCCCGATAGTTGCGCTGAATATCGGCAGAAATCGCTGCGATGCGCTCATCGTTACTGCCGACGGTCTCCGCGAACCGCTCGAACTGGACCGCATCAGCTTCGACACAGTCGTCGCTCAGGCCGCGAGGATGTCCGACGCCGTCACCGAGCAACCCGACGACGCCAACGATATCGCCTTCGATGTATTGAAGTGGATGTGGGAGGACATCGCCGAACCGGTCCTGACCTTTCTGGGCTATACCAGTACACCGTCGGCCACAGACCCGTGGCCGCGCCTGTGGTGGATGCCCACGGGTGCGGCAACCCGATTGCCGCTGCACGCGGCTGGCGACCACCACGCCGAACCAATGAGTGCTGGACCTACGGTCCTGGATCGGGTCGTGTCCTCGTACGCGCCAACGTTGTCAGCGCTGCTGTCGAGCCGGAAACGTTCCCGGTCACGCCGACTCGGCGACAAAGTTCTCGGAGTCGCCATGCCCGTCACCGAGGGCAGGGCTCCGCTGCGGCGGGCGCCCGCGGAGGTTCGCCGGGTCGCAGAGCTACTCGCCGGACAGGCCGTAATCCTGACTGATGAGGACGCGACGACCGAGGAAGTCATGACGCACCTGGAGGACGCAGCCTATGCACATTTCGCCTGCCATGCCGACAGCGTCCCCCTCGACCCGGGCGCGAGTCACCTCTTCCTGAAAAGCGGCAAACTCACGCTACGCCAGATCAGCAGCCGCCGACTGAACTCCGCTCACCTGGCCTACCTCTCGGCCTGTGCGACAGCACGCGGTGGCGTGAAACTCGCTGATGAAGCCATCCACATCTCCTCTGCCTTCCAGGTCTCCGGCTTTGCGAATGTCATCGGAACACTCTGGCCGATCGGCGACTACCAAGCGAAAATAGTCGCCGAACTCATCTACGAACATCTGGCTCGAGACCGAACAGATGTCGCCCGAGCAGTTCACAACGCAATTCGCACCCTACGCCGCAGCGACCTGCATCTCGCCAACCCCCTGACATGGGCCTCGCATATCCACATCGGACCCTGATTCGTGTCTCCCGATAGCTGAATCGACGGTGACGGCTTCCCCACCCCACCGTCGAAGGATCGCGCAACGCGTGGACGGAAGCCGGTCAGACGGCAGCGTGGTGCAACTCGCGGTGCTCGGCCCACGGGCGCTGGCGTTCCTCCTGGGTCATCGCGAGGAATCCCGGGGACAGCGCCTCGTACGGCGTGTTGTGCGCCAGCACGTCGTACCGCGGACTGAGCACCACGCCGGGCATCGGCTCCAAGTGATCGAGAATCACCTGAAGCCCTTCCGGCAGTGCGCTTCCCGCGAGGACCGTCGGCACATCCGCGAGCCGGTACGGATGCGCCACTTCGGCGGCATCCAGCGACAAGGTCCTGGGCACCGCGTCGAGCACCTGGACGCTGACGTTGATCTCCCGCCCGTGCTCACGCCAGGAGAACTTCGGGAAGGGTAGAGGATGGAACTCCTACCAGTATCGCCAAGCGGCAGGAAACATACAGCTCAGGAGGCGATTTCTCGCCGCTGCCACGCCCCACAGGCTCCCGAATCGCGTATAGGACCTCGTGCTGCGGCCAGCCCTGGGGCTTGCCAAGAATGCCTGTCCGGTGGCCATCTGGCAGACATCCTCGCCTACTAACGCGCCATGCAGGAGCCTTCCGCAGGGACCGACCGGCGTCCTCCGGGCCGCCGCTGCGGAAATGTCATCACGCTCGCTACCGGTAATGCGAACCGACGATGGCATCAGTATCTGCCCGACCAAGGAATTCGAGGACCTGCTGAATGCTCTCGGCCGTACTCACCCATGACACGGTGACGTTGATTCCCGCATCACCTGGCGCGTAGCCGAGTCCAGATCGCTTCAACGGTCGAACACATGCTCCGGAGTTAGCCGTTCCAGCCGCGTTGATTCATGCGTTCGAAGTAGGCGTCGTCGGCTGCTTGGATCTCTTCCTCGGTCATCGCCTTCGGACTATCTGCCGCCGCGTCGGCCGGGCCGAGCGTCTCGTGCATGGATCGGATACCGGCTGCGACACGCTGGTCCCGGGTGAGTGGACGTATCGCCTTCTGAGCCTGCGTTGCTGCGTCCTGGCGGATTCCTCCAGCGCAGCGATGACCGTGTCGGCGCCGTGTTTCCATTCCACCCACGCCTCGTCATAGGCGCTGGCCGCGCTTCTCACCCCGGATGGCTCGGGCCTTCTCGGCCGCGAACCGGGATGCTTCACGCCTCCGCAGTGGGTCGACCTGGAGTTCGCCCGACATGCCCGCCTCCCTCGTTGTGCAAATTGCCATTGCTGGCCGCCGCCGCGCCCGAACTGCAGGCCGCGCCAGAGCACGACCCGAGTCCGCCCATCGCCGACGCGCCAGAGGGCCAGCTCCTCCACGGAGAAATTCAGTAAGGGATCCATAGGTGTCTCGTGACACCGCCGCATTCAAGATGCCGGAGACCGTTGTAGCAGAACACTTTTCAGCTGTCGAACCACCATCCGGCATTCGCGCCGATCCGTATAGACCACTTGACGCCAGTGACTCGTCGCTGCCGCGCCCATCACAAACATCCGCTCGAACATCCGACACAGAAACGAGAATTCCCCTCCGACGTAGGGAGGAGAAGACTTCCACTTGTCGGGATGACAGGATTTGAACCTGCGACCACTTGACACAGGTTCCAATCATCTCAACATGGCTCAGCGGACCTCATCACACCTGGCCACAGCCCATATCTTGATGTCAGCACCCGCCGATCATGTCCCATCAGATCTGGGCAAATCCCATCAAAAATGTGAGATTTTGGTGGGACGGATCGAATCACAGATCCACACCCCGGCACCGCTCGCCGGTGCGAGACATTCCGATCCTGCTTCGCAGTACTGCTGTTCGCCTTCGCGACAGCGCCGACGGCGTGTCAGGGTGTGACACGCCAAACATCCACGACCATCAGCAATCCGGCAGCAATTGCTACTGCGGCTGCCGTGGTGGCCCATCTTCAGCCACAGGTTGGACTGCCAACCGATCCATTCCTCGTCGTGGTCGAACCCGATGAGCGACCGCTCGTTGATTTTCGCCGCATCGCCCATCACCAGCACCCGCTGACAGTTGCCGAGGTCGTCCCACTCCCCCTGCAGCAGCGTCGCCAAACTGCTCTGATTCGTGATCACCTTGGGGAGGTTCCCATTCGACGTCGGTGCGCGAACAAGCCGCCGATCATGAACAGATTCGCCCGGTCCCACTCTCGGGCCAGGAGCGGAATAGTTCAGCCGGAACGTACATTTGAGCCGGCTCCGTCTCGACCTTGTGCCCGGAGGGGCTTGTGAACTTGCCGGGATCAGTCATCAGATCTTTCATGAACGTTCTGTCGCCGTCCCGGTAGTCCTCGGGATCAAGGGTGCAGTAGAGGGTCTTGATGGTGTAGGCGAGCTTGCCCGTGGCGTCGAGCAGTACCTTGTGCAGCAGGTTGAAGTGGTCCTTGTCAGGGTGGGTGATGATCAGCGAATCGAGAGTGCGCGGATTGTCCAGCCGTCCCAGGTAGTCGGCCAGCTTGGCTTTCAGGTGCGCGACCAACAGCGTTATCTCGTCGCCCCTAGCACCGTTGGGCGGCGTCCTCGGTGCCACTGCCCCCGAGGATCCGCAGCCGATGAGCACGGCGTGTGTGCCCCTTCCCGTCGCTAGATCACCCCTTTCGTAGAACCACAGCAGCGCGCAATCACCCTGACGACATTGAAGAAGATCGCCTCGACCGGCATACCCACCCTCCGGTCACGAAACTCTCGACGGCGCCACGGGCACGGCCATGGCTCATGGGGTCGGCGCTACCCGACTCCCGAAATGGTTCCGGTGCCCAGCGGTATCCACAGCAACGTCGCCGAGGAACTGCCCGAGCCTTGGTATTTCACGGTGGTGAGGTTGTTCTTTCGGACCGGGAGAATGGCCGACCGGATCTTGGGTGCGCCAGAGGCGGGCGGTGGACTGGCCCATACGGTGGCCCCTTCGCTGCCGATCCTGGCTTCGCCGGTGGCGCTGGGATGCCTGGTGACCGAGACCATGACGTAGCCGTCGGTGGGCGGGGTGAAGGTCTGCTCGATACCGCTGCGCATCGTGAAGACCTGCGGCGTGCCGTGCAGACGCCGTATGCCTTGCCTGGCGTCCAGACTGCCGACGACTTCGACATCGCCTTCGGTGCGCATTCCTCTGCAGAAAAGCCTCGGGGACCCCGTGACTGTGAGCGAGTCACCGAGGGTTGCGGATCCTGCCACGTCGATCGTTTTCTCCACCGTCACGTCCCGGTTGGCCACCACCGGTGAACCGACAGTGATGTACCCGCCCCCTGGAATCATGACCTTCCTTACTGCGGCGATGTTTTCGGTCACCGTGAAGTCGGCGAAGGTCAGTCTTCGACGTCCTACCTCGATATGGGTGGTCAGATACCGAACATGTCCGCCGCGGGTGGCGGTGAGGGTGAAATTGGTGGCATCGGTCAGCGGTGGCGATGTCCAGCTGCCGCCACTTACCTCGACCGTCTGCTCGGTGCCCGTGGAATCCCGGTATGAGATTGTGTATTTCGCGTGCCGTACGCCGTTCCACAGCAGGGTGGCGGGCTGGTTGTAGTCGACGACGGTGCTTGCCGGGCGGAAGCCGTGGACGTAGAACTCGTTGGCGACCTTCTCGATTTCGTATTGGCTTCGGGTGAGCAGGTAGCCCTGCGCCTCCCATTCGGCCACCACCACCTGCTCCACACCGATCAGCGCTCGCCCCGGCGCACCGTTCATGTCGAGTCCCGAAATCGTGAACTCCGCCCTGCGCGTGTTGTCGAACACATCCGGGCTGTCCGGAACGAAGCGGAACACCGCCAGGTCAGGATCGGAGAGGTCCGGCGCCAGCGGCGTCCAGTGCACTCCGGTGTCGCCGAAGTACACTGAGCCTCGGGCACTGGCGGCGTGGTCGGCAATGGCTCCGGCCTGACGGCCCACCGGTACTCGTATCGCGATACCGGTGCAGCGGGGCACGTCGCTGCCGGAGCTCGGGCCCACCGTGAACCGCAGCCGGCCGTACTGGAGTTCGTCGAAGGTGCTGACCGGCAAGGGATTCGGCGCAGTCACCAGAGCCGTCGGGATGCTGTTCCTGTTAACCAGGTCCAGCATGCGTACCGCTACCGGGTGGGCGCCTGGTTCCTTGGTCACCAGTTTGAGAGACATGACGCGCGGCAGCCCTGAGGGAGCAATCTCGATTCGCTGGACCCCCGCCTCCACCCGTCCGAATAAGCCCCACCAACCCGGCTCCCCATAGGTCGAGTACCATACTTCGAACTTCGGCCACAGGTAGTTGCCTGCGCCATCGCCCAATTCGAGCACCACCAGGTGTGGCTGTATCTGGCGGCCGTGCAGCGCGATGGTGATCGCCGCCTCCGTGGGCGGTGTCTCGGCACTCAGGTAGAACGTCGACGGATTATCGTCCAGTATGTTGTCTGCGGGGTATCCGTTGGCTGCGGGCATCGCCGAAGTGACTCTGCCCCACCGAACGTCGGGATAGCCGCCGGCGCCCTCGTCGAATGTCATGGTGTCCTTTCCGATCACGGGTTCGCGGCCCTCACCCGGCGGGGGAAATTGCGCCTCTGCCGAAGGGAATCCAGATCAATTCGGCCGAGGCCGATCCGTCGCCGGTCAGACGTACCTCGGCGAGCTTGTCCCGGCGGACCGGCAGCAGCGTCGTGGCTTTGGTCGTCGACGACGGATCGGCCCATACCGTGAACTCTTCGGTGGTGATGCTGGCCAGGGCGCGGGTGGTTGTCCTGGCTACCGCGAGAACCGCGATGCCGTCCGTGCGGGGATAGAACCGCTTGGTTGCCCCAGCCTGCAGCGGGAACCGCTGCGGTGTGCCGAAGAATTCGACTGCACCGTCACCCGGCGCGAGTTCCTGGGTCACCATGAGGTCATTGATACGCAGCGTTTCGGTGTCCCGGATGTGGACCGTACCGTCGGACACCGACGACGCGACCCGGACGGGGCCATGCACGGTCAGCGAGCCCACCGAAAGGCGACTTGCCACCCGGAGTTTGCCGTCGATCGTGAGCGGATTGCCGGTGCCCGAGACTATTCGACTGGACGATACGTCGGTGGCGACCAGCCGGGTCACGGTGTTCGACAGCGGGACCGTGAGATAGGTGGTGAGATAGTAGTCCTTATTGCCGGTGGTCGCCTTGAGCGTGAAGTGGGTGCTTTCGGTCAGCAGTGGTGTCTCCCAGGAGCCATCGCTGACGGCGACATTCGTCTCGGCTCCGCTGGTGCCCCGGTAGTACATCCGGTATTGGGCGCTGCCGGGTCCTTCCCATCGCAGATGGGTCCTGGTACCCGCCGTGATTGCCGCGGTGTCGGGTCGCAGGCTGTGGAAGTAGAAGCCGCCGGGCACCTTCTCGACCGCGATCCGGCTGCGGGTGGTGATGAAGTCATCGTCCCGGCCGGATGCTGACACCACCTGGTCGATGTCCAGATACACGGTCTGGGCGACACCGGTCAGCTCGATATCGGCCAGGGTGAGGTCGACCTGCCAGGTTCCGTCGAACGTCGCGGTGTCCCGCGGCACGAAGGAGTACACCGCGTATTCCGGGTGCCGGTCGTCGAGTTCTTGTGGCATCCACTCGGTGCCCTGGCTGGGGCCGTCGACCGCGCTGGCCGAGCATCGGACAGCCGCGGGGTCCACGGTCAGTGCCCAGCCCTGCCGCCCTTCCGGTACCCGCACGGCGATCTTGCGGCAGTAGGTCGGCAAGGCCGCTCCGTCGCCCCAGTCACGTCCGAACGACAGGCGCACCGTCCCGAACTGTGCCTGCTGAAAGGTGCTCATCTGCAAGGGAGCTGGATCGGTGGTCAGCTGCGCAGGCACTCGGCTGCGTGCCGCGATCTGGAATCGGCGCACGGCCACCGGCGCCCCGCCCGCCGCGGTGGCCCGCAACCGCACGTACCGAGCGGAGATCGGGTCGGCCGATTCGAAGTCGATCCGGTCGATCCCGGCCGGGTAAGTGGCCAACGAGGTCCACCTCGATTTATCCGGCGAATACTCCAATGCCACTGCGGGCCAGGGATTTTCACCGAATCCGTCGCCGAGATCGACCGCGATATCTGTGAGTTCCAGCCACGTGCTCGGCGGCAGCGTTACGGTTACGGCGTCATCCGCCTGCGGAGTCCGGTCACCGCGGTGGAAGGTCCACATCTGCTCGTCGAGCATGCACTCGATCGGATGACCGTCGGCCTGACCCATCGTTGTTTCGGCGGTCAGCACCCACTCGCCGGACTGCGCGGCCGCATCGGTTGCGGCGGGAATATCGGAAGAGGTCATGACTGCCCTTTCGATGAAGTGGATGATGCGGCCGACCGGGTGTCAATCGCGGCGCCCCCAGAGCCCGAATTGATGGAACATCGCCGACCCGGCGGAATCCGGTTTGCGCCTGCGCACGTTGACCCGTCCGACCCAGCCTTCGACAAATATCGGTGTGGCGGTATCGCCCGAATCCGCTTCCACTTCGGCCACGATCTCCGCGTTCGCCTCCGACCACTGCAGAGTGCCCGTGCTCGGGCCCTCTGCCGTGGATGGCACCGTCACGACAAGTATTCGACCTTGGGGTCCCGTAGTCGTCCCATCTGTGGGCGCCGAGTACCGGGGGCTCAGCAGCGTAACCGCGACGTCCCGGAGGGACAGCCGATGACCGGGGAGGAATGTGCCATTTACCTCAACGCGAGCATCGACCGTGAGCTTTCCCTCGATCTCGACGTCTCCCCTAACAGAGAGATACTCTGCTCCGACGAGGATGCCATCCTTTTCGACCGTCAGCGAGCCTTCAATGGAGAGCCCGCTGGAGCCGGCGAAGTCGATGACGTTCTCGTCGTCCGCGACGAGCCGCGGGGTCGTCAGAGTGCCGGTCACCCTCAGGTGTGCGGCATCGACCTCACCACCCTCGACCTTCACCGAGGTGGTGAGATAACGCTTCTCGCCACCGCTGGTGGTGGCCTCCAGCGTGAAGCTGGCGTTCTGTCGGCACGCGGGTGATGGCCAGAATCCGTTCGCCACTTCGACACTGGTCTCGTTACCGTCCGCGCCGCGATAGAACATTCGGTATGTTGCATTGCCCGACCCGTGCCACAGCAGATCGACCGGCCGATTCCAGCCGATCACCGCACTGCGCGGGCGTAGATTCTCGAAATAGAATTCGTCGGCGCTCTTGACCACCGGATACCGGTTCGCCCGTTTCATGAATTCACCCGGCGTCTCCGGTAGCGCGGTCTCCTCCTCGATATCAATATGCGCAGTACCACCCGCGCCGTTGATTTCGATACTCGCCAGTGAAATCGCCAACGTCCACCCCGCGTGAAACCGCGCCGTCACCTCCGGTCGGCACCGAAACACCGTCACCTCCGGGTCGGTGCTGATGCGGGTGACATTCCAGTGATACCCCTGCTCCTCCCCGGCCACTGGTGCCGCGCCCGACCGGATCCGCGTGGGCGAACTGGTCAGCGCCTCGGGCCGCCGCCCAGTCGGCACTTTGATCAGAATCGACTTGCAGCGCACGGCGGTCGAGGAGTCCGATCCCGCGGGCCCGGTGAACGAGAACACGAGTTTGCCGTACTCCGGCACCGCGAAAGTGCTCGCCCGCAACGGAAATGGATCGGCCACAGTCGATGACCGCAGGGTTGCCGGTGCCCTGACCTCGAACGAGCGGATGGCGATGCGGTGCCCTTGGTCGTAGAGGCTTCTGAGCCGCAGGTATCGGGCAGTCACCGGGGTATCGGCGTAGTGATCGAATTTCGCGACCCGGTAGGGCACGGTGGCCAGCTGGGTCCAGCTGGTCATGTTATTGGAATACTCGAGCACGCCGGAATGCAAATACCACGAACTGGTGCTCGTGCCCGGATACAGAGTCACCTCGGCGATCGCGCGGGGCGCGCCGAGGTCGAGCATGATCCAGTCGTCTGTCTTCGGATGATCGGCACTGAGATAGAACGTGTCCAGATCATCGTCGAGCATCAGATCCACCGGATGGTCGGGGTTCGCCCCCACGGAGGTGGTTACCACTGTGTCGCTCATGCCTGTCCTTTCAGACCTGCCAGGGAACCGGCGGTGAGCGTGCTGATCCGGACCTGCCCGCCGCGGTCGGAGAAGGTGGATGCGACGGCGGTCTGCTCGGTGATATCGACGGTGTCACTGTCGAAACCCGGATTCATCTCGATCCGGAACGACACCGACCAGGACCCGTCGAAGAGCGCGGGTTCCTCCGGCCGGATCCGGAAGACCACCCGGGCGGGGTCGGTGGTGTCGGGGATAACCCACCACTGCTGTCCGTGCGCACGCCGCGCCACCGTCGACGCCGCAGTGCTCAGCGACAACGCCCTCGCAGCCAACCGCGGATCGCTGTGTGCGGCAATGGAAAGGGTGAAGCCTCGGCATTGCACCGGCTCACCCGACCGGATTTCGCCCTCTCCGACGGTCAACCGCAGCTGGCGATGAGTCGGTCCGGAGTCGGCGCGGGGCGCGAGCCCGGCCTCGATCCGGTAGGACAACAGCAGAGTGGAGTCTGGTGTGGTCATCGGGTTCCTTCCTCTTCCAGACCCGCAGGCCGCAGCTGCAGGTATCCGGCGCGAGCGATCGGGATGGCGTCGCCGAGGTGGGCCGCAGTGTCGGCGGCGAGGATCGCCAGATTCGTCCACACACCCGGACTTTCGTCGCCGGCTTGCGGTTCGACCCACGTCCAATCGCCGAACCACGATGCGGGCCTGGGCATCACAACACCGCCCTCGGCGGGATCGGTGACCACGTCGAACCGACGCACCGCCAAGCGAACCCCGTTGTCGGCCCTGGTCGACATGATCCGGACGTACCGGCCGAGCACCGGCTCGCCGAGCCGGACGTGATGCTCCTCGACCCGAATAGGCAAGGGACCCAACAGTATCCACTCATTCTGGTCGGTCGAGCATTCGAAGACACCCGAGTGCAAGGTGCGGTCGTTGGGTCCCCGCCCGCGCCCTTGATAGAAGTGCACACCCGTAATCGCCTGGGGCGAGCCCAGATCGAGCATGACCCAATGGTCGGAGTTCGCATGCTCGACGCTCTGGAAGTACGTCGACAGATCCCCGTCGAGTATCAACTCGACCGGATGCCCGGGATCGATGGCGAGCGAGGTGGACGCGATCACCGTGCCGCTGGGCCGTTCCAGCGCGAGCAGCGGGTCGAGCCGGAAGGACGCGCGCACTGCGGCCAGCGCTCGATGGGTGATGTCGGCGTCGACCTTCAGGGTGGCGACCGGGAGGATGTCGGTGGTGGCGTGCACGGCCGTGTGCGGGCAGACCAGCAACGTCACGTATCGAGTGACGAACCGGTCGACCGGGCGGGCGGGCAGCGCTAGTCCCGCGCCGGTGCCGATCGGCACGAGATAGTCGCTGCTTCCCACCGGTTCGGTGACGCACAGTTTCCGGTAGTCGGTGGCCGTGTCGAGCTCGGAAGTGAAATAGCCGATCAGCCCATCGGCCAACTGCTGATATTCGCCGAGTCGGATCGGCCACAGATGGGCCGTGTAATCCGTTGTCGTCGGGTTGGGCTCGGTGCCGTCCAAGACGGTATCCCAGCTGGGGTCGGTGAGCAGCGACCCGAGCAGCTCCAGCCCCAGCCGGGCCCGGACCAAGGCGACCGGGCGGCCGATCAACCGGGCCGGCGCACGGTCCTCCTCGGGAGCCGGGTCGGTGATGGCGTCCAGCGCGTTGTCGATGGTGTCGGTCAGGTCTCTGAAAGCGGCCAGACCTGCTGCCAGCAATCCCGAAACGAATCCGGCCACATGCGGGTAGAGGGCGGCGAAATCGTCCGGTTCGGCGAAGGGGGCATGTGGTAGCCCGGTCCAAGTGAGCTCGTCGCTGCCGTCCGCACGGCGGATCTTGCGTAGTTCGCCCAGCGGGCTGCCGTCGGGCGCGTACACCAGCAAGGTCTGGTCCAGGTGGTTGACCAGCACCCATCCCGCGACCGGTGTGTCCGCGGCCGGCTCGGTGGATGAGGCGGTCGTCAGCGGTGCGTCGTCGTGATGGCGGACCGGCTCGAACACGAGCCGGGTGTCCTGCAGCAGCCGGGGCGGCAGCTGGATGAACCGTTTCTGGTTCGGCAGCGGCGGAGTGCTCAGCGGCTGCTCCGCCTCGACGCTGGCCGCGCGGACCGGTTCGAAGTCGATCGGTTGCTGCTGTTCGGGGCCGACGATTCGCAGTGCCTGTCCGAACCGGTCGATGATCCGCAGGTCGGTGAAATAGAACTGGCCGGCGCGCACCGGCTGGAACCGGCGCTGGCGGCGATCACCAGAACCGTCGGGAACGTAGTTGCTTTGCCCGGCCTCGGTCAAAATGCTGGCGTCGGTGGTGGTTTGGGCGGCTCCGTCGAGTTGCAGCAGCCAATCATTGAAGCCGTCGAGGTTCTGTGACAACAGCTCCAGCTTGCTGAAGTCGTCCATCAAATTCCGTAGTGCCCCCGCGAATTCCGTTCCGGCGCTGCCGATCAGCCGCCTGGTCTGCTCGCGCAGCACATACGGGATCGCCGGGGTGAGGAAGGCGCGTCCGCTGAAGATGGTCCATCGCAGCCCGCCGACACCATCACCCGGCGGAGCGCCGGAGCCCTTCCAGTGAAAGCCATCGTCGTAGAAGTCCCAGTCCTCGGCGCTGACCGGGGTTGGGCAGTATTCGATCTCCCACTGCAGGAACAACGGCAGCCATGGTTGCTTCCAGACGCGCGCGTATTCGGGAAACGGTCCCGTGGTGAGCGCGTCGGGGGCGGCGACGATGTCGTGCAGCGCGGTCTTGTCCGCTCCGGTCGCGGTACGGGCGGCCTGTTCGAGCATCGCCATCTCGGCGATCAGCGGCTTGCCCCATTCCAGCCCGATGATGTTGGGCGCCAGCGGATTCGGCTCCGGTCGCAAAGTGGTCGACCCGGCGGTCACCTCCGTCAGCAGCCTCGACGGAAGTCGGCACGGCAGCGGGTCGTTCTCCTCGCGGCCGAGCGGCCTGGTGGTACCGGAACCGGACAGGACCAGGACAGGGTCTATCGGCCGATGGTAGTGATGCCGCGGTGAGCGGATGAGTTCCTGATGCGCGGGCAGGTTCTCCTTCGTCGCGTATTCGTCGATGAGCCTGGCGAGTTCACCGGGGTCCTCGTGCCACGGGATCTTCTCCCGGGCCGAATCCCGTTCCTGCTCGCAATCGCTGGCCGCCGCGGTCAGCTCGGTGACCTTGGTATTCCACGTCGCGGCGTCGAACTGGAATCCCGACGGCCGATGATGAGCGGGCAGATGGCGCAGCCACCACACCGACCACAGCCGCCATCGGGCATCGGCGAGCGCGGCGTCGGCGGTGTCGTGCGCGGCCTGGTGCTCGTTGAGCGTGTTCAGCCAGTCGGGCTGTACCGGTGGTGGGGGCGGTGTCGGCGCATCGTCACCGACGCGGTTGACGACCCGCCACACATGGCCGCCCTCACGGCCGGCGAACCAGGACCGGCGCATCAATTCGTTCAGATCGATCGGCCCGTCGGCCTCATCGAGGGCGTCGGGGTTGCCCAGGAATAGGGCGCGAACGAGTTCACCGGCGCCGGGTTCCTGGGACTGATGGTTGATCAATGCCTCGGCGGCCTCGTCGAAGCTCTGCCCGACCGAGACTTTCACGTCGCTCGCGTCGGGCCGATCGGATTTCGGGAACCCGATTTTGTGTTTCCATTCGATACCCAGCGCGGTCCCCGAGTAGCGGGTGCGTTCGATGGTGTCGGGCATATCTGCGGGCGGCTTCCAGCCCAGTGCTTCCAGTACGGCGCGCAGACCACGCTGACCGGCATCCGGGGGCAGCAGACCGGGGATGTCGGCGGCGCGGCGCAAGATGTCTTCGTCATCGTCGGAGTACCAGCCGATCACCGCATAGCTCAGTGTCGCGGTTGGCGGCCGCATGCCGCCGGTCCCCAGATCCTCCAGAGTGTCCTGGAAGTGGAAGACGTTCTTGTGATACGAAGCGAACGCGGCGAAGGCGGGCAGACCGGCACCGATCGCGGTCAGAAACAGCCCCTGATTCGTGGCGGGTTCCCGCCACGGTCCATCGGACAGCGCATGCGCGCGGCCGATCCGGTCGTAGGCGGCCTTGTCGGCGTGCGGGTTCAGATATGGGTTGGCGGTGCTGACCCCGAGACCGTCCGAGGCCAGGCAGTCGCTGTGCACCACCCAGCCCGCGGTCCGGCGTGTGGCGCCGATGTAGGAGTACCGCACGACCAGCCAGCGGTTGGGCACCAAGGGAAACACGCTGTCGCCGGTCTCGGGATGAAAGTAGCCGGTGGTCAACGCCTCCGGCAGCTCCCACTGCAGGTGCACGCCCTCGAACAGGTCGTTCTCGTGCACGTCTTCCTGGCTCTGGTACGGGCGCGGTTCGCCGCTTTCCTTCTCGTCGGGATCCACCATGAGCGAGAACGACGGGACCCATCGGGTGAAGTAGCCCTCTTGTTTGCGGACGTTCTCGTTGGCGACCAGGGCATGCAGTTCGATCGGGACGATCAGGTCGGTATCGGTCATGCGCGGTCCTCGGTGTCGGCGATGTTGTGCGCGATGAAGCGCTGTTCGACAGGGGTGTTGACCAACTGGATGGCGAATGCGCCCGGTGACAGATCGTCGAGCGAGAACTTGTCGGCCAACGCGTGTATCAGGCCATCATCGCCGGCGAGTTTCAGAATTACCGGTCGGCGACCCGAAACGCGTTCTCGCACATAGCTATCGGTGATGGTGCTGGTGGCGGGGAAATCCTCTTCCAGCGAATAGCCGAGCTCGCGCTCATCTTCGGGAGTCAGGTCACGTAGCGTGATGACGTCACCGTTGTCCAGGCCGAAATGGAAACCCTGACCGGGCTCGCGCATCACGATTTCGTCGGGCATCAGGTCGAACAAGACCAACAGGGTGTCCGGTGCGACATGTTCGCGGCGCAGCTCGTTGATCGGCAGTCCTCCGGCGTTGATGAACATGTCGAATTCCGGTAGCTGCTCGATCAGCGCCGACCGGATCAACAGGCCCGCCTTCGGCCTGGCAGGGTTGCCGACCTCGGCGATACCTGCCCGGAATTCGCTGTGCAACCGCTCATCCAGGGAGGTGTGGATGCCTACGTCGGTGGCACCGGCGATCAGCGCATCGATCCAGGCCGGGTCGACGCGAAACAGCCGCAGCGATTCCGGCGGCAGCAACTCCGGGTGCGGCACCAGATAGCTGAACGGCACCCGCTGCAGCGACTCGAGTTCGTCCAGCCACACGGGGACGCTCGGGGCGCTGCGGGCGGCGGTGGCCCGCAGAATCTGTTGCCGGCGTGGCTCGTTCAGTGTCGCGCGCGCCTGCGCACGAGACAGCCGCGCTCTGCGCGATGTGGGCCGCGGGGTGCTGTGCCCGGTGACCATGGGAGCGGTCAGCGCCGCTGTCAGCCGCGCCCCGAAGCCCGGCTCGGCAAGCCGCGCCAGCGCGGAATATGGCTGGCCGGAATCCGACAGAGCCCGTTCGGCTCCCAAGGCCATCATCTCGACCGCCTCGTTGGCCAGCCTTCGGCGGGCCCGGGTTACCTCCTCGGTGAATACCGGATCGGCCAGCGCGAGCGTGCGCCCGAGGGTGTAGGCCGCGGCATAGCTGATGTCGAACAGCCCGTGCTCGGTTTCGTAGATCAGCGCATGGTCGGCGGTGGTGTGCCCGGTGCTGCCCACCACCGGCGGTGTCGGCGTGGTGACCGGGGTGAACGGCCCGCGGTACCAGGCGTAGGTCAGCTCCCCCGAAGCCACGCGATACGACACCGGCACATAGCCCAGCCGCAACCGTTCCCGGGCGTATCGTTCCGACTCACCGGGCGTCCCGGTCGGCGGTGCGGGAGCCAGTCGCAGTGCGAGCGGTTCCGGATCGGTGTAGCCGGGGCGTGCCAGCCCCGCGAACAGGGCGGGGATATTGAGCGTCCCGTACGGATCGTTGGTGAACGACCACGATTTCAGGACGCACAGCCGCACCGCGTCGGTCTCCTCCCCCGGCCCGCCGGGACCCAGCCGATCTTTGAACCCTTCCAGCGAAACCAGGTGCGCCGCATAGGTTCCCGCTGCGCGCGGAATCCTGTTCGAGGTCAGCACCGAGTACATGCCCTCGGAGAAGTTCTCGTTGCCGTTGCGGCACTGCGGCACGGTCCGTACGTCGCGTACGTGCGCCAGGTACCGGAGTTCGTCCTCGCGCGGCACAATGGCGGTGAACAGCGCGGCGGGCACATCCAGGGTTTGGCAGGGGCTTTGCTGGATCGTCGGGCCGATCCCGAGATCGCTGAGTTCGGGGCCCTTGACTCGGGTTTCGTCGGGGGCGCGTAGCTTGGCCACGGTTCGGGTGACGGTCAGGCCGAGGGCCTGCGGGTCGTCGGGCAGTTCCCCTTCACCGAATACCAGCAGCGCCAGCCATTGCGGCCGATCGGATTTCGCGAGCAGCTGCCGTTCCCACGGCAGGATCGCCCGATCCAGGGTGATGTGCGGCAGTACCCGCGAATAGATGCCGCTGGCACCGGCGCCGGGATAGATTGCGTGCACCGAGGATTCGTCCAGGACGAAGCGGACCGCTCGGATCTCGAACTGGTCCTCAACTAGCAGCTTCTCCCCCGCTGTGACATCAAGTTCGTTGTGGGTGAGCAGTTGTTCGGCCCGGAAGGTGTAGACACCCGCGGTGGCCTTGGGCATCAGATTGTCGTGAAAGCGGATCTCCAGCTCGGGATCGGTGGTGGTCATCTCGGCTCATCTCATGGTCGGGGTCCACGAAAACTGTTGCGGTGCAGTGTGGTCACGGTGCGGCGGAGGTGAGTGGCTCGTCGGTGAAATACTTGGCGGCCCGGTCGGCGAATGCGGTGAGCGGCCCATCGGCACCCGGTGCGAACCCGAGGTCCGACAGCGCCTCGTGCACCGCGGTACGCCGTTCCCGCGAAGCGCCGGAGCCGACTCCGGTCTGTTCGTCGATGATCGCGGCGATGGACCGCGGATTCACCACCGGCGTCGGCCCCTCCGTTGCGGCATCCCGCGGTGGCAGCAGTGCCTTGCGCTGCGGCTCGATCTTGAACGCCAGGGAGGAGACCGGGCCCAGGGAATCGCCCAACTCCGGTTCCGGAACGTCGAATCGGAGCCCGACGGGCACACCGGTCAGCAGGCCGTCACCGTCGAGGACATCGGAGGCGCTGTTCAGCTTGTCGCCCCACAGCGATTTCGGCATGTCCTGTTCGACGACGGTCACCGTCCAGCCGGCATTTTCATCTTCCGGATCGAACACCGACCGCGTACCGGGTTCGGTGATGTCGCCGAGCCACACGCTGACCTTGTGGACCGACCGGACTCCCTGCTTATCCATGGGGCGGATGTTCACGGTCGCCGCGCCGACGCCCTCGCGTGGTGTTCCGTTGAGCGTGATTTCGGTGGCAGGGATGACGCCCCCGGTCGCAATGGTGAATCCGTCGGTGGACACCAGCGTCGGCTCGCCGCTCTCGGTACGCGCGACAATCTCGACGGGGGCGACGTCGGCGAGGATGCCGCGCAGTGGGGTGACGCTCAGTGGCGACGGCAACTGCATGCGGAATTCGTCCCAGCCGATTGCGGCGGGGCCGTCGCGGTCGGCGCCGATCCCGATGGTGAAGGAGACGAACCACACTTTGACCTTGACGCGTCCGCCGACCGGCGGGCCCCACAACGTCAACTCGACCCCGACCGACAGCGATACCCGCACCCGAACGAACAGCACCTTCACCGAGGCCGCCACGCCGATGCTCATGCCCATCGACAGGTCGAAATAGAACGGCTTCCACTGCACCAGCACATCGAGCCACGCGGAGAACCAGGCCTCGACCCGGATGCCGTGTTTGGCGTCGTAGCGGGCGTCGAGGGCACCACCGGCCATGAAGGCTCCGTCGGTGACCGCCGCGTACACCTGCCCCCGGATCACGACGGGCCCCCGCTGCCACAGCCATCCCACTCGCGGAACCACCGGGTAGTACGAGGGCCGGTTGAACTTCTTGTGATAGCCACCCAGGGTGAATACGAAGCCGCGGCCACCACCGACCGCGGTACGGTCCTTGCCCCAGATATACAGCGACAGACCGCCGGACAGCTCCGCTGCAGGGTCGAGGATATAAGAGCCGGGTGCCACGACCACATCCATCGAGAACAGATTCTCGTCGGCGCGGTAGGCGATCGCGAGGTCCACCGCCACCCGGGCGATCGGCTTCTTCGCCGCTTTGCTGCGCGGCAGGTCCACCACCGCTCGACCGAGCAGCATCACCTTCCAGTCCTGGCCGCCCTCGACCAGCAACAGGACCTTCGCCTCCAGGAACTTGAACGAGGAGAATTCCAGGCCGCCCGCACCCCAGTACTGGCCCTGTTTCGGGGTGATCCACCCGCCCGATCCCGAGAGCCGCTCCAGTACCTGTTCCGGGGTCGTGTCCCCACCACCTGAAAGTCGTTGCACAAGAGGGAATTCCGACACCTCGTCGATCCGGGGTTGGCGGACCGTAGAGTTGATGCCGAATCCGAGCGACAGGGCGTTGACCCGGAACGCCGGCGGTCCGAACAACCCCAGCTGAGGATGCCCGGCAATCTCCCCGAACAGGAACATCGACGTCCAGCCCTCGTGGCTGCGCACGTAACTACCCGCTGCCAGCAGCCCGAAAAAGGGGGTCTCCACGGCGGCGAAACCGGCGAACACCTCGTCGTATGCGCCGGCGGGGCGGCGTTCCAGCGCGCCGGTCAACCGCACCGGGGGTTTGTCCATGTTGATGCCCGCGCCATGCAGCCTCGGGGAAACCGCGAAGTCGGTGCTGATCGCGACGCCGAGCCCGATCAGCGACAGTTGCACCGGCGGCACCGACAGTGTCGCGTCGAACGTGACGAAGATCCGCCCGTCGGCGAAGCCTGCGCCGATCGAGGTCACCCGTACCGGCCCGGCCACCACGTTCAACGCCTGGGTGATCCCGCCGCCATCGCGCACCGCCACGTTCCGGGAACCCTTGGGCGGGTTCAGCATCAGCGGCGGTTGCGCCGCGCCGGCGACCGTGAGCCCGATCGTCACTGAAACACCAGCGGGCATCCCGGTCGCCGGCAGGCGCGGCGGGGACCCCGCGTCGGTCAACGTCAGCACCCGATCGATCGCTGCCACCTGCGCCGTGCCCAATGGTTGTGCTGCCCAACCGAACCCGACGGTGGTCAAAACGACGTCGTGGCTGGACGGGACGGCACTCCCGATCAGCGGCAGCGCCGACAGCTTCGCGTCGATCCGTCCATCGACCACCAACGCCGTCACCCGCTGGGTTCCAATTGGGGTCGCGGCGGCCAGCACGCTCACCCGCGCGGTCGCGACCACGAGCGCGAACGTCCCATCGGCGCGGTCGTAACCGAGCACCACACGACGCATTTCCGGCCACACCGAGTCCGGCACCAGCTCGCGTAGTCCGGTCGTGTCGACCCCGGCCGCGGCCAGCATATCCAGCACCGAGATCGGTTCCTCGCCCTCTTCCGACCAGGACGCGGAAAAGGCACCGGCATCGCCCAGCGTCACGGTGAGATCCATTGCTCGCGATGTCCCCGCGTCGACCGGCAGCGGTATCCGCAGGGCAGCTGACAACCGCTTGTCGAAACCGGTGGCGGTCTGCTTAGGAGTCAGCTCGATGCCGAGGTCGAAGCGGGCCGGATTCTCGTCACCGCCCAGCGGCAGCTCGAATCCAGCAGTGAGAACGAACTGCCTTGTGCCAGTCGCGTACTCGACGCTGAGCTGCGCCAACGTCAGCCCGGCCACGACATCCGGTAAGCCGGGCGCGCCGAAGGTGTCCTCCAGCACACTGGTCAGGTCCGCGAGAGTGATGCCCGCTGCGGCACCGCCGAAACTCCAGCCACCTCCCGGTTCTCGGACCGCCCGCACCACGACCTCACCGACACCGACACCGAACACCCCCGCCACCGTCACAGTGCGGGCTCCGTCCGCCGACTCCAGCAGCAGGCTCAGGCCGTCGATCGTGACGCCACCGGTCAACTCCCACACCCCAGCGAGCCCGAGCTCGAACTCGTAAGCCGAACTCGCCCGCGCGGTGTCGGTCCAAATCCGCAGTTCGGAGACGGTCAGTTCCTGCGGCAGTCCGATATCTCCGCCGAAGAACTGTTCGGCCAGCTCCGCCAGCGGCACCGGCTCGGTCAGGGTGCCGGAAAGCTCTCCGCCGGGCACCGAAATAGTCACCGCCACACCGACATCGGCGATGGTCAGCACCGCACCCAGGTCCAGTCGCACGAAACCCTGCGCGGTGGGCGAGGCCATTCCGACACCGACCGACACCTCCGACAGTTCGAACAGCCCCCCGGCGAGCGACCAGCTGTCGGCCAGTTCGACATTGGCGTATCCAGCGACAATGGCCGTCGCGTACGGGTCGAAATCCAGTCCGATCCCGGTAATCCGGGGACTGCCCAGCAGATGCGAGAACTGTTCGGGCAGCGCGAATGCCTCCGCCGGCAGTCCCGGCGCCAGCACGGCCAGCTCGCGCAGATTCTCCACGCTCACCGGGTCGAACCAGCCGAACGCACGGAAGGTGTCGCCGAACCCAGGCGTGAGCGCACTCAGATACAGTGCGGGACCGAATAATCCGAGTTCGAGACCAATGCCGTCACGCACCTGGCAACCGGCGTCGGGGTCGGCATCGTCGAGACTGACCGCGGCCAGCACCAGATGCACGGCGACGGCACCGTAGCCGCGCAGAAATTCGAGGGTCACGTCCAGCGTGCCGGATTTGATGTGCCAGCCGGGCACGGAGATCGCCAGTTCGAATCCGACCACCCGCTCCCGGTCCGGATCGGTGTCGAACCGGATCCAGGCGGGCCGTTCCCCGCCGAGCGGGTCGGCGGCGACGGTGCCCGACACCGTCAGCGAATCCCGGTCCGCCACAGTGTCGGCGAGGACAAGAGTGCGCACCGACAAGTGCTCGGTGAACAGGTCCGCCACCCCGTCGATGCCGAGGTCCTCTCCCGCGAGGGTGAACCTCTGCCCCTCGGCCGGGAACAGCGCCAGCAGGTCGGTCACAGTGAGCGCCATGGTCTGCCTCCGAATCAGGCCGAAGTGATCTTGAAAGAACCGGCTCCGCCATTGGCCGGGTCATCGATGGCCAGGTACCAGTACCACCCTTCCGAGCTCTCCAGATTCTTCTTGGAGTCGTAGGTGTAGCTGTAGAGCGAGGTGCAGATCGCGCCTTTGGTGTTGGTGGAGAAGAACTTCCCGAAGTTGGGCTGGCCGCTCTCCTTCTCGAAAGCCACGTACCCATGCGCGGGCACCCGGTCCTTCGCCACCTCCGGCGACCACGTACTGACATCGCGGATCACCTTGGCGCGCGGAGTTCCGGTGCCGTTGAACGACTTACAGTCGGAGCTGATGAACACCCCGTCGGGCATGAGACGCTTGATCCAGGTGTCGCCGGAGGAGGTGTCGCTGCCGTGGTGCCCTAGTTTCAGCCAGGTTTGGGTCTTGCGCGCGAACGGATCGCCGGTGCCGGGTTTGAACACTGCCGCGATGGCGGTTTCGGTGTCGACGGTGGCATCGGCCATCAGGAACACCTTCTGACACTTGCCGCTTGCGGTCTTACCCTCCAGGTACAACACGATGCTGTTGGCGTTCGCATCCTCCGCCGGCGTCTTGGCCCGCCCCCCGGTCTTGGCCTTCTTCGCCGCCGGCGCCCCGCCGGCCATCGCGTGCGCCGCGATCAGATACAGCTTGGCGCCGCCGTGATCGACAAGTGGCGTCCCGAGTGTGGCCGGCATGGCAGCCTGCACCGGCACGTTTGTCAGCGGGGCGGCGGTAGTCGTCGAGATCTTGGCGGAGTTGGTGAGCAGGTGATACACGAACCGGCTCGGGGTAGCCGAGGAGGCTTTTCCATAATTGGTCGGTTGCCCCGTATAGAGGACGTGGTCGATCTCGACGTCGAGCTTCGGATCGTCGGCCCCGTCACCGAGCACCTTCGACACCAGGTTGTAATGATCGATGTCCGGGTGACTGAGGATCAGGTAGTGCAGCTTGTCGCCAGTCTCGGCGAGGTAATCGCGGACCCGTTTGCGAACCAGGTCCCCGGTAACCGAACCGCTCTTGGTGGAACCACAGTCGACGAGCACCGACACATCCCCCGCCGGATTCCCCGGGTCCCAGAAATGCAACATCGTGCAGTCACCCTGACCGACGTCCATGAACGCAATATCGACCGGCATATGCCACATCCTCACAGAGGAGTTTGTAAAGCCTTGCGCCACAGCGTGTTCCGACATTGCAACGACACCGGGAACCTCACCGTAGCACGCCGATCAGTCCCGAATGTTCGAATTCGACTGGACCCCAATTGAATTCAACCCGACCGGTCTTAAGAAAACGCGAGCGGCTCGCCGACACCCGGCACCGCTCCGCGCCCACTCCGCGCCGACATTGCGGAAGTCGCTGTCGCCCTCGCAACCTGACCGGCGAAGCACATCCCCTCGCCCTCCCCTCGATCAAGACGCTCAGCGACCCGCCATCGCAGCTAATGCCCGCGCGAAAGGACAGACCGATGTATCACCTGATAACACCCCCTCGACACCAAGCCGGGCAGAAGTGTTGGATACACCCGAGAGGTCTTGTTGCAGGTACCAGCACCAAAGACGTGCCGCAACAGCGCAACTGCTCGCGAGGGGGCCTCCGGATGGACTTCACGTGTCCGCACTGCCATCGACTCGACTTCGTTCAGAATGTGCCCGCCTTACACGCTGACGGAGTCTCCACCAGCCACGGCACCGATCTCTACTCAGGTGTCGGGCTAACTTCCATCGGCTTGGTGCCGGTTTTCGGCACTGCAACGGTCGAGCGCATCCACACCACCGAACTCGCGCACGGTGAAAAACAGTCTCGCAGTGCTGGTGCGGGTGATGGAACAGGCAGTGCGAGACGAGATCCGGGAGAGGAACCCGGCGCACATTCGCGGGTGGCAGAAGCTGTATCTGCAGCTCGAAGACGAACTCGATGACCCGCGTTCGTTGGCGCTGCCCAATCCCGGTCGCGGAGAAGGCCAAACCGCGCAAGATCGAGATCGAGCACAGCGACCGCCGCGAGGCGATCAACGTCTGACCAACCCGACCTGACAGTTCCCCTCGGAGTCAGCGCCACGACCACGGCGGATGCCTAGGAAAGTAACCCGCCACCAAGGACGGAAGAAATCTGTTGTTCCGGGTGTAGACATTCCGTGATGGCCGGTATACAGTCGCTGTCGTTCGAATTGATAAGTCCAGTGGCCGGGCAGGTGAGCTGCCCGGATCAATGAGGTTCCACCGTCCCCTTCCGGCGGAGGCGCTAATCCGGTGTAGTCGGCCGGACCGCCGGGAGGGGGCGAAGAAGCAAGGAAGAAGAGCAAGACCGAGAAGTATGCAGACAGGACCCGGCAATCCAGGAGGTGGTGCTCACTGAAGAGTCATTTATCAGTTCCGCGTCCCAGGAAATGTCGGGAGCGGTGTAGGACATCGGCCCACGTGGCCGATGAGCAGAATTGATATCACCACCCTTTTCGTAGACCCAAGGCCCCGGCGCACATGCGCCGGGGCCTGTTGGCGTTGAAACCCCGAGAGGCACTGTGCAGCAACCGAACAACCCCACCGACGGCGCCAGCGCCGCCGACAAACTCGATGACGACACCTACCCCGCCTACAGCATGGGACGCGCCGCGGAAATCCTCGGCGTCACCCAAGCGTTCCTGCGCGCCCTGGATGCCGCCGAACTGCTGACCCCGCAGCGATCGGCCGGCGGGCACCGCCGCTACTCCCGCTACCAACTGCGCATCGCCGGGCGCGTGCGTGAGCTCGTCGACACCGGTAACCCCTTGGACGCGGCCTGCCGGATCGTGATCCTCGAAGACCAGCTCGCCGAGGCCGAGCGCATCAACACCGACCTGCAGCACGCCCTCGACGACCGGCCGCCCGAAAACCCCCTGCGAGCTGAGCGAACCCCGTCCGCCGGGCCTGCGATAACCAGACTCGGCGGTATGTGAACCTTACCGGCGGTCAGACATGGAAGACTTCCCGTTCAGCGGCGGCCATAACGCGCGCTGAGACTCCGATCGCTGCTCTCCTTCGCCGCCCACTTCCGCTCCATCGTTGCGACCTTCTGCGCAAGCGGAGAGAGATCCGCGACGACACGGGACAGACGGCGCACCTCCGCCTCGAGACGCTTGATTCGTTCCGTGTCGGTGAGCGCCGCATCGCTGCTCGGTGTGTCGGTGCCCTCGAACTGTTCGTGTGCCAAGGCAATCTCCTTGTGTCGATGTCGTCGTGGCTGCTGCCCGACAACTCATACCCATATTGTGATTCGCGAATGTGGGGTCAGCACGGGGGGCGAGGAGCAGATCCGCCCGATCCGGCGCTAAGCATCTGGCCGGTGCGTGTTTCAGTCACGTTCACTTCTCAGTTTCAGTCGGCGTCGGTGCGCTGGTCGAGGGCGTGCTGCAGGTCGGTGTTGAGGCGCTGGGCCTCGGCAAGCTGGTCTTCGAGGATCACGATGCGGCACGCCGCCTCGAGGGCGTTACCGGCATCGACGAGCTCGCGCACCCGCCCGGCGATACGCAACTGGTAGCGCGAGTAGCGGCGGTGCCCACCCGCCGAACGCTGCGGGGTCAAAAGTTCGGCGGCGTCGAGGCCGCGCAGGAACGCTTGGGTGACACCGAGGATTTCCGCGGCGCGACCCATGCTGTAGGCAGGGTAATCCTCGTCATCGAGTTTGTCCGCGGCGCTGGGACCGTCGGCGGGATTCGGGTTCGGTTGCTGCACAGCACCTCTCGGGTTCAACACCGACAGGCCCCGGCGCATGTGCGCCGGGGCCTGGGATCTACGAAGGGGGGGATTGATATCAACTCTGTTCACCGGCCGCGGCGGGCCGATGTCCTACACCGCACCCGATAGTTCCCGGGACGCGGAACTGATAAATGACTACTCAGTGAGCACCACCTCCTGGATTGCCGGGTCTTACCTGCGTACCTTCTCGGCCTTGCTTGTTCGCTGTACTTCTCGGTTGTGTGCTCCTTCGTCCCCCTCCGGCGGTCCGGCCGACTGCACCGGAATTTTCTTCTCCGCCGGAGGGGACGGTGGAACTTCACGTTCCGGGCAGTTCACCTGCCCGGCCTCTGGACTCATCAATTCGAACGACAGCGACTGTATACCGACCCTCGCGGAATGTCTACACCCGACACAACAGATTTTTGTCTACCGGTGCAGGGGATTATTTCGCATGAGGTAGACGGTTTCGGATCATTGCGACCGGGGTAGATCCGGTGCACTCGGCTAGCGAGGCAGGAGGGGTGATGATCATGACGACACCGGTGCTCGATGATCTGCACCGCGCCCGGGATCGCGGCGTTGCGATGGATCTCGATCTCGACCTGATCGCGCCCGCGCGGGCGCGGGCGATGGTGCGCGAGTTGCTGGCGCCGCTGTCGGGGGTGGAGCTCGCCGATGCGATCCAGGTATTCGACGAGCTGGCCGCCAACGCCCGCCGCCACGGACGGGCACCACGGCGAGCCCGGGTATCACTGCGTGCGGACCGGCCGTTGTTGCGCATAGAAGTTGACGACACCGGCCCCGGTGTCCCCCATCTGCGCACCCCGGACGGTACCGGCGGGCGCGGCATGATCCTGATCGACCGACTCGCCACAGCATGGGCCTACGCCCGCTACCACGGACACAAGACCGTGTGGGCCGAGATCGCTGTGGACCGGTACCAGCATCCAGCGTGACCGGTGGTCGGATCAGCGACCCGACCACCGACGCGCCGCCGGGTCGCTGTCGGCCTGATAGCGACGCAGCCCCTCGTCGGAGACCCGCGCGTACTTCGCGAGGCTGCGTACCGAGGTATGTCCCGACAGCTTCATCAGCACCGGTGCCTTCGGCCGAATCACCTTGAGACTCCCGGCATCTCCGGATTTTCGACCGACTTCGGGTTGGCGACTGCATCGTGGTGGTGGGACGAGAACAAGCGGGCCCGCCGGTCGGTGCGGTCGTGCGTACAAGCTTGTGCTCCCCCGCAGAACCGGATTCGCCTACGATTTTCATATCGGCAGCGCTTTCGCAGTCGACATGCAGGGCGCGCCCCAGGCGACCCGAGGCCGCCCTCAAGAATTGAGGAGCCGGTCGGACACCGTCATTCGGCACTATCGAACTCACCGTGCACATCCGCCACCGTCCGGCCCCGGGCTGGCTGGCCTGCCGGGTCCACACCAACTACCTCATCGACGGCTTCCACGAGGAAGACTTCGAAATCTGGGACAGCACAGGCTCCCTCGTCGCTCAGTCCCGCCAGCTCGCCCTCATCCCCTAGGGCGACGAACACGATCGAGGGAGCACCCATCCCGGAACGCATGATCACCGAGATCGTCGACGACATCGTTTTGCCACAGCTGTCCTGACCGCCAGTGGACGAAACGCGTCCGTTCGACCTACATGCCGACCTCTCACATCGGCTAGAACGCTGCCAACAGTTCGGTGGCGATCGCATCGCAGAAGTCCGGAATATCGCCCGGGTTGCGAGAGGTGATCAAGGTCCAGCCGTACTCCGGTGACCGGACCACCGACCGATCGGTCCACAGACCATCGGCGTTGATCACATCGGTGCGCAGTGAGTGATACGACGTCAGAGACTTTCCCTGGAGCAGATCGGCCTCGACGAGCAGCCACGGGCCGTGGCAAATGGCCGCGATGGGTTTACCTTCGGCGGCGAACTGTTTGGCCAGCTCGACCGCACCGTCGGCGACCCGCAATTTGTCGACGTTGACGGTGCCACCCGGGACAACGAGGACGTCGAAATCGTCGGCGTCGACATTGTCGAGCGTCGTATCGGGATGAACGACCACATCCTTGTCGACATCGTGCCGGAACGTCTGGATGTCATCGAGTTTCGGCGCCGCGTGCACCGCAGTAGCTCCGCGTTCTCGCAACCAGCCGAGCGGCACCAGCAGTTCGTCCCGTTCGACACCGACGTTCGAGGTGATGAACAGCACGCGTGCCTCGGTCAGTTGGCCTGACATGGGTGACCTCCTCGCGGTTCAGATACCTTCGGCCTACCCGAGTCGTGGCAACCCAAACGATCGGTGCGAATCGGATCGGCGGCCTGCGGCGAGTCCGGACGGAGAGGACCCGTTCCTGGATACGCCATGAAGCGACGCGCTGCCACCTGCGACTTTCTGCCGCCAACCGCGCGAGTTCGCGTTACGTTTGGTGGTGCGACACCTGGGAAGACGGTCGGTAGAACCTACGGAAGGGTTTCGCCATAGCGATCACCGAGGACTTGTCACCACACACCGTGCAACCGTCGCGGCGTGCAATGACAGTTCTCCGTGCTACAGGTCGCAATCCTCGACGAACACTCTCACCACACCACCGCGACCGTCTCCGATCTCGTTCGCAGACAACTCGGTCACGTGTGGTCCTCGGGGATCAACGATGTGCTCGACGTCGGCACCCCTGGGGTTTGCCGCGGTGTTTCGAGGCGACCGAACCGGCAGCCCGGTCCGAGACCAGGACTGCACGCAACCATCACCACCCGATCTGCCGACGACCTGCCTGCTACCTAGAGGAGTGAGATGTCCGAGCAGAACTACACCACCGACGACGCCGGTATCCCGCAGCCGAGCGACGAGCATTCCCTGACCGTCGGCCCGGACGGTCCGATCCTGCTGAACGACGCCTATCTCATCGAGAAGATGGCCGCCTTCAACCGCGAACGCGTGCCGGAACGGCAGCCACACGCCAAAGGCGGCGGCGCTTTCGGCACGTTCGAAGTCACCCACGATGTCAGCGCCTACACCAAGGCGGATGTGTTCCAGCCGGGTAAGAAAACAGAGATGCTGGCCCGGTTCTCCACCGTCGCGGGCGAGCGCGGCAGCCCCGACACCTGGCGTGACCCGCGCGGGTTCGCCCTCAAGTTCTATACCGAACAGGGCAATTTCGACATGGTCGGCAATAACACGCCGGTTTTCTTCGTGAAGGATCCGATGAAGTTCCAGGACTTCATCCGCTCGCAGAAACGCCGCGCCGACAACAACCTGCGCGACCACGATATGCAGTGGGACTTCTGGACGCTGTCGCCGGAATCCGCGCACCAGGTGACCTGGCTGATGGGCGACCGCGGCATCCCGCGTACCTGGCGGCATATGAACGGCTACTCCAGCCACACCTATCTGTGGGCCAACGCCGCGGGTGAACGGTTCTGGGTCAAATACCACTTCAAGACCGATCAGGGCATCGAGTTCTTCACCCAGGACGAGGGTGATCAGATGGCCTCGATGGACACCGACTATCACATCCGTGACCTGTGGGAGGCGATCGAGGGCGGCAACTATCCCAGCTGGACGCTGCACATGCAGATCATGTCGTTCGAGGAGGCGAAAACCTACCGGTTCAACCCCTTCGACCTCACCAAGGTCTGGCCGCACGCCGACTATCCGCTGATCGAGGTCGGCACGATGACCTTGCATCGCAATCCGGTCGACTACCACACCGAGATCGAGCAGGCCGCTTTCGAACCGAGCAGTGCGGTGCCGGGCACCGGGCCGAGCCCGGACAAGATGCTGCTCGGCCGTTGGTTTTCCTATCCGGACGCGCATCGCCACCGCATCGGCGCCAATTACAAACTGCTGCCGGTCAATTCACCGCACGCGACCACAGCGCGGTCGTATTCGAAAGATGGGGCGATGCGCTACACGAACGTGAGCGACCCCGTCTACGTGCCCAACTCCAAGGGCGGCCCGCACGCCGATCCCGCGGTCTCCGGCCCATCCATCGGGTGGCACAGTGACGGCGAAATGGTCCGCACCGCGTACACATTGCGCCGCGACGACGACGATTGGGGCCAAGCGGGCACACTGGTCCGCGACGTTCTCGACGACGCCGCCCGCGAGCGGCTGGTCGACAATATCGTCGGACATCTGCTCAACGGTGTCTCTGCACCCGTGCTGTCCAGGGCATTCGAGTACTGGCGCAGTGTCGACAAGAATCTGGGCGACCGCATCGAGACGGGCGTGCAAGCCAAACAGGACGAGCTCGACCCGAAGGCCGTGAAACAGGCCAACCCGGCCCGCTCCTCGGCCCAGCACAAGGCGTAGTGCACTAAGCAGTTCGGGCTTCGACTCCGCGATGAGTAGCGAGAATCGCAGACAGAGCCGGACGGTCGAGTTTTCCGCGCGCAGTGCGTGGCAGGCGGTCGAGAACCACGAGTTGGATCGGCATGCTCGGGCTCGGGAGGGTCGCGCGCAGGTGTCGCCAGATTTCGCCGGTGCTCGGCGCTCCGTCGTGCACCACGATCGCGGCGGCGGGCGCTTCACCCATTCGGGCGTCGGGCACTGCGAGGCAGGCGGCCTCGGTGATGCCAGGTAGCGCGGTGAGCGCGGCTTCGATGGCTGCGGGTTCTACATTGAGGCCCGCGCGGATCAGCATATCGCTGTTGCGGCCGAACAGGTGTAGGTGGTTGCCGACCACGCGGCCTCGGTCGCCCACCGACATCCAGCCGTCGACCGGTCCGTTCACCACACCGTCGTCGGTGAGGTAGCCGTCGAACAGCATGTCGCTGCGCACGAACACCAGCTCGTCACGGATCTGCGCCTCGACGCCATCGAACAGTCGGCCCGCGGACGTCTCCTCGACGGCCCCGAGTCCCCGATCGAAGGACACGAAGCTCAATTCGGACGCGCCGTAGAAATGCACGAGCGACGCGTTCGGAACGATCTCCTGCAACGCAAGACGTCCCGGGCGCGGCCACCGGGCCGCCGAGGACAGCACCTCACGGACGGTCTCGACCGCATCGATGCCCGACCGCACCACATCCCAGGCGATCGTCGGCACCGAATACAGGTGTGTCGCCCCATCGGGCAGCGACTGCGCCACCGGCCGCAGGTCCACTGTCGCGCCGCGGGTGAGGGCATGCAGGGCGCCGTAGAGAAAATGCGTGTGGTCGAGGACACCGGGCACCGCGACGCGATCCCCGCGCCCGATATCGAAGGTGTTGTCGGAGCGATCGAGGGTGGCGGCCCACGAATGTTGGTTACGCACGAACAACTTCGGTTCGCCGGTGGTGCCGGAGGTGATGCCGACCAGCAGTTCGTTCTCGAGGTACGCGCGGCCGACCGGGCCGTTGGATTCCAGTGCCGACGCCGTCTGCACATCCTCCTCGAAGCCGAGTCGGCGCAACCGCCGGTGTTGGTGCGGCGCGGCGACGACGGCGCTTGGCTTCGCGAGCTCGAGCACTCGGGCCAGTTGATTCGCCAGCAGGTGCCGGTGCAGCAGCACAACGCTGACACCCGCGTGCATGGCCGCCGCCACCGCGACGAGCGATTCGATATCCGAGGTGGGCAGCACCGCGACCCTGTCCATACCGTCGAGCCCGGCGGCGGTACGGGTCACCCGCGACCAGAACTCCCGGTAGTCGATGCTCGCACGAGCGGCGACGATCGCCGTCGATTCCGGATGCTCGCCGACTCGCCGCACGATCCGCTCGGCCAACAGTTCAGTCATCGTCGAGGCCCCTGGCGGCGAGCGCGTCACCCATCGCGTCCGCGGTGCGCAGCGCTCGCACCAGCACCGGTGTGACCAGCGCCGTCATCGACCACTGCAACCCGCGAGCACGCCTGGCCTCGGCGACGTCGTGCACGATCTCGGTCAGCAACGGAACACACCGGATGGCCAGCGCCAGCAGCAACCCGATCCGCTCGGGATCGACCCCCACCTTGCGCAGCGGTCCGAGCGCACGCGTCACGGCGTCGAGCATGTCGGTGACCCGCGTGGTGAGCGTGACCAGCGCCGCGAGCGCCACCGAGAGCAGCAACACACCGCACACGACAACCGCACGCGCGGGCGAGGTGATCAGCACCTGGAACACGGCGATGATCAGCAGCATCCACACCATCGGACGCAGTTGGGCCACAACGACTTTCCATGGAACGCCGGCCATCGCGAACAATCCCGCCACCAGCACCCCCACCACTGCGACGGCCACCGGGCCACGCACGAACACCGTGGCCGTCACGATCGACGTGATCAGCAGCACCAGTTTCGATCCGGCAGGCATCCGGTGCAGCAGTGAGTCACCGGGAAGATACACACCGATCATCCGACCGATGCCCGATATGCGGGGACAGCGTCACTGGGGATTCCGTCGAACGCCACGGCGCCGTCATCGATGACGATGACGCGTTCGAAGCTCTCCAGCAGCGACAGCTGGTGCGTCACCACGATCACCTGCTGGTCCACGGAGTCGAGCGCGGCGGCGACCACACGGGCGTTGCGCAGATCCAGCAGGGTGGTCGGCTCATCGGCGATGATCACCTCCGGTCGGCGAATGAGAACCGCGCCGATGGCCAGCAACTGCTTCTGACCGCCGGACAACAGGTGCGAGGGATGCTCGGCGTGCTCCTCCAGCCCGAACCGGACCAGCAACTCCTCGACGCGCGCCGCGACCTCCTGCTTGCTCAGCCCGGTCCGTCGCAGCGAGAACGCGAGATCCTCCGAGACAGTGGGCATCACGATCTGGGTGTCGGGGTCGGTGAACACGAACCCGACCTTGCGGCGCACCTGCGCGCCCTGCCTTGCCGCGTCGACCCCGTCGACGGTGACGGTGCCGGAGGTCGGTCGCAACAACCCGTTGATCATGCGCGCCAAGGTCGACTTGCCGGAGCCGTTGGATCCGATAATGCCGACGCGACGCTCGCAGATGCGCAAATCGATGTCGCGCAACACTTTTCGATCACCGAAGTGGTGGCCGACCGAGTCGAAGACAATTTCACTCACGACTGCGCCTCACTACCGCTCGTGCGCCGGGTGCACAGCAACCCGGCTCGTTCGCTGTACTCACTCACGACACTCGCTCCACGAGCATCGCGATGCCTTGCCCGCCGCCGATGGCACACGCCGCGAGCCCGAGCGTGGGGCCACCCTCGCGCAGC
Source organism: Nocardia sp. NBC_01009 (assembly GCF_045208035.1). Taxonomy (NCBI): domain Bacteria; kingdom Bacillati; phylum Actinomycetota; class Actinomycetes; order Mycobacteriales; family Nocardiaceae; genus Nocardia; species Nocardia sp. NBC_01009. The sequence goes on along the minus strand of NZ_CP108695.1, from coordinate 5,244,907 downwards.
ATCTGACTTGCCAACCGCACCAGCAAGATAGCTCCGGACGCACCCCACGGATGGCCCATCGCGATGGCGCCGCCCTGCGGACAGATCGTGGATTCGTCCAAACCCAGTTCATCGGACACCGCAAGCACCACCGAGGCGAACGCCTCGGTGATCTCGACGACACCGAGATCCTTGGTATCGAAACCGGTGCGCCGCAGCAGTTTCCGAATGGCGGGCACCGGTCCGAGACCGGGAAGCGCCGGATCGGAGCCGGCCACCGCCGACCCGAGTATCCGCAACGCGGGCAGTCCAGCAACCAGCGACTCACTGGTGACCGCCAGCATTGCGGCGCCGTCGGAGATACCGCACGAGTTACCCGCAGTCGCGGTGCCCTCGACACCGAAACTGGGGCGCAGTCGCGCCAGCCTGGCTTCGGTCATCCCCGCGCGGATGCGTTCGTCGCGGTGCACGTCACCGATGGGCACGATCTCCGCGGAGAAGTCGGCTGCGGCAGCGAGGGTGTGCGAACGCGCGGCATAGGCATCCTGCCGTTGTCTGCTGATGCCGCGCACGCGCGCGAGGTCGTCGGCGGCCGCACCCATGTCGGGATCGGGGAAGCCTGGTGGCGCAAAGGGGGCGCGGGTGTAGCGCACGGGATCGGCGGCCGCGATCGGCGGCCAGAAGCGCCACGGCGCTGTGCTCGCGGACTCGACGCCGCCGGCCAGAATGAGCTCGTCCGCGCCGCTGCGCACCCGCAACGCCGCCTGCATGACAGCATCCAGGCCCGAGCCGCACTGGCGATCGACCGTGACGCCTGGAACGTGCACGCCCGCACCGGCGTGCAGTGCCACGATCCGCGCGGGGTCGCCACCCGGGCCGAGGCAGTTGCCCAGGATGACATCGTCCACCTCGGCGTCGATGCCCGCGCCACGCACCGTGGTCAGCACTTCGCGCAGCACCGGGGTGGCCAGATCGGTAACGGTCAGATCGGCGAACCCGTGCCCGGCGTTGCCGATCGGCGTTCGACGCGGCGCCACCAGAACGGGGACATGATTCATGTCAGCAAGTCTTTCAGCCGACCACGGGCGACCTTGCCGCCGCCAGTCCGCGGCAGTGCCTGCAGTGCCACCCAGCGGCGCGGCATGGCCTCCTTCGTCAGCACTCGACGGGCGCGCGAGCGGATCTCCTCGATGCTCGCGCCGTCGAGTTGCACTGCAGCGGTGACGGTTTCACCGAATACCGCGTGCGGCGATCCGATGACGGCCGCGGCGGTGACACCGTCGAGCGTTTCGAGGATGCGCTCGACATCTTCGGCGACCACGGTGGTGCCACCGACGTTGATCGCGAACTCGCCACGGCCACGAACCGTGAGCTCGCGGTTATCGCCCAGCTCGGCGAGGTCGCCGACGCCGAACCATTCGGGGGCGCCGAGCACGCTATAGGGAGAACGGATGTAGAGCAGTCCCCCGCGCACCTCGGCGTCGACGCCGTCGAGCAGTCGAAGCGGCTCGGGGACCCGGCGCGCCGCGACGAGGGAGACTTCCGCGGACCCGTAGTACTCGATGAGCGCGATGCCCTCGGCCGCTGCCGCGGCGCCGTCGTCCAGGGCGATGCCGGCGACGATTGCCGTGCGCAGCCGCGGAGCGGTGTGCACCACCTCCCGCAGCACGGCAGGGACCGCGTGCACGACCGTGGCCTGCGACGGATCGTCGGTGACGCACGCGCCTCGCCACAATGCGTGCAGCGCGCCGAACAGATGCATCGTCGCGTGCAGCGGGCCGGTGATCAATACGCGATCGGTGGCCAGGATGCCGGTGATCGTGGTGAACGCGGGGAAACTGTCGAACCAGGATGCGGCGGTCCGCGCCAGTGCCCGTGGCCTTCCGGTGGAGCCCGAAGTGGTCACCAGCAGAAATGCCGACGGCGGAATACTCGGGCGGTGCGGGCGGGCGTCGGGGTTCTCGACGATCACCGGGATGCCTCGGCGTGCTGCGGCACAGACACAGATCAACACGTCCGCAATCGTGAGCATCGACGCGTCGTAGACCGGCTCCCGCGGCCCGTGCCGATCGATCCACCGCTCGATCGCGGCGTCGAGCTGCGCATAGGTGTAGGTGCGGCCGTCGATGTCGAGAGCGGGCGTGTCACCCGCGCCCCCGAGTTCGGGACTACGCACGGATCAGACCGGGGTATGCGCGGTGCACCCCCTTGGCGACGACCGTCGCCACGACAACCTTGAGCAGGTCACCCGGAATGAACGCGAAGTTGGTGGTGATGGCGTGCCGGAAATCCAGATCGGTGCGCAGCAGCAGACCAACTGTGCCGAGTACGTAGAGGATCAAAATCCCGCCGACCGCGTTGACGACCAGACCGAGCACGATCGGGTACTTCGGCAGGATCCGGGCGGTGCACAAGCCGATGAACAGCGCCGCTGGAATCCAGCCGATGAGGTAACCGACACTCGGACCGGCCAGCGCCGTCAATCCGGTACGGCCACCGGACAGCAGCGGCAACCCGATGATCGTCAGCGCGAGGAAGACGACTACCGCGGCCGTGCCCTTGCGCGCCCCGAGCACCGCACCGGCCAGAATGACACCGAGGGTCTGCACCGTGATCGGCACCCCGCTGAATCCGACTGTGATGGCGCCCGGCAGGCCCAACGCTGCGATCAACGCCGCGAACACGGCGATCTGCGCCATATCCCGCGCTGACATACCGACCCTGGACTTCCGAGGGCTCTCGACACCTGCCACGACGACATCCTTCGTTATCAACTTGAACGACGTTCAAGATAGCAGGCGACCACGGCCGCGAACCCGTCGGCGCACGCGATCCGCTACCAACGACTCCCATAACCATGCGCGGTACGCGGCCATTCGAAAAAGATCGGCCGCCACGCCGCCGTGGTCGTTGCCATCCCCCCGGTCGCTATCCAGGCTTACCGCCTATGTCCGCCACCTGCCCGTCCTGCTCCTGGTCCTCGCCGATGCATGTGTCGTCGCACCGCTCGGTTCGCTATCTACGCTGCGTGTGCGGCATGTGGCTGGTGGCACACCGCGGTGGCGTGCATCTTGTTGCCGGTACCGGCAAGAAATCGGTGGCCTCCGAACATTTCGAACTGATTCCACTGCCCGAAGCCTGATCCTCGACGCCGGCACATCCCGAGCCTTCGACCCCGCCGACACCGAGGTCCCCGGCGACAGGCAAGGCGGATGAAGAGCCACCGGAATGCCGTTGGGGAACGATCTCTTGTGCGGCACCCCAGTTACCGAACCACAGCCGGTTGTCGTGCAAGCGCGGCGATTCCCCCACAAAAAGGTCGCTGATCAGCGTTTTCGGCGTGTATATAACCACTCCTCCTGTGAGCGGTTTGCTGACATCGGGTTCGTCTTCGGCAACTACACGAGCAGCACCCCGCCAGATCGACACGACGACGGAAGAAATCTTCGAACTTGTTCGGCACCCGATCCGTCACGGCAGCACGGGGTGCGCCCGAGCGGCAATTCCACACAACGTTTCGCCTGGTACGAGACCGACCCAGGTAGGTTAAACGGACAAATCGCCCATCCGGTGCGCATGGTCGATGGGGGCGAAGCTAGGCTCGAAGAGTGAACGTAGAGGTGACGCCATTGCCGGGAATCGGTGTACGCAAGGACTTTCCGATCAAAAGTGGGCACCGCAGGATCGGCGTCATCGACCGCAAAGACGGCACGATCGACCTGATTCTGAGCCGAGCAGACAACCCGGATGTCACCGATCAGCTCCATTTGTCGGCGAACGAAGCAGCGGCATTGGCGAACCTGTTGGGCGCACCGCAATTGGTGGCGCGGCTGCGTGCCGAGCATCGGGAGTTGGACGGTGTCAACACGCGACAGTTCCCGATCCTGCGCGGCTCACCCTACGACGCGCGAATGCTCGGCGAAACCGAGATGCGCACGCGGACAAAAGCTTCCATCGTCGCAGTAATGCGCGCAGGCCAGGTCATCGCCTCGCCCGGCCCCGATTTCACGTTCGCCTCGGGCGATCAACTCGTCATTGTCGGTACCGCGGAGGGCCTCGAGGCCGCCGCCGAGATCCTAAGCCACGGCTGATCCATGGTGTTCGAAGGAACCGCGCTCTCGCTGATCCAGCTGGGCGCGGTATTTTTTGGCCTCGGTCTGCTCGGCCGCCTCGCCGCACGCATCGGAATGTCGCCGATTCCCCTGTATCTCATCGGCGGACTGGTCTTCGGCAACGGCGGGTTCATCGCGCTGAGCAATGTCGACGAGTTCATTCACCTCGCCAGCGAGATCGGCGTGGTACTGCTGTTGCTGTTGCTCGGCCTGGAATACAGTGCGCCGGAACTGGTTACCGGAATGCGAAGATCCTGGCAGGCCGGACTGCTCGACATCGCGCTCAACGCAACGCCCGGCGTCGTGGTCGCTCTCGGCCTGGGGTGGGGTCTCACCGGAGCGATCGCGATGGCAGGGGTCACCTATATCTCCTCCTCGGGAATCGTCGCGAAAGTCTTGAACGACCTCGGCCGACTCGGTAACCGCGAGACGCCGGTCATCCTGTCGATCCTGGTGTTCGAGGATCTCGTCATGGCGGGCTACCTGCCGGTGTTGACCGCCGTGCTTGCCGGTGCCGGATTCCTCGCCGGACTGAAGACACTGTCCATCGCGCTGATCGCCGTCACCGTGGTGCTGGTAGTTGCGCTGCGCTACGGCAAGTACGTCTCTGCGATCGTGGCCAGCGAGGACCGCGAGATCTTCCTGCTCAAACTGCTCGGTGCCGCATTGCTGGTTGCCGGATTCGCCTCCGCAGTACAGGTTTCCGCGGCTGTCGGCGCGTTCCTGCTCGGTATCGCGATCTCCGATTCGACCGCGCACAACGCCACCAAGATCCTCGAGCCGCTGCGCGACCTGTTCGCGGCGATGTTCTTCGTCCTCTTCGGCCTGACCACCGATCCGGCCAGCATCCCTCCGGTATTGGGGTGGGCCTGCCTACTAGCAGGGGTTACCACCGCAACCAAACTGGCGACCGGCTGGTGGGCCGCCCGGCAGGCAGGTGCCTCCCGTTACGGCCGGGCCCGCGCGGGCACCGCACTGGTGGCGCATGGCGAGTTCTCCATCGTGATCGCGGGACTGGCCGTCGCCGCGGGCGCGGTCCCCAGCGAGTTCGCTGCGATGGCAACGACGTACGTGCTGATCATGGCGGTGATCGGTCCGATCGCCGCACGCGTGGTCGAGCCCATCCTCGGCATGGTTGCGCGCCGCCCGTCCCGGCCGCAGCCCGCTGCGGAACCGCACGGCGAATGATCGCGAGCCGACCCATTTCGCCCTGATCTCAATCTCCTTGTCCCGTAGGGAAATTCAGCAGAGACGCACGTCGAGTTTACTCGGATATTACTCAGGTTTCATCGACGCGATACGGCATCCTCGATAGTGTTGACCCTACCTACAGCGAGGTGGGATTTTCGAAGACCTCACATCGGTCGGGGGGAATACGCCCGTAGGGAGAGCTCGTGAAGTATCCAGTGTGCGCTCGCGTGTTAGGTCCGTTGACGCTTGCTCTGAACAATCGCAACGCAACGCCCACAGCCCAGAAACAGCGACAACTCTTGGCATTGCTACTGGTCAGGCATTCGACAGTAGTTCCGGTCTCGACACTGATCGAAGAGCTGTGGAGCGAGGACCCGCCGCGCAGCGCGGTCGCCGTAATCCAGACATACGTACTCGGAATTCGCAAGAAGATGGCGGAGCAACTCGACATCGGACAGGCCGAGGTCGCGGAGCGATATCTCCGCACGCGCAGCAAAGGCTATTCGTTCGAGGTACAGGATTGCGTTTTCGACCTGCGCAATTACCGCTCGTTGTCGGATGCCGCCAGAATCGCCGCCAAGGCAGGCGACGATCACCGCGCCGTCGATCTGTTCCATGCGGCCGAGGCCTGCTGGACCGGCCCCGCGTTGGTGGACGTGGAGGCGGGCATGCCGCTTGCCGCGGAGATCTCGCACCTGGATCATCTGCGGCTGGCCAATGTCGAGCTGCGCATCGAAGCCGAACTCCGGCTGGGCCGCTATCGCGAAGTATGCCCCGACCTGGCCCGATTGACTATGCAGCATCCGCTGGACGAGCGCATGCAGGCCTACTACATGTTCGCGCTGAGCCGTTCGGGTCAGCGGCATCTCGCGCTCAGCTCATACCAGCAGTTCTGCAAAGCGATGCAGCACGAGCTCGGGCTCGACCCGTGCATGAAGCTGCAGAAGCTGCACCAAGACATCCTCGCCGCCTCGGACGAACGCGTCGGCATGATGCTCGAGCGCAAGCACGCCGGCTATCTGATCGGCTTCTATCCACCCGCCGACCCTGCGGCATCCGCTACTCCCGCCTAGCAATATTCCTCGCGCAACGGCACTTCCATGAATTAAGTCACGCAGAGTGCAGATACCACATGCGCGAGTCGAAGACCTCGATCAGGAAAGCCTTTCCCGCAGCCGGTCATTCGCCCACCGTTGCCGAATCCGGCCGGCTTGCGCTTATTCCAAGCGAATATTCGCTTCGCGCGTTCATGTCGACATGAACACCCGGAGCGCATTTCCCGCACTTCTCCGGGAAAAGAATGCCTCGACGTCACCCTCCCGGCGTCGAGGCATTCGTGCGAGCACGGTGCGGTGAAATCTGTTTCCCACAGCCTGCGCGCACCCACTCGAGAACACCTCGAATAGACGGCTGGAGCAGTGCTGGAGCACCACTCACCATGCTTGATTCCCAGCATCGCCGCAACACCACGATCTTCCTGCGGAGGGAGCAAAAGCTATGGATACCAGTGCATTCGGCGGTATCGGATGACCCGCCACCGCGTGCTCACCGGCGACGAAGCCTGCTGGGACGGAGGGGCGCCGATATGCCGGAGGTGACCAGCGAATCGGTCGACGTCTGCGTCGTCGGCGGCGGACCCGCCGGTCTGATGGCAGGACTGCTGCTGGCCAGGTCCGGTGTGGATGTGCTCGTGCTGGAGAAACATCCGGACTTTCTGCGCGACTTCCGAGGCGACACCGTGCATCCCTCGACGCTGCGGGTGATGGACGAGCTGGGACTGGCCGACGAGTTCCTCGCGCTGCCGCATGTCGAGCTGCCGCAACTTCCGATGGCCACTGCCATGGGGCCGGTGATATTCGCCGACTTCCGCAAACTGCCGGGACGTTTCCCGTTCGTCGCGTTCATGCCGCAGTGGGACGTGTTGAACTTCCTCGCCGATGCGGGTCGCCGATACCCGGGCTTCCGGCTGCTGCAAGAGGCCGAAGTGACCGAGCTGGTCCAGCAGGACGGCACCGTCGTCGGCGTGCGCGCGCGCACCGCGGACGGCCCTTTCGAGGTCAGCAGCAGGCTGGTCATCGCCGCCGACGGACGCAACTCGCTCGCGCGCGGCTCCGGCCTGCTCGAGGTCGCGGCAAGCGTGGCCCCGATGGATGTGCTGTGGTTCCGGGTGCGTAAGCCCGATGGTGACCGGCTGCCGACGGTGCGCAGCGGCAAGGGCTTCTTCATCGTCTGCATCGATCGCGGCGACTATCTCCAAGTCGCGTACATGATTCCGAAAGGCGGCTTCGACACGATCAAGGCCGCTGGGCTCACCGCATTCCGAGCCGACCTCGCCGCGATCTACCCGACTCTCACCGGGCATCTCGATGCGGAGATCCGCAGTTGGGACGATGTGAAACCGCTCGACGTCCGGGTCGACAGGCTGCGCCGCTGGTATCGGCCGGGGCTGGTCGCCATCGGCGATGCCGCGCACGCGATGTCGCCCGCGGGCGGGGTGGGCATCAATCTCGCCGTCCAGGACGCGATCGCCGCCGCCCGCATCCTGGCGCCGCCGCTTGCCGCGGGCCGACGCCCCACCGTCGCCGAACTCCGCGAGATCCAGCACCGACGTCAATTGCCCATGCGGGTGGTGCAATTCGCACAGCTGCGACTGCTGTCGGATCTCTACCCGAACGCCGGGCGGCCCGGCACGGACAAGCCACTGCTGGTCCGGCTGCTGCGGCAGGTTCCCGGTCTACCGCACCTCGTTGCCAGGGTCATCGGGCTCGGTCTGCGATCCGAACATGTGCCGCCGATAGCGGCGCGTAGTGAAACACCCACTGCCCCAACAACGCTCAGGGAGAACCACTAGTGTCGACCTATCTGCTCATCCATGGAGCCTTCCACGGCGGCTGGTGCTGGCAGCGGGTGACGCCGCTACTCGCGGCCGAGGGTCACACCGTCCACACGCCCTCGCTCGTCGGGCTCGGCGACCGGGCCGAGTTGCTGACGTCGGAGGTCGGCCTCGACACCCACGTGCAAGACCTGGTCGAACTCATTGTGTCCGCAAACCTCACCGACATCGTCCTGGTCGGACACAGTTACGCGGGCATCGTCATCACCGCGGTCGCGGACGCGGTGCCGGACCGGATCGCCGAACTGGTCTATGTCGACACCTTCGTCCCCCGCGACGGCGAATCTGTCGCCGACATCATGCCCGGCATGGTCGAGGCGTTCGTCGCCGCGGCGGCGACCGCAGGCGACGGCTGGCGGGTTCCGCCGCAAACCACACCGATGGGCGACGGTGGCCTCTACGGCGTGACGGACGAACCCGACCTCAGCTGGGTGGCCTCGATGCAAACGGCGCAGTCGCTCGCGACATTTCAACAGCCGATGCGCCTGCGCAACCCGGACGACCTCGCGGCGATACCGGTGACCCACGTGCACTGCAGCGAGGGCGGCGAGGACTTCAAACAGATGCGCGCGGCCGGCCTGCCGCGCACCTTTCCGCCCGCCGACTTCCCCGCCGCGCGCATCCATGTGCTACCGACCGGGCACGACTGCATGATCACCATGCCGCGCGAATTGGCAGGCCATCTCCTCGAACTCGCACCGGCACGGGTCGAGAGCTGACCCGCGACGGCAACCTCCGATGCGCTCACACGCTCGCGTCGTAGGCGGCGCGGGCGGCGAGCACCTCGGCCAGGTGCTCGCCCGACCAGTCCACGATGCTGCCGAACACCGGGGCCAGCGTCGCGGCCAGCGGGGTCGCGGCGTACTCCACGCGCGGCGGCACCTCGGCGTAGTAGGTACGGGCAACCAAGCCGTCACGTTCGAGCTGACGCAGGCGCTGGGTCAGCACCTTCGGTGTCAGGCCGGGGATTCGCTGCTGCAATTCAGTAAAGCGCAGTCGGCCATCATGGGTCAGCACCCACAGCACCTGCGTCGACCATCGCCCGAAGACGAGGTCGATCACCGGCGTGATCGGGCACGGATCCACGGTTGCGGTCACCGCCGCGCGGGGCACAGTGGTCATCGATCCTCCAGTCGAGCCGCTTTCCTCTTGGTAACTACTATACTTTGGAAAGTATTGTGATTCCCAGCAGCCGCACACACCGCGTGAGTGAGCGAAAACCCAAGGGAGCACAGCAATGTCGACGACAGTGCACAACCGGCCGGGACTACCTACGCGATCCGGGAACCCGCCTCTCACGCGAGCACACAATCCACACCAGCAACTCGACCAGACCGCGCCGACGATCCTGCAAGAGACCCTGTGGGCGCGCATGGTCACCCTCGACGGCGTCATCGTCGGCCGCAGCAGCGTATCCCTCGCCGACACCCGCGCACTGCATCTGCGACCGGCCGACGCCGGTGGTCCCGCCGAGGCCTTTCTGGCGGGCACCGAATTCGCGCACCTGCACGGGTCCGCCGACGGCAGCCTGCACATGTGCCTGCCGACCGAGGTCGTTGCGGAGGCGATCACCCGCGGCTGGGCGGAGCTGCATCCGATGGCGCGACAACGATTCCTGCCCGCGACGGTGGTGATGGTCTACGGGCCGCGCGACACCGACGAATTGAAGATCACCTGGCGGTTGGTCCGTGCCAGCTACCAGTTCGCCCGCGGAGCGCGCGGGAGCGACACCCAGCCCGTCGACAACTGAGGAGACTCCGTGAACACCGCTCAGCCCACCACCTACCTCACACTGGCCGCCGACGCCCAGAATCTGCTGTTCCGCGAGGCGCGCACCGCCAACACCTTTGCCGACCATCCGGTCGACGACGAGCAGATCCGTGACATCTACGAACTCGTCAAGTACGGGCCGACCTCGATGAATCAGCAGCCGCTTCGCGTTGTGCTCGTGCGTAGCCCGCAGGCGCGCGCCCGCCTCGTCACTCACATGATCGACAACAACAAGCCCAAGACCGCCGGCGCACCGCTGACCGCAATTCTGGCCGCCGACTTGAACTTCCACGATCAGCTGCCCAAGGTGTTCCCCCACGCACCGGATGCCAAGGACTACTTCACCGACGACGCCTACCGCGCGGAATCAGCACGCTTCAATGCCCTGATCCAGGTTGGCTACTTCATTCTCGGCATCCGCGCCGCCGGACTGGCGGCAGGCCCGATGAACGGCTTCGACGCCGCGGGCGTCGACAAGGAATTCTTCCCCAACGGAAACCACAGCTCGCTCGTCGTCGTCAACATCGGCAAGCCGGGACCGAACGCCTGGTTCCCGCGTTCGCCTCGGCTCGACTACGACGAGGTCGTGACGACGGCATAGTTTCCCGCCTGATCGGGACAGGGTTCCGACCGTCGCGGGAACCCTGTCCCGATCGATGGCTCCGGCACCCGGCTACCCGAACTTTCCGGCGATGCCGGCGACCGGCGATTCGCCGGTCCCGGGTATAGGCTTTGCCTGCCAGTCGGCAGAGGTCCGCGAACGCCGTGGGTGCGCTGGCGGCAATCGGGTGCCGGCCGCCCGATTAGGGATCGGAGATGGTGTTGCTCGAGGTGTCGCTCGACGGAAGCATCGCGACGATCTCCACCGGATCCAGCGAAGGCCTGCTCTCCGAACTGGTGGAGCACCTGCGGCAGAACCGAACGGTCCTGCGCGAGGAATGGGCGCGCCGCATCACCGAAGCACAGCTACTCACCGCGATGACACCCGATGAGATGTTCTCCGAAGCGACATCGGTATACGACAACTATGTCGCGGTGCTGGAGACCGGTTCCGTGGAAGCGCTGCAGGCCTACGCACGCGATCTCTCCGAACGCATCATTCCCCGTGGTGTGGAAACCGATGAGGTCCTCGGTATCGTGCTGTTGCTGCGTGATGTGCTCGCGCGCTCGTTGTTCGAGAAATACCAGGGCGACTTCGATCTGCTCAACCAGGTCCTCGACGCCTACGAACCGGCCGCCAACCGCATCGCCAACACCGTGGGCGTCTCCTTTGTCCAGGAACGCGAGCGCATCATCCGCCAACAGCAGGAAGCGATCCGGGAGTTGTCGACTCCCGTTCTGCAGGTGCGTGAGCAGCTGCTGATCCTGCCGATCATCGGCGTGCTCGACGGGCAGCGGGCCCGTCAGCTCACCGAACAGCTGCTGAGCGCCATTCGGCACAATCGCGCCAAGGTCGTCGTCATCGACATCACTGGTGTACCGACGATCGACTCCACCGTCGCCAACCACCTCGTGCAGACGGTCGAAGCATCCGGGTTGATGGGCGCCAGCGTGATCATCACCGGCCTATCCTCGGAGATCGCGTTGACCTTGGTGACAATCGGGTTGGACCTGTCGAAGATGAACGCCGTCGGCGACCTGCAGGGTGGCATCGAGGAGGCCGAACGCCTGCTCGGCTACGACGTCACCCGCAGTGGCGCCGGAGATTTTCTGCATACGGGCGAGCGATGAGCAGGCCGTGCGCGCAGGCATCGATAGTCCGCAATGTCGGCAAAAGCACCCGCATATCACGTCGGTGGTGACATACGGTGTCCGTCGAAGGCCGAGCACTCATGAAAGTGGTTGTGCCCGAGCTGGAATCGCGAGGAGGAAACATGAGCTCCCGGTCGTTGCTGCGGCGTCTCGGCACGCTTGCGCTGGCATGCGTGCTGACGGTGACGATCGCGGCGTGTGAGGACAGCCGCTCCGAAGCGCCACCGGCCGGCGAGGCAGCGTTCGTCTCCGTCACCGAGGTGGATCCGACGATCCTCGTCGATGCTCGCTATTTCGGGCAGCACAATTTCCTCGGTACCCGCGTGGCCGGATATGAGGCACCCAAGTGCCTGTTGACCAAGCAGGCGGCATCGGCCCTCGCCCAGGTGCAGCAGGAGTTGCGGCCGATGAATCTCACACTGAAGACCTACGACTGCTACCGCCCACAGCGCGCCGTCGACCACTTCGTTGCTTGGGCCCGCGATCTCGGCGATGTGAAGATGAAGGCCGAGTTCTACCCTGCTGTGGACAAGGCGAATCTGTTCCGGGACGGCTACATTGCCGAGAAGTCGGGCCATAGTCGGGGCAGCACGCTGGACCTCGCCATTGTGGCGCTGCCCGCGCCCGAGGCCGAGCAGTATCACGAGGGCGATCCGCTGCGTGAGTGTTTCCGGCCCGCGGATCAGCGGTTCCGTGACGACATGCTCGATTTCGGCACCGGATACGACTGCTTCGATCCCGCGGCGCACACCGCGAACCCGGCCGTCGGCGGCACCCAGCGGGCAGTGCGCACGCTACTGACGAACCTGATGGACGAGCACGGGTTCAAGAACCTCGCCGAGGAATGGTGGCATTTCACCCTGAGGGACGAGCCCTTCCCGCAGACCTACTTCGACTTCCCCGTCCGCTGAGACCGCCTCGGCCGCCTAGAGCAGCGGAGCCGTCGTCGCGTTCGTACGCTCCACGTATTCGTCGTTGATCAGGTGGTAGGCCTGCCCCAGATCGTCGAGGGCCTGCCGCCATCGGGATTCGGCGTCACCGTCGCCGGGGTTGCGGCTCAGCGCCAGCAACGTCTCGGTGGCATCGGCCGACCGCGTTGCGGCATCGAGCAGAATCGGCGCGGGATCGACCGTCGTCTCGGCGGCCAACGCCTCGATACGGTCACGCAGCCGGCGTGCGTCGACACCTGCTTGCACGCAAGCATTCGTATCGGGCGCCTGCCGGGCGCTCATCGCGGCAGCGCGAGCGACCTCGTCCGCGGTCGTCGCCGTGGCGAGCACCTGGCGCATTTCGCCACCTACCGCGTGATACAGCAACCCCACCAACAGCGAACGCTCCGAATCCGGCCCGCGAAGACCCGCGCTGTCCGGCTCGCCGATCTCCGCAGGATCTATGTGCAGAATCGCCAGCACGGCCCGCAACTGCGCGATCGTCACCATCGTGTAGCGCTCCCCATCCGTCGCAGCGGCCCTCGGCCGCATCATGGGACCCTGGCAAAACAGTGGGGTCCGGACAAAACCGGCGAACCATTAACCCGCCAGTAGCCACTTTTCCGGTCCGGCGCGTGCATGAAGGCCAACTCGGGTGTCCTCAGCCCGCCACTACCGCGGCGATCGACCGGTTCCCGACTCCGCTGGGCACGGTGCCCGCCTCGCTCAGCGCACCGGCAAGATGGTCCGACAGCGTCTCGCACATGGCGGCCAGCTGGTCCTTGCGGTCGGAGTCGAGGGCGTCGAAAACCAGGCTCCGCACCGTGTTCAGGTATTCCGGAGTCGCTTGGTCCACCTTCCGGCAGCCGTCCGCGGTGATGACGGCGTACACCCCGCGTGATCCCGCTGCGGCGCTGCGCACCGCCCAACCCCTGCGCTCCAGCTTCGACACGGCATGGGACAACCGCGATGTCGAGGCGTTCGCCGCGCTGGCCAACTCGGTCATGCGCATCCGATGATCGCACTCTTCCGACAGCAGCGCCAGCACACGGTATTCGAAATGGGTGACCCCGAATTCGCGTTGCAGCAAGCCATCCAGGACACCCGGCAGGCGTGTCGTCACCGTCACCATCGCCCGCCAGGCCCGCTCTTCGGTGTGGTCGAGCGCCGTCGCCATGCCTTGCCCCCGCTTTCAGCCAAGTGACATCGAGTCCCGTATTCGGATGTGCACCGCGTCGGCTACCCGACGCGACGACAATAGTTTGCCGTGCCTTCGCTGGATCCACGAAACCCTATATAAACGAGCGAACACTGTCCATGGGTTGGACAAATTCTGAGATGTGGTTGTCCGCCGGGTCTGTCACGACCCGATCCCTGCGCATCGTGCGTCGCCGACGCCATCGCTTGTCTACCGCGCCTGCAAATGCCACGCCAGCCCAGCGGAGATCGGCTGGCCCGTCGCGTCCTCGTAGACGATATATGCCGGGCTCGGATTGACCTCGAAGCAGACGATTCGCCCGTCGTCGGCGAAGCGCAGGTCGATGTCCGACAACTCGAGACCGAGTCGGCGCGTCAACCGGACGCATTGCTCGCCAACCTCGTCCGGGATGGTGACGCTGATCGAGCACAACATGAGCGAGACCAGCAAACGACGGCTCGCGCGCCACCGCTGCGAATGGCCAGCCCCTTCTCCGCCGGGCCATGATGGTGGTGACAGGCGTACTCACGCCCGTCGCCGGTCGACAGCTACTCGAGCGGGCCCGATCCGGCCATGGTGTGCGCGCCGAGCGAGATCCCCTGTGCCGCTCAGGACTTCATCGATACCACGAATGCTCGATTGAGCCGCGCGAACGAAGCCGCCGTGGTTAGGTTCATCTGGTTCGGAATGGGTGTGACAAGGTTGTGCAGAAGGATGGACGATGACGGGTTCTGAGTCGGTGGGCTTCGACACGACCAAACCGAGCATCGCGCGCGTCTACGACGCGCTACTGGGCGGGACGGACAACTATCCCGCCGATAATGCGGTCGTCGAGCATCTTGCCGAGACGCTGCCGGAGATCCGTGAAGTCGCCCAGGTGAATCGGGCCATGCTCGGTCGCGGCGTCCGCTACCTCGCGGGCCCGGCAGGCATCACACAGTTCCTCGATCTCGGCGCCGGACTGCCCACCATGGAGAACACTCACCAGGTCGCGCAGGCGCTGCAATCGGGCGCGAAAGTCGCCTATGTCGATATCGATCCGGTCGCGTTGGCACACGGTCGCGCGTTGGTGGAGAACAACGAAGGGACGGTGGTCGTGGCCGCGGACCTGCGCACCTCCACCGAAGTTCTCGACGATCCCGCGGTTCGGCAGACGATCGACTTCACCAGCCCGGTCGCTGTCATGCTCGTCGGGATCTTGCATCACCTCCACGACGATGAGGATCCCGCGGCCATCGTCGACAGCTATCTCAGTGCCGTGCCCTCGGGCAGCCACCTGTTCATCACGCATTTCTGCGACTCCGGCCCGGAGGCACGCGCCCTGGAGAAGTCGTTCCTGGAATTCCTCGGCACCGGCCGGTTCCGAACACACGAGGAGGTACTCGACCTGTTCCGGGGACTGGAACTGGTCGAGCCCGGTCTCGTATACCTGCCCGAATGGCGGCCCGCCGATGAAGACCCCGGCGAGCTGACCATCACCCAACGGCTGATGGTCGGCGGGATTGCGCGCAAACCCTGAGGGTCCCCCACAGCGTTGCCGCGCGGATCATGGTGTCTGAAAGTACTATGTACGTACGCAGAAAGTAGTGTGCGACGGGATGCCGGTCCCACCACCGCCACTACTGGAGGTGAACTATGCGCGTACGGAGATTCGGCGAGCTCGAAGCGGTCATCATGGACCGAGTGTGGGATCGCGACGAACCGACCACTGTCCGTGGGATTCTCGACGAGATCAGCGCCGAACGCGAGATCGCGTACACCACGGTGATGTCGACCATGGACAATTTGCACCGCAAAGGCTGCCTCGAGCGGGAACGTGTCGGCAAGGCGTACTGGTATCAACCCACGCTGACCCGTGAGCAGTACAGCGCAACTCTGATGCACGAGGCCCTCCATGGCGGTGGCCGATCAGATCTCGTGCTGGCCTATTTCGTCGAGCAGATCGATGCCGAGGAATCAGCGGGACTGCGTGCTGCGCTGCGACTTCGGCGAGATCTGCCGCAGCCGAGGTCGGCCGGAAGCCTGTCCCAGCAACAGTGAACGCGGCCGGCGACATCGAAGGGTGTCGGAGGACTCGTGGGGCTTGCCACACATGGCAATGCGACTCACACTACGCCCACTGCCGTACACACCGGACAGCCGCCGCCGCGCGCAATGACAGGTCCGGTTCAACAGCTTTCCGACACAACACCTTTCAAAGCCGACCCACCGGGATTCCTGGACGCACCCCGCTTCCTGGACAAGCAGATATTACGTATGTAGATAGTAGGTGTCCGCTAGGTTAAGTGCATTCGCGGTGTGCCGCACGGCTCGACGCCGATCGACAGGAGGAACGCCTTGATGCGTTTTCACGCATTCAAGACTTCGAAACAGCGCAGCACCGAGCTATTCGCCCGGATCCGACGACCTGTCGCGCAGCGGGCCGCCGGATGAGCGAGGCGGTCTGCCTGATCCTCTCCAGCTTCGCCGTCGCCGTGCTGGCTCCACGCCCCCTCGCGCGACTCACCCACCGCGGCATCGCGCCACAGTTCGAGCTGGTCGCGTGGCTGAGCGCGATCGGGTCGGTAATCGTCTCTTGGACAGTGGTTCCGGTGATCGTCATCGCCTACGTGATCGTTGATTTGGCCGAGCCGGGCCGCCCGGTCCTCGACAGCTGCTACACCCAACTGCACGACGCCGCCACCGGTCACTACGGAGTCCTGGTGCAAGGCGGGTTCGTCGCACTGACGGGGTTCGCCATGTGCGCAGGAGTGGTGCTGCTCGTCCGCGTCGGACGGTGGTTTCTCCTGGCCCGCAGCACCACCCATGAGCACGCACGTATGGTTCGAATAGCCGGGCGGCACGATGCCGGATTGGATGCCATAGTGCTCGAGGTCGCCCAACCGGCCGCCTACAGCGTGGCGGGCAAGCCACGCACCGTCGTCGTCACGCGCGGCGCGATCGCCGCTCTCGACCAGCACCAGTTGCGTGCCGTATTGGAGCACGAGCGTGCCCACCTCGCCGGTCGGCACCATCTGTGGCTCGCACTGACGCGAGGGCTCGCGGCCAACCTCTCCCGGATCGAGCTGTTCACCCTCGGCGCGACCGAAGTCGCCCGACTCCTGGAGATGTGCGCAGACGACGCGGCCGCGCGCGTGCACGGCCGACCGGCCGTATTGCGCGCACTGCTCACCCTTTCCGGCATCCCCGAAGCCGCCTCTGCGGTGCTCGGCATGTACGGGGTCGACCTGCCCGCACGCGTCGAGCGGCTGATCCCACCGATCGAACCGCGGCCGGGACTTCGCGCCCACCTCGCCCTGGGAGTTGTTGTCGCACTGGTCATTATCGGGCCGCTCGCGTCGGCAACGTTGGCCGCCATAGGCATTGCCGTCTCCGCCCCGCTGCTCGGCTGATCGTCGCCATCGACTATGCGCCCTTGCGCACGGCATCGGTCGCGGGTTGTGCACAAGGTATTCGAGCGGGAGCGACCCCAGGTAAGGCCGATTGCCGATCCGAGGATCGGATGAAACATTCTGATCACGCAATCTTGCGCATCACGCAAGATTGGATACTGTCGGAAGCATGGCATTCGTGCTCGGATTGCGAGAACTGCTCAGCGAACACCCCGAGCTGATCGACACGGTGGTCGCACACGAACCGCCGCTGGCCGGCCTGTTGCCGGATGCCGACAAGTGGCTGGCATTCCTGGACGGCATCCACGAAAAGAGCCACAGCGAAGGCACTCCCGCGGCGATGGCGGCATTCGGCGCGGGTATCGGCCTGCAGATGGGCGGGCGCCCGCCGGCCGAGGATCGGTCACCCGAGGCAGCGGCGATGTCCGCACGGATCCAGCAGAATCTGAAATTCTGGATGGAACACGAACTTCGCCAATACCCCCGCTACACACCGGACTTCACGAGTTTGCAGGCCGCGGCCGGCAAACTGGTGCTCGCCACCGGTCACGATTCGGCGGACACATTCACCGCCGAGCCGAATGCCGTTCTCGCCGAACAGCTCGGGCTGGACGTGGTGGAGTTCGCGGGCAATCACGTCGGCTACATTTTCGCCGCCGACGAGTTCGCCGCGCAACTGGCCGACTTGCTGACCAGCAGGGCCGGGGCCACTGCATGACCGCACCGGGCGGTGCACCACGACAAGTCGCTGTCTGCGGACCACGTGACTGCACCCACGCGGACGCGATACATGCCGCCGAAGTCGGTCGGCTTCTTGCCGAAGCGGGGGTGACGGTGCTGTGCGGCGGCGGCGTCGGGGTGATGGCCGCTGTCGCCGAAGGCGCTTCTTGCGCAGGCGGACTCGTCATCGGTGTCCGCCCCGACACCGACCGCAGCGCGGTCTGCGCGGGACTGTCAGCCGTGCTCTATACGAACATGGGTGAGGCGAGGAATGCGATTCTTGTGCGCTCCGCCGACGCGGTGATCGTCATCGGCGGATCATGGGGCACACTCTCCGAACTCGCCCTCGCCCACCACCGCGGAGACATCCCCGTGGTCTGTCTCGGCGGCTGGCAACTCCGCGACGCGGATGGAAACCCCATCGACGCAGGACAAGTCGCCACCGACCCGGCCGACGCAGTCCGCCGGGCGCTCGACCCGACCGGCTGATCGAGCGACCGACAGACACGCCACAGAACCAGTTCACGCCAGGGCTCACGGTGCGGCGTCGTTGCGTGACGGACCCGCCCACGGCGATCGGCGCGTCCAGCAATTCCGACCCCGGCAGGCAATCAGCACAATCGGCGCGTCCGGGTGTGCTGCCGACCGGTGCGGTCTGCTATGCCGATTGGCGCAGTGGATGCAGGGCGGCGAGAGCGCGGAGTGCGTCGGCGCGAGAGATCGGCTGGTCGTTCTCCAGGGCGGCGAGCTCGAGTTCGATCCAGTCGCGGATCAGTGCCGACATGGTGACGTTGCGATCTTCGGCGGCCCTCTTCACCCGCTGATGCAGCTCGAACGGGATGCGCAGCGACGTGGTAACGGTGACCGCGTCCGCACGCAGCACCGGCGGCGCTTCGGCCGCATCCACGGGCTCGTCACCGAATTCGAGGCCGGCCAGGAAATCCTGGACGTCCTCCGGCTTCGTCGGATAGTCAGTCATCGGCGTGCTCCCAACGCTCGAACTCCGCGACCTGCGTGTCCGCCATCTCGACGGCACCCAGGATGTCCCACTGCCAGTCCTCGGTCCGGCGGACGGCGACGATGAGCGGCCTGCCTGCGTCGGTCCGGCCCCACACTGTCAGGACCGCCAGCCCGCCGGGACCGCGCGCCCGCCGAGGCCATCGGCGAACACCGGTGAGCACCTGTAGCACCTCGCGAGGATCGATCCCGCTTAGTGATAGCAATGCCCACTCAGGCCAGTTATAACCCACAAACAGGGATAATACAAGTGTATTGCGTTCGGGAGGGCGGGTGGGCTGCCAGACCGTCTCCTCGCCGGCCCGGCCGATGCGCGCCCTTCCGCACCAGCTTTTGCGGCGGCTCGTCGAGAGCGCGCGCACCGGCCGGACTCATCGTGCGCGTGCTCGTGACAAATTCCAGCTCTGCCAGCTGTCACCGTCGAGGTCCGTGCGAATCTGATCGAACACCTCGGCACGCAGCGGTTCCGGCAGACGCTCCAGTGCCGGGACGATATCCGGCGAGAGGGTGCTCAGGTACTCGGCGTCGAAGTTCCTCCCGTGCTGCCAACGGTCGATGTTCTTGTCGGCGATAAGACCTTCAGGGTTCAGCACGGCAAGAGCGACCAACGTTGCGGTGGCCGTGCCGATCGCGGCACGAGGCAGCCAGGCGCGGTCCAGCCGGAGCACCGCGGCGATCACCAGCAGGTAGACCAAGCCGAGCCACAGTTCGCACACCTCGACCAACAGTCGCAGCACCGTGAATCCATACGCCTGCTGATAGGTCCACATCCGGCCGAGCGCGGACGCGACAATGACCAACGAGAGCACACTCACCGCGCACAGCAGCGTTCGCAACCACTGCCGATCGGCCGCCGAATCCTTTGCCGCCCAACGCAAGACGACCAGGATGACGGCAAGGGTCAGCATCGTCACGATCGACAGCTGCCAGAAACCGCTGCGTGCGTACTCGGCGTAGGTGAGCCCAGCGGTCCGCTGCACGTAGTTGTCACCACCGAACAGCGCAACGAACTGGGCACCGACGAAGAGCGCGAACAGCGCCGTCAGTGCGCCGACGGGCAACACCCACTCCAGTCGTCGCAGCGATCGACCGGTCTCGGCTTCTTCCTCGTCGAACGGCGTGGCAGGCGGTCCGGCCAGTAGGTACATCGCGCCGAGTGAGCCCAGCCCGACGACTGCGAACAGGACAGTCCACTGCACGATCGCCCCGGCGTCGATCTCCGGTGTCACGCTCGCAAGCAGGTTGGCGAACGTCGCGTCCGCCCCACCGAGAAGTGGTGCGAACACCGCCAACAGCACAACCGTCACCGCGACCGACGCCGCGACCCGCCACGACCTGTCCTGACCATTCCCGCGCATCCGGCCGATCGCCGCGTACACCCACGGCAACGCCGCGAACGACTCGATCGGCACCGCAATCACGTCGTACCAAACGCCATTGGCCGATCGCCGCCCGACGGCAGCCAGCGATCCGGCCACACAGGCAGCGAGTACGCACAGCACGAACAGCCATCCGGCGGCGCGGAACGCACCCACCGCGAGCAAGGCCAATGCTGAGGCCGACCACCAGATCCGGCCCCAGTCCCCCAGGACGCCGCCGTTGCGGTCCGCGAGATCCGACAGTGGCGTCGTCGCCTCGACCGCGACCGACGCAGCCCGCGCGGCCGGTCCCGCAGTGTGCTCCGATCCAATTTCTGTTCCGGCGGCATGCACCGCTCCGGCGGTGGCGGACCACGGCTGCACAGCCCCAGTCGTTGTCGACCCCTCCCGTACAGCCCCGACCTTTGCTGTCCCGGGCTGTACGGCCCCGGCTGTGGCCAACCCCGACGGCAACGCTCCAGCTGTCACGGACCCCGCCTGCATGGCTCCGATCGTTGCCGACGCGGCCCGCACTGCTACAGCTGCGGCCGACCCAGCCCGCACGGTTCCAGCTGCTGCCGATCCCTCGTCCACGGCTCCGACCGTTGCCGACTCAGCCTGCGCAGCAACCGGTTCCTGCGCGGCCGACGATGCCACCTCGGTCGGTGGTTCCGTCGAGGAATCTTTCGCCGGAGACTGCGATGTGTGGAAATGCCCCGCCCCCGCCGTGGCGACCTCGACAACACCGACCGCCGCGTTCCCGTCGGCAGGCAGACCCAGAGACCCACCGTCCGATGTGGACGCGGCACCAGCTCCCACGGTGCGCCGCGCACGCCGATCTACCAAGAACACCGCGGCCGAGGCCACCGCTCCGGCCAGCACCCAACCGACCCCTGGACGATCCAGCGGGATCAGAACCGCTCCTCCCACCCCCGCGATGCCAGCGGCAGGCAGGACACTCGATGGACAGGTGACTCGCCGCCACCTCGGCGGTTGCGGTACCCATAATCCCGGCGCGCGGAGCGCTTGAACTCCGGCCGGAGGAGGCGGCATCCGGTTGCCCGGCGCAGTCGAGGGTGACTCCTGCCAGACAGGAGAAACAAGTCGCGTAGGTTGCGTCGGAGCCGACGAGGTCGTTCGCCAACCTGCGCTCCACGGCGGTGCCGCATGGTCCGATTCCGCGTCACTGTGTGGAGCCGTCGGCGTCGGCTCACCCGCCGTAGCGTCACTTGCCGACACTGGCGTTTCGTCGGAGTGAGGCTCTAGGGACGTCGATGCCGATGAAACCCCCTCGGCTGCGGAGTCAGCGGCGATCGCTGCTGCTGTCGCACTATTCGGCCCGCCCACTGCGGCATCGGACGCCTTTCCCTTGCGCGACATCACCCCCTCTGTGGAAAGTGCAGCGCTGGCCGAAACACCACAACCCGAGGACTGTTCGATGTCCGATGCCGTCGAGCCGGCGGATCCTTGTCCGGCGGGGCTTTGTTCGGCGGAACCTGCCCCAGCAGGACCCCGCCCATCGGCACCGTCTCCCGCGGCATCTTCCCCGGCGACGCTTTGGCCGCCAGCACCTTGTCCGGCCGAGGTCGGCGGCGTTGTTCTGCTCCATCGGTATGGCCGTGTCACACGGGTCAGCGACGCTGCCGATGTGGCCGGTTCATCCGGCACCGCCGAGCGGAAGTTGGGGGTTGGGTCGTTCGGTGATGCGGAGCCCTCGGCCACAGCCCCGCCATGCTGCGGATGCTCGTCGCCGGATGGTCGTTTCGATGTCGGTGGTTCGTCTGGCGTCGCGGGTTGTTCGGGCATGAGGTTCCCCTCCTGTGGGTGTGCGGGAGCGCCCCGGGACCTGTTGAGTGGCTCGGGGTGTGGTGAGTTGGGTTGGACCAGAGGTGGTTCGGGGGCGTCAGCGGTCGGGCAGGACTACGCGGATGCGGGAGCCGGGGTCGGCCACCGCAATGGTGCCGCCGTGTAGGTCGACGACCCAGCGGGAGATGGCGAGGCCGAGGCCGGTGCCGCCGCCGTCGGTGCGGCCGCCGCGGGTGAAGCGGTCGAAGACGCGGGCACGTTCCGCCGGCGGGATGCCGGGTCCTTCGTCTTGGACCTCGATGACCAATTGGCCGTTATGGGCATGGGCGGTGATCCGCACTCGGCCGCCTGCGGGCCCGTGGCGGGCGGCGTTGTCGAGCAGATTCAACAGCACTTGATGCAGGCGTGCACGGTCTGCCGACACGCTGGCCGTGCTCGGTTGCACATCGGTGCTGAATCGCACGCCACGCCCGAGCGCCGCCGCCATCACCTCGGCCTCGGCGACGACCTGGGCGAGCAGCGGGACGACGGCGAGGCGTTCGCGATCGAGCGGGAGCGCACCCGCCTCGATGCTGGACAGATCGAGGAGCTCGGACACGAGCAAGCCCAACCGCTCGGTCTGCGCGAGGGCTGTGCGCAGCGTCGTGGGGTCGGGCTCGGACACCCCGTCCACAAGATTCTCCAGCACAGCATTGAGCGCGGTGATCGGCGTGCGGAGCTCATGGGAGACATTGGCGATGAGATCGCGGCGCTGCTGGTCGGCGGCCGCCAGGTCGGCGGCCATTTGATTGAACGCTGCCGCCAGCTGCCCGACCTCATCGCGCGAACTCGCGCGAACTCGCCGTGTGTAGTCGCCGTGCGCCATCCGTTTGGCTGCGGCAGTCATCTCACGCAGCGGCCTGGTGATGCCGTGCGCCAGGAACTGCGAAGTCACCAATGCGATGACGACGGCGGTGAGCGTGGTCCGCGGCGGCAGCCAGCCGATCTTGAAGCGAAAGAACCCGAAGGCCACCCCACCCGAAACCAGCATAAGGATCGCCAACTTGAGCTTGATCGACCGGACCGGATCGAGCGGGCGCGGCAACACCTCGGCCACAAAGTCACCGACCTTCTCCACGGTGCTCATCGTGCCTCCAGCGCGTAGCCGACACCGTGCACGGTGCGGATGAGGTCGGCGCCGAGCTTGCGGCGCAAGGCCTTGATGTGGCTGTCGACGGCGCGGGTGCCCGCGGCGTCGGCCCAGTCCCAGACTTCCTCGAGTAGACGTTCGCGGGCCAGCACCACGCGGGGCCTGCGGGCAAGTCGAGCGAGCAGCTCGAATTCGAGTGGGGTCAGCTGAGCTTCGACATCACCGCGCCAGACACGACGCTGATCGAGGTCTATGCGCAGGTCGCCGACGACGATGGCGGCATCATCACGGTCGGCCGCGCGGTCCATACGCCGCAGCAGTGCGTGCACCCGGGCCGCGAGCACACGCATGGAGAACGGTTTGGTGAGATAGTCGTCCGCGCCGACGCCGAGCCCGATCAACTGATCGGTTTCATCGGTGCGAGCAGTGAGCATCAGCACCGGCACACCGCGCCCGGCCTGAATGCGCCGACACACCTCGAGCCCATCGAACCCCGGCAGCATCACATCGAGCACTACAAGATCGGGCTCCCCCGCCTCCACCGCGGCGACCGCCGCGGGGCCGTCGTGCGCTGTCTCGACGGTGAACCCCTCCGCCCGCAGCCGTGCCGCGACGGACTCGGCAATGGTCACCTCGTCGTCGACGACGAGGATCCGACGCGATACCGGCGGCCCCGTGACCAGTGCGCTCTGCTCCATGCTCCGAAACCCTAGCCACCGCCTGTGGAGAGAAGCGGTGTCAAATGTGGAGATTCCGTGTGTTCGCCGTTCGTAGGAATTCGGAAAACCACTCTGGATCGACCCGAGTCGCTCGACCGGCCAGATCGTGATCGGCCGCTACTCCGAGGACTGCGGCCGGCCGCTGCCCGATGCCTGGGCTCCTCAGGCGGACACCAGGCAGGGCTCGTTGTCGATGCCTTCGTATTCGGTCCCGCGGCCGAAGCGCAACAGGCACAAGGTATTTGCTACGACCAGGAGGGTGGAGACTGCGTGGACTGCGCAGCCGATAGGTAGACCGATGTGGGTGGCCGGCACCAGAGCGGCGACGATGAGCAGGGAGCAGGCCAGGTTTGGCGAACGATACCCGTGGTGCGACGGCTGAGGGCGCCGGCAAAGGCGGCCGATATCGTCGACCGTCCAGTGCGACGTTCGCGGTCTCGAGCCGCGCGCGCTATCCGCGCCGATCAGAAGCTCGTGTGCACCGCGACTATTTGCGCGCTATCCCGCCGACCATCAGTCGCTCGGCAAGGGTGAGCTTGCCGCGCACGATCCGGTCCGGCCGCCATTCGGGCAGATACGCCAGCCCGGGCTCCACCAGTTCGAGACCACGGAACAGCCGCAGAATCTCCTCGCGCGTCCGGAACCGCCCCGTCCCCAGATATTCCAGGAACGACTGCTCCACCGGGCCTGCCTCCGGACCCTCGTTGATGAAGTGCGTGATGAACACATGACTGCCCGGCGGCACCGCGTCCAGGTAGCCGTCCACAACACCTTCGGGGTCTTCGCCGTCGTGCAGGTGATGCAACATGCCGACGAGCAGGACCGCGACCGGCTCGGAGAAATCGATCATCTTCTGCACGTCGGGGTGTGCCAAGACCTTGTCCGGCTCACGCAGGTCGGCGGTCACCACCCGAGTGCTCTTGTCCTGTTCCAGCAGAGCGCGCCCGTGCGCCAACACAATTGGATCGTTGTCGACATACACCACCCGTGCATCCGGCTGGAACGACTGGGCGACCTGGTGGGTGTTCTCCATGGTCGGCAGCCCCGCACCGAGGTCGAGGTACTGCTTCAGCCCGGCTTCACCGGCCAGGTACCGCACGCCGCGGCCCAGGATCGCGCGATTCAATTTCGCAAGCACATCGACCTGCGGCATCGTCTCGACGAGGTGATCGACCACGTGTTGGTCGACCTCGTAATAGTCTTTCCCGCCGAGTAGTGCGTCGTAGACTCGCGAAATACTCGGCTTGGTGGGATCGATGCCCACCGGTACCGACTCGGAACCCATCATCGTCACCCTCCCATGCAGGATCCGCATGTCTGGATCGTTCGGAGCAACCTAACCATGAAGGGCCGGTGTCACGTGGCCCGATACGCCATTCTGTCGTGTTGTGACGCACAACGGAAATCCCGAGCGCCACAACAGATCCTGCGCCCTGGAGTCGATCATCGAGCGCGATCCGAGCACCGCCTCCGTCGACGTGCGATCGACGTCCGCGCTGGACGGTTGCCCATCCGCAGGCCTGTCGGTCGTCGGTACCGCAGATCGGGAACGGCTACACCAAACCGTGTCCGACCTGCAACGGAAGGGATGGCACATGATCCAGCCCGCCGGCGAGCCGCGGTGCACAGTTAACAGCATGTTTGCTAAGGGACGGATCGGGATTCGCGTGCTCGTGGCCGCGGCGGTCGCGCTCCTGGCCACCCACGGGTTCCCAGGGTCGGCGACAGCGGCAGACCAGCGGGCGGCCCTCGGCGGTGGATCGGGCATCGTGCTCGGCGGACAATCGGCCTGCACCCTCACCACGATCGGTTTCGACCGCGCCGATCGGATGGTCGGACTGACCGCGGGACATTGCGCGGAACTCGGCGTGTCGGTCAAATCCGAGCACATGCCGCAGGCCGGGATCATCGGCACCGTGGCCGCGGTCGATCACCACGAGGACTACGCCGTGATCGAGTTCGACCGCGGCAAAGTCCACCCGATCCGGCAAGTGACCTCGACACTCATCGCCCGAATCGGTACCCCACCGCACGAAGGCGACATCGTCTGCAAGAACGGGCGCACGTCCGGATTCAACTGCGGCGTCGTGTGGGACACCCACCGCTGGTGGTTCCAGAATCACGTGTGCTCGCAACCGGGAGACTCGGGCGGTCCTGTCACCATCGGCGACCAGCTGGTCGGGATGAACGTCGGACACATCGGGGTCAAGGCGCTCGGCGTGACCGTCTTCGACATCATGTGTCAGGGCACGGGGGTGCCGGTCCACGATCCGGCGGTGGCCAGTCAAATCGGCATGGTGCTCGACGACATCGATCGGTCCGGCGGCATCGGAACCGGCTTCCGTCCACTCTGACCGCGGCACCGATGGCCCGTACTCCTGTGTGGCCGTACGATATTCCTGTGCCGCACAGATCCGCACCGAGCAGCTCGCCGCCGCCACGCTCGGCGTTCCCGGCGCGGACGAGACCTGGCGCCGGCCCTTGCCGCCGAACCGTCGAACCGTCGCCGGGGCTGTCGCAGGCGAGGTGCGATGGGCCGCCGATCATCTGTTGCCGTGGATGCTGCGACGCCTGCATGGACGCTCGTCGGGCACGGACATCGAGCCCAAGCGGCCGACCTTGCTACCGGTACCGAGCTGACGGTGTCGGCTCGAGGTCGGCCGTCGGTCTATACGGGCGCGTCGATGGCAGTCGACGCACCGCGACAGTCGGTGCACATCGAGCCAAGACCGGATCAACCGCTCGATCCCACGCGTATGCGTCCTACGACCGGCAGTAGTATGGCCCGGGTGCGAACACCGACGGAGGCAGCGGCGCGGCTGCGCGGTGCTTTCGTCGGATCAGCATCCGGTGCGGTGAGTATCGCCGCCCACGCTCTCGCCGGCGGCACGGTCTCCCCCAGCCGATCCGCGCTCGCCCTCCTGCTCGCCGCCTGCACGCTGACCGGCGCTGTGGTGGCCTCGATGCGCACCCAGCACGGCGTTGTCGGAGTCATGGCGATGCTCGCGATCGGCCAGACTGTCGGCCATCTCGCCTTATCGATGTCGGCGGGCCATCACCACAGCACGCATACCGGTGGGGCCATGCTGATGGCACACCTGATCGCCATCCCGGTGGGCGGCCTCCTCATCCACAGCGCGCAACGCGCCATCACCGGTGCGGCGTCGAGTGCAGTGCGCGCCGTCGGCGTGCTCGGCAGCGGACCGCTCGCACCCAGGACCCCTGCCCTCGCTGTGTCGTTCGGCGCTACGCCGACCCCGAAGCGGTTGCTGTTCAGTTCGGGCATCGGCACCCGGGGACCTCCGGCGCCCCGCTAGCCCGTCCCGCCGGCAGTCGATGCGGTCATACACTCAGCGCCATCGGCATATTCGCTCGACCTCGGTAATGCGTTGCCAACAACAGTGGATACGCGCATGCGGCCGAGTGCAGGACCGCACCCGCATCGAGCAATGTCGGATGTGCCCGCACCGCGCCGGCGCGCTGTACAACAGCGCGCTCGACGAGCTTCAGCACGATCCCACTCTATGCAGGCACTCATTTATCGGCCGGAGTCGTTCGGCGACCCTTGCCTGGCTCGTGTCTCGTGTCGCATCGAGTCGAGCACGACTACCTCGAACCGACCCACGCAGCGTCGATCGAACGTGTCGGTGTCGCCAATCGCACCCTGCCTGCAGCGGAAAACCCATCCCTTCCCGATCGGAGCCTCCCATGCTGACAACAACCCGACCATCCGCACTCCGCGCCTCCTATCTATTGCGCACGGCGGCCGCCCTCGCGTCGGTCCCACTCCTGCTCGTCGGCTGCTCATCCAACGACAAGGACGCCGCACCCACCAAGGCAGCGGATTCGATCACTGTCGAGGATCAGTGGATCAAGGCCGCCGAGAGCGGTATGTCGGCCGCGTTCGGCGATCTGAACAACTCCGGCACCACGTCGGTGACCGTCGTCTCCGCCAGCAGCCCCGCCTCCGAACGAGTCGAGCTGCATGAGGTCGTCGCGGCCGCGGACGGAACCAAGAAGATGCAGCCGAAAAGCGGTGGCTTCGTGATTCCGGCGCACGGCAGTGTCGCGCTGCGCCCCGGCGGCGACCACATCATGTTCATGGGGCTGAAGGCGGCGCTGCGCACCGGCTCGGAAACCCCGGTCACGCTCACCTTCGACGACGGGACGACCACCGCCTTCACCGCCCGAGTGCGCGACTTCCCCGGCAACCAGGAGAATTACGCACCAGAAGGCGACCACATGAGTGGCGGCACCCCGCAGACCCCCGCGCACGGTGGCTGAGTCCGCCCGCCAAGGACGCGTCTCTCGCCGACACCTGTTCGGCGGGGCCGCCGCCGCGGCCGGCGCCGCCGGACTCGGTTGGGGCGCGGTCGCGCTCGGCGATCGGCAAACCGGCGACACCGATCAGACGCCGACCACGATAGAGCCCTTCTACGGCGAACACCAGGCAGGCATCGAGACCGCACCACCGGCGCAGGCGACCTTCGTGGGGTTCGATCTGCGCCCCGGCACCGACCGCGACGACATCATCGGGCTCCTGCGGATCTGGACCGACGATGCCGCGCGGCTCACCCAGGGCCGCCCCGCACTGGCCGACACCGAACCCGAACTGGCGCACCGGCCCGCCCGGCTCACCGTCACCGTGGGACTGGGTCCGGGGATGTTCACGGTGGCCGGCCTGGAACAGCGCAGGCCGTCGTGGCTGCATCCGTTGCCGCCGTTCGACATCGATCGTCTCGAACCGGCCTGGAACGACGGTGATCTCCTGCTGCAGGTCTGCGCCGACGAGGCGACGGCTGTGTCGCATGCGGTACGGGTGTTGTGCAAGAACGTGGCATCGCTCGTCTCGGTCCGCTGGGTGCAACGCGGTTTCCGCAACGCCGCGCCAGGGCAGACCCCGCGCAATCTGATGGGGCAGGTCGACGGCACCGTCAATATCGCGCCGGGCACACCTGATTTCGCCCGGCTGGTCTGGGACGACGGCAGCGTGCAGCCCTGGCTGGCCGGCGGTACGTCGCTGGTGCTGCGCCGCATCGCGATGAAGCTCGACACCTGGGACGAAATCGATCCGGAGGGCAGGGAACTCAGCGTCGGCCGCAAGCTGGCCGACGGCGCGCCACTGACCGGGAGCAGGGAATTCGACGAGCCGAACTTCGCAGCCGTCGACGCACACGGCATTCCGGTCATCCCACCATCCGCACATATCGCCCGCGCCCATCACGCCCACGACGGCGAGCGGTTCCTGCGCCGCGGCTACAACTACGACGACGCGCCGCCGCCCGGTCAGACCTCCAACTCCGGGCTGCTGTTCGCGGCGTTCCAACGTGACGTGGATACCCAATATCTGCCGGTGCAGCAGCGTCTCGCCGAATTCGACGCCCTCAATGTCTGGACGACACCGATCGGGTCCGCGGTGTTCGTCATCCCACCCGGGGTGCGGTCACCGGGCGGATACCTCGGACAATCGCTGTTCGAGTCGTGACGACTGGTCCGATGCCCGCGTTCGGCAACGCCGGCATCGGACTCTCGTGACTCGGTTTCGACTTGTGCCTCAGGTCCACAGCACGGCGACGAACACGTTCACGATCGCCAGTCCGCCCGCAGCGTGCGTCAGCCATGGCACGTTCTTCCCTCGTTTGGCATCCGCATGCCCCATCTCGGCGAATGCCGCGACCAGCACCGCGATGACCAGCTTGGTACCGACCTTCGCCATATCGAGGTCCTTGCCGAGCGAGTCGATCGACTCGGCCATACCGACGAGCACGAGACCGGTGATGATCTGCAGACGCGCGCCCCACACCATTACCGTGGACACGTTCGGCTGTCCGGCCGCGTAACCCCCGACCACCGCGGCCAGGCCGAGCAGGTGTGTGACGACTACGACGTTATAGACGAATTGCGACAGGTTCACGTTGCGAACTCCCCACGGTTTCGGTGGTTGTGGACCGTTTTGTAGCCACGGTATTCGAGCACGCCACATCGGGGTGCCGCGATGGGGGTGGACGCCATGACGGAGGACGTTGTACGGCCACTGGTTCCGCGACAAGGAGACAGCGGTAGCACTTGCACCAGCCGCATCTTGAACCCCACCGCCACAACGCTTTCGGTCACCATGGCGTGAGCTGTTCGACAGTGCTCACCCGCTTCGAGAACATCGGTGCGGGCACGCCGGCGATCGGCGCATCACCTTCGAGCACGCCGGATTCGGTGACGACCGGACCGCATGTCAGCGCGGGCACGAGTCGATTGCGGGCGATGAACTGCTTCCTGGACCGCTCGTCGGGCGGTGAGGAATCGGATCGACTCGGAGGCTGCTTCACTCAGCGAGAAGACAATCTGTCCGCCGATCACGTCGCCCCGGCACTGCCCATCGCCGAGGTATGGAAACGCACTGGGGGTGGCCCGAACACCTTCACAAAGTGTATTCGAGTGTGAGGATCTCTCGTTGTGCCTCTTCGGCGCGGCCGGAGATGCCGGTGAGTTCACCCGTCCCCGAGCCTGGGACGATAGTGCCGAATGTGCGTTGGGTGGTGCCCTCGGCCAAGCCGCCGTGCTGGATGACGAAAGTGCCGCGGCGGCCGTCCAAGGTTCCCTCGACGCGCTCGCTGGCGACATATCCGGCGCCATCGTGGCCTTGTGCGGTGAGCACGTCGACGACACCGGCGCCGTCGATCACCCCGTGGTAGCGCTTGTGGATGCGGACCCGGGTCAGCTTGGGTCCCTCGGAGGGTTCGTCGTAGACGGTCTCGTCGAATTCGGTGATCTCGAAATGTGCGTCGATAGTGTGGGTTTGCTGTTGATCGTCCATCGGCGGTTCCGGGTCTGCGGTCCAGATCCCTTGTCTTCCTTTCAATTTCGTTAGTCGGCGAGGCGTGCGAGGGTTCCGCTTTCCAATGCTGCCCATATCGCGCCGTCCGGGCCCTGGGTGATGCCGTGGGGTTCTGACCGGGCGGTCGGCAGCTCGTGTGTGGTGATTACGCCATCGATGGTGATGGCGCCGATGCGGTTGGCGCCCCACTCGGTAAACCAGAGGGTGCCGTCGTCACCGGCTGTGATGGCGTGCGGTCGGGCGGCTCGGTCGGGCAGCGGGAACTCGGTGATCACACCGTCGGTGTCGATGCGGCCGATCTGGCCGGCGCCGATCTCGACGAACCATATTGCGCCGTCCGGTCCGGCGGTGACGCCGACCGGTGCCGCGGCCTCGGTCGGTAGTGGGTACAGGGAGATGGCCGGGTTCGTGCCCACGGATATGCGGCCGATCGCGTTGCCGGCGTTCAGGGTGAACCACAGTGCGCCATCGGCACCGGCGGTAATCGCGGCGGGAAACATGCCCGGGGTGGGAAGCGGGAACTCGGTCACCTGGCCTTGCGGAGTGATCCTGCCGACCATGTCGGAATTGGTCTGGGTGAACCACAGGGCACCGTCGGGGCCTGCGGCGATGCCGAACGGCCCGCACTCGGCAGTGGGCAGCGCGAACTCCCGCACCGAGCCGTCGGTGGTGATCCGGCCGATCCTGTGGGCCCGGTTTTCGGTGAACCACAACGCATCGTCAGGTCCTGCGGCGATGATCGTCGGGCCGCAGTCCGGGTCGAGTTGGTGGATTGTGGGCTGCCGGCCAGGAATTAGTCGCCCGATCCGGCCGCTGTGGACCAGCGTGTACCACAGTGCGCCATCGGGGCCTGTGACGATGGCGTACGGGCCCTCGTCGGCGCCGGATACCGGATTTTCTTCGACGGTCGTCATCGCCCGCTCGCCCCACGATGCTCGGAGGCGATGCGTTCGATGTCGGCCGGGGCGCCGGCCATGATCGTTCGGGAGTGCTCGGTGACCAGCTCGACCGGCCAATCCCACCAGGCGGCATGCAGCAAGCGGTCGACGTCGGCAGGGTCGAAACGACGGCGGATCGGCGTGGCCGGATTACCGCCAACGATGGTGTAGGGCGGAACGTCCGCGGTGACCAGCGCACCGGCCGCGATAATCGCACCGTCACCGATACACACCCCCGGTAGCACGGTCGCGCCGTAACCGAACCACACGTCGTTGCCGACGACGGTGTCACCCCGGCTGGGCATCCCGGTGACAATATCCAGAGTCTGCTCGGCCCAGCGGCCGCCGAACATCGTGAACGGGAACGTCGAGACGCCCATCGTCGGATGTTCGGCCCCGGCCATCAGGAACCGTGTTCCCGCCGCGATGGCGCAGTACTTGCCGATGATCAGCCGTTCCGGCCCGTAAGCGTAGAGCACGTTGCGCTGCTCGAAACCGGTCGCACCGTCGGGATCGTCGTAGTAGGTGTAGTCCCCCACAACGATTTTCGGCGAGCTGATCAGCGGCCTGAGGAACACCACGCGGTCATGAGCAGGCAGTGGATGCACGGTCATCGGATCGGGTGACAAACCAAAGTCCTTTCCTGATACCGCCGGAGAGCAGCGGCCCAGCAATTATGCATGCGCCGCAGGTGCAGGGCGGCATCGAGCCGGCTCGGATTCGACCACATAGCCGACCGTGCCACCGAGCACACGGGAAAGGCGTGCGTGCATGACGTCGGCGAGCGGCTAGTCGTCGGACACCACGGACACTCAGGATCCTGCGTGGCGCACACAACGCGGTCATAGCGCAAGGCTGCCGTCTTTTCTGCCTGGCAACTACTGTTGCTGTTTCTGGGAATAGACCTGGCGAGCTGCCGAGATCAGCTGGTGCGGATGGCGGGTAGGTTCAGTTCAAGGATTCCTCCACCATCCGGCGCCGACCCGGCGGTGACTGTGGCTCCGTGCAGGTCGGCGACCTGTGCCACGATGGCCAATCCCAGTCCGTGGCCGGTTCGGTTACCTGCGGCGCTGGCCCGGTAGAAGCGGTCGAAGACGCGCGGCAGGTCTTCGGCGGCGATTCCGGGGCCATGGTCGCGCACTGTCAAACGGTGATCGCGTAGGCCGATGTGGACTGTTCCGTGTGGCGGGCTGAATTTGGCGGCGTTGTCGAGCAGGTTGGTGACGGCTCTGCTGAGGCGGGTGGGTGCGCCATGGATCGTTGTCGGTTCCAGGGCCTCAGCGAAGATGATTGTGGGCCAATGCCTTCGGGTGGTCTTGACGCAGTCCGCGACGAGGGTGTCCAGCCGGAGATCCTCGAAGGGTTCATGCATGGCATTCGGGTCGTCGGCGCGGGCGAGGTCGATGAGGTCGGTGACGAGTCCGGAGAGTTCTTCGGCTTGGACGCGCAGTGCGTCGCCGGTGTCGGCGAGTTGCTGTGGGGTAAGGCGCTCGGCGCGGCCCAACAGGTCGATATCGGTGCGTAGCGCGGTGAGCGGGGTGCGCAGTTCATGCGAGGCGTCGGCGACCAGACGGCGCTGAGCCGCCCGGGAATTGCGCTCCGCGGTCAGCGCCTGGTCGAGTTCGTCGAGCATGGTGTTGAAACTGCGGGCCAGACTGGCGAGTTCATCCGAGCCGATCACGTCGATGCGGTGGCGAGGGTCGCGGGTGGTGGCGACCCGTTCGGCGGCCCGCGTCAGCGCCGTGACCGGAGCCAGTGCGTTTCGCGCCAAGAGGAACCCGGCGCCGATCGCGAGCACGGTGCCTGCCGCGGCCGCGGCGAGGAGTGCCAGGCCGACGCGGCGCAGGCCGGTGTCGACGGGGTCGGACCGCTGCGCGACCTGCACGGCGCTGCCGGGTTGCAACTGGGCGGTGTACATCCGCAGCGGATACCCGTCGAGGGTGATGTCAGTGAAGTAGGCCTGCCGCGATCCGGCTGCCACCGCGCGGGTTTCGGTGTCGACCGGCAGCGAGTCTTCGGGGTCGTGCTCGGATGCGATGCGACCGTCGGCGGCGACCACCTGAACACAGCTCGGTGCGGCCAGATATCGGCACGGTCCGGACATCGCGGCGATATCCGGCTCGGCGGCGAACTGCCGGGTGATCCGGGTCGTCTCACGGCGCAGTCCGAGATCGAGGGCACCGTTCATTTCGTGGCTGACCACGGCGTAGGCGGCCAAGCCCATGCCGGTGAGTGCCAGCGTCATCGCGAGAACGAAGAAGCCTGCGATGCGTCCGCGCAGCGACCGTGTCAGCCGATCGACACGCAGCCTCATGGCGGCGGTCCGAGCCGGTAGCCCACACCTCGGATGGTGTGGATGAGCCGTGGCTGCGCATCGACCTCCAGCTTGCGCCGCAGATAGCGGATGTAGACCTCGAGTGAGTTCGACGATTGGCCGAGCTCGTGCCCCCATACTCGTTCGATCAGTGTCTCGCGGGGCAGGGCCTGGCCGCTGTTGCGTAGGAACACCTCGAGCAGCGCGAACTCGGTCCGGGTGAGCTCGACCACCCGTTCGCCGCGCCGTACCTGATGCGCGGTGGTGTCCATGACGAGGTCCGCGCAGGACAGTACGGCTCCGTCGTCCGGATAGGTGCGGCGCACCAGTGCCCGCACCCTGGCCAGCAGTTCGTCCAAGTCGAAGGGTTTGACCAGGTAGTCGTCGGCGCCTGCGTCGAGGCCCGCGATGCGATCGGCCACCGCGTCGCGTGCGGTGAGCATCAGGATCGGGGTGCGATCACCGCGCGCCCGGAGTTGCTTGCACGCGGTCACACCGTCCATGAAGGGCATCAGGACATCCAGCAGCACGACCTCGGGATGCCATTGCTGTATCTCGGTGAGCGCGGTGGCGCCGTCGCGGACGGCGCGGGTCTCATAACCCTCGCTGTCCATCGCGCGCACGAGTGCGTCACGTACCGCGGCTTCGTCGTCGACCACCAAGACACGCATGGTCGCCCATAGTACGGAGCCGCCGCGGCGGACCCTTCTCACCGGATTCTCATCCGGCGTCGGAAACGTGCTGGATATGAAATGGCGAAGCCTCGATCGAATCGACCGATCCACCGCGGCGGCGACAGCAACGGTCCTGTGCTCGACCGTTGCCCTGTGCCTGGCCGCGGCGCTGAGCACCACAGCATGTGCCCGCCCAACGACTGCCGAACCACCGTGGGTGCGTGGGAGCCACGTCGTGATCCCGGTCAACGGCGGCCGCGCCGATGTGGACACAACCACGCTTGCGGCGGTCACCGAGGGGGTCGGGATCGATCTGTCCGCTCCAGCCCAGAGCGAGCTCGGCCCAGTCGGCGCGATCCGGGTAGACGGTGACGTCGCCACCTGGAACTACCCCGACCAGGCGCTCACCGCCTCGGCCGCCGCCGAGCACGGCCGACTTCGGGTCACGCTGCGCAGCGATCGCGACGGACGCCTCGTCTGGCCGGTGACCGGCGCTGACCCGGCCGCGGTGTCGCTGCAGCTGCCGCGCGGCGAGGGCCTTTCGCTGCCCGTCGCGGACCCGTTCTGGAATTCCCCCAATGCCACCCTCATCGACAGCGCGCTCGATATGACGTCCGGGCTGACCATGCCGTTCTGGGGCTATCGCATCGGGGATCGCGGCGTCGGCTACATCGTGCCCACCGACATCGGCACCGCATTGACCGTGACCTCCACCGAAGGCAGATTGCAGACCCGAGCCACGCACGAATTCGATGCCCGCGCGGCAACCCGCGAATACACGGTGACCTTCGCACTGACCGATGCCGACCCGATCGCCGCCGCGAAGGACTACCGCAACTGGCTGATGGAGCACGACCAATTCAGGTCGCTCGCCGACAAGATCCAGCAGAACCCGTCGATCGCGCGGCTGCTCGGAGCCTTCCACGCCTATGTGTTCGGCGACGGTAAGTCACCGGAGGCGATGCGGCAGCTGCACGACCTCGGCGTGAGCCGGATGTGGATCGGCTACGACTCCGACGACAACCCCATGTCGGCAGCGGCGATCGATGCCGCTGAAAAGGCCGGATACATTGCGGGACCGTATGATTCCTACGCCAACGCCCAGGATCCGGCCACTGCCGACAACCCCTCGTCCCGCTGGCCGGACCAGGTGTGGCCGGACGGTTGCGTACTGACAGCGGACGGGACGCCGCAGACCGGATTCGGCGACCGCGGCTGCTATCTGAGTTCGCAGGCACTGGCACAGGATCCGACGCTGCTCGACGACAGGTACGCCGCCATGACCGGCAACGGTGCCGACACCTACTTCCTCGACGTCGATGCCGCGGGCGAGTTCTTCGACGACTACAGCCCGAACCATCCGATGAACCAGCGGCGGGATCGCGAAAACCGGCTCGCCCGAATGCGCCTGCTGGCGCAGGACCGGCAGCAGGTGTTGGGGTCCGAGGCCGCAGGCGCGTGGGCCGCACCGGATCTCGCGTTCAACCATGGCGCGCAGACTCCGGTGACCGACCTCCTGTGGCCGCTGGAACGCAATAGGGAGGTCTGGGGCGGCTACGCGCCCGCGGGTGCGCCGAAGGTCTTCTTCAAACCGGTCGATCTGCCCGCTGGGGTGGCCGAGGCCATGTTCGATCCGGCCTACCGGATTCCCCTGTACGAGACGGTGTTGCATGATTCGATCGTCAACGTCGACCGCTGGGAGCTGTCGTATTACAAGCTGCCTCAGCAGCGGACGATGCGTGCGTTGACCGCGATGCTGAACAATACGCCGCTGAACTTTGTGCTCGACCGCGCGACGCTTGCCGATCACGGCACCGAAATCGCCCGTCTGCAGCAGTTTTTCGCACCATTGCACGAAAGTGCCGCCACTCTGCCGATGACGAGTTTCCAATGGCTGGCCGACGACCATTCGGTGCAGCGCAGCGTCTTCGGCGACAACGCGCTCACCGTGACAGCCAATTTCGGGTCGCAGACCTATGGCGAGTTGCCCGCCGGATGTGTGGACGCCACGCTGGCCGGTGACACCACCCCGCGCCGACTATGCCCGGGGCAGTGAACGATGACACTCCAGACGGACCGGATCACCCCGAGCCAGCGTCGTCGTGATCTCGTGTGTATCAGTGGCGCAGCGGTTCTCACCGTTGCGCTGATCGGACATGAGCGAGTACCCGATGTGTTCGGCATCGGGATCGTGCTGGACAGCGCGTTGCCCTGGCTCGGTGTGGGCATTCCGGTGCTCACACTGACAGCTGCGCTGTGTCGGTCCAAGGTGGGCGCACTGACGCTTCTGGTGCCGCTGATCGCTTGGACGTACCTGTTCGGCTCGTGGTGGGCGACCGGAACCGGCTCGGCCACGGTTCCGTATCCGACACAGGTGAAGGTCGTCACGCAGAACCTCTACGCGGGCAACCAGCAACCAACCGCCACCGCACGCGCATTGTCGGCGCTCGATGCCGATCTCATCGGTCTACAGGAGTTCTCGGCAGGAAACGCGGATGCCGTGAGCTCGATCCTGGCCGATGACTACCGGTATTACGTGGTGGAAGGAACTGTCGCGCTGTGGAGCCGGTATCCGATCTCGAGGACCACCTCCGTCGATGTCGGTCTCGGTTGGCGCCGCGGCCTGCGCGCCCACGTCGAAACTCCGCACGGCGGTCTGGTCGTCTACGTGCTGCACCTGCCGTCTTTTCGGCTCGGTGACACAGCGCAGCGCGATCACGGATTGCGCACTCTGTCACGGAGTTTGGCCTCCGATACAGCCGAGCGGGTCGTTGTGCTCGGAGACTTCAACACCACCGACACCGACCGCCGCTGGCAGGGATTCGCGCCCGGCTACCACGACACCCAGCGATCCGCCGGTTCCGGTCCCGGATTCACCTGGCCGGCACGGCTTCCCGTCGTCCGACCCGACCACGTACTCATCCGCGGCATCCGGGCAACCTCGTCGAAGGTGGACCGGACGCCCGGCACCGACCACCGCGCCGTGGCGGTCACCCTCGATCTCGAGCAGTGACCGGGTCATAGTCGTTGGACCACTTTCGCCCCGCATGGTCCGAGCCCGCGCTTCCGCCGCATTCTCCAAGGATTTTCGTCAAGGTGCCGACGCGGGTTGTCAGTCCATTGTGTACGCCCTCCCGCGACAGCCGGTGTTCGCACAACCTGGTTTCGGGCGGCCGGTGCCCGCGCAATCGGCCTACGGCCAGCAGTGCCAGCACAGCATGGACGGAGATCGCCCCACGACGACGGACTTCAGTCCTCGACGCCGACCGGGCAAGCGTCGCGTTCCCGCTCCAGAGCCGGTGTCATCGTCGCGCGCTGTGCGTGGGGCTGCTGGTGCTGATAGTGATTGCGGTCGTACTCCTCGCGATGTGAGTTCGCCCAGCGACGGGATCTCGGCGGGCTGGAACAGTTGCCGTTGCCGCCGGATCAGCGGTGGAGTTGAGATCTTCAGAGCTGTAACGGCTTTCGGTTCTGGTCGACGAGATCATCAACTGCATCTATTCCGAATGTTACAGTGATTTCACTAACGCTCCTATTGTCGTAACAACGGCTGCTGGTGACCCGGTAAACCAGGCATGACTCTCAATCGCAAGCACCTGCAACAGTTTTCGGCCCGCGCTGGTGTCATCGCAGCGGTGACCGCCGCCGGGTTGGTCGGGCTCGCAGCGCCATCTACCGCCATTCCGCATGACCCAGGCTTTCCGTTCTCGCCGACCCTGACGCGCCTGGTTCCGACCAGCTGCTCCGCGATCATCGACGCGGTCACTGTGCGGCAGGAGAAGCCTGGCACGTTCGGCGTGCGGGTGAACGTCACCCAGACCGGGGACAGCTGCTCGGACTGGAAGGTCGCTGTGCGCTTCAAGAACCTGGATACCGGGTATGCGGACGGGCAGCAGCACCGCGTCGTGAACGGCGTCGTCCAAAACACGGTGGACGGCGTGATCGTCGGTTTCGGCACGGCGCCGGGCGTCGGCCGGGTGGAGGCTCGGATCGTCGCGCTGGACTCGAACGACAGGGAGATGGAGCAGATCTCGGGTACGGCGACGTTCACACTGAACTGAGCGCGGGTGCCGTGTCCAGTGATCGCTGGACACGGCACACTCGGCGGTCAGTCACCGTGCAGGATCAGCATGGTGT
The DNA here is from genome assembly GCF_045208035.1 of Nocardia sp. NBC_01009. Lineage (NCBI taxonomy): Bacteria > Bacillati > Actinomycetota > Actinomycetes > Mycobacteriales > Nocardiaceae > Nocardia > Nocardia sp. NBC_01009. Next base: position 5,206,047 of record NZ_CP108695.1, on the reverse strand, counting down.
GCGCACCATGGTGGAACTCGTACGGGGGCTGGCTGATCGGTGGTGGTCACGGTCGGTTTGCTCTCGGTGGTACGGGGAAACTCTGCACGCTCACGGCAAGGCTGGCACCGGCGTGCCGTCCGGTGAACGGCATCCCGCGGCCCCGCCTTCAAAGGTGTTGCGGCGCAACGGTGGGACATGCACCCGCGCGGGCTGATGTTCAGGGCGAACCGCGCGCCTAGCGGCACTACCGGATGTTCACACGGGCGTCGCGGAGAGCACCGGGGCAGTATGACACTCTGCCCGTTGATCTTCCGAGGTGCCGCGCTGGCCGGTTCGCTTACTGGTCCTGACAAAATGATCGATGTGGTGGCGTCGGGCGTGTCGAGTAGCAGGGGCTGCTGCGGTTGAACGGATCTCAGTCGGCGAGATAGCGCAGCATCACCACGGTGTTGAAGTGCCTCGTCTCGGCCAATCGGAGCTGGATGCGGGTGTTCAGCGATGGGAACAGCGGTGTGCCGCCGCCGAGCATTACGGGCAAGAGGAACAGCTGGTACTCGTCGATGAGCCCGTGTGGCATCAGCGAGGCCGCGAGGCTCGCGCCACCGACCTCCATGACGCCATCGCCTCCAGCCTTGAGCCTGCGGACCTCCTCGACCGCGTTCTCACTGATCAGCGTGCTGTTCCAGTGGACCTCGGTGAGTGTCCGGGAGAAGACGACCTTCGGCTTCTCCGTCCAGAGCCTGCCGAACTCACGCTCGATGCGCGGCGCGTCCTCGGGCACGTGCGGCCAGTACTCGGCCATCAGCTCGTACAGGCGACGGCCGTGCAGCGAGACCTCGATCTCGCGGTAACGGTCGTTGTGGAATTGGTGCAGTTCCTCGTCCGGGTTGGTCCAGTCGATGTTGCCGTCGCGGTCGTTGATGTAGCCGTCCAGGGACACGCTGAACCCGTAGATCAGTTTCCTCATGACCGGGTAGACCTCCTACGCGCTCGAAGCTCATCGGCGCTCATCGGACAAAACTGGTCCTGACAAAATCGTCGGACATGGCGGTAGCAGATGACGCAGGTGGCGAGGCCGAGGAAGGCTTCATGGCGACCTCGGGGTAGTCACAGTAGCTTTGTTCGGGTCGGGGCCGCTGTTGGCGACGTAGGCCTGCAGGGTCCCGTCGCTGTTCTGCACACACGCCATCGAGTACGCGTACTGGTGCGCGACGCAGGCGGTGTAACCGTTGTCGTTGTTGGGATAGGGATAGTTGCCGTCATCCTGTCGGTCCTGAGTCGCCTTCTCGGGTCAGCTTCTGCAGTTCGACAGCGGCACGACCAGCTATGGACGGATCGGGGTTATTCACGGCTTCCTCGACGAGATGGTCTCTGCGCGCTTTCCTGCGATGCTCCAGCAGCTCGCGAAACAGCGCTGCGAGGGTCTCTTGGTAGGCGTCGTCGTAATAGACCGGGAAGGTGTTCGACGGCATCGGTCGGTCGAAGCCCTTGACATCCCAGTCGTATTCGGCGTCGTACAGCCATTGCCGTAGTTGCTCGTCGGTTGGACGGTCCGCCGTCACGAGGTCACTCCTTCCGAATACGGTGCCGATTGTTGTATCGATGGCCGTTGATCCTCAGATTCTCCCCTTCCGTACGAACCACTCGCCCCGGGGTCAGCCTCGACGAGGAAGTCCAGACCGGCCGCCGACCCCGGCGTGCCGCCAGGAAACCGATCGCGAGCACACTTGCGCGCAGGTCTGCGTCTGTGACTTGCGCAATGCGTGTGCGACCGCCACCGCTGCTCCACGAAGAGCTGTAGGACAGGCACACACTTGATGCATGTCCAGACCCTGGAACCAATTGCGGAGCAGGGTCACACCGGCGAGCACAGAGACCGCTGAAGAGATCCTCGAATTACTCGTTCAACGGATTTCTGGCGCAGGACACTAGTGTGTCGCGCCTGAAATAAGTCCGGTAAGTTGTTAGCCTGTTTTGCGTGTCGCATCGTGGGCCTTCTGCTGTTGAGATCGTTGTGTCCGACGCCGAGCGTGTGGAACTGGCGCGCAGGGCGGGCTCGTCGGATCGGCGTGAGGCGCAACGGGCTCGGATCGTGCTGGCTTGCGCTGAGGGTATGTCGAATGCGGGTGCTGCGCGGCTTGTCGGTGTCTCGGTGGGGTCTGCGGCGAGATGGCGTGGGCAGTTCGCCGCCGAGGGCCTGGAAGGACTGGGCGATCGCGATCGTGGTGGGCGGCCGGTGGCCGAGATCGTATTGACCGGCGATGAGCGTGAGACGTTGCAGAGGTGGGCGCGTCGAGCGAAGTCGTCGCAGGCACTCGCGGAACGCTGCCGGATCGTATTGGGCTGTGCGGCAGGCAAATCCAACCAGGATGTAGCGGCCGAGTTGGGTATCACGGCTCAGACGGTGGGTAAGTGGCGGAGGCGTTTCGCGCAGAAACGTCTCGAGGGGTTGTCCGACGAGCCGCGTCCGGGGCGTCGACCCTCGATCCTGCTGGACAAGGTCGAAGAAGTCCTCACGATGACCCTGGAACAGAAACCGGTAGACGCGACGCATTGGTCGCGGACCTCGATGGCCAAACGAAGTGGCTTGTCGCCCTCGACAATTGGACGGATCTGGAGCAAGTTCGAGCTGAAACCGCATGTGGCCGATGGCTTCAAACTCTCGACCGATCCGTTGTTCGTGGACAAGGTCGTCGATGTGGTCGGGCTGTATCACAATCCGCCGGAGAAGGCGGTCGTGCTGTGTGTGGACGAGAAGTCCGGGATCCAGGCACTGGACCGCTCGCAGCCGGTGCTGCCGATGATGCCCGGCATGCCCGAGCGATACTCCCACGACTACGTCCGCCACGGCGTGACCAGCTTGTTCGCGGCGTTCGATATCGCAGACGGGGTCGTGATCTCCAAGCTTTACCAGCGCCGCCGCGCGCAGGAGTTCAAGATGTTCCTCATCGCGATCGACAAAGCCGTGCCCGCGGAACTGGACGTCCACCTGGTCTGCGACAACTTGTCTACCCACAAGACACCAGCGATCAACGTCTGGCTGGCCAAGCATCCTCGCTTCCATATGCATTTCACCCCAACCGGGTCGTCATGGCTCAACCAGGTCGAGCGCTGGTTCGGGTTCCTCACCGACCAACTCCTGCGCCGCGGAATTCACAAAAGCGTTGCGGCACTGGACAAAGACATCACCGCGTGGATCGAACAATGGAACGCCGACCCGAAACCATTCGTCTGGCGCAAAACCGCGGAGGAGATCCTCGAATCACTCGCTAAATATCTTCAACGAATTTCAGGCGCGACACACTAGCTACTTGTCCCTGAAATAGTGCCTGGGGTGCGGCTGCCTCGGACGTGGCCCGCCAGTCCCTCGCGGAGTTGGCTCGGCGTGGTGTCGAAGCGTCGACGGAAGGCCTTGTTGAAGCTGCTGGCCGAACCGAAGCCCAGGTCCGAGGCAATATCGGTGATACTGCAACGCTGGTAGGCGGGGCTGCGCAGGCGGTCGCGCGCCAACTGCAGGCGTTCTTCCCGGATGACTTCACTCGGCGTGGTGCCTGCGGCGCTGAACGCCAGTTGAATTTGACGCAGTGACCAGCCGAGCGCACCGGCCACGCGCGTGCCGGTGAGGTCCGGGTCGCCGGCATGGTTGTGGATATACCGGCGGGCGGTCGCTTCCACATCGGCGAGCTGGGTGGATGAGCTCGCCGGATCGCCGAGAATCTGCATGCACAGCAGATCTACCAACCGTTCGGAGACGGTGTCGAATTGGCGGTCGGTGAGTGCGGCGCATTCGGTGTACAGGCCGCTGACCATCCCGGCCGTCACGCGCCCGAGTCCGGTCGTGAGATCCAGCGGGCGGGTGGGCGGCGCGAGGTGGTTGAGGCGATGCTGTATCTCCTGCCGCGGAATGGTGATGATCAGCCCTCGCGTGCCGTCGGACATGGACATCGCGAAGGGCTGGTCGATGGCCACCAAGCACATCGTTCCCGGAGTGAGGATCCCGTGCCCGCCGTCGGAGCCGAAGGCCAGCCGCCCGGCGAAAGGAACGATCAGCCGATAGTCGTCATCGGGGTCGGCACGGATGAGCTTCGGGTTGCGAAGGTAGGTGACGGCGTCCGATTCCCATCCGACGAGCTGGTAGGCGTCCGTGCGCCGCAGTCGAGTGTGCCCCTGGAAGTCGGTGCGGCTCGGGAACCGGTAGCCCAGTCGGCAGTGGTACATGTTGATCAGATGGGCCCAATAGTCGGCGCGCTCATGTGGATCCACCACACTTGTCGTGTCCGAGTCGGCAATAGCCGCTTGGTCCATGAATACCGTCTCCCGGCTCGGCGATCATTGGTGGCCTGGTCACCAACCCAATTCGAGAAGAAGTGTACGGCGGAACCCGCGCGGACCACAGCCGGATCAGCACTGCCGCTTTTCGAGTTCTTCGCACTCGGACAATGCTCGTGCGTTCCGAGACAAGCGGGTATGCGCGGGCGGTGGCTACGGTCCGAATAGCTGATGCCCGGATCGGCAGGTGTGGCTATCGGTGCCGACCCGATTCAGCTGGTTGCGGACGATAATAAGGAGCTCAAATGCGCAGAATCGTGGTCGGCGACGACGGAACCGGACAGGGGCGGGTACTGGCAGACGACAGCATCGACCCGCTCACACTGGCGCTGCTGCCCGGCGCTGAGATACACCGGATGTGGGAACTCGACGAGCTACCCGATCTGCCGGTCGACCGGATCCCTTCGCAGACCGATACACGCTACTTCCCCGTCCCGGGCGGGCTGCGTTTCGGATTCATCTCCATACCTCCCGGGCTGACCTATGAGCCCGACGCCGACCTGTCCGAGGAAGCACTAGCCGCCGTCACCGCGGAAGCGGAGACGAAACTACCTGGGATGATGGCGGCCTTCGACCCCGCTGCGCCCGGCATGCACAGCACCGCGAGCATCGATTTCATTGTCGTGCTCAGCGGCCAAGGCCGAATGCGCCTCGGCGACGGTGTCGATATCTCGCTGCGATCGGGCGATTGCTTGATCCAGAACGGCACACCACACGCATGGTTCAACGACGGTACGGTGCCATTCGTCTTCAGTTACACCCTCTGCGGCGTCGCCGACCGGAATGTGCCGACAAAACCATGACTCACCCCCAGCAGCGGAGGTCGGCTGGATGAGGTTCGTCGGAAGTCGGTGGCACTGCTTCGAATACACGCTGGTGGCGGCCGGTCCGTGCGCCGTAGCTGTCGATCCCTCGACAGTGGGGGCGGCGTCGATATTCTTCGATTGCCTGGTAGTGCGAGTCGTCGTCGAACCCGGCGACTATCCCTTGACCGACGAGGCCGTTCACGCGATCCGGTACCTGTGCGTCGAGAGCGAGGCGGCCTATATCGTCCTCGCCGGAATCCCGCACTTCGCGACCCCGGGTAGTCGATTTACGCCGGCCGCGAAACAACTGGATATCCTTACCCACGTCGCCGACACACTCGACGTGCTTTCGGATTTCGCCGAACGACTGGAGGAATACGGGGAACGCGTCCACCTGATGCCGTTTGGATGGAAGGTCGCCTCGCGCGCCGAAATATCGGCGCGGCTATGGGATTTGCCTTCCATCACCGTATCCGCCTCCAGGGATGTTCACCGGGTGCCGGATTCTGCTTCCCTGGACATCCGTTCGGCCAGTGCACTGTTCGCAGATCCGGTTCTCGGGCGCGGCGCGATACCGATGGCGACGGAGTTGACCAGCGCCTTCGGTCTGGCCAACTGCTAGGAGGATTTCAGCCTGTCCCAGCAGCGCGCCCCTCCCCACTCGTCAAACTGGCCACCGACATGCTTGCCGTCGTCGGCGAACATCTCACCGACAATCGCCCCTGACCGGGTACCGAGCCAGCCTGCACGGTACCCGGCACTATGGGACGTCTCGAGCCGCAGCCGGCCTCGTCCGCCGAACGCGCGACAGGCGGCATGAGCGTAGGTTGCTGACCTATGTGGCGTCCGGGCGGCACCCTTCCCTCGGACAGCCAGCGAATGTGTGCACCGAGATCGCGGGTCAGGTTCGGCTGCTTGACGGGGGCATGGATGGACTCAGGCATGGAGGGTGGGCCGGTAGGAGTCCGAGGTGCTGTTGCGCTCGCACGGCAGCCTGTCGATGAACCGGGCATTGATGGCCGCCGGCATGGTCGACCGCGTCCAGGTGACGCTGTTCCGTGAACTCGACACAATGGGACATTGTGCGCCGCAATCGATCTCGCCGCGCAGCCCGCCCAGCGGCTATTACAGTGCGTTGTTGAGCGATATCTACTCAAAGTGGATGAACGGGAAGACCTCTCGAAATCGCTGCAGGGTTGGGAGTTGGCATCGTCGTTGCGGTTGTGCTGCGCATCGCAGGCTTCGGTGCTGCCGATCAGCGCTGTTAGTTCCCTTGCGCCTTACCACTTCCGGGAACTCTGTTCCGACTTCTTCGCGGACGCCGGTGGAGTGGGGCTCGGTGTTCGACCGAGCATTGTGCCTGTAGGGTTCGGTGATCAATCCGGGGAGGACTACCGCATGGCGCAGCTTCAGCATCGGATCGACGAATTGACCGATGACTCAGGATTCCTCGGTCTTGTCGACCCACATGCGTACACGTCGTTCGTGGGCGAAGACTGGACCTTGGAGATGCTGTTCGAGCGCGTCGAATCGGAAATGCGGCAGCGGACGATGCTGCTCTGGGGAACCGGCGGCGAGGAGCAATGGCGGATCGACCTTTCGGATTCGCCGGTAGATCCGCGGCTGCCGATCATCAGGCAAATCGCCGGCCCCATCACCGTGACGCGGGGTGAGCTGGTCGTCGTCAATTTGGACACGGTCACCATGGCTGCCCAGTTCGCGGACTCCGCTGTGGACGACGACAAGGATATATACGGGTCCAGTATCGAACTCCCAAACGGCGACTACATCTGCACCATCAGTCAACTGACCGATTCCGAAGAGGATCGGACACATGAAGGCCCCGACTTCCACCTCCAGCTGCTAGCTGGACGAACCTCACCATGGTTCGGGGTCGCATGGTCCGAACTATGACGTTCCGATCGAACGCACGGCATTCGGCATTGTCGTGCGTTCGGGACTGGCGCGGCGCGTAGGACTCGCACGTGGTCGGCCCCGCTTCCGTCGACGAAGTTCCGGCCGCCGGCGAGTCTGAGGTGGACGGGATCAGCTGGCGCCGCCCGCTCCGAGGGCTGACCGGCAGCCGAGACAGTCGATCCGGCGAGCCACACGGTTTCTCGGTCCGGCTGTCCGCACCCCCAAGTCGGGGCAGGGATTTCTGAGGTCTGACCACTGATAACGACCTCTACGACAGCTCGTAAGCGATGAACTCATGTTCCGCACACGCAGGTAGTAGTGGATCTGGTGCATCTTGGTGAACACACGCCAGCTCACCCGCGTTGTTGCGCGACGATGACAGCGACCTGCCCTGTCGGCTAGCGCTGGGCTGTGCTGGTGTGCCTATCTGGCAACCTAATCGCGTCGTGGTGGGGCCAGGAGCGACCGTGACGGAGCTGCCCGCGCCCCATCTACCCTGGTGACACCACCGGCGCCGCGCGATAGTGGTTTCCCAACAAGACAATTCGCGATCAACCACAGGGATCGCGGTACCGAACGCCCGAGGCGTATCGCTTCCATTGCTCCTCGCTCATCGGTTGTGCGAGCGAGCACAGGTGCCGATAGGCGCGATCGACATCGAGATCGATGAGTTCGATTCGACCGGTATCGTTATTCGTGTAGTAGGCCAGGGTGCCACCGGCGTCGACAGTGAGCGGAACCGAGTCATCCCACACTTCGTGATACGGATCAGCGGGAACGGCGGCGAGGCCAACCGGCTTGCGTGGATCGGTGATATCCCAAACTCTGATCGTCGCGTCGGCAGCCGTGGCAGTGAGAACCTGCCCTCCCTGACTTATGCCCAGCAATTTGACATAGGCGGCGCTGACAGTGGACAACGGCTCGGGGTTGCTCGGATCCGCGATATCCCAGAGTTGAACCACTGCCCCATCCCCGCGGGCGGTGGCAACGACATCATCGCCGAAAGCATGGGCATCGGTAGCGACCGTGTCCGAGATCGGACTGCTGATCTGCACCGGATGGCGCCGGTCTCGGCGATCGACCACGATCGCGGACGGTGCAACCGGTGGCGTGGTGAACGACCTATACCGCAGCACGACCACCGCGCCCCCGGCTCCGACCTCGGCGCCGTCGAACCCCAACGGTGGTGGCGGATGCCGTACCTCGAAGGTCATGTTCGGCGCGTCGGCATCGGATATATCCCACAGTTGGGTCGAATCCTTCCCGTCGATCAGCAGTGTGCCGGGATCTACGAATGTCGGCGGATGAAAACCGCGTTGCATCGGTATCGTTGCGCGTTGCCGTGGGTTTCGCGGATCGGAGATGTCCCACAGCACGAGACCACGATCGTCGAAACCCGCCACGATGCGGCTATCCGGGCCGAACGCCGGGTTGCTCAGGCCACGAATCGTCCCCGCGGCTATCGGATGTTCGGAATCGGTGGCGTCCCACAGCACCAGATCGCGATCACGAATATTCGGCAGGCCGAGCAGCAGGCGGCCGTTCGGCGCAAAGGTGGCGATAATTCCCTCGCCTGCGCCGGGTAACTCGGACTCGAGCTCTGGCTGATAGGGATCCGACATTCGCACGAGCCTTCGGCCGATCAGCATGCCGTTGCCGTCGAGGCCGAAACGTATGGCATCGCGCTGTGACATGCCGAAATTGCCGCCCGACGACGAGATCGGTCCTACCTGCAGCGCCGCCGGTCGCGGCGATGTCCATACCCGCACCGTACCGTCACCATTTCCGGTGGCGACTACCCGCGCGTCATGGCCGAATGCCACCGAATACGACTGCGTATCCGGGAATTTGGTAGCGGCAACGAACCACATGGTCTGGGTCTGGCCGCCGTAGGAAAAACCGCAGCGCCACCTATCCACGATGCCGGTGGGATCGACGGTCATGAAGGTCTCCGCGTCCCGTTCGAATTCGACGATCTTGAACGTGGTCGACCGTTCCGTGCGGTCAGGTGGCGGGCCATGGCATTTCAGCACCGGCCGATCCGGATCGGTGAAGTCCCATACCCGCACGGCACCACCTTTTCCGGCGGCGGCGAGCAGATTGCCCTTCTCGTTGAAGTCCACCCCGAGCAGATAGGTCATCGGGTCGACCTCCGGGGTGGGGCGTGGCACCGGATGCCGCGGGTCGGCGACATTCCATGACTCGACGATGCCTGCCACAGCCACGACGAGGGTGCGGCTATCCGGACTGAATGTCAGCGCGATGCCCATTCCGGTCGCGCTCTTCAAGCCCTCGAAGTATAGAAAGCCGAGCATTCTGAGGCCGGTATCCGGATTCGGCTGTATGGTTGCCGCACGGTCGGGGTGGCGTGGGTCGCTGATATCCCAGAGCAGTATGTTGCCAAGCCTGTCAGCAAAGGTGACGGTTCGACCGTCCGGGCTGACAGCGATGTTGTTGTCCACCCGAAATGCCTGGGCGAAAATGTCATCGTTGTCGGCGACCTCGACGGCGACCTCGGACAGCATTGCGGGTCGATCAGGATCGGCGACGTCCCACAGCTGCAGCGTATGCGCGCTGACTCCGACGAGGATTCGGCTGTGCGGTACGAAGATGATGGTGGAGACGTTCGCCGGGCGGATCACCGCACGCGCCTTCGGATGTTGCGACTCGGAGACATCCCAGAGCCGGATGGTGGTGTCCTCGCCGGAACTGGCCAGCAGTTGTTCATCCGGCGAGAACACGACTTTGCCGACTCGCTTACCGTGTCCGGTCAACGACACCGGGAACGGCGTGAGATTGGAGGTGAGAACTCCCGCCCTGGCTTCCGCGGTCGGCGCGATCCGGTAGGCGGCCAAGCTGAGCTGCATTGCGCCCGCAGGATCCGAAGCTCGAATCTCATCCGCCATCGCGGCCAAGCGCCGTGAGTCGAACTGCGCCGCCTGACGCACCGCGTCGCGGCGTTGCGCGGTGGCGAAACCGCCTGCGGCGACGGCGATCAGCAGCAGGATAGCCGCGCCGAGTGCATAGGCGCGGGTGCGCAACCGCACCCGGTCCGCAGCATTCAGGAACTGCTGCTCCACGTCGCCGAGTCGGTTGCCATGGTCGGGATCCTTAGCCCAGTCGTGAGCCGTCATGAGCTTACTACCGCGGTAGAGCAGTCCGTCTTCGCGACCACCGTCCTGCCATCTGCGGGCGTCGTCGACCAACTGCTGATGGGTAAGCAGTCCGCGACGGTCCTCGTCGAGCCAACTGCGCAACAGCGGCCAGGCGCGCAGCAACGCATCGTGTGCCAGTTGCGCGGAATCTTTGTCGACCGTGATGAGTCTGCGCGCGAGCAGCGCTTCGCGGGCGGCGGCGAAAGCTTCGGCTTGGTCGGGACGTTCGGCGGCGATCGCGGCGAGATCCACCCGGCGACGGGTGTCGTCGGTATCGGCGCCGACATGGACCATCCGCAGCAGTAGCGCCTTCGCGGCGGCCCGCCCGGTCGCATCGAGACTCGAGTAGGCGGCATCGGCCTGCTGCGCGACGGCATGCCAAATCCCCCCGGTCGCTTCGTATCCGGCAAGGGTGAGCACGGCACCCTCACGCCTGGACCAGGTCTCGCGCAGCGCATACGACAACAGCGGCAGGCTGGCATGGGCGACGTCCCGGCCTGCGCCGAGATCGTGCAGTAGTCGGTCGGTGAGCGGACTGGAGTCCGCCGCATCGACGCCGGGTTCCAGCTCGAGTCCGCTGATCCGTGCGGGCTCCTCGATGATTTGACGCAGCTGTGGTCGATCCAGGGGGCCGACGGTGATCTGTCGTTCGGTCAAGGCATCACGCAGGGGCGCGTAGCGCAGGCACGGCGAGTAGAAATCCGAGCGCAAGACGATCAGCGCCACGGTGGATGTACGCGTCTCCTCGCACAGTGTGCTGATGAATTCCGCCCGTTCGCCTTCGTCGTCGCATTCGGTGAACACTTCTTCGAACTGATCCACGATCAGTACGATCCGTGTATCCGCCGCACCACCGGATAAGGTCTGCGCCAATGCTTTTCGCAAGGCGGCGAGCGGGTGTGCGCCCGGAGTGATCAGCAGATGCGGCCACGCCGCGGATCCTGGAACGTCGAGTTCACCACGCCGCATCGCGGGGAGGATCCCCGCTTGCACGACCGATGATTTGCCGACACCCGAGACGCCGACCACAACGATCGGCCCCCAGGCACCGACTAGCCGGGTCATCCTGGTGAGTGTTTCGGCCACGAATTCTCTACGGCCGAAGAAGAATTGCTCGTCGTCGACGGTGTACGGGTCGAGCCCTCGATATGGGCACGGCCGGTCCGCCGCATCCGCGGTGGTGGTCTCGGCGCCCCACGGCCGGGCCAGAACCTTGGGTGCGGCCGCATTGGGCGCCAGGACAATCGCACCTGCATTGCCGTCACCCGGCCATCTCTGCGGCGCGGAGAGACCACGCGCGACGAGGATCCGACGCAAGCACCGGTACCCGCCGTCAACGGTGATCACCGCGGGTTCAGCGGGATCGCCTTCGGTCAGCAACGTCAGGAACTCACCACTGAATGCGGTATGCCGGGATTCAGGAGGCGCGAACGCCTGCTCATTCGGCGGTGCGGCAGCCAGCACGTAACTGCTCCGCATCGGCGCCAGCGTGTAGGCATCGGCCGGTAACGGACCGAACGAACCGGTGGCCCGGCCGCCGTAACAACAATCGAGAATCACCAGAATCGAGGTGGCCCGACAGCGGCGCATAGCCGTTCGGATGGACTGATAACTGACCGCGTCGAATCCGAGCCGGGTGCTTTCACCGCTGGTCGTGAAGGTAGCCAGGTACAGCTGGTTGTCTTCGTCGATGAGTCCGTGGCCGAGGTAATACAGCACGAACACGTCTGTTGCCCGGGTTGCGGCGGTGACGAGCGCGTCGCCGAATGCAGCCGGATCGGCCGGATCCACGTGTGCCACTATGTTTTCCGGCAGTACACCGCACCGCTCGATGAACGTTGCGGTCAGCTCGGCGACCGTGTTGGCAATCGCCGGTACCGCCGGGAGCCCGGATTCGGCGGCGAAGCCGCCCGACCCGACGATGAGAACTCGGGTTCCGCGGGAACTCAGCGCCGATGCGGGTGGTTCAGCCGTCATCGTCGGGGCTGTCCTCCATGAACCGAGTGAGTTCGTTTACGGCCGTATCCACTTCGGCGGGCGTCCAGGCCTGGGCGGCCGGCGCCTGGAATTCCATCTCTGATCCATCCGGTCTGCGGATCGTGACCGTCACCGCGTTCACCCGATGACGTAGCCATTCGATCAGCACGTCGGCGGTCGCCCGCGCGACGACGGTGGCGGTGCCCCCTGCACCCAGCGCGATCGTCAGTGTGTCGGCCAGACCTCCGAGTTTGTCCCGCTCTAGCTCGGGCTCGATCAAACCGGCGTGCCCGCGCAGTCCGTCGGCGTCGGTCAGCCACTGCAGCAGGCTGCGCACGTCATCGGACCCTTGCCGCTCTACTCGGATGAGAACACTCACGATTTCTCCTCTGACGATGTGACGCCATCGTGGCACAACAAACACACTTGGGCGCGTAGGCCGCCCAATACTTCTGGTCTGCCCGCCGGACTCACGCGGACCGGCCAGGTGCGCAGCCTCCTCTCGAGTGGTGCTCCTGGTTTCATCGGGTCGCCGTCCGCCCGACCGTTTTGCAGGGTTCCGGGCTCGCTCCGACCGGATCTAAGCGATCGACCGTTGTCCCCCCGCAATACACCAGAACATCCGCTCATGCGTTCCGTGCGGGGCATGCTCCGGATGGAGAGCCTCTCAACGGTTCGACTGGGCGTGGCCTTCTATCCGGCCTCGCCGAACGAGTCTGCGGGCAGTTGCTCGTAGGCTTCCGCCGGGCACCCCGGTGGGCGTTTGCGGCCGAAGTCGGCATACACATCACCCCATCGGGTGGGGACGATCAGGTGGGCAAACTGGTCGAGTTCAGCGTCGCACCATCATTGAAGCAGCTTGAACAGCTGGCCGATCTCCGCGTCTGTCATGGGCGTGCCGTTGGTGTCTGCCATGCCGAAAGACTAGGTGCACTGATCAGTGCGTGAAAGTGCTGATCCATATCGCGGAACACATTCTGCTCCTTCCACTTACGATGCCGTCGGCCCCTACGATGTAACGGCGAGTCGAACATCCGCTTCTGCCAATTAGTGGGTTATCGGAATAGCAGTGACGGCGAGGACACTGCCGATGCGTTCCGTGAGCGTCATAGTCGCCGTTCCGGGGTGTCGAGAATCCAAGACCGAGTGGATAGAACTCCGCTCAATCGGACTCTCCTTCCCGCTGCGGGATCGATATCGACGCGAATTGTCGTCCCCGACAGGTGGAAGGGGCCGTTCCACAGATCCGACGGGGCGAGTTCGGTGCCGACCGCCAGGACCACGTCGGCATTCTCGACCAAGGCGCGCACGCTCGGGTGATGCAACCCGGCTCCTATCGCGAGCGGATGCTGTTCGTCGAGAACGCCTTTGCCGTTCGCGCTGGTGACCACCGGAGCGCCCAGCTGTTCGGCGAGCCGACGGACCGATTCACTTGCCCAGCGGGCACCACCACCCACGATGATCACCGGGCGCTGCGCCGCGGCGAGCAACTCGGCGGCGGTAGCCAGTTCCCTTACAACTCAGCACTGCATGCTAAACGCAACCGGTCATGACCAGGACGGCCCGGTGCACGAGTTGCGCGCCGCGCCCGCCGTCACGGGTTCCGGTCATTGGTCATCACCGGGGCCGACGGCGCTGATCCATCCCGTGTACCCGAGCTCGATGTCAGCGCGGCTATGGGGTGATGCCGTCGAATTGCATGACCCAGTACGGGTTGTTCGTGATGGTGTTCCATTGCGAGACATACAGGGTCACGTCGGTGGCTGAGGCGGATCGGGGGTGGATGTAGCCGCCGTAGAGTTGCGGGAAGGAGCGGACCCAGAACTGCCACCACGGTACGGCGCCGTGGATCTGTTGTCTCGGATTGGTCCATACCTGGTCGATTGCCGCCACGGTGCGGGTGGAGATGCAGTAGCCGTTGACGTCGAAGTAGGACATGACCCAGGTACCCGCAATGTTTTTCACACTCAGCTCCCCGATGGGTCCCATCCCCGCGAACAACGGGGTGGGAGTCGGGTTGCCCCACTGCCAGGCCGAGCCGTTGTAGCCCCAGTACTGGTAGTCGGCGCGGGTGGCGATCTGCTGCCACGGCACGCGCATCAGGATCGGCCCGTCCTGGTTGTGGGAGCGCCCCCATTCCTTGGACACGATGTACAGGTAGCCGTCGCTGTTGTTGTTGCCGATACCCGCGAAGGACTGCATCATGAACGGGCTCCAGCCGTCGTAGCCGTCGCTGCCGTCGTTGCGCCACACCGCTGCGTAATCCGTCCAGGTAGTGCCGTCGTCGTCGGAGTAGGCGAGCCCGCAGAACAGCGCCCCGTACTGGTCGTCGGAGGCGTTCCAGTCGTGGACGCTGGTGTAGGTCAACCAGGTGCGCCCGTTCGGGTCGACGAAGGCGTCGTTGGGGATCCGGGTGACCTCGATCCCGTAGCCGTTGTCGGCGTTGTGGGTGTAGGTGAGGACCTGTTTCGCCTGCGCCCCGCCGGAGGCGCTGGTGAAAGTGGTGGTGGTGTCCGGGATGTTGGGGCTGAACAGCAGGATCGGCGAGCCGAGCCAGGTGCCGGAGCCTTGGCTGTTGCCGGTGAACGTGTCACCGAACACAAATCCGGACCGGCCCGGCCCGAAGCGGCTGCGGTCGTAGGGGATGCCGAGGTCGGCTCCGCCTACCCCGAACTGCTGCGCGGTACTGGCGCTATACCCGTTGATCGCCGTGCCCCAATGTCTCGACATCACCGAGGTCCTCCCTGCTCATGCATTCGTTCGTTACTGGTGTCCCTGGGCGAGCGAACATTGCCGCGGGGCCAACGACCGGCGTCACCACCGGCGCATCGGACGGGACCGGGACCGCAAAATCGACTGCGGCTGGTTAGGTTTCGGCCGCTGTGGATTCGTTCTATGTGGATTCAGCGAGGACGAATCGGGCCCATGCCCCGGCTGGACTGGAGTTGTCGGTCGTCGACCGATACTTGGAAGTGGGCACGTCGGCGAAAAGGGAATCAACCATGACTACCCTCCGAGAAGGACGACCGACCCCTTGGGGGGGACCGGAATTGCGGTGGTAACTACCGATTTTCCGGTGCCGCGGCCGCGACGTCAGCAGTAGTGCACTACTGTGACCGCGTCGTAATCGGCCATGCCGCAACAAGCCCCGTCCCCGCCCGGCGGGCTAACGGCCGCTGGTGCCCGCCACGACGGCGTGAATCCTCAATTGTGTGGTGGTCGCCTGCGCGAGACTGCATGCTGTCGCGGCGCGTTCGAGGTAGAGCGATACGGTGTTGTCGGGCGGGTAGATTCGCAGCCCGGGTACCGACACCGGTTGCCATTGCTCGGGCGGAATGTTGTGCACGTTGATCGCATACGCCAGCGCCGACACCCGCCCACCGGGCGCCAACTGAACCGGGCCGGACGAGGTATCGTCCCGCGCGGCGGCGCGCCGACAGGTGCGCTGTCCAGGCCGGTAGCGTAGGAGACACCCGGGAATCCTCCGAGTACGCACGTACCGGACCCGTTGTTGGTGAACACGATCGGGAAAGCAACGGTTCCGGCGGCCGCGGTTTCCGGTGCGAGACCGGCCGTGAGATCCGACGTCTGACATTGCGGTGCAACGGCATCCGAAGCACGCGCCGACGGCGGCGGTGCGGCCGGCGGCGGCGAACCCACATGCACCGCCGAGCTTGCGCTGCTGCTCGTCGTCCCAGGCGGGGCCGGCTGTTCGGTGCCACAACCTGTGACGGTCGCCGCCGTAGATGCGGTGAGCAGCCACCACGCCATCCACCTTCTCCTCACACAAGCTCACGGCAATCCGCGGGTGGACGAAAGCGCAGTGGAAACGCCATTGCCACAACGGAATACGCCACTAAAGATCGGTCCCGTATGCCTGACTGGATCGATCCGCCGCCCCGCGCCGAATGGCCAGCGGTGTTGGTCAGCGATGGGATCGTCGCTGGTGTGATGGCCGAACTGCAGAGTGCATACCTGTACCGATCGTCATCCATCGGCGACCAGCCCACGTCGGCATGCATGACGGCCGCGAACCTCGACGGCGCTAACCTCACCCAGGCGTATCTGGCCGCCGACTTCACCAACGCGAGCCTCCGTCATGTGATCGCACCTATGCACGCGTCAACCCATCGCTCTTCAACGGCGCCGATCTGGTCGGACTTGGCATGTTCTGGGCCAGCACCGTGAAGACCGACTTCCCTGCCGCCCGAGTCTGAGCACGCTCGGCTTGTTCTTCGCCGATCGATGTCCCGGATTGCTTGCAGCGCTGTATGAATCCGATGATCCCGTACAACCACTCCGTCCACGGGCGGTTGTGAAATGGCTTCGGCCGCAACCCGTTCGTGTGGTTTCTGAACCTCGCGAGTCCTGGCTGGTCGTGCGGCCGACGGCCTTGGTGGGTCACCGCAAGCCGCCGCAGTAGGCCGTTCCTCGCCGCCTTCGCCACGAAGCTCCGCCAGCTCCCGCTGGAGGCGTTGAAGTTCCTCGCGCACGAACTGGTCTCCCGCGGGCACGAGGGTATTCGTCGAATCAGGCGCCGGTCGCGGGTCATCGTTCGATGGCACGGACTACCTGTGGGTGTGCGCGACGATCACGGAGAGGCCACCGATAGCGCCTATTCTCCAGGGGAAGGCAGCGGTCGCCGCGGGTAGTTGCGCGACCATTCCACGCTGACCTCGCGTAGTGCGTGGATGAGCTTTCGCACTGCGGGCGCTGGTTGAGTGTCGGTCCGCCTGATCAGGCAGACGGTCAGCTGAGGTGGGTCCCAGTCCGTTGCGGGTGTCGCGATCTCGTCGGTGCAGAAGTCGCGGAGTGCATGCCGAGGCAGCATGGCGATGCCCACTTGGGCGGCGACCATGAGGATGCTGGTATGCGGGTTGGTTGTCTCGTAGACGATGTCTTGTGTTGGTGGTGAAAATGTGGAATCCACCAGCTCCCGCAGGGCATAGCCGCGCGCGGACACCACCCAGGACTGGTTCTCGAGGTCCTCGATGCTGACCGTTGGTTTGTTGGCTAACGGATGGTGCCGGGAAACGCACAGCACGACTTCGTCGGTGATCAGATCGGTCGCGGTGAGGCTCGCGGTGGAGGCTGGAGCACCGGTGCCGACCACCAGCCCGAGGTCGAGTTCACCGCTCGTCACGCTGTCGCGCACGGCCTGGGAGCCAGATTCCCACACTGAGAAGCGCACGTTGGGAAACGAGTTCTGGTAGAGCGGTACCACTCTCGGTAGAAGTATCTGGCTGGCCGTGGTGACTGCGCCCAGGCGAACGCTGCCGCTGCGCAGTCCGTTGATCAGCCCGGCCTCCTCGCGAAGGGCGCGGTCGGCCTGCAGCACTTGCCGCACGTGCGGGAGCAGAATCCGGGCCTCGGCGCTGGGGAGGACGCCGTTGGCGCGGCGGATCAGCAGGATGACGTTGAGATCCTCCTCGAGGCGCCGGATCTGCTGGCTGAGTGTCGGCTGCCCGACGCCCACCTCCTGGGCTGCTTTGCGCAGCGAACCGTGGCGGATCGCCGCCTCCAGGTAACGCAGCTGCTCCGATCTCATGCCGCGATGATAGCCAGAGCGATCGACAATGACGATCACGGTGGTCGATGGCAACCACTTCCTTGAATCAGTTAGCTGGATCACAGTGGTACGTGACTCGAGAGGCCCACCCTGAGGGCCCCTGAACGAAGGGAGACGCGATGCCCCGCGCCACTGAAAGCGCCGCGATGCCATGGCTGCGCCGGGCCGGTGTCGAGACGCCCGAGCTGGTCGTCGTCGCGGATGAGCGGCTATTGGCGTCGGAGGAGCTTGGATTCGGGCCACCATGGGTGGTGAAGCCCGACATCGCGGGCAGCGGCAAGGGGCTGGGCGGCCTCGTGCATATTTGCCGGACTCGGGGCGAGCTGTCCTCCGCCGTCGATGCGACCCTTCGAAGCGGCGCTCCCGCGGTGGTGGAGGAGTACGTCGACGGGGAGGAGTGCTACCTCTCCATTGCCCTGAACGAGACCACGCGTGACGCCGTTGTGCGTGCCGATGCCACCGGCGGTGTCGGATTCGACGCTCATCAGGCAGCGGCTGTCGCGGTCGGCCTGGCGGGAGGCCTCGAGGACCATGTCGTAGCCGGCCTGCTCGACGAGGCTGCCGTCCACGACCCACGGCTACGCGGTGCGATCGCGGATGCGCTGCAGGTTCTGTGGACCGCCTTCTGCGATGCGGAGGCCGCCCTCATCGAGGTAAACCCCTTCCGGTGGGACGGTGAGCGGCTGGTCGCCGTCGGCGTGGCGGTCGAATTCGACCCCCACGGTCATCCGACCGCACAGGCACGTCGACCGACGCCGCTGGTCGAACCCGAGGCTGCTCTGGACCGCGCGGCCACCGCGCGCGAGCTGGCGGTGCGCGAGGCCGACGCCGCCGAGCCGAATCGGGCCGGCATCAAGTTCTTCGAGTTGGACGGCGATGTGGCCTGCATGATCACCGGTGGTGGTGCGGGACTTCTGGCCCTGGACTACTTGACGGACCTCGGCGTCCGCCCCGCCTGCTATCTCGACGCGTCGCCAGGCGCCGGCAGTGAGAAGCTGCGGACACTTTTCAGTTCCGCACTGTCAGTACCCCGGCTCCGTGGGGTGCTGTTCGGCGGCGCAGTGCTGAGTCTCGCCGATGCGCGTGACGTCGCGCTCGAGTTCGTTGCTGCGGCGGATCGGGCCGGATTCGACGCGACTCGCGTGCCTGCTGTCATCCGGCTGGCCGGCCCGCACGAAGCGGAGGCCCACGCAATCCTCAAAGAGCGCCTGCCAGGTGCGCTCGTCCTCGATCGCGCAGCCTCGCTCGAGGACGCATGTGACCTACTGCTGACCGCCATGGAACGGTCACCGCAGGAACTGGAAGGGCTTGTTCGATGATTCGTCGACTACTCGAGGCTGGTCCTGGGCTTCTCGTCCAGGGCATCACCGGTAGGCAGGGGCAGTTGGAGACCCGCTGGATGCTCGATTCCGGTGTCAAGGTGTCAGCAGGCGTCACGCCCGGCAAGGGTGGCTCCGTGGTGCACGGGGTGCCGGTCTTCGACACCGTCGCCGCGGCCGTTGCGGCGACGGGCGCGCAGGTGGCGATGAGCTATGCACCGCCGCAGGCCGCGGCCGACGCGGTCGTGGAGGCAGCGCAGGCGGGCCTGGAACTGATCGTGGTCAGCTCCGAGAACATTCCGCAGCATCGTTGGCTTCGGGCACTCGAGGTCGCGCGAGCGCACAACTGCCGGGTGATCGGGCCGAACTCCCAGGGCGTCGTCGTCCCGGGTGTGGGCAGAATCGGTTGTCCCGGGGGTGACGAACCGTGGCAGCGGTTCGCGGCCGGTTCGGTGGGCATCGTCTCACGCAGCGGCGGCATGGCCTCCGAGCTGGCGATGTTGGTGCGGACATGGGGATTGGGCACCAGTGTGCAGATGTCCATCGGCGGCATGCCGACCGTTGGCACCACACTCACCGAAGGTGTCGAACTTGTGGCGAGTGATCCGAACACTCGCACAGTGGTGGTCTTCGGTGAACCTTCCAGTGGCCAGGAAGTCGACTTGGCAGTCGCGGTGGTGGACGGACGAATCGAGGTGCCGATCATCGCGATGGTGGCCGGGCGGGCCGGGGATTCCTTGCCGACGGCGCTGCCGTTCGGTCACGCGCCGCGCGACGCCGATGGTTCGACCGTCCAGGAAAAGTGTGCAGCACTCGCCGACGCGGGCGTCCTCGTCGCTCGTTCGACGCATGACGTGCGCGTGCACCTCGCGGAAGTACTCCCGGCCGCGGTGGTTCGCTGACCGGCATCCCTGACAGACAGGAAACCTCACGATGACCCAGATCGAACCCCGAGCGGCTGCCCTGGCCCTGACCATCGGCACCAGCGCCGCGGACAACACCGGCCGGCCATGGTTCGAAGCGGAAATAGCCAAACGCCGTGAGTTCGCCTTGGCGATGGGCGGCCCCGACAAGGTCGAGCGCCAACATGAGCGTGGGCGTTTGACGGCGCGCGAACGCATCGAGCGACTCCTCGACGCGGGGTCGTGGCGCGAGATCGGCATGATGACCGGCTCGGCCCGCTACGACGAACGCGGGCAGCTGATCTCGGTCGAACCGTCGAATGTCATCTGTGGGCAAGGCCGGATCGACGGCCGCGAGGTGATCGTGGTCGCGGAGGACTTCACCGTGCGCGGAGGCTCGTCGGAGGCGACCAACCCTGAGAAATGGCAGTACGTCGAGCGCTTGGCGCTGACCTACCGTTGGCCCGTGGTCCGGCTGGTCGAGACCGCCGGCGGCAGTGTCAACCTCCTCGAGCAGATGTCTGCTACCAAGATTCCCGGATACCCGCACTGGCCGATGGTGGAACTGTTGGGCACCGTCCCTGTCGTGGGCGTCGCGCTCGGCGCCGCCGCCGGACTCGGCGCCGTCCGGGTATGCGCGAGCCACCTGTCGATCATGACCGCCGAGAGTTCCTACCTCTTCGCCGGCGGACCCGCGGTTGTGAGGAAGGCCGTGGGCGAAGACGTCACCAATGCAGAACTCGGCGGCGCGGGTGTGCATGCGCGCGGATCGGGCGTTGTGGACAACGAAGCCGCCGACGAGTTCGAGGCACTCGAGCAGGCCGTCCGTTTCTTGTCCTACCTGCCATCGAGCGTCCATGAGCTTCCCCCGGTAACGCCGTGCGCCGATCCGGTGGACCGGCGAAATGAGGCATTGTCAACGACGATCCCCGCAATCAAGCAGTACTCATACGACATGCGCGAGTTGCTGGCCTCGGTCTTCGACGACAGCAGCCTGTTCGAGATCGGACGTTACTTCGGACAATCGCAGATCACGATGCTCGCCCGTCTCGACGGTCATCCCGTGGCGGTCCTCGCGAATGACCCCAGGTGGCTCGGCGGCTCATTGACTGTCGACTCCGCCGAGAAGACCACCAGGTTCGTCGACATGGCCGATACCTTTCACCTGCCGGTGGTGAATCTGATCGACCAGCCCGGCACCTTTGTCGGCAGCGATGCCGAACAGAAAGGCACACTGCGCAAGGGCATCAGGACGGCGATGGCGCTCGAGCAGGCGCGAGTCCCCTGGCTCTCGCTGTTCGTGCGTCGCGCCTACGGACTGGCCGGCGCCGCCTATGGCCCGGTGGGTGGTGGCAGCATCAACCGGCGTCTCGCCTGGCCGACGGCACACTGGGGATCGATTCCCATCGAGGGCGGCGTCGAAGCCGCCTACCGGCGCACGCTCACGGAAAGCGATGACCCGGCCGCGCTCCGCAAGGAGCTGTATGCCCGGTTCCAACCCGTGGAGAACCCGTTCCGAACCGCGGAACGGTTCGGCATCCAGGACATCATCGATCCCCGTGACACCCGTCCGATGCTGTGCGAATGGGTGCGTCAGGCCTACCGAATCCTGCCTGAACAGCTCGGTTCGACCGCGCGCACCATGCGGGCCTGACCGCACATCCCATCGCCGAACTTACGAGGAGTGGACCATGAATCTTCAACACGCAGACGTCCGACGCATCCTTGAACTGCTGGACACCGCAGAGCATCTCGATTCGCTCGACCTTCGGATCGGAGACGTCGTCCTTCAGGCGCGCAAGCCCGGGGCGGCGGCGCTGAGCGCGCTGCCGGTCGAACTCCCCACGGCGGCCCCGGCCGTCAAGACGCCGATACCCGCGACGGCCGCGTCGGCGGCCGTCAACAGCCCGGCACCATCCGAGGTCCCGGATCGAATGCTCGCGATCCGAGCGCCGATGCCCGGCACGTTCTTCCGCACGCCCGCTCCGGATCAGCCGCCGTTCGTGGAAGAGGGCCAACAGGTCGATATGTCCGCGACGCTGTGCCTGGTCGAGGTCATGAAGATGTTCAACTCGGTCGCGGCGCCGGTAGCCGGACGGATCCATTCGATCCTCGTCGAGCACGGTCAGGCGGTTGAGCAAAACCAGATACTGATGATCGTCGACCCCATCGAGACGGAGGTCGAAGCATGACCGGCGACATCCCCGTCGTTGGGCACGACATCCGGAGGGTGTTCGTCGCCAATCGCGGCGAGATCGCAGTCCGCATCATCCGGGCGTGCCGCTCGCTGGGCATCGACACTGTTCTCGGTGTCTCCGAGGCGGACGTCGACAGCCTGGCAGCGCGGATGGCCGACGAGGTCGTCGTCATCGGCCCGCCCCAGCCGACACACAGCTACCTCCGGGCGGACCTGCTGGTCCGGGCCGCGAGAGGGACCCGGTGCGACGCGGTCCATCCCGGCTACGGATTCCTGTCCGAACGAGCGTCGTTCGCCCGCGCCTGCGGTGACGCCGGCCTGATCTTCATCGGTCCGACGCCCGAGTCCATCGACAGCATGGGCGACAAGATCACAGCGGTGGGCCTGGCCGCCGCGGCAGGGGTTCCGTGCGTGCCCGGCTCAGGAGCGGTGTCCGATCCGGACGAGGCCCTGACGATCGCCACGCAGATCGGTTTTCCCGTCCTGGTCAAGGCCACTGCGGGCGGCGGCGGGCGTGGCATGCGGGTCGTGGGGTCTGCCGAGGAACTTCCGGATGCTTTCAGATCCGCCGCATCGGAGGCCCAATCCGCCTTCGGCGATCCCACCCTGTACGTCGAGAAGTTCATCGAACGAGCGCGGCACATCGAAATCCAGATCATCGGTGATCAATTCGGCAACGTCGTGCATCTGGGTGAGCGAGAGTGTTCGACACAGCGCCGCCATCAGAAGCTGATCGAGGAGGCACCCTCACCGGTGCTCGGCGAAGACGAACGTGCGGCAATGGGTAAGAGCGCTGTCCGCCTCGCACAAAACGTGGACTTCGTCGGTGCGGGCACAGTCGAGTTTGTGGTCGACGACCGCGACAACAGCTACTACTTCCTGGAGATGAATACCCGCATCCAGGTCGAGCATCCCGTCACCGAGATGATCAGTGGACGAGATCTGGTGGCCGAGCAGATCCGCATCGCATCCGGCCTGCCGCTGTCCTTCACGCAGGACGACATCGCCCTGGACGGCCACGCTATCGAGTGTCGCATCAACGCCGAAGATCCCGACCGAGGTTTTCTCCCCAGTCCCGGGTTGGTCCAGGAGTGGGCGCCGCCGAGCGGGCACGGCGTTCGCGTCGACACCCACTGCTATTCGGGGTACACGGTCACGCCGTACTACGACTCGCTTCTCGCGAAGATCATCGTGCACGCCCCCACCCGAACCGAGGCGATCGAGAAGATGCGCACCGCGTTGTCCGAGTTGACGGTCAGCGGTCCGACGACAACTGCGGCGTTCCACCACGCGGTGCTCGCCCACCCACACTTCTGCGAGGGGTCGGTCACCACGAGATGGGTCGAGGACATCTTTCTCCCAGCGCGTGATCAGGACCTCGGCGTTCGTCAGTCCCCCATAGAGGCGGGAGCATCCGCATGAGCAGCCACCGGCTCACATTCACCGACACGAGCCTTACCGACGGCCAGACGGTGGTTTGGTCTGGTGCACTGGACAATCGGATGCTCCTCTCTCCCGCGGGAGCGCTGTCGTCCAGTGGGCTCGCAGCGGTCGAGGTGCTCAGTCCCGCGGTCCTGGACCAGTGCCTGGCCAGAGACGAGCACCCGTTGCAGCGGGTAGAACTCGCCTGTAGGAACTACGGCTCTATTCCGCTGCGCGCCACCGTCAACCTGCTGACCGGGCATGGACGACCGGGCGCCGACGTCCTCGGCCCCACGACGGTCTATGCCTGGCTGTCGGCACTGGCCACAGCGGGCCTGCAGCAGGTGGTCCTGCTGGATCCGTTGCTGGACCTCGCCCGCCTGAAGCCGGCTCTGGGATCCGCCACCACTGCGGGATTGACCGCCATCGCCGCCCTGCCCTACACGGCCGACGACGGCATGTCGGACGAAATCTACGCGCAGCGAGCGGAATCGCTCGTCGCTGCCGGCGCTGCGCGGGTGATGCTCCGGGACGAAAGCGGAGTCCTGACACCGGACCGAGCTCACACTCTTCTCCCCGCACTGGTGTCGGCTCTCGGCAGCACTCCGCTCGACCTTCACACTCGATGCCACACCGCGCTCGGGACCGTCGTCGCTCTCGAGGCCGGCCGGCTCGGCGTCAGTAGCATCGACACCACACTGCCCTCGGTCGCCAACGGTGCCTCCCTTCCATCTCTGCCGTCATTGATCCGCGTCCTGCAACATGACCAGGACTTCCAGGATCTGCCCGACCTCGACAGCCTGCTGTCCGCTGATACGGTCCTTGCCGAAATCGCCGACCAGGAAGGCTTTCCCGCTGCGGCGCCGTGGTCTTTCGATCTGGCGACCTACGTCCATCAACTGCCGGGGGAGGTGGCCGCCGACGTGCGCAGTGCCCTGCGCGAGCGTGGGCGCTGGGCAGACCTGCACGAGTTCGCCGCAGAATGCGCGGTCGTGCGCCGTGAGATGGGCTCACCGCCGATGGTGGCCCCGTTCGCGCGCGCGATCGCCGAGCAGGCGATGTGCCACTTCGATGGCGAGCAGCGATACGAAAGCCTGCGGCCAGTGCTGCGCAGGCTGCTGCAAGGGGTGTACGGCACGGCGGACGGTGACCTTCGCACCGACCTCCAGGAGCGGGTCGGCCTGGTGCTGTCGCCCGAAGCCTCTTCCCCCGCAGTCGAAGCCGATCTCGGAACCGACGAGGAGGTATTGATCGCCTGGGTGGCCGGAGTCACGGTCGCCACCGTCCCGCGGCGGGTGAACGCGGTAAGGCCATACGAAACATTGACACCCTACGAGAGCCTCGCTCGCGGATTGCTCGATCGTGCCGGCCGCTACGCCACATTGAGCGTGCATGCGCCCGGTGTCCGCATCCATCTGCAACAGGAAGGGTGAATCCAGTGCTCGCCAACCTTCGGCCCCTTGTCGAGGCCGACTGCGCCCGCACGGGTCAGCGCCGGACGATCGCCCTGACCGACGGCACGCTCCGGGACGCTCATCAATGCCTGTGGGCAACCCGGATGCGCACCGAACACATGTTGCCCATCGCGGAAAGGATCGAACAAGCAGGCTTCGGTGCCGTCGAGGCGCTCGCGATGGTGGGCTTCGACGCCGGAATCCTGTTCCTGCAGCAAGATCCGTTCGAGCGGGTGCGTCTGCTGCGTGATCGGATCCCGATAACTCCCCTCCGGGGCGCCATCCGCAGCAATTTGCTGCACGGCTTCTACCCGCAACCGGCCGACATCAACGAACTCTTCATCGAGCGGATGTTCGTCAACGGCATCCGCGACTTCGCGGTCCTCGACTCCCTCCATTCCTGGGACAACGTGGCACCCGGAATCCATGTCGCGAAGCGGCTCGGGGCGAAGGTCACGATCGCTCTCGTGTTCAACCACGCGCCGGGCTACGACGACGACTTCTACGTCCGGCAGGCCCGAGAGGTCATCAATCGCTTCGGCCCCGACACGATCTGCCTCGCCGACGCCGGTGGCAGCCTGACCGTGGAACGCACCCGGACGCTGGTACCAGCACTACGGGCGGCGATCGGCGACACTCGGCTGGAGCTGAACACGCACTGCTTGACCGGGATGGGTCCGCAGGTCGCGCTCGAGGCGGCGGTGTACGGCGCGGATCAGATACTGACCGCCATCGACCCGTTGGCCAACGGAAACTCGCTGCCGTCGGCTCAGATGATGGCTCGGGATCTGCGCGCCCTTGGATTCGACGTCGACGTCGACGACCGAGCGCTCGACGAGGTCGGGGACTACCTGGGCAAGCTGGCGGCGCAACTGGAGTACCCCGTCGGAGTCCCAGCGGAATACGACCCGGCGAACTATCAGACGCAGTACGCCGGCGGCGCCATGACGAATCTCGAGGCGCAGCTGAAGGCGGCCGGAATTGCCGGCAAGCTGCCTGCGGTGATCGAGGAGATCGGCCGGGTGCGTGAGGAATTGGGCTCGCCCGTCATGGCGACGCCGTTCCCCGCCATCGTCGCCGCCCAAGCAGTGATGAACGTGCTGAACACCGAGCGCTACACCGTGGTGCCGAACGAGGTGAAGAAGTACGTGTGCGGATACTTCGGCGCGCTACCGCTACCCGTCGACGACAACGTCAAGGACTTGGTGATGAACAACGGCTCTCGTGACATCTCCGAGACACCGCCGCAGCTCGACCCGATCGTGCCGCAACTGCGCAAACGGCACGGGCACCTCTCACCGGACGAGATGATCCTGCGCTACATGTACGACGACCAGAAGATCGACGCACTCGTCCCGGTCGAGGACACCTTCAGCGTCGAGCAGTCGGTCGTCGAGCTGATGGCCGGACTCAGTCGAATGCGGAGCAAGCAGAACGTGCGGCTGGTAGCACCGGGCATCGAACTGCGAGCCAATGTCTGACTCCGCGCTGCGCCCGGAACCGCGCCCCACTACCGAGACGGCAACGTACTGGAATGCAGCCCGCGAGGAACGCCTGGTGGTCCAGCGTTGCGAGGAGTGCGGGCGTCATCAGTTCTATCCGCGCGCTTTCTGCACGGCCTGCCTGTCGGAACACCTCGAATGGGTGGACTCGGCGGGAGCGGGGAGCATCTACACCTTCACGATTTGTCGGATTCCGGCCGATCCGTCGATGGCGGACAAGGTTCCCTATGCCGTGGCCATCATCGACCTCGACGAGGGCGTGCGCCTGCTGACCAACATCGTGGACTGCCCGATCGACCGCATCCGCGTCGGCGCCCGCGTCGAAGTCCGCTTCGAACGCATCAGCAGTACCACCGTCCTCCCCCAATTCACCCTGACAGATCTGGACGACCGATGATCACCGACTACTTCGACGCGGGCGCCGCCCGATACCCGGAGCGCACGTTCCTACAAGCCGGCACACTGCGGCTCAGCTACCAGGACGTCGTGGTGGCCTCGCACGCGATCGCGCACGGACTGACCCAGGAAGGACTGGCGGACGGCACCATCGGCATTCTGTCCCCGAATCATCCCGACGGCTTCGTCGCGATGCTCGGAATCCTGCGCGCGGGCGCAACCTACGTACCGCTCAACGCCCGCGACCAGATCGAGGACCTGATCTGGTTCATGCGATTCACGGAAATGTCGGCGTTGGTCTACCACGAACAGTACCTCCCGCACATAGACCGCATTCGGGCCGAAGTACGCACGCTCACAGCATGTATCGCGCTCAACGAGGACACCGCTCCCGGTCACAGTGCCGAGGCATGGAAGCGAGACCACAGAGGACAGACCTGCGACACCCGACGAGACCTCGACGACATCGCGCTGATCAAGTCCTCCGGAGGTACAACCGGTCGCCCCAAAGCGATCATGCAGAGCCACCGCTGCCTACTTGCCGCCTACCGAATCGCCAATCAGTTCACCGCACCGGCGAAGGACCCGGTACACCTGGTGGTGGCACCGCTGACCCACGCTGCGGGCGCGACGGCAATGGGACTGTCCGCCTTCGGCACACGCAATGTGATAGCGCCGTCCACCGACCCCGCAGTCATCCTCGAACTGATCGAGCGGGAGCAGGTGACACACATCTTCCTGCCGCCGACGATGATCTACCGGATCCTGGCGCACCCGCACGCACAGACACGTGACTGTTCCTCCCTCGAGTACGTGATCTACGGCGCCGCGCCGATGTCGGTGGACAAGCTCGAGGAAGGGCTGGAACTGTGGGGTCAGGTGTTCGTCCAGTTCTACGGGCAATCCGAGGCGCCGGGAGTGATCACGTGCCTCTCGCGAAAGGATCATTACCTCAGCGACAATCCCGCGGCCGTCGAGCACCTCGCGTCGGCCGGCCGCCCGACCGGGGCGTGCGAGGTGGCGCTGATGGACGACGCCGGCGGGTTCGTCCCGGCTGGTGAGCGCGGGGAGATCGTCGTCCGGGGTGAGCTGGTCTGTCCCGGGTACCTCAACAATGCCGAGGCCAATGCCGAAGCTCACCGCTTCGGCTGGCACCACACCGGAGATATCGGGGTCTTCGACGAGAGCGGTTACCTCTACGTCGTCGATCGCACCAAAGATGTTGTGATCTCCGGCGGATTCAACATCTATCCCAGTGAGATCGAACAGCTGATCTGGTCTCATCCCGCCGTGCAGGACTGCGCTGTCGTCGGTGTGCCCGACAACGACTGGGGTGAGCGGCTCACAGCGGTGATCGAGCTGAAGTCGGAGTCCGTGGTGACCGCCGAGACCATCATCGAGATGTGCCGGAAACGGTTCGGCAGCCTGAAGACCCCCAAGCAGGTCGAATTCTGGGAGACGTTGCCGCGCAGCTCGATCGGCAAGGTCCTCAAGAAGGATGTTCGCGCCAAGATCATCGCCGCATCCATGGGGACGGAATAACAGATGGCGGACAAGAGCACTCTTGCGGGCCGGTACGCCATTGTCGGGGTGGGTGAAGCGGGACTGGGCAGTGCGCCCGCCGGGTCCACGGCGTTGTCGCTGCAGTGCAGGGCGGCCCGCCTGGCGCTGCTCGAGGCCGGGCTCGGCCTTGCCGACATCGACGGTGTCTTCGCCCACTGGGACGATCGCGCGAACGCCCTACTTGTTGCTGAGTATCTCGATATTCACCCACGATATGTCGACAGCACAGTGGTCGGTGGCCAGTCCAACATCACCCACCTGGTCCATGCGATGGCGGCCATCGAGGCAGGCTTGTGCGAAGTAGCGTTGGTCACCTACGGCAGCACCCAGCGTCTGGACAAGAGTCGTGCACGCGGCGGCATCGTCCAAGACCCGCGCTCACCGATGGGCCAGTTCACGACGCCGTACGGAATGCTCAATCCTGTCGGGTACTACGCAATGCTCGCCCAGCTGTACTCGAGTCGTTTCGGCGGCGCGCCAGAGGATCTCGGCCAGGTGGCACTCGCCGCCCGTCGGTGGGCACAGCTCAACCCGAACGCTACGCGTCAGGGACCTCTGACCATGGATGACTATCTCGCGTCACCGGTCATTGCCGACCCGCTACGCAAGCTCGACATCTGCCAGATCAACGACGGCGCCGGCGCCATGATCTTGACCAATGCTGACCGTGCCCGCGACTTGGCGCAGAAACCGGTATCGATCCGAGGTTTCGGTGACACCTACCGGCATCACATGACCCCCCTCGGCACTGAGGACTGGCTCGACAACGGCGCGCTACGCATGATCGCAGACAACGCACTTGCCATGGCGCAGCTCGACCGCCGAGACATCGACATGGTCCAGATCTACGACGCATTCACCATCAATGTGCTCGTAGCGCTGGAAGCGCTCGGCTTCTGCGAACTCGGCGGCGCTGGCGCATTCGTCGGCGGTGGACGAATCGCCCCGGGCGGATCCTTCCCGCTGAACACCTCCGGCGGAGGGCTCTCGTTCAACCATTCCGGCCAGTTCGGCATGCAGTTGACGATCGAGGCGGTCCGCCAACTACGCGGCGAATGCGGCCCGCGTCAGGTCCCCGACGCACGAACCTGCCTGGTGCAAGCCGGAGGAATGGTCATGTCCGCGCACATGGTCATGATCCTGGACGCGACCTGACCTCTCGGCCCCGGCCATCGTGGCCTCGCCCGAACGCTCAATCCCTCCCAAGGAGGCCCCATGCAAGAAACCACTATCCCGCCGGGCGCAATGGTGACGGCCAACCTGCTCTCCCGCCTGGACCGGCTACCGATGACGAGGACAGCACTGCTGACCACCATCCTCGTGACCGTCATCTGGCTCGCCGAGGGGTTCGAGACCGGGGTGATCGGCCCGATCCTGCTGCTGGTCAAAGAGTCCTGGGGCCTGACGGCCCAGGGCACCGCCCAGCTCGGCATCGCCTCCACCACCGGCATCATCGTGGGCGCAGCCCTCGCTGGTCGTCTCATCGACCGCTATGGCCGCAAGGTTGTTCTGCTCTGGGGCGTCACGCTGTTTTCACTGTTCTCCGCGCTGTGCGCAGTGTCCGCGGATGTCGGCTGGATCATGGCGATGCGTGTTCTCGGGGGCCTCGCGCTCGGAGCGGTCTTCCCGATTCCATACCTCATGCTCTCGGAACTGCTGGGGACCCGATCCCGCGCGAGAATGATCGCCGCGGCGTCCGCAGTACTCGCGCTGAGCTATCTCATTCCTCAGGCAGCCGCGCTCGTCATGGTCGACCATCTTCCCGTCGATCTGGCCTGGCGCATCCTGTTCCTTATCGGTGGCCTGCCGATTCTGGCGGTGCCGTTCATCTATCGGTATCTGCCCGAAAGCCCGCGTTGGCTGTTGCTCGAGGGCCGTGGATCCGACGCACAGGCGCTGGTAGAGCGGATGGAACGCGAGGCCGGCTACAAGCACGACGACGACCTCCTGCATCCCGGAATCACTGCCATCGTGCAGGCCGAATACGAGGCCGCCACCGAACGAGGCAGCAATTCTGCGGCCCTGTTTCGTCGGCCGCTGCTCGGCCGCTTCCTTCTGTGCCTGCTCATCTGCGCCGGCGCAAGTGCTGGCACCTACGTAATTTTGGTGTACGCGTCAACGATTTACGCGGATATGGGGATGTCAGCCCGAGGAGCGCTGGTCACCACCATCGGGATCATCATTGCCGGCGCAGTGGGGGCGATCGCAGTGGGGCAGTTTGCCGACAGACTCGGCCGTAAGAAGACCTTCCTCCTCTACAGCCTCGGCTCGATATTCGGTTTCAGCCAGCTCGCGCTGTCTCACAACCTTGCATTCGCCGTCGCCTGCGGTCTTGCCAGCGCGTTCTTCTGCACGGGTTTGGTGCCCTTCACCAAGCTGTTCACGGCGGAGCAATTCCCCACTCGCGCACGGGGAACCGCCGCCGGGTTCGTGGAGTCCGCGAGCCGCTGCTTCGGTGGGGTTCTCGTCGTCGCGTCGGTTCCCTTCATGCAGTCGAAACTGGGGGCGAGTGCTCCGTTCTGGTTGATCTGCGCGATCTTCCTGGCGTGCCTCGGACCCGTCATGCTCCGCGCGCGTGAAACCCGCGGCATGAGTATCGACCAGGCAGGAGCGTCCTGAGTTCTGATGTCCCACGGGGTGTTCAGGCATTCCGAAGGAAATAGTTGACCCACAGTTCAAATATTCGATCTGCGCTTTGAAGTCACTGGACGTGCGGGATGGCCGACTATGTCCTGCTGCCGTCGCGAGCGTGCGATCGTCCCGGTCGCCGCTGGACCTCTCGACCCAGTTGTGACCGAAGCGGAACGCTCATCCACAAACACCCAACACGGAAAGGAGTTGCGCCGTGCCCCACGGGGTCTCGGTGGAACAACGCATTCCCCGGGCCGCCCCAAGTCCCCCGGCATCAATACCTGCCGTATTGAACCACCATACCTCAACCCAACGATCGACCAGCACAGGGACATCAATCATGACCATCACCAAAGTTACTGCCGCAGCTGTTATTACCGCCGCCACCTTAGGTCTCACCGCCGGCACCGCTTCGGCTGCACCGACTTCGGGCCCACTCGGCGTCGACGTCGCGCCCGGCGTCAACTACACAGCTTACAAGGACGGCAACGCCGCGGTCATCACCGTCGACGCGGGCAAACTCATCGTCGACCACGGCCAATTCCAAATCCGTTCCAACAACGGCGAAATCATCGCCGGTGTACCCCTCGAATTCAATGTCGACGACATCGCCTTCCCCATAGACGCCAAGATCGACGGTGACACCGCCACCCTCACCCCCGCGCTCGACATGACCCGCGCACACTACAAGCCCGCCGCGCTGCCGTTCGAACAGCAGGCACCGTGGAAAACGCCCTACGACCGCGAAGTCGCGGCCTGGGCCCGGATGAGCCAGACCGTCATCCTCGGGGCCGGAATCGGCGCCATCGTCGGAGCCGTTGGCGCTGGCACAATCGGCTGCCTGCTCGGCGGCGCCGCTGGTGCCGCGCTCACCGGTCCCCTCGCCACCCTCTTCGGCGCAGGCCCGCTCGCCGGATGCCTCATCGGCGCCGCCGCGCTCGCCCCCATCGGCGTCCTCGCCGGCTCCATCTTCGTCGGTGCACCGGTCGCCATCGCCGCTGGCATCCAATACTTCACAACCATCAATGAGCCCTTCCCCCAGCCCCAAAAGTAAACGTGAAGAACAATTCGGCTGAACAAGTCGACAGGACCGGGTGTGGCTACTGCCCCAAAGTCGTCGATTTCCGCTGGTGAAGCAAGTGAGTGTAGCCGTCAATTCCTCCTCCGGACACCAGGGCTAACCACACAAGGGTTAGCAGACACTGCGGCAATTTGCTGTCGATGGTCGTACTGGATCTGAGCGTTCAGCGCCGTATCCAGTGCGATCTTGTCCTCTGGTGCGCCAGCCTCGAGGAACTGCGCAGCCCACGCCAACTCGGATGACGCAGCCCTTCCCCGGTGAAAACTGGGGGAATGTAGGTATGTGAACCACGCGCTATTCCTCTGGATGAAGGCTAGGTTCTGTCCGGTGGGTCCGCAGGGAGCGCCTTGTTCGGCTCCTAAGCTGTGGTGCTATGGGGAACGAGCTCACTCACGAGGGCAGCGCCTTCATCAATTTTCGGGACTACAAGTTCCAGGATTCGAGGTCCCATGGCTTCAGGTGGGTGGATATCAAGCATCTGCGGCTCCCCGCAGAGTCTGTCGGCGACAGGGAGCTGCTCGCCGCACTCATCGGGCATGAACAGTTCCGGGACGACTATGCAGGTGGTGGAGTGCTGCCGGAGGGACCCAGGCACGGCCCGTATTGGCTGAGGCTGGTCACACCCGACGTCTACGAGAGCATCAGCCGGGAGAAGGGCGTGCACATCCTCCGGGAGTGGGTGGACCCGCTCTGGGACGTGCCCGCCGAGCTGGAGGCGGATCTGCAGCAGGAGGTGTTCGGCCGCTTGGCCGCGGCAGACCACATCTACTACCTGAGCGAGCTCGGGGACGAGGCCATCCACGACTGGGGGCGTGTGCACGACTACTTCCACGAATTCGTGCTCATCGACCGCTCGGCTGGGCAGATCACACTCCTTGTCGCGGCCGACGACTGAGCCGACCGTCAGAGATGCTACTGAGGACGTCTAAGCGATCAGGAACACGACGTCAGCGTCGGTCCGGACGGCACGCAGGATCCTCTCTCCAGAACAGGATTTGCGTGGCATAGCAATCGGCGCAGGGCTCGGGGCGGCTGCGGCGTGAGCGATAGCAGCCTTGGCAGACCGGCCCAATTACAGGGCGTCGCGATGACAGACGAGCGGTCGTAGCCGCCCTCACCGATCACCGCGACATGAAATCACCCACAGCCCAACACCGCTCACCGAATCAGGCTTACCGCGGCCAACCGCCGGATGCTCCCCTACCCCCGCTACGGCCACGGCCACTGACCGGAGCACCGAACGGCATGACGGCGGTGGCGAGTTCATCGAACCGGGCCCGCAGGCTACGGCGAGCGGCCATGCTGACGCCGGTGCCGACGTAGGTGAGCCGACCGTCCGGGTCCAGAAAAAATCCGGAAATTCATGCGCCGTAGATGTCGAGAACGCTCGGGCGGCTCCGTCCCAGGGGTACGAGCAGCCGAAGGGGCCTCGACGACACCGACGAAGGAGCGACCACCATGCAACCGAACGAGATCACCGCGATCCTGAACCTCCCGATCAGCCAGGAGCTCCTGGCCCGCGACCTGCTCCGCATGGCCTACGTCGCGAAGGACGGCACACCTCGCAACATCCCGATCGCATTCACCTGGAACGGCTCGGAGATCGTCGTCTGCACCACGAAGAATGCCCCGAAGCTGCCCTCCCTGCGGCACAACCCCGAGGTCGCGCTGACGATCGATACCGAGGTGCACCCGCCGAAGATCCTGCTCATCCGCGGTCGAGCGGAGCTGGACGTGGTGGACGGCATCCCGGAGGAGTACCTGCAGATGAACGGCAGTTACGAAATGACCACCGAGCAGCGCGTCGCGTGGGAGGCCGAGGTCCGCTCGCTCTACGACGGCATGGTCCGGATAGTCATCACCCCGACGTGGGTCAAACTCATCGACTTCGAAACCACCCTCCCCACCGCGGTCGAGGAGCTGGTCCAGCAGCGAGCCGAGCGTGAGCACGCCTGAACCGATCAACGCGGCAAGACCTGGCGGCCGAAGCCGTCGCGAACCCCCAAGCCCGCGAGGCGATTGCCGACTAGACGCGTTTCATCGCCTACCCGAAAATCGGTCGATGTTTGGACCGTCTGACCCATCCTCACGGCCCGGGCGATATCTGCCACGGCTGTTGCCCCAACGTCGGTGAACGCCTCAGCTGTGGAAAGATCAGGACCCTCGCCAAACTTGATTCCGGAGGTGACAGCAGCGAGCTGGAACATCCCCCCGCGCGCGACAACGACTGCGATGAATAGCGGGGGCAGCTCTTTGTCCAGCAGCTCCGAGACCAGACCCGGCCACCAAGTCCCGTGCGGTGCGGCGCGTCTCGACACGCCGGAACCGCCCGGCTACACGCCCCATCAGGTCCTCGAAGCTATCCTGCCACCTATCACCCGACACGCTGTGCGCGGCGACCACCCGCGAATTCAGTTGTATTACACACAAATTCGACAGGATCGCGCGGTGGCCGCCTTTCACCGGCACCGACACCCCGAACCCGACCGTGATCAGGCCACAGGCCTGGTCACGATGTGCGGCCGGAGTCTAGGCTCCCGGCATGAGCACGGCCCAAACCGAGAAAAGCCGACCGGGGAACCGACGATACCGGTCACTGCTTAGCAGACATCTTCTGCTCGTCTGCACCTTCGTGGCCTGCCTTGGGATACTCGTCGCGGCGAGCGAGCCGGCCAGCACCGAGCTGAAGTCGTTGTCGCCGTCGCCGTTGTTGATCCTCGGGGGGACATTCATAGCGGTTGTGGTGTGGTGCATGGTCTTCGTCTACCCGATCCTGGCAATCCGATTCCGGCAGCTTCGGGTACCTGAGCTCGGACCCCTGGCTGCTCCCGCACTGATAATCGCGCTCACGCCCATTTTATGGAGCGCAGACCTGCCAATGGCTGTGCGCTGGCACCTCTCGGCGCACGCCTTCGATGATGCGGCACGGCAGGTGAGTGCCGGGGTCGATCCACGGACGTTCGAAGGTGACCGCCTCGGCCTATATCGCATTCGCGGTGTGCAATGCCGCGACGACGGCATCTACTTCAGGACTGGCCCTATGGCGGCCTATTGCTCGATGGGAAGTGGCTTTGCCAATCTTTCTGGCCACCGGCCCGCGACAGGCAAATCCCATCACCTCAGCGGCGACTGGTATTGGTTCTGTTTCAACAGCGCGGGGGTTGTAGTGCCCGACCACCCCATCGGAGAACTGCACTAGCCGGTGACGAAACCGCTAGCCTGAAGTGACGAAGGCCAACAGGCCTGAGAGGGTCGGCAGTTGCGCACGAAGGTGATTCGATGCGCTAACCTGCCTCCCCAGACCAGCACTCCAATCTGACCCGAGCAGGTCCGCATCATCACCCGGTTCCAGGTGTCGAGATAAACCCCCAGTGCGGCTACTACTCCCGTCGCGTCTGTCCGATGCTGGCCGGACGCAGCCACCGCTACAACCCCCACCCGGCGGAACGTTTCTCCCGCTGCGAGGACCCGGCCTGTCGATGCGCGGTCTGGACGGTGCCCGACCGCGATCCCCGCGAACCCGTACACGAAGGCCAACCCGCCGAAGCCTGGTACGAGGCGTGGATACCGTTGTCGGACTACATGGCGCCACGCCCGCGACGGCTACGACGTCCTGGCCCATCTCGCGGCCGAGGCCGTCCACGCGGCGGCGGAGCGAGGTCCTCGACACGGCGGCGGCGTATCAGATCGAGCAACGCGATTGTTCGAGGAGCCCGGCGCCGACGAGTCGTCCGAGACTGCCAGCGAAAGTGGGTGATTGCCGCGATAACTGAGCCATCAGCGGATGCTTGCGACGTGTGATTACCACGAGCAGGCAACCGCTTTGGACATACGCTGGGACGGCAGTGCCCCCGAATACTCCCAAGCGCGTGTCCAATGAGGAAACCGCCCGCCATGCTCGCCGATCGGCCCGCGACCGTAGCCGGCCGCTGGTACAGGCTCGAGGCTGCTGCTCTGAAAGTGCTTGTGCGCGAAAGATCCTCGAAGTCGGGTCCGGCCGCACGGCTGACCCCAAGATTTTGGCCCCTCGTTGGATCGCACGGTATGGTTCGCCCGTACCAATGAGGAGAAGATCCATGAGTTACCTTTCCGGGCAGCCCGGACAGCGCGGCGGTCTCGTATCCTCCGGCTTCCTGCTGAGCGCGGTAGCCGGGGGGATGGTCGCCGGTATCCGGCTGTCCACAGTGGTTCCTGCTCATCATGACGTTCGGTTCGCTTAGGTGACGCTGACTATCTCGCCCGACATGGTGGTGAGCGAAGAGCTTGCGGTTGCGCCGGCGACACAGCGACCATCTCGCACAACTTTCGTCAGCGGAATTGTGCTCACCGCTGCGCTTTTCGCGATCGGTGGCTGGGAGCGGCGCTGGATCGCCGACGACGGCTTGACCGTGCTGCGTACGGTGCGAAACCTGCTGGCGGGCAACGGCCCAGTCTTCAACGCGGGTGAACGCGTCGAAGTCAACACCAGTACGGCCTGGACCTACCTCATCTGGTTCTTCAGCTGGCTGACGCAGGCCCGGCTGGAGTACGTGGTGCTGGGTATCGCGCTGACGCTGTCGGTTGCGGCCATCGTCTTCGCGATGCTGGGCGCGGCCCGGTTATGGGATGGGGGCGGTGCCCAATTACTGCTTCCGGCAGGCGCTCTGGTCTATATCGCGGTGCCCCCGGCCCGCGACTATGCCACCTCGGGACTGGAGTCCAGCCTGGTCATCTGCTGGCTGGCGGTGCTGTGGTGGTGGCTGATCCGCTGAAGCCGCGCCGAAACAGTGCGCTTCGCAAGCGTTTTCGGCCTGTCCTTCGTCACGGGTCTTGCGCCGCTGATCCGACCGGAGATGACGCTGGTCGGCGCGCTGGCGCTGCTCATGATCTGCTGCGCGCCACAGCCGGGGATCCGGGTGCGGCCGTGGATGTTCCGTGCACTGATGGTGGCGGTGGCGGGCGTGGCGCCGGTCGCCTATCAGATCTGGCGCATGGGTTATTACGGTCTGCCGTACCCGAATACGGCCGTTGCCAAAGATGCGGGCGGCGCGAAATGGCGGCAGGGGTTGGTCTACCTGTGGAATCTGGTTGGTCCGTATTGGCTGTGGGTGCCGCTGGTGGTGCTGGGCGTGGCGGCGGTGGTGGCGGTGCGGTCCCGACGTATCGGTGGCCATGCCGCTATCGCGTCCGACCGCGATGCGAAACCGGCTCTGCGCGAACGTATTCACCGACTCAGCGGGTGGCTGCGGACCCCGGCCGCGGTGGTCGCACTCATGCTCGGCAGCGGTGTCCTGCTGGCCGTCTACGAGATCCGTGTCGGCGGCGACTTCATGCACGGCCGGATGCTGCTGCCGCAGCTGTTCTGCCTGCTGCTGCCCGTCATGGTGCTGCCGCTGAAGTCTTGGACCGCGCAGGCGGACCCGCGCCGCACCGGCCGGGCCTTCCTGATCGTGCCGGCGGCATTCGCCGGAACCGTGGGCTGGGCGCTGTTCGCGGCCAACGCCACCGCCATCGAGACCGACACCAAGATCAGCACCTCCGGCATCGCAGACGAGCGGCTCTACTACGTCCAGACCACCGGCCACGATCACCCGCTCCGCGCCGAGGACTACCTGGACTACCCGCGTATGCGCGCCATGGTCGGCGATATCGCAAGAAGCCCGAACGGCGGTCTGCTCATCAATTCGCCGTCCTGGAGCTGGACCATCGTCCCGCCTCCGACACCGATCCCGGATGGTGGCGCCGGGCATACCGTGTTTTTCGTGAACCTCGGCATGATCGGCACGAACATGCCCCTCGATGTCCGCGTCCTCGATCCGATGGGTCTGTCGTATCCGCTTGCCGCACACACTTTTCGGTTCCCAAATGCCCGTATCGGCCATGACAAGAACCTCGACTCGGACTGGGTGGTCGTGGACGCCGGCATGGTGGACGAGCATCCCTGGATGCCATGGTTCCTGGACGAGGGCTGGGTGACCCGGATCCGAACCGCCCTGAGCTGCCCGGAAACTCGGGATATGCTGGCCTCCACCCGCGCCCCGCTCACCTTCGACCGATTCCGGCGCAACATCCAGCAGTCGGTGGAATACGCCGAGTACCGCATCGACCGGGTGCCGGAGTACGAGATCGAGCGGTGCCACGTGGTCGACCGGAGCGACCCTGACGCACCGAGGTTGCATCTTGACATAGGCGCACCATGAGCGTGCCTTCGGCAGAAACGCCCAGCCAGTGCAACCCGTTGGCCCGCGACATCACTTTCCACCGATATCAAGCAATCTCGACCCGCCGACCGACGCCATAGTCTGTCGACAACCAACGTCGGAATTCACCTGCACATCCACGCCCGCATCCGCTGGTTCGGCTCATCTTCAGCGGCAATCGTCCGATCACCTTTTGCCACTACAGATGAGCCACCCAGGTCATCGGTATGAGCCATTACTGCGCATCCACTACCCACGAAACTCAGCCGAGAGCCTGAGCAGCTAGGTCACGACTCGCCGGAGGCAACACGCCGAACACCAGTCATGGTTCGTGCTCGGCGGTGAGATCAGTCGGCAATACGGCGCGGCGCCCGATCCGGCAGGATCCCGGCCCGGACGAGTTCCTCGTAGATCCGCTGCTGCTCATCGTCGAGATTCGAGTACAGCATGTCGTACGCCAGATCTTCCTCGGCGAGCACCGCGACCGGATCCCAGTCGTCACCGAGCGCCGCGACGACGGCGCTGCGCCGTCGTGCCTCGTCCAGCGTGAGGTCGTACGCAAAATTGTGGGCGACCATATGGGCATCTCCAACCAGGTTCTTTCCGATAACGAATTGAAGACGATGCCCAACCACGCCTTCTCGGGCAATGACGTGCATCACGTTTCTCGGCTGGACTTCGTCACATTTGATGCCTGTGCGCGGACTGGACCACGGAGTAAACGCGTCCGCATAATCGCCACGACACGTCCACCGCTGAAATCGGGCACGGCGACGTGCGCCGACACCGACGCTGCCGACATCTCCAGGCCCGCCTTCTCGGCCAGCAGCCGACGCAGCTCTGTGCCGGACCAGACCTCGCGTTGCGCCGCGGCCATCCGCAGCCGCCACCGGACCCTCATACCGTCCCGCCCTCTCCGCCGAGCTCGGCCAACGCCAAGGTGACCGAACGGCGATACGCGTCCTCGATGAACGTCGTCGACGGCCGGGCATACCGCATCGTCGAACTCACAGTCCAATGACCTAGAAGTTGTTGAATCGCAACGCGATCCACACCACGCTCGTCGTTGTGGGTCGCGCAAGCACAGCGCAGGGCATCCGGGCTGAACCGCTCCGTCACCGGCCGATCGTTCCGCACCTGCCAGTTCGGGCGAGTCCTGGCAGCTATCGACCGCTCAAAGTGGCTGGAAGAGCACAACCCG
Source organism: Nocardia sp. NBC_01009 (assembly GCF_045208035.1). Taxonomy (NCBI): domain Bacteria; kingdom Bacillati; phylum Actinomycetota; class Actinomycetes; order Mycobacteriales; family Nocardiaceae; genus Nocardia; species Nocardia sp. NBC_01009. The sequence goes on along the minus strand of NZ_CP108695.1, from coordinate 5,166,465 downwards.
GACTATCAACCGCATCCAGACCTGGACCTTCTGGCTAATCGTCGCAACGAGATCGTCCACGAGGGCAAATCCATTGCCCGATTCTCGCGACGAGGCGGGCAGCTCAGGGGTTATCCGTCGGCCAGGTGTTGGGCGAGCGAGGCGGCTTCGGTTGCCAGGCCGGGAGGATTGGTGGCGATGAACATCGAATCGGTGGCCAGGTTGCCGAGGATGTGCCAGGTCGGGTCGGGGCGGTCGGCAACGAGGAGTCGGCGGGTGCCCGGTTCGGCGCGTAGACCACCGGTGGGCGCCAGTTCGGCCGCGCCGCAGGCGAGTAGGGCGCTGACCAACGGTTCGGTTTCCAGCGGCGTGGTGTAGGCAGGTGGGTTGACGGCGTTGAACACGGTGTCGGCGGTCCACTCGGCATCGTCGAACACCGTGAAACCGCCGCCCGCACGCGCCTCGATCTTGGTGACCCCGGAGCGAAGTCGGAGCTGTCCCGAATCCAGCAGGCGCAGCATGATTCTCGCGTTGTGCGGGACCATCGGGGAGCTCAGGCTGCTGATGGTGCGGAAATGCACGGTACGAAGCAGCGTTCTGTCCTCTTCCGGGAGCACGGGCCACAGGATCGGGCCAACGACTCGGATCGCCATGGCCAGCAAACGCCGGCCATGGTGCGGGGAATCGATCGCGGCTAGTTGGCGGCGCAGCCGGGAAAGCGGCTCCTCGGTATCGGTTTCCAGGATTTCGGCGGCGAAGGCGTCGAAATCCTGACCGAGGTCGGCAAGTTCGGCCCGCATCAGCTCGACCAGCTGAGTGAAGGTGACGGTGCCATTTTCGGCTAGCCGTGGCACATTGGCGGGGGTGAGGTGTTTCGGCTCCAGCGGAATCGGGCGCTGCTGGACGAAGGGCAGGACGCCGCTGCGGGACAGCAGGCTGATCGGACCGGTGTGGCCGTTCGCGGTCAGGGCGGCGGCGATGTCGACCGCGGTCAGGCCGCTGCCGATGACCGCGACGTGTGCCTCGGGCCGGACGCCGGTCAATGTCCGGGCCAGCGGATAGGGCTCATTCGTATACCCGGGCGCGCCGGTCAGTCCGTAGTGGTCACGGGGTCGGCCACTTCCGACGCATAGGACGGCGCGATCGACCACATGGGTGCTGCCGTCGGTGTACAGCGCACAGCCGCCATCTGGGCCAAATCCGGTGACGTTGGCATTCACCACGCTCACCTGCCACCCGTTGCGCCGCAGCCGCGTGATCGCGGTCCGCGCGCTCTGCTCGAGATACTCGCCGTACACGCCACGCGGCACAAGTGGCTGCCCAAGACCCTCGTCGAGGTAGCGCGCCGTATCGCCGCGGCCATCCAACCAACGCTCGTAATGGCTTCGGTCGCTTGCTCGCACCGACATCAGTGCAGGCGGGGCGTTCACCCGCACGGCCTCCAGGTCCGGCTGGTACGGCCGGCCCCGCCATATCGAGGACGAGCCGTCGAACACGGTAATGCTGCGGGGCGTCGAATCGATTCCGGCGAGTGCGTCGAGCAGGCCGACCGCGGCCGCGCCAGCGCCGATGATGCCGATGTGCATGTTGGATCTCCCTTGGTTCATTGCTGCCCGGCTGTCGGGGCGATGTGGAGACCAGCGTCATCCGGCGGCAGCGTGCGCAGTATCCCGCGATTGCGGGAATTTCCCTGCCGTCCTTCGGCTTTCCCCCTCATATGCGGGATGACGATTGTGTCCGGGGGGCAGCAAGATGGCGAGCATGAGCACTCCGACACCGCACGCGGTCGGCGCACTGCTGTCGGGCATCGCCACCGCTACCGACGCCCATGAGCTGTTCGCACAGACCTCTGCTCGGCTACGCCGGATCACGCCGTTCGATGCCGCGGTGTGGGTGGCGACCGATCCGATCAACGGGCTGACCACGGCGCCGGTGCGGGTCGAGAACCTGCACGAGGGTGGTTGCGGAACTTACTGGGAATCCGAACTCTTCGCCGAACACGTGAATCTCTTCCGCGATCTGGCGCGAGCCCCGGTACCGGTCGCCGGGTTGCGGGAGGTGACCGGCGATCGCCCCACGCTGAGCCCGCTTTACCGGAGTTTCATGTGCCCACGTGGCTTCGAGGACGAACTGCGAGCGGTGCTGCGCGTCGACAGACAGCCGTGGGGGCAGCTGAGCCTGTTCCGGGAGCGCGGGCGAAAGCCGTTCCGAGCTGCTGACATTGCGTTGGTGCATACTCTGTCCGCCCCGATGGCCCGGCGGCTGCGCAGCTTCGCACAGCCCTCGACACCGGCTGCGACGCACCGCGGCGATGCCCCCGGCATGCTGCTGTTCGACGCGACAGGTGCCCTGGTCTCGATCAACGACGAGGCCCGTCACCTGCTCGCCGAGATGCCGCCGGGACCGTCCGCGGCGACGGCCGCAGGCATCGAATTACCGCTGCCGGTCTGGATTCTCAGCACTGCAGGCCGGGCCCGATTGACCGGCGAGAACACCCGGATCCGCATCCGGACCACCACGGGCCGCTGGTTGATCTGCCACGCTTCCTGCCTGCGTGATGCCGACGGGAATGCCGGAATGACCGCGCTGGTGATCGATGTGGCCACCCCCTCGGAGGTCGCGTCCCTGGTGGTCGCCGCCTACGAACTGACCCGCCGCGAACTCGAGGTCACCGAACTCATTGCGCGCGGCCGCTCCACCGGCGAAATCGCCGCCGAGCTCAACCTTTCCGCGCACACCGTCCGCGACCATGTGAAAGCCACCTTCGACAAGGTCGGCGTCACCAGTCGCGGTGAACTCGTGGCAAAGCTCTTCACCGACCACTACGAACCTCTCGCGGCCCGCGCAACGCTGCGAGTCCTCGGCGGCGCGGCGAGCGCCTGAAGCATCGGCTTGCATCTGACGAATTACATTGCGCCACAACTTCTATTCATACACGCGGACGGTTGGGGGAACGGTCGGCGATCAGAGCCCTCGGATGGAGGGCAGGACAACAGATAGTCTGCTGGACAGCTCACGACACCCCTACCCGACGGTGGCTGGGCGCGGGCGCACCAACGGGCGCCGCGGCACTTGCGTGCCGAGCCGCGGCCAGCCGCGCAAGCGCGGCCTCGGTGAAGATCGACAACCCTAGGTCGGGGTTGTATCCGTGAATTTCCTTGACGTCGAGCTCGGCCAGGAAATACAGGATCTCCGTCGAGATCACCTGGCCCGGGACCAGCACTGGGAAGCCGGGCGGGTAGGGGACGACGAAGGTGGTGGACACCAGGGTCTTCCCCTTGGCGAGCCGTCGCCCGGCGTCGCCGAGCAGTACCTGTTCGCGGTCGGACTCCTCATACCCTGCGTAGAAGGCCGATCGCATGTCGCCGAACGTGCTGGCGCCGTCGGGACGAAACGTGCTGTCGAACTCACTGAAGTCGGGCAGCGCTGGCAGATACTTGGTGATCTCGTCAACCCGGCGCTGTTGCAGGGCGCGATCGGCCTTACCGGCCGCGTTCTGGCTGCGCTCGAAGTCGGTAGCCACCCGACGCAGCACGTCGAGCAGGTAGTGCACGCTCGACCAGGTGACGCCGATCGTGAAGATCAACAGCACACTGTTGATCGAGGTCTTGTTGATCTGGATGCCGAACCGGTCCATGAGGATCTTCTCGCGGAACTCGTACCCGTTCATGCCGGTCTTGCCGATGAACAGGGTGACCCGTGTCGGGTCGAGCACGAACTGATCGGACCGCCACGCCTCGTTCCATGAGGCCAAGCCACCCTGCCTGACCTGCCGGTACGAGCTGACTTCAGAGGGCCGGAACTCGTCGGGCACCAGGTCGGCCTCGTCGAGGATGCGGAACCACTTGCCGATCAGCCGGTCTTTGCGGACGCGGTGACGGAAGACCAGCGCCATGTCGTAGACATTCCGGACCAGCTGGAATCCCTCGATGTCGACCTGCCGACGCGCCAAGTCCAACGACGCCAAGAGTTGCTGGTTCGGCGACGTCGAGGTGTGGGTCATAAACGCCTCATCGAATACCTCGCGCACAAGAGCTTTGAAATCCTGGTCACGGACATGGATCATCGACGCCTGCCGAAGCGCCGACAGCGACTTGTGGGTGGAATGCGTCGCGTACACGCGTACCCGAGCGCGCCCGGGGTCGGGAAGCAGCCGGTGGTTGCCCCACTCGGCACGGTCGACTCCCTGCATCGACGCACGCCACTTGCGGTACTCCTCCGCATACCCGGGCGACGACAACGTCGATTCGAGTTGCTCGGCGGCAACCATCGCGGTCCGCTGCCGTGCCCACGGCACCGCGGTTGCGAACGCGTACCACGCCTCGTCCCACAGGAAGCAAATGTCCGGCTTGATCGCCAGGACCTCCTCCATCACGCGCCGGGGGTTGTAGACAATGCCGTCGAAAGTGCAGTTGGTGAGCAGCAGCATGCGCACTCGGTCCAGTTGTCCGGCCGCCTCGAGGTCCAGCAGCGCCTTCTTGATGGTGTGCAGCGACACGGCTCCGTAGATCGCGAACGGCTCGAGCGGGTAGGCGTCCAGGTACATCGGGTACGCCCCGGCGAGCACCAGGCCGTAGTGGTGCGACTTGTGGCAATTGCGGTCGATCAGAACGATGTCGCCCGGCCGGGTCAGGGCCTGCACGACAATCTTGTTCGCGGTGGATGTTCCGTTGGTGACGAAGTACGTCTGATCGGCACACCACGTTTCGGCGGCTTTGTCCATCGCCGCCCTGATCGTGCCGTGCGGGTCGAGCAGTGAGTCCAGCCCGCCGGAGGTGGACGACGTCTCGGCCATGAAGATGTTGCGGCCGTAGAATTCGCCCATGTCCTGCAGCGACTTGGAGTTGAAGATGCTGGCGCCACGCGCGACGGGAAGGGCGTGGAATTGGCCGACCGGCGCGGCCGCATAGGCACGCAGGGCGTCGAAAAACGGTGTGGCGAACCGGCTCCGGACGCCGGCGAGCACCGTGCTGTACAGGTCGGTGACATCGTTGAGCCGATAGAACGTGCGATCGTAGACGTCCGGCCCGTCCTCGGTCTCCGCGGCGATCGACTCGTCGGTGAGCAGATACAGGTCGATATGAGGCCGCAGCTCCCTGATCCACTCGCCACATTCAACCCAGGCGTGGGTACGGTCGGTTACGACCACGTCGTCGTTGGCGCCGAGCAACGTGGTCATCAACGGCACCCGGTCGCGTGAACGAAGCGGCAGGTCATCCCGGATGATCGCCGCTTGAATCTCGCCGTTCAACGCGACGGCGGTGATGGCGTCCTCGATGCTCGCCACGACAAGCAGCTCGAACTGCACATCGTCCGACGGGCCGCGAAGCGCCCGCAGGCTCTCCGCCAGGCTCTCGGGAGCCTCGGGCGGGGAATCGTCGCCGAGCAGGACGGTGTAGAACTGCTGCCGTTTGGCCCGCGCCACCAGTTCCTGATCGGCCATCGGCGCGGATGTGTCGAACACAGCTGTGCGGTCGCCGTACTCGGAGAGCAGGCGCACGGCCAGCGACACCTCCTCGGTGAGCCGCGTCGTGGCAAGATCGGCGACATATCCGCGAAACGTTGCCAGTCTCGCCGCGCCTGGGTACAGCCAGTACCGCTCGTAGGCGCCGAGACGATCCAGGAGGCGCCGCACTCGGGCGGTGGCGTGGGTGGTGTCCAGCCCGGCACGATTGACATCTGCGAGCTGCCGGCACGCATCGTCGAGCAGATTCCACGTATCGATTCGCGAGTACGACGGGTTCGCTACCGCCGCCAGCGCGGAAACACAAAGACCTTTCGGACGCTCTCCGTCTCGATGCATATCGTCAGTTCCGCCTCCAATCAGTGCAGGCGAGGTGATCTGTCGAACACAACAGATCGCCCTGGAACATTCATCCTTGCAAATATTGTGTCCCGCCGTCGATCAAATTCCTAGCTGGCATTCAGGAATTAATGGCGGTGGCCCCAAGGCTGCCGCACCGATGAGACTGCGGTGGCTATCCGAAATTTGGGACTTTAACCTGCGCAAACATTGTGTCCTAACCGACCACGAATCGTCGACGATGCCTGGGTCACCTATTCGGGGCGGGCGTCGAATCGATCAGGGTCCGCGGCCATGCTCGGCAGGATGTAGCGGCGCACGTGGCGCAGAACAGCAGCGCTGTCGTCTGCGTCGATGGTATCTCCCGGGACAGTGCCGAGGCTGATCAGAATGCGCGCCACCCACTCCGATACCTCGGCGAGGTCGTGGTGTGGATGGATCTCACCGCGCGCGGCGGCGGACTCGACGTAGGGACGCCAGAAGGCGGCGAGATCGGGAACGAGACCGGAAACCCCTGCGCCGGCACACAGTGCGAATTCCTCGGGCTCGGCCATTCGTAACCGCAGCAACAATGTCCCTGGGTCGTCGTAGGCCCCGCGCCCGATGCGCACACCTGCTGTGAGCTGTTCGGCAAAGGTTCCGAGCGTGTCGAGTTCGGCGCGCGCGCCGCTCCACAACGCGTCGTTGAGCCGGACGATCGCCGCGCCGAGCAGCGCAGCCTTGTCCTGGAAGTGCCGGTAGAGCCACGCTCGCGAGACACCCGCTTCCTCGGCGACTTCGATGACGGTAGTTGCCCGGATTCCTTTGCGTGCCAACAGTTTCTGAGCGGCATCGAGAAGCCTGTCGACCACCGTGGCGGTCTCTGCTTCGATCACGCGGCTCACTTTCGGTACGGGTTCATCGGCACGACAGCGGTTTCGCTCAAACCCTAGCAAAAACTAGACAGATCTGAGAATGTGTCTACCCGTAGACAAAATTCGAGATGTGTCTACAACGCCGAAAGGAAAGTAGCCATGTCCCCACCGCGGACCGCGGTCATCGGCGCCGGCATCAGCGGCCTGACCACGGGCATGGTGCTCAACATGCCTTGTCGCAGGTTGGTGTAGGCACGGTCGCGCATCCAGCCACCGGCGCGCCGAACACATCGACACGACCCGCTGGTCCAGATCGCCGACCTCGACCGCGCCGCCCCACCGCACGCCGCGGCCACATCACGTGCCGGGGTCAGGCACTCCCCGTAAGACCTACAGCCTGTATAGTTACAGTGTGTAAACCATCCGTTCCGGTTGGCCTCGAAGACTCGCTACGGCCGCACTCGCTGCGCAGCCTCGACCCCTACACATGGAACCTATGCAACGAGACCATATGCCCATCATGTTGCCCGTCACGGTCGTGCATACCCCCGATCGGATCCACCCCGTCGGTAACCATCACCAGCACGGCCCCGGTTCGGAAGCCGCACCACCGCAGCTCATTCCGTCCGCCCCCACGCGCTCGACAGTGCCGGCGCCGCCCACTGCCGAAGAGCTCCTTCCCGACACCGCGACCAATGCGACCGTGCGCGGATTGATCACGTCCTATATCGATGAGTTCGTCATCACCCCGTTCAGCATCGCCGGACAACGGTGCCACGGTTTCGCGGCTCGGCTGGCCGACGACCGCCCCGGCGAGGCGTGGCTGCTGAGCTGGTTGCCCGATGCGGTCCTGAATCGTCGGCAGGCGTATGCCGCGATGGTTCTGGACGCGGTCTTGGTCGACCACGAACTCGACAGCGCCACCATGCTCAGCGTCATGCGGCGACTTGCCGCGCAGATCGCCCGCCCCCTCGAAGAAATCCTGACCCAGCTGTGCTACGTCACGGAGGGACCGCAGCTTCGATAAGCCCGACGCGAAACAGCGTGGCGCAATCCGTCCGGTGATCCGAGCGAGGACCCGTCGGCTCAGTTGCCCGATCTTGCGATCACCGGCGACTGCAGCAATGATGCCGCCCCCACGACAAGATCGGCGTACAACGCCAATACCCGCTCACGCGGAATCTGTGGGTTGCGCAGCCACCAGCGACCCAACTGCTCGGCAATCCCTGAAGCCGCATACGAAAACGCCATCAGATCGTCCTCGCCCACGACCCCTACCAGAGGGCGCACCAACTGCCCGACTTGCACGATCGTCGAATGCCGCAACTGCCCCAGTTGCTCCGCCAGCGTTCCTTCCAGATTTGCCGACGTCGTGAACAACAGCGCCCACCGCTGCGGGTTGGAAACGATGAGGTCGAAGTACGGGGCACCCCCAGCCGCAGCGATGGCCCGTAAGTTCCGACCCGCTTCCACGACCTCCGTCACACCAGCGACAAGGCTCTGCTCGAACTGGGCACGAGCACGATGCACGCATGCCAGGAAGATTCCTTCTTTCGAACCGTGATGCTGGTACACGATCGGCCGAGTCACCCCCGCCACCCGAGCGATCTCATCCACACTCACCCCCTCATACCCCCGCTCGGTGAACAACACCTCCGCCACATCAAGCAACTGCTGTTCACGCTCGGCCGCACTCATCCGCACCCGACGCGCCCCTGCAGCCGCAGGCTCAGCCATCTCCGCTTCTCCTTCGATCGAGGCCCTCACATTTGTATACACAGTGTAACTTAGGTGCATCGGTCGACGCCCCGATGAATCGCTCCGTCTTCACCCGCACGAGCTCACAGAACTCAATGCCTCCGGCCCGCACGCGGCGGGGAACCAGAGACTGCCACGCAGAACAATCCGGGCACTGCTCAGCTGCCGGCGACGCGACATTCGTATGGAACACACCACGCACCAAACGATTCGGGCTCGTGCGACCACTGATCGCCAATGCGGAAGCCAGGGACGCGGCAGCACCGACCCCCGAACATTTCCGGAGCGTGTGCTACCTGCCGTTGGCACACATCGCCGAACGCATGGTGTCGGTCTACATGGCCATTCACAAGGCCGGTCACGTGACGTTCTGTCCGGATCCGAGCAACCTCGTGGGATTGCTCGTTCGGACCCGACCAACGAGCTTCTTCGGGGTACCCCGAATTTGGGAGAAGCTCGCGGCCGCACTGCGCGCACGCCCGGAATCATCCCTCGCCGACGTCGGTCTGGATCAGGTCACGTGGGCCTGCAGCGCCGCCGCGCCGCTGCCCATGGATGTGCAGGAGTACTTCCGGACCCGCGGCATCGCGATCCTCGAGGCCTGGGGAATGACCGAAACCACGGGCGTGGCCACGGCGACCGGCGCGGCGGACTTCCACCTCGGATCGGTCGGAAAGCCCATCCCCGGCAATGAGATTCGGCTACTCGACGACGGTGAGGTCCTCGTCCGTGGTCCCATCGTGGCCACCGGATACCTCCAGGCTGACGGATCCGTTACACCCGTCACCGACGACGAGGGCTGGATGCATACCGGCGATGTCGGGCGGCTCGACAACGGGCACCTCTACATCATCGATCGGAAGAAAGACCTCATCATCACCGCGGGCGGCAAGAACATCGCCCCCACCGCGATCGAAGCGCTGCTGACCAAGCACAACTTGATCGGCCAAGCGCTGGCCTACGGCGACCGCCGACTGTACGTCGTCGCCCTCATAGTGCTCGACCAAGAGGCGGTTACAGCATGGGCGACAGCCCGCGGCATCGTCGTCGAATCCGCCGATGACCTTGCCACCCACCCCGACCTGATCGCAGAAATGGACCGTGCGGTCGCGGAGGCCAACCAGGAGCTCGCTCGCGTTGAACAGGTCAAACGTTTCACCGTCCTCACCACCGAATGAACTCCGGATGGCGGAGAACTCACCGCGAGCATGAAGATCAGAAGGCGCAACGTACACGAGATGTACGGCAACCTGATCGACGCACTCTACTCGTGAGAATTCGCACCGCGTGTCCGGTGGAGTCCTCGCTGCCACCACAGCCAGCCTCGGAGCCGAAGGGCTGGATGGAGGATGAACCAGGCGACCCGACCGCTGACACCAGCTCTGACCAATTACCCCGGCGCACAATGCCGAGCGGGGTGTAGACGCGAGCGTCCGGGGAACGCGGGGGAAAGGCGAGGCGGCCAGGCACTTTTTCTCCGGAGGGACGAGCAGGAGCGTCCACGAGGTCAGGGAGGTTGTCATGACGAGTGATCCCCAACAGGCCAAACAGCCGGTCAGCGCCGCCCTGGCGGGCCCATACGGGCATCCATTTCATCCGATCCTGGTCACCGTCCCGATCGGGGCCTGGGTGGCAAGCTTGGTCTTCGACCTGGCCTCCCGCCTCGTCGACGATCCGGACTTCCTGGCCCGAGGGTCGATGTGGCTGATCGCGATCGGTGTGCTCGGCGCCCTCGCCGCAGCCGCGATCGGACTGCTGGACCTGCTGGCCATACCGACCGGCACTCCCGCGTTCCGGACCGGGCTGGTCCACATGAGCCTGAATCTGGCTGTGGTCCTAGTCTTCGCCGTCGGTTTTCTGTGGCGGCGCACCGGTGACGGCCCGCACGGTGCGGTGAGCTGGGGCCCGCTGCTGTTGAGCGTGGTAGCACTGCTGGCGCTCGCAGTATCGGGCTATCTCGGCGGCAAACTCGTCTTCCGCTACGGAGTCCGTGTCGCCGACGAGACCACCCAGGCCAGCGGATTCCAGCGTTGAACCCCACCTCTACCAATCACCGAGGAGCACATCATGGGTATCGCCGCATTGATCCTGTGGCTGTTGACTGCGGTCGGCGGTTTCGTCATGCTCGGCACCTGGGTCGCTAAAGGAGGTGCGCGCCAGCCCCGTAGCACCCACCTGCCGCCACCGGTGCTGTTCGGTCACTTCCTGTTGGCCGTGACCGGACTGATCGTGTGGATCGTCTACCTCGCCACCGACAAGGACGCGCTGGCCTGGAGCGCCTTCGCACTGCTGGTCCCCGTCGCACTGCTCGGATTCACCATGCTGATCCGCTGGGTACCGGTCTACCGGGCCCACGCCGCCCCAGCATCGACCGCCGCGGCACCGGCGGCACACGATGCTCCAGCCGAGCGGCATTTTCCCATCGCGATCGTCGCCGGTCACGGTGTGTTCGCCGTGACCACCGTGGTACTGGTATTGCTGACCGCCCTAGGCGTGGGCCAGAGCTGATCGACGTGGCAAATCCTGCTCTACACGTCTCCATCACCCCGACAGGACGACAGCCAACGAAACAACCCTCGAATCCTCCCGATACCGAGCATGTCGGCCTCATCGCTGGGTAGTCAGTAAACGCTCAGCTATGAGAACGTAGGAGGTGATGAAGGTGGTGATACCGATGTGGACGCAAATGATGGACATGATGCGCAACATGTGGAACATGATCTTCCCGAACATGCCCATGTAACCCCCAACCCACAGCGACCCGAAGACAGCGCCCCACGATCGATGACCGTGGGTTCAACCGATTAGCCGATCACCGAGGGCGCGACCGATACCCACGGCGTCATCTGGTTTATTCGGGCTTTTCGGCTGCTCAGCCTCCAGCGTGTCACGGATTGCGAGATTTCCGCTTCTTCGCACTTGCCGGCCCCTGGGCGCGCGATTGCATCACCGTCGCCGACACAGTTCCCGACGGTTTCGACGAACTTGCCTTCTGACAGCTCTGGACGACTTGGCCGAACCGGTGCACGGTGTCGGCCAAGTCGTCCGATCGTCATACTGGCGGCGGACCGACCGGTGTGAGGAGCATCCGGCCAGCGGTGGCCTCCTTGATGGCACGCATCCGCCGGATAACCTCTTCGACGGGTCCGGGAATTTGTGTAGTTGTCATGACGCCCTCCTCCGCATAGATCGTTGTTCCTGTCACACGGCATGTGTGGATACCGTTCTGAACATATCGCGTAATCCATTGGCGCGGTGTTGATTTCACTACTTCGCAGAATTCGAGACAATACCGACCAAGCCCGTTCATGTGAATATCCGCTACCGGTATCGAAATATTTTCTCGATCTCGATGAAAATTCCAGACGGCAATGGCGCGATGGATCGCCTAGGTCACACTGATGTGCTTCGCATCGGCCACCGCTGCACTACCGCAGCGACGCCCGTAGCCAAGTTGATCGAATGCTGGGCGATGCCGACGTGCGTACTCATGTTGCTCGACGCGATGTCGCGTGTTCGGGCTAACCGCGACCCGCGTTGCGGGCGGTGCCGCGGTGGGCGGGTACAGTGCCGGGATCTTCCGGCCAGGCGTGTTTGGGGTAGCGTCCGCGCAGGTCGGAGCGGACCTGTGGCCAGCCGGTACGCCAGAAAGAGGCCAGATCCGCGGTGACCGCGACCGGGCGTTGGGCGGGTGAGAGCAGATGCAGCACTACCGGGACGTGGCCCTCGGCCAAGCGCGGCGCGTCCGTCCAGCCGAAGATTTCCTGCACCTTGACCGCGAGCACCGGCGGGTCGGCCGAGTAGTCGAGGCGGTGGCGACTGCCGGACGGGACCTCGATGCGTTCGGGCGCGAGTTCATCCATGTGCGCCGCGGCGGGCCAGGGCAGCAGGCGGCGCAATGCCTGTCCGGCATCGACGCGTTCGAGGTCGGCGCGGCGACGAGCGGTGGCCAGTTCGGGGCCGAGCCAGCTGTCGATCCCGGCGAGCAGTGACTCGTCGTCGACCGGCGGCCAAGGGGCGCCGAGGGTGCGGTGCAGGAAGTCGAGACGCTGTCGCAGGACGATCGCGTCGGCGTCCCAGCGCAGCAGGCCCAGCCCGGTCTCGCGCAGTCCACGACGCACCGCATCGCCGAGCAATCGGCGATCGGGGTCCCGAATCGGATACTCCGACAACAGAATCGCTCCGAGTCGCTCGACTCGGCGAGCAACCACGTCACCGTCGGTCCAGTCCACCTCGTCGACGGTCACCAGCAGATTCGATGCGGCACGGCGGGCGAGCTGTTCATCGGCGACGGCGGCCAACCGTATCCGCCCGTCGGAGTGCCCAGGGTCGCGAGTCGCCACCGCGACCGCCAGCCACTCCGCATCACCCAATCCGGAACCGGGTGGCAGCGTCGCCGCGGTGCCACCAGCCATGAGATAGATCGACGAGCCCGCACCACGGCGACGCGCCAAACGTTCCGGATGAGCCAGCGCGATAACCAGAGCCGGATCGTCGACACCGTCGGACACTTCGACCAATCGCGCCAGCCGCTCGACCTCTCGTCGCCACCGGGTCGGGCGCTCCCGCCGCAGTTCTCGCAGAGCAGCCGTGATATCCACGCCGCGAGCGACGGTGTCGTCGTCGAGTACCGTGACCACTTCCGCGGCCGCCCGCCCCCCGACCTCGGCGGCGCCGTCGAGCAACGCTCGTGCCAACCGCGGATGCAGTCCGATCCCGGCCATCCGACGCCCACGCTCGGTCACCTCATCCGCATCAACCGCCCCCAATGCGCTCAATACATCACGCCCGGCGGCCAATCCGCCGGACGGTGGAGCGTCCCACCAGGCGAGGCCATGTCCGTCGGGGGTACCCCAGCATGCCAGTTCCAACGCCAACCGTGTCAGATCCGCCGTCCGGATCTCTGGCTCCGGATAGGCGGGCAAGGTGGCGTGTTCATATTCCGGCCAGCAACGCCATACCCGACCCTGCGCTTCGCGCCCGGCCCGTCCGGCCCGCTGCTCGGCAACCGCCGCCGAAACCCGGACTGTCGCAAGTCCTGCCAGCCCCCGCACTCGATCGATGCGCGGGACCCGAGCCAGCCCCGAATCGACCACCGCCCGCACCCCCGGCACCGTCAGACTGGATTCGGCCACCGCAGTGGACAGCACCACTCGCCGCCGCGACCCGGGCCGCAGGGCGGTGTCCTGGCCCACGGCCGACAGCCTGCCGTGCAGCGGAACAAGGTCCACCCCTTCGACATCCGCCAATAGCTGCGTCGTCCGGCGGATTTCAGCGGCGCCGGGCAGGAAGACCAGCACGTCACCGCCAGTTCCGGCGAGCGCGGCCCGGGTAGCCCTGGCCACGTGCGCCTCGATTCGCTCCCGTGGCAACGACGGAACATAGGTCAGTTCGACAGGATGAGTCCGCCCCCGCACCTCCAGGACCGGCGCCGCGCCATCTTTACCCAGGAGTATCGAAAGGCGTTCGGCCGCAACGGTCGCCGAGGTCGCGAGCACCCGAAGGTCCGGCCGCAACCCCGCGCGAGCATCGAGCAGCAAGGCCAGCAGCAGATCCGCGTCGAGGTGCCGTTCGTGGCACTCGTCGAGCACGACCGCATCGACCCCGGTCAGCTCGGGATCACCCTGCAACCGCCGCACGAGCAACCCCGATGTGACGACCTCGACCCTCGTCCCCGGACCCACCTGCCGATCCCCGCGCACCGAGTACCCGATGGTCTCCCCCACCGATTCCCCCAGCAGCGCGGCCATCCGCCCGGCCGCCGCCCGCGCCGCCAGCCGCCGGGGTTCGGCCACCAGCACCCGCCCCGGTGTCCCGGCGGCCAACGCCAATGGAACCAACGTCGTCTTTCCGGTCCCCGGTGGCGCCACCAACACCGCGGTCCCGCGGTCGGCCAGGGTTGCGACAATTCGATCGAGAGCCGCACGGACCGGCAGATCGGGAAGCTCAGGCAGTTTCATCGCCAACCAGTCTGCCGCCCGCGTATTCCCTCCTCGCAACGCCTCCCTGGATCGCTCCTGGAATGCAGTTGATGATTCGACCCGCGGCGGCGACGTGGACATGGCCCAGACCGCGTTCAACACCGGATCCGCCGCCGGGTGACCAGTCAGGCGGTCGCGATAGCGTCACAACCAGCGAAAATGTTGTCGTACAACATGATCCGAACCTATCGGGTACTGTCCTTCGGCACGTGTTTGTGAACGGGACAGCTGCTCAGAATATTTCGTACACTCCGGAATCGAGGCAAACGATTGAACCACAAGCTCTGGTTGCTCGGTCGGGTCGTCACAGTCGGTGGTCATGTGCTGCTAGAGAAGATCACCCGGCCGAAAGCGCGGAGCGCCGACGACGTCCCCATCTCCGGTGACGCGATCACCGTCGACTGGCTGACGGCTGTCCTGTGTCGCGACGTCCCCGATGCCGAGGTGCTCTCGTTCAGCACATCCAATGGCAGTCACGGCACGTCCACGCGGGTTGCGATTCGCGTCGACTACAACGAGGCGGGCCAGCAGGCCGGATTGCCTACCGAGCTGTTCGCGAAGACCACCACCTCCCTCAGCCAGCGCATATTGCTAGGCGGGGCGAAAATGATCGACGGCGAAACCCACTTCTTCATGGACTTGCGTCCCGATGTCGAGATAGAGGCGCCGATCGGCTATTGGGGCGCCTTCGATCCGTCATCGTGGCGGTCCATTGCGCTCATGGAGGACATCGCCGCGACTCGTGGCGCGGTGTTCATCGAGCCGAATGCCCCGATCGCCCGCGACCAGATCGAAGATCTGGTCCGCAATCTCGCCCGACTACACGGCACCTTCTGGAAGCATCCGTCGATCGCGGTCCTCAAGACCCCGAACGACATGCTCGACGCCGTCCGCTCCGCGATCGATATGAAGAAACGCTGCGAAGTCGGCATGGAGCGGGCCAAAGAGGTTATCCCTGCGACCCTCTACGGTCAGAGCGACCGATTGTGGGCCGGCGTCGAGCGCGCGCTCGATATGGCGACCAAGGACATGGCCCCGACCTTGCTGCACGGCGACCCGCACATCGGGCAAACCTACGTGACCAGCGACGGACGCATGGGGTACGCCGACTGGCAAGTCGTGATGCAGGGCGGCTGGGCGCATGACTTCGCGTATACCGTCAACTCGGGATGCGAGCCCGACGACCGGCGCGCGTGGGACCGCGAACTGCTGGAGGTCTACCTCGACGAGCTTGGGCGCGCCGGCGGCGAGGTGCCGTCCTTCGACGATGCCTGGCTGGCCTATCGGCAGCAGTCCATGTTCGCCTACGCGGCCTGGGCATTCACCATCGGCCGAGCGGCATATCAACCCAAGATGCAAACGGACGAAACCTGTTTGACCCTGTTGAAGCGAATCACCACCGCCCTCGACGATCACGATTCGCTGGGCGCCCTCGGCATCTGACGAACCTCCACGTGGTTCGTCGCAGCCAAGATCAGTACCCCGACGCTATGCCCCTCAACCGGTTCCGGCCGGAATCAGGTAACGCGCTCCCCGGCGCTGCGCCTCGGCACAGAACCCGTCCCACCCGCCGTGCACACGAATTGTATGGAGTTCCATCCTTGAGTACGCCGCCGTCCCAAATACCCGCCCAATCCTGCCCGGTCTACCACGGCTCACCGGTAGATTCCGACGACCCGCGAGTGCCGCTGCACGCGCCGGAATTCGCCGCCGATCCGCACCGCGCCTACCGCGAAATGCGCAGCCAATACGGCTCTTTGGCTCCCGTAACGCTCGCACCCGGCGTACCCGCCACCTTGGTGATCGGCTATAACACCGCGGTACGGATCCTCAACGATCCCGAACACTTCCCCGCCGATCCCCGCACCTGGCAGAAGAACATCCCCACCGACTGCCCAATCCTCCCACTGCTGGGGTGGCGGCCACTCGCGAGCAGAAGCACCGGACTCGACTTCGCGCGCTACCGCCAGGCCAGCACCGCGAGCCTCGACGCAATAGACCTCTACGCGCTCCACGACATCGTGGAAGGCATCGCCATCCCGCTGGTCAACACCTTCTGCCAGGACGGCAAAGCCGACCTGATCGGCCAATACGTGTTCCCGCTCGTGTTCCAGGTCGTCAATACATTGCTCGGCTGCCCCCCGGAGATCGGGCAGCGAGTCGCCGCCGGCACGGCCGCCATCGTCGAGGGAGTCGATGCCGAAAACGGCAACAAGATACTGTTCGAGGCGCTCCTGGAACTCGTAGCACTCAAACGGACCGAACCAGCAAACGACATCACCACCGTGCTGCTGCAGCATCCGTCCGAACTCGACGAAATGGAAGTCGTCAACCACGTAGCCCAGGTCTACGGCACAGGGATCGAATTCCTACTGAACCTGATCGTCAACACCCTGCTGGTGATCCTCACCGACGACCGGCTCGGCGGCAGTGTCATGGGCGGAAACCTCTCCTCCCGCGAAGCCCTCGACGAAGTCTTGTTCAACGACCCACCATTGGCGAACCTCCTGATCAGCTACCCTCGCCAACCGATCCTCGTCGACGACGTCTGGCTACCCGCGCATCAGCCGGTCGTCATCAGCATGGCCGCATGCAACAACGACCCCGCGATCCGGACCGAGAACCAGGCAGGCAATCGCGCGCACCTGGCATGGGGCATCGGCCCACACGCCTGCCCGGCGCAATCCTCCGCCTACCTCATCGCGCAGGACGCCATCGATCAGCTCCTCGATGCGCTGCCCGAGATGCGACTGGACCTCCCGACCGGGGAACCAGTCTGGCGGCCGGGCCCCTTCCACCGCGCCTTGACAGCACTGCCGGTCGCCTTCCCGCCTTGTCCTCCGTTGAACGTGCACAACTGAGCGTGCAGCGCCCACCAGGCCAGCCACGGCATCGCCGCCAGCGGCGTCAGGCTTGCGGCAGGCGTAGCGGACAGCCGGATGTCCAGCCAGCCAGGGCCGGTGTTCAGCTCCCCGCCCGCGCCGGCCACCTCGGCGGCCAGGCCGGTCACAACCGGCGGTGAACTGTCTCCTTCGATGCGAAGTCGTGCGTCGGCGACGTTGATTCGGACCTCGCGGGGCGGCTGTTCTGAAGTCCAGCTGAGGACTGTTGCCCGCAGCGCCCTGGCCAGCAGTTCGTCCACAGGCGCAGGCAGCGCGGCGCCGTCGGAGCGGATGAGGGCGGTGATCCCGAGGGCTTCGAGTACCGCACCGGTCGCCGCGAGTTCCCCGGTCAGGCTCCACCGGCCGTGGTCGCCGGCCACGGCGCGGACCGTCGCCAGTGCGTCGCGGGCGGTGTGCACGGCGGCGGCAAGTTCGGCGCGCGGGTCGGGGGCGGCGTGCGCCCGGTCGAAAACGACGATCAGCCCGGCGAGTCGGTCACAGAGCGACTCGCACAGATCCCGGGCCACCCGGAGCCGCTCCTGGGCCGCCTCCAGGCGGGCGACATCGGCCTTCGCCTCCTGACGCTGTTGGGTCAGGTCGTGCAGCCAGCACAGTGCGTACAAGCCGACGCCGGTGCCCGCCGTCGCGAGCACGGCCCAATACGGCCGCATACCCGGGTCCTGCGTCGCCCAGTACCGGACCGCGAACTCGCCGAACAGCACCGGACCGACCGCCAGCCAGGCCGGCCCGGGCCGGAACGCGAGCAGGATCGTGGCGAGGAGCAGGTTCGTGACCGTGGCGTATGGCGAGCAGGTGAAGTACAGCAGGTAGGACAGCCCGGCCTGCGCGGCGAGGAGGACCCCACCTTCCGTCGGGTCACCCGCCGGAACGCAACGGGCACGAACAGCGCCGTCTGCATGACCACGACCGCCGCCGGCCACAGGATGCCCCAGCCCTCGGCTACCTCGGCGAACTGCGAGACCTTATGGTCCCCGGAGGTGGGCCGGCTGGATCCAGAACATGTGGTCGGCGTGCACGTGACGCAGATCTTCTCCTTCCCCTCCGGCGATCCGGCCGAGCTGGTCGATCTGACCGAAGAGGAAGGAGCCGCCCTGGGGGTCCTGAAGTGGTTCTGGGAGGAGAAGGGCGCATTCAACGTGCTGCACTCCCAGCAGCCGCAGACCCTCGCGCACGCCCTCGCCGACTCGCCGGCCGGCCTACTGGCGTGGAACGCCCAACTGTTCGACGAGACGGTCGAGGACGACTTCGTGCTCACCAACACCGCGATCTACTGGTTCACCGGCACGGCAGCCCTCGAGCAGCACCCTGTCGAAGTTTGATGTCGAGCAAGGCGGTATACATCGACGCCGCAGGCAATCACGCAAACTCGCAGGTCGAGCCGCGATTCGATGGACCGATCAACGAGTCTGCGCCCACCCTGACGGCGAACGATATCGACTATCGGTCCCACGCCGGGTACGGGCCGAACAAGGTTGCCGCCGAACAAGTCTCGCTCGACAGCGGACTGCCGATCAGCGTCTTGCGACCATCGAGGGTCCACGGGATCGGCGGCAGCTGCCCACGCGAATGGGTCTTCGTCAAACGCATCTTGGACCGGCGCACCGCCGTGCTACTCGCCCGACGTGGAACCGGGGTCGTCCACACCACCGCAGCGGCCAACATCGCCGCCCTGATCGAAACCGTCGCCCACACACCAGGTACACGAATCCTCAATATCGCCGATCCCGATTCCCCCAGCGCACTCGACATTTCCCGCACCATCGCCAACCACCTCGATCATCAGTGGAACGAGGTACTCCTCGACGATCAAACCGACAACCGGCTCGGTGCGACACCCTGGGACTCAGCTCACCCCGTTGTACTCGACACCTCCGCAGCGGCCGCACTCGGTTATCGGCCGACCGGTGACTACGCAACAACGGTTGCCGCACAGATCGACTGGCTCCTCGACGCAGCCGAAGCCGGCGACAGATCGAGGATCCTTCCAGCGGCCGACGATCCGTACTTCGGCCACTTCTTCGACTACACGGCCGAAGACCGATTCCTGGCCCGCGTCTGGTAGATCATCTCTCCCAATGGTGAGAGTGAGCTGTTCGGCCTGCTTCGCGGAGCCGGTCGTGCATCATGTTCGCCGTTGCGGGTGACCTCCCGCATGATCGTCGACGCAGGCCGCTCCAAACGCCGACCGATTTCCGCATACCCAAGCCCCTCCGCCACGGAAAGAACCCGCTCGTCCAACCGTTCCTCGAAACGATCGCCGATCCGGTTCGGTCTCCATCGTCCGCCAGCTGCTCGCGGCCGGTCTCATCGACGAGCTGCACCTGCTCGTCCATCCGCTGGCCCTGTGCACCGGTGAGCGCCTGTTCGACGAGGGATCTTCCATCCCGTTCCGCCTGCTCTCCGCGCAGCCCTTCACCACCGGTGTGGTGCATCTGGTCTACAGCCCCCAGGACGACGCCCCCACCGGCGACTACAACGACGCCAAAGCACACCTTCCCCAATAGCCTTCAGAACCCGAGAGGATCGGACCATGCGAATCCGTATTGTGTCGGCGACCGCCCTCACCGCCGTGGCCTTGTCCGCCATGCTGATCAGCGGCTGCGGCAGCGACGACACCACCGGCGGCGCGTCCACGTCGGAAGCCCGGCCCGCTACGGCCGACCAGGTATCCGCAGACGGCAAAGGCCGCTATGCCGAGATCAATGGCAGTCGGCTCTACTACGAGACGCACGGCACCGGGCAGCCGTTGATTCTGCTGCATGGCGGGTACTCCACCGCCGAATCCACCTTCAGCGCATTCATCCCCGAACTGTCCAAGACTCGCCAGGTCATCTCGGTGGAGCTGCAGGCCCACGGCCACACACCCGATCGCGGGGGCCCGATGAGCTACGAGTCGCTGGCCGATGATGTCACGGCGCTGATCACCCACGTGAAACTCGGCAAGGCCGATCTGTTCGGTTACTCACTCGGCGGCGGCGTGGCCCTGCAGGTGGCCGCCCGGACACCGGACCTGGTCAATCGGCTGGCCATCACTTCGGCTCCCTACCGTTCCGACGGCTGGATGCCCGAGACCCGTGCGGGCATCGCCGCCATTAACCCCGATGCCATGCGCGACAGCCCCATGTACCAGCTCTACAGCAGCGTCGCACCAGACCCGGCCGGCTGGAACGCCCTTGTCACCAAGACCAAGCAGCTGCTCACCCAGGATTACGACTGGACCGCGCAGCTGGCGAAGATCAAAGCGCCCGCCCTCGTCATGACCGCCGAATCCGATGCCCTGTATCGAGACCACGCCACCGATATGGTCTCTCGGCTGAACATCGGAAAGCCCGGCAGCGCTCGACTCGAAATAGTTCAGGGCACAACACATTACGACATCATGTACCGGTCCGATCTGCTCCTGCCCCTGCTCACTTCATTCCTCGAGCCGGCGACTGTCCGGTAAGTGCGCCAACCAGGCCAGCCGCGATCGGAGTTTCGATCGCGGCTTCGCCGCGTCACCGAGCCGACGCGGCAAGTGTCGTTCGACCACAACGATATTCAGGTGACCATCAGCACAGCTTAGCCTAACGGCCACTCACTCGGCGCGGGCGCATCTGTCATCGCCATTCAGTCGAATACCGTTGAGATGCAGTCACTTTCGGCGACGATCCTTTGCGGAACACCCCAAGATGTCGCGGCGCTGAACATCGATATCCCCAACCAGCCGACACTTCTCATACACGGCCGCGACGACCGGATCGCGCCGATCGAACCGATCCGAGAGTGGGCTCGGGCACGCCGCAATATCAACATGCGTGAATTCGCCGACGCCGGGCACGACCTGCTGCACGAACCACACCACGGGAACGTCACCGAAGCCGTGATCGAATTCGTCCTGGCTTCGCGGCACGACCGTACGAGCCGATGAGGTCATGGCCAGACAGTGCGGTGTCATCCACGCGCCCTGGCGGCCAGGGCACCACCGACTCTCCCCACCCCGAGATCGACGATGCGTTCCGTGAGTTGCGAGTACGACAATCCGACCCTGGACGCGGCCAAGGGCAGCAGGCTGCCCGGAGTGAGGCCTGGAAGGGCGTTGACCTCCAAGCACACCGGCATTCCATCGGCGTCGCAGCGGAAGTCGATGCGGGAGTACGAGTACTGACAAAAACCCAGCGCTCGATGCGCGCGCAACGCAATTTCCTGCAACTGCTCAGAAAATTCCGAGGATATCTCAGCGGGACACACTTCAGCGACCGCACCTATCTGATACTTGGCCTGATAGTCGAATAGTGAAGATGCCAACAGTATTTCAACAACAGGGAGTGCTTCTTCGCCCAACACTCCCACCGTGAACTCCCTGCCGGAAAGGTATGACTCCACAAGCAGTTCCCCCTCCGATGCGGCCAAGCCGTCGAGCAAGTGGAGCTCCTCGATTCCACGAACGACAGAAGTGTTGACGCTGGAGCCTCCAGTCGCCGGCTTCACGACGGCCGGTCCATCACCGAGAATCCGCCGCACGTCCGACTCGGCAACCGGATCGTTCGCTCGATAAATCACACGGGGTGCCGTCGGCACGGACGCGACCTGAAGGATCGCAAGGGCTCGCGCCTTATGCCAAGCGGCAGAACAGGCATCGCTGCGGGGGCCGGTGAACGGAACACCCAG
Organism: Nocardia sp. NBC_01009; assembly: GCF_045208035.1. Taxonomy (NCBI): domain Bacteria; kingdom Bacillati; phylum Actinomycetota; class Actinomycetes; order Mycobacteriales; family Nocardiaceae; genus Nocardia; species Nocardia sp. NBC_01009. Next base: position 5,144,537 of record NZ_CP108695.1, on the reverse strand, counting down.
CATTTCGAGCCACGACTGCAAATGCCCGTCCTCCCCCCATCCGCCGTGCACCGCAACGTAAGTCATATCTGCATCATGTAGGCAGGCGAGGACTTCCTCGTCGAGCAGCGACGCCGCGATGTTGCGACGCCATAGCCGCTGCTGCTCGATATCTGGCGGATTGTTCGGCACATGATAGGGAGGAAGTGCGGCTGGAAACCGCAGTGGTCCCGCCAGTATCGGCAATTCGGCCGCAAGGTCGATGAGCGTGACCTCATGCCCCAGCTCCAAAAGGGATTGGACAGCGGCCGTACCCGAAGACATTGATACATCTCGCTCGCCACTCTCCCCGCCACAGATCACGTTGATACGCACCGGCGCATTGTGACACAACGCCACGGCTGTGATGAGTGGGCGACATATCAGGTGCCACGGTCACTGTGAGGCGTTTGCCGACGAGTCGTCCAGAGGCGACCGACGCCGAGCGGGCCGCATCGCGGACCCCGCGGCCAATCGAGCCTGGGGCAGACCCGCCGACTGGAGCCAGCCCTTGGACCCGACTACCCATGCAGCGCCCCCAAGTAGGAGTCATCGCCTGCACGAACATCGCTGGGCGGGTGCATAATTCGGACATCTAAACAGATTGACGCGAGCTTAGGAGTGCCTTGCCTAACACGCCGTACTCCGCTATGGTCGACCCCGTTCTTGATTTGCGAGTGGGTCACGTGCCCGGGTGCACGACCACGTTCCCGCGCATCGCCGAACGACCGTGCGCCCTTCGACAGGGCAGGGCACTGCAAAGGGGAAGTTCAGGATGTCGATTGCTGTAAGCAGCGAAATACGTTCACTTGAAAAGCGTATGTTGAGCGCGAATTCGCAAGTGTTCTTGCACCAGCTGGGCACGACGTTGGCTGCAGCATACGGAGGGTTGTCCAATCCTCGCTGTCGGCAAGCGATCTCGACACTGGCAGCAAATATCGAGGGTGAGCTGCGCGAGAAGATATGTCCACCGGCCACGGACGGGGGTGTATGTGTAGTCCGCGGGCTCCTCATCGATGAGCAATCGGTCGGCCGAACTCCGCCGATCTGGGCAGCGATCGATGACACGGCAAGTTTGCCGTTGGATCTGCAAATGTTGTTGCTCGCCAGCATGATCGGCGAACCTTTCGGCTGGCGAGGCCAGCAGGAGGGGCGCCTGGTGAACAATGTCATGCCTGCGCGAGGTTATGAGAGCGTGCAGACCGGGGCGAGCAGCTCGATTCTGTTGAGCCCACACACCGAAGATTCCTTTCATCCACATCGCTCGCACGTCTTCCTTCTCGGTTGCGTTCGCAACCCGGACGGTGTCGCGACGACCATAGCCTCGGTTCGCGATGTGAATCTCTCCGCTGCCGACCGCGAAATACTCTTGCGCCCAACGATTCCGATCCTGCCGGATCTCACCTATGGAGACGTGGAGAAGTGGGGAGCCGCAGATCCGATTCCTACGTTGTGGGAACGGTCGGACGGGCTGTGCCTGCGCTACGACCCGGACTACACGCCGTGGGCCGACGCCGATCCCGATTACCGAGCGGCCTACCTGCGATTGGGAAGCGAACTGGAGCGGGTTACTCGTCGTGTCGTGCTCGAGCCCGGTGACCTCGCGATCATCGACAACGACGTGGTTGTACACGGCCGCGTCCCGTTCACAGCGCGATTCGACGGCACCGACCGGTGGCTCAAGCGGGTAAATGTCGCGATGCCGGATCGGCCGCGCCCGATGGCCGAGTTGACCGAGAATGGCTACGGCCAGCAGGTCGACTATCTCTCCTTGGAGTCGAAATGAATGACATGCCGCTGCGCGTGCTCTCGCGCAATGACCTGGCGGACATAGCTATCACACCCGCCGAGGTGATCAAATCGGTGCGAGATGTTTACGTGACTCTCGCACAAGGCCAGTCTCGAAATCCTGCCAAGATAGCGCTTCCCGTGCCGGACCGAGACTCGATCTCGTATTCGATGCTCGGCTATGACGGGTCTCGACGAGTGGTCGCCTTCAAAACGTCGTACAAGCAGGAGAAGGGACGCGGACAGAAGCAGTACTACACCACTATCACACTCTATGATGACGACTCCGGCGCTCCGATCGCGCTGATGGACTGCGCTCGGATCGGGTCGCTGCGTACACCGGCCGCGACTGCACTTCTCGTCGAGGCCAGCGCTGCACCGACCGCCAGGACGGCGCTGTTGATCGGGACCGGTACCCAGGGCAGGCAGGCATTCCCCTACCTGCTCGAGGTGCTGCCGAACTTGGATCGCCTGTTGCTCTATGGGACCCATGACGCCGGAATCGCCGCGGTGCTGGAGGTATTCCACCAACACCACCCGGATCGGACGATCGAGGTGGTCACTGACGTGACCGGTGCGGTACTCGACGCCGACATTGTGCTGGCCGCCTCTGGCCCAGCCACGGCGGTCAAGGTACGGACAAACTCCTTGAAGCCGGGCGGGGTACTGGTGGACGTCGGATACGGCGTCGCGGACTCCGCGCTGCTGGACTCCGACTACGCGATTGCCACCAGTGCGGGCCAGCTGGCGGTGACCGGGAAGTATCTGGCTGGTCCGGATGGGACGCTACGACCGGTCGACGCCGAGCTACCGGAGATACTCGCCGGCCGCGGCCTCGGGCGAAAGACGCCGGAGGATCGGGTCTTCGCATATAACAGTGGGCTGGTCGTCACCGACATCGCAGTGGGGCATGCGCTGGCAGTCCGCGCTATCGAAGAAGGCCGTGGACAGGAGCTGCGACTGTGGAACTGACCGAGACCGCCGCGCTGCCGCTCCCGGCAAAAGAACTGGGCTGGGTCACTCGGGTGCAAACCGATCCGACGTTGCTCGCCGATATGGCAAATGCGGTAGGCGGCGGCCCATTTCACGTGGTGTACCCCGAGCAGTTCACTACGAATCTCGCGGCGTTCGTCGATGCGATGGTCACTGCCGGTGTCGACGGCAAGGTGTACTTCGGCAAGAAGGCCAACAAAGCCGCGTGCTGGCCGCGTGCCTGTGCCGAGGCGAACACCGGAGTGGATGTCGCAAGCGCGCCGGAGTTGATCCATGCTTTGGCCAACGGCGTTCGAGGCGAGGACCTGGTGATCACCGGGCCCAGCAAAAGCGATGATCTTCTGTGGCTGGCCACTCGCCATCGCTGCCTGATCACGGTCGACGAGCTCGACGAGCTCGACCGAGTGATCGCGATTGCCGACGCGGGCGAAGCGGTCCGCATTCTGTTGCGAGTCCTGCCGCCGTCGAACCCCAACAGTCGATTCGGACTCAACGACAACGAGCTGGCCCTTGCGATCGACCGGTGCATAGCGCATCGCGCACACCTGAGGATGGAAGGCTTCTCCTTTCATCTGACCGGGTACAGCGTCGCACCGCGCGCATGGCAAGCCTCCGATCTGATCGACCGGTGCCTGTCCGCGCGAGCCAAAGGCCTTGCGGCCACCTCGGTTTCGATCGGCGGCGGATTCGCCGTCGACTACGTCGATGCGAGCCCCTGGCAGCAGTTCCTCAGCGAGTATCAAGATTCCTGGTTCCACACCCGGAAGACCTTCAGCGGGTTCTACCCCTATCACGCGGATCCCGCAGGCGCGGAGATGCTCTCGGCGATCCTCGGCAGCTCGGTTGCCTCGGAGCATTCCGATCTCGCTGCCAAGTTTGCGCAGACCGGTACCCGATTGCTGATCGAACCAGGCCGGGCACTGCTCGATGGCTGCGGCTTCACCGCCTTTCCTGTCCTCGGCTACAAGCCGAGACAGGACTACGGGTTCATCACCGCGTCCGGGCTCAGCTTGAGCTTGTCCGAACAATGGTTTGCCAGTGAGTATCTGCCGGATCCGACGCTCTGGCCCCCGCAGGCGCCGAGCACCCCGACGAGTGCCTGTGTCGGCGGCTCGAGTTGCCTCGAAACAGATATGTTGTCCTGGCGCAAGATTCGATTCGATCGTGTCCCGCGCAGAGGTGATCTGTTGATATACCCGAATACCGCTGGCTATCAAATGGATTCGAACGAGTCGGAGTTCCATCAGTTGCCATTGCCACCGAAGGTCGTCGTCACGACCTCGCCGGAACGCATCCGGTGGCGACTGGATTCCGCTGGTGTTTCCCATCGAGGGGGCGGTCACAGCCATGAATAATGCGCTGCAATCGACAAATCATCGCACCGGACAACGAGCCGAGAACATCGCCGAGCGTGTCTCTGATCTGGTCGGCCGTACGCCGCTCATCGAATTGTGCAGAACCGGCTCAGGATCGCGACTGCTACTCAAACTCGAGCAGTTCAACCCGACGGGCTCCGCAAAGATTCGGATGGCTCGACAGATGGTGCTCGACGCCGAGCTGGACGGTCGGCTCCCGCCGGGCGGGCACATCATCGAATCCACCTCAGGGAATACAGGTCTCGGCCTCGCGGTGGTCGCCGCCGAGCGTGGCTACCGATTTACCGCGGTCGTGGACAATCACTCGGCCAAGGACAAATTGCGGGCGATGGTCGCCATGGGCGCACAGCTGGTCTATGTCGCCGATACCAGCGACGACGGTCCGAGCCCGACCGCACGTGAAGAGCACGCCGCCCAACTTGCCGCTTCGGAGGAGGGCGCCTACTTCTTCGATCAGCACAACAATCCGAGCAACGCGCGGGGATACCGGGCGCTGGCCGACGAACTTCGTGCAGACCTTGCTACCGACGTGGACTACCTGGTCAGCTCGGTAGGCACCGGCGGTTCTTTATTCGGTACCGCGCGTGAACTGCGTCGCCTCGGTTCGTCGGTCAGGGTGATCGGTGTCGAACCTGTCGGTTCGATCGTATTCGGTGGCCCGGGCGGTCCATATTGGCAGTCCGGCACCGGCACTCCACCCGGTGCCCCGATCGGCAGCACCATCGACTACGACCTTCTCGACGAGGGGGTTAAGGTATCGGATGTTCACGCCTTTGCGACCGCGCGCACGGTTGCGCGACGCAACGGTTTGATGCTCGGCGGTTCGGTCGGTGGAGCAGTGTATGTAGCGATGAAACGGCTCCGTGAAATTCCTCCCGGCAGCACGATGGTGACCATCGCATGCGATGGCGGCGAAAAGTATCTCGACACGATTTTCAATGACGAATGGATGCGTGAGAAGAACTTGCTGAACTCGGTCGCAGAAGCGGAGGTCACACAATTGCTCGATGAATATGCCAGTGAAATCGGCTCGTCAGCGTTGACTCGGCCCTCGCCACGATCGACGCCGGCATGAGCCTCGCGATCGGTGTGCGCGACAGTCGCCCGTTGATCGCTCTCGCGGCTCCCATCGCGGGGATCCAACTCGCGCAAGTGGCGCTGACCACCACGGACCTCGCGATGATGGGCTTGCTCGGTGTGCAGGCGATCGCCGCGGGCGGGCTGGCGATAACGCTGTACAACCAGGTGCGCACGATGAGTGTGGGTGTGGTGACGGCGGTCGGAAATTTGGTGGCGGGCGCGGTGGGCCAAGGGGAATCGCGCGCGGGTACCGACCAACTCGACGAGCAAGCGCGATCGGAGATCCGTCAGGTCATTCGTGCGGCATTTCTGGTGGCGACCTTCGTCGGTCTGCTCGCGGGAGGTGCGCTTGTCGCACTGAGCTACTCGCTCGTGTGGTTCGGTCAGAACGCGCGCATTCTGGAACTGGCACGGCCGATGATGATGGCATTGGCGTTCGGCCTGGTGCCGATGTTGTGGCTGAACGTGCTCCGTCAATTCGCGGTAGGCATGCGCAGACCCGGATCGCTGCTGTGGGTCACCATCGGCTCTGTCGGGGTGAACGCAGCCATCAATGGCGCCTTCATCTACGGCTGGTTAGGACTTCCGGTCCTGGGGTTGACCGGGATCGGTTGTGCCACCTCCTTTGTCAACCTCTTGACATGCTGCGCCTTCTTCCTGATCGTCCGCAGGGACACCCATCTTGCGCCATTGCTGTCGATCCAGGGCTGGCGCGCGGATCTGAGGACAGTTCGCGCGATCCTGCGAATCGGGATCCCGATCAGCTTGACATACGGATCAGAAGCAGGGCTTTTCTCTGTCGCTGCACTCATTATGGGGAGTTTCGGTCCGACTGTGTTGGCTGCGCACAATGTAGTCATCCAATTGACATATATCGTCTTTCAGGTAACCATCGGCCTTTCACACGGGTCGTCCATCTTGGTGAGTCGAGTGGTCAGCAAGGGAGATCTCGACGAAGCGAGAAGTACCGCCCGCATAGCATTGGCCCTCGGTGTCGTAGTAATGGGCGCAGTGGGCATCGTATATATGATGGCTCCCCGAGTGGTGCTTGTCCCCTTTCTCGATCAAACAGAGGCGGCGGACGTTCTTCCTTTGGCGAAAACCCTTCTCTTCATCGCTGTCGTGCAGCAATTCTTGGACTGCGCACAGAATATCGGTGTCGGACTTCTGCGTGGCCTCGGCAACACCAAGAGCGGCTTTCGAATCACACTCGTCGGTTATTGGGCGGTCGGGCTACCTGTGCTGCTGACCTGTGCCTATGGTTTCGGGCTACGCGGTCCAGGAGTGTGGATCGGATTGTGTGCAGGCTTGGCGGTCACCGCGACGCTGCTGTTGCGGCGTTTCGACCGCGACCTCCACAAGCGAGAGCCCGCGCGCACCGCCGCGTTCGTTTGAAAAACCCAGATCCACCGAGTTACGAAAGAGATCGACATGCGTCTGAATAGCTATGATGAATGGTCGCCACTCCGAGAAGTAATTGTAGGATCGGGGCTGAACTACACCACACACGAGCGCGAGCTGACGTTCGACATGTTCCTTCATGAGAACATTTCCGGCGACAACAACCTTGCACGCAAGCCATGGCTCTACCCGCCATTCTCGCCGCCGGCAGGGACGGATGCACGGTCGAGAATCAGAATCTCGCAGCGCCATGTCGACGAACTGAACGAAGATATCGCAGGGCTCGTCCGCACGCTGGAATCCCTCCATGTCCGGGTTCATCGCCCACTGGATATCGGGCCTACGGTCCCCGAGGTACAGACTCCCGCATGGTCGGCGGCAATGATCCCTGCGCTCAACGTACGCGACAACGTAGTCATCATGGGCGATGAAATCGTCGAGACCCCACCGATGATGCGTTCGCGCTATTTCGAAAACCAATTGTTGAAGCCGGTGTTCATGGACTACTTCCGGAAGGGAGCTCGGTGGTCGGTAATGCCGCGACCACTCATGACCGACGGATCGTTCGACTTCTCCTATGTCGAGGGCACCGGTTCGGCCGACGAGCCGCTGGCACCGGTCGGCCGTCCCGACGGCTCGCCATATCACGTCGGCTTCGAGATGATGATGGATGCCGCGCAGATACTGCGCTTCGGCGAGGACGTCCTGGTCAATGTGTCGACAGCTCATCACCAGCTCGCCTTCGAATGGCTGGTCCGGCAGTTCGAAGGTCGCTTCCGACTGCATCGGCTCTACCGGCTCAGCGATGATCACATCGACAGCACCGTATTGCCGCTTCGCCCCGGACTGTTGCTGGCGCGCTCGCCCGAGATCGTGGATCAACTGCCCGTCGAGCTGCAAAAATGGGACCGCATCTACTATCCCGAACCGGCAGCAGACGGCTTCCCGAGCTACGACGACAACGATCTGGTGCTCACCAGCAAGTTCATCGACATGAACCTGCTGTCCATCGACTCCGAGACCGTGCTCGTCAATTCGGCGCACACCGAACTCATCGATCTCCTCGAGGCGAACAGAATGACCGTGGTACCGGTCCAGCACCGCCACCGTCGGCTCTTCGGCGGTGGATTCCATTGCTTCACTGTGGACACCGTCCGCGAAGGCGGGCTGGAGGACTACTTCTCCGGGTAATCGCGCCCCGTGCTCAGACCAGCAGCGCCCTCGTCTGAGGTGCGCTGGGGTCTGCCAGCACCCCCGCGGTGTCTCCGTGCTCGACAACCATTCCGTCGGCAAGGACAAGGATCCGGCGGCAATACCTGGCCACAACTGCCATGTCGTGGCTGACGACCAGGACCCCGATCCCCCGTGCGATTCGAGTTCGCTCCACCAACTCCATAATCGATTCAGCGGTGCTGGTATCGAGTGCCGATGTTATCTCGTCGCAGATGAGTACATCCGGTTCAGCGGCGAGCGCGCGCGCGATCGCGACGCGCTGCCGCTGACCGCCGGAAAGCTCGTCCGGATATCGACCCAACACATCGACGTCCAGCTCCACACTGCCCAGCAGACGTGCGGCGCGATCAGCGACCTCAGCCTTTCCGGTCATCCCGTTGAGCCGCAGTGGTCGCGAAAGTGCTTGCAATACAGTCTGCTTCGGGTTGAGTGTGGACAGCGGGTTCTGCGGGATCAGCTGCACTCGCCTCCGGTCGCGGCGAGATCGGCGTGCGCGCCCGACAGCCAATTCGCGTCCATCCACCTCGAGAGTGCCCGACGCCGCGGAATGGATACCGGCCAGCACTCGGGCCAACGTGGTCTTCCCCGCGCCCGACGGCCCGACGACTGCGACCGATTCACCGGCCCCGATATTGAGGTCGACCGATGCCAGCAGCCTTCTGCGACCCGCCATTGCGGATATCGCGTGCGCCTGCAGGGCGGGCGGGCCCGCAACCACAGGATCCGAAGGCCGCGTCGCCAGCTCCAGCAGTCCCACCTGTGGCTCGCCCAGCGCAACCACGTCATCCGCGAGCCGGTGCAGAACCTTGGTGTCATGGCCCGAAACCACCACCGCGACATCATCGTCGGTGGCCAGCGAACGCAGCAGCTCCGCTATCCCGTTCCGCAGCTCCCCATGCAACCCGGCGATAGGCTCATCAACAACAAGGACACCAACTTTGCGGACCAGCGCGAGCGCAAGCGCGACCCGTCGCTGTTCACCACCGGACAGTTCGCCAGGACGCCGACAAAGACAGTGCTCGGGCAGCCCGACGCGAGCGAGCACGGTACCCAGATCGGCGTCTCTGGAATGGTTCGCCGCTTCCCTGAGCAGTGACCGAACCCGCATTGTCGGATTCAGCGCGGCACCCGGATCCTGGCTCACGAAAGCGATGTGCCCGCGGCGGAAGGACTGCAACGCACCGGGACTCAGCGCGAACACATCCTGTCCGGCGACCCGTACCGAACCGCTCGATCTAGTCGTACCGCTGGAAAGGTGGCCGAGCACCGCACGCATCAGCGTGGTCTTCCCCGCTCCGGATGGACCGGTCAACGCCGTGACGGAGCCTTGGGGAACCCACAGCGACGTCATTGCCAGCAATACCGCACCCGACGAAGAATGGATCGCGAGATCCTCGACCTGCACCCCAGTCGTCATACGCTGCTCCGCCCACGCCCGAACGCCGCAACGGCGCTGTTCACACTGACCGCCAACAGACCGATCGCCACACTCGGCGCCAGCACCGCGGCGGGGTTGAGCAGGATCCCGGAGGCGTTCTCGCGGACCATCACGGCCCAGTTCGCGTCTCCGAGGGTGGTCGGCAGCTGTAGGAACGCCGCAGTACTCACGAGGTACATCGCCTCCACGAATCGTAGGCCCAATTGAGTGAGCAGTGTTTCGCGCAGGTTCGGGAGCAGTTCTCGAAAAATGAGGTAACTCAACCGTTCTCCCCGTGCCTGCGCCGCTTCGATGAAGCCCGACGCCGCCACTCCGGTCGCCGCTGCTGCGAACACTCGCGCCGAGTACGGCGTACCCGCGATCACCGATACGACCACCAAACCCACGGCTCCGGATTCGGGCCAGGAGAGCATAAATAGCAGGATCGCCAACACCGGCGGCAACAGCATGCCCAGATCGGCGGTGCGTTCGATCCATGCCCCGGTTCTCGGATGCAGCGCTGCTATCGATCCGAGGATCGCAGCGAACGCGGTCACCAGCACGGCGATGGTCGCGCCCAGCAGCAGCAGTCCCCAGCCGCCACATAGCAACTGGCTCGTGACGTCTTGGCCGAGCCGATCGCCGCCCAGCCAGGCCGCGCTGTTGGGCTTCTCGAAGGTAATACCGACCGCATGATCGACTGTGTGCGGCGCGAGCGCGGGTCCGACTATCGCAATGGCGACAACGGCGGCCGCGGGTAACACCGCCGGCCACAGCCTCCGGGAGGTGGTCGAGGTCGTCATCGTCGACCTCGATTAGCCCAGGCACGAATGGCGTCGGCCAGCAGCAAGACGCACATGATCGTTGTTCCGGTCATTGCCACGACTGCCGCTACGAGCGCGGTATCGCGGTCGGAGACAGATCCCGCGACCATAGCGCCCATCCCTGGATAGTTGAATATCGTCTCGACAACGAGAGCGCCGCCGAACAACGTACCGACCGAGGTTGCGAAAGACGTTGCGATCGTGGGCAACGCGAACGGCAGGACGTGACGGAGTAGGACAGTCCTTTCCGGGAGCCCATTCAGAACGGCGCTCTCGACATGTGGTGCGGCGGCCGCGTCGATCAACGCGCCACGCACCACCCTCGAATTCCAGCCCGCCTGTGGTATCGCCAGGGCCGCAACAGGCAGGATCAGCATCTCCGGGCTCGCCGGATATCCGGAGCGGTCGGTGAAAGTCACCGCGGGCAGCCAATCCAGCCACAGCGAGAAAACCAGCACCAACAGCGTTGCCACCACGAATTCCGGAACCGCGATGACGAAGGCGGAGCTCGGTTGCATAACGCGAGCGGCGAAGCCGGAAGGCCGCGCGGACCACCACAACCCGCACAGCAGCGAGATCACCACCGTGGCCAGCATCGCGACCGATGCCAGCAGCAAGGTTTGTGGAAACTTGGCCGCCAACAACTCATTCACCGATTGCCCCCGGGCCGTGGTGCCGAAATCTCCAGTAGCGGCCCCACTGAACCAGTTCCAGAAACGGACCGGCAGCGGCCGGTCCAATCCCAGCTCGTGCTCCTTCGCCGCTATCCGATCCGCTCCCGCATCACGTCCGAGGACGGCCCGTGCCGCGTTTCCCGGTAGCAGGTCGACCACAACGAATACCACTGCAAGCAGTGCGATCAACAGTCCGAGCCGCCGCACCACCAGTCCGGCGAATGCGATCAACTCGACAACCAAACGCGTTCGAGCTGAACTCGGCCGTATCCTCCTAGCTTCGGCAGACCCTGGACTGCACGGGACGCAACATCGATTCCATCCGCCATGCCCCACACGATGTAACCGCCACGGTCGTACTGGATCTGTTGAATCGCCTTACTCGCCTCGGTGAACTTCACGCCCGCCGGCGCGGCGAGTGCATCGGCGTAGGCTTTGTCGAAATCCGCATCCTTGAAGCCGGTTTCGTTCCACTTCGTTCGCGACGACATGACCTTGCTGGCGAAGAACATGACCGAGTCATTGGTGCCCCAGTTCACTGTGTAGAACGGGGCCTTCAGCCAGGTGTCATCGTAGAAAGCGTTCGCTTCTTGGACGACCACTTCGATATTCAGCCCGATATCCTCGAGCTGGCTTGCGAACACCTTCGCCGATTCCACCTCACCCGCGGCCTCCTGCTTCGTGACCAGCGGATACGTTTTTCCGGTGTCGAACTTCGCGTCCGCGAGCAGTTGCTTTGCTCGGTCGACATTGCGCTTTCGCTGCGCGATCGATGAGTCGAAGGTCGGATCAGCAGTGCCCAGAATATCGTTGGCCACGCTGCCGTAGCCCGAAAGCACCTGTGCGACCATCGCTGGGCGGTCCACGGCAAGACGGAGCGCTTCCCGCACGCGCGGATCAGCGAAAGGCCCGTCGGAGGTCCTCATCGCGATGACAATCGCGACATCATTCGGACGGCGGATGACCTGGAGGTCACTGCGGGCTTCTGCCGTCCGCCCCGCGACGGCGCCGACACTCGATGCGACATCGATCTGCCCGGCCATGATCGCGTTGGCCATCGATTCAGGGCTCTCGAACAGGGTCACTTCGACAGCGTCGAGCAAGGGGGCGCCGCCGTGCCAGTTGTCATTTCGCACCAGCCGGGCGTTGCCATTGTTGTAGCTTTCGAGCCGGAACGGGCCGCTGCCAATGCCTTTGGTGAAGTCCGTGGTTCCCTTGGGGACGGCAAATGTCATCAATCGCAGCAGCAACGGCAATTGACTGTTCGGACCCGCGCAGGTCAGCACAACGGCGTTCGTGCCGACCGGCTTGATGTCATCGACCGACGACACAGGCACCTTGGTCTCACCTGCGACCTCACGCAGACGCCGAAGCGACCACACCACATCGTCGGCAGTGACCGGACGACCGTCGTGGAAGGTGGCGCCCTCGGCGATCGTGAATGTCCAATTCCGTTGCTCTGCATCGGATTCCCACTTCGACGCCAACCGAGGGGCCACGTTCGGATCGGCTCCGGGAACCGTCAGCGGATCATAGATGAGCGACATGATGAGGAAATCGCTTTCATTGCTCATCGTCGCGTGAGGATCCCGCTCGGTCTTGGATGATTTGCCGATTGCACCGATACGAAGCGTGCCGCCGCGCTGAGGCGAGCCACCAGAGCCATCGGACGAAGATCCGTCTCCACAAGCGGCGATCGCCAGTATCGCACTCAGTCCGAGGCCTGCTTTGAAGAGTTGACGCCTATTCAAATCCATCGCTCGACCTCACCCGGGTTCACGTCCTTCGAAGGTTAGCCTCTGCTAACTCGATAGAGGCTAGCGTGGCGACTCACCGACAGGCAACACCTCAACTGTTGCGATGACCGCGAATTGGGCGAGCGATCCGTCGACCACTGCGTTGATAGTCCTGGACGGTCACCTACACACGCTCGCCCTTCTCGGCACCATCCAGCAGGTCCCCGCTAACACGCTCGGTGTCACCGGTTTCGGCCAATCGGGAACGATCGAAGACCGCTACCGGCACCACGGCATCGACAGCGTCATTGGGGCGCACTGCAACTCACGTACCTGTCCGACTGACAACGTGGGGCGACGATCTGAATCCCCAGGTGCGCCACATCGCACGCCGAACTCCATTCGGGCACAGCCGAACTCGGCGACGCAAGGTAGGAGGAACCCGAGTCCGGGTGACAGAAAACGGTCTGGCAACCCGGCGCTGTCCGGACCGAAGGGCAGTGTCGCTGTGTCGCCACGCCTGCGGTTGTCCAGGATTGCTGCGGATCGACAGCGCCAGCGGGGCCGCTGCGCAGGCCGGGAAATCTGACCCCAGAACTGATCAGTCCTAGGCCCACGCACCAGGCACGGGCTAGGGCACCAGCAGATACCACTCCGCGAACGGGCCCTGGATCGGCCATGTATCGGCCATGATCTTGGCCGGACCCATCCCCACCCACAGGTCGACGGTCACGGTGTCGCCTTGCGCCGCATCGGTATGCACGTATACGTCCTGGGTCCGCCCGCCCGCTGAGCCCACCCACCCCAGCATCACGTGATTGCCGCACGGCCCGCGCTGGTAACCCAGTGGTGTGACGTGCGCCAGCACGTGGCCAGGCTGATGTGGTGCGGCCTCCACCGCCACGCCGATCGCCCCGGCACAAAAATTCGCATCGCCGAAGGTATAAAGCGTGGTACCTAACGGCGCCCATTGCGGTAGCGGATCCGCCTGCGCCGGTGTCACCACCGTTCCGCACACCAGCGCACCGATTCCTACCGAAACCATAACCCCCGCGACCATCCGCCGCACCGTCATCCGTCGATGTCCTTCCCACGCAATCACACTCGCGGGCTTACTACCCGCACCAGCCATACGGCCGGGGACCGACCCCACCGACATCGCAGCGGCGAGTAGCGGGAGTCGTTCCAGCAGTGAGCGTATCGAACAAGCTCGGCCGCAGCGAACGTTCAGGCGTTCTCACAGCGGTACGGAGCGCAGCCGTCTTCCCGTCGAGATCCCTTGGCCGGTAACAGTTCTGCCCCGATACCGGTGGCGGCGAGCGACTCGCTGACCGGCCCCCCAGCCTCGACTGATCGACATGACGACTCGGTGCACTGCACACCGCAAACTAAAACCAGCCATCCTGGTGCTGCTTACAGCACCTCCATTGGATGAACGCACTCTCCTGGACCCGGTCCTGACGCCAGTTGTAAGTAGCCGCATCCGGAGCTGTCTGAACACCTATCCGATATCCGGATCGGGGACACGCGCAAGCCCGGACGCCGATCTCCGCGAGTACTCGGTTTGCATCCCGCTGGCCAATTGGTTGGGGGCTCATTCCCGTTGGCTTGCCCCAACATCGAGAGCACAGGACAATACCCACGACATCGAAACTGACCGGAATCGTCGCGCTCGTCAGCGGCGCAAGTATCGGTATCGGCGCCGCCACCGCCCGCAAACTCGCCGACACGGCGCCTTCGTCGTGCTCGCGGCCCGCCGCAGAGGCGTTCGACAACCTGATCGAAACCTACAAGGACGACGCGATCTGGGAACTGATGCACTTCGGCCACCCACGGTGGCCGCGGCAATAGCCGAATCCTCCGCCCACAACCGTGGGCGGACGCCGAATCGCACTGTCATGCTCAGCAAGTCGAAATAACAATCACGACACCAGACGGGAGGAACTACGGCCCGACCTGGGGCGGCAAGTACGTGACGTCGCGCGCGACTGCTTCATCGATCTGCTCGGGGGTCAGTAGTGCCACTGTGTGTGAGACCGCCGCTCCATATGCCGCAGTACGGATTGCGAGCGCAGCGGCAGCAACCTCGTCCGGAACATCGCCGATGACGAACAGGTCGTCTTCACCGAAAGCGAAATAGCAGGCTTCTACCTGGCCGCCCACGCTTTCGACCATCTCCGTGATGGCTACTCGGCGAGCGCTGCCCCCCTGAGCGAGCAGGCCACGCGCTCCTTCCTGGGAGTAGCTGACCCGCCACAAATATTTGGGCATCTCGTGTCGCCTCCTCCTCGCAATACCACCGCGTCCCGCATCCACTCGGTGCGCCCGAGACTACGGTCTCGACTACCGAATAGGCGGCAATGTCGAAGCAATTCCCAGCAATGATGCAGCAATGTGATGGTGCATGCTACGGCTCGGCCTCGTATCATATCATTGACAATGCGAAAAAAGGCGCCGAACACTGGAATGTTGTCCTGATCGGATTGCCTTGCATCAGGGGCGTAGCGTTATTGCGGATCTCCAGAATTACACCACGGGCGGCGTTGCTGCCACAGGTCGGCGACCTGGAAATTGCCGCGACCACTGCTCGCCTCAGGTCGGTATCCCTCACGAGCCGGCCTCGGCACTTGTGGCGGATACGATAAGACGAGTAGCTCGCTACTCGTTCAGGTCGGGCGATCCGTGGCGCACCATACGACCGATGCTCGATGAGGGCCGCGCACCATGTCTCACAACGATGGTAGGTCCGATAACGAGCTTCTGGGCGCCGGCGCAACGGGCGAGATCGACGCTGGTGGTAACTACACGAATCTGAAGGACTTTCCGCCCGCACATTTCGGGAAATGGAACCTTATCGTGGATTGAGAAACGCCGGTCTGCTCCGGCAATTAAAAGTATCGTTGATTCGCCGACGCGCCTCTCAGCGACTACAGACGCATATACGTGTGCCGTCGCCAGCCAATCGCGCGGCGCATGACCGTCCAAGTCGTGCGCGGCTAGAACCCGCGCCCCGGACGTCGACGCCATCATCCCCAGTGCTGGGTGCTGGTATACCGAAATATCAGAAGGCGTCGAACAGTTGGGGCTATGCCGCGTGGACTGTAGGAGTGCCTGAGGTGGGGGCTGAGTGATACGGAACTGCACGGCTTCGAGAGTTCTCCCGGAGCCCGGATCCACACGACGGGAGGTGCTGGTGTTCGAAGTGCCCGCGGTAGTGCGCTTCGCGCAGTCGCGTTCCGGTGTAGATTCCGCAGCATGCCCAGTGATGCCCAACTGAAAATCCAGAACGTCATCCACCGTGCCCTGCTCAAAGTAAGCGGCGGGAAGCTGGGCAAAACCATCGTGGGTATGCCGACCCTCGAGCTCACCACGATCGGTCGCAAAACCGGTGAGCCGCGAAAGGTCATGCTGACCGCGCCGGTCATCGATGGCGAGACGATCGTGATCGTGGCCTCGCGCGGCGGCGACCCCACCCACCCGGCGTGGTTTCTGAATCTGCGCGACAATCCTGATGTCGAGGTGTCGCTGCAGAGCGGTCCCAAGCAAGCGATGGCGGCTCACGTGGCCACCACGGAAGAACGCGCGGCGTTGTGGCCCCGGGTTGTCGCGGCGTACGAGGGCTACGCCGGCTATCAGCGCAAGACCACCCGTGCGATCCCGCTCGTGCTGTTGACGCCGAATCAGTGAGATCTCATACGCTCCGGTCGTGCTCTTCCAAGCTGCGTTGCCGGTCATTGTGATGGCGAAGCAGTCCGGTCTCCTCGAATTTCGCAAGCTCACTCGGTCCGACCCCATCCCCGCGCTGTTCCTGCAGGCACGAGCGCCGAAACAGGTAGTGCGCTACTCATGTCGACACCTCGGGACGGGAACAGACTGACTCCGGGGCACGGATCCCCCGAGCCTCCCGCGTCTCGGAGAGGTGATCATGAGAGGCGACGCGCGAGTGTTCCTTGTCGCGGTGGCCGCGGCTGGGCTGCTCGGCGCGGTATCGGTACCGATCGCCGCGACGGCGCCTACGACGACCTGGCCGGTCCCGCCGACCGGAACGTCAGGGAGCTCCGGTACGTCCCCCACACCGTCCGCGAGTCCTGATACGGTCCCCGAATCCACTGTCCGCGTGCCGCCCACCGCCCAACGCGGTACGCAAATCACCATTTACGGCGATTACTGGCCCTGCGACGCGGTGAGCGTCGCACCGAACTGGTCTGATTCGGTGACCACCGCCTACGTCCACCAGTATTCGTTCGATGCTCCCGTCAGCGTGCCCGACCGGGCCGAACTCGGCGCGCATTCGATCAACGTCACCTGCCGCGCGACATACGACCACGTTATCCGGAAGGAAGCGTCCATCAAGATCGTCCCCGCGCAGGTCGGCCCGACCACCACGACGACCACCTCCAAACCCACGACCACCGAGCCCGTCACGCGGCCACCCACCACGCAACCGCCGACCACGCAACCGCCGACCGCAGCGCCACGGAGCGATGATCATCGGCGGGACAACCACATCGGCGACGCGCTTGGCATCGGCGGGTTTCTTCTCGCCGTCGGTGTCGCGACGCTCGTACTGCACCGGCGGCGCAAGCACCCGACCGATCCGGCGCGTGCGTACCACCGTGATCCGCACCCGCCGCAGGTATGCGTACGTGTGGTCGAGGACATCAGCCCGTCGATTTACGTTCGGCAGATCACCCGCCCCGCCCACGCTCCAGCTGTTCAGGTTCGGCTGAGCGGCGGCGAGCCACGTCTACATGTCAGGGAGGTGCCCAGATGACGAGTCCCGCATCGATCACGGCTCGGGCGGTGCTGCTCCCGGGCGCCGCGCGCGAGGCCGGCGTGGGCGAGCTGGCCGAGCGCCTGCACGAGAGAGGTGTCGAGCAGCTGGCGCTGCGTCGAGCGCCAGTCGTTACCGTGGTCCTGCGGTCGGCGGCGCTGCGCGAGCTGGCCAGGGCGGTCGACGGGCTGCTCGAGATCGACCTCGGCAGGGTCGCGGTCGCGGGTTGGCGCCGCTACGACCGGCTTCGCCGTACGGCGATGCGAACCTGCCCGGACCGAGTCGAGCAGGTCGAGTTGTTCGAACACGAGGTCACCCACACCTGCTGTCCACGGCTCGAGGTCACCGTGGACGGAAACCGGGTGGGCGAACTTGCGCTCGAACTCGGCGTTGCGTTGCTGCTTCAGCCGCTCGCGGCAACCGTGCGCGGCGGCATGCTGGTGGCGTTGGGTCCTGGTGACTGCACTGTGACAGTTTCCGTCGCCGCGCCGGAAGTCGGGCCGATCCTGCAGCGCAAACGCACGCTCCACGTGGCGACCATGGTCGACCTGCGACGGCCGATCCCGCTCATCGGCCGCCAGCCGGCCCGGCCTCCCGCGACACCGGGCGCCGATCTCACCGCGTGAGCAGGCCGTCGCTCCGAACGCACGACGCCCTCACTCGTAGCCGTGAATCCGCTCGCGGTCCTGGTAGACCGGTGGTGGCTGGCATGTCGGACAAATCTGATCCGAATGACGTCCAGGGACAAGGGATCCTGGGCACTCACGCCGTGCCGGCGTGGATCAGGTGCGGTCCTGAATGCATAGGGCGAGCGGTTGTTCGGATGCCGTAGGTGGCCAACAGCTGTGTCGCGGAACGGTCTTCGACCCGATCGAAACCGAAGGACAACAAATTGCCGCGGATCTCGTCCGCGGTAAAGAAACTGAGCCACGGTTCGCCCACCGCGGCCACACGATCTGCGCGTGCCTGTTGTAGTCCGGCCGCGGGATCGTGGGGTGTCGAGGAGACCGGATACAGGTAGTCGAAAACCACCTCCGCGGGTCCGCCGTGGCCGGCGATGTAGCGAAGAGTGTCCTCGACCGACGTTCTGGTCAGGTACATGACAACGCCGAGCCAGATGAACACCGCGCTCCGAGCGCGGTCGAGCCCTGCCTCGGCCAATCCGTCTGCCAACGTGGATTGTTCGAAATCAATCGGGGCGAAGGTCAGCGATGACGGGATCGCGATTCCGGTCTCGGACAGTCGGCGCCGCTTCCACTCCTGGGTATCGGGGTGATCGACCTCGAAAAATCGCACGTCCTCGTGGGTATTGCGGTAGGCGGTGGTGTCCAGTCCAGCCCCGAGGATCACTACCTGACCAGTCCCCCGGGCGACCGCGGCCGCCACGATGTCATCAGCGAATCGGCTGCGCGCCGCGATAAACAACCGCCGCCGACGAGCCAGATCCTGATCGAGACCATTGTCGAATTCATTTGCCCGCAAGTCGGATTCGCCGATGATCTGCAGAGCTAACGGATCGGTGAACACCCGTGGCTCGTCGGCAACCTGATGGTCGGCCCTCGCGCGCGCTACGGCCATTGCGGTTCTACTCGGTTGCCCGACCTGCATGCCCGCCACCTTACCGACTCGGTCTGGCCGCAACTACGGAGCAGGCGGGGAGAACTCGCGTTCGACCGGTCGGGATGTGGGGCTCGTGCGGATGTAGGAACTCTGGCCGATGCGGACGGCGGATGGGTCAGGCCTCTAGCTCGTCGACTGGAGCCGCATGCGCCTGCCTGCTCGACGACTGGACCATTCGTTACATGTTGACGTTTGATGTCGATATGTAATACTCGCTTGGCCCGGCGATCACGAGAGGGAGGTGCGCCGTTGACCGACAACGCCCGAGAGGCGCTCGAGATACTTCGCGATGCGAGTCAATTCAAGTGGTATGTGATCCCGCTTCTGCTGATCGTCATCTACATCTATGCCGTCGAAATCGAGCGGCGGAACTGGAATGTCCTGTTCGCTGGACTCGCGTTGTGGGGCATGGACTGGTTCAACGAGATCTGGAACGCCCTGGTCTTTCATTTCACCGGTCGTGCGCCGGTCTGGGGCGCGGCCGGCCCCACCGCATATCAGATCCTCATCGGCCTCAACATCGAGATCTGCTTCATGTTCGCCATCATGGGGATCGCGGCGGCAAAGATGTTGCCGCCCCGCGAGACCCGCATCTTCGGCCTGCCAAACCGGCCAGTTCTCATCGCGGTCAACTCCGCCGCGGCGGTCGGCGTCGAAGTGTTGCTCAACAAGACCGGGGTACTCACCTGGGAATGGTCGTGGTGGCAGCCAGGCTTCCCCGTCCTCATCTGGCTCATCGGCTATGTACCGTTCTTCGCGGTCTGCTTCTTTGTGCATGATCTGCCCACCGTGCGTGCCAAAGCACTCACACTCGGCGCGATCCTCGGCGTCGACGCCGTCGCGATCCTCGGCTTCGGCGCCGCGGGGTGGCTGTGATGCGACCCGAAGCCATCCGGCGTACCGCCGTTGCCGCTGTGACCGGGCTGGTATTGGCCGGGGCGGCAACGCATTCGGTGACTGTCGCGGACCCCGGCTGCGCGCCGGTGGGCACGGTCGGCACCCCGGAAGTGACAGTCGACGAATCCACTGCCGGACTGGCGGCGTTGGCTCCTGCCGCCGTCGACCTGCCCGAGCGGATCCACTTCCGCACCACCACCGACTCGTTCAACCGACGCTGGACATTCGCCAACCGTGACGGCCACGTATACGTGAAAGAGTCCGCCGCCCAGGGCGGTTGGCGCACCGTGGCGCTGCCGGGCTGCCTGGAGGGTCGCGTCGTCGGTGTCTCCGCCGACGACGACGAGGTGATGATGATCGACCGCGACGGCCGGTTCTACACCATGGACCACGCGCTCAGCGCACCCCGGGACTGGAACTGGAGCAGCCGCTACGGCACCCCACTGTGGACCGGCCCCGGAAACACGCTGCCCCCGGGCACTCGCACCTGGTCCTGGTCGGTTCTCTCACCCAACGAGGACCACGTCTGGCGAGATACCGCCGGCAACGATCACCCGGTCGGCGGAGCGAAGGTGTCGCACGTCTATGCGCTCACCCACGATGGTCAGCGCATCCAGTACATCGATCCCTGGTTACCGGTGGATCACAGCTACGAGATGGCGACGCCGCACGGCGGTCGGTTCCAGGCGGTCGCGCTGTCCACGAGCGCATCGACCTCGCTGATCGTCAATCGTTTCGGCGACTTCTACACGCGCCTCTACGATTTCGACATCTCCGGCGCCGACAAGGTGTTCTTCCGCTACTCCTATCACGATCAGAGCGAACTGCCCGAGGCTCCCGACATGCTGTCGGAACGCATGGACAGCCGATACGCCGCGATTCAGCTGCCCGCACCGGACTGGATGCGGCAGCCGAAGGTGCCGGGCGAAATCACCGACCGCATCTCCATTCACCGGACCGGGCCCGGCTCGTCGGCCCGGGAACTGCGAGTCGAGGGCCGTGACGGCGGTCGAACCGGCTACTGGACAAAGCAACTCACCGACGAGTCGTGGACATTCGTCCGTACCGATCAGCCTCTTGCCGGGGCTGTGCTGGAGAATTCGCCGACCGATCGTTCGCTCGATACGCTGGCGGCCCCTTCGCCGTACGACTATGACGGCGTCTTTGTGCAGGGGTGGAGAGCACAAGTGCACACCTTCGATGTGGCCGTCACCCCGACACCGCTTCGGATCGACTTCGGCGACGGTAAGCAGCTGGATCTGATTCTGCACACTATCGACGGGTTGCGCCAGACGCCACAGCAGCCGGGAATCTCCAGTCAGCCACGATATTTCGACGGGACGATAGAACTGGCGCCGAAGCTGCTGGCGGGCCTCGACGCGCAGCCCGCCGTGGTACGCGAATTCGTCCGAAACATACTGGGCGGGAACCGTTTCACGGAAACCTCTGTCGATGTCACCGATACCCGGTTCCACATCGCCCGGCTGGATCTGACCTTGAACCGATCCTGATTCGACTCGACCGGCGCGGCCTTCTGGACCGCCGGGCGACCGGCGGCAGGGCGACCGGTCGGGTTTATGGGATGTCGGTGGCTGACGTTCGCGGTTGACTCGTCGGCTCCCGCGACGGCGACTCGGTGGACGTCAGCGTAGGTCCGTCAACCGACCGGAAGGAAACCGTAAACCCCTGTCGGCACAGTTGGGGTCAACGCACCGACCACACCCGATAGAGGACAGACCAATGCGCAAACTTGTCGAATCCACCTTCGTCACCACCGACGGCGTCATCGCCGAACCGCACAGGTGGAGTGCCCCGTACTGGGACAACGAGCATGCCGATTACGCCGCCGGACTGCTTTTCGCCTCCGATGCACTCCTGCTCGGTCGCGAAACCTATACGGGCTTCGCCAGTGCGTGGCCGACCCGGCCCGCAGGTGACGAGTACACCGACCGTATCAACGCCATGCCCAAATACGTTGCCTCACGGACCTTGCGGCAAGAAGACGCGACCTGGAACGCGACAATTCTGCAGGGCGATGTCACCGAAGCGGTTCGCGTGCTGAAAGAACAGGACGGGGCTGACATCCTCAAATTCGGCACCGGCTCCTTATCGCACCTCCTGCTCGACAACAAGCTCGTCGACGAGTACCACTTCTGGATCTTCCCGACCATCGCCGGCGCGGGCACCCGCCTCTTCGAGGGCCGCGACGTCAGCCACCTCGAACTGCTCGACACGACCACCTTCAAGTCCGGCATCGTGGTCCACCGCCTCGCCCCGCGCTGAACAGCCCGAACCGAAGACCCGGCCCTATCCGGACCGGGTCTCATATTTTGCGACAGCGGGCGACGCACTTCGGTAACCACAATCCGGACATATTCGACAATAGTGGCATCAATAACGGTCGGTATCGGACCTGCGCGCGTCACCCAAACCGAGGATGGCCAGAGCGGCGGTCACAACCGGACATCATTACGGCACCAATCAAGTAGCCATGGAAGATCTATTTGGAAATAATCAGCCTCAGTCGAACATGTCTCGATACTAGAGGATTAACCCTCTTTCAATGTCTTTCATATTGATGCAGAATTGTTGGGATCAATTCCATCTGCTCAACCCGAAGGAGTTCGCCATGCGAACCAAATTAGCACTCTCGCTGGCCGCAGTCGCCACAGCATCATCCCTCGGGATGATCGCGCCTGCTATCGCGTCAGCGGAACCGTCGCCAGCGGCACCGGAAGTCGTGCAAGTAGTCGGCTCCGTGACAGTGTGCCTCTGGTTGCCATTCGGATCCGCCAGTATCGGTATTTGCATCTGAGTCCGGCACATATTCCGCACTGCCGCCATACGCCGAGCGCGAAGCTCCACAAAAAGCCTGGTCGGGGCCGCTCGGCACAGGGATGGACCGGGGTCTCCCACTCGCCCGAAGGGGATCATGACTTCCCTGGTCCATGCAGTTGGTCTGGCACTATTCCGGGTTGCAGCATCAGAACTAGTCAGTCCGTCGTCGAACCTACTGCGCTTTGACAATTGCATCGCACCATCTTCTTTCTAATTCCGATAACCACATTGCCAACTACCGTAACAAAACAACTCCGACACAATGCACCACGCCGATGAGCGCGCTGACCGCACCCACCCGGCATGATCGAGCCATAACGATCCGGCCCGGGACTACTTGGGCAGGGCGTTTTGCAGTTCACCGAGCACGTGTTGCGCAATTGCGAGAATATTGTGTTCCTGCGCCAGATAATCTGCCCAGCCTTGCTCCTGAGCTTGGCGCAGGTGGCCTGGAAGCGGCTGGTTCAGTTCCGAAATGGCTTGTTGCAGTAGCGGTTCCATCTGGGCGCGCAGATCACCATTACGTGCGGCTTGGTTGTCGAGTTCGAGTTGCCCGCCCGCCGCCGCGTAGTCATAGAGCTCGAATTCTTGTTGCTGAGCTGGGTCTACTTCTATTCGTCCGTTGATGAAGTGTGAATAGGACACGTATTTCGCGTCGGCGGTGCGCACCGCTGCAACGTGTGCAGGTGCATTCTGGTTGAAGAGCACGGCCGCCTCTTCGATGGTGGGTTCGTCGGTGGCGTGCACGATCCAGGGCCGCCCCGGTTTGCTCCTATCGCGGCACAGGGCTGCGATGTCGAGGCGATCGGCGAGGTGTGCGTACCTCGCGTCCCCGCGCCATGCGCTCCCGCCCGAGGCGATCGTCAGTAGCAGTGGGGTGATATCGGCGCTGGAGGTGAGCTGTTCACGGGTACTGGTCGAAGACTTGGGGCTGAGTAGACCGCGGGGATCGTGCACATACAGCGGTACCCTGATCGCCTCGTCGTAGGCGGCGCCACCTTTGCCGTGCAGCCCGTGCGAGCCCGCGTAGTCCCCGTGGTCGGAGGTGAAGACGATGACGGTGTTGGCGGCGACATCCGGGCGCTCGTACAGCGCGTCGAGCACTCGGCCGATCTGGATATCGACCTGCTGTTGCAGCCACAGATAGAAGTTGCGCATGTCGATCCACTGCTGCTCGGCACCGGGAGTTCCGTAGGGAGCCCACCCGAACGCGACCGCCGAGGCTTCCACCAATGCCAGCTGCAGGCGAGGCTTCTGAGCCAGCTGCTCGAGGCTTTCGTAGTTCGCGGGCAGGTCGTTCATCCAGCGTGGAATGTCGAGCTGCGCTTGGAGGCGTTGGGTCCATCGAGGCCACCATTGGATGTCGTGCGGATTGACCAACGACACCGTGCAGCACCACGGCGCTCGACCTGCTTCCGCATCGAGCCATCCGATGAATTGGTCGACGATGGCCGGGTCCATCTGCAAGCCCTGTCCGGGCGCACCGTTGGGCGACGGATAGGTGCCGCCCGTGAATCCATAATTCGCGAGCGACCCCGGAATCGTGTCCGAATCGTGGCCGAGATGCCACTTCCCCCACCACGTCGTCTCGTATCCGTGTTCGCGGATCATCGAGCCCCAAGTGGGGAACAACGGTGACAACGTGGACTGTGAGGTCATCATGCAACCGGTCTGATGAGAGTACAAGCCGGTCAGCAGGACTCCACGCGACGGTGTGCAGTCGTTGGCCGCGGTGTAGTGCTGCTCGAATGACACAGCGCCTCGGCGGATTCGAGCGATATGCGGCAGTATCCCGTCCAACGCTTCTTGGTCGGGGAACCACATCGGCGCACGCATCTCGTCTACGAGCACAACGAGGATGTTCGGCCTATCAGGGTCGACATCGGCGCGGGCTTTACCGGCCCCCGTCGCGCCCGACGCCGCGGTGGCAGCCGTTGCGGCCGCGGCACCGCGGGCAAAGAAAACACGCCTGCTGATCGTCACGCTTCTACTCCGTTCACGGAATGTTGCACATGTCGATTACCTGGGATCTGGTCGAGCAGTCGGTACCCAGCGGAAGTGTCGCTATGGATCCGGGGGCCTCACCTGGTACGCCGGACTCGACCGCAATCGGCACTATAACGTCGATGTACTCGTGGATTTGGTAGGCAGGCTGCGTGGATTCCCAGTGCAGTCGCGCAGCAGAGGTCACCGAACGGAGCGATCATCCGGGGTACGTGCGTGTTCATCGTTGGGGCGCGCCGCTGTGTAGCGGGCAAGGCGGCAGGACCTGTGCGGAATAGATGCGTAATGATGGTGTCTCGTGGTGGATTACATGACGGTCTTCGACCGGGTTCGGGGCTCCCTGCTAGGCGGGGCGGTTGGTGACGCGCTCGGGTGGCCTATCGAATTCCTGCAGCTCCAGCAGATTCGCGAGCGATATGGCCCTGACGGTGTGACGGGATTTCTACCGCAGTACGCTGAGGGTGCGCCGCAGCAGATTACCGATGACACCCAGATGACCCTGTTCACCGCGGAGGGGTTGTTGCGGTCGGCGCCCGGTATCGATCCCGTGCCGGCGCTGCGCCGGGCGTATCTACGCTGGCTACAGACCCAGCGGCAAGAGGGACCAGCATCGGATATCGATGGCTGGCTGGCGGGTTTGCCGTTTCTGTATGCGGTGCGTGCGCCAGGGAATGCGTGCATGTCCGGGCTGGGTCAGCAGGCACGGGGATATCTCGCACCGCACCCGTTCGGTGAACCCGGTCCGGTGAATCCGGGGTCGAAAGGATGCGGCACGGTGATGCGCTCCGCGCCGTTCGGACTGGCCGGCATGGGGCCTGATCGTGCGTTCGCCACGGCCGCGGGGGCTGCGCAGTTGACTCACGGGCATCCCACGGGATATCTCGCGGCTGGTGCGTTCGCGGCACTGGTCGATCGCGTGGTGAGCGGTATCGAACTGCCAATTGCCGTGCAGCAGACGGTCACCCAGCTCACGGAGATACCCGCAACAGCGGAAACAGCGGCGGCACTCACACGCGCCGTCGAGTTGTCCGAGCATGCAGCCACCGCAGAACTCCTCGAGCAGGTAGGCGCGGGATGGATCGCCGAGGAATGCCTGGCCATCGCGGTGTTCTGCGCCCTGCACGCGGCCAAGACGAACGATGTGCGCGCAGCACTGCTGTTGTCGGTGAACCACTCGGGTGACTCCGATTCCACCGGCGCGGTCGCCGGCAACCTGATCGGCGCCATCCATGGTGTCTCCGGGCTGCCGATGGATTGGGTGTCTACGGTCGAGGGGCGAGATGTGCTGGTCCAGGTCGCCGATGACCTCGTCATGAACTATGGACTCGGCGACCGGTCCGCACTCCATGCCCGATACCCGTTCGACGAAGGCCTATGACAGGCCGGTCGTGACGTCTACGCGGGGCTTTCGTAACCTCCGAACTCCCGCACAAGAGCATCACGCCTCATCAATCGGCTACGGCCACCCGAGTCGTCGGCTCAACCATTCTCGCGGTACCTGAGCCGAGCGTGCTTGGTAGTGCCGCAGTTTCGGTGAGTGTGGCGGCGCGGGCAGGCGACTACTGCGCATCCAGTGACACCATCGAGCTCAGCGCCGAACAGGTCGAACGGCTCGACAACCTCACCCCGGCCGCCGGTGCGCGCCACGACGAAGGACATATGGCCGTCATCGACCGTTGACCACGTCCATGGCGGGAGGCGCCATTTTGTCGATCAGCAGCGAAGGGGGCGCGCTCGCCCGCGACCTCAACGATCTCGTTCCGCGCCGCTTCCGATCCTGGATGAGCGGGCCAGCGCTATCGGCTCGATGACCTGAGCGGCATGCTCGGCGAAACGTTCTCGATCGACGGCGGGTCCCTCAGTGACTCGTCGTCGATAGAGAAAGGCCAGTGCGCCGAAGATTGCCACAGCGTTGAGACGGACGTCGACCGCGTCGTGTTCGGTCGCCGCGATATTGCGCACACCGATCGATCGGACGATCGGCCCGACGAATTGCTCGATCAGTGCTATTGCTCGGGTCGCCAGCACCGGCGAAACCTGCGATTCGATGAACATGATCCGGCCTCGTCGCGGATCGGTCATCAAATAGTCGGTGAATGCGTCGACCCCGAGCCGAACCAAGTCTGGTGTGGACGTCTGGGCGGTCGCCAGCGCCGATAACAGCGCACCACGCGCGTCGAGCACAACGATCTCCAGAACGGTGATCATGAGCTGGTCGATGTTGGTGAAGCTTTCGTAGAAGTACCTCTCGGTCAGTGCGGCCTCGCGGCACACGCTGCGCATCGAAATGCCCGCGACACCGGCCACTCCCATCAATTCGGTGCAGGCCTCGATCAGCCGTGCACGCCGGGAGGCCACGCGGTCTGCCGACGCAATCCCCCGCCACCTGCGCCCTCCGAACTCCGACCTATCGGACACGTCGACCGTGGCTCCGTCCGCTGTTCGAACCCGATTACGTCCACGACGCCGACCCGGGCCGCCGCCTCGCTGAGTCGGCCCGGTCGAGGTCAGTTCACTTGGCGCGCGTCCTCGCCCCAATACTTCTTGCGCAACTCGCGCTCGAGAATCTTGCCCGCACCGGAGATCGGCAACTCGGTTTTCCTTACTTCCCGGCTCCGGGCAAGACTGGGCTGTCCTGGATGCGGCGGCTGATGCCACGCGCGATACCCGAGGTGACGATGCGATTGGCCGGGTCGAGCAGCCACAACAACGGCCGGACGCCCGTCTCGCCTTCCAACGCGAACGTCCACGTCAATCTTGTACCGCCAGTGGTCTTTTCGAGGGTGATGTCCTCGCCGAAGCGGCGTAGCCCCGGGATGGATGCCGCGTCGACGGTGAATGTCATGCGCTCGTCGACATTCCAGCGGTAGAACCGTTCCTCGAGCCGGACCGCGCCTGCCAGTGTCACCACGCGCGTGGTGCCCACTCCGAAGGGCCGTGGCGAGGTCCATTCCACTCGGGTGATCATCGATGACCACGACACGAGGGCATCGTCGGCGCACAATGCTTCCCATACCCTCCCCGGAGGGGCCAGGATATCGATGACGTGTACGTAGCGGCGGCCGGCCGTAGCGAGAAACGTGTCGTCGGATTCGTCGAGGGTGTACTTGCGTGCCATGGCTGTCGTCCCTTTCGGAGTGCTCAGACCGCGAGGGTGGCGGCGCGGTCGAGATTGGTGGTGATGAACAGGGCGGCGGCGCGGTATGCCGAGCGCGACTCGGGAATCAGGGCCGCCAAGGCATGGAAGACGTGCATCTGATCCGGCCACACCTGCAACTCGCACCGCGCACCCGCTCGGTCGAGCCGGTCGGCGAGTTCGATCGAGTCGGCGGTCAGGAACTGGGCGTCACCGACCTGGATCAGTCTCGGCGGCAAGGTCATTCCACACGTCGGACGCAAGTCCAGGCGCGGATCGGCAGAACCGTCGGTGTATAGATCGACGACGGCGCGGGCCCGCGCCACCGTTGCCGTGCTACCCGAATGCCGTACCGATTGACCGGAGCCATACTGGTGAACTGTCACACCCGCCAGCTGACGAGAAATCCGGGAGCGCACCGATCCTCGGACAGTGGTCATGATGCAGGCCGGCCGTTGCGCTGTTCGACCTCGCGGACCAGCGCCTGCACCCCGGCGTCGCGGGCGAGTCGGTTGTCCAGCACCACGTTTACCGCTCCGCGCAAGAGGGCGTACGGCTCCCAGCCGCTGGGGGCGATGGTCCGCGCGGCTCGCCGACCGATGCCGTCGGCAATGGTCTCGGCGGCCTCTGCCGCGGTGATTCGCACGTTGAGCGGCCATGGCAGCATGTCGCCGAGCGCGCGGCCCAACTCGTCTCGATCGAGGGTGTCGTGTGTCATGGCCGTCTCCACAACGCCGAAGTAGGCGACGCCGGCTGTAGCACCAACTGCGGCTAATTCGACCCGGAGCGCGCGCCCGAGTTGCTCGACGCCCGCCTTGCTGATCATGTACGGCGCACCACCCATACCGGGCGCGAAGGCAGCCGCCGACGAGACCACCACCACATGACCTTTCGCGGCGATCACGTGGTCGAGGGCCGGATGAACCGTATTGAACACACCGGTGAGATTGATGCCGATGACGCGGTCGAAATCGCTGCTGTCCATGGTTCGCAACGTCGCCGGACGCGGGACCACACCCGCGTTCGCGACTACGACGTCGAGGCGGCCGAACCTGGCCACTGCCTGCGCGATCGCCTTGTCCGTCGACTCACGATCCGCGACGTCCGCAGCGATCGCACAGGCGCGATCTCCGAGTGCTTCCGCCGCGATGCGGGCGGCGCCTTCGTCGATGTCCACCAGCGCGACCGAAGCCCCGCGGGCGTACAGGATCTTCGCCAGTTCCAGGCCGATTCCCTGCCCGGCTCCCGTAATCAGCACCGTCTTGCCGCGCACCTCATACGAGGTGCTACCGATCCAGCGCAGCGGGTTGAGCTGTCCTATGTCCATCATGCACTCACTTCATAGGAGCTGGCGTCGAATCGGCTTGTACGACTTCGGTATTCGAAACTCCAGTTCGGGTAGAGGCCGGCATTGTGGCCGTCCGGTGTCTGGTAGTAGCTGTGGCATCCGCCGGTGAGCCACACCGTCGAGCGGCTTCGTTCCTGCATCTCGTCGAGGAACGCCTCCTGCGCTTCCGGCCGTACCTCCACGCGGCGTGCGCCCTTGGCCCGCATCGTCTTCAATGCGTCCACGATGTAAGCGATCTGTGACTCGATCATGTAGATCGCGGATTGGTTTCCGGCCGCCCCGAAGGGCCCCAGAGTGAAGAAGAAGTTCGGGAATCCTGACAGGGCACTGCCGAGATAACTTTGCGGACGCTTCTCGTACAGTTCGGCGATGGTGACGCCGCCACGACCGGTGAATCGCCCGAAAGCCTGGGAGACAGGCTCGAATCCGGTGCCGTAGATGATCGTGTCGACCGGAATCTCGACGCCGCCGCGTGTCACGATCGAGTGTGCGCGCACTTCGGCGATGCCGTCGGTGACGACCTCGACATTATCTCGATCGAGAGCGGGCAGATACGCGTCGGAGAAGATCGCGCGTTTACAGCCGATCATGTAGTCCGGAGTCAGCGCCTTGCGCAGGTGCGGATCGCGGACCTGACGGCGCAGCTGCCACTTGCCGAGCAGCTCGTACGGGTGACGGAACCGTTTGTCCACGAACCCGATCAAGCCGAAGCCTTCGATCAATGTGTAGAAGCTACCCCGAATCGCTTTGCCTGCCAGTGGCACTCGGCGCAGCAGCTGCCGCTCCAGTCCGAGCGTCCTGCGGTCCATTCGCGGCACGATCCACGGCGCCGATCGCTGGAACAGGGTCAGCGCGCCGACCTTGGGCTGGATCTCCGGGACGAATTGCACCGCCGAGGCGCCCGTGCCGATTACCGCGACCCGCTCCCCCGTCAGATCATGCTCATGATCCCAGTGCAACGAATGAAATGCCCTGCCCTGGAAGGTCTCCAACCCGCGCAACGATGGGTATTTCGCCTCGCTGAAAACGCCGGTCGCGGAGATCAGGAAGTCCGCGGTGAAATCTCCGGTCACGGTGCTGACGCGCCATAGCGATTCCGCATCGTCCCACCGGGCATCGAGCATTTCCGCGCTGTAGCGGATGTGGCGCACCACATCGTGGGTCACCGCCACCGATCGGATGTACTGCAGGATCTCTTCCTGCCGGCCGTAGGTGCGCGACCATTCCGGATTCGGGGCGAAGGAGTAGCTGTACAAGTGCGATGGAACGTCGCATGCACAGCCCGGATAGGTGTTCGCCTGCCAGGTGCCGCCGAGGTCATCGGCACGTTCCAGAATCACGAGATCGTCGAACCCGGCTTCGCGAAGCTTTATCGCCAGACCGATGCCGGCGAAACCGGCCCCGACGATCGCAATGTGCCGGTGTTCAGTGTCGGTAGCCATGGTCAGGGGGTCCTTCCATGTAGCACCGAAACGAGTCGGTCGACGACGGTGTCGACCGCGGCGCTACGAGTGAACGTGGTGAGCGCGAGCGGTGACGGGAACCGTTGGCGCGTAGTGGCTTTCGCGTAGGTGAATTCCTTGAGTCCGTCGGGTCCGTGCACGCGACCGAACCCGGAGCTACCGACTCCGCCGAGGGGCAGTGTCGGAATGGTCGCGTGCGCGACAAAGGCATTGATCGACGTGCCACCGGATCGGATGCGATCGGCGATCTGCCTGCCGTTGCGCCGTGCGAATACGGTAGCGCCGAGGCCGTATTCGCCCGCGTTGACGCGCTCGACCGCCTCGTCCATGTCGCGCACCTTCGCGACGGTCAATGTGGGACCGAACGTTTCCTCGGTGACAGCCGACGAATCCTCCGGAACATCGACCAAGATCGTTGGTTGCACGAACTGCCCATCGATCGCTTCGGGCCCGCCCAGCAACGCAGTGGCACCACGCGATATCGCGTCTTCGATATGCCTGCGGATCACTGCTATCTGCTTCGGCATGGTGATCGGGCCGATCTTCGAATCGCCACCGCCCGCGGTGATTCCGCTCGCGTCCGCGACCAGCTTCGCTACGAACTCGGCGTGGACATCCGCGTGGACATAGATGCGTTCTACAGCCAGACATGTCTGCCCGGCATTCGACAGTCCGCCCCATACTGCCGCGTCCGCCGCGGCGTCCAGATCAGCGTCGGCGTCGACGATCAAAGCGTCCTTGCCACCACATTCCATCAGCACCGGCGTGAGGTTCTCCGCACACGCCGCCATGACCCGTTTGCCGGTGGCCGTCGAGCCGGTGAAGCCGATCTTGCCAACGGCACTGCGACACAACGCCGCGCCGGTCTCGGCGAGACCGGTAACCACCGACAGCACCGGATGTTCCGGCACAACAGCGTTGAATGCGTTTGCCAGCCATATGCCGGTGCCGGTGGCGTACTCGCTCGGCTTGAACACCACGGCATTTCCGGCTGCAAGCGCGAACGACAACGATCCCATCGGTGTGAACACCGGGTAGTTCCACGGGCCGATCACACCGACGACACCGAACGGCCGATACTCGACAGTCGCCTCTTGGTTGATCGCCAGCAGCCCCGGGGACACCGAGCGGCGGCTGAGCACCTTCTCGGCATTTGCGGCGGCCCACTTCAGGTGTTCGAGCGCCATCGCGATCTCGAGCTTCGCATCCGAAACGGGCTTGCCCATCTCGGTGTGGATGATCTCGGCCAATTCCGCGCGTCCGCGGGTGATCTCGGCCCGCCACGCGTCCAAGCGTCGACGGCGCTCGGTGCAGCCGAGCGCAGCCCACCACGCGCCGGCATCGTGAGCCGTCGCTACGGTCGCGTCGACGTCAGCGGCGGCATGCACAGGGTAGCTACCCAC
This sequence comes from Nocardia sp. NBC_01009, assembly GCF_045208035.1. NCBI lineage: Bacteria > Bacillati > Actinomycetota > Actinomycetes > Mycobacteriales > Nocardiaceae > Nocardia > Nocardia sp. NBC_01009. Next base: position 5,112,514 of record NZ_CP108695.1, on the reverse strand, counting down.
CGAACGCCCGGTAGCGGGGTCGTGGACCTCGAAGGTGGAAAGAGCTTGGCTCGCACCCGTTTTGATTGTTGCCGTCATGGACGTCGTTGCCCTTTCTACGCCGCGATCAGAGGTCGAGGACGAGTCGATCGTCCGCCGCGCGCGATACGCAGCTGAGCATGTGGGTGTCGCGCTGACCGTCGGTGAGCGTTCGGTCACGGTGATCCACGTCGCCCGCGAGCACCGTGACCTTGCATGTGCCGCAGAACCCTTGCTGGCAGGAGTAGACGACTCCGGGAAGCTCGCGCCTGATCGCGGCGAGTGCGGTCTCCTCGGCACCCACATGAACAGTCGCACCGGTGCGCGCCAGCTCGACGTCGAATTCCTTGCCGTCCACGACCGGGAGAGCCGAGAAACGTTCCGTGTGCAGCGAACCCGTCGGATTGACAGTGAACATCGCCTGCTGCGCGGCCGCCAACACGGGCGGCGGACCGCAGACGTACACCGCGGCGCCGGCCTCCGCCCGCGTGAGCAGTTCAGCGGCATCCGGGATGCCGAACTCGCTGTCGGGCCGAATGTCGAGCTCGCCGCCCCGCAGCCGCTCCAGCTCGCCGAGGAATGGCATCGTCTCGCGCGATCGGCCGAGATACACCATCTTCCAGCGAGCACCGGCAGCGTCGGCCGCCTTGACCATCGGCAAGATCGGCGTGATCCCGATACCGCCGGCCACAAAGAAATACGACGGTGCGTCGATGAACGTGAACGCATTGCGCGGCCCGCGCACTCGGACAGCGTCGCCCGGGCACAACGCATCATGAACCTCACGCGATCCGCCGCCACCGTCCGCAATGCGCCGGACGGCAATCCGGTAGCGGAAGCGGTCGCTGGGGTTGCCGCAGAGCGAGTATTGACGCTGGCGTCCGGAGGGCAGGAACACATCGAGATGCGATCCCGGCTTCCATGCAGGTAGCGGCCCACCATTCGATGCGGTGAACGTCAGACTCACCACATCCTCGGCCTCGATGCGAACGTCCTCGACGACAAGATCCAGTTCGAACCCGGTGCGACGCACCGGGTTCGACCGCGACAACAGAGATGCGGTAGACCCGGCAACGAAAACCCGCAGGTAAGCATCCATCACCGCGCCGAGGACACGCAGGGTCGCGGGCGGCGTGAATTCCGGTGCCACTGTGTCGGTTCCCATCAGTGGCCCGCTGCTCGCGCAGCGGGAGATCGGGCGAGGTAACGCAGCGCGGTGTCCATCGGGCCGAGCTGCGACGGATGGAAGCCCGGGCGCAGATAACGCGGCAGCTCGGTGAAGAACACCGTGAAGCTCGGGATGACACCGCGGACCGTGGCACTCACGAACTGCAGCGGCCACAGCCGCCCCTTGTTCGGCTCCGAGTCCTTCCGGTACAGATGGGCCGTTGAGACGATGAACAGTGGTAGCAGGGTCGCACTGGCGAGGGCTGCGGTGCGCGCCTTCCGCGCATAGCTGCCGTCGACGTACATGTAGGCGTCATAAACGACACTGCGGTGTTCGACCTCTTCGGCACCGTGCCAGCGGACCAAATCCAGCATCGTCGGATGCATACCCTTTTCCTCGAGGATGTCGGCCTCGAGCAGCCATTCGCCCAGCACGGCGGTGTAGTGCTCCATACCGGCGAACAGGCCGAGACGCTCTTTGAGCCAGGCGTCCTTCGCCCGGCCGGTCAGTCCGTGGTCACCCAGGATCCGGTCGACCAGCCACGCAATCTTTCGTACATACGATTCGACGTCGAGACCGATTGATTGCAGGTGGCGGCGGGCACCTTCGTGACTGCTCGCGTGCATCGACTCCTGGCCGATGAATCCCGCAACCTCTTCGCGTAGCCGCTCGTCCCGGATCAGCGGCAATGCTTCGGCCAGGCAGTTGGCCATCGCTCGCTCACCCTCGGGCAGCACAAGGTGCATGACATTGACGATGTGCGTGGCCAGCACCTCACCCGGGATGTAGTGCATCGGCACCGAGTCGAAGTCGAAGTGGACATCCCGAGCATTGATCGCATGCGCTTCATCGCTGTAGTGGTGCTCCGCTGCACCAGCAGTCTCAGCCATGCACCGAATGTACAGTGCAACATTTAACATTGCAATGTGGCAGCAACAAATAGCCTCTGCATGTTGCACAACGTCTATTTCTTGCTACGCTCGAGGCGTGATCTCCACAGCTGTGACCTCGACAAACAAGCCCGAGATCGATGATTCGGCGGAGTCTCGCATCCTGGATGCCGCTCTCATCCAGTTCGCAAAGGTGGGCGTCAAGAAGACGACGATCGAGGACATCGCACGACAGGCCGACGTCGATCGGGTCACCGTCTATAGGCGGATCGGCTCCCGTGACGATGTGGTGCGGGCGGTCATGACCCGCGAAGTAGAGTCGGCGCTGGCTGAACTCGACGCGATATCTGTGCGCAACAACGACGTCCATACCCTCGTCGCCGACATCTTCGTCACGGTGATCACCCGGTGGCGCACACACCCGCTGGTCAACCGGATGCTGGCACTGGAACCGGACCGCGTGCTCCCTCAAATCACCACCGATGGTGGGCCCGTGTTCACGATGTCGGTGGCAGCAACCGCTGCCGCACTGCAGGGCGCTGTTCGTAACGGACTGCTACCCGATGCCGCCGACCTGGATACCCGTGCGGAGATCGTTTGCCGCGTCGTTCACTCGTTCATCCTGCAGCCGCACACAACGGTCGCGCTCGAATCCGAAGATGCCCTTGGGGCATTCGCGCGAACGTATCTGGTGCCGATCATCACCGGATGACAGATTGCTTTACTGCGGCGACCGTCCTGGACCGATTCGAGACTCTCGATTCGCAAGGAGATCAGTTCGTGGGTGCCCACTCGGACGTTCGAGAAGTTCCACGTTGTCAAAGCTTGCGCCACTCGATGATCGCGGCAACGATCTCGTCGGCAGCATCCTCCTGGATGTAGTGCCCCGCGCCATCCAGCAAGACAGTTCGATGGTCCACGAATTGTTGCTCCCATCGGCGGCGTTCGGGCGCACGGAACGCGACGTCCTTCGTTCCCCACACCAGCAACACCGGACGGTCGCGCAGCACGGCCAGCCCCTGCTCGACTTCGGCGAGAAATGCTCTGCTGCGGAGGATTTCGCGAGGGAACACGTGCACCGGCCGGCGTGATTCCGGTGTCGGGAACGGGCCACGGTAGGCGTCCATCACCGCGTCGGACAGTTTCTTGCGCCGGACACCGGCCGGGATGATCCGTTCGACGAAGAAATTGTGGTGCAGGATCAGCCGGCCCCCGATCGGACCGCCCAAGAACCGTGAAAACGCCTGGGTACCCGGATCGGACTTGGGCCACGCCCACGTGTTGCCGACCACGAATGCAACGAACCGGTCGGGGTGCCGCGTGGCGACGGCAAATCCGATCGGGCCGCCCCAGTCCTGCACCATCAGTGTCACATCACGCAAGTCGAGCCGCGTGACCAGCTGTTCGACCACATGGGCATGCTCGGCGGGCGTGAATCCGTACCCAGGAGAAGCCTGCGAGAGTCCGAACCCGGGATAGTCGATCGCGATACAGCGGTACTGATCCCGCAACCCCTTGATCACGTCGCGGTAGAGGAACGACCACGTCGGATTGCCGTGCAGCAGGATCAGCGGCGGCCCGCTGCCCTCGTCGACATAGTGCACCCGCGAGCCGCCGATCTCTTCGAAGTGGCTTGCGAATGGGTAGAGCTCAGCAGGGATCCAGGCCGGTCCGGAAGGCGTGCCGGCGTTACTACTGTCCATCGCGCATCGTCTCCTTCCCACAGTGGTGGGTTCAACCGGAAGTCTGCTCCGATATCGGTCGCACTTGCCGCACTTCCGGAGTTCGCAGCCGAAGTAAGCCATTCCGCCCTACCCGCACGCCGGTGGGGCGGTTGTCCTCCCAGGACTCCTGGGTCGCCCCAGGCGAGATCTACTCGATTGGGGCGGCCGTCACCGGCCACGCCAGTTGCCGCAACCACGTCGCTGCCGGTTACCGGCAGCATTCGGGGTCGAGGACGAAACACAAGGCGGACAACGCATCTCGTCGTGCCGCATGGTGCACGCTCATCCCCTGGCGCGTCGACTGCACCAGCCCCGCGGTGCGCAATTGCCCGAGATGATGGCTGACCGTAGATTCCGCGAGCGCGACGGCCGCCGCCAGATCACGGGTGTTCGCGCTGCCGTCACGCTGCGCGAGCAGCACGACATCAGTTTCACCCGAACCGGATCCGCCAGCGCCTTCAACCGAAGGGCCACCTCGAGCGCGGCCCGGTCATCGACGGGCGCCGCGCCCACCGGCGCGCAGCAGATCGGTGCGGAGACATCGATCGTTGGCAACGCTTTCGGCATACCACCATCTTGACATATATCGAAATCCTGGAGGCCGGAGAAACGAATCCGGCCCGCACCACGGGCGCGGGCCGGACATTGCTTCGCGAGGTCAGAAGCCCCCTTGCAACCGCTTGGCGTCCCTGCGAACACCGAACGACGTGATGATCTCCATGATGCCGAGGACCACCAGCCAGATGCCGGCAACCCACGCCAGCGTCGCCACCGACTCGATCGGCCAGACGATCAGCACGATACCCGCGATCGCAGTGATCACACCGAAGAAACCGATCCAACCGCGCCCGGGCAGTCCCGGCTCGGAGATCGCGGCCATCGCCGAAGCCACCCCACGGAACAGCCACGCAATACCGATCCAAATGCCGAGCAACAGAATCGAAGCAAGCTCGTCGCGGAAACAGAAGACGCCGATCACGATCGACAGGACGCCGGTGATGAAGGAGAGCACGCGCATACCGGCACTCGCCGGTGCACCGAAGGCGGCCAGCAACTGCAGCACACCGGAAACCACCAGATAGATGCCGAAGATGATGCCTGCCACCAACAACGTCTTGCCCGGCCATACCAGAATCAGGACACCCAGGATCACCGAGAGGATGCCGGTGACCAGAACTGATTGCCATGCACTGCGAGCAAGCACTTGCAGCGGTCCCTCTACCACGCTGTTTGTCGTCATATCGAAATGCTAGGCCCTGCCGGCGCGGTTTTCTGACCATTTGCTGAACAACGCGCCGAGTGGTCACGGCCACCCGGATCCGCCTATTGAGCAGCGGGAGTTATGTTAACCATCCACGCGACGCCGAACTTGTCCGTGCACATGCCGAACTCGTCGCCCCACATCTGCTTCTCCAGCGGCACCGTCATAGCGCCCCCTTCGACCAGCTTGTCCCAGTAGCCGTGTAGTTCGGCGCTTTCGTCGCCGCTGAGGCTGATCGAAATGCTGCTTCCCGATTTGTATTCCATGCCGGGCGGGGTGTCGGAGGCCATCAGCGTGAACCCGCTCGGCGTCTCCAGCATGCCGTGCATGACCAGCTCCGCGCCTGGCGCTTCCTTGTCGCCGAACTTGCCGAACGTGTCGACTGACAGGGTTCCGCCGAACACCTCTCGATAGAACTCCAAGGCCACCTGGGCCGTGTCTCCGAAACTGATGTAGGGGTTGAGCCGGGAGACCATGGGACGCTCCTTGGGAGTAGGTTGCCGCCACCTGGGAGATTAGTCCCCGGACCGAGGCCGCGGCATGGATACCGGGCCTGTGGCATAAATAACGTCCGACTCGTCGACGTTTACTGCCAGAAAAGGCCGGGTAGTCATCCCTAAGTGACTCTCGTCGTGTGCACCACAGGTGCGCGCGTTCGGGTCGGGTTCGTGAGTCTCGGGTGGCTAGGAGAAGAGGGTGGCGGTTGTACTCGTGCTGCAGGCACGTGGCCTCGGTGATCTGCTCACCGCGGTCCCGGCGTTACGTGCGCTGCGCAGAGCGAGGCCCAACGACCACATCGTCTTGGCGGCGCCGCACCGGTTGAAGCCGATCGTCGACCTGATCGCCTCAGTCGACGCCATGGTGCCGACCGGTGAGCTCAGCGCATTCCGCTGGGACGGCCCGCCGCCCGAACTCGCCGTCAATCTGCACGGTCCGAGCGCCGAAAGCATCGTCACGCTCACCAAGACCGATCCCGGCCGCATCCTCACCTACCGCAACGCCGCCTTCCCCGACCTCGAGGGCCCGGAATGGCAGCCGGACATCCACGACGTCGAGCGCTGGTGTCATCTGCTCGAATCCGACGGCATCGTCGCCGATCGACGCAACCTCGGATTGGTGCCGCCGGTATCGACGACCAGCCATCGGGACTGCGTCGTCGTGCATATCGGTGCAGGCGCTGTGGCTCGGCGCTGGCCGCCGGACCGATTCGCCGCCGTCGTCCGCCATCTACTTGTGCTCGGCCGCGAGGTGGTGCTCACCGGCGACGAGATCGAACGGGATATCGCGTTGAATGTCGCCGCACGCGCAAGCCTGCCTACCAGGCGAGTGCTCGCGGGCGAACAGAACCTGATCGAGCTGGCTGCCACTGTCGCCGAGGCCGAACTCGTCATTTCCGGCGATACCGGCGTCGCGCATCTGGCCACCGCCTTCGGCACCAGGACGGTGCAGATGTTCGGCCCGACCCCGCCGCGCTGGGGCGGACCGCCCCCGCACCTGCTCGGCAGGCATGCGGTGCTCTGGGCGGGCCAGGTCGGCGACCCCGATGCCGACACCCCTGATCCAGGCCTGCTGCGGATCGGGGCCACCGAGGTGATCAACGCCGTCGACAAGCAGCTCACCAAGCGCACGTGGCCGGGCACCGGCACCGATCGCCGTCGCGCCACTTACCGCCGGGTGGGCTGAACACCCGCCTGCGGTCAGATTCCCTCTTCGGCCCGTGCGGTGCTGAGCGCGGCCGCGTACGCGGCCAGCGCGCTCGGCCAGAACTGTTCCAGATAGTCGCGTGCGTCGCCGAGCCCGCGCGGGTCGAGGGAATACAGCCGCCGGTTCCCGTCGCGGCGCACCATCACCAGCCTCGCTTCGCGCAGCACCCGCAGATGCTGCGAGACCGCGGAGCTACTCACTCCGACGGTGGTCGCCAGCTGACCGACGGATAACGGCGCCGTGGGCAACGACTCGAAGATCGCACGGCGAGTCGGGTCGGCCAGCGCCTCCAGCGCACGAACTCCGTTAGTGTCCACTTAAGTAGTGTGATCAACTAGCATCCGATCGGTCAATTCGGCCGATTCGAGGATTTCGCCAGGTCGGCTCGATTGTCACGCAGTTTCGTTATGCACTTGTGATCAATCAGCAGGGCTTTTGTGCCAGTGTGACGGTAACCACATGATTGCGGCACCCGCATCACGCTCCCGTACGTTCGAAGCATGCCCGTGACCGTTCCGTTATCAACCAGCCGTACCCGCCGATACCGCGTCGCCACCCGAGCAGCCGCCGTCACCGCGATCGTCAGCGCCGCATTCGGCGTGCTGGCCGCAACTGATCACCATCAGGCCGATGCGACTTCCGCAGGCCAGCTCATCGCAGGTAAGTCCCCTGCTGTGATGACCGACGCCGAAGCCCGCAACGCCGTTCAGTTCATCTCCTTCACACCGCCCGAGGCACCGACGCCGCAGGTCGTGCCCGAGGCCGTGATCTGGGAGCAGAACCGGATAGCCGCCGAAGCCGCCGAAGCCGCCCGGCCGCACACGGTCCGCCCGATCTTGGGCGTACTGACCTCCAACTTCGGCATGCGCTGGGGCGCACTGCACGCAGGCCTCGACTTCGCCGACCCGATCGGCACCCCGATCGCGGCCGTCACCGACGGCACCGTCATCGAGGCAGGCCCCGCCTCGGGCTTCGGCCTGTGGGTGCGCGTCCAGCAGGACGACGGCAGCATCGGCGTCTACGGCCACGTGAACGACATCCTGGCCGAGGTCGGCCAGGATGTCCGCGCAGGCGACGTCATCGCCACCGTCGGCAACCGCGGCTTCTCCACCGGCCCGCACCTGCACTACGAAGTGCACCAGCCGGGCGTCGGCCCGGTCGACCCGATGCCGTGGCTTGCCGCTCGCGGCATCGACGTCGGGCACGCGGCCGACGACTGAGTCGCCCCGAATAGTCCAGCGGCGTTCGCGAGTCGATGAGGAGCTCGCGAACGCCTCCGGTTCTTCCCCTAATACTGCGGTATCAGCCGCGAATGGCGCTGTAGCGGGACGTGTTCGAGCGGCGCCGATTCCTACCGTCGGTGCATGCCGACGATCGACATCGACTCCGCAGCCAGGGATACCGCGCCCCGGCACCGCCGCACCCCGACCCGCGTCCGCCCCGCAGGCCGACTGCACCGCCCGCTGCTGTGGATGGTGGCCTCGATGGCCGCGCTCATGCTGGTCTCGGTGGGCGGCATGATCATCGACGACCGGATCTTGCTCGGCGAGTCGGTCTGGCTCAAACCCTTCAAGTTCGGCTTCGCCTTCATGCTCTACGGCTTCACGCTGGCGTGGCTGTTGTCGTTGCCGCACAAGGGAAGTCGGGCCACCTGGTGGCTGGGCACGGTGTTCGCGATCACCGGATTCGCGGACGTCGGCTTCATCGCCGTGCAGGCCGCACGTGGCACCTTCAGCCACTTCAACAACTACAGCACCGACACCGTGAACTCGATCGGCCAGCAGGTGTTCATGTCCGGCGTCCCCGGCCTGTTCCTCGCGAATCTGATTATCGCGCTGATTCTTTCGTGGCAGCGAATCGTCGACCGGCCGATCGCGCGTGCCATTCACGCCGGCCTGGCGCTGGCCGTCGCGGGGATGGCGATCGCCTACCCGATGGGATATACGGGTAAGCAGCGCGTCCGCGATGCGAACGGCAACATCGTGGAACTCATCGCCGGACACACCGTCCTCGACGACGACGCCGCACGCTCCGCGAACGTGCCCCGCGACGGCATGGGCGGTATGCCGATCACCCACTGGAGCACGATCGGCGGCGACCTACGGGTGCCGCACTTCGTCGGGCTGCACGGTATCCAGGTGTTGCTCCTCGCGGCCTTCGCATTGGCCTATCTGGCCCCCCGGCTGCCATGGCTGCGCACCGAACGTGCGCGCACGGCGGTCATGGGCGTGCTGGCCCTCGGCTACGCCGGGATGCTGTCGATCGTGACCTGGCAGGCCATGCGGGCGCAGTCGCTGATCCACCCCGACAGCGCCACCCTGGCCGCCACCGGTGGGCTCGCGGCAACCATGGGGCTGCTGCTCACTGCCATCTATCTGCGCAATCGCGCAACCGAAATCGACCGGGCAGACGATCCCACTCAGCCGCTCGCCGCCATCGCCAAGTCTCGACTCCGCACACCGGGTGCTCAGCCGCTCGGCTGAGTCATGCGCCACCGTGATCCCCGATCGCCAGCCGAACTACTCCCCGGCCTGCGGAGTCGTTCGGCTCGATTCGTGCCGAGACAATCGCGCCACCGTGCCCACGCGGCCTCGGCGCGCAACACTCCGACTCCGCCGTGCAGACCAGGAATCAGCGCAAGCGTTCGGCGTCCCGGGTCAGCTCGAGCAGCGTCGTGCTGAGAACCTTCAGCTCCTCGGTGTTCGCGCCCTCACCGATCGCGGTAGCGACGTCCTCCGCGGCGCATCTCGCGGCGAACCAGCGGTCGGCCAGATCCGCCGCCTCCTGTGCGCTGAGCACAACGGAGTCGTCGGGAATCCCCGTCCCCTTCAAGCTGTTGCGGTGTTCGTAGGCGCGTTGGCGACACGATTGGCGGCAGTACCGGCGACGACGTCCGGCCTCCGATTCCACGATCTCCCGCCCACACCACAGGCAGGACACCAGCAAGCGGCGCGACATGAGGCAGAACATTAGTGGTCGGTCCCACTGAATGAACCTGGAGGTCCCCAGGAGTGGCGACACCACGGCCGTGGCACAGCCAGTACCGCGCACCGACTACAATGGAACGGTTCACCGTCGCCGTGTCGGGAACTATTAGCGCAGGCCCGTTCGTTGCACATAAGGTCCAGCGAGCGCGAGCTCGTCCGGACACGGTCGCAGCGCAACAAGACTCGAGCACCTAGGGAGAGGCACACCATGGCAGATCGCGTACTCCGGGGCAGTCGGCTCGGAGCGGTGAGCTACGAGACCGATCGCGACCACGACCTGGCTCCGCGGCGGATCGCTCGGTACAAGACGGACAACGGCGAGGAATTCGACGTGCCGTTCGCCGACGACGCCGAGATCCCCCCGACCTGGCTGTGCCGTAACGGCCAGGAAGGCACCCTCATGGAGGGCACCACCCAGGAGACCAAGAAGGTCAAGCCGCCGCGCACCCACTGGGACATGCTGCTGGAGCGTCGCAGCAAGGACGAACTCGAGGAACTGCTCAAGGAGCGCCTCGACCTCCTGAAGACCCGTCGGCGCGCCTAGGTCGCAGACCCCGCACATCGACGAAGGCCGCTTACCTCGAATTCGTTCGAGGTAAGCGGCCTTTCGCGTCTCCGGAACATTGCTGCCCGGCTGCCGGCCGGAGCCATGCACAACAGCAACCGGTCTGCCGCATTCCTCGGCAGGCCGGTTGCGCGCTGTTCAGCACGATGAGGTGCTCGTTTACACACGACGACACCTACCGCGGCAGTGGCCGACCGCTCGATCGGCTAGTGGCTCGCGACCTTCCGGTAGCGCAGCAGGGCCAGCGGGACGACGATGGCAAGGATCAGCAGCGAGCAGCCGACGGCGTACTCGATGCAATGCTCGGCCGCCCAGCCGGTCGGGGGGACGAACGAGGGTGGCGCGCCGTTGTCGAACAGCTTTCGGCCCGCAGCCGAGACCGCGGTGATCGGGTTCCATTCGGCGACGGTGCGCAGCGGGCCGGGCAGTGCCTCTGCGGAGATGAAGGCGGAGGAGATGAACGTGAGCGGGAAAAGCCAGATCAGGCCCGCGCTCTGGGCTACCTCGACGGTCGGCGAGAGCAGACCGGTGAGGGCGCCGACCCAGGACATCGCGAAGGCGAACAGCAGGATCACCCCGAATGCCAGTGCGGCGTCGGCGATCCCGCCATTGATCCGCCAACCGACCGTATAACCGCACCCGACCATCACGGCCAGGCTCAGGATATTCACTACGAGGTCGGACAGAGTGCGGCCCATCAGCACCGCGAGCCGTGACATCGGCAGCGTACGCATCCGGTCGATGATGCCCTTGTGCAGATCGCCTGCGAGCCCGACGGTCGTGAAAGCCGCATTGAAAGCGACCGTCTGGGTGAAGATGCCCGCCAGCAGGAATTCGCGATATTGGCCGCCACCGAGCGAAGCGCCGAAGATGTACGCGAAAAGGAACACGAACATCAGCGGCTGGATCGTCGCCGTCACCAGCAGCGTCGGCACCCGCAGGATGGTCAGCAGGTTCCGGTAGGCGACGATCGCGCTGTCCCGAATGATTCGCGCCCGCGGCTCATGCGTAATCCCGTGGGTTGCTTCTTCTTTCGCCGTGGACGGCGACTTCGGCGCTTCGTCGCGCTCCAGTGTCGGGGTAGTACTCACGACGACACCTCGCGAGTACTCGGCACGGCGGTTCGGTCACTCAAGACAGGATCTCCTCTTGTGCGTCATCGGTTTCCGGCGCGAGGCTTGCGGATGTGCGCGCCGCGGTGCCGGTGAGGGACAGGAATACGTCGTCGAGACTCGGGCGGTGCACGGTCGCGTCCACAACGCACACACCGGCGTCATCGAGGCGCCGCAGCGCCTCGACCATGGTGCGTGAGCCGTCACTGACCACCACCGATGCCAGTTCGGAGCCATCGCCGCAGCTCGGCTCGCCGATACCGACCTGGGCGAGCACGGTCAGCGCGGGCTGCACGTCCTGCCCGGCGGCCAACGTGATGGTGAGCCGGTCACCGCCGATGGAGGTCTTCAACTCGTCGGACGAGCCGCGAGCAATGACCCGGCCGTGGTCGATGACGGTGATCCGATCGGCGAGCAGATCGGCCTCCTCCAGATACTGCGTGGTGAGCAGCACCGTGGTGCCGTCATCGACGAGATCGCCGATGACGCGCCACATGTCGATCCTGCCGCGCGGGTCGAGCCCGGTGGTCGGTTCGTCGAGCACCACTACGTCGGGCCGGGCAACCAATGCCCCGGCCAGATCGAGGCGCCGCGCCATGCCACCGGAGTAGGTGCCCGCCCTGCGATGCGCGGCATGGTCGAGCCCGAAGGCACCGAGCAGCTCGGCCGCACGAGATGTCGCCTGGCGCTGGGACATTCCGTACAGCCTGGCCACCATGCGCAGGTTTTCGTAGCCGGACAGGTTGGCGTCTACCGCCGCGTACTGACCGGACAGGCCGATGCGCCGCCTGGCCGTCGCGGGATCACGCAGCACGTCGATGCCTGCAACCCGCACCGTACCCGCATCCGGACGCAGCAGCGTGGTGACGATGCGGACCGTCGTCGTTTTGCCCGCACCATTGGGACCGAGCAGGCCCAGCACCGTTCCGGCCGGGATCTGTAGGTCGATCTCGTCGAGCACCCGTACCCGGCCGTAGCTCTTGACCAGGCCGAGCACTTCCACCGCCAAACTCACGATTGCACCTCGTTCACGGTCGGCTCGCTCACCTGTGTGCCTCCTTCGCAGTGCCGCTGCCGAGGACCCGGGGGCTGCGCATCGAGATGCCTGCACAGCACCGGCCCGATCACGGCGAGCGAGTCCGGTGTCGTCATGGCCGAGTGTCGGCACGGCAGTTGGTGGTCATGGATTTGCCCTGTGACGAACGGCCCCCAGGCCGCCGCGCAGCGGGCGGGATCGATTCGGTTGATCTCGTCATCGGCGGCGGTGAAGAACAGCAGGTCGCCGTCGAAGGTGCGCGGCCGGAAGCAGTGCGCCTGCACTGTGCCGTTGGTGTAGCCGGCATAGAGCTGCTCCAGGTGTTCGACGGTGAGCGCCGCGAACGGGCCCGGCTGGGACCGCAGGAGTTCTGCGGCATCGCTCAGATTGATTGCCGGGCCGGGCTCCACGCCGTCCCCGAGCAGGTCGGCGCCGAATTCGCCGATGATCTCGGCGACACTGGGGATGGCGTGTTCGAGCCACTCGTCGGAGAGTTGATAGCTGTCCATCATCGCCAGCAGCGCGACCTCGTCGCCCGTCTCCTGCAGTTGGACGGCCACCTCGTGCGCAATCAACCCGCCGAGCGACCAGCCGAGCAGGTGGTAGGGACCGGCCGGCTGGATCGCCTTGATGTGCGCCACGTAGTGGCCGGCGGCCTCCGCGATGGAGGCGAACCCGTCCTCCCCCGCGACATGCGGCGCTTGCAGCCCGTACAGCGGCCGGTCCGACGGCAGATGCGCGAGCAGACCCGAATAACACCAGGCCAGCCCGATCGCGGGATGGATGCAGAACAACGGCGCCTGTGTGGAAGCCGTGCTCGGGCGGATCGGCAGTACCGGCCCCAGCGCCGCGGCGATGGCCGTGGCGGCGGTACCGGGTCCGCTCAGCCTGGCCGCGATGGCGGCCGGGGTGGACTCGCCGAACATCAGCTGCACCGGGAGGTCGATCCCGGAAGCCCGCAGCTGCGCAACAACTTTGGTGGCGAGCAGCGAGTTGCCGCCGAGCTCGAAGAACCCGTCGTCGGCACCCACCGACTCGACACCGAGCACATCGGCGAAGGCCGTGCACAGCGCAACCTCGGTCGGCGTCGCCGGTACGCGGTAGCCGTCCGCCGCACGGAACACCGGCTCCGGCAACGCTTTTCGGTCCAGCTTGCCGACCGGGCTCAGCGGCACCTCGTCGATCAGCATGATCGACTGCGGCACCATGTAATTCGGCACCAGCTCGGCGACGTACTCGATGAACTCGGCAGCGGCGACGGCAGTCCCCGCGCGCGGCTTCACATACGCCACCAGCGCGGTGACGCCCGCGGGCGTGTGATATCCGATGGTGGTGGCGAATTCGACAGCGGGGTGGCGGGCCAGCGCGGTGTCGATCTCGCCGAGCTCGATACGGAAGCCGCGGATCTTGACCTGATGGTCGGTGCGGCCGACATACTCGATCTCGTGTGCCGACGCGGCCTGCCCGCTCCAGCGCACCAGGTCGCCGGTGCGGTACATCCGTTCGCCCGGTTTGCCGTACGGATTGGCGACGAAACGCTGAGCGGTAAGCCCCGGCCGATTCAGATAGCCACGGGCCAGCGCATTGCCCGCCAAGTGCAGCTCACCGGTCACGCCGATCGGCGCGGGGTGCAGGCGGGTGTCCAGGATTGTCGCGTTGACGCCGCGGATCGGGCCGCCGATGGTGATCGGCCCCTGCGGCACCATCGGTTGCGAGATCACCGTGACGATGGTGGTCTCGGTGGGCCCGTACACGTTGTACAGGTTGCGGCCCGGCGCCCAGCGGGTGACCAGGTCCGGCGGCAACGCCTCGCCGCCGACCAGCACATGCGCCAGCTCGGTGACCCCGGTCGGGTCGACCGTGCCGAGCGCAGAGGTGGTGATGAACGCGTGGGTGATGCGCTCCTCGATGAACACCTGTGCGAGATCGGCGCCGCCGACGACGCCGGCGGGCGTGATCACCAGTGTGGCCGCGCCGCCGAGTGCGAGCAGCAGGTCGAGCATCGCGGCGTCGAAGCTCGGCGTCGCGAAATGCAGTACCCGGCAACCGGGTTGGACGTCGAAGCGCTGCGCGGTCTCCGCGGCGAAGTTGGAGAGCCCGCCGTGGGTGACCACCACACCCTTCGGGGTGCCGGTCGAACCGGATGTGTAGATCACGTACGCCGGATTGTCCATGCGCAGCGCGGACGTCCGCTCCTCTTCCGTGATCGGCGTATCCGAGGAGTCGAGCACCGTGGCGCGGAATTCCGGATCGTCGAGGACGATCCACTCCGCGCCCGCGGGCAACTGATCCCAGTACTCTGCGAGCGTGATACCCAGTGCCGCACCGGAATCCGACAGCATGTGACTGATACGCTGTTCGGGGTACAGCGGGTCGACGGGCACGAACGCGGCACCGGCCTTGGCCACCGCGAGCACCGTCGCCACCGATTCGATCGAGCGCGGAATCCCCAGCGCCACCAGGGTTTCCGGCCCGACGCCGCGGCCGATGAGCACCCGGGCCAGCCGGTTCGTCCACCGATCGAGGGCGTCGTAGGTCACCTCGGTGTCGTTCGCGCGCAGCGCGACCGCCTTCCGATCGACCTCCACCGCCTGTGCGAACAACTCCGGGAAGGTCACCGGGAGGTCCGGTTCGCTGCCGCGCACGGGAGCGAGCTCGGACCACTCGGCAGGATCGAGCAGTTCCAGATCGCCGATGGCGGTGGTCGGATTGGCGGCGATGGCGCCGAGCAGGCGCACCATCCGCTTACCGAGCCGGACCGCAGTCTCTTCGTCGAACAGATCGCTCGCGTAGTTCACCGACAGTGTGATGCCATCGGGTTCCCGCTGCGCGGTCTGCGATTCGACGAGGGTGAACTGCAGATCGAACTTCGCGATCCCGGCGTCCACATCGACGGCCTCGATCCGCAGCCCGGGCAGCTCGAGCACCCGCGCCGGATGGTTCTGCACCGAGAGCATCACCTGGAACATCGGATGGTGCGCCTGCGAGCGGGCCGGGTTGAGCACCTCGACGAGTCGCTCGAACGGCAGGTCCGCATGCGCGAAGGCGTCCAGGTCGGTGTCGCGGACATGGTGCAGCAGGTCGGTGAACCTGTCATCCGGATCGATGCGGGTCCGCAACACCAACGTGTTGACGAACATGCCGACCATCCGATCCAGGGCCGGGTGGCCGCGCCCGGCGATCGGCGTGCCGACGGCAATGTCGTCGGCCGCGGTCATCCGGTGCAGCAGCACCGCGAGCGCGGCGTGCATCACCATGAACATGCTGACGTTATTGCTGGTGGCGACCGTCTGCAGCTCCCGATGGGTGAGCCCATCGATCACGCATTCCACGAGACCGCCGCGATAGGACGGCGTGGGCGGGCGCGGCCGATCGGCGGGCACGGCCAGCAGCTCCGGGAGCCCCTCGAGGGCGCTACGCCAGTAGTCCAGCTGACGACTCACCACCGAAGAAGGATCGGACTCGGTGCCGAGAGTGTCCTGTTGCCAGAGTGTGTAGTCCGCGTACTGGATCTCGGGTTCGGGCCATTCCGGGCTCTGCTCGTCACAGGCTGCCCGGTAGGCCATCGCCACATCGGCGGCCAGCGGTTCCAGCGACCATCCGTCCATGGCGATGTGGTGCACCACCAGCAGGAGGATGTTCTCGGTCGACGCGGCCGGCTGCACCGAGTTGTCGGCGTCCGCCGGACCGGCGGCGGGAGCCACCGTGATCAGTCCGGCCCGGATCGGCGCCGTCTCGGCCAGATCGAATCCCGGTGCGGCGAAACGCCGCACCGCATCGGACACGTCGTCGGGTCCCACGGTCGCAACGAACAGGGTGACCGCGGCCGCTGCTGGATCGAGGACGACCTGTGACGGTTCCCCATCGATCTCGGTGAATACGGTGCGCAGGGTCTCGTGCCGACGCTGGACCGCGTGCAGCGCGCGGACCAGTGCATCGACGTCGAGCTCGCCGTGCATCCGCAGCACAACCGGAATGTTGTAGGCGCCCGCGGTGTGGTGGGCTGCCGCGCCTTGTGCGCTGATCTGGTTGAAGCGGTTGAGGAACCACAGCCGACGCTGCGCCGCCGACAAGGGAATTCGTTCCGGGCGGTCGCGCCGGACCAGCTCCGGCCTGACCAGCTCGCCTGCCGGACCGGAGTCGAGCAGTGCGGCAAGCTCGGCGACCGTCGGCGACGCGAAGACGGTCCGCACCTCGAGCCTGATATTCGTCGCCGCGGCCAGGCGGGCCACGAGTTGGGTTGCCAACAGCGAGTTTCCGCCGATGTCGAAGAAGCTGTCGCCGGCCCCGACGGCATCCACACCGACCAGTTCACCCATCACGCCCGCGACGAGACGCTCGGACTCGGTTTCCGGCGCGCGCTCGACGGTGTCGGCGACCAGCTGTGGTTCGGGCAGCGCGGCACTGTCCAGCTTGCCGGTCGGCGTCAGCGGAATCCGTTCCAGCACGGTGATGATCGCCGGAACCATATGCGCGGGCAGTTGTTCGGCGGCCTTGGCGCGGACCTTGTCGATGTCCACGCCCACCGCGTCGTCGGCTGCCTGCACGAACGAGACGATCCGATCCACGCCCGCGATATGCCGCACCTCCGTGTGTGCGAACCGCACGTACTCACTTTCGGCGAGCGCCGCGGTGATTTCGCCGAGTTCGATGCGGAATCCGCGCACCTTCACCTGGTGGTCGCTGCGACCGAGGTACATCAGCTCGCCTGCACCCGTCCAGCGCACCACGTCGCCGGTGCGGTACATCCGCGAGCCCGCCTGGTCGCAGGTGTCGGCGACGAACCGGGACGCGGTGAGCTCAGGGCGCTCGAAATAGCCTCGCGTCATGCCGAATCCGCCGATGTAGAGGTCACCCGGCACGCCGACAGGCACTGGACGCAAGCGCTCATCGAGCACCAGCGCCCGCGCCCCGCGCACCGGCGTACCGATGGTGATCGGTTCGTCGACGGCCAGCGGCCTCGAGAACGTGACGACGACGGTGGTCTCGGTGGGACCGTACACATTGAACAGCTGCCGTCCCGGTGCCCAGCGGGCCACCAGGTCCGAACCATAAGCCTCGCCACCGATCATCAGACCGCGCAGGTTCGGCAGGGGCCACCGATCGTGATCGATGGTGGCCAGCGCGGCCGGGGTCATGAAGGTGTGGGTGACGCGCTCACGCTCCATCAGCGCGGCGAGTTCGTCGCCGCCGTAGGTGTCCGGCGGGCAGATCACCATCGTGGCACCAGATCCCACCGCGAGTAGCAGGTCCAGAACGGCGGCGTCGAAACTCGGTGAAGAGAAGTGCAGCGTGCGCGAATCCCGATCGACCTGCATGCGTTCGCGGATCTCGTCGGCGAGGTTCGACAGGCCGCTGTGCGTGACGGCGACGCCTTTGGGTTTGCCGGTGGAACCAGAGGTGTAGATGAGATAGGCGAGTTCGCTGACACGCATCGTCCGCAGCCTGTCCGCGTCGTCCACCAGGCTGTCGTCGAGCTGGTCCAGCTCCGCAAGGAACTCGGGATCGTCCAGCAGCAGCCACTCCGTGATGGTCGCGGGGCCGGCCGACGACAGGTCATCCGCGGCCACGCTCGGCCGCAGCGAGTCGGCGTGTTCGGACATTGTCACGCCGACCGAGCAGCCGGAGTCGACCAGCATGTGCCGGATCCGGTCGGCCGGGTACTTCGGATCGATCGGAACGAACGCCGCGCCGGACTTGGCCACCGCCAGCATGGTGGCGACCGATTCGATGGAGCGGGTCAGCCCCAGCGCGACACGATCGCCCGTGCCCAGGCCGCGCCCGATCAATGCGCGCGCCAAGCGATTCGAGCGCCGGTCGAGCTCAGCGTAGGTGAGGGAGGTGGCGCCGTAGCGCACCGCCGGACGGTGCCCGTGCACCTGCGCGGTCGCCGTGAAGTAAGCGGCCAGGGTGCACTGCGGGGTGGTCGGACCACCGTGAGCCGGTGCGAGCGTGCGCCGTTCGTTCTCGGTCCGCGCGTCGATGTCACGCACCAGCACCCGCGGGTCCGCCGTGACAGCGGCCAACACTCTGAGGAAGCGGTCGGCCAGGGTTTCGATAGTCGGCGCATCGAAAAGTTCGGTGGCGAAGACGAATTCGAACTCGCGGCCCGGCTCACCGGGCCCTCCGTCACGACCGAAATGCGCGACTCGCAGCTCCAGGTCGAACTTGGCCAGCGCGATGTCCAGTTCCTCGGCGCGCAGCGCGAGGCCGGGCAATTCCAGGGTGGGGGCCGCCGCGTCCTGCACCGTCAACGCCACCTGGAACAGCGGGTGACGACTGGTGGCCCGCGCCTCGCGACCCAGTTCTTCGACGACGCGCTCGAACGGAATATCCGCGTGTGCCATGGCGGCCAACTCGGTGTCCCGGTCCGCGCGCAGCAGCGCGGCAAACGAGGTGTCGGGGTTCACGTCGGAGCGCAGCACCAGGGTGTTGACGAACATGCCGACGAGCTCGTCGAGTTTGGTGTCGGTGCGGCCCGCGACCGGGGTACCGATCACCACGTCACGACCGCCGGTCACGCAGCGAAGCAGCACCGCGAGCGCGGAGCGCAGCACCATGAACAGGCTCACGCCCTGCTCACGGGCCAACTCACCGAGTGCGTGCTGCACCGGCTCCGGCACCGTGAAACGCACCGTCCCGGCCCGCAACGTCGGGTCGGCGGGGCGCGGGCGGTCATAGGGCAAGGGCAGTTCGTCGGGCAGACCGGCAAGCGCAGTGCGCCAGTACTCCAATTGAGTGCCCGCGATGCTCTGCTCGTCGGACTCCTCGCCGAGGCAGGCCCGCTGCCACAGCCCGAAGTCGGCATACTGCACCGGCAGCGGCGCCCACGCGGGCGCGCCGCCCTCGCGCCGCGCCGCGTAGGCGGTAGCGAGGTCCTTGGTGAGCGGGTAGAGCGACCAGCCGTCCGCGGCGATGTGATGCACCACGATGCCGAGCAGATGACGCTCGAATCCGGTGCTCAGCAGCATGATTCGCAGCGGTATGTCCTTGGTCAGATCGAAACCGCGGCGTGCCAGCGTGTGCAGCGCGAGGTCCGCGCCCGTCTCGTCGGTGACGGTCGGCGCGAGGGTCGGCATAACCCGCGCAGTCGGCAGCACGATCTGCTGAGCGCCGATGTTGTCCTGTGGGAACACCGTCCGAAGCACTTCGTGGCGATCCACTACGTCGGTGAGGGCCGCACGCAGCGCCGCGACATCCAGATCGCCGTCGATTCGAATGACGAATGCGATGTTGTAAGCGCTGGATTCGGGGGAGAATCGGTTGAGGAACCACAGTCGCTGCTGCGGCAGCGACAATGGAATGCGTCCCGGACGTGGGGTGTGCTCAGCCAGCGCCATCCGTTGCGTCCGGGGCGCTTCCGTAATGCGCTCGGCGACGCCCCCGACCGTCGGCGCTTCGAAGATCTCCCGCACCAGCAGGTCGACACCGAATTCCGCGTGCAGCGCGGCGGCGAGCCTGGTGGCCAGCAGCGAGTTGCCGCCGACGTCGAAGAAGCTGTCCTCCACACCGGTCACCGGCCGCCCGAGAATAGCGGCGAACACCGCCGCGACGCGCCTCTCCAGCTCCGTGCTCGGCGCGCGGGAGGATCCCAGCGCGGCGAAGACCGGTTCCGGCAACGCTTTTCGATCGAGCTTGCCCGCGGGACTGACCGGCATCTCGTCCAGCACGATGACCGACGCAGGCACCATATATCCCGGCAGTCGCTGCCGCGCGGTCTCACTGACGGCGGCGGCGTCGACCGCCGCATCGGCGGTCAGGTAGGCCGCGAGCCGGGGCTGACCCTGCTCATCGATGTGCACAATGGTGATCGCCGAGCGCACACCTGGATGCGCGCGCAGCACGTGATCGATCTCGCTGAGCTCGATGCGGAAGCCACGGATCTTGATCTGGTCGTCGGCGCGGCCGAGGAAGCGCAGGTGCCCGGTCCAATCGGCGACCACCAGGTCACCGGTCCGGTACATCCGTTCACCTCGCCTGCCGTGTGGATTGGCCGGGAAGCGTTGTGCGGTAAGGCTGTAGCGGCCATGGTAGCCGCGGGCCAGGCCGGGGCCCGAAAGATACAGCTCGCCGGGTGTCCCGGGCGGGACCGGATGCAGCCGCCCGTCCAGCACGAACAGGCGCATGCCACGGACAGGAAGACCGAGCGGCACGGGCGCGCCGACGACCATCGGCTTGCTCGCGGTCGCGGCGACAGTAGCTTCCGATGGTCCGTACATGTTGTGAATGCGATGTTCGGCCGACCAGGTCTCGACCAGATCCGCTGCGCATGCCTCACCGCCGACGATGACCACATCGAGGTCTGGTAGGCCCTCGGGCGGCACGGTCGCCAACGCCGCCGGGGTGATGAAGGCGTGGGTCACCCGCTCCTCGCGCAGCAGCGCGGCGAGTTCGGCGCCGCCGTAGATCCCTGCCGGCGCCACCACGATCGTCGCGCCCGCCGCGAAGCCGAGCAGCATCTCCAGGACCGACGCGTCGAAGCTCGGCGAGGAGAAGTGCAGTGTCCGTGCCGAATCCGTCACGCCGAACAGATACATCTGCTCGCTGGCCAGGGACGCGAGCCCGGCGTGCGTGACAATGACCGCCTTCGGCTGTCCGGTGGAACCGGAGGTGTAGATGAAATATGCCGGATGGCTGGTGCGCATCGGGTGGTGACGATCCGCGTCGGTGATCGGACCGGTGGAGTAATCTGCGCATTCGGTTTCCAGTGCGTCGGAGCCCAGCACCAGCCAGTCGACGTGGGTCTTGTGGTGCTTACCGCGGGCGGCAGGCCAGGCCGGCATGGCGGGCAGGCAGTCCGGGATGGTCAGGCCGAGTATTGCGCCCGAATCGGAGATCATGTGCCCGATCCGCTCGGCCGGGTAGCTCGGGTCGATCGGCACATAGGCGGCGCCGGTCTTGGCGACGGCCCAGACCGCAGCGATCGAGTCGAGGCTGCGCGGCAGTGCGATAGCGACCACGACCTCAGGGCCTGCACCGTGCTCGATCAGGGCTCGCGCCAGGCGATTGGACAGCTCGTCGAGCTCGCGATAGGTGGTGTCGACGCCAAGGTAGCGCACCGCGACCGCGTCGGGCAGACGCTCGGCGATATCGGTGAGCAACCGGGCCAGGCTGATCGTCGGCTCGGCGGGCGAACTGGCAATCGGCACCAGGTTCGCGGTTTCGCGTCGGTCGAGAATCTCCAGATCGCCGATCGGCATGGTCGGCGCGGCCACCACCGCGTTCAGCACGGCGACAAACCTGCGCGCAAAACTCTCGATCGTGTGCCTGTCGAAAACATCGGTGGCATAGCCGAATTCGACGGCCAGAGGACCATCGCAGACGCTGTCGTGAATCTCGAGCTGCAGATCGAACTTGGCGACATCGGATTCGATCGGCAGCACCTCGGCCCGCACGCCGGGCAAATCGATGCGCATCTCCGGCGCACGGTCATAAGACAGCATCACCTGGAACAACGGATGGCGCGCTGCCGAGCGCTCCGGGTTGACGACCTCGACAAGACGCTCGAACGGGACGTCAGCGTTGGCGAAGGCGTTGAGGTCGGTCTCGCGCGCCACGTCCAGCATCCGGTCGAAGCCGGCGGCGGGATCCACATCAGTACGCAGGACAAGGGTATTGACGAACATGCCGACCAAGTCGTCGAGCGCCGGGTCCGAACGTCCCGCGATCGGCGTGCCGATGGCGATATCCGTTGTCGCGCACAGCCTCGCGAGCAACGTCGCCAGCGCGGCATGCAGGACCATGAACATGCTCACGCCTCGCGCCGCCGCCAGTTCGGTCGCGGCACGGCGGGTCGCGGGGGAAATCGTGAACTCGACCCGATCACCGGTGGTCGACCGGCGCAGCGGGCGCGGGCGGTCCAGCGGCAGATCGAGCTGATCGGGCAGGCCCGTCAGTGCCGTGCGCCAGTAGATCAACTGTCGGCTCAGTGCACTGGCCGGATCGGCTTCCTCGCCGAGCAGCTCCCGCTGCCACAGTGCGAAATCGGCATACTGCACCGGCAGCGGCGTCCACTGCGGCGCGATGCCGATCGACCGGGCGGCGACGGCCGTCATCAGGTCTCGTGCCAGCGGCGCGATCGACCAGCCGTCACCGCAGATGTGGTGTAGCACAACGAGAAAGACATGCTGGTCGGACCCTGTGTGCCAGAGCGCGACCCGGATCGGCGCCTGACTACGCAGATCGAAACCGTACCCGGCGAATTCGGCGGCGAGCGCAGCCACGTCCGCACCGACCGCATCGATCGGATCGAGGGTGAGCGGGATTTCGGCGGCCGGATGCACGACCTGCCAGGGCCCCTCGGCCGAGTCGGGAAAAGTGGTGCGCAGGCTCTCGTGGCGTTCGATCACGTCGACGAGTCCGGCCCGCAGTGCCTTGTAGTCCAGCGGGCCGTCGATCCGGACCGCGAGCGGCATGTTGTAGGCGGCGGCGTGTTCGGCGAATCGGTTCAGGATCCACAGTCGTTGTTGGGCCAGCGAGAGCGGAATCTTGGCCGGGCGTCCGACTGGGACCAGTTTCGGGGAGAACGTGTCCGGGTTGTGAGTGGCGAATCGCTCGGCCAGTGCGGTGATGGTCGAAGCCTCGAACAGGTCGCGGATGGTGAGACCGGTACCCAGCGTGGCGTTGATTCGGGCCACCGCCCGCGCGGCGATCAGCGAGTTGCCGCCGAGGTCGAAGAAGCTGTCCTCCACGCCGATATCGTCGGTCTGCAGAACCTCCGCGAAGATGTCCGCGAGCACCCGTTCCACCTCGGTGCGCGGCTCGGCGGCGGACCGGCCCGCCGGACGATGGGCGTGGGTCGGCGCAGGCAGGGCCTTGCGGTCGATCTTGCCGTTCGGGCTGAGCGGTAGTTCGTCGAGAGCCACGAGCACCGAAGGCACCATGTAGCCGGGCAGACTACGGCGCAGGACCGCGAGCAGCGCGCCGGTGTCCAGGCTCGCGGCGTCGATGTTCGCCGCCGCGGCAGGCACGACGTATCCGAGCAGTTCGTCACCGGTTCGTCCGGCCTGCGCCACGCATACTGCACGCGCAACCCGCTCGTCCTCGAGCAGAGCCGCCTCGATCTCGCCGAGTTCGATGCGCAGGCCGCGGATCTTGACCTGGAAGTCGCTGCGCCCCAGGTACTCGAGGACACCGCGGTCCGTCGCGTCGGCCTGCCAACGCGCGAGATCACCGGTCCGGTACATCCGGGTGCCCGGCCTGAACGGATTGGCCACGAAACGATCCGCGGTCAGCCGCGGCTGACCGAGGTAACCGCGAGCCAGCTGAACACCGGCCAGATACAGCTCCCCCGCCACCCCCGGCGGCACCGGTTGCAATCGCGAATCCAGCACATAGGTTTGGGTGTTCCACACCGGTGATCCGATCGGCACACTCGGCGGGTCGACGGGGCAGGGCCAGTAGGTGACATCGACCGCGGCCTCGGTGGGTCCGTACAGGTTGTGCAGCTGCGTTCCGTGCAGCGCGGCGTAGAAATCACGGACTGTGGCCGCCGGCAACGCCTCACCGCTGCAGAAGACCCGACGCAATCCGGTACAGCCGCGCATATCGGTATCGGTGACGAACAACGACAGCATGGACGGCACGAAATGTGCTGTGGTGATACCTTTTCCGGCGATGGTGTGGGCCAGATAGCTGGGATCCCGATGCCCATCCGGTGCCGCGATCACCAATCGGGCGCCGATCTGCAAGGGCCAGAAGAACTCCCATACCGACACATCGAAAGTGGCCGGTGTCTTCTGCAGCACCGCATCGGTCGCGTCGAGTGGATATTCGTGCTGCATCCAGCGCAGCCGGTTGACGATCGCGGCGTGAGTCACGCCGACGCCCTTGGGCTTTCCGGTCGAGCCCGAGGTGAAGATGACGTACGCCAGGTGATCGGCGCGCAACGGCGCGCGCCGGTCGATGTCGTTGATCGGGCGCGGGTCGTAGTCCGACAGCTCGACGGTATCGATGGCCAGCTGCGCGGTGCCCGCGGGCAGGGTGAGCTCGTCACGTGCGGCGGTCAACACGCATACCGGTTCGGCCTGGTGCAGGATCTCCTCGATCCGCTCGGCCGGGTGGTCGGGGTCCAGCGGCAGGTAGGCCGCACCGGTCTTGACGATCGCATACATACCGACGAGGAGTTCCGTGCTGCGCTGCAGGCACAGTGCAACCACGGATTCGGGACCAGCGCCACGGGCGATGAGCAGCCGGGCCAGCCGGTTGGCGCGCTCGTCGAGCTCGCGGTAGGTCAGTGTCTCGTCGCCGAATTCGAGCGCCGTCGCCTCCGGGCAGATCACGGCACGATCGGCGAACAGGCCAGCGAGGGTGCCTTGTCGGGCCGACGTCTCCGTGGCGTTCCACCCGGTCAGCACGCGTTCGCGTTCGGCATCGGTGATCGCCGTCAGCGACAACGCCGGGGTGCTGGGTTCGGCCGCGAGGAACCTGGTCAAGAAATCGAGGAAGCGGCTGTGGTGCGTTGCTACTTCGGCATCACCGTAGAGCCGTGAGTTGGCCTCGAAATCGACATGGATGCGGTTGCCATCGCCGTTGTACAGGTTGATCGATAGATCCTCGACCGGGCCGGTCGCCAGCACGTGCAGCGTGCCGAGCAGGCTGCCGAACTTCAGCTCGGTATGGAACAGCATGATGTTGACCATCGGTCCGAAGAATCCGCGGGCGTCGCGGGAGTAGCCGCAGTCTCGGCGGATGTCGTCGTGCTGATAGCGCTGATGACGCAACGCTCCGGTGATCTGCAGTTCGGCGGCACGGACCGCATCGCGCACGGTGGTCTCGGAACCGAATTGCAACCGGATCGGCACCACATTCGACACCACACCGGCCGAACGGCGCAGCGCAACGGTGGTGCGCGCCGAGACCGGCAGGCTCAGTACCACGTCAGGATTGCCGGTCACCGACCGCACATAGCTGGCCAGCGCCGCGACGAACAGGGTCGAGTTGTGTGTTTCGCACGCGGCCGTCGCCGCGTCCATCGCCGCCGAGGTTGCGTCGTCGAGGAAGGCCGTGGCGCGTCGCCTGCCCGCTTCGAGCCCTGCGGTGGTGTCGTTCACGTTCGACAGCGTCATCGGCTCGCCCGCACCCACCAACTGCTCGTGCCAGTATTCGCGGTCGGTGCGGAACCGGCTCGAATCGCGGTAGGTGGACGCGTCGGCGTAGATCGTGGCCAGTGGCGTTGCCCGCGAGACCACCGGTTCGGTGTGGCCCTCGATGGCGGTGTAGATCTCGGCGGTTCGGGTCAGCGCATTCATCGCACCGTAGCCGTCGATAACAATGTGATGAGCACGTGCGTACCAGATGTAGTCCGAATCGCCGGTCCGCAGCACCACATTGGCAGTGAGGGGATCGCGTTCCAGATCGATCGGCGAGCTGGCATGCTCGTTCATCCAGCGCAGCGCGGCAGCGTGCGGATCGGCCTCCTCGCGCAGATCGATCCTGGCCCAGCCCGGGCGCCGTTCCGGATCGATCACCTGGTGCGGGACACCGTCGATCTCGACCAGGCGCACATGGCCGACCTCGGTTTCGGCGCCGAAACGTTCGATCGAATAGAGGAGCATGCCGACATCGAGATCGCCGTGAATCTCGACATACTGAGCGATCGTGAGCGGCACATCGGGGCGGATCCGCTGCGCGTACCACAGGGCCGTCTGCGCGGGCGAGAGTGCAAAGGGCTGGGCCGAGAATTCACCAGAAGAACATTGGGCTACACGGTCCGTGGCCAATGAACTCATCAATCACTCCATTTCTGCCGCTGTTGACGCACTCCCCGAGCACCGCCACAGCAGACGCGCACGCGCCAGCCGTAGGACGTGATCCACGCCCTATGATTCGGAGCACCACATCGGCCGGATGGCCGACGTTTTGGATTTGTTTCACATCCAACGCCGTTGGCGGCAAGCCACTTTCGTCAGCTACGTCTCCGCAAACCTGACAATTTTGGCGAAAATAGCCCTATACGGCGGGATATGACGAGAAGCAGGGCAGTAAATCTCAGCCCCGGCTACAGCCTGGCGAACGGTGCATGAGGCCGCGGGGCGAGCACCCGTCAGTCACACCCGCCCCAAAAGATACCGAATGTTCGGTTATTGGACGTGTCATCGCTGCGTGGAGAAGATCAACCGCCGCATGGAACCATCGGCGGCAGCGTGGATCGAACGTGCGCCAGGATCACCCGACCGGCTCATCGAGGGAAGCATCCGCACCGGTCGCTGTGCTACCGCGGGCATTGCGCCGCCGGGTAGTCGTGAACACCACAGCGGCAGTGGTCAGGATAACCGAGAGCAGTTCCGGCGCGGGTCCGATTCGGGTCGCAAATGTCATCGAGCTGCGCAGCGGTAGCTCGGCGACCAGCGCGGCGGGCACAAACTTGGCGGTCTCCTGCTGTACCGCACCGTCCGCCCCGATGATCGCGCTGACACCGGAGGTCGCGGCGACGACGAGCGCGCGGCCGTGCTCGACCGCGCGCACGCGCGACATGGCCAGCTGCTGGTAGGTCATCTCGCTGTCGCCGAAGGTCGCATTGTTGGTCGGCACGGTCAGCAGTTGGGCGCCTGCTCGCATCGAATCACGGAAGGCCCGATCGAAGGCGACCTCATAGCAGGTGGCAACACCGATCTCGACGCCGTCGGCGCGCACCACACCGTCGCCATGACCGGGCACGAAATATCCGGCACGATCGGCATATTCGGAGAACAGTCGGAAGAAGCTGCGCATCGGCAGGTACTCGCCGAACGGCTGGATGATCTTCTTGTCATGCCGCTCCCCCGGACCGGCCGCGCCGTTCCACACGATCACCGAATTGGTCGTCGTGCGGTCGGCGTTCACCAGCACCGCGCCGACCAGAATGGGCGCACCGATCTGCTGCGAAGCTTCGGTAATCAGCGCGCCCGCGTCGGCGTTGCGCAATGGGTCGATGTCCGACGAATTCTCCGGCCAGATCACGATGTCCGGCTTGCGGACCTGCCCCTCCGCGACTGCCCGAGCCAATTCCTCGGTGCGCCGGACATGGTTGTCCAGCACGGCGCGCCGCTGCGCATTGAAGTCCAACCCGAGCCGCGGCACGCTGCCCTGGATCGCGGCGACCGTGATCATCCGGTCGCCATCCTCCGGGTCGGGCAGCGCGGACCGGAGGATCGCTCCGGCGCAAGGCATGATAGCCAGAGTCACTGCCGCAGTTATAATCCCGAGGCGAGCGGGCCGGCTACGGGTTGCTTCGGCGTCCGCACGCGCTGCCACCCGCAGCTGGAGAACAAAGGCCGCCGTCGCAGCACCGGTCAACGCCACCGCGAAGCCGATCAACGGAGCGCCGCCGAGCATCGCCAACGGCAGATACCATCCGTCGGCCTGACCGAATGCCACACGGCCCCACGGAAACCCACCGAAGGGAAAGCTGGATCGGACCCATTCCGTCGTCGTCCAGGCCAGCGCCACCCACAGCGGCCAGGCAGGCAACGTGCACAGCAGGCGCACCAGTAGTCCGAAAAGTCCGACATACACCGCACACACCGTCGAAAGCGTCAGCCACGGCACCGGGCCGACGTAGATCCCCGTCCACGGCAGCAGTGGAATGAAAAACCCGAGGCCGGCGAGGAATCCGAAGCCGAATCCGCCGTGCAGCCTGCCACTGCCGCGCACCGTCAGCGTGAGCACCGCGATGCCGAGCGGCGCGAGGAACCACCACGGGCGCGGCGGGAAGCTGCCGAACAACAACACACCCGCGAGCACCGACGACACCGACCGCCACCACACCGGATGCCGTCCGATGAGGGTCGTGAGCTGCCGCCACAGGTCAGCGCCCCACTCGCGGTTCACCGGTGGCCGCCTTCCGCCACTACACCCGTCGGCCCGTCTCCCACCGGGTCCTCACTGGTCATCAACCATAAATCCGGTCGCGTCGCCCCGCGGCCTGCTGGGTTCGTCACGGTCGCGCGCTCCGCGATGCAGGCCGCGCGGTGGCATCGAGATCCGTCATTGCGATACCGCCGGTTTCACGCTTCATGAATCGTTACTCCGCGGTGCACGGTGCGCAAACAGGTCGGCAGTGCGGCATCGAGGTCCAGCGGGGGCAGTCCGGGGACCCGGGAACGCGGGTCGGTGGACCAGCGCTGGACCGTGTCCGCGGCTGCGGCGACGACGAGTTCGTCGGCGTCCCACACCGCGTAGGAGGCGGGAGCGCCAGGGATCAGCGTGCCCGCAATACCGTCGCGAACTCCGCCTGCTCGCCACGCTCCCCTGGTTGCTGCGGCGAAGGCGGCGCGCGGCGAGAGACCGTGGCCGGAAGTACGGTGCTGGACGGCGGCGCGGACGGCCGACCAGGGGTCGAGAGCAGTGACCGGTGCGTCCGATCCGATCGCGAGCGCTATACCGGCAGCGGCCATCGCGGCGAAGGGATTCAAGGTGGCGGCGCGTTCGCCACCGAGTCGGGCAGCGTACATTCCGTCCTGCCCGCCCCAGGTCGCATCGAAAGTGGGTTGCACGCTGGCGATTACACCCCAGGTGGCGAGTTTGCCGATCTGCTCGGCATCGATCATTTCCGCATGTTCGACGCGGTGCGCGCGCGCGGCGACGGCCGGTCCGCCCAGAGCTGTCACCACCCGCTCGAATCCGGCGACCACCGCGTCCATCGCGGCGTCGCCGATAACATGGAAGCCCGCCTGGATTCCTGCCTCGGTGCACGCCTGCACGTGTGCGGCGATCGCGTCGGTGTCGATGTAGCCGATGCCGGAGGCGCTGGAGTCGGCATACGGCTCGCGCAGCCAGGCGGTGTGCGAACCGAGCGAGCCGTCGACGAACAGATCGCCGCCCAGTGCGTGCACACCGAGTTCACCGGCCAGGGCCCGCGCCTCGTCCGCGGTACGCACCAGCTCACCCCAGTACGCACGAACTTCCACACCGTGCTTGAACTCGAGCAGTTCGCGCACGTCGGTGCGGCCCGCGATCTCCGGTCCAGCGCACTCGTGCACGGCGACGATGCCACGGGCGGCCGCGGCATCCAGAGCCGCCCGGCGGGCCCGATCACGGTGGGCCCGATCCAATTCCGCGAGCACGGTCGTGCGCACCAGGTGATGCGCGGTGGCGCGCAAGGGTTCACCCCTGGTGAATCCGGTCGCTCCGGTCACCTGGGGGACGGCGTTCAACAGCGCGGTGGACACCACTGCCGAATGCGCGTCGACCCGTGACAGATAGACCTGACGGCCGATCCCCGCCGCAGCGTCGATCTCCTCGATAGTCGGTGGCCTGCCCTCGGCCCAGCGCGTCTCGTCCCAGCCGTCACCGAGGATCGCCCCTTCGGGATGTGCGGTCGCATATTCGCGCAGCAGTTCCAGGCAGTGGGCGAGCGAACGCGCGAGCGACAGGTCCAACCCCGTCAGCTTCAAGCCGAGCGCCGTCACATGCACGTGCGGATCGACGAACGCCGGTGCCACGAACGCATCGCCGAGGTCGATGATCTCCGCATCGGCATGCAGCGCCCGGCCCGGTTGCTCGGCGCCGAGCCACACCACGGTCCCGTCGGTCACCGCCATGGCCGTCGCGTCGGGTGAACTGGAACTGTAGAAGCGACCGCCGATCAGCAACTGGGTACTCACGGGAGACCAGTCTGCCGTATGTGGCTCGTCAGCCTTTCAGCGCCGCTTGCGGTGACTCGTCGGGCGGCAATGCCAACAGCGCCATGACTTCGGCATACGCGGGCGGCGACGCACCGTGCCCACTGCCCGAAGGGCGGCAACCCGCCTCCACAGCAATGAGCTCCAGCCGCAGCGCCGCGGCCGTGAATCCGGAAATAGATTGTCCCGCAGCCGCCGCCGCCTGCCTGACGGCTGCGGCCAACTCCTGGCTCACCGTCACGGTGAGCTGCTCGGTGGCCATCTGGGCACGATAGCCCTTCGGACCGCCGTGCGGAAGTAGGCGGGTGCCCAGCGGCAGCAAGCGCTACGTGGCGACCCGGTCGCGAATCGCGGCCTGCTCCGCCAGTTCGAGTTCGATGAAGGCGCCGATCATTGCCCGCCATACCGATTCGGCGACCGCGGGCGCCAACCCCGCCGCGGCGGCGCGCTCCCGCGCCAAGGCGACTACCTGCTCTACCCGGGTGGGCGCTCGCACCGCGTGCTCATCGGTCTTGTGCGTGGCGGCCATGCGCACCAGTTGCTGGCGGTCGGCCAAGAGCCGGACAAGGTCCGCGTCGATCGCATCGATGCGAGAGCGGACCTGTGCGAGTGACTCCGGATCAGACATGTCCGTAGACCTTAGGCCACGGCATGCCCTTCGGGGGCGCGAGCGCGATCGGTCAGCCGCGGTCGATCGCGCGGCGAGTGCTGGTCCGTCCGTCGTCGTACCACTCGGTGACGACGACACCGTCGACGACATCGTCGCGGCGAATGATGTCGTCACCGTCGATGACGACACCGCGGTAGGGCATCGCCGCGGCCAAGCGGCCGAAGCGGCGCGCACCGAACGCGGTCACCACGGGCCGGACCAGGAAGCGGGTCGGCGGCAGCAGCAGAAGCAGACCGAACAACGAGGTGACAAGGCCCGGGATGAACATCAGCAAGCCGCCGACGGCGACGAGCACGCCATCGGCAGCCGCGGTGCCGGGGGCGATTTCACCGCGGCCTGCGCGGCGGAACTGCTCGAACACCCGCCTGCCCTGCAAGCCGAACAGAAGCATGCCCGGGGCCGATCCCGCAATCAGCAGCAGGATGGTGGGCATGACACCGATCAACTGGCCGACGCCGATGAGCGCGGCGATCTCGACGACCACATAGAGCACGAACAACACGGCAGGCATGGCGATCCTTTCGGACGATCTACCCGATCCAACGCACCACAGCCCGGATTTTCTCCCGAACCGGGCTGATAGCTTGCTGAGATCTGCCGCTTGCTGACCCAGATCACCCGCCAGGACGAACCAGTCCGGTCTCGTATGCGAGCACCACGGCCTGGACTCGGTCGCGCAGTCCGAGTTTGGTCAGCACCCGGCCCACATGCGTCTTGACGGTCGCCTCCGAAAGGTACAACTGCTCGGCGATCTCCGCGTTGGAGCGACCGGCGGCGATCTGCTCGAGCACCTCACGCTCCCTCGCGGTCAGCACGTCGAGGACACCGGGGTCACGCATCCCGCCCGGGTCGTCGGCAATAAGCCGATCCAGCAGCCGCTTGGTCACTTTGGGCGACACCACCGCGTCCCCCGCCGCCACGCTGCGAATGGCGGAGATCAGATCCTCGGGTGGGGTGTCCTTGAGCAGGAAGCCGCTCGCCCCCGCCCGCAGCGCCCCCAAAGCGTGCTCGTCGAGATCGAACGTCGTCATCACCAGCACTCGGCAGCCGTCGCCCGCGTCGACGATCCGCCCGGTCGCGGTGACACCGTCGACGACGGGCATCCGCACGTCCATCAACACCACATCCGGCCGCAGCTCCTTGGCTCGTGACACCGCCGTGGCGCCGTTCTCGGCCTCTCCGATCACCTCGATGTCGGGATGCGCACCCAGCACCATCTTCAACCCCATGCGCATGAGTTCCTGGTCATCGACAACGAGAACAGTGATCGGCACCTGCCCAATCTATCGTCCCTGCGGGTCCACCCCGGCCGGTCCCGCTTCGCCCACCTTCCGATCCCGTGCCACCCTGTTTCCTTCCCGGACCGGCAGTCTCGCCTGCCCCATCACGAAAGCCGTTGCACTGCTGGATGATTCCGACTCAGCCTCAGGTCTCGTCGGAGATGTCGAGCGGAATAGTCGCGCACACGCGCCAGGCGCCGTCGGTAGCGCGGCCCGTTTCGAGGGTGCCGCCGAGGACGGCAATGCGTTCACGCATTCCGGCCAGCCCCATACCGCCGCCCTTGATCGCGTTGCCGTTCGGGTCCTGGACCGGGATACCGCCGGAGTCGGTGACCTCGATCAGGACGTCGGTCTCCCGCCGCAGCACCCGGACCCAGGCTTTCGGGTGCGGGCCTGCGTGGCGCAGGGTGTTGGTCAGTGATTCCTGGACGATGCGGTGCACACCGAGGCTGACCTCGGGCGGGATGGTGTCGAGTTCCCCGGTCAGCTCTAGTTCGACAGCGAGGCCGGTGCCGCGCATCATCTCGACGAGCTTGGCGATGCCAGCGGTCCCGTGCTGCGGCACCTGCTCGAGCGCTGGTTCGATACGCAGCAGCGCGACGGTGCGGCGCAGTTCGCGCAGTGCCTCGCGGCCGGTGCCTGCGATGGTGGTGAGGGCTTGCTCGGCGGCGTCGGGGTCGCGACGCAGTGCGTACCTCGCGCCGTCGGCTTGCACGATGATCACGCTCACCGCGTGCGCGACGACGTCGTGGAGTTCACGCGCGATACGGGTGCGTTCGAAGGACACCGCGTCGTGCGCACGCCGTTCCCGGTCGTAGTCGGCGACCGCAAGTCGTGCTGCGACCTCGGTGTCATAGGCGTGCCGTGCACCGATGAATTCCGCGAGCGTCCAGCACAGCAGGAAAAACATCGCGGTGAAGATGGCGTCGCTGCCCGCGGGCTTGTGTAACAGCAGGAAGGAAAAACTGCTGTCCACCGCGAGTCCAGCGGCGAACCACAGACCCTCGCGGCGGCCGACATAGGCGACCAGTGTGTAGAGCATGATGCCGAGCCCGAACAGTGCGATGTGGTCGGCCTTGTCCTCGGCCAAATATCCGACCACCGTGGAGGTGATCGACAGAGCCAGCATCGCCGCCGCCATCGCACGCGGATACAGCCGGCGGAAGGCCACCGGACCGGGCAGTAGCACCCCGATGCCGAGGTAGGCGAGCTTGTGATCGGAATTGGCCACGCCGAGCACCTCGAGCAGCAACAACGCCATGGCCAGCGCCGAATCCGCGACAAGGGGCCTACCGCGAAGCCACAGACTGAATCGGCGCACAAATATCAGCCTATGTCGGGGTCGGACACACTCGGTGGGCCGATCGGGAGATCCCGCGTGTCGTCCGGCCCGTGATCAGCTCGGCGGGCCGGTTCGACCTTCCTCGCATGTCGGCCCGACGCGCTCAGACCAGCGCTTCCGCCGATCTCATCGATGCGGCCGACCGCGGCTCGGGCATGTTCGGCGATCCCAGCTCCCGCATGGCGAACGCTCGGGAGATACGCGCGAAGCGGCAGGTCGGCCGCCGCAGCACATGGGTGCCGACGATCCGACCCGGGCCCGTCTGGTTTCCTGACTGCGTGGATTTTACAGACTGGGCGGCCTTACTGGTTGCCGCTACGGCCGCGGGTTGGGTCGACGCGGTGGTCGGTGGCGGCGGATTGATCATCTTGCCGACCCTGTTCCTGGTATCGCCTGGGATCACGCCGCAAACCGCGCTCGGCACAAACAAATTCGCGGCCGTCGCGGGCACAGGAGCCTCGGTAGCGACCTTCGCGCGGAAGGTTCCGATGCGCTGGCGGGTACTGCTGCCCGCCGCGGGCATCGCCGCGGTGGCCGCCGCGGCCGGTGCTGCCGCGGTCTCCCTCATCGACCGCGACCTGTTCATTCCGATCGTGATGGTGGTGCTGGTCGGGGTCGCGGTCTTCGTCACCCTGCGCCCCGCGATCGGTGTCACCATCGCGACGCATCCGCCGACGCGGCGCAAATTCATCTTGGTGGTCGCGCTGGCCGCCGGGCTCGTCGGTTTCTACGATGGCCTGCTCGGACCGGGCACCGGCACGTTTCTGATCATCACCTTCGCGACGCTGCTCGGCACCGAGTTCGTGCGCGCTGCGGCGATGGCGAAGGTGATCAACTGCGGGTCGAACGTCGGCGCGCTGATTTTCTTCGGCGTGACCGGTCACATCATGTTCGGGCTCGGCGCAGCCATGGCCGTGTGCAATGTGGCGGGCGCGATCGCCGGCTCGCGCATGGCTTTACGCAAGGGCGCGGAGTTCGTGCGGATCGTGCTGCTCGTGGTGGTGATCGTGATGGTGGTTCGGTTGGGCTGGCAGCAATTCGGCTGACGCGGGAAGCGCAGTGCTCAGCCGACCGGATGGGCGTGCATGGTGGAGTTCGAGGCGAGCCAGGGTTGCAGCACCCGCGAGGTCGTTTCGTGGATGTGCTGGTGCAGTCGCTCGCCGTCCTCCGCACCGGCGTGCGGACTCTGGAACAGCACGGTGAGCGCACCGGAGACAGCACCGACGACCGCACCGACCAACGCCGCGGCGCCGACCTCGTCCAGTTCCGAGGGAAACGCGTGATGCAGTTGCCTGGCGATCTCCCGCTGGGCGACCAACTGTGCGTGCGCCGCACGCCCGCTCACCGCAGGCACGATCCGCGAGACCTGTGCGCGCAATGCGGCGATCCGCGCGCTCAGATCGTCGACGAGATGTTCGCCGGGATTGTCGCCCGCCGCGCGCAGCGCACGCAGCAGCACCTCCACCGGACGTTCGCCGGGGCGACGGCTTGAGATCGCGGCCACCGCCGCGCGCACGCGTTCGTCCTGCTCGGGGAACAGCAGTTCTTCTTTGCTCGCGAAGTAATTGAAGAACGTGCGGGTGCCGACCTCCGCCACGGCGGCGATGTCGGCCACCGTCGTTTCCTCGTAACCTCTATTCTCGAATAGTTCGACGGCTGCCTCGAGGAGGGCGCGGCGGGTACGGTCTCGTTTGCGATCGCGGAGGGCGGATGGCGGCACGCGGGCACAGTACGGCATTTGGCGACTTGGGTACGGTAGGCGACGGCTTCGCGCGTGCCGTTACCCATTTGCGATGGTCGAAGCCCCATCCACCCCGATTTGCGACGACCGGCGCGGCGTCCTGCAGCCTGCACTCCCGATAGCAACGAACCTCCGAACCGTGCGTCGCGGTTCGCCAGGGCGCAGCCGAACATTCACCCATTCAAGCGTTTTGGGCGGTCGCGATACGGGGCACCGCGCAAGCACCGTGTGCCGCTTTGCAGTTCATGCAACATTGCGCCGTAGGCATACTCGCACGGCGTGTATTTGCGGTGCTGCGCCACTGTAGCGAGGGGAGCGACTACGTTGGTCCGGGTGAGCATCGCGACTTCCAAGGATGTGGACGCCGAGTTCCTTTCGCTACCGCTGACCGCGCTCGCCGATGCCGCGTTGTCCGCGGCGAAGGCGGCGGGGGCAGAGCACGCGGATCTGCGAGTGCACCGGCTGGTCACCCAGTCGATCCGCTTGCGAGACGGCCGAGTGGAGGCAATCACCAATGCGACCGATCTCGGTTTCGCGGTCCGCGTGGTGGTCGATGGCACGTGGGGCTTCGCCTCGCACGCCGCGCTCACCCCACAGGCCGCAACCGAGGTGGCCCGCCGCGCGGTGACGGTGGCAACGACGTTGCGCGCGCTGAACCGTGAGCGCGTCGAGCTTGCCGCGGAGCCCCGCTACGACAATGTGCGATGGGTGTCGTCCTATGACATCGACCCCTTCGCGGTGTCGACCACGGACAAGGTCGCGCTGCTGCAGGACTATTCGGGCCGACTATCCGCCGCCGACGGCGTCGACCACGTCACCGCCTCGGTGCTGCAGGTCAAGGAACAGACCTTCTACGCCGACACCGCGGGCTCGACCATCACCCAGCAGCGGGTACGGCTGTATCCGCAATTCGAGGCGATCACCGTCGATTCCGCGGCCGGCGTCTTCGAAACCATGCGTACCCTCGCGCCCCCCGCGGGACGCGGCTGGGAGTACCTCACCGGCACGGACAGCACGTGGGACTGGGGCGGCGAGCTCGCACAGATCCCCGGGTGGCTGACCGAGAAGGTGAAAGCCCCGACCGTGCAGGCAGGCCCCACCGATCTGGTCATCGACCCGACCAACCTGTGGCTGACCATCCACGAGTCCATCGGCCACGCCACCGAATACGACCGCGCCATCGGCTACGAATCCGCCTACGCCGGCACCTCGTTCGCGACGCCGGACATGCTCGGCACCCTGCGGTACGGCACCCCGATCATGCACGTCACCGGCGACCGCACCCAGGAGCACGGTCTTGCCACCGTCGGTTACGACGACGAAGGCGTTGCCGGGCAGCGCTGGGATCTGGTGCGTGACGGCGTCCTCGTCGGCTACCAACTCGACCGCGTGTTCGCTCCGCGTCTCGGGCTGGACCGCTCGAACGGCTGCTCCTACGCCGACTCGCCGCACCATGTTCCGATCCAGCGCATGGCCAACGTCTCGCTACAACCCGATCCCACCCACGACACCACGACCGAAGAACTCATTTCGCGCGTCGAGAACGGCATCTACATCGTCGGCGACAAGTCGTGGTCGATCGACATGCAGCGCTACAACTTCCAGTTCACCGGCCAGCGGTTCTTCCGTATCCGGGACGGCAAGCTCGACGGCCAGCTCCGCGACGTCGCCTACCAGGCGACGACCACCGACTTCTGGGGCTCGATGGAGGCGGTGGGCGGACCGTCCACCTGGCGGCTCGGCGGTGCGTTCAACTGCGGCAAGGCCCAGCCGGGTCAGGTCGCGGCGGTCAGTCACGGCTGCCCGTCGATTCTGGTGCGCGGCATCAACATTCTCAACACCCGGACGGAGGCGGGCCAGTGAACGCGATCGGTACCGGCCTGATGCCCGCGGGCGCGGTCGTCGAGCAGGCGCTCGCCCTCTCGCGCGCGGACGAGGCAATAGTGATCGTCACCGACGCCAACGAGGCTTCACTGCGGTGGGCAGGCAATTCGATGACCACCAACGGTTCCTCGATTTCCCGCGACTGGGCGGTGATCTCGGTCTTCCGAGACGGACCGAACTCCGCGCGGGTCGGCAGCATCAGCTCGACCAGTGTCGACCCGAAGGACATCGAGGCCATGGTGCGTGCCAGCGAGGCGGCCGCCCACACCGCCGAACCCGCCAAAGACGCGATGCCGTTGCTCACCCCCGACGTCGACGACGCAGCCGACTGGGCGGCGGCGCCGGGCAGCACCGGCATCGAGGTTTTCACCGCTCTCGCCCGCGACCTGTCCAAGGGTTTCGACGGTACTGATCGCCTCTACGGTTTCGCCCACCACCAGATCCACACCACCTGGCTCGGCACCTCGACCGGTATCCGACGCCGGTTCGTGCAGCCCACCGGTTCGGTGGAGATCAATGGAAAACGCGGCGAGGGGGCCGATCTGGCCAGCGCCTGGGTCGGTGTCGGCACCGCGGACTTCACCGATGTCGACATTCCCCGCCTGCTCACCGAACTCGCACGTCGCCTCGATTGGTCCAAGCGGCGCGTCGAGCTGCCCGCGGGCCGCTACGAAACCCTGCTGCCGCCCTCGGCAGTCGCCGACCTGATGATCTACATGGCCTGGGAGATGCAGGGCCGCGGCGCGCAAGAGGGTCACACCGCCTTTGCCCGCGCGGGCAGCACCCGAATCGGTGAGCGGCTCACCGACATTCCGCTGACCCTGTACTCCGACCCGTGGGCCGGTGGTCTCGAATACCGTCCGTTCGTCGCGACATCCGCTTCCTCGGAGGCGCTCTCGGTCTTCGACAACGGCATGCCCGCACAGCGGGTCGACTGGTTGCGCGACGGCGTCATCGAATCTCTCGTCTATCCGCGCGCCACCGCCGCCGAATTCGATGCGCCCACCACGCTGCCCGCCGAGAACCTGCTGCTCACCGGCGGCTCCGACGCCGATCTCGACGATATGATTGCCCGCACCGAACGCGGCCTGCTGCTCACCACACTCTGGTACATCCGCGAGGTCGACCCGGCCACACTGCTGCTGACCGGGCTCACTCGTGACGGCGTCTACCTCGTCGAGAACGGGGAAGTCACCGCCGCTGTCAATAACTTCCGCTTCAACGAGAGCCCCATCGATCTACTGCGCCGCGTCAGTGAAGCGGGTGCGACCGAGACCACGCTCCCCCGCGAATGGAAGGACTGGTTCACCCGAACGGCCATGCCGCCGTTGCGAATTCCCGACTTCCACATGTCTTCGGTCAGTCAGGCGACCTGACCGACGCGGGCAATGGTCGGCGGCTGATCATCCGACCGCGCCCAGGGACGGTCAGGCGACGGGTGTGATTTCGATGCCGATGGTGGCCGCTTTGCCACGGCGCAGGGTGCTTCCGAGAATTACCAGCGGGCCGAGCAGCCAGTACTTCTTCTTGAGTAGCTTGCGGACCCGCTCGGTGCCCTCCGCATCGAGCACCCGCCCGGTGCCCTCGATCACCTCGCCGTGCGGCTTGCCCGAGGCGCTGCACGGCTGCACCGTGACGGCCGGGTTGC
Source organism: Nocardia sp. NBC_01009 (assembly GCF_045208035.1). Taxonomy (NCBI): domain Bacteria; kingdom Bacillati; phylum Actinomycetota; class Actinomycetes; order Mycobacteriales; family Nocardiaceae; genus Nocardia; species Nocardia sp. NBC_01009. The sequence goes on along the minus strand of NZ_CP108695.1, from coordinate 5,073,881 downwards.
GGCGCAGCCGTTTCACCTTCCAACTGTCGGTCACCGTCCACACATACAGCTTGCCTGCGTCGGCTGCCGCCCACACGGCGGTGGCGACGGGTGTGCCGTCCTTCCGGAACGTTGTCAGCAGAACGTAATCCGCCTTGCCGACGGCCCCGAGCGTGTTCGTCATGAGGGCAGCGTATTCGGTCGGTCGGGCATCCGGTATTCGCCCGCTTCCAACCGTTCGAGCAGGCCGCCGGTCCACCCGGCCAGGTGGCCGAACACTCCGCTCCACAGTTCGAGCAGGTCGGTGGCGTGTGGTGGTTCGTAGCGGCCGGGGAACGAGGGGATCATGGCGAGCAGGTCGTTGCGGACGGCTTCGCTGCGGCGGCGCTGTTCGCGCAGCTTCTCGACGACGTGAGCACGCGGCAGCGTGTCCATGAACGCGATCGCGGCGCCGAGTTCTTCCATGTCGATGCTCACCAGCGCCTCGTCCATCAGCGCGCGAAACTCTGCCTCGCCGGCTTCGGTCACTTCGAACAGGGTGCGGCCAGGGCCCTGATCGCTGCCCTCGGTCCCGAAGGCGCTGAGTTTGCCTTCCTGGGTCAGTTGCCTGAGCGCGTGATAGATCGAGCCCGGTTTGACGTTCGTCCACGTTTCCGCACGCCAGGACAACAATTCGCGGCGCACCGCATAGCCGTAGGTGGGTTGACGCAACCGCATCACACCGAGGACGAGCAGCCGCACAGCCGACATGAACGAGCTCCTTTCATCACAGGCAAGGTTCCCGCGAAGGGCTGCCCGCGCATCACCCGATTCCGGCCCGGCCAGAGCAGGTTCACAATGGTCGACCCGGTGGGCAACTTCGTGATCTACATCCAGCGCGACGAACCGATGGAGGTCGAGTACGGCGGTTCGCGTGAGCTCGAAGGCCTGGCACGGGTTGTGAACAACGCGCGAATCCTGCGCGATTTCAAGAACGACGACAAGACCGCCATCCGCGTACTCGAGGTCGGACTCGGACGATTCGGCGCCGAAGCCCCCCCCCCCCCGCAGACAAGGCACGGCACTGTCCGCGCTGATCGAATTGTCCGTTGCCACGAACGAATCCGCCCGTGGCGAACGGTGCCGCACCGAACTGCGGGCGATGAAGCTTTCCGAGGCCGAGCGCACGTCGGTAGCGAAAGAACTGCGCGCGGCGACCGATCTGGCCGACTGGCTATCCGAAGAAAGCTGACCTGAGCCGCCCGTCATCCGACCAGCGTCAGGATCTCCGGTCCATCGGCAGTGATCGCCACGGTGTGCTCGGAATGCGCGGTGCGCGAGCCATCGGCCGACCGAATCGTCCAACCGTCGGGATCGGTGTAGATCTGGTCGGTCGTGGCCGCGAACCAGGGCTCGATGGCAATCGTCAGCCCCGGCCGAAGCCGGTATCCGCGCCCGGCGCGCCCCGCATTCGGTATGTGCGGGTCTTCGTGCATGGTGCGCCCGAGGCCATGCCCGCCGAATTCGGTGTTCACCGGATACCCGTAGCCATGCGCCACATCCGCGATCGCGGCCGAGATATCTCCGATCCGATTGCCGGGCAACGCCACTGAGATTGCCGCGACCAAGGCCTCCTCCGTGGCCCGCACCAGTTGGACATCCGCCGGCGCGGCCCTGCCGACGATCACGCTGACTGCCGAATCCGCCACCCAACCGTCGACGCCGATCGCCAGATCCATGCTCAGCACATCACCATCACGCAGCACGTAGTCGAACGGAAGCCCGTGCAGCACAGCGTCATTGACCGATAAACAGGCGGTGTTACGGAACGGTCCCCGCCCGAACGACGGCGCGTAATCCCAGTAGCACGACTCCGCGCCCCGCTGCCGAATCCGTTCCCGCGCAATAGCTTCCAGGTCCAGAAGGTTCATACCGACCTGCGCGCGCTGCCGCAGCTCTGCCAGGATCTCCGCGACGAACTCCCCCGCGACTCGCATCCGCGCAATCTCGTCGCGACTCTTCAGTTCCACCATCAACCTGCTCCGTTCGGTATTTTAATACCACTCTAGCCGGTGCGGTATTTTAATACCACCCACTTGCGGTATTTAAATACCGCTCATACGCTGATGTCATGGTTCGCCTCCCACTGACGCCCGCACAGGTCGAGGCCGGTCGCCGCCTCGGCACCCGGCTGCGCGCCGCTCGCGCGGACCGCGACCTCACCGAAACCGCTGCCGCAGCAGGAATCTCGCCGGAAACCCTCCGCAAGATCGAAACCGGCCGCCTCCCCACCCCCGCCTTCGGCACCATCGTGTCCGTCGCCGCGGTTCTGGACATTCCCCTGGAAGAACTAGCCGACACCTGGCGCTCAGCCGGCCTCGCCGAATCCGCTTGACGACCCTGGGCGCGAGCTCGAACGCAGGACCCACACCGTCATCGTGGCGCTTCTAACCGCCTCTGGGCGCGGCTACTGCCCGCAAGAAACAGATACCGGCGTTGTTGTGTCGCGTGGCCCCGCTAACTGCCGAGAGCATGGGCTCCCGCATCGCGGCACCGGCGAGCCCTTACTCCCCAGCGACGGCGCGAGGTGTAATGACGATGCCGACAGACCGATCCGCGCCCCTGATCAGCTTGTGCCCGCGGATGGCGAGTTTGCCGAGCAGGCCGTATTTGTCAGCGACGAGGTCGCGCACTCGCTCGGTGCCCTCGGGGCCCAGAATCTCGGCAGTCCCGGCGAGGACCTCCCCGCCACCGGTGCGACCGCGGTTATCACACACCTGGACCGTGACATCCGGATTGCGCCGGATGCGCTTGACCTTCCAGGTGTCGGGGTTGGTCCACACCACGATACGGTCGCCGTCCGGCGCCACCCAGACCGGAGTTCCGACTGTAGTGCCGTCCTTCTTGAAAGTAGTCAGCCGCGCGTACTTGCTATTGCTCACTTCATTCCACGTCATGACAAAACGGTAGGCCGCTGGCGAGGCTGGAGACATCCGTCTACGGTCACATTCCGAACTACGCGCCATGACGTACTTCCATCGCCCGTGAGCTGACGTTATTCCCCCAATCGGCCCTCCTTCACAGGGCACGACCGGACCCCGCGTTGCGCCACCGACGTCACGGCCTCATACAGCTAGTCGGCAGATAGTTTGGCGGGCATCGAGCGGTAGCTGTTCAGATTCACCAGGCCACGTGGGATCGGCGGGCCGTCCAGACGCAGATCCGGGTACCTCTCGAAGAGCGCGCGCAGTGCGACGGCGCCTTCCAGTCGGGCAAGGCTGGCCCCCAGGCAGCCGTGCACCCCGCTGCTGAACGATAGATGTTCCGCGGCGTTGGCCCTGGTCACATCGAATCGTTCGGGATCGGGGAAGACGGTGGGGTCCTTATTGGCGCCCGCCAGCAACAGCAGGACCAGGGAACCGGATTTGACATGCTGATCGGCGATGTCGACGTCACAGCTCGCGATCCGGCCGGTTATCCGTATGGGACCGTCGTAGCGCAGGATCTCCTCGACCGCCCCCGGCCACAGCTCTGGCCGCGCCGTCAGCATGTCCAACTGGTCCGGATGGCTTGTCAGCAGGGCGATTCCATTGCCGAGCATGTTCACCGTCGTCAAGAATCCGGCGTCCAGCAGCAGGGCCGCGTTGGCCACCTGCTCGCGGCGGGTGAGCTCGCCACCTGTCACCAGCATACTGAGCACATCATCGCCCGGTCCGGCGCTGAGCCCGGCGATGTGCTGTTCGAAGTACCGCTGCCCCTCGGCCAGGTCTTCGATGGCGCGGCGGAAAGTGGTCCAGGTCAGGCCTCGGTCGAGCAGCGGCGCACCGGTATCTCCCCACTTCAACATGGTCGAATGCATGTCGGCGGGCAACCCGAGAATCTCGGCGATGATCGCGATGGGCAACTGCGCGGAGAAGTCGTCGATCAGATCCGGTCGAGGCGTCGATTTCAGGCGTTCGAGCAGGTCATCGGTTACTTCGACAACCCGTTCCCCCAGTTTGGCTATCGCCTTCGGCGTGAATGCTTGCCCGACCAGGCGTCGGTAGTGGGCGTGTTCGGGCGGATCGGTCACCAGCATCGAGGGCGGTTCCGCGAGGTTGGGAAGTTCCAGATCGGTCTTGGTCAGCACCCAGCGGATCGGCTTCGGCAGGGCTCGATTGTTGGGCGTGACCACGCCGAAGCGACGGTCCCGCAGGATCAGTCGGCACAGTTCATGGTCCGCGGTCACACGAACCCTCGATATCGTTGGCATCCGTCCCCGCCGCCGGATCTCCTCGATCGATCGAGGCGCTCCGAGCCCGCGATCCGGACCGGCCAGGATCTGCGCGAGGGGATCGCCCCGACGCGCCGACCACACGAGATAGGACCTTGCCAGGCGATGCAGGACCAGCCACCGAATCCACGCGCGCGTTAACATTGTCACCTCCCACGCTGGACTTTCCCTATGGTAGAGCGCCGCCGACGGCACCGTCGGCTAATCTTCGGCTAGTCTCCGTCCGCGAGGGTGACGGAGGGGCCGGAAGGCGCTGCGTATGGCCGACACGGTGGTCGAACGGACCGACTCCGGCTTGTGGTCCTGGCTCGCAGGTAGCGTGGTAGAACGGACTTTGCCGGGATCAGCAACCCCCGACGATGCACATCGCCATAATCATCGCCAGGTACCGGCCACCAGCTCGCGCGTTACCGAGTTTTCCGAATCACCAAGAGATTTGGGGATGTGATGGAGCGACGTTCAGATCACGTGCGGGGCACGATGGACAGGCGCGGTTTCGTCAAGGGCGTCGGCCTGGCCGCCACGATGCTGGGTCTTGCGGGTGGAAGTACACTTGCGACGGCCGGGTCCCCGGCGTGGGCGGACGACTACGGCCTGAACCCGAACGCGTCGGTATACCGCGCACTGGTGCCGGAAATCTTCGCGCCGCTGCCGGATCCGGCCGACCACGTGCCTGCGATCGTCGTCGGATCTGGGTTCGGGGCGTCGATCACCGCGCTGCGCTTGGCGCAGTCCGGGACCGAGGTCGCGGTGCTCGAGCGTGGGTCACGCTGGCCGAATGATCTGTGGCGCGACATCTTCGCCGTCGACACGATTCCGGATGGCCGCGGCTTCTGGCATCGCACCACCTTTACCGGCGTGACCAGGATCCCCATGTCGTTCGATCCGTTCGGCGGTGTCCTCGACGTTTCCAGCTACCCAGGCATCGATGTGTGGCGCGGAGCGTGTGTGGGCGGCGGCTCGGTGGTGTTCACCGGGGTGATGATCGAGCCGGAGCAGCGGTTCTTCGACCATGTGTTCGGCGGCGTGGTCGACTACCGCGAGATGCATGACGTCTACTACCCCAGGGTCCGAAATATGCTGCGGCCGAGCCCGATCCCGGACGACATCTATCACTCTGTCGCGTTCGCACACGCGCGGGCCTGGGACGATCAGTTCCGCGCGGCCGGCTATATGCCGCAGCACATCGACGGCCTTTGGAATTGGAACGTCGTCCGCGACGAACTGGCCGGACGATCGACGCCGTCGGCGACGGTCGGCTGTTCGAACCTCGGCAATTCCAACGGCGCGAAGTTCGATCTGAATCAGAACTACCTGCGCTATGCCGAGGACACCGGCGTTGCGCGGATCTACCCCGGCCACCGCGTGGACGCCATCGCCAAGGAATCGGGAGCGGCGGGTCGTTATACCGTTACCGTGACCAAACTCGCACCTACCGGTGAGGTGCTCCGTATCCGGACGCTGACCTGCGACAAGCTGTTCCTCGGTGCAGGCTCTATCGGCACCTCCGAGCTGCTGGTGCGCGCGCGGGATACCGGCGCGCTGCCGAACCTGAACGAGCACATCGGCGAAGGCTGGGGCAGCAACGGTGATGTCGGCTTGGCACGGCCGCTCGGCTCGTTGGACGTGGGTCTGCAGGGCACGCCGTCCGCGAGCCGGATTCTGGACGAGGCGGGCGCACCTGTGTCGCTGGAGAACTGGTTCATCCCCGGCGCAACGCCTTTTGACATCGGCACTCTCGCGTCGCTGGGCATAGTGCTCGACGACACCCGCGGCCGGTTCGTCTACAACCCGACCGATGGGCGGGTGAACCTGCAGTGGCCTGAAAACGGCGCTGCCGGCTACCTCGCACGAGCGCAGGAAGTCAACGACAAGGCGGCCTGCGACTGCCCGACGATCGCCCTACCAGTCTTGGGAGGGGACGCCTCATTCACCTCACATCCGTTGGGCGGCGCAGTGATCGGACGCGCAACAGACCGGTACGGTCGGGTGTGCGGTTATCGAGGCCTATACGTGATGGACGGGGCGGCTGTGCCCGGCAGCACCGGAACAGTGAACCCGTCGTTGACGATCAGCGCGCTGGCTGAGCGCAATATCGAACAGATCATCAGTTCTGGAGAGTAGTGCACTCGCTTGGGCGGGAGACCGTTGTGCGCCAGGACGGTGCATGAGTCCCGCCGAGCCGGAAAGACGACCTTTAAGGATGCGGCGCCCCGTGGGCGATAAATCAGGCAATAGAATAGCCGAACCATCGACTAGCGAGCCCGAATCAGCATCGTCGAATGCAGACAAATGCGGCGCAAGATCAGTCGAAATGCGTTGGACCTGCACTTACTTTTGTGAAATTAAACAGTGGAGCCACGGATAATCGAAGTCCATATCTAGCTTCTGAAAGCCGCTGGTCCATCGCTTACTCCGTAGATTTCACCAATTCCCAGGAGGCGTTCGAGGCCGCTTCGGTACAATTCGACCCAATTTGCATCTCGTTCAATATCACGGCAAGCACAAGGTCAAGACAGCTATCAAACTCGCCGCTGTTGGCCAGGGTCATCAATAACGACGGGCCGACGATCGATCGCTCGCAGTCAAGGTAATCCACATTCGGGTGTCCACATAAGTGCATTGAAGTATCGAGTGGGGCGGATGTCTACGAGTCGACCGAGTTCGCCATTCGGGCCCGATATGTCTCAACGATCTCCGCCGAGAAATCGCAGCGCGCGCATGTCAAATTTCGAAATTTCAGACACTATTTCGCGGCGGCGGATCGCGGGCCCTCGGGGGCTTACGCATACCAATCAGTCGGCTTATACTGGGCGCGGTCGGGTCTGGAGGCAAGTGATGACCGTTCCGCGACCGCAGTTCCCGCCCGACCCGGAATCGGCTGGGGACTCCGAGCCGAACGCGTCGGTCACTCAGCTGGTGCCGCTGTCTGCGGGGCAGCGGGGGCTGTGGCTGGCGCAACAGTTGAGCCCGGATGTGCCGATATGCGAGGCGCAGTATCTCGAGTTCCATGGGGATCTGGATCTCGAGGTATTGCGTAAGACGTCGATTCAAGCAGGCCTCGAATTCCAGTCCGGGTATCTGCGGCTGGTCGAGGTCGATGGTGAGCCGTATCAGTTGTTCGATCCGTCGCTGGATTCGACGGGGCCGCTCATCGATATGCGTGGTGAACCGGACCCCATGGCGGCGGGATTGCAGTGGATGCGCCAGGAATACACCGCACCTTTGGATATGACCCGCGACCGGTTGCTCTCATGGGTGGTCGTGCAGGTCGGGGATCGGCATTTCCTGTGGTACTGCAGGATTCACCACGTCGCATTGGACGGCTATGCCGCGATGATGATGATGAACCGGGTCGCGGCGCTGTACACGGCGGCGGTGCAGGGCCAGACAGCAGAGCCGTACCGGGCGGCGGACCTGCGTACCCTCTACGAGGCCGACCGCAGCTACCGAGAGTCGAAGCGGTTCACCAGCGACCAAGCCTATTGGGTGGACAGACTCGCCGATGTCGAGGACGAGTCCAGCCTGGCGGACGGGTACGCACCCGCGCGCGCGGACAGTGTGGTGGCTACAGCCGAACTGCCCACCGCGACGGTGGGGCGGATCGATCAGTCCGCGAAAGTGCTGGATGCGACGCCGGCCGCGGTGGTGATCGCCGCGTTCGGAAGTTATCTGGCCCGTATGACCGGCCGGGACGAGGTCCTGGTCAATATTCCCGTATCGGGTCGCACAACCGCGGTACTGCGGCGGTCCGGGGGAGTCTTCGTCAACCTTGTGCCGCTTCCGATCGTGCTCGGTGCGCAGGACACGGTCGCGACGCTGGTGCGGCGGGTGCAGTCCGATCTGATCGGAGCGCTGCGGCACCAGCGGTGCGGCCTCACCGACATTCGCGCCGCCGGGGGATACAGCGGACAGCGGCGGTTCGCAGGCCCGATGGTGAATGTCATGTATTTCCCCCAGGAGCTCCGGCTCGGGCCGATGACCGCGGAATTCCATATCCTCAGCTCCGGACCGGTCGACGATTTGCTGGTCGACCTGTATCAAACCGGAGACCCGCCACAGACAATCCTCCATTTTTTGGCCAATCCCAACCTGTATACCGGCCCCGAACTGTCGGCGCATTACACCAGATTCGTGCAATTCCTCGACGCGTTCGCCGCGGCCGCACCGGACACTGATCTAGGGCAGGTCCACCCCGACAGCGCCCGCCATGGCGCCGGGATACGGCGCCGTCGCGAGAACCTGGCGTTCTGGCGTGCCACGCTTGCGGACCTTCCCACGGAGCTTTCTCTGCCGACTGACAGGTCGCGGCCGGTGGTGGCGACGAATCGGGGCGCCACCATCGACTACACGTTGGATGCCGCGTTGATGCAGGCATTGGAAATGCTCGCGCGGCAACAGAATTCGTCACTGTTCATGGTGGTTCACAGCACGCTCGCGGTCCTGCTCGCCCGGCTGAGTGGCACCACCGACATTCCGATCGGCACACCGATCGCCGGGCGCGACGCAGCCGAACTCGACGACGCGGTCGGCATGTTCGTCAACACACTGGTATTGAGGACCGAAGTCGATCTCGCCGAATCGTTCACCGACCTACTCTGCCGGATCAAACAGGTCGATCTGGATGCCTTCGGCCACGCCGACATTCCATTCGAACAACTCGTCGACCAACTCGCCTCGCAACGGTCCCGATCCCGACACCCGCTCTTCCAGGTGATGTTGGCATTCCACAATCTGGAACAAGCGAAGCTCGAACCGCCGGGCCTGTCCCGCTTCGATCTGCAGGTCCTGTTGTCCGACAAGCATGACAGCGGCGAGATGGCAGTAGTGATCACCTACGCCACAGATCTATTCGACGCACAGACAATCGACGCTCTCGCACACAGGTGGTTCCGGATACTCGAGTCGGCAGCCACCGATCCCACGATTCCGGTCGGGATGATCGAGGTACTCGAGCCCGCCGAACGAGCCGATCTGCTGGCACGTTCAGGCGCACCACCCACAAAAGCGCCCACCACACTGGCCACCCTGTTGACCACAGCTGCCGCACGGGATCCCGACGCCACCGCGATCTATTCCGATGGGCGGCAACTGAGCTATCGGGAGCTGGACGAACGTTCCAACCGATTGGCCCGGCTACTCATCCAACGAGGAGTCGGCCCGGAAGATGTTGTTGCGATAGGTATTCCACGTTCACCGGAGTCCGTGTTCGCGGTATGGGCGGTCGCCAAGTCGGGAGCCGCGTTCCTCCCGATCGACCCGACCTACCCCCTCGAACGCATCACCCACATGCTGACCGATTCGAAAGCGGCCATCGGTTTGACGGTGGCGTCGGCGCGCGCGCGGCTACCCGACGACATCGATTGGTTAACAGCTGAGCACCTCGATGAGACCGAGAACCGCCCCGTCACCGACGATAACCGGGTACGCCCACTGCGACCGCACAATCTCGACGCGGCCGCGAGCCGACCCGTCTCCGACAGTGACCGGGTACGTCCGTTGCGTGTCGACGATATCGCCTACGTCATCTACACCTCAGGATCGACCGGACTACCCAAAGGTGTCGCGGTCACCCACCGCGGACTCTGCAACTGCGCCACCGAGCACCAAGATGCGATGAGCATCGAACCACGTTCTCGTATCCTGCATTTGGCGTCACCCAGCTTCGATGTGTCGGTACTTGAATTGCTGTTGGCGTTGTGCGCGGGCGCGACCATGGTCATCGCACCCAGCGACATCTACGGCGGGGACGAACTCGCCGAACTACTCGACCGCGAGCATGTCAGCCACGTCCTCATCACACCTTCCGCGTTGTCCACCATCGACCAGACCCGTTGGCCACTACCGGACTTGAGGTACCTGCTGGTCGGTGGCGAGGGCTATGGCTCCGAGTTGGTCGAGCGCTGGAGCGGCGGCCGGAGCATATTCAACGAGTACGGCCCGACCGAGGCCACCATTGCCGCGACGCTGACATCCCCGTTGGTGGCGGGTGAGTTGGTCACGATCGGCGGCCCGATTCGCGGTGTCTCGGAATGGATATTGGACCAACGACTACAACCCGTACCAGCCGGTGTGGCAGGCGAACTGTACATCGCGGGCACACTCCTGGCCCGCGGATACCAGCACCGGGCAAGCCTGACAGCTCAACGATTCATAGCGTGCCCCTGGATGCCCGGCGAACGCATGTACCGCACCGGGGACGTGGTCCGATGGACAACCAACGGATCGATCCAACATCTCGGCCGATCCGACTTCCAGGTAAAGATTCGTGGTCTCCGCATCGAACTCGGAGAGATCGACGCAACCCTCATCACCCACGAAAGCGTCGGCTTCGCCACCACCATCGGCCACCACTACGAATCCGGCACCCAGACACTTGTCTCGTATGTCCTTGCCGCACAAGGCCACTCGATCGACACCACGACCCTCACCGAACACCTCGCCAACCGGCTGCCGTCCTACATGATCCCGTCCTCCATCATGGTGCTCGACCGGATCCCGTTGACACCGGTCGGGAAACTGGACCGCAAGGCACTACCAGATCCCGAATTCACCGACACCACACCGTTCCGAGCACCCCAAACACCCACCGAACACACGATCGCCAAATCCTTTGCCGAGGTATTGAAAATCGACACCATCGGCCTCGACGATTCGTTCTTCGCCCTCGGCGGCGACAGCATGATCGCGACCCGGGTTGCCGCACGACTCGGGGCAGCGCTGCATACCGAGATTCCGGTGCGATTGTTGTTCGAGGCGTCCACGGTAGCGGCGCTCGCGACCCGCATAGAGCAGCATTCCGGCACGGGGCGACAACGCCCACCACTGATTGCCGGGCCGCGCCCCGATCTTGTGCCGTTGGCACCAGCCCAACAACGGATGTGGTTCTTCAACCAGTACGACACCAGATCGGGGGCATACAATGTTCCGATCGCCATTCGGTTGCGGGGCGAGTTGAGCGTCGACGCCCTGCGATCGGCCGTGGTCGACGTGCTGCGCAGACACGAGTCTTTGCGGACGCGGTACCCGGACCACGACGGAATGCTGATCCAGCTGATCGAACCCGCCGACGAGGTGGACCCCGAGCTGGCCCTGACATCGGTTCCGCCGAGCCAACTGGACGCAACGGTAACCGAATTCGTCACCGAAGGCTTCGATGTGAGTATCCGGGCGCCCGTGCGTGCCCGATTGTTCCGCGTTGCCGGTGGCGAGGAGCCCGAATACGTATTGGCCGTCGTGGTGCACCACATCGCCGCGGACGGTTTCTCCATGAAACCGCTGGCCCGCGACGTGACGACCGCGTACATCGCACGGATCCGCGGAGAAGTCCCTTCGTGGACACCGCTTCCGGTTCAGTACGCCGACTACGCACTGTGGCAACGAGCTACCCTCGGCCCGCCCGACGATCCGGAATCGCTGTGCGCCCAGCAGATCCGATACTGGACTGAAACTCTGGACGGAGTTGCCGAGGAACTTTGTCTGCCGGCTGACAGGTCGCGGCCGGTGGTGGCGTCGAATCAGGGGGCCACCATCGACTACACGTTGGATGCCGAGTTGGTGCAGGTATTGGAAAGGTTAGCGCGGCAACAGAGTTCGTCATTGTTCATGGTGATCCACAGCACGCTGGCGACCCTGCTTGCCAGATTGAGTGGTATGACCGACATTTCGATCGGCACACCGATCGCCGGGCGCGGCGCGGCCGAACTCGACGACGTGATCGGCATGTTCGTCAACACTTTGGTGTTGCGGACCGAAATCGATCTCGATGAATCGTTCACCGACCTCCTCGGCCGGGTCAGACAGGTCGATCTCGATGCCTTCGGCCATGCCGATGTTCCGTTCGAACAGCTCGTGGATCAACTCGCTCCGCAACGGTCCCAATCCCGACATCCGTTGTTCCAGGTGATGCTGGCATTCCAGAACCTGGAACCGGTGAAGCTCGAACTGCCCGGCCTCGACGTGTCGATGATCGACCTACCCAACAAAGTGTCCCGTTTCGACCTGCAGGTCGTGCTGTCGAACAATCCTGACAGCGGCCAGATGACAGCAGCGATCACCTATGCCACGGATCTCTTCGACGCCGCGACAATCAACTCACTTATGCATCGGTGGATCCGAATACTCGAGTCGGTGGCCGCCGATCCCACGATTCCGGTCGGGATGATCGAGGTGCTCGAGCCCGCTGAACGTGCTGGCCTGCTGGCACGATCTGGTGCACCCCCAACAGCGCCCACCACACTGGCTGACCTACTGACCACAGCAGCCGCACGGGATCCCGACGCCACAGCGATCGTGTTCGACGGGCAGCAACTGAGCTATCGGGAACTGGACGAGCGTTCGAATAGATTGGCTCGTCTACTCATCCAGAGGGGTATCGGCCCGGAAGATCTTGTCGCGATAGGTATTCCACGCTCCCCCGATTCTGTACTCGCGGTATGGGCAGTCGCCAAATCGGGAGCCGCGTTCCTCCCGATCGATCCGACCTACCCCCTCGAACGCATCACCCACATGCTGACCGATTCGAACGCGGCCATCGGCCTGACCGTTCCCTCTGTGCGAACACAATTGCCCGATGACATCGACTGGTTGACACCCGACAATCTCGACGAGGCCGAGGACCGTCCCGTCACCGACAGTGACCGAATACGTCCGTTGCGTGTCGACGACATCGCCTACGTCATCTACACCTCAGGATCGACCGGACTACCCAAAGGCGTCGCGGTCACCCACTACGCACTCAGCAACTGCGCAACCCAGCACAAAGACGCCATGAGCGTCGAAACGGATTCTCGTATTCTGCATTTGGCTTCACCAAGCTTCGATGTATCGGTACTGGAAATGCTGATGGCGACATACACGGGCGCGACCATGGTCATCACACCCAGCGACATCTACGGCGGCGACGAACTCGCCGAACTACTCGACCGCGAGCATGTCAGCCACGTCCTCATCACACCTTCCGCGTTGTCCACCATCGACCAGACCCGTTGGCCACTACCAGATTTGAGGTACCTACTGGTCGGCGGCGAGGGCTATGGCACCGAGTTGGTCGAGCGCTGGAGCGGCGGCGGCCGCGACATGCTCAACGAGTACGGGCCCACCGAGACCACGATCACGACAAACCAGAGCGCTCCATTGGTGGCGGGTGAGTTGGTCACGATCGGTGGCCCGATTCGCGGTGTCTCGGAATGGGTATTGGATCAGCGGTTGCAACCCGTGCCTCGTGGTGTGGCGGGTGAGTTGTATATCGCGGGCGCGCTACTGGCCCGCGGATACCATCGCCGGGCGGGCTTGACGGCCGAACGTTTCGTCGCGTGTCCCTGGATGCCCGGCGAACGCATGTACCGCACCGGGGACGTGGTCCGATGGACACCCGACGGATCGATCCAACATCTCGGCCGATCCGACTTCCAGGTGAAGATTCGTGGTCTCCGCATCGAACTCGGAGAGATCGACGCAACCCTCACCACCCACGAGACCGTCGGTTTCGCCACCACCATCGGCCACCACAACGAATCCGGAGCCGAGTCGCTGGTTTCGTATGTCCTTGCCGCACAAGGTCACTCGATCGATACCTCGATCCTGACCGAACATCTCACCAGACGGTTGCCCTCCTCCATGGTCCCGTCCTCGATCATGGTGCTGGACCGCATCCCGTTGACACCGGTGGGCAAACTGGACCGCACGGCGCTACCGGATCCGGTATTCCACGGCACGAAGGCATTCCGAGCACCCGAGACACCGATCGAGCGCACGATCGCCGAATCCTTCACCAATGTATTGGGTATCGACAGGGTCGGCCTCGACGATTCGTTCTTCGCGCTCGGCGGTGACAGCATCATGTCGATCCAGTTGGTGACTCGGGCCAGGGCGACGGGTGTGGTGTTCTCGGCGCGCGAGGTGTTCGAGCGTAAAACGGTGGCCGGGCTGGCCGAGATCGCCGTTCTCGACGACAGCGCCGCGGCGGCCTCCCTCCCGTCGGATCTGGAACTGGTCCGGCTCGGGCAGTCCGAGATCCAGCGACTCGAAGACAGCTATCCGGCGTTGAGCGACATCTGGCCATTGACTCCGTTGCAGGAGGGGTTGTTGTTCCATGCGCTGGTGTCCGAGGAGTCGATGGACGCCTACTTGGTGCAGTTGGTCCTCGAGTTGCGTGGGCAGGTCGATCCGGAGCGGCTGCGTCGAGCCGGGCAGATGCTGCTCGACCGGCATGCGAATCTGCGCACCGCATTCGTCACCGACACCGCCGCCGGACCGGTGCAGGTGGTCAATGAAGACGTCGAGGCGTCATGGTCGCAGCTCGACCTGTCCGGGCTGGATGACGGTGCACGGAATCGCAAGTGGGATCGACTGATGGCCGCGGACCGGGCGACCCGGTTCGACCCAGGTCGCGCCCCGCTGCTCCGGTGGATGCTGGTCACCACGGGGCCGGAGCACTACCGGCTCGTGCTGACCAATCATCACCTGCTGCTCGACGGCTGGTCGACGCCGCTGCTCCTGAAAGAGTTTCTGATCCTCTATGCCACCGACGGCGACGCCGCGATACTGCCGCGTACACGTCCCTACCGGGACTTCCTGGCGTGGATCGTAGGGCGGGACCAGGCTGCGTCACTCGATGCTTGGGCCCGCGCGTTCGACGGCGCCGACGGGCCGACCCTGGTGGCTCCGGCCGATCCCAGCCGCCCGTATACCGAATCACGGGATGTGCTCGGCGAACTGACCGAGGAACAGACCGCGTCGCTGACCGGCCTCGCGCGGGCCCGTGGAATCACCCTCAACACCGTGATCCAAATGGCATGGGCGATCGTGTTGGGCGCGTTGACATCCCGGGAGGACGTGACATTCGGCGCTACGGTGTCCGGACGGCCCCCGCAGATCTCGGGCATCGAATCGATGATCGGGCTGTTCATCAACACACTGCCGGTTCGCGTCCGTCTCGACCCCGCCGAGAGCTTGGGGCAGCTGCTCGACCGGATCCAGGCGGAGCAGGCCGCGCTGCTCGATCACCACTACGTGGGTCTGACCGACATCGAGCGGGTGGCCGGGCCAGGGACGGTATTCGACACGATCACGGTGTTCGAGTCCTTTCCGATCGATCGTGGTGGGTTGACCGCCGATACCGACATCGGCGGCATGCGGCTGCTCGACGTGACCGGCACCGACGCCGCGCACTATCCACTGGGAGTGGTTGCGCGTGTCGACACACGGCTGCACCTCAAAATCAAGTACCTGCCCGAACTCTTCGACCAGGACACGATGGATGCAACCCTGCAGCGGGTCCTGCGCGTGATCGGCGTCGTTGCGGACGACCCGGATCTGCCGCTGGCCCGGCTGGATCTGCTCTCCCCGGCCGAACACCGGGAATTGACGCCGGTATCGGGTGACCCGGCTGTGCCGGAGCAGGTGTTGCCGAAAGTGCTGGCGGCCGCGGCGGAGCGGGATCCGGGGGCGGTCGCGGTGGTGTACGGGGAACGGCGGTGGACGTACGGCGAGCTGGATGCGGAGTCGAATCGGTTGGCACGGTTGCTGATCGGTCGGGGTGTGGGGCCGGAGGCGAGTGTTGCGGTCGGGTTGCCGCGATCGGTCGATTCGGTGCTAGCGCTGTGGGCGGTGGCTAAGTCGGGGGCAGCGTTCGTGCCGGTGGACCCGCAGTACCCGACCAGCCGGGTCGAGCACATGCTCGCCGATTCGGGTGTGGCGATGGGAATCACACTGTCGGAGTGGCGTGATCGGCTGCCTGGACCGGCGCCGTGGTTGGTCCTCGACGAGTCGGTGCTCGAAGCGGAGGTCGCGGGGTTGCCAGCGTTGCCGGTGACCGATGCAGAGCGAACATCGCCGGTGCGGGTCGACAATGCGGCGTACGTGATCTACACATCCGGCTCGACAGGTATGCCGAAGGGCGTGGTGGTCTCACATCGAGGGCTGGCGAACCTGGTGGCCGAACAGGGTTCGCGGTTCGACATCGGACCGAGCGCGCGGGTGCTGCATTTCGCGTCTCCGAGTTTCGATGCGGCGATGCTGGAACACCTGTGGGCGTTCGGGACGGGTGGGCGGCTGGTGATTGCGCCCCCGACCATCTACGGCGGGGGCGAGCTGGCGCAGATCCTGTTGCGCACGAAGGTGACCCATGCCGCGCTGACGCCCGCCGCTTTGGGGACGGTCGATCCGGACGGGCTCGAGGACCTCGGGACCGTCGTAGTCGGTGGCGAGGCGCCCTCATCCAAGTTGGTGTCACGGTGGGCACCGGGCCGGAGATTTTTCAACACCTACGGTCCGGCAGAGGCCACGATCATGACCGATGCCGGTGCGCCGATGGTGGCAGGTGAGGCGGTGACGATCGGCGGACCGATCCACGGGGTCGGTCAGGTCGTGCTCGACGCGTGGCTGCGACCGGTGCCGGTCGGGGTCGTCGGGGAGTTGTATCTGGCGGGCCCGGGTCTGGCTCGCGGTTACCGCAACGGGATGGATCTGACGGCGTCGCGGTTCGTCGCCGATCCGTTCGCAGGCCCGGGGCAGCGCATGTATCGGACCGGCGACTTGATGCGGTGGCTGCGGCTACCGGAAGGAAGTCTGGCGCTCGATTATGTGGGCCGGTCGGATTTCCAGGTCAAGGTGCGTGGTTTCCGCGTCGAGCTCGGCGAGGTCGAATCGGCTCTGCGAGCCTGCCCGGGTGTGGCCGGTGCGGTAGCGACTGTGCACCGGGACCCTGCCATCGGCGACCGGTTGATCGGGTATGTGGTGCCCGAGCTCGGCACCGACCTCGACGCGGCCGCCGTCCTCGCGTTCGTCGGGGAGCGATTGGCCTCGCACCTGGTGCCCGCGACTGTCGTGGTGCTCGACGCGCTGCCGGTGACGGCGAACGGCAAGCTCGACCGCACGGCTCTGCCCGCGCCGGACTTCACCACGCGCCGCGGCGAATTCCGGGCACCGGCCACCGAGGTGGAGACGGCTCTCGCGAGCCTGTTCGCCGAGGTATTGGGTATCGATACGGTCGGTCTCGATGATTCGTTTTTCGCCCTGGGCGGCGACAGCATCATGTCGATCCAATTGGTGACTCGGGCCAGGGCGGCGGGTGTGGTGTTCTCCACGCGCGAGGTGTTCGAGCGTAAAACGGTGGCCGGGCTGGCCGAGATCGCCGTTCTCGACGACAGCGCCGCGGCGACCTCCCTTCCGACGGAACTGCCCGGCGGCGGCGTAGGGCTGGTACCGGTGACACCGATCATGTGTTGGATGTTCGAACGCGGCGGCTTCGACCGTTTCTGTCAGTGGGTGATGCTCACACTGCCGACCGGCATCGACGCCACCGGAATCGGTGCCACCGTCCAGGCGGTTATCGATCAGCACGACATGCTGCGGTCTCGACTACGCCAGGAACCCGCGCACACGTCGGGCTGGGCGCTGCGGGTGCAACCGACCGCGATGCCCGCTGCCGGATTGATCCGGCGCGTGCCGGTGGATGCGGCCCCCGACAGCAGCGCCTTCGCCACGCTCGCCGACGCTGAGGCGAATGCAGCGGCCGAACGCCTCGACCCTGCAGCCGGGGTCATGCTCCAGCTGGTCTGGTTCGATTGGGACGGACAGCCGGGACGGCTGCTCGTCGTCGCACATCACCTGGTCATCGACGGCGTATCGTGGCGGATCCTCGTTCCCGATTTCGCTGCGGCATGGGCTCAGCTCAGTGTCGGGCAACGGCCGCGGCTCGCGCCTGTCGGCACCTCGATGCGACGCTGGGCGCATGCCCTGAACGCCGCCGCCGAACGTCTCGATGAACTCGACTGGTGGCGGTCCACGCTCGGCGTTGCCGATCCGCCGATCGGTACCCGCCCGATCGACCCGGTCGTGGACGTGCAAGCCACCGTCGCCACCGTCGAGGTGGCGCTACCTACCGCGGTGACCCGCGCCGTACTCACTACCCTGCCCCGAGCCTTCCACGGCAACGTAGACGATGCCCTCATCGCCGGGCTCGCGCTGGCGCTGACTCGATGGCAGTGCCGCCACGGCAACACCGTCACCGAGGCGCTGCTCACCCTGGAAAGCCACGGCCGCCATGACACGGTTCTTCCCGGTGCCGACCTCACCCGCACCGTCGGATGGTTCACGACCACCTACCCGGTGCGGCTCGACCTGTCCGATATCGACATCGACGACGCGTTCGCCGCAGGGGCTGCCGCCGCGGCGGTCCTCAAGTCGGTCAAGGAACAACTCCGACAGGTCCCCAACCGTGGGATCGGCTATGGGTTACTGCGCTACCTCAACGCCGATACCGCCCGCATCCTGCGTGAACTGCCCACTCCCCAGCTGAGCTTCAACTATCTCGGCCGGTTCGACACCATTCCCGCAACGTTGCGCGATGTCGGGTGGATGCCCGTCGGCGACGACACCGGCGGCGGCGCCCAGAACCCCGACGCACCCATCGCAGCCCTGCTCGGCATCAACGCGGTCACCATCGACACATCGGACGGGCCTACTCTTACGGCTGCCTGGGAGTATCCGACCGGCCTGCTCACCTACGCCGAGGTCACCGACCTCGCGGGACTGTGGCGCGACGCGGTGACCGCTCTGGCCGCCCACGCGTCCGGGCCCGGCGCCGGCGGGCTGACCCCCTCCGACGTCGACCTCGTCGACCTCGACCAAGACGCGATCGACCGGCTCGAAACCAAACGTTCGACACTGGACGACATATGGCCGCTCACGCCGCTGCAAACGGGGTTGCTGTTCCACGCCCAGCTCGCCGACGGGACCCTCGACGCCTACCTCGTGCAACTCTGTGTGGAACTCGGCGGGCACGTCGACGCGGACCGGCTGCGCCGCGCCGCGCAGACTCTCATCGGACGGCACCCGAACCTGCGGACCGCGTTTGTGCGCGCCGGCGCCGGCGAAGCGGTCCAGGTGGTGCACCAGCACGTCGACGTGCCCTTCACCCAGATCGACTTGGCCGAGCGCGATGACATTGGGGCCGCGCTCGAACAGCTCATGGACACCGACCGCCGCACCTGCTTCGACGTGACCGCGGCGCCACTGCTGCGACTGACACTGATCAGCACCGCACCCCAGCAGTACCAACTGCTGGTGAGCATGCATCACATCCTGATAGACGGCTGGTCCACGCCACTGCTGATCCGGGAACTGCTGACCCTCTACGCCACCGACAGCGATGCCACGGTGCTGCCCCCCGTGCGTCCCTACCGCGACTACCTGATGTGGCTGAACTCCCAGGACCAGGATGCGGCGGAAGCCGCGTGGGCACAGACACTCGACGGCATAGCCGAGCCGACTCTGCTGGCGCCCGCGGACCGCGGCCGTCGGCCCACCATCCCCGCACGCGAAATCCGGGTGCAGCTGAGCGAACAGCGCACCGCGGCCCTGGTCGCGGTGGCCCAGCAACAAGAGGCCACGCTCAACACCCTCATCGAAGCCGCCTGGGCGATCGTGCTCGCCACTTCCACCGCCCGCGAGGACGTGGTCTTCGGCACCACCGTCTCCGGGCGCCCCCCGCAGATCCCCGGCGTCGAATCGATGATCGGGCTGTTCGTCAACACCGTGCCCGTGCGGGTCCGGCTCGACCACCGCGAAACCCTGGCCCAACTACTACGGCGAATCCAAACCGAACAAGCCTCGCTGCTCGACCATCACCACCTCGGGCTCGCGCAGATCCAACGCGTGGCCGGTCCCGGCGCGATGTTCGACACCGTGACCGTCCTCGAGTCCTACCCGGTCGATCGGGCCGGGCTGTCCGAAGACACCGACATCGCGGGAATGCGTGTCCTCGACGTGCACGGACACGACGCCGCGCACTATCCGCTCGGACTGGTGGTCCACCACGACACCCGACTGCATCTGACCTTCAAATACCTGCCAGAACTGTTCACACAACACCAGATCGACGCCATCGCCGATCGAATGGTGCGCGTGCTCGACACCATCGCCGAACACATCGACCTCCCGCTGACCCAGCTCCAGCTGCTATCGCCGGTCGAGCGAGCCACGCTGGTACCTGTTCACGGTCGGCCCGGTGCGGTGATGTCGGTGTTGCCGCAGGTATTGACGGCCGCGATGACGCCGGACACAGAAGCGGTGGTATGCAACGGCGTAAGGCTGTCCTACCGCGAACTCGATGAAATGTCGAACCGGTGGGCGCGGGTACTGATCGAAACAGGAATAGGGCCGGAATCGTTCGTAGCCATAGCATTACCGCGCTCCATCGACGCCGTGACAGCCGTGTGGGCGGTCGCCAAATCCGGCGGTGCGTTCGTCCAGATCGACCCCACCCATCCCCCCGCCCGGACCACCGGCATGGTCACCGATTCCGGTGCCGCCGTCGGGCTGACACTCGGGATCTACCGAGACCAGCTACCGGACACCACCAGATGGCTCGCCCTCGATGCCCCCTCCTTCGCCGCGGCGACAGCGTCGGTCTCCCCGACTGCGATCACCGACCCCGACCGCACCTCCACGCTACGGCCACAACACCCGGCCTATCTGATCTACACCTCGGGCTCCACCGGGACCCCTAAAGGGGTCGTGGTCACCCACAGCGGTATTGCGAACCTGGCCGCAGACACGCGGGAGCGGTTCGGCCTCACCCCGACCGCTCGAGTACTGGCCGCCGCCGCCGTAAGCTTCGACGTCTCGATCCTCGAATGGCTCAGTGCCGCAGCCGCCGGCGCCACACTGGTCCTCGCTCCTGCACCAGTAGTCGCCGGCACCGAACTAGCCGAGTCGATCAAGGCCGAACACGTCACCCATGCCGCCTTCACCCCAACGGTGCTCGCCTCGCTGCCCCCCGACGAACTCGACACCCTCGGCACTGTGATGCTCGGCGGCGAGATATGCCCACCAGACCTGGCAAAACAATGGATACCGGACCGCACGGTAGTCAACTGCTACGGGGCTACCGAAACCACAATCACTAGCTGCGCCGACGCTCCTATGAGCACAACCGCGGACAGCCCGATGACAATCGGCGGCCCGACCCGGGGATTCACCGTTGTCGTACTCGACCGCAGGCTGCGCCCCGTCCCACCTGGAGCAGTCGGCGAACTGTACGTGTCCGGGCCAGGCCTCGCCCGCGGCTACCACAAGCAGCCCACAACCACGGCAGCCCGATTCGTCCCCGACCCGTACGGGCCGACCGGGACACGGATGTACCGCACCGGCGACCTGGTCACCTGGGCCGCCGACCGAACACTGCAATACAAAGGCCGCAGCGACCTGCAAATCAAAATTCACGGCCATCGCATCGAACGCGGCGACATCGAAGCCGCGCTACGCAGCCACCCCGATATCACCTACGCCGCCGTGGCAGTCCACACCCGACCCGACGGCGCCGACCAACTCACCGCCTACGTCGTCCCTACCCCCCACACCACACCCGACACCATCGCACTGACCACCTACCTCGCAACCCGACTACCCACCCATATGATCCCCACCACCATCCTCACCCTTGACCGAATCCCCCTCACACCCACCGGCAAACTCGACTACAAAGCCCTACCTGCACCCGAGCGGCGACCTTCCCGGTTCAGGTCGCCGTCCACCCCACTCGAGGCGACCGTCTGCGACGCCTTCACCCAGACTCTCGACATCGAACGCGTGGGCGTCGACGATGGCTTCTTCACCCTCGGCGGCAACTCGCTGGCCGCCACCCAACTGGTGGCGCGGCTGGCGGAGTCGACCGGTGCCGACGTGCCGCTGCAGTGGGTCTTCACCGACCCCACACCGCAATCGCTGGCACGGCGCATCGACACCCGCCGACGCGGCCTCGACGAACAAGATCTCGGCGACGCGCTCTCGGTCGTGCTCCCGCTGCGCGCCGCCGGTACCGACCCGCCACTGTTCTGCGTCCACCCGGCCATCGGATTGGCCTGGGGTTTCAGCGGACTCGTGCAGCACCTCGACCCCAACCGTCCGGTCCAAGGCCTGCAGTCCCCCACGCTCACCGACCCCACCGCCGAGTTCGACACGCTCGACCAACTCGCCGCCCGCTACGTACGGGAGATCCGATCCGTCCAGCCGCACGGCCCTTACCACTTGCTCGGCTACTCGCTCGGCGGCACTATCGCCCACGCGATCGCCGTCCAGCTCCGCCGCGACGGCGACGCCGTCGCGACCCTGGCGATGATGGATACCCGCGTCATCACCGCCCGTAGCATCCGCACCCCCACACCCACCATCGTGGACCTGCTTACCGAGTTCGGCGGTCTCGCCGTTTCCCAGCTCCCTGCCGACCTCACCATCGAGGCCGCGGCCGAGTTGCTGCACCGGCAAGGCGGACTCTTCACCGCCCTCACCCCCGAGCATCTCGTGATCCTGCACCACGACTACACCCGGCTCATCGACCTCACCCGCGGCTACCGGCCGGCCCCCTTCGACGGTGACCTGATCTACTTCAGCTCCGCCACCGACCCCAGAGACGACGGTCCCTCTCCGGCTCTCGCATGGAACGACTCCATCACCGGCCGCATCACCGAACACCGCATTCCCGCCCGGCACGAACGGATGACCGACCCGGACGCACTCCGCGCCATCGGACTGGTCCTCGCCGAGCATTTCCGGTCCACCGATACTCCCTCGCCGGAGACCCCCACCCACGCAAGGACAAGCCGATCGTGAACACCTACCGACTCATCGGGACACGCACCGGCGTCGAACCGTCGAACCTATTCGCCCTCGACCCGGCAACTGGTGCGACCGAGCACCCCAACGCTGCCGAACTCCGCCGGTGGACCCGCGAATACTTGTGCCAACCCCACCCGGCACTCGGCCGACCCGGCCCCGTCTGCCCCTACACCAGCCACGCCATGGAACGCCGATACCTGTGGGTCGTGTTCATCGATGGTCGCTATATCGACATCGAGCGCATAACCGCCATTGTCGACGACCTATACGAGCTGTTTCCCGCCCTGCCACCCCGGGACGAACCCGATTCCAAATTCAAAGCCGTCCTGGCAGTATTCCCCCATCTCACCGAATACGCCGATATCGAAACTGTTCAACAGGACCAGAAAACCCGGTTCGTCGAGAAAGGGCTGATGATCGGCCAATTCTATCCGGGCTGCACCTTCCCCGGACTACACAATCAGGCATTCCCGGCACTCGACGCCCCCCTGCCTATCCTCGCCGTACGCCATATGGCTCCCACCGACTTCCCATTCCTCAACACTCGCCACGAATGGATCGACACCTACCTCAGACTTTTCGCCCCCGACCTCCCCGAGTTCATCACCTCCGCGATTTCCCATAAACTCGTACAAACACCCGACGCCGGGGAAGGAACTCCGTGAGGTCGGCTTCGTCGATAGCAACCGAGTCGCTGGGTCGCTGGCGCCGGAGATGACTTCGGGCTCTACCGCGACGGTCTCTTCCCGCCGTCCATCGTGCTCGATCAGCGCGGCGGTCGAGGGCACCGCCGCACCGGGATCGCATGGCCGGATTCGGGCCTCGTGCTCCGTTCCCCCGACGTTGCGATCTGACGAAAGATCAACTCAACGCCTGCAAGCCGCGCCCATAGAGCCGAATCCCGGCCACGTGAATCAGCCTATGCCACAGCAGCATCCCGGTGGAGGTTGTGCTACTTCAGGTCGTCGACGGCGGCGGGTTCGATCGGACAGCTCACCGTGCGTGGCACATCGATCCGCGCATTTCCGAGCACGGGTGGGCTCGACGCATTATTCGAGACGGTGGCTATGCGGACGGTGTCGACGGGAACCGATTGGTCGCCGAGAATATCGAGTGCCCCAGCCCCGGCCAGAATGAAGCCAGCGGTAGCGACAATGAGCTTCGAACATGTCATGACCTGCTCCCGCTGGTTGGGCGAGCTTGCTTACCGAGCCCGAGCCGTCCCGTGGATGCCTCGCGCTCCGTTGGTCGCTAGAAATTTGCCGATGGGTTAAAACCGTAAGTCGCGATTCGCTAGTTGATCAAGACACAGATGGGTTACGAATTAGATAATTCGGGGTGTCACTGCCTGGGATCCGACGAGATCCGCGGTAAATCGCGGTCTCACGATGCCAGTCTGCGCCTACTGTGACTCACTCCGGCTACCGTCTTCGCAATGGGCGACATCGAACTGAAGCCGCCGACAGTCGCCTCGATGTCAGACATTGCCCAACCCAGGTGTCACCCCCGTGGACGTGGGCAATCCTGTGGCAATTGGTGAATCATAGCGGCCGAAAGGTTCGCTCGGCACCGGAATCTGCTGCCGCGCTGACGATCTCGCCCAGCACGGACCGCACCGTCGCGACCTGGTCTGCATCCACCCGCGCGACCAGCTTTCGCTCGTACTCGGCGTGGAATTCCCGCACAGCGTCCAGTGTGTCGCGACCCCGGTCCGATAGGTGCAGCAGTTTGGCGCGTTTGTCCGCCGGATCTGGGCGCCGCTCCACGTAGCCGTGCCGCACCATTTCGTCGACGACCTTGGCCGCACCCTGCGCGGTGATCCCGAGGCGCTCCCCCAATTGGCTTGCGGTGAGCGCGCTCTCGGCCAGCGTGCGCAGCACGAAACCGTAGGAGGCGCCGAGCATGCGATGGCCGTGCTCGGCCATATGCGTGTGCAGCTCCCGGACGAACGTCTCATATGCCTGCCCGAGCAGGACGCCGAAATCCATCCTTGACTCTCCTCCCACAATATGTTCAACTCTAGTTGAACACTATAGTTGAACACCTCGGTTTAACGCTAGGAGTCACAGCATGCCACTCATCAAATCCGCCGACGCACCCGTCTTCGAAGCTCCCCTCATGACCGCCGTCGGCCTGGCCGCACCCAGCCGCGGCTCCACCGAGAACAGCGTCTGGCGCTTCACCATGCACCCAGGCAATCCCGGCCACGAGCACGCGGTCTCGCGGGAGGAGATCTTCATCGCTCTCGCTGGCAAGGCCCGCGCCACCATCGACGGCGAAACCCGCGACTTCTGCGCCGGAGACGCACTGGTGATCCCGGCCCACACCGTCTTCCGCGTGTCCGTGCCAGGCGACGAACCGTTCGAGGCGGTGGCGATCCTGCCGGTGGGCGCCTACGCCCAAGCACCCGGCGGTGACCGAGTGAGCCCGCCCTGGGCTCAATAGTCAACGCACACAATCGATTACACAGGAGAGTCATGCCGCACATCACCGCCGACCGCGCCCCTCGCTTCGAGAACGAACACGCCGCGTTCGTCGGCCTGGCCGCACCCAGCCGCGGGTCCACCGAGAACAGCACGTGGCGACTCACCATCAAACCGGGCGTCGACGCACCGGCGCATGCCCTGGATCGCGAGGAGATCTTCATCGCGCTGTCCGGCACGATGACCGTCACCCTAGGCGGCGAAATCCTCACCGTGGAAGCCGGAGACGCACTCATCGTGCCCGCACACGAACTATTCGCCATGTCCAATCCGAGCGATGAACCGTTCGAGGCCGTCGTGGTGCTGCCCGTCGGCGGGCAGGGGCTCATTCCCGGTCAGCCGCCAGTCGTCGCACCCTGGGCGCGCTGACCCGCAACCGTCGGCCGAGTAGCTCCCGAATTCGCGGACGGAACGGGCCTAGCATCCATGCTGGCCAGCCGTTTAGTTGCACCATGCGTCAGCCCACCCCTTACTCGACCTGAAGGTGAGGTCCCAATAACTCGGACTGGGCATCTCGCCGAATCGCCGCAGATAGCTCGTTCACTAGGCAAGTCGAGTGTCGGAATGAACCGCGGCGTCATCGTGATCGGCGCACCAGCACCGGCGCGAACCGCGCCGGTTGAGCGTCCCAAGAGTCTGTCCTGGCTCGAGGCGAAGGCTCCCTCGGATACCCATCCGCGCATGGCAATCGAGGGCGCTCGGGCCTTCGGACTCGGGGCCAGCCGAGAGGGCAGCTGCGCACACTCGCCTCGCAGCCGCACGCGAGGTGGGCGATCCGGATGCCACAGCTGCCGCGCGAAACATGGTGGGATGCTTGCTGATCCGTTTGTGTCGGTGCGTGCCGTTAGTCTGCTGGCATGGTCGGACCGGACTCGGCGCTGCGCCGACTGATGCGCGAGGCAGGGAAGCTGCTGCAGCCGTATGGCTTTCACGGCTCGGAGGCTATCTGGGTGCGAGTCGTGCCGGGTGGTGTGGCGTCGGTCGGCCGCACCCGGACACTGCGCACCTGGACCGGAGGGCAGCAGGTGCTCAGATTCGGACTGAGCCTGAGCGCTACCCCGACCGCCTGGTGGGAATTCTGTAACTGGCGCAATGCGCAGCTGGGTCTCCCGCTCACGCCGCTCGAGCAGGCCACCGGTCCCGGCCTGATCGGCGACCACGGCCTACCGGATGACCTCACCGAGTTGTGGTCTCTACAGGTCGACCCGACACAACCGGGCAGGCATGCGCTGCAGGCAGACATCGACGCTATCCGCGCCGAGCTGCCCCGGCGCGTGCACGCCTACGCGCGACGGGCGCTGCGACTACTGGAACCGGACCGGTACCTCGACGAACTGTTGGCCGACCCGAACCCGCGGATCGAGACCTGGGAGGCGATCATCGTCCTGCTCGCTGACCGTGGACCAGGACCGCAACTCGACGACGCATGCATTCAATTCCGGGCATGCCTCGCGGAGCGGGACACGGCGGCCTACGCAGAGAACCTCATCGCGTACGCACGAGGCCGCGCCGCCCTGGTTTGAGTAGGTACGGCACCAGGCCGTGTTTAAAAGCGCATTAAAGTCGTTGCGGGCGTTGGTGTGTCGTTGACCGAGTAGTGATGAGGTCTCCGGTAGATGGTGTATCGACCCAGATTCACCTGCTTACCGGAGGCCTCGTGGACAGCGTAGCGGCGACGAGGCGAGCGGACCTGACTGACGAGCAGTGGGCGGTGCTGGAGCCGTTGCTGCCTGTATTCGACAAGCCCGGTCGCCCGTGGAGATGGACGAAACGGCAGCTCGTTGACGGTATTCGGTCGCGGATACGGGTCGATGCTCCGTGGCGGGACGTACCGCAGTGTTACGGGCCGCGGCAGTCGGTGTACGGGTTGTTCAGGCGATGGCAGCGCGGCGGGGTATGGGCACGGGTGTTGACAGCGTTGCAGACGGTAGCGGACGCGGCGGGGCTGATCGCGTGGGACGTGAGCGTGGATTCCACCGTTTCGCGGGCGCATCAGCATGCCGCCGGTGCGCGGAAACGGGGATCTGCAAGTCGAGCCGCCGGGTACCGAGCATGGAGCTTCGACGAGCAAACATACAAACAGCGTCACGCTGTGGAATGCGGCATCAATCTGCTCAAACAGAACCGTGCTGTGGCAACGAGGTTCGACAAACTCGCCGTCCGCTTCATCGCGACCGCACAGATCGCTGCCATCAACATCTGGCTACGGAGCTTCTGAACACGGCCTAATGCCGGACGCGGACGACGAGTTTGCCGGTGGCGCGGTCGTGCTCCATGTCGTCGTGGGCCTGCGGCACCTGCTCCAAGCCGTCGTAGACGCGGTCTACGGGGAAGGCCAGCTCGCCGCCCGCGACCGCATCGAGGATCTCCTGGAAGGCTTCCCGAGGCAGGTCGGCGGCGTCGCCGAAGTAGCCCGCCAGGCGCACACCCCTGGGCAGGTACTCGTTGGGAGAGAAGTCCCGCACCGTCCACTGGTTGGACAGGCTGCCGCTGAAGCAGGCCGTGCCGTGCACGCGCACCGCGCGCAATGTGTCGGGCAGGGTCGGCGTGCCGACGAGATCAAGGGCGGCGTCGACGCCGTCCGGGTACAGCTCGCGCACGGCGGGCGCGACCTCGCCGGTGTCGAGCAGCGGATGGTCGATACCGTGCTCCTTCAGCGAAGCGAGACGGGCGGCCCGCCGGGTGGTGGACAGCACCGTGGCACCGCGCCATGTCGCCAGGGCGGCGGCGGCCAGGCCCACCGAGGAGGTGCCGCCGCGGATCAGCACGGACTGACCGGGCCTCAGGTCCAAGCCGATGGTGAGCGAGCCGTAGGCGGTCTGCACCATCTCCGGCAGGGCGCCCAGCACCTCCCAAGGCAGGTCGGTGTCGATGGGGATGACCTGGGACAGCGGCACCGAGGTGTATTCGGCATAGCCGCCGTCGAAAGTGCGCCCCATGTCCCCCATCATGGCGACAACCTTCTGCCCAACAGCCAGCCCGCTGCCGGTCGGAGCCGCGTCGACGGTGCCAGCCGCCTCGATACCCGGCACCCGGGGGAAACTGACGCCCACGCTCACACCCAGCCGAAGCTTCAACTCCGAGCGGTTGAGGCCGAACGCCTCGACGCGGATGCGCACCCAACCGTCCCTCTCGGGCGGGAGAGGCAGAGTGGTCAGCCGCAAATTCTCGATGGGACCAGGGGCGGAGAGTCGGACGGCGCGCATAGTGGTCGGCGAGGACGTCATGGCCTGCCTTCTTCCCAGGTAGGAGGGTCGGTCAGCGGTGATCAACATGCAGCCGCTACTGCTTCATTCCCGACTCGCCACGGGTTTCCGCCTGTTGAGATTCACCCCCGACCATGCCCTTGCCGACCACGCCGCTCGGCCGCGGGTGGACGGGGACCCGGCCGGTGGCCGCCGATCCTGTTCGAGGCTAGGCCACGCCCGCTGCGGTTCGGATGATGTTCGCGACCACGTCGGGTCGGGAGACATAGACGGCATGGCTTCCCGGGGTCTCGATGACGGTCGCACCGATCCGTTCGGCCATCGAGGCTTGCGCCGCGGGCGGGATCATCTTGTCCTCGGTGACTCGCAGGTACCAGCTGGGCTTCAGCCGCCAGGCGGCCGCACTCACGGTCCCGCCGAGCGCGTCCAAGCCCCACGGAACTTGGGAATCGGCCAGGAACGCCGCTTCCTGCGAGGAGAGATCCCCGGCAAATGATTCGCGGAACTTCGTCCTGTCGAGGAACAGGTATCCCTGCTGAGGTGCCAGGATCGGGGGCTGAGGTCCGTCTTGGGGGAAGCCGGCGATGAGTGTGTTCACCGACTCGCCCTTATCGGGGGCGAAAGCCGTGACGTAGACGAGAGCGGCGACCTTGTCGTGGGTACCTGCTTCGGTGATGACCGCTCCGCCGTAGGAATGTCCGACGAGGACGACCTCGCCATCGATGTCGTCGAGGATCTGTCGTGTGGTTGCGGCGTCGTCGGCGAGCGACTTGGTCGGGTTCTGCACGACGCGCACGCTGATGCCGTCTCGAGTGAGCTCGTCATAGACCGCCCGCCATCCGGACCCGTCCACGAAACCTCCGTGAACCAGGACGACGGTCTTGTTATTCGCACCCATTCGGGTCTCCTATGCACTGAATTGCTGTTCGACACAACCGAATCTAGGTTCGTGGCAGGGCTGGTGAATCCGTCAAATGACGTAGGTCAGCCGGGATGTCTGCGCATCGCGTCGCGCAGTGCGCTGCGGGTGGTGATGCCGAGTTTCGGGAACACGCGGTGGAGGTGGGTGGAAACCGTCCTCGCCGAGAGGAACAGTCGCTCGGCGATCTCCTTGTTGGTCAGTCCCGACGCCGCCAGTTCGGCGACCGCCTGTTCTTGTGGCGTCAGCACAGAGCCACGGATCTCTGGTAGCGCGGGCTCGCCTGCCGCTCGCAGTTCCGATCGAGTCCGTTCCAACCACGGAACCGCTTGCAGTCGTTCGAATGCCCGTGCCGCAGCCGTCAGATGGGCTCGGGCTGCGGCTGGTTCACGCTCTCGACGCAGCCGTTCCCCGTAGAGCAGTTCTATTCGGGCGCGGTCGAATACCCAGCGATCGCTATCGGGAGTGGCCAGGGTGTTGTCGAACAGCCTGCGCCAGTCGTCTGGATCGGTGACGGCGAGCGCGGCGTTGGTCAGCATCCGGAGCCTGACGGAAAGCCCGGGCAAACCGGCCGTGACAGCGGCCTCGGCGTGGGCTCGCGCCTCGACAATCCTGCCGCTGCGGGCCGCTGCCTCGGTGAGGTCGAGCACCAGCCACACCGCGTGTGGTGTGTAGCGCGGAAAACCACCCGGTGCGTTGACCGACGCCGCATGCCGGTACGCCTCGTCGAAACCCGAGCGCCCTAGCGCGGAAAGACATCGGATATGGGATGAGTAGGCGGCGAAAGTCACGAGGTGCCGTGGCGCGGCCCACAGCAGCAGTTCCTCGGCGGCAAGGTCGGCGGTATCGGTGTGGCCACGGGCCGCATCGACGAGGGCGCGCAGGAATTGGCCGGGTCCCGCGAGCAATGTGTAGCCGAGCTCGGCACACAATTGCAGCCCCTCATCGGCGACCTCGATCAGTTCATCCCAGTCGCCTTCGAAGAAATCGACCTGCGCAATCAAAAACAGAGCTTCGATAGCCTTGGCGATCGCACCGCCACGGCGACCGTCAGCGATCACTCGCCACAAGGATTCGCGGGCAACACCGATGCGATCGACATAGGCAGCCGCCGTCGCCACGCGGATGATCCGCAGTGGATCGGAGGAGAAGCGCAGTCCGTCGAGTGCGTCACTGAGCTGTCGCAGAGCTTCCAGGGTGGCTTCGACCGGGTTGACGAAGATGTTGTGTAGCAATGACAGCGTGTCCGTCGGCTGCAGCTCGGCGCGCTCGAGAACCTCGCTGATGTCGTTCCAGAGTACCGGTCGTCCACTGAAGAAGCCGACATATAGCAACGTGTGCAAGGCCTCGATCATGGTGTCCTCGCCCGAACCGATATCACGATCGTGAACTCGAATAGTCGCGAGTAACAACCTGCCTGCGGTGGTGGCGTCACCTTCATCGTTGAGGAGTTGGGAGGCCGCGGCGACTGCCACTTCCAATGACGGTGTTTCGCCGACCTCGGTGCGGTTCGCTTCCAGCAGCAGGCGGGATGTGTCGGCGAGGTCGCCGGTGATCAGTGTCCCCAGATAGGCCGCGCGCGCTGTGCGCCGGGCGCGATCGGAGTCCGAGGTGCTCAGCTCAGCGGCCCGCAGCATCGCAGCCGTCGCGCGCCGGCTGTCGCCATGACGAATCATCTGCTGCGACAACGCTTCCAGCGACGCGGCGATCTCCTCGTCGGGACCGACCGCCGCCTGCCCGAGATGCCAGGCTCGCCGTTGTGGTTGCCTGGCGAAAGCCTCGGCGAGGATGCGATGGACCTGACGGCGTTCCTCGCTCGTCGACTGCTCGATGACCGCCGAGCGAATCAGCGGATGACGGAACTCCACCCGGCCTGTGCGAGGGCTCGCGCGGACAACCCCTGCGCGCTCGGCAGGCGGTAGATCGGCCAGCCCCACCGGTGTGAGTGCACAGTCCTCGAAGGTCATGCTGTTTTCGGCACCGGCGAGAACGACGAACAACAACATCCGCCGCGTTCCGTCCGGCAACCCCGCGAGACGATCGGCGAACAATCTTTGCAACCGGTCGGTCAGCGGCAAGACTGCGGGCAAATTGGCCGGGGGACTGCCCTTCTCGAACGCAATGGGCAACTCGAGCAGCGCCAGCGGATTACCCTGTGCGTCGGCACGTAGGCGTCGACGCACATTCGCGGTCAGCGCCGGATACACGGCGCGCAGCAGCGCGTCGGAGTTACCGTCGTCCAGCGCCGGCAGGTCATGGACACCGAAACCACTGCGGGTGAAGCCATCATCGGAATCCGCGCGCACCGCGACGACCATGCGGATGTCGATCCCTGTCCAGCGCCGGGCTGCGTAACTCAACGCCATCGTGCTGGACAGATCCAGCCACTGCACATCGTCGACGATCATCAACAGCGCAGCGCCCTGTCCCGCTGCCGCTCGCAGCAGTGCCAGCGTCGCCGCGCCGGCGATCAGCTGCGATGGCATCGCCCCCGGCTCCAACCCCATGATCACATTCAACGCTTGCCGATGTGCAGCACTGAGCTCGCCGATTCCGTTCGACAACGGGTGCAAAAGCTGATTCAGCGCACCGAACTTCAGATCGGCTTCGTACTCGAGCGCCGCCGCCCGCAACACCCGAATGCCGTGGGACGCCGCGATATCGGCAGCCATATCCAGCACGGCGGTCTTTCCCACGCCCGGCTCACCACGGACGACCAACACCGGCTCGTCGCCGGCCTGTCCGAGGACGAACCCCGTAATCAGGTTACGCTCGACCTCACGACCAACCAACACGGCGACCCCAACCCCCGTTCGACAGTACTGTTCACCGAGTTGGCGCGACCAGGTGAACAGTAGGACAACTACTTTCGCTACACAATCGACTCAGCCAGTGTCTGACTCAACTTGCGCAGCAGGTCGGTCAGGGCCAGCCGCTCATCAGTGGTGAGGCCGGAGATCAACCGCGCCTCGTTGTGGACGTGTTGCTCGACCACCTCGTCGATGACCTCACGGCCCCGCTCGGTCAGCTGGATCAGTCGACCGCGAGCGTCGTCTTCGGCCGCGCGCCTACTGACCAGTCCGGCGCGCTCGAGTCGGTCGACGCGCTTGGTGACCGCCCCGGAAGTCACCATCATCGACTCGCACAGCTCACCGGCGCTCAGCTCGAACGGGCGACCGGAGCGCCGCAGGGTGGCAAGCACATCGAACTCGCCCCGACCCAGGTCGTGGTCGCTGAAGACTCGACAGAGCTGCTCGTCCAGCGCCAAGTGCAGGCGGGAGATTCGGCCGATCACATGCATCGGGCTCGGGTCGAGATCGGGCCGTTCGCGGCGCCACTGGCCGACGATGCGATCGACAGCGTCGGGTTCGGGCGAGTTGCGGTCCATAGCCATTCGTTGACTATACCTTCCACGGAAGGTAATTTATCTTCCGTGGAAACTAAATACCTATCGAGACCTTCTTCCAGCATCTCGGCCAGGCCGTTCGGCTGGAAGATCACCGCGCTCGCGCCCGCTGTATGGGGAACTACTGATTCGTTGAACGGCGTGCTACTGCCGCCGAACGGGCCCTCGCCGACCGCTCTGGCATGAAGAGCGGCCAGCAACTCCTTACCGTGGGCATCACGGCGCTGGCACCGGCGATCTGGGGAAGCACCTACCTGGTAACGACCGAGTGGTTGCCGCCGGACCGCCCATTGCTTGCCGCCACTGTGCGGGCGCTTCCCGCGGGCCTGATTCTGCTGACCTTCACGCGCACGCTGCCGATCGGGATCTGGCGGTGGCGCGCCCTGGCGCTCGGAACGCTCAACATCGGCGCGTTCCTCTTCCTGTTGTTCGTCGCGGCCTATCGCCTACCGGGTGGCGTAGCAGCAATGATCATGTCGGCGCAGCCGATGCTTGTACTGGCCTTGGCGGCGCTGCTCATCGGAGACAGAATTCGATACACGCACGTGGCGGCGTGCGCACTCGGCACAGGCGGTGTCGCGTTGCTCGTCCTCAAAGGGACAGCGGCACTGGATTTTCTCGGTGTGGCGGCGGCACTGGCCGGCGCGGCAAGTATGGCTACCGGCATCACGCTGACCAAACTGTGGGGGCGCCCAGACGGAGTGGGGCTGCTTCCCTTCACGGGCTGGCAACTCACCGCAGGCGGACTCGTGTTGTTGCCCTTCACGCTGTTCACCGAAGGGCTGCCGACCACCATCAGTGGAACCAATGCCATCGGATTCGGATATCTCATCTCCCTGGGCGCTGTCCTCAGTTATGCACTGTGGTTCCGCGGGATAGAGAAGTTGTCGGCGCTGGCCGTCTCGTTCCTTGCCTTGGGCAGCCCGATCGTCGCAACCCTCCTCGGATATCTGTTTCTGCATCAGACGCTGTCGATTCTGCAGCTGGTCGGAACCCTGGTGATTATCGGTGCCGCGCTGCTTGCGCAATCCCGACCGGTCAACCCATGAGGGCTCCGCTCAACGGCCCCCTGACAGCGACAACCCAGCGATGTCCGTGCCGAAGCCTACAAAACCTCAGTTTATCCGTAAGTCATACCTGAAACATCAGAGAGAAGAAATTGGCCACACAAGATGAACACCCGAACTCGGCCGTGAGATCATGGCTCGGCGTTTCCGCAATCACAGCCAGTCTATTCATCTTCGTCACTACTGAGCTGATGCCCGTCGGCCTACTTACTCCGGTAAGCACAAGCCTGAACATATCGGTGGGCGTTGCGGGGCTGATGGTTACGTTGTACGGCATCTCAGCCGGACTGGGCGTACCGTTTATCGTGGCATGGACCAGGCGCCTCAACCGACGAGTGCTGCTGTCCGCGCTACTGGCGATATTGGCTCTGGGAAACCTGATCACCGCCATCTCACCGAACTATCCGCTGGTCTTGACAGCGCGGCTGATCATGGGATTTGCCAACGGGGTGTTCTGGGCCATAGGCGTAGGCATGGCGATGCGCCTTGTTCCAGGACGGCACGCGAGCAGAGCGGCCGCGGTCGCACTGTCCGGCATCTCGATCGCCACGGTAGTCGGCATGCCGCTGGGCACATTCCTTGAAAGCCTCACCAGCTGGCGAACCACATTTCTTATCTGGAGCGGCCTCAGCGCGCTGGTGTTCCTCGCGGTCGCTGCCATAATTCCATCACTACCGTCGGATAATGCGGTTTCGGTCCGGGAAGTCTTCAAGCTTCCACTCGAGAACGCGCGACTACGTATGGTGATGTTTACCGTCGTACTATATGTACTCGGCCATTTCGGGGCGTACACTTTCATACGACCCTTCTTGGAGAACAATTCATCGGCCACGCCCGCCTATATCACCGGATTGCTGATTATTTATGGCGCCGGAGGGGCGGCCGGAAACTTTATCGCCGGATATACCTCGACCAAGAATCTGAGGGCCAGCTTTATCGTCGCCTGCACCGGACTCGTGGCGTCCTTGCTGTTGCTGCTCACGATCGGTCACGGACAGGCCGGTCTGATTGTCTCGGTGGTCCTCTGGGGAGTTTCGTTCGGCGCCATGAACCTGTGCCAGATCAACATGACGCTCGCTGCCGCGCCCGATACCTTCGAAGCCGCTATGTCACTCAACACCTTGGGATACAACACCTCGATCGCGCTCGGAGCGCTCTTCGGTGGGCTGTTCGCCGATCATTCAGGTGTCCGAAGCGTCTTCTGGTTCGGTGTGGCGCTGACAGCGGCTTCGCTGCTCGTCACACTCAGCAGTCGCGGGAAGCCCACACGCACCGTCCCCGATGACGCGTCGGCCGCCAGTGATCAGCCGGTCCTCCAATCCTGAACATCAGCGATGCCCGCATCTCCGACCGCCTAGGAAAAGGTCCCGTGTCAGCGCGGGTCGCCATCGGGCCCGATAATCTGCACCTTGGCGAATATCGCGCACTCGCCTTGTTCGAATAGCCGGAAGCCTTATCGACCGGGACGTTCGAGGTCGTTCAACTCCTGTTGGAGACGCTCGAGGGCCGCACGGATGGCGTCGATCTGCGCGTTGAGTTCGGCGATCTTCGCTTGATCCACAGCGGGCGGGGATTCCGCTGGTGGGGGCGGCGGCGATGCGGGCTGCCGGCCCGGTGGCGGTGCGGGCGCGGGGCCGTCGCCGGGTGCGGTGGCAAGTCTGCCGGTGTCGGCGCCGAACACCTGGTCGAGCGCCTCGGCCAGCGTCGGGGCGTAGCCGACGCGGACGCCACCGGTGCCCGGGTCGCGGTAGCTGACGAGGACCCGTGCCAGTTGCGGGAACGTCGATCCGTTCGGTGTTGTCGAAATCCGCTCGGTGAAGAGTGGTTCAACGTAGAGCACCCCACCGTCGGCGATCGGGAAGGTGAGCAGGTTGCCGTACTGGATCCGGTTCGAACGCTCGAGCAGAGTCCGCTCGGACGCCACTCTGGTGTCGGAGATCATCGAGTTCTGGATCTGCTGCGGTCCCTGGGTGAGTGTGTCGGTAGGTAGCTGCAAGACGCTGATCTTGCCGTAGTTCTCGGGGTCGGAATGGGCGGAGACGTAGGCGGAGAGGAATTCCCTGTTGAAACCGACCATCGCGCTGGCCAGACGGAACGACGGCCGGGCGTTGTCCGGGTCGCCCAGCAGGACGTAGAACGGGTGCTGGTGCGGGTTGGTATCAACGGTCGGGTCACTGGGCACCGACCAGAAAGCGTTGTTGGTGAAGAACTCTCGTGGTTCATCGACGTGGTATTTGGCGAGCATCTCGCGTTGGATCGTGAACAGGTCCTCCGGGTACCGGAAGTGGGCTCGCAACTCGGCGCTGATCGACTCCTCGGGTTCGACCGTGCCGGGGAAGACGCTCATCCATGCCGCCAGAACCGGGTCGTGCTGGTCGACTTGGTAGAGGGTGACCGTGCCGTCATACGCGTCGACGGTGGCCTTGATCGAGTTTCGTAGGTAGGAGATCTCTCGGGGATGGCGGATGCCGATGTTGTCGCCCGGCTCGAGGGCTTCGAGCGAGCTGCGTTTGGCGTAGGGGTAGCCGTCGATTGTGGTGTACGCGTCGACGATCCAGACGATCCGGCCCTTCACGACCGCTGGGTAGGGGTTGTTGTCGGTCGTCAACCACGGCGCGACGAGCTCGACGCGATGGCGCGGATCCCGGTTGAAGATGATCTTCGATCCGGGACCGATCGCTTTGGAGAAGATGATGTTGCGTTCGGTGTAGCTGGTGGCGAAGGCCAGACGGTTGAGCCAGTTCCCGATCGAGACGCCTCCCGCGCCGGTGTAGGTGTATTTGGTGGAGTCGGTGTCGTATTCGCGGGGTTCGGTGCTGCCGCCGACGATGGCATAGTCAGGGCTCGCCTGGGCGATCACCTCGCCGTAGTAGATGCGCGGCTGATCCACCGGGATCACTTGATGCCCGGACGCCAGGGACGCGATGTCACTGACCGCGTAGATGGGGTATCCGCTGTTGCTGCTGGCGGCGTCGTGGTCGGCGTTGCGGACAGCGGCGTTGACACGGTTGGCCGGTGCGGCAACGAAGCCGTCTCCATGGGTGTAGACGGTGTGCCGATTGACCCAGTGGGTCTGATTGCCGCTCAACGCATTCGGGGTCAGCTCGCGGACCGCCACCACGTAATCACGTAGTTCCTTGCCGATGCGGTAACGATCCAGGTCCAGATTCGTCGGGAAACTGTAGAAGTTCTTCAGCTGTTGCTGCTGAGTGAAGGTTCGCGAGAGCACATTCGGATCGAGCAGGCGGGCGTTGGCGATCGTGGTCACGTCCGCCGCAACCTCGGGCGGCGGCTTGGTACCGACGCCGGGGTAGGCGCGGTACTCGACCCGGTCGCCGTCGATCCCGTACGCCTGTCGGGTCGCTGCGATATTGCGTTCGATGTACACGCGTTCCATGTCGGCGGCGTTCGGGCGAACCGAGAACTGCTCGACAACAAGCGGCCAGACGCCGCCCACCAGGATCGACGAAAGCAGCAGTAGCGCGGCCGCCATCGCCGGGATTCGGAGATCCCGGACCACGACGGCGGCGAAGACCGCCGCGGCGCAGATGACGGCGATCGCGAAGAGAATCAGCCGGGCGGGCAGGACTGCGTTGATATCGGTGTAGCCGGCACCGGCGAAGGTCGGTTCCTTTCTGCTGCTCGACAGCAGCGAGTATCGGTCGAGCCAGTAGGCGGCTGCCTTCGAGACGATGAACATGCCGGCGAACACCGCCAACTGCACGCGGGCGGCGCGAATCAGGCCGCTCGTCTTTCCGGACAGCCGTAAACCGCCGAACAGGTAATGCGTCGCGAGGCTGACCACGAACGCGAGAACGGTTGCCACGAACAGCCAATTCACAACGAGTCGATAGAAAGGCAGATCGAAAACGAAGAACCCGACATCATGTCCGAACTCGGGATCCGACACACCGAAGGACCCGCCGTGGATGAACAGTTGAACTGTCCCCCAACTCGACTGCCCGATAAGCCCGCAGACGAGACCCACCAAGGTAGCGATGCCCAGCCCGATCCGCACCGGCCACCGGAGCACCACGGCGCGATACGGCCGAAGGACGTCTTCTTCCGCGGAGCGGGCGAACAGTGGCCGGAACCGGAACGCGAGCCACATCGCCGCGAAAAGGATGCCGCCGACGAACAGTGTGACCGCGACGAGCAGCGACAGGCGAGTGAGCAGCACAGTGAGCCAGACACCGCGGAATCCGACTTCACCGAACCAAAGCCAGTTGACGTAGACGCTGGTCAGTCGAGGAACGACCAGCAACGACACGACGAACACCACGAGGGTGATCAACAGTACCCGCGTGCCGCGATGTAACCGCCGCAGGCTGGGGCCGTCGCGTGCGCTCATCTCCCACACTCCCGTGGCTGCGCCGAGCCGAACGGTGTTAGCCGACGCATGACCGTCTGGCCTGATTCTACCGGCGGCGGGTGATCCCGCTGCCGGCCGACTTCGCGATCATGTGGGAGGTCGTACCGTTCGGCACCATCGAGCCGACTGAAGATCGAACTCGAACCGGACACGCATAACCGCCTCACTCATCAGTCGATGGCCGGCCGTTCGATCGGACTCCAACCATCATGTCCCGCTCGGCGGTGCCGGAGGAGAATGGGTGCTGAGTCCGAGCGGAGGTTGCGATGGCCAGCGTGGAAGTCGATTATCGGTTGCATGGGGTGCGGATCGTGCATGCCGACGAATTGGATCCGAATACGCCGCAGACACCAGGGATGAATCGCGCCGCCGCGATCAATACGGCGCGGGCGGGCGCGCAGCGGCTCTGGGCGGGGACGGCACTCATTCATCCCGATGCCAAGACCGGCGCGCACCATCATGGCCATGTCGAGAGCGTCATCTACGTTGTTGCCGGCCGGGCTCGGATGCGGTGGGGCAACCGACTCGAATACACCGCGGAGGCCGGGCCGGGCGACTTCATCTATGTCCCCCCGTTCGTGCCACATCAAGAGATCAACGCCAGTTCCGACGCGCCACTATCGTGCGTCGTGGTCCGCAGCGACCAAGAACCGGTTGTGGTCAACCTCGACCTGGCCGATATCGAATCGGATCCCGAGCAGGTGGCCTGGGTCGATGACCTGCATCCGCCACGCTGACAGTGCATCTGGTTCCGCGGCAGGCCATCGCTGATTTCTCGATCTCGGTCCAATAGCCGGTGTTATGTTGGCGATGCCAAATGCGTTGTTTCAGCTCGTGTTGTTCCGTTTGTCGACCGTCGATGCCCGCATCGGCGAACGGGTGTATGTGCGTCACCGTCAGGTTCGAGCGCAATACCGACCGCGAGGACAGGAGCACGGTTGTGAGCAAGCCTCGATATTTCCGGACGAGTACCGCAGTGATCGCCATGGCAGTGGCGGCGGTTTTCGTGCTGCCGGGATGTGGCGATGACTCGTCCGATGCGACGAACACCGCGAATGTGGGCGAACAATCGGGCGACAGTCCGCCGCGAAACCCGAACCTGGCCGCGCAGAAATACGCGGTCACCCACCTGGATTCCGGCCAGTCCGACAGTTTCCCGGACCCGGTGCCACGCGGCACCTTCCATATCGACCCGAAGCAGATGCCGCGAGTGGCGACCGGGCCGGTCAACATCATGACGCTGGCGTCGACGGACTCGAAGTACCGGTGGATCTCCTCGACCTCCGGTGTGCGGTATGTCGACGTGTCCGACGGCGGGTTCCGGCAGGTCGCATCGATGGATACACCCGGTGTCGCGCCGATTCCGCCTCGAGCGTTGGATCAGGTCCTGGATCAGAACTTCTCCGACGTAGGTCAGATCGAGACCGCCATCCGCGACGATTGGGGCGGGGCGACCTGGCAGCGGATCGCCAACGGCGTCTACAGCCTGGTCGACAAGGACAACAACGTCTATTACGTCACCCAGAACTCAGAGATCGTGAAGTTCGGGCTGAAGAATAAGGACAAGCCCGAGGACGGTATCGAGATCGTCGCACAATTGGACTTCAAGCCGTGGCTGGGCGCCGGGACGACAACACTGGGTATTCCGGAGAACATCGTCGGCGTCAACATGACATACGACGGGCATCTGACCGTGCTCGGATCTCGCGCGCTGTTCGTCATCGATCGCACGCTGGCCGGTGAGCCTCAGCAGGTTCGGTTCGGAGACGACGAGACCGTCTCCAATTCGATGGCCATCGACGAGAAGGGCGGCATCTACGCCGCGACGGACAAGATCATGCGCAAAGTGGTGTGGACCGGAAACAAACTGTCCACGGCCGAAGCCGACGGTGCCTGGTCCTCGCCGTATGACTTCGGCCGCCAGCCTCCTGCGGTGAAGTTCGGTATCGGCACCGGCTCCACACCGACGCTGATGGGCTTCGGCACCGACACCGACGAATTGGTGGTGATCACCGATGGCGCCGACCATATGAAGCTGGTCGCGTTCTGGCGCAACAAGATCCCCGACGGGTTCACACAGAAGCCGAGCACCAAATCCAATCGCATCGCCGATCAAATCGAGGTGACAGCGGGCCTGTCCGATCCCAAGCCGGAGTTCATCCAGAGCGAGCAGTCGGTCGTCGTGAACGGTTACGGCGCGTTCGTGGTGCAGAACATCGGGGCCGAGGGCGCACCCGATCGCCTGGTGGATGTGATCGCCAACGGGCCGGTATTCCAGCCCCCGCACGGCATGCAACGATTCGAATGGGATCCGAACGCCGACAAGTGGACCTCGGCATGGACCCGCGGCGATGTCGTCTCCACCTCGATGGTGCCCGCGGTATCCAGCAGGGCCGGGATGGTCTTCGTCAACGGCTATAGCAAAGCCGACGGCTGGGAGGTCACCGGTATGGATTGGCAGACCGGAGAAACCGTGCACCGCACCATCTTCGGCCGATCGAACCTCGGCAACGGCGCGTACGCGATCGTCGAAGCCTTCCCCAACGGCGACCTGCTGTTCAACAGCATCGGCGGCCCCTTCCGCGCCAAGATCGCAGAGTAAGTACGCGGGTCTCGGGCTGCAAAAGCCGCGAAGCCACGCACTGTTGCAGCCCGACTACGCGAAAGTTCACCGGCGTGGTCTGATGCCGAATCGACGAGTCCAGCGGCTGCCGGCGCGCCTCGATGCTCAGCGGTGGATCGCCGAATCATCCTGTCCGTAGCCGAGTTTCACGTCGTGGACCACTTCGCCACCGATCACCGTCACGCGACTGGACACCGGCGGATAGCCGCGAGCCACCACGGTGTACTGCCCCTCGGGTAGATCACTGACGACGTAGCGGCCGTTCTCGTCGGTGCGAGCGGTGGCGGTCAGGTCGCCGTCGGCATCCAAGACAGTGATCTGGACGTCGGGAACGAATCGGTCGCCGTCCGACCATGCCGATCCGGCGAGCACCGCCATCGGAGCCAGGTCGATGTCCTGGCGCAGCAGGCCGCTGTCGGGCACGGTCAGGGTGGCGGCCTTCGGACGCATATGGTCGGCGACGGCAACCAAGGTGTAGGTGCCCGACACGACGCCATGACAGACGTAAACGCCGTCACCCGCCGTGATGGCCGCGCCGACGACCTCGCCGCGCATGTCGGTGAGCGTGACGGTCGCGCCGGCCAGCGGTTCGCCGCGCCGGGCCGATCTGACTACGCCCGACAACTCGCCGGAACCCATGAGCGTCAGGTCCAATTGCAGGGTCCGGTGGCCGACGGCGACGCTCACCGCCTCCGGCTGATGTCCGGTTGCGGACGCGATCAGCACGTAGTTACCGCCCTCTGGCACAGCGATGACGTACCCGCCGTGCGGATCGCCGGTCGCCCGGGAAACCTGGTGCCCACGCTGGTCGATCAGGGTCAGCGCGGCTCCGGGCACCGGCCGGCCGTCCCCGTGCCGGATACGACCGCGGATCGAGCGGCGATCGGGTTCGGAGCGGACTTCCATCGAATCCGGATCTGCCGCTGCCGTTCCCGACACCGAGACCTCGTACACGCCGTTGCCCTGATGATCGACCGAGAGGTGCCCACCCGCCAGCACCGGCGCAGGTTCGGACAATGCCTGCGCGGCGCCCTCCCACACCTGCGACTCCTCCCACGTGGAGTCCGCACCTACCGACTGCGCGACGAGCTCGGCCTCCGCCGGCGCGGCGGACCCCGGGACTGGATCGTCC
This sequence comes from Nocardia sp. NBC_01009, assembly GCF_045208035.1. NCBI lineage: Bacteria > Bacillati > Actinomycetota > Actinomycetes > Mycobacteriales > Nocardiaceae > Nocardia > Nocardia sp. NBC_01009. The sequence goes on along the minus strand of NZ_CP108695.1, from coordinate 5,031,821 downwards.
TGCAGCGGAATCTCCTTCATGAACACCAGCACCATCGCGCCGAGCAGCGCGACCGCGGCGGCGACGTAGAACACTCCCGACATGGAACTGGTGAATCCGGTCAGGATCGGCACCCGCAGGTCCTCCGGCAGCTCCGCGATTCCACTCGTATTGCTCTGCATGCTGCTGAGCTGGGCGGCGTCGAAACCGTCCGGCAGCTGTCCGCCGAACGCGTCGATGATCTTGTGTGGCAACAGGTTGAACAGAATCGTCAGGAAGACCGCGACCCCCAGCGTCCCGCCCATTTGCCGGAAGAATGTCGCCGCCGCCGTCGACACGCCCATATCCGAACGCGGACCGGCATTTTGGGCCGCGATGATCAGCGTCTGCATGCAGCCACCGAGGCCGACCCCGATGATTCCCGCGTACACCAGCGGCTGCCACAGCGGGCTGTCATAGAGCACGCGCGCGTGCAGCGCCGCACCGACCGCCATCACGAAGGAGCCGAGCACCGGCAGCGCCTTGTAATGACCGGTGGCCTTGGTGATCTGCCCGGCCGCCTGCGAGCCGATCATGATGCCGAGCACCAGTGGCAGCATCAGCAGACCCGACTTCGTCGGCGAGTAGCCGCGCACCACCTGGAAATACTGCGGCACCAGGACGATGGCGCCGAACATCGCGATACCGACGATGAAGCCACCGATGATCGCGACGCTGAACGTCGAACTCTTGAACAGCCGCAGCGGGATCAGCGCGGCGTCCTTCATCAGGAATTCGATGAACAGGAACAGCACCAGCCCGGCCGCGCCGATGCCGTAGCAGATCAGCGCCCGGTCGGAACTCCACCCCCAGTTCCTGCCCTGTTCGGCGACGATCAGCAGCGGCACCACACAGATCGTCAACGCCAACGCGCCGAACCAGTCGATCCGGTGCTGCTGACGCTGATGCGGCACATTGAGCACCTTGGCGACCACACCGAGCGCCAGCACGCCGATCGGCACGTTCACCAGGAATACCCAGCGCCAGCCTTCGAGCCCCCAGAGGTCGTCGTAGTTGGAGAAGAAACCGCCCAGTACCGGGCCCAGGACCGTGGCCGAACCGAAGACCATCATGAAATAGCCCTGGTAGCGCACGCGTTCGCGGGCGGGCACGATGTCGCCGATGATGGTGAAGGCCAACGACATCAGCCCACCGGCGCCGAGGCCCTGGAAGGCCCGGAAGCCCGCGAGTTCGTACATCGAGGTCGCGAAGGTACAGGCGATGGAGCCGAGGACGAACAGGCCGATCGCGGTGAGATAGAAGGGCTTTCGCCCATAGATGTCGGCCAGCTTGCCGTACAGCGGTGTGGTGATCGTCGCGGTGATCAGATATGCCGTTGTCGCCCAGGCCTGCTCGTCGAATCCGTGCAGACTGTTCGAGATCTTGACGATCGCCACGCTCACGATGTTCTGGTCGAGTGCGGCCAGAAAGATGCCGAGCAGCAGGCCGGACAGGATGGTCAGGATCTGCCGGTGTGACAGCGACGCGTCCTCGCCTGCGTCCAGGACCGGCGCCGCCGCCGGTGCCTGAATCGTGGAATTCGTCATGTAGGGGCCCTAATTCTGATCGGCTAGCTGCGGTGGAGTGTCTCGAAACCTGTTGCACACGGGTCACGAACAGTCGACCCGACACTCGACGAGGCCATGCGCCTTGCGATCTCGGCATGCAGTAGCTCGGCGAGCTTGACCGGTGCACTGCGGGCCGTCGACGACGAGGCAGCGCAACACGGTGGCGGCCGGTAATCGATCCGTCCGGCCAGACTTCATTAGCACCTGAAACTAGTTGCGACCGCACACTATACAGACGCCCTTCCAACGCGCCACAGCCGATCACCCACCGCATCGACGCGGGCGAGAAAGGTGAGCTCGTCCGCGGCGCCGCCACCCGATCTACGACGCCCGCCGCTCCCGCGGAGCGCGCAGGCTTGCGAAGGCGTTCTTTCCGCAAAGCCTGAGATCATCGGGGAATGCTGGAAACCTCCGCACGATTGCTGCGGCTGATGTCGCTGCTGGCGGCACTGGGATTGGACCGGACCCGCGTTGGCCGAGTGGCGCGGGGTGTCGACGCGAACCATTCGCACCGACGTCGAGCGGTTGCGGCACCTGGGCTATCCCGTGGACGCGACTCCTGGCGCCGCAGGCGGGTATCGGCTCGGCGCCGGATCCGCGCTGCCTCCGTTATTGCTCGATGATGACGAGGCAGTCGCTGTCGCGGTGGGGTCGGGGACCGCCCCCAATGTCGATGCTCTATCTCGGGTTACTCGATGTCGACTTCGAGGTGCTCGACGCACCCGACTCGCCGGGCACCTGCGAGCCACCGCTGAGCGGTTCCGTACAGCGGCGGGTGCCCTATGAATTCATGGTGTCGAGAGATTTGAACATCAATATCCCCGGCCGGGCGGCAATTTCCTACCGAGCCCGGTCGAGGATATCCACTATGGCTTATTCAGGCCTGCGCTGACGGATCACTGGTTGGCGCCGATGATTCCGCCGACGATCGCGCCGACGATACAGCCGGGAATGGCCGTGACGACGAGGAAGATGAGCCCGATGAGCGCCCCGACGACGCAACCGATCGCAATACCCGCAACAGTGGTGCCCGCGTCACCGATGTTCTGCAACGCACCGGGTTCCGGCGCCACGGCGCCGACCGGGGTCAGCGTCAAAGCCGTTGCCGTGCTGTCGATTTGCGGCGTGACCTGCACCTGCTGACCGGCGACGGTCTGCACCGCCGTCGGCAGCGAGCCGACCACCGACCCGTCGGGCGCCAGCACCGAGATCACGCCCGTGGTGGGCGTCACCTCGAACGTCCCCGACGCCAGCGTTACCGTCGCACTCGAACGGTCGGGTGCCACCGCGGCCGTGTAAACGACACCGCTGTCCACCCCTTCGAACTCTGCGCCCGGCGCCACCGGCTGACCGTGCGCAGCCGCCGCGGCGATGCCCGTTGCGGCGACAGTGAACATCGTTGCCGCTATCAATCTCTTGATCATCATAAGACTTTCCAATCATCCGGCCGATTCGATTGACGTTCCCCGAGAATCGGCAAATGGGACACGGATAATCATGCGCCCCAGACGCTATCGCTGTCGATAGAATGACGAAATCGAATTGCCTTGCAAGATCAATTAATTCACCTGCCCAAGAAATTGGGTGGTTGAAATTCCCGCAATTCTATTGCACACCCCAACGTGCGGGATCCGACGTTACCGACAAATAAACCGACATGTCGGTACCGCACCCGCTCACGCCCTCGGTGATCGAGGCAGCCGAATTGACGTTGAAACGAACCAATCACAGTGCTCCGCAACGGATTCGGCCGAACTAACGACTCCGAGACGACGTTTGGACGACCAGCCGCAAGACCATCTCGGGATCGACGTATCGCCGCGCACAGAAGATGAACGACCATGAGGGAACACGCCGATCCGCCGGCCAGGTCCGCCCGCCCCGGGTTGAGCACACCCGCGCCGAGGCCACCTGGCCGGTATCGAACCAAATCGACCGCCGCTCCGAGCGGAGCTACTCGAGCTCGCCCTCGGTCTCGAGGTAGACCTGCCGCAACCGATCGAGCGTGGCCTGCTCCGGCTGCTCCCACAGGTCCCGCTCGGCGGCCTCCAGCAGCCGCTCGGCAATTCCGTGCAGCGCCCACGGGTTGGACTGCTCCATGAACTTCCGGTTCACGTCGTCGAAAACGTAACTCTCCGCAAGCTTTTCGTACATCCAGTCGGCGACGACATTGGTGGTTGCGTCGTAGCCGAAGAGGTAGTCGACAGTGGCCGCCATTTCGAATGCGCCCTTGTAACCGTGGCGGCGCATCGCCTCCAGCCAGCGCGGGTTCACCACGCGGGCACGGAAGACCCGGGAGGTCTCCTCCGAGAGGGTGCGGGTGCGCACCGCATCGGGGCGGGTGCTGTCACCGATGTACGCCTCGGGGTTCTTGCCGGTCAGCGCGCGCACGGTGGCGACCATGCCGCCGTGGTACTGGAAGTAGTCGTCGGAGTCGGCGATGTCGTGTTCGCGGGTGTCGGTGTTCTTGGCGGCCACCGTGATCCGCCGGTAGGCGGTACGCATGTCGTCGGCCGCGGGTGCGCCGTCGAGGTCACGGCCGTAGGCGAAGCCGCCCCACGCGGTGTACACCTGCGCGAGGTCGTCGTCTGTGCGCCAGCTCTTCGAGTCGATCAACTGCAGGATGCCCGCGCCGTAGGTGCCCGGCTTGGAGCCGAAGATGCGGGTGGTCGCGCGGCGCTGGTCGCCGTGTTCGGCGAGGTCGGCCTGTGCGTGCGCGCGTACGTAATTCGACTCCAGTGGCTCGTCCAGCTCGGCCACCAGCCGCACCGCGTCGTCCAGCAGCGCAAGCACGTGCGGGAACGCGTCGCGGAAGAATCCGCTGATCCGCACGGTGACATCGATGCGGGGGCGGGCGAGCTCCGCCAGGGAAATAACCTCGAGCGTGATGACGCGGCGGCTGGCCTCGTCCCACACCGGCCGGACGCCGAGCAGCGCAAGAACTTCGGCGATATCGTCGCCGGAGGTGCGCATCGCCGAGGTGCCCCACACCGAAAGTCCCACCGACCGCGGGTATTCGCCGTGGTCGGCACGGTATCGATCCAGCAGCGAATCGGCCATGGCCTGCCCGGTTTCCCAGGCCAGTCGCGACGGCACCGCCTTCGGGTCGACGGAGTAGAAGTTGCGGCCGGTCGGCAGCACGTTGATCAACCCGCGCAACGGCGAACCGCTCGGGCCCGCCGGGATGAATCCGCCGTTGAGCGCGTGCAGGACCCGGTCGATCTCGATGCCGGTCTGGCGCAGCCGCGGCACTACTTCGGTGGCGGCGAACCGCAGCACCTGCCGCGCCGCGGGGTTGTCGGTGAGCGTGTCCACGGCATCGGCGGACCAATCGGTCGCCTGCAGCGCCGAGACCAGCTCGCGCGCTTGGGCTTCCACCCGGTCGACGCGCTCACGGGTCTCGGTTCCGGATTCGTCGAGCCCGAGCGCCTCGCGCAGCCCTGGCACATTGCGCTCGCCCCCCCACAATTGCCGCGCTCGCAGCATGGCGAGCACCAGGTCGAGTTCGCTCTCCCCAGTGGGCGACTGCCCGAGAATGTGCAATCCGTCGCGGATCTGCACGTCCTTGATCTCGCAGAGCCAGCCGTCGACGTGCAGCAGCATGTCGTCGAAGACATCCTCTTCCGGGCGCTCGGCCAACCCGAGATCGTGGTCCATCTTCGCCGCGCGCATCAGCGTCCAGATCTGCTGCCGGATCGCAGGCAGTTTGGCGGGATCGAGGGTGGAGATATTGGCGTGCTCGTCGAGCAGCTGCTCCAGACGTGAAATGTCGCCATAGCTTTCGGCGCGCGCCATCGGCGGGATCAGGTGATCGATCAGGGTGGCGTGTGCTCGACGTTTGGCCTGCGTGCCCTCACCTGGATCGTTGACGAGGAACGGATAGATCAGCGGCAGCTCACCGAGCGCGGCATCGGTGCCGCACGAAGCGGACATGCCGAGGGTCTTGCCCGGCAGCCACTCCAGGTTGCCGTGCTTGCCGAGGTGCACCATCGCGTCGGCGGCGAACCCGTCCGGTGCGGCGATCCAGCGGTAGGCCGCGAGATAGTGATGGCTCGGCGGCAGATCCGGGTCGTGGTAGATGGCGACCGGGTTCTCACCGAAACCACGCGGCGGTTGCACCATCAACACCACATTGCCGAAATGCAATGCAGCAATGACGATTTCGCCGTTGGGATCGGCGGAGCGATCGACATACAGCTCCCCCGGCGGCGGGCCCCACGCCTCGATCACGGCCTCGCGCAGGTCCTCGGGCAGCGTGTCGAACCACGCCGCGTACTGCGTCGCGCTGATCCGGATCGGATTGCCTTCGAGCTGTTCGGCCGTCAACCAGTCGGGATCTTGACCACCCGCGGCGATGAGCGCGTGGATAAGCGCGTCGCCATCGCGCTCCTCCAGCCCGGGAACCGCACCGGCAGGCCCCAGATCGTAACCAGCCGAACGCATCTCGGTGAGCAATCGGATCGCGCTCGCCGGGGTATCCAAGCCGACCGCGTTGCCGATGCGGGCGTGTTTGGTCGGATAGGCCGACATCATCAAGGCAACCCGACGCTGTGCGGCCGGAATGTGACGCAGCCGCGCATGCCGCACCGCGATACCCGCCACCCGTGCCGCGCGCTCGAGGTCCGGCACGTAGGTGGACAGACCGTCTGCGTCGAATTCCTTGAACGAGAACGGCACCGTGATGATCCGGCCGTCGAATTCCGGCACCGCCACCTGAGTGGCCACATCGAGGGGCGAGAGCCCGTCGTCGTTGGCCTCCCACTGCGCGCGGCCACTGGTCAGGCAAAGGCCTTGCAGGATAGGCACATCGAGCTCGGCCAACGCCGCGACGTCCCACGCCTCGTCGTCGCCACCGGCGGACGCGGTCGCGGGCTTGGACCCGCCGGCCGCGAGCACCGTCACCACCAGTGCATCGGCCTGCCGGAGTGTGTCGAGCAATGCGGGTTCGGCGGTGCGCAACGACGCACAGTAGAGCGGCAGGGGCCGCGCTCCGGCGTTCTCGATTGCGGCACAGAGCGCATCGATGTATCCGGTATTCCCCGCGAGGTGCTGTGCGCGGTAGTAGATGACCGCGACCGTCGGGCCGTCGACCGTCGCCGCGGTGCGCTCCAGCTCGCCCCAGCTCGGCAACTGCACGGGCGGCTCGAAGCCGTGCCCGGTGAGCAGCACGGTGTCGGACAAGAAGTTGTGCAACTGACGCAGATTCGTCGCACCACCGGCCGCGAGGTAGTTGTGTGCGTCGGCGGCAACGCCGCCGGGCACCGTCGAGCACTCCATCAATTCGGCGTCGGGCGCGAGCTCGCCACCGAGCGCCACCATCGGCACTCCACTGACACGTACCGCTTCCAAGCCATCTTCCCAGGCCCGCTTACCGCCGAGGATCCGCACGATCACCAGATCGGCGCCGTCGAGCAGCGCGGGCAGCTCTTCGACCAGCAACCGAGCGGGATTGCCCCATTGATAGTCGGCGCCACTCGCGCGCGCGCTCAACAGATCGGTGTCGGACGTGGACAGCAGCAAAATCACAGGTGACGGCCTTCCTCGGGTTACGCGCCCATCGGGTTCGTTGCTCGCCGGAGAGGGTCTGGCTTGTGACAGTGGCGCGACCGCACCGGAGTTCCACCGGTTTCCTCGTCGCCCGCCGAGCATCCAGATGCTACCTGCCAGGGCGGCACGCACCTGCCACCTGTCTGTCTGCCGCAGCGGGCAGACTCGTCGAGGCACGTTTCTGCCCGATACGAACCCTGCGGATCGGACGCGCAGTTCCCCGTTCTACAGGCGCGGGTCGAAGACCAGCCGGAAGTCCGTCAGGGACTTCCGATCTCCCACGGCACTGAACTCTCTGCCCGGCAGTTCATTCACCGGCAACCTGGCCTGCTCGGCGATCAGTGCCGCGGGCACCCACATCGGGTCCCGCGCCGAATGCCACGGTGTGTCTAGCTGCGCACGATCCCCGAACACAAGAATCACGCGAACCTGAACGCGATCGGACGCCATACCTCCATGATGAACGTCGAAGAACGCCACCGGATAACGATGACGGCTCATCCGCAGCAACGCGGCTATCCGGTAGCGGCGCGGGCGGCATCGTCGACGATGCGGGCGCAGTCGGCATGGCTAGTGTGCCGCAGGCGGGTGAGTCCGGCGAAAACGAGCGGGCCGACAAGCTGCACCTGCGCGAGCCCGAGGTCGAGTTGCCCGAGCTGCGAACGACCGGGCTGTCGAGCGGTTCGTCGAAAGGCTGCCGGTATATCTCGATGAGGTCGACACGAAGGTTCGGCAGGAGGTCCTCGGCGATCACACACTGGCACTGACCGTCGTATCGGCCGGGATCTTCGACCCGCGCCGGCTGGTCGAGATCGAGATCGCGGCCGCACGACGCTGGGCCAGGTGTACACCTAGGTCAGGTCGGCGTTTCCCTCGATGACCTTGAGGTGGTAGTGGAACCGGTTGACGCGCCAGCCGGAATCGGTGCGTTCGGCCCCGAGGGTGTAACTGCCGATGAAGGTACGGGTTTTGCCGTTGACCGCGTCATTCTTCAGGTGGACGGCGATGGCGTCGGCGTGCACCGCGGCATGGTCGGACTGCAGGTCGATGAGGTAGTTACCCGCCTGATGGTGCACTGCGTCGAGGTCGGAGAGGCCGGTGCGCCAGTCGCCGACGATGTCCGCGGCATCGCGGATGCCGACCGGGCCGCCGAAACCGCCGTCGAAATCGACCTTCGGGGTGAACACCACATCGAGCAGATCGTCCCAGCGCTTCTGATCGGTGTAGACGAACATCCTGGTCAGAACGTCGACAATCGCGAAACGGTCGGCGAGGGATGATGATTCGGTCATGCCAGCAGACTAGCGAGCCCGCCGGTCCGCTGCCACACGACAAACGCAGCACCGTGGGTAGTCCGCGCCCGGGGTGACCTTGGGCCGAATACCTGGCCGGGTCGTACCCTGGGTGGGTCATGACGCGTACATCTCCCGACTCCTGCCCCGGCGTGCTGCGGCTGCATCAGGCTGCCGACGGACCGCTGGCTCGTGTCCGCGTGCCCGGCGGACGGCTGGAAGCGCAGCAGTTGCAGGCACTGGCCGAAGCCGCCCATGAGCTCGGCGACGGAAACATCGAGCTGACCTCACGCGCCAATGTGCAGCTGCGTCGGGTGCGCGACGCGACGGAGCTGACCGCGCGACTGGAAACCGCCGGGCTACTGCCGAGTCATACGCACGAGCGGGTGCGCAATATCGTTGCCTCGCCGCTGGCAGGGCGCGTCGGCAGTCGGGCCGATGTGCACCAACTCGTCCCCGCGCTCGACGCCGGCCTGCTCGCCGCGCCTCGCCTGGCCGACCTGCCCGGCCGCGTGTTGTTCACCCTCGACGACGGCCGCGGCGATGTCAGCGGTCTCGGTGGCGATATCGGCGTGCATGCCGTCGACGCCGACGAGTTCGCGGTCCTGCTGGCCGGGCTCGACACCGGCATCAGGGTGTCGGCCACCGATGCCGTCGATGTCATGCTCGCCGCCGCGCACGGCTTCCTCGACCTGAGCTCCGGCCAGTGGCGGCTGCACGAAATCGAGAACGGCGTCGAACGTCTCACCGACCTGCTCGGACTCGCCGCCCGCGCCGATCTGCTGAAAATCGCTGCCATCCAAGATATTCCGATCGGCTGGCTGACCCAGGACAACGGCTTGGTCAGCCTCGGCGCCGGCGTACGGCTCGGGTCGCTGCCCGCACGCACCGCCGAATTCATCGCCGCCGTCGAACGACCGGTCTTCCTCACCCCCTGGCGCAGCCTCGTGCTGGCGGACCTGGAGGAATGGCCCGCCGAGCAGGTCGTCCGCGTGCTCGCCCCGATGGGTCTGATCTTCGATGCCAATTCCCCGTGGCTGCTGGTCAGCGCCTGCGCCGGTCAGCCCGGCTGCGCGAAGTCGCTCACCGACGTCCGCGCGGATGTCGGTGCCGCGGTGGACTCGGGCCGGATACAGCCCGACAGCGCAACGTTCAACTCCGACGCGCCCCACTCCGAACTCGTTCTGCCGCAACCTGATCCGACCTCCTCCGACACTCCGAGCGCCCCTGTCTTCGAGGCCGGCGAGGTGACGGTTGGCGAACGGCAGCACTGGTCGGGCTGTGCGCGCCGCTGCGGCAGGCCGCGCGGTGCGGTGACCGATGTCGTCGCCACGCCGGACGGCTATCGCGTCGACTGATCGTCCTCCTGCGGGAAAGGCCGTGCAGCATGGCAATTGACAGACTGAGCGACGACGAGATCCAGGCCATCGGACGACGAGCGCCGCGCGCTGATCAGCCGCTTGCAGCTGCCACCCGAGCGGGTGTTGCCCAGGCCGGAATTGGTCCGGATTCACCGCGGGGTCCGACTGACCCTGATGGTCGTCGGTTCGCTGGTCCTCATCCCGTGGATCGTCTATCTCGCAGTCACGCTGCCGGCCGATTACCAGGCCAGGAACTGGACCCTGACCTGGGTCGGCTTCGACATCCTTCTGGTCGCCATGATGGCGACCACCGCCTACCTGGGCTGGAAACGCAGACGACTGCTCATCCTCCCCGCGTTCGGGACCGGCCTGCTGCTGCTCGTCGACGCCTGGTTCGACGTGATGACCGCCGACGCCGACGACGTCTGGCTCTCGGTCGGTATCGCGCTGATCGGCGAATTGCCGTTGGCCGTACTGCAGATCAGCGGCGCGCTACTGCTGTTCAAGTTCCTGACCGAAGCGCACCCACTCGCCGACCCCGCCGTCAGCGCTTGGCGTACGCAACTGCCCTTCTGACCGCACCACGGCGCGAGCGCGGCGGGTCGAGAGTCGGTGCACCGGAGAGCATTCCAGGCCACGGCGCCCGGAGCAACTATCCTTCCACCATGATCGACACCGCAGCTGACGACCTTGCCCTGCCCGCCGCGCTGGCCGAAGTGGTCGAGATCGGCTTCGAGTGGGAGTGGGACGAGGAGACCGACATCTCTCACGGTTGCGACTTCGAGCCCTACACACATTTCGAGCCGCCCGCGCGGACCGCGTATTGGTTTCGCCTGTGGACCGGCAACGAAGCGGCCGACGGCAGTGAATTCCGATTCTTCGGAGCGACGGGAGCCGGTGACTACGCCGGGTTCTGGCTGGTTCGGCCCGCTGCGCCGATCGCCGAGCAGCCGATCGTGTATCTCGGTTCCGAGGGCGAATGCGGCTTGATAGCACGCAATCTCCTCGACCTGCTCTGGCTGTTCGCGGACGGTTACGGCCCGGCCGAGGCGTTCGCACCGACCCATTTCGGTGCGCGGGTGCCGAACGAGGCGTTCCGGGCGATCGCCGAGCGGTACGGGCCGAGACCGGGCCGGTCCGCTGCGGAGATCGTGGCTGCGGCACGGGAGGAGTTCCCGAACTTTCCGGAACTCATCGACGCGATGTGCCGGTAGGCGAAACCCGTAGGCCGCACGAGGACGTGAGCGCCATTGCGATGCCGGTCGTCCCGCCCCGTCGGCCATGACCAACGGGGCGGGACGACCCGGGATGACGGCCTGGACACCCAGGCTCATCCCCGACCTCGGCGAAGATCACTACGTCGATCGGCTAAGCCGCGTTCTCTTCTCTTCTCGGATCATCGTGGATCTCGAGGGTGCAGCATTTGACCCCGCCGCCCGCCTTCAGCAGTTCCGACAGGTCGAGGCCGACCGGGTTGTACCCGTGTCCCCGCAAGGTCTCGATCAGGTCGACCGCCCTGTCACTGACGAAGGCGTTCAGTCCGTCGCAGACGCCGTTGAGGCCCAGCACCACCGCATCCGCGTCGGTGGCGATGATCGCGTCCGGATACAGCTCCGCGAGCAACTCGCGGCTGGCCGTGCTGAAGGCGGGCGGGAAGTAGGCGATGTTGGCGTCGCCGAGTGCCATCATCGCTGTGTCCAGGTGATAGAACCGCGGATCGACCAATTCGAGGGACACCACGGGCAGGCCGAAGAAGCGTTCGACTTCGCGGTGTGCGGCAACCGAACTGCGGAACCCGGTCGCGGCAAGGATCCGATCACCGACGAGGAGGAAATCGCCCTCGCCCTCGTTCACCTCCTGCGCGCCGACGAGTTCGGTGAGTCCGCGCTGGGCGAACCATCGGTGATACGCGGGGCCCTCGGCGGCGCGTTCGGGATGGGTGAAGCGCGCCGACAACGCTCGGTCGCCCACGATGAGTCCGCTGTTCGCGGCGAACACCATATCGGGCAGTCCCGGCTCACCGGGGACCAGATCGACCTGGTGACCGTACTGCTCGAAGGTCGAGCGCAGGGTTTCCCACTGGTCGAGGGCGCGGGCCCGGTCGACCGGTTCGGTCGGATCCATCCACGGATTGATCGAATAGAAGACCTCGAAGTGGTCGGGGCGGCACATCACGAACCGTCGCGGTGATGGCAGTCGCGGGGTGGGTGGCTCGTTGTGGAGCGTGGCTACGGAGGTCAACGTGTCTCCCGGAGGGTAGGCGCGGATCATTCGACTGACACGAAGGTAATTCGCCTACTATTGCGTCAGAAACAACGAATCGTTGCGCAGATATGCGGAATACCGGCGAATCGTTGCGCGGCGACAGAATGGGTGTGGTGTGGACGACATCGACCGGCGGATTCTGGCCCACTTGCTCAGGGAGGCACGCGCGTCGTTCCAAGAAATCGGCGCGAAAGTCGGCCTGTCGGCGCCCGCGGTCAAGCGGCGTGTCGACAAGATGGTGGCCAGCAGGCAGATCACCGGATTCACCGCCATGGTCAATCCCGCTGCGCTCGGCTGGAAAACCGAGGCATATGTCGAGGTCTACTACCGCGACAACATCACCCCGGCCGAACTGCGGCGCAGCCTCGAACCGATTCCCCAGGTCGTCGGGGTGTGGACAATCGCGGGCGAGGCCGATGCGCTGGTCCACGTGATGGCCACCGATATGGCCGAGATCGAGTCGACCGTCGAACGCATCCGTGAGAACACTCGGGTCGGCCGCACACGTAGCGCCATCGTCATGTCGCGCATCCTCGAACGGCCGCGGACCTGACCCGCGCCGACCTCCCTCGGCGGGCACTCCTAGGGTGGTCGGCATGTCCGACGTGCGTGCCAGCTACCTCACCGACGGGGCCGAGATCTATCGGCGCTCGTTTGCGACGATCCGCGCCGAAGCGGATCTGACCGCGTTCCCGCCGGATGTGGCACAGGTGGTGGTGCGAATGATTCATGGGTGCGGACAGGTGGATCTCGCACAGGACGTGGCCTTTTCGCCCGGGGTAGTGGCGGCGGCCCGCACCGCGCTGCGTACCGGTGCACCGATTCTGTGTGATGCCAACATGGTGGCGTCGGGGGTTACGCGCAAACGGTTGCCCGCCGATAACGACGTGCTCTGCACTTTGACAGATCCGCGCGTGCCGGAACTTGCCGCCGCACTGGGCAATACGCGCTCGGCCGCGGCGCTCGAGCTGTGGCGGGATCGGCTCGACGGCGCGGTGGTCGCCATCGGAAACGCACCGACCGCACTATTCCATCTACTGGACATGCTCGATGCCGGCGCGCCGCGCCCAGCGGCGGTTCTCGGCATTCCCGTCGGATTCATCGGAGCCGCCGAATCCAAAGACGCACTGATCGACTTCGGTGGGGTCGAATTCTTGACCGTGCGCGGCCGGCGGGGCGGCAGCGCCATCACCGCCTCGGCGCTGAATGCGATTGCGAGCGAACAGGAATGACCAACAGCACGGTCCACGGCAAGTTGTGGGGTGTCGGGCTCGGGCCCGGCGACCCGGAACTGGTGACGGTCAAGGCGGCCAGGATCATCGCAGCGGCCGATGTAATCGCCTTCCACAGCGCCAGGCACGGCCGCAGCATCTCACGCGCGATCGCCGCCCCGTACATGCGCGAGGGCCAGCTCGAAGAGCACCTCGTCTATCCGGTGACCACCGAGACCACCGACCATCCCGGCGGATATCAGGGCGCGATCGACGAGTTCTACGAGCAGGCGGCCGAGCGTCTGGCGGCACATCTGGCGGCGGGCCGCTCGGTGGCGCTGCTCGCGGCGGGCGATCCGCTCTTCTACAGCTCCTACATGCACATGCACCGCCGCCTCACCGACCGATTCGATACCGAAATCATTCCGGGCATCACCTCGGTCAGCGCCGCGTCCGCGGCTCTGGGCACCCCTCTGGTGGAAGGCGAACAGGTGCTCACGGTACTGCCGGGCACCATGCCCACCGCCGAGCTCACCCGCCGCCTCCGCGACACCGAAGCGGCCGCCATCATGAAACTCGGACGCACCTACCCCGGTGTGCGCCAAGCGCTCTCGGATTCCGGACGACTCGACGGCGCCTACTACATCGAGCGCGCCAGCTCCGATCGTCAACGCGTCCTCCGCGCCGCCGACGTCGACGACGCGGAGGTGCCGTACTTCTCGATCACCCTGGTGCCGGGCCCGCAGCCGACTACCCCATTGCGCCTGGCGAGCAGCAAGCAGACGCAGCGCCGGGCCGCAACCGGACCGACCGCCGCACCGTCGAACGGTCTACCGGGAGAAGTCGTCGTAGTCGGACTCGGCCCCGGCTCGGCGGACTGGACCACACCGGAGGTGAGCAAAGCCCTCGCCGAGGCCACCGATCTCGTCGGCTACACCACCTACATCAACCGCGTGCCGGCGCGCCCCGGGCAGCGCAGACATGCCAGCGACAATCGCGTGGAATCCGAGCGTGCCGCTATGGCACTGGATTTGGCCAAGCAGGGCGCGCAGGTCGTGGTGGTCTCCTCGGGTGATCCCGGAGTGTTCGCCATGGCGGCGGCGGTGCTGGAAGAATCCGCCGACCCACAGTGGGAGGGGGTGCCGGTGCGGGTACTGCCCGGCATGACCGCCGCCAACGCCGTGGCCAGCCGAGTCGGCGCGCCACTCGGCCATGACTACGCGATGATCTCGCTGTCGGACCGGCTCAAGCCGTGGGAGGTTGTCGCCCAACGTCTCTCGGCCGTGGCCGCCGCCGACATGGCGATCGCGATCTACAATCCGGCCTCCTCCCAACGCACCTGGCAGGTCGGTGCGATGCGGGATCTGCTGCTCGAACACCGCAAGCCCGACACCCCGGTGGTGATCGGCCGCGACGTCGGCGGCCCCACCGAGTCGGTCCGGGTGGTGCCACTCGCCGAACTGGACCCCGCCGAGGTCGACATGCGCACGCTGCTCATCATCGGCGCATCCACCACCGCGTCGAGGGACACCGACGACGGCCCGCGCGTCTACACCTCGCGGCGCTACCAACGCTGATCGACCGACCGCGCCCGGCTACCCAGCGTCAGGCGGATTGACCGGTCAGCTTCGGTAGTTCCGGGCAACCACTGCCAGGCAGCCGGCTGCGGCGACCGCGGCGACGGCGAACATCGTCGGGTAGCCGAGGCCCGCGGCCTCGTGCAGGAAGGCGAGGAGGGCGGGAACACCGAAACCGAGATAGCTTGCCGAGTAGAAGACCGCGGTGAGGCCGGCCAGGTCGTCGGGGCGGGCGATTCGTTCGATCTCCTGAAGGCCGGCGACCAGGCCGATGCCATATCCGGCACCGAGGACGATTGCGGTGACGACAGTGGACCAGAGGGTGAGGGTTCCCGATGCCAACGCCGCAGAGACCATTCCTGCGACGACCAGAATCAACGCCGCCACTGCGGCGCGGGCAGTGCCCGGGCGGTCGATGCGCCGGGCCGCCGATTGGATCGCGAAGCCGCAGCCGAGAGTGATGACGGTGATCAGTGCCGAAAATGCGATCGGTGCATCGTGCACGCGCGGTGCCATCAATGTCGGCATCACCGCGTAAGCCGTTGCAGCGGAGGTGAACAGCCACAGCGCGACCGGCAGTGCCACGTGTCGGAATCGGCGGTGTGCAGCGGCGGGGACCTTCAGAGCCTCGACAAGACGGCCCGGATTCTCCTGCGGGACCAGTGTTTCCGGTGCGCGCGCCACCCAGGCCGCGGCGATCAGACACAACACTGCGTTGATCAGATAAGCGAGCGTGTTCGGCAGTGGTGTCCACTGGGCAAGCACGCCTGCCACCCCCGCGCCGACGGCAAAGCCGCCCGTGAGACTCATCGCCGAACGTCGCGCGCCGGTTCCCGCGGGCCGTTCGGGCCCGAACGGTGGCTGGGCGAGCTCTTTCAGCCAGCTGCTACCCACCGCCATCGCCAGACCGAGCGCCACCCCGCACAGCACCCGTCCGGCCGACAGCATCGGCACGGACCCTGAGCCGAATGCCAGCAACAGCGAACCCATGGCAGCGATCAGCGGCGCGGGACGCAGCAGCGCGCGACGGCCATAGCGGTCCGAGAGGGGGCCGCCGATCAGCAGCGCGGGCACAATGCCGAGCACGTACTCGAACAACAACATGTCGACGGTGGTGACGGGCAGTCCGTTGTTCTTGTACATCACCAGCAGCGGGGTGAATTCGTTTCCGCCCCAGGCGATCGCGAACATGGCCGCAGCAACGCCCCACCACTGCCTCGAGATGGTCTTGCGCGCGGGTGATCGGGCGTCGATGGCGGTGAGCGTTGCCATCACAGCCCTCTCAGTTCCAGCTGGTGCACGCCCGCGAGATGCTCGACGAGTGCGGCGGCGAAGCCTGTCGCATCGCCTGCTCCGATCAGGTCGGCCAGCCGTGCGTGCTGCTCGATGATCTTGTCGATGTCGGTCGAACCACGGTGCAGCGCAACACTGTTCATCCGCCGCTGCCGTTCGCGCAGTGAATCGTAGAAGCCGGTGAGCAGCGGGTTGCCCGCAGCGACGACGTAAGTGCGGTGAAAGTCGGTATCTACCACGGCGAAACGAGCGAAGTCCTTGGTGTCGGCCAGTTCCCGCTGCCGGTCGAGTGACTCCTGCAGGGCTGCGTCGAGCGTCGAGCGATCAACAGCGACCAGTGCACGCACAGCCCCGGTCTCCACGACGTACCTGGCGTGGGCCACGTGCTCGGCCTCCGCCGGCGGGATCGGCACTATCAGCGCACCACGCTTGGGATAGAGCTTCATCCACCCCTCCGCCTCGAGCCGCAGGAACGCCTCGCGGACCGGTGTCCTGGACATGCCGAGGTCGGCGGCGATCTCACCCTCGCTGATCAGTTCGCCGCCCGGCAGCATGCCGGTGAGAATGCGTTCTTTCACCTCGTGAAAAGCGCGCTCGGCCGATGAATACGTCTTAGACACAAGTTGCATCCTAAATGAATCGCGGACGGCGTATTCGCCCACCCGTTGCCGGTCGTATAACCTTCCACTATGGAACGTTGAGAGCGAAGGAGCTGTCCGTTGACGAATACCGCGACACAACGCAAACCGCTGAATTCCACAGCCGCGTCACTCCTCGGGTTTCTGCACGAGGGCCCGATGTCGGGGTGGGATCTGGTGTCCGCTGCACAGGACCGTATCGGTGATTTCTGGACGATCACCCAGAGCCAGGTGTACCGCGAGTTGGCCTCGATGGATGCGTCCGGGCTGGTCGAGAAGGGCGAGACGGGAGCACGGGAACGAACCCCCTATCAGATCACCGATGCGGGCCGCGAAGCATTCCTGGAGTGGATTGCCCGAGATCCGGGCGGCGAGACAATTCGAGTGCCTTTGCTACTGACGATGTCCTTCGGAGAACACCTCGACCCCGATCATCTCGACCAGATGATCGCCGCGAACCGGGAGATCCACCAGCAACGACTCACCCGCTATCTCGCCCAGGACTACACCGGGAAACCGCCACACCAGCGCGCCACGCTGGAGTTCGGCATCGGCTACGAGCGCGCGGTACTCGAATGGTTCGACCGCCTGCCGAGCCTGCTCGGCCGCTGACAGCACGGGGTAAGCACCACTCAGGCGCGGGAAGCGGACAGTGTGCGCAACCACTGCACGGCGTCCGGCACGTTCTCCGCAACGATCGCGTCGGCCGGGAGCGCGGGACGGTCGATCATGACGACGGGAATACCCGCGCCGCGAGCCGCGACGAGCTTGGCGTCGGTGTGATCTCCCCCGCTGTCCTTGGTGACCAGCACGTCGATGCGGTGCGATGCCAGCAACTGCGATTCGGTCTCGACCGCGAAAGGGCCACGTGCAAGCAGTAATTCGTGATGTGGCGGCAGGCTGCCCACCGGCGGGTCGATCGCGCGGATCAGAAACCACGGCGCGGTCAGGCCGGCGAAGGCGCCGACCCCCTGCCGACCGATCGTCAGGAATACTCGATCGCCCAGTCCCACAACGGCTGCCGCGGCGGCCTCGAGATCGGGCACGCGGATCCACTTGTCCCCCGGCCCCGCGGACCAGCCGGGCCGACGCACATGCAGCAGCGGCAGATCCGCCCGCGCCGTCGCAGTGGCTGCGTTCGCGCTGATCGTGGCCGCGAACGGATGCGTAGCGTCGATCACCACCTCGATTGCGTTGGCTACCAGCCACTCCCCTAGGCCGTCGACGCCACCGAAGCCGCCGATCCGCACCACGCCTTCGGGCAGCAGCGGGTCGCTGACGCGTCCGGCGAGCGAGGAAACGATATCGAATCCCCGCTCGCCGGACGCGATTTCGGCGAGTTCCCGGGCTTCCCGGGTACCGCCCAGAATCAGGATTTTCAGGGCTGACCGCTGAAGTAGGCGATGCCCGCGTTGATCAGGTTCGGTCCGCCCGCGATGAGCAGGCCGATGAGCGCACCCACCGGCAGGCCGATGCCGAAGAAGAAGAACCCGATCACGGCGCCGATGAGGGCACCGAGCGATGCGCGCTGCAGTTCGGCGAAGAACCAGTCCTGCGACGCACTGATCTCGGCCGCGGACGGCGCGGCAGCGGTCGGCTTGACCTCCGGCGTCAGCGTCAGCCGCTGTGTCGTGGGATCGATGGTGGCCGCGATCGGGATGACGTCCCCCTCGCCCACCTTGGCCGCAAGCGGGATCGAGGTGACGACCACACCCGCCTCGTTCTTCACCGTGACGTACTTCTGGTCGGCATCGAGGCTGAACGCACCACCGGTCAGGGTGGTCACGATCGACTTGTCGACGATTTGCACCGCGTAGCCGACGGTCTGGTCCTCGCCTGTGACGGTCGGTGAGGTCGTCTGGTTCTGCACCGCGGGCGCCGGGGCCGCCGGCGCGGCACCGGATGTGCCGGCCGCGATACCCGTGGCGGCGATGGCCAACAGCGAGGTGGCGGCAAACTTCTTGTACTTCATCAATCTCCCAATCAGGAACCGGATTTCCGATCACGCTCGGATCTCGGGCCCGACCCTACCTGTTCACCTCGGCCTGCATCACCGTTCCGATCGAGGCTTTCACAGCGAGTCCTTGCCCTCTTTGCGCACCGACCACTGCGTCACCGGCAGTTGTGGGCGCCATGCTGTGAACGTCCCCAATGGTTCCGCCCGGTAAATCTGAAACTTGCGCAATTCACCGCCGTGGGTTTTTGCCCAGCTCAGCAGCAGCGCCTCCGATTCCGCGGTCACCGCGTTCGCGACGAGCCTGCCGCCGTGGCGCAAGTACGACCAGCATGTCTCGAGTACGCCATCCTGGGTGATCCCACCACCGACGAAAACCGCGTCAGGAGGGGCATATTCGGTCGATCCGACCTCGGTGCGCACCTCCCCGCGCACGACGACCTGCGGGACACCCAGGGCGGTGGCATTGTCGGCGATCTGGCGCCTCCGGTGCTCGAGCCGTTCGAAGGCGATCACCTGGCAACCCGGGTGTGTGCGACACCATTCGATGGCGATGCTGCCCGAGCCGCCGCCGACATCCCACAGCAGCTCTCCCGGTGCGGGCGCCAGGGCCGCAATGGTCAGCGCCCGCACTTCCGCTTTGGTGAGTTGCCCGTCGCCACCGAACAGCGCATCCGGGAGGCCCGGGATCCTCGTGGCACGCGGGCCCTTCGAATCCGCGACGCATTCGATCGCCACGATGTTCAGCGGATCGCCTGCAGGCAGATCCCAGCTCTGTGCGGTGGCCACCCGAACCCGCTCGTCCGGGCCACCCAGCTGTGCGAGTATCGTCACCGTCGACCCACCGAATTCGTTGCGGCGCAACAGCTCCGCGATCCGCTCCGGCGTGTGCTCATCCGCGCTGAGCACCAACACCCGCCGCCGATCCGCCAGCTCCGGCAGCACCGCCTCCACCGGCCGACCGACCGCGCTGACCACCGGCACCTCGGCAAGCGCCCACCCCAACCGCGCACATGCCAACGCGGCCGACGAGGGCTGCGGCAGCACCCGCAGGGCCACAGCGCCGAACAGTCGCACCAGCGTCACCCCGATTCCGTAGAACATCGGATCGCCACTGGCCAGCACACAGATACGAGCGCCCGCGTAGTGCTCGAACAACCCGGGCAACGCAGGCACCAACGGCGACGGCCATGCCACCCGCTCAATCGCTGGATCGACTGGCACCAAAGCCAACTGGCGCTCCGCTCCGAACAACACCGCGCATCCGGCGATCGCCTCCCGCGCTGCCCGCCCGAGCCCGTCCCACCCGTCGGCTCCGATCCCGACAACCGATATCACCGGGCCCGTCCACGACACGACATTCGCCACGGCAACCTCAGTATCGATACCCGGTGTGACAGAACATATTTCGGCTGGACTGATCGGTTCGGCCGCCGACCGCGCCGGGTTCGGCCGCGCTTCGGGCTCTACACTCCGAGGCGACCTGCGGGCCGATCCGGCGACCGGAATCGATGCACTCCCCGGCCGCGCCGCACCCAACACGGCCTCCGGCTGATCGATCCCAGACGATCCGGAAGTCGATCCAGAAGCGGGCGTCGGCCCGGTCACCGAGGCATCCGCCGCCACACTGCCTGTGGCAGCAGGCGCATGACGAAGAACACCGGTTGCAGTACGCGCGGGCACCACACCCGACCTGCGCGGCGACGGAGACCATTGACCACGGCGACGGCGACCTGGTCCGGCGTGCTCGAGAATGGAGCCGGGTCCATGCCCTCGGTCATCCGTCCGATCACGAAGCCGGAGCGGACCAGCAGCAGGTGAACACCGCTGCCGTGCAACGCATCCGCAAGCCCTCCGGCGAAACCGTCGAGTCCCGCTTTGGCCGAGCCGTACACGTAGTTGGCCCGGCGCACCCGCACCCCCGCGACCGAACTGAACACGACGATCTGGCCGCTGCCCTGCGTACGCAGCAGATTCGCCAGCGTGGTGAGCACACTGATCTGTGCGACGAAATCGGTATGCACCACCGCGAGCGCATGCGCCGGATCCTGCTCGGCCCGCGCCTGATCTCCCAGCACCCCGAACGCGAGCACGGTCACCCCCAATCCGCCATGCTCGGCCGCAAGCTTCTCGAGCAACGCGGGATGACTCGCCGTGTCATCGGCATCGAACTCGATGCAATGCACCGCCGTCGCCCCGGCAGCCAGCACAGCCGCGCCCTCCTCGGCCAACTCGCCGCTACGCCGCGCCGCGAGAATCACCACCCGCCCCGGCGCCAACCGCCGGGCCACCTCGAGCCCGATCTCGCTGCGCCCACCGAGCAACAGCACCGGCCCGTCGGCAATCCCGCCACCTCGCAATCCCATGCCCACAGTTTGCTCTCCCCCCGCTGCACACCTTGCGCCGACCATCCGACAACGCGACAGCACGTTCGCGGACCGATGATTCCAGGTAACCGCAGTGCCGCCCGGTCACCGACGGTCGCCACCGGCTTCCACATCGACCACGACTACGGTCGTGGGATGCCGACCAGCACAGCACAGCTGTCCCCGACCGCACTCGAGTTCGTCACCGAGCGGCACCTCGCGACGCTGACCACGTTGCGAGCAGATGGCACCCCGCACGTTGTCGCGGTGGGGTTCACCTGGGATCCCGAGGCCGGGCTCGCGCGGGTGATCACCAATGACGGATCGGTGAAAGTGCGCAATGTGCGCCGGTCTGGGTACGCGGCGGTCAGCCAGGTGGACGGCATTCGCTGGCTCACCCTCGAAGGCCCGGCAATCGTCCTCGACGACCCCGACAGCGTCGCCGAAGCAGTCGATCGCTACGCCGGACGCTACCGCGTGCCCCGAGAGAACCCGACCCGCGTGGTAATCGCAATTCAGGTGCGGCGAGTGTTGTCGAGCAGCACACTCACGACACCGAGCTGAGGCCTCGGGCAACTGCAGGGCGACGCCGCCGCGGGCGGCTGCCAGTACCCGGGCTTACAACACCGTCAGCCCGTGTGGGCGGTTGTTCATCGACTCACAGCCGTCCTCGGTGACCACGACGATGTCTTCGATCCGGGCGCCCCACTCGCCACGGAAGTAGATGCCGGGTTCGATGCTGAATGCCATACCCGGCTGCAGGATCAGGTCGTTGCCCGCGACGATGTACGGCTCCTCGTGCACGGACAGGCCTATACCGTGACCGGTGCGGTGCACGAAGGCGGGGCCGAAACCGGCGGCGGTCAACGGGTTTCGCGCCGCGGCGTCGATCGATTCGGCGGTCACGCCGGGGCGGACCGCGGCGACCGCGACAGCCTGGGCCTGTTCCAGCTCAGCGAATTGCACCGCCACATCCTGGCTCGGTTCGCCGAGCACGTAGGTGCGGGTCGAGTCGGAGTAATAGCCGGGCTCTACTGGACCGCCGATATCGATCACGACCACATCACCCTGTTCGATTACCCGCTGCGATACCTCGTGGTGCGGGTCCGCACCGTGCGGGCCGCTGCCCACGATGACGAACGCGGCAGCGGTGTGGCCCTCCTCGACGATCGCGGCCGCGATGTCGGCGCGCACCTCTGCCTCGGTACGCCCGGCGCGCAGCCACTCACCCATCCTGGCGTGCACGCGGTCGATCGCCGCTCCGGCCCTGCGCAGCGCGTCGATCTCCGCGGCGTCCTTGACCATGCGCATTTCACGGAGCACGGGCGTAGCCGAAACCGGCAGGCCGCTAAAGGATTCCGCCAACGGCAGCAGGTGCAGTGCGGGCATCGCATCGGTGACAGCGACCCGGGAACCGACATGCAGCGCCGACTTCACCAGCTGATACGGATCGGTGCCGTCGACCCAATCGAACACCGGCAAACCGAGATCGCCCGCCGCCGAACCCTCCAGCGATGCCAGCTCCAACTTCGGGATCACCACCGAGGGCGCAGCACCGTCGGCCGGGATCACCAGGCAGGTGAGCCGCTCGAAGGATTCGGCCGCCGACCCGATCAGGTACCGCAAATCCGGCCCCGGCGTGATCAGGAGGGCATCGAGATGAGCGGCCCGCATCAGCTCGACGGCCCGCTCGAGCCGATTACCGTAGACATCCGCCGCAAATCGTGACTCCGTGTGCGAGCTCATACCCCTCGACGTTACCCGCCACCGCTGCCCGACAGGCCGTTTACCCCGCTTCTGCAACCGCAACCCCTGGACACGAGCTCGCCCGACCTGTGGCGGCGCAACACCGTTCATGGATCGTCGGCGCGGCGTACGACGGCCGCGTGAGCACGTCGAACTCAGCCCGTAGACACGGGTCTCCGCCGCCGCCCCTGAGCGCAGTGCTCACGCTCCCGACCTGGATTATCGGTGCCGAAAGCCGGGTCGGGAGCGCAATCACCGAGGCTTGTCGGGATGGGCAGGTAGCCTCACCAGCGTGACTTCAGCCGCGACTTCCGGTGGACCTCTCCTACTGCTCGACGGAGCGAGCCTATGGTTCCGCGCATTCCATGCGATCCCCGAGAAGATCACCGCACCCGACGGCCGGTCGGTGAATGCGGTGCGTGGTTTCACCGACATGGTCGCGTCGCTCATCACCAAGCATTCGCCGAGCAGGTTGGTTGTCTGTCTCGACCTGAATTGGCGGCCTGCGTTCCGGGTGGAGCTGGTGCCCTCGTACAAGGCGCACCGCCTCGACACCTCGATGGACGCCGCTCCTGGCGCCGAGGAAGTGCCGGATCGGCTCACCCCGCAGGTCGAGATGATTCTGGAGGTGCTGGCTGCGGCAGGCATCGCGACGGGCGGCGCGGAGGGGCTGGAGGCCGACGACGTGCTCGGGACGCTGGCCACCCGGGAGCACACCGACCCGGTGGTGGTCGTCAGCGGTGATCGCGACCTGCTGCAGTTGGTGCGCGACGAGCCTGCACCGCAGGTGCGCGTGCTCTACGCGGGTCGCGGACTGGCCAAGGCCGAACTGTTCGGCCCCGCTGAAGTCGCCGCGAAATACGGTGTGCCCCTGGCGAATGCGGGACGGGCCTACGCGGACATGGCAACGCTGCGCGGTGACGCATCGGACGGGCTGCCCGGGGTGGCAGGCATCGGTGACAAGTCCGCCGCGCTCTTGATCTCCCGATTCGGTTCACTGGAAGCGCTGCAAGCCGCCCTCGACGATCCGGTCGCGGATCTTTCGCAGGGTGTGCGCGCCAAGCTGCGGGCCGCCGAGACCTATCTGAAAGCCGCCGCTCCCGTGGTCCGCGTGGTCTGCGACGCCGAAGTCGAACTCTCGCGACCGGATACGCTCCCCACAACTCCGGCGGACCCGCAACGTCTGCGCGAACTGGCCACCGAATACAACGCGGAAAGCCCCGTCGCGCGCCTGGTCACCGCTTTGGCGGCGGCCAACGCCTCCTGACACGCCGCACAGCGGAGTCGGGCGGAGTTCGCACTTCAGCAGCGCCGGTGAAATGATTTGCGCCAGGCAGCATTCCGCCCGGGGCTCGATGACTCACCGGGCGCCCGCGCCGCAGCGCGAGCGTCCCGGTACCCGAGTCAGTTGGGGCGGCCGACCTCGTAGGTGCCGTCGTCCTTGGTGATCTTGACGGTGACCTTCTTCTGCTCACCACTGACCTTCAGGGTGCAGGTGAAAGTTGCGTCGACCTCGACCTTCTGGCCGGAGGGGCAGGACACATCGGCGACATCCTGGATGCCGTAGGAGTCCGAAAGCACCTTCTTGACGCCGTCTTGCACCGCGGTGTTGTCCAGCTCGTCCTTGCTGGTCAGCACCAGTGCCAGGGCGATGATGGCGCCGACCACGAGGAGCGCGCCGACACCGAGGCCGATGATCAGGCCTTTGCCCTTGCCACCGCTCTGTGTGGGGATCTGCTGACCCTGCTGGCCCCACTGCGGCTGCTGACCCTGCTGGCCCCACTGCGGCTGCTGTCCTTGCTGGCCCCAGTCCTGCGGACCCGGCTGCTGCGGCTGCTGGCCCCAGTCCTGCGGACCCGGCTGGCCGGGCTGCTGGCCCCACTGCGGCTGATTCGGCTGGCTCGGTTGCTGGCCCCACTGCGGCTGATTCGGCTGGCTGGGCTGCTGGCCCCACTGCGGCTGATTCGGCTGGCTCGGTTGCTGACCCCACTGCGGCTGCGGAGGCTGCGACTGATCCCACTGCTGGGTCGGCGGCGCAGTCTGCGGCGTCTGCTGCTGGCCACCCCACGGCGACGGCGACGCGCCACCGGGTGTCTGCTGTCCGCCCCACTGCTGGGTGGGGTCGTTGCGTCCCTCCCCGGGACCAGGGGCGTCGTTCGGTCCGTACGGGCCGCTCATCTGCTTGCCTCCACTCGCATCGTTGTACATACGGTAGCCCCCCGCGTGAGACTCGTCGCAGAACAGGACCATTCCCATTTCCGAACCGATCCTGTCCGACTCCTCCGCCACGGTCGGTACGCGAAAGAAATCAAATCACAATCGAATCGGCTACGCCGCGTCCACCGCAACGACACCCCGTCGGATTGCCCGCACCGCCTTCGCCGCGGTCCCGGCAATCTCCGGGTCGTCGGCGGTGCTGTGGATCTGATCGAGCAGGTCGATCACCTGCCTGCACCAGCGCACGAAATCGCCCGCCGATAGCGGGGTGCCCCGATCGCCGCTGGCCAGCAACGACTCGGCCAACCCATCGCCGCGCGCCCATTTGTACACACCGGTAACGAATCCGAGATCCGGTTCGCGGGTCGGCTGCAGCTTGTGGCGCGCCTCGTCCGAACGCAACTGGGTCCACACGCCGACCGTGCCGCCGACCGCTCGCCGGATCGGCTCCGTCGGTCCGCTCACGCCGAGATATCCACCCTCCTGGCGTGATTCGTAGACCAGGATGGACACGACGGCGGCCAGCTCGGCGGGCCCGAGCCCACGCCACAGTCCCTGGCGCAGGCATTCGGCGACGAGCAGGTCGCTTTCGGCGTAGATCCTGGCCAGTCTGCGCCCCTCCGAGGTCACCTCGCCTTCGTGCACGAAACCACGCTCTTCCAGCAGTGCGAGAATCCGATCGAAGGTTCGGGCCAGTGAGTTCGTCGTCGCGGCAACCTTCTGGCGCATGGTCTCGGTCTCGCGCGCCAACCGGTTGTAGCGCTCACCGACCCGACTCATCTGCTCGCGATCGGCGCGGGTGTGCGCCGGATGCGAGCGCAGGCTACGCCGCAGTGTGTCCAGTTCCCGATCCTCAGCCACCTTGGATCGCTGGCCGCGCCGCTGGCGGCCGGGTACCGAGATACCGGTGCTGCGCAGCGCCGAGGCCAAGTCACGGCGAATACTGGCGGTCCGGTGATCGACCCGGCGGGGCAGACGCATATGACCGAGTGCCTTCGCGGGCACCGGGAAATCGGCGACCGATACCCGGCCCGCCCATTTATCCTCGGTGAGCACCAGCGGGCGCGGGTCGCCCGGGGTGGCATCCGGCTCCAGGATGACCGCAAGCCCGGCCCGACGCCCGGACGGAATCGCCACCACATCACCGCGGCGCAGCGATGTCAGCGAACTCACCGAAGCGCCGCGGCGGTCGGAACGGTTCTGTTGTTCGAGCTGCCGTTCCCGTTGTTTGATCCGATCGCGCAGCGAAATGTATTCCAGGAACTCACCGTCCGCGCCGCCGAGCTGGGTGCGCAGCTTGCGCAACTGGTCTTCGTTGCGTTCGATGCCGCGCACGAGCCCCACCACCGAACGGTCGGCCTGGAACTGTGCGAACGAGCGCTCGAGCAGGGCGCGGGCTTCCGCAGCACCCATCCGGTCGATCAGGTTGATCGACATGTTGTAGCCGGGCCGGAACGAACTGCGCAGCGGATAGGTCCGGGTCGAGGCGAGACCGGCCACTGCACTGGTGTCGACCTCCGGCTGCCACAGCACCACCGCGTGGCCCTCGACGTCGATGCCACGGCGGCCCGCACGGCCGGTGAGCTGGGTGTATTCGCCCGGGGTGAGCTCGGCGTGCGACTCACCGTTGTACTTGACCAACCGCTCCAGCACCACCGTGCGCGCGGGCATATTGATGCCCAATGCCAGTGTCTCCGTAGCGAATACCGCCCGCACGAGCCCACGCACGAACAATTCTTCGACAGTGTGCCGGAAGGCGGGCAGCATGCCGGCGTGATGCGCGGCAAGCCCGCGGTGCAGCGCCTCGCGCCACTCCCAGTAACCGAGCACCTCGAGATCGTCTTTCGGCAGATCTCCGGTGTGCTTCTCGACAATGGCGTCGATCGTCTCGGTTTCGTCGTCCCTGCTCAGGTCCAGCCGGGAGCGCAGGCACTGCGCCAGCGCGCCGTCACAGCCCGCCCTGCTGAAGATGAAGGTGATCGCGGGCAGCAGCCCTTCGTCGTCGAGCTTGGCGAGCACTTCCGGCCGTGGCAGCGGGCGGAAGTCTCGGCGGGGCCCACCGCCGCGACCGTTGCGCGGGCCACCCCAGCTGTTCATCCGATCCGCGCTCTCACGCTGCCGGATATAGCGGACCAGGTCTTCGTCGACGAGGATCTTCTGCTCGCTGGAGTCGGTGTCGAACAGGTCGAACATCCGCCGCCCGACCATCACGTGCTGCCACAGCGGTACCGGGCGCGTTTCGTCGACCACCACGGCGGTGTCGCCCCGGACGGTCTCCATCCACGCGCCGAATTCCTCGGCGTTGCTGACCGTCGCGGACAAGCTGACCAGCCGCACATCGGGCGGCAGGTGCAGGATGACCTCTTCCCACACCGCGCCGCGGAAGCGGTCCGCGAGATAGTGCACCTCGTCCATCACTACGAAGGCCAGCCCGCGCAGGGCATCCGAGGAGGCATAGAGCATGTTGCGCAGCACCTCGGTGGTCATCACCACCACCGGCGCATCCGGATTGATCGACTGGTCTCCGGTGAGCAGACCCACCTGATCGCGGCCGTGCCGCTCGGTGAGATCGGCGAACTTCTGGTTGGACAGCGCCTTGATCGGCGTGGTGTAGAAGCACTTTCCACCCGCAGCGAGCGCCAGGTGCACCGCGAATTCACCGACGACGGTTTTGCCCGCACCGGTCGGCGCACATACCAGCACGCCGTGCCCACCCTCGAGGGCCGCACAGGCGTCGCGCTGAAATGGATCCAGAGTGAAACTCAGCTCGGCGGAAAACTTTGCCAGCTCGCCTACCTGCGACCGGTGATATGACACCGTCAGAGGGTATCGGAGTAGTCCGACATCGGTCGCCCAGATTTCTCTGTCGGTTCGACAATCGACTCGGCCGGCCGGATCGGCTCGGGGCCGCTGAGCGAGGATGCTTCCTCATCCGACAGCGCCGCAAGACTTTCACTTTCCTTGCGTGCGCGACGCCGATCGTTGACCCGAGCGAACTGTACGGCCACCTCGAACAAGACGGTCAGCGCCAGGGCAAGCGCCAGCATCGAGAACGGGTCCTGCGGAGTCACGATGGCGGCAAAGACGAAGAGCCCGAAGATGAGTCCGCGTCGCCAGGCCTTCAGTCGGGCGTAGGTCAGCACCCCAACCAGGTTCAATCCGACGATCAGCAAGGGTGTTTCGAAGCTGATGCCGAAGATGATCAGCAGCTGAATGATGAACCCGAAATACTGTGAACCGCTCAGCGCCGTGATCTGCGCGTTGTTGCCGATGCTCAGCAGGAAGCTCAACGCATGGGCGACAACGACATACGCCAGCACCGCGCCTGTGGCGAACAGTACGGTGCCGGACGCGACGAACCCGACCGCGTACCTGCGCTCCTTGGCGTACAGACCCGGGGTGATGAACGCCCACAACTGGTACAGCCAGATCGGCGCGGCGAGCACCACGCCCGCCGTCATGCCCACCTTCAAACGCAGCATGAACTGCTCGAACGGGGCGGTCGCCAGCAATCGGCAGGCGCCGTCCGGCGTGAGCGAGGCTCGGGAGGAGGCAGGCAGCGAACAGTACGGCCCGAGCAGAACGTCGCCGAGACTCTCCAGGCCGAAGATCGAATGCGAATACCAGAAGAAACCGAACAACGTGGTCAGCAGGACTGCGGCGATCGAAATCAGCAATCGGCTGCGCAGCTCTTGCAGATGCTCGACCAACGACATGGTGCCGTCGGGATTCGTCCTGCGCTTGCTGTGCCGAGGATCGAACGGGATTCGCATGGTGGTGTGTTGGCCCCTGGGTTGGATGTGCCCGCGTCGGCGGCGGCGCCGTCGATTCGGCGGGCAACAGCGCTATGCCCGGAGTGAGTGCAACTCACCCCGGCGCTGAAGCTCGACTCAGACCGACTTCGGCGTGGTTTGGGGCTCCGCGGCGGTCGCCTGCGACTGGGCGATGGTCGCCTGCGGCAGCTCCTGGACCGGTTGCTGAACCGGTGCCGCGCTCGCCGGCGCGGTGCTCTCGCTCTGCATCTGGCTGACCTCGCTCTTGAAGATGCGCAACGACCGACCCAGGCTGCGGGCGGCGTCGGGCATCCGCTTCGCGCCGAAGAACATCACGAAGAGCCCGGCAATGATCAGCCAGTGCCAGATGCTCAGACTGCCCATGGTTAACCTCCCAAGAATGTGGTAGCTCTGATGCTACCGGACCATGACGTGGGCGAACTCCCGCGTCAGTACTCGTTTGCCCAACGTTCAACCCCGGGCGGTGGCAGCCGCGGCCCGCAGCTGATCCCACAGTTCGGGGCCCGTCCAGGTGCGCCGGTCGCCGTGTTCGGCGGCCACGATCAATTCGATCAGTCGTTGATTCACCGGTGTCGGTGCACCGACCATGGCGCCGAGGCTCACAATTTCGCCGCACAGCCAGGAGATCTCCGTCTTGCGGCCGAGCGCGAGATCGTCGGCCATCGACGAGCGTGCGACCGGGTCGATGGCCAGCACCTGACCCGCCACCCGGCGAAAGATCCCGTCCGGGACGGTCAGCAGCCGAACCATGAGGTGCGGCGGGAGCGGGGTCAGCCGGGCCGGGCGAATTCGCGCTCTGTTCATCGCGGCGAGCGCTTCGCCCTGGGTGAGCGCCAGGCAGCGGCGGTAATTCCGGTCGGCGAGTTCCTCGCGCAGCGGCCTGCCGGAGAGTGCGTTGATGGGATTGTTGAGATTGAGCAGCAACTTCGCCCACTGCACAGGCAGCAGGTCGGGATGACGGCGCAGCGGCAGCCCGGCCCGCGCGAAGAGCTCGACGAAGTGCGCTAATGCCGGATCATCCTGCACGGCGAGCCCGCCGTCGGTGCCGCGATGGAAGCGACCGTCCGCGTGATGGACGACGTTGAACATCACCATGCCCGCAAGCACCACGCAGGTGGGCAGGACATCCCGGATCACGGTGTCGTTGCCGATCCCGTTCTGCAGGCTCAACACCACGGTGCCAGGGCGAATCTTGCCCGCCAACTCGCGCACCGCCTCGGAGGTCGCCGCTGATTTCACGGTGACGAGCACCAAGTCCGCCGACCCGACGTCCGTCGGCTCGGTGGCGACACGGAACTCGTCTGCGCCCACCACGTCCTCGCCGCCGTCGAGGTCGGTCAGGTGCAGCCCGGACCCGCTGATCTCATCGAGTGCGCGACGCCTGCCGACGAACGTCACGTCCGCGCCTGCCGCCGCCAGCTTGCCGCCGACGAAGGTGCCGACACTGCCGGCGCCGAGCACCATCACGTGACAGGTCACACCGGCCCGACTTCCTCTGATCCGACTTCTTCGTACGCCGCCAGCGCGGCATTCGAGCGCTCACGCACGGCGGCGACCAACTCGGGCGGCCCGAGCACGGTGACACCCGAGCCGAAGCCGAGCAGCAACCGCGCCATCCAATCCAGGGTGGCGAACCGCATGGTCGCCTCGAGACTGCCGTCGGGATGCACGGCCAGCCGATGCATCGGATACTGGTCGAGCACCCAGCCGTAGTCGCCGCGAATCCGTAAGCGAGCCAAGGGAACCGCGGGATCGTCCTGGAACAGGTCGAGTGCGGCGGACTCCTCGGTCGCATGACTGGGCGGGCGTGCCTGCTCAGCCAATTCGGTGGCCGCCTCGATCCGGTCGAACCGGAACAGCCGCACCCCTTCTGCCTGCCTGCACCACGCCTGAAGGTAACTGTTGTTGTCCACCAAGACGATTCGGATGGGATCGACGACCCGTTCGGACACCACATCGCGACTGGCCGAGTAGTAGACCAGGCGCAGCGCATGCTGGCGAGCCAGCGCAGAACGCACCGTCGCCACCGCGGGCGCCTCCACCGGCGCGCTCGACGACTCCCCCAGCCCCACGCCTTCGGCAGATCCACCGTGGGAGATGGCCGATTCGATTTTCGCGATCGCCGCGTGCGCCGCGGTCGGATCGACCATGCCGGGCATGTCCACGATCGACCGCAATGCGACAAGCAAGGCCGTGGCCTCGGTGGAGGTCAGCCGCAGCGGACGGTCGATGCCCGCCGAGAAGGTGACCTCGATGCTCTCCTCGGAGAACGACAGATCGATCAGATCACCGGGTCCGTAACCGGGCAGCCCGCACATCCACAGCTGATTCAGGTCGCCCATCAGCTGTTTGGTGGTGACGCCGAGATCGACGGCCGCCTCGGCGGCGCTGATGCCGGGATGGGCGATGAAATACGGGATCATGTTCAGCAACCGCGAAAGCCGAACCGACAACCGTGAGCTCACGCTGTCACCTCCGTGCGATCGAAGACCGACCGCAGTCTCGCAACGACATCGGCGCGCAGTTCCTCGGGCGCGAGCACCACCGCATCGGGTCCGAGCCCGGTGATCAACCGGGCCAACCAGTCGCGGGAGCGGACGGGCAGCTCCACCACGACACCGTGACGTGCACCGATCATTCGGTCGCCGGCGATCCGGCCGAGCCTGCGGATTTCCCGGCCGCGATCGTCGGCCACCCACACGGTGGCCGAGCCGGTCACCGGGGCGCTGCCGGTGACGGTGTCGACGATCGCGCGCAGATCCACCCCATCCGGCTTGCTGACCACGTTCGGCGGGCCATAGGCGGTTACATCGTCACCGATCCGCGAGAGCCGGAAGCTGCGCACTGCGTTCCGGTCCCGGTCGTGGCCAACGAGATACCAGCGGCCGTGGTGGGTGACCACACCCCACGGCTCCACATCACGCATGAGATAGGGCGCGTTGACCGCGCCGCGGTGTTCGAACCGGACCGCCTGCCCCGCGTCGATGGCCGTCAGCAGTTTGCCGAGCACCGGTTCCGAGCCGCGGGTCCGCGCCGGCACCGCGGGCACCGACGCCACCGCGGCATCGGTCTCGACGTGGATTCCGGCCGCGCGCAGCTTGAGCAATGCGCCCTCGGCCGCGTTGGCGAGCTCCGGCGACTCCCACATCTGCACGGCGACCGCGACGGCGGCGGCCTCCTCGCTGGTCAGATCGATCTCGGGCAGCTCGTAATCGTCGCGGTTGATCCGGTAGCCCTCCATCGTGGAATACCGGCTCACCGGCCCTACCTCGAGCGGAATGCCCAGGTCACGCAGCTCGTTCTTGTCCCGCTCGAACATCCGGCTGAACGCTTCGTCGCTGACCGACTCCTCGTAGCCGGCGACGCTGTCCCGAATCCGCTCCGCGGTCAAGAACTGCCGGGTCGACAGCAGCGCGATGACCAGATTCATCAGCCGCTCGACCTTGGATATCGCCACCCGAACAGGGTAATGGGCCGGGCGGCGCAACGGCGCGGCGGCGCACTATTCGCGCGCTACGGACGTGTCACACTTACCGGATGATCGTCGCTTTCTCCGTGACTCCGCTCGGCACCGGCGTCGACGTCGGCCGTGCCGTGGCCGAGGCGGTCCGGGTGGTTCGCGCCAGCGGACTGCCGAACCGCACCGACGCCATGTTCACCACGATCGAGGGTGAATGGGACGAGGTGATGAGTGTCGTGAAGCAGGCCACCGACGCCATCCTCGCGGTAGCACCGCGGTGCAGCCTGGTGCTCAAGGCCGACATCCGGCCCGGCGTCACCGACGCGATGACCACGAAAGTCGAGAAGGTCGAGCGGTATCTGACAGAGTCCTAGCCACGACTGTTCGCTTCGGCCACAAGAGTTTTCGTAGACCAGCAAGCGGGCCTGGGTACGAAAACCCGGGCCCGCTGTCGAGCTGCTCGCTACATCGAGGCGATGAGCCGGTCGACACGCTCGTCGACCGAGCGGAACGGATCCTTGCACAGCACGGTGCGCTGCGCCTGGTCGTTCAGCTTCAAGTGCACCCAGTCGACGGTGAAGTCGCGACCCGCCTCCTGCGCGGCGGTGATGAAGTCGCCGCGCAGCTTGGCCCGGGTGGTCTGCGGCGGAGTGTTGACCGCGGCGTCCACGGCCTCGTCCTCGGTGACCCGCTTGGCCAGGCCCTTGCGCTGCAGCAGGTCGAAGACACCGCGGCCGCGCTTGATGTCGTGATAAGCCAGATCCAGCTGGGCGATCTTCGGATCCGACAGCTCCATGCCGTAGCGGTCCTGATAGCGCTGGAACAGCTTGCGCTTGATCACCCAGTCGACCTCGGTGTCGACCTTCGCGAAGTCCTGTGCCTCGACCGCGTCCAGGGTCCGCCCCCACAGGTCGACGACCTGGTCGACGTGGGGATCGCGGTCGCGGTTACGCAGGTGCTCGACGGCGCGTGCGTAGTACTCGCGCTGGATCTCCAGGGCGCTGGCCTGCCTGCCGCCAGCCAGCCGCACCGGACGCTTGCCGGTCAGGTCGTGGCTGACCTCACGGATGGCGCGGATCGGGTTGTCCAGCGCGAAGTCGCGGAACGAGACCCCCGCCTCGATCATTTCCAGCACCAGCGAGGCCGTGCCGACCTTGAGCATGGTGGTGGTCTCGGACATGTTCGAGTCGCCGACGATCACGTGCAGACGGCGGTATTTCTCCGCGTCCGCGTGCGGCTCGTCGCGAGTGTTGATGATCGGCCGCGACCGGGTGGTCGCCGAGGACACACCCTCCCAAATGTGCTCGGCACGCTGCGACAGGCAGAACGTGGCCGCCTTCGGCGTCTGCAGGATCTTGCCCGCCCCGCAGATCAGCTGGCGGGTGACCAGGAACGGCAGCAGCACGTCGGAGATCCTGGAGAATTCACCGGCCCGGACCACGAGGAAGTTCTCGTGACAACCGTAGGAGTTGCCCGCCGAATCGGTGTTGTTCTTGAACAGGTAGATATCACCGCCGATGCCCTCCTCCGCGAGGCGCTGCTCGGCGTCGATCAACAGCTCCTCCAGCACCCGCTCGCCCGCCCTGTCATGGGTGACCAGCTGAGCCAAGTTGTCGCACTCGGCCGTGGCGTACTCCGGATGCGACCCGACATCGAGGTAGAGCCGAGCACCGTTGCGGAGGAACACGTTCGAGCTACGGCCCCAGGAAACTACCCGGCGGAACAAATACCGGGCTACCTCGTCAGGGCTGAGCCGGCGGTGTCCGTGGAAGGTGCACGTCACACCGAATTCGGTCTCGATCCCCATGATTCGTCGCTGCACACCATCGACATTACAGCCATGTCATGTACCCGCGTGGGAGTGCGGACAACCCGGATGCATACGTCTTCACAACGATTTTGCACGTCGGCGCAACATTCGACGGAAAAGTACCAGCGACGAACGAAACCCCCGGCGCTCCGTGGGACGGAACACCGGGGGCCTCGAGGACCGGATCAGGCGACGATCACTCCGACTTCGGAGCGTCCTCCGCTTCCGCCGCAGCGGTCGCTGCGGCGGCCTTGCTCTTGCTGCCCGATTTACTGCCGGCCAGCAGCCCTTCCAGGGCGGTGTCCGAAACCCGGCGAAACGCCCGCCGCGGCCGGGCCTGCTCCAGTGTGGCGACCTCGAGCGAGCTCACCCCGAGTATGCGCTTCTCCTTGTCCGCGCCCTCGGGAACCCCCGCGGTCAGCGCCTTGACGGCCACGCCGACGGCCGAGGACAGGTCGAGACCCGGCTGGTAGGACGCCTTCAACGCGGTGAGGATCGGCTCGGTCGTGCCGCCCATCACCACGTATTCGCGCTCGTCCACGATCGAACCGTCGAAGGTGATCCGGTAGAGCACCGAGGTCGGCGTCTGCTCCGGATACCCCACCTCGGCCACACAGATCTCCACCTCGTACGGCTTGAGCTGATCGGTGAAGATCGTGCCGAGAGTCTGCGCGTAGGCGTTGGCGAGGCCGCGACCGGTGACATCGCGCCGGTCGTACTGGTAACCCTTCAGGTCGGCCTGCAGGATGCCACCGCGGCGCAGCGCCTCGAACTCGTTGTACTTGCCCACCGCGGCGAACCCGACGCGGTCGTACAGCTCGCTCACCTTGTGCAGCGTCGCCGACGGGTTCTCGGCGACGAACAGCACACCCTTGTCGTACACCAACACGATGACACTGCGACCACGACCGATGCCCTTGCGCGCAAGTTCGGTCTTGTCGCGCATGATCTGTTCGGCCGACGCGTAATACGGCAGTGTCATGCTTGCGCACTCCCTTCTTCCGCGGCCTCGCGGTCGGCGACGATCCCACGCGCGATCTCCGCCAAACGCTCCTCCGGCACCAGATCGGCGCCCTCCTCGTTGACGACGATCGCCGTCGGATAGATGCCGCGCATGATGTCGGGACCACCGGTGGCGGTGTCGTCGTCGGCCGCATCGAAGAGCGACTCGACGGCGATGCGCAGTGCGCGGTCCTCGTCGATTCCCTTGGCGTACAGCTTCTTCAGCGACGACTTGGCGAAATTCGAACCGGATCCGACAGCGGTGTAGCCGAAACGTTCCTCGCTGCGGCCGCCGACCACGTCGTAGGAAACGATGCGGCCCGCTTTGTCCGGATCGGTGGCGTATTCGTCGTAGCCGACGAGCACCGGGACCACCGCAAGACCTTGAAGCGCCGCGGGCAGGTTGTCCCGCACCATCTTCGAGAGCTTGTTCGCCTTACCGTCGAAGGTCAGCGAGACACCTTCGATCTTCTCGTAGTACTCGAGCTCCACCGCGAAAAGCCGCACCATCTCGATGGCCATGCCCGCGGTGCCCGCGATGCCTGCCGCCGAGTAGGTGTCGGTGATGTACACCTTCTCCATGTCCCTGCTGGCCAACAGGTTTCCCATGGTGGCCCGCCGGTCACCGGCGATCAGCACGCCACCGCGATAGGAGACCGCGACGATGGTGGTCCCGTGCGGAGCCAGGTCCTTCGCGGCGGTGCCACCGGAGCTTCCGGTGGCACCCTCTATCGCGGCGAATCTGTTGCCGGGCAACAGTTCCGGTGCGTGCATGCGGAGATGTTCGGTGAATGACGAGAGAGCGTGTCCCGGGTGGAGACGCAGCGGGTCACCTGCTGTCACTGGCCACCCTTCTGCACGTACGCACGAACGAAGTCTTCCGCGTTCTCCTCGAGCACATCATCGATCTCGTCGAGCAGGTCGTCGGTCTCCTCCGCCAGCTTCTCGCGGCGCTCCTGTCCGGCGGCGTCTACGCCCTCCGGGCCCTCATCCTCGTCGCCGCCCCCGGCGCGCTTGGTCTGCTCTTGTGCCATGGCAGCCGACCTCCTCTGTCCTCATCATGACCAGGGCTCATGGTCCGAGCACGGCCCTGATCATGAGCAATGTCCGTGCTCGTCCTTCAACACTACCCAGCGACACCGACACGGTGTCGTATTCCGAGCCGATGTGCGGCCGAGTCGACACCGGATCTCACTCAGGTGGTCAACTGTTCGACAAGCTCGGCGGCGGTGTTGACGCCGTCGAGCAGCTTGCCGACGTGCGCCTTTGTCCCGCGGCGCGGCTCGAGCGTCGGGATGCGCACCAGCGAATCCCCGCCGAGATCGAAGATCACCGAATCCCAGCTCGCGGCAGCGATATCGGCGCCGAAGCGGCGCAGGCACTCACCGCGGAAGTAGGCGCGGGTGTCGGTGGGCGGCTTGGTCATCGCATCGAGAATCTGCTGCTCGGTGACGAGACGTTTCATCGATCCGCGTGCCACGAGGCGGTTGTAGAGCCCCTTGTCCAGCCGCACGTCGGAGTACTGCAGGTCCATCAGGTGCAGTTTGGGCGCGGCCCAGCTCAGGCCCTCACGCTTGCGCATCCCCTCGAGCAGACGCAGCTTGGCGGGCCAGTCGAGCAGGTCGGCGCATTCCATCGGATCACGTTCGAGCAGGTCGAGCACCAGCGCCCAGTTCTCGATGATGTCGCGAACCCGGGGATCGTCGTTGGCGCTGCGTGCCACGTACTTCTCCACCCGATCCAGGTAGATGCGCTGCAAGGCCAGACCGGTGAGCTCACGGCCGTCGGTGAGCGCCACCGTGGCGCGCAGGGTGGGGTCGTGCGAGATCTGGTGCACCGCGGTGACAGGGCGGGCCAGCTGCAGATCCGACAGGTCCTCGCCCGCCTCGATCAGGTCCAGCACCAGCGCGGTGGTGCCGACCTTGAGGTAGGTCGACATTTCGGCCAGATTGGCGTCGCCGATGATGACGTGCAGTCTGCGGTACTTGTCGGCGTCGGCGTGCGGCTCGTCGCGGGTGTTGATGATGCCGCGCTTGAGCGTGGTCTCCAGGCCGACCTCGACCTCGATGTAGTCGGCACGCTGGGACAGCTGGAAACCGGCGTGATCACCGGACTGGCCGATACCGACCCGACCGGAACCCGTGATCACCTGACGCGACACGAAGAACGGGGTGAGACCGACGATGATCTGATTGAACGGGGTTTCGCGGCTCATCAGATAGTTCTCGTGGGTGCCGTAGGAGGCCCCCTTGCCGTCGACATTGTTCTTGTACAACTGCAGCCGCGGTGCGCCCGGCACGCTCGACGCATGCCGCGCCGCGGCTTCCATCACACGTTCACCGGCCTTGTCCCAGATCACCGCGTCCATCGGGTCGACGACCTCGGGTGCGGAGTATTCGGGGTGGGCATGGTCGACATACAGTCGGGCGCCGTTGGTGAGGATCATGTTCGCCGCACCTACCTCGTCGGCGTCGATCACCGGCGCAGGCCCGTTCATCCGACTCAAGTCGAAGCCGCGCGCATCGCGTAGCGGCGACTCCACCTCGTAATCCCATCGAGTTCGCTTCGCGCGTGGCACACCCTCCGCCGCCGCATAGGCGAGGACCGCCTGGGTGGAGGTGAGGATCGGGTTGGCGGACGGCTCGGTGGGAGTGGAGATGCCGTATTCGACCTCGATGCCGATGATGCGCTGCATAGCGACGAGCCTAGTGTGCAGTCGCCCAAGGCCGTCGACAGTCCCACACTTGGACGAATGCGGCTGCGGCCCCGGTGTCCCCGGGGCGGCGTAAAGTCCGTCGTCGGCATCCGCGCTCGATCGAGGGCATCGGCCATCCGGCGGACCTCGATCTCATACCGTGGGTGGTACTTACGGAGGACCCATCCGGCCTCGGTGAACGGGATATTCGGACCATGACCGAATCGATCGCCGATTCCCACTCGGATACCGCGGGGCGACACCGCAAAGCGGATGAGCCGAACATGGCAGCACCGACTCCCGCCGCGCCCTCGCGAGTCGTCGCGCTGGATGTGCTGCGCGGCATCGCCATCCTCGGTACGCTCGGCACGAACATCTGGATCCTCACCGACGTAGCGGGCCTCGTCGGCTACCTCGACGAGCTGCACACCGAGGCGACCGGCTGGATGTGGGCCGAGCGGGTCATGCAGCAGGTGGCGCAGGGTAAGTTCCTCGGGCTGCTCACCATCATGTTCGGCATCGGGCTCGCCATCCAGCAGGGTTCGGCCGCGCGAGCAGGCCGCCGCTGGCCGGGCAGCTATCCGTGGCGGGCCGGGCTGCTATTCCTCGACGGACTGCTGAATTTCTTATTCATCGCCGAGTTCGACGTGCTGATGGGGTACGCGCTCACCGGACTGGTCGTCGCCTTCATCCTCGCGACAAGCACACGCGCGCAACGTCGTTGGCTGATCGTCACGGCGGGCATCCACCTCACGATGTTGACGTCGATCGCGGTCGGCATGGCGTTCGATTCCCGCCAGGACTCGGGGCCGGGACAGGCACTCGACCCGAATCCTTATGCCGACGGATCGTTCTGGGATCTGATGCTGTTCCGGCTGGAGAACGCGGGCATGTTCCGATTGGAGGCGATCTTCGTGTTCCCCATGTCGATCGCGCTGTTCCTGGCTGGTGCTCGGCTGTTCCGGGCCGGAGTCTTCCGACCCGAAGGCGCACGAATCCGCAAGCGGCTCATGATCGCCGGGTTCGTGGTGGCGGCTCCCCTCGATCTGATCGTCGGTGTACTCGGTGGGGGCGACATGCTGCTGTTCACCCGATACGGCACGGCACCGGTCGTCTCGTTCGGCATCCTGGCACTGGTGGCCGAGTTCTCTCTGCACCGCCCGCGTGTCGGATTCGTCGGCCGCCGCCTCACCGACGTCGGCCGCACCGCACTGAGCTGCTACATCCTGCAGAACCTGGTGGCGTCGATCCTGTGCTACGGCTGGGGTTTCGGCCTCGCCGCCCGGGTGTCTCCCGATGCCCGCATCCCGTTCACGCTCGGCATCTATCTGCTGGTCGCGCTGATCATCGTCGTCTTCGCGCACCTCTGGCTGCGCCGCTTCGAGCGCGGACCGGTGGAGTGGCTGTGGAATATCAGTTACCGCGCGCTCACTCGCGAACGGCCCGAGCATGAACACCCGTGACGAATCGGCGGCATAGACCGCGCCGGTCGAGTCGAGGGCAAGTACCCGTGGACGGTCACCGCCGCCGAAGGGCGGGAACGGCAGCTCTACCGCAGTCGCGGAACCGCCCGGTAGGTTCAGCACACTGCTATCGGCCACATATACCGCCCCGGCATCGCGAGCCACCGCGTTCGGCGAAACGAGCGGCGGAAACGGGAGGGTCACGATCCTAGGTCGCGATGATCAAGGCGATGCGCCTTGTCACGGCCGTCGCCCTTCTGCGGTGTGCCGCACCAGGAATGCCTCGATCAGTGCACCACGCTGGTCGGCCGTCGCGCGCTCCAGTTCGATGGTGTCACCATCGATTGTCACCGATATCTTGCGGGCCGCGGCCTGCCGGTTGAGCCAGTCACGCAGCATCTCGGTCAGCGCGGTGAACACTCCGCCGGATGCACTCAATGCGACAACCAGCGCGCCGATTGCGACGGGGTCGGCCGACTTCGCCGAATCCGGCACCGGACTGTCGCGAACCAGTGCCACCGAATCGACATCGAGTTCGGACAGTTCTGCGCGCAATTGCCGTGCCAGCCGGTCCACCTGGTCGGTATCGGATTCCGCGGCAAGGGCCATGACAATTCTTGCCGTCAGCACATGGGCTGCATCGCCTCCATTCATTCGACCACCTCCCGCGGCCATATCTTCAGGCACACATGTTCCCGCACCGAACCTGCCTGCACAAGGCTTCCACCGAAAGCCTGTCATGTGGTCGGCCGATCGCGGCCGAACGGCAAGCCAACAACGCGCTCGATTTATTGCCCGATCACATAACCGCACGTCGGGATACCCACGCGACCAGGCAGCGCCGCCTGCCCACCGGGTCGCGGCGGACCGGAATACGAGTGCGCAGCTACTCGTGCCCTCCATGGGACTGCGCCGGATTCTTACCCTGCGTCACCGATCTCGCGTCGACGTATCAATTCCATCAGCACCTGGAGGAGTGTCATGTCGGATCCGGCACGCGCAATGAGTAAAGATGATGCTTTCGCCGAACTCGAAAGTCATCGCCGATTTCTTCCGCAGCGTCTACGACTTCATCGCCACTGAATGGTAGGACACCTCCGACGGCGCGGACACCGCCGGCGTCACCAGCGCGATCGGCGACAGCAGCTTCATCATGCACCCGGACCACCCGGCGTCGCACCCATTGCCCGCCAAGAGCGGCCGCGAGGCGCATTTCAACCATATACATATGCAGATCGGCAAAACCGGCACAGAATAGCTACCGTCGTCGGTGTGACACTCGCCGACCGGTATCCCTTGCTGCACACCCCCACTCGCTGGGAGTGGGGCGGTCTGGACGTCCAGTTCTCGACCGACCCGCCGCCCGATGGTCTCGTGACAAACATCCATGTCGTCTGTTTCGTCGGCAACGAAATCGTGCTGTGCCGCGACGACCGCGACGTGTGGCTCGTCCCGGGCGGCACCCGCGAGGCGGGCGAGAGCATCGACGAGTGCATGCGGCGTGAGCTGCGCGAGGAGGCGGGTGCCCGGCCGGTGGGCTCGGTCCGGTGGCTCGGCGCCCACTACGCGACCTCCGATCATCCTGCGCCCTATCGCGATTGGCAGCCGCACCCGCACAAGGCGTGGCTGTGGTGCGCTGCCGACGTCGTCCTGGAATCCGCGCCCAGCAATCCCGACGATGCCGAGAACATCATCGAGGTGCGCGCAATTCCGATCCCCGAGGCCATTCGGCTCGCTTGCACCGACGGCGATCACATGGCCGAATTGCTCTCACTCG
Organism: Nocardia sp. NBC_01009; assembly: GCF_045208035.1. Classification (NCBI taxonomy): domain Bacteria; kingdom Bacillati; phylum Actinomycetota; class Actinomycetes; order Mycobacteriales; family Nocardiaceae; genus Nocardia; species Nocardia sp. NBC_01009. The sequence continues at coordinate 4,990,767 of NZ_CP108695.1, read as the reverse complement.
CAGTGGAACTCCACCGCCCGTAACTGCGCGCACCACACGCTGATCTCGACGGCACACAGCGACCTGCGCGCGAAACGAACACGACTCCGACGCACCCCACGCCCGGCACCATCCCGACATCGCACCCAGCCCGAGTCGCACCCACCGACATGGATGCCGCTCGCGAGCCGCGCCACCGTGCCGCAATGCAATCCAGGTTCCGCCCGTTTTGTCACCGGTGACGCGATCCAGTTCACGGACTCCGGATGACCGGGGCGGAATCGAGCCGTCGAGCACATGAATTTGGTCGAATGCACAAGGCTGCGGGCAACAGTCTTGGTGTTTGCCGCTGGTGCCACTGCTCGGGTATGCGGTGAGGTGAGAGATGCCAACGAGGTCGACCGAGTCGCAGGACGACGGTGCGCCTCGACCGGATGTGAGCAGAAGGTTGGGTCTTGGTTTCATCGACAGTCCCGGCGGGCGCGGCCCGTCCGGACACACTGTGTGCCGCATTTCAGGCGAATGCCGCGAAGTATCCCGACGCCATTGCATTGCGCACCATGGGCGGCGGGGTCACGATCACCTGGCGGGCCTATGCCGATCGAGTGCGCACCATCGCCGCAGGGCTGGCCGGACTCGGCGTGCGCCCCGGCGACACGGTCGCGCTGATGATGACCAACCGTCCCGAATTCCATTTGTGCGACACCGCCGTTCTGCACACCGGCGGCACCCCGTTCTCGGTGTACAACACCAACCCCATCGACCTGCTCGCCTACCAATTCGGCAACGCCGGCAATAAGGTGGTGATCTGCGAGCGCCAGTTCGTGCCACAGATCCGCGCGGCAGCGGCCAAGGCCGCCGAGCACGGCAACCGAGTCGAGCATGTGATCTGCGTCGATGAAGCACCGGACGGCACGACTGCGCTATCGGCCGTCGAGGCAGCGCTACTGGCGGACTTCGATTTCGACACCACCTGGCGCGCAGTGAAACCCGATGATCTACTGACCATCGTCTATACCTCGGGCACCACGGGGCCACCCAAGGGCGTCGAGCTCACCCACACCAACTTCATCGAAAACGCCCGTGTCATCGAACAATTCGGCGGCGGTGGACCGGACGATCGGGTGATCTCTTACCTGCCCGACGCGCACGCCGCCAACCGGTGGTTCGCACACTATCTGACCATGCTCGAGGGCGGCGAGATCACCACCGTCGCCGTTTTCGGGAAGGTGGCGGATGCCCTTACCGAGGTGCATCCGACAGTCTTCCTCGGTGTACCGCGCGTGTGGGTGAAAGTCAAAGGTGCTCTGGAGGATCGGTTCAACGCCGAGCGCCCGATCAAGCGCCGACTGGTGCTCTGGGCGATCGGCGTCGGCCGCGCAAAGGCTCGCGCAATCTCCGACGGTCGTACCCTCGGCCCGCTGGATCGACTCCGGCACCGGCTCGCCGAGCTCCTGGTGCTCGCCCCCATCCGCACCCACCTCGGCCTGGATCGCACGCGCGTCGCAGTCACCGGATCGGTGGCGATTCCGCCGGAGGTGCACGAATTCTTCCTCGGCCTCGGTCTGCCGTTGTGCGAGGGGTACGGCATGACCGAATGCACCGCGGGAGCAACGCTGAACGGGCCGGAGCGGGTCAAAATCGGCACCGTCGGCACGCCGCTACCCGGAGCGGAGGTGAAACTCGGCGACGACGGCGAAGTGCTGATCCGCGGCAAGATGGTGATGCGCGGCTACCGCAACGACCCGGAAAAGACCGCGGAGACGGTGGATGCCGACGGCTGGCTGCACACCGGCGACATCGGCATCATCGACGCCGACGGTTACCTCTCGATCGTCGACCGCAAGAAGGAACTCATCATCAACGCGGCGGGCAAGAACATGTCGCCGTCCAATATCGAGAACACGGTCACCGAGAACTGCCCGCTGGCGGGCACTGTCGTGGTGATCGGCGAGCAGCGCCCATACAACACCGCGCTGATCTGCCTCGACCCCGATCTGACCACTGCGTTCGCGCAACGCAACCAGCTCGCCGCAGCCACCGTCGCCGAGTTGGCGAAGAACCCGGAGGTGCTTGCGGCGATCGAACGAGGCGTGGCGGCCGCCAACAACAAGCTCTCCCGTGTGGAGCAGATCAAGAAATACCTCGTGCTCACCGAGGTGTGGGAGCCGGGCAGCGACGTTTTGACCGCAACCGGCAAACTCCGGCGAATCCCGATCGCCACCCGCTACACCGATACGATCGAGTCCCTGTACTCGACGTAGTCCGGGACGGAGGACAGCAATGATGTCAGCGCGGACCCGGAGGTGCAGATGAGCGATCCTGGCAAAGCCCCGCTCATCGGAACCGACCGGCTGCGGGCGCCCCGGACCGTGCCGGTGTTCGACGATTTGCACTGCAAGGTCGCGTCGATGATCGACGGGTTCTATACGGTGCTCCCGCCTTATCAGCGGCTGCCGCAATCCCTGGTCGAGACCGACTTCGCCCATGGAACGAAGCTGAATGTCGACCTGTTCTTCGAGTATCTGCGCAGCGGCGCGGAGCCGTCCGAGGAAGACACCAGAGAGCTCGTCGAGCTCGCGATGGAGCGGATGCGCGACGGCACACCGCTGCCCGAGGTGCTCGACCGTTACCGGCTCGGCGCGTCCTTTCTCTGGGAGCGGCTGCGCGAATCGGCCTCGCCAGCCGAGCGCGAGCTGCTGCTCGACGCGTCGCTGGTGCTGTTGAAGTACGTCACGCTGGTGACCGGGCGCATTGCCGGCGCCGCCACCCAGCGTTCGCACGATCCGCGCTGGGAGTTGCTCGAGCGCAGACGCGGCATCGCCGATGCCCTGCTCACCGGGCGCGACCCGATCGAGTGGGCCAATGACCCGGTGATCCCGGTGGCCGACGCATTCCTCGTCGCGGTGTTCCGCCTGTGCGGCACCCGAGGCGGGCCCGCAGCCGCACTGCGGCACCGGGTCGAGGCCATCGCCGGGGTGTTCCTGCGCCTGGACGCGGGTGGCTGGACTGCTCTCATTCCGCTGCTACCGGGCGATGACGGCGCGGCGACGCTGACCGCCCTCACTGCGCGCATGCCCGCCCAACTTCCCGGACAGCCGCCGCCGTACTGGGTGGGTGTCTGCGCTGCCCGGTCGCGTGCCGAGATTCCCGCGATGTTCGCCGAGTCGCGGGTGCTCGCGGAACTCGGCCGTTGCCTGGCGCGCCGTGAAATCCTGTGCCGCAGAACGAATTTGCAATTCGAGTACACCGTCGCGGTGAGTGACGCGGCCCGACCGGGACTGGCCTCGGTGCTCGCGCCGCTGGATGCGCAGCCGATGCTGGCCGAGACGCTCGAAGTATTCGTCGACAGCGGCTTCAATCAGCTGGCCACCGCACGTCAGCTCAGTGTGCACCGCAACACGGTCACCTACCGCCTCTCGCGTGTCCATGAACTCACGGGCCTGGACCCGCATCGGCCCGCGGACGCCATGACCCTCTCCGCGGCCCGCCTGGCTCGCCGCTTGGAGTCCGCCGACTTCGCCCCGTAACCGTTCGTTGGGTCGGTGTGCGAGCAATTGCCTGCACAGGTGTCGAGCCAGCTCGTCCGGGCAGGTTCTCGGGGGCTCCGCACACTGCTCGGCACCAGGCTCGACAATGCCTGCACCCTATACAGTTTCGCGCCGTACTTCCTCGGTGCGCTGAGCCGGAGCGAAACATCCACGGTGGTGGTCGGCTTCGACCACGCGATCTGCGACGCCTGGTCGATCACGATCACGATCGCGGTCGCCGAGCTGGACGAGCTCTACCAGGCGGCCAAAGACACAATTCAGCCGCAGCGCACCGCTGGACGACGTGCAGTTGTCGTTCACCCGCAGCTACGACGGCCTCGCGTTGCGCACTCGGTTCCCGGACACCCCCGTGGCCCGGCCTTTGGTCACCGAGTTCCTCGATCGGGTCGCCGATATCCTGACAACCGCCGTGCGCCCGGGATAGTCTCGGCGGGGGATCCGAACCGGGATTCGCAGTCTGCCGGGAGCATCCGATGATGAAGGCTCTGGTTACCTCGACCTCACCTCGATCCGCGAGCGCTGCCGTCGGCCCGCCCGGCGACGCTCGCAGCGAAGGTAGCGCGTTGCTGCGGGCCGGCGTGCTCGCCTTCGGCGGTTCGATCGGCCCGACCGCACTGCATGCCCATCACACCGTGCAGATCGTCGCCGCCTGTACCCCGGTAATCGTGGTGGACGCCAGCGGCATTCGCCATCAGGGCACCCACGTGATCGTCCCCGCCGACGCGCCGCACCGGATCGCCGCGGGCGCCGAGCGCGGCACGGCGATCTACCTCGATCCCGAGACCGTCGCGGGCGCGGCCGCCGACCGTAGGGCGCACACCTACGGTTGGGCAGACAGCGCCCACTCGCTGCCGGTCGATCCAACGGGAGCGGCACTTGCCGACGTGGTGGCCGATGTCGTCCGCGATCTCCAGCACGACGAGCACCACACCGGCAACCCCGCACGGCATGCCGCGGTGACCGAAGCGCTCGGGTTGCTTCCCACGTTGATCCGCAACGGCCCGATCCGCGGCACCGACGTCGCCCGCAGGCTCGGTATTTCAGCGACCCGGCTGACCCATCTGTTCACCGAACAGATGGGAATCCCGATGCGTCCCTACATCCTCTGGTTGCGCCTGCACGTCGCCGTGACCCGGGTCCGATCCGGCGACGACCTGACCGCTGCCGCCCGCGCCGCAGGCTTCGCCGACAGCGCCCAGCTCACCCGCACCTGCCGCCGCATCTTCGGTCTGCCCCCTACGGCGCTGGGCAGCCACGTCGACTGGGATCTCGGCGACGAACCATAGCCACAGGGATCAACGGTCCCGGGTGAACCAGGCCGTGGATTCGCCTCTGCAGAGCAGCACGAGGACCGCGACCGACAGGCCGAGACCGAGAAAGCCCGTCAGCGGGCCGATCGCCACCAGCCCGAGGCATACGACGGCTTCGACCGCAGCGAGAGCGACACCGATCACCTGGACCGGTCGACCGAAGATGCCGAATACGAACGCAACGACGGCAAGCAGCCAGGCGAATAAATATCCGAATACCATGGCGCCCGCCAATTCGACGTTCTCGGCTCGCCAAGCAATGGTAGTGAGTGCGGCTCCGAATGCGCCGAGAGACCAGGCGGCCACCTGGGCCGAACGGATGGTTTCCGGCATCCGCTGCCGACTAACGGGCTGCGAGATTCCCGCACGTGTGAAAGGAACCGCATATTCGGCGCCGCCACCGTGAGTCGATTCGTCGGGGACAGATTCGTAACTCAATGCGCACCCCTCCATTCACCGGTCAAACCTTTGACACCTGTGTGGAGCTCCCGCGAACCATAACTTCGGCGCATGTGTTCGCCGACACGACGCGCTCGAAGATTCGGCACGCAGCGCGATGTCGCAACACCGACCGGGTACGCTCGGGGAATGTTCGCGCGGGTCCAGCTCTCGACGTTTGCGGTTTGCGCAGTCGTCCTGCCCGCGCTCGCACTGATCGTGGCACCCACCAACGAGCACGGCTCACTGGCCTTGCTCGGCGTGGTCGCGGCTTCGGTGGTCTTCGCGCTCATCGCGCTGCAGACCACCCGCAGGCTGCCGCTACTTGTCGCCCGATCCGGCCCGCCGCCCGCCGCGCAACGCCGGCGACGGGGCTCCTTTCTGCGCCAGAGCCATCCTGACACTGCGGGTCGGCCGCGACCTCGAGCGCCCGGTCTCGCCGACGCCTGACGTCCACCTCGCACCCGGTGCGTGGTGTCGTCGGCATTCCGGCTGACCATTCCAATTCCCGTGCGCGCTCGCACGTTTCGCAGTCAGGTATTCCGTCATGCTCGACTTCATCTATTACCCCGTGTCCGCCATTCTCTGGATATGGCACACCGCATTCTGCGCGATCCTCGGCCCGGACAGCGGGCTCTCCTGGGTCCTTGCGGTGGTATTTCTCGTCGTCACCCTGCGCGCGGCGCTATTTCTGCCGTTCCTGAAACAAGCGCGCACCCAAGCCGCCGTCAAGCGCCTGCAACCGCAGATCACGGCGCTGCAGAAGAAATACGCCGACGACCGGCAACGGCAGGCGATCGAGATCCAGAAGCTGCACAAGGAGCACGGTGTCAGCCTGATCGCAGGCTGCCTGCCGATACTCGGACAGGGTCTGGTGTTCTTCGGCCTGTTCCACGTGCTGCGGTCCTTCGACCGAACCGGCACGGCCGGGCACCTGCCCTTCCTCACTGCTACCGCCCCGATGACGGCCGCCCAGAATGCCGTCACACCCAACTACGTGTTCAGCGCCGCGGACGTGCAATCCTTCATGCAGGCCAAACTGTTCGGTGCACCGCTGTCGGCAACGTTGGCCGATACGGGCGGCCTCGCCTCAACCGTTGCTCTGATCGCGATTCCCTTGATGCTGATCGCCGCTGTCGCAACACATTTCACCGCCAGAGCTGCCATCACTCGGCAGGACCCCACCACGAACCAGCTGCCGCTCATGAACACGTTGTCGCTGTGGGTGTTTCCCGCGGGCGCGATCGTCGGTGGCGCACTACTGCCGGTGGCGATCCTGTTGTACTGGGTGTCGAACAATGCGTGGACTCTCGCGCAGCAACACCTCGTCTACCGACGGCTCGACGCCGAATCGGCCACCGAAGCACGACGAGCCGCAGCGGCGCGGGCAAACACCGCTCCCAAGCCAGGCGTGAAGCCGAACCGACGCCGACGGTAAGCACTTCCGCCGCCCTACTTCCCGGGTGAGGCGGCATGGGGCCAGCCGGGCGCGCCTGCACGTAGTACGCGGCTCGACAGCGCGCGGATCACCTCAGCACGGGCGCTCGCTGGGCTCGCACCTCACCAGTTCCATGCTGTTGGCCGATCATGTCTTCCTCGGCGCCGTAATACTCACGATCAACGACAAGATCCTGACGTGGCGCGACCCGCAGCTGGCACCACCGCGTTTCGGCATGAGGGGTCCAGTTGAACGGAAACTGGCGCTAGCGGGTGCTGGCGACCGAAATGCTTTGCTGTGGAGGTTAATTCGCTGGATCGGCGGGTGCTGGCGGGTGTGTGGTGGTTGCATGTCGGTTTTGTGGGTGATGAGGGCGGGGCCGGGTACGGCCCGTTCGGTGTGCTGTCGAGGGTCGAGCTGGAGCAGTTCTTTTATCTCGACAACAAAGGATCGGGAGCTGATCGCGGGCCGCCGGCGGGATTCGAATCGCCTGGGACTCGCGCTTCAGCTGGTCACTGTTCGGTACTTGGAGATGTTCTTGCCTGATCCGCTCGATGTTCCTGGTGAGCTGGTCGATTATCTGGCCGAGCAGTTGGAGATCGCGGATCCGTCGTGCGTGAAGTCCTACATCGACCGGGAGAAGACCAGGTTCGAACACGCTTGGGAGATCCAGCGCAGGGAGGGGCTGGTCTCGTTCGCGCAGGTCGAGGCCGAGCTGCTGGAGTGGATCGCTGATCAGGGGTGGATGACCGGCGACGGCCCGAAGGTCCTGCTCGCGGGCGCGGTGGGCTGGCTGCGGGAACGCAATGCTCTGCTGCCGGGTGTCACGACCCTGGAACGGCTGGTCACCGACGGCAGACATTTCGTGCTGATCGTTACGGCACCCGTGCTGATCGTTACGGCACCCGCGGCAGAACGACCGCGGCGGAGCGAGGACCGAGATTCAACCGTCCACCGCTGAGTTCGAGCCATTCGTCGGTGTCGACTGCCTTGGCGAAGAGCAGCCCGTCGTATCCGTCGACGCGGATAGTGACAGAAGTCGGGCTGGGGTCGTAGTTCGCGACGGCAACCGCTTGGCTGCCGTCCTCGGCCTCGAAGACCGTGTACGGGTGGTGCGCTCGCCCGTTCGCGTGCGTGACACTTGCTCCGACGGTGTCGGTGAAGCGGCCGTCCCACGTCCAGGCCCGCGTTTCTCGACGCAATGCATCCATTCGACCGCCGTACGCCACGGTGCTCGGGAAGTCGGGTAGCCGCCCTTTGAAGTTGAACGGCTCATAGCTCACGATGTAGCGGTACAGCAGGCATTGAGCGATCATGTTGCGGTCGTTGAAGCCGGTGACAGCGGTCATGAACTGCGCGTGCGGCTGGGTGTAGCGATGTAGCGGGAGATGGTGTCGGTCTTCGCTGCGGTGATAGGAGACCGTGTACGCATCGAACTGCCAGTCGTAGATCCCTTCGCCCGCGTAGAGGAAATCCTCTGGCGCTTGGGTGTCGAGGCGATGAATCAGCTCACGATCGTTCGCGTATGTCGGCGCACCGTAGCGATGGCCGTGCTGTTCGTCGAAGCAAAGCAGTGTCGGCGAGTGGTGCTGGCACTCGTCGAAAAGCATCCCGTCAGCGCCCAAGTCGACGATGATCTGGAATTGTCGCGCGCATTCCTCGAGATAGGTCTCGTAGAGGAAGCACATCGGAACCAGGCGTCGGGTGTTGATATCGAGTATCTGCGTGACCGTCTCGTATCTGTATCCGGGGTGCATGTAATAGTCGCCGTACGGATCCTTGACGGCGTGGTCGATGAAGTGCTCACGGAATGCGGCCGTCGACCGGTCTGCCCAATTGAACTTGGCGAACAGGATGACCTTTACACCGAGCGTCTGTACCTCGGCGATCGCGGCTGCGAGGGCGTCGAAACCGCCGAGCCGAGGCTCCGGTTGATGCGACGGGTTGTTGCGATCCTGGCCGCCGTCGTTCCACCCCACGAGCTGGATCGCGGCCACACCGGCTGCGGCGCATTCACGCCCCACCTCGACGAGCCGCTCGAACGGCAGGCGTAGTTCGTCCTCGGGTGAATTGATCTGAATCTGCAGCCAGGAGTGCGGCTCCCGCGCCCATTCGGGCGCGGACGCACGTCGGAACCACGTGTCTCGCCATTTCCTGTAGATATCGGCTCCCACGTGCCAGTCGCCGTCATAGACCTCCAGGAACAGCGGTGTCAGATCGCGCGATTCTCCCGAACGGATGAACGGCAGATGCACTGCCGCGTAGGTGATCGCCACGGGATGACCGTCGATCTCGTCGGTCTCGGGCACAGTCGCCTCGAGCGAGTCACCGTAGCCGGGCCAAAGCTCAGAATGCCAGGCGACGAGCTCGGTGCTGCTGTTCGCCACACCCAGGTACAGACCGTGAGCATCTCCTTGGATAAGTCGGTATGGCGCGGCCGGCGTTCCGTAGTTGCCTTCCGACAGCTGAGTCGGCACATCGACTCCGAAATAGCCGACGTTGTTCTCATAGGTGGGCCACAGCCGCTGTCGGCTCCCGGCGCCGTAGTCATGACCGATCGATTCGAGCCGGGTGTCACCCGGCGCGGGCCGGAGGTCACCGATACAGGGCGAGAAGACGTTCTCGACGATCAGGTCCGATCTGTTGTCGACGTTTGTCTCGACCGTGAGCCGACGGCCATCAAGACGGTATCGCTGCACGATCCCGATGTCGTGCTCTCCGCCGAACTGCGACCGCACGCCGTTCCAGCGCAGCTCGATCGACGTTCCATCCGCCTCGATAGACGGCGGTCGTTGGTGGACGCCGAACACGGAGTTGTTTCGTCGTCCTTCGAGCGGTAGGAGCAGGCGGAACGAGATACCGAGCGGCTCCCGTCCGACCACGCTCCACCCTGAGCCGACATCGACGTACGCCACCAGCGCCCCAGTGTCCGCGGCTATTCCCACCCTCGTCGAGTCGCTCTCCAGCCAGCGGATATCGCCGCTCATATCTTTCTTTCCCATCCTGCACGACCACGCCGATGGTCGCCAAGATGTTGCCGAGCAGCCATCCGCGCAACTGGCTTCCGCCGCGGACCACAGCGACTGGCGAGACGGTCGCACGCCCCGCGGTGACGCCGGCCTTTGCGCATCGCACGAGTCCGCGAGCGGTCGCGCAGCTGACTCCGGAACTGGCTGGTGGTGACTGCGACGACCGTGCCCGCAGGAGAGCGACGTTCGGGTTCCACGGTGGCTCCTTCGCGGCCTGGCTGCATTGGGCAAACGTTTTCCTATGTGCTTCGGCACAGTAGTATTACCGAAGCGCTCGTGACAATGCCCGGGCGACAGAAAGGTAGTGTCATGACGCTGCAACGTAGGGTGACGATCCACGACGTGGCGCGGGTCGCTGGCCTGTCCACGTCGTCCGTGTCGCGAGCCCTGACGGGCGCCCGTCGTGTGAACCCCGATGTGGCCGCGCGTGTGAAGGAGGCCGCGCTGCTGCTCGGGTACCGTCCGGATGCTGTCGGCCGGTCCCTCAGACGGCAGGAGACCGGAACCCTCGGCCTCGTGGTCCCCGACATCACCAATCCGTTCTTCCCGTCGCTCGTGCAGGCTGTCGTGGAACGGTCGCGTGGCGCCGGCTTCGGTCTTCTCTTGGTCGACTCGCGGAACAGCGCCGACCTCGAGGCCGAAAGTGTGCGACTTCTGCTCGACAAACGGATCGACGCACTGTTGATCTCGGCGAGCCACCGATTTCTGAGCAAAGCAACGATCGACATGGCGGCGCAGACAGTTCCGGTGATCCAACTCGACCGCGTCGTCGATGAGCAGCAGGCGTATGTGCGCATGGATCAACGTGCAGCGATTGAACTCCTCGTCGATCATATGGTGGCCCAGAACCGCATCCATCTGGCGTTCCTCGGCTCCGATCCCTCCGTCGCCACCTCATGGGAACGTCAGGAGGCGTTTCTGCAGATCGCGCCCGACAAGGATCCCGCCGCGGCAGGACGAGTCCTGGTCGGAGATTTCACTGTCGAGTGGGGCCGCGACGCTGCCCACAAGGTACGGCGCCTCTGGCCGGAAGTGAACGGCGTGATCTGCGCGAACGATCTCATCGCCCTGGGCGCACTTCAGGAGTTCACGGCGCAGGGCCTGTCCGTGCCCCGCGACATCTTGATCTCAGGCTTCGACGACACGCTTATCGCCCAGGCGAGCGGGCTCACCTCCGTGCGGCAGCCGGTCGACGACATGGCCGAGATCGCCGTGCCAGATCTCGTCGCCGGCGTCCGCGGCGACGACGATCCACTGCACGCAGTCCTCGAGCCCGAGCTCGTCATCCGCGACTCCAGCAGGTTGCACACGGTTACCGGCTGACCCGCCAGTGTTCCCAAGGCTGGACATGCCGTCTTCCGCAAGCCGTGTTGGGATAGAGCACACATCTCGGCAAACGTTTGCCGGATGGGCTATCGAACAGTTCCACTCCCCCGATGCTGGAGTTAGAAGTGGCCATATCCAGGTTCCGTGCGATGGTCGCGCTTGTCGCGAGCGTTGCCGCGCTTATCGGTGTCACAGCATGTTCCTCATCGGACGGCGACGCCAAGCACCTCGTCGTCTACAGCACAGATCCGGGGAACCCGAACTACCAGAAGGTCCTCGACGAGTTCGGCAAGGAGAACGGCGTCTCGATCTCTGTCGTCAGCTATCCGAGCTCGAGCTTCATCCAGCAGTTCACCCCCGCCGTCAACAGCAAGAGCCAAATCGATGTCCTGCTCGCCAACGGGCAGGACATCCGCTACTTGCAGAGCCGCGGGCTCGTGGGCTCTCTCGGAGGTGACGTCGACACCAGTGACCTGATTCCGGCGGCTTACGCGCCTTTCACCATCAACGAGAACCTCTACGCGGTCGGGGTCGGTGGTGTGAACGTGACAGCGTTCGTCTACAACCAGGCGATCTTCGACAAGTACGGACTCACAGTGCCGAAGACGATCGACGACCTCATCGCCGACGCGAAAAAACTGCAGGGCACTGGGGTGGCACCGGTCAGCGTGCCGGGCGGCCAGACATACCTTTGGCCGATGTGGATGATGCAGATGCTTCAGCAGACCACGAAGAACACCTCGACGGAGACGACGTTCAACACGTTGCAAACCGGCAGTCCCGCGTTTGATTCGACGGAGTACACCCAGGCCCTGGCCCAGATGGCCAGGCTCGGTGCCGGTGATGTCTTCGCCAACGGGTGGCAGGGTCTGCAGGAGCCGGCTGCGGTCTCACTGTTCACTCAGGGCAAGGCGGCGATGTTCTTCGGCGGTTCCTGGGACATATCGACCATCGTGCAGCAGGCGCCGTCGATGGATGTCAAGGCGTTCCCGTTCCCGAATTTCGTGCCCGGCGTAACGTCGACAGGATTCGGCGGAGCCGGTGTCGCCGCCGCCAGATACGGGAAGATCAACCCGATCCGTAAGACTCTCGCCGACAAGTTGGTGACGTACATGGCTTCGGCCGCTGTCGACAGGCAGCTCCTGTCCGGAGGCGAGGCCATCTGCCTGCCGACAGTGAAATCCGTCAAGCCGCCGGCATCCACGACGTTGCAGACCCAGCTCATGAACGACGTTGTCCCGACCGCGAGCACCTACCTCGACTGGTACTGGCCCAAGCAGGTGACCGCCGCCTACCAGAACAACATGGTCGGTGTGGTCTCCGGATCGAGAACACCGCAGCAGGCGTCGCAAGACGTGCAGAACGCATTCACCCAAGCCAAGTCAGGCGGATGGAAATTCAATTGATGCACTGCTGCGCAAGTCCGCACAGTCGTCTCAAAACGGTCTGTACGGCCTCCGCACCGTCGCCGCGTGCCCGCTCCACGACCGCCTCGATCGACCGCTGATGGTTGCCGACCTTCTGCGCCGGGCACACCTTTTGCCGTTCTCGTCGACCGTACACACGTGATGCGACGCCTTGCCGAGGTCGATACCGCTCCGACCCTCACTGGTCGGCACCAACCCCAGACACCGACAACCTCAGGAAGAACCGATGGCAGCGCAGACGCAAGCTGTGCACGTACCACGGCGGCGGTCCCGCCGGTTCCACTTCGACCCCTGGGCGCTGATCATGGTGCTGCCCGGGCTCACGCTCTTCGCGATCTTCATGCTGTGGCCATTGGTCAACGCCTTCGCGAACAGCCTGTTCTCCTGGGATGGCCTCGGCCCCAAGGTATTCGCTGGCGTACAGAACTACAAACAAGTCTTCACATCATCGCAGACATACCAGACGCTCGAGCACACGGCGATCTATGCGATCGGAACGGGCGTCGCCAAGGTCGTGCTCGCGCTCCTCATCGCGCTGCTCGTTGCACGACGTACTCGTGGTGTGACCCTATTCCGCTCCGTCATCTTCATACCGGTACTGATGTCGTTCGTGGCCGTCGGTGTACTGTGGACCTTCATTCTCGACCCAAACCAGGGCGTTCTCAACGGAACGCTCGGCGCGCTCGGCTTGCCGCACACCACGCCGTGGCTCGGACAGCCCGGCTTGGCTCTGTGCTCGGTGATGGCCGTCGACGTGTGGAAGTGGCTGGGCTATCACGTCATCCTATTCGTCGCCGGCCTTCAGGCCGTGCGACCCGAACTCTACGAAGCAGCCAAGGTCGATGGTGCGGGGCGAATCGCCTTGTTCTTCCACGTGACGGTGCCGTCCATGCGCACGATGATCGGTTTGAACCTCATCATCGCAATCGCGGGCGGCTTCAATGTCTTTGATCTCGTTTACGTCATGACGAAAGGCGGTCCAGACGGATCCACCGACACCGTCATGACATTCATGTATCGACAGGCATTCGACGTGCAGCAGTACGGGTTCGCCTCCGCCCTTGCTTCAGTCTTGTTCGTAGTCGTGGCCGTCGTCACCCTCATCCAGATCCGGCTGCTTCGTTCGGATTACAACGCATGAAAGGGGATGAATTGATGGTCGACACCGGTGTCGCCGTTCCCGCCGCGGGCCTGGCGACCGCTGCGAATGAACCGGCGCGGAAAACCCGTCGTAAGCGCAGATTTGTATTCGGAATGCCCAGGGCAGTCGCGCTGATCCTGTTGTGCGCCCTATTCGTCTATCCGCTGGTCTGGATGGTGCTCGGCGCGTTCAAAACGCAGAGCACCTTCTTCGCGAACCTTTGGGGCCTGCCCTCCAACTGGGACTTCCAGAACTTCTTCGATGCATGGTCGGTCGGCAACATCGGCCGCTATCTGCTGAACAGCGTGATCGTGACCGGGTTCAGCGTGCTCCTGGTCCTCGTTCTCTCGCTTCCTCTTTCCTTCGCCTTGGCGAGGACCCGGTTCATCGGGGGCAAAGTGATCTTCGGGTTGTTCATCATCACCCTGTTCATGCCACTGCAACTGCTCATCATCCCCATGTACGAGCTCGAAGCGAACCTCGGCATCATCAACACTTATTGGGGACTCATCCTCCCGTATGCTGCCGGTGCGCTTCCCTTTTCTGTGGTGTTCGCGACTTCGTTCTTTCAGGGCCTTCCAGCCGAACTCGACGAGGCCGCACGGTTGGATGGCTGCAACCTAGGACAGATATTCGTATGGATATGCCTGCCTTTGTCACGCCCCGCAATAGCCACGATTGTCATCCTCACGTTCTTGAACACCTGGAACGAATTCATTCTCGCCCTCACGCTGACCCAGTCCGACAGCGTCCGAACAATCCCGGTCGGATTACTGAACTTCAGCCAGCAGATGGGACAGACAAACTATCCGCAGTTGTTTGCGGCCCTGACCATGGCGACGACCCCGATCTTCGTCGTATTTCTCTTGACGCAGAAGCAGTTCATCTCCGGGCTTGTGGAGGGGGCGGTCAAATAGCCGCACATGGAGGTCGCTCGACGGACCCGCAGGCGACGAAACTATACGCGCCCCAGATCTTTCGGCTCTGTGGTTTCGACTGTGGTACTGCACACCAGAATGTCGGATCGCTTTGTGCCGCTGTGATTGTCGGGGTGCGGCGCCCGCACGGTGTGGCTTCCCGACGGTGGCGGTACCGCAGGGGCGACTCTTGTGGTCGAAGTGAAGTTGTTTCGCTCACGTTGACGCGTCGGAAGGAAGTAGCGAAAGGTATGGCAATGATGTCGAGGCGGAGTCGGTGGTGGCGTGTATTGGCTGGGCCTGCCGTCGGGGCCGTGCTGTTGGCCGGATGCAGTGCACCGAGCGTCGGCACGCCCGACCCGAAAACAGCGGAACACACCGAATCCGAAGCGCCGCTGGTCGGTTGGGACACCTACCGCCGGCTGGATCGACTGCCGAATCTACCGGGCGGATCTCGGACACTCGAGTTCTCCAGTTTCGATCGTTCCGGCGGCACGTACGAGGCGTACACCGGCAATCAGAACGGCAGCGGGGGATGTCTGAGCACCGGCGGTGCGGGATGTGTGATCGCCCAAGACGCGGGCGCGGGCGAGATCTCCTCGATCTGGTTCACCAATGATGTCAACGGTGTTCGAGGTGATGTATCGGCCATGGGGGGCATCCAGATCGAGCTCGACGGTCGAACCGTGCTGGACGCGCCGCTGCAGTCGGTGGTGGACGGCCGGCTCGGCGCCCCATACGTGTTCCCGCTTGTGGCGAATGCCGAGCAGGCTGCGGGCGGGGTGTATCTCAAAGTGCCGATGGCGTACCGCGACTCGATGCGCATCAGTGTCCAAGCGAAGTTGAAGTACTACCACGTCTACTATCGTCATTTTCCGGATGCCAACGGGGTGCGGACTTTCGATCCGTCCGACCGCGCCGACGACGTGGTGACGCTCCTTCGGGCGGCCGGGACCCGCGACCCCAAACCCGCGATGCCGGACACTCGCAACGACATCCACACCGTCGACCTCCCACCCGGCGCCGAGGTTCCAGTCGCCACGCCCACCGGATCCGGCAGTATCCTTGCGCTGCGGTTGCGCCTGCCGACCGACAGCGACGAGGTCAGAGCCGGTCTGCAGCTGCGGATCACGTTCGACGGGCACCAGACCGTCGATGCCCCGGTCGGGGAATTCTTCGGCTCGGGATTGGGTGCCGCACCGGTGCGGTCGTTGCTGTTCGCGGCCGATCCGAACGGCTGGATGTCGAGCTGGTGGCCGATGCCGTACGGGCACGACGCGAAAGTAAGCCTGGTCAACACTACGAAGAATCCGGTGACCGGAGTACAGACCGACGTCGCGTCCGCGCCGGATCCCCGCTGGGCGAAGGCGCTGGACAACCGTAGCGTCGGGTATTTCACCACCATCTCTCGCGCCGAGCCGACCACGTCCGGCAAAGACTGGATATTCGCCGATCAACACGGGCACGGCAAGGTCGTCGGCGTCAACGAGACCATGCGCGGCACCCACACCCCGACCTCGTTCTCGCCCGCAGTCCCCACCTTCCTCGAAGGCGCCGACCGCGTCTATGTGGACGGGTTGCGTTCGCCGCAGCTGTATGGCACCGGGACCGAGGACTTCTACGAGGGCGGCTGGTACTACCTGGCGCATATCGAGTGGTATCCCGACAACCCGGCCGAGCCCGATCACTTCCCGGTCGGCGGCACGATCTATACCGCCCCATTCACCGGGATGCCGGCCCACCGCGACGCCGGTCCCGGCTGCCCCGACTATTGCCTGTCCACCTACCGGGTGATGCTCGCCGACGCCATCGGTTACCGGTCCGGGATACGGTTCGGGATGGAACACGGCAAACGCGACCTCATCGACGCCGACTACAGCTCCACCACCTTCCTCTACACCCAGCCCGACGCCGCGACGACCGGCAGCGACAGCATCGATCTCGCCGATCCGGCCAGTCGTGCCCAGCATGCGTACGCCGACCCCGACAGCACCCAGTACCACCTGGTCAGCCAGTACGAGGGGACCGAGGACGCGGTCGCGGTACCCGGCACGGTCGAGGTGGGAAGCGGCAGGGTCACCTTCCGGCTGCGTATACGTCCCGACAACCACGGCGTTGTGTTGCGCCGAATCTCCGACCAGATCGCCGGCAACCAGTCCGCCCAGGTACTCGTCGACGACAAACCCGCCGGAACCTGGCTTCAAGCCCGCAGCAACGATATCCACCGTTGGCTGGAAGACGCCTACCTGCTGCCGGAGTCGACAACCGCCGGCAAAACCGAGATCATGGTGACACTCACGCCCACACCCGGCGCGCCACCGTGGACAGCCACACAGTACTCCGCCGACCCACTGGCAGGATGAAGCTTCATCCCCGGTACGAGGCGTCATTCCTCCAGCTGGGTGCACCCAGCTGGGCCAGAATCCTGAGAGGGGCCTGTCCAAGTTCACCACCAGTACAGTCCCTTCGACGCCTATTCGCCCGCAAGGCGGCACCAGTAGAAGGTGACATCGAAACCTGGCACATCCTCCTCGGCGATTGCGGTGTCAGTTGTGACGAATCACCTACTGACATTCCGGCCACACGGAGCCCGGCTCGGGAAGCGCTGGGGAATCACTGACATACCGTGACGAGACTTACTGACACGATTGACGAATCCGCAGCTCGCTCAACTGACACACGAGTGCCGAGTCTCAGAATGACCAAATTCGAGAAATCTGGCGTGCGCTGCCCTGGCGGCATCACTCATATCGCGCATACCTTCGACAAATTCCCGTGCACCAGCGACACATTGGGTGTGTGCCTCGGAGTAGGCCTGGGCGGCAACGCTTTCCCAGCCGCTGCCGGTCAAGGTTGCGACTCGGTCGTCGATCTCGTCGAGATGCTCGCCTATGAACCCAGCGAGCCCTGACAGACGTGCCACGATCTCATCGAGATGGTCCAAGTCAACCTTGAATTCAGAGCTCATGGCAGATCCAAACTCGACATGTTCAACGCCGTGGCGTTGCCATCGGGGCTGCCGCGGCCGAACGGCGAGTATTCGTCCTTTGCAGCGTGTTTGGAGTGCACCTCGGTGGCCGAGCGGACGATCGATCCGCTAGTGGTGTGGAGAAGTTTCCGCGCTGATCCTGCAACTGCACTCGCGTGGTTCGATGCCAGTACCTATCGGGTCGTTCGTGCTTCGGTTCGACGCTGGATGCGCGAACCCAGGAGTCGAACCCCGAATCCATGTGCACCACACGGGTTTTCTCTCCGACAGGTTCAGACCCGTCGGCGCAAGAATCTCGGTGACCTCGGTTCGGGCAGGGTCGGCATGTTGTTGACTTCGTGGACCAGGACCACGAAGTCGTCCGTGTAGCGGACGACCTTGTAGGTCGCACCCCCGGCACGGTGCAGACGTGTGTGCGACTTGTCGTGCCTGGGCGGCCGATTCGGCGTCTAGCCGCCGGTAGACGAGGTGCTGCTGCGCGATAGTCCACGCATTGCCCAACGTCAAGCATTGCAGGCGGACTATCGGCGCACTCGAGGTCCTTGCTATGGGCTAGGCCGTGCGCGCCTGCAAGTAGTAGACGACCGAGACTGTGCTCAACACCTGCCGTACGCCGACCGGCGCCCAGGTCGCCGACGCGTCGTGTTCGACGACCGGGTCGACGAGCGAGAGGACCCTACCCTTGGCCTCCAGCTCGAAAGCGCCTGCGGCGCAGATGTTCTTGACCCAATCGACATCACGGCCGTAGGTGAGCGCGATACGGTAGACGCCGTCGCTTTCGAAGACCCAGACCGGAGTTCGATAGGCGCGACCGGATTTTCGACCCTTGTGCACGACGACGCCGAAGGGCGGAACCTTGCCTGCGAGGCGGTTCGCGGCGGGATTGGTGACGTGTCGATTGAAATTCGCCAGTGCGCGCGGAAGCACCATCGGGGCGATCCTCTCTCCAGGTGGCGTGCGCCACTCACGTTACTCTCGACCGGTGTCAGCTCAACCGAACTCGGAGATGATCGCGGTCTACGACCAGGCAGGAAGCGTAGTCGGTGCAGCCGATCGCGCCACGGTCTACCGTGACGGAATCTGGCACGCCAGTGCTGGTGTGCTCGTTCGATCCGGCGACGGCACGCGCATCTATGTGCACCGCCGCACCGACACCAAAATGGTGTTTGCCGGCATGCACGATTGCCTGGCCGGTGGCGTCGTCGAGCCCGGTGAGACACCCGCGCAGACCGCGGTCCGCGAACTCGCCGAGGAACTGGGCATCACGCTGCCGGCGGGTACGACCCTGCCGCTGCTGCGCACGATTTCCTGGGATGGCGAATGGCACGGCCAGCCGATGCGCTGCCATCTGTTCGCCTACGAATTGCGCTACGACGGTCCCCTGCGGCATCAGCCCGAAGAGATCGCCGACGGCTGGTGGTGGACCGACGCCGAACTTGCCGCCCACCTGGCCGACCCGACCTGGCCTTTCGTTCCCGACACCCGCATCCTCGTCGAGGGCGTGCTGGGTTGACTCCCCCGGTCGTCCCGGCGGCCGGAGGGAGCCACCTCCACGGTGGATCCCCACGGCCGCCGGGATGACGTCGGCAGACGCTGCCGCGGCAGATCAGCCGGCGCTGCCGCTGCCGACCTTCAGGATGGATTCGACGATCATGGCCACGACTTGGAGCAATTCCATATTTCTTTCCTAGCTTCGTGCGGTGTGCAACATTGACGAAGCTGGAAGTCTCGACGAGGGAGATGTCCGGGAGGTAACCCGTTCGTGAAATGCCTGCTCAGCTCGACGAGGCGACCGATCCCGCCCATGCGGCGAAGGCGCCGGGGTTGCGGGTCTGCAGCAGCACCCGGCCCGGTCCGGCGAAATCGAAGACGAAGCCCTCACCGGATTTCAACGACTGGATCGACCGCCCGGAGACCGCGCGGCGGATGGTGAAGTTCATCGCGAGGTCGTAGGCCACCACGTGTCCGGTGTCGATGGTGATCGGTTCGCCCGGCTGCAGATCAATGACGTCGATCGCGCCGAAAACGCCGACCACGATCTCGCCGTCGCCGTGCGCGCGCAGCCCGAAGCCGCCCTCGCCGCCGAACAGATTCGCGAAGCCACCCCACTTGCTTTCCACCTGCACGCCATGGGAATTCGCGATCCAGCCGCCGCGGCTGATGAAGAACGGGCGGTCCGGCGTGATCTGCAGATTCAGCATGTCGCCGGGCAGCGCGGGCGCCACATCGACCCAACCACCCTGCGGGGGCGCGGTGAACGTGGAGACGAAGAACGATTCACCCGCCAGCACCGAGCGCTTCAACCCGGCCAGAATCCCGCCTTCGGCCTTGGCCTGCAACGTGACTCCCGCCGAATGCGCGACCATGGCGCCGCTTTCGACCCGCATCGGCTCGCCACCCGCGAGGAAGCATCTCGCGATGGTCGACGCGGGGTTATGGCGCAGTTGTACCTTCATATTCGCCGACCCTACCGCGTCCGGACGACAGCCGAGAGGCGGCGATCACGGGCACGTCAGGGCCGAAGATCCCTGCGTCACACCGTCGTCGGTGTCACTCCAGCGATCGCAGGGTGGCGTCGTCTCGCGCGACCACGCCGCCGCCGTCAGGGGTGAGCACGATCGGCCGCTGGATCAGCTTCGGATTCGCGGCGAGCGCCTCGATCCAGCGTTCCCGGTCGGCCGCACCGCGACCCCAGCCGGACATGCCGAGATCCTTGGCGATCTGCTCGCCGGTGCGGGTGATGTCCCACGGCTCCGCGCCGAGCCGCCGCAGCACGGCGCGCAGTTCCTCGGTCGTCGGCGGATCGTCGAGGTAACGCCGGACCGTGTATTCGACGGCCGCCTGATCGAGGAACGCGGTGGCATTGCGGCTCTTGGTGCACCGCGGGTTGTGCCAGATCTCGGTCTGCCCGGAAGTCATGAACGCACACTATCGCCTTCACAGTTACATCCGGACGGGTCACACCCCTTGGCCACCGATAGCGACTTCGTGGCGACGGAACATGAGATACCCGCATCGGAATTACGGCAGACGACGATGTGGATTGGTACCGCCATGACGGCTGGACCGACGGATCAGCCACTTGGACCGGAGGTAACGGCGGCCGCCGGATCGGCAGCGGATGGCAGTTCTACTCCGGGGTCTTCGGTTCATACGATGCCAACGGCCAGATCTATGGAATCACGCACGAGGGCTTCCTCGACTGGTACCGGCACGAGGGCTGGCCCGACGGATCACCCACGTGGGTCGCAGGCGACGGTGGCAGGCGAGTCGGCGTCGCCTTTGATCATTTTTCGCGGGTAGTTCCGGGGCCGGCGGTCGAGCTCGCATAACGAACTCCGGTACCCCACGACCTCACAGATGCATCCACACCGGCCACACCTCTGACCACGGGTGGCGCAGTCCGGTGCACTTCCAGATGGTGACGTTCTGGGTGTTGCCTTCGTAGCCGAGTCTGCTGTCGACCTTGCCGACGGGTGCTATCTGATCGAAGTTCCAGCGCAGGAAGGCTTCGTTGACCCCGACGGCAAGTACCACGGTGGCCGTGTCGGGCGGCGTGCCGAAGTAACCGTAGCCGCGGCTCGGGCTGTAGATCGGGGGCAGCCGGTCACGGGCGAACTGGTCCAATGCACTTGCCTGCCAATAGGTATCGGTCACCACGATGGCCCCGGCCTGTTCGTCGGGAGTCAGCGAATCGTAGGCATCGGTGACCGCCGTCGTCAGCTCCGGCCAGCCGAACTCGCCGTAGACGCCGATATTGATCATCGCCTCGGCATTGTCGGCGGGCGGATCGACGTGTGCCGCGTCCCGCCACGGAGTCGACATCAGCATGTAGGCCATCGCCACCGCAGCGAGCACGATGCCGCCGCCGGTCAGCAAGCGTCGCGGCGCAGGCCGCAACCGCGCGGCCAGTTCGGTGAGCCCGACCGCGCCCGCCGCGAACATCACGCCGTACATTCCGGCCACATAGTAGATACGGCCGCCGATCGTCAGGAAGATCGCGAACAGCAACAGCAGGCTCACCGCGAGGAACCGGTAGGGACGCAGCGAGACCTGCCACAGCAGGGCCAATACGCCGTATATCAGCAGGACTGTGCCCAGGTATCCCGCGGTGAGCAGGGCGAGCGGCACGAACATCACCTTGCCGCCCAGAATTCCCTGTTCACCACTGATCACCATGCCCATTTCCAATTGCGGCCAGTCGTGCCGCGCCTGCCAGATCAGCGTCGGCACCGTCGCGATGACCACGATCAGCCCGCCCAGCCACAGCAGCGGCCGCCGCACCAACTCGCGCGGACCGAAGACCAGCGCGCTGACCGCGACGGTGATCCAGAAGAACGGGATCAACCACTTCACCTGCATGTCGACTGCCGTCACCAGCGCCGCGCACAGCAGCAGCCGGTCGCGCCGCGTGCGCACCCACCGCACCACCAGCCAGGTGATGATCGCCCACAGCACGGTGTCGACGGCGTTGGTGGTGAGCATCTTGCCCTGCAATAGCAGGAACGGCGAGGTGACGTAGGCGAAAGCGGCGAACAGTTGCGCGCCGCGACCGCCACCGAGCTCGCGGGCGATCATCGCGCAGAGCACGGTCGCCAGCACGGTCAGTGCGACCACCGGCAGCCGCAACACGAAATAGGACCCGGGCGCGATGGTGTCCATCAGCCGGGCCAGCATCGGCAGCACCGGACCTTGATCGGCATAACCGAAAGACGGCCGCCGTCCCGCGGCGAGGAAGTAGAGCTCGTCACCGAAGTAGTCGTAGCGGCTGATGGAGAACAGCAGCACACCCGCCGAAACCGCGGCGACGACGGCGATGCCCGTGGTCGCCAGCGGCGGGCGCCCATCGGGCGCGGTGTCGAGCTCGTGACGATCTTCGGTGTCGGTCACGCCAGCTCCTGAAGGAGTTCGAGTCGGACAGCTCGAATGTAGCGGGAAGTGGCCGTCGGGGTGTTTACCGGACGGGCGAGTCCGCTGCTCGGCGTCCGAGCGGGGTCATGGTGACCTCGACCCCGCACCGACAGCCGTCAGGATGCGCCGACGTATTCGTCGGCCACCTCCAGCACCTCGTCCACAATCTCCAAGCCGGTGCGGATTTCGTCCGCCGAGGTGGTGAGCGGCGGCGCGATCTGGAAACGATTGCCGGCGTTGAACGGCCACAATCCGCGCGCCTTCGCGGCGGCGGTCACCCGAGCCATCGGCTCGGCGGCATCGCCCGCGGCCGCGAACGGGATCAGCGGCTGCCGGGTATCCACGTCGCGCACCAATTCCAGCGCCCAGAAGAAGCCGAGGCCACGTACCTCACCGACGCTCGGGTGACGAGTGGCCAACTCCGCCAAGCCTTTTCCGAGCACGTCAGCTCCCACCGACCGCACGTGGTCGAGAATGCCATCGCGCTCGAATACCTCGATCGAGGCGATCCCGGCCGCGCAGGCCAGCGGATGACCCGCATAGGTGAGCCCGCCGGGGTACACCTGGTCGTCATAGCGCTGCGCGATCCGCTCGGCGATCAGCACACCACCGAGCGGGACATAGCCGGAGTTCACGCCCTTGGCGAAGGTGATGATGTCGGGCTCGACCCCGAACGCCTGTACCGCAAACCACTCCCCGACCCGGCCGAAGCCGACCATCACCTCGTCGGCGATGTAGACGATGCCGAATTCGTCGCACAGCGCGCGCACCCCGGCCAGATAGCCGGGCGGCGGGACGAGCACGCCGTTGGTGCCGACCACTGTCTCCAAGATCAGGCCCGCGATGTGCTGCGGACCCTCCAGCTCGATCACCTGACGCAGATGCTTCAGCGCCGCGGCGGTCTCCTCTTCAGGTGTGCTCGTGTCCCACGGTGATCGGTAGGGATAGGGCCCGAAGAATCGCACCACGTCGACATTGGTCGGCTCCGCACCCCAGCGCCGCGGCTCACCGGTCAGGCCGATGGCGACACCCGTGCCGCCGTGATAGGAGCGGTAGGCGGCGAGCATCTTGGTGCGACCGGTGAAGCTGCGCGCCAACCGCACCGCGTGCTCGACGGCCTCCGCACCGCCGGTAGTGAACAGCACGCGGTTCAGGTCACCGGGTGCGCGTTCGACGATCAGTCCGGCCAATTCGCTGCGCGCTTGGTTGCCGACCGTCGGCGAGATGGTCGCTAGTTTCTGGGCCTGCGCAATGATCGCGGCGACCATATCCGGATGCTGGTGGCCGATGTTCACATTCACCAGCTGGGAGGAGAAGTCGAGATATCGCTTGCCGGAGTCGTCCCAGAACCACGAGCCCGACGCACCGGTGATCGGCGTCGGATTCGCGCCACCCTGCGCCATCCACGGATAGAAGACGTGATCGGTAGTCATCTCCGGTCGCTCCGCTCTTGCCCTTCGGCATCCATCGTTCGATCGTCGGCGCTCGGCTTCGGCCGACGCGCCACCTATTTACCGCCCTCGGTCAACGTCACCCGGCTCGGCGCGAAACTCGTTCCGGTGACGTCGATTCCACCGGACTTCAGCAAGTCCAGCGCTTTCGTAACGTACTCGTTGGTGAGAGCACCGGCGTCGGGATCCTTCTTCAGGACCGTGGCGCCCTCTTGGTTACGGGTTTCCTTGGCAATCTTCACGGTGCGATCCCAGGCGGCCTGATCGATGAGCCCGACGCCGGCGGGCGAGGGCCAGATCAATTTGTTCACCTCGTTGATCTGCCACTGCTGATGCGTGGCACCCAGCGTGCTGCCCGCGGCGACGGTGATGTCGCGGCACTTGTCGACATTGTCACGGCAGTAGACCCAGCCCTTCAGCGAGGCCGCGATGAACTTCACCGTCTGGTCCTGATACTTGGCATCCTTCAGCTTTTCGGTGTTCGCCCAGATTGCGTCCTGGAGCATGGCGACGCCCTCGTCGTTCCAGTCGATCGTGGCGAAATCGTCTGCGGTGTAGAGCTTTCCGGTTGCCGGGTTCTTGGTCTCCAGCAGCTGCGCGTATTCGTTGTACGACATGGCCTGTGCGGCATTGATGTCCTTGGCGAGGAAGGCATTCATATCGAACTGCTGCTGGACCAGCTTGACGTCCTTGGCCGGGTCGATGCCCGCCTTGGTCATGCCGGCGAACAGCTCGAACTCATTGCCGTAGCCCCAGTTTCCGACGGTCTTGCCGCGCAGCGCCGCCGGTCCGGCGATATTGTCGGACTTGAAGGAGACCTGTTTGGTGCCCGAGCGCTGGAAGACCTGTGCGACATCGGTGATGCCCGCACCGGCCTCGCGCGATGCCAGCGCCTTCGGCACCCAGGCGATGGCGTAATCGGCCTGGCCCTGAGCGAGTACGGTCTGCGGCACGATGTCAGTGCCCCCGTCGAGTATCTCGACCGATAGGCCCTGCTCGTTGTAGAAGCCCTGATCGACCGCCGCCAGGTAGCCTGCGAACTGCCCCTGCTTGAACCACTGCAGTTGCAGGCGGACCTTCGTCAGTCCGTCGGAGGTCGTCGTCGAGCCGTTTTCGGTGGTGCTGCAGCCGGTCAGCGCCGCGGCGGCCAGCGCTGCCAGCGCCAGACAGGCGCGCAATCGCCTGGGGGTGGATGTCATTTCGTTCTCCAAAAGGTGTTGCGGGGTCGTCGGGTGAGTTGTTCGAGCAGCAGGACAGCGGCCAGGAAGAGCAGGCCGACGAGCATGGCGCCCGCCACATAGGCCCAGGCCCTCGGATATGCGGTATTGGCCGCGGCAGAGGTGATCCGGCTGCCGAGGCCGTTCTGCAAACCGCCGAAGTATTCGGCGATGATCGCGGCTATCACCGCTCCGGGTGCGGCGATGCGCAGACCGGTGAACAGGTAGGGCATGGCCGCGGGCAGCCGGACGGTCCGGGTGATCTGCCAGCCGCCCGCCGCGTAGGAGGTCATCAGATCCGACTGGACCTGCGGAACCTGGCGCAGTCCGCGCGCGGTGCTGACGAACATCGGAAAGAACACCACGATGGTGACGACGATGCGGCGCGGCGTGTCGGTGGTGGTGGAGTACATCGAATTGAGCAACGGCGCGAGCGCGACGATCGGCACCGCCGCCGCGGCCGCGGCCAGCGGTGTGAGTAGGCCATCGACCAGCCGGAAGCGCACGGCCAACATTGCGGCGGCGATGCCGAGCACCGCACCGAGCAGCAGTCCGATGAGCGCGTTCTTCCCGGTCGCGCTCGCGGCGTCGACGATGCGGCCGAAGTTGTCGGTGAACTCGCGCGCGATGGCCGTCGGAGCGGGGAGCAGGAACGAGGGCACGCCTGCGGCGACGGTCAGCAGTTGCCAGAGCGCCAGACCACCGACGCCGAACACCAACGGCGGCAGCACCGTCCGCACCGGTAGTGCACCGGCCGAGAGCGCCGCTTTCATCGCGGGTCCCGTCCGGCCACCGCGGCGTCGGTGCCGTGGCCTTCGCGCAGTGCCGCGCGGACCGCCGCTACCGCATCGAAAAACGCGGTGCTGGAACGCACATCGTCCCCAGCGGCGGCGAGGTCGCGGCCCCAGCCATCGGTCGCGACGATGTCGGTGATGCGGCCGGGGCGCGGTGACATGACCACCACCCGATCGGAGAGGAACACGGCTTCGGGGATCGAGTGCGTCACGAAAACCACGGCCGCACCGGTCTCACCGGTAATCCGCAATAGCTCGCCCTGCATTCGTTCACGTGTCATCTCGTCGAGCGCACCGAACGGTTCGTCCATCAGCAGCAGCGACGGCTTGCGGGCCAGCGCCCGCGCGATCGCGACGCGTTGCTGCATGCCGCCCGAGAGCTCCGCGGGATAGCGGCGCGCGAAATCGGTCAGCCCGGCCATCTCGAGCAGTTCCGCACTGCGGGTCCGGCGCTGGGCCTTCGGCACCTTGTGCAACTCCATCGGCAATTCGACATTAGCCTGCACCGTGCGCCAATCCAGCAACCCCGCCTGCTGGAAGGCAATGCCGTAGTCCTGGTCGATTCTGGCTTGCCGTGTGGTCTTGCCGTGCACCGCGACGGTGCCGCTGCTGGGTTGCTCGAGATCCGCGATGATCCGAAGCAGGGTCGACTTGCCGCAGCCGGAAGGGCCGATCAGCGAGACGAATTCGCCCGCGGCCACGGTGAGCGACACATTCGACAGCGCGGTGACAGCACCGGCCGCGAAGATCTTGCCGACATGTGCGAGCGAGACGGCCGCCACCGACTCGACAGCGCCCGCCGCGCCGGCCGAGTGATCGACCGTCGCGCGCAGGTCCCGGGCCTCGGCCGCTCCGCTCTCCGGGAATGCACCATCGGACCCAGCCGCTGACGAGGTGGCACCGTCGGTTGCTTCCCGGTCTTGCTTGGCGATCAACGGGTACCTCCTGAAGAGCTGCGCGCCCCGATCGGGCGGCTGTAGCGACGTAATACGAACTCGGCGAGGCCGACCACGGCGGTGATCGCGACGCCGAGCAGGGCGGCGGCGAAGACGGCCGCGTACAGCCGCGAGGCGTCACCGGTGGCCTGCTGGGCGAAGACGATGATCTGGCGGCCGATGCCGCCCGCGGTCCCGGTTGAGATCTCCGCGACCACCGCACCGATCACCGAGGCCGCCGCGGCCAACCGCAGCGCGGGAAGGAAATGCGGCACCGCAGCGGGAAACCGCAGGTGCACCAAGGTCTTCCACCAACTCGCCGAATAGCTGTGCAGCAATTCCACCGAGGCCTTCGACGGGGCTTGCAACCCACGCAGCATGCCGACCGCGACCGGGAAGAAAGCGAGGTACGCGGCGATCACCGCGATGCTCATCCACGGCCGCCACGGCTCACCCGCGATGACGATCTTGCCGCCCCACCCAGCGACGAGCGGAGCCAAGGCGATCAGTGGAACCGTCTGCGAGACAATGATGTACGGCAGCAACCCGCGTTCGACAAATGCGAAACGCTGCATCACCACGGCCAGCGCCACCCCGACGACGGTGCCGAGCAACAGCGCGAGCAGTGCCAGTTCAAAGGTGAATCCCGCTGTCCGCAACAGCGTTCCACCCACCGTACCGCTACCGTCTTTTTCTCCCAGCACGGTGATCACCGACCACGCATGCGGCAAAGCGGCATCGCTGGTGCGCGGCAATATCCGTTGATCGCCGATGCTCACACCGCCTTCGGGCACCGCGAACTTCACCAGTTCCCACAGTCCGACAACCAGCACCAGCACGCCGATCGCGTACCCGGCCCGCTGCGCCCGCCATGCCGCACTCATTTCGCACCTGCCGACACCGGCATTGGATGGGCGTCTCGCTTCGTGAGCCCACAGACCGTGTTCGGCGGAAAAGGCCACTGTCGACTCGTCATCGCGTACCCACTGACACTGTCACCGGTTGCCCGGCATGCTCGACGAGCCTGCACCGAACCAGCTCGGCGCACGCTGCCGCGAGTGCCACGGCAGCCGCCACCTGGGCGATCACTCGGCCGCCGCGGTCGCGGTGACGGGGTGCGCGATACGCGGAATAACCGACTCGCCATAGGCTTCCAGCGTCGCGGTCTTCGCGTCGTGCTGGAGGTAGACCGCGAACTGATCGACGCCGAGCTTCTCGAGTTCGCGCAAACGGGCGACCTGATCGTCGGGCGTGCCGATCAGGCAGAAGCGATCCACAATGGCGTCCGGCACGAAATCGGCATGGGTGTTGCCCGCCCTGCCGTGCAGGTTGTAGTCATAGCCCTGCCTGCCCGCGATGTATTCGGTCAGTGCGGCCGGAATATCGCCGCTGGTCCCGTATTTCGTGACGATGTCGGCAACATGGTTGCCGACCATGCCGCCGAACCAGCGGCATTGCTCGCGCGCATGGGTGGTCGCGCCCTCGGAGCCGTCGGTGACATACGCCGGCGCGGCCACACAGATTTTGACCGCGCCGGGATCACGGCCCGCCCGCTCGGCCGCCGCACGCACCCGCGCGATGGTCCACGCGGTGATGTCCGGATCGGCCAGTTGCAGGATGAAGCCGTCGGCAACCTCACCGGTCAGGTCGAGGGCGCGCGGACCGTAGCCGGCGACCCAGACCTCGAGCTGTGAGGCGCCCGCCCATGGAAAGCGCACGACGGTGTCGCCGATGCGGGCGCTGCGACCGTTGCCGAGTTCCCTGATCACCGCGATCGATTCCCGCAGTGTGGCCAGGGTGGCCGGCTTACCGCCCAGTGTCCGCACCGCCGAGTCGCCGCGACCGATACCGCAGACGGTGCGGTTGCCGAACATGTCGTTGAGCGTCGCAAATGTGGAAGCAGTCACCGTCCAATCCCTGGTGGCCGGATTCGTCACCATCGGACCGACGACTACTTTGCGGGTGGCGGCGAGGATCTGGCTGTAGATGACGTACGGCTCCTGCCACAGCAGATGCGAGTCGAAAGTCCACACGTGTGAGAAGCCGTGCGTCTCGGCCTGTCTGGCCAGCTCGACCACCCGCGAGGCAGGGGGTGTGCATTGCAGCACCACACCGATGTCCATGCGGCACTCTCCGTTTCGAATCGAGTGCGTCGTGTTGCGGACGCGCGTCAGATCAGGTTTTGCGACAGCTCGCGGATGATGAACCGGCCGTGCCCCTTGCTGCCGAGGTATTCGCCGCGGTCGATGACCACCCGGCCGCGCGAGAGCACCGTGTCGACATGGCCATCGATCTCGAAGCCCTCCCAGGCCGAGTGGTCCATGTTCATGTGGTGGGTCTTGCCGAAGCCGATGCTGGTGTGCCCACTCGGGTCGTAGATCACGATGTCGGCGTCGGCGCCCGGGCTGATGACACCCTTGCGCGGGTACATGCCGAACATCCGGGCCGGGGTGGTGCAGCAGACCTCTACCCAGCGTTCCAGCGAGATCAAGCCGTTCTTCACGCCCTGGAACATCAGGTCCATCCGGTGTTCCACGCCGCCGATCCCATTGGGGATCTTGCTGAAATCTCCGACGCCGAGCTCTTTCTGGTCCTTCATGCAGAACGGGCAGTGGTCGGTGCTGACGGAGCTGACGTCACCGGTGCGGATATACCGCCACAGCTCGTCCTGATGCCCCTCGGCCCGCGACCGCAGCGGCGTCGAGCACACCCACTTCGCGCCATCGAAACCCGGTGCGCCCAAATGCTCTTCGAGTGAAAGGTACAGATACTGCGGACACGTTTCACCGAAGACGTTCTGCCCGTTTCCCCTCGCGGTGGCGATCTGTTCCATCGCCTGCTTGGCCGAGACGTGCACGACATACAGCGGCGCGCCGGTCAACTGGGCGAGCATGATGGCCCGGTGGGTCGCTTCCTCCTCCATCTGCCACGGCCGTGAGACACCGTGGAAGTACGGCGTGGTCTCGCCGCGGGCGAGCGCCTGCTCGACGAGCACGTCGATAGCAATTCCGTTCTCCGCGTGCATCATCAGCAGCGCGCCGAGATCACCCGCCGCCTGCATGGCCCGCAGGATCTGGCCGTCGGTCGAGTAGAAGACGCCGGGGTAGGCCATGAACAGTTTGAAGCTGGTGACGCCCTCGGCCACCAATTCACTCATCCCCTTCAGGGATTCGTCGTTCACCTCGCCGATGATCTGGTGGAATCCGTAGTCGATAGCGCACTGCCCCGCGGCCTTCTCATGCCAGGCGCCCAGAGTGTCCTGCACTCGCTCCCCGGGCTTCTGCACCGCGAAATCGACGATTGTGGTGGTGCCACCCCAGGCCGCGGCTCTGGTGCCGGTCTCGAAGGTGTCGGACGCCTCGGTACCGCCGAAGGGCAGTTGCATATGGGTGTGCCCATCGACGCCGCCGGGGATCACGTATTTACCGGTGGCGTCGATCACGACGTCCGCGGATTGCGTGAGGTCGGCGCCCAACGCCGTTGCACCGGGTTGTAGAACGGCGACGATGGTTTCGCCGTCCACGAGGACGTCGAGCAATTGCGATCCGGTCGCCGAGACGACCGTGCCGCCGTGGATGAAGGTCTTTGTCATATGAGTCTCACCGGCCTCAGGGTGCTACCAACGGTCCGTAGGCGTCGGGGCGACGGTCGCGGTAGAAGGCCCACCGGTCGCGCACCGTCTTGATCAGGTCCATGTCGAGATCGCGGATGATCAGTTCGGGGGCCGTGTCGGAGGCGACGTCACCGACGAACTTGCCCTCAGGATCGACGAAGTAGCTGGTTCCGTAGAAATCGTCGTCGCCGTATTCGGCCTCGATGCCCACCCGGTTGATCGCGCCGATGTAGTACTCGTTGGCGACCGCGGACGCGGGCTGCTCCAATTTCCACAGATAACCCGAAAGGCCGCGCGAGGTGGCCGATGGATTGAATACGATCTCCGCACCCGCCAAGCCGAGCGCCCGCCAGCCCTCTGGGAAATGCCGGTCGTAACAGATATAGACACCGACCTTGCCGACTGCGGTGTCGAACACTGGCCAGCCCATGTTTCCCGGCCGAAAGTAGAATTTTTCCCAGAACCCGTTGACGTGCGGGATATGGTGCTTGCGGTACTTGCCGAGATAGCTGCCGTCGGCGTCGATCACCGCCGCGGTGTTGTAGAGCAACCCGGGCTGCTCCTGCTCGTACACCGGCAGCACCATGACGAGGCCCAATTCTTTTGCCAGGGCGGCGAATCGTTCCGTGGTCGGACCCGGCACCGATTCCGCGTAGTCATAGAACTTCGCGTCCTGCAACTGGCAGAAGTACGGGCCGTAGAACAACTCCTGGAAGCAGATCACCTTCGCGCCCTGCGCGGCGGCCTGACGTGCATAGTCCTCGTGCACTTTGATCATGGACTCTTTGTCGCCCGTCCAGTTCGTCTGGACGAGCGCCGCTCGAACGATTCCCATGCTTTGTTATACTTCACTCCGATCCAATTCGGTTGTGTTACAAGATTGCGGAAACAGTTTCGTGGCCGTAAACCTTGATGCCGATGATGGTTACGGTCCGGTGCCCGAAGCAGAATGAGCGTGTGACAATCGAGCCCGCGACGACACCCCGCGCACCGAACAACGGCGCGGCGCCCGCTCCGGCCGTTGTGTCACCGGCCGAGTTCACCGCGGATCTCGACGATCGCACCCCGGCGGGCATCGCCGCCGCCGTCAGCCGCCGGATCCGTTCCGGCGCACTCCAACCCGGGTCGCGACTGCCCACCGTCCGCGAGGTCGCCAAGGAGCTACGGGTATCGCCTTCTACGGTGAACCAGGCCTGGCGGGCGCTGGCCGCGACCGGGGCGATCATCGCCCGCGGACGGGCAGGCACCTTCGTCGGCCAACCCGAAATCGCACGGCCCACCACCCCGACCGGCCGCTACCAGCGCCTGCACCCACCGACCGACAGCGCGTTCCGTGTCGATCTGTCCCGCGGCACCCCCGATCCGGATCTGCTCCCCGATCTCGCCGCCGCGCTGCGCGACATCGCCAGCCATGGTGGCGGCGACCTGGCCGCCGACTACATGGGCGAGGCGGTGTTGCCCGACCTCGCCGCCAAGGTGCGCACCGACTGGCCCTTCCGTGCCGAACGTCTCGCCGTCCTCGACGGCGCCCTCGACGCTGTCGATCGGCTGCTCACCGCGCACATCCGACTCGGCGACGCGGTCGCTGTCGAAGACCCGTGTTTCCCGCCGTTTCTGGACCTCTTGGCCCGCATCGGCGCCCGCCCGATACCAGTTCGAATGGACGAATCCGGTCTACTACCCAGCGATCTGGCTCGCGCTGTCGGTTCGCACGCCGCCACCGCACTGATTCTGCAACCCCGCGCACAGAACCCCACCGGCGTTTCCCTCACCGCGAGCCGGGTCCGTGAACTGTCCGACATCCTGCAGAACACCGCCGCCCTGGTGATCGAAGACGACCATTCGGCCGGGATCGCCGCGGCACCATTGCGCTCCCTGGGCAGCAGGCTGCCCAGGCGCACCGTGCATATCCGCTCGTTCTCGAAATCCCACGGCGCCGACCTGCGTCTCGCGGTGGCGGGGGGACCCGCCGGACTCCTCGACCCCGTCGTCGAACGCCGCATGCTCGGCCCCGGCTGGACCAGCCGCCTGTTGCAACGCGTCCTGCTCAGCATGCTCGACAACGAAGATGCCATCCACATCGTCACCGCGGCTCGCGCCGAGTATCGAAGACGCTCGGCCGAACTCCGCCGCGCGCTGTCCAGCAGAGGCATCACCATCGCCCGCAATGACGGCATCAACCTCTGGCTCCCGGTCGCCGACGAGAACGCGGCCATGATCTCGCTCGCCGCCGCAGGCATCAAAGTCGCCCCCGGGGGACCCTTCGAAGTCGGCGACCACCCCGTCTCCGACCACCTGCGCATCACCGTCGCGGCCGTCACCGACAGCGATCTCGACTGGCTGGCAACGGAATTGGCCGCCGCCACCACCGCCGCCCCTACCTATCGACGGGTCCGCCGAGCCTGAAAGCACGGCAACAAGCCGCGCGTGCTCGCGGCCGATCGACGCCGCAAAGCACCAACCTGCCACGCTCTTCGGGGAGAGATGGAATGATCGCCCGGAGCATCGTCCGGTGCGCAACCCGACAGAAGGAGATTCCGACCGGTGAGCAGCGAACTGCAGGCCCGAGAACTCGACCACGATCGGCGCAACCGGCAGCAGCATCGCCGAATGGGCGTCCCCATGCGTGCGGTGCGCTTGCTCGGCGTCCTGGCCGCCGGGGCGGCGGTGGCGGTTCTCGCCGCGGGCGGCGTCTCGGCCGACACCGGGATCCGACTCGAAAAAGCGACGGGCGCGGGCTGTTCCGAGCCAGCCGCGGGCCAGCCCAACGGCAAGCAGTGGCAGGCCGAGCCCGGAATGGTCATCGATACCAGCGCCGGATACACAGCCACGCTGGAAACCACCTGCGGCACGGTGACCATCGCGCTGGAGGCCGCTCAGGCGCCGCGCACGGTCAACTCCTTCGCGTTCCTGTCCGGCGAACAGTACTTCGACCACACCAAATGCCACCGGCTGACCACCCAGGGCATTTATGTGCTCCAGTGCGGTGATCCGACCGCCTCCGGCATGGGCGGCCCCGGCTACAAGTTCCCCGACGAGAACCTCGCCGGCGCGACCTACCCCGCGGGCACGGTCGCGATGGCGAACGCCGGACCCGGCACCAACGGCAGCCAGTTCTTCCTCGTCTACCAGGACACCCGGTTGCCCGCGAACTACACCCCGTTCGGCCGGATCATCGGCGGCATGGACGTGCTCGGCACTATCGCCGCAGCGGGTGTCCAGGACGGATCGGGCGACGGCGCCCCCGCCACCGACATGATTCTCGATTCGGTGACCACCGTGCGCAACTGAGTCCGACCACTCACGAACACCGACAGCCCACCAGACCTCGCGGTCTGGTGGGCTGTTCTCGCTTGTTGACGGTGCACTGGGCGCTGTCGGACACCGGCAGGTTCGATGAGCGCGGCCGCTCGGACCTCCCCCGCTGATGGATGTCTCGTCAGTCCAGCCGGAGCATGTCCGGCCACGCCTGCGACCACATCCGACGCGGCTGCTCACAACGCCAGATCGTGACATCGCGGGTGACGCCCGGGTATCCCAGGCGGGCATCCACGCGGCCGATCGGTGTCACGGTCTCGAAGATCGAGTGCAGGTCCCCTTCGTCGCCGCCGACCCACAGCACCGTCGTCGCGGCGTCCGGTGGGGTGCCGAAATAGCCGAAGCCGCGGTTGGGGCTGTAGATCGCGGGCAGCCCGTAGCGCTCCCGATCCACGTCCAGCGCACTCGCCTGCCAGTAGGAATCGACAATGACGACCGCCTTCTCGCGCGCCGACTCCGGCAGTCCGCGATAGGCTTCGGCGGTTGCCCCGCGCAGCTCCGGCCAGCCGAACTTGCCGTATACCGAGATCTGCAGCCCCGCCTGGGCCTGACTGTCCACCGGATCGATCGTCGACTCGGATTTCAGGGGCAACGAAAACACCACTACCACAATCGAAATCGCGACGAGCGGAACGGCGACGAAGGGCCGCCAGCGTGCGGTGCTCTGGGTCCACCGCACCGCCCCCGCCGCCATGACGGCCGCATAACAGCCTACGGCGTAGTACGGACGGCCATTGGTGATCATGAAAGCGACGGCGAGCAGGATCGGCATCAGACCGAGGAATCGATACGGGCGCAACGATTCCCAACGAAACAGCGCCCAGACGCCTGCGAAGAGCAACACCGCGCCCAACACCCCTGCCGCCACAACGGCGATCGGCAGCCATGTGTAGCGACCGCCGATCACGCTCTGTTCCGCGGCGACCACCGCGCCGAGGCGCAGCTGCGGCCAGTCGTGACCGGCCTGCCAGACCAAGCTCGGCACGGTGGCCACGACCACGATTGCCCCGCCCAGCCACAACGCCGGGCGTCGCAACAGTTCTCGCGGACCATAGATCGACACGCCGATCGCCACCGCAACCCAGAAGAACGGGATCAGCCATTTCACCTGCATGTCGATCGCGGTCACCACGGCCGCCCACACCAGTAAGCCGTCCTGGCGGGTCCGTACCCATCGGATCAGCAGCCAGCTGATCAGCACCCACAGTGCGGTGTCGATGGTGTTGGTGGCCAACTGGCTGCCCTGCACGAGCAGGAACGGCGAGGTCGCGTACGCGGTCGCGGTCAATAGCTGTGCGGCACGGGAGCCGCCGAATTCCCGCGCGATCTGCGCGCTGAGGAAGATCGCCGCGATGGTGACCAGCACGGCCGGAATCCGCAGTGCTATCAGCGATCCCGGTGCGAGCAGATCCATCAGTCGCGCGATCGCGGGCAACAGCGGACCCTGATCGGCGTATCCGACAGCGAGCCTGCGCCCGGCGGACACGAAATACAGTTCGTCACCGAAGAAGCCGTAGCGCCCGAGGGTCGCCAGCAACGCGATGGCCGACACCAGGGCGATCGCCGTGACACCGACGAGCGCGTACGGCTGCCGGGCTTCGGGTCTATCACCCTCCCGCACATCGGCTTCCACCACACTAGTCATCGTCCCCCACCTTCCGCGTCGCCAAATCGAACATCCTCCTCAAATGCGCCGAGTACTTGCCCATGTCGAAATCCGGCTCCCGGATCGAGCGTCCGGCTGCGCTGTCGATGGAGTCACGGATCGACTTGGCCATGATCACCACATCGAACTCGCCGAAAACCCCGGTGTCCTGGCCCTCGCGCAGCATCCCCACCAGCGGCTCGAGCACCGCTCGCTCGCCGTCCGGATTGGCGAAGACCGACTTCCCTTCCGCGTCACGAAGATTCACCACCACGTCGGTCATCGCCGCGACGTAGTTCTTGTTCGCCTCGATGAAAGCCAGATTCGAATCCAGGTACGCCAATAGCCGATTGCGCGGCCCTTCGGCCGCGGCGACCACCGGAACCATGTACTCCGCGCCGGACACATACAGCTGAATCACCAACTGCATCATCAGATCGTCTTTGCCCTCGAAGTGATAGGAGATCACGCCTTTCGAGATGCCGGCGTGCTTGGCGATCCGCGCCAAGGACGCCTTCCCGTACCCGACCTCCGAGATCACCTCCACCGCGGACGCAATGATCTGCCGCCGCCGCGCCTCCTCGATAAAGGACCGCTGCTGGCCCATCGGACTATTTTCTGGCCGCACGGCCAAATTTTAGCACGGACGGTCAGTGCGGGTTCCGCCACATCGCCCACAACGTCGGGCCGCCGTCGGCCAGCGCAACCCGGTTGACGACTTCGAAGCCGAAGCGCTCGTAGTAGGGAACGTTGTCCGGGTGGCTGGATTCCAGGTAAGCCGGGTGCTGGTCGGCGTCGCATTGGTCCAGGCGATGTTGCATCAGCGCTCGCCCGTACCCGGCTCCACGGACCTGCGGGTCACTGCCGATCGCCGCGAGGTACCAGTGCGGCTCGGGCGGGTGGCTACGCGCGAGGGTGTCGCCTATTGCCTTTCCCGCCAGAATTCGAGTGCCGAAGCCACTGATGAGGGTGGGCAGCATGCGCAGTTCCGACAGTGTCGAATGCTCCCATCGGCCGGGCCGGTTCCACAATGCCACGCCCGCCAGCGCACCCACGGTGTCGTAGGCGATGTCCGCGCCGCCCGCAGCGAGGTGGTGGTGGCGTGTCATGGCCGCGAAGAAGCGCGGCAGGCCGTGTGCCCGTTTGTCCTCGCGCGACCACAACCAGGTCATGACCGGGTCGTTGTGGAAGGCGCGGGCCAACGTTCGCGACAATGGCGCGACATCGGTCCGGTGCGCGGAACGCACATCGACAGTTCTGCCCATGTTTGCCCTTTCTGACAATCCGTTCACTGGACGGCTCGATCTGCGAAGTGGTGGGTTGTGCCGCGCGCCCAGCCCGGATCACCGTGTCGGACGAAGCCGGTCCAGCCGGCGCGGACCTCGGCCACGAGGCCGGCCGGGCGCACACCGTTGAGCATCGGCGCATGTCGCCATGCCATCGCGTGGCCGAGCAGGAACGGCAGCTCGATGCCATGGCAGGCACCGAACGGGCTGGTGCCGGGATGCCAATCGAAGCGGTACAGCCACGGTGGCTCGCCCCGGTCGGTGAGCGACTTCGCCAGCTGCCGCGTCGGCTCGTGAAACATCCGGTCTGTCACGGTCGCCACGGCATTCCGATCGCCTGCGAAGAACGCTGCCGCCTCGTCGCGCGTTGTGCCCATGAGGATCTCGACCCCGTCCGCGCCGCGCCGCTCGATCGCCTCGACCAGATCGGCGGCGACCATCGTGCCGTCGGCGACGAGTTGGAACGGCGGGACCGGGCTCGTCGGGCCCGCCGTGCGGCGCGCGACCGCGCCTTGCGCGGCGAGCAACCGCGCCACCGGCACGTCGATGATCCGCTCCGCACGGTTCGGACCGATGTCCAACTCCCGCAACAACATTCTCCCGATATCCGCTGCTGCATCGGGTGCTGCCGGGGGCATGCCGAGCGGCGCACTCTGCACGATCGCGCGGCGGACCAGCCCGCGCGCACGGTTCCCCGACAGCAACGCCATAGTCGAGATCGCGCCCGCGGACTGTCCTGCGACGGTGACCTTCTCGGGATCACCACCGAAGGCGGAGATGTTGTCGCGCACCCAATTCAGCGCTGCGAGCGTGTCCGACAGCCCCATGTTGCCCTCGCACACCCCGGGCAGACGCAGGTAGCCGAGCGCGCCGAGCCGATAGTTCGCGGTCACCACCACGATGTCGCCCTGCGCCGCGAATTCCGCGCCGTCGTACCATGGCAGCCCACCCGAGCCGGTGAGGAACCCGCCGCCGTGGATGAACACCAGGACCGGATGGCCGCTGCCCGCGGGCGCCCACACGTTCAGCGACAAGCAGTCCTCCGACTGTTGCGGTGCCGCGCCGGGCCCCATCACCGGTGCCATGCGAGATGGCGGCTGCGGTGCGGCCGGGCCGGGTGCGACAGCCTCACGCACCCCCTGCCACGGCGTCGCGGCTTGCGGCGGCCCGAATCGCGTGGCGCGAGCGAACGGTATGCCGAGGTAGGCACCAACCCGCCCGTCGGGGACGCCGCGAACGCGGCCAGAGGTCGTCTCGACGATCATCGCGCCGCGAAGTACAAAGCGGCGCCGTAGGCGTCACGCGCGGAGACGAAGAACCCGTCCGAGGTGGACCGAGTCTCGGTGCCTGCGCCTTCCACGATCCCGCGGGCATGATTCACGTCGTCGACCTGGATGGTCATCGCCGCGAGGTAGGACTGCGCGAGGAGGGGTTCGCCGGGCAGTGCGTCCGACACGTCCGAGGCGCGAACCAGCTCGAGCCGCACATCTTTTCGCTCCAGTACTGTGCGCGCACCCTCCGGCCTGGAATCGGTTTCCAGCACTCGGCGATACCGCTCCACGACCGCGTCGAACTGATCATCGGCGGCCACGATCAGCACGGCCGCAATGCCCCGGGCGCCGTTCGGGTGGTCGAGGTAGCGCGGCTGGTGTACATACTCCCTGGTGAGGTGCTGCGCGATGCCGATGTAGCCCTCGACGGTGGTGCGCGGATCGACGTGCAGGGAGCGAGCCCGCATGGTGCGGGTGCCCTCCTCGGTGTCGACATCGCGTTCCAGATCGAGGACGCCCGAGGTGCGCAGTCCGGCGGCTGTCAGTGCACGGTCGACGCCCTCGGCGTTGTCGGTATCGAAGTTCAGGATCTGGAAACCGTCGGCCATCGACTTGGTGCGCCATGGGTCCGGCGCGGACTCGTCGATGATGCCGAGCAACTCTATGTACGAGCCGCCGAACAACAGGCACGCATTGGCCGTGCACACCGGCTGCGGCGGCTCGCCCGGCCGCTCGCTGAGCAGGTGGCGAGAACGTGGGCTCGCGGTGAAGCCGAAGGAGCGGTACGTGCGTTCCAGTCCGTCGAGGTCGCGCGTCAGGATTCCGGTGTGGTGAAAGGCGTTGATGCTGTATGTCATAGGCCGATTCTGCGATCGCGGCGGCTGCCGGGACCCCCAGCACGGGGCGCTACGCCGGTATCCGACACTCACCTACCCTGGACTGGTGGAATCGGACACGCACCACCCGCTCGACAACCTCGACCTGCAGCTACTGCACGCGCTGCAGATCGACGGGCGCGCGTCGTTCAGCAGGATCGCCGAAGTACTCGGCGTCTCCGACCGCACCGTCGCCCGACGCTATGAACGGCTGCGCGCCGCGGGAAAGCTGCGGGTGACCAGCGCGACCGACAGCGACCTATCCGGGGCGGCCGAGTGGGTGGTGCGCATGCGCGTGCTCCCGCACGGGACCGACGTCCTGGCCCGTGCACTGGCCCGGCGCCCCGACACCGCCTGGGTCACCACGATGTCGAGCGGCACGGAGATCGCCTGCGTCTTTCGTGTCCCCGACGGTGGGGCGGTGCCGCTGGCGGCTCTTGCACGCCACCCACAGGTTCGAGACGTGTCCGCGCAACAACTGCTGGCCCAACTGATGGACGGCCGTTGGCGTGGCCGCACCTCGGCGCTCACGGGGTCTCAGATCGATGCGCTGCGGCCGCCACATGAGGACGAGGCCGCCCCGGTCTCCCCGATCGATCTCGACCGGGCGCTGGTCCCGGCGCTTGCGGTGGACGGCCGCGCCACCTACCCCGACCTGGCGCGCAGGCTCGGCTGGTCGGAATCCGCGGTCCGACGCCGTCTGGAAGAACTGCGGCGTGCCCAGGTGCTGCGGCTCGAGGTCGAGGTCGAGCCCGTGGTGTTCGGCTACTCGACGCAGTGCGTGCTCTGGCTCACCGTGGCGCCGACCCATCTGATCGACGTCGCTCGCGCGCTGGCCGCCGACAACGAAGTGGCGTTCATCGGCGCGATGACCGGTGTGCACAACCTGATCGTCATCACGGTCCTACGAGATTCGGCCGCCCTCTCCACCTACCTGACCGACCGGATCAGCGCACTGAACGGCATCGAACGCATGGAAGCGACACCGGTCACCTCCTATGCCAAACGCACCGCGCCCCGGCACTGATCGCCACACACCAAAAGGCCGCGCTTCCCATGGAAAGCGCGGCCCTCGGTCTCGAACCTACAGGTACTGACCCGTATTCGACTCGGTGTCGATCGCGCGACTGGCCGAGGCGTTCTTGCCGGTCACCAGCGTGCGGATGTAGACGATCCGCTCGCCCTTCTTACCCGAAATACGAGCCCAGTCATCGGGATTCGTGGTGTTGGGCAGGTCCTCGTTCTCGGAGAACTCGTCCACGATCGAATCGTAGAGATGCTGGATGCGCAGACCCGGGCTGCCGGTGTCGAGCACCGCCTTGATGGCGTACTTCTTGGAGCGGTCCACGATGTTCTGGATCATGGCGCCGGAGTTGAAGTCCTTGAAGTACAGGACTTCCTTGTCACCGTTGGCGTAGGTGACCTCCAGGAAGCGGTTGTCCTCGCTCTCGGCGTACATCCGGTCGACGACCCGTTCGATCATCGCGCGGATGCACTTGGCCTTGTCGCCGTCGAACTCGGCGAGATCGTCCTGGTGCAGCGGCAGGAACTCGGTCAGGTACTTCGAGAAGATGTCCTGCGCCGATTCCGCGTCCGGCCGCTCGATCTTGATCTTCACATCGAGACGACCCGGTCGCAGGATCGCGGGGTCGATCATGTCCTCGCGGTTGGAAGCGCCGATCACGATGACATTCTCGAGGCCCTCGACACCGTCGATCTCCGACAACAGCTGCGGCACGACCGTGGTCTCCACATCGGAGGACACGCCCGATCCGCGGGTGCGGAAGATCGAGTCCATCTCGTCGAAGAACACGATCACCGGCGTGCCTTCGGACGCCTTCTCCCGTGCCCGCTGGAAGATGATCCTGATGTGCCGCTCGGTCTCACCCACGAACTTGTTCAGCAGCTCGGGGCCCTTGATGTTGAGGAAGAACGACTTGGCTTCCTTGGCATCTTCACCACGGGACTCGGCGATCTTCTTGGCCAACGAATTGGCCACCGCCTTCGCGATCAGCGTCTTGCCGCAGCCGGGCGGACCGTAGAGCAGCACGCCCTTGGGCGGGCGCAGCGCGTACTCACGGAACAGCTCCTTGTGCAGGAAGGGCAGTTCCACCGCGTCGCGGATCTGCTCGATCTGGCGACCGAGGCCACCGATATCGGTGTAGCCGACATCGGGCACCTCCTCCAGCACGAGGTCTTCGACCTCGGCCTTGGGAATGCGCTCAAAGGCGAAGCCCGCCTTGGTATCCACCAATAGCGAGTCGCCAGGGCGCAGCTTGCGAATGGGCGAATCGGGGTCGTCGATATCGTCGACCTCGGCGACCTTGGCAAGCGGACCCGCCAACCACACCACGCGCTCTTCATCGGCGTGGCCGACGACAAGGGCCCGGCGGCCGTCGTCGAGGATCTCGCGCAGGG
Organism: Nocardia sp. NBC_01009; assembly: GCF_045208035.1. NCBI lineage: Bacteria > Bacillati > Actinomycetota > Actinomycetes > Mycobacteriales > Nocardiaceae > Nocardia > Nocardia sp. NBC_01009. The sequence continues at coordinate 4,949,488 of NZ_CP108695.1, read as the reverse complement.
TGCCGATCTCGCCGACCTTGTCGAAGTAGTTCGCCTCGACAACCGTCAGCGCCTCGTTGAGGCGGACGGTCTGGCCGTATTCGAGGGTCGTGGTGTCGATGTTCGGTGAACACGTCAACCGCATCTTGCGACCCGAAGTGAACACGTCGACCGTCTGATCCTCGTACACGCCGATCAGAACGCCGTATCCGCTCGGTGGCTGACCCAGCCGATCGACTTCCTCACGCAACGCGACGAGCTGCTGCCGCGCTTCCTTGAGTGTGTCCATCAGCTTGCCGTTGCGAATGGTCAGCGAATCGATGCGGGCTTCCAATTCCCGCGCATGATCCGGCGAATCGGCAAGTTGCCTTCGGAGTGCAGCCGCTTCGGCGCGTACCGCCTCGAGCTCTCTCCAGGCCGCCGAATCCGAATTCTCGATGGGGCTCATGTGCTGCTCCTCCCAGTCCCGGTCTATCAACGCTACCGGGCGCGAACTGTTCTCGCTTTCCGACATGGTTTCGTCGTGATCACATCTAGGCTGCGGTCAGCGGCCGGACGAACCATGTTAGCCTGCCCTAACCTGCTTCCGGCGACCTACTCCGCCGACTGAACTGAAAGGTTGCTGACGATGCTCCTTCCCGCTAGGACACTGCGCGTTTCCGTGGCTACCGCCGCAGCGGCCGTCACCGTTACCCTCGGGCTCACCGCCTGTGGCTCCGACGACAAGTCCGACACCGCAACGGCGACAACCACCAGCGCGGTGGCCACCAGCGCCGACCACGGTGCGCACGGCACCGCGACCGCACCGACGGCGGACGAACTGAAGGCCACCCTGATGCTGGTCGCCGATCCGGCCAAGTCGACCGCCGAGAAGACCGCGCTCATCGTCAACGGCGACAAGCGCACCGCCAATATCGATCAGATGAATCAGGCGCTCGCCGGCTACGGCGCGCTGACCTTCGCCGTCACCGACGTCAAGGTCGAAGGCACCACCGCGACCGCACAGGTCGTCATCACCTCCCCGCACGGAGCCGCCCCGGCCATGCCGATGACCTGGGAACACGTCGATGGCAAGTGGAAGCTCTCCGACGCCACCGCCTGCACCATGCTCGGCTTCGCCCAGGCGCCCTGCACGTCGTAGCGGGCACGGACCCGAGGCCGCCCCCGCCCGATACGACGGGACGAGGGCGGTCTGTGTTCGATCGGTCATGTTGCGCTCGCTACATCAGCCCTTGGACGGCCTGCGCTGCGGCTTCGGCGTGACGGTGCCCTCGGCCAGTCGCCGTGCACTCACCAGGAAGGCGGTGTGGCCCTGCATGCGATGTTCCGGCCGAACCGCAAGACCGACGACATGCCAGCCACGCACCATCGATTCCCATGAGCGCGGCTCGGTCCAGCACTCCTGCTCACGCAAGGCCTCCACGACTTTCGACAGCTGTGTGACGGTGGCCACATAGACGATCAGCACACCGCCGGGCACCAGCGCCTTGCTCACCGCGGGCAGCGCATCCCATGGGGCGAGCATGTCGAGCACGACGCGATCGACCGGCGGGCCGTCATAGGCCGCGACGTCGGCGACGGTCAGCGACCAGTTAGCCGGACATTCGCCGAAGAACGTCTCGACATTGCGAACGGCGTGCTCGGCATGGTCATCGCGGATCTCGTAGGAGATAACTTCCCCCTGCGGACCGACCGCGCGAAGTAGCGAACATGTGAGCGCGCCGGAGCCTGCTCCGGCCTCCAACACCCGCGCGCCGGGGAACATATCGCCCTCGTGCACGATCTGCGCGGCGTCTTTGGGGTAGATGACCGCGGCACCGCGCGGCATCGACAGCACGTAATCGACCAGCAGCGGGCGCAGCGCGAGATAGGGCGTGCCGTTCGTCGAGTTCACCACGGTGCCCTCGTCGGCGCCGATCAGGCTGTCGTGCTTGATCCCGCCGCGATGCGTGTGGAACTCCTTACCGGGTTCCAGCACCACTGTGTAGAGGCGCCCTTTGGCATCGGTCAGCTGTACCCGGTCACCGGTGGTGAATGGCCCGGTCCGTCTGGCCGTCATGAATCTCCGTTTCGATCGGTCGATGCGGTCCTACAGTGTTGGCACCGGCGTGTCGGTACCGCCGGATAGCCTGCCAGGTATGCCAGTGCCCGTGACCACGCCCCCCGCCGACGCCGATTCGGCGCCCGAGCCCGGAGTGATGCCAGATCGCTCCCGGCCAGCGTTGTCCCCTTCGCGGGCAATGGATTTCAAGCAGTGCCCACTGAAATACCGCTTCCGCGCCATCGATCGGATCCCGGAGCCGCCGTCGCGCAACGCCGTGCGCGGCACGGTGGTGCATGCGGTGCTGGAGGACCTCTACGGGCTTCCGGCGGCCGAGCGCAGCCCTGAGCGCGCCGCCCTGCTCGCCGAACCGGCCTGGGCCCGTGTGCTCGCCGAACAACCCGAGATCGACGAACTCGTGGCCGACGATGGTCTTGCCGAGTTCCTCGGCGAGGTGCGCACACTCGTCGAGACGTACTACCGGCTCGAAGATCCGACCCGGTTCGACCCGGAATCCTGCGAGTCGCGAGTCGAGGTCGAACTCGACGACGGAGTGCTGCTGCGCGGCTTCGTCGATCGCATCGATGTCGCGCCAACCGGTCAGCTTCGCGTGGTCGACTACAAGACCGGTCGCGCGCCGGGAGTGGCACAGGAGGCCAAGGCGCTGTTCCAGCTGAAGTTCTACGCGCTGGTCGTGCTGCGCACCCGCGGCATTCTGCCCACCCAACTACGGCTGATCTATCTGGCCGACGAACAGCTGCTCACCTACGCCCCTGACGAGGACGAGCTGCTGCGCTTCGAACGCACCCTCTCCGCGCTGTGGCAGGCGATTCTCGAGGCGGGCCGCACCGGGGACTTCCGCCCGAACACCAGCTGGCTCTGCGGCTACTGTGCCTATAAAGACCTATGCCCCGAATTCGGCGGCACACCCCCGCCGTACCCCGGCTGGCCTGATGGCGGCACCCGCGAATCAGCGGATGAGACGCTGGCCGACGCGCTCTCGGAGTGAGCGCCTACTTCGCGCGGAACGCCAGTAACGCATCCAGCGCGCCGCCATGGGATCCGAGCACGTACACCGCCCCGCTCAACACCATCACGCCCACCACGTCCCCCGCGGCGATCAGCATATTTCGAGTTCTCCGCCACGGGCTGGCCGTTTCGACGCCGATATCCATCACTGTCCTCCGATAGTCACAACGCTGTGGCACCACGGCGCCCCAAACATCTTCCGACACTTTAGTCATCCAGTATCGGGAACGAATCGTTAACATTTCGTGAGCAATCGACGCTGGTCACCGCGCCGCACCCACCAACGTGTGGATGCGGCACGCGCCGGTCAAACCGTGAAGTTGTGGAACAGCAGCACCGAAAGGCCGAGGCCGACAAGAAGATTCACCACGACAGCCGAACCGAAGACCACAATCGGGCGCCAGCCCGCCTCGCGCAGGCCGCGCAGCGAGAACTCCAGGCCGATGGAAACGAACGCGAAGATCAGAAACCAGGTGCGCAGGTCGTTGATGATCGCGATGTGGGCCGCGCCGGCCTTCTTGTCCACCGACTGTAGGTAGAGGGTGCCGATGACGGAGGCGGCCACGAAGCCGATCACGAACTTCGGGAACCGCTCCCAGAACTGCCCGAGCGACGGCCGCGCCGTGCCCGCGCTCCGCTCGACCCGCAGGGTGAAGTAGGCGGTCAGCGCGATCGCGACAATGCCGATCAGTGCGTTCTGGGTGGTCTTCACGATGGTGGCGATCTGTAACGCCTTCTCCCCCGCGATGGCGCCGGAGGCGGCGACGGCAGCGGTGGTGTCGATATTGCCGCCGATCCACGCTCCGGCCACGGCGTCGGACAGCCCGAAAACATCAGCGAGCCATGGCAATACGAAGATCGAGGGCAGCGCAAAAATGATCACCAGCGATGCGGCGTAGGCGATCTGCTCACGTCGGGCCTGCACCGCGCCCGCGGCCGCGATCGCCGCGCTCACGCCGCAGATCGACACCGCGGACGACAGCAGGGCGCGCAGCTTGTCGTCGAGCCCGAGGCGACCGCCGAGCCACCAGGTGAAGGCGAACACCGAGGTGATCAGCAGCAGCGCCTGCAGGATCGACGGACCCGCGGCGGTCACCAGAATCTTCAGGTTGATCGATGCGCCGAGCAGTACCACACCGGTCTTGATGAAGAACTCGGTGCGGAAGCCGGCCGAAAGCCGTTCGCGCAAGTCGAGTTTGGCGAGTACCCCATTGCCGAGCAGGCCGATGACGATCGCATAGACCGGGAACTCGATCGACCTGGCGACCCGCTGCAGCGGAGTGTCGACAGCCCAGCGCGGCACATGGGTATCGAAGTAGCGGGTCAGCGCACCGAGCAGGATGACGACGGCAATGCCTACCACCACCTCCGTCACCGTCGGGCGGGCGATCGCCTGCAGCGCAGCGGTTTCCGACCGCACCGGCACATCGGTGTCCGACTGCGCAGGAGCATCGACGTCCGACTGAGCAGAGGCATCGGTTGTCGCCGCCGGCTGCTCGGTGTCGATCGTATTGTCAGCCTCGGCTACCGCGGGTACTTCCGCATCGGTCTCCGACATCACGGCACCAGCCAATCCGGGATGACGCCGACGAGAACCAGCGCAATGAGGGCGAGTCCGACAATTGCCGCCAGCCAGTCCTCACTCCACGCGAATGTGCTGCCCGAACGTTCCTCAGGCGGTGTCTGTGACACGATGTGCTCCTTGCGTTTCCTCATCGAGAGGCCGCACAGTAGCAACGTTCGACGAGGCAGCACACCGGTTGCGCTCGACGTGAATTAATCACCCGGACAACACAAACCGACCGTGCGCATGGGTAGGACACCTGCTCGCGGCCGCCCGAACACTCGGCAACTCAGACGCGCCGAACGGCCGATGCCATGGCGACGAAATCGCGCGCATCGGCCATTCTCGGGCAGCAAACACGACCAGACAAGGCACCCGCCACCCGCCGAGGCGCCTCAGAAGGCGCGGCAGGACCGGATATCGGTGGCGAGAATCGCCTTGGCACCCAACTCGGCAAGCTGATCCATGACCTCGTTGCCCTGTTTGCGCGGCACCAGGGCGCGGACGGCGACCCAGCCGGGATCGGTCAGCGGCGAGACCGTCGGCGACTCCAAACCCGGGGTGACCTGTACCGCGGCGTCCAGGAGCTCCTTCGGGCAGTCGTAATCCAGCATCAGGTACTGCTGTGCGAACACCACGCCCTGAACGCGCGCGATGAGCTGGTTGCGGGCGCGGTCCTTCTGATCGGAGCCGGTCCGTTCGATCAGCACGCCCTCCGAATCGCACAGCGTCTCACCGAACGCGACCAGATTGTGCTGACGCAGCGTGCGCCCGGAGCCGACCACATCGGCGATGGCGTCGGCGACGCCGAGCTGGATGGAGATCTCGACCGCGCCGTCGAGGCGGATCACCTCGGCCTCGATGCCGCGTGCACGCAAATCGCTGAGTACCAGGTTCGGGTAGGAGGTGGCGATGCGCTTGTCGTAGAGGTCCTCGACCTTCCATTCGCGACCGGCCGGGGCGGCATAGCGGAAGGTGGAGCGGCCGAAGCCGAGCGAGAGCCGTTCCTGGACGGTGGCACCGGAATCCAGCGCGAGGTCGCGACCGGTGATGCCCAGGTCGAGCTCGCCCGACCCGACGTAGATGGCGATGTCCTTGGGCCGCAGGAAGAAGAACTCCACCTGGTTGGCCGGATCGAGGACGGTCAGGTCGCGGGAATCGGTGCGCTTGCGGTAGCCGGCCTCGGACAGGATCGAGGTGGCGGATTCGGACAGGGCGCCTTTATTGGGGACTGCGACGCGCAGCATGGGGAGGGTGTCCTTTCGGAAGGGAGAAACTACGGAATCCGGCGACCGTCACAGATGTCGGTACACGTCTTCGAGCTTCAATCCGCGGCCGACCATCAGCACCTGGACCCAATAGAGCAGTTGCGAGATCTCCTCCGCGAGCGACTCGTCGCTCTCGTGCTCGGCGGCGAGCCACACTTCACCGGCTTCCTCGAGCACCTTCTTGCCCTGGCTATGCACGCCTGCGTCCAGCGCAGCGACAGTCCCAGACCCCTCGGGGCGGGTGACTGCACGATCCTGGAGCTCGGCGAACAGGGTTTCGAAGTTCTTCACGAGAGGTCATTCTTTCAGACCCGCATGCGGGCCTGTTGCTGCGGTCCGCACGCACCGCTACGCCGCCTGTCATCCCCGCCGACCACCACATGCCCGGCAGGACACCGGCGGCGACGGCCAACCGGACCCGTCATCCGCGTGCACATGCCACCGATGTGATCCGGCCGCCGCCACCACGACGGCCGGTACATCGGAACTGCCTGATCACGCGCCCGAGAGCAGCGCCTCCAGATCAGCAACAGCCGTGCGCAGATGATCGGCGAACGCATGCATCTCGTTCGCGACCGCGCGCGGCGTCGCGAGGTACAGATTCCACCGGTCCGGCAGCAGCACGTATGCGACGCCGATGCACTTGGGACTGGTGGACCCGAATCCGAAGTAGCGGATGTTGACCGACGGCGCCGAGCTAGTGCTCAGATAGTCGTCGCGCATGATCGTCCAGCCCGGGCTGTCGTAGAGCGGGATCGGCGCTTCGACGCCGAGCTCGGCGCCGCGGCGGCGTTGAATCCACTGCAGCTCCCAGAGGTGCTGTTCGGGCGCGTCCCCCGCCTGGCACTGTTTGGCCCGCTCGACGTGCGCGGTCGCCGCGGCCCGTGCCGCGGTCACCCGGTCGGCGGGAGCGGTCGCGGGATCCTGCATGGCGTCGACGAAGGCCACCAGCTGCGGGGTCACTACCCGCATCGCCTCGGTGCGGCCGTTGCGGTATTGGCGCGTCGCGATGGATTCGTAGGTGGCGCCGGTGAGACCTTTGCTGCGGCGGTGGGCCAGCTGATAGCTCAACTGCGCGAAGGCATCCGGCGAGATGCCGAGCTGCTTGGCCCGAGCGGTGCCGAAGTTCTCGAAGGTGACTGTGGTGGTGGCGTTCTCGGCCGCATACCGAGCGAAGGCCGCACCCGCCGCCGCGATATCGCTGCGCTGGGCAGCATCGAGCACGAACTCGATCGGTTCGACCGGGGGCAGCCCCTGCGGCTGTGCGCCGGACCGGTCGGCATGCTCTTGCGCGGGCTTTTCCAGCAGCGTGTCCACGAACGACAGGATGGTGGTGCCGTCCAACCCGCAGTGCTCGATATTGATGCCGGCCTGCCCGTCGCCGAAGACGATGAACGACACGGCCTTGTCGAACCACCTATTGGCGCTGTCGCCATGCAGCAGCTGATCGCAGGCCTGCAATTCGTCGCGTGGGGTGAAGTCCTCCAGACACAGGCAGAACAATGCGGTCTCGATGGTGTCCAGCGCCGCGATGTTGGCCGGTTCGGCGCGCAACCCTTGTCTACTCGCCGCCCATTCGGCGCGCGCTTTGGTGGTGAGATGCCCGACCGCGGTGTCGGTGCGGGCCGAGCGCGCACCGGCCTTCAATACCGCGCGCAGACCGTCGGCGAGGTCGTCGAGCGAGTAGGGCGCGCCGTCGGGCCCGATCACATCCATCCGGAACATGCTCCCGCGGAAGAACACGACGATGTGCCCGGCCTGCGACGGCCCCGGCCATTCCGCGCTGTAGGGCACCCGTACGGAATCCTGTTCCGCGCCGGGAATCCGCGTCTCGGAGAACAGGTATTTGTGCTGCCACATCGTCAGCAACTGCCCACGCTGGGTGGCGGGCGGGATCTCCTCGGCGTCCAGCGCCAGCTTGTAGTCGACGGCGGCCGCGACGATCCCCGCCGCACGCTCCACCTGGTCGGGAGCGGTCGAGGTGGCCAAGGGGGTGTCGTCGCGGAAGAGGAAGAAGAAGTTGGCGTTCAAGGCGATTCGATCGCGCCTGCCGAGGTAGCGCGACGGCCAGAACAGATCCAGCCAGCTCCCGACGCCAGGGGTCGCGTCGTATTCCGCCAGTGCGGCGTGCAGAGTCCGGCCGGGGCCGTCCGCGCGCAGCAGGTCGGCGACGGCCGCCTCGGTGGTGGCGATTTCATCGGCGGTCAGCAGCGGTGCGCACCATTCCAGGAATCGGGCGCAGCTGTCCTCCAGCGTCGGCAGCGGCACCCGGGGCAGGTGTTCGTCGGCGGCGAAGGTGCGTTGACTCAATGCAGTTCCTCGGGGTCGGCGTGTTCGGTCAGCGGGCGAGAGAGGTACAGGTTGGCGTAGAGCCAGCCTTCGGTTTCGTGATCGGTGGTGTCGATGCCATTGTCGGACAGAGTATTCAGCACCTGCGTGCGTTCGGCGTCGGAGGCAAACCTGCGTTGCTCGAAGATGCCGGGCGCCTGCTCGGTGCGGTAGCCGAGCGCGGCAAGCTCCGCGGCCATCGGCTCGAAGCTGAACATGCGCAAGACGAAGTGTGCCATCCACGGCCGCCGGTGTGGGTGCGCGAGCGCAACCCGGGACAAGGTTTTTTCGGTCACGTAGCCGACACAGCCGGTGGACACGACGATATCCGCAGTCGCCAGGATGGCCCGCTGCTGCTCGGTCGGGTCCGCGGCCTCCAGGTCGGCGTGCACGGTGTCGTGCAGGAATCCGGCGGCGTTGGCGTAGGACAGGGCAGGGTGAGCGGCATCCATGCCGATGAAGCGAACCTCGGGCAGCCGGTCCTGCGCGGCCAGCCGGGCCCGATCGCGGGCGATGAGCGCGGTCTGGTCGCCTTCGGCCCGCCGGTAGTGCCCGGCGAGTTCGCCGATAGTGGTGTCCAGGCGCAGCAGCGCTGCATTGACGCCGTAGGAGCAGCCGATGTCGAGCACCGTCGGGGTACTCACCCGCGCCGAGGCGCAATACTCCCGAATCTGTTGCTGAAAGAACGGTTTCGCCAGTTCCGGAATCCGATAGTCGAGTTCGGCCATCCGGGCGTAGTAGTCGCGGGGATCGGGACGGGTGTAGATATCGTCGAAGGAAGCTTTCCCGGTCGTGTGTAACGGCACTGACACTAGTTCGTTCCTCTCGGGTCGAGCTCTGCACTGTCCAGGCAGCGTCGTTGTACTCAGTCGAGCAATCGGTCGCCTCGGACGGCGTCGGCCGCGGCGGCCAGGTGGTCGGGCAGCACCCGCCCGAACAGCTGGCGAGTGCGCTCCACGGTGCCGATGACACCGGGACGATTCGTGTAGGCGAAGATCGCCGAATGTCGTTGCGTGCCGCCCTCGACCGGCGACACCCGGTGCAGCGAGAAGCGGCCCTTGAACAGCTGCAGGTCGCCGGGCCGCAGGTCCAGTCGCCGGATCAGCCGTGCCCCCGCGCCGGTGAGCACGCCGCGCACGTCGTCGAGGTTCTCGGCCTCGGTCGAGCGGATATTGGGGCAATACTCGAAGACACCGCCCGTCTCGGCGGGCTGGGTCAGCATGCTGACGGTGAATTCGTTGGTGTCGAAATGCCACGGATGCGACATTCCGGGCGCGACGACATTCAGACAGAGTCCGGCCAGCGGATCGGCGAATTCGTGCAGTTCGGCCAGTCCGAAACAATCCGCGACGAACCGCTGGAACACCGCGCTGGTGTAGAGGCGGTAGATCAGCGCGTCGACCGGGATCCGATCGCGCGGCACGAACGCATTTCCGCGGGTTAGCACGATCCGTCCCGGATGGTCTTCCGGCAGTTCGGTATCCAGCGGAATGTTGTACGCATTCACCCGCTCGACCTTGTAATACGCCTCGGGCGCTACGGCCTCCCCCTGCGCGCGCAGCGTCTCGATCAGCTCCGGCCGGATGAATTCCCGCAGCACAGTGCAACCGACCTCGGCCAATTCCGCGCGCGCCTGCGCCACCGCATCCTGCCAGGACGATCCCCCGGGGTCCGCGAGCGAATACCGTGCCGTATCGACGATTTCATCCAGCACTCCCGTCGCTGCCATGGCGTAATTTTGGTGCAGCATTCGCAGACACGCCCGGGATTCGGAAAGATTGCCCGTGACTACGGTCACACCTCCGAACAGCACTCATTTGTGTTGCGGGACAGTAACTCTCACTGAGACTCGCCCGGCATCAGCGACGCATACCTATCGGTCACAATGGCGTCGACCGAATTGTTGTGGCGCAGAACAAGATCAACGCCGATGGCCGGATTCTGCCGAACCCGCTATCGCGTCGCGCACGCGCAATGCGTCGTGCAGATCGCCGAGAGTCAACCCGACCAGCGAATCACGGAAGACGCGGCCCGGCAGCTGCGGCACCGGAATCTCGCACGGGATCACGATCACCGCGCAGCCCGCGGCCTGGGCCGCACGTGCGCCGGTCGGCGAATCCTCGATGGCGACGCAGTTGCGCGGGTCGACACCGAGCAGCTCCGCGGCGCGCAGATAGACGTCGGGTTCGGGCTTGCCGTTGGCCACCTCGTCGCCGCAGACCGACTCGTCGAAGAAGTCACGGCCGAGGGTGTCGAGTCCGAATTCGGTGAGCGACCGTTTGGTGTTGGTGACCAGTGCCGTGGCAAGTCCCGCCGTCCGCACCAGAGCCAGTGCGTCCTTCGCGCCGGGACGCCACGGAATCGGGCCCGTCATCAGCTCGGTCACCCGCCGCTCCAGGAACTCGCCCGCGGCGCGAACGGCGGCGGCCGTGTGCTCGATACCGAGGCCGTCGAACATGATGCGCAGCGCATCGGGGCCCGAAGCGCCGATCAATGCGTGCCGCAGGTCCTGGGTCATCTCGTGGCCGTGCCGGCGCGCCAGCTCACGGACACCGATGTCCCACAGCTTCTCCGAATCCAGCAGCGTGCCGTCCATGTCCCACAGCACACCCGCCAGTTCTGATCGCGCTGTCACCTTTGGTACGTCTCCTTCGTGTCGCCGACTACGTGCCAGAGGCCGCGATCAGCAGTCGCCCATTGTCCGACGCGATCTGGAACCACCGGTTCTCCGATGAAGTCGTGCCGTCCTTCAGGTTATAGGTCAGCGAAGCGACCGCTCGGTTCTCACCGTTCGGTGTGACGGCACCCACGCTCACCGAGCGGACCGAACCCCAGAACCGGGCGTAGGCGTCGTAGCCGCCGGTCTGGGCCTGATAGGCGGGCGACAACTGGGACCACGCGGCGCCCACATTGCCGGGCAGCATTCCGTAGTAGCCCTGGATGAATTGTGCGATCCGCTCGGCAGTGGGCGGGCCGAACGGTGTGGTGGTGATGGTGGTAGCCGGCGGTCGAGTGGTGGTCGGTTTGACCGTTGAGCTCGGCGTGACCGACGCCGATGAGGCACCGGGAGTCCTCGCCTGCGATGCGCCGGACGGCTCCTGCTGCGCGGGTCCCATGGCATTCGTCGACGGGTCCGCCGGGTTTTCCGCGGCGCCCGAGAGGACGGCACCGGTCGACGGCGCGGCGGTCGGGCCGTCCGTGCCGTCCCCGTTGGTCGAGGCCACGATCAGTCCGACCACGATGAGCACCGCGACGACCGCGATAGCCGCGACGGCAAGCAACCGCCCACGCGACTGACCGTCACCGGAACCGCCGGGCAGCGTGCCACCCGAGCGGCTCGGCGGCGCGGGCGGTGCGGCGACCGCGGCGACGGCAGGCGCGCCCGACGCCGCGGCGGCGGAGATCATCTCGGTGGCCCCGGTGGCATTGCCCGCCATGGCCACACCGTCGGAGCCGGGGGCGGCCAGCACCGTCGTCGCGTCCGCTCCTGGAGCAGGCAGCGTCTTCGTCGATGCCGGTGCCGACGCCAAGGCCGGGATACGCCCCGCGGCAACGGCTTCCATGGCCTCCTGCGCCTCGCGCATGGTGGGGCGCGCATCGATCGTCGGCGCGAGCAGCCGCAACAGCACCGGTCCGAGCGCACCGGCCTGCTTCGGCGGCGGTATCTCCCCGCGTGCCACCGCATGCAGCACCGCCAACGGGTTGTCGCCCTCGCCGAACGGTGGCGAACCCTCGACCGCCGCGTACAGGGTGGAACCGAGCGCGAACACGTCGGAGGCCGGCTCAGGATTCTCGCCGCGCGCCACTTCCGGCGCCAAGTAGGCAGGTGTGCCCGCCAGGAAACCGGTCGCAGTGACAGTCACATCGCCGACCGCGCGGGAGATGCCGAAGTCGGTGATCTTCACCGTCCCGTCATCGCCGACAAGCAGATTCGCCGGTTTCACGTCCCGGTGCATGATGCCCGCGTCGTGCGCGGCGGCCAGTGCACCGGCGGCCTGGGCGCCGATCTTGGCCACCTCCATCGGCGTGAGCGTGCGCTTGCCGGACAGTTTGGCCGCCAGACTCGGAGCGTTCATGTACTCCATCACCAGCCACGGCTGGCCGTCCTCTTCGGCGACATCGAAAACGGTGATCGCATTGGGATGATGCAGACGGGCCGCGATCCGACCCTCACGCATCGCCCGCAGCCTGGCCTCGATGGCGGCCGACCGGGACAGACCCGGTGCGAGTAGCAGTTGCTTCACCGCGACGGTACGGCGCAATCGGACGTCGGTCCCCCGCCACACAACCCCCATCGCACCGGTACCGATCGGATCCGTGATCCGATACCGTCCCGCGATCAACCGATCCGAGGTCATGGTGTTGTGCCCCTCCTACTTGCCCGCCGAGTCGTCCAGCACTCCGCGCGTAAGCGGAAATCGTCCAAAATCCTACGCGCTGAAGTACATTGCACCCGAATACAGCAGGATGACGGCATCCGCCGACTGCTCCGGATGCAGTTGCAATGCTTCCGACAATGTCATACCCGGCTGACATACATCCACCATCGCGCGCGATCTTCCGCGATTCCGCAGGTCACCGCAGGCCCTGTCAGCAAAACAGCACGGCGCGCCCCGGCTACGGAATTTCCCGCGACCGGCCTGGACCTGCATCGCGATCGCATATTTCGAGGCAATCACGGCAATAGCCAGTCGAACGGCGCTGCGACCCTTCGGGATCCGATGCGTCGAGAATCACACCGTCCCCTTCGGTCCGATCACCGACGACGGCGGCGGCCGGGCAGCAGCCGAAGGTCCGCTTCGGCCCGGATCGGCGATCCGGGAACCCGGAGCGCGAGACCTCCGTGGTAGCAGAAAGCTACGACAGTTTCCGGTGCTGATCACGGCGGGCTCGATGCTCGTTCCACTAACCGCCGTCAACCGCCGTGCGGGCCAGGACAGTTTTCTCATCAGCCCGGCCCGCGCAGCGCGGGTACTTCTTTCCGCTCACTGAGCTTATGTGTGGGTCGAGGCCGGGCTCACCCGTTCCGCGAACTGGATGATCTGAAGATAGTTTCCGTCAGGGTCGGCGAACGTCGCGAAGCGGCCGGACGGGCGATCCTCGGCGGGGGCGATCCAATCCACGCCCGCCGCCTGCAGCTGTTCCTCGACCTCGTCGAAATTGTCGACGTGGAAGTTGAGGATCACCCGGCCCGGCTCATTGGTTTTCGAGCCGACGTCGTCCCGTTGATCGATGACTAGCAGAAACCCTCCGAGATCGATCGGTCCTTCGCCCGTGTGCTCTGGCGCGAGTGCCTTGCGGTACCAGTCGCGCAGGACCGCGGGCTGGGTGGTGCCGAGCAGGATGCTGCCGGGTTTCGGGGTGGTCATTGGCGAATCTCCTTATTGTGTGCGAGTGCTGGTAGTACGCGGCAGGCCCGGAGTGGGCCTGCTGCCGATTCATGCGTGGGATTCGAGACCGTGTCTCATGTCGTGGATGCCGACTTGACCTCAACGAGAATCACGTTCACTTCGCCCGCCAGCAATTCCCAGGCGTGATCGAAAGCGTTCTCTTGCCAGACGACCGCACCAGGGTTCAGATCCACGATCTGCGTCGTCCCATCCGCCCAGGTCACTTTCTGTCGCCCGGAGCCGAGGTTGACCACCAGCATCGGCGGGTGCGAGTGCATCGCACTTTCCCAACCGTGCGAGGCGCGCGCATGGATCACCCGAACGTGTTCATTCTCGAACAAGACTTGGTGCGCATCGGGATCCACGATCGATGCATGCTGGGGCTTCTGAGCTGAGGCCGGGGTCGAAATACTCATTGCAGGCTCCTATTTGCCGGGTTATTGCGCGACCTTGACGCTGGCTCCACCGCCGGATCGGGGTGATCTCGGAGTGGGCACTGGCTGTCGCATGGATCTGTCCTTCCGAGCGCCAGATCGCCGCCGAGCGCCATCGCCTGACCTCACTGGCTCCGCCGGGTCGACTTCTAAACAATAACCACAAGGAGTTGTGAAAAACAACCGCTATGAGTGGCAGTTTCGAATCGGAGTGGGACAAGGAGGGAGTAGTCATGCCGACCAGCCGTAGCTATCGGGGCTCATGTGGGATGGCTCGGGCTCTCGACGTTGCCGGAGAGCGGTGGGCAAAGAGTTGTGAAAAGCAACTACTATGAGTGGCAGTTTCGAATCGGAGTGGGACAAGGAGGAAGTAGCCATGCCGACCAGCCGTAGCTATCGGGACTCATGTGGGATAGCTCGGGCTCTCGACGTTGTCGGGGAGCGGTGGGCACTGCTGGTCGTCCGGGAGCTGCTCTTGGTGCCACAACGCTTCTCCGAGCTTCGGCACGCCCTGCCTAACGCCAGCTCGAACCTGCTTGCCGATCGACTTCGAGAACTCGAACATCACGGAGTGATCCGTCGCCGCAAACTGGCGTCAACGGCAGGCCCACAGGTCTACGAACTGACAGAGTGGGGCCGGAAGCTGGAACCGATCGTGCTAGCTCTGGGCGATTGGGGGATCGATGCCCCCAACCCCACGGAGCCCACCTCACTCAGCGCCACCTCGGTGCTGATCTTCCTGCGAGGTGCCGCTCGTCCCGACCCGGCAGCGCCGCCGATCGTTTGTCGCCTCGACCTCGACGGCTCGGTCTGGACGGTCTGCGCAGACTCCGGAAACGTTCAGGTGCACAGCGGTGAACCTGCCACGGCCGACATCTCGCTTCGTACGGACCCTAAGACGCTCGGCAGTCTGCTGGCCGATCCAGCCTCGCTCGACGCTGCGCTCGCCGAAGGGAGCGTTGCCTTTGTGGGCGACCTTCTGGCCCTCAACCGGCTGCTATACGGAGGTTGAGGACCAGATCTGCGAAAAGTCCCGCTGAGACCGCGTCTCATGTGGTTGATTTCGCGAGTTTCTTGCCGCAGGTCAGTGCTACAGCGAGGGCTGGGGCTGTACCACCACCACGTGAGACGTGGTCTAATCGCGAGCCGAGTCGACCGACCGCTGAATCCACCGGGATGCGTGAATTGTCTCCCAGCGCTTTCCAACCTCGGACCGACGCGCGGAATCTACGCATTCTTCGCCGTCGCCGGCTTCTGGCGTGCATCGCCAGTCCGACCGCCAGCGATGACTGCGACACGAAAGTTGCTCGTGGACCGGCGCGACTTCACCGAATAAGCACTGGTCGCAATAGGGTTTGAAGCCGACCGACCGCGTGGATCACTCCTGCACTGGAGCCAACTATGAAACGCTGAATTCTATGACACGTACGGCTCCGAAGAACATGGAGTGGATCCCGGGCGGGACTTTCTGGATGGGATCCCAAAACTTCTATCCGGAAGAAAGTCCCGTTCATCAGGCCACCGTGGATGGTTTCTGGATGGATACCCATCCGGTGACAGTGGCGGAGTTCCGGCGGTTCATGAAGGACACCGGATACGTCACCACCGCAGAAACACCGCCAGAACCGGTGCAACACCCGCAAGCAGACCCGTCGTTACTGGTGCCCGGTTCCTTGGTGTTCACCCCCACCCCAGGACCGGTGCCGCTCGACGACTACTGGCGCTGGTGGTCGTTTACGCCGGGTGCGGATTGGCGCCATCCGCAGGGCCCCGGCAGCAGTCTCGATGGACGGCAACGCCATCCGGTCACCCACGTGTCCTGGTTCGACGCCTCGGCCTACGTCCAGTGGGCCGGCAAGCAACTGCCGACCGAAGCAGAGTGGGAATTCGCCGCCCGGGGTGGCCTGGACCGGCAACCGTTCGTATGGGGCGCAACGCACGAACCTGGCGGCAGGCGCGCCGCCAACGTCTGGCAGGGCCGGTTTCCCTGGGAGAACCTCAATGGGGACGGCGTCGCGGGCACGTCGCCGGTGGGCCGGTTCCCGTCGAACGGCTATCGGACTCCGCGATATGGCGGGCAATGTGTGGGAGTGGACGGTGGACTACTACACCGCCGACCATTCCAAGGCAAGCGCGCCGATCGAGTACGAACGGTTGCGGATGTTGACCGCGACGGACTCGGGTACCTCGGCTCCACCGGGTCGATAGACGTACCGGTTTCGAGGCGGCGCGAGCTGCGGACGCGGGGTGGTGACGATCTCGACGGCGGCGCGATCGTCGAGCGGCAACGCCTGGTTCGCACCGGCTTCGTGGAACCACAACCCAACCAGCTCGGCGAGCCGCACGGGCTCCTCGGCGGAGAGATCGCGAAGCTCCGATCGGTCCGCCTGGCAGTGGTAGAGCTCCCAGGTATCCTCCGGGAAGTGACCCCAGCCGCTGATCGCGGGATGGGTGGTGACGGCCTTCCAGCCGTCGTGCCAGATACCCCGGGTGCCGAGCATCGAATAGAACTGGGTGCGCTTGGCGGTGGGGATGTTGGCGGCATCGAAGCTGTAGCGCATGCTCACACCCTGCAGGGGGTGCTGGGTGTACCCCTTCACCGTGTCCGGAAGTTCGATGCCGATGCAGTCCAACAACGTCGGGACCACGTCGATCGCGTGGTGGTACTGGTCCCGGGTCTCGCCGCGCGCTTCGATCCCCGCGGGCCACGAGAAGATGCACGGGTCGGCGGTACCGCCGTTGAACGAGTAGCGTTTCCACATCTTGAACGGGGTGTTGAAGGCCATCGCCCACCCGTTCGGGTAGTGGTTGTAGGTCTTGGTGCCACCCAACTCGTCCAGTTTGGCGAGATTTTCGGCCAGATCGTCCGAAACACCGTTGGCGAACTTGTTCTCATTGACCGACCCGGTGGGGCCGCCTTCGCCACTGGCGCCGTTGTCGGAGACCACCACGATGATGGTGTTGTCGAGCTGCTCGATGTCATCGAGATAGTTCAGCAGCCGACCGATCTGATCATCGCAGTGCGAGACGAATCCCGCGTACACCTCGGCCATCCGGGCGAACAGACGTTTCTCGTCGTCGGAGAGGGTGTCCCACGGTTTGGTGTAGTCCAATGCCGGGAAGGGTTTCCCATCTGGGCCGGTGCGAGTCTCGGGAGTGCCGATCGGGTTCAGCGGCGGCAACTCGGTGTCGGCGGGGACCAGACCCATCTCCTTCTGCCGGGCCAGGATCTGCTCCCGCATTGCCTCGTAGCCGGCGTCGAACCGGCCGCGGTAGCGGTCTGCCCATTCGCGGGGCACCTGATGCGGGGCGTGGGCGCAGCCGGGCGCGTAGTACAGGAACACCGGCCGGTCCGGTGCAATCGCCTTGACGTCTCCGAGGTAGTCGAGGGCCTTGTCGGTGATGTCGACACTGAAGTGGTAGCCCTGCTCCGGGGTGGCGGGCTGCTCGACGGGATGGTTGTCGTGGACCAGGTCGGGGTACCACTGGTTGGTCTCGGCGCCGAGGAAGCCGTAGAAACGCTCGAATCCGCGGCCGATCGGCCAATTCCTTTTGGTGGACGCCAAATTCATCTCGTCCTCGGCACACAGATGCCATTTGCCGACCATCGCGGTGGAAAAGCCTTGCTCGACCAGGACCTCGGCGAGGGTGGCGCATTCCGGCGGGATGTGCCCGTTCGCACCGGGGAAGCCGACCGCCGCCTCACTGATGCATGCCATGCCGTTGGTGGTGTGGTTGCGGCCGGTCAGCAGGCAGGATCGGGTCGGGGAACACAGCGCTGTGGTGTGCCACTGGCCGTAGCGCAGACCGTTGGCCGCGATCCGGTCGATGTTCGGAGTGTCGATCGGGCCGCCATAGCAGCCCAGGGCCCCGAATCCTACGTCGTCGAGCACGATGTACAGCACGTTCGGCGACCCCGGTGGCGCCTTCGGTTGCTCGTACGGTCCCCAGTCGGGGATCGAGTCGCGAATGTCGAGATTGACGAGACCTCTGAATGGCTTGGCCATTGCCTGCTCCTCGTACGGGGGATCCCCCTCTTCGTCCACTACACCACCGGCAAACCCACTTGAACAGGGCCGTTAGCGCAGGTAAACGTGCGTAACAGCACCCACCTCGAAGCCTGCTGGAGGCGACTCCTACCGGTGTGGCACCCGCCGAAAGCTCCGCACAAAAGATCACTCGGATCCAGAACCTGATCAAGATCAAGAGCGATCGGTTGGAGCGCGAACGTGACCGAGTCAGCAGCCGATCGATCCGTTGTTCCCAGCAGCGGTAAGGCAGATCAGGCGTTGAAGTACTTCGCCTCGGGATGCAGCAGCACGAACGCGTCGGTCGACTGCTCGGGATGCAACTGCAACTCCTCGGAGAGGACCACCCCGATGCGAGCGGCTTCCAGCAGGTCCACCAGCTTCGCGCGGTCTTCCAATTCGGGGCAGGCGCCATAGCCGAAGGAGTAGCGAGCGCCGCGGTAGCCGAGTTTGAAGTAGTCCTGCACGTCCGCCGGGTCGGATTCGGCGACCGAGTGCCCTTCCAGAACCAACTCTTCGCGGACGCGGCGGTGCCAGTACTCGGCCAGCGCCTCGGTGAGCTGCACGCCGATGCCGTGCACCTCGAGGTAGTCGCGGTAGTTGTCGGCGGCGAACAGTTCATTGGCGAAGTCGGCGATCGGCTGACCCATGGTCACCAGCTGGAACGGCAGCACATCCACCTGGCCGGTCTGCTTCGCCTGCTCGCGGGAGCGAATGAAGTCGGCGATGCAGAGGAAGCGGTCGCGCTGCTGACGCGGGAAGGTGAACCGATACCGTTCCGGCGCATCCGGACTCGGCTCGGTCAGCACGATGACGTCATCGCCCTCGGATACGGCGGGGAAGTATCCGTACACCACCGCGGCATGCTGCAGCACGCTCTCGGTGCTGAGCCGGTCGAGCCAGTACCGCAGCCGCGGCCTGCCCTCGGTCTCCACCAGTTCCTCATAGCCTGGCCCCTCGCCGCCGCGCTGGCCGCGCAGACCCCACTGGCCGAGGAACAGCGCGCGCTCGTCGAGTAGCCCCGAATATTCCTGCAGCGAAAGACCTTTCACCACGCGGGTGCCCCAGAACGGCGGCACCGGCACCGGCAGATCCGCGGCCACATCCGAGCGTGCGGGCACCTCGACCGGCACCTCGACCGCCTTGCGCTGTTCGGCGATGCGCTTGGAACGCTCGTGGCGAGCCTTGCGTTCGGCGGCCTTCTCGCGCTCCGCGATCGCCTCCGGGCTGTCGGGGTCGATACCGCCGCCGCGCTTGCGGGTCATGATGTCGTCCATCAGCCGCAGGCCTTCGAACGCATCGCGGGCGTAGTGCACGTCGCCCTCGTATACCTCGGTCAGGTCGTTCTCGACATAGCCGCGGGTCAGCGCCGCACCACCCAGCAGCACGGGGAACTGCTCGGCAACACCCTTGGAGTTGAGCTCTTGTAGGTTCTCCTTCATCACCACCGTCGACTTCACCAGCAGCCCGGACATGCCGATCACGTCGGCCTTCTTGTCCACGGCCGCGTCCAGGATGGTCGCGATGGGCTGCTTGATGCCGAGGTTCACCACCTCGTAGCCGTTGTTCGACAGGATGATGTCGACGAGGTTCTTGCCGATGTCGTGCACATCGCCCTTGACGGTGGCCAGCACGATGCGGCCCTTGCCGCTGTCGTCGGTGGCCTCCATATGCGGCTCCAGGTGCGCGACAGCCGCCTTCATCACTTCGGCCGACTGCAGCACGAACGGCAGCTGCATCTGGCCGGAACCGAAGAGCTCACCGACCGTTTTCATGCCCGACAGCAATGTTTCGTTGATGATCTGCAGCGGCGGCACCTCCTGCATCGCCACGTTCAGATCGTCTTCCATGCCGTTGCGCTCGCCGTCCACGATGCGCCGGGCGAGGCGCTCGAACAGCGGCAGCGCGGCCAGTTCCTCGGCACGCGAGGCGCGCGAGGACGACGTCGACACCCCCTCGAACAGTCCCATCAGCTTCTGCAGCGGGTCGTAATCCTCGGTGCGGCGGTCGTACACCAGATCCAGTGCTGTTTCGCGCTGCTCGTCAGGGATGCGCGCCATCGGCAGGATCTTCGAGGCGTGCACGATCGCGGAATCCAGTCCGGCCTGGACGCATTCGTGCATGAACACCGAGTTCAGCACCTGACGGGCCGCGGGATTCAGGCCGAAGGAGATGTTCGACAGGCCGAGAGTCGTCTGCACCTCGGGGTGCTTGCTCTTGAGCAACCGGATGGCCTCGATGGTTTCGATGCCGTCGCGGCGCGACTCCTCCTGACCGGTACCGAGGGTGAAGGTCAGCGTGTCGATGATGATGTCGCTCTCGCGCACACCCCAGTTGCCGGTGATGTCGGCAATGAGCCGCTCGGCGATCGCCACCTTCGTCTCGGCGGTACGGGCCTGGCCTTCCTCGTCGATGGTCAGCGCGACCACGGCGGCGCCGTGCTCGGCGACCAGCTTCATCGTCTGCTGGAAGCGCGAATCCGGGCCGTCGCCGTCCTCGTAGTTCACCGAGTTCACCGCGCAGCGGCCACCGAGATGCTCCAAACCGGCCTGCAGCACCGGTGTTTCGGTGGAGTCGAGCATGATCGGCAGTGTCGATGCTGTCGCCAGCCTGCTGGCCAGCGCCTCCATGTCCTTGGTGCCGTCACGGCCGACGTAGTCAACGCAGAGGTCGAGCATGTGGGCGCCGTCGCGGGTCTGATCCTTGGCGATGTCCAAGCACTTCTGCCAGTCCTCTGCGAGCATCGCATCGCGGAAAGCCTTGGAGCCGTTGGCGTTCGTGCGCTCACCGATCATCAAGATGCTGGCGTCCTGCTCGAACGGCACCGCCGTATACATACTCGACACACTCGGCTCGTGTACTGGCGTACGGCGAGCATTGATGGGTGGCAGCGTCGATTCGACCTCGCGCACCGCCGCGGTGACTTGACGGATGTGCTCGGGCGTGGTGCCGCAGCAACCGCCGACCAGTGCGAGCCCGAACTCGGAAACGAAGCCGCGCAACGCGATTGCCAATTCTTCGGGCGTCAGCGGGTACTCCGCGCCGTGCGCGCCGAGGATAGGCAGGCCCGCGTTCGGCATCACCGACACCGGCACCTGCGCGTGCCGGGACAGATGGCGCAGATGCTCGCTCATCTCATCCGGTCCGGTCGCGCAGTTCAACCCGATCATGTCGATGCCGAGCGGCTCCAGCGCGCTCAGCGCCGCGCCGATCTCGCTGCCGACCAGCATGGTCCCGGTGGTTTCCACGGTGACGTGGGTGATGATCGGAATCCGTCTGCCCAGCTTCGCCATCGCGTGCTGGCTGCCGGTCACCGCGGCCTTCACCTGCAGCAGGTCCTGACAGGTCTCGATCAGAATGGCATCGGCGCCGCCGTCGAGCATGCCGAGCGCGGCCTCGCCGTAGGCATCGCGCAGCGCGACGTACGGGGCGTGACCCAGGGTGGGCAGCTTGGTGCCGGGCCCCATCGACCCGAGCACATAGCGCGGCGTGCCGTCGGCGCTCGGCCCCATCTCGTCGGCGACCTCGCGCGCCAGCCGGGTCCCACGCTCGGACAGATCGCGAATTCGGTCCGCGATGTCGTAGTCGGCCAGATTCGGCAGATTGCAGCCGAAGGTATTGGTCTCGACCGCGTCGGCGCCCGCCTCGAAGTACGCGCGATGAATATCGCGCAGCACATCCGGACGAGTGTCGTTGAGGATCTCGTTACACCCCTCGAGCCCGCGGAAGTCGTCGAGTGTCAGATCCGCCGCCTGCAACATGGTGCCCATCGCGCCATCGCCGATCACAACACGCCGGCTGAGCGTGTCGAGAAGCGTGGTATCGAACTCGGCGGGAATGGGCGCAGACATGGGCTCAAGCCTAATGGGCAGGTGCGACAACCCGTACCACCGTACGGGTGTCCGCCGCCACACCGACCCAGACGGCACCCGCAGCCACGGCGAACACGCAGCGCTGCAGGCGTGGCAAAGTCAACAGAGCTTCCTCACACACCGTAGGCTGAGCGGGGTGAACTCCAGTGAATCCCCGGTGTCACCCGAGCCGGAACTGCCCACTTTGCGGGATCCGGTGCTCGTCGCCGCCTTCGAGGGCTGGAACGATGCGGGTGACGCGGCCAGTGGCGCCGTTGAGCATCTGGAACTGATCTGGGATGCCGAGCCGCTTGCCGAACTCGATTCCGAGGACTACTACGACTACCAGGTCAATCGGCCGACCGTGCGTCAGGTCGACGGTGTGACCAGGGAAATCCAGTGGCCCTCGACCATGCTGTCGGTGTGCTCGCCGCCGGGCAGCGATCGCGACGTGGTGCTGCTGCGCGGCATCGAGCCGAACATGCGCTGGCGCAGCTTCTGTTCGGACCTGCTCGAGTTCATCGAACAGCTCGGCGTGCAGACCGTGGTCATTCTCGGTGCGCTGCTCGCCGACACCCCGCACACCCGCCCGGTTCCCGTCACCGGCTCGGCCTATAGCAAGGAAGCAGCCGAACGGTTCAATCTGGAACAGACCCGCTACGAGGGTCCGACCGGGATCACCGGAGTACTGCAGGATCAGTGCGTGAAGGCGGGAGTGCCCGCGGTGTCGTTCTGGGCCGCTGTGCCGCACTACGTCTCACAGCCGCCGAATCCGAAGGCGACCATCGCCCTGCTGCACCGCGTCGAGGACGTCCTCGACATCGAAGTGCCCCTCGGCGAACTGCCCAAGCAGGCCGAGGACTGGGAGGTCGCGGTCAACGAGATGACCGTCGGCGACGACGAGATCAGCGAGTACGTGCGCTCGCTCGAGGAACGTGGCGACGCGGCAGTCGATGTGAACGACGCGATGGCCAAGATCGATGGCGATGCTATCGCCGCCGAGTTCGAAAAGTACCTGCGCAGGCGTGGTCCTGGCAGTTTCGGGCTGTAATCGCCGCGGCGTTAGCACAGTTCACCGGATGTTCGCCGTGGGGCCACGTGTCGGTGAGGAAAGGCTTCCCACATAGACTTTTACGGTGACTATTTCCCCGATCGTCGCGCACCTTCGCAGTTATGACGACCGGATCGCCGTGCTCTGCTCTCGATCTCCTTCGGCGGGTGTCACAGCAGCGGGATCGGTGGCGGATGGTTTGCAGCGGGTCACCTATGCGCAGCTGGCGACACTCGTCGAGGGATACGCGACGCAACTGGGACCGCACCGGCGGCTCGTCGCACTTGCGGCGCGCAACGACATCGATTCGCTCGTCGCGTATCTCGGCGCGCTGAGCACCGGCTCTGCCGTTCTGCTCGCCGCCGAGATCACCGAAGAATTGCTCGACACCTACGATCCGGATGTCGTAGTCGATGCCGGTGCGCCCGTTGCGCACCGCGCGAAGTCGGCGCACGACCTGCACCCGGATCTCGCGCTGCTGCTGAGCACTTCGGGGTCGACCGGTTCCCCGAAGCTGGTGCGATTGTCCACCATGAATCTGATGTCGAACGCGTCCGCCATCGCCGAGTACCTGTCCATCGGTCCGGACGACCGCGCCGCCACCACGTTGCCGATGTTCTACTGCTACGGGCTCTCGGTCGTCCACAGCTATCTCCTGCGCGGCGCGAGCCTGCTGCTCACCGAGCGGTCCGTCCTGGACGACAAGTTCTGGGATCAGGTGCGCAGTCATCGTGTGACGTCCTTCGCCGCCGTCCCGTACACGATCGATCTGCTCGACCGGGTCGGCTTCGACCGGATGCGGTTGCCCGATCTGCGCTACATCACGCAGGCGGGCGGGCGTCTTGCGCCCGAGCGGGTGCGCGCCTACGCGCAGCTCGGGGCACGTTCGGGCTGGGATTTCTTCGTCATGTACGGCCAGACCGAGGCAACCGCCCGGATGGCCTACCTCCCGCCCGAGCTCGCCGCCGAACACCCGGAGTGCATCGGCGTTCCGATCCCCGGCGGGCGTTTCAGCCTGGAGCAGGTGGACGACGACTCCGCGGCCGAGCTCGTCTATCACGGCCCCAACGTGATGATGGGGTACGCGCAGTCCCCCGCTGATCTCGCGCTCGGCCACACCGTCGAGGCGCTGCGGACCGGCGACCTGGCGCGCCGCACCGCCGACGGCCTGTATCAGGTGGTCGGCCGGCGCAGTAGGTTCGCGAAGATCTTCGGCCTGCGCATCGATCTGCAGCGGCTCGAATCACGCTTGGCTGCAGCGGGATTCACGACCAATTGCACCGAGAGTGGGGAACACCTGGTGATCGCGGCCCAGCGCGATGCCGATGTCCGCTCGAGCACCGAGGTCACCGCCACCGCGGCCCGACTGTCCGGACTGCCCGCCGCCGCCATCCGCACCTGCCCGGTCGACGAACTGCCCCGCCTGGCCAACGGAAAGCCGGACTATCCGGCGATCCGTAGCCTGCCCGGCGCCGTACCGTCGACCACCCGAGACATCCGCGCCCTCTACTCCGACGCGCTCGGCCTCGACCCCGCATTGATCCGACCCGACAGCAGCTTCGTCGATCTCGGTGGCAACTCGCTCACCTACGTGACGACCTCCGCCCGACTCGAACGCGCGCTCGGCAGGCTCCCGGCCGATTGGCCCGCGCTCACCGTCGCCGAGCTCGAACGGATCCCGAGCGGCAACACTACGTTCGGCCGCTCGCTCGACCCCTCGACATTGCTGCGGGCAGTAGGCATCGTGCTGATCGCGGGATCGCACATCGGCATCTTCACTTTGTGGGGCGGTGCACATGTGCTGCTCGGCGTGGCGGGATTCAACTTCGCCCGCTTCGCGGTGACCGCGGCGCCGCGCGCGCAGCGGCTGCACCACGCGCTGCGCACCGCCGCCCTGATCGCGATTCCGACCGCAGCGTGGGTGGCGCTCACGCTACTGTTCTCCGACTATTACGGTTGGCAGAACGTGTTGCTGCTCAACAAGATTCTCGGGCCGCACGACAGCGACACGGCCGGGCACCTGTGGTTCATCGAGGTGCTGGTGCTGTTCATGATCGCGGCCGCGCTACTGGTTCGTATTCCGTTCTTCGACAGGCTCGAGCGGCGCGATCCGTTCTGGTTCGCCATGGTGCTCGTCGCAGTCACCCTGCTGTTCCGGGTCAAGTCTTTCGGCCTGTACTCCGCGCACGATGTACCCTTCTCGCCGCTGGCCTGCTGGTTCTTCGCGCTGGGCTGGGCGGCCGCGAAAGCGCGCACGATCTGGCAACGGCTGCTGGTGAGCGCGGTCATGCTGATGTCGGTGACGGGCTACTTCGACATTCCCGATGTCGATGTCGCCGATCGGGAGCGCCTCGTCATGGCGGGTCTGCTGCTGTTGTTCTGGCTGCCCGCAGTACGGGTTCCTGCGCTCATCGCCGGCGTGGCCGCAGTGCTGGCCGACAGCTCACTGTTCGTCTACCTGTTGCACTGGCAGGTGTATCCGCTCTTCGGGCAACACCATGTTGCGGCGCTGCTCGCAGCACTCGGGGCGGGTGTCGCCGCGACGAGGGTGGTGGCGGGCCTGCGGCGATGGTCGTTGCCGAGAGGCTCAGCTCTCGAGAGTCAGGACTTCGGCCGCCGCTTCCTGAGCCAGTTTCGCGATCAGCATGTCTCGCGGAATCGTCTGGCCGGCAAAGTGATCGAGTGACGGCACCACCACGTGGTGCGCATCCGCACGCTTGAGCTCCTGTGTCAGCTCGACCAAGGCCGTGCCGTCACCTGAGGTCGATTCATGGAACGTTGCGGCGAAGCAGAGCCCTTCTGCGCGGGCATGGGTGCGTAGTGCATCCTCGAGCTCTTCGCTCTGGCCGTCGGCCAGATCGTCACGCAAGTATCCATAGATCAACGCTTCCACCCGAACCTCCGTTGGATTGGGGATCGCTGTTCTCTTATGTGGATCTCCCCATTGGTGGGGTACTGCGTTCCTGCAAGAGCAGATGTTCTTGCATTCGGGGGCGGCAAACTCTCCGCGCCCATACCCAGCATGTAGGACGACATGCTGCGAATGCAGCTGTCAACCAGTGACATCTAAATGCCCTATCCGGGCCACCGAACGTTAACTGGTGCGATACTACAGACGTGGCCGCTGGAGACGATCGACCCGTCTGGGCTGTCCGGATGCGCTCCGAGCGCGACGCACGGGGGTGGTCACAAGCAGATGCCGTCCGCGTTATGCGCCTCAAGTCATCCCACAACTTGCCGACCGACAGTACACTCCTGCGTAACTGGCGACGCTGGGAATCGGGCGAGTCGCGTCCCGATGATTTCTATGCCCCTATCATCGCCGCCGCCTTCGACACCGTGACCGCGGCGTTCTTCCCCAAAGCCAGGCCGAACCGGGACGATGAACTGCTCTCGGCCACCGGCATGGACACCCTGGAGTTCATCGGCAGGCTCCGCATGTCCGACGTCTCCACGGCCACCCTCGATGCCATTCGAATCACCGCCGAGCGGTTGTGCTGCGAGTACCCCTACGCCGACCCGCACGATCTGCACATCGAGGGAACCGCATGGTTGCGGCGTATCACCTCGTTGCTCGACGGCCGCCTGACGTTGTTGCAACACAGGGAAATACTGGTGCTCGCCGGTTGGGTCGCGCTGCTGGTCGGCTGCGTCGACTACGACCTCGGCCGGCGGACCACCGCGGAGGCGACCCGTCGCGCCGCCTACTCGCTCGGCAAGGAGGCCGAAAACGCCGAAATCATCGGGTGGAGTGCGGAAATGGCGGCCTGGTTCGCCCTCACCCAGGGCAATTATCGTGGCGCCATCGAGGCCGTCGACCTGGCCTTGCAGACCAGCCGGAACCTCGGTGTCGGCGTCCAGCTGTCCGCACAACGTGCGAAGGCGTGGGCTCGCCTCGGCGAGCGCTGCGAGGTCGAGGCGTCGCTCGACGAGGGCCGAGCAATCTTGGAGCGACTCGACCATCCCTCGAATCTGGACAACCATTTCGTCGTCGATCCGAACAAGTTCGATTTCTACGCCATGGATTGCTGCCGCGTGGCCGGAGAGGATTCGCGCGCCGAATCCTTTGCCCGAGAAGTCATCCGCAACTCGACCCGCGCGGACGGCACCGTCCGCAACCCGATGCGAGTGTCGGAGGCCCGTCTCACCCTCGCCGTAGTGGCCGTGCGCGACCGTGACCTGGAGTTGGCGTTGCACGAGGGCATGCGGGCGTTCGCGGGGAGACGCCGATCGCTGCCCTCCCTGATGTGGATCGCGGGCGAGACGGCTCGGGAAATTATCGAGCGGTTCCCCGGCGATCCGCGCACGCTGGTGTACCTCGACCAGCTGCGGTCGCTGGCGACCGAGTGATCATTTGCCGGTCGGCACATGCTGATTCGCCGTAGCGTTCGATACACCACGGCCGGTCATGACCGACGAACCGAGGGCCGAGCCGCCTTCGCCACCGCGACGACATCGACATCGATACTTCGGACGCGTCCGTGCCCGGGGCGAAACGCTCGTCTGGTACCTCGGCGCCTTCGGTAGCCTGCGACTTCGCACAACCGCGTGGCGAACGCTCGCAAACCGGACACAGCCACGCCGAATGGGGGTCGTTCTTGTAGGCGGCGACCACCCCGCTACTACCCTGTTCCCGGTGACCGACTCCGTCGACGGCTTGCCGAGTGCCGCGCCCGCGCTGTGGGATGAACGGCTGCGGCTGTTTTCTTTCGCTACCGCTGAGAAGCGGACCGAGTACCTGTGGGTGCTGCGGGCATTCGACAGTGCTCGGGCGGCGTATGTCGTGTTGTTGCACGCCGACGATGTGGCCGAGTGGATCGACCGCAACGGCGGACGTCCGCAGGCCGAACTGGTCGAGGGTGACGGGCAGTTGGAGGTGCCGCGGCTGACGGGGGCGGAGATCGGGCCGCTGCTCGACCAGTTGCATCAGTGGGGGGTGCTCGAGCGCAGTTATGACGGCACCCGGGCCGCCACGCTGGCCGAGTATCGCAATCGGCATTACGTCTATCAGCTCACGCAGGCCGGGTTCCAGGCCTATCGTGCGGTCGCAGGTGTGCTGGAGTCCCGATTGGACGAGGCGTCGTTGTCGCGGCTGGTGCTGCCGGAACTATTGGCCGATCTCCATGCGCTCGCCGAGGCCAACCGGGCCGGCGACGCGGAGCGCGTCTACCGGACGCTGCGGCGGCTCGACGCCACCCTGTCGGATATGGCCGCCCGGGCCGCGCACTTCTATCTTTCGCTCGGCGACATGGTGCGCACCACCGAGATCACCCCGGAGTCGTTTCTCGCGCACAAGGATGCCTTGCTCGCGCACATGCGCGACTTCAGCATGGACCTCGCGCGCTTCGCGCCACGGCTGGCCGCTGCGATCGGGGAGATCGACGAGACCGGCGCGGCGGAACTCGTCGAGCGGGCGGCGAGCTGCGATGAGCGGGTTTTGCTGAGTCTTGCCGAACGGCAAGCCGATTGGCGGGCGCGATGGCACGGGTTGCGGACCTGGTTCGTAGCGGCGGCGGCCGAAACCGGCGAGTCGTCGTCGACCGAGGCCGAGCGGCTGCGCGAGGCGACCATGAGCGCGATCGCCGCGGTCTTGTCGCTGTTGCGACGGGTGACCGAAACCCGACGGGGTGGTGTGAGCCGGGAGTCCGCGTTGCGGCACCTGGCCGGCTGGTTCACCGCCGCGCCCACGACCGACAGTGCACATGCACTGTTCGATGCGGTGTTCGGCTTGGGCAGGCCGCGACATGTGGCGCTGGAGCATCCAGACGCGGAACTGATTCCGGCCACTCGATCCTGGTGGGACGCGCCGCCACTCGAGATTTCGCGGACCTTGGCCGAGACCGGTCGCACGCCGACGGCGGGTGCTCCCGCGCGAATTCAGCGCAATGATGCAGGAATTCGGCGATTGCGCGAAGCGCAGTTGGATGCGCAGCGGGCACGCGCCGAGGCCGCGAGGTCCCTCGCCGCCGCGGACGTCCACGAACGGGTGCTCGACGAGCGGGAGACCGAGGTGTTGTTGCGGCTGCTCGATGCGGCCTCGACGGCATGGGTGCCGGTGAGTGGGCGGGTGGACGGGACAACGGGCTCCGATAGCGGAGTCACACTCACGGTGTCGGAGCATGCCGGCCCGACGGTGGTACGCACCACGCGCGGGCTGCTGCATCTGAATAATCGCAAACTCGATGTCCGGCAGACGACCCGGACACGCACCGCCGCCGGAAAGTCCGAATCACGCGGGGGCCGCGCATGATCCACGCACGCCGCATCGACTCGCTGGCGCTGGACAACTACCAGCGCGCAGCCAGGGTGATCCTGGCGAATCACCTGGTGACCCGGGCCTACCCGGATCGGATCGCGCTGCCGCTGATCCGCCGCTGGGCCACCGAATTGCGGGAAGACCTCGCGGAGCTGTTCGGCTATCGGCTGGAGGTCACCGAGACCACGGCTCGGGTCTTCCCGGTGATCGACCGGCTCGATGCGGGCAAGCCCGCCCGTACCGTCGCCGACCGCGTTTTCGATCGCCGCCGATACGCCTACCTCGCGCTGGCGCTGGCCGCGCTCGGCCGCGCGGGCGACCAGATCACCTTGTCGGAGTTGGCCGATCAGGTCGCCGCCTACACCGGCAGGGTCGACGGACTCGACCTCGCCCCGGATCGGGCGGCGGACCGCGACGCCTTCGTCGATGCGGTCGGCTGGCTGGCAGCGCGCGGCGCACTCACACTCGCCGACGGCGATGCGGGCGGTTGGGCGGCGGACCCGGAAGCGGGCGAGGCTCTCTACGACATCGACCGCCCTGTGGTGTTCGCACTGTTCCGTCCGCCACGGGCGCTGCAGCACCTGCACAGTGTGGAAGGGCTGCTCACCGAGGATGCGATGGCCCATCCGGCCGGGCCCGCGCATCTTTCCGATAGTGCCCGCCGGGTGCGCAGGACCCTCGTCGAGCGCCCCGTCGTCTATGCCGAGGACCTCGCCGACGACGAACGCCCGCTGCTCGTGCAGGACCGGGTCGTCGCGGACGTGGAGCTGTTCACCGGTCTGCGCGCCGAACGCCGGGCCGAGGGCGTCGCGCTCATCGATACCTCTGGGCGATTCTCGGACATCAGGTTTCCCGGCACCGGGACCCTGGCCCAGGTGGCGCTGCTGCTGGTCGGTGAGATCGCCGATCGGGTGCTCGACATCGACAATCCGGTGCCGCGACGCCCAGCCGCGCCGGACCCGGCGACCGCACTGGCAGCGCAACTCGACGACGTCATCCCGGCAGCCACGGTGTTCGCCCCGCTAGCCGATCTGCCGTCGACGGATTTCGGTGCGGGCAAACCGGATTCGGTGCGGGAAGCATCCGCGGAAACGCCGGAGGAAGTGACCTACCCGTTCATCGAGTCGGCCTGGGTGCGGGAAACGGTCCAGGCGCTGACCGACCGTTACGGCCTCACCTTCGCCGCGCAGTGGCAGGCCGACGTCCCTGGTCTCACCACCGAGGTCGTCGCGCTGCTGGAGCGCCTGCGCCTGCTCCGCGCGGTCTCGGACGGGCTGGTCATTCTGCCCGCTCTGGCCCGTTATCGCGGCGCGGTCGTCACGGTGCGGACCAAGCGAACCGCGGAACTCTTCGTCACCGCCTCCGACACCATCGGGGCCGACAGCGTTGGTACGGAAGGGATGTAGATCATGTCGCTCATTCATGGCGGAGTGCGGTTCGTCCCGACCCGCGCCGGAATCGTCAACCTGTGGGACTACCGCGATCAGGAATTCTGTTTCGCCGACGGCAGGTTGGTGCTGCGCGGCCCCAATGGTTCCGGCAAGACCAAGGCGCTCGAGGTGCTGTTCCCGTTCGTGCTGGACGGCAGGATCGAGCCGCGCAGGCTCAATCCGTTCGCCGGTGAAGAGCGCACAATGAAGTCGAACCTGTTGTACCGCAAGCAGGAATCGGCCTACTCCTATGTGTGGATGGAGTTCGCGCGCGGCAGCTGGGAGGACCCGGAGGTGGTGACTGTCGGCATCGGCATGCGGGCGACGCGCTCCTCCGACAAGGTCACCCGCTGGTATTTCGTCGCCGATGGTCGTGCGGGCGTCGACTTTTCGCTCATCGGACCCGACGACAGGCCGCTGACACGAAAACAGCTCGCCGAGCAGATCGGCACCGACGCCATCGTCGATCGGCCGGTCGAATATCGCACCGCCATCGACGCGCGCATGTTCGGTCTCGGCACCCAGCGCTACGACCAGCTGATCAACCTGATCCTCACGCTGCGCCGTCCACAGCTAGCCAAGAACCTGGACCCGCGCGGCCTTTCGCAGGCGCTGACCGACGGACTGCGCCCGCTCGACGAGCAGCTGATCCTCGACGCCGCACGGTCCTTCAGCGATATGGAGGAGGTCGGTCGTACCCTGGAGGGCCTGGTCCATGCCGACACGGCGACCAGGGCTTTCGTCGGCGTGTACCGGAAATACCTTGCGGTGCAGGCGAAGACGGATGTCGATCAAGTGCGCGCCCGCCTGGACGCAGTGACCCACGCCGGCACCGCTCTTTTCGCCGCGACCGCGCTGCGCGAGCGGCGCGAGAGCGAACGCACCGCCGCCGAGGCACGCGCCGACGATGCCGACCGCTCCTACGAGCAGGCTCTCTCCGATCGGGAAACGCTGCAGCGCTCCAGCGCCTACGAGGGCAAGCAGCAGCTCGACGATCTCGCCGACGCCGTGCGCAAGCTGGAGACCTCGGCCGGCGTGCACGGCGACAAGGCGCTCAAGGCGCGCCAGACCCTCGATCAACGCGGCCAGGAGGCCGAGCGCGCCAAGGCGGCGGTGCGCAATGCGGCGGCCGCACTGGCTCGCGGCGAGGACGAGCTGCGCGCCGCGGCCGAGGAAGCGGGCATCAACTGGACCGCGCTGCCCGAACAGACCCGCGCCGACCAGCTGACGGCGGCGGTGCGCGGTCAGGCCGAGGAACGCGACGCCGATGTGCGCGCGGTCCGCAAGGCGCTCGGTGTGATGGATTCGGCGGCCGCAGAACGGACCAGGGCCGAGCGACTGGCCGAGCGGGCAAGGGAATTGCGTGAGTCGGCCGCGGCCGAGGTCGCACACACCGAGGCGGCGGTAGTGCTGGCGCGCACCGAGGCGTCGGGCGCACTGCGGTCCTGGTGGGACGCGCACCGAGAGGTCTACTCCCCCATCGCGAAAGGGCTGTTCCAGGCACTCGACGCGGCGCTGGCACACGCGGGAACCGATGAGGCCGCGAGTATGTCCGAGGTGCTCACCGAACACGCCGAACCGCTGCTGGAAGAGATCCGCAACCGCCGCCGAGAGGCACGAGCCACCGCGGCGGCGGCAGGCGAACGGATCACCGAACTCACCATCGAGCGCGATCGGGTGGCTGCCCAACGCGATGAGGCGCCACCGGTTTACCTCGCCCGCACCGATGCCAGGGAGGGCAGGCCCGGCGCACCGCTGTGGCGGCTGGTCCGGTTCGCCGACGATGTCACTCCGGCGACAGCAGCGGGTATCGAGGCCGCGCTGCATGCCGCGGACCTGCTCGACAGCTGGGTCTGCGCGGAATCCGAGCTGCCGTCCGACTACGCCTCCGATCAGTTCCTGGTTCCCCTGCCCGCGACGGCACGACCGACGGGGCGCACACTCGCCGATGTCCTTGTCGTCGAGGACGATTCCGACGAACTCACCGTGCCGAAGCCGATTGTCGCCGAAGTGCTGGCCTCGATCGCGTTGCACGACAGCGACGCCGATCTCGGTGCGGCAGTGGCGGTCAGCACGACCGGTGGCTTCCGTCAGGGCGTTCAGGTCGGCCGCCACCACAAGCCCGACGCAGAGTTCATCGGCGCGACCGCACGTGCCAAGCGCCGCGAAATCCGCATGACCGAACTCTCGGCGGCGATCGAGGCCGCCGAGAGTGTGCGGCAGCAGGCGCAGGACCAGGAGGCCGCGGCCGCGGCCGAGCTCGCCCGCATCTCCGCGGCCGCGAAGGCACTTCCCCGCCCGACCGCAGTGGCGGCGGCGCTGCGCGCGGTCTCGGAGACCGCGGGCATGATGCGTTCCCGCTCCGAGGCGGTCCAACAGGCCGAGCGCGATCTCGACCAAGCTGTTGCGGACGTGTCGGCGGTCGAGAAGAAGCTACGTGCCGTCGCGGTCCAGCACCGCACGCCGCGCGATGCCCGCGATATCGACGCACTCGCCGCCGCCATCCGGCATTTCGAGAACACCGGAATGGGCCTGCTGCGCTTGCGCACCGACCACGAGCGGGAGCGTGAACGCGAACGCGAAGGCGTCGACCGTTTCGACGAGGCCCGTGATCTCGCCGAGGCATTCGCCGAGGAGGCCGAAGCCGCGCAGGCCGGCTACCAGGAACAGTTGCGGAAGCTGGAGACGCTGCGCGAGGCGCTCGGTGCGGGCGCCGCCGACATCGATCGGGAACTCGACCAGGCGCGGGAAAAGATCGAGGCGACACGGGCCGAGCAGAAGGCCGCCCGCAAGGCCGCCAACGAAGCGATCGAAGCGGTCGGCGATGCCGAGGCCGCCTACCGCACCGCACACGAATCGCTCGGCACCGCACTCACCGAGGTGCTCGCCGATGTGAAAAGTCTTGCCCCGTACGCACAACCGGACCTGCTCACACTCCTGGGCGCGCCCGCCGACGGTCGCTGGCCCAGCAGTGCGGCCGCGTGGTCGACTCCCGAACAGTTGCTGTACCGGATCGCCGCGGCGGGGCCAGCGGCCGAACCGCAGGTGCTGCCGGAGGAAGTCGCCGAGCTGTTCGAAAATCTCTCCACGGCAACAGCTTCGGTGCGCGCGGGTGAGGCCGCCCGTAAGTCCACCCGCAGCGCGGTCACCGCTGCGCTGCAGGAGTTCGATGCCGCACTCGCCGGGTGCGGCCGGGACTATCGGCTGCAATGGGACGCCGCCGACGGACTGACCGTCGTCCAGGTCCAGGACGACCACGGACTGTCGGCGCTCGCGGATTTCGCGACCCGCATCGACCAGGCCCGCCATGATCAAGAGCTGTTGCTCACCGACGCCGAACGCCGCATCCTGGAAGACGCGCTGCTGACCGGACTCGCCCAGCAGATCTACGAACGCACCAGCGACGCCCGCGATCTCATCGCCCGCATGGGCGCGGAAATGAAGCAGCGGCGGATGTCCTCGGGCAACACCATCGGCGTGCACTGGGTACTGGGCGACACCCTGTCGGATCCGGCGCGCGCGATGTGCAAGCTTCTCGACCGCGACTCCTCGTCACTGGTCGCCGAGGATCTCGCCGCCATCCGCGCTCACTTCGCCTCCGAAATCCGCACCGCGCGCGCCGCCCACCCCGAACGCTCCTACCCCGAAATCCTTGCCGCAACACTGGACTACCGGACCTGGCGAGTCTTCTCTTTCACCCTCATCTCCGCCGACGGCAGCGAAGACAAACTCACCGTCGCCCGCCACAGCGCGTTGTCCGGCGGCGAGCAGTCGGTGTCGCTGCACCTGCCTTTGTTCGCCGCCGCCCATGTCATGCTCGACTCCGCCGACCCCCAGGCCCCCCGCCTCCTGGCACTCGACGAAGCCTTCGCAGGCGTCGACGACAACGGCCGCAGCGAACTACTCGGCCTCAGCGTCCAATTCGATCTCGACCTGTTCATGACCGGCTACGACCTCTGGATCACCTACACCCACGTCCCCGGCTGTGCGCACTACGACCTCGCCCACTCTGCCGCCGAAAACACCGTCAGCGCAACCCTTTTGGTCTGGGACAGCGGCGACCTCCTCGCCGAACACGACGGCACCGACCTCACCACAGCCCTCGGCTCCCCCAACCGCCGCCGGGTAGCGAACACGATCGAAGGGGGACTCACATTGCCGGACATGCCAGGAAACGAAGCCGGTACAGCGACCCGGGCCGAAACCGTCCAGGTCAGCTGAACATGTCCGACTCGGTGGTCCCGGCAGACGCTTCCGGGCCACCGGACCAGGTCGCTAGTGGAAGATCATGAGACATGCGGCGGGCGGTCCGGCACGACGACGGCACCGATCGCGGTGCCGATGGGGACGGCGTTGTTGAGGTTGGCGTCGGCCCTCGGCCCGAGGGTGACGTAGACGACGATGGTCGTCTTGGTTTCCGTGTCGTACAGGGCAACACCGTTGTAGCCGCCGAATGCCGGGTTCATGAAGAGCCAGTCGTCGAAATGAACGACGCCGAAGGCGAAGAACTTCTGTGCAGTCAGTGGGCCGAGCCCGGCCGTCGACGCCGCCATCATCTCGTGGAACTGCGTATCGGAGAGCAGCTTGCCCGTGCCGAGCGCACGCACCCACACGGCAACATCGGCGACGGTGGAGTTCATGTTGCCGCTGTGCAGAAAGGCCGTGGGATTCCAGAACGTGGAGTCCTCGAATACGTGGCGCTCGTTCGTGTAGCCGTGCAGGATCGGCTCGGCTATCTGCGGAGTGAGCACCACCGCGCTGTGGTGCATGCCCAGCGGGTCCAAGACGTGCTGCTCGAGCAGGTCGCCGAGGGCTTGACCGGTCGCCTTCTCCAGCACCACGCCGAGCAGGGTGAGGTCACTGTGGGCATACGCCCAGCTGGTGCCGGGTTCGAACAGCGGCGGACGTGAGTTGGCCAGCTCGAAGATCTCCTGCGCGGTCCACCCCGCGATCGGGTTCGTGTAGAAGCGCCGCAGGAACTCTGGATCGGTGACATAGTCCGCGATGCCCGTGGTGCCGTTGGCGAGCATCCGCGGGGTGATCTTGTCGGCGCGGGGGAAGTCGGGAACCCACTTGGCAATGGGCTCGTCCAGCCGCACCACCCCCGCCTTGTCGAGCTGCAACAGCACCGTCGAAAGCATCGGCTCCATCGGCTGCCCCACCCGCAGCCGCATATCGGATGTCGCCGAAATGCCGAGCGGGGATCCCCCGAGCGCACCGCGGACGATCTCGTCGTCGCCATGCCACACACCGAATACGGCAGCGCTGAGATTGAGCTCGGCTACTTGGCCGCGGACGATCTCGACGATCCGCGCGGCTTCGGGGCTGTCGACGTCGACGCGCGAGGTCTCCGTTCCCGGCGCGGTCGCGTGTTCCCCGACGTCATTGCGACGGTCCGATCCGCAAGCTCCGGCAGCGAATGCGACAACAACCGCGAGCGCAGCGCATACGGTGCTGCGCATCCATCGGCGATCAGGCACGCTCATGACGGCGATCCCTTCGCATAGGAAACAGCCCGAGGAAAGTTCCCTGAATGTACGCGGGTGCCACGCGGCGCGAATGAAAAACGCCGGTTGTCTCGCCGGGGCGTCACCGATCACTCGCCCTGCTCCGACCGATCGAGCCTGATCGGGGCGGTGCCCGCAGCCCGGATACGGCGGTAAGGGACCCCGGATAGCCAGCCCAACCTATCCGCACGAGGCACTAGCAGGCAGGTTGCTGGGCGGGCTCCCACATCCGCTGAGACCGGTCAGATGACTCCGACCCCGACCGGATTTGGGCAGTGCGCTCGGGGTCGACCCAGAATGCGAGGTCGTCGAGGCTGCCGATGACGGGGCCGAAGTTGTCGCCATCGGTAGAGGTGGGCTCGGCGGGGAGATCGGAGACGGCGGCGACTCGTACAGGGGATCACCACGACGAACCCATTGCTCGCCCAGTGCCGCGCCAATGCGTCGTACATGCCGGCATTGGCGCTGAATCCGGACATGAAGACCAGCAGCGGCGCATTCGGCACGCTCCGAGCCACACCGAAATTCTGAGACCACGTGGTATCAGATCACAGAGGCTACCGTGGAGTGCCCTGCGACACAATGGCGAAACGACACCGACGAAGGAATCTGACATGCGGATGACCTACGACCCGGCCGCCGACGCCGCGTACTGCTACATCGCCGACGGCATCGCCGCAGGTGCGGCTGCGCAACGGGTCGTCACGGCGATCGAAAGAGGGACCGTGGTGCTCGACATGAGCACGTCGGGCACGCTGCTCGGCCTCGAAGTCCTCGGCGCACAGCAGGTGCTGCCGCCCGAAGCGCTGGAGCGCACCCGGACCAGTCCGTACGTCGCGGTGGCGCTGTACAAATCGACCTCCGACGCACCCGACTACCGGCCGCTCTACGAAGAGTGCTTCATCCTCGTGTTCGCCGATTCGGTGGAATCCGCGCGGGCGGCAGCGCGGACCAAGGCCGAGGACCAGGAAGCGCGATATCGCAACGAGCGCGGCGACACCGTCACCTGGTCACTTGAACACCTTGTCGACGTGGCCCCCGCCGTCGATGACAATCTCGAGACCGGCGGAACTTTCTACTCCCGCCACTTCCGCGACTACGACGCCTACCGCCGCATGGAACCGCTACTGGACGGCGATCCGCTGTAGCGGCCCAGCTACCGCCCACTGGCATCCGCGCGCAGCGGCGGGCACGCGAGGCCGGGCAAGGCGGCGAGCTCGAAGTGCCACCACTCGTTCTCGTAGATCCGGCACAACCCCCACCGGCTACCGTTCACTTCCAGCCACTGCGCACCACCGCGCGGCCCCACATCGATCGCCTGACCCGACACATGGGTCGACTCCGAGGGCGGCAGCACCCAGCGCCGCGCCTCGTCCGGGCTGCCGTAGGTCTGCAGCCCGTTGAGCCACAGCTCTTCCTGCTGCTCCGGCGTGCGATAGCCCGAGGTGATCGACAGCTCCACTCCCTCCGCCTCGGCCTGGTCATGAGCCAGCGAATAGGCCAACGCAAGCTTTGGCTCGAGCCCCTCGGTGCCGCTCGCCGACCCGGTCGCCACCCGCTCGTCGACGGGCGTGGCGGACGCGGTCGGCAGGGCCAGTGCGGTGGCGACCAGCGCGGGGAACACCGCGACAGGCAGGCCGAGCAGGATCCGATTCCTTTGCACTCCGCGCTTCAGCATGGGGGCGATACTAACGGCTTCCTGCGGCAGGTTGCCTCAGGTCCGATCCAGCGGCGCAACGGCCGCACGCTGCTCGACAGGCTCGCATACGCCGGAACCGCAGGCCGCGTGGCGCGACGAATTCAGCGACATGCCCGGCGAACGGGGTGACAACACCTTGTCCTCGGGACGCCGTTGTCCGGAATCCACATCTGGCGTAAGGAGTTACCGTCGAGCAAGGCCGAATCGGCGTGTCCCACAGCGTGTTATCCACAGGAATGACCCTTGTCCACAATCTATTCCAGTGTTGTGGATCACCGAGACGTGAGTGCTGCTATCACCGAATCCGGAATCTACGGCGCCTTCACCAGTTTCATGACAGCGTCCGCATCCGTACCATCGACGAACTCGACCCACACCCGATCCCCCGTCCGCAATGGACCGTCGGCCTCGATGAGCGCGTCCCGCACCATGAGCTCGTCGCACGACTCGGTGGTCACGACACCGAACCCGCCGTCACGATCGGGTATCCACCGCCCGACGATCGCCCACATCGCACGAACCTTATTGCACGACACCCTTTCCCGCACGACGAAACATGAGGAGGCGCACCGACGGGAAGGTCACCGATGCACACCGCATCGGCGACCTCGAGTTCCCCTTGACCACCTGTTCACACTGGTCGACTACACACACCCGGTGACGTCGAGCTCGCCCACACCCCCCGCCGGATCTCCTCTGCGGCTTCACGATTCCGGACAATTCGCTCAACGATCTCGCTGCCGTGATCACGCGCATAGGCGACGGCGAGCTCGATCTTGCGGGAATGCAGATCCGATTGCTGGCTCAATACCGCGATCCGGCGTTCGAACGGCCCATCGAGTTCCTCCAGTCGCGCAACGACTTCCCACACGTCGGGCCCGGCCGCGAGGGCCGCACGGCGGTCGGTGATGGGGCCGCGGAAAACGATGCCGGGGTGATCGAGCTGGTCGAACCCCTCGCGGATCAGGCGGCTGAGCAATGCGATCGAGCTGGTTCCCTCGCGTGCGGCGCGTTCGGCCAACCGGCGGCTGGCTGATTCCGAGATACGAAACGTCGTACTCATTGCCCTCCTCGACCTCCATGGCACAACTGTGCGGCGACGTCCTCGATTAAGAGTGCCCGCTGTGACGGCAAACGCCACCCCGGCGATCGGGGTGACATTCGGATGTCCGGATAGTTGCCCGCGATGCGGTCAAACGGCCATATCAGACGCGTTCTTTGGAGCGCGTACGCACCCGGAGCGCAATAGGCTTCTGCGTTTCGGCAAAGAAATCGTTGCCCTTGTCGTCGACCACGATGAAGGCGGGAAAATCTTCGACCTCGATCTTCCAGACCGCTTCCATACCCAGCTCTTCATACTCGAGCACCTCGACGGATTTGATGCAGTCCAGCGCGAGTCGCGCGGCCGGCCCACCGATGGAACCGAGGTAGAAGCCGCCGTGTTCGTTGCACGCCTTGGTCACCTGGGCCGAGCGATTGCCCTTGGCGAGCATGACGAACGAGCCGCCCGCGGCCTGGAACTGGTCGACATAGGAATCCATCCGGCCTGCTGTGGTCGGGCCGAACGAACCCGATGCGTAGCCCTCGGGGGTCTTGGCCGGGCCCGCGTAATAGACGGCCATATCGCGCAGGTACTGCGGCATCGGCTCGCCCGCGTCGAGGCGTTCCTTGATCTTGGCGTGCGCGATATCGCGCGCCACCACCAGCGGACCGGTCAGCGAAAGCCGGGTCTTCACCGGATATTTCGACAGTTCCGCGCGGATCTCCGACATC
This sequence comes from Nocardia sp. NBC_01009, assembly GCF_045208035.1. Lineage (NCBI taxonomy): Bacteria > Bacillati > Actinomycetota > Actinomycetes > Mycobacteriales > Nocardiaceae > Nocardia > Nocardia sp. NBC_01009. The sequence goes on along the minus strand of NZ_CP108695.1, from coordinate 4,909,860 downwards.
GGCCGGTTCAGATCGATCTTCACCACGTCGCCGCCGAGAATGGAGTCGGTCTGCTCGGGGAGGTAGTGCGCGGGCTCGCGCTCGAGCTGTTCCAGGAACACACCCTCCGGGGTGATCTTGGCGAGAGCCTGCCGGTCGGCCGAGCAAGAGACCGCGATCGCCACCGGGCAGCTGGCGCCGTGACGCGGCAGCCGCACCACGCGCACATCGTGGCAGAAGTACTTGCCGCCGAATTGCGCACCGATACCGAAGGATTGGGTGAGCTTGAAGACCTCTTCCTCGAGCTCGAGGTCGCGGAAAGCGTGCGCTGCGAGTGAACCCTCGGTCGGCAGGTTGTCCAGGTAGTGCGCCGAGGCGTATTTCGCCGTCTTCAAAGCGAATTCGGCGCTGGTGCCGCCGATGACCACCGCGAGGTGATACGGCGGACAGGCCGCGGTGCCGAGCGAGCGGATCTTCTCGTCGAGGAACTCCAGCATGCGCTCGGGGTTCAGGACCGCCTTGGTCTCCTGGTAGAGGAACGACTTGTTCGCCGAGCCGCCGCCTTTGGCCATGAACAAGAACTTGTAGGACGGATGCGCGGGATCACCCTGGGTGGAGTACAACTCGATCTGCGCGGGCAGGTTGGTCCCGGTGTTCTTCTCGTCCCACATGGTGATCGGCGCGAGCTGGGAGTAGCGCAGGTTCAGCTTTGTATAGGCATCGAACACGCCCCTGCTGATCCATTCGGCGTCGTCTACGCCGGTCAGCACACCCTCGGACTTCTTGCCCATGACAATTGCGGTGCCGGTATCCTGACACATCGGCAGGATGCCGCCCGCCGAGATGTTCACGTTCTTGAGCAGGTCGAGCGCGACGAAGCGGTCGTTGCCGCTGGACTCCGGGTCATCGATGATCTTGCGCAGCTGGGACAGGTGCGCGGGTCGCAGATAGTGGCTGATGTCGTGCATCGCCTCGGCGGTGAGCAGCCGCAGCGCCTCGGGCTCGACCTGCAGGAACGTCCGGCCGTTGACTTCGAAGGTGCTGACGCCCTCGGTGGTGATCAACCGGTAGGGGGTGTCGTCGGCCCCGATCGGCAGCAGATCTGAATAGCGGAAATCCGGCGCGGTCACGGGACGCACTCCTTCGGGCGGGCCTGCGGCTGAGTGCAGCCGGGGCTGGTCATGAGCACAGGAAGCGTATCCACCACCCAGGAGCCGACCGATGCTTAGGCAAGCCTAATAGGCATCGTCGGACGAGGTCCATCCGCGGCCTGCGTTGGGCCGAGCGAAGGCGAGTCGGCCGCCTTCCTGTGGACATTGCCAATAAGGTTGCACGTTCAACCCCGTGGTGCTACCTCTCAGTTCTGACAAGTTGTCAGCGGGTCGACTGGCACGCGACAATTTATATGACATGTCAGAGTTTGGAGCGCTATCGTGACCGATCCCCAGTGGCTCGATGACGTCGAAATGCGTGCGTGGCTCGGCTTCGTGCGCACCCGCGATCTCATCGCCGCGGCGGTCGGGCGCGACTCGTCCCGCGAGTCGAACCTCACCTACGTCGAATACTCGGTCCTTGCCTATCTCGCCGACTCCCCCGACCATCGGCTCACCTTCGCCGACCTGGCCGCGAAGCTCGAGTGGTCGCAGAGCAGGCTCTCCCACCAGATCACCAGGATGGAGAAACGCTGCTTGGTCGCACGGGAGCCGATCCCCGACGACGCCCGCCGCACAGCGGCACGGTTGACACCGCGCGGCGCCGACGTCCTCGCGACCGCCGCGCCCGCCCACGTCGACAGCGTGCGCCGACACATGGTCGACATCCTCGACCGTCAGCAACTAGCCGCGCTCGCAGATATTTACGACACCCTGCTCGCCCACCATCGCAAGGCGGCGGCTCCGGACTGACCGAACATGGCTGGCTCGCAACGCAAGCCACAGCCCGCGGCGCAAGCCACAGCCCTGCGGCGCAGATCCCAGGTCTGCCCACGCTGCCCCGGACGCGGTCCGGGGCAGCCATCCACCGACTATCCGGCGACGACCGGCCCCGAGGCCGGGCGCGCTGGAACGTCGACAGGGCGCGCGGGGATCCCGAGCGCACGCTCGAAGCCCTCCGGCATGATCAGGTCCGACCGATCCAGGTCCTGCACCGAGGTCTTACGCAGCCCGAGCAGCGCCGAGTCGATGCCGCCGCGCAGGATGTCGAGGACATTCTCGACGCCGGCCTGGCCGTTGGCGGCCAGGCCCCACAGGTAGGCGCGACCGATCATCACCGCGCGCGCACCGAGCGCGACCGCCTTCACCACATCGCTGCCGCGACGGATGCCGCCGTCGAGCACCACGTCGATCTGCGAGCCGACGGCATCGGCGACGACGGGCAGTGCTCGGATTGCGGCGGGGGTGCCGTCGAGATTGTTGCCGCCGTGGTTCGAGACAGAGATAGCGGCCACGCCCGAATCGACCGCGCGCAGTGCGTCGTCCACGCGCATCACACCCTTGAGCATGACCGGGCCCGCCCATTGTTCGCAGATCCACTGCACGTCGGCCCAGTCGGGTGCGGGGGTGCCCATCCATTCGCCGTAGGCGCCGAAGAACCCCGGTGCGGGTCCGTCGCCGATGGCCATATTCGGCGCGGTGAGGTCGGGAATGTGGCCCGACTTCAAGTAGGTGCTCAGCCACCGCGGCTTGATCAGGGTCTGCGGCGCGAAGCGCAGCATGGCACGCAGATCGAGCTTCTCCGGAATCACCGGACTGCCCCAGTCGCGGCCGTGCGAGAACGACCAGTCGAGGGTCAGGATCAGCCCGACGGCGCCCGCTGTCTTCGCCCGTTCCATCCGCTGCAGGATCTCGTCTTTGCTGCCGCACCAGTAGAGCTGGAAGAAGGTCGACGGGTTGGCCGCGATCACCTCTTCGATGGGCTTGCTGGCGAAGGAGCTGAGCCCCATAGCGATCCCGCGTGCCGCCGCGGCACGGGCGACAGCCACTTCACCATCGGGGTGCACGGCCTGCACGCCGGTCGGCGAGATCAGCACCGGCATCGAAAGCTGCTGCCCCAGTATGGTTGTCGACTGATCTCGGTCACCGATCGGACCAGCGACATGGGGTGCGAAGCCGAGCTCGGTGAGGGCGAGCTGGTTCTCCTCGATGGTCTGGCCACGCTCGGATCCGGCAATCAGCGCGCCGTACACGGACTTCGGCAAACGTTTCTTCGCACGCCGCTGCGCCTCGGCGACTGTTTCGAACCACGGGTTCATGTTCCGGTCCTTTCCCGGGAAGCTGCCGGCCACCACAGCCGGATCTGGTCGTTCAGATCGGTGATCAGATGCGCGAGCAGCGCTGTACCTTCGTCCGCAGTCGCGCCCGCCGGGTCGCCGAGCACGCCGTTGGCACTCACCGCACGAACTCCCCCCGCGCGCATCAGCGGCAGGATCTCGGTCAACGGCCGTGTATCACCGGCAACCGCGCGCTCGGCGCGGACCCGGCCCGGCGCCAGCGCCAGCTGAATCGAGGTCTCCGAGCGCCCCGCGTGCGGATCGCCCTGATATCGGGGCATATACATGTGCACGTCACAGGATTCGCCGCGCAACAGTGCGCACGCCTTGCGCAGCGGCTCCAGATTGCCGCCGTGCCCGCTGACCAGCAGGATGCGGTCGAACGTTTCGGTGGCCGAACGGCACAGCTCGATGATCAGCAGCTCCAACGCGGCCTGCCCGATCGACAGGGTGCCGGGGAAGCCCGCGTGCTCACCGCTGGAGCCATACGGGACAGCAGGCGCGACAAACACATCCGGCCGCAGCACGGCCAGCCGCGTGCACAGTGCCACCGCGATGTCGGTGTCCGTGGACAGTGGCAGATGCGGACCGTGCTGTTCGGTGGCGCCCACCGGCACGGCCAGAATCACCCCCGCGGCGGCACGCTCGCCCGCCTCGGGCCACGTGAGATCCGCCACCTGGACATTTTCGAACACGTCGCGAGATTATCGTCAGTCACTGACATAATCAATAGCCGTGACACCTCCGACGCGCGGTCGCCCCAGGGGCACAACCAAGCGCGAACTCGAGCTGATCGCCATGCGCCTGTTCACCGAACAGGGCTTCGACGAGACGACCGTCGAGCAGATCGCTGCGGCCGCGGGCATCAGCGGACGCACCTTCTTCCGCTATTTCCCCACCAAGGCGGAAGTGCTCTGGTACCAGTTCGACGACGAGGTCGCCGCGCTGCGCGAAGCCTTCGCCACGGTGCCCGACGAGGTGCCGATGATGGCCGCCGTACGCCGAGTTGTGGTGAACGCCAACCGATATCGCGCCGAAGACGTCGCCGAGCTGCGCACCCGCATGCAGCTCGTCGGCGCTGTCCCCGCACTCGCCGCCACCGCGGGCGCGCACTACGACGCCTGGGAACGCGCGGTCAGCGCCTTCGCCGCGCAACGGCTCGGCGAGCCGGAGGACGCACTGCTCCCCCTCGCCGTCGGGCGCACCACCCTCGCCGCCGCGCGCGCCGCCTTCGACGCCTGGCTCGCCAGGGCCGACGCAGACCTGACGGTCTACCTCGACGCGGCGCTGGCCGGTCTGGCTCGCGGATTCGCGCCGCCACCGTGAAACCCGGCGAACGACCGGCAGGTTTCGCCAGCAACTCCGGTGGGGTATGACTAGGCTCGGTAGCGGCTCGCAGCCGAACGTACGAATCCCGACCCACCCGTCGAAAGGGGCTGGAGTTTCCATGTCCGAGGTGTCCATGAGCCTTTCGGCGGATTCCCTGACCGCAGGACCGGTCGACAACCTGCTTCCACAGTTGGTCGAACACCTGCGGCAGAACCGCACCGCACTGCGCGAGGAATGGGCCCGGCGTATCACCGATGCCCAGCTGCTGACCGCAATGACCCCCGAGGAGATCTTCTCGGAGGCGACCTCCGTCTACGACAACTACGTCGAGGTGCTCGAGACCGGTAGCGTCGAAGCGCTGCAGGCCTACGCACGCGATCTCTCCGAACGCATCATTCCGAGAGGTGTCGAGACCGACGAGGTCCTGGGCATCGTGCTGTTGCTGCGTGACGTGCTCGCCCGCTCGCTGTTCGAGAAGTACCAAGCCGACTTCGAGCTACTGAATGCTGTGCTCGACGCATACGAACCGGCCGCCAACCGCATCGCGAGCACCGTGGCCATCTCCTTCGTGCAGGAGCGCGAGCGAGTTATCCGGCAGCAGCAGGAAGCCATTCGCGAGCTGTCGACCCCGGTGCTGCAGGTCCGTGAGCAGCTGCTCATCCTGCCGATCATCGGTGTGCTCGACAGTCAGCGTGCGCGCCAGCTCACCGAGCAGCTGCTGCGCGCGATCCGCGCCAACCGCGCGAAGGTCGTCGTCATCGACATCACCGGTGTGCCCGCGATCGACTCCACGGTGGCCAACCACCTGGTGCAGACCGTCGACGCGTCGGGCCTGATGGGCGCGAATGTCATCATCACCGGTCTGTCCTCGGAGATCGCACTGACACTGGTGACCATCGGACTCGATCTGTCCAAGATGAATGCCGTCGGCGACCTGCAGGGCGGTATCGAGGAAGCCGAACGTTTGCTGGGCTACGAGGTGACCCGCGTGACGGATCGGCCCATCGAACGCGACGGACGCTGATCAGGCGAACTGATGCCGGTCCCGATACTCAAGCAAGGCACATTCCTCATCGCGTCGGTACAGTCCGCACTGACCGACGCCGACACCGAGCGCCTGCAAGACGATCTGATGAAGCAGGTCAGCAAATATCGGGCGCACGGCATCATCGTCGACGTCACGGCGATCGATGTAATGGATTCTTTCGCAGCGAGATCGCTGCGTACCATCGCGCACATGACGCAGCTCCGCGGTGCCGAAACGGTCATCGTCGGATTGCAACCCGAAGTCGCGTTCGCCATGGTTCAGCTCGGGCTCACGTTCGAAGACATGCACACGGCCCTCGACCTCGAAGAGGGCCTCGCCTGGCTGAACCGCAAAACTCCAGCCCGTCGCCAGCGAGATGGTCGTGACAGTGGCCGCTGAGAACTTGGTGATCGCGGTCAGGGTGTCCGGGGACATCGTGATCGCACGACAGGCCGGACGTGAACTGGCAGCCAAGCTCGGATTCTCTCTGACCGATCGAACAATGATCTCGACAGCTATCTCCGAGATTGCTCGCAACATCACCAGCTACGCAGGCAGCGGCGAGATCCGGCTGCTGGTCGACGACCGGGAGGGTCGTCAAGCGCTGGTGGTTCAGGCCGAGGACCAAGGTCCCGGCATCATCGACATCGCCCGCGCGCTGGACGACGGCTACTCCACCGGACGCGGCCTCGGTCTCGGCCTGCCCGGCGCCCGACGATTGATGGACCGCCTGATCATCGATTCGGCGCCCGGACGCGGCACGTTGATCGAGATGTGGAAGTGGGTACCCAACGGTGCATGAGGACGGGTTCATCGGCCGAATCGAGTGGGCGGTGGCCGGTCGCGCGCTCCCGGGCCAACAAGTTTCCGGTGATCGCTGCGTGGTCCTCGACGCGGGCAACGGCACCGTGCTCTTCGCCGTGCTCGACGGCCTCGGCCATGGCGCCGCCGCCGCCGACGCCTCCGATCGCGCCGCACAGATACTCGCGGAAAACCGCGCCGAACCATTGGACGTCCTGATGGTGCTGTGTCATCGAGCCATGGCCGAAACCCGCGGCGCGGCAGTGTCTTTAGTGCTTTTCGACGATGCGGACACGGTGCGCTGGCTCGGCGTCGGGAACGTCGACTCCCAGGTGCTCACCCGTGGCCCCGTCGGGCTGACGATCCGCGCGACGGTGCTGCTGACCGGCGGCATCGTCGGCTACCGGCTACCGCAGAACCTACAATCGCAGACGGTGGCGGTGCGTCAGGGCGACCTACTATTGATGTCGACCGACGGTATCGTCATCGACTCGCTCGACAGCATCGATCTGTCGAAGTCCACGGCCGACATCACCGCCGATATCCTCGCCAAGCATGCCAAAGACACCGATGACGCCTTGGTCCTCGCCGCACGTCATCGGGGCGGCCCACCGGATGTGATGACATGACCGCTGCGCTGGCCGCATTTCGGGACGCCTACGCGGATGCGCTTCGGCGGCACTTGGATGCGCCGACGCAGGCCGGCCTCGCCGAAGGCTACGACCTCGGCCGCCGCGCTCTCGTCGAAGGCATCAGCCTGCTCGACCTCACCGAAAACCACTTCCGCGTCGTACAAGCCGCCCAGCAGCCCGCCGACGACCAGGACGTCAAGCTCGCCGAGACGGCGCTGGAATTCCTATTGCAGACCCTCGCCGCGCTGGACATCGCCACCAGAGGGTTCCTCGACGGCAACCGCCGCTACGAGCAACAGCGTTCCCGCGCAGACGATCTCGCGGGCCGCGACGCCTTCCGCACCGCGCTGGTCGAATCACTGCAGGACGGCTTCTTCGTTGCCGACTCGCACGGCACCATCGTCGAGGTCAATTCCGCCTTCGGCGCGCTGACCGGGTACGGCGCCGCCGACATCCCCTACCCGCTGCCGCATCCGTGGTCGATGCCGGAGGGCCCGCGCTATCCCGATCTCGGCACCGAGGCACAGCGCTTCGTCATTCCGATCCAGCACCGCGACGGCCGCACGGTCTGGCTCGCGGTGAGCACGAGTGCCCTCATCAAGCCGGACGACCATGAGCAGATCTTCGTCGGCACCATTCGCGATGTGACGGCCGAACACGACGCCCAGGCCCGCGATCAAGCCGCCTCCCGGCTGGCCACCGCCGTCGGCGCGGCCACCAGCGTGGTCGAGGTGCTCGCCGTCGGGCTGGACGAGCTGCGGCGCACGGTCGGCGCCGAGACCGCGGTGGTTTCGGTCTGGCCGAGCCGCAACACCGGTCCCGAGGTTTATGTCTCCGGCGGCACGCAGGTCACCGACCGCCCCGCGAACACCGGCCAGATCCAGGCGACAGGCGATGCGACCAGAAAACCCTCGCCTGCGGGCAACGCGCTCGAGGCACGGGCTCGTGCGCTGCTCGATCGGGCACGACGCAGGCCCGGCCGCAGCCTGATCGCGATCCCGGAGGGCACCGAAAGCTCCGAGGGCATCGTCGCTCCACTCGGCGAGACCGGTGATGCCGCGTTGTGGTTGCGCTTCGCCGCGCCGCGCGCGATCAGTGCCGCGGACTGGACCTTGTTCTCCCTGCTCATCGGCCACTTGAGCCTGGCGGTGCAGCGGGCGCGCAACTTCGATCAAGCGCGTTCCACCTCGCTGACATTGCAGCGTGCCATGCTCGGCCCGATCGAGCTGCCGCCGCGGTTCTCCGTGCACTACGAGCCCGCGTTGCCGCCCTTGGAAATCGGCGGCGACTGGTACGACGTGGTGCCGCTGCGGGACGGGACAATCGGCATCGTGGTCGGCGACTGCGTTGGACGAGGGCTGTCCGCCGCCGTGGTGATGGGCCAATTGCGCACGGCCGCACAGACGTTGCTGCTCGGGGGCGCGGGGCCGGCCCAATTGCTCGCCGAGCTCGATACCGTCGCAGCGCGCATTCCCGGTGCCATGTGCACCACCGTGTGCGCGGCGGTGCTCGACCCGGTGCGCGGGCTGGTCCGCTACAGCAGCGCCGGTCATATGCCGCCGATCCTCGCCGACGTGAGCGAACCGGGCAGGCTGCTCGAGGGCGGCCGATCGGTGCCGCTGGCCACCTTCGACGTGCCGCGGCGCCCGGAGGCGACCACAGCGCTCGCACCCGGCTCGACCCTGGTGCTGTTCACCGACGGGTTGGTCGAGCAGCGCGGTGTCGACATCGATGACAGCTTCGCGAAGATCTGCGCGGTACTCGCGGACACCCCCGGCCGACTACCACGGGAGGTTGCCGACGCGGTGCTGTCGCGGCTGCGCCCGGCCGCGGGCTACGACGACGACGTCGCCATGGTTGTCTACCGCCAGCCGCCCGCTGCACTGCGACTGGACGTGCCCGCCAACCCCGATCAGCTCTCGGCGATGCGCCGGAGCCTGAAGGCCTGGCTGGCCGCCGCCGCGGTGCCGCACGATCTCGCCTCGGATCTGATCGCGGCCGCGAACGAGGCGTGCAGCAACAGCATCGAACACGCCTACCGCGACGGTGCGCTGCCCGTGAGCCGACCCGTGCGGTCCACCGATGCATCGATGGGCCGCGCCACCGGTGCCACCGACGCGCCGGACGCGGGCCGAGTCCAGCTCACGGCCGAATGCGACACCCAGACGGTGGTCATCGTGGTCACCGACGCCGGAACATGGAAGCCACGCTCGGCCGACCCCGGCTATCGCGGCCGCGGCATCGACATGATGCGAGCACTGACCGAGGAGCTGGAGATCGACCACATCGGCCCCGGCACCACCGTCCGCATGTCGGTCACCCTGCCCGCGATCAAATCCCCGGTGGCGAACCCGCTGCGCGGCACACAGCGCCGCATTTCCAGCTGACGACGCGTCGATATCGGCGTACCGGAGGTTCCGATCGCACCGCCGCCGGCGGGGCAGGCGAGGTGGTTTCCCGATCACGTCCGCATAGTGCCCCAGACGCGACCGGGAAAACCTCGGGCGCGCGCCGATCCTTTTCCCACACAACGGGTTTCGGTGAAGTTGTTCGAGACTGTCACGCGTGCAATAACAGTCGCGGCGGGTTATTGACGGTGACCGGATGCCCTCCCGGGATGTGACAGATCGCCGGTTGCGTCGCTCGGAGCGGCCATCACGCGACGCCACCAGGCGTCCAACGGGCTAGGGTCGGGCCAGATCACCGGCACCTGCTCGAAGTCGTCGTCGTGTTCGGTTCCGATTCCCTGGACCATCATCGTCTCCTCGGCAGGCAGATTCTCCGTGCCGGGTACCCCAACTCTGCGGCACCCCGGCCGAATGCATTACCCGGGCCCCGCCAGCCGAATCAATCTTCAGATCGTGGGGCGCAACGAGGGCGCCAGGTCGGACCGCGTGGGTCCTACATGCCCTCATTTTAGATCAGAATTCGTCGGTAAATGAGGGTTACGGCGAGTGCGGACAACAGAATCCGACATTCAGCAGGTCAACATGCATCGATGTGCTTACACTGTCGCGCATTTCACCAACTGACGGTCCGGCCGGAGCCGAGGTGGTCATGCCGGAACACTCGGGCGACACGACCGACCTCGGAGCATCCGGTATCAGATCGGTTGGCTCAGTGGCACATTCACCCCGCTCGATGTCTCGGGTCCGATGCCGAATTATCGTGCGCCGCAGCAGCTGCGGCGCACGATCTCGAGTCGACGAGGTGTCAGTCGCACACGGCGCCGTAGGACGCCGACCCCACCAGCTTCGAGTACTTGGCCAGCACACCACGGGTGTAGCGGGGCGGCAACGGTTCCCAGTCCTCGCGGCGGCGGTTGAGCTCCTCGGATTCGATCAGTAGGTCGAGGGTTCCCGCGCCGACGTCGAGGCGGATCTGGTCACCGTCGCGCACGAACGCGATCGGGCCGCCGTCCACCGCTTCCGGGGCGACATGGCCGACGCACAGTCCGGTGGTGCCGCCCGAGAAACGTCCGTCGGTGAGCAGCAGGACATCCTTACCCAAGCCCGCACCCTTGATGGCCGCAGTAATAGCGAGCATCTCGCGCATCCCCGGACCACCCTTGGGTCCCTCGTACCGGATCACCACCACATCACCGGCCGCGATGGTGCCATCTTCGAGTGCGTCCATCGCGGTGCGCTCGCGATCGAAAACCCTTGCAGTGCCGGTGAATACCTCGGAATCGAAGCCTGCCGACTTCACCACGGCTCCGCCGGGTGCGAGCGATCCCTCGAGGATGGTGATGCCGCCGGTCGGATGGATCGGGGACTTCATGGCACGGACCACCTTGCCGTCGGGGTCCGGTGGGTGGATCTCGGCCAAATTCTCCGCCACGGTCCGCCCCGTCACCGTCAAGCAGTCGCCGTGCAGCAGCCCGGCATCCAGCAGCGCCTTCATCATGACCGGGACACCGCCGATTCGGTCCACATCGGTCATCACGTGCTTGCCGAAGGGTTTCACGTCGGCGAGGTGCGGTACTCGGCGGCCGACGCGGGCGAAATCCTTCAGCGTCAGTTCGACATTCGCGTCGTGCGCGATCGCCAGCAGGTGCAGCACGGCGTTGGTAGAGCCGCCGAATGCCATCACCACGGCGATCGCGTTCTCGAAGGCCTCTTTGGTGAGAATGTCGGCCGTGGTGATCCCGCGCCGCAGCAACTCGACGACGGCCTCGCCGCTGCGCCGGGCATAGCCGTCGCGGCGGCGGTCGGTCGCGGGCGGCGCCGCGCTGCCGGGCAGCGACATGCCCATGGCCTCGGCCGCGCTGGCCATCGTGTTCGCGGTGTACATCCCGCCGCAAGCGCCCTCACCCGGGCAAATTGCCCGCTCGATGGCGTCGACATCTTCGCGGCTCATCAGCCCGCGCGAACACGCGCCGACCGCCTCGAACGCATCGATGATCGTCACCTCGCGCTCACTGCCGTCGGACATTTTCGCAATCCCCGGCAGGATCGAGCCCGCATACAGGAACACGCTGGCCAGGTTCAGCCGGGCCGCCGCCATCAGCATGCCGGGCAAGGATTTGTCACACCCGGCCAGCAGCACCGAGCCGTCGAGGCGCTCGGCCTGCATGACCGTCTCGACGCTGTCGGCGATCACCTCACGCGACACCAGCGAGAAGTGCATGCCCTCGTGCCCCATGGAGATGCCGTCGGAGACCGAAATGGTTCCGAACTGCATGGGATAGCCACCCCCGGCGAACACACCTTCTTTGCTGGCCTTCGCGAGCCGATCCAACGACAGATTGCACGGGGTGATCTCGTTCCACGAGGATGCCACCCCGATCTGCGACTTCCCCCAGTCGCCATCGCCCATCCCGACCGCTCGCAACATCCCTCGAGCGGCGGTCTTCTCCAACCCATCGGTGACATCGCGGCTGCGCGGCTTGATATCGGGACCATTCGGATCATTGGACACGACGTTCATCATCCTCCCACCACATCGCCCGCAGCCGTCGACCACGCCGGTGGGCGCCGAGATCGGATACCCGGCAACGCCGCAGTGGTGTTCGTCGACCGCGCCGCACCTGACGGTCCGACGGTACAAATGCAGACGCAGGTGCGGTTGATGAAACTCGAAATCGTCACTGTCGAGCCGGAATACCAGCACCGGCGCATTGCCTCCGCCATGGTCGAATGTGCCCTAGACGTGCTGGAAGAGGCCCAGGTGCAACTAGTGCACGGATCCTTTCCCGCTGATCGGCAACTGGGGCCGTCCTATCGGTTTCCGAGACTCGTCGGCGCCAGCGTGACGCCGCCCCTGCTGCCGATACTTACCGCAGGACGGCTGCATCGCGTGCCCTCTCAGGAGCCGTCCCACCACGGCTGCGTGTCCTCCACGGCGACGAACTCGTAAAAATCCATGTTGCTGATCTCCAGGTTGCACGCCATCGATCCGACCATGCGGCAGGGAAGGACGGCGGTCTGCCCCGGGGTGTCGTGTAGGTCGACAACGGTCAGCGGTCGGCCGGGCTCGGCAAAGGTCCTGGCGTCGGCGATCACGACCAGCGCGGTGTGCTCCTTGGGCGGCGGGACCTGCGCCGGGACCTGCCCCGGCAGGAGGCCATCGAAGGCCCGGTCGTCGACGACCAACGCCGTCAACGGATAGTGCTCCACGTCGATCTCGTCCGAGTCCAGGTCTGCGCCGCCCCAGCCATCCTCGTCGGCCCCGCCCAGCTCGTCGAGCAGGGTGCGCCAGCCCTCCTCGTCGTCGAAGAAGGTACGGACCAGCAGTACGGCAGCGGTGGAGGGCAGTGCCGGGAAGGACCGGTGCGGCGGCGCCGTCGGCGCGGGGAAGGCCGGCCGGCCGCCGTCCCCCTGGTACATGCCGCACACGTCCATGTTGCGCACCAGGTGGTCGAACGCGAGTGCGCCGCCCAGCAGGGCGGCCAGGATCTCGCCGAGCCGGGCTGACGGGACCCGTACGCCGCGCCCGGGTATCGCTGCCAAGTCCACCAGCAACGGCCCGTCCCCGCCGTATACCACCGGAATGTCCGCCAAGACGACGATCGGCGGCACCGGGCCGTCGTCCGCGGCAAGCGCGGGAACGTTTCCGCCGTGCAGGAAGTCCCACCCGGTGTCCTCGATCGGTCGCACCCGCACCCCGTTGCGCCCGACGACGAGCACATCGCCTTCCCGGCGGCCCCCGATCTCGTCGAACAGCCCGCCCCACAGTGCCATGCCGTCCTCGTAGCAAGTACAGACCAACAGCACTTCACCGGGCTCCGGCTGGGGAAGCTTGGGCAAGGACATGATTCTCCTCCGAAAGGCTGCTGCGGTCACTCGTCGTAATGGGTCCTGGCCATGGTGATGCCTGCTGCAGGACATCACGCTCAGGTCAGCACCGTCTAAAGACGCTGTGCGCCTTGCCGAACAGTACGTGACAGGCACGATAGAGATCATGAATGTCGGGTGCAGCAACACTGTGTTCGCCCACACGATCGACGATCTACGTGACGGTTTCCTACGCGGGGTGACCAGCGGAAAAACACTCGACGGAGTTCGTTATCGACCCGGCGGTGCGTTCGGGCGGGCTGTATGGCGAGCGGCGGCACCCGGTTGCCCGGATCGCGGATATGCGGCGTGGCCGTGAGCTGCCGGGACTTCAGCTGGGGCGGGCAGCCAGGCGGATGATCGGGATTTCCCGGTCGGTCTTCTGCTGATATCCGGCGAATCGGGGTGCGGTGGTCGTGATCTGCTGCCACGCCTTGTCGCGTTCGGTGCCGTGGAGTTGTTCGGCGGTCACGTCGAGGGTTCGGCCATCGACGTCGATGCGGACCTTGTCGGGGTTGGCGGCGAGGTTGTGGTACCAGGCGGGGTTTCCGGCGGCGCCGGCCGCCGAGGCAGCGATGAGGTAGGTGCCGTTGTCTCCGGGAAACCAGGCTACCGGTGTGGAACGTTCGACGCCGCTCTTGCGGCCGAGCGTGGTCAGGACGAGAGCGTCCATTCCCATGAATTTGCCGCCGCCCTTGCGGCGCAGGCGTTCAGCCATGAACTTGTTCATCCACGTGGTGAACCGGCCGGATGGTTGGCGGGCGCCGCGGGTGCCCGCGGGGGTTCCGAAGCTCATCGGATTCTCGCTTTCGCTGTGTTCCGGCAATTGGGGTCAGAAAGCTTCGGCTGGGGTGTGGACGGTGCGCTGTACCTGGACGTCGTGCCGGGCTAGACCAGCAGCGTGCGGTGCTGGAGGTCGGTGACGTATTTGGTGATGAGCTGCGGCGATAGATGTGGGATGTCGTTGTCCGGGCCGATTCGCACGTTGTGGACGGCGGTCTGAAACGCCTTGGCCGGGATGACCGAGCCGCGGATCGGGTGCTCCGGACGGGCGTAGGCGTGCAGCAGCGGCAGTACCGAGGCCTGGCGCTGCTTCTCGGGCAATGCGCGCAGTGCGGTCTCGAAACGGTCGAACCAGTCGCGGTAGTCGGTGATGCGCTGGATCGGGTGGCCTGAGTCGATCAGCCAGTCCACGACGTTGTCCAGGGATATGCCGTCGTCGTGCGGATTCACCACATCGAAGGTATGGAATCCTGCCGTGCCGAGGCTACCGAGTGTGGTGATCGCCTCAGCGGTGAAGTCGGCGGGCAGCCCGTCATAGTGGGAGCGCCGTCGCGTGCCGTCGGAGTGGGTCTCGTAGAAGGAGGACGGCGCGATCCCGGTCGCGACCAGACTCAGCACCAGGCGCGTGAACATGTCCGGCACGTTGAGCTGCCCGCGGTAGCGGCTGTGCGCGAGGATCATGTCGGAGCGGAAGACCGTGACCGGCAGACCGCACAGGTCGTTGGCTTCACGCAGCAGCACCTCCCCCGCCCACTTGCTGTTGCCGTAGCCGTTGGCATAACTCTCATCGATGACACGCATCGAGCTGAAATCACGGATGTCACCGTCCTCGTCGAACCGCCCTGGCTCGACTTGCGCGGCGACGCCCACCGTCGAGAGATAGGTGACGGGCTTGAGCCGCCTGCTGATCGCGAGGCGAATCACCTCGGCGGTGCCGACCACGTTCGGCCCGAACAACTGGCTGTAGGGCAGCACATGGTTGACAAGGGCAGCCGGGTGGACGATCAGATCGACGCTGTCGGCCAACCGATTCCAGGTCGCGCTGTCCAGGCCGAGGTTCGCCTCGCCGATATCGCCTGACAGGACTTCGAGGCGGCGGGCGGCCAGCTCCTGGAAATGCTCGACCAGCTCCGGGTCGCCGCTGTCGAATGCCTCGTCGAGCCGCTGCCTTGCTGCCACCGCGTCGCTGCCGCGCACCACGCAGATCAGCGTGCCACCCGACTCATCCAGCCGCTCCAGCCATTCCAGGCACAAAAAGCGCCCCAGGTAGCCGTTCGCTCCGGTCAGCAGCACCGTCCGGGTGATGCCGTCGGGCGCGGGCAATGCCTCGGCGGCGCTCAGGGTCCTCGCATCGATGAACTTGTCGAGGGTCAGGTCACCGGCGTAGATCGCCGATCCGTCGCGGCCGTGGACCGCGGCGAGGGTGGGCCGCCGCACAGCCGAATTCCGCGCCCTTTCCACGTAATCGGCGAGATCACGTAGCCCGTTCGCGGGGCTGATGACCACGCCGACCGGCACGTCCACCGCGAAAATATCCTGGAGTAGGTTCGAAAACGACAGCGCCGAAAGGGAATCGCCGCCCAGTTCTGTGAACTGGGCTTCCGGACGGATATCTGTTGTCGCGCAACCCAGTAGTGCGCGGGCGGCCCGGCTGATCGTTTCCAGCACCGGCAGCTCGGCAGCGGTATGCCGCAGGGCGAGCAGTTCGTTGTCCTGCTGTTCTGCCAGGTCGCTGTACAACTGGTCGAGTCGAGCGCCGTATTGCGCTGTGAGCTTGGGCCGCAACAGTTTACCGATGCCGGAGAGCAGACCGTTCTCGATCGTGAATGGCTCGGTCTCGATCAGGAAGTCGCGCGGGATCTCGTAAGAGTTCAGTTCGGCTTCGTTCGCGATCTGCTGCAACGACGCGGCGATCGCGCCCTTCAGCGCGTCGGTGTCCAGAGCCGCCGCGGTGGGCACAACCACCGCGAGCAAGTAGGCGCGTTCGCTGCTGCCGTAGACGAATATCTGCCGGACCAAGGGGCTGCCCGCGTAGACGGCCTCCAACTGGGAGACGGCGACGAACTCGCCCTGCGACAGCTTCAGCACGTTGTTGCGACGGTCGACGTAGACGAGTTGATCTGGACCGATCTCGGCCATGATGTCGCCGGTCTTGTAGAAGCCGTCCGGGTCGAAGATCTGCGCGGTGACCTCGGGACGCTTGTAGTACCCAGGAATCATGGTGCGCGTCTTCAGCAGCAGTTCGCCGCGAGGATGCGGCTGGTCGGTCCGGAAATATCCCAGCTCGGGGACGTCGACGAGTTTGTAGTCGAGCACCGGCGGCCGGCGCAGCTGGTTGTCGACCAGCACCCCGCCCGCCTCGGTGGAACCGTAGCCATCGCGCAACTCCACATCCAGGACAGACTCCATGAAGGTCTTCAGCTCCGCGGCCAGCGGTGCCGAGCCCACCGAGGCGGAGATGACACGCCCGCCGAGGAAGTCCTGGCGCAGTTCGGTTTTCACCTGCTGTTCGGTGGCGCCGCGCCGGTCGAGCTCGCTCTGATAGCGCTGGAAAATCAGGTCGCACACGCGTGGAACGAATATCACGGCCGTCGGGCGCACCAGACCGATGTCCTCGAACAGCGTCGACATATCGCTTCTTGCCGTGAAGTAGGCAGTGCCGCCGCGCGCGAGAATCCCCGACAGGGTGAGACGGCCCGCGAGGTGGCTCATGGGCAGATAGTTCACGCCGATCGTGGGCGCTGTGGTCGAATCGAACCAGGCCGTCGTCTCCACCCAGATGCCGGCAGCAAGCCGATCGGTGTACATGGCGCCCTTGGGCGTGCCTGTACTTCCCGAGGTGTAGATGAGCACGGCCAGCGGGTCGGCGTCGGCGTCGGGGACGAACGGCGGCGCGGGCGGTGCGGCACGGCCGCGGGTGCGCACCGAATCGAGCGTTTCGACGACAATCGCGCTACCGGCGTCCGCAAGCCGCTGTAGCGCCGAATCGACCGCCGCACGTTGCGCGTCGTCCTCGGGGTGGTAGTCGAAGACGACAAGATGTTCGGTGGGCACCTCGTCGAGCAAGCAATCGACGGCGGCATCGAGCAGTTCCGGCGTCGCGGCGAGAACCCGAGGGCTGGTCTCGGCCATGATCGCCCGCAGTTGGGCGACCGCGGCCCCCGCCTGCAGCGGCACCGACACCGCGCCCAGCTCTGCACAGGCCAGATCGAGCGTGACGTAGTCACAACTCGTGAAGCCGAGTATGGCGACGAAATCGCCTGCGCGCACAGGATGTTCGACGTCGTGATGCCACGCGGCGGCCACCGCTCCGATTCGCTCGCCCAGTTCCCGGTAGGTGATGGTCTCGAATCTGGGCAGCAGACGAAGCGTGCGCCGACCCGCCACATCCGTGGTGAACTCGAATGCCCGCTGCCCGAGCGCGGGACGTTCGGCATAACCTTCCAGCACCGTCGCAATTACCTGCGCATACCGCAGTCCTGGTCGGCTCAGCGCTGTGCTGATCTCTTCGGATGGCTCGGCGTCGCGAACCTGCTGATCACAGGCATACAACTCGGCGATGCGCTGTTCGCGCCGCCCTGCTGGAGTATCGATCGACATGATCCAGCCTCCCTTGGTCGGATATCGCTCACACGAGAGACCGACGCCGGATGAAGCGGCTGACGTCGGTGAGGGAGGCAACCACAGGACTTCCCTCTTTCGATCTGTAGTTAGCTCAGACAACTACCCTTTCCGGTATACACCTATAGCGTCCAGCTTCTGATGTGACCCACATCTCATACACTTCGGCCCGTCGGCGCTCCGTCCGCGGCGAGCCGACCTGGGCGATTCGGCACGCCGAGCCGTTGCCGCGCGCTCGCTCCGAAGGACGCGACCCCAAGGACAATCCAGGGCGGTAAGGTGTGACGGCAAGAAAACTCGCATGGCACGCGAACATGCCAGGTTTGCTGCATGTTTTGTGTCAGTACAGCGAGATCGGGCGGTTCATGGCAGATTGTGAAGATGTGACCAATACTTCCGGAGACGCGTATCCCCTCGCGGACACGATGACCACCACGGTGACAACGCCCGAGGGCGCGACTGTGCTGACGGTGTCCGGCGAGGTCGACCTGGCGACAGCGCCCGCGCTCGAAGCCGCGATCGAGGGCATTCTCGCCGGTAAACCCGTGGCCCTGATCATCGACCTGTCCGCGGTCAGCTTCCTCGCCTCGGCGGGGATGGCCGCCCTGGTCGGGGCGCATCAGCGGGCGGGAGCGTCGACCTCGATCGCCGTCGTCGCCGATGGCCCGGCGACCAGTCGCCAGCTGAAGATGACCAGCCTGGATCAGGTCTTCGCGCTGCATTCGACCCTCGATCAGGCCCTGGCGTCGTTCCGCTGATCCTGAAGTCCCACAGCCCTGCTCGTTGCGGTGGACCGTGGAATGCTGGAGCCTGTGGGAGATCACGGCACGCATGACACCGTCCGCCGCAGCTACGACACCGTCGCCGAGAATTACGCCACCGATCTCCGCGATGAGCTCCGCGGCAAACCGCTCGACCGGGCACTGCTGAGCAGTCTCATCGAGCAGACCGAATCGGGAAAACCGATCGCCGACCTCGGCTGCGGCCCTGGACATATTGCGGCCTGGCTCGCCGATCACGGTGCGACGACAGTCGGCATCGACCTATCCGCCGCCATGGTCGCGTTGGGACGCAAACACTATTCAGCGGTCGAGTTCCGTGCGGGCGATTTGCTCGAACTGCCCGCCGCCGATGGCGAATTCGGCGCCGCGGTCGCGTTCTACTCGATCATCCATCTCGCGCCTGGCGAACTGCGCAGCGCCTTCGAACAGGTGCATCGCGTGCTGCGCCCGTCGGGCCTGTTCCTTGTCTCGTTCCACATCGGCTCGGAGATCCGGCATTTCGATACCTGGTGGGGACACGAGGTGGATGTCGACTTCCGCTTCTTCGATCCGGATCAGATCATCGCCGACCTGGCGGCGGCGGGGTTCGAGGTGCGGATGCGCATGGAGCGCCCGAACTATCCGCACGAGGTCGACACTCGCCGCGCCTACCTGTTGGCTCGCCGGGCCGACCCGGCGAGCCAACAGGATCTCAGCAGAGTTCGCGCAGCTGCTCGATCAGCTTGATCCGCTCGGCCGGGGTCGCGGCCATCGGAACGACGTTGAGGACGGTCACGCCCGCCTCACGGAACGCGGCGACCCGCTCCTTGACGTAGCCGGCGGGGCCGACGAGGGAGATGTCGCGCACCAGGTCGTCCGGAACGACCTTGGCGGCCTCTTCCTTCTTGCCGGCCAGGTACAGCTCCTGAATACGGTCGGCCTCTGCGCCGTAGCCGTACTTCGTGGCGAGGGCGTGATAGAAGTTCTTGCCCTTCGCGCCCATGCCGCCGATATACAGCGCGAGGTGCGGTTTCACGAATTCCAGTAGCGGCGTGACGTTTTCACCGATCGCCAGCGCAGGTCCGGCATACACGTCGAGTTCGCCGAGGATCGGATCACGTTTGGCCAGACCGGCATCCAGCGATTCACCCCAGATTTCCTTGGCCTTCTCGGGCACGAAGAAGATCGGCTGCCAGCCCTCGGCGATCTCGGCGGCCAGCTGCACATTCTTCGGGCCGAGCGCGGCGAGCAACACTGGAATGCGTTCGCGCACCGGGTGATTGATCAACTTGAGCGGCTTGCCGAGGCCGGTACCATCGCCTGCGGGCAGCGGAATCTTGTAGTACTTGCCGTCGTATTCGAGCCGCTCACGCCGCCACACCTTGCGGCATATCTCGACCAGTTCCCTGGTGCGGCCGATCGGCGAGTCGTAGGCGACGCCGTGGAACCCCTCGATCACCTGCGGGCCCGACGCGCCGAGGCCGAGCACGTAGCGGCCGTCGGAGACGAAGTCCAGGCCCGCTGCGGTCATCGCGGTCAGGCTGGGGGTGCGGGTGTAGATCTGCAGGATGCCCGAGGCCAGCTGCAGACGGGTGGTCTTGGCGGCCAGGTAGCCCAGCGCACTGACGGCGTCGAAGGAGTACGCCTCGGGGACGAACACGATGTCCAGACCGGCCTGCTCGAGGTCGGCCACTTCCGCCGCCGCCTCTTTGAATCCGCCCGAGTAATTGATGCCCAATCCGATCCGCATAACACTCAACATAACCGCAGCTACGGACCGGGCGCGCACCGGCCACCCACGCGCGGGCGGTAGCGTAATCGCCGAGACTTCCCCGTGATCGCCGAAGAAACGAAAGGCCACCCGCCGTGTCGCAGCCCACCACGTCGTCCCAGGAAACTGCACCCTCCTTCGGCAGGGCCACGCTCGCGCAGTACCTGACCGACCTGGCCGCAAAGGTGCCCGCACCCGGTGGCGGCGCGGTCGCCGCACTGCACGCCGCTCAGGGCGCCGCACTGGTTGCGATGGTCGCCCGCTACACCACCCGCGCCAAGGACGCCGAGCACCGCCCGATCGTCGACCGCATCATCGAGGCCGCCGACGCCGCGCGGGACCGCGCACTCGCCCTTGCCGACGCCGACGCTGCCGCCTTCACCGCCGTTGGTGCTGCCTACAAGCTGCCGAAGGCCACTCCGGAAGACGCCGCCGAGCGCAACGAGGCCATCACCGCCGCACTGATCCAGGCCGCCCGGGTGCCCGCCGCCGTCGTCGACGAGGCCGACGAAATCCTGTCGCTTGCTGCGGAACTGCTTCCGATCGGAAACCCGAACGTGGTCACCGATATCGGCGCGGCCGCCGACGCCGCTCGCGCGGCCGCCACCAGTTCGCAGCTCAATATCGAGATCAACGTCGCCTCCCTCAGCGCCGCGGAAGGCGACCGATTCGCACCCGTGCTGATGCGCGTGGAGGAGATCACCGCACGTGCCGATGCCCTGCACGCCGACGTGCTGCACGCCGTACGCAGCTGATAGCGGGCCCGGGAATACCGGGTGTTTCCGCGCCGCGGTGCCGGGTACGCCCGATATAGACCGGCAACCAGGTCCGAGTTCGCGATGACCTCCGGCGCACGAGGCAGAAGGCCGCCGGCCCTGCTCGCTCACCGGCGCTCGCGAACACCACGCCTGGCACCGCTGCCGCGCCGACACTGGCGGTCGTGGCACTCATGCGCCTCGGCCCGACAGGGACACCGCCGCCAAGATGGTGCTCGGCACCTCGCGCTGGGCGCTGACCGGCTGGAACGCCACGGCCGAGCTGCCGAACCCCGGCCATGTCACGGCCGCGTCCGCCACGGTCGGAGAGGAGGACCTGCCGCCACGGTTCACCTACAGCCGGGGGCCGTTACGGATTCGGTACCTCGAGTTGATCATGAAGTCCTAGAATGGATTTCTGCCACCACACCATCTAGAAGGGGTGGAGCCATGAGGAGCGCACTCAGATATCTGTTCCTCGCGGCCTTGGTCATGGCCTTGGCTGCGTTCGGGTCCGGAACAGCATTCGCGACCTCTATCGGAACACCATCGGCTGCCTCGGTAGCGGCCGTCACGCCATCGGCCGGCCAAGAAGTCGGCATCGCACATCCGGTCACGATCCAGTTCACGGCGGCTGTCGCGGATCGCGCTCGCGCCGAACGAGCCATCGATATCACGTCCACCCGATCGATCCCGGGTACGTTCGCATGGGCGAACGACCGCGAAGTGACGTGGACACCCACGGGATTCCTTCCCGCCCGCTCCCCGATCTCGGTTCGAATAGGTAGTGCGCGAACGGAATTCAGGACCAACGCCGGGGTGATCGCCGACGCCGACATGTCCAACCACACCTTCACTGTCACCATCGGCGGCCAGGCGCCGCGCACGATGCCCGCCTCGATGGGCAAACCGGGCTACGAGACACCATCGGGCATCTTCCCGATTCTCGAGATTTTCCGCTCGGTGGTCTTCGACTCACGCACCATCGGCATCCCGTTGAGTTCCCCCGAGGGTTACGTCATCAACGGTGAATATGCCGAACGCCTCACGTGGGGTGGAGTTTTCGTGCACTCGGCACCCTGGTCGGTGGATTCCCAGGGCTATGCGAACGTCAGCCACGGCTGCATCAACCTCGCACCCGACGACGCAGCCTGGTACTACGAAATCGCCAGCATCGGCGACCCGGTCAGCGTGCACTGGTAGACCGACCGCACTCCCCCGCCTCCTGACCGCGATACCACCGAAACGTACCGCTGGTAACGAGCGGGGAGCCGGCTGTCCATGTGTGAGTTCGACATTCGAGCACCGGGCGACCATTCGTGCCGACTGAGGGGTAATCGGATGACGTGGCCGGGCGCGTTCGCTTGCATTGCGGTCGATGCGCAGTATCCTCCGGAGCTATCAGAGTGGGGAACGAACCTGACGGTATGAGCTGATGAAGGTGGGGCAATGGATCGACCAGACATGCAAGGACGGCCTGGGGAGGCCTATCGAGGCGACTGGTCCGAGTGGGCCCATCGAATGCCCGCCGAACCCGAGCCGCATGCGGCCTACGCCCCCGACTATGCCGACGACGATGACGATGTCTTTGCGCGCCTGATCGATCGGTCGCGGGTGCGGCGGCGCTGGTATCAACTCCCGAAGGGCAGTCGGCGCTGGATGCCCGCACTGCTCGCCTCGCTCGGCGCCGCGGCACTGCTCGCCGCCGCCTTTGTCCAATTCCGCGGCGCCCCGGCGCCGGCGCCGACCGCGGCGTCCAGCTCAGCCGATATCCCTGTCTCGGCCACCATTCCCGCAACCCGATGCCCCGCCGAAAAAGTCGGCAATCGCATCCAAGGCAATGGCGCAGGCGGCGTCGACTCCGGCCCTGCGGCGATCTTCGCGTTCCAATACGCCTACTACGTGACACGCTCCAGCGAACAGGCCCGCGCTGTTATAGCGCCCAACGCGGCCGTGTCGTCGGCCACCGACATCCAGCACGGCATCGACACGATCCCCGCGGGCACCACGCACTGTGTCACCATCACCCCCGGTGCGTTCGTCGGCCAGTACCTCGTCCGAGTGAGTGAACAGCGCCCCAATGCACTGCCGGTGGCCTACAACGCCCAACTGGTGACGACCGCCCGTGCGGGCGGTCGTACGCTCATCACCGGTATCTCCGCGGCCGAGTAGACGGGCTGTGGCCGGTCGGCGTACCGCGCATACCGACACGGAAGTCGGCCGCAGGTCTCCATCCACCTCATCCTTTCGGCGAATCGGTGATGGGCCGAAGTCGGTTGTACGGGCGTCGAACGCACGGGCTCGCCGCGCTCTCGACGGGCTCACCGCACGATAGCTCGACAGCGCCCGCGCAATCGCACCAGGGTTGTCCAACACCGAGATCGCCGAGGAGCTCTACCCACCGTGAAATCGCACACCGGCAGACTGTTCACCAAGCTCGCGGTCGAGAATCGAGTTCAGCTTGCCCTCCCTATCCGCGACGCCCAAGACTGAGTCGTCCAGCGCGGCACTACCCTTCGCGACGGCTGCGGTCGTCCGATGACCTGCTGCGGATCGCGAACACGGTCACCACCAGCAACGCGATCAGTTCCAGCACGTTCCAGGGAATCGGATCCGACGCGGGCTCGGCGGTCGTGGGACGCGGGAGCACCGGTGGCAACGCGACGACCGGCCTCTCCAGCGCGATCACGGGCACTGCCGCGGGCGGCCGCGCAGGCACAGATTCGGCAACAGTCCGGCTCGGCGGCACCAACGGCGGGCTGAGCAGGAGTGGAGCACCGGGCGCCGGGGGCGCGCTGTTCGGCAACAACAACAGACATGTCAGTAGCGCACTGCCGGTGGCGGCGCTCCCGACGACGACACTGCCGAGGCCCGAACCGCCGCTCGAGCCAGATCCGATCAGCCCGCTGCCCACTCCACTTCTGGTGGCGGAACCGACAAGGATTCCGGCGGCACCGACTGCGGCGCTCCCGGAACACGCTAGCTCGACGCTGCCCTGGTTCAACCCGAGTGCCTCGACCGAACCGACTGGCGTTGCGGTCGTTTCGGGCTCAGCACCTCCCGTGGCGGGCAGTCGGCCTTCTGCGCTGCCGGTATCGAACCCGTCGACGGTGCCTGGCGCGCCAGCATTCGAACCGATCGCGTTATCCGCGCTTCCGGTCGAGATGCTGCTCGAGCCGAGACTCAGCGCTGTACCGGAACCAGAGCTTCCAGTCGACACATCGGTGACTCCCGGCGTCGCGCTCCCGGTCGCGATACTGTCCACGAGCGACTGCCACGGCGGGTCCGCGGCAGCGGTCGTCGGCCTGCCCGCCAGCAACGCCACCGTCACCGGGATCAGCACCGCGAAGCGCAGACCCCCTCTGCACCTTCGAATTCGTGGCACAGCGATTGCACATGCCATCTGCAGCTACCCCTGTCCGTCAGCTCGTCTGCACCAGTTTCCGAAGCTCGAACAACTCGTCAGGTGATCTGCTGGAAGCGCGCCAGCGCTAGTTCGAAGGCATCCCTCGGGACGGTGTTCCCACCAGAGAAGGGCTGGTCCAGGTTGTGGACCTCCAGAATCGCGGCGGCGACCACGACACCGAGCAGCGCCATCATCAGAACACTGCGCCTGGTGACCCGCACACCCGATAGCACAGGGCTCAGCAACAGCAGCAGTGTGCCGAAATACAAGGCCACATATAGGAATCCCGGAATCCCGTACCCCACCACGAGCGCACGATCGTGACGTGCCCCTGCGACTCTGTCCAGGCTCGCCAAGGCGGTAGCGCGCAGGTTGTTCACGTACGGATCCGACGATCGCATCGAATCCACGCTGTCGCGAAGCACATCGAGCGTCTCCTGGGCCTTTTGACTCAGGTGACCGTCTCGATCCATCACCGACCACTCCTGGTCGACGACCTGTGTGGTGTAGTCACGCACCAATCCCTGGATCCGGTGATGCTCGGGATCCGGCATGGCATGTGCCGCCGTGTAGGCGTCGACCAGCGACTTCGCCTCGGCCACAGTGTAACTGCGCGCGGTCTGATACTGCTGCCAGCAGATGACAACCACGAACGCCACGGTTGCCGCGAAGAACGTCTTGATCAGATCGAAAACCAGCGTCCCCGCAGCTTCGTCACCCGTCTGCCGCCACGAATCCGGACGCAACCTGTCCCCCAGCACGAACACCAGCACCGCGAGGGCCGCAATCCCTATCGCCACGACCAATTCCCTTGCCATATCAGCGATCCCACCTTTCGCACGACCGGCATAACGTGTCTCGGACACAGATCGACACCCGCCGAGGGATACCTCGGCGCGAGGCGCGATCGGAGGAAGCTTCGATCAACAGGTATTCGCCGCGGCGGGGCCGCCGGATGACGATGAGAATAAGAACGACGCCACTTCGCTTGAAGGAGAGCCGTTCTCGCGCGGAGCACGCAGCGGGCCCGAGCGGGCTACAGCCGAATGAAGTGAGCGCCGTATTGCATGTTGGCCCCGACGGCCGCAATCACTATCGGGTCGCCGGAGCCCAGGCCGATCACGCCGTTGCGCAGGTCCTCGGCGAGAAGGATGAGGACGCTGGCACCGGAGGTATTGCCGTAGCGGTCGACGTTGATCGACGTACGGTTCTCGGCAATACCGAGGGCGCCGATCAGCTGCTCGATGAGCCGGCGATTGGATTGATGCGGATACAGGCGTTGCAGGTCACCGACATTCCACTGCACCTCGGCCAGGACACGATCGATCGACTTCTGCATGACCGGCGTGTATGCATCCGCGACGCGCTTGCCGATGATGTGAACCGCATAGTCCGACAGCGCGGCACCGGGCAGTCCTGGCGGGCAGAGATTTCCGCCCGCGGGTTGGACGGCGATCTCGAAGTGTTCATTGACGGTTACCGCGGACACCAGCTCCGAACTGCTGTCGTCATCGGCAGCCTCGAGGATCACCGCGCCCGCACCATCGCCGAACAACAGGGCCGATAGGAAAGCCTCGCTCTCCTTGCCGTCGTACTCGATACCGCCGGTGAATACCTCGCGGTTGAGCAATGGCGAGGCAACTTGAACCATCACGACCGCGACGCGCTTGCGGACACCGCTGAGGATCATCTCCTTGGCCCACTGCAAACAGAACACCGCACCGCCACAGCCGATATCGGTCTGGAGTACTCCGGCGTCGGACCGCATCCCGAGCCGATGGTGGAGCAGCTGCGCATCGCTGCCGAAATGCAGCCGATCCGGGGTGCTGCCGCCGACGATCAGACCGTCGAGTTCGGTCGCATCGACGCCGGCGACGGTAAGAGCCTCTTGCAGTGCTGCTTCCGCCAGCACCCCTGCCGGGCCGGGCGCCTCACCGTATCCGGGCGGAAACAGCGGACGGCCGGTTTTGTCGTCGAGATCGAAGCTGAATCGCCGCTCGCGAATACCCGTCTTCTGCTCGAATTCCGCAGGCGTCCACGGCATCCTGCGCGGCCCCGGAAACATACCGAGGAGTCGCTCGTTGGTCATTACCAGCGGTGGGACCGACGCGCCTGCGCCGGTGATCCGTACTTTCATGATGTTCCATGCCTGTTCGCTGTTCCGACACGGTCGGAATACGCCCCGTCGACACCGCTGTCAGGTCACGCAGAACCGCCCGGAATCCGCTCGGGAACAGGCGTAGGTTCGTTGCGGCAGCGACGATGAGCCGAGTGGCAGTGCGACCGACGGATGAGAAACCTCATCTCGGCATATCGCCAGGTATCAGCCGCTCACATCCAGAGGTTTCTCAGGGGCACCGATCTCCGATCGGTCGCTTGGGTGGGATGTGCACGAGCGAACGATACCCACGGGTTTATTCGAGCCGGAACTCACAAACCCCCACAATTGGGAATATTCCACCTGAAAAGAACTGAGACTCGGACCGCTGTCGGTGGCGACCGATTTCAGGCGCGGCGGGCGTTTTCGGCCGCGGTGACGACGTGGCGCATCAGGAGGGCGGTGGTGACGGGGCCGACTCCGCCGGGGACGGGGCTGAGGGCAGCGGCCTTACCGCGCACGGAATCCGCTTCGACGTCGCCGACGATCTTGCCGTCGGGGGCTTCATTGGTGCCGACGTCAACGACCACCGCAGCTTCGCCGATGTGCTTGCCGGTGACGAGGTCGATGCGTCCCGCGGCGGCGACGACGATGTCGGCGGCAGAGGTCACCGAGGGGAGGTCGGTGGTGCGCGAGTGAGCAACGGTCACGGTGGCGTTTTCGGCGAGTAGCAGCTGCGCCAAGGGCTTGCCGACGATGTTGGAGCGGCCGACGACCGCGACATGTCGACCGGCGAGGGGGATTTCGTGATGCTTAAGCAGTTCGACGACGGCTTCGGATGTGGCGGGGACGAAACCGTCGAGATTGCTGGCGAGCAGGCCGAGCGACAGCGGGCTGACACCGTCGACGTCCTTGGTCGCGGCGATCGAGGAGCTGACGTCGTCGAGGCCGATACCGGCGGGCAGCGGTGTCTGCAGCATGATCGCGTCGGTGGCGGAGTCCGCGCTGCGCGCGTCGAGCTCGGCGCGGATTGCCTCGGCGCTCGCGTCGGCGCCGAGTTCGACGGTGTCGCACGTGATTCCGAGTCGCTCGGCAGCCTTGCGCAGCGAGTTCACATACCAGGCGCTCGCCGGGTCGTCGTTGGCGACGACCAGAGCCAGGCGCGGGGCGGGTCCGCCCGTAGCCAGCGTGGCGGCGCGCGCCTTGGTGTCGGCGTTGATGGCGGCGGCGAGTTCCTTGCCGGACAGCGAAACGGTATCCACGTTGTCACACCTTAATGGTCACGACGCGCGCACTGTCGCGCCGGTTGCGGCGGCCACCCGCAGCCGTGCCCGGTTTGCCCGGATGCCGGGAAGAAACCGCCGATTCGGCCTGGCAATTACGCGCATATGGCCTGTACCAGTCGTATTGTGATCAATGCTTGCCAACGGCTAACTGTCAGCTGACGTACCGAAAGCCCCGTTTTATGCGCGGAAAGGTGTCGACTGTAGTGAAGATCTCGAGGCATTGGAAAACCCTGATCGCGACCTTGTTCGCGGCCGTCACCATCACCGGTATCGCCAGCGCACCCGCCCAGGCCGCCCCGGACATCGACGCCCTCTACAACTCCGCCCAGCGCAACTTCACCGACGGCAACGACGCCGCAGGCCGTGCCGAGCTGCGCGAACTGCTCGGCGCGGCCCCCACCGACGCCGAGGCGCTGTCGTTGCAGGCCATCTGGTCCCACTACGCGGGAGATCTGCTCGCACTCGCCGACGCCATGGCACGCCTCTCCGCCGTGGATCCGGGGCTGGCGCAGGGCACCACCAACGTGCTCGGCGCGATCACCGCCGCCGTGGGCACCCTGCCGAATCCGCTGCCTGCCATTGTCGGCCCGCAAACCGGAATCGTCGCGCTCGGCTACGGCCTGCTGCCCGACGGCGCGTTGCGCCCCGAGCTGGTGAACCGGCTGATCGCGACCTGGTTGCAGGCCGTCGCCTCGCCGTTCTCACCGGTCATCGTCACCGGCGGCAACCCGCAGAACGGCATCACCGAAGCCGACGCGATGCGCAACTGGCTGGTCGGTAAGGGCTTGCCCGCGGACCGCGTCCATGTCGAAAGGCGGGCGGGCTCCACGGTGCAGAACGCCTTGTTCAGCACCACGATGCTGCGTGATCTCGGCGCGAGCAGCGCGGTGGTGGTGACCTCCCCCAATCACATTCGCCGCGCCGTCGCCGACTTCATCGTCGCTGGAACCCGCGTGGTCGGCGCCACCACCTCGCTGGAACAACTGGTTTCCCAACTACCGCCGCCCGCCAGGCAGGGTCAGCGCGGGATCTACCTCGACGCCACCCGCACGTTCCAGCTAGCGACCGCGCGCTAGCGCCGAAACGCCTGTCGGTCGGCACCGGCCGTGTACGACACGGCAGGATGTCCTGGTGATGTCAACGGAAAGTACCGACCTGGTGGTGCGGCTGCGGGCGGCCGGCTGCGTGTTCGCCGAGGAGGAGGCCGCGCTGCTTGCCGCGGCGGCCGCTGAGACAGGTGCGGACCTGGAGCGATTGGTCGCTCAACGGGTGTCGGGCATGCCGTTGGAGTATCTGCTCGGCTGGGCCGAATTCCATGGCCTGCGCGTCGCGGTGGCACCGGGGGTGTTCGTGCCTCGGCAACGCACCGGCTTCCTTGTCGACGAGGCCGTCGAGCTCGCTCGCGCACACGAGCGCCCCGTGGTCGTCGACTTGTGCTGCGGCTCCGGCGCGTTGGGGCTGGCGTTGGCGACAACACTGGCCGACGCGGGTCTGTCGATCGAACTTGCCGCCGCCGACATCGAGCCTGCCGCGGTCGAATGCGCCCGGCGCAACCTCGCACCGATCGGTGCGGCAGTGTACGAGGGCGACCTCTTCGAGCCACTCCCCCGCGAACTACGTGGCCGCATCGACATCCTGCTCGCGAACACCCCCTACGTCCCGTCCGAGAAGATTGCCCAGATGCCTCCCGAGGCACGCGACTACGAGCCACGCTCAGCACTCGACGGCGGCCCCGACGGCCTCGACATCTTCCGCCGCGTCGTCGAAGCCGCCGAATCGTGGCTGGCCCCCGGCGGCCACCTCCTCGTCGAATCCAGCGCAGCCCAAGCGCCGACTGCCACCGCCGTCCTGATCGATCACGGATTCGCCGCCCGCACAGCAGAATCCGAGGACTTCTACGCCACTGTCGTCATCGGCACCAGGCCATAGGAGGTCCGTTCGACGAACCGGACACAGTGGTGGGCGACTCGAGGTTTTGCCGCAGTCCGGCCCCGCTCGCCGAGCAGCGGATGAGGCCTCGGCCGGAGAGCCGTGTTACTTGTTGCGGCCGGTGAATTCATCCATGGAGTGGTACACACCAACGGTGTTGAGGAACAGGTCGCGCAATTTGATCGGCAGCAGACCGGAGATCGCCTTGTTGAGCCGAGAGGTCCACGGGAGGATTACCAACGGGTTGCCCGCCTTCATCTCACGCCACGAGGTGTCGACCACCTCGTCTTGCTCGAGGATCGGCGTGAACAGGAACCCTTTTGCGCCGTCGAACATTCCGGTGTTGATGTAAGTCGGACAGACCGTCGTGACCTTCACGTGCTCGTGACCTGCCTGCTCGAGCTCGATGCGCACCGAGTCCGACCAGCCGAGTGCGGCCCACTTGGACGCGGCGTAGACGCTCATCCGCGGGTTCGACACCAGTCCCGCCGACGAGGCGATATTCAACACCCGTGCCTGGCCCTTGCCCCCGACCATCGCGGGCAAGAACTCGAGCGTGATGTACATGGGGGCAAGGGAATTGATCGCCATCGTCTTGTCGATGTCGGCGCGATTCGTGGTTTCCCAGAAGTAGCTGTTGCCGCGGACAATGCCTGCATTGTTGACCAGGATGTCGATATCGCCGACCTCGTTGCGCACCACGGCGGCGGCTTCGCCGATGGCATCCTCGGAGGCCACATCGACGACGTACTGGTGGACATTGCCGCCGAGCACAGTCAGTTCGGCGGCGGTGTCCTTCAACCCGAGCTCGTTGACATCCCACAGCACCACCGCCGCAGCGCCCTCCCGGACGGCTCGCTCGGCGAACAGCTTGCCGAGGCCCATCGCCGCACCCGTGACGAGAACCTTCTTACCTGCGACCGTGTCCAATTTCATCCTTGCCTCTGTGTCGTCTCTCGTGAAAATTGTTGCCGGCGCAGTGGTTACTTCTGGCGCAGTGTTTTCATGACCCCGAAGTAGAGCGTCATCGTCTTCGCCCACAACTCTTCGGACATGCCGGGCAGCGGCGCGATGGGCAGCACCCGCTGCACAGCGATGGTTTGGGTATCGATGTACTTCAGCAAGCCCTCCGGGCCGTGCCTGCGGCCGGTCCCGGAGATACCGAGCCCGCCCGAAGGTGCATCGGCGCTGCCCCATGCCGCGATGAAACCTTCGTTGACATTCACCGATCCGGCATTGATGCGCGCGGCGACCTGTCGGCCGCGGGCGGCGTCCCTGGTCCACACGCTGGCGTTGAGACCGTAGGCGGTGTCGTTGGCCTGCTCGACGGCCTCGTCGTCACTGCCGACCCGATAGATCGAGACGACGGGGCCGAAGGTCTCCTCTCGGTACACGGTCATGCCGGGGCGGACATCGGCGAGCACGGTCGGCTCGTAGAAGTAAGGGCCGAGATCCGGCCGCGCGCGGCCACCTGCAAGCACCGTCGCACCTTTGGCCACTGCGTCGTCGACGTGCGCACTGACGGTGTCCAATTGACGCTGGAAGGTCAAGGAGCCCATGTCGCTGCCGAAGTTCAGATCCGCGCCGAGCTCGAGCGCGCGGACGTGCTCGACGAACTCCGTCACGAATTGGTCGTAGACCTTGTCGTGCACGTAGATTCGCTCCATTGATTCACACAGCTGCCCCGCCGAGGCGAAGCAGGCCCGAATCGCGATCTTGGCGGCCCGGGAGACATCGGCGTCGGCGAGCACCAGCAGCGGGTTCTTGCCGCCGAGCTCGAGGGAGTAACCGATCAGCCGTTCACCCGCCTGCTTGGCGATGGTGCGTCCGGTCGTACTGGAACCGGTGTAATCGACGTAGTCGGCGCGTGCGATCACCTCGCCGCCGATCACCGAGCCACGGCCGAGCACAGCTTGCCAGAGCCCGCTCGGCAGACCGGCCCGCTCGGCGGCATCGATGGCCCACAGCGCAGTGAGCGCGGTCTGGTTGTCCGGACGCGCGACCACGGCATTACCCGCGACGAGGGCCGGGAGTGCATCGGAGGCGGCCAAGGCCAAGGGATAGTTCCAGGGCGAGATCACAGCGACGACGCCCTTGGGACGGTGCCGCACATCGACCTGTGTCAGGACCGGAAGCACACCGCGCGGCTTGCGGTTGGCCAGCAGCTTCGCGGCAACCGATGCGTAATACCGGGCGTTCACCGCGACGTCGCCGACCTCGTCGAAGGCATGCGCACGGGACTTGCCCGCCTCCGTCTGCACGATGTCGAGGATGGTGCTCTGCTCCGCGAGCACGATGTCGTGGAAGCGGCGCAGCACCGCGATCCGCTCGCGCACCGGGCGCTGCGCCCACCCGCGCTGAGCCTCGCGGGCCGTTGCGAACGCGGTCTCGATATCGGCGGTGGAGGACTGCGGCAGATCGGCGATCTTGCGGCCGGTGGCGGGTGCGAACACCTCGACCGAGGGCGCACCGCCCGCGGCGGCACGTGCGAGCAATGGCTGTACCAGCGACTCCGGCAGCGCATCGGCGGGAGCCAGCTGTGGGGCGGTCGTCATTGTCGGACCTCTCATGGGACGGTCGGAGGCGGCGAATCACCTGCACGCATTAACTGAACACTAGTGTTAGATTAATAGGTATGCAGTGTCCCGTGTCAAGCTCTCCGGTGTGGACCACAGGCATGTCAGGCTCGCCGATGTGAGGCATCACCATGTCCACTGACGCCGCAGCCGCACGGCGAGGCCGACCGCCGCAGACCCAGGAGCAGGCCGAGGAGGTCCGCGCGCGGATCGTCCTCGCGACTGCGGAAGTGTTCACCCGCAACGGTTCGCGTGGTCTGAGCGTCGCCCAGATCATCGAGCAGGCGGGCCTGGCCCGCCCCACCTTCTATCGCTACTTCGGCAATGCGACCGAACCACTGCACGTACTGCTCGACGCCTCCAACGACGGCCTGGTCGGTGGCATCCGCACCGCGTTGACCAACACCGACAAACCCGTCGAGCTCGGTATCCGACTCATCGACGCCTATCTCGACTGGGCCAACGGCCATGGCGCGATGCTGCGCCCGCTCTTCGCGGAACTGCACGACCCGGCCTCACCGGTGTCGGCTTATCGGGAGCGCGCCCTCGACGACATTCGTGCTCTCGTTGCCCAGAAATTCACCGAACTCGGCCGCCCCGTCCCGACCCCGCTCGACCTCGATGCCGCACTGCACGTCTGCGAATATGTCGTCTACCGCATCTCCTCAGGGGCCGCTCCTGGCACCGAGCCCGATTCGGAAACCGTTGCTGCCGCACGTCTTACGATGATCCGCGTCCTGCTGACCACGCTCGGCACCCGCGTCGATCTCGAATATGCGATGGAGCTGCCGGGCATATTCCCGCCCGTGCCATGACCGAGTCGCGACACCACGGCCCGTCGAGCCACAATCGGGTCGATATCGGTGTCCCGCGCAACCGGCGGCACACACCGCTGCGGCACCGACACGCAGCTCTTCGGAAATAGGCGGGCGACAGCCACCGCAGTACCCGCCCTCGCTGTGCGGCACCCGCCCCATAGCGGGTACCGCACCAGCCGCGTCGTCGCTAGCGCGGCACCGGGCTCGGCTGCCGCCGCTCGACCTGCCGCTGTTCCACCCGATTGAGCAGGGCACGAACCCGCTCGTCGTCGGCGAGCAATTGATCGAGCACGACATTGACCGCACCGCGAAGCAAGGCGTACGGCTCCCACTGGGCGGGGGCCAGTGTCCGCGGGGCCCGGCGAGCAATGCCCTGTGCGATGGATTCGGCCGCGTCGCTGACGGAAATTCGACGATTGAGCGGCCACGGCAGCAATGCGGCGACTTCCTCGCCGAGCTCATCGTCGTCGAGCGTGCCACGGGTCATGGCGGTATCGACGATGCCGAAATAGGCGACGCCCGCGGTGGCGCCCACCGCGGCCAATTCCACTCGCAGCGCACGACCGAGCTGTTCGACCGCGGCCTTGCTCACCATGTACGGCGATCCCGCCAGGCCCGGCGCGAATGCGGCGGCAGAGGACACCACCACGACATGACCGCCGACCGCGACAATGTCGTCGAGCGCCGGATGCACCGTATTGAAGACCCCGGTGAGGTTGATGCCGATGACCCGGTCGAAATCGGCGGGTTTCATCGTCCTGATGGTCGCCGGTTCCGGGGCTACTCCGGCATTGGCGACCACGACGTCGATGCGACCGAACCGTTCGCGGACCCGGGACACGGCCTCCCGCATGCCGATTCGATCGGAGACGTCGGCGCGCACCACCAGCGCCCGCTCCCCCATCGATCGGGCGACCCGCGCTGCGGCGTTCTGATCGATGTCGATCAGCGCGACCAATGCGCCCGTGCGATAGAGCTTTTCGGCAAGGGCACGCCCGATACCGGCGCCGGCACCGGTGATCATGACGACCCGATCCCGCACATTCAGCTCGGCGACCGGGCTGGTCGAGAACGCCACCAGTTGACGGGCAAGACCCAACACAAAACTACTCATCAAACCCCCGCCTCATACGACTCAACGCCGAATTCCTTTCTCGGCGGGCCTCGTTGCCCGCCGAGCTCACGGATGCGGCCGGTTGCGGATACCGTCCCGGCCGACCGGTCGAACCGGGTTACATCTCCAGTGCGAGTTCGCTACCGCGCGCGCGTGATACGCAGGTCAGCATCGTATTGTTGCGTTCGCCGTCGAGCAGGAGCCGGTCGCGGTGGTCGACCTCGCCGGCGAGCACCCCCGTCCGGCAGGTTCCGCAGAAACCCTGTTGGCAGGAGTACGCGACACCGGGCAGCACCCGCCGGATCGCCGCGAGCGTGGATTCGTCGGCGGCAACGTTGAGGTGAATCCCGCTGCGCCGCAACCACAGATGAAACGGATCGCCGTCGCGGACCGGAATCGCGGAGAACCGCTCGGTGTGCAGCGACGCGGACGGATCGTGCATCGACAACACCTCACGCGCCGCCTCGGCCAACGCAGGCGGACCACAGACATAGACCGAGGCGCCGGTGGGCGTCTGCTCGAAAATCATCCGCGGGTTCGGCACTCCGAACTCGTCGTCCGGCCTCACCACCACGTCACCGCCGGTGAGCTGGGCCAACTCGCACAGGAACGGCATCCGCGAACGGGACCGACCCAGGTACATCAGCCGCCACGGGGTGCCCGCGCGCTCGGCGGCGGTCACCATCGGCAGGATCGCCGTGATCCCGATACCACTGGCGACGAACAGGTACTCCGAGGCCGCGACGAGCGGGAACGCATTGCGCGGACCACGCACCGACAGCCGGTCACCGGCGCGCAGGCGCTCATGGATCTCCCGGGAGCCGCCTTCGCCATTCGCCATGTAGCGCACCGCAATCCGATACGCACCTCGATCGGTGGGGTCACCGGTGAGCGAGTACTGCCGCTGTCGCCCCGAAGGCAGGAACACATCGATGTGGGCGCCCGGTGTCCACATGGGCAGCGGCCCGCCGTCCGGGTCATGCAGCGTCACGCTAACCACTCCGTCGGCTTCCTGCTCGATCCGATCGATCATCACATCGAAGTCGAACCCGGCGTGCCGCACCGGCTGGGGCCGGGAAAGCAGCTGCGCGGCTTCACCTTCTGCGAAGACGCGCCGATACGCGTCGACCGCAGACGCCAGCATCCGCAGGCCGGTGCCCGGTCGGAATTGGGCACCCAACTGCGCGGTCATGCGCCCGCCGCCCGCGCCGCGGGCGACTGTGCGAGGTAGCGCAGCGCGTTGTCCATCGGGCCGAGCTGTGAGGGGTGGAAGCCGGGCTCGAGGTAGCGCGGGATCTCGGTGAAGAAGGTGGTGAAGTTCGGTACGACGCCGCGGAGCGACGCGCTGGCCAGCTGTAGCGGCCAGAATCTCCCCTTGTTCCGCGAAGGGTCGCGCCGAAACAGGTAGCCGCTCGAAATGACGAACAGCGCAAGCAATCCCGTGCTCGCGATGATCGCCTGCCGCGCTTTGCGGGCATATCCGCCGTCGACGTACATGTACGCGTCATAGACCACGCTGCGATGCTCGACCTCTTCGGCGCCGTGCCAGCGGATGAGATCCAGCATCGCCGGATGCATCCCTTTGGCCTCGAGTTTGTCGTTGGTCAGCAGCCATTCCCCGATGACGGCGGTGTAATGCTCCATCCCTGCGAACAACGCCAGTCGCTCACACAGCCATTCGCGCTTGGCGCGGCCGGCCAGCCCATGATCGCCGAGCAACCGATCGACCAGCCAGCCGACCCGTTCCACCATCGGTGCGACATCGAGGCCGAGCCGTTCGAGCTGGTTGCGCGCCTTCTCGTGCGAGCTCGCGTGCATCGTCTCCTGGCCGATGAAGCCGCGGACCTCCTCGCGTAATCGCTCGTCATCGATCAGCGGTAAGGCTTCGGCGAGCGCCTGCGCCATCGCGCGCTCGCCCTCGGGCAATACCAGGTGCATCACGTTGATGATGTGCGTCGCCATGACCTCACCGGGGATGTAGTGCATTGGCACCGTGTCGAAATCGAAGTCGACGTCCCGCGCGTTGATGGCGTGCGCCTGATCGGCGTAGACAGAGCTCATCTGGGTGGTCCTCACGTCTCGGTCCTGCAAAACCGCACTATTAATGTATTTCTGCCATCAAGTGATGTCAACATCACATGATGTCAACTTCTCGGTCGTGCGAGGATCGACTCATGGACGACGAATCCGACGGATCGATACCGGGCATGCGCCGCTGGCGCGGCCGCCCGCCCGCCGACCGGATCGCCGCGCGCCGCGCGCAGCTCATCGAGGCCGCCATCGAGCTGATGGCGTCCGTCGGCGCATCGGAGACCTCCATGCGCGGCGTCTGCAGGCAGGCCGGGTTGACCGAGCGCTACTTCTACGAGAGCTTCCCCAACCTCGACACCCTCTTCACTACCGCGCTCGAGACAGTGGTCGTCGGCGCCCGCGACCGACTACTCGCCGCATTGGCCACCGCACCGCCCGAACCCGAAAAGCTATTCCGCCACGCCATTTCGGCGTTTACCGACTACCTGGTGGAAGATCGGCGACGCGGTCGGATCATGTTCGTCGAATCGCAAGCCAGGCGGGTGCTCGGCGAGCGAGGCAACGAGCTGATCGAGCAGTTCACCACCCCGATCGCCTGGACGATCGGACCGGGCACCGACGGACAGCCCGCGCCGGATTCCTTGGACAATGCCCTGAACTCGAACGCCATCTTCGGAGCGATGGCCTACATGTACCGCCCATGGCTGGACGGGACCATCGACATGCCGCAGAAACGGTTCGACGACCATGCGACCAGCGTGATTCGCAACATCGCTGCCGCCAGATCCTCGGCCGCGGTGTCCGATCCCTCCGCGAACTGACCTGACTACCCCTCGGTGGACACCACATCCAGCCGCTGCGCCCTGGCAAAGCTCATGGCGCTGTCGGTGATCTTGCCGTGCCGAAGGGCAACCACGTCACGCAGATAGTTCATCCGGAGCCGCCACGGCGCCCTGGTCCCTTGGATCGGAAACTGGCTTGCCGCGCGCTGCACATAGCCTGGGTTGAAGTTCACGAACAGCGGCGCGGCGCCGACCGACGGATCGCGCACCGGCATACATCTCGTGTAGCCGCTGGTGTCCATGTGACGTAGTAGGCGTACGACGTATTCGCAGACCAGGTCCGCCTTGAGCGTCCACGAGGCGTTGGTGTAGCCGATGATGTAGGCGAAGTTCGGCACATCCGACAGCATCATCGCTTTGTACGCCATGTGGTCCGACAGCGTCACCGGGCGGTCGTCCACCACCAGATCCATTCCGCCGAAGGCGAGCAAATTGAGCCCGGTCGCGGTGATGACGATGTCGGCGTCCAGGGTCGCGCCCGAGGCGAGCGTCAGGCCGGTCTCGGTGAAGGTGTCGACCCGATCGGTGACGACGTCGAGCTCACCGTTGCGGATGGCACGGAAGAAATCGCCGTTGGGAGCCAGGCACAGTCGTTGATCCCACGGGTTGTAGCTCGGGGTGAAGTGGGTGTCGATGTCGTAACCGGGGGGCAGCCAACGTTGCTGCCACCCTCGGATCCGTTTGCGCATGACCTTCGGATATCGTTGGCACAGTTGATAAATCGCCGTCGACAGCGCGATGTTCTTGCCGCGCGCGACCGCATAGGCGGCACGGGCGGGCAGGTATTTGCGCACCCGGACGGCCAGATCGTCGCGTGCGGGCGCGGAGAGGATGTAGCTCGGCGAGCGCTGCAGCATGGTCACGTGCGCGCCCTGCGCGGCGAGCGCGGGAGCGAGGGTGACGGCGGTGGCGCCGCTGCCGATCAGCACGATCCGCTTGCCTGCCACATCGAGTGTGTCGGGCCAGTGCTGCGGGTGGACGACCGGGCCCGGGAAGCGTTCGACGCCCGCGAAATCCGGCGTGTAGGCCTCGTCGTAGCGGTAGTAGCCGGAGCAGCACATCAGGAACCCGGCGGTGAACGTGACGATTTCCCGGGTGTCGGTGTGTTCGGCCTGCACCGTCCAGTGGTTGTCGGTCGAGGACCATTCGGCGCGGACCGCCCGATGACCGAACCTGATGTGCCGATCGATTCCGGCCTCGGTGGCGGTGTCGCGCACATAGTGGAGGATGTCGTCGCCGTCGGCGATCGCCTGCTCCCCCAGCCACGGCCGGAACCGGTAGCCGAGGGTGTACATATCCGAATCGGAGCGAATTCCCGGATAGCGGAACAGATCCCAGGTGCCGCCGATCGCGTCACGGCTCTCCAGGACGGTGTAGGTCCGTCGCGGAAATGCCTGCTGCAGATGGTGAGCTGCGCCGATGCCGGACAACCCGGCACCGACAATGAGCACATCGACGTGCTCGCCCGCGATCGTCATCGATCTCGTCCTCCGTCATCGGCGGTTCCGGCGCTACGCCCCGGCGCGCGCCGACAGTATTTCCAGCCTACGGCTGGACCGGCATCTTCGGATCAGTCGGCCCTGGGCGGAAACTCCCATCGTCCCAGACTCACTCCAGAAAGCAGTGGCGCCGACGCACAAGGGTGCCACTGCGCTTTTGCGCGCATGCGAGGGGGTCGGAGTTGGGTCCCGGAGGACCGCCTGCGCCGGTGCGGCGACGGGTTGGCTTCGGCCACAACGTAGTTGATGATTGAACAGCTGGGCAGTCGACCGAAACCGATCGGTCCGGATGTCGAGGACCCGTAGTGAAGTCACTCACAGTCGCCCCGCTACCACTCTCGTCGGACACCGCGAACACCCGACGAAACAGGCATTAGCCAACCGTTCGCCACCAAGTCCGGAGCGGAGCGGAATTCGCCCGATGCGTCAGCACACGCAGGCTCGAATGACGCGACGATCACCACGGTTCGCCATAGCCAGTTGAACGACAGTTGATGATACTTCAGGGTACAGACACTCTCAAAAACATACTGTCCCAGAAGGATTCGCGCACGGTGCAGATACCCATCGATAGTTACCGTCGGGTAATGTTCCGCAGCACCGAAGATCAGAGAAGATCCGGAACGTATCTGTCAACGATTTCCAGGAGCGCAAGTGTCGCATTCTCGGTTCGAATCCATAGGCGCGTATCTCCCTTCGAATATCGTCACAACCAAGGAGCTGATCTCACGGCTGAAGGAGCCACCTTCGTTCGATCTCGAAAAAATCACGGGAGTCAAAGAACGTCGCGTGCACGACACTCGACCGGAGAGCTATGAGGACTCCTTCACCATTGCCCTTAATGCCGTAGAAGACTGTCTTTCCAGGTCACAGCACTCTGCAGCGGACCTCGACATCATCATCTCGACGTCGATCACCCGTAGCAAGAACGCCACCCGCATGTACATGGAGCCATCGTTCGCCTCGGCGATAGGCAAGGGAATCGGCGCGAAGAAAGCGATTACTTTCGACGTTTCGAATGCCTGCGCCGGAATGCTCACCGGAACCTACATACTCGATCGAATGATCCGTTCCGGTGCCGTCCGAAATGGCATGGTGGTAAGTGGCGAGGCGATTACTCCCATCTCCGATACTGCGGTCGCCGAGATTTCCGAGAAATACGATCTGCAGTTCGCTTCGCTCTCGGTCGGCGATTCCGGCGCCGCCATCGTGCTGGACCAGGCGGTCGACGACGCCGACAAGATCCACTACATCGAGCTGATGACGGCCTCGGAATACTCACATCTGTGCCTCGGCATGCCGAGCGACAAGAGCCAGGGTGTCGCCCTGTACACCGACAACCGCAAGATGCACAACGAGGATCGGTTCCTGCTCGGCACCGACAGCCAGCGCAACTACCTCGAATCCCAGGGCCGCACCTTCGCCGACGAGAACTTCGACTACGTCATCCACCATCAGTTCGGCGCTGCCGCGATTCCGTGGATGAACGCGATCTGCGAGCGCGAGTTCGGGCACCCGATGCCACCGGATCTGCGGGTCATCGAGAAGTACGGAAATACTTCCACCACTTCGCACTTCATCGTGCTGCACGACCAGCTGAGCGAGCAGAACATCCCGGCGGGCACGAAGCTGCTGATGTTCCCCGCTGCCTCCGGCATCGTGACCGGCTTCCTGTCCACCACCATCTCCTCCTTGAAGGTCTGAGGTCAGCCATGGGCGTGCGCATTAAATCCACCGGAATCAGCCGGGCGGCCGACACCCACAGCATTGTGGAGAACAGCGGTCGCGCCGCGAAGCAGAGCCTCGAGCGGGTGGGGGTTCGGCCCGATCAGGTCGGCGTGCTCATCAATGCCGGCATTTTCCGTGACTCCAACACGGTGGAACCGGCGGTCTCCGCGTTGATCCAGAAGGCCGCAGGTATCGGCCTGGAATACGGCAAAGACGATCCGCGGACATTCTCCTTCGACCTGATGAACGGCGCCGTCGGCGTGCTCAACGCCGTCCAGGTGGCGAGCTCCATCCTGGAGTCCGGCAGCGCCGAACACGTGCTGATCGTCTCGGGCGACACGCACCCGTCTCAGACCAGATCGATCGCCGACGACGAATTCCCCTACGCCACCGCAGGCGCGGCGCTGCTGCTCGAGCACACCGACGAGCCCGACGGGTTCGGCCCGGTGCACACCGCCATGGGTGTGGGCGCCCCGGCCGTCGAGGCCTATGTGGACACCGCGACCATGGGCTCGGTCGGCCGCGGCCTGATGACGGTTGTGCGGGAGGAAGGTTTCGAGGATCGACTGCTCGAGACGGCGCTGGAGGCCGCGCGGTCCGCGCTGACCGAGGCCGGGCTCACCGATCTTTCCGGCATGGCACTCATCGCATCGACGCCGAGCGCGACTTTCCCGCTGCGCATCGCCGAAGACCTCGGTATCGCGGCGGATTCCGTACGGAGACCAGATCTCACCGATGGTGACCCGCATACCGCGGCACTACCGCTGGCCTACGACAAGGCCGTCGCCGAGGACACGCTGCGCGGATATACGTATCTGTTGTTCGTTGCGGCGGGCGCAGGCCCATCGGCAGCAGCGACGCTGTACCGGTTGCCCGCGCTGGTGGGGGCGCCCGCGTGACAATGGCGACCTATTGGGAAGCCATCGACCGGTTCCGTGCGTTTGCGCGCACGGAACCGGATCGTGAAGCGGTGATCTACCCCGACGGGCAGAATCCCGATGGCTTGCCCGCCTATCGGCACCTCACCTACCGTGAGCTCGACGACTGGTCCGACGCGATCGCCGAACGGCTGACCGTGGCGGGTGTCACGCACGGCACCCGCACCATCGTGCTGGTGCTACCGAGTCCCGAGTTGTACGCGATCCTGTTCGGACTGTTGAAGATCGGTGCAGTCCCGGTGGTGATCGATCCCGGCATGGGTGTGCGAAAGATGTTGCGGTGCTTGCGCGCGGTCGACGCCGAGGCGTTCATCGGCATTCCGCAGGCACAGGCCTTGCGTGTGTTGTTCCGGCGCAGCTTCCGGCGGGTACGTACCACCCTGACCGTCGGCAAGCGCTGGTTCTGGGGCGGCCCGACATTGCGGGACTGGGAGCGCAGGCCCACCGGGGTCGTGCAGCCGCGCACGCCCGCTGCTGCCGATGAAGTGCTGGTCATCGGATTCACCACCGGCAGTACGGGTCCGGCCAAAGCAGTCGAACTCACGCACGGCAACCTGGCCTCGATGATCGAGCAGGTGGATGCGGCACGCGGCCACATCGCACCGGACACCTCACTGATCACCCTGCCGCTGGTCGGCATTCTCGATCTGCTGCTCGGATCCCGTTGTGTCCTCCCGCCACTCATCCCGAGCAAGGTCGGTTCGACCGATCCGGCCCAGGTGGTCGACGCGATCGCGAAGTTCGGGGTGCGGACCATGTTCGCCTCCCCGGCCCTACTCATCCCGCTGCTGCGATATCTCGAGGAACACGCGGTCGAGCTGCCGACCTTGGGCAGCATCTATTCCGGCGGCGCTCCGGTGCCCGACTGGTGCATTGCCGGGCTGCGGAAGGTGTTGCGCGAGGACGTCCTGGTCTACGTGGGCTACGGGTCCACCGAGGCGCTGCCCATGTCCACCATCGAATCCAGGGAACTGTTCGACGGCCTCGTCGATCGCGCCCATCGCGGTGCGGGCACCTGCATCGGCAGGCCCGCCGACCGGGTGAACGCACGATTGGTCGCCATCACCGATGCACCGATTCCGACTTGGGCTCGGGTCGAGGAGCTTGCCGGTGAGCTCGAAACCTCCCGAGGCATCGGTGAGCTCGTCGTCTCCGGCCCGAATGTCAGCACACACTATTACTGGCCGGAGTCGGCCAACGCCGCGGGCAAGATCGTCGATGGCGCCGTGATCTGGCACCGCACCGGGGATTTGGCCTGGATCGATGACCACGGGCGAATCTGGTTCTGCGGACGCAAGAGCCAACGCGTGGTCACCGCGAACGGGCCGATGTTCACCGTTCAGGTCGAGCAGATCTTCAACACCGTTGCGGGCGTGGCCCGGACAGCTCTGGTCGGCGTCGGCGAGCGCGGCGCACAACGGCCGGTGCTGTGTGTCGAAACGACGCCGGGCACCGATGCGGTATCGGTTGCCTCGGAGTTGCGGATGTTGGCCGCGGAGTCCGAACTCACCCGGGATATCGCCGATTTCCTGGTGCACCCGGGGTTCCCGGTCGACATTCGGCACAACGCGAAGATCGGGCGCGAACAGCTGGCGGCCTGGGCGGCCGAGAAGGTGGGAGCTCGATGAAAACCGTCATGTTGCGGTCGATTCCGGTGCTCGGCTGGCTGTACCTCGCCGCCGGCGTCGTGGCGGCGGCCACCGACAGCGCACCACGCAACCGGCTGCTGCGGGCCGCGTGGTGGGTCGATCTGTTTCTCAGTGTCGTGGTGCACGCGGCGCAGATTCCGGCGGCGCTGCGGGCGGCAGCGGGTTCGGACCGATCCGCAGTGAAGACCGCGGTGCTGACCCAGATCTTCGGAATGACCTGGTGGGCGACACAGGAGGTGATGCAGTGAAAGTACTGGTGACCGGCGCGTCCGGATTTCTCGGTGGTGCGCTGGTACGCAGGCTGGTCGAGGACGGCGCGCACGATGTGGCGATTCTGGCGCGACGCACCAGCAATCTGGCCGATCTCGGCGACGCTCGCGCCGAGGTGGAGGTCATCCTCGGCGACCTCGGCGACCAGGCCTCACTGATCCGGGCGACCAGCGGTGTCGACGTCGTGTTCCACAGTGCCGCACGCGTCGACGAGCGTGGCACCCGGGACCAGTTCTGGGACGAGAACGTTCGGGCCACCGAGCGACTGCTCGATTCGGCGCGACGCGGCGGAGCCTCGCGGTTCGTGTTCATCTCCAGCCCGAGCGCAATGATGGACTACCACGGCGGCGACCTGATCGATGTCGACGAGTCGTTGCCCTATCCTCGGCGTTATCTGAACCCGTATTCGGAGACGAAGGCCGCGGCCGAACGCGCGGTATTGGCTGCCGACACACCGGGTTTCCGCACGTGCGCGCTGCGCCCACGGGCGATCTGGGGAGCAGGTGACCGGTCGGGTCCGATCGTGCGGTTGTTGAGCCGTACCGCGATGGGCACACTGCCCGATCTCTCGTACGGCCACGCTGTGTTCGCCTCGCTGTGTCATGTCGACAATATCGTCGATGCCTGTATCAAGGCTGCCGAGTCGGATACGGTGGGCGGCAAGGCGTACTTCATCGCCGACGCCGAGCAGACCAATGTGTGGGAGTTCCTCGGATCCGTCGCAACGGATCTCGGCTATCAGCCGCCTACGCGGCGACCGAACCCGCGCGTACTCGCGGCCTTAGTGAACGTGATCGAGACCGTCTGGCGTATTCCGGCCGTCGCGACCCGGTGGTCGCCGCCGTTGTCGCGCTACGCCGTCGCGTTGATGACCCGCTCGGCGACCTACGACACCGGCGCCGCTGCACGCGATTTCGGCTACCGGCCGATCGTGGACCGCGAGACCGGACTCGCCGGGTTCCTCGCCTGGCTCGAAACTCAGGGTGGGGTCGTCGAACTCACCAGAACATTGCGATAGCGTCGCGAACTTTGTCGTCAATGGAGGCAATCATGGGCAACGACAGCATCTTCCGCCGGCCGATCTCTCCCACCGAGCGGATGTACTTCCCGATGCGGCAATTGGCACCACCGTTCCTCATGCAGGCGATGATCCACGGGGAAGGGACCATCGACCGAGAAGCCCTACGCCAGGCAGTGGCCGTGGCGTCCGATGCATGCCCCGGCGCACGGTTGCGGCGCATGGGCGGCGAGTGGGTCGACAGCGGCATCGCTCCGGCGGTACGGGTCGTGGACCGCCATACCGTTCAGTACCCCGACCTCGAAACCGATCACGTGCTCACCAGCCCGATCGGGC
This sequence comes from Nocardia sp. NBC_01009, assembly GCF_045208035.1. Taxonomy (NCBI): domain Bacteria; kingdom Bacillati; phylum Actinomycetota; class Actinomycetes; order Mycobacteriales; family Nocardiaceae; genus Nocardia; species Nocardia sp. NBC_01009. Next base: position 4,865,320 of record NZ_CP108695.1, on the reverse strand, counting down.
CGTATCCCGGGGCAACGGCCGAGGTGGTGTTGCTGACGGCCGAGCCGGTCACACTGCTATTCCGCGCCTTCCACGGGGTCATGGACGGCATGGGCATGGTGCTCTGGATGACCAACGTGCTCAAAGTACTGCGCGGCGAGACACCGGACGCAATGCCGGACCCCGTCGCCGACTACCAGCTGGTAGCCCGGATCGGAACGCCACCGGGCAAGGCGACACTGCCGCTGCCGAAGTATCGGAGCGCGGTCGGGCGCGGCCGCCAGGAACCGGACCGACCACGACATCTGCTGCGACACCGGACGATCGACGCGACCGGGTCGGGTGGCGTCGCGCGCGTCGCGGCCATCCTGGCGGAACAGACCGAGGGCCCTTCCCGAATCATGATGCCGGTCGATCTGCGCAGGCACGATCCGCAACTGCGCTCCACCGCGAACCTGGCGCTGCCCCTGTTCCTGGATCTCGAACCCGGCCAGGACTGGACCGTCGCCAAGGCGCAGCTCAAGGCCGGTCTTGCGCAACGGCGCGAATTGAACCAGATGGACAACAGCGGTCTGGTGCGGATACCGGACCTCGTCGGCCGGGCGATCCTGCGCACCACGAACTGGCTCGGTTCCCAGTACGGCCGAAATCTGGCCTCCGCCATAGTCTCTCATGTCGGCGTGTTCGACCTCGACGCCCTCTCGCCGCCGGGCTTCCGGCCGACGACCATTCGCGTGGTGCCGCAGCACAGCGTCGCGATGCCATTGCTGTTCGGTCTCGTGGAGTCCGGTGGCAAGACCGAGCTGTCGGTGTCGTGCCGCAACGGCGTCGGCATCGAGGCCCGGCTCGAGGCACTCCTCGACCACATTGTCGCCCGGCTCGAGCAAGAGCTACCGGTCAGGGAAAAGCTGTGATCACCTCGGCCCGCTTCATCATCGCGCGTCCACGCGCGGTGCTCGCCGTCGTCATCGGAGCGATGCTGCTGTTCGGTGTGCTCGGCACGGGTGCGGCCGACAAGGTCAGCGCGGGCGGATTCACCGACCCGAGCAGCGAATCAGCGCTGGTCGATCAGGTGGTTCGCGAACATTTCGGACCGCAGAACCCCGACGTCGTCGCGCTCTACACCGCACCGGAGGGCCAGACCCTTGACGACATCGGCCCGCGCATCCAGGAGGCGCTCGGCCGGATCGATCCGACGCTACTCGAGCGCCCGATCCAGTCCTACTGGAACAGCGTGCCACCGCGCAAAGGGTTCCTGCGCTCCGCCGACGGCAAGAAGGCGCTGGCCGTGGTGTTCACCGCAGGCGACGAAACCCGGCGCGTCCACACCTACCCCGATATCGAAGCGGGACTGCAGGTTCCCGGGATCCATACCCAACTGTCGGGCTACAGCGCGTTGGCGACCGAAATCAACGGTCAGTCGCAGCACGATCTGGTGGTGGCAGAATCCATTTCGCTGCCGATCACGCTGCTGATCCTTGTTCTGCTTTTCGGTGGTGCGGTGGCCGCATCGCTTCCGGTGACCGTCGGGCTGCTCGCGGTACTCGGCTCGATGGGCGCGATTCGTGTGCTCGGCGAGGTCACCGAGGTCAGCACGTTCGCGGTCAATATCGCGTCGCTGCTCGGGCTCGGCATGGCGATCGACTACGGGCTGTTCATGGTGACCCGGTTCCGTGAGGAAGTCGCCGAGGGACACACCGTCGCAGCGGCGATCGAAAGGACCTGCGCCACAGCCGGTCGCACCGTCGCCTTCTCCGCCCTGCTGCTGATCTGCGCCTTCGCAGGCACCTTCATTTATCCCCAGGCGGTGCTGCGGTCGCTCGGATTCGGTGCTATCGCGGCCGTCACACTCGCGGCGGGCTTGTCGCTCACGGTGCTGCCCGCGATGCTGGCGCTGTTCGGAGCTCGGATCGGGCAGACCACACCCGAGCAGCGGACCGAACGATTCTGGGGTCGCGTCGTGGACGGTGTGCTGCGGCGGCCCGGTCTTGTCGCGGTCGCCGTCGGCGCCGTGCTGCTGGTGCTCGCGGTGCCGTTGACGGGAGTGCGGCTCGGCGACATCGATCAGCGTGCCCTGCCTCCTGACAATGAAATGCGCAGTGTGGTAGAAGAACTCACCGCACGATTCCCGGCGGCGAGCAGTGGCGTCACCGCGGTGCTGCGCGGTCGGGACGGGACTGCGCCGAACGCGGCGGCGGTCGATGCGGCCACCCATGACATCGGCGCGGTGGACGGTGTCGGTCAGGTGTTCCAGGTCGGGCGCGCCGAGGACTTCGTCGTCCTGCACGCTTTCCTGTCCGCCGCAGATCGCAGTGAAGGTGCCGCCGCGACCGTCGAAGCCATACGGAACCTGAATCCCCCAGCGGCGACCACACTTCGCGTCGGTGGCGATACCGCGGCGACCGTCGACAGCGTCGATTCGATCGTGGCAAGGATGCCGTGGATGATCCTGATCATGGTGACAGCCACTGTGCTGCTGTTGTCGGCCGCGTTCCGCTCGATCGTGCTGCCGTTCAAGGCGGTCGTCATGGCATTTCTCAGCCTCGCCGCAACATTCGGCGTGCTCACCTGGATCTTCTACGAAGGCAATCTCTCCGGCGTCCTCGGCATCAGTCCCGGCCCACTCGTGGCAGGCATGCTGGTGTTGATCATCGCCGTGGTCTTCGGATTGTCCACCGACTATGAGGTTTTCCTGCTCTCCCGCATGGTGGAGGCACACCATGCGGGCGCCGACACCGCCGCCGCCGTTCGCATCGGCACGGTCAAGACCGCCAGGGTGATCACCGCGGCCGCCGCCTTGCTCATCCTCGTCACCGGCGCGTTCACCCTCTCGCCACTGACACCGATGCGCTTCCTCGGGCTCGGCATGATCATCGCGCTGATCGTGGACGCAACCCTGGTTCGGATGCTGCTGGTCCCGGCGCTGGTCAAGCTGATGGGTCGCGCGAATTGGTGGATGCCCGGCGCGGGCGGACCACCTCGACCGAGCACCATGGTCACCGAACATGTCGAGCAGCCCGCGCCCACGCTGTCCTGATGGCCACTCGCGAACACCGGGTCATACCAGCGCGGCGAGCACCTGGGTGAGGTGCTCACGTGCCGGGCCACGCACCACGAATCGGGTGAATGCCCGGCGCTGTCGGTAGCTCGATGACCAGCTATCGAGCATGCTGAATAGGACATACGGCGCAGTCGCCCACGGCAACCCGCGCCTCCAGGAACCGGTAAGTGGTTCCGCCGGGAGCGAATTCGCCGGTCGACCGTAGCCGCCACTTGTCTGTTTTGCGCCACTCGAGCCGGTGATTTCTGTGCTTCGATGGAACCGGCTCGCGATCAGGTACGTCTTATTGATCAGACGGAGCTAGTGGAAAGGGCGACCGCCATGGCTGCTGACAGTCCGTTCAGTGCGTACATCGAGGACGCGAAGGCGGGGGCGCTGAAGGTGCGGATGGCGCCGCAGGCGTTCCTCGACATCGACAGGGCCTGCCGAGAGCTGATCATCGACCTGTCCTCGGCCCAGAACGACGCGCGCGCACTCGGCGAGCGCGAGTACTGGGGTCTCGGCGAGGACAACCCTCGGCTGTGGTCGGCGATGGAGCTGGTCCAGCTATTTCGGGAGAAGGCATTCGGCGGGCCCAACAACGCCTATGACACCCTCGGGGACTACATCGCGGCCGCCACCGAGATCCAGACCCTGTTCACCACCATTCGCGAAGCCTTCGAGCGCACCGACGCCGAGTTCGCCAGGCAGATGCGTGAGATCACCACATGAGGCGCGGCGCCGGTAGCCGGTCGGCCGGTGTCGCGGCGGTCGCGCTCGTGGTGACCGTGCTCAGCGGATGCGGCGGTGAGCCACGGCCTTCGGCAACGTCGATGACCGCCAGACCGTCCTCGGCCGCGCTCGGCGCGCCGACGAGCGGATCGGGGCAGAGCACCTCCTTCGATCCGTGCACCGCACTGACACCGTCGTTCCTGGCATCCCATCAGTGGGACGCGCGTCCCCCTGCCACCAGACAGGAGAGCACCGGCGACGCGCGCTGGAAGGGCTGCCTGTTCGTTGCACAGAGTGCCTATACATTCCGTGTGCAGACCACCAACGGCACTCTCGCTCAGGTTCGTGAAAAATTCACCACCGCAACAGATTTGACCATCGCCGGCCGCCGAGCGCTGCGCTATGAAGCCCGCCCCGACGTGCCGGGCGGCTGCACGATCAACGTCGACATGAAGACCGGATCGCTCTACATCCTGGTGGACGACCCGCGCGGACTGCACCCACGCAAACTCTCCCCCTGCGCCGCCGCCACCGAGATCGCGGAAGCGGTTGTCCCACTCTTGCCGCCCGGAAGCTGATCGCGGCAGCGCATCCCTGTTCCCGATGGCTTGCCAGGTCCCGGGGTCACTATCGTCGTCGAGCATGGCATCACTGTTTCTCCGCCCCGCGGAAACCGACGACGAACCGTTTCTCTGGACCATGCTGTACGAGGCCTCGCACGCCGCGGAACAGGGCACACCCACCCCCGATGACCTGCGTGCGGTTCCGGAACTTGCCCGCTACGTCGAGAAGTGGGGCACCAAGGGCGATCTCGGCGTCGTCGGCGGCGCTTCGGCCGAGCAGCTGCAAGGGGCCGCATGGATTCGCCTGTTCGACAAGGAGAACGCCGGATACGGCTACGTCGCCGACGACATCCCCGAGCTCGCCATCGCCACCAGCCCCGCCGCGCGCGGCACCGGCCTGGGCACCGCGCTGCTGGCCCGCCTCCTCGACGACACCCACACCCGCTACGACGGCATGAGCCTCAGCGTCCGCGCCGACAACCCTGCCCGCCGCCTCTACACTCGCCTCGGCTTCGTCGAGGTGGCGGGCTCCGAGATCATCAACCGAGCGGGCACCACCAGCCTGGCGATGCTCCTACGCTTCCGCTGACCCGCGCTGCGTGGTCCGGGGGTCATGGCGTCGCACTCGCCTCGCGATCGAGCAAGCTGTCGAAATCTCGGAGTCGGACTTCCGACCCGACGTCAGCACACTCCGCGGTCACGGTCGTATCCAGCTGCGTCGTTGTAAACCTGTTGACTGCCTGCGGCGCGCCAGAGGAGCCTCGACACTGTGAACGAACTTCCGCCGTCCGTCACGCTCGAGGAGCTCAGCGAGGAAAACCTGCGACCGCTGCTCGACGCGGCGGTCGCCGATGCCGACCCGTTCGAGGTGATAGCGGCTGTCGACGGACCACCGGGATGGACACCGCAGCGCAGGCACGCGTTCGTCGAATTCCATCGCGGACGCGCCCTGCATCCCACCCGCCCGAGCGAACGGACCTTTGTCGTCACGGTCGACGGCGAGGCGATCGGAGCTGCCCGGCTCGAACCCCGTGGGAACGACCTGGAGGCGGGAATCTGGATCGGCCGGTCGCACCGCGGCCGCGGAATCGGCAGCATTGTCACCGCGCAGCTACGCAGACTTGCCGCCGAGACCGTCGCGTGCCGTATCACGGCGACGACGACACCGGGCAATATCGCGGCCCGTCGACTCATCGACACCGGACTGCGAGCCCGGGTACACGTCGATGGCGACGCGGTCACCGGCATCTCCGACCTCACTTGACCATCAGCGGAATCCCAGCTGCGGCCTTACCACCGTTTCGAGTCTCGATCGGCGTGATAGGTCCCCGGCGTATGCCCGAGCATCCGGCGGTAGACATCGATGAACGCACTGGTCGACGCCCATCCGCAGTGATGGGCGACCGCCGTCACCGCGACTCCGTCGGCGAGCAGTTGCACCGCCCGATGCAAGCGCAGCTGGGTTCGCCACCGCGCCCGCAGCATCACCACGGAACTGATCTACCGGCCCCCGCGCTCGGCGGCTTTCCACACCGCGTATCGCTCCTTCATGCAGCTGGCGCAGGGGCGGTAGCCTGCGCCGATGGCGGTGTCTTCGTCGGCGAAGAAGACGCGATGGGGGTGGTAATGGCCGCGGGTGAGAGCGCGCAGAGCGGAGGGACAGTCGAGACGGCCGTAGATCTTGGTGCGGCGGTGGCCGCCGAACCGGCCCGGTACCGGCGTACGGTACGGGCGGCCGTCGGCGTCGATGAGCGTATGCATCCGCTCGGACATGGTGTGGGACTTGACTATTCGGCGTCGTGCAGGACCAGGCCGAGGGTGTGGCGGATGCCGGTGCGGATACGACTGACGCCATGGCGCATAGGGGCTCTCGACCATCCTCGGGCGCTCGGGGTAGGGCGGTCGCGGGTAGTGAAGATCAAGCCGTGGCCCTGTTCGAGCACTGTGACAGTGCCTTTCGACTGGGCGCGCGGTCGCTGCTCGACGAGGAGGAACTCGCCTCCGGTGTGGTCGACGCGCGGGCGGTCCAGGCCGATCACCACCTGAAGCGGAAACACCAGATCGCCATAGAGGTCGCGGTGCAGGGCATTCCAGTCACCGCTGGTGTAGCGCAACAGGATCGGTGTCGGTCTGGTCTGTCCTGAAGCGTGGCAGGCGTCCAGCCAGTCCGCGAAGTCGTCCGGCCACGGTGCGTGGTCGCCGAGACGTGCCGCCCAGGTTCGGGCGATGGGCAATAGATTGCGGTAGAAGGCCGCACGCAAGGCGGTGATCGGCTCCGGAACCGGGTGCGCGAAGTACCGGTAGGTGCCCTCGCCGAATCGATGGCGCACCATATCGATGGTGGAGCGGAAGCGGGCGCGCTCGTCCCACATGGATACGAACTCGGCGCATTCGCCGGGGGTGAGCAACGGTCCGGTCTGCGCGCTGCCATGCGCATCGATCTCGGCGGTGAGCTCGGCCCACTGTTGCGCGTCGACCCGATCCGACAGTGAAGCAATGGTTTTCGATGCAGTCATTGAATTCTCCTTCTTTCTGCACGACGCCCCTACGCGGTCCGTCGGGCGTCCGCCGGTCGACCGAACTCGGCACCGGCACAGACGTCCGAGGCCGACGCTCGACGACCTATGCTGCTTCGAGGCTGAGCAAGGTGTTCTTGGCTGCGGTGCCGCCGACGTACTGCCCGATGGTGCCGTCGCTGCGCACGACGCGGTGGCACGGGATGACCACCGGGAGGGGATTGTGCGCGCAGGCGGAGCCGACGGCCCGGACAGCGCGCGGGTTGCCGACGGCGGCGGCAACGGCGGCATAACTTTCACGACGGCCGTAACCGATGTCTCGCAGGTGCTGGATGACCTGACGACGGAAGCCGCCGGTGAGCTGTAGGTCGAGCGTGAGGTCGAATTGTGTTCGGGCGCCGGTAAAGTACTCGTCGATCTCCCTTGCCGCGGCGTCGAGGCGCGCGGGTGCGGCGAGGACTCGTGGACTGACTCGCTCGGCGAGGGTAGCGAGGACGGTGTCGTGGTCCTCGTTCGGATAGGCGACGCGGACCAGGCCTGCGGGGGTAGCCGCGAGCAGCAGAGTGCCGACGGGTGTGTCGAGTGTGCGGTAGGCGACGTCGAGCAGGCCGGCGGACTGCGCCTCGGCCGCCAGGCGACGATGCAAGGCGGACAGGAGCTCGGCGCTGCGGGGGGTCAGCCCGTCGAAGAGGGGGTCCCCGCGGTCGATGGTGGCCATCATGATCGATCCTTCGGGTAGAGCTTGCGTAAGGATTTCAGCCCGTCGGCGGCGGCGCGGCGAGCTGCGTCGGTGGAATTGCCCAGCAGCTGGGCGATTTCGGCGTGCGGCAGGCCTGCCAGGTAGTGGTAGGCGACTGCTTGGCGCTGCTTGGTCGGCAGCGCCGCCAGTGCGGCCCACAGATCGGGGTCGTAACCGGCCGGGTCGGCGTTGGGGGCCGGGCGCTCGGGCAGAGTGTCGGCCGGGACGGGCGCGCGGGTCAGCGCTCGCCCGACATCGATGGCGCGCCGATGCGCGACGGTGACCAGCCACGCCTCGATGTTCGTCTCCGGGTCGAGGTCAGGATAGGCACGCAATGCCGACAGGAAGGTCTCCGACCAGGCGTCGGCGGCATCGGTCGGACCGAGGACCGCCCGGCACACGCGTAACACCATCGGGCCGTATTCGGCTACGACTTCCTCGAACGGAGGCAAACTCACACTGGGTAGACGGCGGCCGGTGGGAAAACGTGAGATTCCGAAGTCAGGAGCTCACGGATGCCCCCGCGGCCGATCATGCGGGCACCACGGAACTGCGCGAGAGACCGCTGGCGCGCAGCACGCGGCGGGCGATACCGGCGCGAATGGAGTCGTCGGTGCCGATGATCCGCACGTGTTGGCGGGCCCTGGTCACGGCCGTGTACAGCAGTTCCCTGGTCAGCAGGGTGGATTCGGGTTCGGGCAGCACGACCGAGACCGTGTCGTACTGGCTGCCCTGGCTGCGGTGGATGGTCATGGCGAAGACCGTCACCACCGCAGGGAATTGCGTGGGGTGCACAAGGTAGGGCTCGCTGCCGCGTTGCAGTGCCGCGCGCAGGGAACCGTCGGGCATGCGGACGATCACACCGGTGTCGCCGTTGTAGATGCGAGCCTCGTGGTCGTTGGCGGTGACCAGCAGGGGCTGCCCGGGATACCAGGGAGCCTGATAGGTGTCGGGGCCCGCGCCGCCCGCGGCTGCCCATTCGGCGGCCATGCGGTCCCAGCGTTCGACACCGAACGGGCCTTGTCGGTGCGCGCACAGGAGTCGATGCGATTCGAGGGCCTGCAGTGCGCCCGCCGCGTCACCGTCGAGTGCGGCCGCGGTGACCTCTCGTGCGGCCCGGGCTATATCGGCGCGGACCGCCACCGTGTTGTCGGGTGCACTCAGCGAGAGTTCCCGGCCACCCGCACGCAACAACTCGAGCGCTGTGTCGGCCTCGCCCGCGCGGATCGCGACGGCGAGTTCGGCGATCTTGCCGCCGAAGCGGCGACCACGGGTCAGGCGCACGATGCCGCCCTGCAGCCGGGTTCGCTCCAGGCTGGTCAGCGCTTCCGGATTATCCTCGGCCGCAGCGGATTCCAGTGCATCCGCGCCGAGTACCGTGTCCAGTACCGGATTCGGTTCGCCGACAACGGGTCCCGCCACCAAGTCGGCGAGGACGGCGCCCGCATCGACCGAGGCGAGCTGATCCGGGTCGCCCACCAGCACCAGCCGGGTATCCGGGCGCAGCGCGGCAAGCAGTCTGCTCATCATCGTCAGTGACACCATCGAGGTCTCGTCGACGACGATCACGTCGTAGGGCAGCCGGTTGAATTCGTGATACCGGAACCTGGTGGTGCGGCCGCGCTGCCAGCCCAGCAGCCGGTGCAGGGTGGCGGCGGTGAGTTCCGGCAGGTCGAGCGCGTCGGCCTGCTCGCGCACCGCTTCCTGCAGGCGCGCAGCCGCTTTGCCGGTGGGTGCTGCCATGGCGATCCGGAGCGCGGGCAGTTTCGGATTCGCCCGCTGATGTGCATCGAGCAACGCCAGGATCCTGGCGATGGTGTGGGTCTTGCCGGTGCCGGGCCCGCCCGCGACCACGGTCGTCCAGTGCGTCGCGGCGAGCGCGGCGGCCAACCGCTGCCGGTCCGGGGCCGCACCGACCGACAGGTCGAAGAGTCGGTCCAGCTCACGCCGCACGATGGTCGGATCGACGACCGGATGATCACTCGAACGCTCGGTGAGCACCCGCCGAATGGTCTGCTCCTGCTGGTAATACCGGTCCAGGTACAACAGCGGACCCGCATCGGTGCTGCGCTGTGCGTCGACAAGCCGCAAGGGCTGCAACGGACCCGCCGGTCCACCGCACACCAGCGGACTCACCCGCAACGCCGCGACAACGGCATCGATCTCCGGCCACGGCAACGTCGCGGGATCGACACCCGCTCCGGCATCCCAGGTTTCGTCGGCTTCCACGCCGATCTCCCGCATCCGATGCAACTCCAGACACACCGACCCGGACCGCACCGCCCGCACCGCGAGCGCCGCCGCAAACAGCACCTCCTCCGACAACTCCCGCCCCATGCGCCCCAACCGCAGCGCCACGTGCACGTCGGCCGCCGAAAGCACCCCCGCTTCATTGAAGGTCCGCAACAACCCGGTCCCCCGCTGCGCCAACTGAATCGATGTCATCGCCCCGCCTTCCCCCTCGCCATCGCCGGGCGGTCGCACTCAGTGCGCAATACCGCCGACGAATCCGTACACGGAGCATCCACCTGCGCCCGTACGACAGCCGCACACATCTGCACCGCGCCTACCCACACGAAGTGGCCGCGCGCCCCTTGAATCGCCATCTGCGAATTCGCCCGCGGGACAGCCGCTTGCACACACGACGGGGTGGGCAGCGCCGAGCGGTCGCGCTCCTTGCAACCGGTCACCCACGAATTGGCGGATGCCGAGTCCCATCGCATGCAATGGACGGTGGTCGCCCTCATCGGTCGGACTCGCCAGCGAGCAGAGCGGAGAGGGCGATGATCAGTTCGGTCGGTGGGTTCCAGTCGAAGACACCACAACCCGAGGGGGTTTCGGGGCCGATCATGCCGCGGACGAAGAGGTAGCGGGCACCGCCGAGATGGCGGACCGGGTCGTAGGCGGGCAGGCGCCAGCGCAGGTAGCGGTGCAGCGCTGCCGAATAGAGCAGCGCCTGCAGGGGGTAGTGGGACCGCAGCATTTCCGCGGCCATCCGGTCGTGGGTGTAATGATCGGCAGTGAGGTCGCCGGTGCCGAGGCGGTTGGTTTTGTAGTCGACGATGACGAATCGCGGTTCGGCGCCGGGTGATTCGGTGACGCGCAGCACAGCGTCGATGCTGCCGGTGAGGTAGCCGCGCAGGGGGACGTCGTCCAGGGCCGCCAATTGGTCTGCGTAGGAGGCGAAGTCGTCATCGGATGGAAGGTGCTCGCGCAGCAGGTCGGCGATGCGACCCAGCGTAGCCGCGTGCGCGCCGGGGGCGTCGCCGCCGGACAAGGGCAGCTCGAATTCGAGCTCGTTCAGCTTGTCTGGTCCGGAGATGTCGGCAAGACAACCGAATCCGAGTGGCGTGCGCAGCACCGCCAGCAATGCGGTACCCAGGATTTCGGGATCCGCCTCTGCCATCAATTCCTCGGTCGCCGCGCGGCAGCGAGTGTGCACCTCGGTAGCCAGGTCAGCCGCGTCGGTATCGATCAGCTCGAGTACGCCGTGCACGAGGGTGCCGAACTCTGCTCCGTAGGGCAGGGCGTTCATCAGCGACGCGACCCCCTCTACCGGCGGGTCGGTCTCCTCCAGCACCGGTGCGCTCGGTTCGTCGGCCGGACCTCGCTCGTCCTCGGGTTCGGACTCGGCGACAGCCGCATCGTGGGCGCCTGCGGTCAACGCCGAGTACGAGGTGCGTCGCCATTGCTGATCCACAACGCGGGAGAACTGCGCGGCCGCAAGCGCTCCGGTCGCGGATTCGCTGCGCACCCGCCGGATCTCGACGGCGTCGGATCCTTCGACACCCGTCACCGAAATCGCCGCGGGCGAGCCCGCACCCCATACCGAAAGTAGTTGTACCGCAGCAGCATCCGCGGGCACGGCGGCGCGGCCGGGAACAATGCCGCCGCCGTCGGGGCGGCCGAGGATCATCCGGTGCAGCGGCGAAGCCGCCGTGGTGATCGCCGGAGCCCACCAGGTGACGATCTGGCACATCGCCCGGGTGAGGGCGACATACAGCAGGCGCAGTTCCTCACCCGCTTCCTCGGTCTCACTGCGCAGCTTGCGTTCGGCGTACCCGGCGGCGTCCTGGCCGCCGACATCCAACACGCGGGCACCATGGTCGTCGTGATACAGCAGGGTCGCCGGATAAGGGTTCTTCGCGTTGTCCCACGCGAAGGGCAGGTAGACGATAGGGAATTCGAGGCCCTTGCTTGCATGCACTGTGGCGATCTGCACCGCCGCCGCATCCCGATCGAGCCTGCGGCTGCGGTCGGCCACCGACCCGGAAGCGGGATCGCGCACCCGGTCGGCAAGCCAGCGGGTCAGCGCCGTCAACCCGAGACCTTCGGTCAACGCCACCTGATCGAGCAACTGCGCGATGTGCCGCAGATCGGTCAGCTGCCGCTCGCCGTTCTCGATCGTCAGCAGTCGCGGTGCCAGATTCGCTTCGGCGGACAGCTTCTCGAACACCGCCGCGAAACCGGCCCGCGCGAACAACCGAGCAGACTCACGCAGCTGCGAACTGATCCGCCCCACCAGATCGGCTCCGCCGCTGTCGATTTCGACGGCAGTAATCCCGAGCAGAGGTGTGCACGCGGCCAACCGCACCCGATCGGACCGATGCGGCTGTTCGAGCGCACGCAGCAGCCAGAGCCAATCGGTGGCGCTGCTCGTCGCGAACACACTGGTGCCGCCCGCGAGAACGGAAGCGACTCCCACACGATCCAGAGCCGCCCGCACCACATCGATCTGAGACCTGGTGCGCACCAGCACCGCAATGTCGCCGGGCCCGATCGGCCTGCGCACCACGCCTGGAACGTCGACCGCGCCATCCGAGGTGATACCGGCGGCGGCGCTCGGTTCGACCGTGGCACTCGCGCCGCGCGAGGTGGCCGCGGCTGGTGGTCCGGCCTTCACTTCGACCAGGACCCTCGATTCCAGCAGCCCGACGATGTCGGCTGCCAAGTCTTCGGCGACCTTGGCACGCATGCGGCCGACGGCAGGGAAGCCCGACTTGTTCAGTGGCCCCGCACCGGTTCGGGGCAAACAGCGCAGACGCAGCGGTGTGATGAGATCTCCTGGGCCCGACAGCCGGGACCACGGTCGGGTGGCGGCCACCGGATAAACGGCGATTTCCTTGTGGCCCAACGCCGCTCCGCCGTGCAGGTGATCGAGGGCCGCCAGTAGGCCTGCGTCGCTGCGCCAGTTGGTGGTGAGTTCTTTACGGGTGTCGGCGTGTTGGACGGCGTCGAGATAGCTGAGCACCTCCGCGCCGCGGAAGGCGTAGATGGCCTGTTTGGGGTCGCCGACCAGAACGAGGGTCGAGTGACCGTGGAAGGCGAGGCGCAGGATGTCCCACTGCAGCGGGTCGGTGTCCTGGAACTCGTCGACGAGGGCGACTCGATAGCGATTGCGAATGCGGCGGCAGGCGCGCGGACCGTGCGCGGGATCGGCGAGGACATCGTGCAGCAGCACCAGTAGATCGTCGAAATCGCGCAGACCGGCCAGGCGCTTTCGGCGTTCGGTCTCGGCGCGGACAGCGGTCGCGAAGGCGACCCGCTCCCCCGCGGCGCCGTCGCCCTTCGGGACGAGCACCGCGTGCCGGTCGCCGACGGCGGCCAGCGCCAGCGTGTGCGCCTCCTTCAAGGAGAACGGCGGTTCGGCGCGGGCGTACCGGTTCAGGAACAGATCGTCGGCGACGGTCCCCACCAGGTCGTCGACGGTTTCCACCAGACGCGAACCGGGGTCGTGCTCACCGGCCAACCCGAGCTCGTCCAGCATGCGCTGGCAGAAGCTGTGCGTCGTGGCGATGGTCCCCGCATCGAAATCCGAGAGCGCCGTGAGCAATCGATTGCGACGTATGCCCACCTCACTCGAATCTGCCTGGGCAACATGGCGAATCAGCTCATCGGAGTGCGCCCGCGCCCGCTCCGGATCGGCCAGCGCCGCGGCAACCGCCACGAACCGATCCCGAGTGCGTTCCCGAAGCTCCTGCGTCGCAGCCCGACTGAACGTCACCAGCAACAGCTGCGAGACATCGATCCCGGCCTCCGCCACATACCGCACCGCGAGACCGACGATCGCGTGCGTCTTACCGGTCCCCGCACTCGCCTCCAACACCGTGGTACCGGTCGGCAACGGCCCATTCGGATCGAACCGGTCGACCGCCGCCATCTCCGGGATGGCGAACGCCGTGTCCTGAACGGTCACGCCCACCACCCACTTCCGCTGTCCGACAACGACCCCGACGGTCGCATATCCGAACCCCGGCTACCACCCGGCCACCCAGGATTCGCCACCATCGTCACCCGCCCGGCCCCGCTCCCCCGACATGCCACGCCGACAACCCCGCAAACCATGCCACCCCATGATGCGAAACGAGGACCGGCGGTCACGGCTGACCCTGGCTTTCGGCGGCCAGCAGCGGTGCCCACATACGGCGGGCCAGGGCACCGAAGCGGGTGATTTCGCCGGGTTCGCCGGGGGGTGCGGGGGCTTCGGTGAGGTGTTCGAGACGGGGGGCAGGGCCCCAGACATAGCGGAGGTGGCGGTCGGTGTGGTCGCCGAAGGGGCCCGGACCGTTAGGGCCGCCGTTGAATTCGCGTTCGGCGGCGGCACAGGCTTCGTCGACGGTGGAGCCGCGGAAGCGGCGGTCGGCGTAGGCGGCGGTGGCTCCCGGGGCGATCGGGAGAGGTTCGGTGAGGCCGGCGTCGCGCAGTTTCACCAGTTCCCGCAGCACCGTCAGAGCGGCAGGCGCGTCGGGGGCGGTGAGCACGGAACGCCATGCGGGGCGGCCGAATTGGCCGCGGCCGGTGGTCACCGCGCGCCACGAGCGGTCCTCGCTGACCGCCAGTGCCAGCAGCGACACCCATGCAGCGATGCGGTGTTTCGGTGCGAGCCGGGAGAACGTGGTGCGGACCAGGGTTTCGCCACGCACCTCCGGCACCGTCCCGGTGAGCCTGCGGCCGTTGCCGAGATCGATCGCGATGTCGACAGCACGCGCCGATCCCTGATATTCCGGCAGCGATGCGCGGACCAGTTTGTCGACGGTGTTCTCGACCTCGTCGAGAACGGCGGCGCCGAAACCGAACGGTGGCAGCGTGCCGCGCCGCCACTCCGCAGCACGAAGACCGGCCAGATCGGCGCCGGTCAGCCGGGCGGCAAGCAGGCGTTCGCCCAGTTCCCATTTCGTGAGTCCGTCGAGTTCGATGGGCAGCCGATCGGCGATGTCCTCGTCGTGCTCGGGCACGCGCAGGCCGAGACGCTGCCACAGGAACGCGCGGATCGGGTGTTCGACGAACGAAATCAGGTCCGCGAGTGCGACATCGGTGAAATCGACAGCGGGCAGCGGTCCGGCGAGGAACGCCGGGCGCGGCTGCGCGGCACCGCCTGCGGCCTGCGCGCCGGCCAAGGCGACCGTGTCGAAGCTGAAAGGCTGCTCCGCCAGAAAGTTACGTCGATCGAAGGCCTGCAGTGGATGCCGGGTCACCACTGACGACATGCCGTCGACGCCGACATACGCCCGAATCGCGTCGAGCAGTTCGGCAACCGGAATCGCAGGGGGCCGGTACGCGCCGGTAACCGGGTCGGCGCCGGTGTGGAACACCAGCAACCGCTCGCGTGCCGCCATGATTGCGTCCAACAGCAGCTGGCGGTCTTCGCTGCGCGGATCCCGTTCGCCGAGTAGTGGATTACGGGCAAGCACGTCGTCGCCGTCGACGCCGCTGGTCCGCGGGAACACCTCATCGTCCAGGCCGAGCAGCACCACAACGCGGTGCGGCACCGACCGCATCGGCACCAAAGTGCAGACCGTCAGTTCGCCGGTGCGGAAATTGGCACGCGTCGGCCGGGCCGCGAGCCGTCCGGCCAGCAGTACGCCGATATCGGCCAGCCGCAGCGACACACCGCCGGCATACTCGGTGGCGGCGGCCAGCTCGCGACGCGCCTCGGTGCGCACCCACGCCTGGCTGTCGGGCACATCGGTGAGCAGGTCGAGGCAGCGACCGAGCACCGTCGCCCATTCGTGGGCGGGTCGAGGCCCGCGCAGGTCGCGCAGACAGACGGCGAGCCGGTCGATGAATTCCGCGAACCGGCCCGCGAGATCGATGTCGTTGCTGTCCACGTCGTCCAGCGGCAGCGCCAGATCCAGCCAGTCCTCCGATGATTCGTCCGCGGTGACGCCGAGCAGGATCCGGTCCACCGCGCTGTTGAGGGTGTTCTGCGCGAAGTCGGCAAGCCCGAACGCCTGCCGCTGCCGCTGCCCGATCCCCCACCGCGCTCCCGATTCCGCCGCCCACTCGCGCAACCGCTCGATATCATCGTCGTCGAATCTGCAACGGCGCCGGACGGTTTCGGAAGCGGCCAAGTCCAGCACCTGAGTCACCGTCACCCGCCCGTCGGCCAGTTCGAGCAGCACCTCGATCACCGCGAGCAGCGGATTGGTGACCCCGCGCCCACGATCGGCGAGCCGCACCCGCAACCGGTGCGCCGGATGCGCCGAATCCGCAACCGTCTCACCCGAACCCGACGTCCGCTGCCCGAACGCGGCCCGAACCAATGGCGCATACGCCTCGACTTCGGGGCACATGATCAGCACGTCGCGCGGCTCCAAGGTGGGATCGGAGGCGAACACCCCGAGCAAGCATTCCCGCAGCACCTCCACCTGACGTGCGGGGCCGTGGCACGCATGCACCTGGATGCTGCCGTCGCCGGCGACTCCGAGACCCGAGGTCGGTGGCCAGACATCATCACGAATCCCGGCCTGCATCGCACCCAATAGTGTCAGTGGTGCGGTGTCCTCCGGGTGGTGGACATCGGTGGCGACGACGCCGGCCACCCGCTGCTGGAGTTCACGCACGTCGCGGGCGAGCCCCGCCAGCAGCGGATGCCGAGTGACCGTCGCGCCGACATCGTCGACGCGGGCAACGGCAACCGGCCGCTCGGCCACTTGCGACCACATGGCCGGACTGGGGTGGGCCAGCCACAGATGGATGTCGCGCCCGGCGGCCAATGCCGACAGCACCGCGAGCTGATCGCTCGGCAATCTGGTCACGCCGAACAGCGACAGCCGGACCGGAAGATCGACCAGTTCGGGCTGCGCACGCAACCGGTCGCACGCGGCCGCAAGACGCTCGGCGGGGCTGAGCGCACCGACTTCGGCCCGCAACCGACGCCACAGCGCCGGCTGCCACACCAGATCGTCGGGCACCGGATCGCCGGCGCCGTCGGTGTCGGCACCCGCCGCCCACTCCGTGATGAGCGCCGGGCGCTGTGCCGCGTAACTGTCGAACAGCGCGGCCAAGTGCGCGGCGGTGGCGTAGCGGCGACCCACGCGATGGTCGCCTCCGACGGGATCGTTGGCACCCAGGTGCCGGGCAAGCACCGCCGACCACGGTTCGGACAGCGACGCGTCGATCACCCGCAGCAACGTCCACACCACACGCTCGGACGCCCACGGATCGTCCTCGGGTCGCACTCCGCTCGCTGCGGCAAGCGACGCGGCGACCAGCGCGGCAGGCGACGGGAATTCGATATTCGCCGCGACACCATCGGTCCGCGCCGATCCGCCGACGCCGAGCACCGTCGACAACCGCTGTGCCAGCCAGCGCTCCACCCCTTTGGCGGGCACCGCGACCACCTCTGCGGCGAACGGATCGGGCAGCGGCACGGCCAGCATCGCAGCCAGCGAATCCGCCAGGGCGTCGGAGCGCTCGGCACGGTGGATGTGCAGCGGCATCTACGCCCTCTCGTCGGGTCCGGATTCTGTGTCGAAACGCCTCGGGCTTCGTGCACTTTTATACGCCCAGCGATCGGTACGCAATTTCGGCACCCCAGAAGCCCGAGAGTGAAATAAGCCACACACGAACGATTTACTTCGCCGTGTCACCTCGGATCGAGTGCCTCGATGTGCAACAGTGCTCAACCGGGGAGGAACGGGAGACTGCACGAAAGGCTGGTTCGCGTTTCATGGTTGCGATGGTGATTCCCCTTGTTCCGAGAGGCGGGTTCACAGTCCGCCGAGTCGGAGACAGATGGGAGCTGGTCAACTCGCGCTCATATGGCCGCACCTGTGTCTTACATTCCTGGCCACGCGATAGTCACTCCGAGGCCTTTGCGCACTGCTACCGGCTCAACGGACGAACCGTCGAAGAATTGCGCGCAGCCTTCCGCTGATCGACCCGCTGCGAAAGACACTGCACGGCAAGCGCGCAACGTTCGCAGTAGCACAGTCGCCAGCCCAGCTCAAGACGTGCGCCCAGCGCGCCGATGTGCCATCGTGTTCCCTCGTGCGTTACCCCTTGGCCGTCACCCGGGCCGTTCCCCGCGTGGCCGCATCAACCTGTGTCCTTGCTGCCGCGGCGATCTTGATACCGAGCGTACCTGCGCTGTTACCGATCGCGAACGCCGCGCCGCCCGCGCATATGCAAGGCTGCCTGCCCGGCTTCGACTGCGATATGAGCAACCGGATCGCGGCCGTGGACGCCTACTTGAGCGGTCGGCCCGGCGTCACCGGCTACGTGGTGCGCGATCGAGCCAGCGGCGGGGTGTACGCGAACGAGAATGCCGAGAACTCGGTCTGGACCGCCTCGACCATCAAGCTCGCGATTGCCGAGGACCTGCTCAATCGCGCGCGGGTCGGCGCGATCGACCTCACGCCAGGCGATCGCGGACTGATGGAGTCGATGCTGGCGACCTCCAACGACGCCGCCGCCGATTTCCTCTGGAACAAGTACGCGGGCTTCGACCGGATGGCCTACAACAATGCCTTCCGCGCCAACGGCATGGTTACCCTCGTCCCGCTACCAACAACCACCGCGTTGTTCCCGGACTGGTCCTTCCAGAAGTGCACGGCTGCCGACCTGGACCGGTTGATGGACAACATTTTCACACGTATGCATCCCGACGACCGCAACTATCTCTTCGACCGGATGCGCTCGGTGGATATGAACCAGCACTGGGGTGTGTGGGGCGCAGGTCCGAAGATGCAACCGGGGCTGAAGAACGGCTGGTCTGCCGAGCAGGGTGGCTGGGTGGTGAATTCGGTCGGCTTCGCAGGCCCCGGCGAGCGCTACACCCTGGCGATCATGAGTTCGCTCGGCGACGCCGGCGGCTACACCGAAGGCGCCGAGACCGACACCAAGGTTGCGGAGCTCCTTTTCTCCGGGCGCTGACCACCCCCAACCGCGCAGCAGCCGACGACCGCTGCTTGCTGCTGCGCGGTCCCGTCACAGGCGGCGTAGATCGACCGGAGCGCCGTCTCTCGGAAACGGAATGGTCGAGAAACCCCAGGGCATTCGATAGTCCTCGGGGATCGTCCACTCGTATGCACGCACCAGTGCGGCGATGATCGTTTTCACCTCGAAGGTGCCGAAGTGCATGCCGATGCACTTGTGTGCGCCCGCACCGAACGGCAGCCAGGCGAGGCGGTGCGACTTGTCTTCCCGGCGATGTTCGGCAAAACGCTCGGGGTCGAACCGCTCGGGCCTCGTCCACAGCTCCGGCAGCATATGGTTGACGCTGTAGGCGAGATCGCAGGGCGTGCCCGCCGGAATGTAGCGGCCCGCGATTTCGGTGTCGCGCACCGCCCGCCGCACCAGACCGGGCACCGGCGGCACCAACCGCAGACTCTCCTTGATCACCAGGTCGAGATCGTGCATCCGGTCCAGATCCGCGATCGTCGGTGCGGCACTGCCGGTTTCGTGATCGATGGCCAACACTTCGGCACGCACGCGCTGCTGCCATTGCGGATGTTTACCCAGGTAGTAGGCGACCGCTGTGGCCGTCGTCGTGGTGGTGTCGTGGGCGGCCATAATCAGGAAGATCATGTGGTTCACCACATCGGCGTCGCTGAATTCCGCGCCGTCCTCGGTGCGCGCATGGCACAGACCAGAGAAGAAGTCCGGTGATTCGGTGCGCCGCTTCTGCGGCAGCATCGCCGTGAAGTAATCCGCCAGCACCTTGCGGCCATGCAGACCCGCACGCCAATGCCCGCCGGGGACCGGATGACGGATGATCGAGAGCCCGGCGTGCGTGCAGTCGAGGAAGGCACCCAGCAGCATGCGGCGTTGGGCTCCCACATCGACGGCCATGAAGGTCTCCCCCGCGATCTCGAGGGTCAGTTCCTTGATCGTCGGGTACAGCTTGACCGTCCTGCGGGTCTCGCCGTGCGGAACCCAGCGCCCGATTGCCTCGCTGGCCACCGGCGTCAGCGCGGTCAGATGGGCCTCCAGCCGGTCCCTGGTGAACGCCTGCTGCATGATCCGGCGATGGAACATGTGCTCCTCGAATTCGAGCAGCAGCAGACCGCGCCCGAAGAACGGGCCGATGAAGTAGTTCCACCCCTGACCGAAATCGCGGCGGCGCCTGCCGAGCACCTCGTCGATCGCATCGGGTCCGCAGACCAGCACCCGATCGATACCGAGGGAGCTGTTGAGTGACACCGGGCCGTAGCGGCGATAGCGGTTCATCATCTCCGCCGGACCCCAGCGCAGATAATGCAGTCCGCGCCCGAAATAGGGCAGACCCGCGTCGCCGTCGACCGCGGTGGTCGCGCTGCCGCGGGGCGGTGAGGCGAGGACTCTGCGGCGCTCCGGAACGCGTCGCAATGCGCGATCGATGAGGTGCCCATCAGGGATATCGATCAACGAAGCATTCTCGGATTCAGGCTGTGCGCTGGGCTTTCGGCCGACGACACGGTCGCGGGCAACCATGGCATACCTCCCTGAACGACAGCATCTATCGTATTCTCTTTCTCACATTCATTCGGTCGGTTCGCCCCATCAACGCTCCACCCGGCGGATCGGCGGCAGGGTGGTATCGCTTCGCAGCACAGCAGGAACCGGGATCTCGCCGTGACGGTCGAGTCGGCGCCGACTACCGTAAGGCGGGTCAACAACGTTCGTGGGGCCAAGCCCAGGTCTGTCGAGGAGCAGGACGATGAGCACTGAGTCTGTCGAGAACCGTCGTCATCGGGTGGTGGTTATCGGCTCCGGCTTCGGCGGCTTGTTCGGAACCAAGCACCTCAAGCACGCCGATGTGGACGTCACCCTGATCTCCAAGACCTCCACCCACCTCTTCCAGCCGCTGCTCTACCAGGTGGCCACCGGCATCCTCTCGGTGGGCGAAATCGCGCCGGCCACCCGCCTGGTCCTGCGCAAGCAGAAGAACGCGCAGGTGCTGCTCGGCGATGTCATCGATATCGACCTGCAGGCCAAGACGGTGACCTCGCAACTGCTCAACCAGAACACCCTCACCGAGTTCGACAGTCTGATCGTGGCGACCGGCGCGCAGCAGTCCTACTTCGGCAACGACAAGTTCGCCACCTACGCGCCGGGCATGAAGACCATCGATGACGCACTCGAGCTACGCGCGCGCATCCTGGGCGCGTTCGAAGGGGCCGAACTGGCCACCACGCAGGAAATGCGGGACCGGCTGCTCACCTTCGTGGTGGTGGGCGCCGGACCCACCGGTGTCGAATTGGCGGGCCAGATCGCCGAGCTCTCCGATCGCACGCTCGAAGGCACGTTCCACAACATCGATCCGCGTGACGCGCGAGTCGTCCTGCTCGAAGGCGCGGGCGCGGTGCTCGGCCCGATGGGCCCGAAGCTGGGCGGCAAGGCGCAGCGGCGGCTCGAGAAGATGGGCGTCGAGATCCAGCTCAATGCCATGGTGACCGATATCGACGCGCACGGCGTCACGGTGAAGGACTCCGACGGCACCGTTCGCCGCATCGAGTCCTCCTGCAAGGTGTGGTCGGCCGGCGTCCAGGGCAGCCCGCTCGGCAAGATGCTCGCCGAACAGTCCGAGGGCACCCAGGTCGATCGCGCCGGGCGGGTCATCGTCGAACCCGACCTCACCATCAAGGGCTACCCGAACGTTTTCGTCGTCGGCGACCTGATGTCGGTGCCGAACGTGCCCGGCATGGCGCAGGGCGCGATCCAGGGTTCGACCTATGCGGCCAAGCAGATCAAGGCCGGCCTGAAAGGCCAAGCGCCGCAGGATCGCAAGCCGTTCAAGTACTTCAACAAGGGCAGCATGGCGACGGTGTCGCGGTTCAGCGCCGTCTGCCAGATCGGCAAGCTGGAGTTCGGCGGGTTCATTGCCTGGCTGGCCTGGCTCGCGCTGCACCTCTACTACCTGGTCGGCTACCGCAGCCGGATCATCACCGTCATCCAGTGGTTCGTGACCTTCCTCGGGCGCAGCCGCGGCCAGATGGCGGCGACCGAGCAGTGGGTGTTCGCCCGGCTCGCTCTCGAGACGGTCAACGCCGACGAGGAGGATGCCGACGAGCTCGCGGCCGCGCTCGGCGCGCCGCCTGCCGAGAACGGCAAGACCGTGGAGAAGGCCAAGGCCCTCGACAAGGCGGAGAAGGCGGCAGCCGACCGCAGGGCAGGCTGAGGGGATGGCCGCGGCCGATCAGCGTCACTGTTCGGCTCGCCCACGTTTTTGCTTTCACGATCTCCGCGGCAGCCGTCGGTGCGGCAGCCGGTGCCGCAATGGATGCGATCAACGCCTTCCACGCACCCTCACGGATCGTCGGCGACTGATCGAGCTCGAACCGGAAGGGTGGGAACTCGACGACGCTGTCGAGTTCCCACCCTTCTCTTATGTCCCATCTCGCGCTCGGCTAACCACATCGACCGCACATTCTTCGCGCGGGGATATCGGCGACTCTCGCTCGGCTGGAGGGGAACACCGCCAGAGCCGGCACCCGGACGAGACCAGCACGTCGAGCAGCGCCGCGCGATAGCAACTCTTCAGTAATCAACGGACTCCAGTCCGCTGCGCGGGATTCATCAGTCGGCGAGCAGCGACCCGACTCGGGTGAACAGCGTGCCGCCGGCGGCCAACGGTAGGCGGCACGCGGTCAAACCGGTTGTCTCGACCGGACGATCGTCGGGATAGACGAGCTCACTGTCCAACGCGCGCGGCGCGGCGAGTCCATCGTCGGCCGCGCCACCCGCGCCGAGTGCCAAGCGGTGCCGAAGTAGCGGAAGGTCGCCGATGTCGGCGATCACATCGCCGCGCCAGCCACCGCCGTCTTCGCCGACCCTGCCGATCTGCACCCGTTCGCGCAACCGCAACCAGGCACCGGTCGCCAAACAGACGGTGGTGACAGCGTGATGGTGTGCGCCGCCCGCCACGATCGTCGGCTCCGGCTCGAAGTCCAGCTCGCCCCCCGCCGCGACCTCGAAACGCCACCGCGCGTTCGATCGCGGGGTCGCGGCGCTGGGCAGCGCGATGGTCGCCGCCACGGAGCGGACCACCAATCGTGCGCCGGGGCCGACCGTGATCGCAATATCGAGCTCGTCACCGCCGAGTGGGGTGGCGGCGGTACCGATCATGTGCACCGTGTCGGGACCGGTGCGCCGCGCCGTCAGCCCGCCGCTGGCATGGATCTCCGGCAGCGAGCCGACGGCCGCGACGATGCGCAATTCAGTGCGCAATGGCCGATTCGGCAGCGCCGGGCTGGTAATCCTGTTCGGCGATCCCCCGTAATTGCTCGCGCACCCAGGCGAGCACCGGGGTTGCCGCCGGATCGTCGGTGAGCGAAATCATTGCCGTCCGGCGTCCCTCGCGCACCTTCGCCGCGTCGCGCTCCATGACGCCGAGGTCGGCGCCGACCAGCGGGGCGAGATCAGTCTTGTTGATCACCAGCAAGTCCGAGAAAGTGACGCCGGGGCCGCCCTTGCGCGGCACCTTGTCGCCGCCCGCGACATCGACGACAAAGATCTGCACGTCGATCAGGCCGGAGGAAAACGTCGCGGTGAGGTTGTCGCCGCCGGATTCCACCAGGATCAGATCGAGCGGCGGGTTCGCCGCGATCAGATCGTCGATGGCATCGAGGTTCGCGGTGATGTCGTCGCGAATGGCGGTGTGGGGGCAACCACCGGTCTGCACCGCGGCGATCCGCTCGTCCGGCAATACCGCGTGCCCGCGCAGGAAGTCCGCATCCTCGGTGGTGTAGATGTCGTTGGTCAGCACCGCGAGCGACAGCTCGTCACGCAGCTGCCTGCACAGCGCGGCAACCAGCGCGGTCTTGCCGGAACCGACCGGTCCTCCGATGCCGATGCGCAGCGCCTCCCCCGCCGTGCGGGCACGCTTGGGCCGATCGTGGGTGTGAGCGTGCGGTTCGCCATCGATCAGATGTGGGGGCATGAGTAAGGATCTCCTTGTCTCGGGTACGGCGCGTTCAGCTGGCGAACAGCGGCATTTCCCGTTGCGCGTGGCGTTGGGCAAGCACGTCCTGCAATGGATCCGACAGTGCCGCGAGTCCGGTCGCGGCCTCGGCGGCGGTTCGATCGCACAGATCAGCGAGCCGGACCGTGCATGCGGCAATGGCAGCCGGATCCAAGGCGAGCAGTCGCTGAGCGGCGGTAGCCGCGCCGGTCAGTGTCGTGTAAAGGACGACACCCGCAGTCTCCAGCGGCGTGACCTCGCAGGCCGCACCGACCATGCCGAACACCGTGGACAGATGCGGACGCGACCCGACGGCGACCCAATCATGTTGCGGCCAAATCTGTTTGGCTAGACGCAGGAGACCGCGGCCCTGTGCGCGCGAGGCCGTGCGTGCACCGGGCGCGGGCGTCCTCGCATCGGCCTCGGCCTCGGCACGCACCGGCTCGAGCGCACCCGAGCACACCGCCGCCGCCAACGACGCGGCAACCAGTCCGGCGGTGCGTATCCGACGACATAGGTAAAGCTCCACCGTCGCGACATCGCGCACGAGCCCGGAAGCAACCGCCTCCTCGACGCCGCCGGAGTGCACATGCCCGCCGATCGGCAGCCGTGAATCGGCGAGCGTGAAAAGCATCGCCAGGCTGGTAGCTCGCTCGGCGGATCGTGGCATTCGTCGATCCTATGCCTCGCGTGTCGCAGCCGACTCCCGGCGCTTTCCACACCGACGACGGTCAGCGGCGAAAGGCGCGTTCCATGAACCGCTGGGCTCGGCCACGGGTCAGGTCCGACCAGGCTTGCACGCCGGACGACCACCATGGAGCGATCTCGCGGGGCTTCGTGGTGATCGCGTGACAGACGAGGTCGGAGGCTTCGTCGACAGTGAGGCCGGGGACGCGGCTGAAGTCGGTGGGTGCGCTCATCCGGGTGTGGACGAGGGGCATGTAGATCGAGGTGATGGTGACCTTGTCGGCGGCGATTTCGGCGGCGACGCTGCGCAGCCAGACGTCGAAGGCGGATTTCGAGGCGCCATACGCCGCCCACCTCGGTGCGGGCGGCATCAGCACACCCCAGGTGGAGATGTTGACGATGTGGCCCTGCCTGCGTTCACGCATACTCGGCAACAGCGTCAGCAGCAGCTTCACCGGGCCGAGGTAGTTCACGTCGATGGTGCGGGTGAAATCGTGAAAGCGATCATAGGATTCGTCGATCGAGCGGCGAATCGACTTGCCCGCATTGTTCACCAGCACGTCGATGTGCCCGTGCGCGTCGAGCAGTTCGCGGCCGAGTCGCTCGACAGCGTCCATGTCGGTCATATCCGCGGGGTACACGTGTGCGGTGCCACCCGCTGCGGCGATCTCGGCGGCTACCTGTTCGAGGTCCGGGCGCGAACGCGCCACCAGCAGCACGATCGCACCTGCCGCTCCCAGCTTGTGGGCGCTGGCCTTCCCGATGCCGTGCGACGCGCCGGTCACCAGGACGATCCGGCCGGAGACCTCCGCACGCAACGTCGTCTCGCGCGGCCGTGAGGTCGGGTAGAGCAGTCGGCTCGCGATCCGCTCGGCGAGCGGCCGTCCATTGCCGGTGGCCGGTGTCTCGTTCACACACTCGACTGTATTGGCCGAGGGGCCACTGCACATCCGGTATCGACGGCCGACATGATCAACCGCCGTTCCGATCCGCTGCGGCAGGCCCTATCGACTCACTCCCGCGCGCGGGCAGTCGACGGAGCCGCGCCATCCTTCGGCGTGATCAGCGATGCTGCCGCGGAGCGAAATAGGCCACGATTGCCATGACAACCAACAGCACAGCACCGACCGACGTCGCCACATGCATGCCGGCGACGAACGACTCGCGAGCGGAGTCGATCAGGGCGGTGTTGCCGTCGGACCGCTGAATGGTCTCGCCCAGCGTGGCGGAGTAGTCCCCACCCGACCGGAAGACCAGGGCCGCAACCGAACCCAGCAGCGCGAGGCCGAGGGCATTGCCCAGCTCGAAGCTGGTCTCGGAGATGCCGACAGCCGAGCCGGCCCGCTCCGGCGGCACCGAGGAGACCGCGACCTCGGACACCATGGTGAAGGCAAGGCCGTAGCCGATGCCGGCAATCGTGGATCCGATGAGATACCACGCGAGGCCGCTGTCTACGCCGACACCGAGCAGCAGCAGATTACCGACCGCCGAGGCCAGCAGGGCGAATACGAAGGAACTCCGGACACCGAAGCGCCGGGCCACACGGGCGCCGCCCATCGAGAACACGAACACCGCCACCGCCATGGGGATGCCGAACATGGCTGCCGCCAGGGGGTCTCGCCCGGTGACCGACTGCAGATAGACGCTGGTGAGGTAACTCATCGCGGCCAGCGACATCATGCCGGTCAGGCTGGAGCCGATCGCGACAGAGAACTGGGCACGACGGAACAAACGCAGATCGAGCAGCGGTTCGGCCAGCTGCCGCTGCCGCCGCACGAAGATGGTCAGCAATGCCACGCCGACCACCCCGATGGCGAGTGCCTTTACATCCAGACCTTCGGCCGCAAGGTGCTTGATCGCGTACACCATCGGCAGAATGCCGCCGATCGACAGCACGACGCTCGGGATGTCCAGCGGGCCGAGCACAACGGCGCGGTGCTCCGGCAGCAGGAACGGGCCGAAGGCGAGCAGGATCAGCAGCACCGGGATGTTGATGAGAAAGACCGAGCCCCACCAGAAATGGTGCAGCAGCAGGCCGCCGAGGATTGGCCCGACGGCCGAGCCGCCAGCGAAGAAGGCGGTCCACACGCCGATGGCGGCGGCGCGCTCACGAGCATTCGGGAAGAGGCTGGAAATCAGGGCGAGGCTCGAGGGCAGCAGCGTCGCGCCACCCACACCCATCAGTGCGCGCGCGGCGATCAGCACACCCGCGCTCGGCGCGAAGGCGGCGATGATCGATGCCACGCCGAAGACCGAGGCGCCGACGAGCAGGATATTGCGCCGTCCGATTCGGTCGCCGAGATTGCCCATGGTGATCAGCAGGCCCGCGATCAAGAAGCCGTAGATATCGAGGATCCACAGCTGCTGAGTGGCCGACGGGTCGAGGTCGAGGGTGAGGGTCGGCATGGCGAGGAACAGCACCGAGATGTCCATCGACACCAGCAGCACCGGCAGCAAAAGCACCGCAAGACCCAGCCAGGCTCGGCGCGAGCCGGCCGGTAGCGGCGCCGTTGCCAGCCGCACTGCCTGCACCTCTGTCATTCCAACACCTCAGTCGATTCGATTCCCGTGTCGCGTACGCCGTACGCACAAGCTCGGGTACAGTGTACGCAACCGAGCCGGGAACTGGAAGCGAGTCATAGGATGACTGAGCCGAAGCTCACCAAATCCGCCATCGTCGACACCGCCATCACCTTGGCCGACGCCGGCGGTTTGGATGCGCTGTCGATGCGCCACATCGCCGAGCGCATGGGCGTCGGCGCCATGTCGCTCTACCGGCACGTCGCGAACAAGGACGAGCTGCTCGCCGCAATGACCGACGAGGTCGCACGCCGCAATCCGTACCCGTCACCAGAAGGCAGGAACTGGACCTGGCGCGACCGGGTCCGCATCGCCGCCGAGATCGATTGGGCGCTCTACCAACAGCATCCGTGGGTGCTACTCACCTTCGCGATGCCCCGCTACAGCTTCGGCCCACAGAGCCTGGCATGCCTGGCGTGGCTCGTCGAGGGGCTGCGCGAGCTGAACGTCTCGGCCCGCGAGGCAACCACCATGGCCTTCACGGTGTGGAACTACATCTCCGGCGCAACCTTGCCGCAGATCAGCGGCGCCCTGTTCGCCCGCGACGGAATCAACCCCGAAGGGGACAACGGACTGCGCGCCTTGCTGCAAGGAAAGTCACAGCAGCCGGTTCCGCCCGCACTCGCCGAACTGGACGGCATCGGCGTGAGCGACCTGACCTCCGAGGACCTGCTCTACCTCGGGCTATCCGCACTCTGCGACGGCTTCGAGGCGCGCGCCAAGAGGTGACACTGCATGTCGGACGCCACCTGGTAGACCCTCGCCGGCACCCCTTATGCATGCACCATCGAGGCCCCCGTAGTAGTCACCCTCAGCTGCGCACACGTGTGCACCCACTCGAGAGCCAGCATCTTCGCCCATGCGCGCACTTCACTACCCGAGCGGCGAACACGGACCTCCCCGTCCTTGCCGCGCCCGGCTCGGCCGGGCGTTAGGCGGGTTGCCCGACAATTAAGTGCGTTGATGCGCATATCTACGTATGGTGATCAATTTGATCACGCTTACCTGCCTACGCCGCCAGCGGCTCGTCGTCGCACGGCGCATGTGCAATTGACCTGAACCACGGTTGATGTTGAAGAGTGGGTCGCGACCACCCCGCGAACAGGAGTCCCCGTGCACGCCATCCAACTTCACGCCTTCGGCCCCGCCGAGAACCTCCGCTACGAGAAGGTCCCGGATCCGGAACCCGGACCGGGCCAAGTGCGCATTGCGGTGGCGGCAGCCGGTGTCCACATGATCGACACCGCCATCCGGAGCGGTGCGCAAGGCCCGGTCCCCCTCCCCGAATTGCCTACTGTCCCTGGGCGCGAGGTCGCCGGGACCGTCGACCAGATCGGTCCCGACGTCGACACCGCATGGCTCGGCAAACAGGTCGTCGCGCATCTCGGCACTGTGCCCGGCGGCTACGCCGAGTTCGCAGTGACGGAAGCCGCTCGGCTGCACGAGATTCCCGAGAATATCGATCCGGCGGCGGCGGTCGCCGTCATCGGCACCGGCCGCACCACGATGGGCATCCTACAGTTCGCCGAGCTCGGCCCGGACAGCGTTGCAGTGGTGACAGCCGCCGCGGGCGGCATCGGGACACTGCTGGTCCAGTACGCCCGGAACGCCGGGGCCACAGTGGTCGGACTGGCCGGCGGGCCCGCGAAAGTCGAATTGGTGCAACGCAATGGCGCGGACATCGCCGTCGACTACACGCAGTCCGATTGGGTCGAGCAGGTCCGCGCACTGCTCGGCGACCGCAGTGCCACCATCCTTTTCGACTCGGTCGGCGGCGAAATCACCCGTGCCGCAGTAGATCTACTCGGCAAGGGTGGACAGCATCTCGTCTACGGCTGGTCCAGCAGAAAGCCCGGTGACCAGCCGTTCGCGTTCAGCGAGGAGGAGCTGGCCGAGCGTGGCATCACTTCGCAGATGGTCATCGGACCGCCGATGCTGCAGAGAGTCGGCGGCACCATCCGCATCCTCGAAGACCGCGCCCTCGCCGAGGCCGCCGCGGGCCGCCTGCGCCCGGCCGTCCAGCGCTTCGCGCTCGCCGACGCCGCGAACGCCCACCGCGCACTACAAACCCGCGCCACCGTCGGCAAAGTAGTCCTGATCCCCTGACCGCAACCCGCCTCGCGCGCGAACGGGACCTGACTGCGGCATCTTCCGAGAAGCCCTCCACCAGGTCCCGCTCGCGACGCTGCGACAGGGTTAGGTGGGTATTTGGGCGTTGACGACTGCGTAGACGAAGCCGTCCCAGCCTTTGGAACCCACGGTCTGCAGGACGGTTGCGTCCAGCTGCGGGTTGTTCGACAGGAGATCGATCAGATCACGGCTGGCTTGGACCGCCGGTTCGGTGGAGGCCCCGTCGGCCACCGCACCGTTGCGGACCACATTATCGACGATGATCACCGAATCGGGGCGGGTCAACCGCAGCGCCCACTGGACGTAGTTCGAGTTGTTCACCTTGTCGGCATCAATGAATACCAGGTCGAAAGGCTCAGGATCCTCGGCAGCCAGCACCGGCAAGCTGTCGAGTGCGGCACCGACCCGGATGTCGACCTGATCGCCCACCCCGGCGCGGTTCACGTTCCCGCGCGCCACCTCGGCATGGCGGGGTTCGAATTCGAGGGTGACCACCAATCCCTTCTCCCCCACCGCACGGGCCAGCCAAATCGTGCTGTACCCGCCGAGTGTGCCGATCTCGAGCACCCGCCGCGCACCGATCGACCGCGCGACCAGGTGCAGAAATTTCCCTTGCGCGGCGGACACATCGATGGCGGGCAGCCCTTCCGCCGCGTTCGTCGCCAACGCCGCCGCATCCCGGTCTCCCACCAGCCTGTCCACGAGATAGGTGTCAACATCGGCCCAGTCGAATGTCGTCATAGTCGCAGTCTGCCACCGCAACAGGATTGTCGCGGCTCGTGAACCCGGCCTGCCGATTTCGCGGCGCATGGTCTTGCGAGAGCCGCTGCGCAGCGAGTAACCTGCGTCACAATCGAGACTGCTGCGTCTCACTTTCGAACCGGCTCGCCGTGGCGTTGCCGGAATCCGACCGATCGGGAGTACAGCCATGACAACCCGCCGGATCCGTTGGCGCGCTGCCGCAATCACCGCCGGCCTTTTCGCGCTCGCCTCGACATTCCTCACGCCCGCCGCCGCAGCGCCCGTCGACGGCGGTGCGGAGTACGTGGCGCTGGGCGATTCCGGCGCGGCAACGACCGGAGTACAGAACTTCGATACCAGCGCTCCACCACAATGCGCCCGCTCGACCACCAACACCCCCAAGCTGGTCGCCAAAGACCTCGGCCTCCGGCTGGACGACCGGACGTGCAGCTCGGCCAAGATCACCGATCTCACCAACTCTCAAGGCCCCGGCATCACACCGCAATTCGAGGCCCTCGGCCCCGACACCAGACTGGTGACCCTCCACATCGGCGCCAACGACGCCCAGATGACCAAGCACGTCGTCACCTGCCACCTGGCCGGGATCGTCGGCGGAGCCTGCGTCGACCCCGCATGGGACGCCGACATCGACGCCATCGCGGCACCGTATTCCGCTGCCCTGCAGCAAATTTCGAACCTCGCCCCGAAGGCCGCCATCTTCGTGGACGGCTGGCCCCTTTATGTCCGCGACGGCGGCTGCCCCGAACTCCCCGGCCTGCGCCCCGCCGACGCCCGCTACGTCCAGGCCGAATTCGACCGTCTCAACACCGTCGTTTCCCGCGAGGCAACCGCCCGATCGGCGACCTATATCGACACCAAATCCCAAGCCGTCGGCCACGATATGTGCGCCCCCACCGGAGTCCGCTGGTTCGACCCCGTGCTCGCCACCGAAACCCTTGTCCCCTACCACCCGACGCTGCAAGGCATGCGCGGCGTCGCCGACATCATTGTTCAGGCGATCCGCTCGGCACGGTGACATCGGCCGCAGGCGTTGGCCCGGTTCTGTCGGGCCGTCACCGCAGCCGCGAGGTCGGGTCGGCACGGATCACGACCATGCCAGTGTCCACGAGCCGACAACGGACGACAGTTCTCGCCCCCGCCAGCCGGATCCTCGGAATATGTGGATCCGCGAGTTCAGCCGGACCGGCTCACTCCAACCAGGACTTGCGCTGGTAGTACAGGTCCTCTTCGCTGGGCTCGTCGGGGACGACGATGTCGTCGCGGTTGGGCTTGCGCGTCCCAGCAGGTGGGCGGCCCGACACCGACCCGGACGGTGATGGTGGGGCGACATCGAAGGTCGGCGATGGGGCGGGCGGCACAGGCGGCGGGATGTACGAGGGCGGCGCGGCGGTCGGGTCGGGGTCCGGGAACTTCTCGGCATACTGACTGATGATCGCTTGCCCTGCGCCATCTGCACCGACGGCGTTGTGGATCAAGTCGGTGACCTGGGTGCGCAGTTTCGCCTGGGCGCGACGGGTGCAGGCCATGAGTTCGGTGGAGAGGACGGCGGGGTCCATGCCGCGCGAACTGGGGGCGAGGTAGATGCCGGTGGTGACACCGTTGGCATCGACGGTGACACTGACGCGCTTATCCGCGGAGGTATCCGTCACGCTGACAGCGGCCATCCTGCCCTGCAGGTCCTGGTACTGCTGCGCTTTGCGCTCCAGATTCTCCGCCCACCGGGCCAGCTCATCGACCGCGCCACTGAGATCGTTGCTCACCGATGTCGTCCCCTTCGCTATGCGCCCGACCGCGCTGTTGGATGGGAACGAACTCGGAACGCCCCCGCCCCCACTCTGATTCGCCCGACCTTACCTATGCGCGCGAGTGGTGTGCAACCGACCGGCTACCGGGATCGGCTCAGAAAAGGAAGTAGCGCTGTGCCATCGGCAGTTCGGTGGCGGGCTGTTCGGTCCAGACCTCGCCATCAATGCGGACGGTGAAAGTATCGGGGTCCACTTCGATCCGCGGCATGGCATCGTTGTGCGGCATATCGGCCTTGGTCCGCTTGCGAACGTTCTTGACGGGCAGCAGCTTTCGTCGCACATCGAGACGATCGGCGAGCCCGTCCTCGATCGCGTGTTCGGAGACGAAGTGCACGGAGGTGGACGCGGCGACGGCGGGCGCGGCACCGAACATGGGACGCGGCAGCACCGGTTGCGGCGTCGGTATGGAGGCGTTGGCGTCGCCCATGGCCGCCCAGGCGATCATGCCGCCTTTGAGCACCGCGTGCGGGCGGACACCGAAGAAGGCGGGGTCCCAGAGAACCAGGTCGGCGAGCTTGCCGACTTCCACCGAGCCGATCTCGTCCTCGAGGCCGTGGGCGATCGCGGGGCAGATGGTGTACTTCGCGATGTAGCGCTGGACGCGGACATTGTCGGCAGTGCCGTCGCCGGGCAGCGCGCCACGGCGACGTTTCATCACATGCGCGGTCTGCCAGGTGCGCATGACGACCTCGCCGATGCGGCCCATGGCTTGCGAATCACTGCCGATCATGGATATCGCGCCGAGGTCGTGCAGGAGATCCTCGGCGGCGATGGTGGATGGACGAATGCGGCTCTCTGCGAAGGCGAGATCCTCCGGAATGGAGGCACTGAGGTGATGGCACACCATCAGCATGTCCAAATGCTCGTCGAGAGTATTGACGGTGTGCGGTCGAGTCGGATTGGTGGAGCTGGGCAGCACGTTGAGATGCGAAGCGACGGTGATGATGTCGGGCGCGTGGCCGCCGCCCGCGCCCTCGGTGTGATAGGCGTGGATGCCGCGGCCCGCGATGGCGGCGAGCGTGTCTTCGACGAAGCCCGCCTCGTTCAACGTGTCCGAATGCAAGGCGACCTGGACCCCCGCCGCGTCGGCGACGGTGAGGCAGGCATCGATGGCAGCCGGGGTAGAGCCCCAATCCTCGTGCAGCTTGAAACCCGAAGCGCCGCCGCGCAATTGCTCCCACATCGATTCGGCGCTGACAGTGTTGCCCTTGCCGAGCAGCACAATGTTCATCGGCCAGCCGTCGGTGGCCTCCAGCATGCGCGCCAGATGCCAGGACCCTGGCGTCACTGTGGTCGCCTTGCTGCCCTCGGCGGGGCCGGTGCCCCCGCCGATCAGTGTGGTGATGCCGCCGCCGAGTGCCTCGTCCATCAGCTGCGGGCAGATGAAGTGCACGTGGCAGTCGATGGCGCCCGCGGTGACGATCCGGCCGTTGCCTGCGATGATCTCGGTGCCCGGTCCGACCACCAGGTCAGGATGCACCCCTGACATGGTTTCGGGGTTGCCCGCCTTGCCGATGGCACAGATCCGACCGTCGCGAATACCGATGTCGGCCTTGATGATTCCCCAGTGGTCGACGAGGACCGCACCGGTGATCACGGTGTCCGGCGTCCCCTCGGCGCGGGTGGCACGGGCCTGCCCCATGGATTCGCGCAGCACCTTCCCGCCGCCGAACACCGCCTCGTCACCCGCCCGTCCAGGCCCGCCGCTGCGGTCCTCGGTGATCTCGATCAGCAGATCGGTGTCGGCGAGGCGAATCCGGTCACCGGCGGTGGGTCCGAACAGCTCGGCATAGCGGGCCCGGCTCAGTTCACCCATCGCGTCCTACCTTCCGGAATACGGCATCGCACACGTCGAGCCCGCACGGCGTCGCGTTAGTCATCGAGACGGCCGGGTGGGGACGGGCTGATGCCGTAGACCTCACGGGTGCCGCCGAGCGGTACCAGCGAGACACGTTGCCCGAGGCCGGGTTCGAAGCGAACGGCGGTCCCGGCTGGTATGTCGAGCCGACGCCCGTGCGCGGCGGCCCTGTCGAACCGCAATGCGGCATTGGCTTGCGGGAAATGCACATGGCTGCCGACCTGGACCGGTCGGTCGCCGGCATTGACGACGTCGAGCTCGATGCGGTCCGCGCCTGCGTTCAGTTCGATAGTGCCTTCGGCACAGAGGTATTCGCCGGGAATCATGGCGCTCACCCGATCGGGTGGTGGACAGTGACGAGCTTGGTTCCATCGGGGAAGGTGGCCTCGACCTGCACATCGTGGATCATCTCAGGAACACCCTCCATGACATCGGCACGCGCGAGGACCGTTCGCCCCGACGACATCAGCTCCGCGACCGATCGCCCCTCGCGCGCGCCCTCCAGCACATGGTCGGTGATCAACGCGACCGCCTCGGGATGGTTCAGTTTGAGCCCGCGGGCCTGCCGACGCCGGGCCAGCTCGGCCGCGTAGCTCAACAGCAGCCGTTCCTGCTCGTGCGGCGAAAGACGCATACGGGCTCCTCAGCTGGGCGGATCGATGGGTGACGGCCATTCTGGCACGGTCGATCCGACCATGCCCGACGAGCGACCCGTCAGTCCCGCGCGGGCAGGTTCTGCAGGCGGACCTGCCCACGTGCCACCGTGCGACCGGCGTCGTCGGTGAGCACCACCTGCCAGAGCTGCTGCAGTCGACCGCGGTGCAGCGGCGTCGACTCGCCGTAGACTTTGCCCTCACGGACCGCGCGCAGGAAGTCGGTGCTGTTGTTGACACCGACGACGGTCCCCTTGTTACCCTGCGCGGCGAACCAGACACCGGCGCCGACGCTCGCAAGCGTTTCGACGATGGTGCAGTACACGCCACCATTGATGATCCCGGCCAGCTGGAGCAGCTGGGGACCCGCGGTCAGCTCACCGCGCACGACGTCCGGGGTCACCTCGGTGAACTCGAGGCCGATCAGATCGGTGAAGGAGCCCTTGCTGAGCTCGGTCATTTGCTCGGGCGTGACATCGGCCAGCGATTCGATCGCCGTCGCATTTTGCTGCGTCATACGTTCACCTTTACACCACACAAATGCGGCGACCCCGCCGGGGCGTGCGGCGCGCACCTTCCCATGAGGGTTTACCGCCCGACCGCGTGCCAGTTGTCGACGACATGATCCGGGGTTTCCGTCGCCTCCAACCCGGCACGCGCCACACCAGTTGCCAAGTTAGGTAAGCCTGACCTATACTAGGTTCGGCGTTCGGATCGAGCGAGCCCCGAGGGCTGCGGCGGCCCCGATCCTTTGCCGGCGGCGGGTTTCAGATGGCAACCACCTGAAACCCGCCGCCCTCTCTTCGCACCGAGAGCTTCTCCCCCAGCACGCTTGTGCGGAACAGCCCTCGAATGGAATTCCGGCAACGCATTTCGCCGATCCTCGAGGCAACATCAGCCGATGGTTTGCCTTGCCCAAACCCGACCTGCCCGCGGCATCTATTCCCTTAATCGTCGCTGCAGCATGTGGACGTACTCGGCCAGGTCCTCGAACACCTCGCACATCTGTGGATGCCTGGGTGCGCGTACATCCACCTCGCTGCGCTCGCAATGGAAGAGCTGCAGCATGGTCCCGGGTACTCGCATCAATGGACTGCCTTGGTCGGGCACCTACGCGACCGCATTTGCCTCGCCACGCTGAATATGTTGCGGAACACCGTGATCCGCCGGGACAAGTGGCGATAGCGGCTGCGACGCCGCCGTGGCAGCGCCACGGGTACCCACTTGGTTCGGCTCGTCGAACGTCGCCTCGACATAGAGTGAGGCCGTGGGCGTGGTGTTCGTTGTCGTGATGGCCGTTGTCGTAGGACTCGTTGTTGTGGGGGTGTTCGGCGGGCTGCACTGGTATCTGTGGCGGCGGCTCGTGCGCGATACGACGGTGCGCGGGTCGATCGCCCGCCAAGCGGGTACCGGGGTGATCATCGCGGGGCCGGCGTTGTTGGTCGGTGCGTTCGTGGCCGAATCTGCCGGGATTCCGTTCCTGATCATCCAGATCATCGCCTGGCCCGGCTATATGTGGGGGGCGCTGTTGGTCTATCTCGTGCTGTGGCTGCTGGTGGGCGAGCTGGTCCGGCCGCTCTTCCGACGGTGGATCACCCGCGCGAACAGCTCCGCGACGATGGTCCCGGTACCCGGGGACGTAGTGGTTCCCGCAACCGGGGTGTGCGACGCCGCGACGCGAGATCGCCAGGAGCAGCAGGAACATCCCGCGCCGGTTTCGCGGCGGCTCTTCGTTTCTCGTGCGGCGAGCGGTGCGGCGGCACTGGCGGCGGTGACCACCGTCGGCTATGGCAGCTACGGCGTGCTGACCGGTCCGCGGGTAAAGCAGTTGACGGTGCCGCTGGCCAATCTGCCGCGCGCCGCGCACGGATTCCGGATCGCCGTGGTCAGCGATATTCATCTCGGTCCGATTCTGGGCCGCGGGTTCGCCGAGCGGGTGGTCGAGACGATCAACGGCACACAGCCGGATCTCATTGCCGTGGTGGGCGATCTGGTCGACGGTAGCGTCGAACACCTGCGGTCAGCGGTCGAACCGCTGTCGCGGCTACACGCGAGACATGGCGCCTATTTCGTCACCGGCAACCACGAATACTTCTCCGGCGCCGAACAATGGACCGAACACGTGCAGGAACTCGGACTGCACCTGCTGGCGAACAGCCGCACCGAACTGCCACATTTCGACCTCGCAGGCGTCAACGATATTCAGGGTGCACGCATCGGGCAGGGGCCGGATTTCGTCGCGGCGCTCGGAGACCGTGATCTCGCGCGTACCGCGGTGCTGCTGGCGCATCAGCCGGTGCAGATTCACGACGCGGTCGAGTTCGGCGTCGATCTGCAGCTGTCCGGCCACACCCACGGCGGCCAGATGTGGCCGGGCAATTTCCTAGCTGGCCTGGCCAATCCAACCGTCGCCGGTCTGGAACGCTACGGCGACACCCAGCTCTACGTCACCCGTGGCGCGGGCGCGTGGGGACCTCCGGTCCGAGTGGGCGCCCCCTCCGATATCACCGTGATCGAGCTCGCGTCGAAACAGGCGTGACGATCCAGGAACCCGGGAACGTCCAGCCGTCCAGGCCGCACTCATTTCAGCCGTCCACGCCTGCCTTACTCCGCACCGCCGCGGCGACGCAACTGCTGGACACGCGGCGCGCGGACTGAGGGCATCGGTCCGACCGTGAGGTGGGCGGGCTGTCCCGCCCACCTCGCTACGCCGACTGTTGATTCCCGGCCTGGATGGGTGTCCCGGTTTCGGCGAGTCCGGTCAGGGCCTGCGGCAATGGGCCCTGGTGCAGCACGCCGAGGCGTTGGGTGGCACGCGTGAGGGCGACATAGAGCTCGGCCGCGCCGCGTGGGCCGTCGGCGAGGATCCGTTCTGGTTCCACGACCAGGACGGCGTCGAACTCCAAGCCCTTCGTCTCCGACGCCACCACCGCGCCCGGCACACCCGGTGGCCCGATCACGATGCTGGTGCCTTCACGACCGGCTTCGTCCCGTACGAATTCCTCGATGGCAGTGGGCAATTCGTCCTCGGTGACCCGCCTGGACCATGGCCGGACGCCGCACGCGCGGACCGACTCCGGTGGCTTGACCCCGGGCGCGAACTCGGCGAGCAACGCGGCGGCGACGGTCATGATCTCCGCCGGGGTGCGGTAGTTCACCGACAGCGACCGGTAGGCCCAGCGGCCGGGCACGTACGGCTCCAGCATCGTGTCCCACGAGGTCGCTCCGGCCACCGACCGACGTTGGGCGAGATCGCCCACCACCGTGAAGGATCGGCCCGGGCAACGCCGCATCAGCACCCGCCAGTCCATTTCGGACAGTTCTTGGGCCTCGTCGATCACAACGTGCCGGTAGGTCCAGTCCCGGTCCGCGGCAGCGCGTTCGGCGAGTTCCCGGGTGTCACGCTCGAGGAAGCGATCCGCCAGGTCCTCGGCGTACAGCAGGTCCTGGGCAAGCAGATGGTCCTCGTCGTCCATCAGGTCCTCGCGGCTGATCATGATGTCCAGCACGCCGGCGGCGTACTCGGCCTCGGCTTTCCGTTCCCGCTCGGCGCTCTGGTCGGCGGGCTTGTCACGGCCGAGCAGGTCGACCAGTTCGTCGAGCAGCGGCACGTCCGACACCGTCCAGGCGTCGCCGTCGGCGCGCAACAGCGCCGGGTCGGCGCCTGCCGCTCGCAGCCGTTCGGGAGACGTGAACAGCTGTGCCAGTAGTGTTTCCGGCGTCAGGATCGGCCAGAATTCGTCGAGCGCGGCGGTGAACGTGTCGTGGTCGGCGAGCTCCTCGATCAGGTTCTCCCGCAACTGCTCCCATGCTTCGCGGTCCGCCCGGGTCAGCCAGCCCCGGCCGATCCGAGCTATCGCCCGTTCGGTGAGCGCCCACGTGACGATCTCGCGGAACACCGCGCGGGATTCGTTGTGCGGCAGCCCGCTCGCGCGCGCCTCGGTCCTGGCCCACTCCGCGGTCTCGGCGTCGATCCGCACCGTGACGTCCGTCAGTTCGATCGTCACCGGATCCTCGGGCAGTCGCTGGCGATCGGCGACCGCCGCCGCGAGCACCTCCAGGATCTGCAGCGAGCCCTTGAGTCGCGCGGCCGGCGGGGTGTCCTCGGCGGTGACGCGCAGCCCGGGCACGAGGTCGCCGGTGGTCGTGAACACCACATTGGTCTCGCCCAGCGACGGCAGTACGCGGGCGATGTGGTTCAGGAACGCCGGGTTGGGCCCGACCACGAGCACACCCTGGCGTTCCATCCGCTCCCGCTGGGTGTAGAGCAGGTACGCGACGCGGTGCAGCGCCACCACGGTCTTCCCGGTGCCCGGGCCACCCTCGATCACCAGCACCCCGGGGTGATCGAGCCGGATGATCTCGTCCTGCTCGGCCTGGATCGTCGCAACGATGTCGCCCATCCCGTCACCGCGCGGCGCGTTGACCGCAGCCAGCAGGGCCGCGTCCCCTCCCTCGCCACCACTGGGGCGGCCGAGCACATCGTCGGTGAAGCCGACTACGTGACGCCCGCGGGTGTGGAACTGGCGGCGGCGGCGCATGTTCTCCGGGGTCGCGGCGGTGGCGACATAGAACGCGCGCGCGGCCGGCGCCCGCCAATCGAGTAACACCGGTTCGTACTCGTTCTCCTCGTCGAAAATGCCGATCCGGCCGATGTAGGAATGTTCGCCCGAAAGAGTGTCCAGCCGACCGAAACACAGCCCGTTGTCGGCCACATCCAGCCGCTTCACCTCCTTGGCCAGCGCGCGCACCTCGACTTCCCGTTCCATCGGTGTTCCGCCGTTTCCCCGCAACGCCGCGCTGTACTGACCCTTCACTCGCCCGCGCTCGGCGTCGAGCCGCGTGTAGAGCCCGGCCACGTAGCTCCGCTCGGACCGCAATTCCGCTTCGTACCCTCGAGTTG
Source organism: Nocardia sp. NBC_01009 (assembly GCF_045208035.1). Classification (NCBI taxonomy): domain Bacteria; kingdom Bacillati; phylum Actinomycetota; class Actinomycetes; order Mycobacteriales; family Nocardiaceae; genus Nocardia; species Nocardia sp. NBC_01009. Next base: position 4,826,208 of record NZ_CP108695.1, on the reverse strand, counting down.
ACATGTGCCCCTTACTTTTCCGGCTCGACGATCCCATGTGGTTCATGCGGACACCGGCGGTCTTTCTCGGCTGACCGCGTCGAGCAGCAGAGTCGCGGCCACCGTCGCGCCGTCGGTGCGGATCGCGCCGGCCACGGCGGTCGCTCGTGCGCGGGTCTCGGAGGTCAGAGCCGTCACGAGCGCGGCCGACAGGGACTCGGTGGTCGGTGTCGGACCGTCGTGTGCCGCGCCGATGCCCAGGTCGGCCACACGGCCGGCCCAGTACGGCTGGTCCGTCGCCTGTGGCACCACCACCTGAGGCGCGCCGGCCCGGGTGGCCGTCGTCGTGGTGCCCGCGCCGCCGTGGTGCACGACGGCGGCCACCCGGCCGAACAGTGCCTGGTGGTTGACCTCGCCGACGACGAAACAATCGTCCCGGTCGTCGATCAGGCCCATGTCCGCCCAGCCGCGGGCGACGAGTGCGCGGCGGCCCTGCGCGCGGATCGCCTCGATGGTCACCTGGGCGATGTCCTTCGAGGCGCGCATGGGCATGCTGCCGAAGCCTGCGTACACCGGTGGTGCGCCGGCGTCCAGGAACGACACCAGCTCGTCCGGGAGTGGGCGAACGTCGGGCAGGATCCACGCGCCGGTCTGCACGACATCGAGGTCCGGCGTCTCCAGCCACGGGTCCAGGGTCGGGTCCGTCGCCAGCCACGGCTGGTCGCCGATGACGTAGTCGCGAACATTGTCCACCGGGGGCAGGCCGATCGACGCCCGGTTAGTGTTGAGCGCCGCACCGAACAGCGCGTTGCTGCTTTGGGCGTCCAGGTCCCACAGCACCCGGTTGTCGGTCACCTCCGGCGGGAACGGCCGGCCCGCATACGCCAGCGGCGGGTGGTGCGGCGACGGCAGCGTGAGCTGCTGGAAAGTCACTGACACGGAGCGGATGCCCAGCTTCTCGGCCACCGAGAGCGCGCCGGCCGCGGCAGGCAACATGCCGGTCGCCACCAGCGCGTCGCATCCCTCGGCCGCCCCGGCGACCGCCTCGAACTGGCTGGCGATCAACTCGGCCGCACGCTGGGGCAGGGACGACGACGGCGGCGCCGCAGTCGTCAGCGCGCGCGCCGACCGGCCAACCGGCACCATCGGCACGCCGACACCGGCCAGCCGCTGCGCGAAGTCCTCGTCCGGCGGCGCGCACACCCGCACCTCTGCGCCGCGTGCCCGCAACTGCACCGCGAGTCCCACCAGCGGTTCGACGTCCCCGCGCGACCCATAGGTCGACAACAACACACGCAATTTCACGACTCCCATTTCCGCGGGTTTTGGCCTCGGCCGGCAATTCTGCGGCACGACCCGGGTCTTGCCACAAGCCCCCCGGTGCGTTATAAGTTGAGGGTGGAAGGAGTGGGTAGCCTCCTTTCTCTTTATGAGCGTGAGCCCGCGGACGCGTCGGTGGCCGACCGTCCGCGCCGACCGAATTGCAGGTCCTCGGGCAACTGGCCGTGAGCGACCAGGTCATACCTTGGGGCGCACCACACGGCGCTCATCGTGATCGTCGAGCAGCTGCAATCCCTCCATCAGCGCCGCACCGATGCGAAATTCCTCGGTCCACCACTTGGCCGACCGGATCGGCAGACCGCGCGGCCGATACTTCCGCATGATCTCGACGTGGTAGGGCAGGCCCATGAACTTCGCCAATCCCCTGTCATCCACCCAGATCGACAGCGACCCGACCTGACGACGTGCGGGTCGGAAATAGGTCAGCACGCCGACCGCGCCGTCGATCATCGCCAGCTGATCACCCAACCGCTCCGAGGCACGCCAGATGGCCGGAACGTCGGTCACCTGTGTGGTCGTGTATTGGGTCATGCTGATCATGAACGGGCCACCGGCTCGGGCCGCGGTTCCGGATTTCCATCTGCTGTTGAGCACCAGGTCGGCCAGCGACGAACCGGGCGCGCGGTGCCGACGCCAGGTTTGCCACGGCAGCCTGCGGTCGTCGAGGAGGTCTCTCCACAGAGGTCGTGTATTTCCCATTGATGGTCAGGGGCGATAGATCGGGGACGCACCCTGCACGGCGCAAACCCCTATGCCCCGTCCTCCTTACTTATCTAGAGACCGAATTGATCTACAGGTGCGTACGATATGTACATGCTTATCATTAGTCAATGCGGCGACACGGACAGGTGCGGCAGCATGAACAACTCCCGCTCGCCTGCATACTTACTGTGGACACCGCGCCAATTCGAGGAGGCCGGCGTGCGACTGAGTCCCGACGAAGCACGCAGACGGTTCGCTACCAGCCCCGTCGCACGACTGGCGACCGCGTCGAGGTCCGGCCTGCCACACATCGTTCCGATTGTGTTCATCCTGATCGACGATGTCGTCTACACCAGTGTCGACGCGAAGCCCAAAACGTCCATGAAGTTGCGACGGTTGACGAACATCGCGGCCAATCCGGCAGTCAGCGTGCTCGCCGACCGCTATGACGACGACTGGACCCAGCTGTGGTGGGCGCGCGCCGACGGCAACGCCCGGATCGCCGACTCCGAGGAGGAGCGAATGGCGAAGCGCCAGTTGACCGCACGCTATCCCGACTACACGAAACAGCCGCCGCCGGGACCGGTGATCGCCGTCGATGTCCACCGCTGGTCGGGATGGAGCTCGAGCTGACGCCCGATGTGCTGCACAGTGCTGCCATTTCGGGCTACCTGACCAGGCAACCCGCCGTTCGACGCACCGGCAGGCCGCGCTCCTCCAACGCCATGAGCAGCCCCCGACCACGCTGTGCGCCGACCAGCGCATCCGTGCGTGCCAGGTCCGGCACGTAAGTCGCTGCGCCGATGACGGATTCGCCGACCAGCGACCAGAAGCGGCGGGCGCTCAGGGCCGAACAGCGCGCGAGGCTGTACTGGATCATCGTCAGCGACGGCTCGCACCGGTGCGCCAGCCAGACGTACATCGCGCGCTCGCACGGCAGCGTCACCACACCGGACTCTCCAACCAGCCGGTCACCGTCGAGCACGCGAATGGTGGTGTCCACCAAGCCTGCCCAATCGATGCCGCCATCGTTGTCGGTGTGGATCCAGAGGTTCTCCAGCCCCGGATCCCAGGCCCGCCCCTCGGAGACCAGCAGCGCGACCACCCGGCCGATCACCGCATGGATCTGGGCGGTCGCCACCACCTCGGCGGCAGTGTCCGCGCTGATCATCTCTGCCGCGTGGCGGCGGTACATCAGCTCGATCCGCCCCTCCCGCAATCCATCCGAGAGCCGCCACCATCGACGTTTGCTCTGCTCAGACATTGCGGCCACCGCGTAGACGCGCGGATGTTCCGGTTGCAGTGCGCGAAGCCGGTTACACACGCGTCCGAATTCCACGTGGGAGCGGCGGGCCGTGTAGGTCATCACTGGCTCGGGCATCGAACCTCCTCGGGGTCGGCTCCGTCATGGGTCCATAGCGGAAGATAGGTTAGGCTTACCAGACCTCGCAACCCGCGCGGGATACAGAGTCAGGAGTAGTTCGTCGCCGTGACGGCATCAGGCACCGCCGCGCCGAAGGCGGCACGATCGAAAACTGCGCAACAGGCGCGGGCACGCAGCACCAGACCGCAGGCGAAAACCGCGCGGCGTCGGTGGCTCGGACTACTCCTGCTGACGGCTCTGCTGCTGGCCGCCGCGGTGGCCGGCATCGCGATCGGGACCCGCACGCTCTCGCCCGGCACTGTCTATGCCGCGATGCACGACGCACTCACCTGCCCGGGCGGCCCCTTCCACTGCCAGGCCGGATCGACGGCCGAAGAGATCGTGCGCGGACTTCGATTGCCCCGCACCGCGCTCGCGCTCGCCTGTGGACTGGCACTCGGCATCGCCGGTGTGCTGATCCAGGGCTACACGCGCAACCCGCTCGCCGACGCCGGGCTGCTCGGCCTCAATGCGGGCGCCGCATTTCTGGCGGCCCTGAGCGTCTACCTCTTCGCCTTCACCGCGCCCGAGCAGTACATCTGGTTCGCCTTCGCCGGGGCGCTGGTCGCCGGGCTCGTGGTGTTCACGGTGTCGTCCATCGGCGGCGGAAAGGCGAACCCGCTGAGCCTGGTGCTGGCCGGCGCGGCGGTGACCGCATTCCTGCAGGCAATGACGAATACCGTTGTACTGCTGGACACCACGGCGCTGGACACGTATCGGTTCTGGGTAGTCGGCAGCGTGAGCGGGCGCGACGCGGAAGTGTTCTGGCAGGTGTTGCCGTTCCTGGCGGTCGGTCTCGTGCTCGCGGTGACGGCGTCGCCGGGATTGAACCTGCTCAGCCTCGGCGACGAGGTCGCCCGCGGGCTCGGTGTCAATATCGGTCGCAGCCGGGCGCTGGGGCTGGCCGCGATCGTCCTGCTGTGCGGAGCCGCGACCGCCGCCGTCGGGCCCATTGCCTTTCTCGGCTTGGTAGTGCCCCATCTGGCCCGAGTGTTCACCGGGCCCGACTATCGCTGGTTGATCCCGTACTCCGGCTTGTTCGGCGCGTTGCTGCTGCTGATTGCCGATATCGTCGGACGCGTCGTGGCAAGGCCCGGCGAGCTCGAGGTCGGTGTCACCCTCGCCGCGATCGGCGCACCGTGCTTCATTCTGCTCATGCGACGCCGAAAGCTGGTGAACCTGTGATGCTTTCCTCGAACACGCTCGCCACGACGAGCCCACCGACCAAAGACATCGGCAAGTCCGCGGGGCCCGGCCGCTTCCGCCCTCCCCTGCGCATCGGCCCGCTGTCGCTGGTGCTCCGGCCCACGATGCTGTTGGTCGTGTTGATACTCGCCGCAGTGCTTTTCGCCATGTTCTGCCTCGACATGACGATCGGCGACGCACACATTCCCGTCGGCCGGGTCCTTGACGTGCTGACCGGCGGCGGCACGCGCTCTCAGCGTTTCATCGTGCTGGAGTCGCGCCTGCCCCGCGCGCTCACCGCGGTCGTGGTCGGCACCGCGCTCGGCCTCGCAGGCGCCCTCACCCAGTCGATCCTGCACAACCCGCTCGCCGCTCCGGATGCCCTCGGCATCACCGCGGGAGCGAGCCTCGGCGCGGTGGCGGTCATCGTCGGAACCGGCGGCGCCACAACGGGGTTCGCCGCATCGGTCGGCGCGCCACTTGCCGCACTGACGGGCGGCCTGCTCACCGCGGTGGCGATCTACCTGCTCGCGTGGGGGCGCAGCCCGACCGGCGACCACGGCGTCACCGGTCTGCGGTTGGTACTGGTCGGCATCGGTGTGAACGCATTCCTTTTGTCCGGTATCAGTTTCCTGCTCACTCGCGCCAGCCTGCAGGACGCGGCACGCGCCCAGCTCTGGCTCAACGGGTCACTCAACAGCACCGACATGTCCCGGTTGATCCCGGCGGCGCTCGCGCTGACCGTCGTCGTTGCGGTTGCGCTCGGCTCGGCCCGCACGCTCGCCGCGCTGCGCCTCGGCGCCGAGACCACCAGGGTGCTCGGCGTACGTATCCAAACGCAGCAGGCGATGCTGATCGGTGCGGCGGTCGTGGCCGCCTCGGTTGCCACCGCTGTCGTCGGCCCGGTCGGTTTCGTGGGCCTGGCCGGACCCCAGATCGCACGCAGATTGCTGCGAACACCCGGCGAACCGCTCATCGGCTCGGCGCTCGTCGGCGCCATCGCGGTAGTCGGGGCAGATGTGGCGTCGCGAACACTGTTTCCGGTGGATCTTCCGGTCGGTGTGGTGACCGCGGCGTTCGGCGGTCCGTTCCTGCTCTACCTGCTCGTGCGTATGAATCGGAAGGCGACCCTGTCATGACTACCGAATCCGCCGAAAGCGTCGACGCACACCGGCTTTCCGCCGAGAACATCACCCTCGGCTACGGCGATCGCGTCATCGTCGACGGGCTCTGCATCGACGTCGCCCCCGGCGTGATCACCACCGTCATCGGCCCGAACGGCTGCGGCAAGTCGACACTGCTGCGCTCGCTCGGCCGCCTGTTGCGGCCGCAGCAGGGCCGAGTCCTGTTGGACGGCAAGGCGATCTCGTCGATGAAGACCAAGGATGTCGCCCGCGTTGTCGGCATGCTTCCGCAGGCTCCCGTCGCACCGGAAGGGCTGACGGTCGCCGATCTGGTTGCCCGCGGCCGCCACCCGCACCAGTCCTGGATCCGGCAGTGGTCGGTCACCGACGAAGCCGAGGTGATGACCGCACTGGAGCAGACCGGCATCGCCGATCTCGCCGACCGCCCGCTCGACGAGCTCTCCGGCGGGCAGCGCCAGCGGGCCTGGATCTCGATGGCGCTGGCCCAGGGCACCGACATCCTGCTGCTGGACGAGCCGACCACCTACCTCGATCTCGCGCACTCGGTCGAGGTGCTCGACCTCGTCGACCGGTTGCACGACGACCTCGGACGGACCGTGGTGATGGTGCTGCACGACCTGAATCTGGCCATCCGCTACAGCGACGAACTGATCGTCATGCACGCGGGCCGGATCGTCGCACAGGGCAAGCCGGGTGACATCATCGATGCCGGGCTGTTGCGCGAGGTGTTCGATCTCGACGCCTCGGTGCTGGAAGACCCGGTGTCCGGTCGGCCGATGATCGTGCCCATCGGCACCAGGCACGTGCGCGCGGCCTACGGGTCGAGGCCGCCGGGTATGACAAATGCCACACAGCTATCAGACAGTTACGACGGCGTGTAGTACGCAATTGTGTCGTTGAGTCCGTAAACTTGTGGGATGGCAGGACTTGGTGAACTCGAGAAAGCGGTCATGGACCAGTTGTGGTCGAGTGACGAACCGCAAACGGTCCGGCAGGTGCACGAGGCATTGGCTGCGCGACGTGAGCTCGCCTACACCACCGTGATGACGGTGTTGCAGCGGTTGGCGAAGAAGAACCTCGTCGTCCAGCGGCGCGACGACCGCGCACATCGCTATGCGCCGGTGCACACTCGCGACGAGCTGGTCGCCAGTTTGATGTTCGACGCATTGCAACAGGCCGACGAAGCGGGCAGCCGGGCAGCGGCACTCGTCCATTTCGTCGAACAGGTCGGCAGGGATGAGGCTGACGCTTTGCGCGAAGCACTCGCTAAGCTCGAAGCATCCGAGGGCACTGCGCCGCCGTCGCAGTAATCTTGGACCTGGCCTCACAATGCCGTGAGCGCCCTGGCCCCACAACGCAGTGAGCTGAGTCGATGAACGCAACCGCGCCGGTCTTCGCCGGACTCGCTTTGCTTCTCGCGGGGCCTGCCCCAGCACTACTGAGCCGGGCGACCTGGACATACCGGACGCCTCGGGCCGCACTCGTGCTGTGGCAGGCCATCGCGCTGGCCGCCGTGCTCAGCGCATTCGGCTCCGGTCTGGCCATCGCCGCCGAACTGCTCGTCCCGGGACCCGATGGCCGACCGACCACCTCGCCGGCCAGGGAAATCGACGCACTCGGCCTGCCGCTGTGGCTGGCTTACGTCTTCGTCTTCGCGCTCACCCTGATGATCGGTGCCCGGCTGATCTACGCAGTGATCCGAGTCGGCGTGCACACGCGCAGACGGCGCGCTCACCACCGCATGCTGGTCGACCTGCTCGACCAGAGCGGACCGCATCGCCGGGCAGCCGACATCCGGGTGCTCGCCTCGACCGAGCCGATCGCCTACTGTCTCCCCGGCTTGCGCCAACGGGTCGTACTCAGCGAGGGCACGCTCACCAATCTGGCCGATGCCGAAGTCACCGCCATCGTCAGCCACGAACGCTCGCACCTGCGCGCCCGCCACGACCTGGTACTCGAGGCATTCACCGCGGTCCATGAAGCCTTCCCAGTGGTGGTGCGCAGCAGGGCCGCGCTCGGCTCGGTGAAGCTGCTGATCGAACTGCTCGCCGACGACTCCGCCGTAAAGGTGACCGGCCCGACACCGCTCGCGCGGGCGCTGGTCGCCTGTTCGAAGTCCACCGCCCCGCAGGGCGCGCTGGCCGCGGGCGGGCCGACCACGCTCATCCGCATCCAACGACTCGGCGGACGTATCGGCGATATCCGGGTCGCCTCGGCCGCCTATCTCGGCTCGGCGGCCATTCTTGTCGTTCCGACCATGGCCGTCGCGGTACCCTGGTTGGTCGAACTGGATCGGCTGCTCCGCAACTGAATCACTCGGTCCTCGCTGACCACCCGGCCCCAGCACTCTTCCCGAAGGCCGGGCCAACTTTCTCGGCACGCACCACGAGTGCCCGGTTTCCCGCCGCGCCGAGACACGAAAGGCACACACACCTTTGACCTCCTCGCCCCCTGCCACCGCGGCGCCCGCCGTGACCTTCGCCGATCTGGGCCTGCCGGTCCCGCTGGTGCAGGCACTGCGCAACGACGGCATCGAGGCTCCGTTCCCGATCCAGGCCGCGACGGTGCCCGACGCAATGGCGGGCAGGGATGTGCTCGGGCGCGGGCCGACGGGTTCCGGTAAGACGCTCGCCTTCGGGCTGCCCATGCTCGCCCGGCTCGCCGGTGCGTCGGCCAAGCCCGGCAAACCACGCGGACTCGTGCTGGTGCCTACCAGGGAGCTGGCCGCACAGATCGAACGCGCACTGGACAACCCGGCGCTTTCGCTCGGTTTGCGGGTGGCCGCGGTGGTCGGAGGTGCGCCGATCAAGCGTCAGGCCGACCGGCTTGCTCGCGGCGTCGACCTGCTGATTGCCACACCTGGCCGGCTGGAAGACCTGGTGAATCAGCGCTCGGCCGACCTCTCGGAAGTCCGCATCACCGCGTTGGACGAGGCCGACCACATGGCCGATATGGGCTTCCTGCCCCAGGTCACCAAGTTGCTGGACCGGACACCGAAAGATGGTCAGCGACTGCTGTTCTCGGCCACACTGGACGGTGAGGTAGACAAGCTCGTCAAGCGCTACCTGGACTCCCCGGTCACGCATTCGACCGCGCCGCCGTCGGCCTCGGTCGCGACCATGTCGCACCATCTGCTGCATCTGCGCAAGATCGACAAGCGCACCGTCATCGCCGAGATCGCCGCCCGCGACGGGCTGACCATCATGTTCGTGCGGACAAAGCACGGCGCCGACCGGCTGGCCAAGCAGTTGCGCGCCGCGGGCATCGCCGCGGGCGCGCTGCACGGCGGCAAGGCGCAGAACAACCGGACCCGGACCCTCGCCGCGTTCTCCGACGGCTCGACCCCGGTTCTGGTGACCACCGACGTCGCCGCGCGCGGTATCCATGTGGACGGGATTTCCCTTGTCGTGCACGTGGACCCGCCTGCCGAGTCCAAGGCCTACCTGCATCGCGCCGGGCGCACGGCCCGCGCGGGCGAGGACGGCGTCGTCGTCACGCTGGTCACCGAGGACGAGCGCGACGACGTCGACAAGATGACCCGCAAGGCGGGTGTGGACATCGACGCGGTGGAGGTGCGGCCGGGAGATCGGCGACTGATCGCGATCACCGGTGCCAGGCAGCCGTCTGGCATACCCGTCGTTGCCGCGGTGGCCAACGATGCAGAGCCGAAGTCCGCGACGGCCGGCGGTCGATCCGGGTCCACGAGCCGCAAGTCCGGCAGCGCCGCGGCAGGCGGTCGCGGGTCGAGCGGGCGCGGCGCACGTTCGGGTGCGCGCGGCGCGGGCGCAGCGAAGACTTCCGGCCGTTCGACAGGCACTTCGGCGGGGGCAGACCGCGCAGCGGGCGCGACGAAGACGTCACGAGCCGCGGGCCCGGCGTCGTCGTCGAATCGCGCCGCCGGTTCGGCGACGACCGGTCACGCAACGAGTTCGACCGGGCGCGCGACCGGTTCGTCGAACGCCGCGCCGAGCCGGACCACCGCGGGTGACACGCCCGGGAATACACGTCGACGCGCCGGTCGGCCACAGGGCGTGGCGGACAACAGCAACCGCATGGCAAACTGACCTATGCCCCACCATCCGCTGGCCGCCATCATCTGCGCATTGCTCGCGGCGCTGCTGTTCGCAGTCGCCGCGGTCGCCCAGCAGCATGCGGCCGCGGCGGTGCCCGAGGGCGACTCGTTGATCCGCGCACTGCTGCGCAATCCACGGTGGTGGGCCGGGATCCTCGGGGACGCGGGCGGCTTCGCAATGCAGGTCGTTGCGCTCGCGCTGGGCGCGGTGCTTCTCGTCCAGCCGATCCTTGTGAGCATGCTCGTCTTCGCGCTGCCGCTGTCCGCGCGACTCAATAAACGCACCGTCACCGCGCGCACCTGGGCGACCGCCATCGCACTCGTCGCGGCATTGGCGTGCTTCCTGATCGTCGGTGATCCGTCGGAGGGAAATGCCAACGCACCCCTGCACGAGTGGATCGTGCCGCTGGCGATCCTGCTCGGCCTGATCGCCGCCGCGATCGCGATCGGTGCCGCCACCGCGGCCCCGGCCCTGCGCGCGATGCTGCTCGGCACGGCGGGCGGCGCGCTGTTCGGTCTGGCCGCCGCGCTCACCGAATACGTCACGACCTTGTTCGAGCACGGCCTCGGTCAGGTACTCGGCAGCTGGCAGACCTGGGCGCTCGTCGCCGCCAGTTTGATCGGTTTCTACCTCCAGCAGCGCGCGTTCCAAGCCGGCCCCCTCGTCGCCTCGCTGCCCGCCATCTGCATCACCGAACCCTTGGCTGCCGCCTACGTCGGCATCACCGTTCTCGACGAGCGGCTGCGCACCGGCACCATCGGCCTCGTAGTGATCGGCTGTACGGTGATTGTCATGTGCGCGACCACAATCCAGCTCTCACGTGCCCAAGCGGAGGCTTGAAGTCCGACGGACAACCCGGCCGCGGACCGAGAACGGACTCGGCACCACGTAGCCGAACACCGCACCGCCGATCTTCCTCCGCTGCCGCGGATCCGCCGTCATCTGGGCGCGCCTGTCGATGCCAGCAGCCGGTATTGGTCGCGCTGCTCACCCCGACCCGACAACCGCCACCGTGTGTGATGGGTGTCTCTCTTGCGCCAGGCGTCGAATGCTGGGGAATTGCACGCGGCCCCACAGAGCCGGATATCATCGGTTAAGTGCAGTTTCTCCCTGGCCATCAGCCGCCGTATGACCTGACCTACGACGACATCTTCCTCGTCCCGAATCGGACGGATGTCGCGTCGCGGTTCGACGTCGATCTGTCGACTGCCGACGGGTCCGGCACCACCATCCCCATCGTCGTGGCGAATATGACCGCGGTCGCGGGGCGCCGGATGGCCGAGACGGTCGCCCGTCGCGGCGGCATCGTGGTGTTGCCGCAGGACCTGCCCATCAGCGCGGCCGCCGACACCATCGGATTCGTCAAGAGCCGATCGCTCACCGCCGACACCCCGGTGACCCTCGACCCCGAGCGTTCGGTGTCCGAGGCCGTCGCTCTGATGCACAAGCGCGCCCACGGTGCGGTCGTTGTGGTGGACGGCGGCAAGCCGATCGGCGTCGTCACCGAGGCGTCGTGCACCGACGTCGACCGGTTCGCCCGGCTGCGCGACGTCGCGATGACCGATTTCGTGCAGGCCCCGGCCAGCACCTCACCGCGCGACATCTTCGATCTGCTCGAAGCCAAGCATGCCCAGTTGGCCGTGCTGGTCGGCGAGGACGGCTCCCTGGCGGGTGTGATGACTCGCACCGGCTCGGTCCGTGACGGCATCTACCAGCCGAATGTCGACGCCAACAACCAGCTGCGCGTCGCCGCCGCCGTCGGCATCAACGGTGACGTGGCCGCCCGGGCCAAGGCGCTCGCCGACTCCGGCGCCGACCTGCTCGTCATCGACACCGCACACGGCCACCAGGCCAAGATGCTCGAAACCCTCAGCGCCATCCGCGACCTCGGCCTCGGCGTTCCGTTGGTCGCAGGCAACGTCGTCTCGGCGGCGGGCACTCGCGACCTCGCCGCGGCAGGCGCGGACATCATCAAGGTCGGCGTTGGCCCCGGCGCCATGTGCACCACGCGCATGATGACCGGCGTCGGCCGCCCGCAGTTCTCCGCGGTCGCCGAATGCGCCGCCGCGGCAAAGGAACTCGGTGTGCACATCTGGGCGGACGGTGGCGTCCGGCACCCGCGCGACGTCGCACTCGCACTGGCCGCCGGCGCGTCCAACGTGATGATCGGCTCCTGGTTCGCAGGCACCTACGAGTCGCCTGGCGACCTGCGCGTCGACCGCGACGGCAACGCCTACAAGGAGAGCTTCGGCATGGCCTCCAAGCGCGCCGTCGCCGCCCGCACCGCCTCCGACAGCGGTTTCGACCGAGCCCGCAAGGCACTGTTCGAGGAGGGCATCTCCAGCTCACGGATGCGTCTGGATCCCGAGCGCCCCGGCGTCGAGGACCTCATCGACCACATCTGCTCCGGCGTTCGTAGCGCCTGCACCTACGCGGGCGCACGCAGCCTCGCCGAACTGCACGACAAGGCCGTCCTCGGCGTCCAGTCCGCCGCAGGTTTCGCCGAGGGCCGCCCCCTGCCCAGTGGCTGGTAAACCGGACGCAATCCATCAGCGGCGCTGCGCGTGCACCTACCCCGCACGCGCAGCCCGACCCGAACCGCACAACAAGATCATCCTCCAAGTGCAGTCGGCCGCCCGTTTCACCGAAGAACACCCGCACCCAGCAGCGGGCAAGACCAGGCACAAACCATCAATGACGCTGCGCGCGCACCTACCCCCGCACACGCAGCCCAACCCGAACCGCACAACAAGATCATCCTCCAAGTGCGGTCGGCCGCCGGTTTCGCCGATGGAATACCGCCACAGCGACCAGCAAGAGCCCGGCAGCCCTCTCCAGCAGGCTCGCCTCGTCATGGCACCTGACACCACCAACCCACCCACCACGGAGCGAGTCTTACGAGCGACCGTTCGCGGCCGGCTCGCGGCCGAGCGGCCGAAGCGCATGTGCCGCAGGCACGAGTCTCGGCCGCTCGGACGCGAGCCTCGGGGGCCGCGAACACGCCGCGCCGCAGGCGCGGCCAAAAGACACAGCCGGTAGCATGAGGGTTGCCGGTCTCCGGCATTACAGCTCCCATTCGCGAAAGGAACAAGTTGTCACCCGCGTCCGAGGGCGCCGCACAGGAGGGCTCCTCTACCGAGCCGGGTGACAAACCCGGCGCTCTCCTTCCCGCAGCAGTCCACTCTGATTCAGTTCGATTCCCCGCGGTCGACCGTGCCGCGTCCCGCGGGCGGTGCTGACGATGTCTGTCGTGCTCACCGCGCTCAGCCTGGTCGGTTTCATTGCACTCACCGCAGGCACCGCGCTGTTCGTCGCCGCCGAGTTCTCCCTGACCGCACTCGAACGCAGCACCGTCGAGGCACATGCGCGCACCGGTGACGCACGCTCGCGGATGGTCCGTCAGGCGCATCGCACGCTGTCGTTCCAGCTCTCCGGCGCCCAGCTCGGGATCACCATCACCACGCTGATTACCGGCTACATTGCCGAACCGGTGCTGGCCAGGCTGCTGTCCCCGCCGTTCACCGCGCTCGGCGTGAGCGCGGGTGCCGCGCACGGCATCTCGCTGACGCTGGCGCTGGTGCTGGCCACCTCGCTGTCGATGATCTACGGCGAGCTGGTGCCCAAAAACATCGCGATCGCGATGCCGCTCGGCACCGCGCGACTCACCGCGGGTCCGATGATCGCGTTCTCGGTGGTTTTCAAGTGGATGATCCACTTCCTCAACGGCACCGCGAACTGGGTGGTTCGCCGCCTCGGGGTGGAACCCGCGGAGGAATTGCGCTCGGCGCGTTCGCCGCAGGAGCTCGGCTCGTTGGTGCGAACGTCTGCGCTGCGCGGCGCGCTCGATCAGCGCACCGCAGTGGTGATCGACCGCTCGCTGCAGTTCGGCGAGCGCAGCGCCGAGGAGCTGATGACCCCGCGCGTCAAGATCGAATCGCTGGACAAGTCCGACACCATCGCCGATCTCATCGCGGCCGCCAGCCGCACCGGGTACTCCCGCTTCCCGGTGATCGACGGGGATCTCGACAACACTCTCGGAGTTGTGCACGTGAAGCAGGCGTTCACCCATGCGGCGAACGTCCGGAGCACCATACCGCTGCAGTTGCTCGCGCGGCCGGTGCCGATCGTGCCCGCCAGTCTCGACGGTGACGAGGTGCTCGAACGAGTACGCCGCGACGGCATGCAGGTGGCGCTGGTCGTCGACGAATACGGCGGCACCGCAGGCATCGTCACCATGGAGGACATCATCGAGGAGATCCTCGGTGATGTGCGCGACGAGCACGACGAAGAGGAGCGCGACGTCCGCCGGGTCTCCGACGGCTGGGACTGCTCTGGTCTGCTGCGTATCGACGAGGTGTCGCGCGCGACCGGATACGACGCACCCGAAGGTGAATACGAGACGCTCGGCGGCCTCGTGCTCACCCGGCTCGGCCGCATTCCGGTGACCGGTGACGAGGTGGTGCTGCCGAATCCGGGTTCGCACAACCGACCGTCGAACGACTCGGACGAAGGCGGCTGGATCGCCAAGATCGAACGGATGGACGGGCGGCGCATCGACCGCGTGCGGTTGATCCCGGTCTCCTCCGAGGTGCTGCATTCCCGTGTGCACCACGCAGACCAGGAGCACAGTCGTGGGTGATCTGTTCGGAGTGCTGCTCACGGTGGTGCTGCTCGCGGGCAATGCCTTCTTCGTCGCCGCCGAATTCGCGCTGATCTCGGCCCGCCGGGACCGTCTGGAAGCGCTTGCAGCACAGGGCAAGCGCAATGCGACCACGGTGATCCGGGCGGGTGAGAACCTGTCGATGATGCTCGCCGCGGCACAGCTCGGCATCACCATCTGCTCGATCCTGCTCGGCCGAGTCGGCGAGCCCGCGGTGGCGCATCTGCTGGAGGGCCCGTTCGAGCTGGTCGGCCTGCCGGATCAGCTGCTGCATCCGGTTGCGTTCGCCGTCGCGTTGACGATCGTGGTGATCCTGCACATCCTGTTCGGCGAGATGATCCCGAAGAACATCGCGCTGGCGGGTCCGGAACGCAGCGCGCTGCTGCTGGTTCCGATCCACCTGGCGTGGCTGCGGCTGGCCCGCCCGCTCATCGCGATCTACAACATGGCCGCGAACCTGTCGTTGCGACTGCTGCGGATCGAGCCGAAAGACGAGCTCAATGCCACCGTCTCCAGCGTCGAGCTGGCCGAGATGATCGGTGAATCCCGGTCGGAGGGACTGCTCGACGAGGAGGAGCACCGGCGACTGACCCAGGCGCTCGGCACTTCCGATCGTGTGGTCGCCGATGTCGTGGTGCCACTGGAAACAACCAGGTCGGTCCCATTGCGCGGCAACGGAACCACGCTCGGCGACATCGAGTCCGCCGTCGCGGAGACCGGTTTCTCCCGTTATCCGGTCCGCGCCGTCGATGGATCGCTGGTCGGTTATCTGCACGTGAAGGATGTGCTCGACAAGGTCGCCGATGAGACGGCCGGACCGAACACGCCCATCCCGCGCACCGATATTCGGCCGCTGCCGACGGTGAGCATGGGCACCACGTTGTACGAGGCGCTTGCTCGGCTGCGCCGCACCAACAGCCACCTCGGCCGGGTGGTGGACAGTCGCGGCAACACCACCGGCATCGTCGCACTCGAGGATCTGGTGGAGGAGTTCGTCGGCACGGTCCGTGACAACACGCACCGGGTGATCGAATGAGGCAGGTCCCGTTCGAATGAGTCTGCGCGTACTGCCCGAGGCGCAGTGGCGAGCCCACGCCGCTGCGCATCGGGCACGGCTGGATGAACTCGTCGGGCCCTATCTCCAACGGCGGGCGGCGGGGTCGTCGCATCCGGTGATCGACTTCCTGTTCACCTACTACGGGCACAAGCCTGCGCAGTTGCGGCGCTGGCATCCCGGCTACGGGGTGGCACTCGCAGGCGCAGCCGAATACGAGGGCGCTCGCGGATATCATCGCGTCGTGCCGACCGGCGATCTCGTGGCGAATCCGAGCACCACCGAGATCGCCGGCGACGGTTCGCGAATCGAATCCGATTCCGGCAGTAGCACGTTCACCGCCGATCCCGCGTATCTCGCACGGCGTCGGGACACCATCGAGTTCGTCGCGAACCTGGTGCGCGCCACCGCATCTCGACCCGCACAGCTGTCGTGTTTCGGGTTGCACGAGTGGGCTATGGTCTATCGCACCGACGACGTCCGCCACCAGCAGGTCCCGCTGCGGTTGGGCAGGACAGGCACCGACGAGGTCGTGGAGTCGATGTCGCTGCGCTGCACCCACTACGACGCCTTCCGTTTTTTCACGCCGGAAGCGATCGGGCGAAATATCGAGCCGCTGACGCGCGCGGACCAGGTATCCCGCGAACAGCCCGGCTGCTTGCACGCCAACATGGACCTCTACAAATGGGGTTTCAAACTGGCCCCGCTCATCGCCTCGGACATGTTGCTGGATTTCTTCGAGTTCGCCTGTGCCGCACGGGAACTGGATATGCGCGCGAGTCCGTACGATCTCTCCGCCTACGGGTACGAGCCGGTGCGCATCGAAACGCCGACAGGACGAGCCGAATACGTCCGAGCACAGTCGGACCTCGCGAAACAATCGGTTCGACTCAGACAGCGCCTTCTAGAGCTCTGCGACACGTTGCTCGCCGTCGACACGCAGGCGCTCGACACCTCCCTGCTCAGCAGCTAGTACCTCGCAGATCTAGACCCGGTTCAACCCCCGGCCACCCGCGCCGACCAGCCCCGGATCCGGCGATCTCGGTGAGCGTCATGCCTTCCGAACAAACCAAGCATTTGGAATTATCTCCAAACCACTGCCATAAGTTACTGAGTATTACTACTATTCAGTCAGTTCGCGCCTGCTGACTGAGTCAGCGCGGCCGGCATGGTTCGAGATCGAAGAAAGTTGGGGGATGCAACGATGCGCCCATTGGTGAGGATTCGCCGCGCCCGCACGCTGGCATTGGTCGCCACCGCGGTGATTGCCGCGATGATGGTGCCCAGCAGCGCGTCGGCCGATCTGCAGTCCGATATCGCCACCTTCGTCCAGGAATTCCTCGATGTCGGCCGCACTTCGGTGCCGCGTGCGAACTGCGGGCCGGGGTCAATGCCGGAAACCGGCCTGCAGGGCGACGTGCCTGCCGCCGACCGCGACAGTCGGCGCAGCACCCAGGGCTACCGGTGCAATATGACCATGCTCGGCGGCTTCGCAGGGCGCGGCGCGGGCATCACCTCGACCAGCTACGAGAACTGCGCGTACATGGGCTCGTTCTTTCCCGGCGACTTGATCAGCGAAGGCCGCGGCGTCCAGGTGCTCGACGTGTCCGATCCGGCGAACCCGCGGCCGACGGCGACCTTGACCGAACCCGCAATGCTCGCGGGCACCTGGGAGAGCCTGAAAGTCAATGCCGCTCGCAAGTTACTGGTCGGCACCGGCGTTCCCGTCGGTGAGGGCGTCGGCTACCTCTCGGTCTACGACATCTCCGATTGCGCACATCCGCGCCTGCTCAATCCTGGCGCAGGTACGAATCTGCTGATGCCACTGCCGATCACTACCCACGAGGGTGGCTTCTCCCCCGACGGCAACACGTATTGGGCCTCCGGTGTCGCCCCCGGCTTCGTCAGCGCCGTCGACCTCACCGATCCGACCAACCCGCGTGTCATCTGGCAGGGCCTGACCGGTATCGAGGCACACGGCTTCGGCATCAGCGCCGACGGCAATCGGATGTACCTGTCGGCGCTGGGCGGCTTCACCGTGCTCGATATCAGCGCAGTGCAGCGACGCGACCCCAACTCACAGGTGCAGCACATCGGGCGGACGTTCTGGACCGACGGCTGGGCCACCCAGCACAGCATTCCGGTCAGCTACAGCGGCAAGCCGTACCTCTACACCGTCGACGAAGGTGGTTCCGGCGGTGTGAAACTCATCGATATCTCCGATGACACCGCCCCGAAGGTCGCGGGCAAGATCAAGCTGGAGATCAACCTGCCGCAACACATCGACGCCAATATCGGTTCGTCCATGGGTGGTTCGGTCTTCGCCTACGAATCGCACTACTGCGCCGCCGACCGACCGACCGACCCCACCGCACTGGCCTGCGGCTGGATCTCCTCCGGTATCCGTGTCTTCGATATCCGCAACCCGCACGACATTCACGAGATCGCCTACTTCAATCCGCCTGCCCGCACCGACCAGAACCTGTCGCTCTGGAACTCCCCGCACGCTTTGGCCTCGATCATCGGCGTCCCGCTGATGACCGCGCCGCCTGCGGCCCGCGCGGTGCTCGAAGGACAGTTCAACCCCTGGGACGCCATCACCCCACGCACCGGCAAGCTCGCCTTCGGCGACGTCTCCACCGACTGGTGCTTCTCCCCGCCGGAGTGGCGCGGCGACCAGCTCTACGTCGCCTGCTCCGACAACGGATTCATGGTGCTGCAACTCGACAACGATGTGTACAGCCCGCCCGCCGACCAGCAATCAATCGTCGGGTCGTAGGCAAATTGTCCAGCTCGAACCGAACAGACGCCGACGCAATCCGCCCGGACGTGGCCGGCGCGAGCGATGCCGATGCTCACCGGGTCGGCTCGCGCACAGCGATCTGGCACACCGGTCGCATCAAGGTCGCCGCAATCGCTTCGTCGGCTTTCGCGCTGCTGGTGATCGGGGCAGCACTGCGCCCACTCGTTCTCCCCGAACACCACACCGCCGCACCGATTCTCACCTCGGTCGAGGTCGGCTTCGCCCAGGATATGACCGCGCACCATCAACAGGCCTTGATCATGGTGCAACGCCTGGACCGCAGCGCGGACCCCACCGTTCTGCGCCTCGCACAGCAGCTCGCCGACGCGCAACGCATCGAAATCGGCACCCTGCTCGGCTGGCTCCGCCTCGCGAACGAGACCCCTTTGTCCCCACACCCCATGGCCTGGATGCACACCGAAGAACCCGCGCCGCACCACCATTCGGTAGCCGCCCCCGACCACCCACAGACGCCGCCGGACACCACCATGCCGGGGCTGGCGACCATGTCCGAACTCGACGCCCTCGCCACCGCCCGCGGGCGCGACGCTGCAATCCTCTTCTTACAACTCATGTTCCGCCACCACCAGGGTGGCCTCACCATGTCCCAGGCCGCCGACCGACTCCTCCCCTCCGGCCCGGTCAAAGAATCCGCCCGCTCCATGTTCCAATCCCAAAGCCAAGAAACGGGTGTAATCAGCGTTCTGCTGACCCAGCTCGGCGCCCAGCCCCTCCCTTGACGCCGCCGTACTGTCAAAAGCAGGGAGCCGAGATCGTCGGCTGTACCGCGCCGCTCGACTCATGGAACGGAGCAACAGCCAGCACGTTGACGGAAGTGCTCGGCGAGTAAGTCACGCAATCGGCGGATCGCTCGACGCAGGTGTTCGTCCGATCATGATCAGGGATAGGAAGTGCCGGAGCTCCACCCGAGGCCCTCAGGACGAGTCGACGAACCGGTACCAGCGCCCATCGTAGGGCCGATATTCGACACCTCGTTCGGCCGGTGGACCCAGACTCGGCGGCGCATTTTCGGGCGGGAAGTAGGCGAAGCCTTCCGAAATTTTCGATGTCCCTTGGACATAGAACAGACAGCCGCCATCACGCGGAGTGATGGCGACGATGGTGTAGACACCGAGCCTGGTGCGAGGCCCGGGGTTGGCACAATCGATCGACTGGTCTTCGAGGATGCCTCGCGACACCTGCCAGCCCGCTTCCTGCGGGACCTCGAACCAGACCAGGGCGGCGAGCACAGTGATCGACAAGGGCACCGCGAGGCTGAGCTGAATGGTGTGATACCGAATCAGACCGATCAGGCCGAAGAACAGCGCGACCGCGCTGACCACCGAAAGACCCACCCACAGCAGCACTTTGGTGAAATGATCCCCGAAGGATGCCAACTCCCAGCACAGCGCGGCGCACACGACCGCGACCACACAGGTGAGGAAACCCATCCACAGAACGAACCAGCGCGGCGGGCCCGAACGCGCGCGGGCGGTGGCGACACTGTTCATGCCAACAAGATACGGCGCAGAGCGGTGGCCCGAGCCGCAATCGCGTGTCTCGAGCGCACTGCGCGCCGAGCGGGGTTGGCGTCCGATGAGCAAACACCCGCCGGATAAAGAAACCCCTGGCCGTGGCGACCGAAAACGACGGCCACGAGCCAGGGGCTCGGATGCTGGACGATCAGCTCGGCATCACAGCGGCGGGAAACCGGCCGAGCCGGTGACAGCCCAATTCCAGAACGACGCGGCGCGGTTGGCAACCAGGGCAATCACATCAAGGACAACGCTTCCCATAAAACTTCCTTACATCGGGCGTCTGCAGTGCAGGCCAAGAGTAACGGATAGGCATCGGGCCCCGAATTCGCCCGGCCACCCGACAGCGACCTTCGGGTGATAGCCGAACTCCCTGGTCGACATCGTGCCGACCAGGGAGTTCACCGTCGAGAACTCAGAGGCAGTCCAGCGCCTTGGCCTCACGGCGGCGGCGGTGCAGGATCGGCTCGGTGTAGCCGTTGGGCTGCTTGGTGCCCTCGAGGACCAGTTCCTTGGCGGCCTGGAAAGCAATGCTGCCCGCGAAGTCCGGCGCCAGCGGCCGGTAGTTCGGGTCGCCCGCGTTCTGCGTGTCCACTACTGGAGCCATCCGCTCCAAACTGGCCAGCACCTCGTCGGCAGTGACGACGCCGTGGCGCAGCCAGTTCGCCATCAGCTGGCTCGAGATGCGCAGCGTCGCACGGTCTTCCATGAGGCCGACGTCGCGGATGTCGGGCACCTTGGAGCAGCCGACACCCTGGTCGATCCAGCGCACCACGTAGCCGAGGATGCCCTGCGAGTTGTTGTCGAGCTCCTGCTGCTTCTCCTCGGCCGACCAGTTCGGGTTCGCGGCCAGCGGGATCTCCAGGATCTGGTCGACCGTGGCGCGGCGGCCACCTGCGGCGATCTCCTGCTGGCGCTCGAAGACATTCACCTGGTGGTAATGGGTGGCGTGCAAGGTGGCCGCGGTCGGCGAGGGCACCCATGCGGTGTTCGCGCCCGCACGCGGGTGGCCGATCTTCTGCTCGAGCATGTCGTGCATCAGATCCGGCATCGCCCACATGCCCTTGCCGATCTGCGCCTTGCCGGGCAGGCCGGTGGCCAAGCCGGTGTCGACGTTCCAGTCCTCGTAGGACAGGATCCACTGCTGCTGCTTCATTTCGGCCTTGCGGACCATCGGCCCGGCCTCCATGGAGGTATGGATCTCGTCGCCGGTGCGGTCGAGGAAGCCGGTGTTGATGAACACGACCCGCTCACGCGCGGCCTCGATACACGCCTTCAGGTTCACCGTGGTGCGGCGCTCCTCGTCCATGATGCCGACCTTCAGGGTGTTGCGCGGCAGGCCGAGCACGTCCTCGATCCGGCCGAACAGCTCGTTGGTGAAGGCGACCTCGTCGGGGCCGTGCATCTTCGGCTTCACGATGTAAACCGAGCCGGTGCGGCTGTTCTTCAGCTTGGTGTCGCCCTCGAGGCTGTGGGTGGCGATCAGCGAGGTGATCAGGCCGTCCATGATGCCTTCCGGCACCTCGTAGCCGTCGGAGTCGACGATCGCGTCGCTGGTCATCAGGTGACCGACGTTGCGCACGAACAGCAGCGAACGGCCGTGCAGTACCAGCTCGCCGCCGTCGATGGCGGTGTAGACGCGGTCGGGGTTCATGGTGCGGGTGAAGGTCTTCTCGCCCTTGCTGACCTTCTCCGCCAGATCGCCCTTCATCAGGCCGAGCCAGTTGTGGTAGCAGAGGACCTTGTCCTCGGCGTCCACCGCGGCGACCGAATCCTCGAAGTCCATGATCGTGGTGATTGCGGACTCCAGCACCACGTCCTTGACACCCGCGGGGTCGGTCTTGCCGATCGGCGAGGAGCCATCGATCTGGATCTCGGCGTGCAATCCGTTGTGCCTCAGCAGCACCGAGGTCGGCGAGGCCGGGTCACCCAGGTAGCCGACCAACTCGGCGCCGTCGGCGGCCAGCGTGGTCACCTCGTCGTTGGCCAGCGTGACGGCCAGCGCGCCGTTCTCGATCGCGTAGTGCGTCGAGCTACGGTGCGAGCCGTCGGCCAGCGGTGCCGCGGTGTCGAGGAAAGCGCGCGCGAACTCGATCACCCGGGCGCCCCGGACCGGGTTGTAGCTGGTGCCCTTCTCCGCGCCGTCGGCCTCCGAGATGGCGTCGGTGCCGTAGAGCGCGTCGTAGAGCGAGCCCCAGCGCGCGTTGGCGGCGTTGATCGCGAAGCGCGCATTCATCACCGGAACCACGAGCTGCGGACCCGCGGTGACGGCGATCTCGGTGTCCACGTTCTCGGTGGCGATCGCGAAGTCGGCCGGTTCCGGGCGCAGGTAGCCGATCTCGCCGAGGAAGCTCTTGTAGGCGGCCTTGTCATAGTTCGCGCCGGCATGCTCGGCATGCCAGGCGTCGAGTTTGCCCTGGATCGCGTCGCGTTCGGCCAGCAGGACACGGTTGCGCGGAGCGAGGTCATTGATGACCTGCTCGGCGCCGGCCCAGAACGCGGCGGAATCTACGCCGGTACCGGGGAGCGCCTCGTTCTCGATGAACTCGTGGAGAACGCTGGCCACCTGGAGCCCGCCGACCTGAATCCGCTCTGTCATCTACTGCCTCACTTTTGAGAAAGCCGGGTAGGAAAATCGCCGCCAATGTTACCCGTGGGTAGTGACACCTCGATGCGTCGGGTCGACGCGTCGCACTTCCGGCGCCTGCTGCCACAGCATTCCGCCACGCCGACCATCGGGCGCCCATTCGTCTGCGCGTCCAAAGGGCGCGGCGGAAGGTCGTGCAGACCCTTGATTGTATCGGCCGGTACATTTAATGTACTGACTGGAACATTTCCTACAGGTTCGTATGCCTAGACCAATGGAGTGCAGGGTGTCGTTGCCGGGACAGTCGTTGTCGGACAAGGTCGTGCTGGTCACCGGGGGAAGCCGGGGCCTCGGCAGGGAGATGGTGCTCGCGTTCGCAGAAGCGGGCGCCGACGTGGTGATCGCCAGCCGCAAGCTCGACGGGTGCGTCGAGCTCGCCGACGAGGTGCGCAGCACCTACGGTCGCCGGGCCTTGCCGGTGGCGTGCAATGTCAGCGATTGGGCGCAGTGCGATGCACTGGTCGACACCGTCTACGCCGAATTCGGCACGGTCGACGTGCTGGTCAACAACGCGGGAATGTCGCTGCTGTATCCGAGCCTGGACCAGGTGACCGAAGCGATGTTCGACAAGGTGATCGGGGTGAACCTCAAGGGTCCGTTCCGCCTGTCCGCCGTGATCGGCACGCGCATGGCGGCTGTGGGCGGCGGTTCGATCATCAATATCTCCTCGATCGAGGCGGCACGGCCGGAGCCGCTCGCGGTTCCCTACGCGGCAGCGAAGGCCGGGTTGTCCAATCTGACCGGCGGTCTTGCGCAGACATTCGGACCGACGGTGCGCGTCAACACCATTCAGTGCGGCGCCTTCGCCACCGATATCGCCAAGTCGTGGCCCGACGAGCTACGGGCCGAGATGACCAGACAGAACGCACTGGCCCGGGTGGGCGAACCGAACGAGATCGTCGGCGCCGCGCTCTTCTTCGCCACCGATGCCTCGGCATTCTGCACCGGAGCCACCCTCGCCCTGGATGGCGGCTGGCGATGAAAGCCTCTGAATACCAAGACACCCCACCGATTTCGCGCAACACAGCGCTCGACTATGTGGAGGGCAGCATCCGATGAAGGCATTGACCTACGTGGGCCCGCAGCAGATTTCGTTCACCGAAGTGCCCGATCCGGCATTGCCGGGGCGCGACGGGGCAATCATCCGCGTCACAGCGGCGGGCATCTGCGGTAGCGACCTGCACATCTATTCCGGACACGGCTTCACCGACGGCACCGGATATACCGTCGGCCATGAAGCGGTCGGCGAGATCATCGAACTCGGTCCCGATGTCGAAGGTTTCGCGATCGGCGACCGGGTGCTCGCCTCCGCCTCGGTCGGCTGCGATCGGTGCGCGCAGTGCAAGCGTGGCATCGTCGCCGCCTGCGAACGCCATCCCCTGCCGATCGATGCCTGCTACGGGCTGGGCGGGTCACTGGCAGGCACGCAGGCCGAACTACTCGCAGTCCCCCACGCCGAAGGAAACTTGGTGCGCCTACCCGACGCGGTCGGCGACGAGGCCGCGGTCGTGCTGACCGATAACGCCCCCACCGCCTGGTACGGAGCGCGCCGGGCCCGCATCACACCCGGTGACACCGTGGTGGTCATCGGGCTCGGGCCGGTGGGGCTGATGGCGGTCCAGTCGGCGTTCGCGATGGGCGCCGCGCGGGTGCTCGGCGTCGATCTGGTCGGCGAGCGCCGCAAGCGGGCCGCCGAATTGGGCGCAGAGCCCATCGAGTCCGACGATCCCAAGGCTGCCATCCGCGACATGCTCGGCGGCGGTGCGGACGTCGCGCTGGAGGCGGTCGGCGCCGACGCGACGATCAAGCTCGCCATCAGCGCGGTCGGACATCGGGGTCGGGTCAGCGTTGTCGGAGTGAGCCAGAATCGAGCGTTTCCTTTCCATATGCAGCTGGCGCAGGTCAAGGAGCTCGAGTTCCACATCGGGCTGTGTTCGATCCAATACGAATTGCCCGCACTGCTTCGTCTCACGGCGGCCGGGCGGCTGACTCCGGAAGCGGTTGTGTCGCATCGACTCCTGATGTCCGAGGGGCCGAGTGCATATCGGATGTTCGCCGAACGAGCCGACGGCGTCTCCAAAGTCGTGCTGGATCCACGCCGATGACCGATATCGCCACTCCACGCCGCCGCGGTCGCCCGCCCGCGACGGAAACGACTGCCGAGGCGACCCGCGAGCGCATTGTGGATGCCGCTGTGGAACTGTTCGCGGAGAAGGGTTTCCACGGCACCGGCGTGGCCGAGATCGGTAATCGGGCCGGGGTGCAGCGCGGTGCGCTCTACTACCACATCGGGTCCAAAGAAGAACTACTGTGGCAGATTCTGCGGGACTACATCCACTTGATGCTCATCGATGCCCAACAGATCGCCGATAGCGACGACGACCCGATCACCAAGCTGCGCAAGCTGATCCACAGTCACGTCGACCTGATCGTCCGGCACCGTCGCGAGGTCGCCATCCAATTGCGCGACGTGACAGCATTGACCGGCGAGCGCGGCACCCAACTGCAAGACCTGCGCGATCAGGTGCAGCACTGCTGGCAGCGCGTCATCGACGCGGGCTGCGCGGCCGGACTGTTGCGCACCGACGACCATGTCGTCACCAACAGCGTGCTCGGCATGCTGAACATGGTGACCTTCTGGTACCGCCCGCGCGGCGGTCACACACCCGAAGAGATCGCCGACATCCTCGCGATCACCTTCCTCGACGGCATTGTGCACCCGACCGAACAGACGAAAGGCTGACCATGGCTTGGGATTTCGAAACCGACCCGGAATATCAGAAGAAACTGGACTGGGCAGCGGAATTCGTCCGCACCGAGGTGGAGCCGTTGGATCTGCTCTACCCGAATCCCTACGACCGCACCAACACCGAAGCCATGGCGCTGATGCGGCCACTCAAGGAGCAGGTGAAGGCACAAGGCCTGTGGGCCTGTCACCTGGGTCCCGAACTCGGCGGCCCCGGCTACGGGCAGATGAAGCTCGCGCTGCTCAACGAGGTGCTCGGCACCTCGATGTGGGCACCCTCGATATTCGGTTGTCAGGCACCGGATTCCGGCAACGCGGAAATTCTCGCGCACTACGGCACGCCGGAGCAGAAGGCGAAGTACCTCGAACCGTTGCTGTCCGGTGAGATCGGATCCTGCTATGTGATGACCGAGCCGACCGGCGGCTCCGATCCGACGACATTCAAGACGACGGCCGTGCGCGACGGCGACTCCTGGGTGATCAACGGCGAGAAGTGGTTCAACTCGAACGCGCAGTTCGCGAGCTTCCACATCGTCATGGTGGTCACCGACACCGAAGTCAGTGCGTACCAGGGTATGTCGATGTTCATTGTGCCCGCCGACACCCCCGGCCTCGAGATCGTCAAGAACTTCCACGTCCACGGCTTCAGCGAGCACGAGGGCCACCTGCGCTTCACCGACGTCCGGGTCCCCGCCGACCATCTGCTCGGCGCCGAAGGTCAGGGTTTCGTCGTGGCCCAGACCCGTCTCGGCGGCGGCCGCGTGCATCACGCCATGCGCACGGTCGCGTTGGTGCGCAAGGCCTTCGACATGATGGCCGAGCGCGCCGTCTCCCGGCCGATGCGCAAAGGACCGCTGGCGGGACTGCAGATGACGCAGGAACGCATCGCCGACAGCTGGATCGAGATGGAGCAGT